>NZ_CP060496.1 GCF_014400405.1 Brachybacterium sp. Z12 | reverse complement strand
GCTAGGAAGGGAATCACATGACCACCAAGCTCATCCTCACCAACGAGGTCACGGGCCTCGGCGCCGCCGGAGACGTCGTTGACGTCAAGGACGGCTACGCCCGTAACTTCCTCATGCCCCGCGGTCTCGCGACCCCGTGGACCAAGGGCGGTCAGCGTCAGCTCGACCAGATCCGTGCGGCCCGCGGCAAGCGCGCGATCGCCAACATCGAGGACGCGAAGTCGCTCAAGGCCTCGCTCGAATCGAAGCCCGTCGTCATCTCCGAGCGCGCCGGCCAGAACGGCCGTCTCTTCGGTGCGGTCTCCTCCAAGGAGGTCGCCGAGGGCGTCAAGGCGATCTTCGACAAGGACATCGACCGTCGCACCGTCGAGTTCGTGTCCCCGATCCGCTCGCTCGGCGAGCACAAGGCGACCGTCCGTCTGCACGAGGACATCTTCGCGAACCTGCTCGTTCAGGTCATCGCCGCGAAGGGCCCCGCGAAGGTCTGATCTCCTCCGCGCGAGTCCTCGAAGCGCCCCGCACCGGTTCCGGTGCGGGGTGCTTCTGCGACTAGAGTCGTCCCCATGTTCGGGAAGAGCCAGCTCAGAAACCAGATCGCCACCCTCGAGAGCAGAAATCGTGCGCTCGAGGGGCTCGTCCAGGAGCTCGCGCGCCGTGCCGGTATCGATGCTGCAGAACTGCGCCGCCTCCGCGACGAGGCGCTCCCGCAGATCCCCGAGCAGTGCCGTCGCCTGATCGCCGAGGACAAGGTCATCGAAGCCATCAAGGCCTACCGCGAACACACCGGCGCGGGCCTGGTCGAGGCGAAGAACGCGATCGACGAATACCGCGCCGCCCACGGCTGAGCCGCGGGCATGCGCCCCGGAACGTCTGAGCCTCGTATCCTCGTCCGGGTGAACACCCCCGCTCCTTCCTCCTCGACCCTGCCCGGCGGCAACCACGGCCTGGCCCGCTCCCTCGGTCACGGCCAGATGGCGATGATCGCCATGGGCTCCGCGCTGGGCACCGGCCTCTTCCTCGGCTCCGGTGAAGCGATCGGCATCGCCGGCCCCGCCGTGATCGTCTCCTTCGCGATCGGCTCCCTGATCGCCGCCACGATCGCGTTGGCGATGGGAGAGATGGCCTCCCGCCACCCCGTCCGCGGCGGCTTCGGCACCCTCGCCGCCCGCTATCTCTCCCCGTTCTGGGGATATCTCTCGCGGTGGCTGTACTGGATCGTCACCGTCTGCGTGACCGGGGCGGAGCTCGTGGCCTGCGCGGCCTACCTCACCTACTGGGTGCCCGCCATCCCGGTGTGGGCCGGGACCCTGCTGTTCGCCGCCGTGATCATCGCGATCAACCTCGCCAGCGTCGGCTCCTTCGGCATCGTCGAGTTCTTCCTGTCCTCGATCAAGGTGATCGCCGTCTTCGTCTTCATTCTCGTCGGAGCGGTGCTGGTGATCTTCGGACTGCCCGACGCCCCCGCGCCCGGTCTCTCGCTGCTCACGTCCGACGGGGGCTTTGCCCCGATGGGCTGGGCACCGGTGTGGATCGCGCTGTCGGTGGTGATGTTCTCCTTCGGCGGCATCGAGCTGCTGTCGATCACGGCCGCCGAGGCCAAGGACCCCGCCCGCTCGATCCGGACCGCTGCGCGCACCCGTCGTCGCGCGCCTGTCCCTTCTTCTATGTCTTCTGCATCGGCATCGTGGTGTGCCTGGTGCCGTGGCGCACTGCCGCTGGCACCGGCGGAGACGTCGCCACCTCGCCGTTCGTGATGGTCTTCGACCAGCTCGGCATCCCCGGCGCCGCCCACATCACCAACGTCCTGGTGCTCGTCGCGGCGCTTTCGGCCGCCAACGCCAACCTCTACGCCGGCAGCCGGATGATCCACTCCCTCGCGGCCGACGGCCTCGCGCCCCGCTTCGCCGCCCTCACCACCGCTCGGAAGGTGCCCGTGGTCGGCATCGCGCTGAGCTCGCTGGGCCTGCTCGGTGCCGCGCTGCTCGATTTCAGCGGCGTGGGCGGGGTCTTCGGTTACATGATGAGCCTGGTCGTCTTCTCGGTGATCCTCGTGTGGGCGCTCATCCTGTGCACCTTCATCGTCTACCGCCGTCAGCGCGTCAGCGGCGCCACCTTCCGCATGCCCGGCGGTATCGGCAGCGCAGTGATCGGCCTGGTGGGGCTGGGAGCCGTGTTCGCGACGATCGCGGTGCGACCGAGCATGCAGGTCGCGGCGATGGTGGGCGTGCCGGCTGTACTCGTTGCCACGGTCCTCTACTTCCTCGTCGCGCGCCGCCGGATCAACCCGGCGGACATCGAGGAGGCCTTCGCGGAAGCGGAATCGATGCGCTGATCCGCCGTCGCCGAACTGCTCAACGTGTCCTTCGTTACTGTGCGGGGCGTCGGCTTGGGCTGAAGGTTCTGCGGGGGTAACCTTATGGAACCTTCGGCCTTGGTGACTGGATTCCCGGTGCCGAAGATATGCGCGAGTGGCGGAATTGGTAGACGCGCACGGTTCAGGTCCGTGTGCTCGTGAGAGCGTGGGGGTTCAAGTCCCCCTCGCGCACCGCAGGGATAGCCCCGGTTCACCCAGGTGAACCGGGGTTTTTCATGTCCAGGGCCGCCATGCCGGGCATGATGGCTCCATGAGCAACGACGCCTCTACGGACTTCACCCTCACCGGCCATGCCGGCGCCCTCGTGGGCCGCTCCTGGCCGCTTCAACGCCCGCGCTGGGTCGCAGTGATCGCGCACGGCTACGGGGAGCACACGGGCCGCTATGACTGGGTCGCCGCGCGCCTGAACGGCGCCGATGCCGCGGTCTACGCCGCCGACCACGTGGGACACGGGCGCAGCGACGGCCAGCGCGTGCTCATCAGCGACTACGAGCACGTCGTCGAGGATCTCCACCTGGTGGTCCAGCACGCCGCCGCGGAGCATCCCGGGCTGCCGATCGTGCTGATCGGCCACTCCATGGGCGGCCTCATCGCCGCTCGCTACAGCCAGCTCCACGCCGAGGCGCTGGCCGCCACCGTTCTCTCCGGTCCCGTGCTCGGCTCCTGGGCCACCGTGGACCAGCTGCTCGCCCTCGAGGAGATCCCCTCGACCCCGATCGACCCCGGAACCCTCTCCCGTGATCCGGCGGTGGGCACCGCCTATGCCGAGGATCCGCTGGTCTGGCACGGGGACTTCCTGCGTCCCACCCTGGAGGGCATGCAGGAGGCGATGCGCACCATCACCGGGGCCGGCAGCGTCGGCGAGCATCCGCTGCTGTACCTGCACGGCGAGGACGACCGCCTCGTCCCGCTCCCGGCCAGCTGGGAGGGCCTGCTCGAGCTGCGCGGCCCGCGCACCTTCACCAAGACGTATCCCGGCGCCCAGCACGAGATCTTCAACGAGACCGATCGCGACGAGGTGCTCGCGGATGTGATCGGCTTCGTGGAGGGCGTGCTGAGCGTGCGGGGGTGATAGCGCCCCGGACGCGGCTCAGATGAACTCGAACGGATCGAACTCGTCGATGTCGATGATCCGCACGCGCGGCAGACGGCTCGTGAACGCGTGGACGTCGTACTCGAGATCATGGAACTCGATCCCGGGGATGTCCTGCAGATCCGCGGCCATGAACTCGCGGAAGCCGACGAGCGCGGTGCGGCGACCGGCCGTCGCGGCCAGATCCTCCATCTGGGGGACGAAGTCCTTGTCGTGGCTGACGAGCATGACGTCGGCCTCGCGGGACTGCAGCGCCTCGGCGGTGCGCTGGATCGCGATGTCCACGACCTTGCCCTCGCCGCGCAGCGGGACGGCCTTGTAGCCCATCGCGATGAGCGCCTGCACGAAGCCGGAGGGGAGGCTGTCCTCGACGGCGAGGAAGAACAAGCCCTTCACCGGCTGGCGCCACGCCGACTCCGCGTGGTGGAGGAGCTTGTTCCATCGAGGGCGCTCGTCGGGCTGGGGGCGTCGGCCGAGGACCGAGACTCCGAGCGTGGCGTCGATGTTCTCGCCGTCCACCAGGAGGTACGTGGTGCGTTCCGTCATGGGTCGACCTTACGCGCTCGTGGAGGACGCTGAGTCCTCTGCGGCGTCATCCTCCCTGCCGTCCGCACGTGTGATGGTTCTGCTGTTCGAAATCAATGTTTCTGTATATGTCGCGGGCGAGGGCCGTTCCGCATTCTTGTTCGTATGAATGCGCGGATGCCCCGTATTGCGTGTGAGGGAACCTTTTGCAGAGAGCCGATGGTTATTGGACGGTACGGGCTCAGTCGGGGGCGGTGGCCCGGACGGAATGTTCGTGGCGGGGAGGGTGGTGCAGGTGGGGGGCGATGGCCCGGGACCGTTCCTCCACACCGACGGGTTATCCACAGAACGTTTCCTCCACACCGGCGACTTATCCACAGATTCATCCCCATTTCACCCCGCCCCTTCAGTAAATGACTTGTCTCGAATAGTCTCGAGGAATCTCGCGGGCAGTGGTTCGTGGCAGATTCGACGACGTGTGAGGGGTGGGTTCGGTGGGTGAGTTCGATGAGCGCGAGCATGACGAGCTGGCTGCTCACGGAGCGCCGACTCCTGCGCAGGCCTTGCCGGAGTGGTCGGTGCGGGCGCGTCGGGAGTTGGATGAGGACTGTCTCCTCGAGGAGGTTGAGCCGGGCAGTCTCGAGGCTGGGCGGGTGCTCGGGCTGCATCGCACGATGCGTACCCGCGCGAGCCTCCACGCCCACCACCTGCGTCAGCTGGCGACCTTCTTCCGTGAGGATCCTGAGGTGCGGGGCGTGCTGGATGACTCGGAAGTGACGGCCCTGAAGGTCGCGGCCGGTCTGCGCTGCAGCTACATGCGCTCCTGGGCGAAAGTCCGTGATGCGCATGCCGCTGTTGAGTGGATGCCGCTGACGTTCACGTATCTCCGTCGCGGGGATCTGCCGGAGGAGTGGCACCACTACCTGGTCCGGCATGTCCGTCGTCTCACCGAGCACCAGGCCCGCGAGGTCGACGCCCATATGGCGGGGGTGGAGCTGCCGTCGGTCTCGCAGGACACCTTCGAGAAACACGTGCGCCTCGCGGTGAAGCTCGCGACCGCCGGCTCCCTGCCCACCCCGCCCTCACGCTCGCGCGATGTCGAGATCGTGGACGTCGATACCGAGACGGGGACCGCATCGCTGCTGGTGACAGGTCCGATCCCGGAGATCCAAGCCCTCGCCCACCGGCTCGATGTCGCGTCCCGCACGGTCCAGAAAGCTCAGCGGACCGCGCTGGAGGCCGGTGCTGAGGGCCCGCTCCCCTTCGACATCGACCGCGATCTACCAGAGCGCGGCAAGGCCCTGTCGTTGCGGACGCTGCGTTATGCGATTCTGACTCACTCGATCATGGATATCGACCCGGTCGAAGAGACCGCGAAGCCGTACAAGATCCTCGTCACCGTACCCGCGACGACGCTGCTGGGCCTTGACGATGCCCCGGCAATGCTCGATGGGATGACCCCGGTCCCTGCGGAGCTGGCTCGCGAGCTCGCGGCGGGCGAGGGCACCTGGCAGAGGATCCTGACCGACCCGATGACCGGTGCGCATCTCCCCGTCAGCGCCACCACCTATCAGCCCACGTCGCAGATGCGGCTCCAGCTGCGGCTGCGTCATCCGGTCTGCGCGGTGCCCGGCTGTACCCGGTCCACGGCCATGGCGGCGGAGGATGACCACATCATCGAGTACGACCACGACCACCCCGGCCGCGGTGGGCAGACCAGCCTGTGGAACCTCCACCGCCTGTGCTGGCAGCACCACCAGATGAAGACAGCCGGCCTGATCGACCCCGAACGCGACCCCCACGACGACCCCGAGACGGGTGATGGCACCACCACTGCCGGGCCTCTGGAGACGACCTGGATGATCGATCGGGAGATCCGCGCACGCGCCCGAGAGAACACCGACCTGCTCACCCCGCACACCGTCAAGGTGATGGAACGCGCCTGGCGCGCACACCAGCACGCCCACGACGAAGCAACGAGACTCCACGCAGAGAACAAGGCCCGCCCTCGACAGGAACGGGCCGCGGAGCAACGCGCCGCCGCTCTCGCCGCTCACCGCGGGCGCCGGATCATCCCACCCGGCCCCACCGCCGATGCGACCACGCCGCCCTTCTGACCGGCGCGCGACCCTTCCTTCTGACCGGAGCGGCACCCGCTCGTGCGCAGGCGGTGGGGTGACGGATCATCCTCAGACCGGCTGCACCTTCCCGGTCATGCCATGCGGATCGATGACGTACTTCGTCGCCGCACCGGAATCGAACTTCTGATAGCCGGCCGGGGCATCATCCAGGGAGATCGCCACGGCATTCACCGCGTCCGCGATCTGCACCTTGTCGTGCAGGATCGCCTGCATCAGCTGCCGGTGATACTTCATCACCGGGCACTGGCCCGTGGTGAAGGACAGCGCCTTCGCCCAACCCAGGCCGAGCCGCAACGAGAGCGAGCCCTCCTGCGAGGCCTCGTCCACGCCGCCCGGGTCGCCGGTGACGTACAGGCCCGGGATGCCCAGCGCACCGCCCGCGCGGGTGACGTCCATCAGCGTGTTCAGCACCGTCGCCGGCGCCTCCTGCGCATCCTTGCCGTGGCCGCGGGCCTCGAAGCCCACCGCATCCACGCCGGCGTCGACCTCCTCACGGCCCAGGATCCGTGCGATGCCCTCGCGCGCGTCCTCCTTGGACACGTCGATCGTCTCGCAGCCGAACTTCGCCGCATTGGCCAGCCGTTCCTCGTTCATGTCCGCCATGATCACCACGGAGGCGCCCAGCAGCTGGGCACCCACGGCCGCGGCCGTGCCCACCGGGCCCGCGCCCGCGATGTACACCGAGGAGCCCGGTCCGACCCCTGCGGAGACGGCCCCGTGGAAGCCGGTGGGAAAGATGTCCGAGAGCATCGTCAGGTCCAGGATCTTCTCCATTGCCTGGTCCTTGTCCGGGAACTTCAACAGATTCCAGTCCGCGTAGGGCACCAGCACGTACTCGGCCTGGCCACCCACCCAGCCGCCCATGTCCACGTAGCCGTAGGCGCTGCCCGGGCGATCCGGGTTCACGTTCAGGCAGATCTCGGTGCGGCGGTTCTTGCACATCTCGCAGCGTCCGCAGGAGATGTTGAAGGGCACCGAGACCAGGTCGCCCTTCTTGATGAACTCGACGCCTGGCCCGGTGTCGATCACCTCGCCGGTGATCTCGTGCCCGAGCACCAGGTCCACCGGAGCGGTGGTGCGACCGCGGACCATGTGCTGGTCGGAGCCGCAGATGTTCGTGGTCACGACCTTGAGGATCGCCGCGTGGGGGAGCTGGCGGCCCACGTTGTCGGGGTTCACCCCGGGCCGTCCTTCAGCTCATAGGTCGGATAGTCGATGTCGATGACCTCGACCTTGCCGGTTCCCTTGTAAGCGATCGCGCGATTGCTGGACATCGATGAGCCTCCTTGCTCCGGGCGACCCGCGATGCACCGCGCATCCGTCGTCGAGCCGCACCAGCCCAATCCTGTGTGTGCTGGGTCACGAAGTCAACCATCCGCCCAGGCCTCACATGGACGTCAGGTAAGCCCCGCGCGCCGTGCTGACCTGCTCGAACCAGCGCGTCAGGCACTCTTCGTCAGACGCAGCACCCACTCCTCCGGGCCGCTCACGAGGTACTTCACATCGATGTCACCGTCGTAGCGTTCCTCGGCCTGAGCGAGCAGCGGCTTCGGATCATGCGGGGCCACGAGATCCATCGCGAAGCCCGGACGGATCGCATCCAACGCACCGAACACCGCGGCATGGCGGATCGCGTGCGGGATCGCACTGGCGTTCAGCCGAGGCACCTCCGCCTCGTGATCGCTGCAGGTGCACTGATGGCCATCCGAGGAGGGCTGGCCCGGGAAGGGAAGGTTCTGTGTCATCGACCCATCACACCCCAGGCCGCGCCGCCTTGGCCAGGACCAAGGCCCCGCGCCGCTGCTTACTCCTCAGACCAGCGAGATCTCCCGGCCGGCCGCTGCCGATTCGTAGATCGCCTCGAGGATCCGCACGATCTCGACCCCATGCCACGCCGGGGCGACAGACTCGGCCCGACCCAGCGACGCATCCACGAAGTTCTGGATCTCGTTGGCGAAGCCCGTGCCGAACTCGAAGGTGCGCGAGCCGATCTGCGGCTCGATGTTCACCACCGAATCGTGCATCTCGGTGGCGATGTGGAGCGCGGGCTCGAGCACCGCACCCCCTTCTCGCCGTACACCGATACGTCGATCGAGTCCTTCGTGGCGTGCAGCGAGTACGAGCAGTCCAGCAGCAGCGACGCGCCGTTCTCGAAGCGGATCACGGCGTTCGCGAGGTCCTCGACCGTGTTGAGCGCCGGGTCGTAGTCCGCGGCCTTGTAGCGCGGCATCGTGGTGATGTTCCCGCGGCTGCCGAGCTTGTCGTAGGTGTTGCCGCTGACAGAGACCACCTTCGGGCTGCCCATCAGGTACCAGCACAGGTCCAGCACATGGATGCCGATGTCCAGCAGCGGCCCGCCGCCGGAGATCTCCTTGTTCGCGAACCAACCGCCGGGGTTGCCCGCCCGGCGCATGCAGCTGGCCTTGGCGTAGTAGATCTCGCCCAGCTCATCCGCGTCGATGAACGACTTCAGCACCTGGCAGTTCGGGGAATGGCGGCGCACGAAGCCGACCTGCACCACCGGTCGCTCGCCTCGACGATCCGCTGGATCTCCTCCGCCTCTTCGAGCGTGCGCGCGATCGGCTTCTCCACCAGCACGTGCTTGCCCGCCTGGACTGCGGCGATCGCCCAGGAGGCGTGGGAGTTGTTCCAGGTGCAGATGGAAACGCCGTCGATCTCGGCGTCCGCGAGCAGCTCGTGCGGATCCGCGTAGGCGCGCTTCGCTCCGAACTGATCGGCCACCGACTGCGCCCGCTCGAGGTTCATGTCGGCGACCGCGATCAGCTCGACGTCGGGGTTCTTCGAATAGGCGGTGAGATGGGACTGGGCGATGCTTCCGGCGCCGATGACGCCGACTCGGAACTTCGTCATGGGGTTCTCTTTCACGTCGTGGGGGAGGGGTCAGGCGAACAGGCTCTTGGCGTAGGCGATGCCGCGCTCGCATCCGAGCAGGCAGTCCTCCCAGCCCTCGAACTCGATCGCCGCGTAGCCGGTGAAGTCGGATTCAGTGATCGCGCGGGCGACAGCGCGCAGGTCGATGTCGCCGTTGCCCACCACGGCGCCGCGCAGGTGCTTCCCGCCGCGGCTGCGGAACCAGCCCGCGCCCGGCGCTGCGTCGGCCGGTCGGATGTAGAAGTCCTTGAAGTGCACGACCATCGCGTACGGCAGGTTCTGGGCGACGGACACCTCGGCAGCCTCGTCCACGCACACGAAGTTGCCCACGTCGAGGGTGGTGAGGAAGTTCGGCTCGTCGACGGCGTGGATGATCCGGCGCACGCGCTCGGCGGACTGCACGAAGAAGCCGTGGTTCTCGAGGCTGGTGGTGATGCCCTTGGTCGCGGCGTACTGCGCGATCTCCTTGCTCGCGGCGACGATCGAGGGCAGGACCTGCTCGAACAGCGGAGTGTCGTCCCCCTCGTGGCCTCTGTGCGGCACCACGTCGTGGCGCATCCGGGTGATCCCGAGCCGCTCGGCGAGGTCGACGTACTTCTTCACCCGCTCGATCTGCTTCGGGTCCCCGTCGGAGAGATCCGCGCCGATGGCGAGGTTGGTGAGCGGCACTCCGGCGGCCTCCGCGGCGGTACGGATCTGGTCGACGTAGGCGGGGTCGGAGGCGATGTTCGGGATCGGGGAGTCGGCGTCGTCGCCGAGGACGGCGAGCTCGAGATGCTCCCCCTCGCTCGCGGCGATCCATTCGATGACCTGGGGCAGCGTCATCTCTCCGGTGGAGAGCTTGGAATGGAAGCTGTAGGAGCTGAAGCCGAAGGTGATGTCGGCGGTCATGGCGGTCCTTCGCGATCGGAGGTGCGGACTGGGCGGGGGTGAAGTCGTCACGTCTGGGTGGTCGGAAGGTGGTCCCAGGGGGCGGGGACCTCGGGGACCCCGAAGAGCTGCACGGATCCGTGCGCGAAGGCGAGGCCGAGCGCGCCGACCAGCACGCCGTCGGTGGTCAGGCGTGCGCCGACCACTTCCGGGGCGTGCCCCGTCATGAGCAGACCGCCGAGCGCCCGACGCAGCGGATCCAGGAGCGTGGCCCCGGCCCGGGAGAGGCCGCCGCCGACCACGACACGCTCGGGGTCGAGCGTGAGCAGCACGGTGGCCAGGCGCGGCGCGATCTGGGCGCAGAAATCTGCGATCTCGCGCTGGGCGTCGGCGTCACCGTGCGCGGCGCGCTCCAGCAGCGGTTTCGCCTCGTCCCCGGTGGACCACGTCAGGCGGCCGCGCCTCGAGCTCTCCGTCCAGCGCATCCCGCGCTGGCTGCCGAGCTCGCCGGCCAGGCGGTGGGCACCCTGCAGGATCTTCCCGTCGAGGATCGCCGCGACGGAGATCCGGTTGCCGAGCTGCACGAACAGCATGCTCTCCGCTTCGCCCCCGAGGTGGTGCTCCGCGAGCGCGGCGAGCTTGATGTCGTTCTCCACGACCACCGGGCAGCCCAGGCGCTGCGAGAGCTCTCCGGCGAGGTCGACGTCGATGAGCTCGGGAACCGCCAGGCTCTGTGCGATACGGCCGTCGGGCCCGAGGATGCCGGGAGCGGCGATGCCGAGGGCGCCCGGGGTGGTCCCGGCCTCCCGCACCGCCCGCTCGAGCGCGTCGAGCGGATCGGAGCCCGTGAGGGGGTGGAGGCCTGGGCGACGAGTCGGCCGGAGGCGTCGGTGACCAGGCATCGCACGGAACGGGCCCCGATATCCAGTGCCGCGACGGTCGAGACCTCGGGGTCGAAGACGAAGCGGCGAGCGGGTCGGCCGGCGGCTCCGGAGATCGCGGTCGGGGCGGGCACGACGGCACCGGCGCCGCCGAGGTCGTGCAGCACGGCGTCGACGGTCGGACGCGACAGCCCGGTCGCGGCAGCGAGCTCGCCGACGGTGAGCGCGGAGCCCGCCCCCGCAGCACCAGGAGGCAGTCGCGAGCATTGGCCTGGCGCACCGCAGATGCTGTGGTCATCAGTCCGCCTCGTGCTCGCCGTCATCGACCCGGGACGATTTGGTAACCGGGTTGCACAATGTGCATCGCCAGTGTGGCGGCTCAAGGGCGGGGGCGTCAACCGTGGGGACCCGAGCGCAGTGGGAGGATCGGAGGATGCAGACGCCATTGGAGCACACCTACGCCGCTGCCGTCCCCGAGCTGTCCGTGCCCTGGCCGGCCGAGAAGCCTCCCCGGCCCGAGATCGTCTGGCTGAACGAGGAGCTCGCCCGCGAGCTCGGGTACGACCCCCAGCAGCTGCGCAGCGAGGACGGCATCGCGCTGCTGACTGGACAGATCGATGGCACCGTCGCGCAGGCCTATGCAGGCCACCAGTTCGGCACCCCGAACCCGCAGCTAGGGGACGGCCGCGCCGTGCTGCTGGGCGAACGCGTGGACCCCGCAGGGCGCCGCCACGACCTGCACCTCAAAGGCGCCGGCCGCACACCCTTCGCCCGCGGCGGGGACGGGAAGGCACCGCTGGGGCCGATGCTCCGCGAGGCCGTCATCGGCGAATGGCTCCATGCCCTCGGCGTGCCCACCACCCGCGCCCTGGCCGTGGTCTCCACCGGAGAGCAGATCGCCCCGCGCCAGGGCGTCACCCCCGAACCCGGAGCGCTGCTGCTGCGAGTCGCGGCGAGCCATCTGCGGGTGGGGACCTTTGAGCACGCCGCCTGGCACCTGGATCCCGAGGTGCGCGAGCGGCTCGTGGAGTACACGCTCACGCGGCACCACCCTTCCGCCGACGGGCCGCTGGCCCTGCTCGACGCGGTGACGGGTGCGCAGGCGGAGCTCGTCGCGCAGTGGATGCTGGCCGGGTTCGTCCACGGCGTGATGAACACCGACAACATGGCGCTCTCCGGCGAGGGCATCGACTACGGGCCCTGCGCCGTGCTGGACGAGCACCGCCGCGGCGCGGTGTTCAGCTCGATCGACCGCGGGGGCCGCTACGCCTACGGCAACCAGCCCGGCATCGCCCTGTGGAACCTCTCCCGCTTCGCGGAGACGCTCGTCGAGCTGATCGATCCGGGCCAGCCCAACTCTGCCGTCGACGCGGCGACCGAGGTGCTCGAAGGTTTCGAAGCCCGCTACCTCGAGGCGCACGCACGCGGCCTCGCGCGGAAGCTGGGCATCCCATCCGCCAGCAGCGAGGAGGTCCGGGGGCTCGGCGATGATCTGTTCGTTCTGCTCGAGCAGCAGACGGTGGACCACACGATGTTCTTCCGGGCGCTCGCCGAAGGGGGAGCGGAAGGCCTGTTCAACGAATCCGACCCGTATCGGGCGTGGGTGAGCCGCCTCGAGCCGCTGCGCGGAGGGGACGGGCAGGCAGATGACGCTGCAGCTGCCATGCTGAACGCGAATCCGATCTACATCCCCCGCAATGTGCACCTCGACGCCGCCCTGCGCGCCGCTCACCTGGGCGATCTCGAACCGGTGAGGGTGCTGCTCGACGCTGTGAGCGACCCCTTCACCCGGCGCACCGGCCTCGAGCACCTCGAGGGGCCCGGGAACGGCGGGGAGCACTTCCTGACTTTCTGCGGCACCTGAGCTGCGGCACAGTCGCCACCCCGCCTCGCTGCCCGACCCCCGCCCCCGCTCTGCCCTCGCATGGGTAGTCCTCCCCATTCCTTTCCCGGCTCTCCCCAGCAAGAATCAGGCAAATCATCGAGTTGCCATGCCACGGGGGTGCCATGTTCTGGGGTGCTGACACCACACAGCTGACCGCGTTCGGAAGCGACGCCAGTGGCCGCGCGAGCGCCCTCGAAGGGCGCTGCGGCACCCTGGGGGCGCTCATCGGCAGCGTGACCTGGGCGGGGCAGGACGCTGACGAATTCCGCGCCCGCTGGGAGCAGACGTCCCGGATGATGCTCACGGTCAGCGAAGAGCTCGGCCGGCGATCCGAGCAGGCCCGCCAGCATGCTGAAGAGCAGGATCAGGCGAGTACGCCAGGTGGCGGAGAGGGTGCTGGCGAGGACGGCGCGGGTGATGGCAGGGCCCCCGTTCCGCGCCCCGCGGAGGATGCGGAACCCCGGTCGAGCACCACGATGACATCCCCGAAGTACTCAGCGACGAGGAGTACCAGGAACTCGCAGACCTGCTCGCCGAGGCGAACGGAAACGGCAACTGGTGGGAGGTCTGGCGGAACGACGGCGACGCCGCTGCCGATCTCGCGGAGAAGCTGCAGGGGCTCTCCCCGGCGCAGCTCGATGATTTCCTGAACCGCAGCTCGACCGAAGACCTCACCGGCTTCGCCGATGCGCTGCGTCAGGATGGCCGCGACGGCGGATGGTTCTCCTCCGGGGACGACTGGAACTACATCGAGACCTGGTCCGATCTGCTGAGGAGCGCGGACCCTGCATTGCGGGACAAGATTCACGGGGCCTTCCCTGAATCGCAGCCCGATACGACGACGTACAAGGATGACGAGGAGCGTGGTCGTGTCGTCAATGGCTCTTTCGAGTACGCGACCCCTGGGGACGCTGAGCTCTTCACGGATGCGGAGGTCCAGCAGCGGATCCTCGATCAGTATCGCCAGAACCGCACCGACAACCCGGGCGCCGACGAGACCGGGTACGAGCCGTGGATGGACGTGAACCAGCAGGGCTACGGCGACTGCTGGATGCTCGCGAATCTCACCGCCGTCGTGTACGACGATCCCTCGTGGCCGCAGGAGCATGTGGTCCACAACGGTGATGGCACGGTGACCGTGACGCTGTACGACGCGGATGGCAATCCGCGGGACATCACGGTCACCGATGATCTGCCGGCTCGGGGAATGGCGGCTATCAGGGTGCCTATGGCGGGCCTGATGGTGCCGGCTTCGGAGACGGTGACGCCTCTGCGCTGTGGCCTGCCTATGTCGAGAAGGCCATGGCCGCGTCGTTCCAGGATGACTCCAGCTATGATCCCGGTCAGTACGAGGTGATCGTCGGCGGGTCGGAAGAGGCGGCTCCGTACTTCCAGCCCGGCGGAGCTGCGGAGTCCGTGGAGCTCCCCGACATCGGGTCGCGATTCGACAGCAGCGGTGACCCGGTAGTGGTCTCCACACCGAGCTCGGACGACTCTTCGGAGGCGGCCAAGTCGGATCCGAACTACGTCTCCAGCCACCAGTACGTCCTCACCGACTCCTACACCGTCGACGGCCAGACATACTATGAATTCCATAACCCGCACGGCATGGGTGCGACACCGCTGGTCCTCACGCCGGACGAGTTCGATGACTATTTCCGGGCTGCGCGCACCTATTGATCTCGCGGCGCCCCGCCTCCCTCCGAGGGATGGAGCCAAGGACACAGGCAGGAGCGTCATGCGACGTAGAGACCTCACCGCTGCTCTGCTGGTGCTGACGCTGGGAGCCTGCGCCGGCCGAGATGAGCGGCCCGAAACCGATCCCATCCCCGAGGAGACCGACGTGCCCTGTCCCGACACCTATGACCACGAGCTGATCGAGGACTCGATCGGGCCGACGCCCGAGCTGCCGCAGACCGCGACCGGCGCCGCGATCGAACTGCGCATCAACGTCCTGGACCGCGCCGCGGAACCCCGGTTGTCAATCTCTCCTGGCAGACGGTCCCTGCCAGCGACCTGCCCGGCAGTGACCGGACGTTCATGAAGCAGCAGGTCGGGGATGTGATCGACATCGATGGAGTGAAGCTCGAGATCACCGGGATCTGCGCAGGCCGGGTCACTTTCGACCGCTCCGCCTGAGCGTTCGATCGGTCGGGACCGCGCCGGGCCACGGTGTTACGGTCGAACGACAGGCGAGCGAGGCACTGCGAGGCAGTTCGAGACAGCACAGACATCGTTGCCTCCGCGGGTCCGCTGCTCGCCGTCGACCGCACGACGGAAGGAGAAGTACCATGACGAACGCTCTCGAGAACCGGAAGATCCTCCTGCTCACGACCAACTTCGGCACGGAGACGGATGAGATCCAGCGCCCCCTGAAGGAACTGCGTGAGGCTGGCGCGACTGTCACCGTCGCAGCACCTGAGGCGGGCACCGTGCAGACCATGGCGCTCGACAAGGAGTTCGACGCGGAGGTCCCTGTCGACGTCACCCGATTCCGTGAAGGCTGCGGACTTCGACGCGCTGGTGCTGCCCGGCGGCACCCTCAACGCCGACGCTCTGCGCGCCGACGAGACCGCGCAGTTCCTGGCCCGCTCCTTCGCGGCCGACGGCAAGCCCATCGCCGCGATCTGCCACGCACCGTGGCTGCTGGTCGAGACCGGCCTGGCCGACGGTCGCGAGCTCACCTCGGTCCCCACCATCCGCACCGACCTCACCAACGCAGGCGGACTATGGGCCGACGAGGAGGTGGTGGTCGACGACTCCGGCGGCTTCCGCCTCATCACCTCGCGCAGCCCCGATGACCTCGACGCCTTCAACGCGGCGATCATCAACGCCCTCAGCTGACCGGAATCGAGGAGGAACAGCCATGACCCAGCCGCAGAATCCCGCAGAAGATCCCGAGCTCGATGGGCTCGCAGTCGAGGAGGAGCGCGAAGAGGTGAGCATCGATGACGCCCTCGAAACCGATCGGGTCGTCGCCGAGGGGCCCGATTCCCGCAACGCCGACGGCTACGGCTTCGACTCGGACCGCGACCGCGGTGGTGACGAGTCCACCGCAGCTGAGCAGGGCAACCGCGACGAGGACCGCATGGAGGCCGAGACCGCCGAGCAGGAGCTTCCCGAGGTCTGAGGGTCAGCCGGCCAGGGCGGCGAGGATCCTCTCGTCGACCCGGTGCCGGGCCCCCAGGTGCTCGCCCACGTCGTAGGAGAACGACGAGTAGGTCAAGGTGCCGCCCTCGTCGATCAGGGCCGTCGCGCTCGGGCGATCGGTGAGTTCCGCGAGCCAGGTCAGCGCCCGATGATCGGCCATGGCCTGCGCGAAGACGCGGTGGCGCAGCGAGAGCCAGGGTGTGCCGTCGGGCCCGGGGTAGACGGCGAAGGCGTCCCCGCCGAAGAAGGCCCCGCCCGCGCAGGTTTCCTCGAAGGGGTCGATCGGCCGCAGCGAGAACTGCGACCACCAGAAGTTGTATCCCCAGTGCAGGAAGCCGGGGGCGTCATGCGTGAACAGCTGCCGACCCAGCACTCGATTGCGCACCGAGGGCAGGGCGATGAAGCGGTTCGAGACGTCCCGTGTCTGGCCGACGCAGTAGTACACCCACGGCCGCCTGCCCGCCTCGAGGAAGGGGCCGACGTGATCGGTCGCGACGATCGGGGTGTCCACCACGCCCTGTTCGGCGAACTCGAGCGAGCTCATCGCATCGACCACCTGGGCACCGTCGAGCAGATCTTCGACCTGCGCCTTCGCCGCCCGGTACTGCTCGAGATGGTTCTCGTGCGGCTCATCGGAGATGTGCCACAGCACCTGCCCGTCCCAGTGTTCTGCGAGGTGGGCGCGCAGGGCCGGGATCAGCGTCTCCAGCAGTCGGCGGTAGGCGGGGAGGTCGCTGCGACGTGCCAGCCGAAGCGGTGCTCGAGGCCGGCGGCGGTCTCCACCTGGATCGCGGGCGTGTGTTCGGCGCCCCACTGGGTGAACAGGTGCGCGATCTCGATGCCGGTGAAGTCCAGATCGCGGCAGATCCCCAGCCAGCGGTCCAGCTGAGAGAAGTCGAGCGTGTACTGCCCCGCCTCCTCGCGGATCCCGATCAGCTGCACGAATGGGCGGGTGTGGCCCTCGGCGGTGTCGAGCGGCGGGGTCCAGGTGGGGGTGAGCACCGAGTTCACGTCCATCGCCCGCGCGGAGGCGAGGAAGGACTCGATCAGCTCCCAGTGCCGCTGTGAGAACACCTCGACGTCGTAGTAGGTGGAGAGGCTGTCGGCGTGGAACCAGTGGGTGTTGGTGATGCTCAGCGGTGGCAGGTGGTGGGGGTGGATGCGCAGCTGGGCGGCGTGCTGGGCGAGCTGTCGCCCGTCCTCGTCGCTCACGATGATCGTCAGCGTGTGGTCGCCCGCATCGGTTTCCGACTCGCCGGTCACGTCGATCCACACCGCCTCCCAGAGGCCGGGTGCGAGGTGTAGAGAGGCGTCGTCGAGCGGCTCGAGCAGGTCGGGGTATTCACCGGGCTCGGTGACCAGGTAGTGCTCGTCGGCGTTCTCGGGAGCGGGGGAGGAGACGGGGACGCGGCGCACGGCGTGAACCCGGGCGCGGCCTGCGAGGGCGCCGCCGAGGCGGATCTGGATCTCGCCGGGGTCGTCCCCTTCGTCGAGGCGGAGCGCGATCTGCAGGGACAGCACCTCCCCGAGGAATCCGGAGGCATGGGCGCCGCCGATCAGCTCAGCCGGGCGCGGCGCGGAGTCGCCGAACACCTTCTCCAGGGAATCGGTCAGGACGGACTGCACGGGTACTCCTCATCGAGCGCGGGGTGGCGGACCGCCCACCATCCTGGCACGTCGGCCCCTCATCCGTCCTCCGCATCGGGCACCCATTCCAGCAGGTCGCCCGGCTGGCACTCGAGCACCTCGCACATCGCCTCGAGGGTGCTGAAGCGCACCGCCTTGGCGCGCCCGTTCTTCAGCACCGCGACGTTGGCCGGGGAGATCCCCACGCGCTCCGCGAACTCGCCCACCGAGAGCTTCCGCCGGGCCAGCTCGACATCGATCCGCACGATGATCGGCATCAGATCACCGCCTCCATCTCCTGGCGCAGCACCGTGGCCTGCACCAGCAGGGAGCGCATCACTCCCATCAGCAGGCCCATGCCGACGCCGGTGATCGCGCCCAGCAGCAGCATCAGCGTCCAGGCAGCCGGACCGCCGACGGTGAAGGACTGGTAGATGAGCGTGGCCAGGCAGACCCCGCTCGCGGCGAGGAACGCCGCGATGATGCCGTCCACCCAGCGCAGCGAGGAGCGGGAGAACACCTCGCCGCGGCGGGTGACGCCGAGCAGGCGCAGCGTGCACACGATCGCGACCTCGACGCAGAGCAGCCCCGCGACCGCGAGGCCCAGGATCGGCCAGCGCATGTGAGCCTCGGCGGGCAGCTCGGCGGCGAACATCCCGGAGAGCCAGGGCAGCACGGCGAGCTGCAGGACGGCAGTGACCAGCAGGGTCAGAACCAGCAGGATGCGGAGGACGTCGACGGTGAGGCGAGAGAACATGCATCGATTTTCAGCATGGACCTATCGATTGTCAATAGGGGTGGGCGGCGTCGTTTATTCCGTTGCCCTCCGCCCGGGCCCGTCCTACGGTGGTGGGACACAGGGAAGGAGGTGATCCGAGAGTTGAATTCTTATCGGACATGTGAGGTGGCTCGCCGCTGAGGCGTCCCCCGGACTCCGCAGCGAATACCACCGAGCTGCCCGGACCCGCAGGTGGTCGGACATCGTCCTCCCGACCAGCGCAGATGCGCAGCCTGCGGGTCCGCCCCTGCCCGGGGGCACGCACTACCCTCGAGGCATGACGCACCCCTCCCAGTACGGACCGGTCGAGCTGATCTCCGCGAGCATCGACGACGATGCCGTGGTGTGGGCGGATCCGCCCACGGCCGACACCCCGATCGTGATCCTGCTGCACGGCCTGGGCAGTCACGAGGACGATCTCGCCGGGCTCGTCCCTTTCCTGCCCTCCGCCTTCACCTACGCCTCCCTGCGCGGCATCTACCGCTACGTGCAGGGCTACGCCTGGTTCGAGATGCCCGTGGACCCGGCAGATCCCGCGTCCGTTGAGGCCTCCGCTGCGGCGATCGAGCACTGGATCGCCGCGCAGAGCGCGCCCGTCGTCGGCGCGATCGGCTTCTCCCAGGGCGGCCTGCTCGCCCTCCAGCTGCTGCGCCGCGACGCACGCGCCCTGGACTTCGTCGTGAATCTCTCCGGCCGTCCGTTCCCCGCGCCGATGCCGGGCGACGTCGCACTGGCCGAGGTGTGCCCGCCCGCGCTGTGGGGACACGGCGGCCTGGATCCGCTGTTCGACGGGGAGGCCGAAGGGCAGGTGCGCGGATTCATGAGCGCCCACACCCGTCTCGAGGAGGAGCGGCGGCCGCAGCTCGGCCACGCCGTGGACGAGGTCGAGCTGCGGGCGATCGCGGCGTTCCTGCAGCGACGGGCCGACGAGGTCTGAGGGGTGCTGCACACCGTCTCCCGCACCCAGGGAACGGGTTGTACCATTTCGTCATCGCCGTCCGAGAGTCGGAGCGGCGCATGAGGAGCACCAGGAGATCATGAGCGCCGCCAGCGACGCCCCCAGTGACAGTCCCGGGCCTTCGGGCCTGCGCATAGATACTTCACTCGGGGGATCCGTCCATGGACCTGATCGGTCCCCTTGTCTCTTTGGCGGTCGGCCTCGTGCTCGTCGCCGCCTGCGGCGGGTTCGTCGCCGCAGAGTTCGCTCTGATCACCGCCAACCGCAATGAGGTGGAGGCGGCCGCCGCCTCCGGCGACAAGCGAGCGGTCGGTGTCCTGCGGGGCATGAAGACCCTCTCCACGCAGCTCTCCGGAGCGCAGCTGGGGATCACGGTCACCAACCTCGGCATCGGCTTCCTCGCCGAACCCGCGATCGCCGCCCTCATCGGCCCGCTCCTGGTGGACATGGGCCTGGGAACGGTCGCCGCCCGTTCCGTCTCGGTGGTCATCGCCCTGGTGCTCGCCACCGGTGTCACCATGATCTTCGGCGAGCTGGTGCCCAAGAACCTCGCGATCGCGGAGCCGCTGCGCACCGCCCGCTACGTCGTCGGCTTCCAGCGGCTGTTCACCACGGTCCTCGGCCTCCCGATCCGCCTGTTCAACGGCAACGCCAACGCCGTGGTGCGCGCGCTCGGTGTCGAACCGCAGGAGGAGCTCAGCTCCGCCCGCAGCGCCGATGAGCTGTCCGTGCTGGTCAAGCGCTCCGCGGATGAGGGTGCGCTCGCCGAGGAGACCGCATCGCTGGTCCAGCGCACCCTCGCCTTCGGCGACCGTCGCGCTCACGACGCGATGGTGCCGCGCGGCCGGATGGACTCCCTCGAGGTGGACCAGTCCGTGGCCGACCTGCTCGAGCTGGCCCGCGTGACCGGCCATTCGCGCTTCCCGGTGCTGGACGACGAGAACGAGATCGTCGGCGTCGCACACATCCGTCACGGCCTGGCCGTCCCCTTCGAGGAGCGTCCCACCATCCGTGTGGACGCCGTGATGGGCAGTGCGACGTTCGTGCCGGACACGGTGCCGCTGGATGATCTGATGGACACCCTGCGAGGAGGCGGCCTGCAGATGGCCGTGGTGGTCGACGAGTTCGGCGACCACGCCGGGCTGATCACCCTCGAGGACCTGGTGGAGGAGATCGTCGGCGAGGTGCGCGACGAGCACGACGAGGAGATGGATGACACCCCGAGGCCGACGGCTCCTGGGACCTCGACGCACGGATGCGGCCCGACGAGGCCAGCGAGCGCCTCGGCGTCACTGTGCCCGAGCACGAGGACTACGACACCCTCGGCGGGCTGATCACGATGGAGCTGGGCAGGCTCGCGGAGGTCGGGGATGAAGTCCTCGTGGACACCGACCCCGCCCCCGGCGAGAACCCCGCACGCCTGCGGATCGAGGTCACCGAGGTGGACGGCATGCGCATCGAGACCGTGCACGTGAAGGTCGAGCCCGCCGCCGCGGACGACTCCGAGGACGAAGAGAGCGAGGAGCACCGATGAGCACCGCGACCGGACTCACCCTGACCCTGGTCCTGCTGATCCTCAACGCCTTCTTCGTAGGCGCGGAGTTCGCACTGATCTCCGCGCGCCGGTCGATCATCGAGCCCAAGGCCCTCGAGGGGAAGTGGGCCGCGAAGGTCACCATCTCCGCGATGGAGCAGGTCTCGCTGATGATGGCCGGCGCGCAGATGGGCATCACCGTGTGCTCGCTCGCGCTCGGCGCGATCAGCGAGCCCGCGATCGCGCATCTGCTCGCGGTGCCCTTCGAGGCGATCGGAGTGCCGGCCGCGCTCGTGCACCCGATCTCCTTCGTGATCGCCCTGGCTCTGGTCACCTACCTCCACGTCGTCTTCGGCGAGATGGTGCCCAAGAACATCGCCCTGGCCGGACCGGAGCGGATGGCACTGGTGCTGGCACCGATGCTGATGGGCGTGGTCACCCTGATCAAGCCCGTGCTGTGGCTGCTGAACTCCTGCGGCAACCTCGTGCTGCGCATGATGGGCGTGACCCCGAAGGCCGAGGTGACCAGCGCCTTCACCCGCAACGAGGTGGCGGCGATGGTCAGCGAGTCCCGCGAGGGCGGACTGCTCGAGGACAACGACGAGGCGCTCCTGCTGGGCGCGCTGCGCTTCGAGGCCCGCAGCGTCGCCAACCTGGTGATCCCGCTGGAGCAGGTCGCCTCCCTCCCCGAGGGGGTCACTGCCGCCCAGGCCGAGGCCGCCGCCGTCGAGGGGTTCTCCCGGTTCCCGGTGAAGGCGGCCGATAGCACGCTCACCGGCTACGTCCACATCAAGGACCTGCTGGACTCGGTGCAGGAGAAGCGCGAGCACCCGATCCCCGCCGAGCGCATCCGCGCCCTTCCCGTGATCAGGGCCGATGAGCCGCTGCGCCAGGCGCTCACCGTCATGCAGGACTCGGGCGCCCACCTGGGTGCGGCGACCGACGAGGGCGGTGTCGTGATCGGAATCGTCACCCTCGAGGACATGCTCGAGGAGCTCGTGGGCCAGATCCGGGACGACTCCCGCATCGCCGCGTGATCCGATGACGAGCATCCCCGGCCCCCAGGAGAACCTCTGGACCGCCGCCGTGCGGCAGCACCCCGACCATGCGCAGGGGTATGCCGAGCGGTGGCGCCGGATCGAGGCATCCGGCAAGGACATCCACGGCGAGGCCCGGCTGATCGACGCCATGGCCCCGCGACGCGCCCGGATCCTCGACGCCGGCTGCGGCACCGGGAGGCTCGGCGGGCATCTCGCCCGCGCCGGCCACCGGGTGGTGGGCGTGGACCTCGACCCCAGCTGATCGAGGTGGCCCGCGACGACCATCCCCAGGCGCACTGGGAGGTCGGGAACCTCGCCACCCTCGACCTGCGCGAGAGCGATGGTGCGCGGCGGCTGTTCGACCTCCAGCTGTGCGCCGGCAACGTGCTCACCTTCCTCGCGGGAGATGAGCGCAGGCCCGCCCTGGCCCGTCTCGCCGAACACCTCGCGCCCGAAGGCCGGCTGGTCGTCGGCTTCGGACTCGATCGCGGGTACGAGATCGCCCATTTCGAGGCCGACGCCGCCGCGGGCGGTCTGGCGCTGCAGCAGCGCTTCTCCAGCTGGGAGCTGCACCCTGCGGGAAGCGACTTCCTGGTGGGGATCCTGACCCGCGTCTGAGGCCGGGGTGATCGAGCCGCTCTCCCGTACGATGGCTGCTGCGCAGATCGTCCGTCGCGCTCATCCCCCTTTTTTGTCGAGGAGCCTATGTGCCGATCTCGCTGCGCCGCCGCCGGTGGGCGCTCTACGCGCTTTTCCTGCTGCCCGGCCTGAGCATGTCCGCCTGGGTCACCCGCACCCCCGCCGTGCGCGACCTGCTGGACGCCTCGACCGCCCAGATGGGCCTGGTCCTGTTCGGGCTCTCCGTCGGCTCGATGGCCGGGATCCTCTCCTCCGGTCCGCTGGTGATGCGGCTGGGGACCCGTCCGGTGGTCGCCGCAGGCTCGACGCTGATCGTGGTGGCGATGCCCGTCATCGCCGTCGGCGCGGCAAGCGGCATGCCGCTGGCGACCGCCTTCGGCCTGGCCCTGTTCGGGGCTGGGATGGGAGGCGGCGAGGTCGCCATGAACGTCGAGGGAGCCGACGTCGAGAGGCTCGGCGGGCGCCCCTTCCTGCCCGCGCTCCACGGCTGCTTCAGCCTCGGCACCGTGATCGGGGCGAGCCTGGGCATCCTCGCCAATGCGGTGCAGTTCTCGGTGGTCGCGCACCTGGTGCTGATCGCCGTGGCGGGTGCGGGGCTCCTGCTGTGGGCGCTGCGCGCGATCCCCTCCGGCGTCGGCCTGTTCACCGCGGCCGAGCGCGCCGAGCAGGCCGCGACTCCGCGCCCCGCGCTGTGGAAGGACACCCGCCTGGTGCTCATCGGCGGGATCGTGCTCGCGATGGCGCTCGCCGAGGGCACCGCCAACGACTGGCTGCCGCTGATCATGGTCGACGGGCACGGCTTCGGCGCGACCATGGGCTCGACCGTCTTCGCGCTCTTCGCCGCCTCCATGACGATCGGCCGCTTCTGCGGCGGACCGATCGTGGCCCGGGTGGGACGCGCCCGGGTGCTCATGGTCAGCGCCCTGTTCGCCGCGGTGGGTCTGGCGCTGATCTCCTTCGTGGACAGCCAGCCGGTCGCCGTCGCCGCCGTGGTGCTGTGGGGCCTCGGCGCCTCGCTCGGCTTCCCGCTCGCGCTCTCGGCCGCCGGGGACTCCGGCCCGAACCCCGCTGCCCGCGTCGCCCTGGCCTCGACCATCGGCTACCTCGCCTTCCTGGTGGGCCCGCCCACTCTCGGGCTGCTCGGGGAGCAGGTGGGGCTGCGCGCCGCCCTGGTGGTGCCGCTCGCCGTGGTGCTGATGGGCGTGGCTCTCGCTCCCGCGGCCGCACAGCGCGACGACGAGCAGCTCACCCCGTACGAGCCGGTCACCGACGACGCGCGGTGAGGGCATGAGCGTGCAGGATGGGCCCATGAGCCCTGTCGCCGACTCCCGCTGGCGCGTGCTCCCGCTCGGCAGAGCGGCCACTCTGCGCCGAGCTGCCGGCGAGGGGCTGCTGTTCGCGCTCGTCGGCCTGGCCGGGCTCTTCGTGGCCGCCGTGCTCAGCGCGGTGATCATCGGGGAGGTGTTCCCCGAGACCGCAGTGGAGACCACCATCGACCTGGTCGTCCGCGCCTCCCTCGTCGGCATTCTGGTGCTCGGGGCGCTCGGCCTGCTCGTGCTCGGGCTGCTCGACTCCCTCCATGGGCCGCTGTGCGCCCGTGCGCTGGCGGCGGCGCGTCTCCGCGGCACCCCTGCGACGTCCGTGCCGATCCCGACTCAATGGAAGGCGGCGCAGGAGAACAGCGCAGGGAGATACAAGCGCATCGCCATCATGCTGCTCGCGATCCTCGGGATCAGCTACCTGATCCTCGTCGCCTCCATGCTCGGGTCGGGGCTCGACGCCGTGGACCTGGGGATCCTCGTCGGAGGAGGGCTGCTGCTGGCACTGATCTGGGCGGGGATCCCCCTGACGGGGAAGATGCTCCCCGGTGGCAGGCGCGACTCTCGGAGCAGCTTCCCGAGCACTGGACCCAGGCGCATCGGATCGTCGCCGCTGGGCGCGAGCTCACCGAAGAGGACATCGCCGCCGCGCGCGCCGCTGCAGAGGAGCCCTGGTCCGACCCCGGCCACGGGGTGCGGACCCTCAGCGGTGCTCTGGCAGCGATCATCGCAATCGCCTCCATGACATGCGTGATGCTCTTCGAGTTCGTGCTGGTCATCGCCTACCCGAAGACCACCCGCCTCGGGAACAGGCAGCTGGGAGACCGGAGGGACCTCGCACCCGAGACCGAGCACCTGGTGGATCTGCTGACGATGGCGAGCGGGGTCGTGGCCGTCGTCGGCGCCCTCGCCGTCGCCGGCGCGGTGGTCTGCACGACCATCCTCCGACGGCTGGAGCATCGCACGCTGCGCCGCGCGCTCGCGGAGCCCGACGCCATGCCGCCGCCCCACCCCTGCTCCGCCGCGCGATGGCACCCACCTCGCTGATGATCCTGAAGGTGCTCTTCGCATTCTGCGGGGCCGGCGCCGCGCTCGGCATCGCCCTCTGGTTCGTCGATGCCGTGGCCGATCATCCTGACTGGGACCACTACGCCGGGGCCGGGCCGGAGCTGCGGGCGGCCGGTGAGCTCGGGCCCTGGATCGTGCTGGGGACGCTCATCGTGATGCTGCTGGGGATCCTGGTCTCGAGTGCGCTCGACGCCCGGGATCAGGTTCTGCGGGACGAGCTGGTCCAGCGCTGGCCGGTGCGGCCGCGGAACGAGGTCTGAGATGCGCGCCCTGCGCGTTCCTGCGTGAATGGATCCGCACCTCGCTGGTCTCGCGCATCCCGGGGTGACCCGTGCCACCTTCGCGCGGGGATCCTCCTCCCTCCCGACGTCCCGGTTACGGTGAGCCCAGCACATCGACGTGTCCCCGGTGCACCGCCACCGGGCCCGGAGCAAGGGGCACCCAATGAACGCTGATCTTCCGATCCCGCCGCCGCGGCAGCCAGCCGCTGTCCCCGTCTTCTTCATCTCCGACTCCACCGGCATCAGCGCCGAGACCATGGGCAATGCACTCCTGCTGCAGTTCCCCTCGGTCCCCTTCGAACGCCGCCTGATCCCCTTCGTGCGCACCGTCGAGGAGGCCCGCGAGGTGCGCGCCGACCTCGATGCCGCGATGGACGGCGAGGTCGCACCGCTGGTCTTCCTCACCGTGGTCGACGAGGCGGTGCGAGAGGAGCTGCGCGCCACGAAGGCACCGGTCATCGACTTCGTCACCAGCCATCTCACCCAGCTCGAGCAGCGGCTAGGCGTCTCCGGCGACCACGCGCCCGCACGCCTGCACGGCGTCGGCGACTCCCGCCGCTACAACCGGCGCATGCAGGCCGTGGAGTTCGCGATCGAGCACGACGACGGCCAGTCGGTGCGCGCGATCGAGAAGGCGGACATCGTGCTGATCGCACCCTCCCGCTGCGGGAAGACCCCCACCAGCATGTACCTCGCGCTGATGCACGGGATCTTCGTGGCGAACTATCCGCTGGTGGACGAGGAGCTCGCCGGGGAGGTGCTGCCGCAGTCGATCGCCGCGGTCGCCGATCGCTGCTTCGGGCTGCTCATCTCGCCGCAGCGGCTCACCGCCGTGCGCAGCGAGCGCCTGCCGGACTCCCGCTACGCCTCCCTCGAACAGACCCGCTGGGAGCTGTCACGGGCCCGCCGCGTCTACGACGTGCACGGGATTCCGTTCGTCGACTCCTCGAGCAAGTCCGTCGAGGAGATGTCCACCCTGATCCTCCAATCGCTCGCCCGCCGCGGGACCACCACCCGCTGAGCACCCCACCCCCGAAGGAGCACGCAATGACGCAGAGCATCCGCTGGTTCTCCGAACTCGGCATGGCCGATCTCGACCAGGTCGGAGGCAAGAACGCCTCCCTCGGCGAGATGGTCTCGCACCTGACCCGCCTCGGCGTGCAGGTACCGGACGGCTTCGCCACCACCTCCGAGGTGTATCGCGAGTTTCTCGGCGCCACCGGCCTCGCCGAGCGGATCGATCAGCGGCTGACCGCGCTGGACACCGACGACACGATCGCGCTCGCCGAAGCGGGCAGGGAGATCCGGGAGCTGGTGATCGCCCAGCCGTTCCCCCGCAGCTCGAGAGCGACATCCGGGTCGCCTACGAGCAGCTCGCCGCCGGCAGCGGCGCCGAGGCCTCCTTCGCGGTGCGCTCCTCGGCGACCGCGGAGGACCTGCCCGACGCCTCCTTCGCCGGGCAGCAGGAGACCTTCCTGAACGTGCGCGGCATCGACGACGTGCTGCTCGCGATCCGGGAGGTGTTCGCCTCCCTGTACAACGACCGCGCGATCGCCTACCGCGTCCACCACGACTTCGAGCACGCCGAGGTGGCGCTCTCCGCCGGGGTGCAGAAGATGGTCCGCTCCGATCTGGGATCCAGCGGCGTCATGTTCACCGTCGACACCGAATCCGGCTTCGACCAGGCCGTGTTCATCACCTCCGCCTACGGGCTGGGGGAGGGCGTGGTGCAGGGCGCAGTCAACCCGGACGAGTTCTACGTGTACAAGCCCGGGCTGCGCGAGGACCGCCCCGCGATCCTCAAGCGCCAGGTCGGGGAGAAGGCCACGAAGATGGTCTACACCGAGGACACCACGGTGGGCCGCACCACCCGGTTCATCGACGTCGCACCCGCCGACCGCACCCGCCTGTCACTGACCGACCAGCAGGTCACAGACCTCGCCCGCCAGGCGCTCCTGATCGAGGAGCACTACGGGCGCCCGATGGACATCGAGTGGGGCCTCGACGGGATCGACGGGAGCCTGTACATCCTCCAGGCCCGGCCCGAGACCGTGCAGTCCCGCGCCGGGAACACCGTCGAGAAGCACCTCCTGACCTCGCGCGGGCCCGTCCGCGTCGAGGGCCGGGCGATCGGCGCGAAGATCGGTGCGGGCCCGGTGCGGGTGCTCACGGAGGTCGACCGCATGCACGAGTTCGTGCCCGGCGAGGTCCTGGTGGCCGATATGACCGACCCCGACTGGGAACCGATCATGAAGCGTGCGAGCGCGATCGTGACCAACCGCGGCGGCCGCACCTGCCATGCCGCGATCATCGCCCGCGAGCTCGGGATCCCCGCGGTGGTGGGCACCGGCACGGCCACCGAGGAGCTCCGCGATGGGGACGAGGTCACCGTCTCCGCCGCCGAGGGCGACACCGGCTACGTCTACGAGGGCCTGCTGGACTTCACCGTCTCCTCCTCCGAGGTCGACGCAATGCCGCCGCTGCCCACGAAGATCATGATGAACGTGGGAAACCCCGAGCAGGCCTTCGGCTTCTCACGCCTGCCCCACGCCGGCGTGGGCCTGGCCCGCCTGGAGTTCATCATCAACCGCCAGGTCGGCATCCACCCCCGCGCGCTGCTCGAGCTGGACCGCCTCGAGACCGACGAGCCGGAGATCGCCGCGCAGGTGCGGGAGAAGATCGCCGCCTACGACTCCCCGCGCGACTACTTCATCCAGCGTGTCGCCGAAGGGGTCGCCACCATCGCTGCGGCCTTCGCTCCGGAGCCTGTGATCGTGCGGATGAGCGACTTCAAGTCCAACGAGTACGCGAACCTGCTGGCAGGAACGTTGTTCGAGCCCGACGAGGAGAACCCGATGATCGGGTACCGCGGCGCGAGCCGCTACCTCTCGGAGGACTTCGCGGACTGCTTCGCGCTGGAGTGCGAAGCGCTGCGCTTCGTGCGCGAGGACATGGGCCTGGACAACGTGAAGCTCATGATCCCCTTCGTGCGCACCCCCGCCGAGGGCAAAGGCGTGATCGACCTGCTGGCCGCCCACGGGCTGGTGCGCGGGGAGAAGGGGCTGGAGGTGATCATGATGTGCGAGATCCCCTCCAACGCCGCGACGCCGGAGCTGTTCCTCGAGCACTTCGACGGCTTCTCGATCGGCTCGAACGACATGACCCAGCTGACCTTGGGCCTGGATCGCGACTCGGCCCTGGTCGCGGGTGCCTTCGACGAGCGGGACCCGGCGGTGAAGTTCATGCTCTCCCGGGCCATCGAGGCCTGCCGCGACGCAGGCAAGTACGTGGGGATCTGCGGGCAGGGCCCCTCCGACCACCCGGATCTCGCCGAATGGCTGCTGGACCAGGGCATCGCCTCGATGTCGCTGAACCCGGACACCGTCGTGGACACCTGGCTGCGGCTGGCGAAGCAGGGCTGATCGACGTGCTGGCGAGGGACGAGCCGGCAGGAGAGCAGCGAGTCGGGCAGGGCTGCTCGGGGGCCGCGCCGAGCGCCGTCAGGCGCGGTCCTCGTCCTCCATCACCGGCATCTCCCCGGTGCGGGTGGCGTGGCTGCCGCCGCTGGGCTGGGAGGTGACGGTGGTGAGTGAGCACGAAGGCGCAGTCCTCGAGCGCCTCGACCGCGTGGCGGAAGTGGGTGAGGGCCTCGAAGTCCCCGGCGCGCAGCTCCGCCTCCTCCTGCCCGGTCACGCGCAGGCTGCCGCGCACCACCTGGATCGAGGCGGCGGGCGGGGAGTTGTGCTCGGGCAGGCGCTCACCGCGGCGGAGGGCGATGACGCTCTGGCGCAGCGGGCCGTCGTGGACCAGGAGCTCCGCGTGGCGCCCGTTCTCGGCGGCGCGGGCCTGGTTCATGGCCTGGGTGATCGCATCGGGCAGGGCAGGCATGGGGTCCTCCTTCTCGGGGCGGCGTGGATCCCTTCCCAGTATCGGTCAGGCGCTGCTGCGGCGCTGGCGAATCCGCGAAGGACGGGGAGGCCGCCCTTCACCGGCCGTGCGCTCGACATCGTGCTCGCGACGGAGGCGTCTCCCGGCCCGAGCCATGCCTGGTCGGCGATTCACACCCTGCCGGGTGCCGAGCGTTCGAGGGTCTGTCCCCGTAGGGTGAGGAGCAGCGTCACGACGGCACCGATCCCGATCAGCATCGGTCAGGCCGCACCCGCCGTCAATAGTGCGCTGAATGTGGTGAGGGGCAGTATGAGAAGGAGAAGTGCGGCAACGGCCGAAGCGATAGCGGTCACTGCGGCGGTCCTGCGCTCGGGCCCTCATGCGGATCAGACCGATGCCGGCCGGAGAAGCTGTGCGGTGTTACCTTCGGCTCGCCTCCCTCGACGAGAAGATCGGCAACTCACAGGGGTCATGCCGCTCCCAGGACGCTCAAGGCAGCCGTAGCGCGCGCGCCATCGCCTTCGCGGCTTCAGCGAGGACGAACACGCCGACCGCGAACACGAGTACCAATCCCCATTCGACCGCCCCTATCGGAGTGGAGTCGAACAGCGAATTCATGAACGGAGCGAAGACGAAGACGATCTGCAGAACCACGAGCGCAGCCGCCGCCCCGTTACCTTCTTTGTAGCCCCGGTTCCACGGGATCGGGGTGGCTGGCCTGTCGGGCCCGGCATGACTCTTGCCCCCAGTCGTTGATGATCCGGGGGTGTTGTCACCGGGCCTCGATAGGCGTCAGAGGATCGCTGATAGGGACCAGACCAAGTTGAGTCCCCGATAGTGGTGTAGCGCGGTGGCCGCCGTGATCGTCTCGGACGTGGGCGCGGCCACCGTGTGATCCTTCGAGTCAACCTTCCACAGAATCCTCGAACGGAGTCATCACGATGACCGCACCTCACATTGTCGACCCTTCCGGCCTGCTCGGTGAAGCCCTGGCCGAGGCGTCACCGGATCTGATGCGCAGCCTGCTGCAGGACGTGATCAACGCCCTGCTCTCCGCGGACGCGGACGCTGTTGCCGGCGCGGAGTACGGGCGGCCCAGCGCTGGTCGTTCTGCGCAGCGCAACGGCTACCGCCATCGCGACCTCGACACACGGGTCGGCACGATCGACGTCGCGGTCCCCAAGCTCCGCACGGGCACCTACTTTCCCGAGTGGCTGCTCGAGCGGCGCAAACGCGCCGAATCCGCGCTGATCACGGTCGTCGCGGACTGCTACCTCGCCGGTGTCTCCACCCGCCGCATGGCTCCCCGGATGCACGCTTCGCGCACATCGCATCCGGGGCCCCAGCTCGTCAAGACCCTGGGCATCAACTCGCTCTCGAAGTCGCAGGTCAGCAGGATGGCGGAGTCGTTGGACGAGCACGTCGAGCAGTTCCGCCACCGCCCCCTGGACGAGGCCGGGCCCTTCACATTCGTCTCGGCCGACGCGCTGACGATGAAGGTCCGTGAGGGTGGGCGCGTGATCAATGCCGTCGTCCTGCTGGCGACCGGCGTGAACGGCGACGGGCACCGCGAAGTGCTCGGCATGCGGGTTGCGACCAGCGAGACGGGAGCTGCGTGGAACGGCTTCTTCGCCGACCTCGTCGCCCGCGGCCTCGCCGGGGTCCGCCTGGTCACCAGCGACGCCCATGCCGGGCTGGTCGAAGCGATCGCCGCGCATCTTCCCGGGGCGGCCTGGCAGCGGTGCCGCACCCACTACGCCGCGAACCTCATGGCCGTAACGCCCAAGAGCATGTGGCCGGCCGTCAAAGCGATGCTGCACAGCGTCTATGACCAGCCCGACGCCGCAGCGGTCAACGCCCAGTTCGAGCGGCTGCTGGACTACGTCAGCGAGAAGCTCCCGGCCGTGGCCGAGCACCTCGACGCCGCTCGAGCGGACCTCCTCGCGTTCACCGCGTTCCCCAGGACGTGTGGATCCAGATCTGGTCGAACAATCCCACCGAGCGACTGAACAAAGAGATCCGCCGCCGCACCGACTCCGTGGGCATCTTCCCCACCCGCGATGCGATCGTCCGACTCGTCGGCGCGGTCCTGGCCGAACAGACCGACGAATGGGCCGAAGGACGACGCTATCTCGGACTCGACGTCCTCGCCCGCTGCCGCCTCAACCTCGTCCCCGACACCAACACCGAGGAGGTCACCACAAGCTCCTGCCCGCACTGACAGCCTGACCCCCAAACGAAGGATCGCTACACCACTTCCCGGGACTTGACCAACCGGGGCTACAAAGAAGGTAACGGGGAGGGCGCTGTCGAACCGGAGAAGCGGAGAGCTTACTCTCCCCGGCGCACACGCTCGCGGTGCCGAATGAGCACGCCGTCAGCATCCACGATGCCTCCGCCGAGGCTCTGCAGGCAGTGTTGCTGCTCGCCCAGGAGGCCGCTCGGGCCACGGAGACGTCTCTCGGTGCGCGGGGCGTGAACGCCCTCAACGCCAGTGGTCCCGGCTCGGATCAGTCCGCGCCGCACCTCCACCTGCACGTCATCCCGCGATGGCAGGGCGACGGCCTCGACACGTGGCCCTCGACGGTGTCGAACCGGCAGATCGACGACGACTGGTTCGACGAGGCCCGGGCGTGTCTGGTGCCGTGACCGCAGGAACGCGCATCGTGCCGGGGCACGGCCGATCCGCCCTCGGCGGTTCCACCACGAGGATCGGCGCTCGTCGCCGGCGGCTCACTCCACGCGGTTCCTCGCTGCGCCTCGAGCAGCGCTTCAGCGCCTGGGACCTGCGACCGGCCGACGACGGCTTCCTGTTGGGGATCCTCGCCATGACAGCTCCGCCGCGACGAGGGCTGGCGAGGAGCGGAGCCGCAACGCCTGAGGGCCTGTGGGGATCTCTCAAAATGTGGGTGAAGTCTGTCCAAAATCGGGGTCATATCGGTGGTGGAGGGTGCCGATCCATGAGTGAGCGGGTGAGCCCGCGAAAATGTGGCGACGGCGCAGCGCTAGGGCGCCTCGTCGAGTCCGGGATGTCCGATGAGTGCGCTCTCACGTCGGGGGTGCTCCGTGATGCACGTCTCGACTTCCCGCGAGCCGGTGGCTACGATCGTCGGCCGAGACTGCAAGGAATGTGCAAGGACTTGCAGTCCTCCTCGGGCCCCCGGGCCCCGAGGAGAGCCCGGGAATCCGGGCTCGCAGTGACGAACAGGAGTACGAGATGCTGCATACGACGACGACAGCCCGCTCACCGAGGAGCATGATGCGCCGCACGGCCGCCGCGCTCGGCGCGACGATCATGCTCGCGGCATGCGCATGGAGCGACGCCGGCCTCCCGGCGAGTGCCGACGAGACGACGGAAGACGCTCGCGACAGCGATGTAATCCTCAACATGTTCCAGTGGTCCTGGACCTCGGTCGCCGAGGAGTGCGGCAGCACCATCGGCCCCGCAGGGTTCGGCTACGTGCAGGTTTCCCCGCCGCAGGAGACGATCCAGGGCACGGAGTGGTGGACCTCTTATCAGCCTGTCAGCTACCAGATCGAAGGGAAGATGGGAACCCGCGAAGAGTTCGCGGAGATGGTCCAGAAGTGCGATGAGGCGGGGGTCGGTGTCATCGCGGATGCCGTCATCAACCACACCACCGGCGCCGACACGGGCGCCGGCACCGGCACCGCAGGATCCTCCTACGCCCTGGACGACTTCCCGGGCATCTACGGACCTGAGCACTTCAACGACTGCCGCGAGGACATCTCCGACTACACCGACCGCGACAACGTGCAGAACTGCCGTCTCTCCTCGCTGCAAGACCTTGCAACGGGATCGGAGGAGGTCCAGGACACACTGGCCGCCTACATGAACGATCTCCTCGACATGGGGGTCGAGGGCTTCCGCATCGACGCCGCGAAGCACATGCCGGCTGAGGACCTCGCCGCCATCAAGTCGAAGCTCTCCGACCCGGACGTGTACTGGGTGCAGGAGGTCATCGGCGCCGCCGGTGAGCCGATCGAGCCCTCGGAGTACACCGGCACCGGAGACGTCCACGAGTTCGACTACGGTCGGCAGCTGAAGTCCGCCTTCGGCGGATCGATCGCCGGGCTGGACTCGATCGCCGAGGGCAAGCTCGATTCCGAGGATGCCGGCGTGTTCGTCGACAACCACGACACCGAGCGCAACGGCGAGACGCTGAACTACAAGGACGGCGACACCTACACCCTGGCCAATGACTTCATGCTGGCCTACGACTACGGCCGCCCCAGTGTCTACACGGGCTACACCTTCGAGGACTTCGACGCGGGCGCCCCTGGGTCCACCGCCACCGAGGTGGGGGATGCCTCCTGCGGCGCCGAGGAGTGGACCTGCACGCAGCGGCTGCCGGAGATCCAGGGCATGGTCGCCTTCCACAACGCAGTCGCGGGTACCGAGGTCACCGACTGGTGGGACGACGGCGACAACAACATCGCCTTCGGGCGCGGGGAGAAGGGCTTCGCCGCGCTGAACAACACCGAGGGCGAGGTGACGAACACCTACCGCAGCTCGTTGCCGGCCGGCACCTACTGCAACATGGCCGCCGGAACCGATTGCACCGAGACGGTGACCGTTGCCGAGGACGGCTCGTTCGAGGCGGTCGTACCCGCGAAGGGCGCGGTCGCGATCGACGTCGAGCACATGGCGGGTCCCGCGACAGCGGCGCGGTGATGCATCGGCCGCGTCACGGAGGCTCGTCCCGTGACGCGGCGACGCGTCCGCGCACTGAAAGGACGCGCAGGAATTTGCGGGAGTGCTCAGTGGTCGGTGCGGCCGCCGCCGGAGCCCTGATCCATCTCCGCATACTCCGAGGCCTGCTCCTCGGCGCTGAGCACGAGCATCTCTCCGGTGGAGGTGGCGTGGCTGCCGGTGTCCTGCTGCCAGGTGACCGTGGTGGGCAGGAAGACGGTGTCCTCCAGCGCCTCGACCGCATGGCGGGAGTGGGTGAGCGCCTCAGGCGCGCCGGCCTGGAGCACCACCGGATCCTGCCCCGTGACCCGCAGGCTCCCGCGCATCACCTGGACCGATGCGGCGGGCGGGGAATTGTGCTCCGGCAGCTCAGCTGCCCGCGAGCCCTGCGGCGGCCTCCCGGGCGAGGTCGAGCATCGTCCGCTCGCTGATGCGGAGGGCCCGCGCCGCAGCGGCGACGTCGCGGAACTCGGGCTCGCGGCGCACCACGGCGCCGTCCTGATCGCGGGCGATCTTCACGGCGATGCGATGACCGCGCACCTCGACCTCGGTGAACTCGCGGGTGCGGATGACCCGCTCGACGCGGTGCCTCCGCACGCCGAGGGTGCCGGTGCGGTCCATGAGCAGGGTCGCCGCCGCGTCCTCCGACCCCTCCCGGACCAGGGCGTGGACCGTGACGGCGGGGCGGCCGTGCTTCATCGAGATCGGCACGAGCCAGGCGTCCAGAGCCCCGGTCTCCAGCAGCTCCTCGATGACGCGCGGCCACAGCCGCGGATCGAGATCGTCGACGTTCGCCTCGAGCTGGAGGGCGGCGGTGGGGGTCGCGTGCGCGTCCGCGGGCAGATCGTTCCCCTGCGCACGGCCGACGAGGACCCGCACCACGTTCGGGCGGCCCGGGGTGTCCTTGGTGCCGGCGCCGACGCCGAGCGCCTCGGTGACCAGCATCGGCTGCGGCCCCGCGGTCGCGGCGAGACCGCGCAACAGGGCCACGCCGGTAGGGGGTCGCGAGCTCGCCGATGCCGGGGGCGACCCCGGCCGGGACTCGCCTGCCGCCGTGCTCGTGGGGGCCGCCCTGGGCGTGGGCGGGGAGGTGGTCGTGGGAGTGGCTGTGCCCCTCCCCGTGGCCGTGACTGTGGCCGTGGCCGCGGGCGGGGAGCAGCTCGCCGGCGACCGTCGGCCAGCCGAGCGCGAGGCGCGCCACCGCGGGCACGGGAACGGGGATGTCGCCGTGCGCGGCACGGATCCGGCCCGAGCCCACGGCGAGCACGCTGCCGGTGGCCTCGGTGATGCCCAGCTGGCGCCAGGCCTCGCAGGCGCCGATCACATCGGCCAGGGAGTCCAGCGCGCCCACCTCGTGGAAGTGCACCTCGTCGGCCGGGACCCCGTGGGTCGCGCCCTCCGCCTCGGCGAGACGACCGAACACCCCCAGCGCCAGGTCGAGCGTGCGGGCGGGGACGTCCTCGCGGCCGCGGGCCTGCTCGAGCATCTCGCGGATCGAGGCCCAGGTGCGGTGGGGCGGATCCTCGACCAGCACCTCCACCTCGACCTTCACCGCCCGCTGCCCGCCGCGGTCCACCCACGAGCGCACGAAGCGCACCGAGTCCGGGATCAGCGCATCCAGCACCCGCTGCACCGCGGAGAGATCGGCGCCCGCATCGATGAGGGCGGCCAGCAGCATGTCACCGGCGATCCCGGCGGTCGCGTCGATGTAGGCCGGACGGGACGAGGGATGCGAGGCGGAGTCCATGTCCCTGATGCTAGACCGCGCGGCCGATCAGGCATGATGCCTCTCATGACCACCCCGCCCCTCGCGCGCTTCGATGACGTCCCGGCGGGGCGCAGCCTCCAGTTCGACCGGGCCCACCGGGTGATCACCGCCGAGCGGCCCGAGCAGGTGCGGGCAGCGCTCGCCGAGGTCGAGGAGGCCGTCGTGGGCGGTGCCTGGGCGTTCGGGATGATCGCCTACGAGGCCGCCGCCGGGCTCGACCCCGACGCCCGAGTGCACGAGCCGCAGGAGGGCCTGCCGCTGGTGTGGTTCGGGATCGCTGACGCCCCCGCGCAGCTGCCTCTCCCGCTGACCCCGGGGAGGGGTTCACGCTCGGGGACTGGGTGCCGGACTGGTCCGCGGCGGAGCATGCGCACAGGATGGAGGCGGTGCGGGAGGCGATCGCGCGAGGAGACACCTATCAGGCGAACCTCACCACCCGCCTGCGCACCCGCTTCCAGGGCGATGCCTTCGGGCTCTACGGCGCGCTCGCCCACCGTCAGCGCGGCGCGCACCACGCGTACCTCGATCTGGGCCGGCACACCGTGCTCAGCGCGAGCCCCGAAACGTTCCTCACCTGGGAGGACGGTCTGCTGCGCACTGCGCCGATGAAGGGGACCATCGCCCGCGGGCATGACGCCGCGCAGGATCGCGCCGCGCGGGAGGCGCTGCTGGGCAGCGAGAAGGACCGCGCCGAGAACGTGATGATCGTGGACCTGCTGCGCAACGACCTCGCCCGCGTGTGTGAGGCGGGCAGCGTGCAGGTCACCGAGCTGCTCGCCGCCGAGGAGTACCCCACCGTGTGGCAGCTGACCTCCCGGATCCAGGGCCGCGCGCGCGGCGGGACGGGGCTCGTCGACGTGCTCGAGGCGCTGTTCCCCTGCGGCTCGATCACCGGCGCCCCGAAGCTGTCCACCATGGCGCTGCTCGCCGAGCTCGAGGACTCCCCGCGCGGCGCCTATTGCGGGGCGATCGGGTATCTCGCGCCCGGCAAGGCGCCGCGGGCGCGCTTCAACGTCGCGATCCGCACCGTGGTGCTCGATCAGGCCGACGGCTACGCGGTCTACGGCACCGGCGGCGGGATCACCTGGGCGTCGGAGGCGTCGGCCGAGTACGAGGAGCTGCTGGTCAAAGCGGCGGTGCTGCCGACGGGGCCGCAGGAGCCCTTCGCGCTGCTGGAGACCTTCGCCGTCGAGGGCGGGCAGGCGCGGCACCTTCAGCGGCACCTGGAGCGGATGCTCGGCTCGGCCGCGGCGCTGGGGATCCCCGTCGGCCGGGAGGAGGTCGAGGCGGCGGCGAGAGAGGCGGTGCCGGCCGTGGGGGCGGAGCCTGTGCTGATGCGGCTCGCGCTGCGAGCGGACGGGTCGCTCGAGACCTCGTCGCGGCCGCTCGTCGCGTCATCAGAGCCGGTGCGGCTCGCCCTCGACACCGTGCGCACCGCCTTCCCCGCCGGGCTCAGCCGGCACAAGACCAGCGTGCGCGGGCACTTCACCGCCGCGCGGGAGCGCCACCCGGGCGCGGAGGACGTCGTGCTGCTGGGCGAGCACGGCCGCGCCGTCGAGACCACCATCGCGACCCTCGCCGCCCGGATCGACGGCACCTGGTGCACCCCGCCCCAGCATGACGGGTGCCTGGACGGCGTGGGCCGCCGCCTCGCGCTCGAGGCCGGGCAGCTGGTGGAGCGCGAGCTGACTGTCCCCATGCTGCGTGAGGCCGAGCAGCTCGCGGTGCTCAGCTCCCGCCCGCGGATGGCGCCCGGCGGTGCTCGCCGCACCCTGATGGGGAGAACTCCCCATTCCTCCCTCCCCGCCCCCGGCATACGCTCCTGACCAGGGCGCATCGCGGCGCCTTCAGCCGCACATCCACGGAGGGGCCGAGCATGACAGCCGACGACACGACCGCCGAGCAGAGACCACGGATCACCTCCCTCCCGGGCGACTCCCGCCTGGTGCGGATCTCCGAGGCGTCCTGGCACTGGGTGCGCGCCCTCGCCCGGGACGAGCAGCCCGAGGCCGAGCTCACCGAGGAGCAGATCGTCGAGCTCGAGCTGGTGGGGCTCCTCGTGGACGCCCCCGGCACCGAGGACGGCCTGGTCATCGACCGCCACTGGCTGCAGCTGCTGCACACCGCGCTGCGCTCCCCGTCAGCATCGAGCTGGTGTGCGTGGACGGCGACCGCGCCTGGACCACCCGCCTGCTGATCGCCGGCCGCGTCGTCGCCCTGATCGACCAGATGCACGAGGTCACCGCCGACGCCGAGACCATGCGCCTGGGACGCCGCGCCGACGCAGTGCTGCTGGGACTGTCCACGATCGAGCACCTCAGCGCCGTCTTCGAGAAGGTGCTGCCGCAGCGCCCCGCCTTCACCGACTCCGATCTCGCGCCTGCCCCGGAGCAGCTGCCCGACGCGCCCGCGCTCGCCGAGGTGCAGATGCTCGTGACCGCCGCCCCCACCCCGGAGGAGACCGTGGTCAGCGGCGGCTCCTGGTACGCCTTCGGCGAGCAGGGCGAGCAGCTCGCCGTGCTGGTGCCCGGTGAGGACGGCGCCGAGGCCCGCGCCCTCGAGCCCGGCTCCCTCACCTCCGCGATGCGCGCCAAGGTCATCGCCGCGATCAACCACGTCACCGCCGTCACCACGGGAAGGGCCGCCTGATGTTCCAGGGCATGGACACCGACCAGGTGCTCAGCGAGTCCGAGGCGCTAGAGCGGGCCGCGCAGCGACTCGAGGGCGTGATGGACGGGCTGCACTCGAGCGTGAGCGGCGTCGAATGGATCGGCCCGGACGCCGACGCCTTCCGTGAGCAGTGGGGCGCCGTGCGCCGCCAGGGGAGGGGGTCGTGGTCCCGGGCCTGGGCGAGCGCTCCCGTGAGCTGCAGCGGCACGCCGAGGAGCAGGAGCAGGCCTCCTCCGTCGAGGACGAGGGCTGGTTCGGCCAGGCCATGGACTGGCTGAGCGAGACCGGCGGGGGCATCGTCGACGGGATCCGCGGCGGCGTCGACTGGCTCGGGGACCGCTTCTCCGACGGCATGGACTGGCTGGGGGACCGGATCCAGGACGGCCGGGACTTCCTCGGCACCGCGATCGATGCGATCCGCGATCTCGAGTGGCCGCGCGTGACCGAGCTTCTGGTGGGCGGGCTGACCGGCCTGGTCCGCGGCACCGGGGACGTGATCGAGCTGCTCACCGGCCACGACCTGAGATGGGCCGACGACGGCACCGGCTACGCCGATGCGCCCCGGCCGTCACCCCCGAGCAATCCGGCCTGGTGGCGCCAAGCGACCTCGCGCAGATCATCGCCAACACCAACCAGACCTACGGCGACAAGCAGACCGGCGAGGTCTCGATGAGCGTGGTCGGCAACCCGCCCACCGGCGTGATCGTGAACATCCCGGGCACCGAGCTGTGGGGCCCCGGTGCCGGGGACAACCCGATGGACCTCACCGGCAACGCCCTGCAGGCCGGCCCGAACGGCTGGTCCGCCGGCTCCGAGGCCACGGCCGACGCGATCGCGCAGCTCTATGCGGACCACGGCATCCCGCCCGGCACCCCGCTGATGCTCAACGGTCACTCCCAGGGCGGCATGATCGCCGCGAGCCTCGCCGCGAACCCGGAGTTCGCCGCGCAGTACAACCTCACCAACGTGATGACCTACGGCTCCCCGGTGGACAACTACGCCGTGCCCAGCTCCGTGAACCAGCTGAACCTCCAGCACGGCGCGGACGTGGTGCCGAAGATCGACCTGGGCGGCGCCGCCCCTCGGGCCGGGCGGCGGCGGGCCCGAGCACGCCACCACCATCACCCTCGACAGCCCCGGCGCGCACCCCTTCGACGTCGGCACCAACCACAGCGGCGCGGAGTACCAGGAGTCGGTCGCCGCCCAGCTGCAGGACCCGGCCTCGCCGCTGTACGCGTACTCCCAGGACCCGAGCCTGCAGCCCTTCCTGGAGGGCGATCCGGACAGCGTCCAGCACTACATCTCGGGCGTGCACCGCGACCACGAGTGACCCCGGTGCGACACAATGGCCCGATGACAGGCAGGGACATCGGCCGCAGAGGAGCGCTCGTGGGGATCATCGCCAGCCTGCTCGCCGCCTGCGGCGTGGGCGGGCGCAGCGACGTGGACGCTGTCCAGGACGCGCTGCGCGCCGCGGTCCAGGAGCTCCCCGAGCACCTCGACGGAGCGGTCCAGTTCCAGGACAGCTCCACCGCCGGCACCACCCTCAGCGGGGTGCTGGTGCTCGCGGGCGAGGAGCGCGAGCAGATCGAGCAGTCGCTGCTGACGGTGCTCGAGACCGTGACCCGCACCTACCTCGCACAGGCCGACGTGCGCACCGCCTATGTGCGCCTCGAGGCCCACCCCGACGGTGACCGCAGCACCCGCGTGACCACCGCCGACGTGGTCCCCCCGGCCTCCGGCGCGAACCCCACCACCGACGACCTGGCGACACATTTCAGCCTCTGAGCTGCGAGGTCGCCGACGGCAGGAGAGCCATGACCCCCTCGCTCGATCCCACCAAGGCCGTCCACACCTGGTCCCTGTTCCGCACCATGGGCCGCTACGTCGCGCCCGGCTCCGCGCCGTCGGGCGGCCTCACCGAGAACCCCGCCGAGGACGGTCTGGACCTGCTCGAGCTGCCCGCGCAGCTCGCCGCCCACGGCTTCACCAGCGCCCAGCTGTGCCACTTCTACCTCCCGCGCACCGACTCCGCCTACCTCGCCGAGCTGCAGGATGCCTTCGCCAGCGCGCAGGTGGATCTCGAGTGCTTCCTCGTCGACGACGGGGACGTGACCCACCCCGAGCACGGCGCGCAGCAGCAGCGCTGGCTGTCCGGATGGCTCGAGATCGCCGAGCAGCTCGGCGCGCGCCGGGCCCGCGTGCCCGCCGGTGATCAGCCGCCGACGCCCGAGACCCTCGCCCTCAGCGCGCAGCGCCTGCGCGCCCTGGCCGCGGACCACACCGACCTCCGGGTGCTCACCGAGAACTGGAAGGCGCTGCTCGTGGGCGCCGAGACCACCCGCGCGCTGCTCGAGCGCCTCGAGGGGGAGGTGGGGCTGCTGATCGACACCGGCAACTGGGACGGGCCGGACAAGTACGCGCAGATCGCCGCGGTCGCGGGCGGCGCCGAATGCTCACAGGTCAAGGTGCGCGAATCCTCGCCCGGCGTGCTCGATGCGGAGGACATCTCCCGCAGCCTCGCCGCGCTCGCGCAGGCCGGGTACAGCGGCCGGCTCTCCCTGGTCTACGCCGGCAGCGACGACGACGAGTGGGGCCGGCTCGAGGAGCTGCACGGCATCGTGCGCACCGCCCTCGGCTGACTCCACCCGGCGCGCGGTCAGGCCGCGATCTCGACCTTGCCCACCCAGGAGATCGGGGAGACCCGGCCCTCCTCGAGCTGGTACTGGCAGCCCACGATCGCGAGATCGCCCGCGGCGACCGCGTCGGAGATGACCTTCGACTGCCGCATGAGCGCGTTGATGGTCTCGTCGAGGTGGCGGCGCCCCACCGCGTCCACATCGATCAGGGACGGGTCCACGTAGGGGCTGACCTGCTGGGAGGCGAACCACTCCTGCTGGACGGAGGGCTGGATCGCCTCGAGCTCCTTGCGGATCGCGGGGGTCACCTCGGAGGGGGAGGCGGTGGTCTGATCGATCGCCGCTTTGACCGCTCCGCACGAGCCGTGCGCGAGCACCACGATCACGGCGACGCCGAGCTCGGCGACGGCGAACTCCATCGTCGCGGTGGTGTTGTCGTTCGCGATCTGGCCGATGTTGCGCACCACGAACAGGTCACCCAGGCCGCAGTCGAAGAGGATCTCCGCTGCCACGCGCGAGTCCGAGCAGCCCAGGAACGCCGCGTTCGGGGCCTGGCTGCCGCGCAGCTCGCTGCGGCGGGCCGCGTTCTGCTGGGGGTGTCGCAGCTCCCCGGCCATGAACCGTTCGTTGCCCCGGACGAGGGCATCCCAGGCCTGCTGGACGGTCACGCGGGGAGAGGTCATGGTGAAGATTCCTTAGCAAGAGACGTCGGGGCCGCCGTGCTGTGGCCCCGAGGCAGGATACTCCTGCCTCTCACGCCGTCTCGGGGGACGAGATGTTCACCTGCCACACGATCCCGAAGCGATCGGTGAACGAGCCGTAGATGTCGCCCCACATCTGCTTCTCGAGCGGCATCGTGATGCTGCCGCCCTCGGAGAGCTTCTCGAAGGCGCCGCGCAGGAAGGTCTCGTCATCGCCCATCAGCGAGAGCGTGACGTTGGTGCCCTGGGAGTAGGCGGCCATGCCCTCGATGACGTCGGAGACGTAGAGCTTGATCAGATCGGAGACCTCGAGGGAGCCGTGCATGATCAGATCCGAGGCGGGATGTCCCTCGGGGACGGCCTGGAACTCGCCGAAGGTCGAGAACTGCGGCATCGCCCCGAGGCAGCGGCCGTAGAACTCGAACGCCTCACGGGCGTTGCCGTCGAAGTTGAGATAGGGGTGGAGTCCTGCGGGCATGGCGTCCTCCTCGACGTCGGCGCCGGCGGTGTGCCGTGCGCTCAGGGCCGAGAGTAGACCCGGGGTCCGACGGGGGAAGAGATCGGCGGGGCTCGCGCTCCGCCGATCAGGTCCGCGGTGCCCGTGCCGGTGCCGTGATGGTGCGTGTCATACCAGTCTGGCGGAATACCCCCATGGGGTATACGGTGGAGGGAGTCGTCCGAGAGGAGAGACGTCGATGCACCACGACTCCGACACCCCTGCGCACGAGGGTCACGGCGGGCACGAGGGTCACGGCGGGCACGAGGGTCACGCCGGCCACGGTGACCACGTCGCGCAGTTCCGTTCGCTGTTCTGGATCATGCTCGTGCTGGCCATCCCGGTGGTCGCCGCGAGCGCCATGGTCGCGGAGCTGCTCGGCTACCGCCTGCCCGAGACCGGCTGGCTCCCCTGGGTGTCCCCGCTGCTGGGCACCGTCATGTACCTATGGGGAGGCAGGCCCTTCCTCGCCGGCGCCGTCTCGGAGATCCGCTCCCGTGCGCCGGGGATGATGCTGCTGATCGGCCTCGCGATCACCGTCGCATTCCTCGCCTCCTGGGGAGCCACCCTGGGCCTGCTGGATCCGCAGCTGGACTTCTGGTGGGAGCTCGCGCTGCTGATCGTGATCATGCTGCTTGGCCACTGGATCGAGATGCGCTCCCTCGCACAGACCAGCTCGGCCCTGGACTCGCTCGCCGCCCTGCTGCCCGATGAGGCGGAGAAGGTCGAGGGCGGCTCCACGGTGACCGTCTCCCCGTCGGACCTCGTCACGGGCGATGTGGTGCTGGTGCGCCCCGGCGCCTCGGTCCCGGCCGACGGGAAGATCCTCGACGGCGCCGCCGCGATGGACGAGTCGATGATCACCGGAGAGTCCACCACCGTGCGCCGCGAGATCGGCGACCAGGTGGTCGCCGGAACCGTCGCCACCGACTCGGGCCTGCGCCTGGAGATCACAGCGACCGGAGAGGACACCGCGCTCGCCGGGATCCGCCGCCTCGTCTCCGAGGCGCAGGGCTCCTCCTCCCGCGCCCAGCGCCTCGCGGACACCGCCGCCGGATGGCTGTTCTGGTTCGCGCTCGGCGCCGCCCTCCTCACCGCCGTCGTCTGGCTGCTCGTGGGCAGCCCCGACCAGGCCGTGATCCGTGTGATCACCGTGCTGGTCATCGCCTGCCCCCACGCTCTCGGTCTCGCCATCCCGCTGGTGGTCTCGATCGCCACCGAGCGCGCCGCTCGCGGTGGGGTGCTGGTCACCGACCGGCTGGCGCTCGAGCAGATGCGCACCGTGGAGGCCGTCCTGTTCGACAAGACCGGCACGCTCACCAGGGGCGAGCCTGCGGTGACCGGAATCGAGACCGTCGGCCCACGCACCGAGGACGAGGTGCTCGCCCTCGCGGCCAGCGCCGAGGCGCCGAGCGAGCACCCGCTGGCACGGGCGATCGTGCGGGCTGCGGAGGAGCGGGAGCTGGCCCATCGTGCAGGGGACGATTTCAGCTCCTCGCCCGCAGTGGGGGTGCGCGCGAGCGTGGACGGAACCGTCGTGGAGGTGGGCGGCCCGTACCTGCTCACCCAGCACGAGATGGACCCGCTCCCGGCCACGGAAGCCTGGAGCGAGCAGGGTGCGACCGTGCTCCACGTCCTCGCAGGCGGTGAGCTGATCGGGGCGCTGCGCGTGGTCGACGAGATCCGGCCCGAGTCCCGGGACGCGGTCGAGGCCCTGCACGCCCAGGGCATGGAGGTCGTGATGATCACCGGAGACGCCCGACCGGTGGCCGAGACGGTCGCCGCCGAGCTCGGCATCGACCGGGTCTTCGCCGGGGTGCGTCCCGAGGACAAGGCCTCGAAGGTCGCCCAGCTGCAGGAGGAGGGGAAGCGGGTCGCGATGGTCGGCGACGGAGTCAACGACGCGCCGGCGCTCGCGCGGGCCGACGTCGGCCTCGCGATCGGCGCCGGCACCGACGTCGCGATCGGCTCCGCCGGGGTGGTGCTCGCCTCCTCCGACCCGCGCTCCGTCCTCTCCGTGCTCGAGCTCTCCCGCGCCGCCTACCGGAAGATGCGCCAGAACCTCTGGTGGGCCGCCGGGTACAACCTGCTCGCGGTGCCGCTCGCCGCCGGGGTGCTCGCTCCGATCGGGTTCGTCATGCCGATGAGCGTGGGCGCGGTGCTGATGTCGCTGTCCACGATCGTGGTGGCCCTCAATGCGCAGCTGCTGCGGCGGCTCGACCTGCGGCCGGAGGCGAGCGCCGAGCGGCTGCGGGGTGCGGCGAAGCGGTGAGGGGTGCCGGCGCCGTCGGTCTGCGCGAGATCGATCGGCGCGCCCGGTCGGACGGGGCCGTTCCTGGCGCTCAGTCGGTCAGCTGCATCGTGGTGAGGCAGGTGGGGGAGTCCGCGGTGGTGGCCACCGGCGTCGAGGCGCTCGCGCCGTCCTGGGTGAGGGTCAGTGCGAGTTCCTGGTCGCGAGGCAGCCACAGGCCGAGGAAGCCGTTGGGAGCGGTGGTGCGCATCTCGTCCACCAGCACCGTTCCGTCGGCCGCCACGACGCGGACTTCGAGCTCCTGCTCCTGAAGCTCGCCCACGCAGGTGGTGAGGCTGTGGTGGAAGCAGTCGTGGGTGGTGCCGACGAACGGCGCGATCGACACGTAGAAATCCTCGTCACTCAGTGAGAGCGAGGTCTGTCGTCCGCTGGCATCGCTGAGGTCCAGCCGGTCCGGAAGCACCGCGGCCATCAGGTCCGTGGGGCGGTCTGCGAGCGGCAGGGCCTCCAGCTCCTCGATGAGTGTGCGGGCGTCTCGGTCCTCGAGGCCGTGGGCGGTGAGCAGGTCCTCCCCGGGCTGCTCGGGCGTGGAATCCGTGCTGCAGCCGGCGACCGCCAGCGAGGTCAGGGCGAGGCCTACGAGCAGGCGTCGCCGGGGAGGGCGGGAGCGGGGCGCACGGGTACTCCTCAGGGCGCGATGACGGGACGGGAAGACCCTATCTTCGCCCGGTCTCGCGTGCGCGGGGCCTTCGTCCTGTGGACGAGGACGAGCTCTCCGGTCACGAACGGCGCGCGGCAGGCCCGTGCACGAGAACGAGGTACAGCAACGACATCAGGCCGAGGAAGCCCCCGCCCACCAGCAGGGCCGTGTGGTACTCCGGTTGCCAGATCATGATCGCGAAGGTGAACAGGATGAATGCGATCGCGAACAGCTGACCGTAGGGCCAGAAGGGGACCGGGAACTGCAGTGCGTCCCGCTCCTGCCGGCTCATCCCGCGGCGGGAGGAGACCTGGGCCAGCAGGATCATCAGCCACACGAAGATCGTCGCGAAGGTCGCCAGCGAGGCGACGATCGTGAACACCTCGTCGGGCAGCAGCGCGTTCAGCGCCACGCCCACCACCAGCACCGCGAGCATCGCCAGCGTGGTGAGCACCGGGACGCCCTTCACGGTGCGGGACAGCGCTGCGGGGGCCAGGCGCTGCCGGGCCATGCCCGCGACGACGCGGCCCGCGCCGAAGAGGTCGGCGTTGATGGCGGAGAGCGCCGCGGTGATCACCACGATGTTCAGCAGCGCCGCCGCCCAGTTCACGCCGAGGGTGTCGAAGATCTGCACGAACGGGGACTGCTCACCGGTGATCAGCCGCCACGGGGTGATCAGCAGGATCACGCCGATCGCGAGCACGTAGAACAGCAGGATCCGCACCGGGACCGTGTTCACCGCCTTGGGGATCGCGGTGCCGGGATCCTCCGCCTCGGTGCCGGCCACGCCGATGATCTCGGTGCCGCCGAAGGCGAACAGCACCAGGATGAACGCGCTGATCATCCCGCCCGGGCCGTGCGGGAAGAAGCCTCCGTCGGCCGTGAGGTTCGCGAGCGGCCCCCGCCGCTCTGCGCGCCCAGCCCGAGCACCAGGATCGCCGCGCCGCCGGCGATCATCGCGACCACCGCGGCGACCTTCACGATCGTGAACACGAACTCGAGCTCCCCGAACCAGCGCACGCTCGCGAGGTTCGCCGCGCCCACGATCAGCAGCGTCACCGCCACCCACACCCACTGCGCCGTGTCCGGGAACCAGAAGCGCATATAGATCGCGATCGCGGTGAGATCGGCCAGGCACACGATCAGCATCTCGAAGGCGAACATCCAACCGGTGATGTACCCGGCCCAGGGGCCCAGGAAGAGGCGCGTGTACTCGGCGAAGGAGCCGGAGATCGGCAGCCGCACCGCCATCTCGCCGAGCGCGCGCAGCATGAAGTACACGACCGCGCCGCCCAGCAGATACACCAGCAGCACGGACGGCCCTGCCGCCTGGATCGCGCCCGCCGAGCCGTAGAACAGACCGGTGCCGATCGCGGAGCCCAGCGCGATGAAGTGGATGTGCCGCGCCTTCAGACCGGGACGGCGCGGGGCGGTCGCGGGGGCGGGCTGGGTGGTCAAGCTCATCGTGAGGAGGCTCCGGGGATCGCGAGAAGGCACCTCTTGTGCCTCCGACACGGTACGTCCGTGGGGGCCGGATCGGGACGTGCGTTCGACCACTCCCACCTCTCGTCCAGGCTGGCACGCCCGGCGCACCGCGAGCGGCTCATGGACCGCGTCGGCCTCGACGTGCTCGGTGCGGTGCTCGATCATCTCGGGCGGGGAGCCGAGCCGCTGCAGGCCGCGGGCGATCTTGCGGGAGTGGGCGGCCCCCAGCCGGACATCCGGTGCCGCTCAGCGACCGAACAGGCGCGAGAGGAAGCCCGTGACGGGAGCCTTCTCGTGGCCCTCGCAGCGCTCCGTCGGCGCGACGTCGCTAATGACCGAGTCGACGTGCTGGCCACAGCCGGCCCAGGTGGTCTTGCCGCACGTCCTGCAGGTGACTGCTCGGCACATGGTGGTGTCCTCTCGGGGGTGTCAGGGGTGGTGGCGGACTGGTTCTCGGCGGCCCAGCGGGCCCAGCCGGCGTAGCTGCCCTCGACCTCGACCACATCGTGGCCGGCGCGGCGCAGCGCCGAGACGGCCACGGAGTTGCGCAGCCCGGACTGGCAGAAGGTGACCAGGCGCCCCGCCTCGGGGAGGGGAGCTGGTCGCGGTGGAAGAGCACCTTGCCGGCCGAGAGCTGCTCGGCGCCCGGGATCGTGCCGGCGGAGTGCTCGCTGCGATTGCGCACATCCAGCAGCAGGGCCGTGCCCTCCTCGCCGCGCAGCGCCTCGATCTCCGCAGGGGAGACCACCTGCGGCACGGCGCTGGGCAGGCCCGCGAGCGTGTCGATCCGGCCGGTCAGGGAGTCCACGCCCACGCGCACGAAGTGGTCGGCGTACTCGCGCGCCAGCTCGGCGCTGTCGGCCAGGACCACCAGCTCGGCGTCGTCGGACTCCGGATCGAAGGCCCAGCCGATGTGGGTCGCGGCCTTCCCGAGCGAGGGGATGCTCAGCGCGCCCGGCACGGTCCCGGCATGCACCTCGGCCACGGGGCGGGTGTCCACCAGGGCGAGGGAGCCGTCCTCGAGGCCGCGCGTCAGCTCCTCGGCGCTCACCTCGCGCGGCGCGGTGCGCTCGCCGAGCAGGGCGGGACCGAGGGTGTTCTGGCGCTTCATGCGGGCGAAGTAGGCGTGGGCGTCGGGCTGGCCGTCGAGCAGCTCGTCGAGGAATCCCTGCTCGTCGTCGGCGGCGAGATAGGGAGCCCACCAGGCGAAGCGGCGCTCGTAGCCCACGGTGGTCGAGGGCAGGGCGCCCAGCGCCTTGCCGCAGGCGGAGCCTGCGCCGTGGCCGGGGAAGACCTGCACGTGGTCCGGCACGGTGAGGAAGGCGTTCTTCAGTGAGGCGAACAGCTGCTTGGCCCCGGCGAAGCGGGTGTCCTCCATGCCCACGGCCTCGTCCAGCAGGTCCGGGCGGCCCAGATCGCCCGAGAACACGAAGTCGCCGGTGAGGTAGTAACCCGGCTCATCGGTGACCGCACCGTCGGTGACCAGGTAGGAGAGGTGCTCAGGCGTGTGGCCCGGGGTGTGGCGGGCGGTGATCGTGACGTTGCCGAGGGCGATGGTGTCCCCGTCGAGCAGGCGCTCGGCCTCGAAGCCGTACTGCCACTCCTCGCCGCCCTCGCCCGAGACGTAGGCGGTGGCGCCGGTGGCGGCGGCGAGCTCCCGGGTGCCGGAGAGGAAGTCCGCGTGGATATGGGTCTCGGTGACGGCCGTGATGCGCATGCCGTGGTGGGCGGCGAGGTCCAGGTACACCTGGATGTCGCGGCGCGGATCCACCACCAGCGCCTCCCCGCGGGCCTGACAGCCGATGAGGTAGCTGGCCTGCGCCAGATCCTCGTCATAGATGCGTTCGAGAAGCATGGTTTCTCCTGAGCTGGTGCGGCCTCGGTGGCGGGTCCGAGTCGATCCTCTCCCCGGGGCATGACTGTGCCATATACCCGAGGGGGTATGCAACATGCCCTAGGGGGTATATCGTCGGCCTCATCCCGTCCGCCCCAGGAGGATCCGATGGAACTGAACCCCGAGGACATGACCCCCGTCATCCACCGCCTCAAGCGCGCCCAGGGGCAGCTCGCCGCCGTCACTCGCATGCTCGAGGAGGGACGGGACTGCAAGGACGTGGTCACCCAGCTCTCCGCCGTCTCCAAGGCCGTGGATCGCGCCGGGTTCGCCATCATCGCCAGCGGCATGGAGCAGTGCCTGACCTCGCCGAACGGCGACCTGGACCGCAAGAAGCTCGAGAAGCTGTTCCTCAGCCTCGCCTGAGTGTCCGACTCCGTTCGCGGCCGACGCCGCCGCCGGGGCGAGCTCCGCCCGGGACCCCTCGCAGTCCGACGCCATCGCCGCCGCGGTCGCCCGGTTCAGGGACCGTCGGTGACCAGCGCCTCGTCGGTGACGCGCACGAGAACAGGCCCCGGCGCACATCCGGCGGCGGCCGGGTGCACGATGGGGCCATGAACGTTCCCCGAGACCGCGCTGAGCAGCTCGCCGCCAGGCGGCGCGAGGTGCTCGCCCAGCTGCGCGAGGTCGAGCAGGAGCTCGCCGCGCTGCGCCGCACCCGCGAGGGTGTGGCAGATGACGACGAGCACGACCCCGACGGGGTGCCGCTCTCCGCGCAGTGGTCGCGCCTCGAAGGTCTGCGCCTGGCCCGCAGCGAGGCGCTCACCGGGATCGATGAGGCGGCGCAGCGTCTCGCCGAGGGCACCGACGGGCGCTGCGAGAGCTGCGGCGGCCCGATCGCCCCGGCCCGGCTCGCCGCCCGGCCCGAGGCGACCACCTGCATCGACTGCGCGCGCTGAGGCGGGGGCTGCCGGCTCGCGCCCCGCCGCGATGGCAACAGCCGGGCCGTCCTTGTCGGTCCCAGGTCAGACGGCGCATAGTGGAGCGATGAGCCAGACATCGCAGCAGAGTTCGGGTCCGACGATCGCGCCGATCCCCGAGGGCCTGGCCGAACGCGCCGCGCTCCTGGGCGGCCCCGAGGGCATGCTCACCGATGAGCAGATCCGCGGCTTCGTCGCCGAGAACCTCGCCGCCACCGACTACGACGGCAAGTCCGTGTGCCTGATCATCCCCGACGGCACCCGCTCCGTCCCCCTGCCCAAGGTGCTGCCCGCGATCCACGACGCGCTCGCTGGTCGCGCCTCCTCTGTCACCGTGCTGATCGCGCTGGGCACCCACGCCGCGATGAGCGAGGAGGCGATCGACACGCTGCTCGGCGCCACCGAGCGTGGCGCGAAGGCCACCTACCCCGAGTGGACCGTCCTCAACCACGCCTGGGACGACCCCACCCAGATCGCGGATCTCGGGGAGATCCCCGCCGAGCGGATCGGCGAGCTCACCGGGGGCCTCCTCACTGACATCCCTATGCGCGTGAAGATCAACAAGCTCGTCGCCGAGGCCGACGTGAACCTCATCGTCGGCCCGGTGTTCCCGCACGAAGTCGTCGGCTTCTCCGGCGGCAACAAGTACTTCTTCCCCGGCTGCTCGGTGCATGACGTCATCGACATCTCCCACTGGGTGGGTGCACTGATCACCGCCAGCCGCATCATCGGCACCCTCGGCATCACCCCGGTGCGCCAGCTGATCGACGCTGCCAGCGAGCTCATCGACGCCGCCAAGTTCGCGTTCACCATGGATGTCCTCTCGGGCGGCCAGGAGCTCAACGCGATCGCGTTCGGCGACCCGCAGGCAGCCTGGGCCGCGATGGCGAAGATCTCCGCACAGACCCACATCACCTACGTGGACAAGCCCTACAAGCGGATCGTCGCGCTGGTGCCGGAGATGTACGACGACATGTGGACCGGGGCGAAGGGCTTCTACAAGTCCGAGCCCGTCTGCGCCGACGGGGGTGACGTGATCATCTACGCCCCGCACATCACCGAGGTCGCCGCGATGCACCCCGGCATCCGCGAGATCGGCTATCACAACATCGAGTACTTCACGAAGCAGTGGGACCGGTTCAAGGACCACCCCTGGGGCGAGCTCGCCCACTCCACCCACGTCACGGGGCTCGGCACCTACGACCCCGAGACGGGGGAGGAGAAGCAGCGGGTGAACCGCTACTTCGCCACGTCGATCTCGAAGGAGGAGTGCGAGGTCTACAACGTCCTCCATATGGATCCCGCCTCCCTCGACATCGAGGCGCTGCGCAACGACCCCGACACCCTGGTGATCGATCATGCCGGTGAGGTGCTGTTCCGCCTCGCCTCCGAGCGTGACGGCGCGACGGAGCAGAGCGCGTGACCAGCACGTCCCAGCGTCCGGTCCCGCTCACCCTCGGCCAGGCCCCGTCGGCCCGCCTCCCTGTTCTCGCCGGGCCATCCCGGCTTTGAGGTCACCGCGATGACCCCGGAGCGCCTGGGCGGGGAGGCGCTCGAGATCGCCGACGCCGTCTCCGCCGAGTTCGCGGGCGTGGGGCGCCTGGGCGTCGCCTACTCCGGCGGCGTCGACTCGGCGACCCTGCTCGCCCTCGCCGTGCGCGCGCTCGGCGCGCAGAGCGTCGTCGCCCTGCTGGGCGTCTCCCCATCCCTCGCCCGCCGCGAGCGGCGCCTGGCCCACCAGGTCGCCGAGGTGATCGGGGCCCCGGTGGTCGAGGTGTTCACCCATGAGGGCGAGAACCCCGAGTACCAGAAGAACGACGGCTCCCGATGCTTCCATTGCAAGGACGAGCTGTTCACCCGCATCGGTGACGACGTGGTCGGCGCCCAGAGACTGGACGCCGTCGCCTACGGAGAGAACGCCGACGACGCCACCCGGCACGACCGTCCCGGCGCCGGCGCCGCGAAGCGCCACCGCGCGTGCTGCGCCCGATGTCCGCCGTCGGCATGACGAAGTCCCAGGTGCGCGAGGTCGCGCGCCAGCTCTCGCTCCCGGTCGCGGACAAGCCCGCCGCCCCCTGCCTCGCCTCGCGCGTCCCCTTCGGCGAGCCCGTCACCCCCTGAAGCTCCGCCAGATCGACGACCTCGAGGATGCCGTCTACGAGCAGGGCTTCAGCGACTGTCGGGTGCGCCACCACGGGGCCGTCGGCCGCATCGAGCTGCCCACCGAGGAGCTCGCGCGCGCCATGGAGCCGGAGATCCGGGCGGCGCTCGTCGCCGCCGGCAAGGAGACCGGCTTCGCGCACGTCACGATCGACCTCGACGGCATCCGCTCCGGCCTGTTCTCGCTCCAGATCCTCGGCCAGGGCGACCGTGGCTGAAGGACCGGCGGACGGGAAGATCGACGGATTCCTCGATCTCGACCTGGATCGCGCCCTGCGCCGCGGGGCGCCCGAGGCGGTGCTGTGCGACGCCAAGAGCGTCGAGCAGGTCGCCGCGATCGCCGCGGAGTACGCCCGCCTGGAGGCCGAGGGGCATGAAGGGCTCGGCCCGGTGCTCTTCACCCGCGCTGACGCCGACCGCGCCGAGGCGGTGCTCGCGGCGCTGCCGGGTGCGTTCCATGACGCAGGCGCGCGGCTGCTCGCCTGGCCCGCCGCGCCGCCGGAGCCGACCGGCGGACTGGTCATCGTGGCCTCCGCCGGCACCAGCGACCTGCCCGTGGCCCGTGAGGCCGAGCTCACCGCCCGCTACCTCGGCCGCCCCACCCGGCTGATCGCCGACATCGGTATCGCGGGCCTGCACCGCCTGCAGTCCCGCCTGCCCGAGCTGCGGGAGGCCGCCTGCGTGGTGGTCGCCGCCGGCATGGACGGGGCGCTGCCCACCGTGGTCGCCGGGCAGATCAGCGCCCCCGTGGTCGCCCTGCCCACCTCCGTCGGCTACGGCGTCGCCAGCGGAGGCGTCACCGCAGCGCTCACCATGCTCTCGGCCTGCGCGCCCGGCATCGGCGTGGTCAACATCGACAACGGCTACGGCGCCGGGCACCTCGCCGCCCAGATCGCCCGCTGGGCGCCGACGCGCGGATAGGCGTCGGTACGGAGGGTCTCAGTGCCAGCCTGCGAGCTCTGCGGATTCACGGAACGCTCGACCGGACAGTTACTTCACCAGTCGGTTGGTAAAGTATCTTGGTCGACGTCGTGAGAAGGAGGGACCCTTGGCATCCGACACGCAGCACGCCCCTGCACGCCCTGCGCACCGCCCCTCGGCCCGCGAGGCGATGCTCGACGCCGCCGAAGCGCACCTCGGCGCCGGCGGCACTCTGACCCTGGACTCCGCCGCCCGCGCCGCAGAGGTCAGCAAGCCCGGCCTGATGTACCACTTCGCCACCAAGGAGCAGCTGCTCACCGCGGTCCTGGACCGCATCACCGCCCGCTACGAGCAGGGAATGGCGCAGGCCATGACCGCCACCGCCGATGCCGTGTTCGCCGATGCCACCGCCACCCAGCGGTTCCTGGCCTACTTCGACTGGGCCGGCCAGGCGCTGCTCACTCCCGCTGACCTGGTGATCTTCGCGGACCCGAAGCTGCGCGTCGCGCTCACCGAGCGCTGGCAGGAGCAGGTCGATCGCTGGCTCCACGTTCCCGCGGGAACCACTGCGGACCGCCGCCGACGGCTGCTCGCCGTGCGCCTGATGGCCGACGGGCTCTGGTTCGACCGTGCCAGCGGCCTGCTCGTGACCTCCGCCGCGGAAGCTGTGACCCTCCGCGGCCTGGCCGCAGAGCTGCTGGACGGTGCGGCATGAGCCCCTGGCTGCTGCTCTTCGGCGCGATCCTCACCGAGGTCGTCGCCACCCTCTCCCTGCGCGGCGCCCTCGACCACCCCGCCCTCTACGCCGTGGTCGTGATCGGGTACGCCGCCTCCTTCGGGCTGCTCGCGCTGGTGCTCCGTCGCGGGATGGCGCTCGGCGTGGCGTACGGGATCTGGTCCGCCTGCGGCGTGGTGCTCACCGCGATCCTCTCCGCGCTGCTGTTCGGGGAGGCATTCACGGTGCTGAAGGCCAGCGGCATCGTGATGATCGCCGCGGGCGTGGCGCTCGTGGAACTGGGCGCCCAGCGGGCTCGGCGTGCTGGTGAGGCCGCCGCATGAGCTGGCTGCTGCTGTGCGGAGCGGTGGTCTCCGAGGTCGCCTCCACCCTCTCCCTGCGGGTCGCCGCAGGGGGACGGCGGGCCTGGTACGTCCCGGTGATCATCGGCTACGTCATCGCCTTCGCGCTGCTCTCCGGCGCGCTGCAGACCGGGATGCCGCTCGGCGTGGCCTACGGGGTGTGGGCCGCCGCCGGGATCGTCCTGACCGCCCTGCTCTCCCGCGTGCTCTTCCAGGAGGCGCTGACCCCGCTGATGCTCGCCGGGATGGGGATGATCGCGGCCGGCGTGCTGCTCGTCGAACTCGGCAGCTGAGAGCCGACGCCGTACGGATCTGGCACAGTGACCTGCAGAACCGGAGGAGTGGGGGCGAGATGACCGCAGCGCAGTCACCCGAGCCGGGTGCGAGGCAGCAGCTGCCTGCGCGGCGACGTTTCCTGGTCCCGGCCGCGATCCTCGCCGTGACGGCACTGCTCATCGGCGCCGTCCTGTGGACCCGGCCCGGGGAGGAGCAGAGCGGGGGAATGCCCGCCGAGTCCATCGCCCAGGAGCAGGCCCTGCCGCACCCCTCCGAGGTGGCGCTGCCCGATCTCAGCAACGCAGAGACCCGCGACGCCGCGGACCCGCTGGCCGAAGGGCCGGTCGACGCGCCCGTGGCGATGGTCGTCTTCACCGACTACCAGTGCCCCTACTGCGCCCGCTGGACACACGAGACCCTTCCGGAGCTGCGCGAGTACGTCGACCGCGGCGAGCTGCGGATCGAATGGCGGGACGTGAACGTCTACGGCGAAGACTCGGTGCGCGCCGCCCGCGCCTCCCTCGCCGCCGCCATGCAGGGCCGGCACAGCGACTACCAGCAGGCCCTGTTCGAGGACGGCGAGATCCGCTCCACCGCCCAGCTCGACGAGCAGGCCCTGATCGATCTCGCGGAGGAGCTGGGCCTGGACATCGGGCAGTTCACCGAGGACCTCCGCTCCGAGGAGGTCGCGCGCACCATCGCGGACCACGCCGCGCAGGGCGTCGAGCTCGGCGCCGTCACCACCCCCTCGTTCGTCATCGGCGGGGCGCCCAGCGTCGGCGCCCAGCCCACCGCGCACTTCGTGGCGCAGATCGACGAGGCCCTCGAGAAGGCGGGCCCCTGACATGGAGATCTCCGTCCTCGCGGCGTTCCTCGGCGGCGCCCTCGCCCTGCTCAGCCCCTGCGGGGCGCTGCTGCTTCCCGGCTACTTCGCCTCCTCCGTCACCACCCGGGCTGGGCTGCTGCTCCACGGCGCGGTGTTCTACCTGGGCCTCGTGCTGACCCTCGTCCCGCTCGGCGTCGGCGCGGGCATGGTGGGGACCCTGTTCGTCACCCACCGCGGCGCGCTGATCATCGTGACCTCGCTGCTGCTGATCGTGCTCGGCGTGCTGCACGGCCTCGGCGTCGGTCTCGACCTGGGACGGTTCCTGCCCGGGATCGGCCGTGCCCAGCAGGCCTCCGCCCGGGGCAGCGGACTGCCGCGCACCCTGCTGCTCGGTGCCGTCGGCGGCGTCGCAGGATTCTGCGCCGGCCCGATCCTCGGCGCGGTGCTCAGCCTCGCCGTCGGGCAGGGGAGCGTGGCGGCCGCCGCGGTGCTGCTGGCCGTCTACGGCGCCGGCATGGGTCGCGCCCCTGCTGGGACTCGCCGCCCTCTGGCACCGCCTCGGCCCCCGCTCCCGGGCCCTGCTGCGAGGCCGCGAGGTGACCGTGCTGGGCCGGCGCCTGCACACCACCACCCTGCTCACCGGGGCGCTGATCATCGCCGTCGGGATCCTCTTCTGGGCCACCAACGGCCTGGTCACCATGCCCTCCCTGGTGCCCACCGGCGTGCTCGCCCGCTGGCAGGAGAACCTCACCGTGCTCAGCGACACCGGGCTCCAGATCGCGATCATCGCCGGGCTCGGCGCGCTCGCCCTGGCCCTGTGGTGGTGGGCGGACCGCCGCCGCACCGCGAACAGCACGGCCCAGGGAGGGAGGAGATGATGAGGCGCCGCACCCTGCTGCTCGCCCTCCCGGCCGGCGCCCTCGCGGCCTGCGAGGCGGACACCCCTGCGGCGACCGAGACCCCTCGCCCGGCCCCCGAGATCGACATCGACCCGGCACCGACCGTGCTCGGGGAGCGTGCCGAGCTCGTCGATCCCACCGCCCTGCGGCTCACCCTCGAGATGACCGTGATGCTCGTGGTCAACCCCGGCTGGAACACCGCACCCCAGGAACTGGACGGGATCTTCCTCGGACTCGACGACAGCGGCGACCGCCTGCGCTTCACCGCCCTCGACCAGGACGGCACCGCCCTGTGGGCCGCGCAGCGTCCCCACGGTCACGCCGCCTTCGCCCTCTCCCGCACGGCCGGCGGGCGCGGCGTCGCCGTCCTCACCGACCGCGCGTCGGGCGAGGAGGAGGGGCTGACCGCGACCGGGTATGACCTGCGCACCGCCGAGGTCCTGTGGGGACCAGCCGCGGTGCCCGGCCCGTTCCGCACGCCTGGGCTGGGGGTCGCCGCCGAGGAGCAGGGCCCGCGCGTCGCCCTGTCCGCCGAGACGGGGAGGTGCTGCTGCGAGAGGAGGAGCTCGAGGGCGGGCGGCTCGTGGCCGAGCACCTCGGCACCGTGCTCCACACCGAGGGTGAGGAGCTCGTCGCCCGTCACGGGACGGCACTCGCCGAGCTCTGGCGCACGCCCCTGCCGGACGGCCTGGATCCGTCGGCCACCCAGATCCTCGGCCGGATCGACACCACCACTGACCTCGCCGTGCTCGGCGGTGGCGACGGGCCCGGGATCCTGCTGGACCTCGCCGACGGCAGAGTCGTCGCCGAGGGTGCCCGGGCCGCCGCCCACGACCACGGGCTGGACGTCACCGTGGTCGCCGACGGCGCCACCGTGCGCGGCCTCGACCAGGACGGCGAGGAGCGATGGCGGCACCGGGACCCCGAGCAGCTGGTGTTCCTCACCGCCGGGGAGCGGCTCGCCTACGCCCAGCGCCCCGAGGAGGGCACCCTGGTGGTGCTCGACACCTCCCAGGGACTGCTGGTCAACCCCTTCGACGCCGACCTCACCGGGCCGCTGGCCGTGCCCGAGCTGTTCTCCGCCGACGCGGCCACCTCCGTCTACGTCGAGACGACGCGATACCTGGTGACCACCACCCTCGACGAGGCCTACGGCCTGCGCGACTGAGGCTGGCCCGTACGGGCGTCGTCCCACGTCGCAGGAGGGTTGCCGCTGGTTGCCCGCCGCCGGGGTAGGATCGGCCGGCAGACAACAGGCGCGGGTGCCCCGACCGGAGCACGGCCGGGAGCGGCATGCGCCCTCCCAGACAGGCAGCGCCGAGCAGGCGAGGACGGAGCCGGCCAGGTGGCGGAAAAGCGCGTGACCATCTACGACGTCGCCAAGACCGCGGGCGTGGCGCCCTCCACCGTCTCCCGCGCCTTCTCCCGCCCCGGCCGGGTCAGCGCCGCCACCCACGCCACCGTGATGGCCGCCGCCAAGGAGCTCGGCTACCGCACCTCCGCGCCCGCCGCCCAGGAGCGCGGCCAGCGCCATCACCGCCTGGGCATCGAAGTCCCCGACCTCACCAATCCCTACTTCGCCGAGCTCGTCTCCGGCATGCAGGAAGCCGCCCACGAGCAGGAGTTCCTGCTCCTCCTGCTCGACACGGTCGAGGACGAGGTCCGCGAGCGCACCAGCCTCGAGAGCGCCGTCAACGTGGTCGACGGCATCGTGCTCGCCGGCACCCGCCTCTCCGACGCCACCCTCAACCACCTCACCAAGCGCATCCCGGTGGTGGTCCTGAACCGTCGCGTGGCCGGCCTCGACTCCGTCACCCCCGACTACGAGCACGGGATGGGGCAGGCCATGGCGCACCTCGCGGAGAACGGGAGCCGCACCGTCACCTACGTCGCCGGGCCCGTGAACTCCTGGTCCGACGGGGAGCGCTGGCGCGCCGCCCGTGTCTCCGCCCGCCAGCACGGCCTGCAGGTGCAGCGCCACGGCCCCTTCGCCCCCACCACCGCCGGCGGCGAACAGGCCTTCGAGGAGCTCCGCGACTCCCTGCCCCATGCCGTGATCTGCTACAACGACCTGGTCGCCTTCGGCTTCCTGATCTCCGCGCTGCGCGCCGGAGTGCGGGTGCCGGGGCAGCTGTCGGTGATGGGCCACGACGACATCCAGCTCTCCCGGCTGGTGGGCGGCGGGGTCACCACCGTCGTCAGCCCCAAGCGCGCCCAGGGCCGCGCCGCCGTCGAGCGCCTCGTGCGCCGCATCGAGAACCCCTCCGCGCACCGCACCCCGGTCGAGGGGTCCCTGCCTGTGCGCCTGGTCCCGCGAGGCACCACCGGGCCCCGCGAACCGGGGGCCTGAGCCCCGCGGAGTCGGCAACCGGTGACAACCCTCCGCGCTCCGGGCCTGCCCTTGCGAGGATGGCGGCATGAGCAACGACGCCTTCGTGCCGCACCCTGACAGACTCTTCCCCGCCGACCCCGCCGTCCGCGAGATCGCCCGCGGGCTCTACGAGCTCGAGAAGGACCAGCCGATCGTCTCGCCCCACGGGCACGTCGACCCCGGCTGCTCCTCGACAACGAGCCGTGGCGCGACCCCACCGCGCTGTTCATCACCCCTGACCACTACGTCAACCGCCTGATGCACGCCCGCGGCGTGGACCTCGCGGATCTCGGCGTGGGCCAGGGCCCGCTGGACGAGGCCGCCTCCCGCAAGGCCTGGCACCTGCTGGCCGAGCACTGGCACGCCTACGCCGGCACCCCCTCGCGCTACTGGATCGAGCACGTCTTCCACGAGGTCTTCGGCCTCGAGACGGTGCTGAACCCGCGCACCGCCGACGCGATGTACGACGAGATCGCCGAGAAGCTCACCCGCCCAGAGTTCCGCCCCCGCGCCCTGTTCGAGCAGTTCAAGATCACGGTTCTGGCGACCACCGACGACCCCGTCGACGACCTCGCCCCGCACGCCGCGCTCGCCGCGGACGAGACCTTCACCGGCCGGGTCATCCCCACCTTCCGCCCGGACAAGTACCTCGAGGCCGGCCGCCCCGACTTCCCCGCGCTCGCCGACGCCCTCGGCGAAGCTGCTGGTGTCGACGTCAGCACCTACGACGGCTACCACGAGGCGATGCGCACCCGCCGCCTCTACTTCCGCGACCACGGCGCCGTCTCCACCGACCACGCCCACATCGACCCGGGCACCGCCCGCCTGAGCGATGAGGACGCCCGCCGCCTCTACACCGCCGCGCGCGCCGGTGGCATCGGCGCCGACGACGCCGTGGCCCTGCGCCGCCACATGCTGGGCGACCAGGCACGCCTGGCCGCCGAGGACGGTCTGGTCATGACCATCCACCCGGCCGTGCTGCGCAACCACAGCGATGAGATGTTCGAGAAGTTCGGCGCGGACGTCGGCTTCGACATCCCCGTGGCCGTGGACTATGTCCACCACATCCGCCCGATGCTCAACGACGTGGGCCACCACCCGAACTTCCGCACCGTGCTGTTCACCATCGACGAGACGGTGCTCTCCCGCGAGATCGCGCCGCTGGCCGGCGTGTACCCCTCCGTCTTCGCCGGTGCGCCGTGGTGGTTCATCGACTCGCCCGACGCGATCCTCCGCTACCGCCGCGCCGTCTCCGAGACCCTCGGCTACACGCGCACCAGCGGCTTCATCGACGACACCCGCGCCTTCTGCTCGATCCCGGCCCGGCACGACATGTCCCGCCGCCTGGATGCGACCCACCTCGCAGGCCTGGTCGCCGAGCACCGGATCCGACTCGAGGACGCCCAGGAGCTCGTGACCACCCTGCCCGATCAGCAGCCGCGCGAGGTCTTCTTCCGCCTCGGCGCTGCAGGAGAGAAGAACTGATGAGCAACCCCAGCCCCTCGGACGTGGGCCGTCTGGTCCACCTCGGCATCGGCAATTTCGCCCGCTCCCACACCCTGCACGCCACCGATGTGGCCGGCGGCTGGTCCGTGGTGGCCTTCACCGGCCGCTCGGCCACGATGGCTGATGCGCTCAACGCTCAGGGCGGCAGGTACGGCCTGATCGTGCGCGGCCCGGAGCAGGACGAGGTCAGCATCGTCGACGTCATCGACGAGGTGTTCCCCGCCTCCGACGTCGACGCCCTGGTGCGCCTGCTCGCCGACCCCTTCACCGCGGTGGTCACCTTGACCATCACCGAGAAGGGCTACGCGGCCGGCAGCGACCCCGCCACCTCCGCCCCTGCCCGTATTGCGCTCGGCCTGAAGGCCCGCCGCGAAGCCGGGGTCACCGAGCCGATCGCCCTGGTCTCCTGCGACAACCTCACCGGCAACGGCGAGGTGCTGGGCCAGGCCGTTCTCGCCGAGCTCGACGAGGAGACCCGGGCCTGGTTCCCGGACCACGTCGACGTCATCTCCTCCATGGTCGACCGGATCACCCCGTCCGCTGACGACAACGCCTCCGAGACCGTGCGCGCCCAGACCGGCCTCGCCGACAGCGTCCCGGTGGTCACCGAGCCCTTCACCGAATGGGTCATCGAGGACCGCTTCCGCGGCCGTCGCCCCGAGTGGGAGAAGGCCGGCGTGCAGTTCACCGACGACATCGAGGTGCACGAGCTGCGCAAGCTGCGCCTGCTCAACGGTGCCCACACCCTGATGGCCTACGCCGGCCAGGTCGCCGGCGTCGAGCGCGTGGACGAGGCGATCGCCCACCGCGAGGTGCGGGCGCTGGTCGAGCAGCTGTGGGCCGAGGCCCGCTCGACGCTGCCGCTTCCCGCGCACGAGCTCGACGCCTACACCTCTGCCCTCGAGGAGCGGTTCCGCAACCCGCGCCTCGCGGACAACCTGATCCGCATCGCCGCCGACGGCTCCGTGAAGCTGCCCGTGCGCGCCCTGCCCGTGATCGCCGAGCGCGGCGGACCGGACCAGGCGCCCGGCGAGGTCGCGGCCGTCGCCGCCTGGACCGCCTGGGTCACCGACCGCGTGCGCGCAGGCGCCGAGGTGCAGGACCCGAAGTCCGAGGCCATCGCGGCCGCCGCCTCGCACGAGGACACCACCGAGCGCGTGAGCTCCCTGCTCGCCCTGCTCGGCGTCCCCGCCATCGATCCTCTCGTGGACGCGGTCATCGCCGAGGAGCAGCGCCTCCCGCGCCCCTGAGCCTTTGAGCCCTCTGAGCCCCGAGTGGGGCCGGGGCCTGCTTCAGGCCAGGTCGGCGAGCTTCTCGAAGCGCTCGAGGCGTTCGCGGTAGTAGTCCTGGTGCGCGAGGACGGGCTCCACGCGGTTCAGCACCGGCACCTCGGCGACGGGCATGCCGGGCGCGGCCTGCTCGAGCGCCATCACGGCGGCGCCGCGCATGGTCGAGCGGGAGACGGCCACATGGTCGATCGGCATCGCCAGGGCGTCGGAGAGCAGGTGCAGCCAGCCGGGGATCGCCCCGGTCATGCCGCCGGAGAGCACGATCCGCTCGGGCTCGCCGCCGGCCTCGCGCATCTGGTCGGCGATGCGCAGGAACGACAGGGCCACGCCCTCCATTGCCCCGAGCAGCATGTCCTTCCAGGTGGTGGATGCGCCGACGTTCGCGAACATCGCCCGGGAGCTGCCGCGCCACTTGGTGCCGCGCTCCCCGGAGAAGAACGGGATCACCAGCGGCGTGCCCTCGGAGGGCGGGCCGGAGAACAGGGTCGCGGTGTCGGTGGCGTCGATGTCGAAGGGCATCGCCAGCTCGTTGCGGCACCAGTCAAGCACGCGGCCGCAGTCGCTCATCGCGGAGCCGACCAGGGTGCGCTGCTGGTCCACGCGGTAGGCCCACAGTCCGCTGGGCAGGGTGGGGATCGAGGTGTCGAGCAGCTGGCGGATCGCGCCGGAGGTGGCGGTCGAGATGCCCCAGGTGCCCGCGCCGAGTGCGCCGATGCCGAGGTTCGCGGCCAGGCCGTCTCCGATCACCGGCAGCCACACGGCGCCCCGCAGCTGCGGGAACTCGGCGGCCAGGGGGTGCCCTCCACCGGGATCGCGTCGGAGGGGTCGAGCGCCGTGCCCATCATCGCCGGGTCCACGCCGACGGCCTCGAGCAGCTCGGGCACGTACTGGCCGGTGCGGCGGTCGATCATGCCGGACCATGCGGCCGAGGCGGTGCCGAGCGCCGCGGTGCCCAGCAGCTTGAGCGCCGTGTACTCGCCGAGCGCCATGAAGCGGGCGGTGCGGGCGAAGACCTCCGGCTGCTCCTCGCGCAGCCAGGCCAGGCGGGGCGCGGTGTACGAGGAGTGCAGGCGCGCACCGGTGCGCTCGTGCAGCGAGTCCACGTCCAGGGAGCCGGCGAGGCGATCGACCTGGGCGTGGCAGCGGGTGTCAGCGTAGGTGATGCAGGGGGTCAGGGCGTTGCCGGCCGCGTCGACCGCAACGAGCGTCGAGGCGAAGGTGTCGAAGCCGATCGCATGCACCTCGCCGGGCAGCGGGGACCCGGTGAGGACCGCGGCGAGGGAGGCGCGGATCTCCTCGACGATCTGATCGGCATCGATGGTGCTGGTGCCGTCGTCATCGACCGTGAAGGCGTGCGTCTCCTTGTGGTGGAGCGTGCCGACCTCACGGCCGGAGACGTCGTAGACCGCGGCACGGGTGCCGCCGGAACCGATGTCGATGCCGACGACGAGCGGTCCCTGGGCGTCTTCGGCCGGGATGTTGAAGCGGGGCATGCAGATCTCCTGCGCTCGTCGGGGCGACCTGGATCCCCCTCGGGTGCCGAGGAGGGTCTGCAGGCTGTCCGGTCAGCATACGAGGAGGGCTCCGGCCCTCGCTGTGTTCGCCACGGGTTGCCATGACCGTGCCAGGTGGGCGCCGCCCTGCCGGCGAAGAGGCCGATCCTGTGCAGGGCGGCGCCCGAGCCCTTGGGCACCCTCATGCGGGCGCCGGGGTCACTCCAGCACGGACTGCCCGATGTACTCACCTTCGGCGCAGCCCGGCGGGATCGCGAACACGGCCGAGCCGATCGGGGTGGTCCACTGGTTCAGCAGATCCAGCGCATCCAGCCTCCACTGGATCGGGAGGAACTGCCCGGTCAGATCGGCCTGGAAGGAGACGAAGACCTGACCCGCCTCCGAGATCTCCCCGAGCCGGGCGACGGCGCTTCGTCGTAGTTGAACGGGCGGCGGAAGATCTCCTGGTGCTCCCCGTCATCGATCCCGTTCGCGCGCCGCATGTGCGAGAACTCCCCGATCACGGGGAAACCGTGCGCGGAGACCTGCTCGAAGTCGGCGTTCGAGAACTCGTCGCCACCGCTGAGCGGGGCGCCGGTGTCCAGCCGGGTGCCGGTGGACTGCTCCCGTGCCGCACGGTCCGCCTTGTCCCAGCCGTCCAGATCCATCCGGATCCGACGGAGCACCATCGAGGTGCCGCCCGCGAACGGCCCCTCGTCGATCCAGACCACGCGCGAGAAATGCTCGCTGCCGAGCTGGGCGTTCGCACTGCCGTCGAGCTGACCGAACAGGTTGCGCATCGTCGTGCCCGGGGCCTGCGTACCGGGGAGCGGCGGAAACCGGGCTGCACCCAGCGCACCCGGGTGAACACCCGGGCGTCCTTGAGCAGCATCCGCGCGGCATGGGAGACCGTCAGCGGATCCTCGGCGGCGACCTGCAGCACCAGATCACCCCGGTGTACCGGTCCTCGAGCTGGTCGATCTCGAAGGCCGGCAGCGGGGCCAGCCAGTCCGGGGCGGGGCGCTCGGCCCGCGACATCAGCCCGGGGCCGAAGCCGACGGTGACGGTCAGCGCGGCGGGCTCGGACGCCATCTCCGGTTCCGTGTCCGCGAGTGCCGGCTCGCCCTGGGTGAGGCGGGCGGCGTCGTCGGTGAGCAGGCGCAGCATGCGCAGCACCCCTCGCGATCCACCTCCTCGCGCAGGTCCAGGCCGAGGAACGTCGCCGCTGCCGGAGCGGGGGTCTCGATCCCCGCCTGGTGCGGGCCGTGGAAGGGGATGGTCGCAGCGCCGTGCAGGGCGGGCTCAGCGGCCGGCGGTTCCGTCGCTGGGTCCCGGAGGGCGCGGTCCAGGCCGACGGAGGCGGCGCCGACGCCGAGCGCGCCCACGCCGAGCGCCCCGGTGCGCAGCAGGTGCCGCCGGCCGAGACGGTCGTGGGCGGGAGTCCGCGCGGTCACTCGTCACCCCCGTGGCCGTCATGGTCGTGCTCGTCGTGGTCGTGGTCGTGGTCGTGGTCGTGCGCGCCGCCGCCGTCGGACGCTCCGGAGCCCGTGGATCCCTCGGGCTCGTAGTGCTCCTGGGCGCCGGCGAAGTCCTTGACGGTGGCGGTGAACGGGTGCTCGGCGCCGTCCTCGAACTGCAGTGTCAGCTCGACCTCGTCGCCGGGCAGCAGCGGGGCGGTGAGGTCCATGAGCATGATGTGGTGGCCGCCCGGCTCGAGGACGAGCTCGCCGCCGGCGGGCAGCTCGAAACCGCCCTCCTTCTCCGTCATGCTCATCCCGCCCGAGCCGTCGGAGGTGGTCTCGTGCAGCTCGACCGCGGAACTCGCCGGAGTCGAGACCCCGGTGAGCACCAGATCTCGCTCCGTGTCGTTGCGGAGCACGCCGAAGGAGGAGGTCATGCCCTCCTCGGCGGCCTTCACCCAGGGGTCGGTGAGAGTCAGCCCGCCGCCTGCCCCGTCCTCGGGGGCGGGCTCGGTGGTCTCAGCGTCGCCGCTGGCGCCGGTGCAAGCCGCCAGGGGCAGCAGGAGGGCGACGGCGAGGGTCGCGCGCCGCGTGATGCGGCTAATCGGTGCGGGGACGGTGGGCAGGGGGATGCTGCGGGACATGGTGGGTCCTTTCGGGAGCGCTCCACGGGGCTGACGGCGCGCGGCGCGTCAGCGAGGAGCAGCAGGGGAGCGCCGTGCGGCGGCACCGCACGGCGTGATCGACCGAAGGGGCGGCCTGAGCGGGCACGGGAGTGCGACCGTCGGGGTTGACGGCTCTCAGGCGGCCAGGACCAGGGGAGGGCCTCTGCGCAGCTGGGGCGTGAGCACCGCGCACTGGACATGGTGCAGGTGGGCGACCTCGGGCACCGGAGGCGCCGGCGCGGAGGGGACGAGCGGCGGGAGCGTGACAGAGCGCGGCGGCCGGGACAGCACCCGCAGGACCGCGCCGACGAGACCGGCGCAGCGCAGCAGGAACGACTCCCCTGGTGCAGCAGCACGGTGGTGACGAGCGCCGCCACGAGGTGCCCCAGCAGCATGTGCAGGTCGGAGTGGCTGTGCAGGGCGTGCCCGGCGGCCTCCGCCCCGTGCGCGCCCCCGTGGGCGGTGTGCGCGGAGTGCTCGGCGAGAGGGCCAGCCGGGGCATGGACGTGGCCGAGGTGGGATCCGGGCGGATCGACCATCTGCAGCGATGGGTCGCCCGGGGTGCCGGCCGTGAACAGGCCGTGGAACAGGGCCTGGCTGGAGAGCACCGCCATCCCCATCCGCAGCAGCGAGAAGCGGGTGCCGGCCAGGACCGTGCAGACGGTGACGGCGAGCCACCAGGGAAGCGCCACCCCGAGCCACGTCGGCATCGCAGCGCCCGCCACCAGGTGCCCTCCGAGGGCGACCGCCGTGGCCAGTGACGCGGCCATGCCCCCGCGCAGCAGGCGCAGGGGTGAGCGGGCCGGTGTCATGCCGCTATTGTGTCGCTTTTCCGCGCGTGGGGTCACTGCGTGTCGGGCACCACCATCACCGGTCCCTCGGCGCGCTGCAGCACAGCCCGGGACACCGAACCGAGCAGGGTCGAGGCCAGGCGGCTGCGGCCACGGGTGCCGAGCACGGTCAGCTGCGCGTCAGCGGTGCGCCGGAGCAGCGGGGTCACCGGATCGGCCAGCAGAACCTCGGAGGTGACGGTCAGCCCCGGATGCTCGGCGCGCAGCGAGTCGGCGGTGGCCTCGAGCTCTTTCGCGAGCTCTGCGCGGTGCTTGTCGAGGATGTCGGGATCGGGCAGCCAGGCCATGTAGGCGGCGCCCCACGCATCGGGTTGCGGCATCACGGCCAGCAGATGCAGCGGCGCGCTGCGGTTCAGTGCCGCCTCCGCCGCGTGCCGCACCGCGGCCTCGCTGGGCTTGTAGAGGTCCACCCCCACCACGACGGGGGCGTCGTCCGGGACCGGGGCGAAGCGCTCGGGGCCCTCGCCGGTGCCGATCACGTACTGCTGCGGGACCACCACGGTGGGGCAGTGGGCGTGGGCGGGCAGCGCGGAGGAGACCGAGCCGAGCATGCGGCCCAGGAACCCGCCCCGGCCACGGGCGCCGACCACGGCGAGCTGCGCCTGCGCGGAGAGCTTCACCAGCACTCCGGCGGCGTCACCGTGCTCAGTGCGCAGATCGACCTCGCCCGGATAGCCGCGCAGGTGCTCGCGCGCCTGCTCGAGCAGCTCCTGGGCAGCGGCCAGCCGGGCCACCTCCGCGGGCACGCTGGGGATCAGCGCCGCATCGGCGTACGCCATCGTCGGCACCGTGTAGGCGGTGACCACGGTCAAGGGCGCGTCGAGGCGCTGCGCGGCGCGTGCCGCGTAATGGAGAGCCAGGACGGAGTGATCGGAATCGTCGAAGCCTACGAGGACCCCGAGGGTTCGGGCATCGGGGAGCGGGGACTGAGAGGTGAAGCCGTCGTCGTGCATTTCGACCTCCTGCACCGGGGGCTTCAGCGACCGACGACGGCGCCCCGTGATCGAGTCCGCCGCCGGTGCCCCCAGGATAGTCGGGCAGGTGGCGGCGGACCCGGACGGAGGTCCCGGAGCGGCTCAGCCGTCCCGGCGGCCGAAGCGCGGCGCCGGCATCGGCGGTGCGACCGCCGCAGGCTTCTGCGACAGCAGCGCGAGCGCCTCGGTGATGCCGCGCTCGAGCTGCGGGTCCTGCCCGCCCTCCCAGGCGTTCGGCGGCAGCGGCACCTCGATATCCGGCTCCACGCCATAGTTCTCGATCGCCCACTCCTCGCCCTCGAACCAGCTGGCGTACTTCGGCTGCGTCACCCCGGTGCCGTCGACCAGGTCGTAGCGGCCGTCGATGCCGATCACGCCGCCCCAGGTGCGGGTGCCGATGATCGGCCCGACCTCCAGTGCGCGGGAGACGGCGTTGACGATGTCGCCGTCGGAGCCGGCCTCCTGGTTCGTCACCAGCACCACCGCGCCGCGCGGGGCGAAGGACGGGTAGGTGCCGGGCCGCTCGTGGCGCGGGAAGTCCCAGGACAGCACCCGCCGCGCGATCCGGTCGGTGACCAGCTGCGAGGTGTGCCCGCCGCTGTTGTATCGCACATCCACCACCAGGCCCTCCTTGGTGGTGGCCTCGCGCAGGTCGCGGTGCATCTGCGCCCAGCCGGAGGACACCATGTCGGGGATGTGCAGGTACCCCAGCCGCCCGTCCGAGAGCTCCGCGACCAGCTCGCGACGCGAGGCGACCCAGGCCTGGTAGCGCAGGGCGGAGTCGTCGGCCAGCGGGGTCACCGCGACCCGGTGCTCGGCGCCGTCGCGCAGCAGCACCAGCTCGGTCGGCTTGCCCGCCGCGCCGATCAGCGCGGCCTCCACGCCCTCCGAGCCCACGGCCCGGCCGTCCACGCGGAGCACCGCATCGCCCACCTCAGCGCCCACGCCAGGGGCGAGCAGCGGCGAGCGGGCGTCGGGATCGGAGGAGTCGCCGGGCAGGATGCGGGTGATCACCCAGCGAGCGTCCTGCTGGGCGAAGTCCGCGCCGAGGTAGGCGGGGAGCATCGGCGGATCGGCCTGGTAGACCTTGCCCTGCACGTAGGCGTGCGAGGTTCCGAGCTCGCCCTGGACCTCCCACATCATGTCCTGGAAGTCGTCGTCGGTGACCAGGCGCTCGATGACCGGGTCGTACCAGGAGGTCATCGCGTGCCAGTTCATGCCGTCCATGTCCGCGCGCCAGTACTGCTGCGCCATGATCCGGTAGTTGTCCCAGAGCATGCCGCGCCGCTCCTTGACCGGGTCGACGTTCAGTCGCATCCGGGAGGTGTCGATGACGATCCGGGCCGGATCCTCGTCCTCGACCTTGCGGGCGGCGGGGACCTGCACCCACTGTTCGCCCTGCCGGATCACGAGCGTCTCGCCGTCACCGGAGGCGGCGAGGTCGGTGACGCCCTCGGCGAGCACGGTGAGCTTGCGCTCGGCGAGGCCCCAGTGCTCGAGCGTCGGTGTCGGTGCGTCGCCCTCGACCCCGGCGCGGGCGCTGCCCAGCGCCCCCTGCTGCGGGTGGCGGAGCCAGACGAAACCGCCGGTCACCGCAGTGAGGTGCGAGTAGTAGCCCGAGGTGACGGGGAAGGGCACCAGTCGTGACTCCACGGACTCGAGATCGAGGCGGGTGGCCGGCGGGCGGGTCGCATCGTCGGCGCCGGCCGCGCTGTGCGAGGTGGCGGGCTGTGCGGCCGCCGCCTGCGCAGAGACCGCCTGCGCGGCCGACGGGCCGGTCGCAGAGGCGGCCTCGGTGCTCTTCGCCCCCTTGCCGTCGGTGCCGCCCTTGGCATCCTTGTCCTCCTCGGTCGGGCCCCAGCCGTCGGGGTGCGGGCCGAAGGGGTCCGGCGTGGTGCGCTCGAGCGGCAGCAGGAACGGCCGCTCGGCGTTGACGAAGCCGAGGTCGAACACCATGTCGTCGTAGACGGTCTCGAAGGTGCGCAGGCTCAGCAGCGCCAGATGCCTCCCGTCGGCGCTGAAGGCGGGCTCGGAGTCCTGGTACTTGCCCGAGGTCAGCGCGCGGCCCGTCGGCTCCTGATCGTCGGTGTCGGAGACCATCAGGCGGCTGAGCTGCCAGGAGTTCGGCTCCGCCCACACCAGCCAGCGGCCGTCGGGCGACCAGGCGAGATGCCGCACCTCGCCGCCGCTCGAGCGGCCCACCTCGCGCACGTGGTCGAGCTGGGGAGCGGGGATCGCGTGCTCGGCGTCCTGCTCCCAGGCGGTGGCGGCCGCGGCGGCGTCCGTGCGCAGGGCGGAGGCGGAGGTCTTCGCGGGATCCTCGAGACCGCGCAGGGTCACCAGGCGCACCACGTTGTCGTGGGTGCTGATCGCGATCTTGGAGCCGTCGGGGAGGGGATCGCGTGGAGGATCCGCCCCACGGCGCCGACGTCCAGGCGGATCTCCTCGCCGCCGCCGTCGAGGCGGGCCAGGGCCAGCACATCGGAGCCGACGCCGCCGTCCTCACGGTCGCGCAGCGCCTCGGCGTCGGAGACGAACAGGGCGAAGGGCGTGCGGCCCAGCGGGCGCACCTCCCGCAGGCGCAGCCCGCACGCTCCGGCGAGCAGCCGTGAGGGGCCGCCGCGGTGGGTGAGGGCGTGCGCGCTGCCGCGCCATTCGACCACGCTCGCACGGGCGTCGTGGAGCGGGCGCACGGCCAGCACGTTCTCGTTCTCCGAGACGGGCGCGGCAGTCGCGAAGCGCCGACGCCGGAGGCCAGGATCTCGACCTCCCGCGGCTCCGCATCCAGCGAGTCCATCGCGAACAGGCGCCCGCGGGAGCTGAACACGATGGTGGTGCCGTCGGACGCGGGCTCGCGCAGGTAGCCCTGCTCGGAGGTGAAGGAGGTGTGCGAGCGCAGGTCGGAGCCGTCCATGGCGACGGACCAGAGGTTCGCGGAGGCACGATCGGTGAGGGCGGCGCCCGGGCCGGGAGTGTCCGAGGCGAACAGCAGACGATCCCCGTACCAGGCGATCCGCAGCTTGGAGGCGAGCACCTCGTCCAGCAGCGGCTCCCAAGAGCGGCCCGAGTGCGTCTGCGCCGGCGCGTCCAGCGGAACGTCCTCGCGGGAGAGCCACAGCTTGACCGCCGTGCCGCCCTGATAGTGCTTCCAGCCCGCCTGGTCGCGGCGCCACGGGGTGGAGACCACGGTGGTTCCCGAGGGGTGGATCGCGACCTCGCCGCTGCGGCCGAGCGGCAGCAGCTCGATCGTCCCGTCGAGATCGATCGCCCACAGCTGCGCATCGCGCGCGATGGGGGCGCCGTAACTGGTCGTGGCGACGACCCGACCGTCGGGCAGCCAGCCGGCCACCTTCGTGGAGGGCCGACCCCACGCGGTGAGCCGGCGCGGGGCGGCGTCGCCCTCGGCGCTGATCACCCACACCTCCGGGCCGCCGGAGGTGCGTGAGGTGTAGGCGATGTGCGCGCCGTCGGGCGAGAAGCGCGGATAGCCGACGGGGCGCCCTCGTCGGTCAGGCGCCAAGCGCGGCCCCCGGCCAGCGGGGCGAGCCACACGTCGTTCGCGGCGGTGAAGGTGAGCAGGTCCCCACGGACATCGGGGTGGCGGAGGTACGCGGCATGGGCGGGCGTCATCGACATGGCCCCAACCCTATGCCGCAGGGCCGACGCCGCATATTGCTTTGCGGGCCGCAGAGCGGTCAGCCGAGCGCCGTGGCGACGACCTCGTCCGCACGGTGGAGGGAAACCGCCAGATCGGCGCGCGTGACACCCTCCTCGCCGGACCAGGCGGCCGCGGAGAGGGAGGCGGGAGCCATCCCGGATGCCTCGAGCCAGGCGACGTCCGCGAGCGCGGAGCCCTGGCCGTCGGCCTGCGGCAGCGAGGCCTCGGCCGAGGCGTCCCAGGTGACGCCCATGCCGGCCAGCGCGGGGCGCAGCAGCGCGGTGAGCATCGCCGCCGCGCAGTCCCGGGTGGCGGGCTCATCCGGATGCACCCGCAGCTCCGCATCGCCCCATACCGCGCCGCGGCCGTGCAGCCACAGCATCGCCGTGACCCGGGCGGCGTCCTCGCCCAGGTCCGTGAACGGCACCGGGGCGGAGCCGAGGTCCACGGCGGGGGCCCCGGCCATGCGGTGCAGCGCGAGCGCCACGTCGCCGCGGTTCACCGCGTCCTGTGGGGAGTAGTCGGTCGCGGTGAGGGCCGGCTGCACGCCGGTCTCGTCCGCCCAGCGGATCGCCTCGGCGGCGGGGTCGTCGGCGGCGACGTCCGCGAACGGTCCGGCGGAGCCGTCCCCGGCGGGCGCGACACCTGGGGAGGAGGCGGCCGACGGGGCCGCGGCGCCGTCCTCGCGCAGCAGGGCGCCGACGCTCACGGCGCTGCCGACGGCCGCCGCGGCGCCGACCAGCAGCACGGCACGACGGCCGGTGCGACCGCTGCGGAGCGGGGCAGGCGCCGTCAGGGCGGTCAGCTGCGGCGCCGCCTCCTCACGGGAGGGCGCGGCGGGCGTCTCGACCGCAGGCGGAGCAGGGGTGGGGGCGCCGGGACGGCCGGTGCGGAGGTGCGGTGCGGCGGGTCGTCTCACAGCCACCTCAGCTCCCGCATCCGACGGACGATCGCCCATCCCACCGCCAGGTTTCCCCAGCCGTTGAGATGGATGTCGTCCGGTGCGCGCAGGCCGGCCGGCACGATCCGCTGCTCGAGCGCACTGTGCGTGGTGGCCTGCTCTCGGCAGGCGCAGCGGCGCGAGGGGCGGGCAGCTGAGCCCCTGTGCCGAGGTGAGCAGGCTCCCCAGATCCAGGAAATGGTCTCCGTAGCGGTGCTGCTGCTCCGCGTTGACGGCGGCCACCGCCTCCGCGGTCGCCGAGCCGACCGGGTCATGCGGGGTGGGCCACTGGCCGAGGACCAGCGTGTCCTGCGCAGGATCCGCGGTGGCATCCCACATGCGCTGGGTGTCCTCGAGCACGCCAGCTACGTCGAGGATGTTGTTCTTGCCCATCCACAGCACCTGTCGCGAGCCCTCCGCGACGGCGGCGAGCGACGAGCGGAAGAGACCGTCCGTGAGCGGATGGTCGGGATCGTCGGGGATGAAGACCCAGCTGCCGCCGGTGCCGTCGAGCACCCCGGGCGCCCCGGCGAGGTCCCCGGAATCCGGAGGGTGCCGACGGGGAGAGGCCCGAGTCGAGGTCGACCGCCACCTGGCCGGTCCCCGGCGCGGGGTCGCCGAGGAGGCGCAGCTGCGGGGTGTCCAGGCCGCGCATCAGCAGGGTGTGCTCCGAGCGGGTGGCGCCGACGCCGAAGCCATGGACGATGGCGGGTGCGGCGGCGAGGGCGAGGTGCTCATGGATCCGCACCGCCAGCGGTGTCGCGTCGGCCCCGCCCTCGGAGCTCATCGACGAGGAGCCCCACAGGGTCAGCGGACGGGCATCGTCCTCGGGAGCGAGCAGGCGCCGTGAGGCGGGGGTGCCGGTGGTCCCGGGCGAGGGGGCCGAGGGGAGGGGTGCGGCGGGCGCGGCCGGTGCGACGACGGGCTGCGGCGGCGGCATCGGGCTCCTCCGTGAAGCGGTGCTGGGCGAGCGCACCGGTCGGCGCCCCCACGGGGCCCTATTCTACGGGAACCACGGTGGCCTGGCCAGGGGCGGGGCAGTGATCCCCGTCGGTCATCGACCGGTGCAGGGAGGGTCAGCGCAGGTCGTAGTCGACCACGACCGGCGAGTGATCCGAGAGCCGCTCGCCCCGGAACTCCCGATCGACCTCGGCGCGCTGTGCGGCGCGCGCGAGACGGGGCGTGGCGAGGTGGTAGTCGATCCTCCATCCCGCATCCTTCGCGAACGACTGCCCCAGCCATGACCACCACGAGTACGGGCCGTCCTCGTCCGGGTGGAGGGCCCGTACGACGTCGACGAGCGTCCGCGCGGAGAGCTGCCGCCCCAGCCACTCACGCTCCTCGGGCAGGAACCCGTCGTTGCCCTGATTGCGGCGCCAAGCTGCGAGGTCCTGTCTCGTATGGGCGATGTTGAGATCCCCCATCAGCAGGAACTCCCGACCGGCCGCCGCGGCGGCGCGACGCGTCCGGGTGAGGTAGCGGGAGAAAGCCGCCATGAACCGCATCTTCCGGGCGTAGCGGGCGCCGCCATCGGGGGCCTCCCGCATCCGCTCCGGCCGCTGCAGGTGGGCGGGCAGCCCGCCCTTGGGCAGGTAGAGGCAGGCGATGGTCAGCGGTGCATCCGCCAGGTCGACCTCGAGGTAGCGGCCTTCGGCGGTGAAGGGGCCGAGGCCGCGAGCGAGAGGCACGTGATCGGGCGCCGGGACGAGGGTGAGGGCAGGAGGCAGGTCCGAGGGGTTGGTCTCCGCGGGCCGCCGGTGAGGTGAGCCGGCGATATCGCCTCCTCGGGTCACCAGCGGCCCATCGGCGACAGCGCCGTCCTGCGTCGGCCCGCCCACCAGAGCGGTGCCGCTCCAGGTGCGCACCGCGGCCGGTGCCTGCCGAGTCAGCACCGCGACGCCGTTGCGGCCGGGCAGGGTGCCGGTGTCCAGGGCGACGTGGTACTCGCCGAAGGCGCCTGCGGGCAGCTTGTCGGCCTGTGCCCGGACCTCCTGGAGCGCGACCACATCGCAGCCGCGCGTCTCCAGCCAGTCGCCGAATCCCCGCCGCTGCGTGGCACGGATCCCGTTGATGTTGGCGGACGCGATGCGGAGCATCCCTCGAGGGTACGTGCCGGTCAGAGAGGGTGGACCGGGTCGCCCTGCACAGGCCCTTCGGTGTTCGGTGCCCAGCCCAGGGCGGGCGCGACATGCGTCGCGAAGCTCTCGAGGATGTGGAGGTTCAGGTCCACGCCGGCCTGCGAGGGGATCGTGAGCATGAGGGTGTCGGCGGCCTGGACGGCGGCGTCGGCCTGCAGCTGCTCGATGAGCTGATCCGGTTCCCCGGTGTAGGTGCGGCCGAAGGTCGAGCGGTGCCCGTCGATGATGCCGACCTGGTCGGCGCTCTCCCCGGGGCGGGCCCCGAACAGCATGCGGTCCTGCTCGGTGACGATCGGGAACACGCTGCGGGAGACGGAGACGCGTGGGGCGTGCGTGTGCCCGGCCTCGCGGAAGGCGGCGCGGTAGCGCTCGATCTGCTCGGCCTGGAGGTCGCCGAAGGAGGCCCCCGTCGCCTCGGTGAGCAGGGTCGAGCTCATCAGGTTCAGCCCCTGTCGGCCCGTCTGCTCAGCGGTCTCGCGGGAGCCCGCTCCCCACCAGATCCGTCGGATCAGCTCGGGGAGTGGGGCTCGATCCGCAGATCGGAGCCCGGCGCGGCAGGGGACATGTAGGGCTTCTCCGCGGCTCGAGCCATCGGCTCGCCCTGGATGGCCTGGAGGAAGACGTCGAACTTCTCGCGGGCGATGTCCGCCCCGCGCGGGTCGGCCGAACCGGTGTAGCCGAAGGCCTCCCAGCCGCGCTCCGCGGGCTCGGGGCTGCCGCGGGAGACGCCGAGCGCCACCCGGCCGTCGGCGATGAGATCGAGCGCCGCGGCCTCCTCCGCGAAGTACAGGGGTTCTCGTAGCGCATGTCGATCACTCCGGTGCCCACCTCGATGCGCTGCGTGCGTGCGGCGACGGCGGACAGCAGCGGCATCGGGGAGGCGGACTGCTGGGCGAAGTGGTGGACGCGGAAGTACGCACCGTTCACGCCCAGCTCGTCGGCGCCGACGGAGATGTCGATCGCGTCGTGGAGCATCTGCCGGGCGCTGAGGCCGCCCTCGGCAGGGCTGCCGCCGTAGTGACCGAAGCTGAGGAATCCGAAGGCTCGCATGGGGACGACCCTACGCTCTAGTTGAAGCTTCCACTAGGGCGTGGGTCATGTTGCTCCCGTCGCGGTCTGCTACCGACGGGGGCCTCGGTCGGGCCAGGACGAGACCTGCGCCCCATCTTCCCGCAGAGGACCCGTCGCAAGACCGTCGGCCCCGTACTGTGGAGCGCTCTGCGACCGGGCCCTCGCCGCCCTCCCGTCGGCTCGCCGACCGTCACAGACCCCTCCTCTTTTGCTGCCTGCCATCATGCTGTCGCAGCTCCCTCACGGAACGGACCGCGCCATGTCGCTGGACACCGCTGCTGACCCTCTCCCTGCCGATACCGGCCACGACCCCGGATCGCGCCGCGCCCGGCGTGAGTCCGACCGCTTCCCGAGCGCCCCTCAACTTTCTGGACGCTCGGCGGGTGGGGTCGTCTGGGTGGCCGTGGCGCTCATCGTCGCCCTGCTCGTCGCGGCAGGCTTCTGGCCGGCGCAGATGAGCTCCGCCGCCGCTACGGCGATGCGCTGGGTGACCACCAACGGCGGCTGGTCCCTGCTGCTGATCCCGCTGTGCCTGATCGGACTGCTGCTCGTGCTGGCCTGCACCCGTTTCGGCGACATCCGCCTCGGCCCGGACGACTCACGACCGGAGTACCCCACCTACGCCTGGATCGCGATGCTGCTGGGTGCGGTGATGGGCATCGGGATGATCACCTACGGGGTCGCCGAACCGGTGTCCCATCTGGTCACTCCGCCGCACGGCCTTGCCGAGCCCGGCAGTCCGGAAGCGGTGGTCGATGCCCTGCGCTTCACGTTCCTGGACTGGGGGCTGCATGCCTGGGCCGTGTTCGCCACCTTCGGCCTCGCGATCGGCTACTCCACACACCGCCTCGGGAACAAGGGCCTGGTCTCGCCGATCCTGCGCCCGCTGATCGGTCGTCACGCCGACGGGCTGGTGGGAAGGTCATCGACGTGCTCGTCATCCTGTCCACGCTGTTCGGCACCACGACCTCGCTGGGGCTGGGTGCCGCCCAGATCAGCCAGGGGATGAGCCGGATCACCGGCATCGACCTCACCACCACCAGCGTGCAGCTCCTCATCATCGCGCTGGTCACCCTTCTGTTCACCGCCTCGGCGATGAGCGGCATCGGGCGAGGCATCCGCTACCTCAGCCAGACCACGATGGTGGTCGCCACAGCCCTGCTGCTGTTCGTGCTGGCCACCGGCCCCACCAGCTGGCTGATCAACCTCTTCCTCCGCTCGCTCGGCGGGTACGCCGGCGGATTCCTCGAGATCAGCCTCCTGCTGCCCACGGACGGCGCGGACGTGGAGTGGATGCAGGGATGGACCTACTTCATGATGGCGTGGTGGATCTCCTGGGGCGCCTTCGTGGGCATCTTCCTCGCCCGCATCTCCCGCGGCCGCACCATCCGGCAGTTCGTACTGGTCGTGCTCGGTGTGCCGAGCCTGATCTTCTCCGCCTGGTTCACCGTCTTCGGCGGCTCGGCGATGTTCATGGACCTCGAGCGCGACGCCGGGATCGGTGACGCCGCCACCGAGAACGTCAACACCGCCTTCTTCGGCCTGCTGGATCAGCTGCCGCTGAGCGCACTCACCTCGGTGGTCGCCGTGATCCTGGTGATCATGTACTTCGTGACCAGCGCGGATTCGAACACCTACGTGCTCGCCGTGATCTCCTCCGACGGACGCATGAACCCCAGCCGCCCGCTGCTGGGCATGTGGGGCCTGCTCACCGGCGCGACCGCCGCCGTGCTGCTCTACGCGGGTGGCCTGGAGGCGCTGCAGACCGCTGTCATGCTCTCGGCGGCCCCGTTCATCTTCGTCATCCTCGCGCTGGCGATCTCGCTGGTGATGATGCTGCGCCGCGATCCGCTGATCCAGGAAAGAGCGACTGCGCGCCATCCGGCCACCACGGCGGATGAGGCCAGCGCGGCTCGGGGATGCCGCTGCCGCTGCGGCCACCGGCGAGGATGCCACGGGCGAGGACGCCTCCGACGAGGGGGCTGCTGTTTCCTCTGCTCCCCCGGCCAAGTAGGGGGATTCGCATAGCGCACATCGATCACGCCGGACCCTACGCCCGGCTCACCTGGTGTCGCTGACCAGCAGATGGAGCTGAGGGGACAGTGCCCTGCACGATGCAGAGCACCGTCCCCTCAGCTCCATTCGTTGGCCGGGCCAGAACTGCGCCCGAGGTGGTTGGGCCAATCCGAGGTGATCAGGCCAAAGGGGCGCTTGCGGTGATGGCGTGGACACCCCCGTTCGGGCCAGAGCCTCAGCTTCTGACCGGCCCGCAGGCGGGTGCTCATGCGGGGCGGCGCAGGGGCGATCCGGGTACAACCACGGACCGCAGCGACCTCGGGGCTCGATGCTCGTCTGCGCGGATCATATCCAGCAGGGTCTGGCTGGTCTGATCCCAGGTCACCATGATCTGGGGATAGGAAAGCCGGAGGACGGCATAGCCCAGGTGCGCCGCCTCGAGATCGCGTGCGCGGTCCGTATTCACCTGCTCAGGGGAGCTGTGCCAGAGCACGCTGTCACACTCGATGATCAGCCTCTCGCCGGCGAGCAGATCGACACGGCCTATGCCTGGGATCTCGACCTGCGTTCGAACCCGCACTCCTCGCTTGCGGAGATACCTGGTCACCTTGGTCTCTGTTCCCGACTGCGCATCGTGACGCAACGGCAGGATCCCGTCGCGGCGGCGAGCGGACAGGGCAGACATCGCGTCGACGACGTCGGCGTCCGAGAGCAGGCCCTCGTGGAGACCGGACTCGAGCACGATCGCGGCGCCGTCGTCATCGAGACAGTGCAGTGCATGTTCAACGGCGATCGGGAGCGGGAGCACGGGATGCGGGTCGGGCCAGTTCCTCAGCGGAGGATCGTGGAGGACGACCTCGGGTAGTCCGAGCGTGTCACCGCTCCGGCGACCGCCGCGCAGCCGTGCTTCGTGCCTGGACGATGTGGGTGGCACCCAGAACCCGTAGAGCTTCAGCGCGTTGATGCACGTGACCCTGTGGTTCCGCCGGAGAGCTTGGGTGATGTGCGGTGGGGTCAGAGGCGAGCCATACAGGCCGGGCGCCAGCCGAAACATTCGGCCCTCCTGCAGCAGGGCATCGATCTGCCGCCGCGTGTATCCCGCGCTCTCGAGCTCATGGCGCGTTCTGACGTGGACTTCCGGTGGGCGGCTGGAAACGAGCATGCGCTCACCGTGATGGCAGCGCTCCTCCAGGGACAGGGGCCGCCGGTAAATGTGGATCCGGGGGCGCTGGGGAGGAAAGGCTGTGGCTGGGCCGGGGCTGCGCTGGGTAGAGCAGCCGGGGCAGCCGGGGCATGTCCACGAAATGGAGCTGAGGGAACGCTGCCTTGCACTATGCAGGTCGCCGTCCCCTCAGCTCCATTCGGTGGCCGGGAATCAGGCTGAGGGCAGGCCGATGGCCAGGAGGCTGCCCGAGGGTAGGGGGCCTGGGCTCAGCCCTCGTCGGCCTCGGTGGTCTCGGCGGGGCGCCGGCCGAGCTCGGCGTCCAGGCGCAGCAGGCCGGAGCCGTCCCCACCGATCAGCTTCACGCGGCCGATGATCTCGGAGACGGTGGCCTCCTCCTCGATCTGCTCGTCCACGAACCAGTTCAGCAGCGGGCGTGCATCGTAGTCGCCCTCCTTGTCGGCGCTGCGGTACAGCTCGCGGATCGACTCGGAGACCTTCTCCTCGTGGGCGAGCGCCGCCTCGAAGATCTCCAGCACCGAGAGGCCGGGGGCCACGCCGGGCTCGGCGATCGCGCCGATGGTGGCGTGGTTGCCGCGGTCCGAGAGGTGCTGGATGAACTTGTTGGCGTGCACGATCTCCTCATCGGCCTGGCGCCGCAGCCAGGCGGCGATGCCGGGGAGGTCCTGCTCGTCCGCCTCGATGGCGAGCTGCCGGTACGTGATCGACGCGGCGAACTCGAGGGTGATCTGGTCCTGGAACTTCTTCTCTAGGTCATTGCTCATCTTCATGGTGATGACCGTAGTCCTCCGCAGCGCCCTTGTCACGCATGGAAAGGCTGTCCTGACCTGCATCAATGGGGTTCGGACAGGCTAACCTGACCGCCGCTGACCCAGGGTCGGTCCCAGCGTCCGCCCGGGCGTCAGGTGCCCGGCGACGACTGTGTGCCGCACCGCGGTCGCCGCGGGGGCGGTGGCCCCTCGGCGTCGTCCTGGGCCGCCACCAGCAGCTCCTCCATGCGGGCGACGGCGGCCTGGGCCACCTCGGCGACCGGGAGCCGGAGCGTCGCGAGCCCGAGCAGATCGAGCCCGTCGCTCAGCCCGTCGAAGCCGACGGTGCTGACATCCTCGGGGATCCGCACGCCGCGCGCGGCGGCGGCGCGCAGCAGGTCCAGGGCGACGTAGTCCACCGGGCAGACGATGCAGCTCAGATCCTGCTCCCGGGCTGCGTCGAGGCGCGCGTCACGCCCAGCTCGACCGGCAGCAGATCCACGGGGACCGTGGCGATCCCCAGCTCCTTGCAGCGCTCGACGAGGCTGCGCATCCGCAGGTCGAACACTCGGGAGTACAGGAGCGGCGCGGTGAGCACCGCGATCCGGTGATGCCCCTTGGCGGCGATCGCCTCGGCCATCAGGCGCCCGTGGGCGTGCTCGTCGTAGCTCACGGAGTCGATCTGCGGGTGCTCGTTGGGGCGGCCGACGATCATCATCGGCGTCGCGGTGACGGTCTCGACGAGATCCTCCGCAGCGGTCACCCCGGTGCCCACGAACACGCCAGCGACGCGCTGACCGATCAGCCTGTTCAACCCCTCGACCTCGGCGGTCCCGTAGTCGTGGCGGAAGGCCGTCACCGAGATCAGGGTGCGCCCTGCGGCTTCGACCGCGCGGTTCATCTCGGCGTGGAGGTGGCCGTAGGCGGGATTGGTGGCATCGCGCACGAGCAGCCCCAGCTGGCGGCCCTGCCGCATCGCGAGACCGCTGGCGACGAGGTTGTGCACGTAGCCCAGGCGCTTCGCGGCCTCATGGATCTTGATCATGGCATCCGGGGAGACGCGCTCGCCGCCGTTCTGGAACACTCGCGAGACCGTGGAGCGGGAGACACCGGCGGCACGCGCGACATCCTCCATCGTCGGTGGTCGGGCCATCATGCGTGCCTCCTCGCGGGTCGCCGCTGTCCACTCGGGCAGGGCGGGTGCCGTCTCGGCCGTGCGGGTGGTGCGTCGGCGCAGGATAGCCCAGCGGGTGACGTCCGCCAGGGCCGGCGGGTGGCCGTCAGGTGAAGTCCGAGTTCGCGGACGGACGACCAGAACCGGCCGCCGAGGAACATCTGTGGACGCCGGGATGAACATTCGATGGACCGCCTCCGCGATCCGACGTCCAGGGGCCATGGGCGGCCCTCGAGTCGCAGCGTGGGAGCGCTCCCACCAGCGGTGACAGGCGTGGTTCACGCCTGGTTCACCTGCACGTATGCCTCTTTGGCGGGCGCCTCTCGATCTCTCTACGGTGTGGATGTCGACGAGGCCGGATGGCAGTCAGCCGGCCAGCGCCGGGCCAGCCCCGCCGGCCACAGGCCCCACCACCGACACCCTCTCGATGGCTTCCCAGCCACCGCCCGACCAGGATTCCGGGAGTGCTCCCATGTCGATCACAGTCCGCAGCCCGCGCACGGACCCCGCCGTCCCGTCGGGGCCAGCGCAGGCCGAGGCACCCACCAGCCCGCCCGCGCCCCCGCCCCCGGCACGAAGGGCCGCAGCGAGGAGCGTCGGCGCTCTCCGCAGCGCCGCCGCCGAGTGCGCCGCGACGCCCTCCTCTTCGGCGCCCTCATCGCACCGAACCTCATCGCGATCATCGTCTTCTCGTACTACCCCGCGCTGTACAACATCGGGCTCAGCTTCTTCGAGTGGGACTTCGTCGCGCCGAGCCCCGAGTGGGTGGGCCTGGAGAACTACACCGACCTGTTCACGGATGCGAGCTTCGGCCAGGTCCTGATGAACACGCTGATCTTCACGGGCGTGAGCGTCATCGGCTCACTCGTGCTGGGCCTGCTGCTGGGAAGCCTGCTGGCCACCAAGGTCCCGTTCACCGGCTTCGCGCAGACCATGGCCTTCGCCCCGCACATGCTCCCCGGCGCGGCCGTAGGCATCTTGTGGCTGTTCATGTTCGACCCGAACTACGGACTCTCCCGCTGGGCATTCTCCCTGTTCGGTGCGGATTCCCCCGCCTGGACCACCACTTCGGACTGGTCGCTGTGGTCGATCACCATCGCGTACACCTGGCAGCGCCTCGGCTTCGTCACCGTCATCTGCTACACCGCGATCCTCGACCTGCCGAAGGACCTCTACGAGGCGGCGGCCCTCGACGGCGCCCACGGCCGGAAGCTGTTCCGCCACCTGACGCTGCCGCTGCTGAGCCCGATCATCTTCTTCCTCTCGATCACCGGCATCATCATCTCCGCCGCCCAGGCCTTCGACATCATCTCGATCATGACCAGCGGCGGCCCCGGAACCTCTTCCAGCACCCTGAGCTGGATGGTCTACGAGGAGGCCTTCCAGAAGTTCGACATCGGCACCGCCTCGGCCGCCGCCACAGTGCTGCTGGGCATCCTCCTGATCATCACGTACGTGCAGGTGCGCTACGGCGACAAGAAGGTGAACTACGACTCATGAGCACTCTGACCGTCGACAAGGACGCCCTCGCCGGCGCCGCAGACACTGCGCCCCGGAACAGGGGACGCGACCGCGGCCCCCGCCGCCCGCTGTGGAAGACCGGCCTGCTGATCGCAGGAGTCTTCGCGACCATCGCTGTCTTCTTCGTGCCGCTGTTCTGGCTGTTCTCCTCCGCGATGAAGCCCCACCAGGATATCTACTCCTGGCCGCTGCAGTGGATCCCGCGGGAGTTCACCTTCGAGAACTTCACCGCAGCGTGGAACAGCGCCCCGTTCGACCGCTTCTTCCTCAACTCCATCATCACCACCGGGGTGGGGACGGCTCTCGAGATCTCTCTCGCGATCCTGTGCGCCTACGCCTTCGTGTTCGTCGACTTCAAGTTCAAGAAGATCGCGTTCGTGCTGATCATCGGCTCGCTGATGCTGCCGGGCCACGTCACCCTGATCGTCAACTACATCACCGTGGCGAACCTGGGCTGGCTGAACACCTACGCCGGCCTGATCCTGCCCGGCATCGCCAGCGCCTTCGCGATGTTCCTGCTGTTCCAGTACATGCGCACCATCGACAAGGACATCCTGCAGGCCGCGGAGATCGACGGTGCGGGCCACATCCGCCGGATGCTCACCATCGTGGTGCCGCTGTCCAATCCGATGATCCTCACCGCCACGCTGATCGTGATGGTCGGCAAGTGGAACGAGTACGTGTGGCCGCTGATCGTCACCTCCACCGCGGACATGCGCACCCTGCCCATCGGCCTGCTCTTCCTGCGCAGCCAGGAGGGCTACAGCAACTGGGGCGTGATCATGGCCGGCGCCGTGTTCGTCTCCCTGCCGATGCTGATCCTGTTCTTCCTCGCCCAGAAGCGCATCATCGGCGGCCTCGCCGCCGGCGCCATGAAGTGAGGCTGCGGCCCCGCGCCGCGCACCTGATCCACCCCACCCCCCATGACCCTCCGTCCTGCCCGGACGGGCCCTTCGCAAGGAGCGACCTCGATGAACCGCACTGCCTCCCCCTTCTCCCGTCGTCGACTGCTGGCCGCCATGGGCCTCGGCGCCAGCGCCGCCGGACTCGCCGCCTGTGGTGCTCCCGCCGGTGGCGACGACAGCGCCGAGGGCAGCGTCCGCGACGGCTTCAGCCAGGCGGACCTCACCGTCCCCTCCGAGTACGAGGGCCGCACCCCGATCCTGTTCTGGGCGCCCTTCACCGGCACCAACTACGAGGTCCTCTCGAAGCTGTTCGCGGACTTCAACGAGTCGCAGGACGAGATCGTCGCGATCGCCGAGTCCGTCGGCGGCGGGTACGCCGACCTCAACCAGAAGTTCACCGCCTCCCTCCAGGCCCGCACCGTCCCGGACATCGTCTGCTTCCCCGAGATGCAGTGGCTGCAGTTCCACCAGTCCGGCGCGCTCGCCCCGCTGGACGACTACTTCGATGACGAGTGGAACCTCGACGTCTACCTCGAGAACTACGTCGCCGAGGGCAAGGCCGGAGGCCAGACCTTCACCGTCCCCTTCGCCCGCTCGACCCCGCTCTTCTACTACAACAAGACCCGCTACATCGAGGCCGGTCTGCCCGAGGAGGGTCCCGAGACCTGGGAGGACCTCGCGCTGTTCGCTCCCGAGCTCGCGAAGATCGATGTCGACGGCCGCCCGCTGTCCGCGATCGCCTTCAGCGCCGACGCCTGGCACGGCCAGGCCGACATCTGGGGCTTCGGCGGGGCGAACGCGACCGACGACTTCCAGGTCACCATCAGCGACGACAAGGGCGTGGAGTGGCTGGAGTGGATGCGCAAGTTCATCCACGACGACGGCTACGGCTACCTCGCCAAGGATTCGGGCACCGACTTCGCCTCGGGCCTCGCCGCCGGCTGGCGCGGCTCGACCGCGGGCCTGACCGGCCAGACCGAGGCCACCGAGGGGCTCTTCGAGATCGGCACCGCCTACATGCTGTCCAAGGAGGGCGAGCAGAAGCAGGTCCCCACCGGCGGCTCCGGGCTGCACATCGTGCGCAGCGACTCGCAGGACCGCCAGGATGCCTGCGCCGAGCTGTTCCGCTTCCTCGCTCAGCCGGAGAAGGCCGCGGAATGGCATGTCGGCACCGGCTACGTCCCGATCGTCAAGGGCTCCGAGGAGACCCAGGTGGTGAAGGATCAGGTCGCCGCCAACCCCAACTACGGTGTTGCCCTGAGGCAGCTGGAGAACGCCCGCACCGCGGACTACACCAACTGGGACCAGGGTTCGGTCACCGAGATCGGCGCCGCGATGGGCCAGGTCTTCGGGGACAACGCCGACCCGGCACCGGTCCTGGAGGCCCTCGCCGCCGAGCTCCAGGAGACGCTCGACGACAATCGCGAGAACTATGAGGCCGTGCAGTTCGAGGGCTGGAACTGACCGTCTCTGCTCTGACCGCATGACTCGCGGCCCCGGGTGCACGTCGCCCGGGGCCGCGACCCCCGGCCCCCACGGGCCACGGAATGACCAGGGCCGTGAGCCCGTACCGAGGAGAACCAGACCATGACCACGCAGCAGCCCGAGATCGTCGGGCACCGCGGCGCCGCCGCGGTGGAGCCCGAGAACACGATCCTGTCCTTCCGGCGCGGTGTCGCCGAGGGCTCCCAGTGGCTCGAGTGCGATGTGCACCTGAGCGCCGACGGCAGGGACGTGATCATCCACGACGCGACCCTGGACCGCACCGCGCAGGAGGACTCCCCGCTGCGCACCGGGGCCGTCGCCGACCTCACCCGAGCTCAGCTCGACCGGGTGCTGGTGGGCAAGGGCGAGCACATCCCGACCCTCTCCCAGGTGCTCGACGCGGCCGTCCGCGAGGACGGCACCCGGGTGCCGCTGCTGGTGGAGATCAAGGCCCCCGCCGCCGTCGATCTGGTGATCGAGATCCTGCAGGAGCACTTCGACGAGGCCGCCTGGCAGGATCCCGCAGGTGCGCCGGCGTGCATGCTCTCCTTCCATGAAGAGCCGCTGCGCCGCACCGCGGAGCTGGCCCCGCAGATCCCGCTGATGCGCACCACCACCGCCACCTCCCCGAGTGGTGGGAGTCCTGCCGTGAGCTGCAGGTCGCTCATGTGGGCGTGCGGATCGCCGATGCCCGCCAGGGCGACGTCGAGCGGGCCGCCGAGCTCGGTGCGACGCTGAACCTGTGGACCGCCCGCGCCGATGAGGAGCTCGAACGTGCCCTGGAGCTGGGCTGCGACACGATCACCGTCGATGATCCGGCGTGGGCCTTCGCCCTGATGGCGCAGCGCATCGCCGTCTGATCCACCACGGTCCGGGGGCACCCCGGACCGGACCGGGCCTAGCCTCCCGCCGTCCGCTCGTCCCGAGGAGCTCTTCGTGCCTGTCATGCCCCTGATCGTCGGCCACCGTGGCGCCGCTGACCTCGCGCCCGAGAACACCTTGAAGGCGTTCCGGCGCGGGCTCGCCGAGGGGGCTGACATGCTCGAGTGCGATGTGCACCTCAGCGCTGACGGGAAGGACGTGATCATCCATGACGCGACCCTGGACCGCACCGCGCAGGCGGACTCGCCGCTGCGCACCGGCGTCGTCGCCGAGCTGACCCGCGCTCAGCTCGATCAGGTGCTCGTGGGCGAGGGTGAGCACATCCCGACCCTCGCCGAGGTGCTCGACCTCGCCTCCTCGCTCCCGCACGACCCCTCCCGCCACGCCCCCGTGCTGGTGGAGATCAAAGCGGTCGAGGCCGCCACCCTCGTCGCCCGGATCCTCCGGGAACGCTACGACGACTCGGTCATGAACGGATTCGATGCCCCGGCGCGCGTCATCTCCTTCCGGATCGAGGCGCTGCGCACCGTGCATCGCCTGGCACCTGCCGTGCCCCTGGGCCTCCTCTGCCGCGAGCTGACCGAGCAGGCTCTGGCCGACGCCGTCGAGGTCGAGGCGGCGACCCTCGCCGTCCGTGCCTCGCATCTGCGGGAGGGCGATCTGGAACGCATCCGCGAGGCGGAGATCATTCCGTCGGTCTGGGCTCTGCGCGAGGAGGAGCACATCCGGCTCGCCGCAGACCTGCAGGTGCCGTGGCTAGGAGCCGATCATCCCGCCCGCACACGGCGCGTCGTCGAGGACCAGCTGGGCCTCTGACCGTGCGCATGGGGCACACGGGTGGTGCCCACCCCTGCAGACGGGCACTGCCCCGTGTCGGAGCACAGAGAGCCGGTGCGGCGCAGGTCATCCTTGAGGCTCAGGGGTGCCCCCGGCTCCCAGCCCGATCGTCGTGGCAGCGCCCGCACCTCTGAACCTTCCATGTCCCGCCGCCTCATCTTCAGGAGAGTCATGACCTCGCAGTCCGTCCCGCCCCTGCCGCAGCGCCCCGCGATCGTCGGCCACCGTGGCGCGTCCGCCCACGCGCCCGAGAACACGCTGCTCGCCTTCCGGCGTGCGATCGAGGACGGCGCGCAGCTGCTTGAGTGCGATGTGCACCTCAGCGCCGACGGGCAGGTGGTGGTGATGCACGACGAGACCATCGACCGCACCGCCGCGGCGGACTCCCCGCTGCGCACCGGAGCGATCGGGGAGCTCACCCGCGCCGAGCTGGACACGGTGCTGCTGGAAGAGGGGAGCGGGTGCCCTCGCTCACCCAGCTGCTGGAGATGACCACTGTGCCCGTGTTCATCGAGGTCAAGGTCGCCGACGCCGGGAAGGCCGTCGCGGCGCTGCTGCGCGAGCTGCCCGCCGGCTCGCCGGCTGCCGCATCGACCGTCATCTCCTTCCACGCCGATGCACTCGCCGAGATCCGACGCACGACCGACGCGGCCGTCTCCTACCTGGTCGGCCAGGTCGACGAGCAGGCGATCACCGCTGCGCAGGAGCTCGGTGCGGCGGGGATCGGGCCATCGATCGCCGGGCTGAGCCTGCGCGCGGCTGAGGCCGTGCACGAGGCGGGGCTCGCGGTGAACCCCTGGACGGTCAACACCACCGCGCGGCTCGACGTCGCCCTCGCCTGCGGGTCGGACACGATCACCACCGACGACCCCGCCTGGCTGCAGCGCGAGCTCGACGTGCGCCTGGGGTGAGTCCGACGCGTCAAGGTCCTTTGACATTTTTTGTCAAGGCTCCTTGACTTTGGTGTCAAGCGACCCTTACGTTTGGGTCATGACGGAAACTCCCCGCATCTCACCCAGCACCTCTCCCCGCACTCGCGCGAACCGCATCTTCTTCCTCCGCTTCGGCCTCGGCATGGCCCTCTATCTCGCCGCCCTCTCCCTCGCCTACGTCGCCGAGGGGTCCGGCTTCCCCGCCTGGATCCCCGCGCTCCTGGTGGTGCCCGCCGTGCTGCTCGTGGCCTGGGCGAACATCGACATGTATCGCAGCGGTGACGAGTTCGAGCGCCGCAAGATCGCCGAGGCGATCCTGATCGCGTTCGTCATCTCCACCTCGCTGATCCTCGCCGTCGGCGTCCTGCAGTTCTATCTCTTGCCGGCAGTGAACTGGATCTTCGCCTTCGCGATCCTGATGGGCTCCTGGCTCCTGGGCACCCTCGTCTCCGCCGTCCGTCACCGCTGAAAGGGGCGATGATGCGCAACGACCTCAAGGCCCGCCGCGCCGAGCGCCGCTGGTCGCAGGCGGAGCTCGGCACGGCTCTCGGCGTCTCCCGCCAGACGGTGGTCGCCATCGAGAACGACAAGTACGACCCCTCCCTCCCGCTGGCCTTCAAGATCGCCGCACTCTTCGAGTGCCCGATCGAGGAGATCTTCGAGCCGGAGGCGGAGGAGGGCTGATGCTGGCGGGCCGGCACCGATCGCGGTGCCGGCCCGCCGCTGTCTGCCCATTCGGCGGAGTGAATGGCTCTGATGCGCGGGCACGGAGCGGAGTGGGCGGGACTCTTCACAGCGGGCGTGTGACCTGCGCGACAGCAAAGCCCCGGCTCTGTGTTGTGTGTATGACTCCGACAGGCGCATGCATGTTCACTCACCGAACACCCCGTTCCCTGTTGGAGGGTGGGCGCGTACTCTGGGCCGCGCCGTGACCTCCGCTCCCGCGGAGACCCCGTGAAACGGGGACCCCCGGGCCCCCTGAAAGGACCGCGATGCTCGACTCGACGCTCCAGGCGACCTATGACCAGGTTCTCCACCGCAACCCTGGAGAGCCCGAGTTCCACCAGGCAGTCCGGGAGGTGTTCGAGTCGCTCGAGGTCGTTCAGTCCCGTCATCCCAAGTACCAGGATCACGGCATCCTGATGCGCCTGTGCGAGCCGGAGCGGCAGATCATCTTCCGCGTCCCGTGGGTTGATGACCAGGGCGTCGTGCAGGTCAACCGCGGCTTCCGCGTCGAGTACAACTCTGCGCTCGGGCCCTACAAGGGCGGACTGCGCTTCCATCCCTCGGTGAACCTCGGCATCGTGAAGTTCCTCGGCTTCGAGCAGATCTTCAAGAACTCCCTGACGGGCCTGCCCATCGGCGGCGGCAAGGGCGGCGCTGACTTCAACCCGCACGGCCGCAGCGATGGCGAGGTCATGCGCTTCTGCCAGTCCTTCATGACCGAGCTGCACCGCCACATGGGCGAGTACACCGACGTCCCTGCCGGTGACATCGGCGTGGGCCCGCGTGAGATCGGTTACCTCTTCGGTCAGTACAAGCGCCTCACCAACCGCTACGAGGCCGGCGTGCTCACCGGCAAGGGCCTGGACTGGGGCGGTTCCCTCGTGCGCAAGGAGGCCACCGGCTACGGCGCGGCCATCTTCGCCGACGAGATGCTCAAGGCGGGCGGCTCCTCGTTCGAGGGTCGCCGTGTCGCGATCTCCGGCTCCGGCAACGTCGCCCTCTACGCGATCGAGAAGTCCAAGCAGCTGGGCGGCATCCCCGTCACCGCTTCTGACTCCTCCGGCTACGTGGTCGACGAGAACGGCATCGACCTCGAGCTCCTCCAGCAGATCAAGGAGGTCGAGCGCGGCCGCATCAACGAGTACGTGGAGCGCCGCGGCAACGGCGCCCGCTTCGTCGAGAACGGCAGCGTCTGGGATGTCCCGGTGGACATCGCCCTGCCCGGCGCCACCCAGAACGAGCTCGACGTGGGCGATGCCCGCACCCTGGTGAAGAACGGCGTCCTCGCCGTCTCCGAGGGCGCCAACATGCCCTGCACCCCGAGGCCGTCGCGGTGTTCCGCGAGGCCGGTGTGCGCTACGCGCCCGGCAAGGCGGCGAACGCAGGTGGCGTCGCCACCTCCGCGCTGGAGATGCAGCAGAACGCGAGCCGTGACGCCTGGAGCTTCGAGCACACCGAGGAGCGCCTCACCCAGATCATGAAGGGCATCCACGCCACCTGCCTGGAGACCGCCGAGGAGTTCGGCCGGCCGGGCGACTACGCCCTGGGCGCCAATGTCGCCGGCTTCCGCAAGGTCGCCGACGCGATGATCGCCTTCGGCGTGATCTGAGAGCCGCCCCTCCGCGAGCGCTCAACGCCGCTGTCCGCACCCCTCGGGGAGCGGGCGGCGGCGTTCTTTGTGCGGCAGGTGATGTCGCGGGGAGATCGCCTGCGCCAACGGCCTGATGCGCGGCGCAAAGTGCATGTCGTGTGCGGGCTGCTGGTGAGGTCAGCTGGCGATATTGCCAGCTGACCTCACCGGCGGCCCGGCGCGGACACCGGCGACCGCCGCCCCCCCCCACCACCACCGTCGTGGCCGCTGCCGCTGCCGCTGCCGCTGCCGCTGCCGCTGCCGCTGCCGCCGTCGCCGTCGCCGCCACCGCCACCGCCGTGGCCGCTGCCTCGGCTGCCGTCTCGGCCGTCACGGAGCCGCGTCGCGCACGGTCGTCGCATGGCCGCGGGCGAGAGCCTTCGCAGATGTGACGCAGCGCACGCACGCCTAAATGGGAAAGGTTCTCATCTGCTGATAGTTTCCTGGCATGCACTTGATGAGAACAGTTTTCATGAAGCGGCGCACGGCCGCTCTTCTCGGCCTCGGCGCCCTTACCCTCGCCGCATGCGGCACCGGCACCGGCGCGTCCGACGCTGGCGGCACGGGCACAGACAGCGCGGACGCCCCGGCCTCGGACCGCACCGAGGTCGGCGCTCTCTCCCCGCGGATCGTGCTCGCCCACGAGGGCGGAGTCACCACGCTCGACTCGACCGACGGCGCCACCCTCGGCACTGCTGAGCTGGAGGGCTACCTCCGCCTGAACCCCGCCGGCGACGGCCGCCACGTCGCGGTCAGCGCTTCCGACGCGATCACCATGTACGACACCGGCCTGCTCGCCCAGGGCCACGGCGACCACTTCCACTACTACGTCCAGGCCCCCGCCCTCACCGACCTCTCCATCGCGGCCCCGCACCCCGGGCACGTGGTCCCGCACGGCGACCGCACCGCCCTGTTCGCCGACGGCACTGGCGCGATCACGCTCATCGACCCCGCAGCACTGGGCGAGGGCGAGCTCGACATCCTCGAAGAGACCGCGACCGACGCCCCGCACCACGGCGTCGCCGTGCCTCTGTCCGATGGTGGCCTGCTGACCACTCAGGGCACCGAGGACTCCCGCAGCACCGTCCAGGTGCTCGACGCCGACGGCAACGTCACGGCGCAGACCGACGACTGCCCCAGCGTGCACGGCGAGGCCGCCGCCCAGCCCACCGACTCCGGAGACGTGATCAGCCTCGGCTGCGAGAACGGCTCGGTGATCTACCGCGACGGCGAGTTCCACAAGGTAGAGATCGACGGCGACTACCAGCGCTCCGGCAACCAGAAGGGCCACGAGGACTCCCCGATCGTGCTCGCGGACCACAAGGTCGAGGCGGATCCCGAGGGCGGCATCGAACGCCCGACGCAGATCGCCCTGATCGACACCCGCGACGCCTCGATGCAGACCGTCGACCTCGGCTCCGAGTACTGGTTCCGCTCCCTGGATCGTGGCCCGGACGGTGAGGCGCTCGTCCTCACCGCCGACGGGGAGCTGAACATCCTCGACCCCGAGACCGGCGAGATGCTCCACGAGGTCCCGGTGGTCGGGGAATGGTCCGAGCCCGAGCAGTGGCAGGAGGCCGGCCCGATGATGGCCGTCGCCGACGGCACCGCCTTCGTCGTCGATCCCGAAGCGCAGAAGCTGGTGATGGTCGACGTCGCGAGCGGCGAGATCTACCGCGAGCTCGACCTGCCGGTCGTCCCGCACGAGATCCAGGTGACCACAGGCACCGCCTCGGGCGAGTACGAGATCGCTCCGGGCGCGGGCGGAGACGACTCAGACGACTCAGACGGCGAGGACCACAAGGACCACGAGGACCACGAGGACCACGATCACTGAGCCGGGGCTCAGAAGCCCAGCTGCTCCGCCCGGGCGATGATCGCCTCAGCGCTGGCGACGGACTGGTCCACATACGCCTCGCCGAACAGCTTCACGTGCGCCAGCAGGCCGAAGAACAGGTGGGCGGGAAGGTCCTGCTGCCAGTCGCCCGGCAGCGGATGCTCAGCCTCGTACCCCTCGAAGATCTCCTCGAGGTGCGGCGCCCCGAACAGGGACAGCATCGCGAGGTCCTCGAGCCGGTGACCACCGTGGGCGGCGGGATCGATCAGGGTCGCGCCGTCCGCGGTCCACATCAGGTTGCCCGACCACAGGTCGCCGTGCACGCGGGAGGGCGTCTCGGTGCCTTGGCCGCTGATGCCGTCGAAGGCGCCGTCGGCGATCACGTCGATCGCCTCGTCGACCGTGTCATGGCCCTCGGCGCCGAGCACGCGGGTCACCGAATCGGCCAGCGGGCGCAGCCGGTCCTCTGCCCAGTAGTCGACGAACTCCGCCCTCGGAGCGGGCTCGACGGGGAAGGGGCTCTCGAGCGGCCCGAAGAAGGCGGGGTCAGCAGGGGCCCAGCCGAAGTCGGGCGCGCCGGCGTCGTGCAGCCGGGCCAGGCCCCGGCCCAGCTCGCGAGCGGCCTCCGCCGTCGGCGGGACGGACTCCAGCCGCGTCAGTCGCAGCGAGTCCTTCTCCTCCTCGATCACCGCGACCACAGGCACCGCCTGCGGCTCGGCGAGCCAGCGCAGCCCGGCGGCCTCGGCCGCGGCATAGCCTTTGGGGGAGCTCTCGGCACTCTTCACGAAGTCATTCATGGGCCCACCGTACGCAGAGCACCCACCGCGGGCGCCACCCCCGGTGGTGCGAGGCACGACGGGTGGCCGTCCGGAGCCCGCTGGGGAGACGGCTCAGTCGTCGACGCCGAGCTCCTCGGCGAGGGTGCCCCGCAGCATCGGCAGCACCCGCCGGTGGGACGCCCGGGTGGAGGCGCGGGATGCGACGTGCACCAGCATCGCGCTGCGCTCGTACGCGGTCCAGGCCCGCATCCGGTGCCGCAGGGAGGCCACATCGGAGGCTGAATCGGGCACGTCGCCGTGCTCGCCGCGCGCCCGCACGTAGGCCCGCACGAACTCGTCCACCTGCTCCTCGGTCAGCGGCACGTACCAGGGCCCGCCGTGCACGGCGCCGCCGAGGTTCGCCAGGTCTCGGGCGGGATCATCGCCCTGCGCCCACTCGAAGTCGATGTACTGCACCCGCGGAGCGCCGGTGACCTCATCGGAGCCGTCCCACAGGATGTTCGTCGAGCACAGATCGCCATGGGCCAGCACGAAGCCGCCCAGCTGCGCGATCTCCGCATCGGCGGCGGCGACCACTCCGCGCGCAGCTTCGAGCAGCGGTGCGAGGCCGTGCTCCGCGATCACGGAGCCGTGCGCCTGGCTCCAGGATTCGATCTCCTCGTCGACCTCGGGCAGCAGGTGCTGCGGGCCGGGGCCACTGCCGCCCACGGGTCGGTGCCGAGGCTCACCGGGCCCCGGCCCGGGGCGGGAACGGTGTGGAGCCGCGCAAGATGCTCGGCATGGGACCGCAGGTGCGCCCCCGTCCACGCCTCGGGGAGGCGGCTGTGCCGGGCATCTCGGAGGTCACCACGTACGGATGGCCGAGCGGGCTGGTCGCGGCATCGTCATGGACGGCGATCGGCTCCGGCCCGACGTCCGCAGGGATCAAGGTGAGCGCCGCGATCTCATGGGCCAGATCCTGATGCAGCTCCGCCGGGGTGACATGAGGGATCCGCACGATCACCGAGGCGTTCTCCTGCGGGATGACCCGCCAGGCGGCGAAGCGCTCGCCGACGCCTGCGAGCGTGACCCGGGCCCGGCCCGACAGCGAAGCCGGCAGCACCGACTTGTGCATCCCCGGCAGCCGGACCGGGGAGGCGTCCTCCCGCAGCGGGAGCATCAAGGTGCCCTCGCTCCAGGTCTGCGCCAGCAGCTCGCCCATCGCGGCAGAGGCGGGATCCAGCAGTGCTGAGGGCTGATCGGCCTGGTGGGGCACCATCGTGGCTCCTGTCCGTGGATCCCTCGATACTACCGAGGGTGGGCGCGGATACCATGGCTCGGCATCCCCGGATCTCGCGGTCACGGGCTGCGCGCCCGCCGTCTTCCTCTGCTAGGACCCCGCCCATGGAACTCGCCCTGCTCGCCATCGTCGTGGGCATCGGCGTGGGGGTCGTGGTCGGCGCGCTCGGTGCAGGAGGCGGGATCCTCGCGGTGCCGGTCCTGGTGTTCCTGCTGGGGATGCCCCCGCACGCCGCGGCCGCATCGAGCCTGATCATCGTGCTGATCACTGCGCTGTTCAGCCTTCCGCACCACATCCGCCACGGGAACGTGGAGTGGAAGAACGGGCTGGTGTTCGCAGGCGTCTCGGTGGTGGGCGCGGTGGCCGGCTCCCGCCTGTCCGCCCTGGTCGAGGAGCAGCTGCTGCTCACCCTGTTCGGGGTGATGCTGGTGGGCGTCGCTGCCGCGATGCTGCGCCGTGCGCTGCGCACCCGCCGTACCGAGCTCGCCGAAGCCGCCGCCCACGGCTCGCAGGCGGAGCGCGACGCGGAGGAGCCGGTCGCGGTGCACGATGACCCGGTGCTGGACCAGCCCGGGCCCGACACGATCGAGACCGCCGACGGGATCCATCACCATCACGGCGAGCCCGAGCTGCCGCTGACGCCCGCCGCACCCCCGTCCCCCGGGTGCCGTTGGTGGTCGCGGCCGCGACCCTCACCGGCTTCCTCACCGGCTTCTTCGGTGTGGGCGGCGGCTTCATCGTGGTGCCGATGCTGGTGATCGCCCTGGGCCTCGCGATGCGCCACGCCTCCGGCACGAGCCTGCTGGTGATGGTGATCGCGACGCTCACCAGCCTGCTCGCCCGCCTCGGCACCGACGTGCAGATCGACTGGACGGTCACGCTGATCTTCGCGGCAGGCTCCGCGGCGGGCGGCCTCCTCGGCGGTCCGCTGTCCACGAAGGCCCGCCCCTCCACGCTGACCCTGCTGTTCTCGGGGCTGCTCGGGGGAGTGGCCGCGGTGACCCTCGCCCAGACGCTGCTGCTCTGAGAGCAGCAGGGGAGGCTGCCCCTTCGAGCAGCGGACCCGCCAGTCCTGTTCGCCGGCCGGGCCTGCTGCACTCGGCGCCGAGCCCGAGGCCGGAGGCTGCCGTCACCGGGAGGCCGATGGTGAGGGAAGCTGGCGATATAGCCAGCTCTCGTCACCAGCGGCCCTTCCATGCACGTCGGTCTTGCACGTCGATCCGGTCATGCACGTCAATCCCGGCGACAGCGCGCACAGCGTCGTCGATCAGCCGAGCGGCGGCGCGGGCGGTGCGTCCGTCGATGTCCAGGGACGGGTTCAGCTCCACCACATCCAGCAGGGCGAGCTTCCCGCTGCCGGCCGCAGCCTGCACCGCGGCGGCGATCAGCGGCAGCGGCACCCCGTAGGCGGCCGGTGCCGAGACCCCCGGCGCGGTCGCCGCGGGCAGCACGTCCAGATCGATGGTCAGGTAGAGGACATCCAGGCCGGCCGTGAACTCCTCGACGAAGCGACGGATGCCCCCGGCCCCCGTATCGAGGCACTCCTGATCGGTCCACCAGCGCACCCCGAGCTCGTGGGCCGTCGCGAACAGCGCCCCGGTGTTCGAGGGCTCGGCGATCCCGAGCGCCGCATAGCGCAGCTCGCGACCGGCCGCCCGCTCGGCGTCCGCCATCTGCGCGAACGGGGTCCCGGAGGTGGGCCGTGGCTCGCTGCGCAGATCGAAGTGGGCATCGAGGTTCAGCACACCCCAGCGCTGCCCTGACCCCGGCCCGAGACCCGAGCCGATCAGCCCGCCGTACGAGGACCAGGCCGTCTCATGCCCGCCCCCGAGCACCACGGTGAGGCGCGAGCCGGGTCTGTCCACTGCGCGCCTGGTCAGTGCGGCCGCAGCAGCCTGGCCTGCCTCGAGATCCTCACCGACCGTCTCTGCATCGCCGAGATCGTGCAGCTCCACCTCGCCGCGGGCGAGCGGCCCCCGTGCAGGGCCAGCGGGGCGAGCGCCCGGCGCAGCGCGGCGGGGCCGTCGGCCGCACCGATCCGGCCGCGATTGCGGCGCACCCCCTCGTCGGAGCAGAAGCCGAGCAGCGCGACATGGGGCTCCGCCGGATCCGCGTCCTCCCCGCGCACCAGCTGATGCCAGCGGGCGTGCTCGGGGCCGTCCCCGTCGTGCCGACCGGTCCAGACCGGGGCCGGGCCGGTCGCCTCCGCAGCGGGCGTGTTCGTCATCCGGGCTCCTCACCTCGTCGTGCGGATGGCATCCTTGCCCATCATGGCACCCCCGAAAGTCCCGGCGGCCGATGCGACGCTGCGTCTGCTGACCTTCCTCGCCTCGCGCCGCGCACCTGTCCCCGCGGCGCGGATCGCCGAGCAGCTGGGCCTGCCCCGCTCACGCACCTACGACCTGCTCGCGACCCTCGTCGAGCACGGCTACGTGATGCATCTGGGTCAGGAGCGGCTGTATGGGCTGGGCCCTGCCTCCCATGAGCTCTCCGGCGCGTACCTGCGCCAGGAGCCGCTGGCACGGATCGGCCGACGGGTGATCGAGGCGATGGTCGACGAGGTCGGCGAATCCGGGCACCTCGCGGTGCTGCACGGCCGGGACGCGCTGTACATCGTCGAAGAGCGCGCCCGGAACCGCCCCAGCCTGGTCACCGATGTCGGGGTGCGGCTGTCCGCGCACCTCACCGCGAGCGGCCGCGCGATCCTCGCCGAGCTTCCCCGCGCCCAGCTGCGCGCCCTGTTCGGCACCCGCGAGGACTTCACCTCCCGCACCGCGGTGACCGGCCCGGAGAGCCCCGGGACCTGCGCGAGCTGCTCACCAGGGTGCGGGCCGACGGGATCGCCCACGAGAGCGGAGAGGTCACCGAGGAGCTGGCCTCGGTCGCAGCGGTCGTGCACGACCACGCCGGCTGGCCCGCCGCCTCGGTCGCGATCACCTTCGAGGAGGCGCGGACGTCCGAGGCCGACCGTGAGCGCTGCGCGAGCGCCGTGCGCACCGCCGCCGAGGAGATCACCCGCCGCCTGGGAGGGCGCCGCCCCACGGATCCGGCAACCACCAGGTAGCGGATCGGGCACGACGAGCACCGATCCGCGCGAAAACCTGCTCAATCCGGTGCTCAGTCCGGTATGCCGGACACAAGCGTCGGCCGCACCCTTCACCCGCCCCGTCGGCGGTGGTGTCCTGGATCGAACCACCCCAGGCACCACGAGCAGTCCCCGACCCAGGAGCCGATGATGACCCTCCCCGGAGCCCGCCCCGTCCGCGCCGCCCGCGGCACCACCCTCAGCGCGAAGTCCTGGCAGACCGAAGCCCCGCTGCGGATGCTCATGAACAACCTCGACCCCGAGGTCGCCGAACGCCCCGACGACCTCGTCGTCTACGGCGGCACCGGCCGCGCCGCCCGCTCCTGGGAGGCCTTCGACGCGATCGTCGAGACCCTGAGGGACCTCGAGGAGGACGAGACCCTCCTGGTCCAGTCCGGCAAGCCCGTCGGCGTGCTGCGCACGAACGAGTGGGCGCCCCGCGTGCTGCTCGCGAACTCCAACCTCGTGGGCGACTGGGCGACCTGGCCCGAGTTCCGCAAGCTCGAGGCCGAGGGTCTGATGATGTACGGCCAGATGACCGCCGGGTCCTGGATCTACATCGCCACCCAGGGCATCCTCCAGGGCACCTTTGAGACCTTCGCCGCCATCGCGCAGAAGCGCTTCGGCGGCACCCTCGCCGGCACCATCACCCTCACCGGCGGCTGCGGCGGCATGGGCGGCGCCCAGCCGCTGGCCGTGACGCTGAACGGCGGGGTGTGCCTGATCGTTGACGTGGACCGCACCCGCCTCGAGCGCCGGGTCGCCAAGCGCTACTGCCACGAGATCGCCGACGACCTCGACGACGCGATCGTCCGCGCGGGCGCCGCCAAGGCCGAGAAGAAGGGCCTCTCGATCGGCATCGTCGGCAACGCGGCGGAGGTGTTCCCCGCGCTGCTCGAGCGTCATCGGGCCGGTGACCTGCAGATCGACGTGGTCACCGATCAGACCTCCGCCCACGACCCGCTGAGCTACCTCCCTACCGAGATCCCCGTCGAGGAGTGGCACCGGGAAGCGGAGGCCGACGAGGAGGGCTTCACCAAGAAGGCTCGCGAGTCGATGGCCCGCCAGGTGCGCGCCATGGTCGAGTTCCAGGACGCCGGCGCCGAGGTGTTCGACTACGGCAACTCGATCCGCGACGAGGCCCGCCACGCCGGTTACGACCGCGCCTTCGAGTTCCCCGGCTTCGTGCCCGCCTACATCCGGCCCCTGTTCTGCGAGGGCCTGGGACCCTTCCGCTGGGTCGCGCTCTCGGGCGACCCCGAGGACATCAAGGTCACCGACGCGGCGCTCAAGGAGCTCTTCCCCGACGACGAGCACCTGCACCGCTGGCTCGACGCGGCGGAGGAGTTCGTCGAGTTCGAGGGCCTGCCCGCCCGCATCTGCTGGCTCGGCTACGGAGAGCGGCACCGGGCCGGCATGCTCTTCAACGACCTCGTGCGCGACGGGAAGGTCAAGGCCCCGATCGTGATCGGCCGCGACCACCTCGACTCCGGCTCCGTCGCCTCCCCTACCGCGAGACCGAGTCCATGCTCGATGGCTCCGACGCGATCGCCGACTGGCCCCTGCTGAACGCCCTGACCGCCGCGTCCTCGGGCGCGACCTGGGTGTCGATCCACCACGGCGGCGGCGTGGGCATCGGTCGCTCGATCCACGCCGGCCAGGTGGGCGTCGCCGACGGCACCCCGCTCGCCCGCCAGAAGCTCGAGCGCCTGCTGACCAACGACCCCGCGATGGGCGTCATCCGCCACGTCGACGCCGGCTACTCCCGCGCCGACGAGGTCGCCCACGAACGCGGCGTCCGGGTGCCGATGACGCCTGTGCGCCGGGACTGACCCGAGGAGCCCACCATGACCAGCACCCTGCTGACCGGCATCTCCGAGCTGTGGACCCTGGATCCCGCCCTCGATGACCCCGCCCGCCCGGGCGGCGTCGCCGAGGAGCAGGTGCTGCGCGATGCGGCCCTGGTGATCGAGGACGGCACGATCGCCTGGACCGGCCCCACCGCACAGGCCCCGTCGGCCGATCATGCCGAGGACCTCGGCGGTCGCGCCGTGCTGCCCGGCTGGGTGGACTCCCACTCCCACCTGGTCTTCGACGGGGACCGGGCCGCGGAGTTCGAGGCCCGCATGGCGGGCCGCGCCTACCAGGCCGGCGGCATCGGCGTGACCACCGAGGCCACCCGCGCCGCTTCCCCGCAGCGCCTGACCGCGCTGGTGCGCGCCCGGATCGCCGAGGCGGTCGCGGGAGGCACCACCACGCTCGAGACCAAGACCGGCTACGGCCTCACCGTCGAGCACGAGCTCGAGGCCGCGCGCCTGGTCTCCGCGCTGGTCGCGGCCGGTGAGCTCGACGAGGGCACCTTCCTCGGCGCGCACCTGGTGCCGGGCGAGTTCGCCGGCCGCGCCGAGGAGTACGTCGACCTGGTCACCGGCGAGATGCTCGCCGCCGTCGCCCCGCACGTGCGCTGGATCGACGTGTTCTGCGAGGAGGGCGCCTTCGACCCCGCCCAGTCCGAGCGGGTGCTGCGCGCCGGTGCGGCGGCGGGCCTGGGCCTGCGCGTGCACGGCAACCAGCTGGGCCGCTCGGGAGGCGTGGAGCTGGCCGCGACACTGGGCGCCGCGAGCGTGGACCACCTCAACCACCTCTCGTCGGCCGATCTCGAGGCCCTCGCGGCGACCGCCTCCCGGCCCACCGCCGCCGGGGACGGCCCGGGCAGGCTCGCGGTCGATCAGGGGCCGACGGTCGCGACCGTGCTGCCCGCCTGCGATCTCTCCACCCGCGCCCCGCTCGCCCCCGCCCGGGACCTGCTCGACGCCGGCGCGCAGATCGCGATCGGCTCCAACTGCAACCCCGGCACCAGCTACACCAGCGCCATGAGCTTCTGCGTCGCGACCGCCGTGCTGCAGATGCATCTGTCCCTGGACGAGGCGCTCCGCGCCGCCACCCGCGGCGGGGCCCTCGCCCTGCGGCGCAGCGACGTCGGCCACCTCGCCGTCGGCGCCCGCGCCGACCTGCACGTGCTCGATGCCCCCGCGGCGATCCACCTCGCCTACCGCCCCGGCATGCCGCTCACCCACCGGGTGGTGCGTGCCGGGATCCCGCAGTCCTGACCCCCACCTGAGGAGGCCGTCGACGATGACGACCGCAGCTCATGGAGGCCCCGGCCCCGACCGTCCCCGACGCGGCGCCGACCGCCTCCCGGATCATGCTCTTCTCGGCGCTGGTGCCCTCGGTCCTCGCCACCTCCATCCCGGTCAGCGTGGGGCGCGTGGCCATGCTGTGGTTCGAGCGGGTGGTGCTCACGATCCTGATCACCGCACCGCTCGCGCACCTGCTGCTGCAGGGCGGCGTAGCCTCGAAGCACGCGCCGGGAGGAGCTGATGATGGATGCACAGGATGACCAGGACCCGTTGGATCTCTCTGCCGGGGACGCGGCCTGCTGGAGCGGGTTGCTCTGCCCCGAGTGCGGCGCGGTCCCCGAGGGTGACAGGGCGAGGGACCCGTCGGCGCCCTGCTGGCGCTGCGGGACCGTGCCGGCCGAGCACCGCGCCGAGGGGTCCTGAGGCCCCTCAGAGCGCCGGGGTCGCGAAACCGCCGTTGGAGAGCAGCAGCTGGCCGCGGATCCACGCGCCCTGCTCCGAGAGCAGGAACCGCACGAGATCCGCGACGGTGCCGGTCCCGCCGATCTCCCCGCCCGGGGTCTGCGCCGCACAGGCGCTGTGGGTCGCCTCGTCCATCCAGCCGGTGTCGATCGGCCCGGGGTTGATCACGTTGGTGCGGATCCCGCGCTCCGCGAGCTCATGGGTGCCGGCCAGCACCAGGCGGTCCAGCGCTCCCTTGGTCGCCCCGTAGGGGAGGTTGTGCACGGTGTGGTCGCTGGTCAGCGCGATCATCGCCCCGCCAGGGGTGTCGGCGCCCGGGGCCACCTGCTCGGCGAAGGCCTTCAGCAGCAGCCAGGTGGCGCGCACGTTCACCGCGTAGTGCCGATCGAAGCTCTCCACCGTGGTGTCCAGGATCGAGGAGTCGACCGACTCGCAGTGGCAGGTCACGAGCGCGCCGAGCGTCCCGAGCGCCTCGCGCGCGGCATCGACCACGGCGGCGGGGGCGGCGGGGTCCTCGAGGTCGCCGGGGACCAGCACGACGCGCCGTCCCTGCCCGCGCAGCTCCTCGGCGAGCAGCTCGACGTCGGCCGGCTCCCCGAGCACCCGCTGGTCATAGGGCGCGTGATAGTTCAGGGCCAGGTCGAAACCGTCGGCGGCGAGACCTCGGGCGATCGCGGCGCCGATGCCACGGCGGCGGCCCACCCCGGTCAGCAGGGCGGTGCGGGGGAGCGGGGAGGGGGAGTGCATGGGGCCGACGGTAGATCGCGTGCGGCGCGATCGCCAGCGCTTTTCACGCCGGGCCGTGGCTCAGCCCTCGTCAGGCAGGTCCCAGACCACGTGCCCGTCCTCGCCGAGCCGCGCCCCCTCGCTCGGCGCGTGCGGGGTCTGCTTCCCGGAGTGCATCAGATCGAGCACCTCGCTGCCGTGCTCGAGCAGCATCACATCCGCGATCAGGCGGCGATGGCAGCGCCACCACACCGCCTCCGAGCACATCACCGCGGTGCGGGCGTGAGCGAGGTCGCCGCGCAGCTCCTCGATCCCGGCCCGGAACTCCTCGCTGCGGGTCCAGCCGGCGTAGGCGCGGAACTGCTTCACCCGCCACCAGGTGTCGGGGGAGGCGGCGTCCTCGTCCTTGGTGAGCCGGCGCCGGCCGCCCAGCCGCTCGTCCCAGCGGTAGCCGATGCCAGCCTCGGCGCAGACCTCCTCGACCGCGCCGCGGGCGGCGGCGTCGTTCGTGCGGGAGCCGGGGAAGCGGCGCACGTCCACCAGCTGTTCGATCCCCGCGCCGCGCAGCAGCTGCGCGAGCTCCTCGCGGCTCAGGGTGCCGTGGCCGACGGTCAGCAGTGATGCAGTCATCGATCCAGTATCCCGCCCGCCGGCCGCTCCCGCCCAGGAACTCGCGGTTCTCGGCGCACGGGCCGGCCAAGCTGTCACCGGCCCCCGCTGACCGGGCCGCACCTCGGCACCTGCAGTGCCGCTGATCCGAGGAGAGCGCCACGTGCACTCGGCCTCAGAACCCCGGAGGACCCCCATGCAGCCAGAGCGCGAGATCACCACCCCGACGCCGCTGACCGGCCCTGACGGCGGCCTGAACCCGGCGCCCTCGGTTTCACCCGCACCCAGATGCACGACACCTCTGTGGCTTCGTTCGCTTGGTGGCAGGGTTTTTGCAGCGCTCCGTGGCGGTCTTGTTGCCGCGATCACGCAGGACTGGCTGCAGGTAGGTGTCGCGGTCTGAACCGAGAGGGGTGCGTCCAGTCGGGGCCGTTTGGATCGCTGCCGCTACGTCAGAGTCCGAAGGCTCCACCGCTGACGAGGATCACGATGCCGAGGCCGATGAGAACAATGGGGAAGAGGATGTGCTCCCAGCGTTCGAGCACTTCGGCGATCGGGGGCGGGTGGCGACGAACTTTGCCAGGGCTACCAGGACCGCGACGAGCGCGAGGAAGACGATGCAGTAGGCGACTACTGCGAGAGGTTCCACGCTGAGGAAGACAGGGGTGTAGACGCCGATGTTGTCGCCGCCGTTGGCAAGGGTGACGCCTGCGACTGTCCACACGCCGACCTTCTTGCCGGCAACCTTGGCCTCGTCGTCATCGTCGTCATCGTCTCCGCGCCAGGCCTGCCATGCGGCCCAGAGGCCGAGGCCCAGAGGGATGAGACCGAAGTACGGGATGGCTGCCGAGGGCAGGAATGCTCCGGCGCCGATGGTCACCAGGACCGCGGCACCTAGGATGCCGGCGAATCCGAGGTACTGGCCGACCAGAATGCGGGCGGTAGTGCCGCGCTGGCCTGCCCCTCGCGCGAAGAAGAGGGAGAGCACGATGATGTCGTCGATGTTGGTCGCTGCGAACAGGCCCATCGCCTGCAAGACCGAGGTGAGGATCATGCGCCCTCCCCAGCTGCGTCGCATCCGGGAAGCGAGCAGGCGGGATCGATGCACGGGGCGTCTTCGTCCACTGCCAGGGTGGCATCGACCAGTGCCGTCAGCGCCTGCGCCAGGTGAGAATCGGCGATCTCATATCGTGTCCGACGACCCTCGGGCTCGGAGACGACGATCCCGCAATCGCGCAGGCATGCCAGGTGGTTGGACACGTTCGGGCGTGTCAGGTCCAGATCTCGGGCCAGTTCCGCCGGGTAAGCGGGATGGTCGAGCAGGGTCAAGATGATCCGGGATCGAGTGGGGTCGGCCAGTGCACGACCCAGGCGGTTCATCACGTCGAGACGCGAAGCAATAGTCAGCATGCACTGAACTATACAGCGCGCACTGAACACTCGGTCACAGGCGTCAGCCCAGATCGCATGCCCGTAAGGGGATCCTCCACCGTACGTCGTGCGAGCTTCCTCCTCGACGACTTTTTATGAGGGATCGTCATGTACGCAAGACCCGTACGGTGACATCGGCGGTGAGTGGAGGGCAACTGCAACTCTGGGGACATGCATGTCGGCTACGCGCGCGTCTCGACTCTCGAGCAAGACCTCTCCGCCCAACGGGAAGCACTCGAGCGCCTCGGAGTCGAGAACAAGAACATCTACTCCGACCACGGCCTGACCGGAACGACCCGCGCCCGGCCCGGGCTGCGCGAAGCGCTGGCCGCGACCCAGGACGGCGACACCCTGGTGGTGACCAAGCTCGACCGGCTGGCCCGCTCGCTCCCGGACGCGAGGGACATCGCGGACGAGCTCACCATCAAGGGAGTGGCGCTCAGTCTCGGAGGCAGCGTCTACGACCCTAACTGTCACCTAAACGTGCGGCAGTCCCTTCACAACACCTCCGGGATCGGTGCACGCCAGGGAGGCCGTCGGCGTTGGGGCCGCAACAAGCGCTGGGAGTACTGGAACGTCATCACCCAGCGGCACATCCTCGCGGTGACTGTCTCCCACGTCGACTACATCGCGCTGCACTCGGTGTGGCTGCTGGACCGGGAGAGCGGAGAGGTGCTCCAGAAGCTGGCCATCGTCCCGTTCGGGATCGGTGCGAGCCTGCCCGGCTCCCTCGGGTCCGGGAACGCCTCCGGCCGTGCCCCCGGGCTCCAGCTGCAGATCGAGAAGCTCGGAGACCAGGGTGAGCGGGTCAGCGTCGACGGCATCGAGGGCTTCGCCGAGGACGTCCTGAACCGCTGGTGAGCCGCCTCATCCCTCGCCGAGGACCTCGGCGGTGCTGCGCAGGTCCACCTGCGGCGGGAACAGGCTCATGGTGTGCAGCGCCGGTGGCCCGTTCTCCGCGGCCGAGTGGGCGACCGCGTCGGTGACCACGGTCAGGCGCACCCCGGCATCAGCCGCGGGCAGCACCGTCGAGATCACGCAGCAGTCCGTGGTCACCCCGTGACCAGCAGATGCGTGCGCGGGTTCTGCTCCCAGCCCACCCGCTCGGCTAGCTGCGGCCCCCACTTCCCGAACGTCGGCTCATCGATCGTCGGATGGGCGGAGAGCCCCCGCGCGGCGTCGACCAGCTCGTAGCGCGGATCCTCCGGCGGGACGTCCGCGAAGGGCCAGGCACGGTAGTAGTCGCCCCAGGCGGTCGCCCGATCGGCCGTCGGCAGCCAGCGCGTGACCAGCGTGCGCTCGGGGCCCACCGCCTGGGCGAGGCGCGCGATGTTCTCCATCGCGGGCGGGAAGAACGGCGAGCACCACTCGGAGGCGGGATCGGCGAAGATCCGCTGCGGGTCGACGATGAGCAGCCAGGGGCGGGGCTCACGCGTTCTGCTCCTGCGCCCGGATCTTCCCGCGCCGCGCCACGATGGTCACTGCGAAGCCGAGCACCAGCGCGAGCAGCACGCCGATGTTGGAGTACGCCCAGTTGCCGTCCCAGTAGGAGCCGGCCGGGTCCTCCACGAAGGTGCCCATCCCCAGCGGCTCGAGCAGGTAGCCCTGCCAGTTGTTCCAGGGCGCGGCGTCGGCGTCGGAGTTGACCACCAGGCCCCAGCCGAGGACCGAGGCGAGCACCATGGTGATGATCGAGGTCCAGTCGAAGGCGCCGTAGCGGCCGGCGGGATCGAACAGGGCCTTCTCGTCGTAGGCGGCGCGGCGCGAGATCACATCGGCGATGAGGATGCCCGCCCAGGCCGCGATCGGCACGCCGAGGGTGATCAGGAAGCTCTGGAAGGGGCCGATGAAGCTGGTCGCGAAGAACGCCACCCAGATGGTGCCGACGGTGAGGATCAGCCCGTCGATCGCGGCGGCCGCCGGGCGGGGGATGCGGATGCCCAGGCTGATCAGGGTCAGCCCCGAGGAGTAGATGCCCAGCACCGCGCCGGAGACCAGGGTCAGCACCGCCACGATCCAGAACGGGATCAGCGCCCACAGCGGCAGGATCGTCACGAGAGCGCCGATCGGGTCCATCTCGATGGCGCCGGACAGCCCCTCGTCGGACCCGGCCAGCAGCAGACCGAAGATCACCAGCACCACCGGGGCGGCGGCCCCGCCCACGGTGTTCCACAGCACGATCGAGCCGTCGGAGGCGGAGCGCTTCTGGTAGCGCGACCAGTCCGCGGCGATGTTGATCCAGCCCAGGCCGAAACCGGTCATCACCATCACCAGCGCGCCGATCATCGCCTGCGGGGAGCCGTGCGGCATCGAGGCGACGGCCTGCCAGTCGATGTGGGGGATGGTGAGGACCATGAACAGGATCGTCATCGCACCGGTCGCCCAGGTCAGGATCGACTGCATGCGCATGATTGTGTGATAGCCCAGCACGCTCGCGCCGACGATCAGGGCAGCGATGAGGATCGTGGCGATCACGGTGACCGCGGTGCCCGAGGCGATGCCGAGCACGTCGAACACGGTCGCGTGGCGAGCACCGCGGAGATCGCCAACACCGTCTCCCAGCCGATCGATGTCAGCCACGACACCACTCCGGGCACCTTCTGGCCGTGCACTCCGAAGGCGGCGCGCGAGAGCACCATCGTCGGCACGCTGCCGCGCTTGCCGGCGATCGCGACCAGGCCGCACAGCAGGAAGCTGATGACGATGCCGATCACGGCCACGATCGTGGCCTGCAGGAAGCTGATGCCGAACCCGAGCAGGTACGAGCCGTAGCTCATGCCGAACACGGAGACGTTCGCGGCGAACCAGGGCCAGATCAGATCGCGGGGCTTCGCCGTGCGTTCGGACTCGGCGATGATCTCGATGCCGGCGGTCTCGATGACGCCGAGGCCGCCGATCGGGGCGGTGGCGGGGCGGTTCTCGGATGAGGTCATGGCAACTCCGGGGAGGAGAGGGCCTGCGGGGCCCGAATGGTGAGAAGGCATGGACTGGCCCGCAGTCTCCCACGAGTCCATGTCCTTCCGACAGGAAGGGTGCGGCGGCGGGAATAGGATGCGGAGCATCGCCGCCACCACAGCAGGGACGGTCCGCGGCCGGGCCGTGGCGCCGTCCGGAAGGAGTCCCGTGCGCTCAGCACCCGCCAGGATCGGACCCGCGGTCAAGCGCATGGTGAGCCTCGGGCCCAGCCGCGTGGACCACATCCCGGCGTTCCGCATCGCGACGGGCCTGGCGATCCCGATGCTGATCCTGCTCGCGACCGGGCGCGTGGACTGGGCGATGTACGTCGGCTTCGGCGCCTTCACCGGGATCTACTCGAAGTACGAGCCTACGCGCCTGCGTTTCCGCCGCCAGTCTCTCGCGGGCGGGATGCTCACGCTCTGCGTGACCCTCGGGGCGGCGCTCGCCCAGCTCGGCGAGCACCTGGATCCGGCCCTCGAATCGTGGACGGCGCTGCTGGTGGGCGCGGTCATGGCGGGGCTCGCTGCGACGTTCGTGCTCTTCCACGGCCTGAAGCCGGGCGGTGCGATCTTCCCGCTGTTCGCGGTCGCGGCGGTGGGCGCCGCGCCGCCGGCCGCTCCGATCTGGGTCGCCTTCCTGGTCTCCGGTGCCTGCGCGGGGCTGTGCGTGGTGCTGGGGCTGCTCGGCCACTGGGCCGGAGAACGTCATCCGGGTGCCGACGTGAACCCGCCGCGCGAGGGCTGGACCCGCGGTCAGCTGGCCTCCGAGTTCAGCCGCTTCGCGATCGCCGCAGCGATCGCAGGCGTCCTGGGACTCGCCTCGGGCCTGCCGTTCCCGTACTGGGCGCAGATCGCAGCGATCGCGCTGCTCTCCGCCCCGGGCCGCACGCTGCAGATCGAGCGCGGCCTCCACCGCGTGATCGGCACGTCCCTGGGCGTGATCACCACGGCGTTCCTGCTGTCCTTCCCCAGCGAACCCTGGCAGCTGGTGGTGTGGGTGGTCCTGCTGCAGTTCCTCGCCGAGATGTACGTGATGCGCAACTACGCCTTCGCCCTGCTGTTCATCACCCCGCTCGCGCTGCTGATGGTGCAGCTGGCCCACCCCCAACCGGTGGGCCCCACGCTCGAGGCGCGCGTGCTCGAGACCGCGATCGGCGTGGTGGTCGGCATCGTTGTGGTCATCGCGGCGGCGCTGTGGGACCGTGCGGCGCTCGCGCGCAGGCAGGGAAGCCTGGTCCGGGAGTCCGCTGCGGACGGATCCCGTGGGATGCGGTTCCACTAGGCTGACGGAATGGCGAGGAACTGGCGCGACACGATGCGGGAGGCCTCCCGGGCGCAGCGGGAGCTCGCGCAGGAGCCCGGGGAGACGTCGAGCAGGCGATGCAGCACAAGTTCGCCCTCGCCGGCGGGAGCGTCGCCGCGCAGACCTATCGTGAGGCGATGGCGCGCAACGCGGGCATCGGCGGAGGGCTCCACGACCTCGATCTGCCCGAGCGACTCCTCGCCCCCGAGGAGAGGGTCTACGAGGTCGCCGTCGGTGCGCTCTCCTCGGACACGTTCCCGCTGCTGATCGTCACGGACCGCCGGGTGCTGGTCACCAAGGATCTCCCATGGCGGCGCTGGAAGATCCTCCGTGAGGCCCCGGCGGCCGACGTCAGCGGTGCTGAGCTCGAGGAGCGGCTGCTGTCCGGCCGGCTGAGGGTGCACCTGCGCGAGGGGAAGGACATCACGCTCAAGGTGTCCCATCGCGAGCGCTCCGAACAGGTCGCGGCGCTGCTCCGGCACCTGGCCGCCGGCGGCGCTCCGCCGCGCTGATCCCCTCGGTCACGGCCCGGGAGGTTCGCTGTGCGGGGACGATCACGGCGGACCTGGCCCGGATCGTGGGCGCCGAGCAGGTGACCGCGCTCGAGGTGGGGGAGGACTCCGCAGTGACCCGTCGGGCCATAGGCTCGCACCATGGGGAAGAGACTCGATCGGTACCGCGAGGCGGCCGAGCTGCAGACGTCGGTCCGGGAGGCGCACGGTCAGGACGCCGATGCCGTCATGGCCCAGGCGTACGCCGAGAGCGCGAGGGGCGACCGGGCAGAGCGGACGTACCGGGAGGCCATGGCCCGTAACCAGGGGCTGCGCTTCCGCGCCGCGGATGCGAATCTGCCGCAGCGGGTGCTGCATCCGGACGAGATGGTTCACGACGTCGCGGTGGGAGCGCTCCGTTCCGACACCTTCCCGCTGCTGATCGTCACCGACCGCAGGGTCCTGCACGTGATGGACCGATTTCGCGGCTGGACGATCCTCGAGGAGGCTCCCGCGGCGGAGATCATGGGCGCGGCGATCGAGAAGCGGCTGCTGTCCGGGAGGTTCCGGGTGCAGGTGCGCCATGGCAAGGACATCACCATGAAGATCAGCGAGTGGACGCGGACCCAGGAGGTACTCGGCCTGGTCCAGCGCCTGGCCGCCGGCGGCGTCCCACCGCGCTGAGTCCGGTGTGCCCTGCCGCGCGGAGGCTGCCGGTGCCCTGCCGCATGGATCCCGCTGGTCCTGCGCCGCAGAGACCGGTGCGTGGGCGGACGGCGACCGCACAGCCCGATCTCCGTAGGGTCCGGGGGCATGATCGATCGTGCCGCAGGAGCCCCGAATCGCCCTGCCTACACCCACGGCTACGGCGACGCCGTGCTCGACAACCACCGCCACCGCACCGCGGAGAACTCCGCCGCCCACCTGCTGCCCCATCTGCACCGCGGGATGCGCCTGCTGGACGTGGGCAGCGGGGCGGGGACGATCACCGCGGACCTGGCCCGGATCGTGGGCGCCGAGCAGGTGATCGCGCTCGAGGTGGGGGAGGACTCCGCAGCGATCACGCGCGCGGAGCTCGAACGTCAGGGCCTCGGGGACGTCGAGGTGAGGGTCGGTGATGCGCAGGCGCTGCCCTTCGAGGACGGTTCCTTCGATGTGGTCCACGCCCACCAGGTCCTCCAGCATCTCCCCGATCCGGTGCGCGCTCTGAGCCAGTTCCGCTGCGTCACCCGCCCGGGAGGGATCGTCGCGGTGCGCGACAGCGACGACGAGGGCTTCCGCTGGTGGCCGGAGCAGCCCTCCGTCGACCGCTGGCTCGCCCTCTACCTGCGGGCGGCCCGCGCCAACGGCGGCACCCCGGATGCCGGGCGGCGCCTGCTGGCCTGGGCCCACGAGGCCGGCTTCGACGACGTCGCTCCGAGCGCCTCCACGTGGCTGCACGCCACCTCCGATACCCGTCGGGCCTGGGCCGCGACCTGTGCGGAACGCCTGGTCGTCGGGCCCTTCGCCGAGCAGCTCGAGCACGAGGGATGGGCCGACGCCGCCGAGCGCGAGGCGCTTGCCGAGGGCTACCGCGACTGGGCCGAGGACCGCGACGCCTGGTTCGCGCTGCTGCACGGCGAGATCATCGCGCGCGCCTGAGCCGCAGCTCCCGGCGCCGCGGGCGCGCTCACAGCGCGATCAGCACGATCCCGGACAGCACGATCCCCGCGCCCAGCAGCCGGCGCCACAGATCCGGCTCCTTGAACAGCCACCAGGCCAGCAGCGAGCCCACCACGATGCTCGACTCCCGGGCCGGGGCCACGAGCGAGACGGGCGCGGTGCGCATCGCGGTCAGGACCAGCACATAGGCCAGCGGCGACAGCACTGCGACCAGGGCGATCTCGCGCCAATGCCGCCGGAGCACCGGCCGCACGCCGTGGCGATGGCGGCGCAGCAGCCGGGGCGTCAGCAGCACCACCTGCCACAGGCAGCTGATCACGAAGTACGGGACCGGCGGCGCTTCGAGCACGGTGACGGAGTAGCTGTCCCACAGCGTGTACGCCGCGATCGCGAGTCCGGTCGCCGCTCCCCAGGCCACCCCGGCGCGCGCCCCGTGACGGCCGGACACCGAGCGGCCGGTGGCGACGACCACGATCCCGCCCACCACCACGAGCGCTCCCGCGGCGGCGAGCCAGCCGGGCCGTTCGCCGAGCACGAGGATCGCGACGATCATGCTCAGCACCGGGCCCACCCCGCGGGCGACGGGATAGACGACTCCCAGATCGGCCCGGGCGTAGCCGGTCTGGAGGGTCAGCTGGTAGGCGATGTGGAGCACCCCGGAGACGGCGGTGGCCAGCAGCAGCGTCGGGGACAGCCCGATCCCGGAGGCCACCAGCACACCGACGGCGAGCGGCGCCCACAGCGCCACCGAGGCGAGGTCGTAGAGCCACACGAAGGCGTAGCCTCCCTCGCCCACCCGCTTCGCCGCGAGGTTCCAGATCGCGTGGCAGAGCGCGGCCAGCAGCACCATGGCCAGGGCGATCGTGCTCATCGCGGTCCGGCGGGGGAGGAGGTCATCGTCCCAGTCTCGTGCCTGCGCGCAGGCGGGGGTCGACAGTGCCGCCCCACGGACGTATGGTTGAAAATGAAACAGAGTTCTCCTGGATGGATCCCTATGTCCCTCAGCACCGCCGTCCTGCGCGCCGTCCCCGGCGCCTTCATCCTCAACTCCGGCATCGGCAAGCTCGGCATGGACGAGCAGACCGCCGCGCATCTCCAGGCGATGGCCGTCAACGGCATCCCCGCGGTCGAGACGCTCTCCCCGAAGCAGTTCGGGCGGCTCGTCGCGTTCGGCGAGATCGCCGTGGGCTCCTCCCTGCTGCTGCCCTTCGTGCCCACCAAGGTCGCGGGCCTCGCGCTCGCCGGGTTCTCCGGCTCGATGCTCTCGATGTACTTCCGCACCCCGGAGATGACCGAGGCCGATGGCGTGCGTCCCTCGCAGTCCGGGACCCCGCTGGCCAAGGATTCCTGGATGGCGGCGATCGCCCTCGCCCTGATCATCGGCGCCGGCAGCGGCTCCCGCGAGGCGAAGAGGGCCGCCAAGCAGGCCGAGAAGCGCGCCGTGAAGCTCGAGCGCGCCCTCGAGAAGCAGGCCGACTGACCCCGGCCCCGGCCGGGCCCCCGCCCCGCGCCGGCCGGGCCCCCGCCCCGCACCCGCCGGTTGTGCCCGCTGTGCTTCCGTTCCTGGAAGCACAGCGGGCACAACGTTGAGATGGCGAGGGCGCGGGAGAGCGTGAGGTGAGGTGAGGTGAGGTGAGGGGAGGTGGAGGGGGATGCTCTGCGGTCGACCCGACGCGGAGGTCCTCCGGAACCCGGAGTGCAAGATCTTGCATCGCGGTGGCGTCAGATGTCCGCCGTCGCCGGATTCTTGTCCACGCTTCTGACCTGCATGAACAATCGGAAATCGGGCAGGTTTGACGGAACCCCTCGACGGCACGAGCTGAACTCGCTACGCTCCTTCGCAAGCGTACGCGTTCCTTCGCAAGTTTTTGCATCCCCGATCCGGCTATGACGCCGGGGGTCGGCCCCAGTGGTCGGCCCATCCCCAGGAGAGAACCCATGCAGCACTCCCCCAGCGGCACAGCGGCCCCGCGCCCGCTGATCCGCCTCGCCGTAGCCCTCGCCCTTGCGCTCCTCCTCACCGTCGCCGGCTCCCCGGCCACCTCCCCACCCGCACAGGGCTCGCCCCCGTGCCCAGCGGCGGTGCCACCTCGGAGAACGGTCGTGGCGACGCCATCCTCAACCTCTTCCAGTGGACCTGGGACTCCGTGGCCGCGGAGTGCACGAGCACCATCGGCCCCGCGGGCTTCGGCTACGTCCAGGTCTCCCCGCCGCAGGAGACGATCCAGGGCACGGCCTGGTGGACCTCCTACCAGCCCGTGAGCTACAAGATCGAGGGCAAGCTCGGCACCCGCGCCGAGTTCGCCGCCATGGTCGAGACCTGCGACGCCGCCGGCGTCGAGGTCATCGTCGACGCCGTCATCAACCACACCACCGGGGCCGACGGCGGCTCCGGCACCGGCACCGCCGGAACCCCTACGGCATCGACGACTTCCCCGGCATCTACGGCGCCGCCGACTTCAACGACTGCCGCACGGACATCAGCAGCTACCAGGATCGGTACCAGGTGCAGAACTGCCGCCTGGTGTCCCTGCAGGACCTCCGCACCGGCTCCGAGTACGTGCAGAACACCCTCGCCGGATATATGAACGACCTGCTCTCGCTCGGCGTCGCCGGCTTCCGCATCGACGCCGCGAAGCACATCCCCGCGAGCGACCTGGCGGCGATCAAGGCGAAGCTCAGCGACCCGAACGCCTACTGGGTGCAGGAGGTCATCGGCGCGGCCGGCGAGCCGATCCAGGCGTCCGAGTACACGGGCACCGGTGACGTGCACGAGTTCGACTACGCCCGCCAGCTGAAGTCCGACTTCGACGGCTCGATCGCGAACCTGCAGCACATCTCGAACGGCAAGCTCCCCTCCGCCCAGGCCGGGGTGTTCGTCGACAACCACGACACCGAGCGCAACGGCGAGACCATGAACGAGACCTGGGGTGCGAAGTACGCCCTGGCCAACACGTTCATGCTCGCCTACCCCTACGGGTCCCCCTCGGTGTACTCCGGCTACACCTTCACCGACTTTGATGAGGGCGCCCCGGCGCCACCGCGACCTCCGTGCCCGACGCGAACTGCGACTCCGACGCGTGGACCTGCACCCAGCGCTGGACCGAGATCCAGGGCATGGTCGGCTTCTACAACACCGTCGCCGGCACCGCGCTGACGAACTGGTGGGACGACGGCGGCAACCAGATCGCCTTCGGCCGCGGCGACAAGGGATTCGTGGCCATCAACAACACCGACTCCGCGACCACCCGCACCTACAGCAGCTCGCTGCCTGCGGGCACGTACTGCGACGTGGTCGCCGCGAGCGACTGCTCCGAGACGATCACCGTCGCGGCCGACGGCACCTTCTCGGCGACCCTCCCCGCCTACGGGGCGCTCGCCCTGCACGTGGAGAAGACCTCCGGCGGCACCACGCCGGATCCCGACCCGGGCACCGATCCCGTCGCCGGGAAGGTCTCCGCGAGCGTGCACGCGAGCACGGTCTGGGGCCAGGAGGTGCGGATCGTCGGCTCGGTGCCTGAGCTGGGCGGCTGGCAGCCCGCCTCCGGCGTCGCCCTGGACGCCTCGAGCTACCCGAGCTGGACGGGCGGCGTGGACCTGCCGGCCGGCACGAGCTTCGAGTACAAGTACGTGAAGGTCGACGACTCGGGCGCCGCCGTCTGGGAGTCGGGCGCGAACCGCACGGCGACCGTCGGCGCCGACGGGACGCTCGCTCTCACGGACTCCTGGAGGTAGGCCGCCGCCGCCGAGCCGCCGGGGCCGACGGGATCGCCCGTCGGCCCCGGTCGGCGCCCGCGCCGCTCAGTAGACGCGGAGGCTCGCGATCATCGCATCCAGATCCGCGACCTGCTGCTCGTGGCCGAGCGCGGCGCCGCCCTCGAAGACCGCGGGGCCGTCCGGTGTGTCGACGACGATGACCACGTTCCGCCAGGCGTCCGTGGTGCGCATCAGTGCGAGCTCGGAGACCTGCAGGTCGCCCGAGACGATCCAGCCGGGATGGCCGTCGACCTCGATCGCCTCGTCGCGGTAGGCGGCGGCCTGCGCCGGCTCGCCGTACAGCTCCTTCGCCTCGTCGCGGGTGTTCGAGCACTGGAAGATCGCGCGGGCCGTCGCCTCCGCGCCGGGGTAGCCGCCCTCCTCCTCGGGCCACTCGACGGCGCCGACGGAGGCGACGGAGTACCAGCCCGCCTCGACCGGCTGATCGGCCGAGTGGACGTCGGTCATGTACATCGCGCTGCGGCCCCAGTTGGAGCCGGTGTTCCAGCCGGCCAGCACCGCGAACTCGAGGCCGCCGCCGCGCACGGACCCGTCGACCTGCTCGGTGGTCTGCCGGTTGCCGGGAGAGGTGCACTCCACGGTGGGCGCCTCGATGGTGGTCAGCGACGGGTCCTCGCTCGGCTCGGACTCCGTGGTGGGGACGACCTCCGACGGGGTCGCGTCCTCCGACGGGTCCGGCTCGGTGCTCGCGGGCTCGGAGGTCACCGTCGGGTCCTCGCGGTCGGGGGAGAGGACGGTCTGCGAGAGGATCAGCGCGCCGATCGCGAGGACGGCCACGAGGACCATGCCGCCACCGACGAGCAGCGCGATCAGCGGCCCCTTCCCGCGCCCGGAGCCGGGCTCGCGGGGGCCGGTCAGGCCGGGGTCGCCGCCGAACGGATCGCCGGGGCCGCCGGAGGATCCGCCGCTCCCGCCGGAGGATCCACCACTCGCGGACACGCCGCCGGAGAAGTCGGGCAGGCGCGGGGCGCCGCCCCCGCCGCTCCCGCCGCCGGAGAAATCGGGCAGCTGCGGTCCGTTGCCGTCGGTCATGGGTCCCCCTCGGATCCGTGCGCGCACCCGCCCCTGCTCCCCGGGTGCCGGGACCACCCTAGCGGCGCGCCGGGCCCGCCGTCCGATGGGGTATGAGACGAGGGTCACTGTCCAGTCCGTGGAATAAAGCAAGTCTGAAGTGGCGAAATAGCGGGAGGTGAGGCTAGCCTTAACTCGTCCCCGCCGGCGGGGAGCCCATCCCTTCCCTCACGACGACAGAGGTCCCTATGACTCCGCTGCCCTCGCTCAGCCGACGCACGCTCGGCGCCGCCTCCCTGGCCGGCGCCTTCGGCCTGTTCCTCACCGCCTGCGGCGGCTCCACCCAGGCCGCCGACGGCTCCGCCGCGAGCGACGCGGGCGGCGCGCCGGCCGGGACGGTCGAGGTCGAGGACAACAACGGCCCGCAGCGCGTCGAGATCCCGCCGGCCTCCGTGGTCGCCACGGACAACCGCACCTTCGAGACCCTCGCGGACTGGGGCGTCACCCTCACCGCCGCCGCCCGCACGCTGATGCCGTCGACCAACCCCCTCAAGGACGACGAGTCGATCATCGACCTGGGCAGCCACCGCGAGCCCGACCTCGAGGCCGTCGTCGCCGCCGAGCCCACCCTGATCATCAACGGCCAGCGCTTCGCCGAGTACCACGACGACTTCGTGAAGTACGCGCCCGACGCGACCATCCTCGAGCTGGATCCACGCGATGACCAGCCCTTCGCCGACGAGCTCAAGCGCCAGGTCTCCGTGCTCGGCCAGATCTTCGGCAAGGAGACCGAGGCCGAGACCCTCGGTGCGGACCTCGATGCCGCCATGGAGCGCGTCTCCGCCGCCTACAACGGCACCGACACCGTCATGGCCGTCAACACCTCCGGCGGCGAGATCGGGTACATCGCCCCGGGCCTGGGTCGCGCGCTCGGCTGGACCTTCGACGCCTTCGAGCTCGCCCCCGCGCTCGAGGTCGAGGGGTCGAGCGACGATCACCAGGGCGATGACATCTCCGTCGAGGCGATCGCCGACTCGAACCCGGACTGGATCCTGGTGATGGACCGCGACGCGGCCGTCTCCGCCGACGACCCGGAGTACACCCCGGCCAACGAGGTTCTCGACTCCTCCGAGGCGCTCGCCGGGGTGACCGCCGTGGCCGAGGGCAACATCGTCTACATGCCCGCGGACACCTACACCAACGAGTCCATCCAGACCTACACCGAGTTCTTCAACTCGCTCGCCGACGCGCTCGAGGCGAAGGCCTGAGCCACGTCCCGCGCTGAGCTCCGCACGGCGGGCAGGATCCCGGAGGTCCCGCCCGCCGTGCAGTGCGTCCGCGTATCGTCACCGGAGGCGCCGGGACCGCGACGCGATCGGCCCGCCCTCTTCCCCCTCCAGGAGAACCGATGTCCTCTCCCACGCTGACCGCCGCGCCGCCCCTGGCGCGGCGCGGTCGGGAAAAGCTGATCGACGGCAAGCTCGTGATCGGCATCGTGGCGGTCGCGCTGCTGCTGGTCGCTTCCCTGTTCACCGGTGTCTACGACATCTTCGGCGCCGAGGACGGCGCCGAGATGTTCGCCATCACCCGCATCCCCCGCACCATCGCCCTGGTGCTCGCCGGCGCCGCGATGGCGATGTCCGGGCTGATCATGCAGCTGATGACGCAGAACCGCTTCGTGGAGCCCTCGACCACCGGCACCACCGAATGGGCGGGGCTGGGCCTGATCCTGGTGATGATCTTCGTGCCGGGGGCGGCCCTGCTGACCCGGATGACCGTCGCGATCATCTTCTCCTTCGTGGGGACGATGGTGTTCTTCCTGTTCCTGCGCAAGGTCACCCTGCGCAGCTCCCTGATCGTGCCGATCATCGGCATCATGCTCGGCGCCGTCGTCGGCTCCGTCTCCACCTTCGTCGCGCTCCAGTTCGACGCCCTGCAGAACCTCGGGGTGTGGTTCGCCGGCTCCTTCACCTCCGTGCTGCGCGGCAGCTACGAAGTGCTGTGGATCGTGCTGCTGGTGGGTGTGGCCGTGTTCATCGTGGCCGACCGCCTCACCGTCGCCGGGCTCGGCGAGGACATCGCCACCAACGTCGGCGTGAACTACCAGCGGGTGCTGCTGCTGGGCACCGGCCTGGTCGCGATCGCCACCGGAGTGGTCACCGTGGTGGTCGGGAACCTGCCGTTCCTGGGACTGATCGTGCCCAACGTGGTCTCCCTGATCCGAGGCGACGACCTGCGCTCGAACCTGCCGTGGGTATGCCTGCTCGGCATCGCGATCGTCACCGTCTGCGACCTCATCGGCCGCACCATCATCATGCCTTCGAGGTGCCGGTCTCCCTGATCCTCGGGATCGTGGGCGCGGTCGTCTTCATCGCCCTGCTGATGAGGCAGCGCCGTCATGGTTGAGCGCACCCCCATCAGCCACCGCCCGGCAGCACTGCACGGCGAGCGCCGCCTCGGCGCCGGCGGCACCGAGACCACGGGCTTGGAGATCAGCACCTCCCCTGCGGACCTCGTGGGTGACCTCGAGGTGATCGGCGCGCCGCGCAGCACCCGCAGCAGCTCCGGTTCCTTCCCTGACGCGAAGTCCCGCCGACGCTACTGGATCGTCCTCACCGGCCTCGCCCTGCTCGCGGCCGGCTTCGCGCTGGGCCTGCTCGCGATCGGCAATCCCATGCCCGTCGGCTCCCGCGGCTTCTGGCTGATCGCCGAGATGCGCGGAACCTCCCTGATCGTGATGGCGGTGGTCGCGTTCTGCCAGGCGATCGCCACGATCACCTTCCAGACCGTCACCAACAACCGCATCATCACCCCCTCGATCATGGGGTTCGAATCCCTCTACACCGTGATCCAGACCGCCGCCGTGTACACCCTCGGCGTGGCCGGGGTGGTCGCCCTCCAGGGCACCGGGCAGTTCCTGGTCCAGGTCGCGCTGATGGTGGGGCTGTCGGTGCTGCTGTACGGCTGGCTGCTGCGCGGCAAGTACGCGAACATCCAGGTGATGCTGCTGGTGGGCATCATCATCGGCGGTGGCATGGGCGCGGTCTCCACCTTCATGCAGCGCCTGCTGAGCCCGAGCGAGTTCGACGTCCTCACCGCGCGACTGTTCGGCTCGGTGACCAACGCCAGCGTCGAGTACCTGCCCTTCGCGATCCCCATGATCGTGGTGGCAGGCCTGCTGATCTGGCTGAACGCCCGCAAGCTCAACGTCATCTCGCTGGGGCGCGATGTGTGCATCAACGTGGGCGTCGACCACGGCCGCCAGACGATCTACATGCTGGTGCTGGTCTCGGTCCTGATGGCGGTCTCCACCGCCCTGGTGGGGCCGATGACCTTCTTCGGCTTCCTGGTCGCCACCCTCACCTACCAGCTGGCGGGCACCCACGACCACCGCCTGCTGTTCCCGATCGGGGCGCTGACCGCCTTCGTGGTCCTCGCCGGCGCGTACTTCGTGATGAACCACGTGTTCTACGCGCAGGGCGTCGTGTCCATCATCATCGAGCTCGTCGGAGGAACCGTGTTCCTCATCGTCATCATGCGGAAGGGGCGCCTGTGATCACCATCGACGCAGTGCAGAAGCGCTACACCTCGAACACCGAGACCGTCACCATCGGCCCGGTCACCACCCAGATCCCCTCCGGCGGGGTCACCGCCCTGGTGGGCCCCAACGGTGCGGGCAAGTCGACCCTGCTGACCATGGTGGGGCGCCTCCTGGGCATCGACGAGGGCGCGATCGAGGTGGCCGGCTACGACATCGCCGCGACCGCCTCGAAGGACCTCGCCAAGATCCTCTCGGTGCTGCGCCAGGAGAACCACTTCATCACCCGCCTCACCGTGCGCCAGCTCGTGGGCTTCGGCCGCTTCCCCTACTCCAAGGGCCGGCTGACGAAGCTGGACGAGCACAAGATCTCCGAGGCGATCGACTTCCTCAACCTCGACGAGCTCGAGGATCGCTACCTCGACCAGCTCTCCGGCGGGCAGCGCCAGCGCGCCTACGTCGCGATGGTGCTGGCGCAGGACACCGAGTACGTGCTGCTGGACGAGCCCCTGAACAACCTCGACATGCGCCACAGCGTGCAGATGATGGGACGGCTGCGGGACGCTGCCCGCGAGCTGGACCGCACCATCGTGGTGGTGCTGCACGACATCAACTTCGCCGCCCACTACGCGGACCACATCATCGCCATGAAGAACGGCGGCGTGGTCGAGGCGGGACCGGTGGACGAGATCATGAGCGGCGACGTCCTCACCCGCGTGTTCGACACCCCGGTGCAGGTCATCGACGGGCCGACGGGGCCGCTCGCCGTCTACTACTGAGCGCGGCGCTGCGGCCGACGGCCCGCAGCGCCGCAGCCGACAGCCCGCTGACGAACCACATTTGCGGCAGATCCGGTTCGCCAGCGGGCTGTTGACTTCGGGCGACGAAGGCGGGCGCCCGAGGCGGACGGGGCGCGGCTCAGACCGGCACGGCGCTGCTCGGCCCACCGGGCGCTGCGCAGCACGTTTCCGCCCGCGAACAGCCCACTGACGACCCACTTTTGCGGCAGATCCGGTTCGCCAGCGGGCTGTTGACGTCGACGGGCCGGGCCGAGGGGCCGGGCGGGCGCAGCCGCCCCGGGCTCAGCTCACTTGACGGCCGGGTCGGTGCCTCCGCGGCCGTCCTCGCGGTCGAGCGCGTCGATCGCGGCGACCTCGTCGGCGCTGAGCTCCACCTGCGCGGCGGCGAGGTTCTCCACGATGCGGGAGGGCGTGACGGACTTCGGGATGGTCACGAAGCCGTGGGCGAGGTGCCAGGCCAGCACCGCCTGCGCGGGCGTGATGCCGTGGGCCGCGGCGATCGAGGTTATCGTCTCGTTCTCGAGCAGATCGGACTTGCCCTGGCCGAGCGGCCCCCAGCCCTGGGTGAGGATGCCGTGCTCGGCGTGCAGCGCGCGCAGGTCCCGCTGCTGGAAGTAGGGGTGCAGCTCGATCTGGTGGATCGCGGGGACCACGCCGGTCGCCTCGATGATCTCCTCGAGCTGCGGGCGGGGATGGTTGGAGACGCCGATCGAGCGCACCAGCCCGCGCTCCTGCAGCGTGATCAGCGCCTTCCACGCCTCGACGTACTGCCCCTGCGCGGGCACGGCCCAGTGCACCAGGTACAGGTCGAGGTAGTCGAGGCCGAGCCGCTCGAGCGAGGCCTCGCAGGCCGCGATCGCGTCGTCGTAGGCGTGGGAGTCGTTCCACAGCTTGGTGGTGATGAACAGGTCCTCGCGGGCGATCCCGGACTCGGCGACGGCGCGGCCCACGCCCTCCTCGTTGTCGTACGCCCGGGCGGTGTCGATGTGGCGGTACCCGGCGGTCAGGGCCTGCGCGGTGACGTCGGCCGCGATGTCCGGATCGACCTTGAACACGCCGTAGCCGAGCTGGGGGATGGAGCGGCCGTCGTGGAACGGCAGCGAGGCGATGGACATGGGTTCCTCCTGGGAAGTCGCGGACCGCTCAACCTTACGATGGGCCCATGAGCTCGTGGAGCACGGGGACCGCCCCGTGGACGCCGACGCGGACCGGTGCGCCCCGATGACCCCGGCGCGCGCCTCACGCCTGATCCCGCTGGACCGTCCGGTCCCGCGGGAGCGCCCCGTCTACGACCATCCGCGCGGGCACACCCCGGCCGGTCCCCGGTTCGAGCTGTACGCGCTGCTGGACAACCTGTTCATCGCCGCGGGCGTGGTGGTGTCCCTCTGGCTGGCGCTGCTGTACCTGGTCGAGGGCGTCTCCCTGACCCCGGTGCGGCTGCTGTACCTGCTGGGGTTCTGGGTGCTGCTGACCTACATCACGCTGCCGCGCCTGCATCAGCTGATGACCTGGATCTACCTGCCGGACTATTTCTTCGGCCGCACCCGCACCACCGAGGGGGTGCTCTCGGATCCGATCAATCTGGCCTTCGACGGCTCCGAGCGGGACCTGCACGTGGCGATGCGCCGGGCAGGCTGGGTGCTCGCCGAGGAGCGGACCCTCTCCTCGGCCTGGTCGATGGTGCGCTCGACGCTGCTGCGCCGCTCCTATCCGGCCGCGCCCGTCTCGGACCTGTACCTGATGGGCCGGCGCCACGACTTCACGTATCAGCAGGAGGTGGGCGGCACCACCACGAAGCGCCATCACGTGCGCTTCTGGCGGATGCCGAAGGACTTCGTGCTGCCGGGCGGATACCGCGCGGACTGGCTCGCCGCGGGCACCTATGACCGCGCCGTCGGCTTCTCCTTCTTCACCCTGCAGATCACCCACCGCATCGACGAGAACATCGACGTCGAGCGCGACTACGTCATCGACACGGTGCGCTACGCGGACCCGCAGATCGAGGTGGAGGTGATCGAGGAGTTCTCCGCCGCCTACCACCACCGCAACGGCCAGGGGGACCGGATCCGCACCGACGGCGACCTGCCGGTGCTCGACGTGGAGGGCGCGGCAGCGCGCTCCGACGGGGCGAGCGCCATGATGCTGGCCCGCCACCGCCCCACCGGCACCTCGGTGATGAAGTCCCGTGCCCGCGCCGCGACCCAGTCGGCTCTGACCGCGGCCCGCCTGGGGGCACCGGCGGGCAGGCGCACCGACGTCGCCGACGAGCTGACCGCCCAGTGGCAGGAGACGGTCGATGACTTCCACGAGGTGATCGCCCGCGCCTCCGATCACCATCTGCCGCCGCCCACCGTGGTCTTCACCGGTCTGCTGGTGCTGCTGCAGGCGGTGCTGGTGGGGGTGCAGTGGGTGTCGATGCTCACCGGCACGGATCTGCCGGCCCTGTTCCCGGACCTGGCGCTGGTGCTGCCGGCCCCGGAGGAGATCGCCCTCGCCACCGCCTTCGCAGCCGGCCTGCTGGTGCTCCAGATCGGGGTGCTGCGCCGCAGCCGCTGGGCACGCATCGCGCTGATGGCCCTGTTCACCGCCGATGCCTTCGCGCGTCTGGCCGTGGCCACGTCGATGAGCGGCGAGGTCTCCCACGCGCTGCTGGTGGGGGCGGGAGCCTCCGCCCTGGGCGTGATGGCGATCAGCTCCGACGCCTCGCGCCAGTGGGTGCAGACCCTGCGCCTGGACTCCCACAGCTCCGAGGCCGATGAGGCCGACGAGGAGACCGACGAGAGGACGTCGGAGACGCTGGTCGGCGCCGGCGACCCTCCGGCTGTGAGCACGGTCACCGAGGAGTAGAGTGCCTGCACCGTTGTGCGGGGTTCCCCGTCCGGGCCATCCGTCGGCCCCGGGCGTCCCCGCCGCCGGCTCCGCACTCTCCCCTGGAGGACCCCATGAGCGAGTCGACCCCGACCGCCCCCGAGCCGGCCGCCGACGCCGGCGGCCCGAGCATCGACCAGCCGGAGCTGAAGAAGGCGATCACGCCCAAGCTGCTGCTGCTGTTCATCGTCGGCGACATCCTCGGCACCGGCGTGTACGCACTGACCGGCAAGGTCGCGGGCGAGGTCGGCGGCGCCGGCTGGCTGCCGATCATCATCGCCTTCGCCGTCGCGATGGTCTCGGCGCTGTCCTACGTCGAGATGGTCACCAAGTACCCGCAGGCGGCCGGGGCGGCGCTGTACGTGCACAAGGCCTTCGGCATCCACTTCGTCACCTTCATGGTGACCTTCGCGGTGCTCTCCTCGGGCATCACCTCGGCGTCGACCAGCTCCATCTTCCTGGCAGAGAACGTGCTGAAGGCCTTCCAGCTGGAGGAGAGCCTGGGCGATGCCTCCTTCGGGACGGCCACGATCATCGCGCTGGTGTTCCTGGCCCTGGTCGCCTGCATCAACATGTACGGCGTCTCGGAGTCGGTGAAGGCCAACGTGGTGCTCACCCTCATCGAGCTGACCGGTCTGATGCTCGTGGTGCTGGTGGGATTCTTCGCGATCGGCCAGGGCAAGGCGGACTTCTCCCGCGTGATCCTGTTCGAGACGGCGGGGGACAAGAGCCTGTTCATGGCGATCATCGGCGCGACGGCGCTCGCGTTCTTCTCGATGGTGGGCTTCGAGGACTCGGTGAACATGGCTGAGGAGACCGTCGATCCGGTGAAGAACTTCCCGAAGGCCCTGATCGGCGGCCTCTCCATCACCGGGCTGGTCTACGTGCTGATCTCCGTGATCGCCGTGGCCGTGGTCCCGATCGGTCAGCTCACCGAGGCGAGCACCCCGCTGCTGACGGTGGTCGAGGTGGGTGCCCCCGGCATACCGATCGACACGATCTTCGCGTTCATCTCGATCTTCGCGGTCGCCAACACCGTGCTGATCAACATGATGATGGCCTCGCGCCTGCTGTACGGCATGTCCAAGCAGGGCGTGCTGCCCGGCTTCCTGCGCGGGGTGCTGCGCGAGCGCCGCACCCCGTGGGCGGGCGTCGTGTTCTCCACGGTGCTGGCCTTCGCGCTCGTGCTCAGCGTCCGCTTCGTCCTCGCTGAGCAGACCATCGGCGCGCTCGGTGGCACCACCGCGCTGCTGCTGCTGGCAGTGTTCGGTCTGGTGAACATCTCGGTGCTGATGCTGCGCCGCGACAAGGTCGATGTACGGCACTTCCGCACCCCGACGGTGCTGCCGGTGATCGGCGCGATCACCTCCTTCGCGCTGGTCACCCCGCTCGCTCAGCCCATGGAGAACTACGCGATCGCAGGTGGTCTGCTCGCGATCGGCCTGCTGCTGTACGTGATCACCTGGTTCTACAACAGCGCCATCAAGGCCCGTCGCACCCGGTTCCGCCACCCCGACGACCTCGGCCGGCCCTGAGCTCGGCCGCTCCTCATCCGATCCCGCTCCATCGAGGGAGACCCCATGACCACCATCCTGCTGGCCTACGTCCCCAGCGCCACCAGCGAGGCGGCGTTCGACTTCGCGGTCGCCGAGGCGCGGCGCCGCGGCTCCTCGCTGCTGGTGCTCGCGTCCGAGCGCGCCCCCGATCCCCGAAAGGCGCGCGGAGTGACCGATCTTCGTCCGCTCGACGAGCGCCTCGCGGAGACGGGGCTGGCCCATGAGCTGCGCACCGTCCCCAAGCGCGATGATCCGGCCGACGACATCCTCGACGCGGTCGAGCACGACGACGTCTGCCTCGTGGTGCTCGGCATACGCAAGCGCACCCCGCTGGGGAAGATCCTGCTGGGCTCCACCTCCCAGCGCGTCGCGATCGAGGCGCCGGTGCCGGTGGTGCTGGTCAAGCCCGAGGGCTTCGTCGCGCCGACGCGCTTTTGAGGAGGCCCTGCGTCCGGACGCGCGTCCGGGCATCCCGGGGAATCCTGCTAGTCTGCACCGACGGCGGTCCGGCTCCCGGATCTGTCGACGGTGCGCCGGGAAGTCTGGTCGGCAGAGGCTAGAACTCTGCCCACCCGACCAGCCGACAACGGAGTGACGCGATGACCGGACCGACACCTCTGGCCCCACGAAGGCACACCGACGCGATGAGGGCGGGCCTCCCTGCACGAGCGGAGTGTGCATGAGCCTCGTGCTGGCCGTCGCCTCCGCCTGGATCCTGGTGCCGCTCGCTCCGGTCCTCGTGCGACTCTTCGGCCGCTACGCCGGGTGGCCGCTCGCCCTGGGCATGCTGTTCCCGCTGGGCATCCTGGTGGGACTGCGCCTCGATGCCGGCGACGTGAGCCAGACGGTCCCGTGGATCCCCGTTCTGGACGTGGCGCTGAGGCTGAGGATGGATGGACTCGCCTTCCTGTTCGTCCTGCTGATCCTCGTCATCGGCGCGGTCGTGCTGATCTACTCGAGCTCGTACCTCAGAGCGCCCCGCTCGCCGGGCTTCTACCTGCTGATGACGGCCTTCGCCGCCGCCATGCTCACCCTGGTGCTCGCTGACGACCTCCTGCTGCTCTACGTGGCCTGGGAGCTCACCACGCTGTGCTCCTACCTGCTGATCCTGCGCTCCGGTCCGCATGCGGGTCCGGCGGCCACCCGTACATTGCTGGTCACCGTCGCGGGCGGACTGTGCCTGCTCGGCGCCGTGTGCTTGATCATCGTGCGCACCGGGACGGTGCAGCTCAGCGCCGCGCTCGCCGACCCCGCCTGGTCCTCGGATGCCGGGTTCGCCACGGCCGTCGCCGCGCTGGTCGCGGTGGCGGCGATGACCAAGTCGGCGCAGTTCCCGTTCCACAGCTGGCTGCCTGACGCGATGGTCGCCCCGGCCCCGGTCAGCGCCTATCTCCACGCCGCAGCGATGGTGAAGGCCGGCATCTACCTGCTGATGCTGTTCTCGCCCGCCGCCTCGCATGCGGCGATATGGCCCGCGTTGCTGGTCTCGATCGGTCTGCTGACCGCCGCCCTGGGCGCCGTGCTGGCCGTGACCCGGCGTGACCTGAAGTCCCTGCTCGCCTACTCGACCGTGAGCCAGCTGGGGCTGCTGGTCGCGGCGATCGGCGTAGGCACCGAGGTGGCGATGCTCGCGGCCTCGGTCCATGTCATCGCACATGCGCTGTTCAAGTCCTCCCTGTTCATGGGCGTGGGCCTGATCGAGAAGCGCACCGGCACCCGTGACCTCCACGAGCTGAGCGGGCTGTGGCGCGTGCTGCGCTGGGATGCGGTCATGCTGGTGCTGGCCGCCGCGAGCATGGCCGGGATCGTCCCCCTGGTCGGGTTCGTGAGCAAGGAGCTGATCTTCGAGTCGCTGCTGCATTCGCCGTGGGGGAGCGGATGGCTGCTGGCGCTGCTCGCCGCCGCCGCGACGGTGTTCACCGTCGCGTACAGCGCTCGCCTCGTCCTGCCCACCCTGCCCGGCCCGGCGATGGACGGGGTCAAGCCCTGGCGCTATGCCGCCGCGATGTCCGTGGCCGTCAGCGCCACGGCCCTCACCGGTCTGGTGCTCGGTCCGATCGTGGGGATCCTCGACCCCGTCGCGGTTCCCGCAGCGGCTGTCGCGGCGGGCGTCGCGCCGACGGAGGTCGGTCACCTGGCCCTGTGGCACGGCGTGAACATCCCGCTCGTGCTCTCGATCCTCGCGATCGCCGCCGGTCTGGCGATCGCCGTGCTGATGGGTCGTCGCGACAGAGCCCGCTCAGCGTCCGGAGCCCAGGCGCCGGCCGAGTGGGTCGCCCCGGTGACCGGCGTCGGCGTGGTCCAGGGGATCCACGACAGGATCATCTCGTTCGGCCACCGGGTCGGAGACCTGACCCGGTTCGACTCCACCGCGGGACAGCTCGCGATCCCCTTCGTGATCATCGGCGCCGCCGCCCTGACCACGCCGCTGCTGTGGCAGGGCGTGGGAGAGTACAGCTCCTCGACCTTCCTCGACGGGATCCTGCTGGTGCTCGTCGTGGCGGGCGTGGTCGCCATCGTCCGCTCCCGCACCCGGCTGGGCGGTGTGATCGCCAGCGGCATCGTCGGGTTCACCGTGGTGCTCACGTTCTTCACTCTCGGCGCCTCCGACGTCGCGCTGACCCAGCTGCTGGTCGAGGTGCTCACCGTCGTGGTGATGGTGCTGGTGCTGCGCCGGATGTCCTGGAGGTTCCCGAAGGAGGACGCCCGACGGCGCCTCGCTGCGGTGGTCGCGGCGGTGTTCACCGGGGCCGCTGCGACGGCGGCGACCCTCGTGTTCACCGGTCACCGGGGGCTGTCGGACGTCGGCGAGTACATGATGGGCAGTGCCGAGGAGCTCACCGGCGGCACGAACATCGTCAACGTGATCCTGGTCGACTTCCGTGCCCTGGACACGCTCGGCGAGCTGGTGGTGCTCGCGATCGGCTCGGTGGCCGTCGCGGCACTGCTGGACGCCCGCCCGCTCGTCGAGCGGAAGCGGCCGGCGCCCGCCTCGCCCGCACTCGCCAACCCCTTCGGCAATGCCGACTATCTGCGGCTGCTCGGTCGCGTGCTGGTGCCGGTGATGATCGTCGCCTCCCTGTTCATGCTGCTGCGGGGGCACACCGCCCCCGGCGGCGGCTTCATCGCGGCGCTGCTCGGCGCCGGCGCGGTGGTGCTCTCCTACCTGTCCGCGCCGACCGATGACGTCCCGCGCGTCCAGCGTCCCTACCTGGCGATCGCGGGGCTGGGCATGGTCGTCGCCGCGGGTACGGGCCTGATCGGTCTGTTCGACGGCTCGTTCCTGCGTGCTCTGCACGTCGACATCCTCGGATACCACTTCACCACGGCGCTGGTCTTCGACCTCGGCGTGTACTTCGCGGTGCTCGGGGTCATCCTCGCCGCGATCAACCGCCTGGGCGTCTCCACCCCGGACGACGGGACGGGCCGCAGACCGCGGCCCGAGGACGATCCTCCGCCGGCGGGGAGCACGGCGCCGGAGGACAGCGTCACCGCCGCAGAGAACGTTCAGGAAGCATCGATCGCGACAGAAGGAGGTGGAACGCGATGATCCTCGCCCTAGTGATCGGTGTCCTGTTCGGCGGCTCCGTCTACCTCATGCTCCAGCGCGACCGACTGCGCGTGATCCTCGGCTTCGTGCTGCTCGGTCATGCCTGCAACCTGCTGCTCTTCAGCGCCGGCGGCACCCTCCGCCGTGACGAGCCGCTCGGATCGGATCTCGACCCCTCCGTGACCGCCGACCCCCTGCCTCAGGCGTTCGTGCTCACGGCGATCGTGATCGCCTTCGCGATCACCATCTACCTGCTGGTCCTCGCGGTGACCGGGCCGAAGGACGAGGACGCCCCGGAGGAGGGGACCGACGAGAGCGCCGCTCCCGTCGGCACCCTCGAGGATCGCTACGGCGAGTTCGGCGTCCCGGTAGGGGACACCGACCCCTATTCCGCGGACGAGCGTCAGGGGGCTGACCGATGACGCTCGATGCCGCGCTCCCCTGTTCGTCGCGATCCCGATCCTCGCCGCCGGCATCACCGCCTTCGCACGCACACGCCGGCCCTGGACCGTCGTCGTGCTGCTGCTGGTGCAGACCGCGCAGCTGGTCGCGGCGACCCTGCTCGTGATCGAGACCGCCGACGGCAGCGTGCATGCACACCAGGTGGGCGGATGGATCCCCGGGATCGCGATCCCGTTCGCGGTCGACGCCTTCTCCGCCTTGATGCTCACTGTCGCCGGCGGACTCATCCTCGTGTGCACGCTGTTCGCGCTGCAGGTCGATGCAGGCCGTCACCGCTTCTACGCGCCGCTCGTGATGGTGCTCCAGGCGGGCGTCGTCGGTACCCTGCTGACCGCAGATGTGTTCAACATGTTCGTGTTCATCGAGGTCATGCTGCTGCCGACCTATGGTCTGCTGGTCCTGGCCGCACGCGGGCGCGGGACGCGCGCCTCGGTGGTCGGTTCGCGCCTGTACGTCACGTTCAACCTGTTCGTCTCGACCCTGTTCCTGGCCGGTGTCGCGATGATCTACGGCACGGCCGGCACCGTGAACCTCGGAGAGCTCGCGGGAGCGGCGAGCGAGGATCCGCTGGTGGCCGCCGCCGCCGGGGTGAGTCTCTTCGCCCTGTCGATGAAGGCCGCGGTGGTGCCCGTGCACGGCTGGCTGGCACGGGCCTACCCCTCGACGTCCCCAGCCATCACAGCGCTGATCTCCGGCCTGCACACCAAGGTCGCGATCTACGCCATCTACCGGCTCTACGCGGTGATCTTCGAGGGGGACGAGCGGTTCCTGTGGATCGGGATCCTGCTGTTCAGCGCCACCATGCTGATCGGTGTGCTGGGAGCCGTGGGCGAGGATCGGATGCGGTCGATCCTGGCATTCCACATGGTCAGCCAGATCGGCTACATCCTGCTGGGCGTCGCCCTGTTCACCCCGTTCGGCCTCACGGCCGGCATCGCCTACCTGCTGCACCACATGATCGTGAAGGCCTCCCTGTTCCTGTCCACCGGCGCGATCGAGGAGCGGTTCGGCACCGACAAGCTCTCGGAGCTCAAGGGCCGGATCGGTAAGGAGCCGTTGCTCGCGGTCGCCTTCGGCGCCGCCGCGATGTCCCTCGCGGGCCTGCCGCCCTTCTCCGGCTTCATCGCGAAGTTCTCCTCATCACCGCCACCTTCGAGGCGGGACAGATCGCTGCTGCGGTGGTCGCGCTGCTCGTCTCGCTGATCACTCTGCAGTCGATGCTGAAGATCTTCAACGGCGTCTTCTCGCCGACGATCAAGGGCCACCCCGCGCCCGCGGAGCCGTCGGCGACGGCGGTCCTGCCGCGTGCGACGCCTCTGGCCCTCACCGCTCCCGCCCTCGCCCTCGCCGCCGTCACCCTGACCCTCGGCCTCGGCGCCCAGGGCTTGCTGTCCCTGTCGGAGGTCGCTGCGGCGGGTCTGTACGACACCTCCGCGTACGTCGAGGCGGTGCTGCCGTGAACGCATCCCTGCTCACCCTCCCGTTCCGCCTGATCGGCTTCGCGCTGTGGTTCGCGAAGGAGATCGTGGTGTCCTCGCTCGCCGTGGTGCGCGATTCGCTCACCCCCGGGCACGCCTCCACTCCTCGGGTGGTCCGGATGGAGCTGGGCGAGGTCAGCGATCTGCACGTGGTGATGATCAGCATCCTCATCACGCTCACCCCGGGCACGCTGACGCTCGGGCAGCTCGGTGGAGGGACCGGGTTCCGCGAGATCCTGGTCCACTCGATGTACCACGAGGACGACGAGAGCGCCCTGGCGGATCTGCACGACATGGATCAGCGGATGACCCGCTCGATCACGATCGGAGGTCGCTCATGACTCCTCTCGACATCGCCATCGTGTGCATCGCCGCCGTGCTGCTGGCCTCGGTGTACCGGATCGTCGCGGGACCGACCGCCGCCGATCGCGCCGTCGCCGCGGATCTGCTCACCTTCAGTGTGGTGGGGATCCTGGTGCTCATCGGAGCGCGGTGGGAGCGCCTCGGCACGTTCGATCTCGTCCTGATCGCCACGCTGGTCTCGTTCCTCGCGGCCGTCTCCGCGCGGGGACTGATGGGAGGTCGACGATGAGTGTGCTGACCGTCATCGCGTATGTCCTGATCCTCGCCGGCGTGGTCGTCTTCGCCGGAGCCGGGGTGGGACTGCTGAAGTTCCGTGACACCTATATGCGTGCCTCCGCCGTCGGGACGGCTGCCGGCCTGGGCATCGCCCTGGTCACCATCGGGGCCGTGCTCACCATGCCCACCACCGCCAACCTGGTGAAAGCGGCCGTGGCCGTCGTGCTGCAGCTGGCCACCGCGGCGGTGGGCTCGACGATCATCGCGAGGGCGGCGGTGAACTCCGGTCACGCCTTCGCCCCCGGCACCAGCCTGATCGATCTGGACGAGGCCGATGCCAAGCTCGCCGGGATGCCGCTGACGGAGGAGAGCGGTCCGAGACCGAGCGGCGAGACGTCCGAGGGCTCGTCCGTCTAACGGACCGGTGGGGCGCTCAGCGTCGGTGCTTCGCGGCGGGGTGGTCCTCGCGCACGCGACGTTCGCCGACGCCGTGGAGCCGCTCGCGCACGGTGGTCGAGGCGTCGTAGTCCTCCCAATACCGGCCCCGGGCCTGCAGCTCGGGCACGACGTGCTCGATGAAGTCCTCGAAGGTGCCGGGGGTGATCGCGTAGGCGAGGTTGAAGCCGTCGATGTCGGCCTCCTCCATCCAATCCTCCAGCTGGTCGGAGACCGTCGCGGGGCCGCCCACGATCACCGGGCCCATCGCGCCGATGCCCACGAACCGGGCGACTTCGTGAGGGGTCCAGGTGCGCGTGGGGTCGGCCTTGGAGAAGATCTCCAGCGCGAAACGGGCGGAGTCGGTGTCGACGTACTCGAGCGGTTCGTGAGGATCGAGCTCGGAGAGGTCGATCCCGGTGATCCCTGCGTAGAACGCGAGCGCGCCTTCGTGATCGGTGTACTCGAGGTACTCGGCGTGCTTCGCCTCAGCCTCCGCATCGGTGGCGGCGGTGATGATCGTGATCTCGGTGAAGATCCTCAGGCTGCGGGGGTCGCGGCCGTTCTGCGCCGCCGAGTCGCGGATGTCGTCCACGTAACGGCGCAGGATCTGGGGGTGGGCGCCACCGTGAAGACTGCTTCCGCGTGCTTCGCGGCGAAGGCGCGGCCGCGACCGGAGGTGCCCGCCTGCCAGATCACCGGGGTGCGCTGGGGAGACGGCTCGGCGAGATGGATGCCCGGTACGGAGAAGTATTTGCCCTGGTGGCCGATGGGGTGCACCTTCTCGGGATCCGCGTAGACCTTGTTCTCCCGGTCCTCGATCACGGCGTCCTCCTCCCAGGACCCTTCCCAGAGCTGGTAGCAGACGTCGACGACCTCGTCGGCGAGGTCGTATCGCTCGTCGTGCGAGATCTGCGAGGCGAGTCCGAGATTGCGGGCCGCGCCGTCGAGATAGCTGGTGACGATGTTCCAGGCGATCCTTCCCTCGGTGAGGTGATCCAGGGCGCTGAAGCGTCGTGCGAGGGCATAGGGCTGTTCGTAGGTGGCGGAGACGGTGATCCCGAATCCGAGCTTCTCGGTCGCGGCGGCCATCGCCGATACCTGCATGAGCGGGTCATGGACGGGAACCTGCATGGCCCGGCGCACCGAGGCATCCGCCGAACCCTGGTAGGTGTCGTAGACGCCGAGCACGTCGGCGATGAAGAGGCCGTCGAACTTCCCCGCTCGAGCAGCTGGGCCAGGTCGGTCCAGTAGCTCAGCTTCTTGTAGTCCACCGAGCGGTCCTCGGGATGGGTCCACAGACCGGGCGACTGGTGCATGACGCAGGTCATGTCGAACGCGTTGAAGGCGATGCGCTGGCGGGACATGAGGCTCCTCGAATCGAAGGGAAGGTCCTGCGTCACGCTAGGGGCGGGCGCGCCGCAGGGCACGGGTGATGGCGGAGTATGACGCTGCGTGATCTCGCCGGTGCACGGCAGGATGACTCCATGCCGACACCCCCGCGCCGCCGCTTCGCCCAGCTCGACGTCTTCTCGGGCCGCCCCCACCGAGGCAATCCGCTCGCCGTGGTGCTTGAGGCCGACGGGCTCGACGACCAGGACATGCAGCGGATCGCCGCCTGGACGAACCTCTCCGAGACCACCTTCCTGCTGCCGCCGACGCAGCCCGGCGCCGACTACCGGGTGCGGATCTTCACCCCCCGAGGAGCTGCCCTTCGCCGGCCATCCCACGCTCGGCACGGCCCGGGCCTGGCTCGAGGCCGGCGGGGAGAGCGCGGGGGAGCGGATCGTGCAGGAGTGCGCGGCAGGGCTGATCCAGGTGCGGCGCGACGGGGACCGGCTGGCCTTCGCCGCCCCGCTGCTGCGACGCAGCGGAGCGCTCGAGGAGGCCGACGTGGAGGCGATCGCCGTCGCGCTCGGCATCGCACGGGCCGACGTGCTCGGACACTCCTGGGCCGACAACGGCCCGGGCTGGCAGGTGGTCGAGCTGGGCTCGGCCGGGCAGGTGCTCGCCCTGCGACCCGATGCCGCGGCGCTCGGGGCGCGGAAGGTCGGAGTGATGGGCCGGCATGAGGGGGCCGACGGCCCGCGATACGAGGTGCGGGCCTTCGCACCCGCGGGCGTCGAGGATCCGGTCACCGGCAGCCTGAACGCCGGGATCGCCCAATGGCTGACTGCGCGCGACGAGGCGCCGGAGCGGTGGACCGCCGCTCAGGGCACGGTGCTCGGGCGCGAGGGACGGATCCACCTGGAGCGCGAGGCGGACGGGACGATCTGGGTGGGCGGGGACACGGTGGTGACGATCGAGGGGACGATCCTGGTGTGACGGGTGGGGAGCGCCGCGCCGGCGGCGGCTGTCCACAGAGCTCCCGCCAGCGCTGCATCCCACATACGCTGGCCTCATGGTGACCACACTCCCGTACGGCTCCTGGCCCTCGCCCATCACCGCTGAGCTCCTCGCGACCGGCGGCACGCAGCTGGGCGGTCCGCGCCTGGTCGGCGACTCCGTGTGGTGGACGGAGGGCATCGCCACCGAGGGCGGGCGGCAGGCGATCGTCCGCACCGCCGGCCCGGTCCCGCTCCCGCAGCCCTGGGACGGCACCGCCCTCGACGGCACGGACGCGCACGCCCCCGCCGATCCGGTCACGGTGCTGCCCGCCCCCTTCAACGCCCGTTCGCGCGTGCACGAATACGGCGGTGCGAGCTGGACCGTGGTGACCGGCGCCGACGAGGCCCCGGCCGGAACCCCGCTGGTGGTCTTCGTGAACTTCGAGGACCAGCGGGTCTACGCCCTGGTCGAGGGGAGCAGCCGCGCGTTCTGACCCCCGTCGGCCCTGAGATCGACTCCGCCCAGGGCCCGTCGCTCCGCTGGGCCGATCCCACGCCGGTCACCCTCCCGGGTGGCAGGACCGAGATCTGGTGGATCTGCGAGGACCACACCCGCGCAGCGCCGGGGACCGACGACGCCGACGGTGCCCCGCACATCGAGCGGTACGTCGCCGCGGTGCCGCTGGACGGCTCCGCCGCCGAGGATCCTTCTGCCCTGCGCCGGGTCACCCCGTCGGCCCGATTCGTCGCCCACCCGCGCGTCAGCCCGCGCGGCGACCTGCTGGCCTGGATCAGCTGGGAGCATCCGCAGATGCCGTGGGACGGCACCGAGCTGCACCTCGCCCCGCTGCTGGACGGCAGCGCCGGGGAGGGCGAGATCATCGCCGGCAGCACCGACACCTCGGTGCTGCAGCCCGAATGGCTCGACGATCAGCGCTTCATGTTCCTCTCTGATGCCTCCGGCTGGTGGAACCCGTGGGTGTTCTCGGCCGACGGCGGCACCCGCCAGGTGCTCGAGCTGGACCAGGAGTTCGCCGGCGCGATGTGGGCGCTCGGCACCACCTGGTACCAGGTGCTCGACGCCGACCGCGCCCTGGTGCAGCACGGACGGGCCGCGACCTCCCTGTCCGTGCTGCAGCTCAGCACCGGGGAGCTGACCGGGCTCGACTGCCCGCTCACCCAGATCTCCGCCGCCGAGCTGCGGGCCGACGGGCTGCTCGTGCTCGCCGGCGCCTCCCCGACCCGGTTCGCGGCGATCCACACAGCTCACCTCGACCTCGGTGCCACGGGCTCGTCGGACGCCGCGCCGTCCCTCTCGCCGCTGTCCCCGCTGCGCTCCTCGCGCAGCGACGCCCCCGACCCCGGGCTGCTGCCCGAGGCGGAGAGCATCGAGGTGCCGCTGCCGGGCGGCGGCGTGGTCCACGCGATCGTCCACCGTCCCCGCCAGACGGGCATCGCCGGCCGGGAAGGTGACCTGCCGCCCTTCATCGCGCAGGTCCACGGCGGACCCACCGCGCACGTCCCGCCGGTGCTGTCGCTGCCGATCGCGTATTACACCTCCCGCGGCCTCGGTGTGGTGGTCGTCAACTACGGAGGCTCCACCGGCTACGGCCGCGAATACCGCGACCGCCTGCGCGGGCAGTGGGGCGTGGTCGACGTGCAGGACACGGTCGCCGTGATGGAGCACCTGGTCGCCGAGGGCATCGCCGACGGGCAGCGCCTGGCGATCGAGGGCGGCAGTGCCGGAGGTTGGACCACGCTCGCCTGCCTGACCCGCACCGATGCCTTCGCCGCGGGCGTCTCCAGCTACGGCGTGGCCGAGCTCGAGCAGTTCCGGCTGGACACCCACGATTTCGAATCCCGCTACATCGACGGGCTCGTCGGCCCCTATCCGGAGCGACGCGACCTCTACGTCGAGCGGGCCCCGCTCAGCCATGTGGACGAGCTCGAGGTGCCGGTGCTCCTGCTCCAGGGCGAGGAGGACAGGATCGTCCCGCCCAGCCAGTCGGAGCTGTTCCGTGATGCGCTCGCCGCCAAGGGCATCCCCCATGCCTACCTCCTGTTCGAGGGGAGCAGCACGGCTTCCGCCGGGCGGAGTCCATCGTCCGCGCCACCGAGGCGTCGCTATCGTTCTACGGCCAGGTGCTCGGCTTCAGCCCCGCCTGCGTCCCGGTGCTCGAGCTGCAGCGGGGCGCGGATCCTCGATGAACACGGCGGCGAAGGCACGGTGCACCCCGCAGATCAGCCGCTCAAGCCCGCGGTCGCGCTGGTGAGCACCTCGCTGCTGATGGTGCTCGCGCTGGGCGGCACCTACCTGCTGTCGCTCCTGGCCGCCGAGGTCGCCGACGATCCGCTGACGGCCGGTCAGATCGCGCCGCAGCTGCTGGTGACGGCCGTGCTCGCGCTCGCGCTCGTGGTGGCCATGCTCGGCCTCGCGTCCTTCGTGCTCGCCGTCGTGGTGCTGGCCAAGGGAGGCGGGAAGCTCCGCCTCGGCGCCGCGCTGATGGTCGCCGCGGCCCTCCTCGGGTTCGTCTTCTCCTTCAGCGTCTCCGGGAACGTCTCACAGATGCCTGATGCGGCCGTCGCCGTGTCCAACGTCTTCTCGGTCCTCGAGGTGGTCCTCGAGGTGTTCCGCGCCATCGTGATGATCGCCGGGATCGTGCTCCTGGTGCTCGGGATCCGTCAGGTGCGCCGGGAGCGGGCGGAACTCGCACCGGGCTGACGCCGCGGTGTGACGCTTGCCACAGCGGGGTCGGCTCGTTACGGTGGTCCGCGGCGCTGGTCGCCACCGAAGCGAAGGAGCCTCATGGATCCCCGAATCACCCGTCGGACCGGACTGACCGCGACAGCGCTCGCCGCCGCAGGCGCCGTCGGCCTCCCCGCCGCCGCGCACGCGCAGGGCGACCCCGCGCCGCGCAAGGCCCGCCCCTCCTCCCTCTCGGCCCGCTCCGCCCCGAGCTGGCGACCCGGAGGCCCGCACCGTCACCCCTGGGACCGACGCGGCTCCGGCAGGACGCTGGAGGAGAAGCCGCCGGGCGCCGTGGGCCTCGATGCCGAGATGCTCGACGAGCTGCCGGGCATCCTCCGTGCGGGACTCGACTTCGACCCGCCCCGCTTCTCCGGCGCCTCGCTGCTGGTCGCCTCGCAGGCGGGGATCGCTTACGAGCACGCCGACGGCCATGCGCTGCGCTGGCAGGACGCCTCCACCGAGCTGCCCGAGGACCAGTGGATCCCCGCGCGCGCCGACACGATCTACGACCTCGCCTCGATCTCGAAGATCTTCACCGCGACGGCGGTGATGCAGCTCGTCGAACAGGGAGCGCTGGGGCTCGAGGATCTCGTGGCCGATCATCTGCCGCGCTTCGCCGAGAACGGCAAGGGCGAGGTCACCGTCCAGCACCTGCTCACCCACGTCGGCGGGCTCCCGCCCTTCATCAACCTCTATTCCGCCCATCCGGACATTCCCTCTCGCCTTGATGCCGTGCTCACGGTCGAGCCGGTCACGCCTCCGGGCACCGAGTACGTGTACTCCGACCTGGGGCTGATCACGCTCGGGCTGATCGTCGAGAAGCTCTCCGGGCTGGGCCTGGACGAGTACGTGCGCGAGCACATCACCGCCCCGCTGGGGATGACCGAGACGATGTACAACCCGCCCGCGGAGCTGAAGGACCGGATCGCCGCGACCGAGTACGTGGACTATTACGGGTACCTCGTGCACGGCCACGTCCACGACGAGAACGCCTACTCGCTCGGCGGGGTGGCTGGGCATGCGGGAGTGTTCTCCACCGCCCGGGACCTCGCGGTCTTCGCCCAGATGTTCCTGGGCGGCGGCCGCTACGGCGAGGCACGGATCCTCCAGGCCGGCACCGTCGAGGATATGTTCACCGATCGCATCGCCGAGGTGACCGGGGTGGGCGGCGCTCGCCGTGGGCTCGGTCCGGAGCTCGAGGCCTGGTACTACCATTCCGGGCTGACCAGCCCCTACAGCGGCACCCACACCGGCTTCACCGGCACCTCGCTGGTCATCGACCCGCTCACCGACACGATCGTCATCATGCTCACGAACTCGGTGCACCCCACCCGCGAGTGGTCCACCACCTCGGTCACCCGGCGCGAGGTCTCCACCTGCGTGGCCCATGCGCTCGGCCTCGTCCCGAAGGAGCTCCGGGACGGCTGGTACGCGGGCGGCGAGGACGAGACCACGGCGACGCTCGGCGTGGCGATCGACCTCGACGGGCGCGGTGCTCCGGAGCTGCGTGTGGATCTTTTCGCCCACCTCGAGACCGCCTACGACGTGCTCACGATCGAGGCCTCCGCCGACCAGGGGGAGACCTGGTCCCCGCTCGCCGGCCACCTCGAGGCGAAGCACCAGGAGCCGGTGGAGATTCCCGAGGGGCAGATCACCGGTTGGGGGCGCAGGGTGGCCTGGACCGGCGTGTTCGCTCTGATGGACGGGGACGAGGCGCTAGAGGGTGAGGTGCAGATCCGGCTCGCGTTGACCACGGACGCCGCGACCCGGGGGCTCGGCGCCTGGGTGGGGCGGATCCGGGTGCTGGAGGGCCGACGGGAGCTCTTCGACACCGACCGCGACGCGGACCGCGAGCAGGTCCTCGCCGAGGGCTGGAGCCGCGAGGGCTGAGCCCCCAGCGCGCTGAGTCCTCAGCGCTGCGCTGCGAGCGCCGCCTCGATCTCGTCGGCGAGCTCTGACGGCTCGGTCTGCGGGGCGAAGCGGCGCAGCACGGTGCCGTCGCGGCCCAGCAGGAACTTCGCGAAGTTCCACTCGATCGGGCCGGCGGGGATCTCCTCGCCGTGGGCACCGGTGAGCCACTGGAACAGCGGGTGTGCGTCCTCGCCGTTGACCTCCACCTTCGAGAACATCGGGAAGGTGACCCCGTAGTTCACCTGGCAGAACTCGGCGATCTCGGCCTCGGTGCCGGGCTCCTGGTGCATGAACTGGTCGCAGGGGAAGCCGAGCACGGCCAGGCCCTGGGTACCGAAGCGCTCATGAAGTGCCTGCAGGCCCGCGTACTGCGGAGTGAGTCCGCACTTGCTGGCGGTGTTGACCACGAGGACCACGGAGCCGAGGTGCTCGGAGAGCTGCTGCTCCTGGCCGGCAAGGGTGGTGGCGGAGAAGTCGGCGAGTGTCGTCATGGCCCCATTGTGGCGCGGCGCAGCTGATCGGGGGCGACCGTTCCTCCACAGCGCCGGCAGATCCACATTCCCGGACTCTCTCTTTTCATCATTCCCACCTGCGGGAACGATGGAGACATGACCACCGCGCCGCACGTGCAGGAGCCTGGGGGAGTGTTCTCCCCGCAGGAGTACCTGGCTGCGCTCCGACAAGCCGGCCCGGCCGCCGTCGCCGAGGCGCTGGGAGAGCTCGGGCACCTGCTCCAGGAGATCGCCGGGGATCCAGGCACCGCCTTCGATCTCGAAGGTGCGGCGCGAGGCGACTTCTCGGCCCTGCTGGGGAACCTGCGCACCTGCTGCGCGGCGCTGGACTCGCTGGAAGCGCACGCCGTGATCGCGCTGCGGGATGCCACCCGCCGCGACCGCCACGCAGCCGCTCGCGACAGAGCCGCCCACGAGCGCGCCGCGGAGCCGTCCCGCTCCAGGACTGACGAGGAGGCCGACAGCGCGACCACTGCGGACATCTCCCTCATCACGCGCCGTTCCCCGCACCTGGCCGGCCGCACCCTGGCCTCCGCCCAGCGTCTGCTCGACGTCCTGCCGCGGATGATGGAGGCGCTCCGCACCGGCCGGATCAGCAGCGATGTCGCCTACGCCGTGGCCGGTGCGGTCTCGGTGCTCGATCCGGACCTCGCCCGCGCGGTGGATCGCGAGCTCGACGCGAGGCTCCCGGAGCTCGACGGCGCAGGCACCCGACGCTGGCGGGACGCCGTGGCCAGCCTCGCAGGCGAGCTCGATCCCGAGGGTGCCACCCTCCGGCACCGCCGCGCTCTGCGGGAACGCCATGTCACCCTCATTCCTGGGCAGAACGGGATGGCCACTGTCTCCGCGCGGCTCGGCGCGATCGATGCCCGCCGGATCCACAAACGGCTCTCGCTCGAGGCGGAGCGCCAACGTGCCGCAGGAGCCCGCGAGGGCCACGGCGCCGCGATGGCCGACGCCTTCGTGGGCACCCTGCTCGGGCCGGGCGACGGGACCGCCGAGCCGGGCACTCTCGACATCGGCCTGATCATCACCGACCGCGCCCTGTTCCGGCCTGACTCCGGGGACACCGCGCATCTCGAGGGATACGGCCCCGTCCCCGTCGAGGCGGTGCGCTCACAGCTGCGCGCCGCCCTCGCCGAGCCCGAGGACCCGGCCGCTGATCCCTACGGGCCTGAGGGCCCTGCGGTGCGGGCGACGATCCGCCGCCTCTACGCCCATCCCACCGTCGGCGAGCTGGTCGCGATGGACTCGACCGCTCGTGAGTTCCCGCCGGCCATGAAACGGTTCCTCAGCTGGCGCGACACCACGTGCCGCGGACCGTACTGCAACGCCGCTGTACGGCAGAGCGACCACATCCTCCCCGTCTCGCGCGGCGGGCCCACCAGCCTCGACAACGGCGAGGGCCTGTGTGCGCACTGCAATAAGAAGGAGATATCGACCGCGAGCGTCGAGAGGGTCGACGAACCGGGGCTGCCCGGGCACCATGTGCGGTGGACTGGCCACTCGGGAGTCAGCCGGGTCACGAGCCCCACGCCGCTCGTCTGGACTCAGCGGCCCGGGGGCGAGGATGACGCTGGCGACGAGCCCACCGTCGAGCCCACTGACGAGCCCACCGGCGAGCCCACCGACGAGCCTGCGGAGCCTCAGCGGCTCACGCGACCCCGGCGTCGGACAGCTTCCGCGCCGCCTCGGCCGCGCCGTCGAGCACTCCGGCCTCCTGGACGCAGCGAGCCAGCAGCCACTGACGCAGCCGCTGCGGATCGAGACCGGCGAGCTCTGCCATCCGGTCGGCGAACGCCACGGGCTGAGCCCGCAGACGATCCGGATCATTGAACATGTGCTGCAGCAGGTCATAGTGCGGGTCGCCCACGTACGGCTTCGGATCGATGAGCACCCAGCGCCGTCCGTCCGGGCTCCCGAACGCGCCCTCGGCGGCGAGCACGTTGCCCGGATGGAGATCGGTCGCCAGCAGCACCGCCTCACCGTCCCACTGCCGCGGAAGCTCACGGAACAGCTGCAGACCATGCGTCACCAGGTCCGGGGGCAGCGGGGAGAGTCCGGTCTCGGCACGCTCCTGCGCCGAGTCGGCCCACCACGCGCACATCTGCGAGAGCGGACGGAACTCCTCGGCCGCCTCGGCACCCGCCAGCTCGCGGGGCGGAGCCCACAGCCTGCGTGCTACGGCGGCGACGACTGCATCCCGCTCCGGCCAGCTCAGCAGCTCCGCAAGGGGCGTCCCGGGCCGCACCCGATCCAGTAACAGCGCAGTGGTCTCGCCGCGCCGCTGGCTGCGATGGACCCGTGCCGCACCACGCCCCTGCCACGCCGTCATCCCCGCAGCCTCGTCACGCGCCTCGTCATGGGACCACGCGACCTTCAGCACCCGCTCTCCGCCGCCGGCATCGCGCACCGGCGCTACCCAGGCGCAGGAACCGCCGGGTTCGAACGGTGCCGAAGCCTCCAGCTCCCAGCGCTCGAGCAGCTCCTCCACCAGCGCGGGCAGCTCCTGGAGCCAGGCCCTCACCCCGGCGTCGTCGCTGCCTGCCAGCAGCGACGGCAGCGGATACCCGGCGACCAGGCCGTTCATGAGACCGCCTCCGAGTGCGGGGCGGAGCGCGGACCAGACGGCTGGCCGGAGGGCGAGCCAGAGCGCGGACCGGGGCCGGAGCGCGCGCCGGGATCCGCAGCCGCTGCAGCACCGCCGGGTCCTCGCAGCGCAGCGCGCCCTTGCCGCATGAGTTGCACAGGGGCATTGTGCCAGCGCATTGAGGGAACGCACGGGCGGCCGCTGTGGTCCGGCCTCGCCATGCGGAGCGACGTCGGCGCACCCACACCGGCCACAGCTGGGCAGGAACGCTCGGGCAGGGCCGTTAGCATCACCCTCGTGAAACCGTTCGTGCAGATCGCCACCCGCCCCGAGGACGACGTCGCCGCCACCGAGCGCGCCGCCGTGCTCGACTTCACCGGACTCGCTGAGGACGAGCTGATCTGGGCGCGCCTGGATCGCGACCCTTTCCCCGACCTGCGGGCCGAGGACATCTCCGGGATCATCCTGTGCGGCAGCCCCTTCACGGTCTCCGATCCGGTCCCGGACAAGTCCGCGGAGCAGGTGCGTGCCGAGAAGGAGATCTTCCGGGTCCTCGACCAGGTGGTCGAGCACGACATCCCCTTCCTCGGCGCCTGCTACGGCATCGGCACCCTCGGCACCCATCAGGGCGCCCTGATCGACAAGGTCTACGGGGAGCCGCTGGGCGCCGTGGAGATCACCCTCACCGAGGCTGGGCAGCAGGACCCGCTGACCCGCGAGGCGCAGCTGCCGCAGACCTTCACCGGACTGGTCGGGCACAAGGAAGCGGTGAACACCCTGCCTTCGCACGCGACGGTGCTCGCCTCCGGGAAGAGCTCGCCGGTGCAGATGTTCCGCGTCGGCACCCGTCAGTACGCCACCCAGTTCCATCCCGAGCTGGACGTCCCCTCGATCATCGAGCGGGCCCGCGCCTACCGCGACCACGGCTACTTCTCCCCGGACGAGATGGAGGACGTGTTCGCCGCGCTGGAGCACGAGGTCGCCGATCAGCCGCCCCGGCTGCTGCGCGCCTTCGCCACCCTGTTCGCCCGCTGAGCCGTGCAGCACCCGATCTGGGCCCGTCACTCCCGGAACGGCACGTCATCCCACCTCTGAGGGGCCTCCTCCGGTACCGTCCGCACCGTGCCCCGATTCACACCTGAGCAGGTCCGACGCCGTCAGCTCGTCGCAGGCGCGCTCGCGCTCGTCCTGCTCCTGGTGATCGGAGGTTGCACCGCCTCGCTCATCGGGGCCCTGCGCGGAGGCGATGACCAGCAGTCCCTGACCGATCCCGCCCCGTTCCGGGCCGATGACGCCGCGATGAGCGCGAGCAGCACCCCGGAAGGCGCCGCAGCCCTGGCGAACCTCCCCGAGGGGGTCGAGCTCACCCCGGATGAGGTGATGGGCATCGATGTCTCCAGTTATCAGAAGGACATCGACTGGGAGCAGGTCGCCGGCGACGGCTACGGCTTCGCCTACATCAAAGCCACCGAGGGCTCCGGGTTCGCCGACACCCACTTCCGGCAGAACTGGGACGGGGCCCGGGCCGCGGGCCTGACCCCGGGCGCCTACCACTACTTCACCCTGTGCTCACCCGGTGAGGATCAGGCCGCGGATTTCCTCGCAGCCGCCCCGCCGGAGGACTCCGCACTGCCTCCGGCGCTCGACCTCGAGTTCGACGGCGCCTGCGAGGACCGACCCGAGGCCGACCACGCGCAGGCCGAGATCGACGCCTTCACCGCTGCGGTGGAGGAGGCATGGGGCCGTCGGGTGGCCGTCTACTCGTCCTCCGAATGGCGCGAGCACTACGGGCTGCCGGTCTCGGACGGTCGCCCGGACTGGCTGTTCTCCCAGGGGAAGCGGCCGGTGCAGGAGGACTGGGCGGTGTGGCAGCTGCGTTTCGACGGCACCGTCTCGGGCATCTCCGGCGGGGTCGACATCGACGTCGCCCGGATCGAGGTGCTGCGCGAGCATGCCGAGATCGCGGAGGGCGAGGGCGCGATCACGCACGCCGCCGCCGAGGGCTGAGCAGGGCTCAGCCGGGGATGTCCTGCGGCCTGTCGCCCTCCCTCGCGTAGGCCTGGACCAGAGCGTCCAGCACCGCGTCCCAGTGCTCGATCAGCGCCTGCCGCTCGGCGGCGCCCAGCAGCCGTTCCTGATGGAGCTCGATCAGGGTGCATCCCGGCGCGGCATCGGGCGGATCCTGCAGCGTCACCTGGAAGACGGTCTCGTGGTCGAGGGCCAGCGGAGTCCAACGCACCCGAACCCGTCGGCCCACGTGACAGCCGATCACCCGCCCACGCACCCGGTCCTGGCCGCGCAGCGGCGCCCCGACCATCTGCGGCACTGACTCCACCCCGAGCCACTGGGGGAGCCATTCGGCGAGCAGGCGGCGCCAGACGTCCTCGGTGGAGGCGGGCAGGGTGCGGTGGAGCGCGAGCTCCCACCCGGCATCGTGGGTGAGGCCGACGGGGGACTGCCAGGTCTCGGTGCGCATAGGGCCACCGTAGGCTCGGATCCGGGGCGTGCCGAGGGGATCCCCGAGCTGTCCTCAGGTGTTCTCCGCGGCGTCGCCGACTGGCCACCCAGGCACGCTCAGGCCTCCTCGATCGCCTGCTTCAAGGTGCCGGACCTGCCCATGTCCCCGGTGAACGGCTGACCGTCGATCAGCACCGCCGGGGTGCCCGAGACGGCCTCCCGCGCCTCCGGCTCGACGACCTCCTGGAGCCAGGCGTGGTACTCGCCGTCGGTGAAGCAGTCGCCGATATCGAGCCCCGTCGCCTCGCTGACGATGTAGATGATCTCGTGATCGGGCAGCCCCTCGTCCCCGGGCTGCTTCTCGAACAGCGCGATCTCCGCTGGGAACCACTTCTCCGGGTTCTCGGCGTAGGCGCAGACCGCGGCGTTCGCCGCCCGGCTCGAGTACCCGGGCGGGGTGGAGGTGTCGTCCAGCATGGGCCGCGGATGCACCCCAAAGGTGATCTTGTTCTGGAGCGCCAGCCCGACGAGGTCATCGCCGTGGACGCGCTGGAAGTCCTTGCAGGGCGGGCAGAGGAAGTCGCGGTACACGTCCACCACCGGGCCGTCCTCGCTCGAGCTCAGCTCGAGGTAGGGCTGGCCCTCGGCGACGCCGGGAGGCAGGACCAGCTCCCCGGAGGGCGGATCGTCCTCGGTCGGGGTGGCGGTGGCGGGATCGGTCTCGATGGGATCCGTCTCGACAGGATCAGTCTCGACTGGATCTGCCTCGACGGGGCCGGCGGTCCGGGTCGGGCCCGATCCGCCGTCGCGGTACACCAGGACGCCGACGGTCACGGAGATCACCAGCAGGACCACCAGCGCCAGACAGGCCACAGCGCCACCGATGACCAGCATCAACGGGGTACGGGAGCTGCGTGCGTTCATGGCCACCTCGGGGCAGGAGCAGCGACGGATCCGCGACCACGCCTCGGCCCCGGGAGATCTGAGCATACCGACGTGCTCCCGCAGGGCATGCTGGGGCCATGGCAGAGAATGGCAGCACGCCGCGAGGCCCCTGGAGCACCCGCGCAGAACAGCCGGGTGACGCGGCTCCGATCGGGGAGGTGCTCCTGGCCGCCTTCCCCACCGCGCGGCGAGATCGTCTGCCCGCCTGCCTTCGGGGTGTGAGCCCCCGATGAGTCGCGACGTCTTCAACGGACCGCTGCTGCCGCTGCGTTCCGTGCGCGAGCACCCGCTCGCCCCGGCGGACAGGACAGCCTGGCCCGCTGCCCTCCCGCCGGTGCGCGAGCTCCTGGATGACGGGCTTGAGCTCGGCCAGGTCACCGTGCTGACCGGGGACAACGGCGCCGGGAAGTCGACCCTGGTGGAGGCGATCGCCGGTGCCTTCGGCCTGAACCCCGAGGGCGGCGGGACCGGGGCGATGCACTCCACCCGCTCCACCGAGTCACCGCTCGGCGAGCACCTGCAGCTGGTGCGCGGCGCGGGGGCCCCGAAGTCCGGCTTCTTCCTGCGCGCTGAGACCATGCACTCGCTGTTCACCTACTACGAACAGATCGGGGTGGGCGGGATGATGCACGAGCGCAGCCACGGGGAGTCCTTCCTCGAGCTCGTCGCCGAACGCTCCCGCATCCGTGGCCTGTGGGTGCTGGATGAGCCCGAGTCAGCGCTCTCGCTGTCCGGCTGCCTGGCGCTGCTGGGCCTGCTGGGGGAGCTGGTGGAGAACGGATCCCAGATCATCCTGTCCACCCACTCCCCGGTGCTCGCCGCGCTGCCGGGCGCGGATCTGTACGAGGTGGGGGAGTGGGGCCTGCGGCGCACCGACTACGACGACCTCACGCTGGTGCGCACCTGGCGCAGCTTCCTCGACGCTCCGCAGCGCTTCCTCCGGCACCTGGACTGAGCGCACCGGCCAGCAGAGCTCAGGGTTGGAGCCGGTGCCGCTTCCAGGTGCCGTCGGCCGCCGGGGTGTAGAGGATCCGATCGTGGTAGCGGTGCGCACGGCCCTGCCAGAATTCGATCCGCTCCGGGCGCACCCGCAGTCCGCCCCAGAACTCCGGGCGCGGCACCGGCGCGCCGTCGAAACGCTCCTCGACCTCGGCGTACTGCGCCTCGAGCGCCTCCCGGGAGGTGATCTCGCGGGACTGGTGCGAGGCCCAGGCCCCCAGCTGGGAGCCGCGCGGTCGCTGGGCCCAGTAGGCGTCGGCCTCCGTGGCCGGGACCTGCTCCACCGTGCCCTCGATCCGCACCTGCCGCTGCAGCGGGTACCAGGGCAGCAGCAGCGCCGCACGGGGAGCTGACTCCACCTCCTGGCCCTTGGCCGAGCCCAGGTTCGTGTAGACAACGAACCCCTCGCGGTCATGCCCCTTCAGCAGCACGGTGCGTGAGCGCGGCCAGGGCGTGCCCGCGGCGTCGAGCGACACGGTCGAGAGCACCACCGCCGACGGCTCCGGCAGGTCGCCGTGCTCCTCACGACGGGCGAAGGCCTCGCTCAGCCACACCTCGAACAGGGCGAGCGGATCTGCGGGGGCGTCATCGGGCAGCGAGCCGGCGAGGTAGTCGGTGCGCTCGCCGGCGAGACGGCGGGAGATGGGCGCGTCGGTCATGGTCGCGATCCTAGGCCTCATCACTGGTCGGCGCGCGGCTCAGCCCGGGAAGCCCGGGAGCACCGGGTCGCCCTCGGCGATCGCCCGCAGCGCGGCCAGATGGGAGTCGAGGGCGGCGTGCCCCTCCACGGTGAGCGAGACCCAGGTCAGCCGGCGCGCGTCGTCGCGCACCGGGGAGAACTCCTTGCGCAGTCGCACCAGTCCGGCATCGGCGAGCTGCTTGAGGTTCTTCGAGAGGTTCGCGTCCTTCAGCTGCAGGGTGTCGCGCAGCACCGCGAACTCCATCTCGTCCATCGGGCGGAGCATCCCGCAGATCCGCAGGCGGACCGGGGCGTGGATGAGGTCATGGAAGGCCGGGGCCGGTTCGTGGCCGGCGCGCGGGGCAGAGGATCTGCTCATCGGCGTCCCGCCGGGTCGGAGATCTCGGCGCGCAGCACGGCGTCATACCGGCGCCCCAGTCCCACGGTCGCGAGGAAGCCCAGCGCGGCGGGCACCAGCACCCACCACGACACGAGCGAGTTGAGCTTCAGCAGCACCACGGAGCCCATCAGCGCCGCCAGCACCGCGAGGATCAGCAGCAGCATGCGCCGACTGCGGGGACCGGCGGGCTGGGTCATGGAGATCCGGTAGCGGCTGGTGTACGCCTTCATCAGGAAGGGGATCCAGATGATGATCAGGACGATCGCCACCGTGGAAGAGGCCCCCGGCAGGGCCTGGGCCCCGATGGCCGCCGCCACCATCGCTCCGAGCGTGAGGTGATACCACCACGGGGTCACGAGGCGTTCGGCGAGCTGCGAGGCATCGACGTCCATCGCGTCGAGGGCCGCGCGGGCCTCGAGGGCCGTGGGGCGGCCGGGCGGGGTGCTGCACTCACCGGACGGACCGGACGGATCGTTTTCCATGCAGGAAAGTCTATGAATGACTTCACTCTTCGTCAAGTGATTCGGTAATTCGGTGATTCCGGGATCAGGCGGTTGCGAGGCTCTCGCGGCCGTCACGCCGGCGGCGAGGCACGCCCGGCTCCCGCAGCAGCGACGAGAGCAGACCCCGACCTCCGGCGCGCCGTGCCGGGGCCCGATGACTGGGTCGGGCCGGCACCGTCCGCAGCTCGAGCGTGCTGGGGTCCAGGCCGCGGTCGGCGGCGCGGGCCTTCGCGGCGCGTAACGCCTGCAGGGACTCGCGGTCGCCGAAGGATTCCGGGAGCGGGCGGTAATCGATGAGGTGGTCGGTGGTGGCTCGCGTGCGGCTGGTGGAGATGGTCGCGTTTCTCATGCCTCCTACGGTCGCCCGGGAGCTGGCCTCTGCGCGTCCGACGGGGAGCGCGGAGACGTCATCCCGCAGAAGGATCTTCTGCCGGCGCGTGTGGGGACCGCGGTCGCAGTGGCTGAACCGCTCTTCGCGGCCCGACATCCTCGCTGGTGCCGGCGGCGAGCTACGTAGATTCGTCGCCGAGCGGGTCAGGATCCTGCGCGGCGGAGCGGTGCTCCGTGGCGAGAGCCCAGCTCACTTCGATGAGGTCCTGCGGCTCATGCAGATCCGCGCCGGTCAGCTCCTGGAACCGCTTGAGCCGGTAGCGCAGCGTGTTCACGTGCACCGGGATCGACGCCGCCGCGCGGGGGATGCTCATCCCGTGATCGAGGTAGGCGCGCACCGTCTCGAGCAGGAACTGCCCGAACTCGCCCTCGCCCCGCAGGGGTGTGAGGTGCCGGCGCCGCAGCAGCTCCGTCGTCTCGGGGCTCGCGGTGATCCCCATCCGCCAGGAGAGGGTCTCGAGATCGGCGACTCCCCGATGGCCCACCTGGACTGCGGTCGCCCGCACCCGGCTCGCCCCCGCGAAGGGCTCCGGCAGGTGCTCGAGCGTGCCCGCCGGGCCGAGCGCGATGGTCAGCCCCTCGGGCCGCGCGCCGGGATCCGGGTCGCCGATCACGAGGCCGACGACGGCGGTCTTATGGGGCGTGGTCAGTGCCGTCACCCCGGCGCGCGCCGCCCAGTCCTGGATCCGGCGGCCGATGTCGACGCGCTGATCATGTCGGCTGACGGTGAGCGCCCGCACCGGCCGGTCGTCGCCGACGCCATAGGCCGCCGCCCCGCCGAGCAGCTCGGTGCGCGGCAGGCCCGTCATCACGGCGTCGACGATCCAGCGGGAGCCGGCGGTCCGCATCGGCGACGGCCTGGGCGATGCTGCCCTCCTGATGGGCCACGACCGCACGGGTGGAGAAGGCGTCCCCGAGGGCCCACAGCAGGGTGGCGACGCCGAGCACCTCCTCGGCGCGCAGCCCGTGCACGGCTGCGCGCCGCTGCAGCTTCCTGAGGATCACCGTCATGCACAGGCGGAAGCCGGCCAGGACGCTGCCCAGCGGCACCCCTGCTCCATCCGCTCGAGTGCGAGCTCCTCCGCCTCCCCGATGTGCTCGGCCTCGGGCGCCCGACCCTCCCGGATCGTGCGGATGCTCAGGGCGAGATTGCGGCGGATCGACGCCTCGAGCGAGTCCCCGAGCACCTCCCCGTAGCCGGGCAGCGCCTCACGGATCGCCTGCGAGGTCTCGGGGACCAGGGTCGTATCGGCCTCGAGGGCGTCCAGCATCCGGCGCAGGATCTCGTGAGCGGTGGACGGGGTGAACATCGGTCTCCTCGCCTCCGGGTCCGGGCGGGCCGGGACGGGACCTGGCACGCGCGGCTCCACGATACTCGCGCGTCGCCTCACCGCGGTGGGGCCGGAGGTCGCGCTCTGCATGGGCGGGCCGCTGGCCGCTCGTCGATGACGGCGGACGACAGCTGTGCGGGCCCGGAGCGCACCTCGTGGCACCATATGTCATGCTGATGAAGCCCATAAGCAAAGCTTCGGCGATGTTGATCCCGGAGCAGACGATGAAAGGTGTCCCATGCCGCTGTTCCTCCTCGAGATCGAGCCCAGCACCGTCACCCGCGAGGGCAGCCAGGCCGTCATCGATGCCCTGCTCGCCCAGGACGGCGCCCCTGCGGAGCTGATCGAGTCCCAGGTCGCCGCCGACCATTCCCGTCTGTTCACGATCCTCGAGGCCGCCTCGGCCGAGGCGGCCGGCCAGGTCGTCGCCGAGCTCCGTGAGATCGCCGGTGGCGTCCAGGGACCCGACGAGGTGCGCCTGGTGGGCGCTGAGCTCGACGACATCAAGGCGCTGCGCCGCGGTGCCGGGTACCTCGTCGAATGGGACATCCCCGCCGAGATCACGATGGACCAGTACCTGGCTCGCAAGAAGGCCAACGCTCCCAAGTACGCGCAGGTCCCGGAGACCTCCTTCCTGCGCACCTACGTGCGCGAGGACACCGCGAAGTGCCTGTGCTTCTACGACGCCCCCGACGAGGACGCCGTGGTGCGAGCCCGCGAGGCCGTCTCCACACCGATCGACCGCATCTGGGCTCGGCGCGATCGACCTGGGCACGACGAGCTCCTGATGGCCGCCGTCCTCACCGAGGAGCGCGCAGGTCTCGGCCTCGCCGTGCTCCCCGCCGCAGCCGGTCCCGTGCTCACGGCCGTGGGAGAGCGGGCCGAAGCCGTCGACCGGGGTGAGGCCGACCTCTGGGACGGGCTGCGCGACCTCGGAGCCCTGGATCTCCTCACCGCCCCGCTGCCGGTCGCGGTCGAGCTGACCCACGCCCTCGCCCGGCGCTGCACCCCCACCGCCTTCTCGCTGTGGGGGCACCGCTCGTCCATCACCTACCACGAGGTGACGGGAACCCAGCTCCCGCTCGGTGCGGCCGACGGGACAGTGCCCCTCGCCTCGGGGATGGCCCCCGCGTACAAGGAGGAGGCCGGGCTCGGCGAGATCCAGCTCGTGGCCACCGACCTCCCGGGCGGAGCCATCACGGTGAGCGGGGTCCTGCCCTGGTGCTCGAACCTCGGCCCCGGCGCGCTGATCGTGACGCCCGTGCGCTGGGAGGACGGCCGCCGCGCCGTCATCCGCTTCCCCCGCGATGCCGGCGGCGTCCGGGTGACACCGCTGACCGGCCTCACCGCGCTCGATGGGACCTCCTCGGGGGTGCTGCTCCTCGAGGAGGCGCGGGTCCCCGACGAGGACGTGCTCACGCGTGACCTCCCTCAGTTCCGCGACCGGGCCCGTGCCCCGTTCCTGCTGATCCAGACCGCCATGTGCCTGGGCCTGGCCGGGGCGGCGCTCGACGCCGCGGAGGCCACGGTGGACGACGCCTCCCGTCAGGTCCTCGCCGAGGAGTTCTTCCAGGCCGCAGCGGATTGGACGGCACTGCGCGCCGAGCTCGTGCACTGCGTGGAGAGTGCCGGGAGGGTCCGGCCGGTCGAGCTGGTCGCTGCGCGTCTGGAGTCCGCGCTGCTGGCCGGCCGTGCCACCCGTCTCGAGCAGAAGGTCGTCGGCGGCCGTGGCTACGCGCTCGCCTCAAGCACCTCGCGCCGCGCGCGGGAGGCCGCGTTCCTGCCGGTCCAGTCGCCGACCGAGACCCATCTGCGCCATCTGCTGGATCGGTCCACTCGCCCCGGGGTGAGCCGAGCATGACCCGGCTCGCGCTGCGCGGTGTGACCCGGCACTATCCGGGCGGTGCCGCCCCGTGCTGCAGGAGCTGGATCTCGAGGTCCAGGAGCACGAGACGCTGTGCGTGCTCGGAGCCTCCGGCGCCGGCAAGTCGACCCTGGTGCGGCTGCTCGCGGATCTCGATGCGCCGCAGAGCGGACACATCGATCGCGGGGAGGATCCGCGCCGCCCCGCCCTGGTCCCCCAGTCCCCGGACCTGTTCCCCTGGCTCACCGTCGCTGAGAACATCGGACTCGGCGGGCGATACCAGGCCAACGGGGGACACTTCCGGCCCGAGCGCGTGCGGGAGCTGCTCGTAGATCTCGGCATCGCCGAGCTCGCCGGCGCGATGCCCGCCGAGCTCTCCGGCGGTCAGGCCCAGCGCGTCGCCCTCGGCCGAGCGCTGGCCGTCGACCCCGGCGTGGTCCTGCTCGACGAGCCCTTCTCCGCACTCGATCCGGCAATCCGTGCTGACCTGCAGGTCTGGTTGCGAGATGTGCTCACCCGGGTGAGGATCTCTGCCGTCCTGGTCACCCACGACGTCGACGAGGCGCTCACCGTCGCCGACCGCATCGTCTACCTCGACGGCCCTCGCGGGATCACCGCGCAGTGGTGCCCGCGCGAGGACGGGACCTCCCGGGACGAGGTGCTCGCCCACTATCGGGTGGGCACCGTCGGAGCCGGCCTGTGACCGTCGGACGGCCCTCGAGCCGTCGGGCGCTGCCGAGCCGTCGGGCACTGCTGGGCGGCGGGGAGCGCTGGCGCTGTCCGGGGCCCTCGGCGCCGGGATCGGCCTCGGCGCACGCCGCGGGGAGGCCGCCCCGCCGGACCCGGACCGTCCGCTGCGCATCGCCTACCTGCCCATCACCGATGCCGCCCCGCTGCTGATCGCCCACGCTCGCGGGTACTTCCAGCAGGCCGGCATCGAGGTCGCCGAACCGGTGCGGCTGCGGTCCTGGGCGACGATGGGGGAGGCACTGCTGGCTGGCAGCGTGGACCTCGTCCACCTGCTCTTCCCCATGGCCCTGCAGATGCGCCTCGACCTCGGCGCCGACGTCACCGTGCTCGGCGCGAACCATGTCGACGGCTCGGCGCTCACGCTCGGACGGGACGTGCCCGACGCCGGCGCGCTCGCCGGGCGCACGCTCGCGATCCCCGGCTGGTACTCGATCCACAACGTGATCGTCCAGCAGATGCTCCGCGCCGACGGGCTGACCCCGGTCGTGCGCCGCACCCCTCCCGCTCTCGGGGTGAGGTCACACTGGTGCCGATGGCTCCTGCGGACATGATCCCGGCGCTGGATGCCGGATCCATCGGCGGCTACACCGTCGCCGATCCGTTCAACGCGATGGCCGAGATGAAGCAGGTGGGCACCATCGGTCGTTACCTCGGCGACGTATGGCGCTCCCACCCGTGCTGCGTCACCGTCGGCTCCGGAGGGCTCATGCAGCGACCCCGGAGCAGATCCAGGCGGTCGCCGCGGCGCTCGTGCGCGCCCAGATCGACTGCCGGGAGGACCGCGAAGGGGTCGCCGCCGAACTCGCCGGCACCTACCTCCCGCAGCCGCCGCCCGCGATCGCCGCGGCCATGCACCGCCCCGACGCCGGGCACGCCCATGTCGAACACCCCGACTGGCACGGCGAGACGATCGACTTCACCCCCGTCCTGCGGCCCGGCTTCACCGCGCAGCTGGTCCGCGAGATGCGCACCACCCTGCTCGACGCACCGCTGGGCGCTCTTGCCGAGATCGACCCCGCCGACGCCCATGGCCTGGTCGTCGACGACTCCGCCCTGCGGGACGCCACCCGCCGCCTGGACCCCACTTCCCTGTCCGGGCTCGACGATCCCGAGGTGATCGACCCATGAGCGTCGCTCCTGCCGACCTCGAGCCCGCCGGGAGCTCGGCGGGCGCAGATCCCGGCACCCGGCACCCCCGCCGCAGCCGGGAAGGGGGACGCGCCCTCGCTCGTCCTCTTGCCTGGGCCCTCCTCGGCGGTGTCGCCGTCCTCCTCGCCTGGTGGGCGGTCACCGCCGTCGGCGGTCCCGGCAGCCCCATGCTCGCCGCCCTCTCCCCTGGGGCGTCCCCTCCGCGCTGCTCTCCCTGCTCTCCACGGGCGTGCTGCTGCAGGACCTCCTCACCAGCACGATGCGGCTCCTGCTGGGCCTGCTGATCGCCGCCGCGCTGGGCATCCCCGCTGGGGTGCTGATCGGGATGCATCGCCCCACCCGCTGGGCCACCGCCCTGCCGGTCCAGTTCGTGCGGATGATCTCGCCGCTGTCCTGGGCGCCGGTGGCCGTGGCCCTGCTCGGCGTGGGCTCCGCGCCGGTCGTGTTCCTGGTCGCGGCGGCTGCTCTCTGGCCGATCCTGCTGGGCACCTCCGCCGCGGTCGCTGCGATCGACCAACGCTTCATCGCCGTCGCCCACACCCTCGGCGCGAGTCGCTGGGAGATGATCCGCACGGTCCTGATCCCGTCCGTGCAGCCGGCAGTCCTGCAATCCGTGCGCCTGGCCCTCGGCATCGCCTGGGTGGTGCTGGTGCCGGCGGAGATGCTGGGCGTCACCAGCGGGCTGGGCTACGAGATCCTCAACGCCCGTGACCGCCTCGCCTACGACGAGATGCTGGTCGTGATCCTGGTGATCGGCGTGCTGGGCACCGTGATCGACCAGCTGGCGAGGATGGTGCTGAGCCCGCGCCGACGCTGAGAACGGCACCGCCGGGCCGCCCGGCTCCCCGCGGCACGACTTCCCCTGAGGTATCTGCAACCCGTAGTATCAGTAAAGCGCGGTGACCCGACGGGCCCGCGCACCCCGCAGACATCGCCGTCCCAGGAGGATCACGTGCCCGAAGCCGTCATCGTCGCAGCCGCCCGCTCACCGATCGGCCGTGCCCGCAAAGGCTCGCTCAAGGACGTCCGGCCGGACGACCTCGCCGCCCAGATGATCCGCGCGGCCCTGGACCAGGTCCCAGAGCTGGACCCCACTACGATCGACGATCTCCAGCTCGGCTGCGCGATCCCCGAGGGCCACCAGGGCGGCAACCTCGCCCGCACCGTCGCGGTCCGGCTCGGCCTGGACACGGTGCCCGGCGCGACCGTCACCCGCTTCTGCGCCTCCTCGATCGAGACCACCCGCGGCGCCTTCCACGCGATCGTCTCCGGTGAGGCGCGGGCCGTGATCTCCGCCGGCGTCGAATCGATCTCGATGAGCAGCGGCAAGCTGATGGAGGAGGGCTCCCGGGACCCGATCTTCCAGGCCGCCTGGGAGCGCACCGAGAAGCGCGCCACCCGCGAGATCCCCGCCCCTGGCACGATCCGCGCGAGGACGGCGAGCTGCCCGACGCCTACATCCAGATGGGCCAGACCGCCGAGAACGTCGCCGAGCTGCGCGGCGTGAGCAGGCAGGCGCAGGACGAGTACGCCGTCCGCTCCCAGAACCGCGCCGAGGCCGCGATAGCCTCCGGCTTCTTCGAGCGCGACATCACCCCCGTCACCCTGCCCGATGGCACCGTGATCAGCGCCGACGACTCCCCGCGCGCCGGCGTGACCCTCAAGGCCGCCGGCGGGCTCGACCCCGTCTTCCGCCCGGACGGCACCGTCACCGCCGGCAACTGCTGCCCGCTGAACGACGGCGCCGCGGCGCTCGTGATCATGGAAGCAACGTATGCGAAGGAACTGGGCATCACCCCGCTCGCCCGCGTCGTCGCCACCGGCGTCTCCGGGCTCAGCCCCGAGATCATGGGCCTCGGCCCGGTCGAGGCGACCCGCAAGGCGCTCGCGCTCGCCGACATGACCATCGAGGACATCGACCTGGTCGAGTTCAATGAGGCCTTCGCCGCACAGGTGCTGCCCTCCGCCGAAGATCTCGGCATCGACCACGACAAGCTCAACGTCCACGGCGGGGCCATCGCGCTCGGCCATCCCTGGGGCTCCACCGGTGCCCGTATGACCACCACTCTGCTCAACGGCCTGCGCGAGCGCGAGGGCCGCTTCGGCCTGGCCACCCTGTGCGTCGGCGGCGGGCAGGGCATGGCACTCATCATCGAGAGGATGAACTGATGACCACCAGCAACGAACCCGGGCACATCTCCCTTGGAGGCAGCGTCGACCCCGCCAGCGAGGAGCGCCGCGAGTCCGTGGTGACGGACCGCGCCGTGGTCTCCGCGCCCGCTGCCTCCGCCGCCACCGCGGCCGAGCTGCTGCCCGTGACCGCCGACCACTTCTCCCTGTTCCAGGATGTCGCCGGAGAGGACCTCGAGGCCTGGGCCGCGGCCCGCTCGCTCGCCGACGAGGTGCTGCCGCAGATCAACGACTGGTGGGACCGCGGTGAATACCCGATCGAGCTGATCGGTCGCCTCGGCGAGCTCGACCTGCTCACCGACGGCCTCGACGTGCCCGGCCACCGCACCCTCTCGCCGCTCGCCACCGGCCTGGTGAACATGGAGCTCTCCCGGATCGACGGGAGCGTGGGCACGATGGTCGGCGTCCAGGGTGGGCTCGCTTTGCGCTCGATCATGCTGCTGGGCTCCGAGGAGCAGCAGCAGCGCTGGGCCGAGCCGCTCGCGAGCGGGACGGAGTACGCCGCCTTCGCGCTGACCGAGCCCGATCACGGCTCCGACTCCGTCTCCCTGGAGACCGTCGCCCGCCGCGAGGGGGACTCCTGGGTGCTCTCGGGAGAGAAGCGCTGGATCGGCAACGGCGCCGGCTGCCACCTGTCGGTGGTGTGGGCGAGGGTCGACGACGAGTCGCAGCCCGAGCTGCACGGACAGGTCTCCGGCTTCCTGGTCGACCAGTCGCTGCCCGGCTACGAGGCCGAGGTGATCCGCGGCAAGGTCGCGCTGCGCGCCATCCACCAGGCCCACATCACCCTCACCGAGGTGAGCATCCCGCTGGATGCGCGCCTGCCCGGGGCCCGTTCCTTCAAGGACACCTCGAAGGTCCTGTTCGCCACCCGCGCCGGCGTGGCCTGGGGAGCGCTCGGGCACGCCACCGCTTGCTACGAAGCGGCGCTCGAGCACGCCCAGAAGCGCATCCAGTTCGGCCGCCCCCTGGCCAAGGCTCAGCACGTGCAGGTGCGTCTGGCCTCGATGCTGCAGGCCCTCACCTCGATGCAGCTGTACTGCCTGCGGCTCGCCCAGCTCGAGGAGGCGGGCACGATCCGTCCCGAGCAGGCCTCGCTCGCGAAGGTGCACAACACTCGCACCGCGCGCGAGATCGCCTCCGATGCCCGCGACCTGCTCGGAGGATCCGGGATCCTGCTGGAGAACCGCGTGGTGCGCCACCGCAGCGATATCGAAGCCCTGCACACCTACGAGGGCACCGACACCATGCAGTCGCTCATCGTGGGCCGGTCGATCACGGGGTCAGCGCCTTCACGTGAGCGGGGGCAGCGCATCTCCCTGGCGCGGATAGCTTGGCTGGGCCCCGGCCCCGGTCGTCGCATAGGCGCCGACCTGGGAGGCGAGCCGTGCCGCCTGCGCGAGCGATTCTCCGCGGGCGAGCCCCAGTGCCAGTGCCCCGATGAACGCATCGCCCGCGCCGGTGGTGTCCACCGCCTCGACGGCCGCCGGCGGGATGCGGTGGGTGCCCTGCGCGTCGGCGACGAGAGATCCCTGCGCTCCGAGCGTCAGCACGACGGAGCGGATCCCGGCCCCGCGCAGCGCCCGGACCGTCTCCTCTTCGTCCCGCGCCCCAGCGCCGGCGCCGAGCTGGGCGAGCACGAGGGTGGCCTCATGCTCGTTGACGACCAGCGGATCGGAGGCGCGCAGCACCTCGGGGGCCAGCTCCATCACCGGCGCCGGATTGTGCAGGAACCTCCCGCGGGTCAGCCGGGGCAGCGCCTCGATCCCGTCCCGCGGGATCTCGCCCTGGCAGATCACGATCGCGGCCTCGAGGAGCTCCGCATGCTGCTCCACGTACTGCGCATCGACTGCGGCATTCGCGCCGGCGATCACCACGATCGAGTTCTCACCGTCCTCCGCGACAGTCACGATCGCCAGGCCCGTCGGCCCCTCGACCTCCGTCACGGCGGCGGTGTCGACCGCGCTCGCGCGCAGGGCGGAAAGTGCCACCTCGGACTGGGGATCCGAGCCGACGGCGCCGACCATCCGCACGCGGGCGCCGAGCTGCCCGGCGGCGACGGCCTGATTGGCGCCCTTGCCGCCGGGGCTCATCCGGCCGCCCGTCCCGTGGAGGGTCTCGCCCGGGAGCGGGTGGCGACGCACGTTCGCCGTGAGGTCCACGTTGATCGACCCCACCACGACGATGGTGCCGTCCGTGCTGGGGTTCTCGGTCATGCGGGGGCACCTCTGTGCTCGAAGGGCGGCGGCCGGCCGCCGCGATGTCAGCTCGGAGGTTATCTCGGGCCGACGGCGGTGTCGACGAGCTCAGGCCCCGGGGCGCGAGTCCTCATCCCACCCGGTCTGCGGAGACTCGCAGGTCTCCCGGAAGACGAACTGGGAGGGCAGCTTCCGTTCGCGGCTGGACCAGTCGATCGCCGGCCGGCGCGAGTTCTCAGGGAGGTAGCCGAGGCGGTAGACCGCCATCAGCTCGAGCTCATCGGGCACCCGCAGAAGTCCGGTGATGCGGCTCCAGTTCTCCGGCACCTCCATCGGGAAGGAGACGAACTGGATGCCCATCCCGAGCTGGGTGGTGGTCAGCCAGAGGTTCTCCATCGCCGCGCCCATGCTGAACACCGAGTAGAAGCCGGACAGCGCCTCGGGGCGGTACTCCCCGCGCTCGAGCATCACCCCGATCAGCAGCGGTGAACCCGCCACCAGCTTCCGGTTCTCCTCGCCGAGCTTGCGCGGCACGCGCAGCCGGTTCATCAGCTTCTGGCCTGAACTGGTGAACACCTGGCCGGTGAACGGGCGCAGGGGCGCGGGGAGGCGGTCGAACAACATGCCGCTGCGCGTCTCATCCATCTCCCTCTGGGAGAAGCGGAAATACTTGCGATAGCGATGGAAGAACGTCCCCTCGCTCATCACCTGCGTCATGCTCTCGCCGCTGATCCGAGCGATCCCCTCGATCGTGGTCGGGTCCTCGATCAGCACGAATCGCCACGGCTGGCTGTTGAACTGGGAGGGTGCTGCGGCGGCGGCACGGATCAGCAGCTGCTGATGCTCGGGGCTTACGGGATCGGGCCGGAAGGGTCCGTTGGTGGTGCGGCGGCTGAAGACGGCGTCGAGGAGTTCCATGGTCACCTTCGGGTCAGGAGGAGGGCGGCGACGTAGCAGGGTGCGGCGGCGGCCGCAGTGCGGGCGTGACGCGGCAGCGGGTGCGCGCCCCGGAGCGGGAGGAGCAGGAGCGGGATCGCGGCCGGGGCCAGTGCCACGGCCGCGCTCTCGCGGTGGGCCGCGCTCAGCCCGAGGGCGACCGCGGTGGTGGAGGCGGTGGCGATGAACAGCGCATGATGCGCCCAGCGCCCGCGCGAGGTGTCGAGCAGCCCACCGGCCACGGAGATGCCGAGAGCCGCGCTCGTGGCGTAGCAGGCTGCGGCGAGGTGCACCGCGGCGGGGACGAGCTGCCGCGTGCTCCGGGTCATCGGTGCCTCAGCGGCAGCATCGATTCGAGCGCCTCGCGCCACGGCCCCAGCTCCCAGCCCTGCGCCGCGACCCAGTCGTCGTCGAAGTAGGTGTCGGTGTAGCGATCGCCCGGATCGCACAGCAGGGTCAGCACCGAGCCGCTCTCTCCGCGCTCGCGCATCTGGCTGATCAGCTGCGCGGAGGCCATCAGGTTCGTCCCGGTCGAGGCGCCGACGCGCCGCCCCAGGTGCTCCGAGAGGTAGCGGGCTGCAGCGACCGAGGCGGCGTCGGGCACCCGGATCATCCGGTCCACGACTCCGGGCACGAAGCTCGGCTCGACCTGCGGGCGCGGCCGATCCCCTCGATGCGAGAGCCGTGATCGGTGGTGAGCGTTGGATCCTGCTGCACCCAGCCCTCGAAGAACGCCGAGTTCTCCACGTCGGCGACGCACAGCGAGGTGGGCAGGCTGCGATAGCGCAGCAGGCGGCCGAAGGTCGCGCTGGTCCCGCCGGTCCCGGCGCCCACCACGATCCAGCGCGGCACCGGATGCGGTTCGAGCTCGAGCTGCGCCAGGGCGCTGACGGCGATCGAGTTGTTGCCCCGCCAGTCGGTGGCCCGCTCGGCGTGGGTGAACTGATCCAGGAACAGCCCGCCCCGCTCGTCGGCCAGACGCTGCGCCTCCCGGCTCATCGACTCCGCGCTCTCGACCACATGGCAGTGCCCGCCCGCCGCTTCGATGAGCGCGATCTTGCGGGTGCTGGTGCCGCGGGGGATCACCGCGATGAAGGGGATGTCCAGCATCCGCGCCACATGCGCCTCGCTCACCGCGGTGGAGCCCGAGGACGCCTCGATCACTGGCATCCCGGGCCGCAGCTGACCGTTGACCAGGGCGAACAGGAACAGTGAGCGGGCCAGCCGGTGCTTCAGGCTGCCCGAGGCATGGGTGGACTCGTCCTTGAGGTACAGGTGGATGTCCCAGCTCGCGGGCAGGTCCACGGCCACCAGGTGGGTGTCGGCGCTGCGGCGCCCGTCGGCCTCGAGCCGGTGGATCCGCTCCGCCACCCAGGCGCGCAGCCCATCGTCGCTGCGGTCCACGTCTTTGAGCCGCTCCGGCCACGTCACCCTGTCATCCATGGGACGACCGTAGCGGGTGCGCAGCTCTATGCCGCAGGCTTCGAGGTCGCCCGGGCGGTGAGCTCGGCGTCCTCGAGACGGAACACGGCGTAGAGGACGGTGCCCAGCAGCAGCGAGAGGAGCACGGACACGCTCGCCGGTGTCGCCTCCGGCAGCAGCACGTGGAACAGGAGCGGGCCAGCGGCCATCCATGCGCTGAGCAGGGAACGGGGCCCGCCGATGGCAGGGAGGGAGGAGGCGCGTCCGTGATGCCGGATCTGGGCACGGGAGACGATGATCGTGCCGATCGCCAGGAGCAGGACCCCCAGCCCCAGCCCCAGATCGCTCAGGGGAGGAGGAAGACCCCCGAGCATCCCGCAGGTCCCGACGGTGTAGAACGCGGCGCCGAGCAGGTGGGTCCTCCAGGACACGCTATGTGCCGGGTGGGCAGGGTGGCCGGCCTCCGTGCTCGTCGGGGCGGCTGCTTCGGTGTGCATCGCGTCCTCCTCGTTGCTTCGACCACCGTACGGCCCCTGCGGCGGACTGTCACGGAGTGCGGATCGCACCGAACGAGAGCCGGCGCCGCAGCGCGAACCCCAGCTTCTCGTAGCCGCTGATCGCGGTGGTGTTCGCGGCGGAGGCATGCAGCAGTGCGCGGTCGCCGCGCTGCTGGATGCGGAAGGCGACGTCGAGGACCAGGCGCGAGGCGAGGCCCTGGCGGCGGTGCGCCTCGTCCACGGCGACCGCACTGATCTCGGTCCAGCCCTCGGGGTGCAGGCGCTCCCCGGCCATCGCGATCAGGCGGCCCTTGCGGCGGATGCCCACGTAGCGGCCCATCTCATGGGTGCGGGCATGGAAGGGGCCGGGCCGGGTGCGCTCCACCAGGGCGAGCATCTCGGTACTGTCCGGGGCGCCCAGCTCGACCGCCTCCGGATCGGGGCGCGGGGCGAGGCGGTCGGTCTGGACCAGCTGCACCCCGGGGATCGAGAACTCCTGCGCCCAGCCCGCGGGCAGCAGCGGATCGGCGTGGGAGACGCTCACGGTGGCGCCGTGCCCGAACACCTCGAGGATCGCGTCCCATACGTCCGGGTGCTCCCAGTCCCGCACCCCCACGAAGGGAGAGACGTCGCCCGGGTATCGCAGCACGAGCTCGTTCCCCTCCGCGAGGTGCCGGTGCCGGCCGGTCAGCGAGGACCAGACCGGAGCATCCAGCACCGAGTGCTCCTGGGCGGTGGGGGTCCGGGAGGGTCATGTGAGGGAACGCTACTCCTGCCGGCCGCCCCCAGCAGGCGCGTCCGATAGCGTGACCTCGCCCGTTCGCGTCGGCGGGCCAGCATCGCCGTCGAAAGGAACCCGGCCACCGCGCCGAACCCTCATGAGCCAGCCTCCCCGCTCTCCCGATCCTCAGGATCCACAGCCTCCCGCCGAGGGCCCCGCACCCCGCTCTGCCCCGTCGCGCGCGCTCGTGGTCTGCGTCCTGCTGGTGCTCGTGCTGGTGTTCGCCCTCATCGGATTCTTCGGTGCCCCGCTCTTCATGGCCGAGGCTGCGGGCGGCGGCGAGCAGAGCTCCGCGCCCTATGCTCAGGGGTATGGCACAGGGACGGGACTCTCCCACCGGCTATGACTGGGAGGGCTCCGCCGTCCCGTCGGAGCCGGAGCCCCTCATGCTGCCCGAACCCGCGGACGGGACCCCGCACGGGGCGCCGTCCTTCACCTACGACGCGCAGGGTCCCGCCGACGAGAGCCGTCGGCGTCGTGGCGCCCTGCCTGCCTGGGCGATCGTCGCCATCGTCGTCGTGCAGGCGTCCGCGCTGGTCGCCACAGTCGGGCTCGTGATGGGCGGCCTGCAGCGGTTCGGCGGCGAGGAGCCCGCACCGCCCGCCGCGACGGCTCCCACGGAGGAGCCCGCCCAGAACGAGACCCCCTCGGAGGACCGGAAGCCCGGCACGGTCACCGATTCGGCCGGCCGCAAGGTGACCGACGGCACCGGCGGCTACGACGATCCGGCCACGATCGGCGAGCACACCGTCAGCTGGACCACCTGGACCGACGGGACTCTCGCCGTCACCGCACGCGAGGTCGATCTCGCGGCGACCGCCCCGGAGCCGACGGCCAGGACATCGTCCAGGACGGCTACCGCCTGGTCCTGGCGACCTACGAGGTGCACTACGACGGGCCCGGCCAGCTCGCACCCGCCGAGGAGCTGTGGCTCACCGGCGAATCGGACCGCACCTACTTCCCGGACATCGGCGAGGGCCTCGTCTCCGACCCGATGAAGCGGATCAGCCCGCTCGCCAGCGGCGAGAGTGCGACCTTCCACAGCGCCTTCCTGGTCCCGGAGAGCGAGATCGATTCCTTCCGCCTGGGAGTGGAGACCTTCAGCGGGGAGATCCTGTACTTCGCGACGTGAAGGCGCATGGGGCCTGTGCGCTAGCGTGACCGAGGGGCCGTGGATCGCGGCCCTGATCCGTTCGCCGAGAAGGGGGCCGTCGCGCCGCGGACCACAGCTCCGCTCCCGTGCCACGCATCGCCATGCACCAGTCACCCCCGCACCTCCCGCCGCACCGCACCGCGCCCACCGAGCAGCTGCCGGAGCGGTCGCCGCGCACCTCGTTCTACATGACCGTCGGCTGCCTGTCCGTGATCGTCGGTCTCCTGCTCGGCGTGGGCGGATTCTTCGGCGTGCGCGCACTGCAGGACGACGGAGAGGCCACGCCCGGCCAGGAGCAGGGAGGCGGCGGCGGGGCGGTGGAGGAGCCGGAACCGCAGGTCCTCGACGAGACCCCGGTGGGGCCGGACGCCGCGGTGCCCTCCGGGAGCACCTTCCCCTCCGCTCCGACGCCCTGGAAGGCGCTGTGGAGGTGGTCTCCATCGCCGTGGACTGGGATGCGACCTCCGAGATCCTGGAGACGAACTCCTTCACGAAGGAGCCGCAGCAGGGCAGCAGGTACGTGCTGCTGTCGATGGAGGGGATCTACCAGGAGACGCGCGGCGTGAGGCCTCCGGCCGGGCCTGGATCGAGGCCAGCTATGTGACGGAGGACGGAACCCGGTACTCCCGCACCTTCCTTGTCACCCCGAACCACAGCGACCTGGTCGAGCACGAGGGCGTCGATGCCGGGGGACCCTCCTGTCGGAGCATGCCTTCGAGCTCCCGGAGGAGATCGAGGGAGGCGGGCACTTCGTGCTCCATGAGAGCGGCCAGGAGCTCGACGAGGGCGTCTGGATCATCGCCCCCTGAGCATGACGGCGCCGAGCAGCGCTCGCGCGGCGGTGCAGCCCGCCCGCGGTGGACACCCTGCGCGGACATGAGGCATGATCTACCTGAAACCCGCAGTATCAGACAATCCTGCGGGCGCCGCCTGCCCTCGACGAAGAGATCGCGAAAGGTCACTGATGAGCAGCTACACCGAGCACGTCACCCGAGTCCTCACTGAGGACCGCGAACATCCCGGACTGGGCACGGTGGCCGTGCTGACCTTCGCCCCGCCGGAAGGGGAGGAGCGCCGCCCCGCGACCCTCGGCCCCCGCTCGATCGACGCTGTCACCGGCGCGATCGGAGCCGCACTGGACCGTGCGGAGACCGGGGAGATCCAGGCGATCGCGATGACCGGCAGCGGCCGTGTCTTCCTCGCCGGCGCCGACCTGTCGATGTTCGCCGATCCCTGCGGCCGCGAACGTCGAAGGAATGACGCGCGCCGCCCACGATCTGCAGATCCGCGTTCGCGCCAGCTCGGTCCCGGTGCTCGCCCACCTCAACGGCGTCGCCCTGGGCGGCGGGCTCGAGGTGGCGCTGATGGCCGACGTCCGCACGGCTACCCCCGCGGTGCGGGGCCTGGGCCTGCCCGAGACCAGCCTGGGCATCCTGCCCGGCTGGGGAGGCACCACCCTGCTGCAATCTGTCGTCGGCGCCGAGACCGCGGTGCGGATGATCCTCGAGGACCCGGCCCGGGACAAGCAGCTGAACGCCGAGCAGGCCCTGGAGATCGGACTGGTCGACGAGCTCGCCGAGGACCTCGACGAGGCGCTCGACGAGTTCGCAGCCCTGGTCGCCGCCCATGTCGACCTCGATGAGTCCGACGCCGACGTGGTCGACCCCGCGCTCGCCGAGTCCGCCCCGGACGGCGCCCTCGCGGCCGACGGCGCCTGGGGCGGGCGCACCGCGCCGGTGCCCGCCGCCGACACCCCGAGGCGGAGGCGCTGCTCGACGCGCTCGACGCCGCCCATGGGCACGCCGAGACCCGCCGCACCTGGGCGACCCGCCTCGAGGCGCAGGGAGCCCCCGCTGTCGGCCGCGCCCTCGCCCTGCTGCAGGAGCTGCCCGGCTCGACCCTCTCCGAGGCGCTCGCCCGCGAGGCCGCTGCGCTCGAGGAGCTCGTGCGCAGCGACGGCGCCGCCGCCTCGATGTACTCCGCCGAGATGCTGCGCCGCGGACGGCCCGGCCGCACCCCCGTCGACGGCGCCCGTGAGATCCGCCGGGTGGGCGTCGCCGGCGCCGGCCTGATGGCCTCGCAGATCGCCGCCCAGCTGGCGCTGGGCCTGCAGGTCCCCGTGGTGATGCGCGACCTCGATGCGGAGACCGCGGCCAAGGGCCTGGCCGCCGCCCGGGACGTGATCGCCCAGGCCGCCGTGCGCGGCCAGCTCGACGAGGCCACCGCCACGGCCGTCGCCGGGAACCTCTCCGCGACCGCGGACCTGCAGGACCTCGCCGGCTGCGACCTCGTGCTCGAGGCTGTGCCCGAGGTGCTCGCGATCAAGAAGTCGGTGTTCGCCGAGCTCGAGAGCGTCCTGGCCGAGGATGCCCTGCTGGTCACCAACACCTCCTCGCTCGCGGTGACGAAGATGGCTGAGGAGCTCGCCCATCCAGAGCGCGTCGTGGGCCTGCACTTCTTCAACCCCGTCGCCAAGATGCCGCTGGTCGAGGTGATCCACACCGAGGCGACCGACGAGACCACCCTCGCCACCGGCCTCGAGGTGGTCCGGAAGCTGCGGAAGTTCGCCGTGCGCAGCGCCGACGCCCCCGGCTTCATCGTCAACCGGCTGCTGTTCCGCGTGCTCGGAGCGGTCCTGGCCTCGGTGGACGCCGACGCGGATCCGGCGGAGGTCGATGCCTCCCTCGACCCGCTGGGCCTGCCGATGCGACCGTTCGCGCTGCTCGACCTCGTGGGCCTCGCCGTCGCCGACCACGTGGGCACGGTGCTCGTCGAGGAGCTCGGCGACCGCTTCCACGCCTCGCCGGGGCTGAGCGCGATGGCGGAGAAGAATGCCCAGTTCACCGAGCGCAGCAAGACCGCCGTGCACCCGCCGGTCTCACCCACCGTCGCCGAGGTCTTCGGCACCGGGACGGCCGGCGGCGCCGAGGCGCCCGTCGGCGAGGCGCTGCTCGAGAAGGTCCAGGACGGCCTGGCCGAGGAGATCGCCCTGATGCTCGAGGCCGGCGTGGTCGAGCGGCCCGAGCAGGTGGACCTCGCACTGATCCTCGGCGCCGGATTCCCCCGACACCGCGGCGGCGTCACCCCCTACCTCGACGCCTCCGGCGCCTCGCAGCGGGCGACCGGGCACACCTTCCACGGCGAGAAGTTCACCTCCCGCGGCTGACCCAGCGCGATGCCCCCGGCCCCTGGCATCTGCCGGAGGGCCGGGGGCGTCGTGTTTCGTGACCGGAAAGGGATCTGGTGCACCCTGAACGGGACCTGAACGCGCCGTACCATGTGGCGCACGGGCCCAGGGGCTCGACCGATGAAGGTCGTGTCAGCAGAGAGGGGTCGGTGCCGGCGCCGGCACCGGAAGAGACCATGTCGCAGCCACCGCAGAACGGATGGGGCCCGCCCCAGTCCGGAGATCCCTATGGTCAGTCCTCCCCGGATGGGGGCTATGGACAGGGCCAGCCTCCGCAGGACTACGGGCAGGGCCAGCCCGCTTACGGTAAGGATCAGGGCTACGGCCAGCCCGGCTACGGCCAGCCCTCAGCCAGCGGCGGGTACGGGCAAGACGCCGCGTTCGCCCCGAGCTTCGGGGACGGGGAGCGCAGGGCGTCGCGCCGCAGGGTGCTGTGCCGAAGAAGTCGAACAAGGTCCCGATCCTGATCTGCGCGGGTTGCGCGGTGCTCGCGCTGCTGCTGATCAGCGTGGGCGCCGGGATCTTCCTGTTCACCCGCGACGGCGGTGAGCCCGTCGGCGACGGCCCCGAGACCATCACGACCGAGCCGGACGAGCCCGAGACCGACGACCCGGAGACGGACGAGCCCACCACCGATGAGCCGACCACCGAGGAGCCCACCACCGACGAGCCGACCACGGACGAGCCGACGGACGAGCCGTCCGCCGGCAAGGGCTCCCAGGACGCCCCGTACGCCGTCGGTCAGACGTTCACCATCGACGACGAGGCCGGCGGCACCCTCGACATCACCGTCGGGGAGATCGACTGGGACGCCACCGAGGCGGTGATGGGCAGGAGCGCGGAGAATCCCGAGCCCGGCGACGGCGAGGTCTACATCCTGGTCCCGGTCACCGTGACCTACCACGGGGACAGCACGCAGGAGCCGATGCTCCTGCTGTGGGTCGACTACCTCTCCGACGCCGGCGGCTCGTACGAGGACGCCATCGCCGTCACGCCCAACACCGTCTTCGAGAAGGGCACGATGCGCGACGGCGACACCGAGGACTGGGAGTACGGGATCATCGTGCCCGAGGACGAGGTGCAGGCCGGGTCGGTCTCGGTGCGCGCCTTCCTCGACTTCTCGAACAACCCGACCTGGGTGCGCGTCTCCTGAATCGGTCCCGCGCCGTCTGACCTGCTTGCCGCGCCGGCATCCGGCGCGGCTCAGCGCCGCGACGCCGCCCAGGCGTCCAGCTGCTCGAGCGCCCGCTCGATCGTGGGGCGGGATTTGCAGAAGGCCAGCCGCAGGAAGGAGCTCGCCTCCCCGGCCTCGCCGTCGCGGTAGAAGGCCGACAGCGGGATCGCCACCACACCGGCCTCCGAAGGCAGGCGCTCCGCCAGGCCGACGGCGTCGGGCTCACCCAGCGGGCCCGCGTCCGCGACCGTGAAGTACCCGGCCTCGGGCACGCTCACGCGGAAACCGATCTCGCGCAACCCGTCGGTGAGCAGGTCACGCCGGGAGCGGAGATCCGCGGCGAGGTCGTGGAAGACCGAGGTCGGCAAACGCAGCCCCGCTGCCACTGCGGGCTGGAACGGCGCCCCGGAGGAGTAGGTGAGCCACTGCTTCACTCCGGTGATCGCGGTGACCAGCTCCGGACGGGCGGTGATCCAGCCGATCTTCCAGCCCGTGACGGCGAAGGTCTTGCCGGCCGAGGAGATCGAGATGGTGCGGTCCTGCGCGCCGGGCAGAGTCGCGATCGGCAGATGCGCGGGACCGAAGGTGAGGTGCTCGTAGACCTCGTCGGTGACGATCAGCGCGTCGTGCCGTGCCGCCTCGTCGACGATCGCCTGCAGAGCGCCCACCCACAGCATCAGCCCGGTGGGATTGTGCGGGGTGTTCACCAGCACCAGCCGGGTGCGGTCCGAGAACGCCGCACGCAGCGCCTCCTCCTCGACATCGAGCACCAGGTCCCCGGTGGTCTCGTCCTCGCGCGGGACGAGCGGCACCGTGCGGTGCACCCCGCCGGCCAGCGCGATCATCGCCGCGTACTGGTCGTAGAACGGCTCGAGCGTGATCACCTCATCGCCCGGCTCGACCAGGGCGAGGATCGTCGCCGCGAGCGCCTCGGTGGCACCGGTGGTCACCAGCACCTCGCTCGCCGGATCCCAGCGCAGCCCGTACCACTGGGCCTGATGCTCCGCGATCGCCTCGCGCAGCACCGCTTCCCCAGCCCCGGGCGGGTACTGGTTCCGGCCCTGACGGATCGCGTCGACCGCGGCCTCGGCCACCGCGGGCGGCGGCGAATCATCCGGGTAGCCCTGCCCGAGGTTCAGCGCACCGTGCGCGCTGGCGCGCGCCGACATCTGCGCGAACACGGTCGGACGGGCCTCGCCATCCTTCAGCAGGCCGGCAGCGGCGGCAGCGCGGGTCCAGGGGCCGGTGATCTCCATGGTCCGAGTCTGTCAGAGACTGCGCGGTGCGGCACCGGCGCAGGCGTCTCGGACCGGCTGATCACGAATCGGCGCTCCGACATCGCCGCTGATCGATCCCGCTGCACGCAGCAGGGCGGTGAACAGGACCCATCGATTGGTGCCCGGGCTCTGGGTGGCCGACACTCTGAAGACCTGGACCGTGGGCGGCATCGTTCCCGGAATCTGACCCTGCTCGACGAAAACCCTGTTCGACGAAAACCCTGCTCGACGATAGAGGATGACGTGCATTACAGATCAATCAGCGAGATCGCCAGCCTCATCAGCACGCGGCGGATATCGGTCGCCGAACTGCTGGAGCACCAGCTGAGTCGGATCGAGATGCTCGATGGTGAGCTGGGCGCCTTCTCCCATGTGGATGGCGAGGGGAGCCGCCGCAGTGCCGCTCGTCTGGACGCGGAACTGGCCGCGGGGCGATGGCGAGGCCCGCTCCACGGAGTGTCGATCGCGGTCAAGGACATCTATGGCATCGAGGGACAGCCCTTCGAGATCGGGATGCCGCTGCGCAGGGGCATACGCAGCGGATCCACCGCGACGGTGGTCCAGCGCCTCGAAGAGGCCGGCGCCATCATGCTCGGAAGGCTGCACCAGACCGAGGGCGTCTACTCCGAGCACATCCCCCGTTCACTGCGCCGAAGAACCCGTGGGACAGCTCGCGCTGGGTCGGCGCCTCGTCCAGCGGGAGCGGGGTGGCCACCGCCGCGGGCCTCGTACCTGCCGCGCTCGGCTCCGACACCGGCGGCTCCATCCGGATCCCCTGCTCAGCCGCCGGGGTCAGCGGGCTGAAGCCCACGTGGGGGCGGGTGAGCCGTCATGGCATCTTCCCCTTCGCGGCGACCCTGGACCACCCCGGACCGATGGCGCGCACGGTGGCCGACACCGGTCTTCTGCTCCAGGTGATGGCAGGCCACGATCCGCAGGATCCGAGCACGTCGCTCGAGCCGGTGCCGAACCTGTCCCCAGCGCCAGCCTCCGCTGTGAGGGGCGCCGGATCGGAGTGGACTTCGACTATGCGTACGAGGGCGTCACCCCGAGGTCGCGAAAGTGCTGGATGATGCGATCGCGGTGTACGAGGAGCTCGGCGCCGTCATCGTCCCGATGAAGTTCCCGGACAGCGAGCAAGCCATCGAGGACTGGTTCAAGGTGTGCGGGGTGCAGGCGTACCAGGTGCATGCGGCGTGGTTCGCGGAGCGCCGCGACGAGTACGGGCCTGCGCTGCGGGACCTGCTGGAGCTGGGCGGTGCGGTGAGCGGCGCGGAGTACCAGGAGCTGATCCTGCGCAGGATGGACTACTCCGGCCGGGTGTACGAGGCTCTCGAGCCGGTGGACGCGATGCTCATCCCCGGCCTGCCGTTCGAGGCCCCTCCGGCGGCGGACATGATGACCATGGACGAGCAGAAGATCGCTGATGTCCACCGCTTCACCGTGCCCTTCACGATGTCTCAGACGCCCACCGTCACCATGCCCGGAGGGTTCGCCGCCGGCAGCGGCATGCCGCTGTCCGTGCAGCTCGTCGCCGGGTGCTTCGAGGAGAAGGCGCTCGTCGAACTCGGATCCGCGTACCAGTCCGTGACGGAATGGCACGGGCGCCACCCGGACCTCTGAGCCCGGCCCGGGGATGCCCGGGAGCGGCGGACCGCGGCCCGACGGCTCAGCGGTTCGCGGGCCGCCGCACGTTCTCGATGAGGATCGGCATCAGGTTCTGCACCGTCCGGTCCGCCTTGCGCAGCGCATGCCCGTAGGCGCGGGCATGCTTGCGCACCAGGCGGCTGGTGACGATCTGGGCCCCGGCCGCCGCGATCGGCTCGTAGTCGTCGTCGGCGCGCACCATCGCGCGCAGGTAGTCCTCGCTGGCTCCCAGGAGCCGCGCCTCCACCCACTCGCGCACCACCGGGGAGGTGCGGTGCACCGCGAACCAGCGCTCGACGGCCTGCTCGAGATCATCGGCGTCGGCCTGCAGGTTCCACAGCCGGCCCCGGTAGTCGCGCAGCGTCTCGGTGAGCTCCGTGGCCAGCTCCTCGTGCCAGTCATCGAGATCCGACTGCTCGATCAGGGACAGCGCCGCGCGGTGCCTGCGGGGAAGCACGGAGATCTCGCTGAAGCCCTGCGTGTAGGTGGGGCGCTGGAGGGCCAGCAGCAGCGGCTGCACGATCCGCAGCGAGACCCGCCGGGCGACCTTCCGCGAATGGCGCTGGTCAGCCCAGATCTGCAGCAGCCACAGCGCGAGGCCGATGAGCAGGCCGGTGATGCAGCCGATCACCATGTCCGGCCAGAAGGTCGACCAGTCCCCGGGCCAGGTGGGGCCTGTGGCCAGCAGCGGGGCGGGAGCGGTGAGCGTCGTGGTCATGGCTCAGCGCTTCGGGAAGACGAAGCGACCGTAGGTGACGTAGCGGAAGGAGGTCGAGACGATCTGGCCGATGAACGTCCCGGAGACGTTGTCGGCCAGCACCGAGTCCAGCCCGAGCACGTACCGCGAGAACCCCAGGCACGACAGCTGCAGCCCCGCGGCGATGAGGTTGATCAGGATGAACATCATGATCGAGCGGGTGGTGTCCGGCCGCGGCCGGTCGCCGAAGGTCCACAGCCGATTGCCGAGATAGGTGAGGCAGGACGCGATCGCGATGGCGATGATCTTCGCCGTCAGCGGGCTAGCGTGCATCAGGCCCTCGCCCCAGCCGTGCGTGGGATGCCAGAACACCAGCAGGTTGTACATCGCGGCGTCGAGCAGGAACACGATCCCGCCCACCACCAGGAACTTCAGGGTGGGGCGGAGATGCTCGGCGAACAGCGACGCCGCGCCTGAGCGCGCAGGGGTGCTGGGGGAGGGGGCAGGCGGAGCGATCTCCTCCGTCGTCGAATCCGGCGTCAGCACGACCGGCACTGTACCCGAGGGGATACCATCGGACCTCGGCCGCTGCGACGGGCCGGAGCGACCTCACAGCCGCTCCAGGCCCTGGGAGCGCGCGGCCCGACCGTTGCGACGGGCAGGCGGGACCCCTCGGGGACCGGGCCCTGGGAGCGCGCGGTCACCGCCGCTGCGACGGCCCCGTCGGCACCGACGAGAGGCCTGGGAGCGCACGGCACCGGAATCGACACCTCCAAGGAAGGCCCCATGACTCACGTCGCCCTCACCATCGCCGGCTCCGAGACCACCGGAGGCGCCGGGGCGCAGACCGACCTCAAGACGTTCCACCAGCTCGGCACCTTCGGCACCGCTGCCCTGACCTGCATCGTCTCCTTCGATCCGAAGAACAACTGGGGCCACCGCTTCGTGCCCGTGGACCCGCAGGTGATCACGGACCAGATCGAGGCGACGACCGCCGTGCACGAGGTCGACACCGTGAAGATCGGCATGCTCGGAACCCCGTCACGATCGACACCGTCGCCGCCTCGCTCGCCGAGCGCTCCTTCACGAACGTGGTGCTGGACCCGGTGCTGATCTGCAAGGGCCAGGAGCCCGGCGCCGCGCTCGACACGGACAACGCGCTCAAGGAGAAGATCCTGCCGCTGGCCACCTTCGTCACCCCGAACCACTTCGAGGCGCTCACCCTCTCCGGGATGGACAGCATCGAGAGCGTCGAGGACCTCACCGAGGCCGCCCGCCGCATCCATGACACCTACGGCGTGATCGTGCTGGCCAAGGGCGGGGTCGTGCTCGAGGGCGACGACGCCGTGGACGTCTTCTACGACGGTGAGCAGACGGTCGAGCTGCGCAGCCCGAAAATCGGCGAGCACCGGGTCTCCGGTGCCGGCTGCACCCTGGCCGCTGCGGTCACAGCCGAGCTCGCCAAGGGCGCCACCCCGCTCGAGGCCGCCCGCGTCGCGAAGGCCGTGGTCACCAGCTCGATCGAGCACCGCCAGGAGGGCGCGACCCCGTTCGACTCCGTCTACCAGGGCGCCTACCGGGCCTGACCGCGACCACCGGGCGGGGCGCATGCGGCGCGCCCCGCCCGGCAATGTGAACGCCGGTCACGAAAGCGTTCCGACATGCGGTCGCCCGTGCCGTGATGTGGACAGATGCTCCGGGGCAGCATTCTCGGACCATGAACGAGAGCAGCACGCCCCGGGAGGCGCCCCGAGGCAAGACGATCGGCGAGCCCCTCATCTCCGCGCGCGGCGTCGACAAGTTCTTCGGCGACTTCCAGGCGCTGAAGAACATCGACCTGGACATCCACCGCGGCGAGGTGGTGGCGCTGATCGGTGCCTCCGGCTCCGGCAAGTCCACCCTGTGCCGCTGCCTGAACCGGCTGGAGACCATCACCTCCGGCGAGATCACGATCGACGGCGAGCGGCTGCCCGAGGAGGGCAGGGACCTCACCCGTCTGCGCGCCGACGTGGGCATGGTGTTCCAGAGCTTCAATCTCTTCCCGCATCTCAAGGCGATCGACAACGTGACCCTCGGCCCGAGGAAGGTGCGCGGCGTCCCCAGGGCCGAGGCGGATCAGCAGGCGAGGGAGCTGCTCGAACGCGTGGGCCTCTCCGACAAGGAGAACTCCCTTCCCACCGCGCTCTCCGGCGGTCAGCAGCAGCGCGTGGCGATCGCTCGGGCACTCGCGATGAAGCCCAAGGCGATGCTCTTCGACGAGCCCACCTCGGCGCTGGACCCCGAGGTGATCAACGAGGTCCTCGACGTCATGACCGAGCTCGCCGAGCAGGGGATGACGATGCTCGTGGTCACCCACGAGATGGGCTTCGCCCGACACGTCTGCGACCGCGTGGTCTACATGGACGAGGGCGAGATCGTCGAGCAGGGCGAGCCCGAGGAGTTCTTCACCGCCCCGCGCAGCGAACGGGCGAAGGCGTTCCTGTCCAAGATCCTCGCGCACTGACAACCCCACCGACCACCCCGCTCCATCCGGAGCGGTCGAGAGACCGGAGAGATTCATGACCACCACCAGCTTCCGCCCAGGTCGCCGCGCCGTCGTCGCCGCCGCTGCCGCCCTGCCTCTGATCGGCTTCACCGCCTGCTCCTCCGACACCGGCGAGGGCCCCGACCTCGGAGGTGGGGACGAGGGCGGCGAGGAGGGCTCCCCTTCGCCGACGTGATCGCCTCTGGCCCGGTGGCCGCCGAGGACGCCATCGCCGCGAGCCCCTGGGCCACTGCCATCAAGGACAAGGGCCAGCTGATCCGCGGCGGCACCGTCGCCAACCAGGTGTTCTCTCTCGCCTCGACCTCGGGCGGCCAGCCCACCGGCTTCGACGCCGGCCTCACCCAGCTGCTGGCGAAGTACATCCTCGGCGACGGCGGCGAGGAGAAGGTTGAATATATCGACACCACCGTCGAGACCCGCGAGACCATGGTCCAGAACGGCACCGTGGACTGCGTGATCGCGACCTACTCGATCACCCCGGAGCGCCTCGAGGTCATCAGCTTCGCCGGCCCCTACTACCTCTCCGGCACCGCGGTCCAGGTGCGCACCGAGGACGCCGAGACCATCGCCGGCCCCGAGGACCTCACCGGCCTGAACCTGGTCACCCAGGCGAACTCGACCGGTATCCAGGCCATCGAGGAGCACGTCACCGATCCGGGCAAGGTCGAGACCCTCCCGAACAACGAGTCCTGCGTCGCCGCGCTCAAGCAGGGCCGGGTCGACGCCTATGTCCTGGACCAGGGCGTGCTGCTGGGCAACTCCGCCGCCGATCCCGAAGTCACTGTGGTGGGGGACCCCTTCGTGGACGACCCCTACGGTGTGGGCCTCTCGCAGGACAGCGAGGACGCCCTCGAGTTCGTGAACACCTTCCTGCAGGAGCTCATCGACTCCGGCGCCTGGGATGCCCTGTGGACCGCGACCATCGGCGAGGTCATCGACGGCGAGGCACCCGAGCCGCCCGTCCCCGGCGAGCTGCCCGCCTGATCCTCCGGAGGCCGTTCGCGGCCTCCGCCCCGGGGCCGACGGGGCCGCCCGTGCTGAGCGGCGCCCGTCGGCCTTCTCCGACCGCACCGAGAGGACCTCATGGAAACGCTCCACGGGATCATCCAGTACCTGCAGGAGAGCATCGCCCTGCTCGGAGACAACCTCCCGCTGCTGCTGCAGGGGATCGGCTACACCGTGGCGCTCACGCTGCTCGGCTATGGGTTCGCCCTGATCCTGGGAACCGTGCTCGCGGTGTGCCGCGTCAGCCCGATCCCGCCGCTGCGCTGGGCCTCCGCGGTGTACGTCGAGATCTTCCGCAACATCCCGCTGCTGAGCCTGCTGATCCTCATCGCCTTCGGTCTGCCGGACGTCGGCCTGCTCCTGCCCTACTTCTGGTGCGGCGTGCTGGGACTGACCCTGTCCTCGGGCGCGTTCGTCTGCGAGAACGTGCGCTCGGGCATCAACACGGTGCCTGTCGGGCATGCGGAGGCCGCCCGCTCGATCGGGCTGGGATTCTTCGGGACGCTGCGCTTCGTGGTGCTGCCGCAGGCCTTCCGGGCCATGGTCCAGCCGCTGGTGAACGTGTTCATCGGCACCGTGATCGGCTCCGCCCTGTGCTCGGCGATCGCCGTCAGCGAGATCACCTGGGTCACCCAGACCCTCAACATCCAGTCCGGGCGCGCCGTGGTGATGTTCCTGGTCGCCGGCGCCGTGTACCTCGGGATGTCGCTGGGCGGGGCGGCCCTCGGCGGCGTGATCGAACGGGCCGTGGCCCCGGGCGGCACGGGGCGTTGCGCACCCGCACCGCGCTCGACGTGACGGCGGGAGCGCAGGCATGAGCAACTCCGCCACCCAGGTCCTCTTCGACGCTCCCGGCCCCAAGGGCCGCCGCCGCATCCTGCTGCTGTCCATTCTCAGCGTGCTCGCGATCGCCGGCCTGCTCGCGGCAGGGCTCTGGCAGTTCCACGCCAACGGGCAGCTGGACCCGAACAAGTGGGTCGTCTACCTGCGGGCGGACTACCTCGCCTTCCTCGGCCAGGGCCTGTGGGGGACCCTCAAGGTCACCGCAGCCGCGGCCGTGGTCGCCTTCCCCTTCGGCCTGCTGCTGGCGCTCGCACGCCTGTCGCGCTCCTCGCTGCTCCGCGCCATCGCGATCACCTGGATCGAGTTCTTCCGCGGCATCCCGATGCTGCTGGTGGTCTACGCCTTCCTGCTGGCCCTGCCCGCTTTCGGTGTCACCTTCCCGCGGTTCTGGATGCTGGTGATCCCGATGATCCTGGTCTCGAGCGCCGCCACCGCCGAGGTGTTCCGCGCCGGCATCAAGGCGGTGGACCGCGGTCAGCACGAGGCCGCGGCCGCGATCGGGCTGAGCCGACGCGACGCGATGGCCTCGGTGGTGCTGCCCCAGGCGGTGCGCCTGGTGCTGCCCAGCCTGATCCTCGCCCTCGTCACGCTGCTGAAGGACTCGACCCTCGGCTACGTGGTCAGCTACAACGAGCTGCAGTTCCAGGGCAAGACGCTGGTCTCGATCACCCGCTACCTGGTGCAGACCTACCTGGTGGTCTCGGTGATCTACATCGTCATCAACCTGCTGCTGACCCGCATCGCGCTCGCGCTCGACGCGCGGATGAAGGCCCGCGCCGTCGCGTCCTGACGCGCGCAGAAGGAGGAGTCCGTGTGCCGTCTGCTGGGTGTCGTCTCGCGCGGTGAGCGCCCGCTGCCCGACATCGTGCCCGAGGAGCTGCCGCTGTTCACGGCCCTGTCCGAGCGGCACAAGGACGGCTGGGGCGTGGCCTGGTATCCCTCCGGCACGGGGGCGGACGGCGGGGACGACCCCGCACCGCTCCTGCCGCATCTGCGCCGGGGCACCGACACCGCCCGAGTCTCGAACGCGTACGGGGACACGATCGCGGAGGCGCGCGGCGAGGTGATCGTGGCGCATCTGCGCCGCGCGAGCGTGGGCTTGGCGCTGACCCCGGAGAACACCCACCCCTTCGTCGAGGGACCTGTGACCTTCAGCCACAACGGTCAGTTCGACCTCTCCGACGAGCTGCGGGAGCGGATCCTCGCCCGCGGCGGGCGAGCCCCGCTCGGCACCACGGACTCCGAGCTGTTCCTCTCGCTGATCACTGCCTGGGCCGACGAGCTGCCGCCGCGCGACGGCCCGCTGGACTGGGCGCTCGCGGTCCAGCACGCCGCCGCCGAGCTCACCGCGCTGTCCCTGGAGCTCTTCGGCCGTCCGCCGGAGTCGCTGAACTGCCTGCTCAGCATGCCCGGCACGCTCGTCGCCTTCGCCCAGTACGATCCGCCCCAGGCCCCGGACGATCAGCCGGCGGAGGTGTACGACCTGCGCTGGCGCGCCGACCACGACCGGGTGCTCGTCTCCTCGACCGGCTACCCGCAGGCGGGCTTCGCGACCCTCGACCAGGGCGCGGCGCTGACCGTGCACCGCGGCACGCTGCGCGTGCAGGAGCATCCTCCGCTGCCCGCGGCGATCTGAGGGTCAGGACACCGCGGAGAACGGACGACATCGGTGGAGCATGCCGACAGGAGCGAGCGGAGTCGCGACGGACCAGACTGCTGACCGCGATATTTGGGACGAGTGTCCAGCGCCGCTACTCTGGAGCGATGACCGCGCTGCGCCGCCGCACTCTGCTCGCCGTCCTCCTCGCCGGAGGCACAATGACCGCCTGCACGGAGCAGGACGACTCCGCGACGGACGGCACCGGTGGGGCGAGCGACGGCGGCGGCGAGGCGGCCGACCCGGGCGCCGTCGTCGCCGAGAGTTCGTTCTTCCTGCGGCACACCGAGGTCGCCGTCCGTCTCCACCCCATCGTGCGCAGCGGTGAGCACCTGGTGCTCACCGTCGACCTGACAGCCGAGGGCGACGCCGCCGAGTTCGAGGATCAGTACGTCGTCGGTGGGACCCTCACGGGGGAGGCGACCTCTGCCTGGTCCGACGGCTGGGGTTCTGCGAGCGGAGGGGACACGAGGGACTTCCTCGGCGTGCGCCTGGTGGATCTCGCCGGGGATCAGGTCGCCTCTACGGCCGTGGACGCCGAGGGGGAGACGGTCGGTGTCCGGGCCGACAACGGAGAGACCGCCGACTCCGGCACGCAGGCCCTCGCCGGCACCGTACAGATCGCCTTCGCGGATCCCGGCACGGACGCCCTCGCCGTCTACCTCCCGAAGCTCCCTCTGGTCATCGACGTGCCCGTCATCGAGGCCGACGTGCCCGCCGTCGAGGGCGCCGAGGAGCAGCTGGACCTCTCCGCGATCGAGGAGGCGCCGCTCGAGCCGATGCTCCTGATGTCCCAGGACCTCGCCGAGCCGCTCCGGGAGACGCGGGAGCTGGGGGCCACGACCGTCGCGATCAGCTCCGACGTCCTCTTCGACTCGAGCTCGGCCGATCTCGACCGGAAGGCGAAGAGCGCCCTGGACGAGGCCGCGCAGCGGATCGAGTCCCATGAGCCCGGCCCCGTGACGGTCATCGGCCACACCGACTCCGTAGACTCCGACGCCTCGAACCTCACCCTCTCGAAGGAGCGGGCCGCCGCCGTCGCGACGGCGCTCGAGAAGCGGCTGGACACCTCCGACTACGAGCTGTCCACCGACGGGAAGGGCGAGGCCGAGCCCATCGCCTCCAATGACACCGAGGGCGGCAAGGCGCTGAACCGGCGCGTCGAGATCGTGCTCGAGACCCCTGCTGCGCGGAGGAGGGTGACCCGCGAGATGCCCGAGTTCGAGGGGAGGGCCGGCACCGCTGCCGAGGGCGTGCGGTTCGACGGCAGCGAGCAGTGGGTGCTGCGCCCCTTCGACCTCCAGCTTGGCGCCGCCCGGATGCTCGAGGACCACCTCGTCGTCACTCTCGAGGTCACGCCGAGGGATGAGGACCGCAGCGGCGTGACGGGGATCGGGCAGTTCGACGACGGCATCGGAATGCCCACCGAGCCCGACGGCGTCAGCACGTACACCCTGCTCGCCAGCAGCGGCGCGGTCGGGGTGCTCGTGGGCAGTGTGCTCACCTACCCTGCCTTCCATCGGGCCGGCGGGCCCTCGGAGACCACCCGCCCGCTCACCGATCTCTCCCTGAACACGGCGGCCGACGGCGGGGTGCCGCGGATCCTCGAGCTCGTCTTCCCCCGCGACATCGCGGGCGTCGAGGCCGGTGCGGAGGTCGCGCTGCAGTACGGGACAACCGGGCCGCTGGCCTTCGCCAACGAGTCGAACTGGCGGATGACCGAGGTGCCGATCGGGGCGTGAGGCCGCCGCGCCCGGGACGGAGGGGCGCGCCGCTCTTCGCCCGCCGTCACCCAGGGGCGATACTGGGGAAACCCCGGCGCTCTGCGGCACGGACAGGTTGGGTCCCCGACGGACTCCCTGATCGCGGTCGACCCCGCCCCTCACCCCACGACGCCCCGTCAGGAGGCCACGTGATCGGTTTCGAGAACGTCCGCAAGGAGTACCCCGGTGGCACCGTCGCCGTGGAGGACTTCAGCCTCGAGATCGCCTCGCACGAGTCCGTGGTGCTGGTCGGCTCCTCCGGCTCCGGCAAGACCACGCTGATGCGGATGATCAACCGGATGGTCGAGCCCACCTCGGGTCGCATCCACATCGACGGCGACGACATCGCCGAGCTGAACCCGGTGCAGCTGCGCCGCAGCATCGGCTACGTCATGCAGGCCTCCGGCCTCCTGCCGCACCGCACGGTGCTGGACAACATCACCACCGTGCCCGTGCTGCGCGGCACCGGCAGGCGTGAGGCCCGCACCCGCGCCCAGGAGCTGATGGAGACCGTCGGCCTGGACCCCGCGCTCGCCGCCCGCTACCCCTCCCAGCTCTCCGGCGGCCAGCAGCAGCGCGTCGGCGTGGCCCGCGGGCTCGCCGCCGACCCGAACATCCTGCTGATGGACGAGCCCTTCGGAGCGGTGGACCCGATCGTGCGCAGCGAGCTCCAGCGGGAGCTGCAGCGCCTCCAGCACGAGCTGCGCAAGACGATCGTGTTCGTCACCCATGATATCGACGAGGCCTTCCTGCTCGGCGACCGCGTGGTGATCCTCAAGCCCGGCGGGATCATCGCGCAGGTCGGCACCCCGCAAGAGATCCTCGCCGATCCGGCCGACGACTTCGTCGCGAGCTTCGTCGGCGCCGACCGCGGGGCCCGCACCCTGCACGTCGAACGGGTCGACGGCCGTGACGTGGTGGTCGATGCCGACGGCCGCGCCGCGGGGGTCCTCGCGGCCGACGGGCCGGCGCAGGAGCGGCCCTCGTGAAATGGGTGCTCGACAATCTCGACGTGATCGCCGCCTACACCGGAGCGCATCTGGTGCAGGCGCTGCCTCCGATCCTCGTGGCCTTCGCGCTGTCCTTGCCGCTGGCGAAGCTCGCCAATTCCCGCGGCTGGCTGCGCGCCTCGGTCACCACCACCTCCGGGCTGATGTACGCGATCCCCTCGCTGCCGCTGTTCGTGCTGCTGCCGGGCCTGATCGGCACCAGCGTGCGCAGCCCCCTGAACATCTCGATCGCGCTGTCGCTCTACGGGCTCGCGCTGATGGTCCCTACCGCCTCCGATGCCTTCCGCTCGGTGAGCGGTGACGTGCTCGGCTCCGCCACTGCGCAGGGCTACGCCCCCGCCGCCCGCTTCCTGCAGGTCGAGCTCCCGCTCGCCGGGCCGGTGCTGCTGGCTGGGGTGCGGGTGGTCGCGGTCAGCACCATCTCGCTGGTCACCGTCGGCGGCGTGCTCGGGGTGCCGAGCCTGGGCATGCTCTTCACCGACGGGGTGCGACGCGGCATCGTCGCGGAGATCGCCGCCGGCATCGTGGTCACCGCCGCGCTCGCGCTGCTCACCGACGCCCTGCTGGTGCTGCTGGGCCGCGTGATCATGCCGTGGACCCGCCGGCAGGAGGGGCGGCGACCATGAACCAGAACCCCTTCCTGCAGTCCCTGCACTGGCTCGCCGAGTCCTCCCGCTGGTCCGGCCCGGACGGCATCCCGATCCGCACCCTCGAGCACCTCGGATACACCGCACTCGGGGTGGTGGTGGCCGCGCTGCTCGCGATCCCGCTGGGCCTCGCCGTCGGGCACACCGGGCGTTTCAAAGGGCTGGCGGTGGCCACGGCAGGTGCCGCCCGCGCTCTGCCCACCCTGGGCCTGGTGACCCTGTTCGCGCTGCTGATGGGCATCGGGCTCACCGCACCGCTGCTCTCCTTCGTGATCCTCGCGATCCCGTCCCTGCTGGCAGGCGCGTACTCCGCTATCGAATCGGCAGACCCCGCCACCGTCGACGCGGCCCGCGCCCAGGGCATGACCGAGCTGCAGATTCTCACCCGGGTCGAGCTCCCGCTGGGGATGCCGCTGCTGATCGGCGGCGTCCGCGGCGCGACCGTGCAGGTCGTGGCCACGGCGATGCTTGCCGCGTACGTGGGCAACGGCGGCCTGGGCCGGTACATCTTCCAGGGCCTCGGCTCCCAGAACTATCCGCAGATGATCGCCGGCTCGCTGCTGGTGATCGCGCTCGCCCTGCTGCTCGATCTCGCCCTGCTGCTCCTCCAGCGGCTCACCGGCCCGCGCAGCGCACGCACTCCATGACCCCGCCCGACCATCACCCCAGGAGAACTTCCATGACCATCCACAGCACCCGCCGCCACCTGCTCGGCGCGCTCGGCCTCGGCGGCGTCGCCCTCGGCGCCGCCGCCTGCGGCAGCTCCGACCCCTTCGAAGAGGGCGACGGCACCGACAGCGGCGGCAACGGCGGTGGCGGCGGGTCCGACGGCGGGGGCGCCGGCACCATCGCGATCGGCTCCCAGGCCTACTACTCCAACGAGATCATCGCCGAGCTGTTCGCCCAGGTCCTCGAGGCGGAGGGGTTCACCGTGGATCGGCAGTTCCAGATCGGCCAGCGCGAGGTGTACATGCCGGAGCTCGAGGCGGGCTCCCTGGACGTGCTGCCCGAGTACCTCGGCAACCTGCTCCAGCACTATGACGCCGAAGCCGAGTCCGCGAGCCCGGAGGAGACCCATATCGCGCTCGGCGAGGCCCTTCCCGAGGGGCTGCGCGTGCTCTCCTTCGCAGAGGCCTCCGACCAGGACTCCTACACCACCACCGCGGACTTCGCGGGCACCCACTCCCTCACCGCCATCGGCGACCTCGCGGATGTCGACGAGGACCTGAAGATCGCGGCGAACAGCGAGTTCGATGTGCGGCCCTACGGTCCCGACGGGGTCAAGACGGTCTACGGCGTCGAGGTCACCGTGGTCCCCGTGGAGGACTCCGGCGGCCCGCTGACCGTGCAGGCCCTGCTCGACGGCGATGTGCAGCTCGCGGACATCTACACCGCCGACCCCGCCATCGCCGAGAACGATCTCGTGGTGCTCGAGGATCCGGAGTCGATGATCCTCCCGCAGAACGTGGTGCCGGTGGTCTCCGAGAAGATCGACGAGGCGGCTGCGGCCGCGATCGACGGCGTCCTCGCCGAGCTCAGCGCCGATGATCTCGTCGAGCTGAACCGCCAGAGCGTCGTGGACCAGGCCTCCTCCGCGGACATCGCCTCCGGCTGGCTGACGGAGAAGGGCCTGGTCTGATCCGGATCGTCACCACCGGAGCCGGCGAGGGGATGCCTGTGCGCCGGCGCTGCGCGGCACCGCCCCGGCCGAGCAGGTCGACCGTGCGGTCGGCGCGCAGGTGACATCTGGTGGCTGAGACGGCAGGGTGGCGGCATGAACAGCAACCAGACACATCTGACCGTCACCCGCACCGTCGACGTCTCCGCGAAGGAGCTGTTCGACCTGCTCACCCTGCCCGCCCGCCACCCTGAGTTCGACGGATCCGGCACGGTGCGCAGCGCCGACGACACCGAGCGCATCGACAAGTCCGGCGAGAAGTTCGTGATGAACATGCATCGCGATGCCATGGGCGGGGACTACCGCACCCATAACTTCGTCACCGCCTACGACGAGAACAAGATGATCGGCTGGCAGCCCGCCCCCGAGGCGGAGGACGGCACCGCGCCGAACGAGCCGCTGGGCTGGGAGTGGCTCTACGAGCTCAAGTCCCTGGGCGCCGACTCCACCGAGGTGTCCCTGACCTACGACTGGTCCCGCGTCACGGATCAGAAGCTGCTGGAGAAGGTCGGTTTCCCCGCCATCCCGCAGGAGGATCTCGAGGAGTCGCTGAACCTGCTCGCGGCGGCGGTCACGAAGCCCTGACGGCGATCGGGGGCCCGGGGTCGCCGGGCCCCGGAATTCTGTCAGGCTGGCCGCAGGCGGCGATGAGGCCGCAATCCTGACCACGAGGAGCACAGTCATGGCCGACGAGTCCGTTCTTCCCGCAGACGCCCCCGTCCCTGATGCGATCGTGCGCAGCGTGCTGATCAAGGCCAGCGCCGAGACGGTGTACGCCGTGGTCCGCGAGCCCGGCTGGTTCATCAACGACGGCGAGTACCGCGAGCACAAGATCGTCCGGCACGGCACCGTCACCGAGGTGATCGATCCGGTGCACGGACGGTTCCAGCTCGGCATCGAGGCGCAGGAGGCGCCGTACCGGATCTTCTTCCGCTGGCTGGGCGGCGGGCTCGGCGAGATCTCCGACGCACCGAACAACACCGTCGAGTTCATCATCGACCCGGCGGGCACGGCGAAGAAGAACCTGGTGCGGCTGACGGTGTGCGAGCGAGGGTTCGCCAAGCTCGGCCTCGATGAGCCGGTGCGCCGTCGCAACTACGAGGAGAACTTCCGCGGCTGGGAGGAACAGCTCGAGGTGGCGCGCGCCCTCGCCGAGGGCGGCCGCCGCACGGACGACGAGGACGACGAGGAGTGACCCGGCCCGCCGTGCCTGGGCGGCCGCGCCGCAGGTGAGTGGACTATCCTCGCCCGATGGGCAGGGTCACTGATCGCGCGCGGATCCGCACCGTCCGGGTGCGTGAAGGCAGGCTGTATGCAGGCCGAAAGGGCGACCACGTCGCTGTCGAAGAGCCGCTGGACATCCGCCTGAATGGGCAGCAGCTCTCACTGACCATGCGCACCCCGGGCCATGACGTCGAGCTGATCCACGGCTTCCTCCACGGCGAGGGGCTGATCGCGCATCGCGAGGACATCACCGAAGCCCGCTACTGCGACGGCGCGGTGGTCGACGACGGCACCGGCTTCGCACAGAACACCTATAACGTCATGGACTTCACCACGGCCCGCCCGCAGCTGCTGCCGTTCATGAGCAGGAGCTTCACCACCACCTCCGCCTGCGGGGTGTGCGGCGCCGAGAGCATCGACGCGGTGCGGAAGAAGAGCAGGTACACCCTGGCCGAGGAGTGGCAGCTGGACCCCCGGGTCATCCTCGGCGCAGCGAGCGCCCTCGGCGAGCAGCAGCCGGTCTTCACCCGCACGGGCGGCGTGCACGCCGCAGCGCTCGTGGACCTCGAGGGGAACCTGCTGGTGGTGCGAGAGGACGTGGGCCGGCACAACGCGGTCGACAAGGTGATCGGCTGGGCCCTGCTCGAGAACCGCCTCCCGCTGCGGGACTGCTTCCTGCTCGTCTCCTCCCGCGCCAGCTTCGAGATCGCCCAGAAGGCCTGCATGGCGGGCATCCCCCTGGTGGCCTGCGTCTCCGCGGCGAGCTCCCTGGCCGTCGACACCGCCCGAGAGTTCGGCCAGACACTCGTCGGCTTCACCCGCGCCGGCGAGGACGGTGACGGCCGCATGAACGTGTACACCCACCCCGAGCGCCTGGACCTGGCAGCCGCGGAGGGCTGAGCTCCTGCTGGGGCCCGGCTCCGCCCCGCCGCTCGCCGCCGCGCAGTCGCGCCCTCACCGCGACACCCCGCGCTGCGGCGCTCCGGCAACAGTCCACTGGCGAACCATGATCGGCCAGTTTCTGGTTCGTGAGCGGGCTGTTGAGCCGGCGGTTGCCCGCAGGCAGCCGGATATCCTCTCGCGGTGACCGCTTCCGAGATCGACCCCTTCTGGGACCACGCCCGTACCCTCCACCCCGACCTGCCCGCCCAGCCGCCAGAGGCCTGGGCCTTCGGGGCGACGACCGAGCATGCCGACGGCCTGCTCGCAATGGTGCTGGCCGGCACGAAGACCGCCACCGCTTCCGCGCTGCGTGACTACGAGTCCGTCGGCGAGCCGGTTCCCGCCGTCGGTGATCTCTCGATCATCCTCGACGGGTCCGGTGCCCCGTGCGCCGTCCTCGAGGTGACTGACATCCAGATCGTGCCGTTCAACCAGGTCACTGCGGAGCACGCCCAGGCCGAGGGTGAGGACGACCGCACCCTCGCCTCGTGGCGACGCATCCATGAACCCTTCTGGAGGGAGCACTCCGCCACCGGCTTCACCGCGGACATGCCGGTGGTGTGCGAGCGGTTCCGGGTGGTGCACGCGAGGGAGGGCTGAGCTCGACGTCGGTGGCCCGCCTGGCCCGCCTCGCCCGCCACCTCCGCCACCTCCGCCACGTCGCCTCAACCGTCACGTCCGCCACGTCGCCTCAACCGTCACCTCCGCCACGTCGCCTCAACCGTCACCTCCGCCACGTCGCCTCAACCGCCACCTCCGCCACGTCGCCTCAACAGCCCGCTGACGAACCAGATCTGGGCGGAGAGTGGTTCGTGAGCGGGCTGTTCGTCGGCACCGTAAGGGATGCCACGACACGACGCGTCAGACACGGCGACGCATGGCACGGCACAACGTGGGCCGCAGAGCGCGCACCGGTCCTCCACAGCCACCTGCCGTCCACAGTGACCGTGCGGGGCGCACCGGTCGGCGCCCGGCTCCGTACGGTCAGCGCATGGCGAAGAGCTGGGACCGTCGCGCCGGTGCCCTGATGACACGGAAGCAGTGGCTGGATGCCGGCGCGCACAGCCGCGACCTCGCCGGGCCCGCACTCACGAAGGTCTTCCCCGGTTTCCACATGCTCAGCGACCACCCGGCGAGCGTCGAGGCCATGGCGTGGACGCTCCAGAACAAGGTGCTCCCGGGCAGCGTCATCAGCCATACGACGGCCGCGCTGCTGTGGGACGTGCCGCTGCCGTTGCAGCTCGAGGACAAGGTGGCACTGCTCAGGGTCGACGAGTACGGCCGACGGCGTTCGTCACCACTGTCTCCTGTCTCCGCCGGTGCCTCCCTGCGGACGGGCGCCGTGCTCCCCGTCATCCATGCACGTGTCCCTCAGGGGCGTGTTCATCGGCGGTGCGCGGTGCGGCGATCCATCGGTGGGAGCCGGGGCCCAGCACGAAGCGGGGCAAACTCGTGCTCTCCTCGCCAGCCGAGGTGCTGCGCGAGCTCGCGACGCTCCTGCCGCCATGGGATCTCGTCGCTGTGGCCGACGCCGTGGTTGCGGGAACGACTGAATGCCCGCTGACGAACGTCGCGGACCTGGCTGACCATGTCGCGAGGATGCGCGGGCGACGGGGATCGCCCGCCTGGCCGCAGTGCTGCCGGCAGTCCGGGACCGGTCATGGTCTCCCGGGGAGAGCATCATGCGGCTCCTCCTGGCCGGTGCCGAGTTCCCAGAGCCCGAGCTGAACCTCCCCGTCCAGGAACGGCGCAGCGGGCGCACGCGCTACCTCGACTTCGCCTGGCCTCAGGCGGGCTGCGTGCTCGAATACGACGGGGACGGCCATCGCCTGACGAAGAAGCAGTGGCGCGAGGACGAGCGGCGCCGGGACGAGATCACCGCCCTTGGCTGGACCATCGTCCGTGCCAACGGCGACGATCTGTGGCGGCCGAGCCGGATCCTGCTGCGGCTGGCCGACGAGCTCGGTGGCCGTGGACTGGAGGTCCCCGATGAGGCGCGCATCGGTCGTTCCATCGCCGAGCTGGCTCGGAATCGTCCCAGCTGGCGCATCGCTGCCCAGCAGCCGACGAGCTGATGTCGCTCCCGGCGCAGGCCCTGCCGCCACCGCGACGCGTCGCGATGATTCTGCGGCCGCCCAACGAAGCTTCGCCGTCACGATTCAGCGGTCGACCGCCGAGGCTCCGTCGCCACGATTCCGCAGTCGGTCGCCGAGGCGTCGCCGTCAACTGTCCGCTGACGAACCAGAAACGGGCCGATCGTGGTTCGTCAGTGGGCTGTTGGCGGGGTGAAGGGGTGGGGCGGCGTGTGGCGCGGCGGGGGCGGGGAGCAACAGGGCGGGGCGCAGGGCAGCGGCGGCGTGACGGCATCGCCGACGAACCGGGATCAGCGCAGGGCGAGGAGGCTCGCGGCGGTGATCTCATCGACGACCACGTCGGTCGCGACGCCGGCACGCAGGGCGGCACGCAGGGGGAGCGCCTTGCGGGAGCCCGAGGCCACCAGCAGCCGTCGCGGATGCGCGCCAGCCGGTCCGGTCCGGTCCCGGATCCGCGCTGATTCATCGCGATGTCGCGGAAGGTGCCGTCCGCGCGCAGGAACACCGTGCAGACGTCCCCGACCGCGCCGTCGGACCGCAGCGAGCGCAGGTCCTCTCCCGTGAGGTAGTTGTGGGTGTAGACGTGGCTGGGCACCTCGGCATCGAAGGCGCCCACGCTGAACACGGCCACGGTGGCCTCGCGCTGCGTCGCGAGCACCCGCTGCACCGAACGCTCGCGCCACATCGCCTCGCGCGTCCCGGCGTAGTCGAAGAAGGCTGGCACCGGGAACTGGTGCACAGTCGCATCCCAGCGCGTGGCCGCGCGGGCGAGCACCGTGGCGATGTAGGTGAGCCCGGAGCCCTCGACGTTGATCGCGCCGTTGAGCTGCACGATCCGCAGGCCGGGGACCGGCCGGGAGCGCACGGTGCCGAGCAGCTCCGCCAGCGTGGTGCCCCAGGCGATGCCGAGCGTGGTGCCCGGTTCGAGCATCTCGTCGAGCAGTTCCCCGCCCACCCGGGCGACCTCGTGCAGTCGCTCGCGCTCGTCGTCGCCGGGCGTCGCGGGCACGACGTGCACCTGCACCCCGTACTGCCGTGAGATGCGGCGGGCCAGCTCCTCGACCCTCTGGGCGTCCGGCGGCCGCAGCGTGATCTGCACCAGCTCGGCCTCGCGCGCGTCGCGCAACATCCGGGAGACGGTCGAGCGGGAGACGGCGAAGCGGCCCGCGATCGCCTCCATCGTCTGCCCCTCCTCGTAGTACATCCGTGCAGCAGTGAAGAGGGCTTCGACGCGAGATTCACGGGTCATGGACATCAGTCTTGCACGTCCGTGCACTCCGCTTGCGCCCGCCTGCACGAAGATCCCAGGATGGGGGACCCGTCCGGCCGTGGCGAGTCCGGCCGGAGCGACCTCCCCGGCCCCCCGGCCGGGAGCCCCAGGCGTCGATGCGAAGGAGCAGCCCGTGTCCGACCAGCAACGGTCCGCACTCACCCCCTCAGGCCGTCGAGAGCACCTTCTGCGTCTCCGCGCCGCGACCGTTCAGGACCCGCTCGACGTGCTCGTCATCGGCGGCGGGGTCAATGGTGCTGGCGCCGCCTTCGACGCGGCGACCCGCGGGCTGTCCGTCGGCCTGGTGGAATCCCACGACTGGGCCAGCGGCACCTCCTCGCGCTCCTCCAAGCTGATGCACGGCGGCCTGCGCTACCTGCAGATGCTCGACTTCAAGCTCGTGGCCGAAGCCCTGCGCGAGCGTGACCTGCTGATCGAGCACACCGCCCCGCACCTGGTGAAGCCCATCAAGTTCGTCTTCCCCTTCTTCAAGAAGGTCGTGGACCGCGCCTTCATCGGCTCCGGCGTGATGCTCTACGACGCGATGCAGTCCGTGGGCCGCAAGCGCACCGTCCCCATGCACCGCCACCTGCTGCACGGCAAGATGCTCGACGTCTTCCCCGGCCTGGACGGCGAGAAGGCCGGCCGTCGGAGCGCTCGAGTACTACGACGCGCAGATGGACGACGCCCGCTTCGTGATGATGCTGGTGCGCTCCGCCGCGCAGCACGACGCCGCGGTCGCCAACTACCTCACCGTGGTCGACTACCTGCACGAGGGCACCCGCGTCATCGGTGCCCGGGTGCGCGACGAGGAGACCGGCGAGGAGTTCGACGTCCACGCCCGGGAGACCATCCTCGCCGGCGGCGTCTGGACCCAGGACCAGCAGGAGCTCGCCGGGGCCGAGGCTGGCCTCGAGGTGCTCGCCTCCAAGGGCATCCACATCACCATCGAGCGGGAGCGGATCCCCGCGGTCCCGGACACCGGCATCATCACCCAGACCGAGAAGTCCGTGCTGTTCATCATCCCGTGGGACGAGTACTGGGTCATCGGCACCACCGACACCCCTGGACCCAGGACCCCCGCGACGTGGGTGCGACCAGCGACGACATCGAGTACGTGCTCGAGCACGCCAACGCCGTGCTGGCCGACGACCTCACCCGCGAGGACGTCGTCGGCGTCTACTCCGGCCTGCGCCCGCTGCTGCAACCGGTGAAGAAGGGCGCGGGCGACTCCTCCTCATCGACGAAGGTCTCCCGCGAGCACACCGTGATGGAGGTCGAGCCGGGACTCTCCGCGATCGCCGGCGGGAAGTACACCACCTACCGGGTGATGGCCGAGGACGTCGTCGACTTCGCGATCAAGGACTCCCAGCCGGGCCGCCCGAGCCTGACCCGCTCAGTCCCCGTGATCGGCGCCCAGGGCTACGCGGCCCTCGTGCGAGACAAGCACGAGCTCGGCCGACGTTACGGCTTCGACGAGGTCCGCGTGGACCGCCTGCTGTTCCGCTACGGCGCCCTGCTGACCGACGTGCTCGCACTGATCGACGAGGACCCCTCGCTGGGCACGCCCCTCGAGCACGCCCCGCGCTACCTGCGGGCCGAGGCGCTCTACGCGGTCCGCGCCGAGGGTGCCCGCCACCTGGCCGACATCCTCCAGCGCCGCACCCGCTTGGACTACGAGACCCGCGACCGCGGCGTCGCCGCAGCCGACGAGATCGCCGCGCTCGTCGGCCCCGAGCTGGGCTGGGACGAGACCGCCCGCCGACGCGAGGTCGAGACCTACCGCGAGTTCATCGCCGCCCGTCTGGACGGCGAACGCACCACCAGCGATGAGCAGGCAGCAGCCCGCCTCGCCGACGCCCCGGAGGTGCCCACCCGACGATGACCGATGCTGTGCCCGGAGACGAGATCCGGGCACTGCGTGGGGCGCGCACCGCGTGCGTCTCGGCAGAGCTCTCCACGAGCTCTGCGACCGGCCGATCCGAGCTCCGCCCGACGCGCCCCCGCTCCAGGACGAGCGGCCGGGCCGGCGTCACCCGTCCGACATGCCGTGCCCACCGATGCCGTGGCATGGACGCCGCGGAGCCCGATCTCAGCCGGAGCCCGATCCGCACCGACGCGGATCGCTAAGGAGAACCCCTCATGGAAACACGGAACGATCCTGATGTCGGAGATCGCGGGCACCGCGATGCTGACACTTATGGGCGGTGGCGTCGTCGCCAACGTCATCCTCGGGAAGACCAAGGGCAACGGCGGCGGCTGGCTGCTGATCAACTTCGGCTGGGGCCTGGCGGTCTTCGCCGGCGTGTGGGTCGCCTACAAGACCGGCGCGCACCTGAACCCCGCCGTGACCATCGGCCTGGCCACGAGCGAGGCCACCGAGTACGGCCCGGGCATCCCGATCACGTTCGGGACCACGATCATCTACTTCGTGGCCGAGATTATCGGTGCCTTCCTCGGTGCGATCCTCGCCTGGATGGCATACAAGAACCACTATGACCAGGAGACGGACGCCGGCACCATCCTGGCCACCTTCTCCACCGGCGCCGAGATCCGCTCCCGCGGCTGGAACGTGGTCACCGAGATCATCGCGACCTTCGTGCTGGTGTTCGTGATCATCATGTTCGGCAACACCCCGCATGAGCTCGGCGGCCCCTCGCGGTCGCGCTGCTGGTGCTCGCGATCGGCGCCTCCCTCGGCGGGCCGACGGGCTACGCCATCAACCCCGCCCGAGACCTCGGGCCGCGCCTGGCGCACGCGATCCTCCCGATCAAGCACAAGGGCGGCTCCGACTGGGGATACTCGTGGGTGCCGATCGTCGGCCCCATGATCGGTGGTGCCCTCGCGGGCCTCGCCTCGATCATCTACTTCTGATCAACCTCACCACCTCTCATCCACGACGAAGGAGTTCCGATGAACGACCAGACCATGTACATCATGTCGATCGACCAGGGCACCACCTCGACCCGCGCGATCATCTTCGACCACGCCGGCCAGATCGTCTCCAGCGGGCAGAAGGAGCACGAGCAGATCTTCCCGAAGTCCGGCTGGGTCGAGCACGACCCGAAGGAGATCTGGAGGAACACCCGCGACGTCGTCGGCAAGGCGCTCATCGGCGCCGACATCAACCGCCACCAGCTGGCGGCCGTGGGCATCACCAACCAGCGCGAGACTGCCGTGGTGTGGGACAAGGCGACCGGCGAGCCGGTCTACAACGCGATCGTCTGGCAGGACACCCGCACGCAGAAGATCTGCAACGAGCTCGGGGGCGACGAGGGTGCCGACAAGTACAAGGAGCGCGTGGGCCTGCCGTTGGCGACCTACTTCTCCGGTCCCAAGGTGAAGTGGATCCTCGACAACGTCGAGGGCGCCCGTGAGAAGGCCGAGGCCGGCGAGCTGCTGTTCGGCAACACCGACTCCTGGCTGCTGTGGAACCTCACCGGCGGCGCCAAGGGCGGCGTGCACGTCACCGACGTCACCAATGCCTCGCGCACGATGCTCATGAACATCGACACCCTCGACTGGAACGAGGACATCGCGAAGGACATGGGCATCCCGCTGTCCATGCTCCCGGAGATCCGCTCCTCCTCCGAGGTGTACGGCAAGGGCCGCAAGAACGACCTGCTGATCAACACCCCGATCGCCGGCATCCTCGGCGACCAGCAGGCGGCGACCTTCGGTCAGGCCTGCTTCGAGGTGGGCCAGGCCAAGAACACGTACGGCACCGGCAACTTCATGCTGATCAACACCGGCGAGGACCTGGTGCGCTCCGAGAACGGGCTGCTGACCACCGTCGCCTACAAGATCGGCGACAACAAGCCGGTCTACGCCCTCGAGGGCTCGATCGCGGTCACCGGCTCGCTCGTGCAGTGGGTGCGCGACAACCTGGGCCTGATCAAGGACGCCCCCGAGATCGAGGACCTCGCCAAGGAGGTGGACGACAACGGCGGCCTGTTCATCGTCCCGGCGTTCTCGGGCCTGTTCGCCCCGCACTGGCGCTCCGATGCGCGCGGCGCGATGGTCGGCATGACCCGCTTCCACAACAAGAACCACATCGCGCGGGCCACCCTGGAGGCCACCGCCTTCCAGTCCCGCGAGGTGCTGGATGCGATGGTCGCCGACGCCGAGAGCGAGGGCGTGGAGCTCTCCGAGCTCAGGTCGACGGCGGCATGGTCATGAACGAGACCCTCATGCAGTTCCAGGCCGACATCCTCGGCGTGCCCGTGGTGCGCCCGAAGGTCATCGAGACCACCGCGCTCGGCGCAGCCTATGCGGCCGGCATCGCCGTGGGCTTCTGGGACGGCGAGCAGGACGTCATCGACAACTGGGCCGAGGACAAGCGCTGGGAGCCCGCGATGGACGACGAGACCCGCGACCGCTACATGCGCCTGTGGAAGAAGGCCGTCGAGCGCACCCTGGACTGGGTGGACGACGACACCGAGGCGCTGTACAGCTGAGCCCCGCCGATCGACGAACTGCGAACGCGCAGCGGTCGGTGAGGAACGAGCCGCCCGCGAAGCGCCCGCGGGAGGAGATCGGCGAAAAGTACAGCTGATCCCGGCTCCTGACAGCCCTGTGCACGTGTTGCCCGACGAGGGCCACGTGCGCAGGGCTGTCCTGCCGTCGAGAGGGTGACCCTTCGGTAGCAGCCTGCCGATGTGAGAGCCTGGCCGGTGAGGTGGATCACGCTCCGCCGCACGTGGTGGCAGAGCCCGGTTCACGGTGCTGTGACCAGCAGGGTTGTCGATGTCGAGGCGTCGATGCATGACTGCGATCCCCACCTCGGCAGTTCGCGGCGAGTAACGTCGGACGCTCCACATCCGACCCAGCCGCCGCGCGGCGTCCCGTCGCCGCGCCGCGAGGTGCAGGGCGGGCGCGCCGAGCAGTCGCTCGAACCCGTCCCCTTCCCCACCTCTGAGATCGGAGTCCTCCCATGGATCTCGCCTTCTACATCGTCGCGCTGGTCCTGTATTTCGGCGCGATGATCGGCATCGGGCTGTACGCCTTCAAGAAGACGACGGGAGGTGAGGACTACATGCTCGGCGGGCGCCAGCTGCACCCGTTCGTGGCAGCACTCTCCGCCGGCGCCTCCGACATGTCCGGCTGGCTCCTGATGGGCCTGCCCGGTGCGCTCTACATGGGCGGCCTGGTCGAGGCGTGGATGGCCATCGGCCTCATCGTCGGTGCCGGACTGAACTGGATCTTCGTCGCCCCGCGGCTGCGGCAGTACACGCAGATCGCCGGCAACGCGATCACCGTGCCGAGCTTCTTCGGCAACCGCCTCCACGACAGCACGAACATCCTGCGGATCGCCGCAGGCGTGATCATCCTGGTGTTCTTCACCTTCTACGTCTCCTCCGGCATGGTTGCCGGCGGCGTGTTCTTCCAGTCGATGTTCGGCGGCCCCTACCTCACCGGCATGCTGCTGGTCGGCGGCGTGACCATCCTGTACACCCTCTTCGGCGGGTTCCTCGGCGCGAGCTACACCGATGTCGTCCAGGGCATGATCATGCTGGTCTCCCTGCTGGTCGTCCCGATCACGGCGATGTTCGTGGTCGGCGGCCCGGCCGCGATGTTCGAGTCCGTGCGCGAGGTCAATGCTGACTTCGGCTCGATGACCTCCGGCGGAACGTTCATCGGCATCGTCTCGGCAGCGGCCTGGGGCCTGGGCTACTTCGGTCAGCCCCACATCATCGTGCGCTTCATGGCGCTGCGCTCCTCGCGCGATGCGAAGTACGGCACCGTCGTGGGGATGACCTGGATGATCCTGTGCGTCGCCGGTGCGGTCTTCACCGCCCTGGCGGGCCTGGCCTACTTCCAGCAGAACCAGGATGCGGTGCTCACCGATGCGACCAACGGCGAATCGGTCTTCCTGGACCTCTCCCAGCTGCTGTTCCACCCGCTGATCGCCGGTGTGCTGCTGGCCGCGGTGCTCGCAGCGATCATGTCCACCATCTCCTCGCAGCTGATCGTCACCAGCTCCGCGCTGGTCGAGGACCTGATCGGCGGCATCTTCAAGCCCCTCGCCGCGGATCTCGGCCGCAGGGGCAGGCTCTCCGGCGGGCACGCGGGACGGCTCGTGGTCGGCGTGGTGAACCCGGATGGGGAGCCGTCCTCCGGAGAGGCCATGAAGCTCTGGGGCGGTCGGATTGGAGTGCTCGCGGTCTCGCTGATCGCGGTGCTGCTGGCGCTGAACCCCGAGAGCTCGGTGCTGGGTCTGGTCGCCTTCGCCTGGGCCGGCTTCGGCGCCGCCTTCGGGCCGATCGTGCTGCTGTCGCTGTTCTGGCGTCGCCTCACGATGGCCGGGGCCGCCGTCGGCATGGTCTCCGGCGCCGTTGTCTCCTTCGTGTGGGGCCAGTTCGAGCCCGACGTGGCATGGGGCCTGTTCGGTGACCAGCACCTCTACGAGATCATCCCCGGCTTCCTGATCTGCCTCGTGCTCGCCGTGGTGGTCAGCCTGGTCACCACGCTGCCGCCCGCGAAGGCGATGCGGGAGTTCGACGACATGCTCGAGTCCCTCGAGTCCGGGGAGGCTCGCGACCGCAGTGCGGAGAAGGCCGTCGTGGGCGGCGCGAGCGCCGCCGACTGACCCCACCGGGCCCGCCTGAGCCGACAGCCGTACGGGGCGCGGCATCGCTCGTGAGGCGATGCCGCGCCCCGTGACGTGCGCTGACCGGGTGGGCGCGAAGGTCGCGGGCGGCCCGGTGCCCGAGCCTCACTTGTAACGGACGTAGATCTCCGGTGTGCCCTCGATCGGGGCATATACATATCCGTACTCAGTGCTTACGGTTATTCCCTGGGCTTTCCTGTCGAATCGCGTGTAGATCTTGTGGTAATCCGCCTTGAGTGCCAGTTTCGATGACGTGTCGGAGTTCGCCGGAATCTCTGTCTGCACCGAGAAGGCGCGCGAGGTGGATCCCGTGACTCCCAGCTGTCCGGCTGCGCCGCTCGCGGTGACGCCGACATCAGCGGAGATCGTCGCGGAGACGGTCTCGGTCTCGCCCCAGGTGTAATTGGATGCCGGGGCCCAGTTCGTGGAGAGGTCTCTGACGTGCTCGCCATTCACTCGCGTCCTGCTGACTTCGGTGGCTGTCACCCCGTAGCCGCAGCCCGAGCACGCGGGCTCGATGTCGCCGTTCTGTCGTGTCGTCTGCTCGGCCGGGGCGCCGGGGCCGGCCCGGCGGCCAGTGCGCCGCTGAGCGGCATGAGAGTGACTGCGAGGAGTGTGCCGGCCAGACCTGCGACAGCACGCGTTGACATAGTGGTCCTCACGACGTTCCTTCCGTCGGGCTATTTCACTTATGAGTTCACTTCGATGTGTGGATGCGGCATTGCCTCCCTCGGTCAGTGTTATAAAAACGTAATAGGGAGGTGAGGTTCGTGTCAAATGTCCTGGCCACGCTTGCAGAATGCGATTGCGACGGATAGCCCCTTCGCTCCCGCTGTCTGGTGCTCACGCGATCAGGGCTCTTGGCGCGCGCAGCAGCTGTGGTGCGCGAGCGCTCGGGGTGCGGGAGCGCGGCCGGGAGCACTGCCCGGGCCCGTCGCCGGGCTGCGGTGTCGTGGTGAGGGCCGCGTCGCAGCTCATCCTCTACGTCAGGGGCGCGAGGGCCGCCGTCGGGCCCGGCGCGCTCAGCCGCCGAAGAGCAGCTCCGCTTCCGGTCCGCGCACTCCGGGGCGCACGGCGAACAGGGAGCCCGCTGCCGGGTCCTCGCCGTCGGCCAGGTTCTCGCGGCTGGTGGTGATGAACAGTGTGGAGCGGTCCTCCCCGCCGAAGGTGCAGGCGGTGACCTGCCGCGCATCGACTGCGATGCGCTCGGCGACCGCGCCCTGCTCGTCGAGGCCGAGCACCTGGTGGCCCGAGTGCATCGCCACCCACACCCTGCCCTCGGCATCGAGGCAGAGCCCGTCAGGGCTGCCGTCCTCGCCGCTGAGATCGGTGAAGGGGCGGCGGCCGACGAGGCCGTCCTCGTCGGACCAGTCGAATATGTCCACCCGCCCGGTGGGGGTGTCGACGTAGTAGGCACGGGTGCCGTCGGCGGTGAACGCGAGGCCGTTGGAGATCGTCAGGTCCCCGAACTCGCGCGTGGTGGTGCCGTCAGGACGCAGCCGCCACATCGAGGCCGCGCCGCGGGGTGCTCCGTAGCCCATCGTGCCGCACAGGAACGAGCCATCCGGGGCGATCGCCCCCTCGTTCATCCGTACGTCCTCGTCCCACAGCGGCGGCAGCAGGTCGATCGTGCCGTCGGCGTCCTCGAGGGCGAACCCCTTCTCGAGCGCGAGCACGGCGCCCCCGCTCGAGGACGGGCGCACGCACGCCACCACCGAGCTCGGGGTGGGGATGCGCGTGACGGAGCCGCCGGGGCCGTCGATGGCGAGCTTCCCTGACATGGCGGTGACCGCGCCGGCGGCGTCGAGCTGCATGACGTCACCGGCGAGCATGTCCACCCAGCGCAGCCCGCCCCAGGTGTCGGACCAGTGCGGTCCTTCGGCGTGACCGCAGATCGAGTCGGTGATGCGTTCGGCGTGCATGGGAGCCTCCGGTTCCATCGGATGAAGACGGCCGACGAGCGCCTCGTCGGTCCTGGGCCCACCGTACGCGGGACCCCGGCGGGCCGCAGACAGCACGAGCCCGGGCAAAACGCGGCCCGGGAGCTCAACGCATGCCCATAATGGGCGTAGCCGTCGGCACCGAGGCCGTCGGGTCTCATCCAGCCCCTGACCGAATGAGCTATCCATGACCGAATCCCCGAGTCGGGTCCCGGGCACAGATGCCCCGCAGGCACCGATTCCGGATGCCCCCGGCCGTGCCGGGGCCTCGCCGGACCGTCCGCCGGTGCGACGCCGCCGGATGACCCGACGCGCCCGACGTGACGCCCTGGTGTTCCTCGCCTTCGCCGCACCGAACCTGGTGCTGATCGCGATGTTCACCTACCGGCCGCTGTTCCTGAACATCCAGTACTCGATGCTCGACTGGACCCTCGGCTCGCGCACCGCGACCTTCATCGGCCTGGACAACTACATCGAGTTCTTCACCTCCGATGCGGGCCTGACGAGCCTGCGCATCACCGCCATCTTCACCCTGCTCACCGTGGGCGGAGCGATGGTGCTGGGGCTGCTGATCGCGCTCGCATTGAACATCGACATCCCCGGCCGCACCCTCGCCCGTTCCGCCGTCTTCGCGCCCTATGTGCTCTCCGGCGTGGGCGTGGGCCTGGTATGGCTGTTCATCTTCGACCCGAACTTCGGGGCGCTGGGATGGATCCTGCGCCAGTTCGGCCTGGGCAGCCCGCAGTGGTTCCTCGATCCGAACATGTCGCTGGTCATGGTGATCATCGTGTACGTCTGGAAGAACCTGGGCTACTGCGCGATCGTGTACCTCGGCGGGCTGCAGTCGCTCTCGCAGGACGTCATGCAGGCCGCCCAGCTCGACGGCGCGGGCGCGGTGCGCCGCTTCTTCAGCATCTCGATCCCGCTGCTGTCGCCCACCACGTTCTTCCTGCTGATCACCACCACCCTGAACAGCCTGCAGGCCTTCGACCTGCTGCGGATCATGACCCCGACAGGGCGCGGCACCAACACCATGATCTTCGAGTCCTACCTGCAGGCCTTCGGCGGATACTCCCGGGCCGGGTATTCGGCCACGATCTCGGTGCTGCTGTTCGTGATCCTGATCGTGATGACCGTCGCCCAGATCCTGTTCGTCGAGCGGAAGGTGCACTACTCATGAGCACCCCCACCCGTCCTCGCCCCCGCAGGGCGCCGAGGCCCGGCCGGGCCCCAAGGCCCGCAAGAACGGCCCGTTCACCCGAGCGAACCTGGTCTCCACCCTCACCGGCGGCTACCTGCCGCTGATCCTGGCGACCCTGGTGATGGTGCTGCCGCTGCTGTGGATGATGATCAGCTCCTTCAAGGCGCCGAACGAGATCCTCTCCACCGACCTCGTGATCCTGCCCGAGAGCCCCTCGCTGGCGAACTACGAGGCCGCCTGGAACTCGGTGCCGATCCCGCGATTCTTCCTGAACTCGGTCATCGTCACCAGCATCGGCGCGAGCATCAAGGTGCTGCTGGCGATCTTCACCGCCTATGCGCTGGTGTTCGTGCGCTTCCCCTTCAAGCGGGTCATCTTCGTGCTGATCCTGGTGGCGCTGATGGTGCCGCCGCAGGTCTCGATCCTGCCCAACTACGTGCTGATCGCCGGGCTCGGCGGCGTGAACACCTACTGGGGCATCATCCTGCCCGGGCTCGGCACCGCCTTCGGTACGTTCCTGCTGCGCCAGTACTTCCTCACCGTGCCCACCGCGATGCTCGAGGCGGCCGAGCTGGACGGCGCCGGCCACCTGCGGACCCTGTGGTCCGTCGTGGTGCCGATCTCGGTCCCGACGGTCGCGACGGTCGCCCTGGTCACCATCGTCACCGAGTGGAACGACTACATCTGGCCCCTGATCATCACCTCGGAGGCCAGCCGGATGACCCTCCCCGTGGGCCTGACCGCCCTGCAGAACTCCGAGGGCAACACCGGCTCCGGCTGGGGCATCCTCATGGCCGGCACGGTCCTGGTGATCGCCCCGGTCCTGATCGTCTTCGCGATGCTGCAGCGGCACATCGTCTCCGGCCTCACCCAAGGCAGCGTGACCGGCTGACGCGCCCGCGTCCGCCCCACCACCACGAAAGGATCATGTCCCATGACCAGTTCACTTCACCTTCCCCGTGGATTCAGTCGACGCTCCCTGCTGGGCCTCGGCGTCGCCGGTGCCGGCGCTCTGGGGCTCGCCGCCTGCGGCGGCCCTGAGGTCGGCGGCGAGGGCGGCGGCGGAGGCGACGAGGACCTCGACCTCGACTTCGCGGACGTCGAGCCCGCGACCGAGATCGACTTCTGGACCAGCCATCCCGGTGGCTCCCAGGAGGTCGAGGCCGAGCTGCTGGCCGCCTTCACCGAGGAGACCGGCATCAAGGTCAACCACGTGACCGCCGGCTCGAACTACGAGGAGATCGCTCAGCGGTTCCAGACCGCGCAGGCCGCCAACTCCGGGCTCCCCGCCGTGGTGGTGCTCTCGGACGTGTGGTGGTTCCGCTACTTCCTCAACGGCAACATCATCCCGATCGACACCCTCGTCGAGCAGCTAGGGATCGACCTGGCCGACTACCGCGACTCGCTCGTCCAGGACTACCAGTACGAGGATCAGCAGTGGGCGTTGCCCTACGGCCGCTCCACGCCGCTGTTCTACTACAACAAGGACCACTTCGCCGAGGCCGGGCTGCCCGACCGCGCACCCGAGACCTGGGAGGAGTTCGAGGAGTGGGCCCCGAAGCTCACCCAGGGCGAGACTGCGTACATGTACCCCGATCTGGCCGGGTACGCGGGCTGGACCCTGCAGAACGTGCTGTGGGGCCACGGTGCCGCCTGGTCCGACGAATGGTCCATCACCTGCGCCGAGCCGGCAGCCGTCGAGGCGATGCAGTGGGTCCAGGACTCGGTGTTCTCCAAGGGCTGGGCCCAGGTCGCCTCGAGCGACTCGGCCGACACCTTCGCCGCCGGCGTGTGCTCCTCGACCATCGCCTCGACCGGCTCCCTGGTGGGCGTGCTCGAGTCCTCGACCTTCGACGTCGGCGTGGGCTTCCTGCCCGGCGGCAGCGTCGACGGTCCCGTCTGCCCCACCGGTGGTGCGGGCCTCGGCATCCCCGCCGCCGCCAGCAAGGAGGAGCAGCTCGCCGGAGCCATGCTCCTGGAGTTCATGGGCCGCCCCGAGAGCACCGTGGCGTTCTCGGCCGCGACCGGCTACATGCCGGTCCGCAAGAGCGCGGACCTCACCGAGCTCACCGCGGAGACCCCGCAGATCCAGATCGCCGTCGACCAGCTGGACGCGACCAAGCCCCAGGACTTCGCCCGTGTCTTCCTGCCCGGCGCGGACCAGGAGATGGCCGAGGCGATCGCCTCCATCGTCACCACCGAGGGCGATGTCCAGGAGGCGATGGACGGCCTCAAGGAGACCCTCGAGGGGATCTACACCAAGGAGATCCAGCCCAAGCTCGAGCAGTGACCCCACGTCGCGGCGGGCATCGGAGAGCCGGTGCCCGCCGCATCGCGATTCAGCCCTGCGGTTCAGCCCTGCTGCAGGCGGGCGAGGGCGTGGGTGATGTCGCTCGTGGCCGGGTAGAGCTCACGGTAGAGGGCGTAGAGCTCGTCGTACCGCTCGCGCCGCGCCGGGTCGGGGGCGCAGCGGTGGTCGGCACGGTTCCAGTCGGAGGTGTCGACGCCGTGCGCGAGCTGCGCGGCCAGCATCGCCCCGCCGTAGGAGGCGCCACGGTGCGCACCGGGATCTCCTGGGTCAGGCCCGTGACGTCGGAGACGATCTGCGGCCAGAGGTCGTGCTGGGCTCCGCCGCCCACGGCGACCACCCGGTCCAGGGACAGGCCCGCGGCCTCGAGCGTCTCCAGATGGTGGCGCACCCCGTACGCAGCCGCCTCGAGCGCCGCGCGGTAGAGATCTCCGCGGGTGTGGGAGAGGGTGAGCCCGGCGATCACCCCGCGGGCCGAGGGGTCGGCGATGGGGAGCGCTCGCCGGCGAAGTAGGGGAGCATCACCAGGCCTCCCGCGCCCGGTGCGCTCTGCACCGCCTCCTCGAGCAGCGCCGTGAAATCCGGTTCGCCGGTGAGGTCCCGCAGCCACCCGGTGATGGCTCCGGAGGCGGCCATGCCGCCCGCCAGGGTGTACGAGCCGGGGTGACGCCCGAGGTGGGCCACATCGTGCGGCTGACGATCGGCTCCGACGTGGTGGCCACCAGGAACGTGGTGGTGCCGTACATCAGCATCAGGTCGCCCGGCCGGGTGGCATCGGCGCTGACCGCCTCCGCCCAGGCGTCGATCGTCCCGCTGATCACCGGGATCCCGGCGGGCATGCCCGGCACCTGCGCGGCGACGCGGGGGCCGACGGTCCCTGCGGCCTCTCCCGCCCAGCGCAGCTGCGGGAGCTCGATGCCGGGGGCGATGTGCTGGGACCACTCGATGCCGGGGGCGCCGTGCGGAGCTCCGGGGAGTGCCACTCCTGGTCGCGCAGGCAGTACAGCGGAGCTGTCTGGCTCGCGCTGACGTGGTCCATCACGTACTGCCCGGTGAGGCGGAACGCCAGGTAGGACGCGGGCATGAACAGGCGGCGGGCGCGGGAGTAGGTCTCCGGCTCGTGCTCGGCGACCCAGGAGATCTTCGGCCCCGCGGACTGCGAGGTCAGCACCGCCCCGCAGTGGGCGACGATCGCCTCCTGCCCCAGCACGTGGGTCAGGCGCCGGATCTGCTCCTCGGCCCGGGAGTCCACGCCGTACAGGATCGCCGGCCGCACAGGTGTCCCCTCCTCGTCGGTGAGGACCACGCAGGGGCCCATCCCCGAGACTCCGACGGCGGTGACCTCGGCGTCCTGCACGGCGGTGAGCTCTTGGGCGATCGAGACGAACTCGTCCCACCACACCTCGGCGTCCATCTCCACCTGGCCGGGGGCGGGGCGGGCCACCGAATGCTCGCGCACGGCGGTGCGCAGGATCGTCCCGTCGAGGGCGACCAGCACGCCCTTGGTGCTCGAGGTGCCGACGTCGACCCCGAGGACCGCACTCGCTCGAGCAGTCATCCCTCGCCTCGTCTCCCGTTCCGGTACGCTTCGCGTCCCGGCGCCTGGGGAGGCCGATGGGAACGCACCGAGCCATCCTGCCATCGGAAGGCTGGGGGCGCCGCTGGGGGCCGCCGGGGTGCGGCAGCGGACCGTACCCGGTTGCTTTCGAGACAAACGTGCGGAACTATTGTTCCAGCGTGGCGACGATGGCACTGCGCAGCCCCCTGGACGGCGGCGGTGCCTGTTCCGTGCCGCGACCGAGCCATGGCCCATGGTTCGGCCATCAGCACAGGAGGGACGCAATGCTCGAGACGTCGATGGATATGCATCTGCTGCATCGCGCCGCGTCCGCCTACTACGTCGACGGTCAGCGGCAGGCGGAGATCGCGGACCGCCTCGGGGTCTCGCGCCCCTCCGTCAGCAAGCTTCTCGCCGAAGCGCGACGGATCGGCATGGTGCGCTTCGAGGTGCTCGACGTTCCCACGGTCGACCTCGGGGAGCTCTCCTCGCAGCTGCGCGACCTGCTGGGCATCGAGTCGGTGCGGATCGCACCCGGGGACCAGGTCCAGCGCGAGCACCGAGGCCTCGGCAGCCTGCTGAGCGAGGAGCTGCGAGGTCTCGCGATCCGGGCGGGAGAGGTCGTGCTGCTCGCCTCGGGCGAGACGGTCCACTCGGTGGCGAGCATGGGCGGCATGCCGCGGATGCCCGGAGCGCTCATCGTCCCCACCGGCGGCGGCCAGCAGGAGCCGGATCCCGCCTTCCAGACCAACGAGATCGTCCGGCAGTTCGCCGACCGCACCGGCGCAGAGCCCCGCTTCATCTTCGCGCCCGCGCAGACCAGCCCCACCCTCTGGGCCTCGCTGCAGGCGGACCCCGGCTTCCGCTCCGTCGTGGACCTGTGGGACGGTGCCCGCGCCGCCGTGCTCGGCATCGGCGGCCCCTACAACGGTCGCACCACCCTGACCTCCGTCGTCCCCCGCCACGAGCCCGCCCTGGAAGGCGCCGCCGGGGACATCTGCCTGCACTTCTTCGATGACGAGGGCGCCACCCGCACCTTCCCAGGCTCGGAGTTCCTGGTGCGGCTGCCGCTCGAGATGCTGCGCGCGATCCCCACCACGATCGCCCTCGCGGCGGGGCGCGAGAAGGCGCCGTCCATCCGTGCCGGGGCGAAGGCGGGACTGTTCACCTCGCTGATCACCGATGTGCCCACGGCCGAGGCCGTGCTCGCCGAGGCCGGGATCGATCTGCCGGCCTGAACCCGTTGAGACGGAGTTCACGGCCGTCGCCCGTCTGGCGCTCCCACCAGCGTCGATGCCCTGACGTCGGCGCTCGAGCTTCGTCACGCTCCACCACGGAACATTTGTGCTTGACGAATGTTCGCGCCGATGCTTAGAGTCGATAGGGTGAGAGGACGGCCCTGAGGGCGCCCCGCGGGGGTGTCGATGACGCGCCCCCTGGCGCCGGCGTCGTGCGATCCGCCCAGCCGGGCCCGCCCCGGAACGTATCGAAGGAGATGTGTCGAGATGACCGCGATCCCGCAGACCATGCAGGCAGTCGTCATGCATGCCCCCGAGGACTACCGCCTCGAGGAGCGCCCCGTGCCCGCCCCCGCCGCTGATGAGCTGCTGATCAAGGTGGAGGCCGTCGGCGTCTGCGCGAGCGACCTGAAGGCCTACGCCGGCGCCGCCAAGTTCTGGGGCGACGAGAACCGCGATCGCTGGGTCGAGCCCGGCATCATCCCCGGCCACGAGATCACCGGCGAGGTCGTCTCCGGCTCCGAGGAGGCCCTGGCCCACCATGGCGTCTCCGTGGGCGACCGCATCGTCGTCGAGCAGATCGTCCCGTGCGGCGAGTGCATGTACTGCCAGCGTGGCTGGTACTGGATGTGCGATCCGCACGACATGTTCGGGTTCAAGCAGTACAACGGCGGCATGGCCGACTACATGATCGTGCCCTCGCTGGCCCGCGCCCACCGCATCTCCAAGGACATCGCCCCGCAGCACGCCGCCTATGCCGAGCCGCTGTCCTGCTCGCTGCACGCCGTCGAGCGCGCCGAGCTGAAGTTCGACGACGTCGTCGTCGTCGCCGGCGCCGGCCCGATCGGCCTCGGTGCGATCATCGGCGCCGCCCACAAGAACCCCAAGCTGGTCATCGCGCTCGACTTCGACGACGACAAGCTCGAGCTCGCCAAGAAGTGCGGCGCCGACCTCACCATGAACCCCTCGAAGGTCGACATCTACGAGGAGATCCGCGCACTGACCGGCGGATACGGCGCGGACGTCTACATCGAGTGCACCGGCCACCCGAGCGCTGTCCCGCAGGGCCTGAACCTGCTGCGCAAGCTCGGAACCTTCGTCGAGTACTCCGTGTTCAAGGAGAACGTCTCGGTGGACTGGTCGATCATCTCCGACGACAAGGAGCTCGACGTGCGCGGCGCGCACCTCGGCCCCCACACCTGGCCCGCCGCCATCAAGATCATCGAGAAGGGCGACCTCCCGCTCGACGAGATCTGCACCCACCAGTTCGCCCTCGCGGACTTCCAGAAGGCCCTCGACTCGGTCGCCGACTCCGCCGGCGCCTCCGTCAAGGTCTCCATCCTCCCCGGACTCTGATCCCACCCGAGACGGCCGACGCCGCCCCGCGCCGTCGGCCGTCTCGTGCCGTCCTCCCCTCCGCACACAGGAGTGCCCGCATGAGCTCCGCATCGCCCGCGACCGCCGGCAGCCCCGCCGTCCCCGCCCCCGGCTCCGCCCAGGAGACCTTCCTGGACCGCCTCGGCATCCCCCACATCCTGCGCTGGGGCTTCCTCGGCGTTCTCGTCTTCATGACCGGCAACGGCGTGGAGACCAACTTCATCTCCCCGCACATGGCCGAAGTGTTCGGCGGCGGCGACGAGATGATCAACCTCGCCGCCACCGTCATCACCTTCTACTCCCTGGCCACGCTCATCGGCTCCTACCTCGCAGGCGCCCTGTCCGACCTGTGGGGCCCGCGCAGGGTGATGCTGCTGGGCGTCATCGTGTGGGTGGTGTTCCAGGCGGCGTTCGTCGGCGCCCTGGCCACGGAGTCTGTGGCGCTGATCTTCCTGACCTACATGTTCCGCGGCTTCGGCTTCCCGCTGTTCGCCTTCGCCTTCCTGGTGTGGGTCAACGCGGTCTCCCCGAAGGAGCGCGCGGGGGCAGCGGTCGGCTGGTTCTACGTCATGTTCACCGGTGGCATGCCCACCATCGGCTCGCTGGTCGCGATCGGGATGATCCCCGCCTTCGGCGGCGGGCTCTTCGGTGAGCGCTGGGCCATGGTCGCCTCCACCGCGATCGTGGTGGCCGGCTTCCTGATCGCGTACCTCTGCGTGCGCGAGGAGCACGGCGACCGCCGGCTCGCTCCCGAGGGTGAGACCAGCTCGCAGGTCATCTTCTCCGGCGTGGTGCTGTCGCTGAAGAACAAGAAGGTGATGATGGGCTTCCTGACCCGCCTGATCAACACCGCCCCGCAGTTCGGCATGTTCATCATCCTGCCCACCGTGATCGCCGAGACCCTCGGCTGGGGCCAGTCCCGGTGGCTGCTGATGACCTCGATCGTCTTCGCCGGCAACATCCTGTTCAACGCCGCCTTCGGCGCCCTCGGCGACCGGATCGGCTGGACCACGACGGTGCGCTGGTTCGGCATCGTCGGCTCCGCCGTCGGCCTGCTGCTGTGGTGGTACGTGCCGCACTGGGTCCCCGCCGGATCCGACTGGGGCTTCGTCGTCTCCGTCATCGCCGGCACCGTCTTCGGCATCCTGCTGGCCGGCTTCGTGCCGCTGGGCGCGATCATGCCCGCGCTGGCACCGAACCACAAGGGCGCCGCGATGGCCATGTACACCACCGCCGCCGGCGGCGCGACCTTCCTCGGCTCCGCCGTGGTCGCCGTGGTCCGCCCCTGGGGTGGGAACGTGGGCGTGGTCTGGGCCTTCGTCGCCCTCTACGCCCTCGCCTTCCTGATGACCTTCGCGCTGAAGGTCGAGCAGCCCCGCCTCGGCAAGAAGAAGATCGTCGTCGAGGCCTGAGCGCCCGCCCCGGAGCCGGCCGCACCGCCGGCTCCGGGGCCCCTGTCCGTCCCCACCGACCCACCGAAGGAACCCTCCATGGCACAGAGCATCTCGCCCCTCTTCGACCTCACCGGCCGCACCGCACTGGTCACCGGCGGCGCCAAGGGCCTGGGCCTCGCGATGGCCCGGGCGCTGGCCGAGCACGGCGCCCCCATCGTGCTGGCCGACATCGACGACGAGAACGGCCAGCAGGCCGCCGAGCAGCTCGCGGCCGACACCGGCGTGCGCACCGCCTACCGCCACCTCGACGTCACCGACCAGGAGATGGTGGAGCGGGTCGTCGCCGAGGTCGACGAGGAGTTCGGCGGGATCGAGATCTTGCTGAACAACGCCGGCCGCACCATCCACCACCCCCTCGAGGACGGCGACGCCGAGAAGTGGCGCGCGGTGATGAACCTGAACCTCGACGGCGTCTACCACGTGCTCTCCGCCGTGGGCCGCCGTATGCTCGAGCGGGGCCGGGGCAGCATCATCAACACCGGCTCCATGAGCGGCATCATCGCCAACATCCCCCAGACCCAGGCCTCCTACAACGCCTCCAAGGCCGCCGTCCACAACCTCACCCGCAGCGCCGCGCTCGAGTGGGCGGACCGCGGCGTGCGCGTCAACGCGATCGCCCCCGGCTACATGCGCACCGAGCTGACCCGTGGCTTCTACGAAGAGGGCGGCGCCCAGATCGACCAGTGGAACCTCATGACCCCGATGGGTCGCCCGGGGAGCCGGAGGAGCTCGCCGGCGCCGCGGTGTACCTCGCCGCGGATGCCAGCAGCTTCGTGACCGGATCGATCCTGTCCATCGACGGCGGCTACACCGCCGCCTGACCGTCCTCATCCCGACCGCCAGAGAAGAGAGAGCCGTGACCTACCTGTTCGACGACCCGAAGACCTTCCCCGCCGATGCCGTGGAAGGACTGGTGGCGGCCCACCCCGAGGAGCTGCTGCGCGTGCACGGCGGAGTGGTGCGCAAGCAGGCCACCCCCGCCGGTCAGCCGGCCCTCGTGGTCGGCGGCGGCTCCGGCCACTACCCGGCCTTCGCCGGCTGGGTGGGCCCCGGCTTCGCCCACGGTGCGCCCTGCGGCAACATCTTCTCCTCCCCGTCGGCCGACCAGGTCTACTCGGTGGCCCGCAACGCCGAGAACGGCGGCGGCGTGATCCTCGGCTTCGGCCACTACGCCGGCGACGTGCTCCACTTCGGCGTCGCCGCCGAGAAGCTCCGCGCCGAAGGGATCGACGTGCGCATCGTCGCCGTCAGCGACGACATCGCCTCCGGGCAGACGGGCGAGCACCGCGACCGCCGCGGCATCGCCGGTGACCTGCCGGTGTTCAAGATCGCCGGCGCCGCGATCCAGGCCGGCGCCGACCTCGACGAGGCCGAGCGCCTGGCCTGGAAGGCGAACGACGCCACCCGTACCCTCGGCGTCGCCTTCGACGGCTGCACCCTCCCCGGAGCCGAGGACGCCCTCTTCCACGTCCCCGAGGGGAAGATGGCCATCGGCCTGGGCATCCACGGCGAGCCCGGCATCGACGAGCAGCCGATGCCCTCGGCGAAGGAGCTCGCGAAGGTCCTGGTGGACGGCGTCCTGAAGGAGATCCCGGAGCTGGCCTCCGACCGGGTCGCGGTGGTGCTCAACGGCCTGGGCACCGTGAAGTACGAGGAGATGTTCGTGGTGTGGAAGCACGCCTCGCAGCTCCTGACCGAAGCGGGCCTGACGATCGTGCGCCCCGAGGTCGGCGAGCACGTGACCAGCCTGGACATGGCCGGACTCTCGCTGACGGTGGTGCGCCTGGACGAGGAGCTCGAGCAGCTCTGGCTGGCACCCGCCGACTCCCCGGCGTTCCGCCGCGGCGGCACCGTGCCCGGCGACCTGGGCGAGGAGCGCGGCGAGATCTACACCCCGGGCGAGGACCCGATCCCCGCCGCCGGCACGGAGTCGCAGGCCTCCGCCCAGCGGATCGCCGGCGTCCTCGGCGACATCGAGGCGCTGCTGCTCGAGCTCGAGACCGAGCTCGGCCAGCTGGACGCGATCGCGGGCGACGGCGACCACGGCCAGGGCATGGTCCTCGGCTCCACCGCCGCGCACGCCGCGGCCCGTCGGACCGTCGAGGGCGGCTGCGGCGCCCGCACCGTGCTGGTCCAGGCCGGCGCCGCCTGGTCCGCCGAGGCCGGAGGCACCTCCGGCGCTCTCTGGGGCGCGGCCCTGACCAGCCTCGGCAGTGCCTTCAACGATGACGAGGGCGTGACCGCCGAGCAGCTCCTCACCGGGCTGGTGCAGGCGGTCGAGGCTGTCGAGCGGCTGGGCGGCGCAGTGCCGGGCGACAAGACCATGATCGACGCCGCGGTGCCCTTCCGCGAGGCGATCGCACTGGCCCGCTCCGACTCCGAGGAGGCCCGGGCGCAGGTCATCGCCGCCGCGGCGGAGCGCGCGACCGAGGCCGCTGCGGCCACCGCCGATATCTCCGCCAGCAAGGGCCGCGCCCGGAACCACGGCGACAAGTCCGTGGGCACCCCGGACCCCGGCGCGATCTCCTTCTCGCGGATCGTCACCCTGCTGGGCGAGAAGCTCTCCGACTGAGAACCTGACCACCGCCGGGCCCGCCCCGGAACACTGCCCCACCCCGGGGCGTTGTGATGGGGGCGGGACCGGCACCCTCCCACGAGACGCGGGTCCACCAGGGCCCGCTCCGAGACCACCGAACGAAACCACCGAACGAAGGAGCATCCCCATGGGCTGGAAGATCGTCACCGGATCCGACAATGCCGGCTACGGCCACAAGAGCGCGCTGAAGGAGCTGCTGGAGAACGACCCCCGTGTCGACGAGGTCATCGACGTCGGCGTGACCGGCCGTGAGGACGGCACCTTCTACCCGAACATCGCGGTCGAGGCGGCGGAGAAGGTCGCTGCCGGCGAGGCGGATCGTGCGCTGCTGATCTGCGGCACCGGCCTGGGCGTCGCGATCGCGGCGAACAAGGTCTCCGGCGTCCGCGCCGTCACCGCCCACGACCTGTACTCCGTGCAGCGCTCCGTGCTCTCGAACAACGCGCAGGTGCTGACCATGGGTGAGCGGGTCATCGGGCTCGAGCTCGCCAAGGAGCTGGTCAAGGTGTGGCTGGACCTCGAGTTCGATCCCACCTCGGCCTCCGCCGAGAAGGTCGACGCGATCTGCGCCTACGACGGGTCCCTCGAGCAGGCCTGAGGGTCGTCCGTCCCGCCGGCCGTCGCCCCGTCGGCCCGTCGGCCGTCGCCCCGTCGGCCACCCCGTTGACCGCTGCGCAGTTGGCGCTCTGAACTCTCAGAACGCCAACTGCGCAACGGTCGAGGCGCATAGCGGGGCTCATTCCCCCGCCGTACGCCGAAAGGTTCCAGCGCAACGGTACTTTTCGGCACGTGACGGAGCTTTTCCGCACATGAACCGGAGCCCGGGGCCCGGCTACTCCGCGAGTGCCTTGCCGCGCTGCTCGGGGCAGGGTGAAGGCGGCCGCGGCGGCCAGGCCGAAGGCGATCGCGAACACCGCGAAGGCCAGCACCTGCCCACCGGTCACCACCAGCAGCGGCACCAGGAAGGGCGCGAGCATCGAGGCGATCCGTCCGAAGGCGGCGGCCGCTCCCGTGCCTGTGCCGCGCACCGCGGTGGGGTACAGCTCGGGGCCGATCGCGTACAGCGCGCCCCAGGCTCCGAGGTTGAAGAAGCTCAACGCGCAGCCGGCGGCGATGATCGTCGCCTCCGAATCGGCGAGGCCGTAGCCGGTCGCCGCGAGCGCGGAGCCGGCGAGGAAGAGGGTCAGCGTCCAGCGCCGCCCGAGTACCTCGATCAACCAGGCCGCCACGGCGTAACCGGGGATCTGCGCGAGGGTGATGATCAACGTGAAGGCGAAGGACTGGGTGAGGGTGAAGCCGCGGTCCACCAGCAGGGTCGGGATCCAGATGAACGCCCCGTAGTAGGACAGGTTGATGCAGAACCACACGGCCCACAGGCCCGCGGTGCGTCGGCGCAGCGCCTTCGACCAGATCCCCGCATCGCTGCGTACCTGGTCAGCGATGGGGATCGCCCCGATCTCATCGGCTGCGACCCGGTCCGCTCCGGGCTGCGCCTCCTCGACCGGCGTCTCCTCGACCAGTGCCTCTTCGTCCGGTGCGGCCTCGGCTTGGGGGCGTCGATGCCGGCGGCCGATTCGAGCTCCCGCACCACCTTCTCCGCCTCCTCGTGGCGGCCCTTCTGCTCCAGGAAGCGCACGGACTCGGGCACCCCCAGCCGGATCACGAGCGAGTAGACGGCGGGGACCAGGCCGATCGCGAGGGCCCAGCGCCATCCCGTCGGCCCCGAGGCGGCCACGAAGGTGCCGATCACGGCGGCGAGTATCCAGCCCAGCGCCCAGAACGCCTCGAGCCACACGATCACTCGGCCGCGGATGCGGGCGGGGGCGAACTCGCTCATCAGCGTGGAGGCGACGGGGAGCTCTGCGCCGAGGCCCAGGCCCACGATGAAGCGCAGCACGATCAATGCGCCGACGCCCATTGCGAGCGCCGAGGCGCCGGTGGCGAGGCCGTAGACGAGCAGGGTGAGGGCGAAGACGGAGCGGCGGCCGATGCGGTCGGCGAGCAGGCCGCCCACGCTCGCGCCGATCGCCATGCCCGCGAAACCGGCGGAGGCGATGAGGGAGCCGTCGGCCTTGCTCAGCTCCCAATGGACGCTCAGCGCGGCGATCACGAAGGAGATCAGGCCGACGTCCATCGCGTCCAGCGCCCAGCCGATGCCGGAGGCGCCGAGTATCTTGCCGTGCTTGCGGGTGAAGGGCAGGCGGTCCAGGCGCTGTGACCTGGTCAGCGGCCGGTCGACCGGGGTGGGCGACAGCGGCGAGGAGGTGGTCTGGTGACTCATTCTCAGCTCCGACGACGGGGATGGGGTGGGCACAGCATGCCGCACAAGCCGCGCCCTGCCTGAGGCCTGGATCACACCGCACCTGCTCTGAAGGGGTGGGTCGACCCTCCGCTCGCCCCCTCCTGGTCACTGTGAGAAAAAGTCGAAGGTCTCAGATGTGTTGCGTTTCGCGGAGGCCTTGTTCAGGTGAGGGGCCAGGACACCAGATCCACCTCGACGTCGCCGCGCAGCACGGCCAGGGCCCGGCGGGCGCGCGCTGCACCCCAGGGGCCCAGCAGATCGATCTCGGACTCCTCGATCAGCGCCCAGTCATCGAGCTCGGAGGCCTGCGGTACGACCTCCGCCTCGAGCCGCGCGCGGGGACGACCCCGGCATCGAACAGGAAGTGCACTCCCATCGGGCTGCTTCGCACCGCGCTGGAGGGCAGCCAGTCGGCGGTCAGCATCCGCCCCACCTCGACCTCGATGCCGAGCTCCTCCCACACCTCGCGGCGGGCGCACTCGCGTGCGTTCTCACCGGCATCGACCCCGCCTCCGGGCAGGAGCCAGTGATCGCGGTAGTTGGGCTTCTCGATCACGATCCGACCGTGCTCGTCGCGCAGGATCACCGCGCCCGAGCTGATGACCTTGGGCAGGGAGGCGAAGTAGGCGGGATCGGGGAGAAGTCGCGGCATGGAGCCATCGTGTCATCGCCGCGGACGCGGTCGCCAGCGCGTCCGGCCATGCTTATGGCGAGGACGTCGGCCAGAACCGCTGCCGGAGATCGTTGATCGCGCGGCCGATCGCACTATCGCTCCGCCAGGGGATCAGGCCGAACCGCTGGAACGCCGTCAGCAGTCCCAGCAGCAGGAGGACACAGCCGATCAGGGCCGGGATGAGCAGGTCGGAGTAGTCGCTGCCACCCAGCTCCCTCGCCGCGAAGACGGCGAGCATCGCCGGTACCGCGACGGCGAGGAGCACGGCGCAGGCCACCCCGAGGCGATAGGGCGCGCGTCGGTTCCGGGCCGACTCTTCGAGGCTGTCGATCTGTTCGACGAGACGCTTGTTCCGAGCGGCGAGGGATTCCCCGGCCCCGCTCTCGGCGGCGATCTCGCGCTCGATGGGGAGCTGACCAGCTCCAGCGCCTGGATCCCGTGAGCCCCCGACGGGCTGACATCCTCGGCGCGAGCCAGCGCATGGAGCACCCGCATCCTGGCACTGACGTGCAGCGTCTCGCGCTGCTCACCCAGCCAGAGCTCCAGCTCCGGCACGAGCTGATGGATGAGGTCGGCGGCCTCCTGGCACCCGAGTCCGCGGAGCGAGCACAGCCCGAGCACCAGGTTGGCCCGGGCCTCATGGGAGAAGTGCTCGATCGCCGACCGCTCCTCGAGCAGTGCGGTGAACTGCGCGAGGACCAGCGCTGCGATCTCTCGGGCGTCCTCGGCCTCGGCGGCCGGGAGCAGTCGCTCGCGCGCATCGAGATAGGCGATCCAGTCGGCGACCCGGGACAGCGTCGCGATGGAGGAGATCGGCTGCCGGCTGACCCGGCGCAGCCAGGTGATCGCCTCCAGACCGCCGGTCAGGACCTCGGTCGCATCGGCATACAGGCCCCCGTTGGACCCTCCCTCATAGTGCTGGATCTTCCGCACCAGATTGCCGATCGCAGGATCCGTGGGGCGCAGCAAGTAGTGGGTCTGCAGGGAGACGAGCGCCGACGTCGTCGTCATCTTCTCGAACTGGATGGACCGTGCTGTCGCGGTGATGAGCTTCTGGTCCTGGCTGGGCCGGCGGCGCACCTGCGGGGGCCAGTGGTGCCGCGCGAAGTACTCGGAGGCGACGGTGATGTTGCGCAGCAGGTACGGATCATGCGCCGCGGTGAGCTCCCCGTCCGAGGTGGCGAGGGTGGACAGGGCAGCCTGGGCATACCGATAGCTCGCGGAGCCGACGGTGACGGCGTACCCCACCGTGCCGCCGGCCGTATGCTGCGCGCGCGCAGTGGGGCTGAGCACGGTCGCGCCCCGACGCAGCGCGGTGCGCCGCACCCCGCGCGGCATCTGCTGCGCGCCGTCGCTGTCGATGTGAAGCACCGGCGCCGGCGACAGTCTCTCCAGCTGCGTGGGTGGGTGCTGGCGGGCACGCACCGCGGTGCCGGAGGCGAGGGCCCGCTCGATCGTCGGCTCGTACTGATCGGTCCCGCCCCACACGATGACCTGCGGGTCGCCGAGGGCGACGTACCGCACGGCATTGGCCAGCAGATCGCGCCACCGGTGCCAGTCCAGCGGCAGCGCCGAGACCGCGAGTCGCCCGGAGACCTCGGCCGAGGAGACGCTGAGCAGCGGCGAGCCCTGGGCGGAACGCAGCACCACCTCGCTCCCGGCGAGCTGCTCCGCATCGAGGGCGAGCCAGGAGACCAGCTCACCCAGCTGCGAGCTGCTCCCGGCCGGGGGCTTCGAGCGTTCATCCACCCGATGCGGCACCTCCAGCACGCTGCGAGGTGTGTCCACGGCGAGGGGGAGCACCTGCCCGTGATGCTCGGTGAAGGTCACCGTGTCGGTGGACAGCTCGAGCACCGGACGGTCCCGCACGAACTGGTGCAGCACCAGGATGCCGCCGCCATCCTGCAGGTACTGGGACAGCTGTTCGGTGCAGTCGTCAACGGCCCGTGCCACGATGCTGTCGGGATGGCGCAGGGAATTGGTCTCGAAGATGACCGCGGCGGTCTCTTGGGAGCTGAGGTCGCGAAGTTCATCCGCCACCTCGTCCTCAGCCGGTGTCGACAACGTGACCGGGCCCAGAACGGAGTGCTCGGTGATCACCGCCCGAAGGAAGGACCCGCCGTCAGAGTGGATCTGGCGTCCCGATTCCAGCGGGTCGGAGATGACGAGGATTCGCATGCGATCACGATAGCGGTGGGCTGCACAGCCTCGAGCCGGCGAGCCCGTCCGCTCGCCGGGGACGGGTGTTGGGGCCAGGACGGTGCGGTGCCTGTGTCCGGTGTGCGGAGGCGCTGCCCGATAGTGTCGCGGGATGAGCTCCCCCCCAGCCAACCAGCCCGTCCCGGCCGTACGAGGGTCAGCGCAGGGTCCGCAAGCGCAGCCACCGGCGGCGCCCGAACCCGCGAATTCCGCGCTGGCTCCCGGCGAGGTGCTGGACCTTCCGGCCGGAATCGGTGGCAGCGATCCGGAGGTGCCGCTTCAGTACACTCCCGCGGACCTCACCGCCGCGGCAGAGCTGCTCGACCACGCCGGGGCAGGGGAGGCGCAGCTGGTGGTCGCGCTGACCGATGAGCAGATCTCGGCGCTGGACGGCTACGCGCGGCGCCAGTTCATCGCCGAGCCGTGGCTCGAGGAGCATCCTGAACAGCGACGCCTCGTCGCCGGTGTGGCGCTGCGCGGCCTGATCGCGGCCGAGCAGGTGCAGCTGCACACCGAGGAGGACACCGGTGCGCAGCGCTGGCGGGCGGTGCCCGAGATCGCTGGCTGCCTGGTGCTGCGCCGCACCGCGGAGCGGTTCACCACCGCGGAGCGCACCGTCCAGACCGCACAGGGCCCGCAGGTGCACCGCCTGCACTACTACGCCCACTCCACCGGGGTGCTCGAGGAGGAGGTCACCGCCGCGGGCATTCACCGCTTCACCGCCCTCGCACCGGGGCAGGCGAGCGCACGACTGGCAGGCTTCATCGACCCGCTGGGGACCGAGTCCACCGGCGGGGAGCCGGTGCACGTGCAGGCTTCCGCCCTGGCCTCCCACCCGCTGGCGCAGCGCCTCGCACAGACGCGCGCTCTCAGCGTGCTCACGGTGGTGCGCACGGCCGACGGCGACGTCCAGCAGGTCAGCGCCTACGCGACCGCCCAGGGTGTGCTCACCATGGAGGCCCTCGACCCCAGCGCGCAGGACCCGGAGCTGGAGTTCCGCGCGGTCGACGCGAAGGACCTCCACGCCCTCGCCACGGTCGTGGTGGTCGGCCGGGGTGAGCCCGGGTGAGCAGCCTCAGGGCCGCTCGATCCTCGGTGCTGCTCAGCCCCCAGTCCTGCTCGGTCCGCGGCGGCGCGCGGCAGCTCCGGGCCCACCGGGGCGCGGTACGGGTGGAGCGGCCCACCAGCACCCCGGAGCCGACCAGCGCGCGGGCGTCGGCCGAGGCGGCCGACGAAAGTGCGGTGTCCATGGCAGCAGCGTCCCACGGCGGCCGCTGGTTCCTGCCACGCGGCCACGCACGCCGTAGACTCGCGGTGTTCCGTGGGAGCCCGATGTGACGGGCTGAGAGGGCGTACAGCGCCGACCACCAGCACTGGATGCGGATCATGCCGCCGTCAGGAGGAGTCGCTCATGCAGCGTGTCGTCGTCATCGGGGCAGGCATCGTCGGCCTGCTGACCGCTCTTGAGCTGCGCCGTCGCGGGCATCGCGTTGTGCTGCGCTCGGAGGGGATCGCTGAGGGTACGACCTTCGCCGCCGCGGGAATGCTCGCGCCCGCCGCCGAGATCCAATATGGCCAGGGACCGCTGTGGGACATCATGCGCGAGGCCGGCGATCTGCACCGGGAGCTCGCCGCGCGGCTTCCTGGAGCCGGTTACCGCGACGCCTCCACGCTTGTCGTCGGCCGCGATACCGCGGACCTCGCCGCCCTCCACGACCTCGCGGCCGTCCAGCGCTCCACCGGCGCCGAGGTGCGCGAGCTGACGGGCGCGGCACTGCGCCGCGAGGAGGGCGCCCTGCTGCGCGGTCTCCCCGGCGGCGTGCTCCTGACGCGGGACCACCAGGTCGACCCGCGGCTGCTCGCGGCCGCCGCCCACGCTGCGCTCGAGAGCGACGGGGTCGACGGAATGGCCGGCCCGCCCGCCGAGATCCACCTCGGGCCGATCACCAGCTGCGAGGACTCCGGCGCTGATCGCATCGTGCTCGCCGCCGGCCTCGGGGTCCCCGAGATCGACGGCCCCCACCGGCGCCTCGAGCTCGCCCTGCGGCCCGTGCGCGGAGACGTCCTGCGACTGCGCGTACCGCCCTCGCTGCTGCTGCCGGGGAGGACAACCTCGTGACCCGCACGGTGCGCGCGATCGTCCGGGGCCGTCCCGTCTACCTCGTCCCGCGCGACGACCGCACCCTCGTCCTCGGCGCGCGACCAGCCGCGAGGACGATCTGGCAGGCACCTCCGCGGGCGGTGTGCTGCAGCTCCTCCAGGACGCCGCGGAGATCCTGCCCGCCGTGCGCGAGACCGAGCTGATCGAGGTCACCACGCGCGACCGCCCCGGCACGCCCGACGACCTCCCGCTGCTCGGCCCCGTCCCCGGCGCCGAGCATGTGGTCGTCTCCACCGGGTACCACCGCCACGGAATCCTGCTGTCGGCCTGGGCGGCCCAGCGCACCGCCGACCTGATCGACGGCGTCCCTCCGAGCCGCGCGACCGTCGCACACCTGCACGCCGTGCGCCCCGAACGCTTCACCCCGGGCCGCACCGGCGGCGGCCCCCCCGCCCGCACTGCTCTGTCCGCCGTCCCTGCTCTGGAAGAGGCCCGATGACCAGCACCATCCCGCTCACCGTGAACGCCGAGGACCTCGCGGTCCCCGCCGACTGGACCGTGCGCGACCTCGTCGCCGACCGGATCGGCCAGGAGATCGGCGACGACGGCCGCGCGGTCGACGGCGAAGCGCTCGGAGTCGCCGTCGCGATCGACGATGCCGTCGTTCCCCGCAGTCGCTGGGCAGCGACGGCGCTCGCCGGCGGGGCGCGCTGCGAGATCGTCACCGCCGTCCAGGGAGGCTGACCATGACCACCACCGCAGACCCCACGATTGCCACGAACGCCGCCAGGGATCCGCTGGTCATCGCAGGGGAGACTCTGGACTCGCGCCTGATCATGGGCACCGGCGGCGCGACCGACCTCGCCGCCCTCGAGCGCGCCTTAGTCGCCTCGTCCACGGCGCTGACCACCGTCGCCATGCGCCGCTTCTCGACGCAGACCCGCGGCTCCGTGTTCGCGATGGTGCGCCGCCTCGGCATCCGCGTGCTGCCGAACACCGCCGGCTGCTACAGCGCCCGAGATGCGCTGCTGACCGCCGAGCTCGCCCGCGAGGCCCTCGAGACGAACTGGATCAAGCTCGAGGTCATCGCGGATGAGGAGACGCTCCTGCCCGACGGAGTGGAGCTGTTGGAGGCCACCGAGGAGCTCGTGCGCCGCGGCTTCACCGTGCTGCCCTACACGAGCGATGACCCGGCCCTCGCCCGCCGACTCGAGGACGCGGGCGCCGCCGCGGTGATGCCGCTGGGCTCCCCGATCGGCACCGGCCTGGGTATCTTGAACCCGCACAACATCGAGCTGATCTGCGAGCGCGCGACCGTGCCCGTGGTGCTCGACGCCGGCATCGGCACCGCCTCCGACGCCGCACTCGCGATGGAGCTGGGCTGCTCCGCAGTGCTCGTGGCCAGCGCCGTCACCCGCGCCCGCGACCCCGAAGCGATGGCGCGGGCGATGGACCTCGCCGTGCGCGCCGGTCGCGCCGCCGCGGGCGCCGGTCGGATCCCGCGGCGCCGCCTCGCGCGCGCCTCCTCCGCCTTCGACGGGCTCATCGAACCGGTCGATCAGAGCGACAGCAGCGGACGGGAGGCCGAGTCGTGGTGACCCTCCCGCCGCTGGTCGAGCCCGGCCCCGAGCTGACCCCCGCGCAGATCCACCGGTACCGCCGCCAGATCACCCTCGCCGCGATCGGCACGCTAGGCCAGCGCCGCCTGGGCGCCGCCCGCGTCCTGGTGGTCGGCGCCGGCGGCCTGGGCACCCCCGCCCTGCAGTACCTCGCGGGCGCCGGGATCGGCACCCTCGGCGTGGTCGACGACGACGTCGTGGACCTCTCCAACCTCCACCGCCAGGTCATCCACGGCACCGACGGGCTCGGGACAGCGAAGGTCGACTCGGCCGCCGCCGCCGTCGGCCGCCTGAACCCCGACGTGACCGTCGAGAACCACCGCCTGCGCCTGACCGCCGAGAACGTCGTGGATCTCGTGGCCTCCTACGACCTGGTCCTGGACGGGGCCGACAACTTCGCGACCCGCTATCTGGTGGCTGACGCCAGCGAGATCACGGGCGTGCCCGTCGTGTGGGGAGCGATCCTGCGCCACCACGGCCAGGTCAGCGTGTTCTGGCCCGGCCGCGGCGCACACTACCGGGACGTGTTCCCCGAGCCCCCGGCGCCCGGTGAGGCCCCCTCCTGCGCCGAGGCCGGCGTGCTGGGAACCTTGCCCGGGATGATCGGCACGATCATGGCGTCCCAGGTGATTCAGCTGGTCACCGGCACGGGCGAGCCGCTCGTCGGACGCCTCGCGCTGTGGGACGAGGCCACCAGCTCGACCCGTTCCCTGCGAATCGAGCGTGACCCTGAGCGGGCACCGGCGACGCGGGTCGAGGTGCCGGCCGCCGCGGACCCCTCCTGCCGCGTGGGCGGGCCGACCGCCGACGAGACCCTGGATGCGCCCGCCCTGCGCCACCTGCTGCCCACCGGCCTCACGGTGATCGACGTGCGTGAGCCGTGGGAGACCGCGGTCGGCACCATAGACGGCGCCCTCACCATGCCGCTCGGAGAGCTGATGGAGCGCGGCGCCGAGGCGCTGCCCGGCGGCGTCGGCGGCGGGGAGAGGTGGTCCTGTACTGCCAAGGCGGGGTGCGCTCCGCAAAGGCGCTCGAGCGTCTGCGCTCCGCCTGGAGCGGACGCGAAGGGCATCTGCGTCATCTCGAGGGCGGGTACGAGGCCTGGGTCGCGTCCGCGCCGGAGGCCTGACAGCTGAAGTCCTGACGGACGCGGGACTGGCGGCCGAAGGTCCGTCGGGCGAGGATCTCACTGCCGAGCGCCTGACCGGCGGGCGTCAGCGGGCCGCAGCGAGCCATTGGTCGAGCACGTTCTCGAGCCGGCCGTGCAGCCGCACGGTGGCGTCCGGGTCGGCCCGGGTGGGGCCGTCGTTGAGGATCACCACGGGTTTGCCCTGCCGCCCGGCGGCGCGCACGAACCGCAGCCCGGACTGCACCGTCAGGCTCGAGCCGAGCACCAGCAGGGCGCCGGCCTCCTCGAGCGCCGTAAACGCCGCGGCCACCACCTCGCGGCGCGCCGATTCCCCGAAGAACACCACATCCGGTTTGAGGATCCCGCCGCACAGCGCGCACGGCGGATAGCGGAATCTGCTGGTGCGATCCACCTCCGCGTCCCCGTCGGGCGCCTGGGCCGCGTCGGCCGCGAGCTGGGGCAGGCGCGCCGCGAGCTCAGGGTTCATCGAGAGCATCCGCCCGTGCAGGGCGGTGCGGGAGGAGAGCGCATCGCACTGCTGGCAGCGCACCCGGTCCAGCCGCCCGTGAAGATCGATCACCGGTGAGGAGCCGGCCGCGGCGTGCAGACCGTCGACGTTCTGGGTGATCACCGCGGTGACCGAGAACGCCGCCGGATCGAGGGCGGCCAGCTGCCGGTGCGCGAGCCCGGGACGGGCTTCGCGGAACTGCTCCCAGCCCACGGTGGAGCGCGCCCAGTAGCGTCGCCGGGCCAGATCATGCCCCATGAACTCCTGATACGTCATGGGGGAGCGGGGCACGGCGTCCCGGCCGCGATAGTCCGGCAGGCCGGAGCCGGTGGACATCCCCGCCCCGGTGAGCACCGCGACCGGCCTCCCGCGCAGCAGCTCGAGGGCCGCATCGACCTCCTCATCGGGGCTGCTGGGCGCCCGTACTGTGCGCCCTCCATCGGCCCCCAGGCCGGCAGACGCGGCCCGCCGCGGGTGGGGCCGGGCCCGTCCAGCGGAGCGCGGGTCGCGGTGGAGAACCAGCGGCCGACGTCCGCCGCGGGACCGGCGCGCCCGGTGCCGGGCACGGAGGAGGGCTCGCTCGTCATTCCTCGAGCGTAGGCGGTGCGGGGCGCCCCCGCCCGGTACGCATCCGACGCACGACGATGACGAGCACCGCGAGCACCCCGATCGCCGCGACGACCCCGGAGTACAGGCGCACGAATCCCTCGAGCAGCTCGCCCCCGGCCTGCCCGAACACATAGCCGGTGACCACGAACAGCGCATTCCACACCCCGGAGCCCAACCCCGTGGCCAGCGCGAACAGCCACACCGGCATGCTCTTGACGCCGGCCGGGATCGAGATGACGGTGCGCACCATCGGCACGAAGCGGGCGATCGCCACCGCCGGGAAGCCCCAACGGTCGAAGAAGCGCATCGCCGCGTCGACGTCGCGCTCCTCGAGCAGCGGCAGGCGCCGCACCACCGCCTTGGTGCGGCACAGCCCCAGGGCGCGGCCGACGGCGTAGACCCCGAGCCCTCCCACCACCGAGCCGAGCGTGGTCCAGGCCAGCGGCACCAGCACAGGCTGGCCGTCGTCGGCCGCGGCGACCCCCGCGAAGGGCAGCAGGATCTCGCCGGGGATCGGGGGAACAGCGCCTCGGCGGCGATCACCAGTGCGGTGCCCGGGCCGCCGAGCAGGTCCATCAGGGCGATGGCCCATGCAGTGAGGTCCACGGCCTTCTCCCCTGTGTGCGCCGTCCGATGCGGCGGACGCTAGCCGCCGCGGATGGCGAGCAGGTGAACAGGGACGTGCGGAAGGGCTTGGGCGTACGCGGTCACTGCTCGGGCTGCATGCCCTCGAGGATGCTGAGGATCTCGTCGGCCACTTCGGCCGGCGGCCGGTCGCCGAACAGCGACTCCTCGCCGAGGCGGGAGAGCTCGTCGCCGAAGCCGACGCCGGCGGCGGGGGTGACCAGCGGCGGGCGCACCACCTCGGACTGCATCTCCCGCGCGAAGTCGAGCATCACCATCTCGTTCTCGTCGAGCACGGTCTCGATCTCGTCCTGCAGCTCGGGGAACGCGGTCACGCCCCGCTCGAGCTTGAGCACCTTCGCCGCCTCGGGATCTCGCAGCAGGAAGTCCACCAGCGTCGCGGCGGACTGGGGATCGGCCGCGGTGCTCGCGATCGACCAGTACATCGAGGCCTTGTTGACCATCTGCGGATCACCGCTGGCGCGGGCCGGCAGCCGCAGCAGCTGCAGCGGTGAGCCGGAAGCCGCCTGGAAGGTCTGCACCTGGGTGTGGAACTGGAGGTGGAACGCTGAGCGGTTGTTCCCGAACCGCCCCTGCTCCACCCCGGCGGCGAAGTCCTCGATCTGCTCCGAGGGGCCCACCACCGCGCCGGCGTCCACCAGCGCGAGGGAATACTCGAGGAAGGCGAGGATCGTGTCCTTGCTGATCAGCGTCTCGTCCTCGCGTGGGAACAGCTGCTCGCCGCTCTGTCGCGCCCAGGCGCCGAGCTCCGCGGCTCCGGTGCCGAAGAAGTCGACGCCCACCACGTCCTCGCCGGCGCTCGAGGCCCAGTCGCTGACCGCGGTGCAGAGCTCGGCGAAGTCCTCCCAGGTCCACGTGGTGTCGTCCGGCATCTCGAGCCCGGCCTGCTCGAGGATCGTCGGGTTCACGCCGACGGAGAAGATCCCGACGCCCAGCGGTGCGCCCACGAGGGTGCCGTCGGCCAGGCGGCCGGTGTCCAGCACGGCGTCATCCATCCCGCTGAGGTCCAGCACGTCGGAGAGCGTCTCGAGGTCCAGCAAGGAGGAGCGCGTGCCGTAGGAGTCGATGTACGACTCGTCCATCTGGAGCACGTCGGGGGCATCACCGCCGGCGAACTGGGTGGCGAGCTTGTCCCAGTAACCGGTCCACTCGCTGTACTCGGGAGAGACGACGATGTCCTCGTGCTCGGCAGTGAACAGATCGAGCGCCTCACGGGTCATGCCGTTGCGCAGGTCCCCGCCCCACCAGTAGACGCGGAGCGCACCGCCGCCATCGCCGGACCCTCCGCGGGAGGCGTTGGGGCCGCAGCCGGCCAGGGCGGACAGGGCCGGCACGGAGCCGGCGGCGGCGAGCAGGGACAGGGTGCGGCGGCGCGAGATCATCGTCGATCCTTCGGGTGGTGGGCTGTGGTCCCAGCGGGACGGTCAGCGGTGCGGCGTCGGGAGAACGTCGGGGAAACGAGTGTGCAGGGGCGACGCCCGGAAGGGCTCCGCGAAACGGAGCGGACCGGGGGATAGCCCTTGCTGAGTCGTTTCAGAGTTAGTTGTGCTGGCACACTAACCGTGGGGCGCGGTCGGGCGCAAGGGCGGTGACGTTGCTGGTCCGCGGCCTCGAGGTGTCCCCGGGCGCAAAACCGGCAGGTCGCCGGGCGGGGCGTCGGCATCGTGACCCGAGCGTGACGGGCACGGGTTGACAAACCCTCCCGTGAAGCGCTTTCCTAAGGCAACCCATCCGGAGCAGCATCCCCGGTCGGTCCGCAGGGATACAGACACCTTTCACCCTGATGCGGCGCAGGAACGGACGAGAGTCCGACTCGCAGCGAACCGGGCAGGACGACGAAGTTCCCGCCCGGGCACGACCCTCTCGGAAGACCACGGTGGTCATCCGGGCCCGCCGGTCGCCGCAGAAGGCGACGATGACAGGAGAACCGATGTTCACCCGACGCACAGCCCTTGCCCTTGGTCTCGCCGTCCCCGGCCTGGCAGGCCTCGCCGCCTGCGGCCCCAACGCCTCCAGCGGTGGTGGCGGCGGCGGTGGGGAGGACGGCAGCGCCTCCCTCCGCGTCGCCTGGTGGGGCAACCCCACCCGCGACCAGAACACCCAGGACGTCGCGGCCGCGTATGAGGAGGTCGCCCCGGATGTCACCCTCAGCCTCGAGCCCGGCGAGTGGAGCGGCTACTGGGACAAGCTCGCCACCCAGACCGCCGGTGGCGACTTCCCCGACGTTGTCCAGATGGACGAGAAGTACCTCGCCGAGTACGGCCAGCGCGGCGCACTGCTCGACCTCGCCGAAGCCGGCCTGGACACCGCTGACTTCGCCCCGGGCTCGGTCGAGGTGGGCGAGCTGCCCGAGGTGGGCCTCGCCGCGATCAACGCCGGCCTGAACGCCTTCGCCTTCCTGATCAACCCCGTCGTGTTCGAGGAGGCCGGGGTCGAGATCCCCGACGACTCCACCTGGACCTGGGACGACCTGGTCGACACCGCAGTGCAGATCTCCGAGAACACCCCGGACGGCACCTACGGCATGACCCAGATGGGCACGATCCAGGGCCTGTTCCAGGTCTACGTGCGCCAGGCCGGCCAGGACCAGTACAAGGACGGCGGCGCCGGCTTCGACCTCGACACCGCCACCGCCTGGTTCGACTGGACCAAGAAGCTCCAGGACTCGGGCGCCAGCCCCGATGCCAGCCTCTCCGTCGAGGATGCTTCGAAGTCCATGGACCAGTCGTTCTTCGCGACCGGGAACGTCGCCATGACGGTGGCCTGGTCCAACCAGGTCGTCGCCCACGACGGCCTCGTGCCCGAGGGCGTGCTCGTGCTGCGCCCGCCGTCGATGACCGGCTCCTCCGCCGATGCGCAGCTCTGGTACAAGGCGTCCATGTACTGGGCGGTCTCCGCGAACGCCTCGGACCCGGAGGCGGCCGTCGCCTTCGTCGACTTCCTGGTCAACTCGCCCGACGCGGGGAAGATCCTCTCGGTCGAGCGCGGCGTGCCCGGCAACCTCACGGTGCGCGAGGCGATCGTCGCGGACCTCGACGAGGCCAACACCAAGGCCGTCGACTTCCTCGAGGCGATCGAGAGCGAACTGGGCGAGGCGCCCGAGATCACCCCGCAGGGCGGCGGCCAGTTCGAGGACATCCTGACCCGTGCCGGCGAGGACATGCTCTTCGGCACCATCACCCCGGCGGAGGCCGGTCAGCGCGTGCTCGACGAGCTCGACGCGGCATTGGCCTGATCATCGACATCGCACTGCCGCGGCCGGCGGGGACCACTCCGCCGGCCGCCGCGGCACCCCGACCATGAAGGGAAGACGCCTATGAGCGCCGTGGGAGAACTCGCCTCCATCGTCTCGTCACGCAAGAAGGGCGGGACGAAGGAGAAGCACCCCGACAACAAGCAGGCACTGGTGTTCATGCTGCCGTGGCTGCTGGGCCTGCTCGGGATCACCCTGATCCCGATGATCGCGTCGTTCGCGCTCGCGTTCACCGACTACAGCCTGCTGGCCCCGCCCGAGTTCGTGGGCCTGGACAACATCAAGGCGATGATCGCGGACACCCGCCTGCACAACTCGCTGGTGGTCACCTTCATCTACGTGTTCGTGGGCACGCCGCTGCAGCTGATCGCAGCGCTGCTGCTGGCGGTGGCGCTGAACACGGGCATCAAGGGCCTGTCCTTCTACCGCTCGGTGTTCTACCTGCCGTCGCTGCTGGGCGGATCGGTCGCGATCGCGATCCTGTGGCGCCAGATGTTCGGCGCCAACGGCCTGATCAACCAGGTCGGTGCGATGCTCGGCTTCGAGAACCTGCCCGGCTGGGTCTCGAACCCGGACACGGCGCTGGGCACGATCATCCTGCTGAACGTGTGGACCTTCGGGTCCCCGATGATCATCTTCCTGGCGGGCCTGCGGCAGATCCCCGAGATGTACTACGAGGCCGCCTCCGTGGATGGTGCCTCGAAGCTCGCGAAGTTCTTCCGCATCACCCTCCCGCTGCTCACGCCGATCATCTTCTTCAACGTGGTGCTGCAGGTCATCAATGCCTTCCAGTCGTTCACACAGGCGTTCGTGGTCTCCGGCGGCACCGGCGGGCCCTCGGATTCGACGATGTTCTACACGCTGTACCTGTACATCAAGGGCTTCACCCAGTTCGACATGGGGTACGCCTCCGCGATGGCCTGGCTGCTGCTGATCATCGTCGCGATCTTCACCGCCATCAACTTCTTCGTCTCCAAGTTCTGGGTGTTCTACGATGACTGATCTGCAGAGTCGACCCGCCGCCGTCCCCGCGGACGAGGCCCCCGCCCGGGTGGTCCCCAGGCCCCGTCCCCGCCGTCTCATGCGCCGCGGTCTGCGGCACGTGGTGATGATCGTGGCGAGCATCGCGATGGTCTACCCGCTGCTGTGGATGGTGGTCTCATCCCTGCGGCCCAATGAGGAGATCTTCCGCAACCCCAGCCTGTTCCCGCTGAGCTTCGATCTGTCGAACTACGCGCGGGGCTGGGAATCCCTCGCCCAGCCGTTCTCTCATTACCTGATGAACTCCACCCTGCTGGTGCTGGGATGCGTGATCGGCAACCTGGTCGCGTGCTCGCTGACCGCCTACGCCTTCGCGCGGCTGAAGTTCTGGGGCCGCAACATCGCCTTCGCGATCATGCTGGCGACCCTCATGCTGCCGATCCACGTGGTGATCGTGCCGCAGTACATCATGTTCTCCCAGACCGGCTGGGTGAACACGATGCTCCCGCTGATCCTGCCGAAGTTCCTGGCCACCGACGCCTTCTTCATCTTCCTGATGGTGCAGTTCATCCGCGGCATCCCCGTGAGCTGGACGAGGCGGCTCGCATCGACGGCTGCGGCCACTTCCGGATCTTCTTCCAGGTGATCCTGCCGCTGATGCTCCCGGCGCTCGCGACCACCACGATCTTCACGTTCATGTGGATGTGGAACGACTTCTTCGGCTCCCTCATCTACCTCACCACCCCGGACAACTTCACCGTGCCGCTGGCGCTGAAGTCGTTCCTGGACACCCAGGGCTCCTCCGACTGGGGCGCGATGTTCGCCATGTCGGTCGTGTCGCTGATACCGCTGTTCCTGGTGTTCCTGTTCGGCCAGCGCTTCCTGGTCAAGGGCTTCGCCACCACCGGCATCAAGTAGTCCCTGTCCCTGTCCCTGTCGCTGCCCGCGCTCGTCCACTCCCGTCCTCCGCACCCTCAGGAGATCCATGCCCACCCGCTATGCCGTGATCGGCACCGGTCACCGCAGCCAGATGTACCTCGATGCGATCGCCGGCCCTCACGCCGATGTCGCCGAGCTGGTCGCTCTGATCGATGTGAACCCCAGCCGTCTCGAGTACCACCGCGACCGGCACGAGGCCTTCGCGCAGGTGCGGCTCGGCGGGCCGGACGAGCTCGAGCAGATCATCGCCGAGGAGTCGGTGGATCGGGTGATCGTCACCAGCGTGGACCGGCTGCACGCCGAGCACGTGGTCCGCGCCCTCGAGGCCGGGGCCGACGTGGTGGTCGAGAAGCCGCTGACGATCGACGCCCCCTCGGCGCGCGCCATCCAGGAGGCGATCGACCGCACCGGCCGCTCCGGTGGTGGTGACCTTCAACTACCGCTACAGCCCGCGGAACACCGCGCTGAAGCAGATCATCGCCTCGGGAGAGATCGGCGAGGTGGTCTCGGTGGTCTTCGAATGGGTGCTGGACACCCAGCACGGCGCGGACTACTTCCGGCGCTGGCACCGCGACAAGGCCAACAGCGGCGGCCTGTTCGTGCACAAGGCCGCCCACCACTTCGACCTGGTCAACTGGTGGATCGCGGACACCCCCGTGCAGGTCTACGCCCGGGGCGGGCTGCGCTTCTACGGTCAGGAGAACGCGAGCGCCCGCGGCCGGGCACCGCTGCCCGAGCGCGGCACGCACGACGGCGTCCACGACCCCTTCGAGCTGGACCTCCGCTCCGACGAACGCCTCGAGGCGCTCTACCTCAAGGCCGAGGAGCACGACGGCTACCGGCGCGACCAGTCCGTCTTCGCCGACGGGATCACCACCGAGGACAACCTCACCGCGCTCGTGGACTACCGACGCGGCGCCGTGCTCACCTACGCCCTGAACGCCCACAGCCCGTGGGAGGGATACCAGGTCGCGGTCAACGGGACCGCCGGCCGGGCCGAGCTCGAGGTCGTCGAGCGGGCCGAGGTGGTGCCGCAGGGAGAGGACGGTCGATCTCACGTCGACCCCAGCGCCGTCGCGGTCACCACTGCGGAGACCGGGGCGCGCGAGCGCGGTGAGCGCCTCGTGGTCCAGAAGCACTTCGAGCCGGCCCGGGAGGTGGAGATCCCCGAGGGCGTCGGCGGTCACGGCGGCGGCGACGCGCTGCTGCTGAGCGACGTGTTCGTCGGCCCGGTCGAGGACGAGCTGGGACGCCCCTCCGACCACCTCGACGGAATCCGTTCGATCGCGGTCGGCATCTGCGGCAACCTCTCCCTCGAGACCGGGGCGCCAGTCGAGGTGGACGCCGCGCTGGGCATCGATCTCGGGCGGGAGCAGGTATGAGCGCTCCCGCTCCCGATGCCGCTGTCCCTGCCCGGGTAGCGCTGATCGGCACGCGCGGCTTCGGCACCTCGCACCTGCGCAACCTCGCGCGGCTCGAGGAGGAGGGGGTCGCGCGGCTGGTCGGCGTGGTGGACGTGGCCGAGCCGCCTGCCGAGCTGCAGACGATGCACCACCGCTCGCTCGGCGAGCTGCTGGATGCTCTGAGCGGTCCGGACCGGCCTGAGATCGTCATCATCGCCACTCCGATCGACACCCATGTGCCGCTCGCGACCGAGGCGCTCGCCGCCGGGCTCGACGTGTACCTCGAGAAGCCGCCCGTGCCGGCGCTCGAGGAGCATTGGACCCTGCTCGCAGCGGCAAAGGATGCGGGACGCTCGGTGCAGGTGGGCTTCCAGGCCCGCGGCGGTGCCGGCGTGGATACGCTGCGCCGCGAGGTCGCCGGCGGCGCCCTGGGCACCGTCACCGCCGTGCACGTGCACGGCGCGTGGCAGCGCGACCGCGCCTACTACGCCCGCTCCGCCTGGGCGGGGAAGCGGCGCCTGGCCGACGGTCGACGGGTCGCCGACGGGGTCGCCACGAACCCCCTGGCCCATGCCGTGCACGCCGGGCTCGCGATCGCCGGGATCGATGAGATCGCGGACGTCGCGGAGGTCACCACCGAGCTGCGCCGCGCCCACGACATCCAGGCCGACGACACCACCTTCCTGCGCATCGACCCCGTCGCCGCGGGTTCCGCGGTGGTGTGCGCCCTGACCACCACCGCGCCCGCGCAGCCCAGCCCCTGGGTCGAGATCAGCGGCCCCGGCGGCTCGCACCGGCTGTTCTACACCGAGGACCGCTCGGTGCGGACCTTGGCCGACGGGACCGTCGAGGAGCTGACCCACGAGCGCATGGACCTGATGGAGAACCTGATCGATCATGTGCGCGACCGCGAGGTGGCGCTGCTGTCCCCGCTGGCTGCGACCGGGGTGTTCAGCGCGGTGCTCGAGGCGATCCAGTCCGTGCCCGACCCGCTGCCGATCGAGACCGGCGTGACCTGGGTGGGGGAGGGCGCGGCCGCGCATCCCGTCGTCGATCACATCGAGGACACCCTGCAGGAAGCGCTCGAGGTGGGCCGGCCCTTCAGCGAGCTCGGCGTGAGCTGGGCCCGCGAGGACGCCGTGCACCGCTGGACCCCGCCGGCCGCCTGAGCCGGTCTCGAGACCGCAGGGGACCGTCTAAAGATCTCGCCCGGCCGCGGGCCGCGCACGGGCCGGTCCCCTCAGCCGGCGAGGGCGCGTGCCTGTCGTCGGGCGCGATGGCGCACGATCGCCAGCACGACGGTGTGCACCAGCATCACCACGGCGGCGGCGAGACCGCCGCCGACGAGCAGGAACGACACCGCGCTGCTCGCCGTCGGGCTGTTCCACAGACCCGAGATCAGCGAGAGCACGTCAGACGACATCATCGCGAGCGAGGCGACGAGCGTGACGAGGGCCGGCACGATCAACGCGTACGGCGACCAGCGCGAGGCCGCGCCACCCAGAGCCACCAGCGCCCCGGCGAGCACGAGCACCACGACCATCGGCTGGACGTCGAGCCGGAACATCCTCATGGCGAAGGCAGCACCTTCGGCGACACCGCGGAAGAGCAGCCCCGCTCCGAGCAGCAGCATCAGCGGGACGACGACCAGCCCGGCGACCGACGCGGCGACATGCGGGTCGGGACGCCGACGGGCGACCAGCAGCCCCAGCCCGAGCCCGCCCATCAGCGGGTGCAGGATCAGCGGGAGCCCGTAGACCATCCCGTCGAGGAACTGGGGCGGGATGACCTCCGCGGCGGTCATGTACACCTCGAGCATGAGCGCCGGGACGATGGAAAGCACGATGCTGACCAGGCCCAGCACCCCGACGGCGAGGAGTCCCGCCGAGCTCGCGATGCCGGTCGCGACGACGCTCGCCAGCAACAGCAGCCCCAGACCCACCCCGAGGAGGATCCGCGACCCCATCGGCGTGCCCAGGAGCTCGACGGGAGAGGAGTCCATGAATCTGCGGGTTCATGAAGTACTGCAGCCAGCCGGAGCCGCCATAGGAGAGCAGGCCCGTCGCGATCGGGGTGACGATCAGTGCATAGACGACGGTGAGCAGGCGTGCGACGAGGCCGGAGCCCCTCATGCGCACAGCGGCCGCCGGGGGCGCGTCAGCGCGGTGGGTGGGCTCCGCTGCGGGGTCTCCGCCCGGGGCCCCCGCCGCCTCGCTCGTGGTCCCCGCCTCGTGATCGATGGGTCGTGGATCGGTGCTCATCATGGCCTCCAGGTGCCGTCGCTCGAAAAGGAGGTCCCGAGACGCCCTGCCAACTTGCACGGTTCCCCTGAGCGAGAGCATAGGTCGTCCGCTGCGCGGGGGCGCGGTCCGTGACCTTCTCGTGAGCCGGCCCGGCCGGCGGACCAGTCGCGATAAAATTGCCAGGCAGCGGCCTGCGGCGATCTTCCAGGGCCGGATCACGACGAGTCGAGGAGAACCGGGTATGGCCGCAACCGGCACTGTGGGCATGAAGGACGTGGCGCGGCATGCCGGGGTTTCCGTCGGCACCGTCTCCAACGTCCTGAACCGCCCCGACATCGTCTCCCCGGATCGTCGCGAACGGGTCGAGGCGGCGATCGCGGAGCTCGGGTACGTGCGTAACGACGCCGCCCGGCAGCTGAAGATGGGCCGCTCGAGCACCGTCGGCGCGATCGTGCTGGATTCCGGGAACCCCTTCTACACCCAGCTCGTGGGCGGGATCGAATCCGCGGCTGAGGATTCACAGCTGATGGTGATCGCCGGCAGCACCGGCAACCGGGAGCAGCGTGAACGGCTGTACCTCTCCCTGTTCGAGGAGCAGCGGGTGCGGGGGATCCTGCTGGCCTCCACCGGGCGCAGCGCGGGGATCGTCGAGTCGATCCGCGGTCGCGGCACGCCGGTGGTGCTGGTCGAGAGCGAGCCCGATGCGCGCGGCTCCTCGGTGAGCGTCGACGGCATCGCCGGCGGCGAGATCGCCGTGCAGCATCTGGCCGGGCTGGGGCGACGGCGTATCGGCGTGGTCGCCGCCCGCCAGGACCTGCGCCAGGTCGCCGACCGTCTGCGCGGAGCGAGGCGCGCCGCCGAGGCGGCCGGCATCGAGCTGGAGGTGCTCGAGGCCGCGGACCTCACCGTGCTCGCCGGGCGCACCGTGGGCGAGGCGGTGGTGGCACGCAGTGCCGCGGAGCGTCCCGACGCCGTGTTCTGCGTGAACGATCTGCTCGCGGTCGGCGTGCTGCAGGCTTTCGCCTTCCGCCACCAGGTCGCGGTGCCGGAGGAGATCGCGCTGGTGGGCTACGACGACATCGCCTTCGCCCGCTCCACCGTGGTGCCGCTGACCTCCGTGTCCCAGCCCGCGGATCTGATGGGTCGCACCGCCCTCGCGCTGCTCGAGGAGGAGATCGCCGACGGCACCGCCCCGCCGCGGCACGTCAGCTTCACGCCGACGCTGGTGGAGCGGGAGTCGACGACGGGCTGAGGGGCGCCGCCCCACGGTCACCGGATCAGAGCGGGGAGCTCTGCTCCGTCGTGCGATGCATGGGCATCAGCCGGTGCAGCTGCGTGACGTGCTTCGGCTCCAGCTCGTCGAGGGAGTGCGCGCCCAGCAACTTCATGGTGCGCACGATCTGCTCGGAGAGGATCGCGATGGTGCGGTCCACGCCCTGCCGGCCGCCGGCCATGAGCCCGTACAGATAGGCCCGACCGATCAGGGTGAACCGTGCGCCGAGCGCCACGGCTGCCACGATGTCCGCGCCGTGCATGATGCCGGTGTCGATGCCGATCTCGGTGTCGGCGCCGATCTCGCGGGCGACCTCCGGCAGCAGGTGGAAGGGGACCGGGGCGCGATCGAGCTGCCGCCCGCCGTGGTTGGACATGATGATCCCGTCCACGCCCAGGTCGGTGAACGTCTTCGCGTCCTCGAGGGTCTGGACCCCCTTGACCACGAGCTTCCCAGGCCACAGGCCGCGGATGATTTCGAGGTCCTCGTAGGTGATGGTCGGATCCATCGCGGAGTCCAGCAGCTCGCCCACGGTGCCGCCGGTCGAGGAGAGCGAGGCGAACTCGAGCGTGGGGGTGGTCAGGAAGTCGACCCACCACCAGGGGCGCGGGAGCGCGTCCAGCACGGTGCGGGCCGTCAGCTGCGGCGGGATCGAGAAGCCGTTGCGGGTGTCGCGGAGCCGTGCTCCGGCCACCGGGGTGTCCACGGTGAACTGCAGGGTGTCGAAGCCTGCCCGTGCGGCGCGCTCCACCAAGTCGTAGGAGACCTCCCGCTTACGCATCACGTACAGCTGGAACCACTTCCGGCCGTGGGGTGCGGCGGCGGCGACGTCCTCGATCGAGGTGGTGCCCAGCGTCGACAGCGTGAAAGGGATTCCCGCGGCCTGGGCGGCGCCCGCTCCGGCGGTCTCGCCCTCGGTCTGCATCAGGCGGGTGAAGCCCGTCGGCGCGATCGCGAAGGGCATCGCGCTGGGGCCGCCGAGCACCTGCCGCGACGTGTCGACCTCGGAGACATCCCGCAGCACTGCGGGGTTGAACTGCACATCGGCGAATGCCTGCCGGGCACGGCTGAGCGAAAGCTCCGATTCCGCGGCGCCGTCGGTGTAGTCGAAGGCGGCCCGAGGGGTGCGACGCTTCGCGATCGCCCGCAGATCCTCGATGGTCAGCGCGGCGTCGAGCCGGCGCCGACGGGCGTTGAGATCGGGGGCCTTGAACTTCATCAGCTCGAGCAGTTCGCGGGGCTGGGGGAGCTGTCTTCTCATGGGTCGTCTGCTTTCGATAGGCGCGACGTGGCACTAGGCCGTATGGCGTGATGATCCTGGAACGTACGACAGATCAACGGGCGGGGATCGACGGGCTGAACCGCTCCAGCTCCATGCTCGCCCGCACCAGCTCGCGCAGCGAGCCGTGTCCACCGGGGACCGCGCCGAGCGTGCGGGCCTGCAGGGCGACGTTCCCCAGCGCGGTGGCCTCCATCGGGCCCGCGACCACGTCGATGCCGAGGGCGTCGGCGGTGAGCTGGTTCAGCAGGGCGTTGCGGCTCCCGCCGCCCACCACGTGCAGCTGCTCCGGCAGCGGCATCCGGGTGAGGCGGCAGGCGGTGTGCAGCTCCTCCCGGTAGGTCTCGGCGAGGGATTCGAGGATGCAGCGCACCAGCTGCGCGGGCGTGCGGGGGTGCTCGTCCTCCCCTTCGAGGGGGCGGGCGGCGAGCATCACCCGGTCCGCCATCCGGCCGGGGGCGAGGAAAGCCGGATCGGTGGGATCGATGCGGAAGCGATGGGCGGGCATCACGGCCGCGGCGGCCAGCAGATCGCCGAGGTCCACCCGGGCGCCCTCCTCCTCCCACTGCCGGATCGACTCGCTGACCAGCCACATCCCGGCCACGTTCTTGAGGAAGCGGGTGGTGCCGTCGACTCCGCCCTCATTCGTGAATCCGGCCTCGTGCGCGGCCGGGGTGCTGACCGGTGCGCTCAGCTCGAGCCCGATCAGGGACCACGTGCCCGAGGAGATGAAGGCGACGGGGTGCGCGTCCTCCGCGGCGGGCACGGCGAGCACTGCCGAGGCGGCGGTGTCGTGGGAGCCGACGGCGGTCACCCGCACCTGGCCGATTCCGAGCTCGGCCGCGAGCTCCGGCAGCACCGTGCCCAGGCGCTCGCCGGGGAGATCAGCGGGGCCAGGAGGTCCGGGTCCACACCGGCAGCGGTCAGGAGCTCCTCGGACCATCCCTGCCCGCCCACAGCGAGCATCCCGGTGCTCGAAGCGTTCGTGCGCTCGGTGCGCCGCTGCCCGGTGAGCAGGTAGCCGAGGAGGTCAGGGACCATCAGCAGCGTCGAGCCGGGGGCAGCGTCGCCGGGCGGTCGTCGGCCACCAGCTGGTAGAGGGTGTTGAAGGGCTGCTGGGCGATGCCGGTGAGCGCGTACTGGCGCTCGCGCGGCACCTGCTCCGCGAAGGAGTCCGCGACGCCGTCCGTGCGGTGATCGCGGTAGGCGACCACTTCGCCGAGGACCTCGCCGCTGCCGGGGACGGGAGTCCCGTCGGCCGCGACGGTGTCTGGGCCCACCAGGCCGTAGTCCACCGCCCAGGAGTCGATCCCGATCGAGGCGAGGCCGTCCAGGCCGCGTTCGACAGCCCCTGCGTGCGCGGCTCGCAGCCCCTGCTTCACCTCCGCCCACAGGGCGTGGATGTCCCAGCTCAGCTGGCCGTCCTCGTCCCGCAGCCGGTTCTCGAAGCGGTGCGCCGCGATCAGCTCGACGCGGCCGTCCGCGAGGATGCCCAGCATCACCCGGCCCGACGTCGCCCCGAGGTCCACCGCGGCGACGGCCAGCGGGCCGCGGGCTGCCTGCGCCCCGCTCATCGTAGGAACGCGGCCGCGACCCCGGCGTCGACCGGGATGTGCAGGCCGGTGGTGTGCGAGAGGTCCCCCGCGGTGATCGCGAAGACGGCGCTGGCGACATTCGCGGGCAGCACCTCGCGCTTGAGCAGGGTGCGCTGGGCGTAGAACTCGCCGAGGTTCTCCTCCTCGACCCCGTACACCTTCGCGCGGGAGGCACCCCAGCCGCCGGCGAAGATGCCGGAGCCGCGCACCACCCCGTCGGGGTTGATGCCGTTGACGCGGATCTGGTGGCCGCCGAGCTCCGCTGCGAGCAGCCGCACCTGGTGGGCCTGATCGGCCTTGGTCGCCGAGTAGGCGATGTTGTTGGGCCCGGCGAACACGGAGTTCTTCGAAGAGATGTAGATGATGTCCCCGCCCATGGCCTGGTCGATCATCACCCGGGCCGTCTCGCGGGAGACCAGGAACGAGCCCCGCGCCATCACATCGTGCTGCAGGTCCCAGTCCTTCGCGGTGGTCTCCAGCAGCGGCTTGGACAGCGACAGGCCAGCGTTGTTGACGATCAGGTCGAGCCCGCCGAAGGCGAGGACCGCCTCGGCGACGGCCTGCACCACGGCCGCCTCGTCGGAGACGTCGGCGCGCAGCGCCACCGCCTTGTCGGGTCCGCCCAGCTCCTCGGCGACCTGCTCGGCGTTCTCGAGGTTCAGATCGGCGATGACCACGCAGGCGCCCTCGGCGACGAGCCGCTCGGCGGTCGCCTTCCCGATCCCGGAGCCGCCGCCGGTGACGAGCGCGACCCGGGTCGCGAGCGGCTTGGGTGCGGGCTTGCGCTGCAGCTTCGCCTCTTCGAGGGCCCAGTACTCGATGCGGAACTTCTCCGACTCGTCGATCGGGGAGTAGGTCGAGATCGACTCCGCGCCGCGCATCACGTTGATGGCGTTGACGTAGAACTCGCCGGCCACTCGCGCGGTCTGCTTGTCCGCGCCGAAGGAGAACATGCCCACGCCCGGGATCAGCACGATCGCCGGATCGGCGCCGCGGATCGCGGGGAGTCCGCCTCGGCGTGACGCTCGTAGTAGGCGGTGTAGTCGGCGCGGTACGCCTCGTGCAGCTCCTTGAGCCGTGCCACCGAGTCCTCGAGGCTCGCGTCGGAAGGAAGGTCCAGCACGAGCGGCTTCACCTTGGTGCGCAGGAAGTGGTCGGGGCACGACGTACCCAGCTCGGCCAGCGGTGCGAGCTTTTCACTGGCGAGGAACTCGTGGACCGCCTCGGTGTCGGTCCAGTGCCCGACCATCGGGGCGTCGGTCGAGGCCAGCCCCCGCACGAGCGGGAACAGGGCCGACGCCTTCGCCCGGCGCTCCGCCTCGGGCAGTGCAGCGCGGGCGGCATCATGCGCCCCGAACGGCTCGGACGATCCGGTGCGCTCGAGGAACTCCGTGGCCTCGCGGATGATCCGCAGCGAGTTCTCCTGCGCCTGCTCGGAGGTCTCGCCCCACGCGGTGATGCCGTGCCCGCCGAGGATGCAGCCGATCGCGGCCGGGTTCTCCTCCTTGATCGCAGAAATGTCGAGGCCCAGCTGGAAGCCGGGACGGCGCCACGGCACCCACACCACCGTCTCGCCGAAGCATTCGCGGGTCAGGCGCTCGCCGTCGGCCGCGGTCGCGAGAGCGATCCCCGCATCGGGGTGCAGATGGTCCACGTGCGCGGCGTCGACCAGGGCGTGCATCGCGGTGTCGATCGACGGTGCGGCCCCGCCCTTGCCATGCAGGCAGTAGTCGAAGGCTGCGACCATCTCGTCCTCGCGGTCCACCCCGGGGTAGACCTCCTTCAGAGCCCGCACGCGGTCCAGGCGCAGCACTGCGAGGCCCTTCTCCTCGAGGGTGCCGAGGTCGCCGCCCGAGCCCTTGACCCACAGCAGCTCGGTTTCCTCGCCGGTGACCGGATCGGTCGCGGAGCCCTTGGCGGAGGTGTTGCCGCCGGCGTAGTTGGTGTTCGCCGGGTCGGCGCCGAGCTCGTTGGAACGGGCGATCAGAGCGTCGATCGTCTCGCGGGCAGTGGTCATGGCGAGAGGACTCCTTCGGGAGATCACGAGATGGTTCAGGCAGTTGTCGAAAACGCGGCGCGAGAGGCGCGCCGACGGGGAGCGCTCAGGCGCCCCAGCCGGCCTGGTTGCCGCCGACGCGCTCGGCGGCGACCTTCTCCTCGTAGCCGCTGGCACGGAACGCGGCGAAGGGATCGGCGGGCAGGCCCCGCTCTTCGCGCAGCGCGGCCAGGGCCGGGCGCACGTCGGTCCAGAACGCGTCCATCAGAATCGCGTTGGCCTCCATGACGTCGTTGCGCTCCTGCGCATCGGCGAGGGCCTCACGATCCACCAGCAGGGTCTTCGCGAGGGTCTCCTGCACGTTCAGCACGGAACGGATCTGGGCCTGGATCTTGGACTCGAGGTAGTGGCACTGATCGAGCATGAAGTTCACGCCCGCCTCGGGCCGGTGCGCACCCTGCTGCACGATTTCGAACAGGATGCGGAACAGCTGGAACGGATCCGCAGAGCCGACGATCAGGTCGTCGTCGGCGTAGTTGCGGGAGTTGAAGTCGAAGGCGCCGAGCCGGTTCTGGCGCAGCAGCTGGGCGACGATGAACTCGATGTTCGTACCGGGGGCATGGTGGCCTGTGTCAAGGACGACCAGCGCCTTCTCGCCGAGGGCGAGGCAGTGCAGCAGGCTCGTGCCCCAGTCCGGGACGTCGGTGTGGTAGAACGCCGGCTCGAAGAACTTGTACTCGAGCACCAGGCGCTCGTCGTCCCCGAGGCCCTGGTAGATCTCCTGCAGCGATTCGGCCAGGCGGTCCTGGCGGGCGCGGATCGAGTCCTGGCCGGCGTAGTTGGTGCCGTCGGCCAGCCAGATCTTCATCTCCTTCGAGCCGGTGGCGCGCATGACGTCGATGCACTCGAGGTGATGGTCGATCGCGCGCCGGCGGATGGTCTTGTCCCCGTTGGTGAGGGAGCCGAACTTGTACTCCTCGTCCTGGAAGGTGTTGGAGTTGATCATGCCGATGCGCACGCCCTGCTCGTCGGCGAACTTCTTCAGCTGCCCGAAGTCCTCGACCTTGTCCCAGGGGTAGTGCAAGGAGACCCGCGGCGCGGAGCCCGTGAAGGCGTTGGTCTGGGCGGCGTCCGCGATCTTCTCGAAGGGTCGCGCGGCGTGCCGGGGTGCCGAACACCTTGAAGCGGGTGCCGGAGTTGCCGTAGCCCCAGCTGGGCACCTCGATCGTGAAGTCGGTGAGGTCGCGGGCGACGTCGGCGGGGAAGGCGGTGGGTGTGGTCACGGTGGCGGGCTCCTCGGAGAACATGCCCCGCACGGTCCTGCTCCTCAGCGATGAGGGCAGGGATCCGGGCGGGCCAGAGACGGCTGCGGTCGGAACATCGGTGGTTGAAACGACTCAAGTTCGAGAGTAGCATCGTCGCCGCGCTCCCGACAAGGGAATGCGCAGCGGCTGATGGTGTCCATCGGCCGCGGCAACGACGCCAGCAAGTCGGCACCAGGGAGGCCACCGTCATGATGTCCCCAGATCACCGCGCCCAGAGCGGCGAGGCGCCGGGAGGGCCCATCGCCTCCGCACAGGGAGGGCGCAACTCCGCCGAGCCGCCGGCGCCGCGGTGCGCGGCTGGAAAGCCACGATCGCGGTCTCGATGTCCAACTACATCGAGGCCGGATCCATCATTGCGCTGGCCACCAGCCTCACGTTCTGGCAGGAGTACTTCGGCTTCTCGAACTGGATCGTGGGCCTTGTCGCGGCGCTCTCGGCCAACGCCTTCGGTGCAGGAATCGGTGCGCTGATCGGTGGGCCCCTCGGCGACCGCTACGGCCGCAAGTTCATCTACACCTACGACCTGATCCTGTACATGGTCGGCACACTGTTCGTCATCTGCGCGGTGCAGGCGTGGATGCTCGTGCTGGGCGTCATCCTCACCGGCATCGCCGTCGGCGCCGGCGTGCCCGTCGCCTGGACGTACATCGCTGAGCAGGCACCGCACAAGAGGCGCGCTCGCCATGTCGGCACCGCGCAGCTCGCCTGGTCGCTCGGGCCGGCCATCGTCTTCGCACTCGCCACTGCGCTCGTGCCGCTGGGCCTGTTCGGCTCCCGCATCATCTTCGTGCACCTGTTCGTGATCGCCTTGATCACCTGGTGGGTGCGCCGCGGACTCGCTGAATCCGATATCTGGACCGCGCAGAAGAAGGAGCGCGACGAGGCGGTCGCCGCGGGCCGCAGCGTGAAGCACCGCGGGCTGCGCGAGCTCCTCTCGCATCCGAAGAACATCACGGCCCTCCTCTTCCTGGTCGGCGTCTACGCCCTGTGGAACACGGTCGCCGGACAGATGGGCATCTTCATGCCGCGCGTCTACGAGACCGCAGGCGTCGCTGACCCCGCGCACCAGAACCTCCTGCAGGTGCTGCTGTGGACCATGACCGTGGTCGCCACCTATCTCGGCTTCATGCTGCTCGGCGACAAGGTCGACCGACGATTGCTCTACGGGATCGGCGCCGGGCTGGGCATCGTCGCGTGGATGCTCCTGGTGTTCGCGCACGTCACCACACCCCTGCTCATCCTCTTCGCGGTCCTCTGGGGCATTTCGGCTGGCATCGGCGCGCAGGCCTTCTACGCCCTGTGGACGGCCGAGATGTTCGCGACCGCATACCGAGCGAGCGCGCAGGGCGTGCTGTTCTTCGTCGCCCGCATCGCCGTGGGCTTGCTCAGCTACTTCTTCCCCGTCCTTCTGGCCTCGCAGGGCGTGCCGGCAGTCGGCATGATCATGATCGCGCTGCTGCTCGCCTCTCTCGTCATCGGGGTTGTCGGCGCGCCGAACACGCGCGGGAAGACCCTCGAGGAGATCGAGGTCGAGCGCTACGGCGAGCGGGTGCAGGCCTGAGAGGGAGCCCTCCCTTGCCGGATGTGTGGTGGTGGCATCGAGCCAGGTTCCACGCCGTGAAGGCGGTCGAGGAGCGTCTGCATGTCCAGCTGGCCGATCTCGCGCCCGGGCCGTCGCCCGTCGCGCGGTCTCTGACACTGTCAACGCCTTTTTTGGAGGAAGTCGTATGGGTATGTCCGCGCATGACACGAATGCACAAGGTCCCGTGAACGGTTCCAGCACAGGTGCGGCAGAGCCCGCCCCAGACCTGGCCGCACTGCTCGCCACCAGCCCCGCCCGCAGCCCTCACCGCTGCTGCTTCCTGCTGCACGTGCGCCCGGAGAAGCTCACCGAGTACGTCGCCGCCCATCAGGACGTCTGGGAAGAGATGCGCACTGCGCTGACGGATGCCGGCTGGCGCAACTACTCGCTGTTCCTGCGGGCGGAGGACGGCATGGTCGTGGGCTACTTCGAGGCCGACGACGTCGACGCCGCGCAGGAGGCGATGGGCCGCGCCGCGATCTCCCCGCGCTGGGAGGCGGCGATGGGGAGTACTTCGCCCCCGGCGGCGGGGAGAAGCAGGTGCTGCCGCAGTACTTCCACCTGCCCTGAGCGTCCACACATGGCGGACAGCGCTTGCCGTGCGGCTTGTGCTGTCGCATCCTTCTCGGATCACCTCTCGTCCCGACCCGCAGGAGACCCCGTGCCCGCCATCTCGGACACACCCCAGCCCGCCGTCCCCATGCGCGATCGCCTGCCCGCCCTGCGCGGCGCCGCCACCTGGGACGAGGTCGATCCCGCCGCGCTCGCGGCCTGGGACGCCCCGTACGGCCCGCACGAGCAGTGGGACCTGCGCATCGAGGACCGCGAGGTCCCAGGCCCATACGGGCCGGTGCCCGTGCGGGTCTACACCCCGGCCGCCCCCGCGACCGCTGCACGGCCGGTCCTGGTGTGGTGCCACGGCGGAGGCTTCATGCACGGGGACCTCGACATGCCCGAGGCCGACGCGGTCGCCCGCGGCGTCGCGGGCCGCGCGGGAGCGGTCGTCGTCTCGGTCGACTACCGGCTGTGCGACGAACCGCCCGAGCTCGGCGGTCGTCGTGCCCGCCGCCTCCCCGGCCCCGAGGTCGTGGTGCGCGCCCCGATCCCTCTCCAGGACCTGGTCGCAGCGGTGCGATGGACGCGCCAGAACGCGACTGAGCTCGGGATCGACGGACAGCGTCTCGCGCTCGGCGGGGCGAGCGCCGGCGGGAACCTCGCCGCGGCGACCACGCTCCACCTCGCCCAGCGGGGTGAGAGCCCGGCGGCGTCGCTGCTGCTGTACCCGGTCGCGCATCCGGTGAGTCCCGAGCCCACCGCGGAGGAGACCGAGGTGCTCGCGGGCGTCCCCCAGATGATGCGGTTCAACCGGTCCACGATGACCCTGATGTCGGAGAACTACCTCGGCAGGCCGCTGGCTGACGCCACGACCGACGACTTCCCGGGCCTGGGCACGCCCGAGCAGCTGTCCGTGCTGCCCCGGACGTATATCGAATCGGATGAGTTCGACGATCTGCGCATCAGCGCGCGCCGGTACGCCGAGCAGCTCACCGCGGCAGGCGTCGCGGTCGAGTACGTGGTGCGCGAGGGCGTCGCCCACGGCCATCTGAACCGGATCGGACTGCCCGAGGCCGCGCAGACCATGGACCGCCTGGCCGAGATCCTCACCGACCTCTGACCCCGGCACTGCCCCGAGAGGACCTTCCCCCGATGACCGTCACCGCCCCCGCCGAGATGGAGCGCCGCCTGCGCACCCTCGCCGACGCCACCTCCCACGGACCGCTCAGCCCGCAGGACGAGGCCGCCTGGAACGCCCCCTACGGCCGCCCCGAACGCTGGGACCTGCGCATCCAGGACTGGGAGGCACCGGGCCCGCACGGCCCCGTCCCGGTGCGGGTCTACACCCCGATCGCCCCGGCGAGCGGTCCGCGTGCCGTGCTCGTCTTCTGCCACGGGGGCTCCTTCCAGCACGGGGACCTGGACATGCCCGAGGGCGACCACACCGCTCGCGGGGTAGCCGGCCGGGCCGATGCCGTGGTCGTCTCCGTCGACTACCGGCTGTGCGACGAGCCGGCCGGTGGCAGCCCCGCCCGTCAGCTCCCCGGCACCGATCCAGCCCTCGAAGTGCGCGCACCGATCCCGTGCGATGACGTGATCGCCGCGGTGGACTGGACCCGCGCCCACGCCGAGCAGCTCGGCATCGACCCGGACCGCCTCGCGCTCGGTGGGGCGAGCGCCGGTGGGAACCTCGCCGCGGCCGCCTCGCTGCGCCTGGCCGCGCAGGGACGGGCCCCCGCGCTGTCCCTGCTGATGTACCTGGTCGCGCATCCGCTGAACCCTGAGGCCACCGAGGAGGAGGCCGCGGCGCTCGCCGAGTTGCCCGAGATGCTGCGTTTCACCCCGCAGAAGATGCGCCGCATGAGCGAGAACTACCTCGGCGGGCCCCTCGAAGACGCCACCGCCCACGACTTCCCGGGCCTGGGCACGCGTGAGCAGCTGTCCGTGCTGCCCCGCACCTACATCGAGTCCGACGAGTTCGACGACCTGCGCACCAGCGCCCGCCGCTACGCCGAGCAGCTCGCCGAGGCCGGGGTCGAGGTCGAGTACGAGGTGCGCGGCGGCGTCACCCACGGCCACCTGAACAAGATCGGTCTGCCCCAGGCCGCCGACTCCCGCGATCGCATGGCCGCCCTGCTGAAGGAGATCTGAGACAGTGGAGCACGGGATCCTCACCGACCGCGCCGGCACCGCCGCCGCCTACGCCGCGGGCGCCGACTACGTCGAGCCCACCATCCTGCACAACCTCCTGGTCCAGGACGCCGACGGGACCTGGCAGGAGGCGCCGCTGACCGACGCCTGGCAGCCGGCGCCCCTCCTTCGCCGTCATCGCGCCGGCTGGCCTCGGCCTCGCCGACCCCGCCGCCGACCCCGGCGTCATCGCCGGTCACCTGCGCCTGGTGATGACCGCCGCGGCCCGGCGTGCCCGCCCCGGCGCCACGATCGTGCTGGGCAGCGGCGCCGCACGATCCACCCCCGAGGGCGTGGACCCCGCCGCGGCGCGGGCCCAGCTCGCCCGCTCCGTGCGCCTGGCCCGGGACCTCGCCGCCGAGCACGGCCTCGAGGCGATCCTCGAACCGCTCCACCGCGGGGAGACCGACCAGATCAACAGCATCGCGGAAGCCATCGCCTTCCTCGACGAGCACGATCTCGGCGACATGCGCGTGGTCGCCGACCTCTTCCACATCATGGCCGAGCAGGAGAGCCTCGAGGTGGTGCGCGAGCACGCCGGACGCGTCGCCCACGCCCACATCGCCGACACCGACCGTCGGCCGCCCGGCCAGGGCGACTGGCCGCTGCGCGCCTTCCTCGCCTCCCTGCGCGAGGGCGGCTACCGCGGCGCCGTCTCGATCGAATGCCACTGGCAGGACCTCGCCGCCGAGGCGGCGGGCGCGCTCGCCGCGCTGCGCGAGGCCGACGGGATCCCCGCCGCCCCCACCACCCGCGAGACCCCCGAATCGCAGGCCGCTGCCGGTGAGCTGGTCACCGTCTCACCCGCCCCCACCACCGCCCGCACCGCGCTGATCAGCCACAACGGCGGCTGGTGCTGGTTCCAGGACGAGCGCGCCCTGGTCGACGCCGCGACCGGCACGCTGCTGCTCGGAGCAGTCGCCTCCACCGGCGGGGCCGACGGCGAGCGGCGCGGAGGGGACGTGAACCTGCACGTGGTGGACCTCGACCGGCTCGGTGAACCGGGCTCCGCCCGCACCGTCGTGCTCCATGAGAGCCTCGAATCCGATGACCACGACAACCCGGCGCTGTGGCGCCGGGCCGACGGGCGCTGGGTCGCCGTCTACAGCCGTCACAAGAGCGACGACCTCACCCGCTGGCGGGTCAGCGAGACCGCCGACCCGACTGTCTGGGGCGAGGAGCGAGCGCTGGACTGGACCACTCTGTTCGAGTCCCCGGAGCAGATGCGGACCCTCGGCGGCGGGCGCGGCGTCACCTACCAGAACGTGCACCGTCTGGACGGCGTGCTGCACTGCTTCGTGCGCGCCATCAACGATGACCCCTGCTATCTCGTCTCCCACGACGACGGCGAGACCTGGGAGTTCGGCGGACGCCTGCTGACCCGCGCGAAGGTCGGCTACGTCAACGGATACGCCCGCTACGCCTCCGGCACCCACCTCGGCGCCGAGGACCGGATCGACCTGGTCATCACCGAGCACCATCCCCGCGACTACGCCACCTCCATCTGGCACGGCTACCTCGCAGGCGGCCGCCTGCATCGGGCCGACGGGACCGCGGTGGGCGAGCTGGGCCGCGGCCTCGCACAGACCGCGCCGCGGGCCGAGGACCTCACCTGCGTGCTCGCCAGCGGCTCCACCTGGGGCGGCGCCACGATGACCCACGCCTGGACCACCGACCTGCGACGCTTCGCGGACGGCACGCTGGTGGCGCTGATGACCGCCCGGGCTGACGACACCCTCGGCACCGACACCAGTCGCCGCGAGACCGCACCGATCGACCACCGCTTCCTGTGGGCCGTGCTCGCCCCGGGCCAGAGCGAATGGCAGGTACGCCACCTCGCGCACGCCGGCCCGCAGCTGCTCGCCCACGAGGAGGACTACACCGGCCTCGGCACGATCGACCCGTCGGACCCGGACTCCCTGTGGATCTCCACCGTGGTCGATCCGCGCGACGGCACCGCGCTGAGCGTCCACGAGATCTTCCACGGCCGCACCCGCGATGCCGGGAGCAGCTGGACCTGGACCCCGGTCACCGAGGGCTCGGCCGTGAGCAACTTCCGCCCGATCGCCGTGCCCGGCGACCCGGAGCGTGAGGTGCTCTCCTGGTACCGCGGCGAGATGCGCTCCTCGCAGAACTACGACGCGGAGGTGCTGGTGCGGGTGGACGCACGACGCCCCCGCGCGTGACCGCCTGGTCGGTCGTGGCAGCGACCCGCTCCTGAGGCCGCCCGCCGCTCTACAGTGATCCCATGTCAGCAGCCAGGAATGCACGTGAGGGCGCCGAGGCCGTCGAGGATGCCGCACAGGACGTCACCGAGCATCCCGCCTTCCAGGCCGTCGCCCGTGGCGGCTTCGTGATGAGCGGGATCGTCCACGCCCTGATCGGGGCGATCGCCCTGCGCATGGCCTTCGGCGGCTCCTCCGAGAACGCGGACCAGTCCGGTGCGCTGCAGGCGATCGCCTCGGCGCCGGGGCGGGAACATCCTGCTGTGGATCGGCGGGATCGCGATGGCCGCGCTGGCGCTGTGGCACCTGGCCGAGGCATGGTTCGGCGCCCGTGCCTCCTCCCGCGAGGCGAAGAAGCGGGTGTGGCACGTGGTCAAGGCGCTCGGCAAGGCCGTGGTCTATGCGGCGCTGGCCGTGACCTCCCTGCGCTTCGCGGCCGGTGCCGGCAGCGATTCGGGGGAGCAGACCTCGTCGATGACCGCCGGGCTGATGGGCAGCGCCGGCGGGCGCGCCGCCGTGGTGGCGGTGGGCCTGGTGGTCGTCGTGATCGGCTTCGCCCACGTGTACATCGGCGCGAGCCGACGCTTCGAGGACCAGCTGCGCGTGCCCCGCGGCAAGGAGGTGGCCCGCGCGATCGTGGTGACCGGCGTGCTCGGCTACATCGCCAAGGGCATCGCCCTGGTGGGCGTGGGCCTGCTGTTCGGCTGGGCCGGCCTCGGCGCGGATCCGGAGAAGGCGACCGGGCTCGACGGCGCGCTGAAGACGATGGCCGATCTCCCCGCCGGTTCCGTGGTGCTCGCGATCATCGGCGCCGGACTCGTGCTCTTCGGCCTCTACTCGGTGCTGCGCTCGCGCTACGCGCCGATGTGAGCTCAGCCCACCGCCGGATACCGCAGCAGCACCGCCCCGTGTGGGGGATCCGCACGTCGAGCGCGGTCGAGCCGGGGGCGACGCCGCGTGCCTCGTCGGACTGCACGCTCACCGCACGTGCCGGCACGATCTCGCCCGACCACAGCTCCCGCACCTCACCCTCGAGCATTGCGGGCAGGCCCACGTCCTGACTGTCGAGGGAGACCGCGAGCTCGTCCTCGCCGGTGTTGAAGGCGGCGACATAGCGCTCGCCGCGGGGCCCTCCGGCGGTCCACAGGATCAGCGGATCCTCCCGGAATACCTCGCGCGCGCCGTGCCCCTCGCGGTGCACCGCGAGCACGTCGGCATTCGACAGCAGCGCGATCGTCGCCGGATCGGAGCTGGGCAGGTCCCCGCCCACCATCAGCGGGGAGCGCGCGATCACCCACAGCGTCATCAGGGTGCGGCGCTCGTCCGGGGTGAGCAGGTCATCGCGGGGTTCGCCACGCTCGGCACGGATCCCGATCCGGCCCAGCGGCAGCATGTCGCCGTCGGCCCAGCCCTCGGGACCGGCATGCGGGGCCCAGCGGGCGAAGCGGGCGAAGTTCGCCTCGATGTCCTCCCACTGGTCCCACAGATCATCGCAGATCCGCCACATGGTGGCGTGCTCGCGCAGGTGCGGAAGGCGGGTCAGCGACAGGTCCCGTCCCGGGGAGAGGCTCAGCCGCACCGGCCGCCCGCAGCCCTCGATCGCCGCGGAGAACGCCTCGATCTCGGCGGCCTGGTACGGCCACAGCATGTCGTCGACCTTGAGGAAGTCCACGCCCCATCCCGCGTACAGCGCGAGCACCGAGTCGTAGTAGGCGTGAGCTCCGGGCACGGAGTGGTCGATGCCCACCATGTGCGGGTTCCACTCGCAGGAGTTGGTGGGGTCGGCGATGTCCGAGGCGCGCAGGTCGGTGCCGAGGACCGGGGCATCCGCCTCGACGGCGCGGCGCGGGATCCCCCGCATCACGTGGATCCCCAGGCGCAGGCCGAGCGCATGGACCTGCTCCGCGAGCGGCCCGAAACCGGCCCCGTCCGCGGCGCTCGGGAAGCGGCCCGGGTCCGGCAGCAGCCGGCCGTGCTCGTCCATCACCAGCGGGGCGCCGACGTTGTAGCCATGAGAGCGGGCCGAGGGGTCCGACCAGTCGATGTCGACCACCACCGTGTCCCAGCCGTAGGGCGCCAGGTGCTCCGCGAGGAAGCGGGCATTGGCCAGCACCTCCGCCTCGGTGACGGTGGTGCCGTAGCTGTCCCAGGAGTTCCAGCCCATCGGCGGGCGAGCGGCAGCGGTCATGGGGTCACTCTCCGAGCAGTCGGTCGACGTAGGCGTTGCTGAAGGTGCGACGCGGATCCAGCTGCTCGCGCAGGGTCAGGAAGTCGCCCAGCCGCGGGTACTGCGCGCGCACCTGTCCCGGTGCGAGGGTGAAGACCTTCCCCCAGTGCGGCCGGGGCGTGAACGGAGCCAGGCGCTCCTCGATCTCGGGCAGCAGCGCCTCGACCTGCGCTGGGAGCTGCTTCCAGGTGAAGTGCACGCAGGCGCTGTCGCGGCCGTGCGCGGGGAGAGCCACAGCTCGTCGGCGGCGACGGTCCGCACCTCCGAGGCGTGCAGCAGCGGGCGGATCCGCTCGCCGAGCTCGCTCACCGTGGCCAGCGTCGCGGCCAGGTCCTCCCGCGCGACGAAGTACTCCGACTGGATCTCCTCGCCGCTGCTCGGGGTGAACTCGAGCCGGAAGTGCGGCAGGCGCTCATGCGGGGGACCGGGCTCACCGCTCTGGTCGGTGCAGAAGTCCGCCGGCATCCCGGGCAGCGGATGCACTGGCCGACGGGCACGCCGCCCGCCCAGCCAGGTCTCCGGCAGCTCCTCGTTCACGCCGACGACCTGCTTCACCCAGGCCTGGTCGATCCGCCCGTCCCAGTGGTGGAACAGGCTCACGCTGCTCCCGCCCGCGAGCATGGCCAGCAGGTCCTCGCCGCCCATGCGTTCGGCGGGGAAGTCGAGGTGGACGCTCTGGCGCATCGGTGCGGCGGGGATCAGATCGAGCGTCAGATGGGTGACGATGCCGAGCGTGCCGAGCGCGAGCACCGCCCCGTCGAAGATCTCCGGATCCGCGTCACGGGACAGCGAGATCAGGTCACCGCCGGCAGTGACCAGCTCGATCGCCCGCACCGCGGAAGCCAGCGAACGGTGACCATCCCCGAGCCGTGGGTGCCGGTCGCGCTCGCCCCACCCACCGAGATGTGGGGGAGGGAGCCCATGTTCGACAGCGCCAGGCCGTGCTCGGCCGCCGCGAGCGCCAGCTCCCGTACCGCACCCCGGCCGCGACCCGCGCGGTGCGCGCCGGGGTGTCGAAATCGAGGTCCGCTGGCATCTTCGACAGGGTCACCAGCGGCCCGTCGCTCGCCGCGACCTGTGAGAACGAGTGCCGCGTGCCGAGCGCGCGGATCCGTGGGCTGCGGCCCACCAGAGCGCGCAGCTCCGCGACCGTGGTCGGGGCATGCAGTGGTCCGGGCCCGTAGTTCACGGTCCCGGACCAGCTGCGGCCGGGCACCTCGAGGGCGTCCGTCATGGTGCCGGCGTCCCTCAGAACCCCTGGGCGAGGCGGTGGAAGACCTGGTTGGTGCGCAGGTCCTGGGTGAAGGAGCGCACCGTGGTGTCCTCGTCGATGATCGCGAGCTCGAGATCGCCGATGGTCGCGAGATCCTCCCAGACCTCGAGGCCCACGGCGGTCGTCATCACCGTGTGGTGGGCTGCGCCGGCGGTCAGCCAGCACTCGGCGGAGGTTGCGAAGTCGGGGGCGGGCTCCCAGACGGCGCATGCCACCGGCAGCTTAGGGAGCTCCTGTGCGGGTTCGACCACCTTCACCACGTTGGCGACCAGGCGGAACCGCTCGCGCATGTCGGAGAGGGCCACCACCACGGCGGGGCCGGGATCGGCCGTGAACTTCAGGCGCACCGGGTCCTCGCGGTCGCCGATGCCCAGGGGATGGATCTCGAGGGAGGGCTTCGCGGTGGTCAGCGAGGGGGAGACCTCGAGCATGTGGGCGCCGAGGATCTGCTCGCGGCCGGGGGTGAGCTCGTAGGTGTAGTCCTCCATCAGAGAGGCGCCACCGGGCAGGCCGTGGCCCATCACCGCCGCGACCCGCACCAGGATCGCGGTCTTCCAGTCGCCCTCGGCGCCGAAGCCGTAGCCGTCGGCCATCAGGCGCTGCACGGCGAGGCCCGGCAGCTGACGCAGCCCGCCGAGATCCTCGAAGTTGGTGGTGAACGCACCGAAGCCGCCCTCGTCGAGGAAGGTGCGCAGGCCGATCTCCTGGCGGGCGCCGTAGCGCAGCGACTCGTGGCGCTCCCCGCCCTGCTTCAGCTCGGGCACCACCTCGTACAGCTCTTCGTACTCCGCGACCAGCGCGTCGATCGCGTCGTCCGAGACGGCGTCGACCACCTCGACCAGGTCGTTCACGCCCCACGTGTTCACGGAGACGCCGAGCCGCAGCTCCGCCTCGGTCTTGTCGCCCTCGGTGACGGCGACGTTCCGCATGTTGTCGCCGAAGCGGGCGAGCTTCAGGGAATGCATCTCGGCCCAGCCCGTGGCGGCGCGGGCCCAGCGGCCCACCTTCTCCTGCACGCCCTCGTCGCTCGCATGGCCCACGACGGTCTTGCGATTCACACCGAGCCGGGTGGCGATGTAGCCGAACTCGCGGTCGCCGTGCGCGGCCTGGTTCAGGTTCATGAAGTCCATGTCGATGGTCGCCCACGGCAGCTCGACGTTCGCCTGCGTGTGCAGGTGCAGCAGCGGGGTGCGCAGCGCATCCAGGCCCTGGATCCACATCTTCGCCGGCGAGAAGGTGTGCATCCAGGCGATGACGCCCACGCAGGCAGGGTCCGCGTTCGCGGCCAGGGCCATCTCGCGGATCGCGTCCCGGTCGGTGAGCACCGGCTTCCAGACGATCTTCACCGGGATCGAGGACCCGGCGTCGAGAGTCTCGGCGATCACGCGGGACTGCTCGGCGACCTGGTCGAGGGTCTCGGGGCCGTACAGGCCCTGGCTGCCGGTCAGGAACCAGATCTCGCGGGCTTCGAAGGGGTTCTGCATGGTGGTGTCCTCGTCGTTAAGGGGAGTTGGGGGGCGGAGCCGGCGTCAGCGCTGGCCGTAGACGTTCTGGTAGCGGTCGTAGAGCGAGTCGATCAGGCGCTGCTCGATGGGCAGCGGGTCTCCGAGCTGGCGGGAGATGTGCACGGTGCGCGCGACCTCCTCGACCATCACGGCGGCCTTCACGGCGGCGCGGCCGTCCCGGCCGATGGTGAAGGGGCCGTGGTTCTGCATCAGCACGGCCGGGCTGCGATGCCCCTCGAGGGTCTCGACGATGCCGCGGCCGATCGAGTCGTCGCCGATCACGGCGAAGGGACCGACGGGGACCGGGCCGCCGAACTCGTCGGCCATCATCGTCAGCACGCAGGGGATCTCCTGGCCGCGGGCGGCCCAGGCGGTGGCGTAGGTCGAGTGGGTGTGGACCACCCCGCCCACCTCGGGCATGTGCGAGTACACGTAGGCGTGGGCGGCGGTGTCCGAGGAGGGGGTCAGCGTGTCGGGGGTGCCGTCGACGATCTTCACGCCGTCGAGCGTGCACACCACCATCGACTCCGCGGTGAGCTCGTCGTAGGAGACGCCCGAGGGCTTGATGACCATCAGGCCCGGCACCTCGGGGGCGGTGGCGGGCACCCGCTCGGAGACGTTCCCCGCGGTCCAGACCACGAGGTCGTTGCGCGGCAGCTCGGCGTGCAGGGCGGCGACGCGCTCGCGCGTGGCGGCGACGGCCTCCTGGGTGTCGACGGGCAGGGTGGCGAGGACGAGGGTCATAGGGGCTCCTGGGAGGGCGCGGGTGAGTGGAAGTCGGGGGAGGGTCAGTCGAGCAGCTCGCCGGCCAGGCGCTCGACCTGCAGGCCGGTGCGGTAGCCGGAGAGCCACTGCGCATGCCCGGCCATCCCGGTCTCCTCGGGGAGAGGGTGCTGAGCTCCTGGGAGGCGAAGATCTCCTCGGCCAGGAAGCTGCTGAGCGGGTCCTGCGCACCGTCGCGGGTGCGGGCGGTGTGTGCGGCGAGCAGGGCCATGCCCCACGCGCCGCCCTCGCCGGCGGATTCGCCGACGGCGACAGGCGTGGCGAGCGCGTCGGCGAGCACCTGCTGGGCGATGCCTGCGGTGCGGAAGATGCCGCCGTGGGCGTACATGACATCCAGCTGCACGCCCTCGTCCTTCAGCAGCGCCTCCATGCCCACCGCGAGCGCCCCGAAGGCGCCGTAGAGCTGGGAGCGCATGAAGTTCTCGAGCGTGAAGCGGGCCTCCTGCTCGCGCACCAGCAGGGGGGCGGCCGGAGGGGACGCCCGTCTGGTGCTCGCCGGAGACGTAGTTATAGCTCAGCACGCCGCCGGCGTCGGCGTCGCCCTCGGCGCCCGCGCCGAACAGGGTGCTGTACAGCTCCTCGGGGCCGACGGGGTGGCCCAGCAGCTCGGCGAAGCGAGCGAACAGGCCCAGCCAGGCATCGAGGTCGGTGGTGCAGTTGTTGGTGTGGATCATCGCCACCGGATCACCTGCGGGGGTGGTGACCATGTCGATCTCCTCGCGCGGGCCCGACAGCTGCCCCTCGAGGACCACCATCGCGAAGGCGCTGGTGCCGGCGGAGACGTTGCCGGTGCGGGGAGCGATCGCGTGGGTGGCCACCATCCCGGTGCCGGCGTCGCCCTCCGGCGGAGCGGTCACGGCGCCGGACTGCAGGGCGCCGCTGGGGTCCAGCAGCGCCGCGCCCTCGGCGGTGAGTGATCCGGCGTCCTGGCCTGCCACCAGCACCTCGGGGAGGACCTCGGGCGGACCAGGGCAGATCAGCCACGCCGTCGAGGGCGGAGAAGCGTTCGAGCTGCGCGGCGTCGAAGCCGTCTCCGGTCCCGGCGATGGGGAACATGCCGCTGGCGTCCCCGACTCCGAGCACCTTGTGGCCGGTGAGCTGCCAGTGGACGTAGCCGGCCAGCGTGGTGAGGAAGCCGAGGCGCTCCACGTGCTCCTCGCCGCCGCGGATCGCGTGGAGCAGGTGGGCGACGCTCCAGCGCAGCGGGATGTTCAGCTCGAGCGCGCGGCTGAGCTCGCCGGCGGCCTCGGTGGTGTAGGTGTTCCGCCAGGTGCGGAACGGGGCGAGCTGGGCGCCGTCAGCGTCGAAGGGGAGGTAGCCGTGCATCATCGCGGAGATGCCGAGGCTCGCCAGCTGGGTGAGGTCCGCGCCGTGGCGCTCCTGCACATCGCGCACCAGATCGGCGTAGCAGTCCTGGATGCCGGTCCACACGCTGTCCAGGGAGTAGGTCCAGCTCTCGTCCTCGAAGCGGTTCTCCCAGGCGTGGGAGCCGGTGCCGAGCACCGCGCCGGCGTCGTCGATGAGCGCCGCCTTGATGCGGGTCGAGCCGAGCTCGAGACCCAGGTGGGCGCCACCGGCGCCGATCAGGGCGGCGGGGTCGGAGTACTCTGTGGAGGTCACGGCAGCGTGCGTCATGCACCCATCCCACCAGGGAAGTCCCGGGATGTCAACGTTCACATTCAAGGTCGGCGGGGTGCTCCGAGGGCGCTGTAATACGCCCCGTGGCCGGGGTCAGTGGGTGCGCTCAGGGCGGGTCGAGCGGCGCACCACCAGTCGCGGTGGCAGGGTGCTGGGAGTGCCCGGGGGCAGCTCCCGCTCCTCGAGCAGGCACAGCAGACGTTCGAGCGCGAGGCGGCCCAGCTCGGCGAACGGCTGCGCGACGGTGGTCAGCGAGGGCACCTGGTACTCCGCCCCGAGCGTGTTGTCGAAGCCCACCACGGCGACGTCCTCCGGGATCCGCAGCCGGTGCTCGTGCAGCGCGTGCAGCACACCCATCGCCATCATGTCGTTCGCTGCGAAGATCGCATCCGGCAGGCCGTCCCTGACCAGCGCGTTCGTGAGGTCGTAGCCGGTGCGCGGGGTCCAGTCCCCGGGCCCGACGACCTCACCGTCGAGGCCGTGCAGCGCGATCGCCTGCTCGAAGCCCTCGCGCCGGGCGCGGGCATCGAACCAGTCCTGCGGGCCCGCGGTGTGCACCACCGACCGGGCGCCGGTGCGAGCCAGGTGCTCGACAACCAGGTGGGCTCCGAGCCCCTGGTCCACGCCGACCACCTGGATGCCCGGGGTGCGCGGCGGCACGGCGCTGACCACCACGACAGGGGTCGAGCGGGCCACCGCGGTGACCGCCGGGACCATGCCCTCGTGCGCGGCGACCACCAGGATCCCGTCGGCCCCGGAGCCCAGGAGTTCCGCGCCGACCGCGTGACCTGCGCTGTCCTCGGCGCCGACGGTGGTCAGCAGCACCGAGTAGCCCGCGCGACGGGCGGCGGTCTCGATCGCGGTGGTGGTCTCTGTGGGCCCGAACAGCGCCGAGCCGTCGTTGAGCATCCCGATGAGGGAGGAGCGCGTGGTCTTCAGGGCGCGGGCGGCCCGGTTGCGGGTGTAGCCCAGCTCCGTGATCGCCTCGAGCACGCGGGAGCGGGTGGCCGGGCGGACGATCTCCGGCTCGTTGAGCACCCGCGACACGGTCTGGTAGGAGACTCCGGCACGGTCGGCGACATCCGCCATGGAGGGGCGGCGAGCGGTGGGGGCCATGGGGAGGGCTCCTGTCCGGACGGTGTGCTCATCGGGCTGTGCGGCGCCGTGGCCTGCGAGATCGTTTCACATCGTGCAGGGGGCTCCCGTGGGTCGCGGCGGGTGGCCTCCGTTGCCGACTTGTGACCCGCGGCGGTCCTGGATGCGTGACACCACGAGCATGTGAACGTTAGCATTCGGGACGTTCCACACCACCGATGGTGTGCGGACCGCGGACACGGGCCCACTCGTGGGGTGTCCCCTGCTGCAGGGAGCAGACGGTGATTTTCGAGGAGGAAAAACCCATGAGCATGCACAATCGCAGGACTTTCATGCTGGGAGCGACGGCCACTGCGGCGGCTCTCGGACTGGCCGCCTGTGGCGGCGAGGGTGCCGGTTCCGGCGGTCCTGATACCGACGCCGAGCCGAGCGAGCAGACCGTCGGCGTCGCGATGCCGACCCAGACCTACGAGCGCTGGGTCGCGGACGGCAACAACATCAAGAAGGGCCTGGAGGAGAAGGGCTTCACCGTCGACATGCAGTACGCCGACGACGATATCCCCACCCAGCAGCAGCAGATCGACCAGATGATCAACTCGGGTGTGGACACCCTGCTCATCGCCTCGATCGACGGTGCCTCCCTCTCGTCGCAGCTCGATGCCGCCGCCGCTGCGGGCATCCCGGTCATCGCCTACGACCGCCTGCTCACCGACAGCGAGAACGTCGACTTCTACGTCACCTTCGACAACTACAAGGTGGGCGTGAACCAGGCCAACGCCCTGCTGTTCGGCCTGGGGCTGCTCGACGAGAGCTTCGAACCGGCGGACGACGCCCCCGAGGGCCCGCTGAACATCGAGCTGTTCGCCGGCTCGCTCGACGACAACAACGCTCACCTGTTCTGGCAGGGCGCCGTCGACACGCTGCAGCCCTACCTCGATGACGGCACGCTCGAGGTGCTCTCGAAGCAGCTGGACATCGAGCAGGCCGCCACCCAGCGCTGGGAGCAGGAGACGGCGCAGAAGCGCATGGAGAACCTGCTGACCACGCACTACAACGGCGGCGAGGAGCTCGCCGGCGTGCTGGCACCCGCCGACCCGCTGTCCCGCGGCATCATCAACGCGCTGCAGAACTCGGGCCTGGGCCCCACCATCGAGGAGGGCCTGCCGGTGGTCACCGGGCAGGACGCCGAGATCGCCTCGATCAAGCTGATCGCCGACGGCGTGCAGTCCTCGACGATCTTCAAGGACACCCGCGACCTCGCCGACCAGGCGATCGTCAGCGCGGAGTCCATCCTGAAGGGCGAAGAGCCGGAGGCCAACGACACCGAGACCTACGACAACGGCGTGAAGGTCGTTCCCTCGTACCTGCTCGAGGTCCAGATGGTGCTGGAGAACAACTACGAGGAGATCATGGTCGACTCGGGTTACTACACGCCGGAGCAGGTCGAGTCCGGCCAGCTCTGAGCGGGACGGCCCCAGCAGAATCCCGGTGGGGTCCCGGCATGCGTCGACGCATCGCCGGGGCCCCCTGCCCGAAGGAGGGCTCCTTGACCGAAAACATCCTCGAGATGCGGTCCATCACCAAGAGATTCCCCGGCGTCGTCGCCCTCAAGGACGTGTCCCTGACAGTCGGCGAGGGCGAGATCCACGCGATCTGCGGCGAGAACGGCGCGGGCAAGTCCACCCTCATGAAGGTGCTCTCCGGCGTCGAGCCGGCCGGCACCTATGAGGGCGAGATCCACTACCGCGGCCGCCCCGTCCGGTTCGCAGGCGTCAACGATTCCGAGGCCGAGGGCATCGTGATCATCCACCAGGAGCTCGCCCTGGTGCCCCACCTGTCGATCGCCGAGAACATCTTCCTCGGCAACGAGCAGGCCACAGCCGGCGTGATCAGCTGGCACGAGACCAACGCGAAGGCGGCCGAGCTGCTCGCCCGCGTGGGCCTCAAGGAGAAGCCGGTCACGCCCGTCGGCCAGCTGGGCGTGGGCAAGCAGCAGCTGGTCGAGATCGCCAAGGCGCTCACCAAGAACGTGAGCCTGCTGATCCTCGACGAGCCCACGGCGGCGCTGAACGACGATGACTCCGCGCACCTGCTCGGGCTCATCCGCGGGCTGCGCGACGAGGGCGTCACCAGCATCATCATCTCCCACAAGCTCGGAGAGATCGCGGCGGTCGCGGACGCGACGACCGTGATCCGCGACGGCTCGACCATCGAGACCATCGACATGCGCGTGCCCGCCGAGCAGAAGCACACCCTCGTCCCCCGCATCATCAAGGGCATGGTGGGACGGGACATCGAGAACCTCTACCCGGAGCGCCACGCCGAGATCGGTGAGGAGATCTTCCGGGTCGAGGACTGGCATGTCGGCCATCCCACCCAGGCCGGACGCACCGTCGTGGACGGCGCGGCGCTGAACGTCCGCGCCGGGGAGGTCGTCGGGATCGCGGGACTGATGGGCGCCGGGCGCACCGAGCTCGCGATGAGCCTGTTCGGCCGCTCCTACGGACGCGACATCTCCGGCACCGCCTACATGCACGGCCGCCCAGTGCGTCTGCGCACCGTCTCCGAGGCGATCAAGGCGGGCATCGCCTACGTCTCCGAGGACCGCAAGCAGTACGGGCTGAACCTCATCCAGGACATCCGCACGAACGTCACCGCGGCCTCGCTGGAGAAGGTCACCCATGGCGGCTGGATCAACGGCAATGAGGAGATCGAGGTGGCCGAGCGCTACCGCTCCTCGCTCAACATCAAGACGCCGACGGTGATGGCGCAGGTCGGGAAGCTCTCCGGCGGCAACCAGCAGAAGGTGGTGCTCAGCAAATGGCTGTACACCGGACCGGATCTGCTGATCCTGGACGAGCCCACCCGCGGCGTCGACGTCGGCGCGAAGTTCGAGATCTACTCGATCATCAACGAGCTCGCCGCGGCGGGGAAGGCGATCATCGTCATCTCCTCGGAGCTGCCCGAGGTCATGGGCCTGTCCGATCGCATCTACACATTGTCCACGGGCCGCATCACCGGCGAGGTCGCCGCCCAGGACGCCACGCAGGAGCACCTCATGGAGCTCATGACCATGGAGAGGGAGTGAGTGCGCCTCATGGCGGGAACTTCTGACATCAAGGAACTTCTGACGCGGAACATGCGTCAGAGCGGCATCTACATCGCGTTCGTGTTCATCATCGTGCTGTTCACGATCCTCACCGGGGTCAGCTGCTCAGCCCCGGCAACCTCACCAACCTGGTGCTGCAGTACTCCTACATCCTGATCCTCGCGATCGGCATGGTGCTGATCATCGTGGCCGGTCACATCGACCTCTCGGTGGGGTCGGTGGTCGCGCTCACCGGAGCCGTCGCCGCTGTGGTGGTCATCGGCAACGGCATGCCCTGGTGGGTGGGCGTCCTCGCGGCGCTCGGCACCGGTGTGCTGGTGGGGCTGTGGCAGGGCTTCTGGGTCGCCTATGTGGGCATCCCCGCCTTCATCGTGACCCTCGCGGGCATGCTCATCTTCCGCGGCCTGACCATGCAGGTGCTGAACAACGTCTCGCTCTCGCCGTTCCCCAAGGAGTACCAGTACATCTCCGGCGGGTTCCTCAACGGGATCCTCGGCGGCAACGGCTATGACGCCTTCACGCTGATCCTCGCCGCCGCCCTGGTGGTCGTCTTCGCGGTCCAGCAGTACCGCGGGCGCATGGCGAAGCTGAAGTACAAGCAGCCCGTCGAGGCGTATCCGCTGTTCTGGCTGAAGAACGCCGCCGTGGCCGCGGTGGTCATGGCCTTCGCCTGGCAGCTCGCGCACTCGCGCGGCCTGCCGGTGGTGCTGATCCTGCTGGCCGCCCTGGTGCTGATCTACGGCTTCATCAGCCAGCGCACCATCTTCGGCCGGCACATCTACGCGATGGGCGGCAATCTCCAGGCCGCGCAGCTCTCCGGCGTGAAGACCCGCCGGGTCAACATGCTCCTGTTCGTGAACATGGGCCTGCTCTCCGCGGTCGCCGGCATCGTCTACTCGGCCCGCTCCAACAGCGCGCAGCCGGGCGCCGGCAACATGTTCGAGCTCGATGCCATCGCCGCGGCCTTCATCGGCGGTGCGGCGGTGACCGGCGGCGTGGGCAAGGTCCACGGCGCGATCATCGGCGGCCTGATCATGGCCGTCATGTCCAACGGCATGTCGATCATGGGCATCGACCAGTCCACCCAGTCCGTGGTCCGCGGCGTGGTGCTGCTGGTGGCCGTGGCCTTCGACGTCTGGAACAAGAAGCGGTCCCAGAGCGGGGCCTGAGCCTTCGACCGCACGGCGTCCCGGACCCTCCTGAGAGGGCCCGGGACGCCGTCGTTGAGTGCGCAGGTTGTCGTTCGGCATGAGGCTCGACTGATCTCCACGAATGCGTGGGGAAGTGTTGACGCCCACATTACAACGATGTAAATTCGGTTCAGGCAGATATGGACCGCCGGGCTGTGAGCCGCGTGCGGACTCTGCTGCAGCGGCTGAGCCCTACCACGAAGAGGTGGACGGAATGATGCATGATTCTTCTCCCGCGGGGACCCGGGGATCCCGGTCGGCACCGCCGGACGGTCGTCCGGCGCGCGATCCGGGCGGCGGTACCTTCCTCGGCCGGCGCGCCCTGATGCAGGGAGCCGGTGCCCTCGGCGCACTGGGTGCCGTCGGCGCGCTGTCCAGCTGTGCCGGCTCCTCGGCCCGGGCTGCTGACGACATCGCCTTCTGGCACCTCCTGTCCGGGCCCGACGGCGTGACCATGGGCGAGATGCTCGACGGGTATATGGCCACCGACGGCGCCGCCTCGGTGACACAGACGGTGCTCGCCTGGGGCGCCCCCTACTACACGAAGCTCGCGATGGCCTCGGCCGGAGGCCGCGCGCCGGACCTCGCCGTGATGCACGCGGCACGCGTGCCCGGCTACGCCCCCGGCGGCCTGCTCGACGAGTGGGACCTGGACCTGCTCGGAGAGTTCGGTATTCGCCAGGAGGATTTCCCCGAGCTGATCTGGGAAAAGATGGTCGTGGACGGGAAGCTCACCGCGATCGCGCTGGACTCCCATCCGTTCGTCCTCTACTACAACACCGAGATCGCTGAGGCGGCAGGTGTGCTGGGTGATGACGGGCTGATCCTGCCCACCGACAACCCCGAGGACTTCCGCGCTCTCGCCCTCGAGCTCGGCGGGAAGGCCCCCAGCGGGTACGGGCTCTCCTTCGGATATCTGGGTGACGGCTCCAACCAGTGGCGGATGTTCTCCACGTACTACACGCAGCTGGGCGGCACGATCGAGCTGCCCGTCGGCGGGAAGATGGTGTATCAGGAAGAGCTGGTCGTGGAGACGGCCGAATGGATCCTCTCGCTCATCGACGGCGAGGTCGGCAATCCCGGCCATGACGGCGGCACCGCGATCTCCGAGTTCGCCACCGGCGGCTCCGGCGCCTTCTACGGCGGCGTGTGGGAATCGGGCAACTACAAGAGCCAGGGCGTTCCCTTCGATATGACGATGGTCCCCGGGGTCTTCGGGGAGCCCGCCGCCTACGCCGACTCCCACGCCTTCGTGCTGCCTCATCAGATGAGCCCAGATCCCGAGCGCCGCCGCAACGTCCATGCCGTCGTCGCCGAGCTGCTGAAGAACTCGATCAGCTGGGCCGCAGCCGGGCACATCCCGGCCTACTCGCCGGTGGTCGAGGACCCCGCCTACGCCGAGCTGGTCCCGCAGTCGCACTACGCCGATGCGGTGGACCACCTGGTCTACGACCCGCCGGCCTGGTTCAGCGGGTCCGGGTCCGACTTTCACACCTATTTCGGCAATGACATGCAGAACGTGTGGGCGCGGCGCGTCGATCCCCTCACGGGGTGGAACGACTTCGTGGCCCGCATCAACGCCCTGCTCCTCAAGCCCACCCCGATGTGATCGCCATGCGATCCCTCGACCTTGCCGTTCCCGTGCCGCCCTGTCCATTCGTCGAAGGAGACGATCGATGACCACCGCCGACGGCCTTGCCGCCCCTCCCCGAGGGGTTCGCCCCGCCGACCATCTCTCCGTCGGCCGCTCGCGCCGACGTCGCGCCGACAACCTGCGCGGCTGGCTCTACTGCGCCCCGTTCCTCCTCGCCTTCGGACTGTTCCTGATCTGGCCCACCTTCTACGGACTGTGGATGAGCTTCACGGGGACCAGCCTCGCCGGGACGAACACCCAGTTCGTGGGCCTGGACAACTGGACGGAGGCGCTCGGCGACCCGCAGGTGTGGTCCTCGCTGGTCAACACCGCCTGGTTCACTCTGCTCTCGACGATCCCGCTGGTGCTGGTCGCGATGTTCCTCGCGGTGCTGGTGAACATCGGCCTGCCGGGCCAGTGGTTCTGGCGCCTGTCGTTCTTCATGCCGTTCCTGCTGGCCTCGACCGTGGTCTCGCAGTTCTGGAACTGGATGTACAACCCGCAGCTGGGCCTGATCAACACCTTCCTGGGTTGGTTCGGGATCACCGGGCCGGCGTGGTTGCAGGATCCGAACACGGCCATGATCGCCGTGGTCATCACCACCGTGTGGTGGACCATCGGCTTCAACTTCCTGCTCTATCTCGCCGCGTTGCAGAACATTCCCGACCAGCTCTACGAGGCCGCTTCTCTCGACGGTGCGGGCGGATGGCGGAAGTTCCTCTCGATCACCCTCCCGCAGCTCGCGCCCACGACCGTGCTGGTGCTCGTGCTGCAGATGCTGGCCTCGCTCAAGGTCTTCGACCAGATCTACCAGATGACCGGCGGCGGTCCCGGCGGGACCACCCGCCCGGTGCTGCTGTATATCTACGAGGTCGGCTTCACCGGATACCGCCTGGGGTATGCCTCGGCGATCTCCTACATCTTCTTCTTCATGATCATCATCGTCTCGATCGCCTACATGGTGATCGCATCCCGACGGAGTGTGAAGGCATGAGCGCCGCGAACCCCACCACTGTGACCCTGACGCCCGTCGTCCCGCGGGCGGCTGTCACGGCCCGCACCGCCTCTTCAAAGCGCCGTCGCGGGCCAGCACCTGCCCGCATCGCCGCTTTCGTGATCCTCGCGGTGCTGGCGACGGCCTGGCTGGTGCCGGTGCTGTGGGCGGTGCTCACCTCCTTCAAGACCGAGGCTGAGGCCGCGGCGATGCCGGTCACGATCGTGCCCGACGGCGGATTCACAGTGGCGGCGTACGTGAAGGTGCTGTCCGAGGGGCTCGTCCCGCGCTGGGCGTGGAACAGCTTCATCACCTCCGCGGCGGTCACCCTGATCACCGTGACGATCTCCGCCCTGGCCGGCTATGCGCTCTCGCGGCTGCGGTTCGCGGGGCGGACGATGCTGATCACCCTGATCGTCGCTTCGATCATGATCCCCGGGCAGATCCTGATAGTGCCGCTGTTCCACCTGATGCTCAATCTGAACATGGTGGACACCTACTGGGGCATCATCCTGCCGCAGGTGGTCGCGGCACCGATGGTGTTCATCCTCAAGAAGTTCTTCGACCAGATCCCCTTCGAGCTCGAGGAGGCCGCGCTGATGGACGGCGCGAGCCGGTTCAGGATCCTCCGATCGATCGTGCTGCCGCTGTCGAAGCCGATTCTCGGCGCGGTCTCGATCTTCGTGTTCATCGGAGCGTGGAACAACTTCCTGTGGCCCTTCATCGTGGTCAACGACTCGAACCTGATGACGCTGCCCACCGGTCTGCAGACCGTGATCAGCGCCTACGGCATCCAGTACGCGCAGAACATGGCCCAGGCTGTGCTCGCGGCCCTGCCGCTGATCATCGTGTTCATGTTCTTCCAGCGCCAGATCATCAAGGGCATCGCGACCACCGGCATCGCCGGCACCTGAGTTCCTGGACGGGAGCGGGCGCCCGTCGGCCCCGCGGCGATCAGTGCCGCAGGGCCGACGGGCGTTTTGCGCTGGGTCCGGGAGCCGGGAGCGCTCAGACCTCCTGGGTGCCCCACAGGCTGCGGCCGTCCGGGCCGAGCACGGTGAAGGTGGTCGTCCAGGCGCCAGCGCTCTCGCGCCAGCCGCGGGCGAACACTCCGCGGAAGGTCTGCCCGTCGAGGAGCACCGTGGCGCGGTGCCCGGCCTCGAGGCGCCAGCGCCCGGTGCGCGCTCCGGTGATCGTCCCGTTGCGGTGCAGGCGGATCCGCTGGGAGCCCACGATCTCCGGGCTGATGGCCCGGCCATGGTCCACGAGCTGCCAGTCGCCCTCCAGCTGCGAGCGGTGGGGAGCGCCCGCGCTGATCGGCGGGCTCTCCCGCGTAGCGGTGCGGGGCGATGACCGGCCAGCCGTCGTGGCTGAAGTGGATGCGGTGCACGCGGACCTGGTGGAGCTCCCCGGTGTCCGGGAACCGGCTGTGCAAGAACAGGAAGACGTCCTGCTCGTCGGAACTGGCCCAGGCCGAGACATGACCAGGGGAGACATAGCCCGCGCCGGGACCCTCCGCCTCGACGTCGGTGAAGCGATGGTTGCCCAGGAGCTTCGCGCCGTACGGCTCGATCGAGGCGTCGTCGAACAGCGGCAGACCCGGATCGGACTTCGCCTCGCGCAGGTCCTGTCCCATCGGGTCGAGATAGGGGCCCTCCACGCTGCGGGATCGGCCGACGCGCAGGTTGTATCCGCCGATCGCGTCGAGCCCGCCGAAGGTCACCAGCAGGTAGTAGTAGCCCGTACGGCGTGAGTGCAGGATGTACGGGGCCTCGATGCGTGCATGGTTGCCGCCGATGATGAGGTGGATGCCGTATCCCTGCCCGGGCGTGGGGTGACCGGTGGTCGGGTCGAGCTCGAGCAGGAAGATGCCGCCCGAGTACGAGCCGTAGACCAGTCGGTGGTGTCCCTCGGCATCGATGAACGCGTGGGGGTCGATGGCGTTGGGATGGACCTGCCCGTCGTAGATGGCGCCGTCCTCGCTGGGCTCGTCCCACATGCCCGACCTCAGGAAGATCCCCTCGTCCCGATACGGGCCCTCGATGTCGTCGGCGATCGCGGTGCCCATGGCCGAGCGGGGAGAGGAGCCCTCGCAGGCGCAGTAGTACATGCGGAAGCGTCCGTCGGGCGTCTCGCTGACATCCGCCGCCCACAGGGTGTCGGTGTTCGCCCAGGCGAAGGCGTCGGCGAGCTCTTCGGTGACGTCCTCGAACAGGGGGTTCTGCGGGGTGACGAGGTCCGCGATGCCCTCCCAGTGCAGGAGGTCGTCGCTGCGGGCCGCGGCGAGGTGGGAGCCGAACACGCGGAAGCTGTCGTCGGTCACGATCACGGAGGGGTCGTGCACGGAGACCTCGGTGAAGGTCGGATCCGGCAGGGGTTCAGGCCCCGGTGGGCCGGCTGCCGCGCGGGAGGTTCCGAGCGCGGTGGCCCCGGCTGCGGTGGTCAGGGCGGCGGTCTGGGTGAACAGTCCGCGGCGCGAGATGGACGCCATGCTCAACTCCTTCGTCGAGTCCCCGGGGCAGCCCGTCATCGGGCATCGCGCTCGACGGTGCCGCTCCGGGGAGAGGTGTGTCGCGGTCAGGCGAGGAGAGCGCGGTGAGGAGGGTCGGCACCGATCGATGCAGCAGCTCCGGTCACGACTTTACAACGTTGAAAACTCAGTGACAAGACCTACCGGGGGTGTGGTCATCCCATGGACTCAGCGTCGGTGGTGGAGGATCCGGTAGCGCGTTCCGCTGGCGGAGTCGTGCCAGCCGTGCTCGGGGAGACGGCATCGAGGGAGAAGTCCTCCGGGATCTCGGGCCCAGTGGTGTCGCCCTCGACCTCGAGGTCGATCTCGGTGACGACCAGCAGCTGGGCGAGTTCCATCGCCTCGCGGTACACGCGCCCGCCGCCGATCACCCAGATCATCGGGCGTGCATCGACGGGGAGACGCTGCGCTCGAGAGTCCCGTGGGCGAGACGCAGGGCATCCGGCAGGTCGCGCGCCCGCACTGCACCCTCCTCGGCGAAGGCGTCGTCGCGGGTGATGACGATGTTGGTGCGCCCGGGCAGTGGTCGGAACTTCGGTGGGAAGGATTCCCAGGTGCGTCGGCCCATCACCACCGGCGAGCCCTTGGTGGTGCGGGAGAAGTGCTTCAGGTCCTCCGGCAGATGCCAGGGCATGGTGCCGGCGGCGCCGATCACGCCTCCGCGTGCCTGCGCCCAGATCATTCCGATCTGCGGCGCTGTGTCGTCAGCCTTGCTCATACCGCCACCGGCGCCTTGATGCCCTTGTGGTGCTGGTAGTCGACGATCTCGAAGTCCTCGAGCGCGTAGTCCAGGATTGAGTCCGGCCGACGCGTGATCCGCAGGGTCGGGGACGGGAAGGGCTCCCTGGGACAGCTGCCGGGTGACCTGCTCATGGTGGTTGTCGTAGATGTGGCAGTCGCCACCGGTCCAGATGAAGTCGCCCACCTCGAGATCGGTCTGCTGGGCGATCATGTGCGTCAGCAGCGCGTAGCTGGCGATGTTGAACGGCACCCCGAGGAACATGTCGGCGCTGCGCTGGTACAGCTGGCAGGACAGCTTCCCGTCGTGGACCTCGAACTGGAACAGGGCGTGGCAGGGGGCGAGCGCCATCTTGGGGATCTCGGCCGGGTTCCAGGCGGAGACGATCAGGCGGCGGGAATCGGGGTTGCTGCGGATCTGCTCGATGACGTCGCTGATCTGGTCGATCACGCCGCCGTCGGGCGTGGGCCAGGAGCGCCACTGCGCGCCGTAGACCGGGCCGAGGTCACCGTTCTCGTCGGCCCATTCGTCCCAGATCGTGACGTTCTGCTCCTGCAGCCAGCGCACGTTGGTGTCCCCGCGAAGGAACCACAGCAGCTCGAGGATGATCGAGCGGGTGTGCACCCGCTTGGTGGTGATCAGCGGAAAGCCCTGCGAGAGGTCGAAGCGGATCTGCTTGCCGAACAGGCTGCGGGTGCCGGTGCCGGTGCGGTCGCCCTTGGCGTTGCCGGTCTCCATGACCTCGCGCAGCAGATCTTCGTAGGGGGTCGGGATGGTCACCGGGTGGGCTCCTTCTCGGGGCTGCCGACGGTCGCTTCCGCGGCGGGGGTCAGATCGGTGGGCGCGACGTCCACGGCGGCGACCGTCGAGCCGCGCACCACGAGTGTGTACGGGGTGTCGACGGTCCGGGGCGGACCGTCATAGCCGCGGATCCGCTCATCGAGCAGATCCAGTGCGGTGCTGGCGAGGGACGCCTTGTCCGGGGAGATGGTGCTCAGCGGCGGGGACGCGAAGAGGGCGTCGGGGGTGTCGTCGTAGCCGATCACCGCGACGTCCTCAGGAACCTGGCGTCCGCGGCGGCGCAGGGCGGCGAGCACCCCGATCGCCAGGTCATCGTTGCCGCAGACGATGCCGTCCACCTCCGGCACGCGCTCCAAGAGCGCATTCGCCCCGGCGAAGCCGTTGGGGCGGTGCCAGTCCTCCACCGCTTGGACCACGCCGTCGTCGGCCCGCAGGCCGTGCTCGCGCAGCGCATTCAAGAAGCCGTCGCGGCGCATCGAGCCGGAGCTGTGGGGCTGCAGGCCCTGGGCCGTGTCGATCGCGCCGATGAAGGCGAGGCGCCGGCGCCCGGTGGCGATCAGGTGCGAGGTCGCGTCGAAGGAGGCGCCGATGTTGTCGATCCGCACGTAGTCGCTGCCCTGCGGGAGCTGCTCGGGGAGGTGCTCGCCGATGAAGACGGTGGGTTGGCTGGTGCGCTCCATCCGCGCGAACTGCTCCTCCTCGAGCATCAGCGGATTGAAGATCACGCCGTCGCCGAGCACGCGGTTGAAGCCTTCGAGCACGGTGCGCTCGGCCTCGCGGCCGCCGGAGGTGGAGTGCAGTACGACGGTCTGGCCGCGGCGCTGAGCCTCGTCGATGAACTCCTGGGCGAGGTTCGAGAAGTAGGAGAAGGCCAGGGACGGCACCGCGAGGGTGATCATCTTGGAGCGCCGGTGCGCAGCTGCTGCGCGGCGACCTGGGGGCGGTAGCCGACCTGCAGGATCGCCTCGCGCACCTTCTCACGGGTCGAGTCGCGCACGTGCGGGTAGTCGTTGACCACGTTGGAGACGGTCTTGATCGACACCCCCGCCAGCTCGGCGACGTCGCGCAGCGCGGGAGGGCGCTGACGGCCGGAGGGCGAGGTGGGGGACATGGCTCGATTCTCGCACCGTCCCGGGCCCCGCACCTCCATGTGCGAGCGAGTGCACGTTGGGCGGTGGCCCGACACGCAGGGGACGCGTACGTCGAGATCACCGATTCCTGCCGGATCTGGGCGGTTTCGGTGTTCTCGGCACGCGTGTCGGTCCGGGTGGGGCTGGCCGGGCTGGACCGGTCCGGGTGGGGCTGGCCGGGCTGGACCGGGCCGGGTGGGAATGGTCGGGCTGGACCGGGCCAGCCCGATCCGGGGCGTGGGCGGGCGTTGACGCGGTGACGCTGCTGTGGAAGGCTTATTCCAACGTTGTAGAACTGGCCGCCGCACCGCTGCTCGCGTGCCCGCACCCACCTCCAGAAGGACGCCGACACCGATGTCATCGCACGTCATCCTCACCCTTGACCCTGCCTTCCGCGTCGCCCCGGTGCGCCGCCGCACCTTCGGCGCCTTCGTCGAGCACCTCGGCCGGTGCGTCTACACCGGCATCTACGAGCCGGAGCACCCCGAGGCGGATGAGGACGGCTTCCGCAAGGACGTCCTCGCCATGACCCGCGAGCTCGGCGTGAGCTCGGTGCGCTACCCGGGCGGCAACTTCGTCTCCGGCTACCGCTGGGAGGACGGCGTGGGCCCGGTCGAGGAGCGTCCCGTGCGCCACGACCTGGCCTGGCACTCCTCGGACCCGAACACCGTGGGCCTGGACGAGTTCATGGCCTGGGCGAAGAAGGCCGAGGTGGAGCCGATGTATGCGGTGAACCTCGGCACTCGCGGGGTGCAGGAGGCGCTCGACGTGCTCGAGTACGCCAACGCGCCCGCCGGCACTCATCTCTCCGACCAGCGCGTGGCCAACACCGGCTCCGCCGAGAAGCACGACATCCGCATGTGGTGCTTGGGCAACGAGATGGACGGTCCCTGGCAGATCGGCCACAAGAACGCCGAGGAGTATGCGCGCGTCGCCACCGAGACCGCCCGCGCGATGCGCATGGAGGACCCGGATCTCGAGCTGATCGCCTGCGGCTCCTCGAACGCGCAGATGCCCACCTTCGGTGCCTGGGAGAACACGGTGCTGACCGAGGCGTATGACTTCGTGGACATGATCTCCGCTCACGTCTACTACTCGGAGAAGGACGGCGACCAGGCCTCCTTCCTCGCCTCGGCCGACGACATGGACCACTTCATCGACTCCGTCGTCGCGACCGCCGATCACGTGCGCGCCAAGCTCAAGCGCGACAAGCGCATCATGATCAGCTTCGACGAGTGGAACGTCTGGTACCAGCACCGTGCCGAGTCCCGCCCGCCCAGCGGCGACGACTGGCCCGTCGCGCCGGTGCTGCTCGAGGACATCTACTCCGCGATGGACGCCGTGGTGTTCGGGAACCTGCTGATCTCGCTGCTGCGCCACAGCGACCGCGTCGCCTCCGCGTCGCTCGCCCAGCTGGTCAACGTGATCGCCCCGATCATGACCGAGCCCGGCGGTCGCGCCTGGCGCCAGACCACCTTCCACCCCTTCGCGCTCACCTCCCGCCACGCGAAGGGAGAGGTGCTGCAGGTCAACCTCGAGGCTCCGAGCTTCGAGAACCAGCGCTTCGGCACCAGCACCTCGGCCGACGCCGTCGCCACCTGGGACGAGGAGTCCGGCGACCTCACCGTGTTCGTCGTGAACCGCGACGCCTCCGGGGCGCTCGACCTCGGCGTGGACCTCGCCTCCTTCGGGGACCTCGAGCTCGTCGAGGCGGTGACCCTGCACCACGAGGACCCGTACGCGGCGAACTCCGCCGACGCCCCGGACACCGTCGTCCCGCAGCCGAACTCCTCGGTCGCCCTCGATGGCGGGAAGCTCTCCGGCGAGCTGCCCGCCATCTCCTGGACGATGGTCCGCCTCGCGCGCACCGCCGCCTGAACCATCCCTGCCCGCCACGATCACGAGGACCCTTCATGACGCTCCCTGACCACACCCTCACCTCCGACCTGGTCTCCGCGCTGACGCCGTCGGCCACCGGCTCCCGCCCCGCGGGGGCCGGCCCGTCGGCCGGTCGCACCGACGGCCCCGCCCGCGTGGTCGTCAACCTCGACCTGCCCGGCGCCACCATCAACCGCCACGTCTACGGCCACTTCGCCGAGCACCTCGGGCGTTGCATCTACGAGGGCTTCTTCGTGGGTGAGGGCTCCGAGATCCCGAACACCCGCGGCATCCGCGACGACGTGGTCGCCGCGCTGCGCGCCCTGCAGATCCCGAACCTCCGCTGGCCCGGGGGCTGCTTCGCCGACGACTACCACTGGAGGGACGGCATCGGCCCCCGCGAGGACCGCCCCGGATGGTGAACTCCCACTGGGGCGACATCGTCGAGGACAACTCCTTCGGCACCCACGAGTTCATGGACCTCGTCGAGATGCTCGGCACCGAGGCGTACGTCAACGGCAACGTCGGCTCCGGCACCGTCGCGGAGATGAGCGAGTGGATCGAGTACCTCACCCGCGCCGACGACTCCCCGATGGCGTCCCTGCGCCGTGAGAACGGGCGCGATGAGCCCTGGAAGGTGCCCTTCTTCGGTATCGGCAACGAGGCCTGGGGCTGCGGCGGCAACATGCGCGCCGAGGACTACGCGGCGCTGGCCCGCCAGTACTCCACCTATGTGCGCGATCACGGGGGCAACGAGGTCACCCGCATCGCCGCGGGCGCCAGCGACAGCGACTACGCCTGGACCGAGGCGCTGATGCGTGCAGCGACCAACCTGGACTCCAAGGAGGGCAAGGCCGGCCCGTACCAGGCGATCTCGCTGCACTACTACACGATGTCCGGCCCCTGGTCGGACAAGGGCTCCGCCACCGAATTCAGCGAGGAGGAGTGGTACCGCACGCTCTCCCGCGCCGCTTTCGCCGAGGAGCTCGTGGCCCGCCACTCCACCGTCATGGACCAGTACGACCCGCACAAGAAGGTGGGCCTGGTGTTCGATGAGTGGGGCACCTGGTGGAACGTGGAGCCCGGCACCAACCCCGGCTTCCTGTACCAGCAGAACACTGTGCGCGACGCCCTGGTCGCCTCGCTCCACTTCGACGGCTTCCACCGCCATGCGGACCGCCTGCTCATGGCGAACATCGCCCAGACGGTGAACGTGCTGCAGGCGATGATCCTCACCGATCCGGACTCCGGCGCTCTCGTGCTCACCCCGACGTACCACGTGTTCGCGATGAATTCGGGGCACCAGGATGCCGCCTCGCTCGACGCCCATGTGCTGCTGCCCGAGGAGCCCGCTGAGGTCGATGGCCGCGCGCTGCCGCTGCTCTCCGCCTCCGCGTCCACCACCGGGCGGACCGCGCTGGTCTCGCTGTCGAACCTGGATCACGCACAGGAGCGCACCCTGGTGCTGGACCTGCGCGGCCGCTCCGTCACCGGCCACACCGCGACGGTGCTCACCGGGGCGAGCTCCGCGGCGCACAACACGCCCGAGCAGCCTGAGGCCGTGGCCCCGGCGCCGCTGGAGGGCGTGCGCGAGCTCGAGCAGGAGGGCCTTCTCGAGATCACCCTGCCGCCGCACTCCTTCGCGACCGTGGAGCTGCAGCTGGGCTGAGCCGGCGCGGCGGCGTCGGCGACCTCGAGCTGTGCCGTCACCCGGGCACCCGGGTGACGGCACGTCGGCGTCTCGCCCCAGCGCGAGCCGTCAGCGCAGCTCCCCGGCGGTCATCGCCCTCAGCAGCTGCGGCACCTCCTCGATGGTCACCTGGCGGTCCAGGAGCACCATGTCCAGCGAGATCTCGAGCGTCTGCCCGAGCGGGACCTCCCGCGGTTCTTCCCAGGCGAGGCTCGCGCCGACGCCCACGTAATCCGAGGTCCGCACGAACCAGGGATCGACGCGGCCCTGAGCCTGCGCATCCTGCGCCATCACCAGGCTGGACCAGGAGTGCCCGTGACGGCGCTGGACCACGAGGACCTCGCCGCAGGAGCCATGGGCGAGCAGCTCCCCCTGGCCAGCCGCGACCAGGACTCGGGTCTCGTCCCCGCCGGGCAGGCGCCAGAACAGCCCCGTAGCCCGCGCCGGGGCGGCCGCGGGTGGCGGGGCTGTGCAGCTGCAGGGGCGCGGCATCTGCCGTGAGGCTGCTGCGCCAGCTGAGGGCCCAGCCGTGCTCCTCGGGCAGCAGCATCGCCGATAGCGTGCGCTGTTCCGTCAGCAGGTCACGGCCGTCGTGGGCGAGCCAGTGCACCTGGCTATCCAGGGTGCGGCCGTCGTCGGACGCAGTGACCGTTCCGAGCCGCTGTGTGCCGTGGTTCGCCAGCAGGGTGGAGCCGCGGCCCTCGACGTAGGTGCGACCTCCCCAGTAGGTGGTGCCGTTGACATCCGGCAGAGCGAGGGAGGCGCCGTGCTGGTGGCGATGGTCCACGGGCGTGACCACCGTCATCGGCCGTCCGCTGAGCGTGCGCACCGGGTGCAGGTGGGGGCGCGGGCTGTGCACCGGCACCATCGCGCCGCCGCCGACTGCGCTGCTGAGCACCGTTCCCGCGTGCACCAGATCCCATGCACCGTCGCCCTGGACCCATCCCAGCGAGGAGGAATCGAGCTCGCCGGAGGGCTGCTCGGCGGGGGCTCGGACGGTCAGCACCGACGGGGCCCGCGAAGGCGGCACGCGCCCGGTGCTGTCGCCGACCAGCAGGCGGGGGACAGCAGCGCGTTCTCGGTGGGCTCGGGGGCGCTGCCGAGATCCAGCTGCCGGTGCAGCAGCGACCAGGCGATGGCCCCGGTGTCGAGCTCCTCCTGGTCCACGGTCGTCAGCGAGGGCACGGCGAAGCGTCCCAGCTCGATGCCGTCGAAGCCGGTCACCGAGAGGTCCCCGGGCACGTCGACGCCGAACTGGTTGAGGCGGGCCAGGAGGCCGAAGGCGACCAGGTCGTTGAAGGCCATCACGGCGGTCGCCCCGCTCTCCAGCACCTGCTCGGCCACGCGGTGGCCAGCAGTCATGGTGGCACCGCCGAGGATCGTGCGGATGCTGAGCGAAGGGCTGGTGTCCGCGAGGGCGTTCAGCGCGGTCAGCCGCTCGTGATGGGCGGCGCTGCGGGGCGGGCCGGAGACGTAGAGGAGGTCCTGGTGGCCCAGCGATTCGAGATGCCGCACCAGCTGGGACATCCCGCTGGTGTAGTCGATGCCCACGCTCGCGATCCGCGGATCGGCCAGGCTGCGGTTCAGCACCACCACCGGGGAGATCTGCGGCACCAGGGCCTCGAGCTCGAGCTCGTTCATCCGCGGGGCCACGAGCACCACCGCATCGCATTGGCGCCGGGCATCCCGGGCGATGCCGGCCTCCCGCTCGGGGGTCGAGGCCTCGGCGACCAGCACCCCGTACCCGTAGGCCTCCGCCGCCCGCGTGAGGCCGCGCAGGACGCTCTGGAACATCGGGTTGCCGAGATCGGGGATCACCAGGGACACGGTCATGGTGCGCCCGGTGGAAAGGTAGCGGGCGGTGAGGTTGGGGCGGTACTGCAGGCGGTCGGCCGCCTCGCGCACCCGGGCGCCGATTCCGGGGTCGACGGTGGTGCGGCCGTTGAGGGCCCGGGAGACGGTGGCGCGGGAGACTCCGGCGGCCTCGGCGACCTGTGTGATCGTCGGCCCCCGCTGATGCGTGCCATCAGATCTCCCGTCCTTCGGTGTCCACTTGGTAGCCCGGCGGCGGTGCCCCGCGGGGAACCGATTGCCAGCCCCGTGGCCGCACACGGTACCAGCGCTCGGGACGCGGAGGGAATGGGCTTTCCGGCACCGTGGTGGCGCGTGGAAACTCCGAGGCTGAATCGTAGCAAGTTACTGGCCTGCAGAGATGGCTGAATTCGCGGAAGAGCGGCGCGGCACTGCTCGAAGAGTGTTCGCCTCGCCTGTTGACAGCTCCGGGAGCCCGCCCCCACACTCGAGCCTCACGGATACCGGTTTCCAGTAGATCGGTTTCCCGGGAGCTGGCCGACACCCTCGCCGACGGCTTCTTCGTCCTTCACTCGGTCACGGATGGGAGCCCCCTCATGACCACCTCGCAGTCCGCACCCGTCACCGCCTCGCTCGCGCGCTTCTCCGCCCCGGGCGCCCTGATCGGCTCGGTGAAGGGGTGAGCGCCGAGCGTACGAGCGACAGCAGCAGGGAACGCCTGCGGGAGCTGTTGGAGCTCGAGCGCCTGGCGCCGGCTACTCCGGCGCGGCTCGAGATGAGCGAGGGGAGGCAGCGGATCCGCTGCAGCCGCAGGAGGTGGAGCTGCAGCTGGCCGACGGCACGAGCATCCCCTCGTTCCTGCTGCGCCCCGAGGCCGCAGCCGCGAACGGCGCGGCCATCGTCCTGGTCGCCGGCCATGGGCGCGGGATTGACAGCCTGGTCGCCACGGCGGAGTCCACGGAGTTCAACGCCGGGACCGCGTACGCCTTCGCGCGGGCAGGTTTCACGGTGCTGTGCCCGGAGGTGCTGAGCTTCGGGCGGCGCCGATTCGCTCGCCCGGAGGGCGCGGCACCCTATGAGCAGGGCGAGAACTCGTGCGGGATCGATGCGGCACGATTCATGCTGCGCGGCATCCCGCTGATGGGCAGGCGGGTCGCCGATGCGCTCGCCGCCCATGACGCCGTCGGGCGGCTGCCGGGTGTGGATCCGGAACGGGTGGGTGTCGCCGGCGGCTCCGGGGAGGGGCGGTGGCGCTGCTGCTGGCCGCAGCGGAACCGAGGATCGCGGCGGCGCTGGTCGCAGCGTACTTCTGCTCGTTCGAGGCGAGTTTCTGCTCGATCCGGCACTGCCCGTGCAACATCATCCCGGGGATCCTCCCGGATCTCGAGATGGCGGATATCGCCGCCCTCATCGCCCCGCGGCCGCTGGTCATCGAGCACGGGGAGCGTGACCACATCTTCCCGATCGGGGCGACTCGTGCAGCCTTCACGCAGCTGCCTCCGGTGTGGGAGGAGCTGGGCGCCCGGGCCCCCGAGCTCGTCGTCACCGATGACGGGCACAGCTTCCGCGCTGAGCGATCTCTCGCGGCGCTGGCCGAGGCGCTCGCCTGAGGTGGGCCGCTGCTGCGCTACTGGCAAGTCACCGGCGGGGAACCGCCGTCCTGAACGTGGTCAATTCGGCATGAATGAGGAAATGAGCCATTCCTGACGTACGTTGGAGGGTGTGGACGCTGCTGCGACCCGTGCGACGCGCGCGCCACCGATGACTTGAGACCCTGACCCTTCGACGATTGAGAAATTTCTTCATGGCCACTCCCCGACGCAAGCTCTCCGCCCCGCCGCGCCTGCCCCGCAACGGCATGCGCATCACCGCTCTCGGCGGCCTCGGCGAGGTCGGCCGCAACATGACGGTGTTCGAGCATGCCGGCAAGCTCCTGATCGTCGACTGCGGCGTGCTCTTCCCCGAGGAGCACCAGCCCGGCATCGACGTGATCCTGCCGGACTTCACCTCCATCCGGGATCGCCTCGACGACATCGAGGCCATCGTCCTGACCCATGGTCACGAGGACCACATCGGCGGCGTTCCGTACCTGCTCAAGGAGCGGGCGGACATCCCCCTGATCGGCTCCGAGCTCACCTTGGCGTTCATCACCGCGAAGCTCAAGGAGCATCGCATCACCCCCAAGACCATCCAGGTCGAGGCGGGGGAGCACAAGAAGTTCGGTTCGTTCGACCTCGAGTTCGTCGCGGTCAACCACTCGATCCCCGATGCGCTGGCCGTCATGATCCGCACCAAGGCGGGCAGCGTGCTGCACACCGGCGACTTCAAGATGGACCAGTTCCCGCTGGACGGCCGGATCACCGACCTGCGCGCCTTCGCGCGCCTGGGCGAGGAGGGTGTGGATCTCTTCCTCACCGACTCCACCAACGCCGAGGTCCCCGGCTTCACCATGTCGGAGCGGGATCTCATCCCTGCGATCGACCAGGTGTTCATGTCCTCGCCGCGCCGGGTCATCGTCTCGAGCTTCGCCAGCCACGTGCACCGCATCCAGCAGGTGCTCGACGCCGCCCACGCCAATGGCCGCAAGGTCGCGTTCGTGGGCCGCTCGATGGTGCGCAACATGGGCATCGCGCGCGACCTCGGCTACCTGAACATCCCCAAGGGCCTCGTGGTCGACTTCCGCAAGATCCAGTCGATGCCGGACCACAAGATCACGCTGATCTGCACTGGTTCGCAGGGTGAGCCGATGGCCGCACTCGCACGCATGTCCAACGGCGATCACCAGATCCAGGTGGGCGAAGGCGACACCGTGCTGATGGCCAGTTCGCTGATCCCCGGCAACGAGAACGCGATCTACGGGATCATCAACAAGCTCACCGATTTGGGCGCGAACATCGTCCACAAGGGCAACGCGAAGGTGCACGTCTCCGGCCACGCGAGCGCCGGCGAGCTCGTGTACTGCTACAACATCGTGCGCCCGAAGAACGTCATGCCGGTGCACGGCGAGTCCAAGCACCTGCATGCCAACGCTGAGCTGGCCCGTCGCACCGGCGTTCCCGAGGAGAACATCGTCATCGCGCAGGACGGCATGACGGTCGACCTGATCGACGGCCACGCGAAGATCTCCGGCAAGGTCGAGGCCGGTCTGGTCTATGTCGATGGCCAGACCATCGGCGCGGCCACCGAGGACACCCTCGCCGAGCGTCTTCTGCTCAGCGGCGGCGGCGTCGTCACCGTCGTGGCCCTGATCGACCCCGACACCTACCAGCCCGTCGAGCCGGTCGAATTCCTCACCAAGGGCTTCGTGTACGACAAGCGCACCTTCGACGGCGCGCAGAGCCAGGTCACCAAGGCGCTGACCCGCGCCAAGCAGGACAAGGTCGACGACATCGGCGCGATCGAGAAGATCATCGTCGAGACCGTCAGCGGCTACCTGCGCCGCATCTACCGTCGCGAGCCCGCCGTCATGGCCGTGGTGATCGACGCCTGATCCCAGGCACACCCGAGGCCCCTCCGCTCCCGCTCAGCGCGGGAGGGGAGGGGCCTTTGTCGTCGTCAGCGGCGGGAGGTCCGGCGCTCACGGGGTGCGCTGGCGCTTCCGATGGGCCGACGGGCTCATGCCGTGCTGAGCCCGGAACCGGCGCGAGAAATACAGCGCATCGCGGAACCCGACCCGGCGGGCCACGGCCGTGACGGGATCGTCGGTCAGCTCCAGCAGGGGGGCGGCGAGCTCCATCCGCTGCGCTTCGATGTAGCGAGCGGGCGGTGTGCCGACTTGGGCTGAGAACAGGTGGGCCAGGCGCGAGGGGGAGAGGTGGGCGACGTCCGCGAGGCGGGCCATGTCGAGCTCCTCGCCGAGGTGGGCGTCGATGTGCTCAAGGACCCGCAGCACTCGTTCGTCGAGCTGGTGCCGGCGCGGGTTCTGAGTGTCGTACCAGAGCAGCGCCGCTTCGATCCCGTTCAGCGCGAACAGCTCCGGGCGGCCGACAGCAAGGCGTCCTGCCCGGGCTGCGCTGCGCAGGTGCTGACGAACTCGGCGATCCACCTCCGTGCCGAGCCGGATGCGGCCGATCCCGGGAGCGGCGTCCGGCCAGTTCAGCAGTGCGGCCCAGGTCGCGGGCGGGTGCACGTGGCAGAACAGCAGGGTCCAGTGCCCGGTGGTGGGGTCGGTGCCGTAGTCGTGCATGGTGCCGGGGCGCAGCAGGATCCCATCGCCGGGGGTGGTGGTGAGCGGAGCGCCGCCCGGCGCGTGCACGAGGCCCGCGCCGGCGACGGTGTGCAGCAGCAACCAGTCCTCGGTGCCGTGCGAGCGCCGCACGCGATAGCTCGAGTCCTGGACGAGCTCGCCGGCGAGCACACGCCCGATCTGCGGTGCCGGCACCTCTAGGGCCGGTCCCTGTGGGGCACGGGCTCGCTTCGGTGCAGCAGGATCATCCATGTTCTTACTCTCCGATCACCTGGTCCGCGGCTCTGCGCAGCACCAGACTGACATCATGACGACCACATCGACCACTCCCGCCGATACTCCGGACACCTCCGACATCACCGGGCTCGAGATCTTCGACGGCAATCATGTGAGCCCGCGCCTCCTCGCCGACGCCTATGCCCGCAACGGTGCGGTCCACCTGCGGGGCGTGCTCACCGCCGAGGAGATCGCCGAGCTCCGCGAGGCCTTCACCACCCACATCGAGACCGATGGCAGCGGAGGGTCCTTCGACGAGATCCCCGAAGGGGACCCGCTGCGCGCCTATCCGCGGATGATCCAGCCGCACCGCGACGATCACCTGCCGGGCCGCCTGGCGCGGCGCTGGCTGCTCGAGGAGCGGGTGATGGGGCGAGTGATCGAGGCGGTGGGTTCGGTGTGGGCGGCGCAGTCGATGTTCTACTTCAAGCCCGCCGGTGCCCGCGGTCAGGCCATGCACCAGGACAACTACTTCCTGCAGTCCCACCCGGAGACCTGCATCGCGGCCTGGATCGCGGTCGATGACTGCGACGCCGAGAACGGGGCGCTCGGGGTGGTGCCCGGCACCCACCGCTATGAGATCGAATGCCCCGAGGAGGCCGACGCCGCGGAATCGTTCACCACTATCACGGTGAGCATCCCCGAACATCTGCGGGTCGAGCAGACGGAGATGAAGGCCGGCGACATGCTCATCTTCCACGGCAGCCTGGTGCATGGTTCGAAGCCCAACACCAGCACCGACCGTTTCCGTCGCTCGCTGATCTTCCACTACATCCCCGAGGGCAGTCGTGAGGTGGCCGCCACCTACCAGCCGCTGCTCGACGCCGACGGTGCAGAGGTGCGGATCGACGCCTCCGAGTACGGCGGGCAGTGCGGCGAGGGCTGGGTGGCGCGAAACCACTGATCCCGGTCGCGGCCGGGCCGGGCTGGGCGCGGCCTAAGCCGCGAGAGAATGGACGACATGACCGACCACGTCCACTCGACCCCCGCGGCGCGGACTCGCCTTCGGGATGATCTGCTTTTCCGTGCGGCAGCGGGCGTCTGGGTGATCACCGGAGGGCTGGTCGCCGCGGTGACAGGCCCGCTCGGGCTCGAGCACGGTTCCTGGGCTGCGGCCTTCCAGGTGCTCGTCGGCGGTGTGCTGCAGGCAGGACTCGGCGTCGCTCAGCACGCCCTCGCGCCGCGGCGTCCCTCGCCCGGCATCCTCCGCGCGGAGCTGCTGACCTGGAACCTGGGATGCCTCGCGGTGATCGCCGGGACGGTGCTCTCCTCCCCGTGGATCGTCGACGGGGGCGGCCTGCTGCTCATGGTGACGATGGCGCTGACGATCCGCGCCGTCGGCCGCGGCGCGAAGGGCCCGGCCTGGGCGCTGTGGACCTATCGTGCGGTGCTCGTGCTGACCGTGGTGAGCATCCCGATCGGGCTGCTCCTCGCACATCTCCGGGCCGGCTGAGCTGGGGTGATCAGCGCGGCCCCGCGCCGCTCACCAGCGCGAGCGCACCGGCCCGGGCGCACCGGCACGAGCTCACTGGTACGAGACGAACCAGGGCCGCGGCTCGACCTCGTAGGTCTGCTCCGGGGTGAACATCGGGGAATCCTCGTCGTAGAAGTTCTTCCACGCCATGAAGATCCCTTCCGGGAGGTCCTGCTGCAGGCTGTTGAAGGTCTCGAGCTTGTCCCCGGGGCGCCGTGGCCGTCGGCGTGCAGGGTGATCGCCAGCTCCGGGCGTGAGGTGTCGACGTCCTGTCGGTCACTGATCATGGAATGGCTGAACTGGTGGAGGATGAGCAGCTTCTGCGGGAGGCCGTGCTCGGCGGTGAGATCAGCTAGCCAGCCGGCGACCTCGTTGATCTCCGCCGCGGAGACCGAGCCGATCTGCTCGAGATGCTTCTGCCCGGGCTCGAGCCGCCACTCCGCATCCAGCGCCAGCCCCACATGGGGTGCGAGCAGCAGCTCCTCGTACAGCTTCGCCTGGGTGAGGAAATCAGTGGTCCCGGGCTGGAGGTCAAGCACCACGTACACCCCGGCCTCGCCGGCGGCGTCGACCCACTCCTGCAGCGACTCCACCGGCAGCTCGCGGGAGTGGTCCCCGTCGCCGCCGGGCTCGGAGGAGGCGATCGTGGTGATGATCTCGAACGCCGGGATGACCGGCTCCTCGCCGAGGTCCGCGTACTCCGCGGCGAGCTCCTGGACCCGCGCGATGGACTCCTCGAGCCCCTGCTCGCCGAGGATCCCGAGGGAGGGGACGCCCGGGGAGCCGTAGGCGGCGATCATCCGCCGGCCGGGGAAGGCCGTCACACCGCCCCCGGGCAGTTCCGGGGTACCGGCCGTGCGGGCGAGGGCATCAGCGAAGTCGTCCGCCGCGCCGAAGCTCTCGCCGAGGGCCAGCACGCCGACGGCGGCATCGTCCCCCGCGGCCTCGGTCACCGCGGCGACGGACTCGCTGCTGCGCCCGAGCGCCCCGCCGGGGATCTCTGTCACGCTGCCGCCGGCGGCCTCGACCACGGCGGCGGCGAGCGCCTGCGCGGGGAGCTCCAGCTCCGGGTCGACGAGCAGCGTCACCGGGACCGCCTGCTCACCGGTGGCGGCCTCCGGCAGCTCCGCCTCCGCCGCCGCCTCCGGGTCGGCGGGGTCGATCTCGATGATCTCCGCACCGTCGCCGAGCGCGCTGAGGTCGGTGCCGGTCGCGGTCACCACGGTGCGGGCTCCGAGTCGCGAGATCTCGTCGGCGACCATCTGGTCGGTGCCGACCAGCAGCAGGGCAGGCCGGTGCGGGCGCTCACCGGGGCGAGCACCGCGACGGTGTCCGGGGAGGCGATCACGGCGGCGTCGGCCGCAGCGAAAAGCGCCGAGCTGAGCGCGAGGGCGGTCTGTGCGAGATCCTGCCCAGGCAGCACGGTCGAGGCCGGGGCCTCACCGACGAGTTCGACGCTGAGCTGGGATGATCCCTCGCTGCAGGCGCCGAGCGTGCCCGCCAGCGCGAGCGCGGCGACCCCCGCGAAGCCTCGGCGGGTGATCACTGCTCGTCCGTGTCCTCGTGCACTCACTGCCTCACACGCCTCTCCTCTGCCACCTGCACCCGGGTCGCGGCCATCGTGGCAGACCCGCGGCGCGTTCACACACTCGCGGCAGCGGCCTGCGGGCGCAGGGAGGCGACATTGATCGTGAGCGGTTCCGGACCCCTCAGCCCCACGCTCACCACGCGGTCCCCGCAGCGCACCCGGTGGGTGCCCAGCGCGCCCTCGCCGAGCGCGCGCAGCGTCAGCGTCGTCAGCACGCCGCCGCTCCACGTCATGTCCACAGCGACCCCGGGCCGTGCCCGCAGCCCGCGCACGGACCCGTCGGCCATCATCTGCGGCAGGGCAGGCAGCAGCTCGATCTCACCGCGATGGCTCTGGATCAGGCATTCCGCGAGGGCCGCGACGATGCCGAGGTTCCCGTCGATCTGGAACGGCGGATGGGCGGAGAACAGGTTCGGGTAGAGGCCGCTGCGCTCACCCTCCTCGGTCTCGGCATCGCGCAGGAACAGCTCGAGCAGCGACTGGACCCGGTCCCCGCGGTGCAGGCGCGCCCAGAGGCACGCCTTCCACACCAGCGACCAACCGGTGGCCTCGTCCCCGCGGGCCTCGAGGGAACGGATCACGGCCTGCTCCTGCCGAGGCTCCACCGGCCCGTCGCCGGGGTAGAGGAAGCCCAGGTGGGAGACGTGCCGGTGATGCGGCTCGGCCTCCTCGAGGCCGTTGCGATGCCACTCCAGCACCCTGCCGTCGGCCCCGATGCGCGGGCCCGGCATCAGGGTCAGGGCAGAGGCGGCGCGCTGGACCACCGGGTCCTGCTCCTGGCCGAGCAGGGCGGCTGCGTCCAGCAGATGCTGCGTCGTCTCGTGCAGCAGCCACCGGTCCATCCCGGTGCCTTCGCTGAGGCTCACCGCGGCGCCCTCCGCGGTGCGCCAGAGGTTCTCCGGCGAGGTGGAGGGGAAGGTCACCAGATGGCCGTCGGCGCTCTCGTGCAGGAGGCAGAGCGCGAAGGCGACCGCCTCCTTCAGCGCGGGGAACCGCTGCTGCGCGATCTCCTCGGCGCTGCGCCCGCTGAAGGAGGCCAGGGAGTCGAGCTCCCGCTCGAGCCACAGCCCGCCCATCGGCCAGGTCGACCAGGAGGGCTCCCCGCGCACCGGGTCGGTGTATCCCCAGGGGTCGGAGTTGTGGTGGACGGTCCAGCCGTCGGCGCCGTAGAGGCGACGCGCGGTCTCCTTGCCGGCGGTGCGCAGCATCTCCACGTACTGCTCGAGCGCCTCGGCGGCGTCCGGCACGTGGGCGCTCCCGGCTGCCCAGTGGTTCATCTCGAGGTTGATGTTCAGTGTGTAGTTCGAGGACCAGGGCGCCTCCAGGCGCGCGTTCCACAGTCCCTGCAGGTTCGCGGGCGGCAGGCCGGGGCGCGAGGCGGAGGCCAGCAGGTGCCGTCCGTAGGCGAAGGTCGTCGCGAGCAGCTCCGCCTCGGATGAGCCGCCGAGCTCGAGCGCGACCTCGTCGATGCCTGGCAGCGGATGGTCCCGGTGGCGCCTGCGCAGCTCGTCCTCGCCGCGGGCGAGGGCCGCTTCCGCCTGCGCGTTCGCCTCGTCGATGACCTCCTGCACGGCCCGGTCCGGGGCCTGCCCGAGCCCCTGCCAGGTGGTGACCACCGCGCAGACCAGCAGCAGCCGGCCACCCTGCACCTCTGCACGGACCGCGACCGCGGCGCGGCTCGCCCCAGGGCTGTCCCAGGCGACCTCCTCCTCACGGCGGAACTGTCCGGCGGGGACGTCCGATGGGGCGCGCAGCAGCACGGTGAGGGAGCCGGGGCCGACGTCGCGTCGCTCCTCGATCAGCGGGGACGTGAACTCCAGGGCCGGGCGGGCGTGCGCAGGGCAGGGGGCGGTGTGGGCGAGGACCTCGTCGGCCCGGCTGACGAAGGTGAGCTGCTCCCCGGCGTCGGCGAGCACGAGGTGCTCGGCGTGGGAGAGGTCCAGCAGTCGCTCCGCCGGCGTGCCCGACGGGTCGTCGCCGTCGGCGCCCTCGAGCTGCACGCTCAGGTCGCCGACGGGCAGATAGGCCTGCGACCAGGAGGCGCCCAGATGCTCGATCTCCTGCTGCGCCTCCGGCACCGCGCCGTTCTCGAACAGGGTGCGGGAGCGGGCCAGCGCGTCCGAGGCCTCGCGGCGGGCGGTGCGGTGCGGGAGGTCCGTCTCGGGACCGCCGGACCACAGCGTCGATTCGTTGAGCGAGAACGTCGCGCGGCGCGGATCGCCCCAGACCATCGCGCCGAGTCGCCCGTTGCCGAGGGGAAGGGCCTCGAGCCAGCGTTCGGCGGGACCACGGCGGCGGATGACGGGGGAAGGGGGCACGCAGGAGCCTTTCGTCGGGCGCAGGAAGTGGTGGGGCGTCTTCGCCCCGATGCGCCATGCACCGCCCAGGATGCGGCGTTCTCCTTTCTATGGCCACCCCTGTGATCTGTCCCACCGCTTGCCCGCTGTTGCCGCGGGCTCGGAGGTGGCGGCGGGCGATCCAGGGGGCCCCGAATGGGCAAGGGCTTGCCCGGCGTGGCAACGCATGATCTAATCGACGAAAGGAAAGCGGTTACCGCCGGGTGAAGGCGCCGGCGGACGCACAGCACACAGGGAGCATTCACATGGCCACTCGCAGGATCGGGATCATCGTCAACGGCGCCACGGGGCGCATGGGCTATCGCCAGCACCTGGTGCGGTCCCTGCTCGCCATCCAGGCGCAGGGCGGGGTCGAGCTCGCGGACGGCGACCGCCTGCTGCCGGACCTGCTGCTCGTGGGCCGCAACGAGGAGAAGCTGCGCGGCGTGGCCGAGAAGCACGGCCTGACGAAGTGGACCACCGACGTCGACGAGGCGCTCGCGAACCCCGACTACGAGGTCTACTTCGACGCCCTGGTCACCAACCTGCGGGTCGAGAACCTCAAGAAGGCCATCGCCGCCGGCAAGGCCATCTACACCGAGAAGCCCACCGCGGAATCCTTCGAGGACGCCCTCGAGCTGGCCCGCCTGGCCAAGGAGCACGGCACCGTCAACGGCGTCGTCCACGACAAGCTCTACCTGCCCGGCCTGCTCAAGCTGCGCCGTCTGATCGACTCGGGCTTCTTCGGCGAGATCCTCTCCGTGCGCGGCGAGTTCGGCTACTGGGTCTACGAGGGCGACTGGCAGCCCGCCCAGCGACCCTCCTGGAACTACCGCAGCGAGGACGGCGGCGGCATCGTCGCGGACATGTTCCCGCATTGGAACTACGTCATCGAGGAGCTTTTCGGCCGCATCGAGGACGTCTACGCCCAGACTGCCACCCACATCGGGGAGCGCTGGGACGAGAAGGGCGAGAAGTACACCGCCACCGCCGACGACGCCGCCTACGGCGTCTTCCGCCTCGAGGGCGGCACCGTGGTGCAGATGAACTCCAGCTGGGATGTGCGCGTGCGCCGCGACGAACTGGTCGAGTTCCAGGTCGACGGCACCAAGGGCAGCGCCGTCGTGGGCCTGCACAGCGCCCACATCCAGCCGCGCGAGGCGACCCCGAAGCCGGTGTGGAACCCCGACGTCAAGGACGGCCACGACTACCGCGCCGACTGGATCGAGGTGCCCGACAACGAGCAGTTCGACAACGGCTTCAAGGTGCAGTGGGAGGACTTCCTGCGCCACTACGCAGAGGGTCGCGACTACCCCTTCGACTTCCTCTCCGGTGCGCGCGGCGTACGCCTCGCCGAGGCCGGGCTCACCAGCTCCGCCGAGGGCCGCCGGATCGCACTCGACCCGCTGACGGAGGTGTGAGCATGGCGGACGCCCTGACTCTGACCCTGCTCGACGAGGACGGCGCGCTGAGCCGGATCCCGCTGGATGAGTCGGCCGCTTTCGCGCGGCCCACCTCGCCGCTGCGCTCCCGCGTTATCTACGCCGCGGTGCACGTGGTGCCGCAGGCCCATGGGGACAACACCCCCGGCGCCCCGGCCGACATCGACTGGGACGCCACCCTCGCCTTCCGCCGCACCATGTGGTCCCGCGGGCTCGGGGTGGCCGACGCGATGGACACCGCCCAGCGCAACATGGGCCTGGACCCCTCGGCCACCCGCGAGCTGATCTCTCGCACGGCCGATGCCGCCCGCGAAGCGCTCGCCGAGCCGCAGCTCGCCGCCGTGTTCCCCGAGGGGGCGCGCGTGAGCGACCTGGTGGTCGCCGGCGTCAACACGGACCAGCGCAGCGAGCACGAGCTGAGCCTCGACCAGGTCGTCGAGGCCTATATCGAGCAGCTGCGCGCCACCGAGGCGACAGGCGCAGGCGCGGTGCTGATGGCCAGCCGCCACCTTGCCCGGGTGGCGACCAGCGCCGCCGAGTACGAGGACGTCTACCGCCGCGTGCTCGCCGAGGCGAGCGAGCCCGTCGTGCTGCATTGGCTGGGCACCGCCTTCGACCCGCAGCTCGAGGGCTACTTCGGCAGCGCCGACACCACCGTCGCTGCAGACACGCTGCTGCGCATCATCGAGGCGGATCCCGCGAAGATCCGCGGCGTCAAGATGAGCCTGCTGGACGATGCCGCCGAGATCGCCGTGCGGGAGAAGCTCCCGGCCGGGGTGCGCATGCTCACCGGCGACGACTTCCACTTCTCCCACCTCATCGTGGGCGACGGGGCCTGCACCACCGAGACCGGGGAGAGCAGGTGCTCGGCGAGTACTCCGACGCGCTGCTGGGAGCCTTCGCCGCGACCGCCCCCGCGGCCTCCGCCGCCGTGCAGGCACTGGACGCGGGCGACCCCGAGGAAGCGCGACGCATCCTCGACGCCTCCGAGGAGCTGGGCCGGCATGTGTTCTCCGCCCCCACCTTCCACTACAAGACCGGGGTGGCGTTCCTGGCCTGGCTCAACGGCCACCAGAAGGCGTTCGTCATGGTGGGTGGCATGCATAGCGCCCGCAGCCTTCCGCACCTCTCCCGCACCATCGAGCTCGCCGCCACCACCGGCAACCTCGAGCACCCGACGCTCGCCGCCGAGCGCTGGCACTCGATGCTGCGCCTGGCCGGGTACGAGATCGATGCCGCCGTCGTGACAGGAGCCTCCGCATGAACACCCCGCCCTCCGAGCGCCTGGGGACCGGCACCCCGCGCCTGTCCCTGAACCGCTGGAGCTTCCGCACCACGCCGCTCCAGGAGTTCCTCGAGGTCACCGCCTCCCACGGGATCGACGCCGTGGGCCTGTGGCGCCAGGACGTCGCCGAGGTGGGCCTGGACGCCCTGCGCCGACGGGTCGACGACGCCGGGCTGCGCGTCAGCACCGTGTGCCGCGGCGGTTTCCTCACCGCCTCCGCCGAGGCCGACCGCGTCGCGGCGCTCGACGACAACCGGCGCGCGATCGACGAGACCGTCGCGCTCGGCGCCCCCACGTTGGTGCTCGTGGTGGGCGGGGTGGACAAGACGGACAAGGACATCATCGGCGCCCGCGCCCGGGTGAGCGAGGCTGTCGCCGAGCTCGCGCCCTACGCCGAGGAGCGTGGGGTGACGCTGTCCATCGAACCGCTGCACCCGATGTTCGCGGCCGACCGCGCGGTGGTCTCCACCATCGACCAGGCCCTCGACATCGCCGAGGCCTCCGGCAGCGCCGCCGCCGGGGTTGTCGTGGACACCTATCACGTGTGGTGGGACCCGTACCTCGAGCGCGCCATCCAGCGCGCCGCCGCGACGAACCGCCTGTTCAGCTACCAGGTGTGCGACTGGAACCTGCCGCTGGCCGAGGAGCCGCTGAACTCCCGCGGCTACATGGGCGACGGCTTCATCGACTTCCCCTCGATCACCCGCATGATCAAGGACGCTGGCTACACCGGCGACATCGAGGTCGAGATCTTCAACGAGGACGTCTGGGCCACCCCGGCCGACGAATCCGCGAAGATCATCGCCGAGCGCTTCGAGCAGCTGGTGCTGCCTCACGCCTGACGACGAGCTGCGAGGGACGAGCGGGAGGGGTTGGGCAGGCAGGTGGAGCCTGAGGAGCAGGGCGGCCACAGCGGCCTGCCAGCCCCTCGCCACGTTGAGAAAGGTTCCACCCCGGTGGAACCTTTCTCGACGTGGGGCGTCTGCGCGCGATCATCCGCCTGTGTGCCCGACGTATCGGCCGGGGGCCGACTCACTCTTGCCGCGTGCGCCCCAGGTGCGCATCGAGCGCATGGCCTGCTTCGAGGGCGAGCTACGTCAGCTCCTCGCCCGGAGGAGCCATGCCCGGCCGGCCTCTCAGCCGGCGGCAGTGCCCAGCGCCGTCGACTCGCTCAGCAGCACGTCGCCGCGAACATGCACCTCACGGGATGGCGTCGGCGCGGAGTCGTCGTCGCCGGAGGGCTCAGCGGTCTCGAGCACCCACTCCACCGCCTGCTGCGCCATCTCGGCCAGCGGCAACGCGATGGTGGTGAGGGTCGGGTTGGAATCGGAGGCGCCGGGCACTCCGCCGAATCCCGCCACCGCGACCTGGCCGGGGACCTCGACGTCGCGGCGGCGCAGCTCCCCGAGGGCGCCCAGGGCCATGACGTCGGCCGGGGCGAAGACGCACAGCGGTTCGCCGTCGGCGGCGGGAGAGGTGAGCAGGTGGTCGTGGATGCGTTCGGCGAGCATGTGGCCGCCGTCGCGGGTCAGATCCGCCGCCGTGCTCAACTCTGGCTCGATCCCGGCCTCGGTGAGCGCGGCGACGAAGCCGCCGGTGCGGTCCCCGGCCGAGGGGATCCCGGCGATGCCCTCGACCACCGCGAAGCGTCGATGCCCCTCGACCACCAGCGCGGTGGCGAGCTCATGGGACGCGGCGGCGTTGTCCGGCACGATGGTCCGTCCCATCCCGAGGGACTGGCCCAGGCCCACCACCTTGCCGCCGTTGCGCTCGAAGCCCTCGAGCAGGGTGCGGATGGCGGCGTCGGACTCGGTGCCGTAGCGGTGCGATCCCACCAGCACCAGCGCATCGACCTGCTGGGCGATCAGGGAGCGCAGCGCGCGGATCTCGGTGTCGATCTCGCGGTCCGTCTGGGTGAGCAGCACCTGGGACTGCGAGGCGAACACCTGCTGCTGGACCTCGCGGGCGATCGTCGCGAAGTAGGGGTCGGCGATGTCGTGCACCACCAGGCCGATCAGGCCGGAGCGTGACCGGGCCAGGGCCTGCGCCTGGGCGTTGGGGACGTAGCCGAGCCGATCCGCTGAGGCCTGCACCTTGTCCGCGACGGCCTTCCCGGGCACCCTGCTGGAACCGTTGAGCACGCGGGAGGCGGTGGCCAGGAGACCCCGGCGTCCTGGGCGACGTCGCTGAGGCGCACGGCGGGCATCTGGGCTCCTTCTGCAGGGGGTCCGGGAAACGCTGTCCCCGATCTGGCAAGCATAACGACGCGGTGCGCCGCGAGGGGTGGAAAGGCCGACGCCGGGTGGCCATCGGCACGTCTACCGGAGGGTCTCTTCCCCTGCCGCGATCAGGGCGCGCAGCGTCTGCGCCTCACGGTGCAGCAGGGACGGATCGTCCTCGGGGACGAACTCGAGCAGCGCATCGCGCGGCGTGCCCTGAGCGGCGAGGATCCCGAACGCCTCGCGCCACAGTTCAGCGCGATCGGCCAGCGCTAGACGCTCGCTGCGCGGCCACCATGAGAAGACATGGATGGTGGAGGCGCGGGGGAGGACCCGGCGGAGCGTGTCGAGCGCGTCCGCAGCGGGCATGCCCTGATGCGGCTGCCAATAGGAGAGCACCGATCCGCGGTCGACCTCGTCGAGCAGTCGCAGGGTCGAGCCGATCTCGTCGGTGAGCGTGCGGCCGTGGAACTCGAGGCCGACGTCGATGCCGTGCACGGCGGCGCGGTCCGCGAACTCCTGCAGGCGGCGCACGATCCGTGCCCGGTCCTCGGCAGGGACGTCCGCCGAGTCGGCGCTGCCCGCCCAGACCCGGATCCGTGGTGCGCCGAGTTCCCGGGCGGCGGCGAGCGCTCCCTCGAACTCGGCGCGGACCTCCTTGTCGGTGCCCTCGAAGCGGAGGTACGAGCCGTAGGAGGCGACGGCGAGCCCTGCCTGCTCCGTGAGCTCGCGGGCTCGTCGCGCCGCGTCGATGTCGCCGGGCGGGACATGGGCGTCGCCGGCCCATTCGATGCATTCGAGCCCGGCGTCGCGGGCGTGATCGACGATGGTCGCGACGTCGAGGTCGCGGAAGGTGACGGAGCACAGGCCGGGTCGGATCATCGGTCCTCCTGGACGACGTGCGGACGGCAAAGGAAAGCGATTGCCTCGCCCCACTCTACCTTTCATGAGAGACCTCTCATGATCGTCTGTCCTAGCTCTCATGCAAACCGAGTGCACTGTGCTCATCCGCAGGTGACGACGAAGGGGCTGGCATGAGGAAGAAGACGATCTGGACCGTGGTGGCGGGCACCAGCGCCGCCGTGCTCGTCCCGGGTGTCGCCTACGCCCTGGTCGCCGGCGGCGCCTCGATGCCCACCGAGGGGCCCGGGGTCGGCAACGGCGGCGCCGACGCCTCGATCGAGGACCCGAGCCTGGCCTCGCCCGCCCTCGAAGCGGACCTCGAGCCCGCCTCCGAGGGGCCCGGCCCCACGCAGGTCCCCGCGACCGAGTCCCTGAAGTCCGCAGGGTCTGCGCTGTCGCCGATCTCCGCCCCGTCGGCCGTGACCGCGATCTCTGCGATCTCCGCCCCGACGCCGGCCCCCGCGCCGGCCCCGCGATCGACCACGCAGAAGGCGCCGGAGGCCCCGAAGTCCTCGACGAAGAGCTCGACGAAGACCTCGACCACGAAGAAGACCGCACCGGCGCCCAAGAAGAACGTGCAGTCGGCGCCGTCACCGGTCTCCGCGCAGTCCCCGGTCACCCCGCCGTCGCCGGACAGCCCCGACTCACCGCAATCCCCGGACTCCGCGGACTGATCAGTCGCGGCCCAGCAGCTTGCCCATCGGCACGAAGTCGGAGAACTCCGCGTCGAGCGAGCTGCCGGTGACAGGTGCCGCGGCAGCCTCCTGCTCTGTCCCGTCGGCCGCTTCGGCGGAGTCGCCGAGCCCGGAGCGCAGCATGGTCGCGAGCTCCGCAGCGGCCCGGCGCACCCGCACCGTCAGCGGCTGCTCGTCGGCCTGCCCCTCGGTGTCCGCACCGAAGTCCGCCGAGGCGGCGAACACCGCCGTCGGCACCATCTCGGACTTGAGGTAGCTGAACATCGGGCGGATCGCGTAGTCGATCGCCAGCGAGTGGCGGGCGGTGCCGGCCGTTGCGCCGAGCAGCACCGGCTTGCCTTTCCACAGCTCGATGTCGACCGCGTCGAAGAACGTCTTGAACAGCCCGGAGGGGCCGACGTTGAAGACGGGGGTGACGGCGATGACCGCATCGGCCGCCCGCACCTGCTCGATCACCATCGACAGCCGCTCGTTCGGGAAGCGCGTGAGCAGCGCATCGGTGATGTCGTGGGCGTACTCGCGCAGCTCCACGGTGCGCACCTCGACCTCGGTGCCGTCGCGGCCCAGCGCCGCCGCGGCCTCGCGGGAGAGCTGATCGGTGAGCATCCGGGTGGAGCTGGGGTGGAGAGCCCGGCGGTGAGCGCCAGGAGGCGATAGGTTCTGGGTGTCGTGCTCATCAGCGCTGTCCCTTCGCGTCCTCGGCGCGCAGGCCGGTCCAGTTGTCACCGGTCTCGAACCTGTAGGCGTCGTCGAAGGCGCCGCGCTCGGCTTCGGCGGCGGCGACCCGGGCGGCGTGGGTGGGGGCCTCGGGGACGTCGGCCGGACGGCGCGCGTCGAGCTCGCGGCGCAGCACCGGGACGACCTCGGTGCCCAGCAGCTCGATCTGCTCCAGGACTGTCTTCTGTGGCAGGCCCGCGTGGTCCATGAGGAACATCTGGCGCTGGTAGTCGCCGACGTTGTCCGCCATGGTCAGGTAGCGCTCGATGACCTGCTCGGGAGAGCCGACGGTCAGCGGGGTCTGCGCGGTGAAGTCCTCCATCGAGGGGCCGCCGCCGTAGACGGGGGCGTTGTCGAAGTAGGGGCGGAACTCGTTGATCGCGTCCTGGGAGTTCTTGCGCATGAACGCCTGCCCGCCGAGGCCCACGTAGGCCTGATGGGCCTTGCCGTGGCCGTAGTGCTCGTAGCGCTCGCGGTACAGCTGCACCATCTGCTTGGTGTGGGACATGGGCCAGAAGATGTTGTTGTGCAGGAAGCCGTCACCGTAGTAGGCGGCCTGCTCGGCGATCTGCGGGGAGCGGATCGAGCCATGCCAGACGAAGGGTGCGACGCCGTCCAGCGGGCGCGGGGTGGAGGTGAACTGCTGCAGCGGGGTGCGGAACTGGCCCTCCCAGTTCACGACGTCCTCGGTCCACAGGCGGCGCAGCAGGTCGTAGTTCTCGATCGCGATCTCGACGCCCTTGCGGATGTCCTGCCCGAACCAGGGGTAGACCGGGCCGGTGTTGCCGCGGCCCATCACCAGATCGACGCGGCCGCCGGTGAGGTGCTGCAGCATCGCGTAGTCCTCGGCGATCTTCACCGGGTCGTTGGTGGTGATCAGTGTGGTCGCGGTGGAGAGGATGATCTCCTCCGTCTGCGCGCCGACGTAGGCGAGGGTGGTGGTGGGGGAGGAGGTCACGAACGGTGGGTTGTGGTGCTCGCCGATCGCGAACACGTCCAGCCCCACCTGCTCGGCGAGCTTGCCCTGCTCCACCATGGACTTCAGGCGCTCGTTCTCGGTGGGCACCCTGCCGGTGGTGGGATCCGGCGTGATGTCGGCGATGGTGAAGATTCCGAACTGCATGGCTGGGGCTCCTTAAGGGTGCGACTGGTCCTCGGGAGGGGAGTCGGGGTGGCCGGGGCTCTTCGTCCGACACGCCCTCTCAGGTTGATTCAACTTTAAACTATCGGACGGCGAGGCGCAACCGTTCGGTGATGTCCGTCGCCGCGAGACGGCCGTCGACCCTTGGTGCAATAGTTTGCTAATGTCACCCCATGGCTCTACTTATGCTGCGTCGTCGCGTTGTGGACCTGCTGCGGTCGGGCGCGGACCGGTGTCCTGTTGCGCATGCGCGCTGACACCTCGCCACCCACATGACTCGAAGGGCCCCTCTCATGACTACGACATCGCTGTCCCTGCCCGTCCTCGACCTGTCCCTCGCCCACGATCCCGCCACCGCGGAGGACTTCCGCACCTCCCTGCGGGAGGTCACTCACGACGTCGGCTTCTTCTACCTCGTCGGCCACGGCGCGGACCCCGAGCTCGCCCCGCGCCTCATCGACGTGGCCCGACAGTTCTTCGCCCTGCCGGAGGCGGCGAAGCTCGCCATCGAGAACACGCTGAACCCCCACTTCCGCGGATACACCCGCATCGGCGGGGAGCGCACGCAGGGAAAGGTCGACTGGCGCGAGCAGATCGACGTCGGCCCCGAGCGCGATCCCCTGCCCACCGGACCCGACCACCCGGACTACAACGTGCTGCAGGGCCCGAACCCGTGGCCCGCCGCGCTGCCCGAGCTGCGCACTGTCCTCACCGCGTGGAACGCGGCGATGGCCGAGGTCTCCGACCGGCTCCTGGCCGCATGGGCCCAATCCCTGGGACAGCAGCGCGACGTCTTCGCCGCGGCATTCGGCGACGCACCCGCTTCCCTGACGAAGGTGGTGCGGTACCCCGGCCGAGAGCCCGGCGGCACCGAGCAGGGTGTGGGCTGGCACAACGACTTCGGAGTGCTGACCCTGCTGCTGGTCGAGCCGGGCACGCGTGGCCTGCAGGTCGAGTACGACGGTCAGGCGCTGGACGTCCCGCCCGTGGACGGTGCGCTCATCGTCAACATCGGCGAGATGCTCGAATGGGCGACCGACGGCTATCTCAAGGCCACCCGCCACCATGTGCTGGCGCCGCCCGCCGGCACGGACCGCATCTCCGTGCCCTACTTCCACAACCCCTCCCTCGACGCCGTCTTCCCCAGGATCCAGCTGCCGCCCGAGCTGGCCGCCCGAGCGCGGGGCGTGACCGCGGACGCGGACGAGGACGAGATCCTCGCCGAGTACGGCCGCAACGCGCTGAAGAGCCGTGCGCGCGCCCATCCGAACGTGGTGGAGGCACACCATCCCCACCTGAAGAGGAACCGATGAGCCGGGAGATGACGTATGCCCGCTCCGTGGTCGACCTCATCGGCGGCACCCCACTGGTCCGCCTGAACCGCGTCACCGCGGGGATCGAGGCCACGGTCCTGGTCAAGCTCGAGTACCTCAACCCGGGCGGATCGATCAAGGATCGGATCGCGGCGGCGATGATCGAGGACGCCGAGCAGTCGGGTGCCCTCGCCCCTGGTGGCACGATCGTGGAGCCGACCAGCGGCAACACCGGCGTGGGTCTGGCCATGGTCGCCCAGGGCAAGGGGTACCGGTGCATCTTCGTGGCACCGGACAAGGTGGGCGCGGAGAAGCTCGACGTGCTGCGGGCCTACGGCGCCGAGGTGGTCGTCACCCGCACGGACGTGCCGCCGGAGAGCCCGGACTCCTACTACGGAGTCTCCGACCGTCTCGTCCGGGAGATCACCGGCGCCCACAAGCTCGACCAGTTCTCCCACCCCGCCGCCCCGCGGAGCCACTACGAGACCACCGGGCCCGAGATCTGGGAGGACACCGCGGGGCAGGTCACCCATCTGGTCCTCGCCGCCGGCACCGGCGGCACCGTCACCGGCACCGGGCGATACCTCAAGGAGGTCTCGGACGGTGCCGTGGAGGTCGTCGTCGCCGACCCCGAGGGGTCGGTGTACTCCGGCGGGAGCGGACGGCCCTACTTCCTCGAGGGAGCGGGCGAGGACATGTGGCCGGCCAACTACGACCCCACCGTGCCCGACCGGGCCCTCGCCGTCGACGACGCCGAGGCCTTCGCCATGACCCGGCGCCTCGCCGAGGAGGAGGCGCTGTTCGTCGGCGGCTCCTCCGGCATGGCGGTGGTCGCGGCCCTGCGGACTGCTCGGGACCTGCCCGCTGAGGCCGTCGTCGTCGTCATCGCGCCCGACGGGGGCCGCGGCTACCTGGGCAAGGTGTTCAACGACGGCTGGATGCTGGCCCACGGGTTCACCCGGGCCGAGAAGGGCCCCGTGGCCGCGGACGTGCTGGACGCGCAGCGCGAGGTCGCCTCCGTCGGCCCGCGGACTTCCCTTGCCGACGCCGCCTCGACGCTGCGAGCCTCGGGACTCGGCCAGATCCCGGTCCTCGCCGCACCGCTGCCGGCCCGCGAGGGCGAGATCCTCGGCGCCGTCACGGCGGACGGCCTGGCCCGGGCACTGCTCGCGGGCGCCTCGCCCACCGACCCGGTCAGCGAGCACCTGAGCGAGATGCCGACCGTCGGCACCGGCCAACCGCTCGATGCCCTGGCCGACCTGCTGGCCGACGTCCCCTCCGCCCTCGTGCTCGACGGCGGCCGCGCCGTCGGGCTCCTCACCCGCCACGATCTGCTCACCCACGCCGCAACACAGGAGACACGATGACCGAGACCACCCCCGGATTCGACACCCGCGCCATCCACGCCGGGCAGGGGCCCGATGCGGCCACGGGCGCGGTGAACGTGCCGATCCACCAGTCCTCCACCTTCGCGCAGGACGGCATCGGCGGCCTGCGAGGCGGGTACGAGTACGGCCGGGCGGGCAACCCCACCCGGACCGCGCTGCAGGAACAGCTCGCCGCGATCGAGGGCGCGAAACACGCATTCTCCTTCGCTTCGGGCCTGGCCGCGGAGGACGCCCTCCTCCGCGCCCTGCTGAAGCCCGAGGACCGGATCGTCATCGGCAATGACGTCTACGGTGGGACCTACCGGCTCATCGACCGGGTGCTCGGCCCCTGGGGCGTGCGCCACCAGGTGGTCGACATGTCCGACCTCGCCGCGGTGGAGGAGACCGTGACCGGCGGCCCCACCGCCCTGGTCTGGGTCGAGACGCCCTCGAACCCGAGGATGACGATCTCCGATATCGCCGCGGTGGCCGAGATCGCTCACAGGGCCGGTGCCCGCCTCGTGGTCGACAACACGTTCGCCTCCCCCTACCTGCAGAACCCGCTCGCACTCGGCGCGGACATCGTGGTGCACTCCACCACGAAGTACATCGGCGGGCACTCGGACGTCATCGGGGGTGCGGTGATGCTCGACGACGACGCCGCGGCCGAGAAGATCGGTTTCATGCAGTTCGCCGCCGGTGCGGTCTCCGCCCCCTGGACGCCTTCCTCACCTCGCGCGGGATCAAGACCCTCGGCGTGCGCATGGAACGCCACTCTCAGAGCGCCCAGGCGATTGCCGAGTGGCTGCAGGGCCGCGAGGGCGTGCAGGCCGTGCACTACCCGGGGCTCCCCGACCATCCCGGGCACCAGCTCGCTGCCGCCCAGATGCGCGGCTTCGGTGGGATGCTCTCGGTGTCCTTCACCGGTGGGGCCGAGGCCGCCCGCACGGTGGCCGAGTCCACCCGCCTGTTCACCCTCGCCGAGTCGCTCGGCGGGGTGGAGTCGCTGGTGAACCATCCCGCGCAGATGACCCACGCCTCCGTGCAGGGCACGGAGCTCGCCGTGGGCGATGACCTGCTGCGTTTCTCCGTGGGCCTGGAGAGTCTCCCCGACCTGCTGGCGGACCTGGACCAGGCGCTCGCCCGCCTCTGAACCGGGGTCCGCGCCGCGGCGGAGGGCCGGCCCGGCGCCGCGGCGCGGCACCCCGTCCGGGCGCGGCCCTGGGAAACCGGTGCTCCGCCCCGGCCGTCGGTGGCAGGATGGCATGTCATGACACGAGCGAGCGAGCATCGAGACCCTGCTGGACGCGACCCGCTTGGCGGGCCTGATCACGACCGAGGGCGGCAGGATCCTCGCGAAGATCTCCTCCCTGGACGCGAAGGGCACCGCCTACCGCAGCTCCCTGGTCGAGCTGGACGGCGAACGGATCGTGCCGCTGACCCGGGGCAGCTCCTCCATCGGCGCCGTCGCCGCCGACGAGGACGGCACCACCTGCTTCACCGCCAAGCGCGTGGGCGAGGACGGCGAGGAGGCCGACGACGCCCAGCTGTGGGCGCTGCCCCTGCGCGGCGAGGCCCGCGAGCTCGCCTCCCGACCCGGTGGCTTCGGCGGCCTCGCCCTCGCGGGGCGCCACCTGATCGCCGAGCTCGAGGTCCATTCACAGGCCGCCGACGAGGTCGAGCATGCCCGCCTCACGAAGGAGCGCGAGAGCGCGAAGGTCAGCGCCGCCCTCCACTCCGGCTTCCCCAGCCGCTACTGGGACCACGACCTGGGCCCCACCCGCCCCGTGCTCGCGATCGCCACCCTCCCCGAGGACCTCGCCGGCGCCGAGGCCACCGCCCCCGCCGGGAAGGACAGCGAGGACGCCGCTGACTCGGAGGACGGCAGTCCCCGCGAGCAGGTGCTGCACTTCCGCCACCTGACCATGCCCGCCGGCCGCCTGGTGAGCTGGACCGTGGACCGCAGCGGAACCCGTGCGCTGGCCTCGATGCAGGATTCGCGCGGGGACCTGCTCGGCACCCCCGATCTCTACCTGCTCGACCTCGTCGGTGCCCAGCCCCCGCAGCTCCTGCGCGAGGCCACCGCCGAGCTCGAGTTCAGCCCCGGCGAGTTCAGCCCCGACGGCACGCATGTCCTCCTCGGCCGCGAGCGCACCTGGACCGCGGAGGCGAGCCTCTCCAGCACCGTCGAGCTGCTGGACCTCGCCACCGGCGAGTCCACGCCGGTGTGGCCCGAGCTGGACCACTGGGTCTCCCCGGTCTGGCTTGACGAGGACACCCTCGTCGCCACGAGCGACGACCAGGGCCGCGGCTCCGTCTGGATCGGCGGGGTCACGGATCCCGCACCGCGTCGCCTCGCGGGCGGCCCGGGCCAGGACCTCGCCTTCTCCGCGGCCTCCGTCGCCGGCGGCGCGATCATCGCCTCGGCCTCCGGGATCGCCGTGGCCCCCTACCCGGTGCGCATCGACCCCACCACCGGCGAGGTGCACGAGCTGCCGAATCCGGCTGACGCCGTCGCGCCCGTCGGCACCCTCACCGAGGTCACCGCGACCGCAGAGGACGGCACCGCGCTGCGCGCCTGGCTGCGCCTGCCCGAGGGTGAGGGCCCGCATCCGCTGGTCGTCTTCGCCCACGGCGGCCCCTGGGGCTCGTGGAACGCCTGGACGTACCGCTGGAACCCGAACCCCTTCGTGGACGCCGGCTACGCCGTGCTGCTGCCGGACCCGGCGATCTCCACCGGCTACGGCCAGGCGATGATCGACCGCGGCCAGCACGAGCTCGGCGGCGCGCCGTACACCGACATCATGGCGCTGACCGACGCCACCGAGGCCCGCGCGGACATCGACGCCGAGCGCACCGCCTTCGCCGGCGGCTCGTATGGCGGCTACATGGCGAACTGGGTGGCCGGCCACACCGGTGACCGCTTCCGCTGCATCGTCACCCACGCCTCCCTGTGGGACACCGAGACGATGGGGCACACCACCGACAACTCCGGCTGGGACCGTCCCATGCGCACCCAGAACCCGCAGTACAACCCCAAGGAGCACGTGCGGGAAATCGTCGCGCCGATGCTCGTGATCCACGGGGACAAGGACTACCGGGTGCCGATCGCCCAGGGCCACGCCCTCTGGTACGACCTGCACGAGTTCTCGGCCACGCCCCGCGACGCCGAGGGCCGCACCCGCCACCGTTACCTGTACTACCCCGACGAGGGCCACTGGATCCTCGGCCGCGGCAACGCGCAGGTCTGGTACGAGACCTTCCTCGGCTTCCTCGACGAGCACGTGCGCGGCGAGGCGTGGCAGCGCCCGGCGCGGCTGGGCTGAGGCGGGCCGATGGCGACCCTCCTGCCCGGGACCTCCAATGCACGCGACGTCGGCGGTCTGGCGCTGAGCGGCGGCGGCACCATCCGCGCCGGGGTGCTGCTGCGCGCCGACGCGCTGTCCTCGGTGACCGACGACGGCCTCGCACTGCTCCGGGGCATCGGGACCGTGATCGACCTGCGCACCCCCGCGGAACGTGAGGGCGCACCGGACCGGCTGCCGGGCTCCGGCAGGCTCCGCGTCCTGGAGCGACCGCTGCTCGAGGGCGCGATCGCGCAGCTGGCACCGCAGGCCGCGGCCCTCCGCGAACGGCTGACGGAGACCGGGCCGAGCGCGGAGATGATCGAGGCTCTCCGCGCGCAGATCCCCACCCTCGCCGGGCTCTACCTCTCGATGCTCGAGCATGGGGCGGAGATCATCGCCGAGTGCGCACGGGCCGTCGCAGCCCCTGCCGATCCTGACCGGGGGCGGTGTGCTCATCCACTGCACCGCCGGCAAGGACCGCACCGGCGTCGCCGTCGCGCTCCTGCTCGAGGCGGGCGGCGCGGAGCGGGAGGCTGTCGTCGCCGATTACACCCGCAGCCAGGCCGAGCTCGCCGGCCCCTGGGCGGAGCGCATGCTCGAGGGCGTGCGCGCCGCCGGCCTCCCCGTGCTGCCCGAGATCGAGCAGCTCGCGGTCTCCACCCCGGCCTCCGCGATCGAGGCCGCGCTCGCCGAGGTGGACGCGCGCGGAGGAGCGGCGGCATATCTGCGCTCCGGTGGGCTGAGCGATGACGAGCTCGCCCAGCTCCGCGCGCGACTGCGGGAGGAGTCCGGCGCCTGAGCCTCAGGCGGGGCGGCAGGCTGGAGCGGCTCCGAGGTGCCGGGTGCCTCCGGCATTCGGTCGTGGGATCAGGTCACCTGATCGACGTCGGCCGTCCAGGTGTTGCACCGGGACAGATCCCCTTGCGATTCGAAGCCGCGTTCGGTCCACATCGCCCGCGTCTCGGGGCGGACGTTCCGCGGAGCCTCGCCCTCGTTCCAGCTGGCCGGATCGGTGAGCGCTTCACGCAGCGCAGGGCCGGGCTCGGCGGCGGTGGGGACCTGCATCGACGCCGCAGCGGCCAGGCACTGCTGGCTCAGGTTGTAGCGCCGCCAGGACTCGTCGAAGCGCTCCTGGTCGGTGCCGTCGAGCTGCTTCCTCAGGGTCTGGAAGTAGACGATCAGCGTGCTGTTCCAGTGCACGGCGTGCATGTAGACGTACGAGAGGTCCCACAGGTAGGCCCCGGGCACGTTCGCGGGGTTGGTGAGCTCGAGCGCCATCCCGTAGCTGTCGGGCCAGTAGAGCGTGGAGTCGAGGTTGCACATCCGGGGGAAGTCGGCGGAGAAGTCCGTGTCGCAGGCGGCCTGCGCCGGCACCTCGGGATGCGTGTACACGACGATCTTCGGGCTCACCCAGGGCAGGCCGCGGTCCGAGCTCGCGGTGGACCAGACCTGGTTCAGGCAGGTCGCGGAGGCGTCCAGCACGGCCTGGAGCTCCTCGGCGTCCGGCTGGATCGGGGTCTCAGGCAGGTCGCAGGTGGGCAGGGTGGGCAGGGTGCCCTCGGTCAGAGGGTTGTTCCCCATGATCTCCCACAGCTCGTCGGGGCTGCCGGTCGGAGGGTCGTAGGGCACGGCCAGCTCGAAGGCGGTGGGCTCGGGGTCCGCAGGCGTCGTGGACTCCGTCTCGCTCGGCGTTGCCGGATCCGTGGAGCTCGTCGCGCTCTCGGCCGGGGTGTCCGACGCGATCGGGACGTCGTCCCCGCCCTGGCGCAGCACGAGGTACGTGAGCCCGCCGCCGACCACGAGCACCATCGCCAGCACGCAGGTCATCGCGACGCCGATCAGCGCCCACGGGGCCCTGCGCGGCGGCTTGCCGCCGGGGAAGCTCGGACCCTGGGGGCCCTGGGGGCCGCCGTATCCCGGGCCTGTCGGCCCGCCCGGGCCACCGGGAGGCTGGGCCTGCCACGCCGCGGGCGGCGTCGCGCCGTACGCGGCGCCCTTCGGCCCACCGCCGTGAGGCTGCCCCGTCGGGGGTTGTCCGTCCTGGGGCCCCCATGCTGCCACGGCCCGTCCTGCGGCCCCTGGCCCTGCCCGCCCCATCCTGAGCTCGACATCGGCTCCCCTCCGCTCGTGTCACAACCCTGCTGGGGGCAGGATATCGGCGCAGGCCGCGCTCGGCTGGGCGGAGACGGCGGCGCCCCCCCCAGCCAGGGCCGCCGAGGCCGTGGCTGCTCCTGGCGTCCGACGCCCTGACGTGCATGGACTCCGTGGGAGATGTGCCAGGTCCCGATGCGGTCACGAGTGTGCAAGGTCGACAGGGCGTGCAGGGCGGTCCGAGGTGACGCCCGGCGCGCGGCCAGCCGGGCGCGGGCATGTGAAAGGCCCCCGATCCGCGAACATCGTCGCAGGTCAGGGGCCATTCTCTGTGCGGAGGATGGGGGATTTGAACCCCGAGGGCGTTAACCCAACACGCGTTCCAGGCGTGCGCACTAGGCCGCTATGCGAATCCTCCAGCGCTCTCGTAAGAGCAGGCATCAGCGTACCCGACGCCCCGGGGTGGTGCGAACCAGGCGGATGCAGGTCACACTCCGGCTTCCGGGCTACGCTGCCGCAGCGCCGGGCCGGGGCCGGTCGAGTCGCGGACCTTCAGCACCGGCTCGACGCTCGCGGAGGCGTCGTGCGGGCGCCCGGCGAGGCGCTCGCGCAGCATCTGCGCGGCCAGCTTCCCCATCTCCTGGCGGGGTTGGTTCACGCTCGTCAGGTGGGGCCGCACCGTGAGCGCGACCGCGGAGGAGTCGTAGCCGACCACGCTGAGCTGCGCGGGGACCTGGACTCCGAGATCGGCGGCGCGGTGCAGCACCTCCACCGCCGCGATGTCATTGGCCGCGAACACCGCGGTGGGTGCGTCGGGATCGCCGCGGCGCAGCGCCCGTAGCAGCAGCTCGATGCCCTCGGGGGCGGAGCCGGGGCCGATCACCTGGACGCCCTCGCGCAGCCCCTGCCGCTCGGCCTCCGCGAGGAAGCCCACCCGCCGCATCGCCGGTCCCGGGCGGGTGGAGAGGGTGACGTGGGCCAGGCGCCGGTGCCCGTGCTCGACCAGGTGGCGCACGGCAAGCGCCGCCCCTACCTGGTCGAGGTTGCGCACCACATCGGTGCCCGGGACCGCATCCTGCATCCTCCCGATCACGACCACCGGCACCGCGGCACCGGCCGGTTCGAGCGCCTGTGGGGTCAGCCACGTGGTCACCGCGACGATGCCGTCCACGTCGAGCTCGAGCAGCCGCTGCAGCTGCTGCTCCAGATGGGCGCTGTCCCGCCGGCCATGGGCGATGACCACGCCGAGCCCGAGCGTTTCCGCCTCGGCCTCGATCCCTGCGATGACATCCGTGTGATACGGGTTCCCGAGGTCCGTGGGGATCACCCCGATCAGACCCGCGCCCCGCGCCCGTCGGCCGTAGCCGAGGCGTCTGGCCGTGGAGCGCACTCGCTCCCGGGTCGCTCGCGAGACCCCGGGGCGGTCGTTCAGCGCCATCGAGGCGGAGGCCGAGGAGACCCCGGCCGCCCGGGCGACGTCCGCGAGCGTGATCCGATCCATGACACCGGTCTACACCACGAATTCTGCCTGTTGACCTCCAGATCTGAAGAGTTTCAGGTCCAGAGCCGAAAGTGTGCCGGGAGGTTCACCGGGAATTCATGGGGCCACCGGAGTCTCTTCCTAGCGTTGCTGATGCGACGTCGGGATCCCGCCGTCCCCCTTCCTGATCGGAGAGACGTGAGCACTGCGCCTCGCAGCCCGCAGCCGGGCCCCACCATCCTCGGACCCGCCCCCACCGTCCTGTCGGCGACTCGGCCCGGCACCCCCGCTCCGGCCCCGCAGGCGCTGCTGCTGGACTTCGGCGGCGTGGTCATCTCCACCACCTCCCGCGTGACCTGGGCCCGGGAGCTCGCCGAGATCGTGGTGGAGCGCGCCCGCGCCGTCGGCGCCGTGCTCGAGACCGCCGAGGTCGAGGACTCCCTGCGCGTGGGCCGCGCCGCCCTGTCGCTGTGGAAGAACGCCGCCAGCCGCCGCCTGGCCCCGCGTGAGCTCGAGCCACGCGAGATCGTCGAGGACTTCCTGCTCGCAGACCTGCCGGCGACCGTGCGCAGCGCTCTGTCGCTCGACGCCCAGGAGCTGCTCGCCGCGATGGCGCCCCTGGTCGCCGAGCACCACCTGCGCCCCGGCATCACCGAGCTGCTCACCGAATGCGCCACCCGCGGGATCCGCCTCGGGATCGTCTCCAATGCTCACTCTGGCCGCGCGCACCGCACGATCCTCGAGAATCTCGGTCTCGCCGACGCTTTCGGAGTGCAGATCTACTCCGACGAGGTCGGGATCCGCAAACCGCATCCGGACATGATCCGCCTGGCCACCGAGGCGCTGGGCGTCACCCCGCAGGAGGCCTGGTACGTCGGAGACACCCTGGACCGTGACGTGGTCGCCGGGCGCCGCGCCGGCGTCGGCGCCGTGGTGATCACCCGCGACCGCCGCACCGACCACCCGCCCTTCCGCATCACCGACATCCCTGACCTGGTGCTCGAGTCCCCGGAGGGCCTGCTCGCACCGCTGCGGGAGGCGTTCGAGGGGAGGGAGCCCCGGTACCGGCCGATGGGGGCCCGCCCCGGCCCAGACTTCGAGCCCCGCGGCCGCACGCCGCCCGGCGCTGCTGCTGGACCACGGCGGGGTGATCACCCTGTCCACCCCGAATCCGCAGCGCTTCACCGAGGTCGCCGCCCGGATCCTCGCGCTGTCCCAGCGGATCGGGAGCCCGATCGACCTGGCCACCGCCGAGCGCGCCGCCGCGGAGGGCTGGGACCGCCACCGCGCCCGCAAGCGGGCCCGCGACGCCTCCGCCGACCCCGCGCACCGGCACGAGGAGATCGACCCGGCCATGCTCTGGGGCGACCTGGTCGGCGCTGATCTGCCCGCACCGCTGCGTGCCGCCCTGCGGCTCGAGGGCCCGCAGCTCTCCCTCGCGCTGCACCGGAACAAGAACCTGCCCGCTCCGCGCCCCGGCGCGATCGAACTCATCCGGTGGTGCCATGAGCAGGGGGTCGTCGTCGGCATCGTCTCCAACACCATCTCCGGCCGCGGGGTGCGGGAGATCCTCGGCCGCTACGGTCTGACCGCGATGATCGGCCCGTCCGCCTACTCCGACGAGGTCGGGGTGCGCAAGCCCGGCGGTGCGATCTTCGAGGCCGCCCTCGCCGGGCTCAGCACCGACCGGGCCGACGTCGTCTACGTCGGCGACAAGGCGCTCAACGACGGCCGCGGAGGCCGCGACGCCGGCATCGGCACGATCTGCCTGCTGCGCGGCGGCAAGGACTCCGACGAGCTCCTCGAGGCCGCGCTGGCCGGCGGCGACGCCGACCATGTGCTCGACTCCCCGGCCCAGGTCATCGACGTGCTCTCCGCGCTGCTGCCGGCTGGGGCGCGCTGATGCCCTGATGACCTGATGACCTGAGCCGCTGCCCGCTCAGCCGGTTCAGCCCCCTCGCCCGTCCGTCCGCCGCCGCCCCGTGACCCGGCCCCGACCGTCGTCGGCGCCCTCGCCGCAGTACACCCCGCCTCCCACCAGCCCCCTCCGGTCCCCCAAGGAGCGTCACCATGTCCACCCAGATCCCCGCCCCGCCCGCCGATGACCAGCGACGCGGCACCCTGCGCGGCGTCGTCGACGGCGTCCGTCGCGCCGAGCTGACCACCTCGCAGAAGCTGATGGTCTTCGTACTGTCGATGTCCCTGTTCGGGCTGTCGAACATCATCCTGGAGATCGTCCCGGACCCCTCGATCGGGCCCGTGGACATCTCCGTGTCCAACATGATCTTCGTGCCGCTCGCGATGGCGGCGCTGCTCTCCCCGTTCTGGGCCGCGCTCGGCGCCCCCGCTGGGCGAGATCGTGTTCACCGACCTGCTGATGGGTGACTTCTCCGGCCTCGCCGAGATCGAGGGCTACCTGCAGATGTTCCTCGCCATCTACATCGGCGGCTCGCTCGTGCGGAACCCCCGCAACCGGGTCCAGATCGCGATCGGCGCGGTCGCGATCATCCTGATCGACAAGATCCTCTCGGCCGTGGTGGACCTCGGCAAGGTGTGGATCGGCGTCGAGGACGCCGAGTACGTCGAGGGCCTGCCCGAGTCGATCCTGACCCTCGAGATCCTGGGCCTGGGCGTGGACGTCCTCATGAGCGGGATCCTGCTCGGCGCGATCCCCGCGATCTGGCTGATCCCCGCCCTGCACGGCAAGATCGAGCCGCTGATGGGGATGCGCCCGCGCGTGCCCGGCGAGCCGATCCCGGGCGACGCCCCGAACACCCCGCTGTTCGTCGGCTTCGCCCTGCTGCTCGCGATCTCCTCCTTCGGCTTCGCCTTCCTCGAGGCCTTCGACCTCAGCGCCGGGGCGTGGGAGCCGGACTTCCTGGACCGGTTCGGCAACTGGTTCCTGCTGGTCTCGGTCGCCGCGATCGCCCTGGTGATGCTGGTGGCGATGATGTTGTTCCGCCGCACTCGCACCCGCACCCACGTCACGCCCCGCGCCTCCGACGCCGAGGGCTCCGCGCGCTGAGGCGCCGGAGCCCTCACGCGCCGGACACCGAGACCAGGAGCATCATGCAGACCGTTCCCCCGCCCACCGTCGCCCCGCCCACCGTCGCCCCGGCGGCCGCATCCCCCGCGGCGCCCGCCCCGTCGGACCCCGTGATCGTGGTGGAGGACCTGTCCTTCCGCTACCCCGGGACCGACCGCGACACGCTGCGCAACGTCGATCTCACGATCCAGCGGGGCGACTTCGTGGCGGTGGTCGGGGGCAACGGCTCTGCCAAGACCACCCTGTGCAAGACCTTCAACGGCCTGGTCCCGCACTACTGGAACGGCGACTTCGCCGGCTCCGTGCACGTGAACGGGATCGACACCTGGGACTCCTCCGTCGCGGAGCTCTCGAGCCGCGTGGGCTACGTCTACCAGGACTTCCAGAACCAGCTGGTGCGGCCGACGGTCCGCGACGAGGTCGCCTTCGGGCCGTTGAACTTCGGGCACGCCGACCACCGCGAGCGCACCGACGAGGCGCTCGAGCAGCTGGGCATCTCCCACCTGCGCGACAGCTTCGTCTGGCAGCTCTCCGGCGGGCAGGCACACCTGGTGGCCCTCGCCGCGGTGCTCGCGATGCGGCCCGAGGTGATCGTGGTGGATGAGCCCGTGGCCGAGCTCGACCCGGCCCGCGCCCGTGAGATCTACCTGCGCCTGCGCGCCCTGAACCAGGAGCACGGCATCACCGTGATCGCGATCGAGCACCACGCCGAGTTCATCGCCGAGTTCGCCCGCTCGGTGGTGCTGATGGCCGACGGTGCCCCCGTGTGGCACCTGGGCGTACAGGAGGCGATGGACCGCCACGGCGACCTCGAGGCCCACGGCATCCCCGCGCCCGACGCGGTCTCGCTCACCGCCGCGGTGGGGGAGGAGAGTGTGGCGCTGGACGTGCCCTCCGCGGTGACGGCGCTGCGGCCGCATGTGAGGGAGCGCGCTGCCGGGCCCGAGCCGACGGCGGGTTCGTGGCCGACGGCGGACTCGCGGCCGACGGGTGCGGAGCTCGGGGACCCGGTCGCCACGCTGCGCGGCATCCACCACGGCTATCGCACCGTCGCCGGTGACCTCGCCCCCGTGCTGGTGGACCTCGAGCTCGACCTGCGGGCGGGGGAGCGGATCGCGCTGGTGGGCACCAACGGCGCCGGAAAGACCACCCTGATGAAGCTGCTGACCGGCCTGATCGTGCCTCGCCAGGGCACCGTCACCGTGGACGGGATCGACACCCGCTCCCGCTCCGCCGCACGGCTCTCCGACCACGTCGCCTACCTCTACCAGCACCCCCAGCAGATGTTCCTCAAGGACACCGTGCGGGCCGACGTCGCACTCTTCCCCACCGGCCGCAGGGTGCCGGACGCCGAGGCACGGGTCGACGAGGTGATCACGCGGGTGGGGCTGGACCAGCTCGCCGCGCGCGACGGTCGCACGCTCTCCGGCGGCCAGCAGCGCCGCGCCACCATCGCCATCGGCCTCGCGATGCGGCCCACCCTGCTGTTGCTCGACGAGCCCACCTCGAGCCTGGACGTGCGCTCCCGCCACGACGTCACCGGGATGCTCGACTCCCTCGCCGAGACCGTGCGCTGCGCCGTGGTCGCCACCCACGACATGGAGCTCGTGGCCTCCTGGGCCAGCCGCGTGATCGTGCTGGACCAGGGCCGCGTGCTCGCCGACCTCACCCCGCGCGAGCTGTTCTCCCGACCCGAGCTCACCGCCCGGGCCCGTCTGGTCCCGCCGCAGGCCGCCCGCATCGCCCACCAGCTGGGCCTGGACCCGCTGCCGCTGACCGCCGCGGAGCTGCGCACCTGGCTGCCACCGGGCTCCGCCCCGGAGCGGCCGACGCCGGCGCCGCCCCTGCCCCGTTCCACGATTTCGGAGGTGCACTGATGGCCCGCAAGACCCATGACGTGCTCAGCGTCGACTGGGTGCGCCTCGAGCTGCTGCGCACCGCCTACTCCACCCGCGGCGGCCTCTTCGCCCGCATGGACCCGCGCATGGTCATCGCCTGGTACCTGGTGATGGCGATCGCGCCCTGGTTCACCCACAACCTCACCGTGCTGATCGGGTTCTTCGCGCTCGGCGTGGTCTCGGTGATCCTCGCCCGGGTGGGCCCGCTCGTGCTGGGGCTGTTCGTGATCGGGCTCGGCGCGGACGTGATCGCCCTGTTCGTCGCCGCGTTCCTGTTCGGCGGCGACCTGACCACGCTGATCGCGCTCGCCGAGCTGAACCTCAAGCTCGGCGCCGTCTCGATGGCGTCGATGGCGGCCTTCGTGTCCCTGGACCCCGAGAAGCTCTCCGACGCCCTGCTCGCGCTGCGCGCCCCGAGCTGCTCGCCTTCGGGGTCAGCTACGGGTACCGGATGCTGCCGATCCTGGTGGACGAGTACGTCACCGTGTTCGAGGGACAGCGGCTGCGCCACGCCCCCGCCCGAGCGGCGCGGGCTGCTGGGCTGGCGCGTGGTGTGGCAGTGGTGCGTGATGGCGGTGACCGCGTTCTACCCGATCATGCTCAACACCGCCAAGAACGTGCGCACCACGGTCGAGGCGCTCGAGACCCGCGGCTTCACCTACGGGGCGAAGAACGCCGCCGGGCGCACGCTGCGCCTGGCCTACCTGCGGGTGTCCGGGTTGGACGTGGCCGTGCTCGCCGCGACCGCGCTCACCGTGATCGGCGCCTACTGGCTGGGCGCGCAGTTCCCGCTGCACCGGTGAGGGGGCGGGGAGCGCGGCGCGGGACTGCGGCCCCGTCCGGTGCGCGGTACTCCACGGCCCTGGCAGTTTCTCGATCCCCAAGGTCCTGGCCGGTGCACGGTGAGATGACGAGTACGGGCCTATGGCAGCACGCACTGGCGATATGACCAGTGAGTGCTGCCATAGGCCCGCGGACGACACGCCCCGAGCATGGCCGGGCGGCGACCCCGGTCCAGCCGTCCAGCTGTCCAGCTGCCCCGCCGCGCTGCCACGCAGAACGAAGCCCAGGGACCGATGTGCGATCAGACATCGGTCCCTGGGCGTCGAAAGCTGCTGTCAGGGGCAGGGGCAGGGGCAGGGGCAGGGGCAGGGGCAGGGGCAGGACCGGGCCGGGGCCAGCCCGGACCGGCCGCGGCTCAGGTCAGTCGTCGGTCTCCGGGTGACGGCGCAGGTTGATGATGGCGGCGGCGAGGCCGCCCCAGACGGTGACGATCGCGACGATCATCATGACGATGGAGGCGAAGGACATGATCACTCCTGGGGGATGAGGGGGATGAGGGTCTGGAGGGGAAGCGGTCGGCCGCCCCGTGAGGCGCGGCCGCCCAGCCTTGTCACGGGGCCGAGCGCAGCTCGTGCGGGGACTCGGCCTCGGGCACGACGACCAGGCCCTTGCCGGCCACGGCCTCCGGGGCGATCGGGTCGCCGTCGGAGTCGGCCTTGTAGAGGTTCGAGCCGGCGGGCCACGGGATCAGCGAGAGCCCGATAGCGACCACCACCAGACCGATCGCCATCACCCAGCCGAACACGAAGTTGAACCAGCCCGGGTACCCGGAGTGGGTCTTGCCGCTCGTGACGAGCTCGATGGTGCCGCCGATCAGGAGATGCCGAGCACGAGCGGGGCGATGATCGCCACGCACGCGTACCACCAGCGGCCGACGTGGAAGGAGCCGCGGAAGTTCAGGTGATCACGCAGCGTCGGCATGCCCCGCAGTACGAAGGCGACGATCAGCGAGGAGACCAGCGCCGCCGCGACGATGCCGTACTCGTTCGCCCACTTGTCCATCACGTCCAGCAGCGGCAGACCCATCGTGGTCGAGAACAGCGCCACCGAGACCACGGCCATCGGCACGCTGACCACGAGGGTCGGGAGAGGCGGGCCAGGCCGAACTTGTCCTGGACCGCGGCGATGACCACCTCGACGATCGAGATCAGGGAGGTGAAGCCCGCGAGCACCAGGGAGCCGAAGAACAGCACGCCGATCAGCGCGCCGGCCGGGGCCTCGGAGATGATCGTGGGGAAGGCGATGAACGCCAGGCCCACACCGTCGTCGACGACCTCGTCGACCGCGACGCCCTGTGCCTGCGCCATGAAGCCCAGCGCCGAGAACACGCCGATGCCGCACAGGATCTCGAAGCTCGAGTTCGCGAAGCCCACCACCAGGCCGGAGCCGGTGAGGTCCGTCTTCTTCTTCAGGTACGAGGAATAGGTGAGCATGATGCCGAAGGCCACCGACAGCGAGAAGAAGATCTGCCCGTAGGCAGCGATCCACACTCCCGGCTTCGCGAGCGCGGCCCAGTTCGGTCGGAAGAAGGCGTCCAGGCCGTCGATCGCGCCGGGCAGGAACAGCGAGCGCACCACCAGGATGATGAACATGACGATCAGCAGAGGGATGAAGATGATCGAGCTGGCGGCGATGCCCTTCTGCACGCCGAGCGCCATCACCACGATCACCGCGATCCACACCACCAGCATGGAGATCAGCACTGCGGGGACGTAGTCGAAGGAGACGGTCACGTCCGCGCCGCCGAGCGCCTGGGTGTACTCACCGAAGAAGCCGTCGGCCCCCTCCGGGTGGGAGTCCCAGCGCTGGTCGAGGGAGAAGATCGTGTAGTTCGTCGCCCACGCCAGGATCAGCGCGTAGTACAGCGCGATGATCAGGGCGATCAGCACCTGCCACCAGCCGATGAACTCGGTCCAGCGGCGGAAGCGGCGCCAGGCGGCGGGGGCGGAGCCGCGCCAGCGGTGCCCGATCGCGTAGTCGAGGAAGAGCAGCGGGATGCCCGCGGTCAGCAGCGCGACGAGATACGGCAGGATGAACGCGCCGCCGCCGTTCTCGTAGGCGACCGCGGGGAAGCGCCAGATGTTGCCGAGGCCGACGGCGGAGCCGATGGCCGCGAAGATGAAGGCGGTGCGGCCGGAGAAGGCGCCGCGATCGGCGCTCGGCGCTGCGGCGCCGGCGGATGAGGTCGATGCACTCACGGTGTGCCTCCGAGGGAGCTGCGCCGCGAGGCGGCGCGGGGTGGGAGCCGTCGACGATGACGGCCCGGGGAAGGGACGTGCCCGAGGGCGATGGAGGTCCGCGGGGGTGGGCGGGCCGAGAGCGCACGAGTACGGGATCGCCGCGTCGCGCTGTGTGGATGGTACCGCTCCGTGGGGGAGCGGCGGGAGCTGGCGGGCTGGCGAGCTGGCATGCAGGCCGGGCGGTGAGGCCGGGCCGGCCCGTCGGGCGGCGTGCGTCGACGCCGGGCAATCCTTCGGTGAACATTCACCCTCGGATCGGCCACATCGTGACCCCGCACGTGCGACCTGCCTTACATTGGCCGACATGTCTTCAGAGTCGATGGCGCAGTCCGAGGCCCGATGCCCCGAGGTCTCCACCAGTTATCTGCGGCAGCTCGATGAGGAACGCGAGGCCGCGATGCGCGTCTCCGTCCATCCGGGCTCCGCCTACGAGGGCGCCTCGGAGCAGCTCCATGCCCGGCTGGAGGAGCTCATCGCGCGCGAGGCTCCCGAGATGGCCGAGCTGATGCTCGACCTGGCCGCCCACCCGGAGGTCGCCTTCGAGGAGCACCGCTCCGCCCGCGCGATCGCGGACTCCCTCGCCGCGCACGGCATCGACGCGCAGGTGGGGGTGTACGGGCTGGACACTGCGATCCGGGCCGAGATCCGCGGGGCCGGCGCGGAGCACGACGATGTGCCGACGCTCGCGATCCTCTCCGAGTACGACGCCCTGCCCGGCGTGGGCCACGGCTGCGGCCACAACGTCATCGCCGTGATGGGGCTGGGAGCGTTCCTCGCCCTCGCGGCGATCGCCGAGGAGGACCCGTCGGCCGTGCCGGGACGCATCGTGTTCCTCGGCACCCCCGCCGAGGAGGGCCACACGGGCAAGGAGTACATGGCGCGCGAGGGCGCCTTCGAGGGGCTCGATGCCGCGGTGATGGCGCACCCCTACGGCTACGACCTCGCCGATCAGACCTGGCTGGGGCGGCGCACCCTCACCGTCGAGTACCACGGGCACACCGCTCACGCCTCCGCCCAGCCCTTCATGGGTCGCAACGCGCTGGACGCGGCGACCCTGATGTACCAGGGTCTCGGACTGCTGCGTCAGCAGACCCCGCCCACCGACCGCATCCACGCCGTGATCCGCGAAGGCGGGGAGCGGGCCAGCGTGATCCCCGACCACGCACGGCTCGATCTGTACGTCCGCTCGCAGCGGCCCGAGACCCTGAAGGTGCTCTCGGAGAGGGTCGAGGACGTCGCCCGGGGCGCGGCGCTGATGGCCGGCGTCGGCCTCACCGTGCGCTGGGACGAGCATCCGCCCTCTCTGCCGGTGCGCACCAACGAGACGCTCACCGGGCGCTGGGTGCAGGCGCAGCGTCGCCGCGGCCGCGACCCGCTGCCCCACGGCGTGGTCTCCCCGTCGCTCGCCGCCTCGACCGACTTCGGCAACGTCAGCTACCGGGTCCCCGGCATCCACCCGGTGATCCGCATCGCCCCGCCCGAGGTCGCGCTGCACACCCGCGAGTTCGCGGCCTGGGCCGTCTCCGAGCAGGCGCGCGACGCGGCGGCCGACGGGGCCTACGGCCTCGCCGCGACCGTGCTCGATACGCTCCACGACCCGGCGCTGGCGGCGTCGGTCGCCTCCGAGTTCGAGGCTGCCGGGGGCGCGATCGACGTGCCCGCCTACTTCGACTGACCTCCTCGTCCCGATACCCCTCTGGAGTCCCCCATGACCGCTGCACAGACCGGGCCCGCGAAGTCCGGACTCACCGATCGGGCCCTGAACTGGGTCGAATGGGCTGGCAACAAGCTGCCCGAACCGTTCATGCTCTTCATCGTGCTGTTCCTGATCACGGGAGCAGTCTCGACGGGGATGGAGATGGCGGGGGTCGTCGTCTCCGTGCCCGGCTCCGACGAGCCGACGGTGATCAAGGGCCTGTTCACCGGTGAGGGCATGGCCTGGCTGACCACCAACCTCGGCATCAACTACATCGGCTTCCCGCCCCTGGTGACCGTGATGCCGATCCTGCTCGCGATCGGCATCGCCCAGCACTCCGGGCTGCTCGCCGCCGCGATCCGCAAGCTGTTCGGCTCGGCCCCGGCCTGGCTGCTGCCCTACGTGGTGGGCTTCGTGGGCGTGGTCTCCTCGATCATGGCCGACTCCGCCTTCGTGGTGGTCCCGCCGCTGGCGGCCCTGGTGTTCAAGGCCGCCGGGCGCCACCCCGTGGCAGGCCTGCTGGGCGGCTTCGCCGCGGCGGGCGCCGGCTACTCCACCAACATCTTCCCCACCTCGCTCGATGCGCTCTTCGCCGGCATCACCACCTCCGTGATGGACGCGCTGCCCGGCTTCGAGTTCACCGCCGTGAACCCGGTGTCGAACTGGTGGTTCAACATCGTCTCCTCGCTCATCCTGGGCTTCGTGGCCGGCTTCATCATCGACAAGCTGATCGAGCCGCGCCTGCGCCGCCAGAACGTTCCTGTCGACGAGGTCGCCGTGGAGGACGCCGAGGACTCCGCCGAGAGCGCCGAGCAGATGCGCGCCGCCCTCACCCCGAAGGAGAATAAGGGCCTGCTGGTCGCGGTGCTGAGCGGCGTCCTGCTCACCGCGCTGATACTGCTCGCCGTGCTGCCCGAGGGCTCCCCGTGGCGGAACGAGGACGGCGGCTTCCTGCCGAAGTCCCCGCTGCTGAGCTCGATCGTGTTCATCGTGGTCGCGTACTTCATGGTGGTGGGCACCGCCTACGGCGTGATCGTGGGGACGCTGCGCAATACCCGCGATGCGGTGGCGATGATGTCCGACGCGCTCAAGGAGATGCTGCCGTTCATCGTGCTCGCGTTCATCCTCGGCAACTTCATCTCGCTGTTCAACTGGTCCGGCATCGGCACCTGGATCGCCGTGACCGGAGCGGCGGGCCTCGAGAACGCGGGCCTGACCGGCTTCGCCGCGATCATCGGCTTCATCCTGCTGGCGAGCGTGCTGAACCTGTTCATCATCTCCGGCTCCGGCATGTGGGCGATCATGGGCGCCGTGTTCGTGCCGATGTTCGCGCTGATCGGCTACGAGCCCGCCTTCACCCAGGCCGCGTTCCGCGTGGGCGACTCCGCCACCCAGGTCATCACCCCGATGAACCCGTACATGATCGTGCTGCTGGGCATGCTGCGGAAGTACGAGCCCGAGGCGGGTCTGGGCACGCTGATGGCGCGTATGCTCCCCTTCGTGATCCCGTTCTGGCTGGTGTGGACCGTCATCCTGGCCGTGTTCTTCTTCTTCGACCTCCCCATCGGCCCGGGCAACGGCATCTTCATGGAGTGAGCGCGGGCGGGGCGTCCCCCTGCACCCTTCCCCTGCGCCCGTCCCCTGCGCCCGTCCCCACCCCGGCGGGAGTGACGAACCTGGGCAATAGACGCATGGATAACCCCACGTTCGTCACCCGCGCCGACTCCTGACGGGTCACAGCCCCGTCTTCTCCCCCGTGCCGCGATCCCGCCTCCGTCCCGCGGCGCTTGCGAGACCTCGCCGCGATGGCACGATGTCCCCATGTCCCGCGCCGCCCTCCTCCCACCCGTGCTGCTGGGGCTGACGATCCTGCTGCTCGCGCAGATGGTGGGGCTCGCGGCGGAGGCGCTGCTGGGCCTGCCGATCCCCGGGGTGGTGATCGGCCTGGTGCTGCTGGTGGGGCTGGGTCTGCTGCGCCCCACCCGAGCCGTGGTGCGCGCGGCCGAGCCCGCCGCGACCCCGCTGCTGGCGCACCTGCAGCTGCTGTTCGTCCCGCCGGGCGTGGGGATCGTGCTCGAGATGCAGGCCCTCGCGCAGAACGCGCTGCCGATCGCGCTCGCCGTGGGCGGCTCCTTCGTGGCGACCCTGCTGCTCAGCGGTGCGCTGCTGCAGGCGATGCTGCGCCGCCAGGACCGCCGACGCGGCACAGCCGACGGCACAGCAGACGGCGCCGCGGGCGGCGCAGCCGACGGCACTGCGGGCGATTCCGAGGGGGAGCCGGCATGAGCGCGCTGTACGAGCTGCCCGTCTTCGGCCTCACCCTCACCCTCGGGATCTACCTGGTCTCCTACGGGCTCTACCACCGCCTGGGCCGGCCCGGTCTGCTCTCCCCGGTGCTGATCACGGTGATCGGGGTGGCGGCGGTGCTGCAGCTGACCGGGATGCCGTATGCCCTGTACATGCAACAGGTGACGCTGCTGACGCTGCTGCTGGGCCCCGCGACCGTGGCGCTTGCGCTGCCGCTGCTGCGCAACGGCCGGGCGCTGGCCTCCTCCGCCGCGGCCGTCGCGCTCACGCTCGTGCTCGGCGGGATCGTGAGCATCGGGGTGACGGTGGGAGCGATGGTGGGGCTCGGGGCCGACGAGGCCATGCTGCGCGCCGCGCTGCCGCGCTCGGTGACCTCGCCCGTCGGCCTCACCATCGCCGAGACGCTGCAGGCGTCCGTGCCGATGGCCGTGGTGCTCACCCTGATCTCGGGGACGCTCGGCGCCGTGGTGGGCCCGGCGCTGCTGACCCTGATCCGGGTGCGGGACGAGCGGGCGCGCGGCTTCGCGATCGGGCTGACCTCGCACGGCATCGGCACCTCGCGGGTGCTGTCCGAGTCGACGGTCTCCGGCGGCTGGTCGAGCGCCGCGATGGTGCTGAACGCCCTGGTGATGACGGTGACGCTGCCGATCGTGGCGGCGCTGGTCACGGGCTGATCCGGCAGCGGTGCCGCGCGCAGGCGAGCGCCGGTCAGGCTCCGAGGCTCGCGATCAGCTCCTCGACGCGAGCGCGGATGTCGTCGCGGATCGGGCGCACTGCCTCGACGCCCTGACCAGCAGGATCGGGCAGCTCCCAGTCCTCATAGCGCTTGCCGGGGAAGATGGGGCAGGCATCCCCGCACCCCATGGTGATCACCACGTCGGAGAGCTGGACGGCTTCGCGGGTGAGCACGGTCGGGGTCGCGGCGGTGATGTCCACGCCTTGCTCCGCCATCGCCTGGACGGCCGCGGGGTTGATCGAATCGGCGGGGGCGGAGCCGGCCGAGCGCACCTCGATGCGGTCTCCCGCGAGGTGGCGCAGCCAGCCGGCCGCCATCTGGGAGCGCCCGGCATTGTGGACGCAGACGAACAGGACGCTGGGGCGATCGGACATGGCGGCTCCTGGAGGGGACGGGAGGTCAGGACAGGTCGAGGAAGGCGCGCAGCTCGGCGAAGGCCGACGGGACCACTGAGTAGTGCGCCCAGCGGCCCTTCTGCTCCCGAGTGAGCAGCCCGGCATCGACCAGCTTCTTCATGTGGTGGCTGACGGTCGGCTGCGAGATGCCCTGCGAGGCTGCGAGGTCGCAGGCGCACACATCACCGCAGCCGCGCGCTGCGACGTGGGCGAGCAACTGCAGGCGGGTGGGATCGGAGAGCGCCTTGAGGCGACCGGCCAGGTGCTCCGCCTCTACGGCGTCGATCGGACCGGCGCCGAGGGCGCAGCAGTCCAGCGCGCCCGACGGGGCGGGTGCGCACGCGGTGTCGGCGGGCCTGCAGGACTCCCCGGATGCCTCGGCGGACGCCCCGATCGAGAGGCGCCCCGGACGGGAGGAGGAAGGAGTCATGGTCCCACGATACATTGACGGCCATCTATTCGACAGGTTAGCGTTCGCATCGATATCCGCCTATAGGAAGAGGCAGTTCCCCTCATGTCGACCACCTCCGCTCCTGCGGCGCCCACGAAAGTAGCTGGGAAGATGTCGTTCCTGGACCGATATCTGCCGGTCTGGATCCTGCTCGCGATGGCCCTGGGACTGCTGCTGGGCCGCGTCGTCCCCGGTATCGCGCCCGCGCTCGAGGCCGTGAGCATCGCCGGCGTCTCGTTCCCGATCGCCGTGGGACTGCTGGTGATGATGTACCCGGTGCTCGCCAAGGTGCGTTACGACGAGGCGCGCCGCCTCAGCGCCGATCGCCGCCTGATGATCACCTCGCTCCTGCTGAACTGGGTCGTCGGCCCGGCGCTCATGTTCGCCCTCGCCTGGATCTTCCTCGCGGACCTGCCCGAGTACCGCACCGGACTGATCATCGTGGGCCTCGCCCGCTGCATCGCCATGGTGCTGATCTGGAATGACCTCGCCTGCGGTGATCGCGAGGCCGCTGCGGTGCTGGTCGCGATCAACTCCGTGTTCCAGGTGCTCGCCTTCGGTGCGCTCGGCTGGTTCTACCTGCAGGTGCTGCCCTCGTGGCTGGGGCTGTCCACCACCTCGGTGGACTTCTCCCTCGGCGCGATCGTGCTCAGCGTGCTGGTGTTCCTCGGCATCCCGCTGCTGGCAGGATTCCTCACCCGCATCCTCGGCGAGCGGGCCAAGGGCCGGGAGTGGTACGAGAGCCGGTTCCTGCCGCGCATGGCCCCTTCACCCTCTACGGGCTGCTGTTCACGATCGTGCTCCTGTTCGCGCTGCAGGGGAACGCGATCCTCTCCGCCCCGATGGACGTGGCTCGCATCGCACTGCCGCTGCTGCTCTATTTCGTGCTCATGTTCGTGGGGGCCCTGCTGCTCAGTCGGGCGGTCGGGATGGACTACGCCCGCTCCACCACGGTCGCCTTCACCGCCTCCGGCAACAACTTCGAGCTCGCGATCGCCGTCGCGATCGGCACCTTCGGCGTCACCTCGGGGCAGGCGCTCGCGGGCGTCGTCGGCCCCCTCATCGAGGTGCCCGTGCTGGTCGGCCTGGTCTACGTCTCGCTGTGGCTGGGCAGGCGCCTGTTCCCCGGCGACCCCACCGTTCCCTCCTCCGCCCGCACCGAGCAGAAGGTCTCCGCATGAGCACCCCGAACCCCGCGCCCTCCATCCCGTCCGTGTTGTTCGTCTGCGTGAAGAACGGCGGCAAGTCACAGATCGCCGCCGCACTGATGGAGGCTCACGCTGCCGGCGCCGTCGAGGTCCACTCCGCCGGTACCAGGCCCGGCACGGCGATCAACGCCCTCTCGGCAGAGGTCGTCGCCGAGGCCGGAGCGGACATGTCCGCCGGGTCCCCGACGCCGATCGATCCCGTGCTCCTGGCCCGCGTGGACAGGGTGGTGGTGCTCGGGAACGAGGCCGTGGTCGACCCGGTCCCGGGAATGGCAGGGACGATCACCACCTGGATCACCGACGAGCCCTCCGAGCGCGGGATCGAGGGCGTCGAGCGGATGCGCCTGGTGCGCGACGACATCGACCGACGGGTGCGGGAGCTGCTCGCGGAGATCACGGCCGAGGAGACCTGAGCGTCGGGAGTACGCTGAGGACGCTCCTCCTCGACGCGGCGGAGAGCGACGACAGGAGGCCAGACACCCATGACGGCGATACCCGACCATGACGCCTACATCGCCGCGGCGCCCGAGGCGTTCCGCCCCGAGCTGCAGCGGCTGCGCGAGATCCTGGGCCGGGTCCTCCCGGACGCGGAGGAGATGGTCGCCTACGGCATGCCGGGGTTCCGCATCGGCGGCACCGTCGTCGCGAGCTATGCGGCGTTCAGCAGGCAGTGCGGTCTGTATCTCCAGGCGGGCGCGCTCGCCGAGCATGCCGAGGAGGTCGCGGCGGCCGGGCTGAAGGCCACCAAGACCGGCATCACCTTCACCCCGTCGAAACCGATCCCGGACGCTCTGGTCGAGAAGCTCGTGCGAGCATCGCGCGAGGACGCCGGGGTCTGATCTCGCAGGGGAGGGTGCTCCACCCCACCCCGCAGCACCGCCGAAAGTCGGGTGCGCCCTCCCGGGCCGGTCGGTGAGAATGCAGGGGCGCGGCCCGCCCCGGCCGCCCCCGTCGGAGGACAGGAACTGTCCTCCCGCGGCTCTACGCTTCACCGAGACCTCGGCCGCCCACCCCCGTCGGCCGCACCGCCCCCTGTTCGGGAGACCACCCCATGCTCTGGACCCTGATCCGGCACCACCTGCGGCCGTACCTGCCGCATGTGGCGGCCGTGGCCGTCCTCCAGCTCGCCACCGTGCTGGCCACCCTGTACCTGCCCAGCCTCAACGCCGACATCATCGACAACGGTGTGGCCACGGGCGATACGGACTACATCTGGCGCGTCGGCGGCCTGATGCTGCTGGTCGCGATGGTGCAGCTGATCACCGCGATCGCCTCGGTGTGGTTCGGGGCGAGGGTCTCGATGGGGATGGGCCGGGACATCCGCCGCTCCATCTACACCCGCGTGGACCGCTTCTCGAGCGAGGAGATGGCCCGCTACGGCGCGCCCACCCTGATCACGCGCGCCACCAACGACGTCCAGCAGGTGCAGATGCTGGTGCTGATGACGCTGAACTTCATGGTCATGGTGCCGATCATGTCCATCGGCGGGATCATCATGGCGATCCAGGAGGATCCGGGACTGTCCTGGCTGGTGTGGGTGTCGGTGCCGTTGCGATGCTGATCGTCGGGTTCCTGGTGCGGGAGCTGATGCCGCTGTTCCAGCGGATGCAGGACAACATCGACTCGATCAACGGCGTGATGCGCGAGCAGATCATGGGGATCCGCGTGGTGCGCGCCTTCGTGCGCGAGCAGCACGAGACCGAGCGCTTCCGCGACGCCAACGCCACCCTCACCGACACCTCGGTGCGGATCGGCCGGCTGTTCGTGATCATGGGCCCCGCGATCACGATCGTGCTGCACCTGGCCACCGCCGCCGTGCTCTGGTTCGGAGGTCACCGCGTGGATGCGGAGCTGGTGCAGGTGGGCGCGCTGACCGCGTTCATGCAGTACCTGCTGCAGATCCTGATGGCGGTCATGATGGGCACCTTCATGTTCATGATGTTCCCGCGCGCGATCATCAGCGGCCGCCGCATCAGCGAGGTGCTCGAGACCGTCCCCACCCTCGCCGAGCCCGCCCAGCCCGTCGCGCTCGAGGGGAGGGCGGCGCGAGCATCGAGTTCCGCGACGTCACCTTCGCCTATCCCGGCGCGGAATCGCCCGTGCTCGACGGTGTCTCCTTCACCGCCGAGGCGGGCAGGACCACCGCCATCATCGGCTCGACCGGCGCGGGCAAGACCACCCTGGTCAGCCTCATCCCGCGCCTCCACGACGCGACCGGCGGCCAGGTGCTGATCGACGGTGTCCCGGTCACGGACCTCTCCCGCCAGAGCATCTCCGCCGCGGTGGGCCTGGTGCCGCAGAAGCCGTACCTGTTCTCCGGCACCATCGGCCACAACCTCCGCTTCGGAGATCCGACGGCCGGCGACGAGCAGCTGTGGCACGCCCTCGACGTCGCCCAGGGCACCGAGTTCGTCACCGACCGCACCACCGGCGAGGGCGAGAGCGCCGCGACGGGGCTGGACTCCTCCGTCTCCCAGGGCGGCACGAACGTCTCCGGCGGCCAGCGGCAGCGCCTGTGCATCGCCCGCACCCTGGTCGCCGCGCCGCCGCGGGTGTACGTCTTCGACGACTCCTTCTCCGCGCTCGACGTCACCACCGACGCCAAGGTGCGCGAGGGACTCGCCCAGCACACCCGGGGCGCGACCACGATCATCGTCGCCCAGCGCATCTCCACCATCACCGGCGCCGACCAGATCCTGGTGCTCGAGGAGGGCCGCATCGTGGGCCGCGGCACCCATGAGGAGCTGCTCGAGAGCTCGCAGACCTACCGGGAGATCGTCGATTCCCAGATCACCGTGGAGGAGACGGCATGAGCGCGAAGAAGCAGAGCTCCGAGAAGCGGGCTGCGAAGAACGTCGGGGGCGCCGAGCTCACCGAGGCTGAGATCCTCGAGATGCAGGACTCGATGAGCAACGAGTGGGGCGAGGGCGCGCCCCGCAAGGCCAAGGCCTTCTGGCCCTCGGCGATCCGGCTGTTCAAGACCTTCGGCGACCACAAGCTGGGCCTCGCCGTCGTGCTCGCCTTCGGCATCATCTCGACCGTGCTGACGGTATGGGCACCGGCCATCCTGGGCGACGCGATGGACGTCATCTTCGACGGCTTCCTCAGCGGGCAGGGCGTGGACTTCGACGCGCTCGGCCGGCTGCTGCTGCTGGTGCTGGGCATGTACGTGGTCGCCGCGCTGTTCGACTGGCTGCAGGGCCGGCTGCTCAACGACGTGGTCATGAACATCGTCTACCGGCTGCGCGAGAGGATCGAGGCGAAGGTCAACCGCCTGCCGCTCTCGTACTTCGACACCCGTCAGCGCGGTGACCTGCTCTCCCGCACCACCAACGACGTCGACAACGTTCAGACCGCCCTCCAGCAGGCCTTCGCCTCCTTGGTCTACGCGGTGCTGACCATCGTGGGCATCACCATCATGATGTTCTGGCTGTCCTGGCAGCTCGCGCTGATCGCCCTGGTCGCGCTGCCGATCTCCGCCGTGGTCATCGGCATCATCGGCGCGAAGTCGCAGAAGCTGTTCACCGCCCAGTGGCGGAACACCGGGCGCCTGAACGGTCACGTCGAGGAGTCCTTCACCGGACACGACCTGGTGACCGTCTTCGACCGCCAGGACGCGATGCGCGAGCAGTTCGACACCCGCAACGAGGAGCTCTGGGAAGCCAGCTTCAAGGCGCAGTTCTACTCCGGCATGATCATGCCGATCATGCAGTGGGTGACCTACCTCGGTTACGTCGGGATCGCCGTGGTCGGCGGGCTGAGGATCGCCGCCGGGCAGATGTCGCTGGGCCAGGTCACCGCCTTCATCCAGTACTCGCGAGAATTCAACGCACCGCTCGGGGAGGTGGCAGGGATGGCGAACATGCTGATCTCCGGCGTCGCCTCCGCCGAGCGCATCTTCGAGCTGCTGGATGCCGAGGAGCAGGAGGCCGACGGGCAGATCGTCGCGGATGGCGAGCGGATCGAGCGCGCCGAGCTGAGCGGCGCAACCCGCGGCCGGGTCGAGTTCGACCACGTGGCCTTCTCCTATTCCACGGACAAGCCGCTGATCACCGACCTGTCGATGACCGCGGAGCCCGGGCAGACCATCGCCATCGTGGGCCCCACCGGTGCCGGGAAGACCACCCTGGTCAATCTCATCATGCGGTTCTACGAGATCGACGCCGGGCAGATCCGCCTGGACGGCGTGGACATCCGCGCGCTGGATCGCGGCGCCGTGCGCTCGCGGGTGGGCATGGTGCTGCAGGACGCGGTGCTGTTCGGCGGCACGATCCGCGAGAACATCCGCTACGGACGCCTCGAGGCGAGTGACGAGGAGGTCGTCGCCGCCGCGACCGCGACCTTCGTGGACCGCTTCGTGCACACCCTGCCCGACGGCTACGACACCGTCATCGAGGACGAGGGAGCGAACGTCTCCGCCGGTGAGCGGCAGCTGATCACCATTGCCCGCGCCTTCCTCGCCGATCCGGCGCTGCTGATCCTCGATGAGGCCACCTCCTCCGTGGATACCCGCACCGAGGTGCTGGTCCAGGAGGCGATGGCCGCGCTGCGCACACGACCGCACCTCCTTCGTGATCGCCCACCGCCTCTCCACGATCCGTGATGCCGATGTGATCCTGGTGATGGAGCGCGGCGACATCGTCGAGCAGGGCTCGCACGACCAGCTGCTCGACGCCGAGGGCGCCTACCACCGCCTGTACTGGTCCCAGTTCGCGGCCGGGGTGGATCCCGACGCCGACGACGCAGTGGTCGAGGGCACCACCACCGGTGCGGTCCCCGCGATCACCGGCGAGGTCGCTGCCGTGACCGGTGAGGTGGCGACGGTGACCGGTGCGATCCCGCCGGTGACCGGTGCAGAGGCGGCGGTGACCAGGGAGCCAGGGGACTCCGAGCCCAGGGCGTAACCCCTTGGGCAGCCCCCGGCGTCAGCGGGGCGTAGCCGGGGCGCCAGCGGGGCAAAGTTGGGGGAGTGGTTGCGCTATTCCCCCAACTTTGCCCCGTTCGATGCGAGGGGGCGAGGGGTCGAGGGTTGCGAGGGGTCGGGGCGAGGGATGGCCCCGGGTTCCGACGGGGTCAGGCGGCCGAGGTGCGGCGCAGGCGGACGTTGACGAACTCTCCCATGCCCCACCGACCGAGCTCACGGCCGAAGCCGGACCGCTTCACGCCGCCGAAGGGCAGTCCGGCCAGCGTCGTCCCGTGCTCGTTGATGTAGGCCATCCCGACGTCGAGACGGTCGGCGATCTCCTGGGCGCGTTCGAGATCGCGGCCCCAGACGGAACCGCTCAGCCCGAAGTCGACGTCGTTGGCGAGCTCCACGGCCTCGTCGGCCGAATCGACACCGTGGATCACGGCCACCGGACCGAAGATCTCCTCGCCGTAGGCGTCCATGTCCTGGGTGACGCCGGTGAGCACGGCGGGCTGCATGAAGGCCCCGTCGCGGTCGAGCGCCTGCCCGCCGGTATGGAGGGTGGCGCCCTGCTCGACGGCACGTTCGACCTGAGCGACGACGCCGTCACGCGCACCGATCGAGGAGAGGGGGCCGACGTCGACCTCCTCGTCCAGCGGATCGCCGATGGTCGCGTCCTCGAAGCTCTCGACGACGATCGCGACGAACTCCTCACGACGCGCCGCGGGCACGAAGATGCGCTTCGGGGAGTTGCAGGCCTGTCCCGCGTTCGACAGCCGTGCGGTGGCGACGGTGCGGGCGACCTGCTCGAGGTCGGCATCGTCGAGCACGATGAGCGGATCGGAACCGCCGAGCTCGAGCACCGACTTCTTCAGGTGCTTGCCGGCGTTCTCCGCGACCGCCGCACCCGCCTTCTCGCTGCCGGTGAGGGACACACCGCGCACCCGCGGATCGGCGATCATGTCGGCGATCTGGTCGTGGGAGGCGAAGACGTTGGCGTAGGCATCGCGCGGGACCCCGGCCTTATGGAGGATCTGCGCCATGATCTCCGAGGAGCCGGCGCAGATCTCCGCGTGCTTCAGGATGACCGTGTTGCCCGCCATCAGGTTCGGGGCGGCGAAGCGCGCCACCTGGTAGTAGGGGTAGTTCCAGGGCATCACTCCGACGAGCGGGCCGATCGGCTCCGTCTGGACCAGTGATTCCTGTGCGCCCTGCGGGTCCAGCTGCTCGGGCTGCAGCAGGTCCGGCCCGTGGGTGGCGTACCAGCGGTAGATCGAGCCGGCCAGCTCGGCCTCACCGATGGCCTGCTGCAGCGGCTTGCCCATCTCGACGGCGATCAGTTCTCCCAGCTCCCGGGAGCGGTCGTCGTAGGCGTCGGCGACCCGCTCCAGGATGGAGGCGCGCTCCTTCGCTGCGGTGGCGCGCCACTCGGCGAACGCGGCGTGGGAGCGATCGAGCACGTGCTCGACCTGAGCGCTGTCCAGGGTGGTGAATTCCTTGTCGGTCCGTCCCGTGGTCGGGTTGGTCGTCGTGTATTCAGCCATCTCCCTACCGTCGTCCGGAGGTCCCGGATCTGTAAAGCTCAGCCTTCCGAGCGGTCGTTGGAGCGCGGCGGTCACCTCCGCCCTCCGCGCTCCCGTCGTGCGCTGGGCGGCGCACCCGCGCGGGGGAGACACCCGCGCGGGGGAGACTGGGTCGCACACGTCGAACTGCCGCTCCTGGGGGAAGGGCCGCTGCGATGACCGACCCCCGCCGCCCCGCGCCGGACGCGGCCGTGGCCGATCCGGTCCGTCTCATCGTCGTCGATGATGAGCCCATGGTTCGGCAGGGCCTGGCCATGATCCTTGGCTCCGACCCTGAGGTCGTCGGTGCCGCCGGGACGGGGTGGAGGCTGTGGGCGTGGTCCGCTCCACCCGCCCCGAGGCGGTGTACAGGACGTGCGGATGCCGGGCAGTGACGGGATCCGTGCCACCGAGCTCCTGCCGAGCCCGCCGAAGGTGCTGGTCGTGACACCTTCGAGCATGATGAGTATGCGTTGGAGACCCTGCGCGCCGGAGCGTCGGGCTTACTGCTCAAGTGATCCCCGGCCGAGGAGATGGTCCAGGCAGTGCTGCGCACCCTCGCCGACCGCACGAGCCTATTATTCCCGCAGGTGATGCTCGACCTACTGCGTCCGCGCGCCCGCACCGCTGCCTACGAGGGACCGGCGCAGACACGGCGCGAGGGGGAGGTGCTGGAGTGGATCGCACAGAGCATGACCAACCCGGAGATCGCCGAGCACCCGTCCGTCGGGGTTGGGAACTTCAGCCCCCACGTCGGAAGCTTGCTCGGCATATTCGGCGCCCGGGGCCGCAGACAGGCAACCGTCATCGCCCTTCGCATCGGACTGGTGGATCCTGCCGGGACTCCGCCGCTCCGGTAGGTCGATCGCCAGCGGCGCCTGCGCAGCAGGGTGGTCCAGCGGCACCGCGTTGGTCTCGTGCCAGATGCCGACAGCCCCGGGATGCTTCCGGACCGCGGTGTTGAACTCATTTCAGGACGGGAGGTGCGCGCGAGGCCATCCGGGCGTAGCCGTGGAGGTGTTAGAGCGAAAGATTCGATGGGCCGAACACTCGCTTTCGCGACGAGTCTGCCGTGCGCCCGGTACAGACGTACAGCAGGAGCGCACGCAGGCCTTCGGAGTGCCAGCTCGTGTCTGGAAGGCCATGAAGTAGCGGCGTCCGGAGCCCCCGGCAGCTGACGATCGGCAAGCGTGTTGCCCAGGACTTCCGTAGTCTGTGGGTTCGCCAGGCTGCAAGGACTGGCGGTTTGGGGTGGAGCGGCGCCATTGGAAAAGGTGAATGCGTGCTTGCAATCGCGATGGAGGGTACTGGTGGTGGAGCGATTCAATCGGAGAGTGTTCGCGAGAGTCGACGTGGACACTCGCGCATACGAGCCGCAGCACTTCGAGAGCGCGTTCGAGGAGCGTAGATGGGGCTACCGGGCACTTGAGGGCCGGGGGTACATGCTCGCCATTCCTATGTATTGCTCGCGTATTGCTTCGATGGATGTCGCACGTGCGAAGATCGCAGATTTCCTGGAGGAAGTCGGCGGCATGGAAGTGAGGTATCTTCAGCGGTCACATCAAAAGGCTGAGCGACGATCGGCATTTCGCTCGTTTCGAAGCGAAGGTGGCTGGCTCTCTGCAATGCCGTTCGTGAAGCGGTTTCCTCCTGAGTGGCGAACTGTGGGGGCCGAGTGGGAGATCTACAGCGATCGCGACATATCCGGAGAAAACTTCTCCGGCGTGCGGAGTGTCTATCCGCAAATTGTTGGCACTGGGGCCTTCGGCCTCGCCCGCAGCCCAGGGCCTCGCGTGATAATTGACCCCGAGCGAAGGTGGCTTTCCTGGTTGGTTCAGAGGGCGATTCTTCTTCTTGGCCTGATTGTCTCCTTGGTCGCGGCCGCCACCGTTTTTGCTCCAGATGTCTCTCTCGCTCTGCGGATTTTGTGTGTTGCTGTTCTCATCGTATTTTCGGTGGCCATTGGGCTATGGTCGACCGGCAATAGCGACCGATGGATGGTCCGCATAGTGGGAGTTCTCCTGGCTGGCTCTTTCGTGACGGCTTTTGGGCTGTTGTCCCGTGCGGTGATAGAAGGGGCTGATCGGGTGCCGTGGTCCGCCTTTCTTCTGGCGTTTTTGCTCATGTTCTCGATGAGGGGCCTTCGTCACTTGGTGATCATCCAGCCCCGAACTCGAGTCGCGGGGACCGTCTCGGTGGTCGCACTGGCAACCGGCGCAGCATTTGCTGGAACTCGGGCTGCAATCGGTGCCGTGTCAGCCGAGTTTGGGATACCAATAGAGCGTGTCGTCTTCCCTCAATGGGTGACCTACGTCGCGGGGGCTGGATTGTTCGTCTACGTCGCGACGGCGCTGCTGCTCATCGCGGCCATATGGGGGTGGGCGGAGTACAACGGTATGGGGGCTGCTTTCCGGAAGTCTCGCGACATTCTGGCCCTCATGATCGTAATGACCCTCCTTCTGTACGGAACCGCTGCGACATATTTGGCTCTGGTTCAGGGGGACAGATCTATGAGGATTGGCTGGACGAGCTGCGAATGGGGGTCACGCCCTCCGCCACCTCGGACTTTGCCTACCGTGCGTGCCTGATCGAAGACGCAGAGGAGGGTGCAGGAGCCAGCCAGATCAGGACGGAGGTGCCGATGGTGATAGTCGAGTCCGTGGAGGGGCCGGGATGGGCATGGGACCCCATCGGGCGCAATCCCCGAGGCGAGACCGCGACCATCCCGATCGACCGCGACCTCTACGACGTCGTCAGGGTCGGTGACGGGGTCTTCGTCTGCCCGCCGCCCGACATCGCGAGGACGCAGTCGGGAGGGTAGGAACTCGCCAGCGACCTGCCGGGCTTCACCGGTTCCAGCTCGTTGGTAATGTGTCGTCGCTGCGGCTCAGGCAACTCAGTCGAGCATGCGCGACCTGGTCAGGAATCGCTTCCCGTCGGGCGTCTCGAGGCTGAAGCCGCCGCCGCGGCCGTCGACCAGGTCGATCGTGAGGTGGGTGTGGCGCCAGTAGGTGAACTGCTCGCGGCTCATCCAGAAGTCCAGCGGGCTGGTGGTGCCGTCCGGCAGCGGCACCTCGACGTGGCCCATCTTCACGTCGGCGTCGCCGGTGATGAAGTCCCCCTCGGGGAAGCACATGGGGAGGAGCCGTCGCAGCAGCCGCCGGACTGGTGGAACATCAGCGGGCCGTTGCGGTCGATGAGCCGCTGGATCTGGGCGACCGCGGCGGCGGTGAAGGCGACACGGGAGAAATTCTCGCCCTCGACTGTCGGCTCCATCTCCAGGACGTCGTCGCCGGGAGTGGGTTCGGGCAGCGGCGGGGCAGGCGGCTGCCCGGGCTGCGGCGCGGGCGTGGTGGAGGTTCCGGTCATGGTCGTCCCCTTCCGTGAGCGGCCGACGGGCGCTGACACCGCCGCCCTGTGACATGGACCACCAGGATAGGCCCCGCCCCGCGGCCATAAGGTTGCGGGTATGGAACATCGTCACCTCGGCCGCTCCGGCCTCAAGATCAGCGAGCTCATCTACGGCAACTGGCTCACCCACGCCTCCCAGGTCGAGGACGAGCGGGCCCGCGCCTGTGTGCGCGCCGCACTCGACGCGGGCATCTCCACCTTCGACACCGCCGACACCTACGCCAACACCGCCGCCGAGGTGGTGCTCGGCGAGGCACTGCAGGGAGAGCGCCGCGAGTCGCTCGAGATCTTCACCAAGGTCTACTTCCCCACCGGCCCGAAGGGTCACAACGACACCGGCCTGTCCCGCAAGCACATCCGCGAATCGATCGACGCGTCGCTCACCCGCCTCCAGACCGACTATGTCGACCTCTACCAAGCGCACCGCTATGACTACGCGACCCCGCTCGAAGAGACGATGCAGGCCTTCGCCGACGTGGTCCACTCCGGCAAGGCGCTGTACATCGGCGTCTCCGAATGGAACGCGGACCAGATCCGTGCGGGTCATCAGCTGGCCCGTGAGCTCGGCATCCAGCTGATCTCCAACCAGCCCCAGTACTCGATGCTGTGGCGCGTGATCGAGGAGCGCGTGGTGCCCACCTCGCGTGAGCTCGGCGTCTCCCAGATCGTGTGGTCACCGGTCGCGCAGGGCATCCTCACCGGCAAGTACAAGCCCGGCACCCCGGCGCCCGAGGGCTCGCGCGCCCGTGACGAGAAGGGCGGCGCGGACATGATCAAGCGCTTCCTGGACGACCCGGTGCTCGAGGCCGTGCAGGGTCTCGAGCCGATCGCCGAGGAGCTGGGGCTCTCCATGGCGCAGCTGGCCGTGGCGTGGGTGCTCAGCAACGACAACGTCGCCGGCGCCATCATCGGTGCCTCCCGTCCCGAGCAGATCACCGAGAACGTCAAGGCCACCGGCGTCACGCTGGACGCCGAGGTGAAGGCGCACATCGACGAGGTGCTCGGCGACATCCCCGAGACCGATCCCGCGATGACGGTCTCCCCGGCGCAGCGCCTGGCCTGACGCTCGTGCGGTTGTCACGGGCGGGCCGGGAGTGACGTGAGCTGGCGATATCGCCACCTCGTCGCGCCAGCGACCTGCCCGCGCCGCTGGGCCGGGTCGTGAGCTGCGCCGCCGGGCCGGCGCGGGAATGACGACGCCCGGTGTCTCGTGGGAGCCACGGGACACCGGGCGCTGTGCTGTGCGGCGTATGCCGAGAGGGCTCAGCTCTTCGTGGTGTCGATCCCCAGCTGCTCGGGAGGCAGCTCCCCGCCGGACTTGCCCTGGAGGACGTGACCGTCGGCCCGCAGCTCCCAGAACGTCGCGCCCTCGATGCCGAGCTTGCGCGGATCGAACTGCGGATCCAGGCCCGCCTTCTTCTGCTCGCGGAAGTCCTTGAGCGCCTTGAGGGCCGGGCCCTGCAGGAAGAGGATGCCGACGATGTTCAGCCAGGCCATCGAGCCCACGCCGATGTCGCCCATGCCCCAGGCCGCACCGGCGGTGTTCACCGCGCCGTAGGCCACGGCGATGAGCACCAGCGCCTGCAGCAGGCGCAGCATCGCCCGGGCGAGCACGCGGTTCTTCATCTTGCGGGTGAGGTAGTTCAGGTTCACCTCGGCCATGTAGTAGTAGGCCACGATCGTGGTGAACACGAAGAATCCGAGAGCGATGGCGATGAACGTCGGGCCGAGGCCCGGGAACACGGCGTCGAGCCCCTGCTGCACGTAGCCGGGGCCGGGCTCGACGTCGACCGGCAGGGGCTCCCCTCCGGGCCGATCACAGGGGAGGCGCCGGCGTTCCACTCCTCGTTCTCGAAGGTGTTGAACATGCCGGTCGAGATGATGATGAACGCGGTCGCAGAGCACACGAACAGGGTGTCGATGTACACCGAGAACGACTGGGCGAAGCCCTGCTTGGCCGGGTGGGACACCTCGGCGGCGGCTGCGGCATGGGGGCCGGTGCCCTGGCCGGCCTCGTTGGAGTAGATGCCGCGCTGGACGCCCCACTTGATGGCGAGGCCGACGATCGCACCGAAGATCGGCTGCACGCCGAAGGCGCTGCCGAAGATCAGGCCGAACACCCGGGGATGTCCTCGAAGTTCATGAAGAACACCACGAGCGCGATGATGATGTACAGGATCGCCATCACAGGGACCACGATCATGGCGAAGTGAGCGATGCGCTTGACTCCGCCGATGACGATGAAGCCCAGCGCGATCACGAGACCGATGGCGGTGACCCAGGTGGGGATGCCCCAGGCGTTGTCGATCGCGGAGGCCATGCCGTTGGCCTGCACGCCCGGCAGGAAGAAGCTCATCGCGATGATGGTGACGATGGCGAAGAGGATCCCGTAGAAGAGTGACAGGCGGGGAGCCTTGTGCTTGTAGGCCTTCTCGAAGTAGTAGGCCGGGCCGCCGCGGTACTCGCCGGTGTCGCGGTCCTTCTCCTTGTAGATCTGGCCCAGGGTGCACTCGACGAACGAGGTGGAGGCGCCGAGGAATGCAGAGACCCACATCCAGAACACGGCGCCGGGGCCACCGAAGGCGATCGCGGTGGCGACGCCGCCGATGTTGCCCATGCCGACGCGTCCGGAGAGGGACATCATCAGCGACTGGAAGGAGGAGGTGCCGTCCGGGGAGTTCTCGCCCTTCTTCAGCTGGTCGAGCATGTCCGGGAGGTTCCGGACCTGGAGGAGGCCGGTGCGGATGGTGAAGTACAGCCCGACGATCAGACAGAGCCCGATCAGGGGGACTGACCAGATCAGGTTGTTCGCGCCTTCGATCAAGTAGTCGAACATGTGTGCTCCTGGGGGAAAAGGGAAGCGGCGACACCCTTGGCGCCGCGCGCAGGAGGTGACCGCAGTCACCACCTGGTGCTGGACGGAACATACCGGACAACACGCCCTCTGAGGGTTCTTTCAGCGTCCCGTTGCCTGGTCGTTACGCAGCCGGGGGTGTGTTGAGCGTGTTTCTGCAGGCAGGAAGCGGCACTAGGTACTTCTGCGGAGGCTGCGGCGTGTCGTGAGCAGGATCGCGCTCGACGGCTCGAAGTGGCGGCCGACGAGCCGTTACACTTGTCGCGACCCCTCGTGCGGTGTCATCTTGCTGAACTCCCCAGGGCTTGACGGCAGCAAGGGCAGGTGAGCTCTGGCAGGTGCACGAGGGGTCGCTTCATGCCCGGACGCGGCCCTCCCTCTCCTTCCCCTGCGGCGTCCTTCCCACGCGGCGCGAGGATGCGTAGCGTGGCGGCACATCACCGCCGAGGCAGGGAGCCACCATGAGGATCGAAGCCGTCCATCGGGTGCCCCACCCCAGGTCCGAGGTGCTGGCCTGGCACGACAAGCCCGGCGCGCTCGTGCGCCTCACCCCGCCCGGACTCGCCTCCGCGGAGGCGCCCGCGACCGGCGGCATGCAGGCCGGCCGCCTCGTCGGCGTACGGATGGGCCCGCCAGCGCTGCCCACCGCGCTGCGACCGCGCTGGATCCTGCGCCATGCCGAGCACGAGCCGGAGGGGCGCTTCGTGGATCAGCAGGTCCACGGCCCCTGGCGCACCTGGCGCCACGAGCACCGCATCGACGACACCGCCGACGGCAGCGCCACCGAGATCCACGACAGCATCGATCTCGAACTGCCGCGCCACTCGAACGCCTCACCCCGCTCGTCGAGGCCCAGGTGCACCGACTGCTCGCCTTCCGGGCCCGGCAGCTGCGCGATGACCTGGCATTCCATGCCCGCTGGGCGCAGCTGCCGCGCCGCACCATCGCGATCACCGGCTCCTCGGGGCTGATCGGCACACAGCTCGCGGCCCTGCTCGAGACGGGCGGCCACACGGTGCGACGCATGATCCGCGAAAGCGAAGTGGGCCCGGGCGAGATCTCCTGGGACCCGCAGGCCGGGCAGCTGGATCCGGCCGACCTCGAGGGCGTCGACGTGGTCGTGAACCTCGCCGGACGCTCGATCGCGACCCGCTGGGGCGCCGGGGCCAGGCGCGAGATCCGTGACTCGCGCGTGCACGGGACCCGGCTGATCGCGCGGACCCTCGCCGGGATGCGAGATGGGCCCGCCGCGCTCATCCAGGCCTCCGCGATCGGGCTCTACGGACCACGGCGCCCGGGGAGCTGCTCACAGAGACCGACCCTGGTGGAGAGGGGTTCCTTGCCGATCTGGTCCGTGACTGGGAGGGCTCCGCCCGGGCGGCCGAGGAGGCCGGTCTCCGGGTCGCCTCCGTGCGCACCGGCATGGCGCTGACGGACGGCGGCGGATCGCTGTTGCCCCAGCTGCCCCTGTTCCTCGCCGGGGTGGGCGGCCGCCTCACCCGCCCAGATGCCATGACTTCATGGATCTCGCTCGATGACGTCGTGCGCGCCTTCGCCCATGCCGCACTCAGCGCGGAGGTGGAGGGGCCGCTCAACGGCGTCGGCCCCGAGCCGGTCAGCGCCCACGAGTTCGCCCGCACCCTGGGCGCCGTGCTGCGCCGCCCTTCCCTGGTGCCGGTGCCGCCCGTCGGCCCCCGACTGGTGCTGGGCGCTGCCGCAGCGGATGAGCTGATCAGCGTGGACCAGAACGTCTCCGACGCGCGGCTGCGGGCGAGCGGCTTCGAGCCCGCGCACCGGACCCTCGAGGACGCCCTGCGGCACGTGCTGCGGCGCTGAAGCTCTCCGACCAGCGCTCGTGCAACCGATGACAAGCGAGCCATTGACGCGATAGAGAACGCTTTCTAGGCTGGGTCGACGGCGGGCAGAGTGGCCCGCCCCGTCCGAAGGAGCTCGTGACCGTGAACGATCAGCTCGAACCCATCGCAGACTCTTCCGACAGGGCGGGAGCCGCCGGCCCCATGTCGTTCACCCGCCGCACCCTGCTCGGGGGCACCGGGATCGCCGCCGTCGGCAGCGCCTTTGCGGCACCTGCCCTGCTCGGCCCGGCCGTCGCGGCCCCCACCGCGCCCGAGGGTGAGATGGTGCCGATCCTCGAGGGCACGGCCTCGCAGACGGCCGCGATCAACGGGAACGCCTTCCATGACGGCGTGCTGTACGTCGGCTCCCGCACCGCACCCAGCCCCGGCACCCCGCGCCTGGCCGCTTTCGACCCGCTCGCCGAGGAGTTGCTGTGGGTCCAGGACCTCGAGCTCGGCTCCTCCAGCGGGATCACCCAGATCGCAGCCGACGACGATCACCTCTACATCGGCGCCTCCGGCCATACGCACCTGTTCCGTCAGGATCGCGCGACCGGGGAGACGGAGCAGTGGCTGCAGCTCGGCGGAGCCTCCACGATCCCGTACTCCATGCGCCTGGAGGGCGAGCACCTGTGGATCGGCACCTATCCGGACTGCAGGCTGCGGCGGATCACTGTCGCGAGCGGTGAGATCCTCGACTTCGGCCGGATCGGCGCCTCGACCTACATGGTCGGCATCGCGCTCGACGAGGACCACGTCTACGCGAGCACCGCCGCTCCCGGCGAGCTGAAGGTCTTCGATCATCAGGGGAACCTGCTGCACGATCTCACCGAGCATCTCGTCGAGTCCCCGGTGGGAACGCTCAAGGTGATCGCGCACGAGGGGCTGCTGTACGTCTCCGTCGGCCGTGCCGTGCTCTCGATGCGCCCCGACGGCACGGAGCGCGTGGAGCGGCCGATCCCGGACGAGGACCGCTACGTCGACCATTTCGACATCACCCCCGATGGCAGGCTGATCGCCCTGGCCCGCAACACCACCAATTACTACGAGGTGACCCCCGATGGGCTCGAGTGCCTCGGCGCCCCTCCTCGGACCTGCAGAACGTCGGATTCACGATCCTGGAGGACGGCACCCTGGTGGGCGTCAGCGGCATCGGGCACATCTGGACCACCCAGCTCGGCGGCGAGGCCTCGATCTTCTCCACCGCGGAGACCGACTTCGGATACCCGGAGACCGTGCAGTCCGTCCTCGCGCACAGCAGCAGCTCGGTGTGGGTGGGCGGGCACTTCGCCCTGACCAAGCACTCGCCGTCACCACGGCCGCGGGGGCGCCTCATCGATCCCGACCGGTATCGCCCCGGCCGGATCCCGACCCAGCGGCTGGACGTCAACGGGGAGCCGAAATCGCTGCTCGAGATCGATGACGGCACGGTCCTCGCCGGGCTCTACCCCTCCACCGACGTGATCGCGTCCACCCCGACACGCTCGAGATCCGCACCCTCGGCACCATCGGCCATGAGCAGATGCGACCGATGGCGATGGCCTGGGACGCCGACCGGCGCACAGCACTCGTCGCCACCACCGCTTCGCAGCAGATCCACACCGGCGCGCTGACCTTTGTGGACGTCGAGAGCGGCGACATGGATGTCCGGAACTTCCTGCCCGGTCAGAACACCCGCGCCCTCACCGTGGACGGCGATTTCGCGTACCTTGCGGGCGACGTGTATGCCGAGGGCACCGGTGAGCATCCGCTCGAGGTGGCGTCGGTCGCCGAGATCGATCTGCGCACCAGGGAGGTCACGCGGATCTTCGAGCCCAGGGGATGGGCCTCCCTCGAGTCCGTGGTGGTGCTGGACCGGATCCTCTATGTGATGGCACGCCGCCCCAGCGGGCACTGGTACGCCCTGGACCTCGAGGCGGAGGAGGTCGTCGCGAGCGGCGAGATGGGCGGGTACGGAACCCTGGCCGTCCATCTGGGTACCGTCTACACCTGGGACAAATGGACGGACTCGATCCAGGCGCTGACCCTCGAGGACGGCGGCGGGCGCCGCACCGTGTACGAGCACGTGCCCGACGGCTGGTTCAACAATCCCGACTTCGGTTTCGTCCGACGGATACGAGGCGCCTGGGGCGCTCACGGGACCGACCTGGCCTGGTTCCCGCTGACCTGATCCGCGCGGTCCAGCGGCGCCGGCTCAGAGATGCTCGGTGGGATGCTCCGCGAGCGTCCGGGCCTCCTCGAGGAGGTGCTCCTCGGGCTGCTCCTGCTCTGCAGCGAGGGTGGTGCCCGGCTCGCGGCAGGCCAGGGAGTTGACGATCGCGGCGAGCACCACCAGGCCGGCGGCGCTGACGGGCAGCCACATCGACGCCTGCGAGCCGGCCGTCTCGGCGACCGCGCCGGTCACGGCGGAGGCGGCGGACTGGCCGACGATCGTGGCCGAGCCGAGCATCGTCATCACGGTCGCCGAACGGCCCTGCGGGCTGCGCTCCGCGGCGAGACTGTACAGCGTCACGATCGTCGGCCCGATCCCGATGCCGGCGATCGCCATCGCCACGATGATGCCGGTCAGGCCCCCGCGAGGCCGAACCCGATCATCGCCGCGAGCATCAGCGCAGAGAAGCTGAGCCAGCGCGCGTGCAGGCGGAACCGTTCGGGGAACATCGCGACGGACAGCGCCAGGATGGTCGAGCCGATCCCCATCACGCCGTAGACGAGCCCTGCGGAGTCGCCGTTCCCGGTGTCGGAGAGGAGCGCGGTCAGCGAGGTCAGGACCGTGCCGAAGAACAGACCCACCCCGAGCGCTCCGGCGACGACCACCAGCACGCCGAGGCTGCGCAGCTCCCGCGCGGGGGCCTGGGCCACCGGCTCCTCGGTGGTGGGCGCAGCGACCTTCGCCGTGGGATGCAGGGCGAAGGCGGTGACGAACAGCAGCGTCAGCACCGCCGCACCGATCATCGGCGCGGCCGGGCTGAGCGTGGTCGCGAGCAGACCCACCACCACCGGGCCGAACACGAACGCAGTCTCGTCCGCGGCGGATTCGTAGCCCATGGTCGAGTTCAGGCTGCGGGCGCGCCGGCCCACAGGGAGGCGGGTGAGGATCAGCTGGACCAGGCGGCTGCGGGAGAACGGACCGATCTGCGGGGAGGAGGCGCCGATGACGAAGCCGACCGCGAGCACCGCCGCGTTCGGCAGCGAGCTGAAGGCCACGACCGCCATCGCCAGCAGCGCGAGCGAGTTCACGATCCCCGAGACGAGGATGACGGGGCGCTGGCCGATCCTGTCCGCCGCGGCGCCCAGCAGCGGGCCGATCAGGGCAGAGCCCAGGCCCACCACGGCCGAGTTGATGCCGCCGAGCGCGATCGACTCGCGCGCGGAGACGACGAGGGTGAGGGTGCCCACGACCATCATCGCGAAGGGGAACCGGGCGATGAACGCGATCGGGAAGTAGGCGGTGCCGGCGACTCCGCGCAGGGTGGTCTGCGCCTGCTGCGGGGCGGGGGCTGTCTGAGGAGTGGACATCGATGCTCCGGACGGTGGGTGCCGCCTTGGACGATCCACACCGTGGACCCGAGGTAGATGCACTGCGGGGGCCCGTGGAGCCGGGCCGGTCTGACGGCCCTACTTTAAGCGTGGGCGGCGTGGCCGGCCAGGGATCCGGCGCCGGTGGTGCGCGGATTCACCACTGTTTCCGTGACGACGCCCCGGGATCTCGAGGAGATCCCGGGGCGTCGAGAGATGTCGGCCGCAGCCGATGCTCCGCGGCCGCCTCAGGCGGTGGCGGGCTGCTTCTCGCTGCTGTCGGCCGCCTCGGCGGCGGCGTCTGCCGTCCCCTCAACCTCCGCAGCCTGCTCGGCCTGGAGGATCTGGAAGGAGGTGCGACGGGCGGCGTCGTACGCGCCCTGGTCCAGGATCTTCTCGCGCTTGGCGACGATCACGGCCACCAGCGACTGGCCGGTGACGTTCAGGGCGGTGCGGCCCATGTCGAGGATCGGGTCGACCGCGAGCAGCAGGCCCACGCCCTCGAGCGGCAGGCCCAGGGTGGACAGGGTCAGGGTGAGCATCACGGTCGCACCGGTCATGCCGGCGGTGGCGGCCGAGCCCAGCACCGAGACCAGCACGATCAGCAGGTAGTCGGTGATGCCCAGCGGCACCCGTAGAAGTTCGCCACGAAGATCGCGGCCAGCGAGGGGTAGATCGCGGCGCAGCCGTCCATCTTGGTGGTCGCGCCCAGCGGGATCGCGAAGCTCGCGTAGTGGCGCGGCACGCCCATCCGCTCGGTGACGGTCTGGGTCATCGGCATGGTGCCCAGCGAGGAGCGGGAGACGAAGCCCAGCGAGGTCGCGGGCCACACACCGCGGAAGAAGGAGCCGATGGAGAGTCCGTTGATCTTCAGCAGCACCGGGTAGACGATCAGAAGCACGATCAGCATGCCCACGTAGACGTCGAGCGTGAACACGCCGAGCTGGCCGATGGCCTCCCAGCCGTAGGAGGCGACGGCGTTGCCGAGCAGTCCGATGGTGCCGATCGGGGCGAGGCGGATGACCCACCACAGCAGCTTCTGCACGATCTCCAGCGCGGAGCCGGTGACCTTCAGGAACGGCTCGGCCTTCTCTCCCACGGAGAGCACGGCGATGCCGACGGCGATGGAGATGACCAGGATCTGCAGCACGTTGAAGCTCAGCGAGACGGAGCCGTCATCCCCGCGGAGCCGGCGATGCCCAAGAAGTTCGAGGGCACCAGGCCGCCCAGGAAGTCCATCCAGCCGCCCTGGGTGGAGGAGGCCTCGGCGGCGTCGGCGGAGACGCCCGAGCCCTCGCCGGGGCTGGTCACGGCGCCCAGTCCGATGCCGATCGCGACCGCGATGAGGGCGGTGATCGCGAACCACAGGAGCGTCTTCCCGGCCAGGCGGGCGGCGTTGGTGACGTTGCGGAGGTTGGCGATCGAGGTGATGATCGCGAGGAAGATCACGGCGGGACCAGGGCCTTCAGCAGGGTCACGAAGGTCGAGCCGATGGTCTGGAGGGTGGTGGTCAGCCAGTTCGGGCCGTCACCGCCATCCTCGCCGGCGCCGGGGACCGGGCCCATCTGGGCGGCGACGAGGCCGAGGACCACGCCGAGGACGAGTCCGATCAGGACCTGCCAGCCGAAGGGGATGCGGGCGATCTGACGCAGCGGGTTGCGCGTGCGCGAGGTCGCCTCGGGGAGGAGGTGGTTGATGTGCTCACGGCGAGGAACGCTACGCCGTTGTCACGCTGACATCAACAGTTTGGCAAGGGGGTCACAGTAGAAGAACTTATGAGTCGGGGGTGGTGGCAGGCAGCAGGGCATCAGTCCTGCTGCGCGACCTGTGCGAGGGAGCGCAGCACGCAGAATTGATTGCCCTCCGGATCTGCCATCGTCAGCCAGCCTGTCCCCGGGCCGTACAGGCCTCGGCGATCCGCGATCAGCCTCGCACCGTGCTCGAGCAGCCAGGTGCTCTCCTCGTCCTGAGTGCGCTCGCGGGGACGCACGTCGAAGTGGATCCGCTTAGGCGGCAGCTCCTCGTCGGGGACCTCATGGAACAGCAACGTGTGGCCGGTGGCCGGGTCCTGGATCGGGCACTGCTCATGCCCGGCGAGATTCGGGTCCTCGGGATCCATCGTGTAGTCCAGCGCGATGCGCCACCACTCGGACAGAGCGAAGGCATCATGGCAGTCGATCGTGGTGTGGGAGAGGAACACGCTCATGACGACAGTCTTCGCGCGCAGCCCACCGTGGTCAATCGATATCCACCCGCCTCGGCCGAACGGCCGATGAACCTCGACGGGAATGTAGTCCATCGGAGGATCTTTCGCGCCGCGGCGCTTGCCACCATGGGGTCATGCCGCAAAGCCCCGCCCAGCTCGATCCGCACCCCTCCCCGCACGAGGAGGATGAGGGTGTGCAGGATCCGTCGGCCGACGGGCCGGAGGCGAGTGGCGAGACCGCCGACGAGGAGCAGCCCGAGTTCGGCACCCAGAAGCCCACCCGTTTCGCCGCCGACGTCGAGTACCGCGGCCGCGCCGGGGGCCACGAGTACCTCGTGCGGGTCCGTCACCGCCTCCTGGACACCTCGGCCACCGTGATCATCGACGGTGTCGAGCACGACCCGCAGGCCGAGGAGAAGGCGCTGAAAGCGGCGGAGACGGGGAGAAGGGGGAGAAGGGCGCAGAGCCCGATCGCTCACCCGCCGGCGTCGGACCCCCTGGCGAGGAGCCCGGCGCCGACCAGGCGACTCCCACCGACGACCTGCGGTTCCGCTGCGAGGAGGGGTTCAGCTCGCTGCGCATCACGGTGCGACGCCCCGGCTCCGACGGCGACCACGCGGACGCCGAGGTGATCAAGGTGCGCACCCTCGGCCTGGGTGGGGCGGGTGAAGTGGATGTGCACCGGAGCTTCGGGCGGGTCCTGCTGGTGCCGGCCGACGGCACCCCTCCGCCGCGCGCGAGGTGAAGCGCACCGCCCATCCCACTCGGTACGCGCTGGTCACTGCGCTGGCGAAGTCCGCCCGCTACCTGATCCCCCTGCTCGGGCTCGGTGCGCTGTTCAGCGGGCTGCTGGACCCGCTCATGGACTGGGCGGAGGCGCGGGTGCGCCCGGCCGTCGAGGCGGTCGCGGCGTTCCTCGCCCCGATCCGGGATTGGGTGTCGGAGCTGACGCGGCCCGTCCGGGAGTTCATCGCTGCTCTGCTGCGCCCCGTGGCGGAGTTCCGGGACTGGCTGATGGACCTGCTCTTCGGGTGGATCCCGGAGTTCTCGCTGCCGTTCTCGATTCCCGAATGGGTCGTCGACGTGGCCGTCCCGGCGGTCCTGGTGCTGGTGGTGTTCGTGGCGACGTTCCGCGAGCTGAGGCGGCGCGGGAAGAGGCTCGAGGCCACCCGGAAGGCTTCGGGCAAGGCCTCGAACGGGGGTGAGGAGGCTGGCGAGGAGCCCGCGGAGGGGGCGGAGGACCGTTCCTCCACAGCACCTCCTCGTCCCCGCCGGTGAGGAACGTGGGCGGCCTCCATTAGCCTGTGTGGGTGGCCACTGCTCTGTATCGACGTTACCGCCCGGAGTCCTTCGCCGAGGTGATCGGCCAGGACCACGTCACCACGCCCCTGCGGCGTGCGCTGCGTGCTGGGCGGGTCGGTCATGCCTACCTGTTCTCGGGCCCACGCGGCTGTGGCAAGACCACCTCGGCGCGCATCCTCGCGCGCTGCCTGAACTGCGCAGAAGGGCCGACGGACACCCCCTGCGGCACCTGCGACTCCTGCCGCGACCTCGCGCGCGCCGGCGCTGGCAGCCTCGACGTGGTCGAGATCGACGCCGCCAGCCACGGTGGCGTGGACGATGCCCGTGAGCTGCGCGAACGCGCCTCCTTCGCACCGGTGCGTGATCGCTTCAAGGTGTTCATCATCGATGAGGCCCACATGGTCACCTCCGCAGGTTTCAACGCCCTGCTCAAGCTCGTCAGGGAGCCGCCGGACCATGTGAAGTTCGTCTTCGCGACCACCGAGCCGGACAAGGTCATCGGCACCATCCGCTCACGCACCCACCACTACCCGTTCCGGCTGATCCCGCCGCAGGTGCTGGGCCCCTACCTCGAGGAGGTCTGCGTCGCCGAGCAGGTGCAGGTCGGCGAGGGCGTGATGCCGCTGGTGGTGCGCGCCGGTGCCGGCTCCGCCCGTGACTCGATGTCGGTGCTGGACCAGCTGATGGCGGGGTCCGACGAAGGCGGGCTCGACTTCGCCACCGCGATCGCACTGCTCGGCTTCACCGACACCACCCTGCTGGACAGCGCGATCACCGCCATCGCCCAGCGTGATGCCGCCGCTCTGTACGGCGCGGTCGAGCACGTGCTGGCCACCGGGCATGAGCCCCGCCGCTTCGTCGAGGACCTGCTGGAGCGGATGCGCGACCTGATCGTGCTGGCCGCCGTGCCGGACAAGGGAGCCGACCTGCTGCCGCAGGTCCCCGCTGATGAGCTCGGGCGGATGCGGAGCCAGGCCACGCTCTTCTCGCCGGCCGATCTGTCGCTGTGCGGCGACCTCGTCCACGAGACCCTCTCCACGATGAGCGGCGCGACCTCGCCGCGACTCCACCTCGAGCTGCTCGCAGCTCGCCTGGTGCTGCGCAACGAACGGGCCGCGCTCGCCGCCGGTGAGGCCGGCGCCCCGGCCCAGGGCACTGCGCCCGCGGGGCCCGTCGGACAGCAGGCAGCTGCGGCCCAGAGCGCCCCCGGTGCTTCCGGTGCCCGCGAAGAGGCCCGTCGCATCGCGCAGGAGAAGGTCGAAGCGGCACGACAGGCCCGTGGCGGCCGACCTCAAGCCCCGGCGGAGTCGCGCGAGCGGCCCGGCGCGGCCCAGGAACAGCCTGCCCCCGCCCCCGAGCAGCCGGTCGATACCCGACCGGCCCCGCAGGAGACCCCGGCCCCGGCTGCTGGGACTCCGACGGCCCCTGCCCAGCAGGCTCCCGTCGCGCAGGCGCCGCAGGATTCCGCGCCCCAGCGCGAGCAGGATGAGGATCGTTCGTCGCAGGCCCAGGCTCCGTCCGACGCCCCGACCGCCCCGGCGCAGGAGCCGAGCGCGCCGGCTGCACCGCAGCGCGAGCAGGCCGCCCCAGCGGGAGGCGGCCTCGATGCGGACCAGGTGCGGGGGCACTGGTCCGCGATCCTTGACGAGCTCCAGCAGATCCGCCGCCCCAGCTGGGCGCTGGTCTCGCAGAACGCCCACGTCAACGGTGCTCATGGCGGCACGCTCGTGATCGGCTTCCGCACCGAGGGACTGGTCAACGCCTTCCACCGCGGCACCGCCGGGGAGAACCTGGCCGACGCCGTGCGCCGCATCATGCACACCGACGTCTCCATCGAGGCCGTGGTCGGAGAGGACCCCGGTCCCGGCGGCGGAGGTGCAGGGGGCGGCGGCCCCGCCGCTCCCGGCGGCAGCGGTCCCGGCGGTCCCACTGGCGCAGTCGGGCCGGTCCGTCCCCAGGCGAGCAGCCCGGGGGCAGGCACGGACCGAGCAGGAGCAGGCCAGCCCGCCCCGGCCCCGTGGGGTGACTCCGCGCCGTCGATGCCCCCGAGCGGCTCTGCGCCGGGCTCTGCCCAGCCGTCGGCCCAACCCTCGGCTGATTTCTCGCCCCAGTCCTCGGCTCAGCCCGCGCCGACCCAGCCCGCAGCGCCTGAAGAACCGGTCGCCTCGCTGGGTCAGCGAGCCTCGGAGCGCGCCATGCAGGCCGCAGCCCGCGCGGCACAGGCCGGTCGCAGCGGCGGCTCCACCGCCGAACGGGTCGAGGACTTCGCCCCCGAGCCCGACGACCCCTACCCGCCGGACCCCCGCGACACGTACCCGCCCGCCGACCACGGCGCCCCGCAGAGCAGCGCCCAGCCGTCACGTGCCCCGCAGGCCCCCGCGCAGGACCAGGGCCGCGGCTCCGCTTCCGGCCCCGCTCCCGCGAGCACCGGGCGCTGGTCCGATGCGCTGAACCAGGCGGGCGGGGAGCGCAGTGCACCGGCAGCCGCCGCCCCGACCGGCGAGATCCCGGTCGTGGAGGACGAGGGCCGGGACTCCGTCCCTGCGGACGAACCCCGCACCTACGGACAGAACGCCCTGAAGCGCGCGATCGCAGAGGGACGCGTCATCCACTCCCGGCCCGCACAGAACGTGGCCGCGCCCGCCCCGGCAGATACCGGCGACGGAGGGGCAGTCGGCGCGTCCCTGCACGCCATGCCGCCCGCCGTGCAGAGCCCCGCACTGAGCGCGGCATCGGCGAACGCCTCGTCGTATGAGAACCCTGCCGCACCCTCCCCGGACGCGCCGGACGGCTCCGCCTCCGCGCGCGCCGCCTGCCTCCTGGGGCACGGCCGGCTCGATCTCCGACTCCGGCCCGTCGGCCCCCGCACCGTCTGCCCCTGCACCGTCGGCCACTGCGCCGTCGGCACCCGCCCGCAGTGGCGCCGCACTCGTGCGAGAAGCAGCCCAGGCCTCACGCACCGCTGGTCAGCGCACCCGCGGCGCGCGCGGGACCATGCCCGACGAGCCCGAGGCGGACGCCGACCCCACCGGCGGAGCCACCCGGGACGATGCCGACGCGATCGGCGCGAACCGCAACGGGCGCGAGGTCATCGAGAAGATCCTCGGCGGCAAGGTCCTCGAAGTCATCGACGAGAACCGCCCCCGCTAGGAGCTCTGCACTGCGGGTTCCGCCGCGGCGCTTGGTACTCAGACGTCCCGCGGCTCCAGCTGGCTGAACAGGTCGGTGCGCAGCGTCGCCGGGTTCACGCCCGGCGCCGGGGGCGTCACGTAGAACTCCCAGAACGGGTAGGTCATCTGCTCCTCGGACTCACCGATGTCCTCGGTGAACGCTCCCCACTTCTCGGCCAGCCCGCCATAGCCGCCCAGGTGCGAGATCCAGCCCACGCGGCCGGCCGGCAGCACCGACCCGGTGACCTCGTACCCGCTGGGCAGGGACAGGGTCTCGGTGAGCGGAGCATCGATCGGGAACCCGACCTCGAGATCCGCGGTCGCCACCGGGGCGCGGTGGTGCAGCGCGAACGCCGGACCGATCGGGCGCAGACCCGCCTCCTCCAGCACCTCGACCAGATGCGAGAAGGTGCCATCCATCAGGGTGGGCATCTCGTACATCGGGAAGTCCTGCTTCGAGACCACGGCGGTGGGGACCTCCGGTGCCTGGGCGACCTGGCACTCGGAGGCCGGCTGCGCGGCATCGTAGGGATACGGCATCGACGACATCGATCCTGGTCCTGTTCAGAGTCGACAAAGGGCCGTGCAATCGCGACGACCCGCAGATGACGGTACAGCCCGCACCGGGGAGCCGCCACTCCGGGTGACCCGCGGCCCACCGTCGCCCCGGCGAGGTCGCGGAGCAGGTGACGGCGGGTACAGCCGAGCGATGGCAGGTCGATCACCTCGCGGAGTCGCGCGTCGGCCCTGGCAACTAGAGTGGGGGCGTGTACGAAGGCATCGTTCAGGACCTCATCGACGAGCTCGGCAAGCTGCCGGGCATCGGCCCCAAGTCGGCGCAGCGGATCGCGTTCCATCTGCTGGACGCCGACGACTCCTCCGTGCGCCGGCTCGCGGAGGTGCTGATCAAGGTCAAGGACACCGTGCGCTTCTGCGAGGTGTGCGGCAACGTCTCCGCTGAGGACGAGTGCCGCATCTGCTCCGACCCGCGCCGCACCGAAGAGATCATCTGCGTGGTCGAGGAGTCCAAGGACATCATCGCGATCGAGAAGATCCGCGAGTTCAAGGGCCGCTATCACGTGCTCGGCGGTGCGATCGATCCGATCGGGGGCGTCGGCCCGAACGATCTGCGCATCACCCAGCTGATGAGCCGGCTCGGCTCCGGGAGACCACCGAGATCATCCTCGCGCTGGACCCGAACATCGAGGGCGAGGCCACCTCCGCCTACCTGTCACGGCTGCTGGCGCCCCTCGAGCTCACGGTCACCCGCCTCGCCTCCGGGCTGCCGGTGGGCGGGGACCTCGACTACGCCGACGAGATGACCCTCGGCCGCGCCTTCCTGGGCCGCCGCGCTGTCTGAGCCGCGCCAGGAGCCCCGATGACCTCTCCCTACGCCCACCGGCTGCCCCCGCTGACAGACCTGCCGGCACCGCGTCGGCTGCCCCGCGAGGCCACCAACCTCATCCCGCCGGGCGAGATCATCGCCGAGTCCAAGCACGCGATCCTGCGCCGCCTGGTCCGGGTGCTCTGGGCCCCCGGCTTGGTGCTCCTGGGCCTGTGGTACCTGCTGCTGGTGCTGTACGTCGTCGGCGCCTCCCCGACGTTCTGGTTCTTCTCGCTCCTGGCCACGCTCGGCGAACCGGCCTTCTTCCGCACGGCCCTCACCCAGCTGGGGTTCACCAGCTCCGGTCTGACCATGGCCTTCCTGCTCCTCCCCGCCGCAGCGACAGCGCTCAGCCTGGCCGTGGCACCGCTGGCACCCCCTCTCCTCGCCGGGCTGCAGCCGCGCCGCTTCCTCAGCGAACAGCAGTTCCAGATGGAGGTCGCCACCCGCGTCACCGCGGTGCTGATGCTCCCGCCGGTGCTGGCCGTGCTCGCCGCGCCGCTCAGCGTGGTGCTGGGCCTGCCGCAGCCGTGGAGCGGTCTCGGGGCGGGGCCGCTGTCCTCCTGGTGCCTGGCGCTGTGCGCACTGCCCTTGGCTTGGGTGCTGGTGCGCCGGTTCGTCCCTGCCTCGAAGCTGCTGGGTATCACCGACGCGGCCTCCCTGCAGACCACCGCGCGGATCGGGCAGGACGTCGAACGGAGGAAGGTGGTCGCGAAGCAGGTGCGGGAGCAGGACCGTCGGCACCTGCCCCCGAACCTCGGGACGCCCGCGCTGAGCGCAGCGGCGACCCCGCGCGGGGCACTGGTCGCACTGGCCCGCACCGCCCGAGCGAGCCTGGTTTGGGTGCTGCCGGCAGCGGCCGGCACCGGATGGCTGGTCTTCGGGATCACGGACCTCGTGACCGTGTTCGTGGGGATCTCCACCATGGACCTGACCAGCGTCTCCTCCCCGCTGCGCTGGCAGCACGCGGTGGTGGGCGCACCGATCATGGGGATGGTGCTGCTCGGCGTCGCACTGGCCCCCGCGCTCGCCGTGCCGCTGGCCGCCACCCAGCGTGACCAGGTTCGGGACCAGCGCACCTATGAGGACTGGAATCAGCGCTCCCGTGCGAACCCGTGGGAGGCGCGAGTGGTGGGCCTGACCGGCTGGATCAGCGCCGCCTGGGGCCTGCTGGGCACGGTCCTCGCTGCGATCGTGCTGCAGCTGATGCAGGTCGCGACCGCCTTCTCCTGGGTCTCGCTGATCCTGATCGCGCTGGTGCTGGTGCCGCTGCTGGGTTTCGCCGCGGCCACCGGGATGCGCAGCGGCCTGCGGGACGTGCTCTACGGACCGGCCGGTGACTACATGCGCCGCGAGACCCCGCACGCCCTGGTCGCGCCCGATATCGGCACGCGCGCCGATCGCGCCGCGGATCCGGCGGTGCGGGCCGCGCTGCGCAAGCGGCTCCAGGCCGAGAGCGGGGATCATACGTTGGAGATCTTCGACCTCGACACCGCCGGGGAGCGGCTCTGGGTCGACGATGACGAGCCCGGGGCGACGGACACCGCGGTGCGCGCAGCGGACCTCGCCCGCGGCCAGCTGCCCGACTTCGGCGGGGAGGGCTCCGCCTTCACCGGCGGCGGGCAGAGCCACGACGATGCCGCTGCGCCGCGCCACGGCATCCCCGACTCCGTCACCGGCCTGCGGGAGCTGTAGCCCCGCAGCTCAGGCGATGCGGGTCCCCGCGCCCAGGCGCTTGATCGGGATGGCCAGCCTCCATGTGGCCACCCCGAGCGACCCTGCGCCGGCCAGCATCCACAGCGCCATGCCCATCGGCCACAGCGGCCTGTTCGGTGCCTCGCCGAGATGGTCGGGATAGCCCTCCGTGCCCGGCTCACAGGAGTTGTTGTGCGCAGGATGCGCGATGGTCGCGGTGAGCCTCATGCCCGACTTCAGCATCCGCAGCACGTCCGCGTTCCCCTCGTCCTCGCCCCAGTAGGTTCCGGTCATCGGCGGAGCGGTCTCGGCCAGCAGCACCACCGGGTTGCCCCACATCAGCGGCATGCTCAGATCGACTCGAGAGATGGTCTCGGTGCGGGTGGTCTCCACGCACCGCACGGGGTCGACCTCCGCGTCGGAGTAACTGGTGCGGTACGTCGTCACCTCTCGCTCGTACTGGAGGAAGAACGCTGAGCTGGCCCAGGCGAACGGCAGCACCACGGTCACCCCGAACACCACCACGTAGGCCAGCACCACCGAGCCCAGCTGCCGGTTGGTGATCGCCGACAGTCCCAGCCCCACCGCCGTCACACACAGGGTGAGCAGCACGATCACGACCACGATGCGCAGGAGGTAGAGCGGGCCGATGCGGCCCAGCACAGCGATCGGGATCACCGACGGCAGGGCGAGCACCAGGAAGGCCATGCCGGTGGCGAACCCGGCCAGCAGCTTGCCCAGCACGATCTCGAGCGGGCTGAGCAGGCTGGCCTGCAGCGTCGCGAGGGTCCCCGCGGTGCGGTCGCCGTTGATCGAGCCCGCGGACAGCGCCGGCACCACCAGCAGCATCGCGAACAGCACCAGGATGATCTGCAGGCTGAAGATCATCGCGGCGGCCGGCTCGACGTCGCCCCACTGCGCGGTGAACAGCGTCGGCGCCATCCCCAGCGCGCCGATGCCCAGCAGCACCACGGTCCAGCCCGCGAGCGCGATGTACCAGCGCTTAGAACGGATCCGTTGGCGCAGCTCGAGGGAGATCACCAGCCACAACCCGCGCGGGCGCAGCGCGAGGGTGCTGTTCAGAGCGCGTCTGCGGCCGACGGGCGCCTGCGGGGCAGGCGCGTCAGGGGCTGGGGCTTGCGTGCTCATCACAGGGCTCCTTCACGATGGGCGGCATCCGAGGCAAGGTAGGCGGCCTCGAGCCGCCCGGCCGCTGGACCGAAGCTGATGACCTGGGCTTTCGCTGCGGTGAGGTCGGTGAGCAGGCGGGAGGCGGTGGCCTCATCGGGCAGGGGGACGACCGTCTCGGCATGGCCGGAGGCGGTGCGTTCGGGGCCGAGCACCTCTCCGTGGCTCACTCCGAGCCGTGCGAGCGCGTCGGTCAGCGCCTGCGCATTCAGCGAGGCGACCTTCCAGGGGCGGGGACGGGCGGCCAGGTCGCGCACGCTCGCGGCGTCCACCACCCGCCCGGAGTCCATGAACACCACGTGATCGGCCATCTCCTCGAGCTCGGTGAGGATGTGGCTGGAGATCAGCACCGTCGTGCCCTCCGCCGCGAGGGCGCGCACCACCCGCAGCAAGCGGCGTCGCGAGGCCGGATCGAGGCCGGAGGCGGGCTCGTCGAGGATCAGCACGGACGGGGCATGGATGAGTGCCCGTGCCAGCCCCAGGCGCTGCTTCTGCCCGCGGGAGAGCACATGCGCTGGCTGCTGCGCGAGGGATACGAGATCCATCAGCTGCAGCAGCTCGTCGACGCGTTGCTTCAGCTGCGCGCTCGGCAGGAAGTAGGCACGGCCCATCACTTCGAGCACCTCGGCGACCCGCAGCGAGTCCCAGGCCCCGAACTGGTCCGGCATCCAGCCCACGCTCGCCCTCACCGCCGCAGAGTCGACCGACGGGTCCACCCCGTTGATCAGCACCCGGCCGGAGTCGGGGGCCAGCAGCGAGGCGAGCATCAGCATGAGCGTCGATTTGCCGCAGCCGTTGGGACCCACCAGCGCCGTCACCGCTCCGCGCGGTGCGGTGAAGGTCAGGCCGTTCACCGCCTTCACGCTGCCGAAGGCCCGGATGACCTGCTCGGCGACGATCCCCGGAGCGGTACCGGCCGCGAGGTCGGCACGTTCTGCAGGCAGCGGGGGCGGGGCTGCGGGGGCAGCACGGCCCGGGTAGCCCTCCGGCGAGGGCGGGGCCTGGCCCTGGGCCTGGCTCTGGCCCTGGTCGTCGGGCGGCGGGGCGGAGGGCTGGTGCGGCCCGTAGTCGTAGGCCTCGCCCGTGCCTTGCTCTCCGTGCGGGCCCGGGCCCCCGGCCGGGGTGTGCTGTGCGTCATGTGCACAGCGTGGCACGGGATGACCCGGTGCGCGCGGGACTTCGCGGGTGCAGCGCGCGAACAAATGGTGGGGGAATGGTGGAGCCCGGCCTCCGCGCGAAGAGAACCCGCGCTTCGACGGGAACTGGCGCTGGGCAGCACGCTCTGCAGATATAGCCACAGCGTGCGCTCCAGCGCCAGCAGTCGTCACCGTTGCCCCGCGAGGCCGGACTCCCGTGAACCCGAACCACGCGCGGGAACCCCCGAACCACGCGCGGCTATCGGCTCACTCCGCCATGGCGGAGTTGCCCTCCTCCTGCGCCTGGGGGATGCCGTCCTCGGCGGAGAGGCGGCCGATGAAGACCTCCTGGAAGATCGGGATCGCGCGCCGAGACCCGCGTTCGCGCGGGCTCCGGTGTCGGCCTCCGCGGGGTTCTTCGCGGCGTCCACGAAGACGCTGACGTCCACGCCCTTCTCCTCCCAGAACGCGATGAACGCGTCCTGCGCCTCCACGTGGCCGGGGAAGGAGACGCCCTGCTCGGCGAGCGGAAGCTGGCCGTCTTTGCTGCCCAGCCAGGTCAGCAGCTCGGCGATGCCCTCCTGCTGGTCGTCGTCGGCCTGTGCGTTGCCGACCGCGACCACGCCGTGCACCAGGGACTTCGCGCCCTCGGGGCCGGCCACCGGTGCGGCAAGCGCCCACTCGAAGGAGTCGTCCACGCCCTCGGAGATCGCCAACAGGTTGTACGGGCCGGACTGGAACAGGCCGAGCTTGCCCTGCGTGAACAGATCGCGGGTGAAGTCGCCGTTCTCGTTGGTGTCGGCGGCGCTGGGGGCGACGTTCTCGACGTTGATGAGGTCCGCCATGTATTGGAACGCCTCGATGCCTTCGGGGAGGCGAAGGTGTACTGATCGTCCTCCTGCCAGGTCGCGCCGTTCGAGGCGAGCATCGGGCCGATGATCGCCTGCCGGTCGGCCTGCGAGTTGAAGCCGAACTGCTCACGGGAGTCGACGTCGAAGCCGTCCTCACCCGGGTGCAGGCCCGCACCGTCCACAGTCAGGGCGCGGGCGGCATCCCGCAGCGAGTCCGTCTCGGCAGAGGGGTCGAAGGCGAGGGCCGATGGGTCCACGCCCGCCTCCTCGACCAGGCCCTTGTTGTAGAACACGGCGATCGAGTCCCAGATCTGGGGCACGCCCCACAGGCCGCCGTCGCGAGTGTAGAGGTCCACCACGGACTGCTCCCACTGAGCGGCGCCGTCGGGGACGACCTCGTTGATGTCCAGCAGCGCCTCGGAGTCCTTGAACTGCACGTAGTTCGCGGAGTTCATCCAGTACACGTCCGCAGCGTCGCCGCTGGCCACATCGAGGGGGAGGCGGGTCCAGTAGTCAGCCCACGGCACCACGTCGATCTCCACGTTCCAGCCGCTTTCGGCGGTGAACGCGGTGAACGATTCCTCGTACGCGGGCACGGCGTTGTCGTCCCAGAGGCGGAAGGTCAGCGTGCCCTTGTCACCGCCGGTGCTGCCGCCCGCGTCGGAGGCTGAGCTGCCGCTCTCGCCGCCGCCGTCATCGGAGGAGGGGGAGCAGGCCGCTGCGGTGCCGAGCAGGCCGGCGGCGGCGAAGGAGGAGAGGAGGGTGCGACGTTTGAGCATGGAGGTGTCCTTCCGGGAAGACGTGTGATCTCATTATCAACTGTTCGCGCAGGTTATGGGGGACCGATGAACCCATGTGGCGTGTGCTTCGGGGGCTCAGCGCAGGGTCGCGTCGCCCACGGAGCGGGTGATCTGCTTCTGGAACACGACCATCAGGATCACCAGCGGCAGCATCGCGAGCGTGGTGCCCGCCATCACGAGCGTCCAGTTGTTGTTGTACTGCGATTGGAGGGCGGAGGTCGCGACCGTGATCACCCGCCACTCCGGGCCCGAGGTGATCACCATCGGCCACATGAAGTTGTTCCAGTGCGTGACCACCGTGATCAGCACCAGGGTGACGATGATGGCGCGGTTCAGCGGGACCACCAGGTGCCACAGCAGGCGCAGGGTGCCCGCGCCGTCGATGCGCATCGCGTCCATCAGCTCGCTGGGCACACCGCGGAAGTTCTCCCGCAGCAGGAAGATCGCGTACGGCGAGCCGAGCACGAAGGGCAGCACCAGCGCCCAGAAGGTGTTGCGCAGCCCCACCTCGCTCATCATCAGGTACAGCGGCACCACCACGACCACCTGCGGCACCATCAGCGTCGCGATGTACACCCAGAACAGCAGATCACGGCCGGGGAAGCGGAGCTGGGCGAAGGCGTAGGCGGCCAGCACCGAGAACACCATCTGCCCCACCAGGATCACGGCGACCATCTGCACGGTGACCACAACGGGGGTGACGAAGCCGTCCTGCGAGCTGAACAGCCCGATGAAGTTCTCCAGCACCGGGGGCGCGGGGAACGACAGCGGGCCTTCCTGCGCGAACTGCCGGGTGGAGGTGAACGCGGTCATCACCGAGAACAGGAACGGGCCCAGCGTGAGCACCGCGGCGACGGCGAGCACCAGGTAGGTGGCGCCGTGCGCGAGCAGGCGCCGGGCGAGGAGCGAGCCGGTCAGAGGGCGGCGTCGGCCCGTCGGGCGCGTGGGTGCGGCGCCGGGGGCGTCGGTGGTGGTGTGCATGGTCGGCCTCCTCTCAGCTCATGTCGTAGGTGATGCGGCGGGAGAACCAGCGCTGTTGGATCAGCGTGATGACCACCAGCAGCAGGAACAGGATCACCGCGACCGCGCTCGCGCGGCCCAGACGGCTGGCCTCGAAGGCCTCGTTGTAGATCAGGGAGGCGATGACCTCGGTGCGGCGCTGCGGCCCGCCGCCGGTGAGGGCGTAGACCATGTCGAACACCTGGAAGCTCGCCACCACCTGGGTGACCGCGAGGAAGAACGTCGTCGGGCGCAGCAGCGGGATGGTCATGAACCACAGCTGCTGGGCGGGGCCGGCGCCGTCGATGCGGGCGGCCTCGTAGATCGAGTCGGGGATGCGGGTCAGCCCCGCCTGGAAGAACAGCGAGATGTAGCCGACGTTCTGCCAGATCGCCACGAATGCCACGGCGGGCAGCGCGAGGGACGTATCGGTGAGCCATTCGATGCGCACGCCCAGGATCTGGTTCAGAGCACCCACCGACGGCTGGAAGATCCACTTCCACACCACGCCGAGCGCGAGCGGGGCGCACACCCAGGGGATCACCACGATCACGCGCACGATCGCTGAACCCGGCAGAGCGCGCACCAGCTGAGTGGCGAGCACCAGGCCCAGCGCGAGCGAGACCGGCACCGAGATCAGCGTGAAGATCCCCGTGACCAGCAGCGAGTTGGTCAGCGCGCCGCTCGAGAGCAGCGTCGTGTAGTTCTCCAGACCGATGAACCGGCGGGTGCCCAGCAGATCCCAGCGGAAGAGGGAGACGACGAAGGCGAGCACCACCGGGAGGATCAGGAAAGCCGTCACCCCGATCAGGCTAGGGGCGATCAGCAACCACCCCAGCAGGGGCCTGCGCGAGTTCATGCGGCCCCTCTCATGTGCGGTGTCGTGCTCGATCTCATCGGATAAACGTATAGCAGGCGGGAGCCGCAGCGGGGCGGTGCGTCAGGGGATGGTCGGCGGCGTCTGAGGGGCGGGGCGGCGGATGGGGCCGCCGCCGAGGGAGCGGGATGATGGTCGAGAACTGGCGCGGGGGCGAGGCGGCGGATGGGGCCGCCGCCGAGGGAGCGGGATGATGGTCGAGAACTGGCGCGGGGGCGAGGCGGCGGATGGGGCCGCCGCCGAGGGAGCGGGATGATGGTCGAGAACTGGCGTCGGGGGCGAGGTGTATGCCGATATCTCCGCAGAGGTCGCTCCCACGCCAGCAACTGACCACGGCCCCGCGCCGCCACGGCCTCGGACGCCCACGGCTCCGGCCAGCACGGTTCCGGGCCAGCACGGTTCCCGGGGGCCCGACACCACCGACCGAATGGCAGCAGAACCGCGCCCCGCACCGCACCCGGCGCTGGGCCTCGATTACGCTCGGCCCATGAGCTCCGCGTCGCAGCCCGCAGCCCCGCAGCCCTCCGGCCAGGACCGGTCGCAGCCGCCCGGCCAGAACGAGCCGCCGAGCTCCGCCCCGGCACACACCCACGGCCTCGCGGCCTCCGCCCCGGTGCCCGGCGAGCACGTCCCCGGCGGCTCCGACCACCACCTTGACCGGGCGCTGCCCACGGTCACGCACGAGGACCCGTCGGACCCCCATGCCTCGATCTACGACCACGGCTTCCTGCGCGCCGCCGCTGTGACCCTCCCGGTCGCGCTCGCCGATCCGGCCACCAACGCCGAACGGCACCTCGAGGTGCTGCGCGACCTGCATGAGCAGCAGGTGGGGCTCGCCGTGTTCCCCGAGCTGTCCCTGACCGGGTACTCGCTCGAGGATCTGGTGCTGCAGGAGCCGTTGCTGGACGCCGCCGAACAGGCGATCACCACCGTGGTCGAGGCGAGCCGTGAGCTGATGCCGATCATTGTGCTCGGCGCGCCGCTGCGGGTCCCCTCGCGCAGCCGTCTGCTGAACTGCGCGATCACCATCCACCGCGGCCGGATCCTGGGCATCCAGGCCAAGCAGCATCTGCCCACGTATCGCGAATTCTCCGAGCGGCGCTGGTACTCCCCGGGCGATGACGCCTGCTGGGAGGGGTGCGCATCGGTGCGGAGGAGCACGCCCTCGCGCCGCACCAGCTGATCACGGTGCCGGATCTGCCGGGCCTGTCGCTGTTCGTGGAGATCTGCGAAGACCTGTGGGTGCCGATCCCGCCGTCGGCCGAGGCCGCGCTCGCCGGCGCGACCGTGATCGCGAACCTGTCCAGCTCGCCGATCACGATCGGTCGGGCCGACGAACGCAAGCTGATGGCCCGCTCCGCCTCCGCCCGCTCGCAGGCCGCGTACATCTACGCGGCCGCGGGCGAGGGTGAATCCACCACGGACCTCGCTTGGGACGGGCAGACCTTCATCTACGAATGCGGTGACCTGCTGGGCGAGACCGAGCGCTTCCCGCAGGGGCCGCGCGCGACCATCGCCGACATCGACCTGGATCGGATCGTCGCCGAGCGCCGCCGCATGAACACCTTCGACGACAACCGGCGTACCCACGCGGAGCGCGTGAAGGAGTACACGAGCGGGCCGGAGCCGCTGCTGTTCGGTGTGGAGGCGGACGTCTCGGATGACGGGATCTCCTATGACGACTGGGACCGTGACGAGGGCTCCCGGCCCGTCGGCCCTCCCGCGACCGGGCCGCTGCGCCGCAAGCTCGACCGTTTCCCCTTCGTGCCCGACGACCCGGCGCGCCTGGCCCAGGACTGCTACGAGGCGTTCTCGATCCAGGTGGCGGGACTGGCGCGTCGGCTGAGTGCGATCGGCGGGGACAAGGCCGGCGGCACCAAGCCGGTGCTCGGCGTCTCCGGTGGTCTGGACTCCACCCATGCGCTGCTGGTGTGCGCGAGGGCGATGGACCTGCTGGGCCGCGACCGCTCCGAGATCCTCACCTACACGATGCCGGGCTTCGCGACCACCGAGCACACCCGTTCCAACGCCGAGCTGCTCTCCCGCGCGGTGGGGGCGAGCTTCGAGACCATCGACATCCGCCCCGCCGCCACCCAGATGCTGAAGGACATGGGGCATCCCTACGGCGGCGGCGAAGCGGTCTACGACGTCACCTTCGAGAACGTCCAGGCCGGGCTGCGCACCGACTACCTGTTCCGTCTCGCGAATCATCACGGCGGGATGGTGGTCGGCACGGGTGACCTCTCCGAGCTGGCGCTGGGCTGGTGCACCTACGGGGTGGGCGACCACATGTCCCATTACGGCGTGAACGCCGGGGTGCCGAAGACGCTGATCCAGCACCTGATCCGCTGGGTGATCGACGAAGGCCTCTTCGGCCCCGACGCCTCCGAGGTGCTGCAGTCGGTGGTCGACACCGAGATCAGCCCCGAGCTGATTCCCGCAGGTGAGGGCGAGCAGGCGCAGTCCACCGAGAGCTCGATCGGCCCCTACGCGCTGCACGACTTCACGCTCTACCACCTGCTGCGCCGCGGCGACGGGCCCGCGAAGATCGCATACCTCGCCCATCAGGCCTGGGGCGATGTCGAGGCGGGGGAGTGGCCGGCCGGCTACCCCGAGGACGATGCGCGTGCCTACTCCCGTGAGGAGATCAAGCACTGGCTGACAGTGTTCACCCGCCGCTTCTTCGCCAACCAGTTCAAGCGCTCCGCGTTGCCCAACGCCCCGAAGGTGCTGGCCGGCGGCTCGCTCTCCCCGCGCGGCGACTGGCGGATGCCGTCCGACGCGGCGGCGAAGGCCTGGCTCGCGGAGATCGAGCGCGAGGTGCCCGGGGACTGAACCCTGGGGTGACGGGGCACGTGCCGGAATGACGCAGCGCGTGGGCAAGAATGACGTGGAGGGGCCAATGGTGAGGTGAGCTGGCAATATCGCCATCTCGCCTCACCATCGGCCCGTCTGTGCCAGGGCCCCGGCTCCTGGCCTCGTCCTGGTCTGCGGAGCGGCTGGCGCACCCCCTAGGCCACCCCGATCAGGTGAGCGGAGCCCCTGCTCAGCTGGCGTCGAAGTGTGTATCGTCGGCTTCCACCTCACTCGTCGATGAAGGATGAGCCATGACTGCGCTGACGTCCGCCTCCCTGACCGAGATCGCCGCAACCGGCCAGGTCGCCGTGCCCGGCTATCCGCTCGAGGAGCGGAAGATCGGCATCGTCCACTTCGGCGTCGGCGGCTTCCACCGCGCGCATCAGGCCATGTACCTCGACCGCCTGATGAACGCTGGCCGCGACCGCGACTGGGCGATCTGCGGGGTGGGCCTGCTGCCGGGCGACTCCCGCATGCGCGACGCCCTCACCTCGCAGGACGGCCTGTACACGCTCGTCACGAAGGCGCCCGACGGGACGCACGATCCCCGCGTCATCGGCGCGATCGGGAAGTATCTCTTCGCCCCTGACGATCCCGCGGCCGTGCTCGCCCAGATGACCGATCCGGCGGTGCGGATCGTCTCGCTGACCGTCACCGAGGGCGGCTACAACTACAACCCCTCCACCGGCCGCTTCCAGTACGAGACCGAGGCTGTCGCCGCGGACCTCTGCACCCGCTTCGACCTCGAGGGCGCCGTCGCGGCGGGCAGCGCGGGAGAGAACGCCGGCGGTGCGAACACCCCGCACCGCTCCGGGCATCCGCAGACGATGTTCGGATACGTGGTCGAGGCGCTGCGCCGACGCCGCGACGCCGGCACCGCCCCGTTCACCGTCATGTCCTGCGACAACGTGCGCGGCAACGGCGACCTCGCCAAGCGCATGCTCCTCGCCTACGCGAGCCGACGGGACGAGGAGGGCCTGCACGCGGACGCCCCGATCGCCGACTGGATCGACTCCGAGGTCGCGTTCCCCAACTGCATGGTCGACCGGATCACCCCGTCACGGCCCCCGAGGACATTCGGATGGTCGCCAGCGACTACGGCATCGACGATGCCTGGCCCGTGGTCAGCGAGGACTTCGTGCAGTGGGTCCTCGAGGACGACTTCCCCTCGGGCCGCCCCGCCTATGAGGAGGTGGGAGTGCAGATGGTCGAGGACGTCGAGCCCTACGAGCTGATGAAGCTGCGCCTGCTGAACTGCTCCCACCAGGCCATCGCCTACTTCGGCCTGCTGCTCGGGCAGACCTACGCCGACGAGGCCGCGGTCGACGAGCACCTCGCCCCGTTCACCCGCACCCTCTACATGGACGGCGAGGGCACGCCCGCCGTTCCCGAGGTGCCGGGCATCGACGTGGACGCCTACAAGGACGAGCTGATGGCGCGCTTCGCGAACCGCGAGGTCAAGGACACCCTCGCCCGCCTCGCCGCCGAATCCTCCGATCGCATCCCCACCTGGCTGGTCCCCGTGATCCAGGAGAACCTCGGCGCCGGCCGGGCCGTCACCGCCTCCGCCGCGATCGTCGCCTCCTGGGCGCGGTACGCCGAGGGCACGGGAGAGAACGGCGAGGAGTGGCCGGTGGTGGACCGCCTCCGCGACCGGGTCATGGCCGCCGCCGCACGTCACGACGAGGACCCGCTCGCCTTCCTCCGCGATGAGGAGCTGTTCGGCGACCTCGTCCAGCACGACGCGTTCACCACCCCGTATCTCCACGCGCTCGGGGTTCTCCGCTCCGACGGCGCGCGAGCTCTGCTGCGGGAGCTCGTCGCCGGGGCCTGAGGGTTGGCGCCTGCCTTCACTCTCCGACGTCGGTGAGTCGTGGGAACGGTGCATGTGAGGTGCCGAAATGTGCACGTGTCCCTGGACTCGGCCCGGGCCCCGACGTATCGCTGCTGGCCCCGCGCACCGCTGCTGCCCCCGTCACGCCGCGGCTGCCCCCGTCACGCCGCTGCTGACCCTGTGCACCTGCCCTCGCACCCCGGCTGCCCCCGCACCGGCTGCCCCCGCACCCCGGCTGCCCCCGCCCCGCACCGGCTGCCCCCGTCACGCACCTTCTTCGCTGCCGAGTCGTGGGGACTGTGCAGTTGAGCCCCGCAAAGACGTATCTGGCTCACGACTCGATCCGGTGCCAGCTGCGGTTCAGCGCTTCCGGGGAGGGGCGGGCATGGCGTGGGCGGTGCGGTCAGGCTGTTCATGAGAGCTGCACCCGCGTGCCGCGCCACCCGTGCTGGCGCAGTTTCTCCTCGATCCGCCCGATTGCTCTGGCGCAGCCATGGCGCAGGTCCCGTGCGGTGGTCTGCACTTCGATCCAGCCATGGTCCCGGCGGCGCTCGCCTCGGTCGATGTCACGTTCCTGCTGTTGCGGTGTCCGATGGTGCGGCCCTTCGTGCTCGACGCAGACCCGCCAGTCCGGCCAGGAGAGATCGGGTTGCCCGAGGTGAGAGGCGCCCTCGAAGATCTCGACATTGGCCTGAGGGGTGGGCAGTCCTGCCCGGAGGATCGCCAGGCGCAGTCTGGTCTCCGCGGGCGAGTCACTGCCCACGACCACCAGATCAAGAGCCTCGCGGAGGCGGACTGCCCCGCGACCTCGGTGCCGCTCGGCCATACTTCTCAGCTGTTCGATGCTCGCGTAGGGCTCCGTGCGTCCCTCGTACTTCGGCCTGGGGGTCCGCACCAGGTGGTCTCCGATGACCACCAGGTCCGCGAGGCTGAAGGAGCGGAGGTTGCCGGAGAGGTCGAGAAGGGTGCGCTGGCGCGAGGTGATGCGAAGGCCGCTGTCAGTGACAATCTCTTCCGGTGAGAGGTCGAGCTGGCTCCAGCGGAGCTGCCCGGAATCCTTGCGGTGCGTGGCCCGGTACGAGAGATGGATCCGGAAGCGGGAGTCTTCGAGGCGCCAGTCAGGGGTATTCACAGGGAACGGCAATCCATGGATCCTGGCCGCCGTTGTTCTGCAGACGACGGCCGCCGGTGTGGCGCGCTGGTAGGCCCTCACGACGTCCGCTTCGTCGACCCCCGAATTCCGGGCGACGTAGACGCCGCGGGAGAGACGGATGAACTTCGGATCGGAGAGCTGCCTCCGGTCGATGCCCGCCGCTCGGGCCTCGGCAAGGGTGAACGCGCCGGAGGCGAGGCTCTCAGGCAGCAGTGGGCGTCGTGGCATGCGAACAGGGTGGCCCGGTGAGCGAATTCCGCAGGGTTCTCTCCACACTGGCCTGGTCACGGCCTGCTCGACCGTTCCTCCACAAGCGGTCCGTGAGTGCCGCGGCGCTGGGATCGGATCACTGCCGCGGCGCAGGGAGTGCTGTGCCGCGGATCGGAGGGCTCCTGTCGGTTCGGGTGCCGTCTTCCAGGAGAGCCCCCTCTGGTCCGTCCGTCCGTCCGTCCGTCCGCCCGTCCGGCATCGAGCCGTGAGTTCGGTCCACTGCCGAGGGACGAGTCGTGGGTTTGGTACCCCTTGGGAGGGCTGGGGCGTACAGATCCCACGACTCGTGCAGGGCAGCGGTACTGAACCGACGACTGGCTGAGTGGCGCATCGGCACGCTTGCCCTGCCGCCGCTTGCCCCGCAACCGGTCGCCACACCGCTTGCCCCGCAACCGGTCGCCACACCGCTCGCCCCGCAGCCGGTCGCCACACCGCTCACCCCGCCGTCGGCGTCCCGAGCGCAGCCGACGGTGCCGCGAACTTCAGCGGGGCCGGCACCAGGAAGCTGTGCCGGAGGGCCCCGCCTCGCCCCGCCACGCCCGGGCGGATGTTGCCTGGGACACGTCGACAAGACCCCGCTACCAGGGCCTCCATCTCAAATGCCGAGGTCGTGGGCTTTCTGGGGACCTTTTCGTAGACTTGACGCTGGGCTCGTGCCCGGTCGCCGGGCTTCCGGTGCCGAGTCGTGCCGGGCGGGCGAGAGCTTCGCCCACCGGCGCAGGCGAGCGGCGGCCGCCTTCACGCGGCCCCGGCCACGGCCCCAGGACCTGCTCCCCGGCAGGCCCGCGACAGGGCTCGCTCCCCAGCGGTCCCGCACGGTCTGCCGCCCCGCAGCCCGCCCGCATTGCCCGATTGCCGCCGAACGCGAAGGAACCCGCCCCATGAGCCTGGTCGTCCAGAAATTCGGAGGATCCTCCGTCGCTGACGCCGACTCGATCAAGCGCGTCGCCAAGCGCATCTCCCTCTACGCGAAGGCTGGCCACAAGGTGGTCGTCGTGGTCTCCGCGATGGGAGACACCACCGATGAGCTGATCGACCTCGCCGAGCAGGTGACCCCGAACCCGCCGCCGCGCGAGATGGACATGCTGATCACGGCGGGCGAGCGCATCTCGATGGCGGTGCTGTCGATGGCGTTGAACGAGGTGGGTGTGACCGCTCGCGCCTACACCGGCTCGCAGGCCGGCCTGATCACGGACAGCGATCACGGCAAGGCGCAGATCCGCAACGTCACCCCTGCCCGCATCCAGGAGGCCGTGGATGACGGCGCGGTCGCGATCGTCGCAGGCTTCCAGGGCGTCTCGCATGACTCGAAGGAGATCACCACGCTGGGTCGTGGTGGCTCGGACGTCACCGCAGTGGCGCTCGCCGCGGCGCTGAAGGCGGACGTCTGCGAGATCTACTCGGATGTGGACGGTGTGTTCAGCGCCGATCCGCGGATCGCGCCGTCGGCCCGCCGGGTGCCGCTGATCTCGAGCGAGGAGATGCTGGAGATGGCGGCCAACGGCTCGAAGATCCTGATGGCGCGCAGCGTCGAGTACGCGCGCCGCTATGAGGTGCCGCTGCATGTGCGCTCCTCGTACTCGGGGCGGCTGGGCACGATCGTCGCCGACGATCCCGAGCGTGAGATCCCCATCGACCCCGACGTCACCCTCCGTACCGCGGATGTCGCCCGACGCGATGCCGCCGACCCGACCAAGGAGCTCCCCATGGACGACATCGCAGCACCGGGCCTCGAGGCACCGCTCATCTCGGGCGTCGCCCACGACAGCAGCGAAGGCAAGATCACCGTCGTCGAGGTGCCGGACGTTCCGGGCCGTGCGGCCCTGCTGTTCGACGTGGTCGCCAGCTCCGGCGCGAACATCGACATGATCGTGCAGAACTCGTCGACCGTGGATGACACGGTCGCGATCTCGCTGACGCTGCCGGAGGCGGATGCCCCCGCAGCGCTGAAGGCGATCGAGGCGGCGCATGAGGCGATCGGCTACACCGAGGTGCGCTACAACGACCAGATCGGCAAGGTCAGCATCGTCGGCGCCGGGATGCGTTCGCACCCGGGCGTCTCGGCGCTGCTGTTCCGCTCGCTCGGCGAGGCCGGTATCAACATCGACATGATCTCCACCTCGGAGATCCGCATCTCCGTCGTCACCGAGCAGGCTCGGCTCGACGACGCGGTGCGCGTGATCCATACGGCGTTCGGCCTCGACGCCGAGCAGACCGAGGCCGTGGTCTACGGAGGGACCGGACGATGAACAGCAGCAACAGCACTCTCGATTTCTCTCTCACCCCGGGCTATGCGGCCGACGGGCCGGTGATCGGCGTGGTCGGTGCAACCGGCCAGGTGGGCCGTGTGATGCTGGCCCTGCTCGCTGACCGGGCGGTCAAGCACTCCGCGATCCGGGTGTTCGCCTCGGCGCGCAGCACGGGCAAGACGGTCCAGTACGCGGGCCATGAGCTGACGATCGAGAACGCCGAGACCGCGGACATCACCTCCGAGGGGCAGAAGCTCGATATCGCGATCTTCTCCGCCGGCGGTTCCACCTCCAAGGCCCTCGCGCCGCGCTACGCCGAGGCGGGGGCGACGGTCGTGGACAACTCCTCGGCCTACCGTCGGGATGACGAGGTGCCGCTGGTGGTCTCCGAGGTGAATCCGGAGGCGCTGACGAACCCGCCGCGCGGGATCATCGCGAACCCGAACTGCACCACGATGGCCGCGATGCCCAGCCTGAAGGTCCTCCACGACGAGGCGGGGCTGGCACGGCTGAAGGTCGCCACCTACCAGGCCGTCTCCGGCTCCGGCGTCGACGGCGTGGCTGAGCTCGCTGGTCAGGTGCGCAAGGGCGTCGACGACGTGGAGAAGCTCGCGATCGACGGCTCCTCCGTGGACCTCGGCGAGCCGAGCATCTACGCCAAGCCCATCGCGTTCAACGTGGTGGCCCTGGCCGGGAGCCTGGTCGACGACGGCTCCGGCGAGACCGACGAGGAGCAGAAGCTCCGCAACGAGACCCGGAAGATCCTGGACCTGCCGGACCTGCCGGTCGCGGGCACCTGCGTGCGGGTGCCGGTGATGAGCGGTCACGCGCTGGCGATCCATGTCGAGTTCGACCGGCCGCTGCCCGCGGAGCGTGCACGCGAGCTGCTCACCGCGGCGCCGGGCGTGAACGTGGTCGAGCTGCCGAACCCGCTCGAGGCAGCGGGCCGGGATGGCACGTTCGTGGGCCGGATCCGCCAGGATCAGTCTGTGCCCGACGGAAAGGGCCTCGTCCTGTTCGTGGTGGCGGATAATCTCCGCAAGGGCGCTGCCCTGAACGCCATCCAGATCGCGGAGCTGATCGCTGCGCGTTGACATGAAGAAGGAGCGACGATGACCCTCGCTGCTGCCAGTGGCCCTCCGGGAGCGGGGGCCGGGCCGTCGCCCCTCTCGACCATGTTCTCCGACCGTGCCGGTGACGAGGCTGCGGGGGCGGATCCGTGAATCTGAGCATGGATCCGCTGGCCCGCGCCCTGCGCACGCTCGATTCGATCTCCGCGACCGAGCTGGGTGGCGGTGATGATCTGGGTGCGGTGATCGGTGCCCCGCCCGAGACGGGGCCCGTGGCTCCCGGCCAGGCGAGCCCCGCCGGAGAGACCGCTCCGCCTGCGGAAGATGCTCCGGCACCGGCCTCGTCGCGGCGCGAGGACATCCTCGACAGCGCCTCCGCCCTGTTCGCCGAGCGCGGGTACCACGGTGCGAGCCTGCGGGACATCTCCCGCCGGGTCGGCATCTCGCATCCGGGGATGCTGCATCACTTCTCCTCGAAGGACGCGCTGCTCGGTGCGGTGGTCGACCGCCTGGAGGCGCATGCACAGGGCCTGCTGGACTCGGTCGAGTCGCTGCAGACCTCGCCGCAGTCGCTGGTGGCGGCCCTGGCCGGGCCCTGGGATCCGCGGCAGCATTCGATGGCGCTGCTGGCAACGCTCTCGGCCGAGATCGTCAACCCGGACCATCCGGGACGTTTCCGCATCGCGCGCCTGCGCCTGGTGCACGAGCACGTGCTGGAGAAGGTGCTGGAGGGCCTGGCGGCGCACGGCCGCCTGGTCGAGGGCGCGGATCCGCAGATGCTGGCGCGCACGCTGTTCTCGCTGCTGCTGAGCCTCGCGGTGCGGGAGCACACGGTGCGCGAGCTGCAGAACCGTTCCGAGGCCGATCCCATCGAGGATGTGCAGGAGTTCGTGCGGTACTGCGTGACCGACTGACTTCGTCGCACCCCGTGATTCCTGGGTCGGTAGACTCCGAGGTTGTGATCCCCTGTGGAAGTGACCGATGAGCCCCGGCGTGCCGCCTGAGGGCTCCTCCTCTGGTCTGCCCGGTGGTCCGGAACCTGCCCCGGGAGTGAGCGCGCCGTGCGCGAAGGCATCGCCGCGACGGCCGAGGGTGCGGCGGCGCTGGTGCCGGGCGGTCGTCCCGAGGAGCGCCCGGCGGCCGACGGTGAGGAGCCGCGGGCCGGAGCCGAGAGGCGCCTGCGCCTGCAGGGCCTGGCAGGGATGACCGTGCTGGGCAGCGATGGGAAGACCGTGGGCCGGGTGCGGGACATCTACCAGCAGGATGCCGGCGGTGAGCTCGCCGCGATCACCGTCATGCCGCGTCAGCTCAGCGCCCGCAGCGTGCTGATCCCGGCTGCCGCGATCTCCGCCCTCCCCGAGGACGCCCACGCTCTCGGCCAGAACGCTGAGCAACAGGAGCAGGAGCAGGCAAGGAGCAGCAAAAGGCGCAGGAGCGGGAGCAAGATCAGGAGCAGGACGCCGACGAGCTCGAGCAGGAGGTGCCGACGACGATCACGCTCCTCATCGACACCGCGACCGCCAGAGCGGGGATCGCACCACCGGACACGCTGCACGCCGATCCGCAGGTCCTGCAGGACGCCGCAGAAGCCGTCGGCCTCGCACCGCAGCTGGCAGCCCCGCAGTCGGCCGCCCCGACGGACGAGACCTCCCCTGCTCCCGCCCCCGGCTCCCCGGCGCCCGCCACGCACACCGCCTCCCGTCCCGAAGAGTCCCCCCACGCATGAGACTGCTGCTCCTCACCCACTACTACGCACCGGAGTTCGGCGCCCCGCAGCGGCGCTGGTCGGCCCTCATCCAGCGCTTCATCGCCGCTGGGCACCGGGTCACGGTCGCCGCGCCGGTGCCGCACTATCCGGCAGGGCGCCCCACGCCCACCCAGCGCCGCACCCACCGGGTGGGCGGGGTCGAGACGGGCCCGCACGGGGAGACCGTCCTGCGCACCGCTTACCTCCCGCATCGTGCGGACATCGGCAGCCGCACCGCGGACCACGTCATCGCGGCGGCGGATTCGTTGCGCAGGCTCCGCCGCCGCTTCTCCCGCCCGGGCACCCGGCCCGACGTCATCGTGGCCACTGCCCCGGCGATCCCCACGCTGCTGCTGGGGCGCACCCTGTCGCTGCTGTGGGACGTGCCGTTGGTGGTGGAGATGCGAGATGCGTGGCCGGATCTGGTCACGCACGTCGGCCCCGTCGGCGCCCTCAGCCCGGAGGCCGCAGATGCTGTGCAGCGCGGTGCGCTGCGCCGGGTCGTGTCGTGGAGCATCGCGCTGGCCAAGGGCGAGGTGCATCAGAAGGTGACCAGCTGGCAGAGCGGCGCTCGAGCCGTCGTCACCACCACCGGCCGGTTCGCGGACGTGCTGCGCGAGCGGGGCGTGAGCACGGTGCATGTGGTGCGCAACGGCACCGATCTGTCCCTGGTCCCACCGCGGCGGGATCATCTGCCTGGCGACCATCCGGAGCTGCGCTGCCTGTATCTGGGCAACATGGGCCGCTCCCAGGGGCTGGACACAGTGGTCCGCGCGGCCGCGGCGCTGCGCCGTGAGGGTGTGGATGTGCAGGTGCGAATGGTGGGCCACGGCGTCGAGGCCGTCGAGCTGGCGGCGTTGGCCTATGAGCTGGACGCTCCGGTGGAGGTGATCCCGCGCATCCCGCACCGCGAGGTGGGCAAGCAGTACGCCTGGGCGGACACGGTGATCGTGTCCCTGCGGGACTGGGCACCGTTCGCGTGGACCGTCCCCTCGAAGCTGTACGAGATGCTCGCGACCGGTCGCCACATCACCGCGCTGCTGGATGGCGAGGCGGCCGACGTGGTGCGCGAGGCCGACGCCGGCGATGTGCTCCCGCCCGAGGACGTCGACGCGCTGGTCGAGCTGTGGCGCGGCATGGCCGCTGACCGCTCCCGTGCAGCGGTACGGGCGAGCGGCAGGGCATGGGTCGCCGAGCATGCGGACGATGACGTGCTCGCCGGGCGCTACCTCGAGATCCTCCAGAGCGTGCTGCGGGGCTGAGGCACCGGGCTCGCACCGGGCTCGCGGCGGGGCGGTGGCTCGGGACGCCGGTCGGGCACGCCCCTGACGCGGCCTACGATGGTCTCCATGACGTCACCGTCCGAGACAGGGCAGGGCAGCCGCCGCACAGCCCCGGTGGGCCACGCCGCGATGCGCTCGGCGAACCTGAGCCTGCTGCTGCGCCACCTGCATGCTCACGGCGGCCGCTCACGCGCCACGCTTGCCCAGGAGACCGGCCTCTCGAAGGCGTCGGTGACGTCTCTGGTCAGCGATCTGGTGGAGCGCGGGCTGGTGCAGGAGGGCAGCGTCGAGCGGCGGGGTGCGGTGGGCCGACCCGGCACCGAGGTGCGCCTCGCCCCGCAGCACGTAGCCGGGATAGGGCTCGAGCTGAACGTCGACTATCTCGCCGTGTGCATGCGTGATCTGGCAGGTCAGGTGCGCTTCACCGACTCGGTCCCGATGCCCTACGCCCTCGACCCCGCCGCCTCCGACGGGCGCTTCTACCCGCTCGCCCCGATCCTCGACCTCGCCGCCGAGCAGCTGCAGCGAGCGCTGACGGCCGCCGCCGCGCAGGGTCTCTGGGTCGCGGCAGCCACCATCGCCCCGCCGGGCCCGATCGACTACGACGAGGCGCGCGTACGCTTCGCCTCGAACCTCGGCTGGGCCGATGTGCCCCTCGGGGAGGAACTGGGTCGCCGTCTCGGCGAGGGTCATCCGATGCTCACCCTCGAGAACGACGCGAAGCTCTCGGCGCTCGCGGAGGCGCCTCGCCTGGCCCGGCGAGGCATCACGGATCTGGTCTATCTCACCGGTGACATGGGCGTGGGCGCGGGAATCATCGCCGAGGGCCGGTTGATCCGCGGCTGGTCCGGGTTCTCCGGCGAGGTGGGGCACATCGGCCTGGACCCGGCGGGGGAGTGGTGCCGCTGCGGGCGCCGCGGCTGCTGGGAGACGATGGTCGGCTTCGACACCGTCCTCGACGCGCTCGATGAGGACGACCCCGCTCGCTCCGGCCGCCTGCCGATGCTCGAGCGGCTCGCGCTGATCCGCGCGCTGCTCGAGGCCGGGCATGCCCCGCTGCAGGAGCGCTTCACGCGCCTAGCGGGTGACCTCGTGCGCGGCGCGGGCGTGCTCGTGGACGTGCTGAACCCGCAGGCCATCGTGCTCGGCGGCTACTTCGGCCACTTCGCGGACCTGTTGGTGGCACCGGTGCAGGCCGCGCTCGATGAGCGCTTGCTCGCCCCCGACGGGCGGGTCGAGGTCAGCGCCTCCTCGCTGGGGCTCGAGGCCGCCGCGGCCGGTGGTGCCGCGGTGGCGCTGGACCGCGTGCTCGATGACCCTCTCCTCGCCCCGGTGCTGCGCGGTTGAACCCCGGTTTCGTACCGTGGACGCGTCCCGCGCCGTGAGCCCACTTCCCCTCGGGCGTGGGCCCGGGGTGACGGTCGCGTCGCCTATAGCCCTGAGTACGAGTGCAGTCCGTTGATGACGGTGTTGACGATCGTGTAGTTGAAGACCACTGCGACGAAACCGGCCAGGGCGAGCGCGGCTGCTCGGTTCCCGCGGAACCCGCCGGTGGCGCGGGCGTGGAGATACGCGGCGTAGAGCACCCAGATGACGAAGGTCCACACCTCCTTCGGGTCCCATCCCCAGAACCGCCCCCAGGCCTCGCGCGCCCAGATGGAACCGCAGATCAGGGTGAAGGTCCAGCATACGAACGCCACAGAGTGCACGCGGAAACTGAGAGTCTCAAGCACTCCAGATTCGGGGAGACGGTCGAGGATGACCCCGGTCCGGCCCCGGTGCTCGATATGCTCGGCCCCGGAGGCGCTGCGATCGGCACGGCTCTTCTCGTCTCGGGCCTGGATGAGCTGAAGAGAGGCGACCAGCGCGCCCAAGATCGACAGTGCGGTGGCCAGGATGGCGACTCCGATATGGATGACCAACCAGTGGGAGTTCTGCAGGCTCGGTGTGAGCGCGGCTGCAGGGACGAGCCAAAAGGTCTGGGCCAGGAACATCAGCAGGAGTATCGCGCCGACGACGAACGTGCCGAGCAGACGCAGCTCACGCCGAGTGATGGAGAAGATGAGGAAAAGCAGCATCACGAGGGCGGCGCTGGTGATGGCGAACTCGTACATGTTCGCCCACGGCACTCGCTGGGTCGCGGCGGCGCGCAACCCCACACCAGCAACATGCACGAGCGTCCCGGCGCCCGCGATGAAGAACGCGAACTTCTGCGAGGACATCGAGCGAGGCGCATCACGGGACGGCGCAGTAATGGTGAGCGCTGATCCACCCGGCGTCCGTGAAGGGATGCCCTCTGCGGGCGCGCCACCCGCGGATACCACCACAGGATGCTTCGCTGCAGGTGCCTCGATGTGCTCGCTGCGCAGGCGCGCGTCGCTGCGTCGCTGCGTGCTCGAGGCCAGATCTCCCGCGAAGCCGACCAGCGCGAGGACGTAAAGCACGATCGCGACGACGATGGCCAGATTCGATACCTCGGCCAGCGATTGATCAACCATTGACGGTCTCCCGGTGTGTCAGGCGTAGTGTTCGGCGGTCCGCTGCAGGTCACCGATCACCACAGGACCGCAATTCCCATGTTGAGCAGGGCCAGCCCGCCCACGGCATGAGCCAGGCCGACAGGAACATCCTCGTCCCGCTTGACCTTCCGTCGGCCGATGAATGCGACGACCACCACGGCGATCACGACGAGGAGCTTGACGGCGATCTTCAGATGATTGACCGGTCCGCCATCTCCCATCTCCAGAAGGCCGACGAGCAGCACTCCGGAGATCAGCTGCAGCCACGCACCGATGAGCTGCAAACGGAGCACGGTGGGAGCGCGGAAAGTTGCCAGCCAGCCACCGATCAGCGCCGCCGCGCCGACGAAATGCGTCAGAAGAATGAGCGACTGTAAAAGATCCATGCCCGAACCCTACAAGATCCCGACACGATGTCGGGACCATCTCGACGTATGGTCGGCTCATGCCTCGTATCAGTCAGCCGACCGTCGCAGAGCACCGCGCAGCGCGCGAACGCTCGCTGCTCGATGCTGCCCACGACCTCCTCCTGGAGACCGGCGAGGCGCCGAGCCTGTCAGCAGTCGCTGAGCGGGCGGGACTTGCGCGCACCAGTACGTACCAGTACTTCGGCTCGAAGCAAGAGCTGCTGCAGGCAATGGTCCGCGACATCTATCCTCGCTGGGTTGAGCGAGTGACCGGCGCGGTGGCGGCGGCGCCGACGGTTGCCGACAGCGTGCTGGCCTACGCCGTGGCGAACGTCGAACTCGTCGCCGAGGGCGCCCATGCGGTGGGCACGGCCCTGGCTGCCCTGGAGCCGAGCGAAGCGATCGATCAGCAGGCCGTGCGCATGCATCGCGACCTCCAGGAGCCCCTGATCCAGACCCTCACCGAGCTCGGCGTGGAGTCCCCCGAGGCGACCGCAGAATTGGTCAACGCCGTAGTTCACGCCGCCACCCTGCAGCTCGAGACCGGCCTCGATCTGGACCAGGTGCGAAACCTCCTCGCGACCATGCTCGGACCGCTGGTGCGCGAGCTCGGTGGCCGAGGGCAGTAAGACGGGCGCCTGCCGGGCAGGCGCCGCTCGCCGCGCGGCAGTGATCGAGCACTCATGCCTTCGCGGTGCGCCCACATCGGAGATCGTGACACACTGTCGACATCATCTCGACGTGGTGTCGACAAAAGGGCGGGGCGCGATGCGTTTGAGCCCGGCCTGCCATCGGCGTCGCCCGTAACACCGACCCCGAAGGACTCCCAATGTTCCTCGCACTGCGCGAACTGGCTTTCGCCCGTGGACGCTTCAGCCTCATGGGCGTCGTCATCGCCCTGATCGCTGTCCTCATGGTCCTGCTCTCCGGACTCTCCGCCGGCCTGGTCAACGACGGAGTCTCCGGCCTGAAGTCGATGCCCGTCACCTCGTTCGCTTTCGATGAAGGCACGAAAGCGGACAACGCCTTCTCCCGATCGATCGTCGACGACGAGCAGATCGCGGCCTGGAAGGAGCAGCCCGATGTCGCCACCGCCTCTCCGATGGGCGCATCCATCATGAATGCGGAGACCGATCAAGGCCTCCAGGTCGACCTGACACTGTTCGGTATCGAACCGGACTCCTTCCTCGCGCCCGAGCTGTCCGCCGGTAGCGCGCTCGGCGCACCCGGCGGGATCATCGTCTCCGAGACCTTGCGCGGCGAGGGCCTGGAGCTCGGCTCTGTCATCACCCTGGACCAGGTGGGCACCGAGCTCGAAGTCATCGGCTTCACCGACGGGCAGGCCACCTTCGGACACGTCGACGTCGCCTACCTGCCCCTGGGCACCTGGCAGCTGATCGCCGCGGGCGAGGCCCCTGACGGTGCCGCGCCGACCGCGGAGCAGCTCGCGGCACTCGACTTCGAGTACGCCTCCGTGGTTGCTATCGAAGCAGTCGACGGCTCCCCGCTCGCCAAGGGAGACGCTGATGCCCTGGCAGCCGGCGACAGTGCCGCCGGGACGACGTCTATGACACTCGAGCAGTCCTTCAACGCTTCTCCGGGCTATCAGGCCGAGACCCTCACGCTGAGCATGATCCAGTGGTTCCTCTACGCGATCGGGGCGCTCGTCGTCGGCGCGTTCTTCACTGTCTGGACCATCCAGCGCGGCCACGAGCTCGCAGTCCTGCGCGCCATGGGCGCCTCGGCCCGATACCTGCTTCGTGACGGGCTCGCCCAGGCCGCGATCCTGCTCGTCACCTTCACCGCACTGGGCGCAGCGATCGGCGTGGGCCTTGGAGCGTTGATGCCCGCCGGAATGCCCTTCTCGCTCGAGGCCGGGCCCATCGCGCTGGCCTCCACCATCACCATCTCCCTGGGTCTCGTGGGTGCCGCCATCGCGGTCCTGCGCGTGACCCGTATCGAACCGATCTCCGCCTTGGGAGGCACACGATGACGAACACCACCACCGCGAGCACCACGCTCGACACCGCTGCCGAAACACGCCATCAGGGCCTGCACCTGCAAGACGTCACCCTGGAGCTCGGCGATGGCGAGGGAACCGTCCGCGCGCTCGACCAGGTCAACCTCGAGGTGAACGCCGGCGAGCTGGTCGCGATCATCGGCCCCTCCGGCGCCGGCAAGTCTTCCCTGCTGGCCGTTGCCGGGGCACTCGCCTCCCCCACCGCGGGAGATGTCCGGGTGCTGGGGCGGGACCTCGCCGCAGTGCGCAGCGACGGAGGGCAGGGCGCGCTGGCGCGATTCCGTCGAGAGCACCTCGGATTCGTCTTCCAGTCAGGCAATCTCATCCCTGCCCTGACCTCCGCCGACCAGCTGCGCCTGGCATACCGCCTCGCCCACCGACGTGGCAGGACCCGCACGTTCGATCCATCGCCGTTCCTGGAATCCGTCGGCATGGGGCACCGGGCCGACAGCCGCCCGGGTCAGCTCTCCGGCGGTGAACGCCAGCGCGTTGGGATCGCTCGTGCCCTGGTCAACGCGCCAGGAGTCCTGCTCGTGGACGAGCCGACCGCAGCTCTGGACCGTCAACGGAGCCAGGACATCGTGAAGCTGCTCGCCGAGCAGTGCCACGAGAAGAGCATCGCGGGGGTCATGGTGACCCACGACCATGAGATCCTTCCCTGCTGCGACAGGGTCCTGGAGATGGTCGACGGCCAGCTCACGCCGGTGCGCGAGTGACGAGTGCGGGCCTTGACACCCGCCTCCGTGCCGTCTAGTTTGTTCTGAACCTGAACGTATAGGGGTCAGGGGTCGGCGCCGAACGCTCGCCCGTCCCACCCCACGGCGAAGGAGCGACGATGATCCAGTTCGGCACCGGTGGCTGGAGGGCCATCATCGGGGACGAGTTCACCCGCGAGAACGTCCGGCTCCTCGCGCAGAGTCTGGCGGACCGCATGCACACCGAGGGCGCGGTCGAGCGCGGCCTGGTGATCAGCTACGACCGGCGCTTCCTCTCCGACGTCGCCGCCTGGTGGGCGATCGAGGTGCTGGCCGGCAACGGCATACCGGTGCGCGTGATCACCCGTCCGGTGCCCACCCCCATGTGCATGTGGACGGTGAAGCAGACGGGCGCCGCGTACGGCATCGCCGTCACCGCCTCCCACAACCCGGCCCTGTACAACGGGCTGAAGATCTTCACCGAGGGCGGGCGGGATGCCGATCTCGGGGTCACCGATGAGCTCTCGGCCCACGTGGCGACCCTCGCCCCGGCCGACGTCCGCTCCCTGGCCCCGCACGAGGTGCGTGACAGCGAGCTGGTCACCGAGCAGTCCTCGATCAACCGGTACCTCGATGCGATCATCTCCCAGCTGGATCTCGAGGCGATCCGCCACGCGCACCTGAACATCGTGCTGGATCCGATGTTCGGCGTGGCCCAGACCAGCCTGCAGACCATCCTGGTCAGCGCCCGCTGCCAGGTCGAGGTGATCAACGCCCGCCACGATCCGCTGTTCGGCGGGCGGATGCCGTCCCCAGCGGAAGGGAGCCTCTCCCCGCTGCGCCAGGCGGTGATCGAGCACGGCGCGGATCTGGGGATCGCGACCGACGGCGACGCGGACCGCCTCGGCATCATCGATGACCAGGGGAACTACCTCAGCCCCAATCAGGTGCTGGTGCTGCTGTACGAGTACCTGCTCACCGGGAAGGGCTGGCGCGGGCCGGTGGTCCGCAACTTCTCCACCACGCATCTGCTGGACCGGGTCGCGGCCGCGCACGGGGAGGTCTGCCATGAGGTGCCCGTCGGCTTCAAGTGGATCAGCGCCAAGATGGCCGAGACCGATGCGGTGATCGGCGGGGAGTCCTCCGGGGTCTCACGGTGCGCGGCCACATCCCGGGCAAGGACGGGATCCAAGCCGCCGGGCTGCTTGTGGAGATGGTCGCCCGCTCCGGCAAGAAGTCTCGCAGCTGTATGCGGAGCTGGTGGAGCGGCACGGGGCGCTCGTGATGGAGGAGGCGGCCTACGGGTACACCCCCGAGCGCCGCGAGGAGCTGGCGAAGCGGATCTTCGACGAGCACGAGCTGCCCGCCTTCGACCGCGAGATCGACCGGATCTCCTGGGAGGATGGCTGCAAGATCTATTTCGCCGACGATTCCTGGCTGACGATCCGCTTCTCCGGCACCGAGCCGGTGATCCGCGTGTTCTCCGAGGCGGAGAGCGCGGAGGATGCCCAGGCGCTCTCCCGCACCATCGCCGACCATTACGATCTGGGAGCATGATGACCTCCACCCCGTGATCACCACCGCCGTCCTCCTCGCGAGGGGCCTGGGCAGCCGTATGCGCGCCGCCGGCGGCGACGGCCTCAGCGCGGAGCAGGCCGCTGCTGCGGCCTCCGGCCACAAGGCGCTCATGCCGATCGGCGAGCACCGCCTGATCGACTATTCGCTCAGCGCCCTGGCCGACGCCGGCATCCGCCGGGCCGTGCTCGTGGTCGCGCCCGAGCACGAGGAGTTCACCCGCCACCTGGCCGAGGTCGCCCCCTCGCGCCTCGAGGTGCTGCTGGCCGTGCAGGAGGAGCCGCGCGGCACCGCCGACGCCGTCGCCTCCGCCCGCGAGGCCGTGGCCGGGGAGCCGTTCATCATGGTCAACGGCGACAACCTCTACCCCGGCGAGGGGATCGCCCGCCTGCTGCAGGCCCAGGGCAACGCGCTGCTCGGCTTCGAGCGCGGCGCCCTGGTCAGCGGCGGCAACATCCCCGCCGACCGCATCGCCGCCTTCGCGCTCATCGAGCGCAGCGGCGACCTGCTCGACCGGATCGTGGAGAAGCCCGACGCCGCCACGCTCGCCGCCGCCGGCGAGGACGCGCTGGTGAGCATGAACGCCTTCGCCTTCACGTCGGAGATCTTCGAGGCCTGCGACCGGATCGAGCCGTCCCCGCGCGGGGAGCTCGAGATCGTCGACGCCGTGCGAGAGCTGGAGAAGGTGCAGGTCATCCCCTTCGCGGGCGGGGTCCTGGATCTCTCGCGCCGCGATGACATCGATGAGGTGGAGCGCCGACTGAGCGGTACCGAGGTCACCCTGTGACGCCCACCCCGGTCACCTGGGAGATGCCCGGGCGGATCGAGGTGCTCGGCAAGCACACCGACTACGGCGGGGGACGGGTGCTGGTCTGCGCGGTGGACCGCGGGATCACCGTCCGGGCGGAGGCGGTGACGGGCCCGCCCGGCACCCTCGAAGCCGCGAGCGACGCCTACCCCGGAACGCTCCACCTCGAGGCGGACACGGTGCCGGACCTCCCGCCCGGGCACTGGGGCCGGTACGTCCACACGGTTCTCGCGAGGCTCACGAAGAACTTCGGCCCGCTGCCCGCCGCACGGCTCGCCGTAGCTTCGGACCTCCCGCCCGCCTCCGGGATGTCGAGCTCTTCGGCGATGATCACCGGCGCCGCGATGGCGCTCGCGGATCTGGCCGGGCTGAGCTCCACCGAGGCGTGGACTGCGCAGCTGCCGGAACGGATGAGCCTCGCCGGCTATGCCGCCTCGATCGAGAATGGCAAGAGCTTCGGCGACCTCGCTGGCCGGCCCGGGGTGGGCACCAGCGGCGGCTCCCTGGACCATACGGGGATGCTCGCGAGCGAACAGGGGCAGATCTCCTATGCGGAGTTCGACCCGATGCGCGTCATCGACCGGGTGGCCTTGCCGCAGGAGTGGTCCTTCGTGGTCGCCGTCAGCGGCGTGTTGGCCGAGAAGACCGGTAACGTCCAGGAGCTCTACAACCGCGGCCCCGCCCTGCTCGGCGCCATCGTCGAGCGCTGGAACCGCCAGACGGGCCGGTCCGACGCGACGCTCCAGGCGGCCCTGCGCTCCCTGATCGGGGAGGATCTGGAGGCCCCGCTGCGGGCCGAGATGGACCTCGCAGCACAGCTTCCCGCAGGTGGCGACCTGGCCGCCTCGCCCCTGGCCGGGGACGAACGGCTCACGCCGCTGCGCCGTCTCGCCGCCGAGGGCATGGAGCGGGACCGGCTGGACCAGTTCCTGATCGAATCCGCCGTGCTGGTACCGCGCGCGCACGCGTCCCTGCGGGACGGAGACCTCGACACCTTCGCCGCTGCGGTCGCCGCCTCGCAGCGTCTCGCCGAGACCCATCTGCGCAACCAGATCCCGCAGACCATCGAGCTGGTGCGCAGTGCCGAGCAGCTCGGTGCGAGGGCGGCCTCCGCCTTCGGCGCCGGGTTCGGCGGCAGCGTCTGGGCGCTGGTCCCCACGGCCGACGCAGACGGCTTCGCCGCAGCGTGGGGCGAGCGCTATCGCCGCACGGACGGAGCGCCGGAGACCGCGAGCGTTCTGGTCACACGGCCAGGAGCGCCGGGCCGACGCCTGTAGGTTCCGCGCGTCGGGCGATATCGAGTCGTGGGTTCGGTGCCGGTGGAGGGGCTCCAGAGGTACCGAACCCACGACTCGTTCAGCGCGGCAGCGGCTCAGGTGCCCTTCGCGGCGCCGTCACGACTCGCCCAGCTCGACGACACCGAGGCTCACGCGTCCTCGTCGGCGCCTCGCACGGCGCGGAAGGCCGGGAGGACGACCTCGTCCCGCAGCGCCTGCCGCTGCGGGGTCGCGGCGAATCCGTTCCCGAGCCCGGTGAGCACCACCTGCTCGAGGTCCGCGAGCGTCCAGCTGAAGGTCTGCGCCGTCAGCAGCATCTCGCGCGAGGTGCGGGTGCGGCTCATCAGGCGGTTGTCGCTGCTGAGGGCAACGGCGAAACCGTGGCGGTGCAGCGGGCCGACCGGGTGCGCGGTGATGTCGTCGGCGATACCGGTCTGCAGATTCGAGCTGGGGCATACCTCGAGGCAGATCTGATCGCGGTGCACGCGCTGCGCGACGGGGCCCAGCTGATCGCCGGTGACGTCCTCGAGCAGGCGCACGCCGTGCCCGATCCGCTCGGCGCCGCAGTCCAGGGCGTCAGCGATCGAGGCGGGCCCGTCGGCCTCCCCAGCGTGGATCGTCACCCGCAGCCCTGCGGCGCGCGCCGTCTCGAACTGGGTGCGGAACCGGGAGGCGGGGAACCCGTCCTCGGGGCCGGCGAGGTCCAGGCCCAGCACGCCGGTGTCACGGCGGGCCAGAGCGATCTCCACCAGGTCGTCGGTGGGGTCGAGGTGGCGCAGGTAGCACAGCAGCTGCCCCACGACGATGCGTCGCCCGGCCGCCTCCGCTGCGGCGACGCCCTCCTCGAGTCCGTCCTGCACGGCCTGGACGGCCTGGTCGAGGCTGAGCCCGGCCCCCGTGTGCTGGTGCGGGGCCCAGCGGGTCTCGGCGTAGACCACCCCGTCGGCGACCATGTCCTCCACGAACTCGCGGGCGATGCGGCGCAGGTGGGGGCTGTCTGCATGAGGGCGACGGTGCGTTCGAAGGTGGAAAGATAGGCGGGCAGCGAGCCGGAATCGGCGGCGGTGTGGAACCAGTCGGCGACGGCCTCGGTCTCGGAGGCCGCCGGGGCATCGGGCACCGCCAGGGTGGCGTCGGCGTCGGCGTCGATCCCGGGCACCGCGAGCCCCAGCTCGCGGCTCAGCTCGAGCACGGTCTCGGCACGCAGGCCGCCGTCGAGGTGATCGTGCAGGGCAACCTTCGGCAGCGCGCCGACGAGAGAAGGTGTGAGGTCCATCTTCGCAGGATACGCGGGCCGGTTAAGGGCCTCCCGGGTCGCGGAGGCGCTGGGGGTCTGCCGCCGCTGCAGGCATTCTCTGCCGACAACGGTTCCTGAGGGTGTCCGATGCCCACGGTGGCGGTCAGCCGCGGGTTTCTTCCCGGTGCTGTGCCGCGAGCACCACATAGGTGCGAGCGTTCTGTCGCAGCGCTTCGAGCGCGTCCTCGTCGAGCTGCTTGCGCACCTTCGCGGGCACCCCGGCCACGAGCGAGCCGGGCGGGATCTGCATACCCTCGGTGACCACCGCGCCGGCGGCGACCAGGCTGCCAGCCCCCACCACAGCGCCGTTGAGCACCACCGCGCCCATCCCGATCAGGGCGTCATCCTCGACAATGCAGCCGTGCAGCACGGCCCGGTGCCCGACGGACACCCCGGCGCCGACCACCACGGGATGACCGGGATCGGTGTGGACGACGCAGCCATCCTGGATGTTGCTGCGCTCGCCGATGGTGATCGCCTCCATGTCTCCGCGCAGCACTGCGGAGTAGAAGACGCTGGAGTCCTCTGCCAGCGTCACTTTCCCGATCAGGGTGGCGTTGGGTGCCGCCCACGCGTTCGCGGACACCTGGGGCGAGAAGCCCTCGAAGTCGATCGTGGTCATAGCGGGTTCTCCCTCGTCCGGCGGCGGAATATCCTCACCAAGGACGGTACGCGCACAAGCACCCCGTCGGGGACCCGGAGCGGCGCCGGGGGTGCGGAGCGTGCGGTCAGTGCCACCTTGGGCCGTGCTCACAGTGCTCACCACAGGCTGGCCACGGCCTGGCCGCCGACGGGATCGGGGCTACGTGATTCCGCGGCGGCGTCGATCAGCGTCGCCACCAGGCGCCTCGTGCGGTCGGAGACTCGTAGAGCGCCCAGGGAGGGCAGCGAGATGAGGGCGGCGTGGGCATCGGCGCTGACCTCGCTGAGCACCGGGTCGTGATCGAGATAGCGCGGCAGATCGGTGAGATAGACGAGATAGTCCCACCCGTGCTCCTCCAGCAGCTGCGGCGCGTTGGCGAGCAACGGAATGGTGCCGTCCGGGGCGAGCGGCAGCTCGCCCTCGCTGATATCGACCTGCCACGGCTGGCCCGACGTCCGGGAGAGATCCGCGGCCAGATCCTCGGCGATCCGTGCGGCGACCCGGGCCGGCACGCCGGGATCGGTGCGAAGCCCCAGGGTCAGGTTGATGGCGTCCATGCCCCAAGCACCGCATCGGCGGTGTCCGGCATCATAGGGCCCTTGCAGGGACCGGTATCGTGGGCATGCTGGAGATGCATCGACGGCCGACGGCTCACCGTCCGGCCGCTATGGGATGGAGATCGGTGGCAGTACACGAGGCGGAGGCACAGGGCATCCGAGCGGTGCAGAGCATGCTGTTGGACAGCGAGGACATCGCGGAGTTCCTCGACGGGCTCACGGCGATGATCGCCCGGCGCCTCTCGGTCGATGGAGCACGCATCCTGTGCTCGGTCACTCTCGAGCGTGACCGGCGGCCGGATACGGTGGCGGCCTCGGGCCCCGAAGCAGCCGAACTCGATGCGCTCCAGGACGACTATCCGGATGGTCCGTGCGCTGCGGCGGCCCGCGAGCACGCCGTTGTCCGCGTGGGCGACGTGCTCGACGACGTGCGGTGGGCGGCGTACCACGCGGCCGTCGCCGAGCGCGGGATCCGCTCCATCCTCGGCGTCCCCTTCGAGCTGCGCGGCGAAGCCTCGGCGGCCTTGAACATCTACTCCACCAGGCCCGGGGATTTCTCGCCCGAGGCGATCGAACACGTGCAGCTCGTGGTCGGCGAAGCCTCCACCGCGCTCCTGCTGGCTGTTCGCGCGAATCGCAGCGCGGAGACCGAAGCGGATCTGCGCGCGGTGCTGGCCTCTCGCGCGCCCATCGACCTGGCCGCAGGTGTGGTCATGGGGCAGAACCGCTGCACGTATCAGGAGGCCGTGGAGATTCTCAAGACCGCCTCGAACCATCGAAACGTCAAGCTCCGCGATCTGGCGATCGACCTCCTGAGCGGCTTCGGGGAGCGCCGTCGAACGCCCACTTCGACGGCTGACCAGATCGGCGTCACCGGCCCAGAGGCGGTCGCCTACTCCGCGCCGGCGTCGGCCTCCTGTGCTCGGTGTCGTCGCAGTGCCGCGGCGGTCGCGTCGGCGCCCTCCTGATCGAGCGCGGAGAGCATCGTGTCCACCTTCTGCTGCGGGGACCGCGGCGGGAGCAGCGGGGTGTCGGGATCGACCACGGCCCCGATCAGCACCGGACGCTCCGCGGACAGGGGTCTCCTGCCAGGCCTCACCGATCTGCTCGGCGTGCTCGATCCGGATGCCTTCGAGGCCGAGCAGGCGCGCGTACTCGGCATAGGGGAACCACGGCACCTCCTGTGAAGTCGGGAACCGGGGTTCGCCCTCCATCTCCCGCTGCTCCCAGGACACCTCGGCCAGGTCGCGGTTGTGCAGCACCAGCACCACGAAGCGGGGATCGGACCAGGAGCGCCAGTGGTGGGCGAGGGTGATGAGCTCGGAGTTCCCGTTCATCTGCATCGCCCCGTCACCGCACAGGGCCACCACGGGACGGTCCGGCGCCGCGAACTTCGCCGCCAAGCCGTAGGGGAGCCCAGAGCCCATCGAGGCGAGGGTGCTGGACAGGTGCGCGGGCACCCCGGGCGGCAGCTGGAGGTGGCGGGCGTACCAGTAGACGACGGAACCGACGTCCACGGAGACCTGCGCCTTCTCCGGCAGGTGCTGTGAGAGGGTCGCGATGACGCTCTGGGGGTTCATCGGCGTGGTCACCTCGGCGCTGCGTTCCGCCCGGAGCTCCCGCCAGCTGCTCACCATCTCCTCGACGTCGCCGCGCCATGTGCGGTCCGAGGCCGGTTCCAGGAGTGGCAGCAGCGCACGCAGCGTCTCGGCGGCGTCACCGGCCAGCCCCACCTCGATCGGATACTTGCGGCCCAGCTGCGCGGCGGAGAGATCGATCTGCACGGCGCGCGCCTGGCCGGGGGCGGGATAGAACTCGGTCCACGGATCGTTGCTGCCCACGATCAGCAGCGTGTCGCAGCCGGCCATGAGATCCGCGGAGGCGGGGGTGCCGAGGTGGCCCATCGTCCCGCACATGTACGGCAGCGACTCGTCCACGAACGGCTTGCCGAGCAGGGAGGTGGTGACCCCGGCGCCGAGCCGCTCGGCGATCTCCTCGACCTCGGCGGCGGCGTGCTGGGCGCCCTAGCCCACGAGCAGCGCGATGCGCTGGCCGGCGTTCAGCACCTCCGCGGCGCGGTCCCAGATCGTCCTCGCGAGCGAGGACCCGGGGCACGGCGGTGACCGGGGCGCTGGGCACGATGCCATGGGCGTGCTCGATGTCCGGCAGCTCCGCCTGCTGGATGTCGTGCGGGACGATGATGCAGGTGGGGCTAGAGGTGGCGAGCGCGGTGCGGAAGGCATCGTCCACCACCTGGTCGAGCTGTTCGGGGAGACCAGCTCGCCCACGTAGCTGCTGCACACGTCCTTCAGCAGCGTGGGCAGCTCGACCTCCTGCTGGTAGCCGCTGCCGAGCGCGGTGGTGACCACATGGCCCACGATCGCGACCACGGGCTTCCCGTCGAGCTTCGCGTCGTACAGGCCGGTCAGCAGATGCACCCCGCCGGGCCCCTGGGTGGCCAGGCACACCCCCACCTCGCCGGTGTACTTCGCGTGGCCGGTGGCCATGAAGGCCGCCATCTCCTCGTGCCGGGCGGTGATCAGCTCGATCTCGCCCTCCCGGCGCCGCAGTGCTCCCAGCAGCGGGTCCACGCCGTCGCCGGCGTAGCCGAAGATCCGTTCCACTCCCCAGGCCTGGGCCCGCTCGATGATCCCGTCCGCGACATTGCGCATGCTGGCCACCTCTCGCTCGGCGAGCCGTCGGTGTGCGGTCAGCGCCGCCAAGGCCCGCGTGTGTCCCCACTCTTGCAGTGCGCGCCGCGAAGCGGTAGGGCAGCCCGATTGAGAGCTGCGGTCAGATCGTCCCCGTCTCGGCCGTTTCTGCCCGCCGACCAGGGCGCTTGCCCAGCGCGCACCTCGCGGCGCGGTGGCCGACCGGCCGAACGGGTTGAGGTGCCGGCGGGTAACTCCACGCCTCGTCGCGGCGACCTCGCGGGCGGCAAAGGCCCTCGGGCCGTCGTGCTGTGAACTCAGGTTGCGCGACGCCCACAAACTATAAAGAATAAATACCAAACGACGAGGAGGGGTGATGGAGCGAAGGAAGCAGGACAACCAACCGAGTCCGTTCAACCCAGGGTATGGCAAGAAGCCAGCGGTGTATGGGGGACGGGACGCCGAGGTCGAAGAGCTCACCGACGTCTTCGACACGATGGACTTCGGTGAGCACAGTTCGGTCCTGGTCTCCGGATTGCGCGGCGCTGGCAAGACGGCGATGCTCACGGTGCTGCAGGACGCTGCACGGGATCGCGGCTGGATGGTGATCAGCGACGACGCGAGCAGGGGGCTCATGGATCGCATCCTGAAGTCGACGATCCCACAGTTGGTCGCGGCGCAGTCCCCGAGACGAAGGCGCGCCTCACCTCGTTGAGCATCTGGCAGTTCGGAGCCAGTTGGGAGTACGTGTCGAGATTCTCGGATGCAGTTCCGCAATTGCGCACGGAGCTCGTGGCGCTGTCGCAAGCGCTCGATGGCGCGGGGATCCTCATCACGATCGACGAGGTGTCGTCCGGAAGGACACGACTCCGCGAACTCGCCCAATTCGCCCTGCAGGTGCAACACGCGCTGACAGACGGGGCTCAGATCATGGTCGTCTTCGCCGGGGTGAAGGTAGACCTCGACGAACTGCTCCGGCAACAGCATCTGACGTTCCTTCGCCGGTCGAAGGAGTTCGATTTCAGACGACTCAGCGCGCTACAGACCGCTTCGGTCCTTCAGAGGACCATTGAGTTCGGGGGTCGCAGCGTCGAGCCGGAGGCGCTGGACCTCCTCGTGACGATCGCTCAGGGATATCCGTATCTGATTCAGCTGGTCGGCGACTATGCGTGGAGGCACAATGCCGCCGCGGACTCGATTTCGCTCGCTGACGCGCAGTACTCACTTGAGCGGGCGATCAAAGCAGTTCAGAGCCGCGTCATCAGCCGTGTCTATGACGACCTCTCTGAGGTTGACCAGGAATTTCTCCGCGCGATGGCGGTCGACGAAGGGCGCTCCCGCATCGCGGATATCAAAACGCGAATGGGCCAGAGTGATCAGTACATCCAGGTGTACAAGAACAGACTGATCGGAAGCGGGTACGTGCAGATGGCAGGCCGTGGATACGTCGAATTCTCCTTGCCGTATCTGGACCAGTACATCAAGACGCTGATCGGGCCCGGCGCGGACATCGACTCTGCAGATGACGGAGGGTGGGCCGACTATCCAGCCCCGAGGGTCTGACGTCCGGGCGGCTTGCCCTCGCAGCTCTCCTGTGAGCCAATGGGCGACTGTGTCTCGGAGCCGCTGCCCTCGCGGAGGCCTCAGAGCCGGGTGCACATCGTCCGAGGACGACCTCGAAGGAGAGCTCCCATGCAGACCATCGACCTCCTGGTGATCGCCGCCTACCTGATCGCCACCGCCTGGCTGGGCCTGAAGCTCAGCGGTAAGCAGACCGGGCTGAAGGACTACTTCCTGGGCGGGCGGAACCTGCCCTGGTGGGCGGTGTGCCTGTCGGTGGTCGCCACCGAGACCAGCGCCCTGACCGTCATCGGCATCCCGGCGATGAGCTACCTGGGGAACCTCTCCTACCTGCAGCTGGGGATCGGCTACATCCTGGGCCGCATCGTGGTCGCGTTCTTCATGTTGCCGCGCTACTACGACGGCGAGATGGTCACCGCCTACGCCTACCTCGGCAAACGCTTCGGCAGCTCCACGCAGACCACCGCCGGGGTCACGTTCCTGCTCACCCGCCTGCTGGCCGACGGGATCCGGGTGCTCGCCGCCGCGATCCCGCTGAAGGTCATCCTCGACGGGCTCGGCGTGGACCTCTCCTACTTCGCGATCACCGTGATCCTGTCGGTGGTGACGATCCTGTATACCTTCATCGGCGGGATCACCGCGGTGGTGTGGGTGGACGTGGTGCAGATGCTGCTCTACGTGGTCGGCGGTCTGATCGCGATCGTCCTCGTCGCCTCCACGATCGGGATGGGCTGGCTGGGGGAGGCGGCCGAGGCCGGCAAGACCCAGCTGCTGGTGTGGAGCGGGAACCCGCTCAGCGCGGATGACTCCTTCCTCGCCTCCGTGCTGGGCGGCGCCGTGTTCGCGATGGCCTCCCACGGCTCGGACCAGATCGTGGTGCAGCGCCTGCTGGCCTGCCGCTCCAAGGTCGAGGCGCAGAAGGCGATCATCGTCTCCGGCGTGATCGTCACGGTGCAGTTCGCGATCTTCCTCGTGGTGGGCCTGGCCCTGTGGGGCTACTACCAGGGCGTGGCCCCGGCCGAGCTGGGCCTCACCCGTGATGACGAGATCTTCCCGCTGTTCATCATCGAGGCCCTGCCCCCGGGCCTGTCCGGGCTGCTGCTGGCCGGCATCCTCGCCGCCGCCATGTCCACCCTGTCCTCCTCGCTGTCGGCGCTGTCCTCCTCGACCGTCACCGACGTGGTGGGGAAGCTGCGCCGCACCCCGATGACCGACCAGCAGGGCCTGCGGATCGGCCGCTGGGCCACCATCGGCTGGGGCCTGGCCTTCATCGCGCCAGCCACGATCTTCCGCTCCGACGAGGGCAGCATCGTGGTGCTCGCCCTCGGCGTCGCCGGCATCACGTACGGCGGGCTGCTCGGCGCGTTCATGTTCGGCATCGTCAACAAGCGCGCCCGCGCCGCCGACGCCAACATCGCCTTCGTGATCGCGGTCGCGATCAACGCGTTCTTCTTCGTGATGGAGAAGTACGTGATCGGCGAGGTGTGGGTGGCCTGGCAGTGGTACCCGCTGCTCGGCGTCATCGTCACGTTCGTGGTGGGTGGGCTGCTGTCGCTGCGGCACGACGGGCGTGCGCCGGTCGAGCCGGTGACGATCGAGAGCCGCTGAGGCGGGAGGCTGGCAGGGTTGATGCTCGCCGCACTAGCGAAGGTCTGCGGCACGTGAGCTGCGCCGAATCTCAGTCGACGTGACACCACCCGGACAACTCAACGATGAAAGCCCGAGGTCAGCCCGTCGCCGCTGCAGCGTCATCTTCGCAATGCTCCGCGACGGCACCTACCGGCATCCAATCACCACCCCTACACCTGAGCCGACCGCCCTCGCGGCTTGACTCGGGACCTCGGGAAGGACATCGGGAAGCCCCTCCTGCGGCGGCGTCGGAGGCTCGGCGCCGCCCCGGCGCCTCATGCGGTCAGGAGCCGCCTGAGTCGTGCTTCGAGGCGGCACCCTGCTCCGATCCGCCCTCCGCCTTGGAGGGACGGAGCGGATCCGCCTGCCTGTTCTCTCCCTGGACGCCCTCGATCGGCGTCTCCGCGGAGCTGTCGTCGGTGTCCTCCGCCTCGCCTTCGGCTTGAGAGGGCCGGAGGGGATCGGGATCGGTGTGGTGCTTCTGGTTCTCGCTCATGACTCTCCTTGATCAGTGCTCCCGAGGCGGGCGCGTCCCGCAGGGCTTCCGCGGGGCCGCTGCGCCGTGGTGTGGTAGGGGCCACGCTGGCATGGCGGCGAGCCGTTCAGAAGAGCCTGGACCGATCGGACGGGACCGAGGCCGGATCCATCACGGGCCAGGACCGACGAGTGGACAGCGATCGTCGCCATCCTCCGGAGCCCCGGACGCCACGGCGGATAAGTCGGTATGACAGCGAGAGGTGCTCGCTACGGTGCCGGTATGGCCACCAGAACGGTTCCGACCTCGCCGCCTCACCCGCCTCGGCGTCACGCGCACTTCAGTCTGGCTGCTCGGCTCCGAGCCCGCACGTGTAGTTCTCACCGTCCCAGCAGCCGTGCGAAGAATCCCTTCGTGGGCGCGACCTCGGCGTGACCGGGGCAGCGCTCGCCGGCGGGCACGCTGGCGAGCGCCTGTTCGATGTGATGGCCGCAGCCGGCCCAGGTGGTCTTGCCGCAGGTGCGGCAGGTGGTGGCTCGGCACATGTCAGAGGTTCCTCTCGGTGGGCGTGGTCTCCGTGTGATCGGTTCTCCAGCGGTCCCAGGCGGCGTAGCTGCCCTCCAGCTCGGTGACGTCGAAGCCGGCGCGGCGCAGGGCGGAGGCGGCGACGGTGTTGCGCAGCCCGGACTGGCAGAAGGTCATGATCGGCCCGGCCTCCGGTGCGGGCAGCTCGGCCTGGTGGAACAGCACCTTCCCGGCGGAGAGCTGCTGCGCTCCGGGGATCGTGCCAGCGGCGTGCTCGTTGCGGGTGCGCACGTCCAGCAGCGGCGGTGCCGTCCCTTCGCGGCGCTGTCGCTCCAGCTCGGCGGGGAGATCACCGACGGCACCGTGCTCGGCAGACCCTCGAGCGAGGGCACGTAGCCGAGCAGCGAGTCGACGCCGACGCGCACGAAGTGGTCTCCGTACTCCGCGGCGCGCTCGGCATCCTCGGCGAGGACCACCAGCTCCGCATCATCGGTGTCTGGGTCGAAGGCCCAGGCGATGTGACCGGCAGCTTTGCTGAGCATCGGGAGGTGAAGCGCTCCGGGCACGGTGCCGGCATGGACCTGGTCCACGGGGCGGGTGTCGATCAGGGCGAGCGTGCCGCTCTCGAGGCCGCGCGCCAGCTCCTCGGCCGAGATCTCGCGCGGCATCACGCGCTCGCCGAGCAGGGCGGGGCCCTCCTGGTTCTGGTGCTTCATCCGGGCGAAGTAGGCGTGGGCGTCGGGCTGGCCGTCCAGCAGCTCGTCGATGAAGCCCTGTTCGTCATCGTTCTTCAGGTGCTTGCCCCACCAGGCGAAGTGCCGCTCGTAGCCCACGGTGGTGGAGGGCAGCGCGCCGATGGCCTTGCCGCAGGCCGAGCCGGAGCCGTGGCCGGGGAACACCTGCACATGGTCCGGCAGGGTGAGGAACACGTTCTTCAGCGAGGCGAACAGCTGCTTCGCCCCGGTGAAGCGGGTGTCCTGCATGCCCACGGCCTCGTCCAGCAGGTCCGGCCGGCCCAGGTCGCCGGAGAACACGAAGTCGCCGGTGAGGATGTAGCCGGGCTCGTCGGCGAAGGCGCCGTCGGTGACCAGGTAGCTGAGGTGCTCGGGGGTGTGGCCCGGGGTGTGGCGGGCGGTGACGGTGATGCGGCCCAGCTGGATCGCGTCATGGTCGCTGAGGCGCTCGGCCTCGAAGCCGTACTGCCAGTCCTCACCGCCGGTGCCGGGCACGTAGGCGGTCGCGCCGGTGGCGGCGGCCAGCTCACGCGTGCCGGAGAGGAAGTCGGCGTGCAGGTGCGTCTCGGCGACCGCGGTGATCCGCAGGCCGTGCTGCGCGGCGAGATCCAGGTACTGCTGAATGTCGCGCCGCGGATCCACCACCAGCGCCTCACCGCTGGCCTGGCAGGCGATCAGGTAGCTGGTCTGGGAGAGGTCCTCGTCATAGATGCGTTCGAGACGCACGGTTCCTCCTGGGCGAGCGGCGGGCACGGCATCGGGTGGGGATGCCTTGAGCGTAATCGTTACTGGGTGGTCGGAACCTGGGCTCGCGTACGGCCGATCGCGGTGGGGCCGACGGGGGACTCTGCACTGCTGGCGCGTCGCCTCGCGCGGGAGAGGTGCGGTGCGCGCCCGCGAAAGTATGGCGGAGGTGCCGCGCGGCGCGTGACCATACTTTAGAGGCGCGAAAAGTATGGCGAAGGGGCCCGTGGGCCGAAGGCCATACTTTAAAGCGGCGAGAAGTATGGTCTCGAGCTTCCCCGGGGCCGCCGCGGCCCTGCCCTCACCGCAGCAGGAGCAGCTGGCGCAGCCACGGCACGTGTTCGCTGAGCAGGGCGATCACGCCGTCGCCGAGCACGGCGATGCCCGCGAGGGCGAGCAGGGCGGCGAGCGTGGTCTGCAGGGCGCGGCGCCGGGGGCCGAGGACCTCCATGACCCGCGTGACGAGCTGCTCGTGCTGGCCGAACGCGGCAGCTGTGAGCACGGCGACCAGCGGCAGCTGATAGACGAGGTTCCATAGCACCAGCAGCGCCACATGGCGCAGGAGGTTCTGTTCCTGGGAGGCCATGCCGACGGCGATCGTGAACCCGGGATCGGCCAGTGCCGTCGCCGAGAAGCCGACGCCCGCGAGCACCAGCGGAGCGGTGTCCAGCCGCTGCGGGGTGGAGCGTTGCTCGAGCCGGCCGCGCGACACGGGCGGCCGGGACGCGGCCCGGAACTGGTGGACGCTGAAGGCGGCCAGGGCGAGCCCCACCACGAGCTCGACGGCGCCGATCGCATTGTGGGAATCCAGCACGGGCCGCAGCCAGCGGTTCAGCAGCGCCAGCAGCGGGCGCAGGATCAGGGTCGCCGCGATGATGATCACCGTGTACCCGCCGACGAAGGCGAGCAGGTGTCGCACCGTGCCGCCGCGCAGCATGACGCCGATCGCGATGACGCCGCCCAGCACGTCCATCGTCACCACGGCGAGCCCGAAGAAGGCGAGGATCCCGGCGAACGTCATGCCGGAAGGCTACGAGAGGCCGCGATGCGGGGACGATGGGGCGGGCCCCAACGTGGGGTGGGGGATTCCCGCACGACGGTGCGCGAGGGGTCCGCATGCAGGAGGATGAGGGCCGGCCGGGCGAGGGCCCGGCGGAGAGCGAGGACGCGATGAGCGAGCCAGTCCCCTTCGAGGTGTACGAGGAGGGTTTCTACCTCCACGGCACCAGGTCCGTCCTGGCCCCGGGCGAGCTCCTCACCCCGGTGCAGCCCTCGAACTACCGCGACGACGCCCCGCTGCGGCACGTGTATCTCACCCAGACGATGCACGCCGCGGCCTGGGGCGCGCAGCTCGCGCGCGGCGACGGAGAGCCCCGGGTCTACGTCGTGGAGCCGACGGGCCAGCTCGAGGACGATCCGAACGTCACCGACAAGCGTCTCCCCGGCAACCCCACCCGCTCTTACCGCAGCACCGAACCGGTGCGCGTGGTGCGCGAGCTCGAAGACTGGCCCCGGCACAGCGAGGAGAGCGTGCGGGCGATGGAGGAGGGGCTGGCGGAGCTGCGAAGGACTGGGCAGGACGAGATCATCGAGTGAGGCTCAAGCCCGGAACACGACCTCGCCGTCCTTGATCGTCTCGAGCACTGCGATGTCTCGCAGGTCCTGCGGTGCGCTCGCGAGCGGATCAGCGGAGAGGATCACCAGGTCCGCCCGCATCCCCTCGCGGATCTGCCCCTTGGAGTCCTCCTCACCGTACTGGTAGGCGGCCTCGCAGGTGACGGCGCGCAGCGCCTCCCAGGTCGAGATCCGCTGCTCGGGGCCGACGGGCTGCCCGGTGCGGCTGATCCGGTTCACGGCGGCCCAGAGGGTCAGCATCATGTCCGGGGAGTGACCGGGGTGTCCTGATGGAGGGTGACCCGCACACCGCGGTCCAGGGCGGAGCGGGCAGGGGAGACGCGGCGCCCGCGCTCGGGGCCGAAGTTCCGCAGGTGCACATCGCCCCAGAACCAGGTGTGGCAGGAGAAGATCGAGGCGATCATCCCCAGCGGCGCCATCCGCTCCAGCTGATCGTCGCGCACCGTCTGGGCGTGAATCATCACCGGGCGCGCTTCGAGCAGTGCCGGATGCTCGGCGCCGATGCGCTCGGCGGTCTCGACCCACAGCTGCGCAGCGGCATCCCCGTTGCAGTGCACGATGAGCTGACGGCCCTGCTCGGCGACGGCGCGGGTGAAGGCCTCGACCTCCTCCGGGTTGTGGATCGGGTAGGCGCAGCCCGGCTCCTCATCGCCCTCGATCGGCTGATAGGGCTCGCTCATCCACGCTGAACGAGCCTGCGGCGAGCCGTCGAGGATCATCTTGTAGCCGCCCAGCCGTAGCCGGCCGACGTAGTCACCTGCGAACTCGGCATGCTCGTCGAAGGCTGTGGTCCCGAGCTGCACCACGGGGTAGACGACGACGTCCAGGCCGAGTGCCTCGGCGCGGGCGGCGGCCACGAGCCCTCCGATGGTGGCGGGGTCCGCGGCGCCCTCCTGGGCGGTGGTGATGCCGTGGCGGAGGTAGTCGGCGACGGCGAGCTCGGCGGCCCGCAGCGGATCGGCGATGCCGGCCGGCAGCAGCCCTCCTCCACCGCCGGGGAGAGGAGCGCGGCGAAGGCCGACATCGCCGGATGCTCCTCGACGTACCCGTCCGGCGTGCCATCGGCAAAGCGGCCGAAGCGCCCGCCCTCGGGGTCGGGCGTCTCGGCGCGTGAGACCGGCACCGTCGACGAGGAAGGAGTTGCCGACGGCCACGTGCATGCTGCGGTGCAGGGCGAAGACCGGCAGCGCGGTGGTGACGGCGTCGAGGTCCGCGCGGGTGGGGTGGCGGCCCTCGGCCAGCAGTTGAGTGTCGTACTTCGCCCCGACGAGCGGCGTGTGATCACCCGCTTCGCGCTGGGCGAGGCGGTCGCGGAAGGCAGTGACGATCTCCTCGATGCTGCTGGCGTTCTCGAGGTCCACGAGGGAGGCGAGCATGCCGTGCTGGAGCAGATGGCCGTGGGAGTCGATGAACGACGGCATCAGGGTGCGCCCGGCAAGGTCCACCGCGCCGGCGCCGGCTGAGGCTCGCGCGCGCACCTCGACCAGTGGGCCGATGGCGGCGATGCGACCGTTGCGCACCAGCACCGCCTCGGGGGCATCGTCCTGGTCGACCATCGTGAGGATGCGGCCGGAGTGGTAGAGCGTCTCCACGATGAGGTCCTTCGTTCGAGGCGGGCGGGGTGTGCTGGGTGGCGAGCTGAGTGGTGGGCGCGTCAGGGGTGATGGACGGCTCGGGATCCCGTGCGGTCTTTTGATCGACATTCCCCGGCGGGTCCAGGTGCGCGTGCTGAAGCTTCGGGTGACCAGCATGATCACGAAGTACGCGACGGTGAGCGCGGCCATCACGCCGACGGCGGCCCCCAGGCCGAGCTCGCCGGCGAAGGCGGCGGAGATGGTGAGCATCGCCGGGATGTACAGCATCTCGGGGAGGTTCATCAGCCCCATCTCAGCCATCGTGGTGGTGCGCATGCGCGGATCGAGGATCCGCACCAGGGCGAGGCCGGTAGGAGTCGTGCCGGTGAGGGTGCCGAACATGCCCATGGTGCGCTCGAAGTCGTGATCGCTGCCGTAGCGCTGACCGATCAGGAAGCACAGCGCCACGGTGACTGCCGTGACCAGGACGACCGTCACCAGGATGGGGACCAGCCAGGCGGCCACCACGGCGGCCTGCACCGCCAAGAAGGAGGCGACCACGACGTAGTCGGTGGTGAAGCCGGTGAGCTTGGCCTGCATCTGCCGGTCCAGGAGGTGCTCGACCCGGATCTTCCGCAGCACCCAGCGCAGGAAGTACGCGGCGAGCAGTCCGTTCATGAACATCATGCCGCTGATCGTGTCGCCCACGAACCCGGGGAGGTGACCGAAGATCCAGGCCAGCCCGTGAGCGAGCAGGTAGGCCAGCCCCATCATCGCGAAGTGGAAGGTGAGGGTATCGATATTGCCGGAGAACGTGGTCTCGGTGCCCATCGACTCCGTCTCCTCCTCCTTGCGGAAGTAGCCCTTGCCCACCGAGTCGGAGATGCCCATGGAGTGCGTGGCAAGGCCCTTGCTCATGCCCCATTTGGCCAGCGGCACGCCCACCAGGAACGCGGCGGCGAAGCCGGCGGAGGCGAAGGCGAGGCCCACGTTCACGGCATCGTCCCAGCCCTGCTGCTCGAAGATCCCCGCGAAGGTGACGGCCTGGCCGGGTCCCTGTGCGAAGGCGAACGGCACCATGAACCCGTAGATCGGGTCCATCCCGCCGAAGCGACCGGTGGCGGCGACCACGCCGACCCCGATGAGGGCCTGGATCGAGAACACGAGGGTCCAGGTGAGACCCATCGCCCAGGCACCGCGCAGCAGCACCTTCTGCGTCTTGCCGCCATCGCCCTTCGTGCTGGTCGGCGGAGGGGTGAGGCCGATCGAGATGAAGGACAGGGTGAACAGTTGCGCCGTGAGCATCGTGAACAACTCGTGGTCCACACCCTCGAGAACCCCGGAGAGACCGACGTTCATCGCGATCGCGCCGAGGAACCCGGCGATCACGAAGGCGGGGACCATATTGGTGCGCAGGGCGGGAATCCAGCGCCGCAGCGCCATACCGATCACACAGAAGATCCCGATCAGGGAGAGGCCGAACAGTGCGGACACGGGGTGCTCCTCGTCGTGTGCCGAGTGCTCGGCCGGTCGCGGCGCGAACCAGGCACACATGATGATCGTCGTAAGGGGAGGACGTTACCGGCAGTGGACACGGGGTCGGGTTCGCGACCACAGCATGGTAGTGAACGATCGGGTAACAGTCTGCCGCGAAAAGTTCTCGAACTCGGGTCCTGACCGGTCAGAGCAGATTTCTGTCCCATCCGACACGTGGCCACGAATTCTGCGGGGTAATGTCCTCCCAGCGACTCGGCGAGACGAGAGGGAGCTGACGCAGCCCATGAACGACGGCGCGAGAACGGCAGACGCCGAGCCCCCACCGCCACCAGGCCTCGGGACGACGACCACCGAGAAAGAGCATTCAGTGCGAGTGGCGAGAGCCGCAAGAAGGGGCAGATCCCGACGAATGCGTCGCAACCGCCTTCTGCAGGGCGGGGTGCTGCTCGGCGTGCTGGCCCTGTGGTGGCTGATCACGGCGATCGAGCTCGTCGACCCGCTGTATCTGCCGAGCCCCCAGGCCGTGCTCGGGGCATTCATCGATGCCAACCGCTGCCTGGTCGTCGACGAGAACTCCGGGCGCACCGTGTGCGGCGTGCAGAACTACTACCTCTGGGAGCACCTGATCGCCTCCCTCCAGCGCATCGGCGTCGGAGTCGCTCTCGCCGCGGTGATGGGCATCGCTCTCGGGGCGCTGATGAGCATGTGGGAGCCGGCGAACACGGCCTTCGCCCCATTCCTGAACTTCCTGCGGGCGCTGCCGCCGCTGGGATACATCGGCCTGATCATCGTGTGGGTGGGCATCGGCGATACCTCGAAGTACCTGCTGCTCTTCCTCGCCGCTTTCCCTCCGATCGTCATCGCGACTATCGACGGCGTGCGCGGCGTGCGCGAGGACTACCTCTCCGCCGCCCGGAGCATGGGGGCCAGCTCCCCGCAGATGGCACGATTCGTGGTGCTGCCGGCCGCCACCGCCTCGATCTTCTCCGGGGTGCGGCTGGCTGTGGGGTTCGCCTGGACCACTGTCGTCGCTGCGGAGCTCAACAACGGCATCCCCGGCATCGGCGGCCTCGCCTATATCTCCGGCACCCAGCTCAACACTGCTCTCACCATTGCCTGCATCATCGTCATCGGTTTCGTCGCACTCGCGCTCGACGGCGCGATCCGATGGGTCGGCGATCGCCTGGTGCCGTGGCACGGAAAGGTCTGAACGCCGTGAACACCCTGACCCCGACCCGTCGGCGCGGCACGGCGCTGCGCCTGGCCGCCGCCTCACTCGGCGTGATTCTCGCGCTCAGCGGCTGCGTGCAGTCCGGCCGCACCACTCATCCCGACAACTTCTCCGGTGAACTCACCTGCCCGGTCGAGCCGGACCCGAGCATCACCACCTCGGCGCGTATCGCCTGGCAGGCGATCCCCAATGGCGACCTGGTCGTGAAGGACCTCCAACTGCTCGAGGCCTGCATGCCGGAGGCGAACATCTCCTGGCTGAAGATGAACTCCGGCGGCGACGTGATCCAGGCATTCGGCTCCGACTCGCTGGACATCTCGCAAGTGGGCTCGAGCCCGGTGGTGAAGGCCGCTTCCCCGCCGCTGTCCAAGGATCTCAAGGTGATCTGGATCAGCGATGTGATCGGTGATGCGGAGTCGCTGGTTGTGAAGGATCCGAGCATCGAGTCGCTCGCCGACATGTCCGGCAAGACGATCGGCGTGCCCTTCGGCTCGACGGCGCATTACTCGCTGCTCACCGCACTGGGCGAGGAGGGGCTGAGCGACGAGGTGGGCGTCATCAACCTTGCGACCGACGCGATTCTCGCCGCCTGGCAGCGCGATGAGATCGATGCCGCGTGGGTCTGGGAGCCCACTCTCAGCGAGCTGCTGGCCGAGCAGGGGCACACCATCCTCTCGAGCGAGGCCAGCGCCGGGCTGGGCGCTCCGACCTTCGACCTGATCGCTGGCACCGATGCCTTCATCACCGCGAATCCCGAGTTCATGCGGATGTGGACGCTCGTGCAGGCCGAGGGCACGCGTCTGCTCAACGAGGAGCCCGAACTCGCTGCGACCTCGATCTCTGTGCAGCTGGGCGTGGAGCAGGAGGACGCGGAGAAGTTGCTGGACGGGTACATCTATCCCACACTCGAGGAGCAGGCCGGCGCGGAGTATTTCGGTGGGGACGGGCTCGCCACGGCCCTGACGAGCACTGCGGAGTTCCTCGAGACGCAGAGCGGGATCGACGCCCTCGCGGAGGACGGCGTGTACCAGGAGATGCCCTACGGTGAGGCGATAGAGGAGGTCACCCGATGAGCGACAGTACGCTCCACACCGACCTCGACTCCGCCGTCGTCTCCCTCGATGGCGTCTCGCAGCGCTTCGTCACCGATTCCGGGGACGTGGTGCACGCGCTCGCCGAGACGGACCTGACCATTCCCCAAGGGCAGTTCGTGTGCGTCGTCGGCCCGTCCGGATGCGGAAAGACCACCCTGCTGAAGATCATCGCCGGCTTCCTCGAGCCCACCGGCGGCACCGCCCGGTATCGTGGGCAGAAGATCACCGAGCCCGGCGCAGAGCGAGGGGTGGTCTTCCAACAGCCGAACCTGTTCCCCTGGTTCTCCGTGCGCGAGAACGTGGCCCTCGGCAAGCGGATGCGCAAGGTGGGCAAGAAGCAGCGCAACGAGAAGGCCCAGGAGTACCTGGACCTGGTAGGGCTCGGCGACTTCGGCGATGCGAAGCCGTACGAGCTCTCCGGCGGCATGCAGCAGCGCGCCCAGATCGCGCGGGTGCTCGCCAACGAGACCGACGTGATCCTGATGGACGAGCCGTTCGGCGCGCTGGACGCCATCACGCGGGCCAGGCTGCAGGCAGATCTGCTGGGCATCCAGCGGAAGCAGCACCGCACGGTCTTCTTCATCACCCATGACGTGGACGAGGCGGTGTTCCTGGGGGATCGGGTACTGGTGATGAGCGCGCGGCCGGGACGAGTGGTGCTGGACCAGGAGGTCACGCTTTCCTCGCAGGCGGGTCGGGTGCTCGGCGAGGAGATGCGACGACTGCCGGAGTTCATCGAGCTGCGGGAGAGGGTCGCCGGGGCGATTGAGCATTGAAAGCGGGGCCTGAGGTGCGATCGACCCACCGCTGCGCCAGAAGGTACGAACGTCACGTCCACCAGCAGCGGAGTGACACACTTCTTCCAGCTCTCGCTAAGATCGCCGGAGCGCATCGGCCGGCCGGTCGATCCCTGACCGAGCGGAGGCCCGTGCCCAGCACTCGACGCGTGGCGCTCAACGCGCGCCTCCTGCTCCAGTCCGCCGTCCAGCATGCGATGGACGATCCCGCTCTCCTCGTCGTGCAAGTGAGCCGTCGTCTGCCGTTCGTAGCCCGGATACGGGCCGGGAGGTTGCTCCGCACCATCGCCGCGACCCTGCCCGACTTCGCTGGCGCCGCGGCGCTCGGTGCCTTCATGGCGGGGGAATCCGACGACGCCCAGCGTCGACTCGCCATGGACCCTCACTCCCGCTCCACCCTTCACGGCGAGGTCTCTTGCTCCTTGACCGGCCCGAGCTGCTCTCCGATGAGGCGCCTGCCGCAACCCGCGCGCGCTCCGCCTGGTCGCGGGGCGAGATGAGTGAGGCCGTCGGGATCCTGGAGGCCGCCGGTCAGGGATTCTCCGCCTACGCGCGCCGCCTGCAGAGCGAGGTGGACCTTCTTCAACCCGGTCACCGACTAGCGATCCCCGAAGGGCACGTTGCCTTGAGCCCGTGTCGTACCGAGGGCGAGAACCTGCGGGTACTGCACCTGATCACCAACTCCTTGCCTCACACCCAGTCCGGGTACTCCCTGCGCACCCACCGGATCCTTCGAACCCTGGCCGACGGCGGCGTACGCTCCGTGGCGCTCACCCGCACCGGCTACCCGGTCATGATCGGAAAGGTGCTTGCCGGGGGCTCCGACACTATTGACGGAGTCGAGTACCGCCGCACCCTGCCTACCTCACTCGGTGCGACCCCCAGCGGCGCCTCGAGCAGGAGGTCGTAGCCGCACTCAACATCGTGCGTGAGCTGCGCCCCCATGTCCTCCATGCCACCACCGACTACCGCAACGCGATGGTGGCCCAGGCGGTCAGTGAGGCGACCGGCATCCCATGGGTGCTGGAGGTTCGCGGGCTGATGGAGCAGACCTGGATCGCAGCCCGCCACACTGAACAGGCGCGCGCCGCGGCCGAGGCCTCGGAGAAGGTACGGCTGGTGCGCGCGCGAGAAGGGGAGCTGGCGGCCTCAGCCTCGGCGGTGGTGACGCTGAGCGCCACGATGGCCGAGCAGCTCATCGAGCGCGGCGTGGACCCCGCGCGCATCACTCTGGTCCCCAATGGGGTTGACGAGAGTCTGCTGACGGACCACCTCCCGGTTGGCGAAGCTCGACGTCGTGTGGGCCTGGATCTGCCTGACGATGCGTTTGCCGTGGGCGCAGTGAGCGCCTTGGTGGACTATGAAGGCTTCGAGACCGTGCTCCGCGCCGCTGGCCAGCTGCTGCACAGCCCCGAAACCGATCCCGAGCTTCGCGAGCGCCTTCACGTGGTTCTCGTCGGAGACGGCGTCGCCGCCCCGGCCTCGCCGACCTCGCTCGTGAGCTCGGGATCCAGGATCGTGTGCACCTCCCTGGACGCGTTCCGGCCGCTGAGGCGCGACGCTGGGTCGAGTCGCTCGACGTGGTGACCGTGCCCCGCCTGGACCGCGCAGTCTCCCGCTCCGTCACTCCGCAGAAGCCGATCGAGGCGCTCGCCCTGGGACGCCCGGTGATACTTAGCGACCTGCCTGCCCTGCGGGAGACCGTCACGGGACCGGACGGTGCTCTCCACGCGACTCTCATCAAGGCCGGCTCTGCGGAGCAGCTCGCCGAGGAGATCGCCGGTCTGGCGGCCGACGGCGAACTTCGTGTGCGTCACTCCGTCGAGGGTCAGCGCATGGCCCGAGAACGTACCTGGAGTGCATTGGTGAGACGATATGAGCAGGTGTACACGAACGCGTTGCACCAGAAGGTCGAGGAGAACCGCAGTGGTGAATGAGGTGAAGAGCACCTCCGATGTGAAACGCGCGCTCGAGGCGAAGAACCTCGATCCGAGCGGACTCGCGCGGATCGGCGTACGCCCACCCCTGGGGGAGTACATTCAACAGCTCTGGCAGCGGCGTCACTTCATCTGGTACGACTCGCGGCACCGTGCCTCGACCCAGAACTCCCGGATGCATCTGGGGAACGTGTGGCTCTTCCTCCGCCCGCTCATCGATGCGGCGTTCTATTTCGTCATCTTCGGGCTCGTGCTCAAGATCGGTCGGGGTATGGAGAACTATCCCGCCTTCCTGATCATCGGAATCCTTCTGTACCGCTCGACGGCGACGTCGATCACCTCCGGAACGAGCTTGCTGCGCAGCAACAAGGCGATGATCAAGGCCTTCACGTTCCCGCGGGCGTCGATTCCGATCTCGGCCGTGCTGCAGGCGACGATGACCGCTGTCTTCACGATAATGGTGATGTGCTTCGCCATCATGGTGATCCCTCCGTTCGCTCTCCCGCAGATCTCCTGGGTGCTGGTCATTCCGATCTTCCTGATCCAGACGGTGCTCAACCTGGGCCTCATGCTCATCACCGCGCGGATCGGGTTCCATGTCCCTGACATGGCCAATGTGCTCGGGGTGGTAAGCCGATTCCTGATGTACGGCTCCGGCGTCATGTTCCCGATCGAACGGTTCGTGGACAATGAGACGGCGCTCAGCATCGTGACCCTCAACCCGCTCTACCAGATCATCGACATGATGCGCACTGTCCTGCTCGACGGCCAGGTTCCCGATCTGCGGGCATGGACGATCTCGATCGTGTCGGCAGTCGGGATACTGGTGATCGGGTTCATCTACTTCTGGCGAGCGGAGGAGAGCTATGGACGAGAGCTCGGCTGATCCGGCTCCGACCGAGGACGACGATCATCACGACACGTTGTGGGTCGCCCCGGAAGAGTCCCCGCTGACGGTCGTCGCTCATCGGGTGCGCATGCGCTACAAGGTTCCGCGCACCGATCGGGCTCCGCGGCCAGGCCTGCTCGGCAAACTTTCCACTCGTCGCTCCATGGTCTCTGTCTCCGCCGTGAGGGGAGTGGACCTGCTGGTGCGTGAGGGCGAGTTCGTGGGGATCATCGGCCGGAACGGCTCGGGGAAGTCCACCTTGCTGCGGATGCTGGCGGGGGTGGAGCCGCCCACAGCTGGAGCGGTCTATACCAGCGCCCGGCCCCAGCTATTGGGCGTGAGCGCCGCGCTGATGAGCGACCTCACCGGAGCCGAGAACATCAAGCTCGGGTTTCTGGCTCTCGGAATGTCCCCGGAGAAGGCGGAGGAGCTGGTACCTCACGCCGCGGAACTCTCCGCACTCGGGGAAGCCGTTGACCTGCCGATGCGGACGTACTCCTCAGGCATGTCGTCTCGCCTCAAGTTCGCGATCTCCGTGATGGCGCAGCCCAAGATCCTGATGGTCGACGAGGCGCTCTCCACTGGTGACGCGACATTCTCCAAGCGCTCCAAGTCCAAGATGGACGAACTGCTGGAGAATGCCGGCACCGTGTTCATGGTGAACCATGCACCGCGTGCAATCGAGAACGTGTGCTCCCGCGTGATCTGGATGGAGAGGGGCCGGGTCGTGATGGACGGGGACACGAAGGAGGTCTCCGCCATGTATCGCTCCTTCACGTATCGCATGGCACGCGACCGCGAGGACGAGGCAATGGGCATTCTCCGTGAAGCGATCGAGCACGGTGAGGCACAGCGGGCAGCCTCCGCACTCACTCTCCCGGAAGATCACGCTCCCGTAGCACCAGATAACGTCCCGGAGCTTGAGCCCGACCCGTTCACCTCGATCTTCGAGCTACAAATGCGCGCACAGAGTTTCCCCGGCACACTGCAACCGCGTGGACGCCGTGCCGCCACCAGACCTGCACCTTCCGCCACTGCCACCATCTCCACCACCGACCAACGAGGACGACACTCATGACACTCCGCATCATGACCATCTACGGCACGCGCCCCGAGGCGATCAAGGTCGCCCCGATCATCAAGGCGATCGAGGCCGATCCAGAACTCGAGAGCATCACCGTGGTGACGGGACAGCATCGCGAGATGCTCGACCAGGTCAACACCATGTTCGAGATCGTGCCGGACCACGACATGAACATCATGAGTGCGGGTCAATCGCTCAACACCATTGTTGCGAAGGTGATCGCTGGAGTGGACGTGATCCTCGAGAATGAAGCGCCCGACGCGGTCGTCGTGCAAGGTGATACGTCGACTGTAATGGGCGCGGCCATCGCCTCGTTCAACCGTCAGATTCCCGTGATCCACCTGGAGGCAGGCCTGCGCTCCGGTGACATCAACTCGCCCTTCCCAGAGGAGGCGAACCGTAAGCTCACCAGCCAGATCGCCGCCCTGCACCTCGCCCCGACGACGACCAGCAGGGGTAACCTCACGCGGGAAGACATCAGCGAGAACGACATCGTCGTCACGGGCAATTCTGTGATCGACACCCTCATGTTCGCCACCGAGAACCTCCGCGTCCCCTTCCAGGATCCGCGCCTCGAGGACCTCCGCGCTGCGAAGGAAACCGGTACGGCCGGGCGGGTTCTGCTGGTCACCGCCCACCGTCGTGAGAACCTCGGTTCCGCCATGGAGGACATCGGCCAGGCAGTCGCCGAACTCGCCCGGAAGTACCCGGACCTAGCCGTGGTGTTCCCCATCCACAAGAACCCGAAAGTCCGTGCCGCGATCCGCCCGGCAGTGGAGGACCTCGACAACGTCTACCTCATCGAACCGCTCGCCTACGCCGAGTTCACCCAGGTGCTTAGCCTTGCGGACGTGGTGCTCACCGACTCCGGCGGCGTGCAGGAGGAGGCACCGAGTCTGGGCAAGCCCGTGCTCGTGATGCGCGAAAACACGGAACGCCCGGAGGCTGTCGTCGCTGGCACGGTGAAGCTCATCGGGACGAACAAGCAGCGACTTGTCGACGAGGTGTCGCTGCTGCTCGACTCGGAGGAGGCATACGCAGGCATGGCGAACGCCGTGAATCCGTACGGTGACGGCGCCGCCGCAAAGCGCACCCTCGGGGCGATCAAGTGGAAGTTCTCCGGCGCCGGGCGCCCCGTTGACTTCGGTGCTTGAGGTAAGACTCGCTCGTGCGACGGAGAGATACTCTTGCCGATGAGGGATGAAGCGTTCGCCCCCTGCGCTGGACGAACGCCTCATCGCTCGTAGTTTCTCGGTCCTGGCGGCGCTTCAGTCCAGAGTCGGTGCAGCGACCTCAGGAAGACTCGAGGCACGTAAGAACGAGTTGAAAGTGTCGAAGTTCTCCCGCAGATCGCGGAACATTGAAGAGTAGTCCGCTTCAGCCATGATCTCGCGGTATGGCTTCTGTAGGGTCTCCTCTACCGAAACGTGGGGCAACGAGAGTTTGTCGCAGAGCTCTTCCGTACGCGAATCGTGAATTACCCATACGGCGGGGAGCCCACTGATCAGGCTGGCCATGTTCACGTGGAATCTGGTGCCGATCGCACCGTCCGACGACTCGCGGTTGAAGGCTATCCACGAGTCGAGATCGCGAAATAGCCTGTATCGTCGAGCGATGTACTCAGCGAGCCTTGACGTGTTCCATTCCGGATCTGCCAAGAATCCCTTGAGGAAGTAGGGCAACTCTGCTTCTGCCCCGTGGGCGATGGAATCGACGTAGTATTGGTGAAGTTTTGCGTTGACCGGCTCCACAAGAAAAAGGTCTTGCCTGATCGCCCTGTAGAGCTGCTCTTTCGGGTCCTTGAGATGGTGCAGACTGCCTGCGAAACTAAGATTTTCGTACGTAGGCCCGTTGTTGATCCGCTCTCGCAGGTGTCCAAAAGCTTCCGGGTGGGAAAAGAATGACGGGCATCCGGTAATGTGCACGTTGTCAACGCTGCCATATTTCTTGAAAATATTGTACGTGAACTCGCCTCGAACACTGACCGCAGGAGTTGACTCGGAGAGGCGTCTCACTAGGGATGTCATCCCCGGGCCGAGGTTAACGGAATCGATGTTTGAGTCAGAAGCCTGAGCGCCGAGGCCGAACGGAATCACTGGAACTGTGAATTGGTCCAGAGATTTCGCTACGGAGAAGCCTCGCTCGTCGTGCGCGGGGTCGGTGCGAAGGGTGTTAGCGAAGGGTATGATTACCGCCTCGCAGCGGTCATTGACGAATTCCGCGAAAGACTTGTAACCTTCGGCCCCGTATCCGTAATCCATGCCGACGGAATTTGGGAACATCTTGAATGGCGCTTGAGCGTGAACCATGTTGCCTGAGTTCTGGGGCGTTTCTTGCGGAAAAGTGGTGGGCATTTTTTCGCCCCAGGTCATCACTGCGTACATATTTTCCTGCCGATCGTTGGAGTGTAGAACGGGATGCTGACTCGAGCCTTTTCGCCGAGTCTATGAAGAGCTAGCTGCCCCTACAAGCATTCTGCGGATGGAGTCAATATCTCCGGTTCGGGCTTTGAAGGCAGCTGGGCGGATGTCCAATGGACTGCCTTCGAGGGCGATGGCCATGATGGGCGCCGAGCTGCCAGAGTAGTCCGAATACTTCGAGGGCAAAAAGGGTGACGGGATGCCGAATGGCGATGTGGCGATGTCGTTGACGAGAAGCGCGTCGTACGTATCTGAAGTGCGAAGGAAAGCGCTGAACGGAAGTGCCGGGCGCGTGTCGACATGGCTCTCTAGTTTTAGCGACCGAGCGGCCTTGAGTAGAGGAGACGCGTCGCTCGTGTAAACGTCCAGATGGATACGCCGGCGGATATCCTGGTCAAGCGTGCTTAGCGCTTCTAGGAATTCGCCGCCACCCCTGTTCGGATAGAAGTTGCCGAAGTAGCCGATTCGAAAACCGTCCGAAGATGGTTGGGGTAGCGCTTCAGGGCCCGTCTCGTAATAAGGCCGAGGGAGTGTTGGGTGAGGGGAGATGCGTGACCTCTCCTGAATGGACTTTCGCGCCCAGAGAGGAGCGTCCGCAATCATGATTTCCTGCTGTTGGCTGTTCGTAAAAACGAGTTCGTCAGCCAACAAGAAGGGCACGAATTGTGCCCACTCGAGGATCGAGTCTCGCTCTTGGAGGAGCCGCTGACCTTGAGCGCCCACAGATCTGAGGATCTTTGCTGAATGATTGTCAAGTGTTACGCGGCTGGACGGGCGAGGCGTGGCATCTGCGTGCCAGAGTATCGGGTCAGAAAATTCTGCGACCCACTCCAAGGCGAGTCCACTCGTCCGTGTATGCGCCGCTAGAAAATGGGAGTGTGGCCACATTGATCGCGAGTACACCGAAGTATAGGGATTTCTTGCCCTGCTTCGTAGCGAACTTATTCCCTTCGTGACAAAGGGGCGGACGCTTGTCTCGTCTGCAAACTTGATGGGGACAGAGAGGTGTTGAATGCTGTTGACCAGTGGGTGGACGAGCTCCGAAAGGGAGGGGTCCACGGAACGGACACGTGATAGATCCGCCGAAATTACGTCTACACGCTCGCCGACCTCGATGATGCGTTTCGCGACGGTGACAGCGCTTCCGTCGTTGAACGGCGGGAAGTTGAAGGCGACGACCAAGCGATTGGGTACCGGTTCAGGCACTGCGAAGTCCAAGCGCGGTGCACTCGAGAAGCCTAGCTGCTCGATGGAACTCCTCTGGTTCCTCAGCCGCAAACTCGGGGTCGATGATCTCGTTGACTTGAAGCGACTCCGCGAGGAGCGCGGCCGTGCCCAGCCGGATCAGCAGGGCGTCGGTTCGACGGGGTGCCAAATCCATGAGAACGCCAGCATTCGTAGCGACATGGACGCTGTTACCGATTCGTCCGCTCCCAGAGTCGGAGGGCAAGATTGCCAGGGACATTTCACCTATGGGCTTGCTGTCTCCGCTGAGGTGCAGGCGCTCATGGCCTCTGGGGAGAGGTAAGCCGCCCGTACGGACCGGGCCCGGCGCTGTCCAAATATTACGTAGTTGGAACCACTCGAGCAGGCGCTGTGCCGTCAGAGCAGAGATAGGCTTCTCATAGTCGCTACGCCCGGCGATCCAGGGCGCAAAGATGATAGACGTCGCGACTGCAGATCGATCGACGCTTCTAATCTCGGTCGGCCAGTTCACGCGAAAGCGAGGTATTGGCGGGTAGCCGTCGAAGTCTGTGCGCTCAGCAGAGATTTCAGTCCACGTCGACGTCTCTTGATTCTGAATCGTGAACTTCATTGTGTCTCCTCGGCGGCTTTTCGTTCCGCAGGGACCTCGACCACGAAGACGCTTCCGTGTGAGGTAAGTGCGGAGGCGGTCTTCCAGGCGGTGGAGAGGCCGTTGTCCCTGCACCTCGCCAAAAGCCAGAGCGTAGACCCGTCCGGGCCGACGACGACTCGATCTAGCACGACTGTCACCGATGGTTTAGTCATCAGCTTTTGTTGCGTAGTCTCGAAATCATGGTCCCTCACGCACACGGCGAGCCAGAGACTGTCGCGGTGACGGTCACCGTACGCTTCTTCTCCTGCACGTGCGAGCAGGAGTGCGGGACTGGTTGGGGAGTCCAGCACCGGCGCGTTCTCCGCGTAGCTCATCGACACCTCGGCGCCCATGGCCTTGAGCTCGGATTCAGCACGGAGTGCGTACCGGAGGTCGGTCCCTGTCCAGAGGTGTTCCCGACGAAGAACTGCGCCCGCACGCGTGCAGATCATCGACGATTCCCAGGAGTCGTCCCCTACGAGCCCGAGCGAATCGGTAATCTCTGACGATCCAATTGTCTCCACGTGTAAGGCGATTCGCCTGCCATAGAGAGCGGCATTTGCGCGGATGCCTAGGCCCCGGGACACCGGTTCCGGAATTTTCGGCACTGCAATCCCGCAACGCTCCATTGTTCCCAGCAGCAGAGAGTCGCACGACTCCTGTTCGCTTTTTGAGGCCTCTTCGTCAGCCAGTGTGCGAACAGTGGCGTGAAGCACCTCTGGCCGGACCACCCAATCCGCGCCGGCAGCAGCTACGACGTGGCGAAGCGTCTCGACCCAACCTGGGGCTGTCGCACGGGGCCAAGAATGGACCAATTCCGTCCGAACGAGGGTCGACCGCGGACATGGTGCTCCGCTCTTCACAGGTCGTAGCGGTGTCACTGGTGTGCCAGCATCATCCAGTAGAAGTTCGGCGGCTGAAGTTGAGAGGAGCCCCACCCCAGGCTTCCATACATCGAGCAGCCGTTCCAAAAAGTCGTCAGCCCAGATCTCACCAGGGCGAGCGGTCGCAACGAAGGTTCCTTCGGGGGCGACGTCGGCTTCCGTGATCTTTATCCTGGGATCTCGCTCGTCGAGCAAGCTGTGGTCGGTCACCAGGATCTCGATTTCCTGAATGGTCTGCCCGAGAATCGAGCTTAAGGTCTGCATGCATCGTGCGTCTGCGTCACTGGCGTCGAAGAGAATCGATACGAGAGGTGGCAAGTCGGTGGGGAGATACCTCGCCCCGACCCGATTTCGAGCGAATGTCTTGTCCTCCGTGTGGATGCGACGATTCTCGGTGATTGCAGCCACGGCTTTCGGTGATCTGGACGCGCTCGCACCAGAAGACGGATGCCATACGTGGTACATGGCAACGCCGGGCTCGTCGAGCCAGTCGATGCGCGCCCCGTACATCTGCGCACGCTTGCCGAAATCGATATCTTCTCCACCGTACGTGTGCATGCGCTCGTCCCAGCCGCGAAGACGATTCCAGACGTTGCGCTGGACCCCGACCAGCCCCCATGCCCCATCGGGGCCTGATCTGCGCGATGGCGGAGAATTTGTCCCAATCGAATCCTTCGCGCGAGATCACTTCGTGAGAATAGCCCGTGGGCAGATCTCTGCACTGAAGGATGACAATCTCCATGGGGTGCTGGTCGAGCTGGTCGACCACCCGACGCAATGCTCCCGGCGAGAAGACCATGTCGGCATCCGTTGCGAGTATGTACTCGCCACGTGATGCGCGCACTCCGGCGTTCAGCGCCCTTGATCGCGACCACTCGCCGTCGGTCTCGACGATCTCGTGATGTGCGTTAACCCGTCGTGCTGTATCGGCGACGGATGCACGGTCGCTGCTGTTGTAGTCGGAGACGATCACCTCGTGAGGTACGTCCCCGAGGGAGAGGTGAATTGAACGGATCGAGAGCTCTAGGCGCTCGATTCCCCAGTCTTTAAATCCGATGACCACGGACACCTTGGGGGAAGCTTGCTCTCGAAGGTCATGCAGCTTCACCCATCGGTGGGCAAATAACCCAGCTTCGGGCCCCTGGAGGCTCGTCCGCAGTCGGGCTGAAAGCCATTCCTAGTACTGAAGGCGCTTCCCGGTCTTTCTTCCACGCTATAACCTCGACATGTACAGCGTCGATGACAATCTCGCTTATCCAAGTCTCAAGTCGGAACGTCGGCTCGTCCTCAGTGGCCTGGTTGTACTGGAAGAATCGTTCGAGAGAATTCGAGTAAAGCCATGGCCCTTTTTTGGGGGCGATATCGTCCCCTGCGGCGTCGCGGACGGAAAGTGAGACCGCATATGTCTGCGCCGCGAGGTCATCAGAATCTGTGACAACTGCACATTCGAAAGATCTTACAGGCTCAGAGGGATGCCACGAGAATCTGACTCGTTCGGGATGTCTCACTCGACTACTCTCCTTGGGTCGGACGGGGAACCGGAGCGCAGTCGCCTGAGCTCGCGATCTAATCCTACGTTGATCTTGCATACGGGGTGTTCATGACCGACTTAGCAGGCTGGCCGCTTCGGCCTCCGTGGTCTGCCTCGAAGGTGGTCGATCCCCAGAGTGGATCTTGGCCGATTCACGGCGGAACCGTTGGTTCGGCTGGCGTCTGGCCGTGACGGCCCGGTGGTGTCAAATCGTGGAAGCAACATGGGGTTCGCCGACAAGTAGTCGTGCGAAGGATTCTGTCGGGGTCAGGAAGCCGAGTCGGCGACGAGGTCGGTTGTTGATCTCTTCGGCGATGGTGGTGAGGTAGGGCTGGTGGTCGGGGATCACGGTGCCCTTGGGGAGGTACTCCCGGTAGAGCCGGTTCGTGTTCTCGTTGGACGGCCGCTGCCACGGCGAGTGAGGGTCAGCGAAGTAGACCGGCATGTCCGTGCCCAGGGAAACTTTCGCGTGCTGCGCCATCTCGGAGCCCTGGTCCCACGCCAGCGAGGCCTGCATCATCCTGGGCAGCTCGGTGAAATACTCGATGACCGCGTCCGCCGTGCCCTCGGCATAGAGGGCAGGGCGAGCAGGCCGGTGAACCCGCTCATCCGCTCCACCAGGGTCGCGGCGCACGAGCTGCCGTTCTTCCCAATGATCAGATCGCCCTCCCAGTGCCCCGGCACCCGCCGCTTCGCTGCGTCCTCGCCCCGTTCCGCGATCGGGACCATCCCCACGATCGGCCCGCCCCGGGTCCGGCCGGTGGTGCGGGGCCGGCGCTTGGTCCGCTTGGACTGCAGGAAGATCCCGCGCCCCGCGAGTTCTCCGCGGGGATCGCGTAGATGTACTGGTAGATCGCTTCTCCGCTGACGGTGCGGCCCTGAGCGTCGGGAGAGTTCGCCATGCGTTCAACGGTCGGGTCTGCGGCCTCCAGACGCAAGCGGCCCGCGATCTCGTTCGGCGTCCATGACGCCGCGAGGTCGGCGCTCACCCGGGCCTCGAGCACCGGATCCTTCGCGACTTTCCGGACCTGTGGACGCGAGCGCTGGCGTTGCGCTTTCACGTCCGCGGTCACGGCTTGATAGCCACGAGTCTTCGTCGAGTTCCGTCGTAGTTCCCTGGAGACCACCGAAGGGCATCTACCCAGATGAGAAGCGATTCGACGGACTCCCCACCCGGCCTTCGATCCCGTCGAGATCTCCATCCGCTCCGCGAACGTGAGCCGCCGCCGCACCATCCCAGGCCTCCTCGCCTCGAGCCCCCATCAACCGGGAGTGTTGCTACGACGCTATGACATCACCTAGGACTCTTCAGAGTTAAGAGCAGGGCGAAGCGTCAACTCTGCCGGTGATGAGGAGCATGTGGGGGCGGTAGTGCTCGAAGTTTCGGATTCCGAGGGCGACGCTGCCTGAGTTGGACCTCTCTTCGCGCTGAGCGCTCTTCTGGAGGGTGTTTCCCCTGGTGAGGGCACTGGAGGAGTGTGTGGATGACACACTAATAGTGTGGTGATCCTGCGGAAGGTGAAGACGGCTTCGGGAGCGACGGCCGCGTGGATCGCCGAGGGGAAGGATCGCCGGGACGTGGTCCTTGAGCACCTCGGCTCCGCCCATACCGAAGCCGAGCTGGTGGCGCTGATGAGTGCCGGACGGGACAGGCTCAATGCGGCTCTTTAGAGAAAAGTGAGGGCGCGCCGGTGGTGTGATGTAGCTGGGGATAGTCGTCAAGGTCCTCGATGATGAGCGGACACTGAATATTCGTAGGCTTGGGGGCCGCTGAATCGTGCCTTCGGGGACCATCGATCGTGCCGGCGGGGGCCAGTAGCCGTCGCGGTGGGGACCACTGGGCCCGCGCCGGCATCACGTCACTGGGTCATCGCGGCGTGCTGGCGCATGTTCCGGGTGCCGGTGTCGACCCAGATGGTGTTGTGGACGATGCGGTCCATGATCGCATCGGCGTGGACCCCCCTCCGCCGAGTCGTGGATGCCAGTCCTTCTTGGCGTACTGCGTGCAGAACACCGTCGAGCCGGTGTCGTAGCGGAGTTCGAGCAACTCCAGCAGCATCGAACGCATGGCCTCGTCAGGATGGTCCAGCAGCCACTCGTCGATCACCAGCAGCGAGAACGTCGAGTACTTCCGCAGGAACTTCGTTGTGATGCGCAGATCGACCTTCGCCCCCGGTGTGCGGGCATGGAGAAAGCCCCGACGGATGACGGGGCCGATATAGGTTCTGCTTATGACCGACAAATTGACCACTCCGCAGACAGCCGACGCATCCGGAACGGGTACCGGCCAGACGCCCCCACGCGGCACGGGTCCCACCGCTTTCGACCGACATTCGCCAGGCGTTGCGCTGACCCTCTACGGAGCGGTGATTCTCCTGATCGCGCTCGGAGTGGCGCTGCCAGCGGTCTCGAAGTGGGGGAAGCCGGAAGCGATTTTTGCGACGACGGTCTTCATAGGCACGCTGGTCGGCGGTGTGGGGACATTCATCAACTTCGTGAAGGCGATCTCTCGCGACGGTTGGTCGCTCGACGTTCTCATCCAAGGCCTGCAGACGCTTGGTGTCTGGGTCGTGTGTCTTGGAACCCTTGCCAGCATCACCTCGCCGTAGCGCACGCCACTGCTGCTCCCGACTTGCGGCGGCCCACGCTCCCTTGGCATGCGGACATAGGGGCGGCCCCGCTGGTGAGCAGGGCCGAGGGAAGTTTGAAGATCACATGGCAATCGCGTAACAGCTGCCCAGAAGGTCGCACCGTGCCTATACGTTGGGTAGCGGGCCGTACCAGCGCGCTCATCTCAGATTGACGACCTGCGAGGGCCGAAGAATGTTCATTGGGCACACCCGATTCAGCCTGTACCAGCCCGGCTCCACCGCCTGGCACGCATCCAACCGGTTCGCCACCCAGGACGAGTATCGGGACTATCTCTTCTCAGCCGAACGGCTTGACCCGAGGATGGACATCTTCCTGTCGATGGCGCTCCCTCAGCTCGACCTCGCGGCGCGCAACTACGAGCTGCGGCACGTCGTCTCCTACTCGACGCTCCTGCCTCTGCCCTATCAGCGGCAGCTCGAGGCCGCCGCACACAAGTACCCGTGGCTCGTGCTGGACAAGGTCGCCCTCCGTTCTCCGCACGTCGACCCGATGTCCTACGCCCAGGCGGGGATGGTCGGCTCGTACCGGCTCGATGACGACGACATCCTGCCGACCGACTACTTCGACCGCGTCACCCCGTATCTCACAGAGGCGTTCACCGGGATGCTCGTGTCCCTCGCCGCGGGGCTCACCGCCATCTACCGCGACGGTGGCCTGTACTTCACCCGCCGCGCCTACGTGCCGATGATCGCGATCGGGCTCCTCTCCATCCACCGCAAGTACGAGGACGGGAGCATTGACTCCCCGCCGGCCGCGGCGCACAACTACTCCGACCGCGCGGCCCCAGTGATCCTCGATTCCCGCAAGCCCGGTTACATCTGGGTGCGCCACATCGAGCAGGACACCAACGTCCGGAGCCAGCACCTCAGCGAGGAACAGCGGCTCAAGAACCTGGTCACCTTCATGGAGGAGCGCCCCGCCGCATCGGACAAGGCCGAGGTGTCCGAGTACTTCCCGGTCCTCCAGGACCGGATCCATTCAGGGCTCGAGCCTGGCGAGACGCTACAGGTCCTTGTGAGTGATCCGACGATCGTGCCGCCGGAAGGGCTCCCCGTCGAGGTTGACCCCATCCATGGTGAGGTCGAGCTGATAGCCAAGGTTCGGCCGGACCCGGCCGCGGTGCGTCGGAACGTGCTGCTCTCGCTCGAGCTGCGCGACCAGGACGAGAACCCGGTGGGCCCCGAGCGAGCCGATGAGCTCCGTGAACTCGGGCTGTCCTACTCGCCGCGCGCCGGGTACTACAAGTACCTCCGCACCGAGCCGGGCCGCTTCGACACACGCCTGACGTTCACGCTGCCCGACGGGGTCACGCTCACTGGTGCGACGGCGCGGCGCTGGCACCGGCCCGAGACACGTGTCAGGATCGACGAGCTCGTCCTCACCTCCCGGGCTTGACGCGAGGCCCCGAAACTGCGAGGCCGGGTAATATTTCGGGGGTGACAGATCAGCCACATTTGCCGTTCGCAACGAGAACTACGACTGCTGGACTCTATATCGACTACCTGTCGATGAACGACCAATCCGACGGAATGGTCGTTTTGATGTCGAATGCAGTCGTCCCCGGACGGGAAGACCGCCAGTTCCCGGCCTTCCATCGTTGGTCTTGGGCGATGTCATGGCCAGACAGCCACGTCCTCGCAATAGCTGATCCTGCGCTGCGTGACAACCCTGCCCTCGACGGGGCCTGGTACCTTGACGCGACGCACGACACGATCCACGCGGTTGCTGAAGTGGTCGCTGTCGAGGCCGAACATCGCGGCATCCCGTTAGATCGCGTCATCTACTACGGCTCGTCACTCGGCGGGTTCGCAGCACTATGCGCCGCCTCAGTTACGCGCTGTCATGCCGTTGTCGAGGTTCCGCAAATCGACTTCCAGAACTGGTTCCCCGGTGCGATCAAGAGGGTCGAGGAGCATGTACTGCAGGGCTCGATCATGGAGCTGCGTGCACAGCACCCAGAGCGCGTTGATGTCTGGGAACGGTTCCTCTACGAGGGCCACATCCCCTCGTTCACGATCCTGACGAACGAGCTCGACAAGTCCTTCCAGGATCAGCTCGAACTTGTCAGCCAGGTTCGGGAACACGAGCTTTACAGTCACTCGCGAGCGGAGGTCGTGATCACCGCCCAGGCGCGAGGGCACCAGGTCCTGGTCAAGGATGTTGCTACCGCGATCGTTCGTGAGGCTCTCGACCGCACGCGGGAGCCCGAGGCCCCGCCGTCTAGTGTGAGTTCTGGGGAGCCAGGGGTTAGGTGGTGGAGGCGACGTCGTCGGTGAGCCCCGGATGAGGCCGGGGAGGGACGGTCAGGCGTCGAGCGCTGCGGCCTGTTCGGGGGTGAGCGCGTCATCGACACGCTCCCGCAGGGTTTCGGGGTCGCAGCCCGCCGCGACAGCATCGCGAGCCATCGCGGCGAGTTCACCGGGAAGTTGCGCGACCTTCACGCGCCGCTCCTGCTCGTCGAGGACGGCACGCCGCAGACCGTCAAGCTCGTCATCGGTCATGGGACTGATGCACGAGTAGGTGTCACATGAACTGTGGCGCTCCGCGGCGCTGCAGGGAAGGATGTGCACCATGCCCGCTCCCTACCCCCAGGAGTTCCGGGACGACGTCATCCGCGTCGCGAGGAACCGTGAGCCTGGACAGAAGCTCTCTGTGATCGCGAAGGACTTCGGGATCTCCGAGTCGTGCCTGACGAATTGGATGCGCCAAGCCGATGTCGAAGACGGCGCCCGGCCCGGGAAGACCCGGGAAGATTCGACCGAACTGCGCGATCTACGTCGACGAAATCGGCTGCTCGAGCAGGAGAACGAGGTCCTGCGTCGTGCTGCTGCCTATCTCTCCCAGGCGAACCTGCCGGGAAAAGGTGGTACCCGCTCGTGAGCGAGCTCGCCGCTGACGGTATCCCCGTCGCGGTGTCCCTGCGGGTCCTGAAGCTCTCTAGCCAGCCCTACTACCGCTGGCGGCACCAGCAGGTCACCGCAGCCGAGCTGATCGAGGCGTATCGCGCTAACTCCCTGCTCGACGCGCACCGCGACGACCCCGAGTATGGCTACCGGTTCCTCGCCGGCGAAGCGGGAGTCAACGGGCAACCTATGTGCGAACGGACCGCGTGGAGGATCTGCCGGGACAACCAGTGGCGGTCCGTCTTCGGGAAGAAGCGCGGCAAGAACGGGAAGCGCCCCGGCCCGCCAGTCCATGACGATCTCGTCCAGCGCGACTTCTCAGCCGACGACGTCAACGAGCTGTGGCTGACCGACATCACTGAGCACTGGACCGATGAGGGAAAGCTCTACCTCTGCGCCATCAAGGACGTGTTTTCGGGCCGGATCGTTGGTTACTCCATGGACTCCCGGATGAAGGCCCGTCTCGCGGTGAACGCCCTGGACAACGCTACTTCGCGACGCCGAGGCGCGGCCGGATGCATCGTGCATTCGGACCGAGGATCGCAATTCCGGTCACGGAAGTTCGTGCACGCCTTGAACCGTCATCACCTCATCGGATCGATGGGACAGGTCGGTGCGGCCGGGAACAACGCTGCGATGGAGTCCTTCTTCGCGCTGCTCCAGAAGAACGTCCTGGACCGCAAACGCTGGCGGACCCGAGACGAACTGCGGATCGCAATCATCACCTGGATCGAGAGGACCTACCACCGACGCCGCCGACAGGCCCGCCTCGGCCGATTGGCCCCCATCGAATACGAGACCATCATGAACCCGACCGTCAGCCTGGCGGCCTAACCGCAGCTGACACCAACTCGTGCATCAGTCCCGACCGCCCCATGCCCGCATGTGCTGGGACAGTGCTGAGTCGTGGACGGGGAGGACGGATGCGGACCCCACCGAGAGGGAGTCGCCGATTACCGCGACCACCGGGGTGTGTCGCCGCCGGGTGAAAACTGAGCCCGTGTCGACTTCTGAATCTTGACCCCTCAGTCGGGGTGTGTTCGTCTACCTCGTGTCGTTCGTGGTGGCCTTCAGTAGCGCGCGGCAGGTTTGGGTGCGTTTGGAGTCGCCGGAGCGTGTGAGGACCTTGGCGTGGTGGACGTGGTGGACGATCATGGCAGCCGCGACGATGTCGTCACCGAGGAACTCGCTCCGCCTCCCGAACGGTATGTTCGAGGTGACCGGGACTTGTGCACGGACATGTGGGTGTCTCATCTCTGCAGTCCGATCTCTACTACGTCGGTGCCCGTGCAGCGAAGAGGCGCCCGGTAGGAGACGCTGCGATCCTGGGCCCGAACCTGTCATCCTGCTCGCCATCGGGTTCCACCCGTGAGCTCGCAGCCGTGAGGAAGTCCGCGATCGTGACGGTCCCACCAGCGCAGTGCGCGACCTGGCGCCCGTTGCCGATGATTTCGAGAGAAGCCGAGTTCCAGCCGGGGCGCTGTGAAGAGTTCAGAACAGGGCTGATCTGATGTTTCGCTTCGAGCAGGCCGGTGCGAGGGTCGATGATATTGATGCCTTCCAGGTCAGCGATGAGTAGCCAGCCGGCGACGAGCTTCGGCGTGTAGAGCGCGCCCGTGCTGGGGATCGGCGATGTCTGCCAGATCTTCTTCTTGGTGGCGATGTCCAGCATGAAGATCTGGGCAGGACCGGCCGTGTCGTCCAGGCCAGATCCGTTCCGCACCGACGTCGTTCCGTAGACGTGTTCGTCATCCGCCACGAGTCCGATGATCGAGTGTCCTTCGACGATCCCCTTGCCGCCTCCGTCGAGCACCCACTCGGGGGTGTTCGACTGGGTGTCGATCTTCGCGAGGATTCCCCGGAACGCCCGTAGTTCGGAACGGTCCCGACGAACAGGCTGCTCGAGTTCGTCGCCAGCCCGAAGGGCCGGGACTGGTTGTAATTGGTGCTGAACCGGGCTATCCGCTTGTAGCTCGAGACGTCGTCCCGACGGCTGGTGTCGCAGCTGATGACATCGGCCCAGCTATAAGTTCCGAGGTAAAGACGATCAGCTCCGACGCTGATCATGTTCTCGACCTGATGGACGATGTCGAGAGCATCAGGGGAGTGCCATCGCGCATCCGAATCGGGATCGATCCCGGCGATCCCGGTCCCCATGAACCCGCCGACGTAGAGGGTGGAGTCCGTGGGCGCGAGGATGCTCTGCACCTTGAACAGCCCGGGCTCGAGACTCACCTCGGCCGGCTGCTCGCCGCGTTCCGAAGCCTCCGGTAACGGTGAGAGCGAGAATCCGTCGGGTGTTGCCGCGGAGAGGAGGGGTCCCGAATCGGAGAGGTGCAGCGTCGCACCAACGTCGGTGGCGACTTCGGCAACCTTGGCGGTGCCATTGCCGCGGTAAGCGATCAAATCGGTGCCCTGAACCATGTAGTAGGTGTCGTCGTGGAGGATGGTGGACGACGGTGTACGGACCCAGCCAGAGGCTCTGAACTTGCGAGTCCAGGTTCGGGAGTTCGAATCCAGCTCGAAGACGTCAGGCCAGCCGTCCGTGGTCACGCGCACCTTGGATGTTCCAGCACGGATTGCCGTGATGAACCCGCTCTTGAGCGGCTCTGGGAGCGGTATCTCGATTCTCGACGCGGTAGCCGTGCGGGGGAACATGAAGATTCTGGGATTGAGGGCGCCAGTGCCCGCCCACAGCTGCCCCTTGGTATCCATCGTCAGCCGCCTGACGTACTCGGCGTCGCTGGCGAATTGCGAGGAGACGTGGACGGACTTCGTGGCTGGGTCGACTGAGAAGACCGCTCCCAAGGGGAACGTCCCGCCCCAGATCAGTCCCTGAGGATCGATCAGGAGTTCATACAGCGCCGTCGCTCCAGGGATGTCGACGAGAGGTTCGATCGTTTTCGGTGCCGAGTATCTCCAGGCCCAGAGCGTTCCGCGCGCCGAGAGATACAGCGTGCGTGCCGCCGGGTCCCACGCCATCGACAAGATCTCTGCAGGTGGGTCCAACGGGATGTCCAGCAGGAGATGCGGCGAGGACTCACCGGAGCGAGTGATCTGGAGCTGATGTGACGGCCCGATGATGGAAGCGGCAGTCCAAGGCGCGTCTGCCTGACCAAGCCCGCTCAGTGGGAGTACATCACGGACCTTCAGCGAAGGGAACGCGCCACGGTACTCTCGCGCAATCGACAGAGCTCCCTTTGACTCCTGCAGCGTTGCCAGGAAGCGCTCGTCACGCGGTGCCCAAGGAGTGGCGGTGGCGGTCGATGGTGCAGTGGCCGCCGGTGTCGAGGAGTCGTCCTGGCTGCGCTGGCTTTGCATACGGGAGACGGCGGTGCCAGCGATAGCGCCTCCGCCGACCACCGCGCCAGCGGTCAGGAGAGCACGGCGAGAGGGGAGACGGCGTGGCCACTGCCGGCGCTCATCGTCCACTGGTGGCCCCTTCTGAGCTTGAGAACTCTTCGATCGTCCGACCCGAGACTAGTAAGTGGTTGCGGACCTGTAGGGGAGAGCCTGTTCCGCCTGTGGCCAGAGTCTCTCGCCCCAGCCGTCACTGACACGACGAGACCTGAAGAGCGATGTGGCGCTATGCATGACGGTCCACTGAGTGCACGGCACGTTCTTGCGGATCGGCAGAGTCTAGAAAGTTGCTGCCATAGCGGCTGATCCCAGGGAATTGAAGTGGATCCCGTCGGGGGAAACGAGTTGCGGGTGGGGCCCGGCTCCGTCTGGAGCCTCGACTGCCCTGGCCATGTCCACGACGCCGTCGACTCCGGTCGGCAGCGAACGCAGCCAGTTGTTGAATTTTTGACGCGTGGCTTCCCGGGTCGTCCCGACCCAGGCAGCACGCGGGGTCACCGTGCAGGCGATGACTGACTCGGCAACCCGGTCTCTGACGAGCTGCACCAGGGCGAGATAGTTCGTCTGGAGGGAGTCAAGATCATCGCTTGCGTGGATGTCGTTGTTGCCCAGTGCGAGGAGTGCTCGATCTGCGGTGCCGTACCGGACCACTTCCTGCCACTTGGCGGAGTAGGGATTTCCCCATGCTGGGCCGATCCACTCGTTGAGGGCAGTGCCGCCGTGAGTGTGCAGACGCGTGTATACGTCGCGCAGTCGATTTGCGACGGCAGCGGGCGCTTCGAGGATGGGGAACGTGGCATCAGATGCCGCGCTGATGGAATCCCCGATCACGACATCCGTCGTATAGGGCTCGGTGGGCGCAGTGCTCGAATCCACTTCGATACGAATATCGAACGGGATCCTGTTGGTCGGAAGCGCGGAGCTGTCGTCCGCCAGCTCGGCGTTGCTGGGTGAATATGAGGTCAGCCACCCTGCTCCCATGCTGCGCGTCACTGGAGTGCCGTTGGTCAGATATCCCAGGGCGAACATGTAATCCTCGCCCGGCTTGAGTTGCTCACTGATCCAGGGGCCCGCCCAGCCGTCGGAGAGATCCTTGACGAGGGTGTCTCGTGCGATCACGCGAGGAGCTGCGGTGAAACTGGAGGTGAGTGCCCCGTCTGCGTCGCGAGCAGGGGTGCCGTAACCGATGAACCGTAGGTTCACCTGGCCGCTGTACGCCTGGTTTGCGCGATAGTTGATATTGCGGATGACCACCCGCCATCGGTGCACCCCACGTGGCACGGCGAAGGGAATCCTGCATGAGCGCGACGTCGTGGTCTCTGTGCGGATGCCTAGCGGCTGCGTGAGAGAGATCGGCTCCATCCGGACACGCGCCGACGAGGCCTCGAGTGACTTCTGGTCGGTGCGGCGCGCAGCAGCGGGTGTCGGGGATGCTCGGGACGGTGGATGCCATGCGGCGGTAGCCTTCCGTGTTGAGATGGGAGCCATCCACGTCGAAAGCCGCATCGAGGATTCTGTCATCATGGGAAACCTCCATATGGAACTGGATGAACGGCGCCCTCCTCTCGGCGAGCCAATGATTATAGGAGCGACGAACTCCCAGGCGCTCATCGCTGGCCTCAGTGTTCGGAGTGATCGCGGCAAGCATCACCTGATCAGTGAGCCGATCGCGCACGATCTCCATAGTGTCCAGGTGACGAGCCTGCAGCTCCCAGGAGTCGGCACCATTGCCGATGTCGTTGAACCCCATCGCGTGAATCGCAAAATCCGGCCGGGTCAGATGCTCCCAGCGTCGCCACTTGAAATGGTTCGGGTCCGACCAGCTCTTCATGGTGTCGCCTGAAGCCGTGTAGTGGATCGGAAGAGCGGAGATCCGTTTGGCGTAGATCGATGGCCAGGAATCCTGAACCGGCATCGTTGCCTCTACCCCTGAGGAAAGAGAATCGCCGAAGACGGCGAAGACCGGGGTGCTGGCAGGAACTTCGGCCTCGATCCAGACGTCGAGCGGTTGGGTCCGGGTGTGTGCGAGTGGCGTTGCTGTCTGTGGGGTGTGAGGCAATCCAGCCGCCACCGACGACCCGGCGGGTGGGGTGGTCGCTGACCCAGCTGTATGCCAGGAGGTACTCTCGCCCCGCCAGCAGCGGAGTGTGCTGCCATTGAGAGACTTTGGGGATGCCCCGGAGCTGGTCGGCGATGACCCTCGGGGCGTTGGCCCATTTGCCGCCGCCTCCGGATTCTCCGATTGCGATCTGGCTCAGGCGTACGGACCCGTGCCCTTGGCGCCCTTCGCGAGGGTTCACGTTCTGGAAGTGGACTCTCCAGCGACGAATCGTGACGCCGTACGTGAACGGTATCCGAACGCTTCCAGCGGTTCCGTCCCAGTCGCGTGGGCTGCCACCCACCGTGAGGGAGAGGGGGACACGGCGGGTGGATGCGGGACTCATGATTGGTACTTCTATCAGCTTTTGAGGATGTCCGGGGCTGTTGCACGTTACAAAAAGGTGAAGCTGGCGAATGGCGGTGACGGGGATTGCAGTGCGCGGTTCTGCAGGCACGGTATGTGAGCCACGATAGAGTGCTCGCGGAGTCTCTCGAAGGAGCAACAGATGATTGCCAAGGTTGACGTTCTGCGGTTCCCCGACATCGAGGAGCGACGGCCGGCGGCAGATGCTCCGGCGGCGGACGACTTCACGATCGAGTCGGCATGGGGTGCGACTTTCGAGCCTGTCGAGGACCAGGACTGCTTCGCCGAAGGAGCACCGCTGGGTGGAGTGATCGCTCAGAGCGGAGAGTGGTGGTGCGTCGCACGGGCCCAGGACGGGCGCAGGCTGATCCTCGCGGATCGGTTCGGAATGCAGCCTCTCGCGATATCCCGTGCAGAAACACTCGACGCAGTGTCGCTGTTCGTCGGAACGTCCGCCGCGAAGACGGCGCACGCAGTACGGGCTGCCGGTGGCAGGTTGGATACCGACTGGGCTTACCTACTTGAGACCATCAGCGCGCGCCACGACTTCCTGGATTGCATCTTCGATTTCTCCACGCCGATCGACGGCGTGCGATGGTTGCCGCCGGATCGCGCGATCGAGGTGAGCGGGCACGGATTCCGAGTGGTGCCGCGTCCCGAGAACACTGCAGTCGGCGGGTACGACTCGTTATTGCGTGACGGCATCGACCGAGCGATCGCCGATGTGCAGAAGCTGGTCGACACGCATGAGCGGGTCGCCATCAACCTGTCGGGAGGCAAGGACTCGCGGGTGGTGCTGGCGCTCGTTCTCGGCGCTGGATGCGCAGATCGAGTCCAGATCGCAGCAACGGATCCGACTCCGCCAGGTGGAAGCATCGCGCATTCGCCAACTGTCCAGCAGGACCTCGAGATCTCCTCCAGGCTCGTTGAGGGGCTAGGGCTGGGATGGGTCGATTGGCGCAGTCCACGAGATCTATGGCCGACGACGGTCGAAGGAGAGCTCGCTCGATTCCAGAACTATCGACACGGCCTGACGAATCAATTCGTTCCGCTGGGGCTGACGTACCGGCTCACGGAGCCTGAAGCGCGGATCAATGGGGCTGGAGGCGAGATCTATCGAGGGTATTGGGCGGGGGTCTTGGAGTCCCACCCCTCGTGGAAGCGGATGGCGCACACAGAAGACTCGACAGACGCTGACGCGAGAACTCTCTTACAGGGTCTCCGAAGCCCGTTCCACATTCCTGGTGATCTCGCGGAGAAGGGTGAGCAGAGTTTCATAGAGGCTATAAGGTACTTGCCGGGCTCCACGCTTGCGCAGTCGCTCGACCGTCATTATGAGACGTTCAGGATGCGTGGACATGCCGGCGGTCGTCGCTGGGGGCAGACCTACGGGGCCACCAACGTCTCGATCCTGCAGCAGTCAGCTCTGCTGCGTGCCTCCGAGGCCCTCGACCCGGCCGAGCGGTACGAAGGGAAGGTCCTCTATGACATCGTCGAGAGCCTCGCTCCTGAACTGCATGATCTCGAGTACCAGTCTGGACCGTGGCCCTGGAGCGGGCAACGCTCTCCCATCCGGGACTGGTCGAGCATCGCCCCCGCATCGACGACTACCGGAAAGCACAGAAGCGGTCCCAGCAGGCGATACGTCCGAACCGCTATCGCGGCAGGCCACGGCCGGATATGGCGCCGGCGATCAGGACTGGTCTGTCGGCGCTGGCGGAGCAGATGCAGACGGACGGTCTGGAGACCTCTATGATCGATTCTCTTCGCGCCGCGCCGCCCACGGACTTGCGAGGACAAGGGCGGATGCTGGCTCGACTGTTCAATTGGGCCAGCAGCTACGGAGACGAACGGATGCTCCCCTTGGCAATGCCGGAGGCCCCACCCATGGTGCGGAGTTACATCGGCGCCTGAGGCAGTTCACCGCCCGGTGCGCTCCTTGACCATTTCTCTGCTCGGTTGAACGCTCGCGTGCCAGCCCCGAGCAAGGGAAACCCAGTCGCCGTCCGCGGAAGCTATGGATTCGATCAGCTTCTTCAGGACGACGGCTGGCGGCGGAACGTGGCCGTTGCCCCAATCGCCGAAGAGGAGCATGGCGTTCTGCCGCCAGCTGACGGCCTCGAACCAGGGGATGAGCTGCGTCGAGACGTGGGCGTCTGCCGAGTTCTGAACGTAGATCACCGTATTGGCGAACCCTGCTGCGTACACCGCGCGCAGGTCTGCCCGTGGGTGGGATTCCAGCGCCGCGCGTGACTGCGCGGTATCAGCTGTCCCGAAGCATGCTCGAGCCATGGCGTCCCAATGGATCTCGGCGTAATCGAGGATGCGGGTCTGCGGGTTGACGGGGAGGGCGAGAGATCCCGGGAACTCGTGAGAGAAGTTCAGGGCGGCGAACCCACCTCCGGACATTCCGAAGAACACGAGGTGCTTGGCGCTCATGCGGGACTGGAGCTCGCGGATTGCCTCGGTGAGCAGTGCGGTGAGGTTGAGCGAGTTCGTGCCCAGGTACCAGGCCAGGCCGAGGTCGTCCGCCGTGAGCAGCCCGGGATCCGAGACGAAGATCCTGTTCATCCCGCTGCCCGCGCTGATGGCGCGGCCCGTGAAGATGGGCGGCTTGAGACCGGATCCGCCGAGCGCCGCATGGAAGCTCACCAGGGTGGTCGGAGCACCGAGATTCTCGACGTAGAGGTCCAGTGGGTACCCGTTGTGCCAGATCGTCAGATACAGGGACTCCGGCAGCGTCGCGGGTATCTCGCTCGGAGTGCTGACGTCGGTGAAGTCGCCGTCGCCCCATGCGGAGGTGTCGCGGCGTGGGAATGGCTCTCGTCGAACGGTTTCCGCAGCGGAGTCGGTCACCGAGGTGATGGCGTTCGCGAAGTACTCGTAGGCGCTGTTCTGATAGTGGAACGGGCTGGGGCCCCACTGGTGGTCCCTGGAAGTCTTTGCGAGTTCCGGAGGAGGAAGCTCCGCCACCTGCAGTCCGCAATCGCGGAGGAAGGTGACGTACCGGGTGTACTCCTGGTTCGCGGTGGCGGGGTCCTTCATCCAGCTCTGGATCTCGAGCTGCTCGCCGGTGTCGAACTCGCTGGCCCACGGCGCGTGGAGCACAAGAGTGCGGGGCAGCAGCTCCGCGGCGCGAAGCGCGCCGACGAATCGTCGTGCCCCTTCCTGCCAGAGCGTGAAGTGCTCGTCGGTGCCGAAGGGGATCTGCGACGCGCCGCGTGACGCATCGCGCCCGCCGGCGCCCCAGAACTCGCTGAGCTTCGTCGCATAGGCGTCGCCGAAATCGATGACTCCGCCGCGCTCGTCGACGAGGTCCACCAGCACGATGTCGGTCTCCGCAGCATGCTGCTCGAGCGATCGGTACAGATCTCCCGTGAGATCGCCGAGGATCATCCGTGCCTGGAACTTCGACGCCGGATCGGTGATCTGCGCGCGCACGGCACTTGCGTTCGTGCCCGCGCTGATGAGCGACTGCCTGGCGACGTATCGCGTCAGGGTGAACTCTTCGGGGAGGAAGCCGAAGGTGTCTCGGCTGACGCAGCTTCCCCAGATGAAGACATCCGTCGGGGCCGCGGAGTCGTCACCTTCAGCGGCGGACGTGCTCTCGGGCTTGGAACTCATCAGGAAGGAACCTCGATCTCGATCATCTGACCCTCGGGAGCGGCCGTGCTCAACCACTGATCGTTCGCCATGAACTTCGCGGAGAACAGCGCCCAGGCGGCGGGTGCGCGGTACTTCTTGCCGTCGAACATCGCGCTCACTGCGGCACGATCGATGATGTCATCGAGCAGAGTCGATTCCTTGGAGAGGACGAACTGCTTGAAGTACGCGCTCAGCGGCTGGCTGTACGCGACGCGCCAGTTGAAGTTCGCACGGGGCTGATCGTGCGCGGTGTATGGCGCACGCTCGTCCCAGCTCTCGGGCTTGTACGTCGCATCCGGTCCGTTCTTCTCGAACGCCCAGCGATCTCGGAAGAACGGCAGGTCCACGATCTCGGGAGCGAGGATCGACATCACCTCGTGGGCGATCCGTTCCCCGAGGAGCATCGAGGAAGGCAGCGAGCGCAGCTGGCGGATCATCTGATTGTTGATCAGCAAGGTCGTGTGCGATGCCGTCACGGACTCTCCATGTCGCATGGTCGAGAGCCAGCGGCCCGTGCGGTTGGTGACATAGGCGAGGAACGCGGCCTGGACCGGGTCGCGATCTGCGATGTCCAGGTGCTCCTGCACGTCAGCAATGACAGCTTCGGCTGCAAGTGGAGTGAGCAGGTCCTTGTTGTTGAACCAGCGCGAGGTCAACGCCGTGAAGGCGTCGCTGCTGCTCGGATCGGTGGGAAGCTCCCGAGCGAAGCCCCCGCGGATGATCTCCCCACCCTGGCCGCCGAAGTTGGTCTTGGCCGTGACGGACAGATGCGCGCGAGACGGGTCCGGGAGCACGGTGAAGGCATTGCCCATACCTCCGGTGGAGCGCAGCGTCGCCCATGCCTGGGCCTCCGGGCGCGCCTCGAAGATCGACTTCCCACTGGCCGATCGCCGCACGGGTGGGGTGTGCAGCTTGTGCTCCACCCCGAGGGCCTCGGTGACACGGGTTCCCACGGCCGATTCGCCGCTCTCGGGCAACCCGTTGGTGTAGGTCGAGAAGTCGATGCCGGCGGCATGCAGGGTGGAGACGACCAGGCGGCTGTCCTTGCCTCCGGTGATCGCTGCAGCAACCTCCCCGGACCCGGCGGCGAGGATGCGCGCGTATTCGACGAGGCCCGTTGCGATCTTCTCCGCTGTGGCGTGGACGTCGATGGCACCGGCGTCCTGCTCCACCTCGTCGAACTCGATCCGGGCATCGGTGCGGTCGTCCGAGATCAGCTTGGCGGCGGCCTCGAGAGTACGAACTCCGGCGAACGGCGTCGCGTCCGCGAACGGGAGGCCGTGCATGAGGAAGGCAGCGGTGCCGATCCGGCTGTACTCCGGAGCCCCGTTGCCCCGCATCACCGCCAGGAGGGCCGCGGAGTTCGAGACCACCACGGCTGTAGGGGTCGAGATCCAATACAGCCCCTCGGAGCGGTGCTGGTTGGTGAAGGCCACCAGGGTGTCCGGTGTCGCGCCGAGCAGGGCGAAGCTGCCGATGCCCGACCAGACGGCGACATCGTCGACGGAATCGGCCTTCGATGCTTTCAGGCCGGCGTGCAGGTCGCTGCCCATGATTCCTGACCAGGACCAGATGCGTGCCTTGTTGCCGATCCACCCTTCCCGTTCGGGGATGGGCGGCTCCTCGTTGGAGCGGAAGAGCGTGGCGACCTTGCCCTCTCCGGGGATCCAGCGGAGATCCTGCGTCGTGTTCTCCTCTGGCCATGGCTGCACGGCATTGAGCGCAGCCTGCGCCGCACGCACGGCATCACGCAGAGGGCCGCGTTCGGAACGAGGAACATCGTTCTTGGTCCGGATTCCGACGAACAGGCGCATCAATTCTCCTTCGAGGTCCCTGCGGTGCAGGAGGGGTGAACGATTATCTCAGGGCCAGCGCGATTTCGGACGCGGTGTGGTCTCCGAGGGTGAGTGCTGCGGCAGAGTCCTGGACGAGCGCTGTGAATCTCTGGCTGTCGCCGCGTTGAATGTGCAGGAGCAGGCCCTCCTGCTCATCAGCTGCCGTGACCTCGAGGGAGCGCGGAGCAGCAGCCGGGGAGAAGCTGAGCCCCGTGACGATGCGGCCGGATCGCCCGGAGGTCATCGCCTGGATGGTGCGGGTCGGCTCGAGCTTGCGCCAGGTCGGTGAGAACCATCCTTGGTAAGGATTTTTCGTGCCGCGGGTGATCCGAGAAGCAGTGCTGTCCTCGGGCCAGGCGAGGCGAAGCTCATTGGTCGGCGTGCGCGCGATGATGGCAGGGTCCTCTCGCCGATGGCTCGCCTCGGGGACAGGTGCCACCACTGGCTCATGGTGACGTCACGGTCGGCGGTGAAGGAGTCGACCAGAACGGCGACCTGCCAGCGCAGAGAGATGAGCACGTTCCGCGTGAGCTGCACGCCTGCATAGCCGTGGTCATCGAAGCGGTAATGCTCGAAGTCGTCGTGCCTGCTCGAGGCGACGAGTTCGACGACAGCAGTCTTGTCATACTCGGAATCCGCGATCGTCACCGAGTTATGGGCTTCGCGGCTCAGCAGATGAGCTCGGTAAGGATCCTTCGCGTCGTACGCGTACTTCCCCGAGTCGACGAGCAGTGATTCGCCGCCGGCCCACAGCGTGAGCGCCATCCCGTCGGCATGGCCGTGGATTCTGTTCTGGGGCCCGAATCGGAGGCTGTAGAAGGAAGCATCCTTGAAGCGCTGGCGCGAGTCTCCCCAGGTGGAGCGGCCGTAGGCGTAGCCCGAGCCGAACACGGCCACCCTGTCCAATGGGGGATGCCCTTCGCGCCGGCGCTGCTCACATAGTCGATCGCCGGATGGCCGAGTGCGCGAGGGGTGAACTCTTCGGTATCACCGATCAGCTCGTACCGTCCGTCCGGGCGGGTCGCATGAGCCATCGCGAGGGGAGCCTTGGCCACCCGCTGAAACGCGTCCGGGGTGGAGCCGGTCGCGATCTGCACCCGCTTCCCGAGGGCGTTCCACCAGAGGAAGTTGATCTGGTGGTACTGGACTGCTCCCTCTTCGTTGATCCCCTGATCGTCATACGACTCATGGAGCATCTGCTCTGCTCGCTGCACCGCCAGCTCGACCCATTCCGGGCGCTCCAGCACGGTCCCGATGACCAGGAGTCCCTGGTGCTGCTGCAGCGCGTGATTGCCGGTGCGGATGTGCTTCTCCTCAGCCAGCCACTCACCGTGCTGCTCCAGCGAGTCGAGGAAGATCGGCAGCTTCTCCGGGTGATGGTCCTCGAGCACGGGGAGGGCGAAGGCGAACGTCATGGCCCGCGCAGCTTCGATCATGTCGGCCCAGGAATAGTTGGCGCGTCCCCGACCTGGAGGGTTCTTCTCGATCCATCCCTCCGCGATATGCAGCCAGAGGTCGAGGAGGGCGACATTCCCCTTCTCCGCCTGCCGACGCAGAGGATCGATCCAGCGGAGCATGTGGAACTGGGCGACCCAGTTCGGCTCCTTGAACGGATTCTCGTACCAGGTGATCTCCGCCGGCATCCTCCAGGTCTTGTTCGGCGGCAGGTCGAGGGTTCCTGCGACGAGGGCAGCGGCCTTTTGCGCGTCCTGTGGCGTCGGTGCGAACGGCGCGCCGAAGGCGAGCTGTTCGGCCATCTCGCGAGAGAAGCGCCGTGCCGGGGTCGTGGGATCCGCGCTGTTCATGAGGGGCGCCCGGTCTGTACGTCCGCCGCCTCGAGAGCATTCAGGAGCGCGGGCATCGATGTGCTCATGGCATACCGCCTCTCGATCTCTTCATGCTCGGTGCGCACCAGTTCCTGGCGCGCATGGATCGATGCGACCGTCCCGTCGACGGTAGCGCTCAGCCATTCCCGTGGGTACAGGAAGTCGCTTCCTGCCCAGGCCAGCAATGCGGGAAGCGCCCCGGAGGCCGCGCCATCGGCGATGGTCAGGTGGAACGACTCGAAATCGGAGACCGAGAGCGCGATCCCGATCTTTCGATACCACTCGGGCATGTCATCGCTCTGAGGGTCGAAGGTGACTGCCCCCGGGTGAGCGGCGTTGATCTCCTCGATACGGGAGTACTGCTCGCGGTACCAGTCCATCTCGTCCGGGCGGTTCACCATCCAGGGGAAATCCTCCGGGCGGCGTCCCTTGATGACCAGGCGGTACTCCGGGTCCACCTCGAGAAGCTTGGCGAGCACGTCCACCGCGAGGTCCAGGCGTTTGGCGCGGGGGACGATTCCGACGAACCCGATGGTCTTGGCGGCGCCTTCTCGCTTCTCGAGAGCGAAATCCTCGGTGCGCACGAAGTTCGGGACCAGCTGCGTCTTCGCCTCCGGGACCCCGTGCCCCTCCACGGCGGCGCGGCGGATCAGCTCGCCCACGAAGATATAGCGATCCACGCGGGAGTGGTCGACCCGGCTCAGATAGGGGCGGAACAGCTCCTGGGAGTGCACCCGCACGACGAGCCGCTGCTGGGGTCGCACATGCTTCGAGTACCAGATCGCGTTGCCGAGCCCCCACTCGCAGAAGACGGTGTCGGCCTGAGCCAGCAGCTCGATTGAGCGTTCCTCGTCATGCTGGGTGTGGCTCTCCCACTGGTCGATCAGCACCGTGTGCCCGGCGGACTCGAGGGCGCCGACCAGCGGTCCCACGAACTTCAGGTCGTGACCCGCCACGATGATCGTCTGTGGCGCGGCTGGCGGAGCATCCAGAGCATGGCTGTCTGCGGCGGTGCGGGCAGAGAGTTCTTCCGCGCGGGGCGCGGCCACCAGGAGCGTGACGGCGTCTTCGGTGCGAGTACGCAGGGCGTCCTCCACCGTGGGGGATCCGTTCGAGATCACCGTGGCCACGAGCCCTGTGGAGGAGCCTTCCGAGGCACCGGGCGCGGCCAGGGTGCGACCCACTGAATCAGCACCGGCCCTCTCCGCGTCGATGCGGTCCCAGCTCCCGAAGCGGGTGGCCAGAAGCAGGTCCTCGAACCAGGTGCGGGGGAGCGGAGCATCCATGAGCCCGATCCAGCGAGAATCGGCCTGGCCCGCCTCGGAGGAGTCACGGACGGTGATCCCGGCGAGTTCAAGCCGGCGCGTGGTCTCGGTCGAACCACCGGGAACGAACACCTCACGGGGCCGGTACGACTGCGTGAGGACCCCGTTGACGAGATCGGCCGAGCTCGCGGTGAGCACCACGGCGTAGTCGTCGAGCCGAGGGGCCCGCACCGGTACTCCCGCAGTGCGCAGCAGCAGCGTCATCGCGGTCAGCACCGTGTGCGAACGGTGCACCGCACGCATCTGGCGCCAGGCCTCGCGCACCCGGGCCTCCGGGTCCGTGGACCATGAGTGGAGGAGGGCTCGCCAGTACAGGGCATCCTTCGAGGCGGGGATGAGCCCGCCGAACGTCTCCTCGACTCCCCGGCCGGGGCCAGACAGTGCGATGCCGCCGCAGGCGGCGATCTCGACCACGCGGCGCGAGAACATCGACGGGGAGTTCATCACCGAGTTGCCGTTCAGATGAGCGAGGTGAGACTTGTAGGAATCGATCACCTCGTCATACGGCAGTGCTCCGTCGCTGAAGCGGGCGAACTCCGGCGGGAACTTGTACGGGGAGTCCGGGAAGGCGGCCTGCCGGTCATAGATCGTGAGTCCGAACCCTGCTGCGACCTCCAGCATGCGGTACAGATCCCGCGAGCGTTCCTTGTATCGGTCACCGTAGTAGGTCCCCGCGTAGGCGACCGTGTGGCGATAGGCGCGCTCGGTGGGCAGCGGGTTGTGGATCGCGGGCTGCGCGTAGAACGGCATCGAGGACACGGTGCGTGCGACCGAGCCGGGGGTGGCGAGATAGCGGCCAATGATTCCGCCATCGGTGGTGAACACGTGATCGCACAGCGCAGCGGTCGCTTCGAACCGCTGGAAGTGGATCGGATCCTCCTTGTTCCAGAAGGCGGTCGGGATCCCGTTCTCCCGGCAGTAGCCGAGCAGGTCCTGGATGTCCTGATGCTCATGGGGCTCGTACGCGCCCACAGCACGATGCCACTGCCCGTTGTTCCCTGACCAGGCGGATTCGACCAGCACGAGATCGACCGGATCCTGCTCGAGCTGGGCGAGCCAGCGCTCGCGATCGATGGCGACCGTGTTCACCGAGGCGGAGATCGACTTGGTCGTGAACTCGTCGGCAATGAGGCCGATCGTGACGTCGCTGAGGTCGACGCTCATGGGCGCGACCGAGGCCGCATAGTCCGCGACCGCCGAGCGGTGAGCAGCGCTCATCGTGCGGGCGACGGTGGTCCAGGTGCGCTCGTCGAGGACCCAGAGGCGGGCCGACCGTCCGAGGTCGCGACGTGCGTCCGCGTTGGTGAGCAGCTCCGCTAGAGCCTTGGAGAGGGACTCCGCATCGCCGGCCCGGAACAGACGCGCCCGGCCCTCCGTCTTCCCAGCGAGGTCCCGATGCGGAGCCACATCGGAGAGCAGCACCGCCTTCATGGTGGAGAACGCTTCGAGGGGCTTCAGCGGCGAGACCATCTCGGTCACCGGCAGGGAGAGGCGGGGCAGCGGCACGATGTCGAAGGTGCTCAGCAGGCGCGGCATCTCCTCGATCGGACGCCGACCCAAGAACATCACCTCCTTCGCACCGAGTTCTGCGCGCAGGGCACGGAGGTCCTTGTCCGCCGGGCCGGAGCCCGCGATGACCACCTGATGGTCCACACCCTGGCTCGAGAGGGTGGAGGACGCCTCGATGAGCGTGGCGAGTCCCTCGTATCCGACCATGCTGCCGGCGAAGCCGATCACCGGGACGTCTGTGCGGATCTTCCGGGACTTCGCGTAGGTGGCGTCCTTGGGGAGCGGCACGAACTCGTCCGTGTCCACAGCGTTGGGCGCGACGGTGATCTTGTGCTCGGGGATCCCTCGCCGGAGGAGCTCGTCCTTGACCTGACGGGTGATCGCGAGAACGTGATCCGCCTCCTGCGCGACCTGAGTCTCGAGCTGCTCGATGGTGCGGTACTGCTCGCTTCCGTCCCATGCGGGCTTGTCCGCAGCCTGGGACATCTCCCAGAAGCCGCGGATCTCGTAGACGAAGGGAACGCCAACCCGTCGAGCCGCGATCAGAGCGGGCATCGCAGTCCGGTAGTTCGACGCGGCCTGGATCACCGACGGGCGCTGGAGCAGTGCTTCCCTGGTGAAGGCATCTGCAGCTTCGATGAGATAGCGGTCCATGGGCACGGTGCCGAGACCGGTGCCGGGCAGATGCACGTACGGCACCTCATCGAGGGTTCGCACGGAGCGCACCGCGGCGGGCTTGGGCACATCGGCGCGGGTATCCCACGGGTAGCCGGCGCGTGCGACGACGCGAACGTCGGTGCCTGAATCATGGAATCCGTTCGCGACACCGCGGGTGCGCGTCGAGTACCCGTTGGAGTTGAACGCCGGAGTGGAGTGCACGCAATACATGACCCGCTCGGGCTCGGGCAGGTAGGCGATCCCCTCGGCGCGAGGCGGCACCGGGACGCCGTCATGGCGGAGCCGGTGATCGCCGAGGATGCGATCGGCGATCGACCGCTCCCGGGCGGCGAGCGCATCGACGAGCTCGGGGTGGTCGAGTATCAGCTGTGCGGGCTCATCGATCATGCCGTGCCCGTACCAGCTGCGGTTCAGGACCCGGTAGAAGGTCGCCGGGTCCGGATGGACCTCGAGCTCGTGGCGCAAGGTCTCCAGATCGCGCTGTCCCACCGGAAGCGGGGACTCCCACGCGGGTTCCTCTGCTGCCGGGGCGTCGGCGCGAACCGAGGGAGACGTCGCCTGCGGGGCGTGCGCGACGATCGCTGCCGGCGCCGTGGTGAGCTCCGAGTCAACGGCCTTGCTGGCGACAGGCTGTGGGGCCTTTTTGGCGTCAGTTCCTCAGGGGACTGCAGGGGCGCTGCGTCGCCTGCGGCCGTCGCGGGGGAAGCTCCGGAGACTGGTCGGTGACGGGCCCCTCGTTCGGTGCCGTTGTGGATCCGCGGAAGATCTTGGTGGGGCTCAGCACGGCCTTGCCGACACGGAATGTCCGTGACCCGCGTACCCGCTCGAGGTCCTCACGAAGCCGTCGACTCTCCCGCACGCTCTCCACGTGCCGTTCCTGCGCGTCTGTCAGGCGCTCCAGGAGCTCGTCCCGCTTGGTGCGGTGCATCTGCTCGAGCTTCTGCAGCTTCTGCTCGAGCCGACGGATCGTCACCTTCTGCTGTGTGGCAGTCTCCGCTGTCCTCGCAGCGGACTTGAGCTGCGTCTCCAGAGTCTTGATCTGCTGCCTCTGACGGCGGTCACGAGCGGCGAGCCCCTCGAATCGCCGGAGGAAGGAGACCGGATCGGACATCGCTTCCTGGGCGCGGAGGAGCTGAATCTCATCGGCAGGGCGGGTCTCGTCGTAGTTCATGACTCGTTCCGTTTCAGTCCAGGGGAGCGGGGGAGGGTGGGTGTCACAGGCCGATGGCAGTGCACGGCGTCCGGGCACTCAGGTCTCGTGAACAGAACGCGGTGCGTCTGAATCTACTGTCCCAGGAGACAGCGCGCCGGAGGAGCGCTATAGGTCGCGCCCAGAGTCGTGGGACTGCCGTGCGCAGGCCCGCGGGACACGCCTCTGCCCCACGACGCGCGGAGGCCGCAGCGTCGTGAGGCAGGGTGACCACGGAAATGCAGAAGCGCTCAGCGCCACAGGCCCTTGGTATCGATGACGATCTTCTCCTGGAGGAGATCGCGGTCGACCTCCTTGAAGGGGGCGTGATCCACCATCAGCAGCACGATGTCAGCGCGCTCGAGGGCGGAGCTGAGCTCGGTCAGCTCGACGTTGTCCTTCGCCGCGAGCTCTGCAGGGAGCTCGTCCACGTTGGGTTCCACGACGAGCACGGTGCCTTCGGTGAGCTTCTCGGCGAGGGCCCCGGCGATGTTGCGGCTGGGGGACTCGCGCAGATCGTCGATGTTGGCCTTGAACGCGATGCCGAGGGCCGCGACAGTCGGGTTCGTGAAACGGTCAGCCTTCTCGAGCACCTTCTCGATCACGAGCTCAGGCTTGGAGTCATTGACCTCGCGGGCCGTACGGATCAGGTTGGAGAACTGACGGTCGGCAGAGACGATGAACCACGGGTCCACGGCGATGCAGTGTCCACCCACGCCCGGGCCGGGCTGGAGGATGTTCACGCGCGGGTGGTGGTTGGCGAGCTCGATGAGCTCCCAGACGTCGATGCCCTGGCGGTCCGCAATGATCGACAGCTCGTTCGCGAAGGCAATGTTCACGTCACGGAAGGCGTTCTCGGTCAGCTTCGCCATCTCCGCCGTCTTCGCGTCGGTGAGCAGCAGCTCGCCGCGGCAGAAGCTCGCGTAGAGCTCGCGGTTCATCTCCGCGGCTTCCTTCGTCATGCCGCCGATGATGCGGTCGTTCTCCACCATCTCGATCATGATGCGGCCGGGAAGCACCCGCTCCGGGGCGTGCGAGACGTAGAGGGAGTTGGGGAGGTTCGGCTCGAGCGTGAACTCGGGCCGGGCATCCAGGATCACCTGGGCCATGTGCTCGGTCGCTCCGGGAGGGGCGGTGGACTCGAGGACTACCAGTTCACCACCGGAGAGCTGAGGAGCGATTCCGCGAGCGGCAGCCTCGATGTAGGAGAGGTCCGCGTCATGGTCGCCCTTGAACGGGGTGGGTACGGAGACGATGTACGCATCAGCCTTCGGCGTCTCCAACTGCGCGGAGAGCTTGCCCTGGGCGACGACGCCCGCGACGACGGTCTCGAGCCCTTCTTCAACGAAGGGGACGGTGCCGGCATTGATCGCGTCGACGTTCGCCTGCTTCACGTCGACCCCGATGACCGTCTTGCCCGCCTGCGCGAGGACTGCGGCCGTCGGCAGACCGATATAGCCGAGACCGATGACGCTGACGGTATCGAGGGGAGCGTTCGGGCTCATCGTGAACTCCTGGACATGAGGGGGGATAGGGCGTGCTCAGGTCACCGTATCTCGCGGGGGATCCCGAACGGACGGCAATGGCCCGATTGTCACCTAGACAACATCATCGTGACACCTGCACGAAAAATTACCGCTGAGTCATCACCACTCCGCATTCCTGAACGGGGACGTCCTCTACAGCCGCGTGGTGGACGGGATGGTGGGGAGGGACACCGCGGTCGGGGAGATCAGGATCCGTTCACGGAGCCTCCCGGTATCGATGTCCAAGCAGATCCAGTCAGGCTGGCCGAAGGGCACGGGATCGACCGTCGGAGTGCCGCCGGGGCCCGCAGCGAGCACGGTGACGAAACGGAGCTCCGTGCCGGAGCGTCGAGCCAGAACTGCCGTCGCCGGCGCCATCTTCTTCCACCCGGTCGAGACGAAGCCGTCAAAGGGTTCGTCCTGCGCGGTGACCGTCGACAGATCCAATGGTGCCTGGTCGAACCAGAGGGCCCCACGGCGCTCGCCCGAGGCGAGGCCGACCTGGTGGTCTCCCACCGTGGCCTCGACATCCGGCCCCAACTGCCAACGCTGGGTTTCCGGTCACCTTCCGCTTCGATGCCACATGGTCGATGACCACGAGGTACTCGCCAGTGATCGAGAAGATGACCCGGCGGCGCAGCTCGACGCCAGAGAAGCTGTCGTCCTCCAGGGTGAAGTCGTGGATCCGGGAGGTCGTCAGCTGACTCACCAGCTGGACATCGGCGTTCCTGAAGACCTTGCGGTTCTCGATCGTGAGCACGGAATGGGCAGCGCGCGACGTGAAATGGGCGCGCGCTGGACTCTTGTCGTACTGGTACTTCCCAGGATCTACCAGCCAGTTCACACCGCTCGCCGAATAGGTGAGCGATGTTCCGTCGGGATGGCCGTGCACCCGGCGCGACGGACCGAAACGAAGAGAGTAGAAGGTCTGGTCGGCGTACGGCCGCGATCGAGTGCCCCAGCCGCTGCGACCGAACACATAGCCCGCGTCGTAGACCTTCACCAGGTCCTTGGGGGCGGTGCCCGATCTGCCATTGGACGTCACGAATGTCGTGAACGGGCTCTCGACCATCTTCGGATTCTGAAGATCGGTGTCCCCGATGGAGACCAGCGTCCCGTCGGGTCGCGTGGCGTGGGCGATTTCCTCGGGGGCATGGAGGTGACGGTCCGCGCCATCTGGGCGGGGCATCCGCTCCGCATCGAAGCGCTTGAGCGCACGCTCCCACCACAGGTAGTTGTTGTAGTGATAAGCGACAGCGCCCTCGGCATTGACGCCCTGCTCGTCATACTGCTCGTGCAGAAGAGCGCTCATGCGGTCGGCGGCGAGCGTCCACAGGCCTTCGTCCCCCAGCACGCGGCCGCAGACGAAGAGCGATTCCTGCTGGTGCAGGGCATGGTTCGCGTTTCCCATGAACTTCGGGTCGGCGAGGTGCTCGGCATGGTCACGGATCACTGCTTCGAGCCATTCCAGCTGCTGCGGGTCCTGCCTCGCGATCAGTGGAGCGGCGAGGCAGAGCTGCTGTGCGCGGATCCCGTCGGACATATCAGTCCACGCCCAGGGAGACTGGGGTGCTGACCGAGGGTTCTTCTCCACCCAGTCCTTTGTCCATCGCCACCACATCGCGTACGCCCGCTGGTCACCCTTCGCCGCGGCGCGACGCAGCGGCTCCAACCAGCGGAGCATGTGGTACTGGAAGGTCCAGTTCCTGTCTGTGAACGGGTCCTCCTTCCAGGTGGGCTCCTCTGGGAGGGCCCACGCCGGATGAGGTGACATATGAAGTCGCCCAGTGAGCAGCTGCTTCACATCTGCTGGGCGGAACGAGGTGACGAAGTCCTGGCGGGTCGCCGCGAGTAGATCAAGGGTCATCGGCTGGCCGTCCGTCGGAGGAGCATCGAAGTATTCAGCGGGTCACCTCGGAGTAGACCTCTGCGATCCGCGCCGAGAGCTGCCGCCAGTCGCGGTTCTCCACGACCCACTGGCGGGCCTGCTTGCCGAGCAGCTGGACCTGGTCCTGCTGGTCGAGCAAGGTCGTGAGCTGTTCGGTCAACGACTCGGCGCTGCCCTTCTCATGCAGCAGACCATTCACTCCGGGGTGACGATCTCCGCCAGCGCAGCGACGTCGGAGGCGACCACGGCCTTGCCCATCGCCATCGCCTCGAAGGGCTTCAGGGGGAGACCATCTCGCACACCGGCAGCGGCAGGCGGGGGAAGGGCGTGATGTCGATGATCGAGTAGTAGCGCTCCACCTCCTCATGCGGCACCCGCCCGGTGAAGGTGATGACATCCCCGAGTTCGTCAGCCTTCGCCGCGGCCTGCAGCTCCTCGAGCTTGGCGCCGTCCCCGATGATCAGGACGTGGAAATCCTCGCGGGTGCGCTTCAGGGCGGCGGCGGATTCGAGCAGCAGGTCCAGGCCTTCGTAGTCCACGACGGTGCCCACATAGCCGATCACCGTCCTGCCGGTGACTCCGAGCTGAGCGGCGAGCTCTTCGTCGCGGGGGATGGGGGTGAAGCGCTCGGAGTCCACGCCGTTGGGGACGAGCGTGATCTTGTCGGCGTCGACGCCGCGGTCCACAAGCTCCGCCTTGAGCGCCTCGGTGATGGCGAGCACGCGGGTGGCGCCGCGAGCGGTGTCCGCCTCCATCCGTGCGAGGTACTTGTACTGATCGCTGCGACCCCATTCGGGATCGCGCGATGCTCGAGTGACCTCCCACAGCCCACGCACCTCGTAGACCGAGGGGATCCCGAGGATGCGGCCGGCCTTCACCGCGGCCAGACCGTTCCAGTGGTTCGAGGCCCCGTGGAGGATCGCCGCGCGCTCCGCCCGGGCGAGCGGGAGGAGAGCCTCCGTGTACCGCTCGGTGTAGTCGAACATCGGGTTCTTCTTCTCGATCTGGCGACCCGTGAGCAGGTGGTGGTAGTCGACCTCGCCCACGCGCTCGTGGTGCGGCAGATCGGGGACATCCGCCATCTTCGGCATGTCGTAGGGGTAGCCCAGGCGCGTCACGCCGTCCACATCCCAGCCAGCACGGTTCAGCTCGGTGAGCAGACCGTGCGTGCGGGTCGCGTACCCACCGGAGTGGTGGGGGAGGGCGTTGTGCAGCATGTACAGCACGTGATCCTGCCGCGGCGCGTACTCCGGCTCGGGCCGCATCTCGGGGAAGGGGAAGCCCTCACGTGCCAGGTCGGAGTTGCGGACTGCAGATCCTGAGCTCGCGTGCGCTCCCGACCGCTCTCCGTGCGCTCCCGACGGCTGTGCGCGCCGGGTGGCCTGACGGCTTCGCCAGGTGCGGAACCCCGAGATGCCGCCATGGCGAAGATGCCAGAGGCCCTTGCGGAATGAGGCCAGCCTCGTCGAGTCCTCGCGGCTCCACCAGAGCTTGACCTGGGCGGCACCACCTTGCCGGAAATGCCAGAAGGCCTTGCGGAGAGACGCAATGCTCTTGGACAACGGGACGGGCACAGCGGACCTCCGAGATGGGAATGGGCTGGCGCTCATCTTAGATGGCATCAGGAGCGCCCCGACGTCGCCCGCGTGCGTGCTGCCCAGTACTGTGGCACGGGCCAGCAGCCCTGACTCCCCGAAGGACGGCGATGACCGAGGTCGACCCGCACGTCGTATGGCGCCGTCGGGTTCGGCTCCTCCTCGGAGGGCTCTTTGCGGTGGCGCTCGTGGTGGTTCTCGCTGTGATGCTGAACCGTGAGGGAGATGGCGCCTCGCAGACCGCTCCGGAACCGTCGGCTGCTCCGGTCACGCCGCCACCGTTTCCCCTCGCCCCCGTCTCCACCGTGGACGACGTCACGCTCACCGTGCCCGAGGAGACCCGCTTTGCGCAGAACACCTTCTGGGCCGAGGCCGGCGCCACCTACGTGGTGACCATGGACCTCGAAAGCATGAAACCTGAGGGCAGCGGCGGACGCTCCATGTACCTGGGGATCACACTGAGCTGCTCACCGCAGGCGGGCGGCCCCGGCATCTCGGTGGGCGGCACCCAGAACATGCTCACCGGCGAAGTGACGCCGTACCGCAACCAGGGGATCATCAGCGTGCCCGAGGACGGCGCGATCGACTGCAGCATCAAGGCCTCCGCCCCCTACGACGACGTCGCCTCCAACGGCACCACCTTCCAGATCGAAGGCACCTGGCGCGCCGAACCCGTGGACGGGGAGACGCTCGAGAACTCGGAGGCGGGGCTTCCCCGCACCGTCGCCGTCGGCGCCGACGAAGTCGTCATGACAGTGGACCTGCCCTTGGAGGCCGCTGATGAGGAGGAGCTGCAGGCACTCACCACGCTCCACCTGACCGCCTGCACCGGCCTCAATGGCTCCCGAGAGGACGGTCGCGTCTGGTGCTCGGAAGACGCCCTCGACGAGGACGGCAGCACCGTCAGCGCCGAGCTGCAGGCTGCGCTGGTCGATGCGAGCGGAGCGGTGTGCGGTGTCCTGGGTGCCGAGTCGACGACGCCGGACCACATCGATATCTGGAGGCACCACCGGCTGCTGTCGCTCGAGCTCGTCGAGGCAGTGCCCCAGGAGCCGTGCGGAGAGATCGTGCGGTGGAGCGTGAGCGTGCACAACGAAGGGCCCGCGCCGGTGGTCGTGCATCGTTCGAACTCGTCGCTCGTCGTAATGGGGAGTAGCGCCGGCGTTCCTCGTCCACCTCCGTCGGGCGCATCCTTCGGCTCAAATCCCCACGACGAACAGCTCCTCGTTCGCCGGCACCCCGCGCCTCGGCGCACCGTCCTCGCCGAGGTACTCCCACTCGAACGGCAGGCCGTGCGCTGTGGTGATGTCCGGGCCGTCCATCAGCTGGAAGTGCACGTGCGGGTCCGAGGAGTTGCCGGAGTTCCCGCATTCGGCGAGCTGCTGCCCCGCGGCCACCCGCTCGCCGGGCGCCACCTGCAGCGAGCCGCGGCGCAGGTGTGCCAGCACGGCGACCACGGTGCCGTCGGGCGGGACGTCGGGTGCTGGGCCGTCGGCCCTCGCCGCCAAGCCGGCACCGTCTGCTCGTAGCAACACGTGATCGCCCAGCAGGTGCCGGGGCGCGCCCAGACTACGCACGAAGCCCTCGAGGAGCATGACGACCACCCCCAGGGGCGTCCTTGTCACGAGGGGCGGGCTCCCTGCGCCTTACGTGCCGAGGGCCGGGCGGGAAGCCTGTGGCCGCGGTGACGGGCCGCGGCGACGGTCGGGACATGGGCCCGACGCCTTCGTTTCCGCCGAAGCCGTCACAGATTGCGATGGTCGATCTTGCTGTGCGGAGGGTCCCCTATGATCTGGTTAGGACGCCTTCTGAGGTGCTGGACGACGTCTCGGCGCCGAGCGACCTGAGTTGAGTCCCGCATAGTGGTGTAGCGCAGGCACCTCTCGTCTCACACCCCCGCCAGCACCTCCCTCTGCGCCGCCTGCTTCTCCGCGATCCCGGCCCGGAGCGCCGGGATCAGCAGCTCACCCCAGTCCTGCACATCGCCGAGCTGGTCGAAGCCGCGGATGAGGAAGTTCTCCACGCCAAGGTCCCAATACTCCAGCAGCGCGTCGGCGACCTGCTGGCCGGTGCCCACATGCCCGCTGGAGTTGCCCTGCGGACCCATCAGCTTGGTGATCCCGAACCACAGCCGCTCGTCGTGCACGTCCCGCTCATGCGCGAGGCGCTGGAGGCGATCGGCGGAGACGGCGGTCGGCTCGCTCGGGGCGTGGCGGCGCAGCCGCAGCGGGTTGTTCACGGCGCCGGCCTCCTTGAGGGTCCGCGCCTGCTCGAGGTACGCATCGGCCTTCTCCCAGGCGGCCTCCTCGGTCTCGGCGACGACCGGCCGGGTCGACAGCGAGAACCTCAGCGCCTCGTTGCCGGCGGCCGCGGCCACCCGGCGGATCTCCGCGGTGCGGCCGGCCACCTCCGCCTTCGTCTCGCCGAAGAGCGCGTAGACGTCGGCGTGCTCGCCGCCCACCTGCACCGCGTCCTCCGAGAGTCCACCGAACCACAGCGGGATCCCGCCCGGGGTCACCGGATGCACGGCGCTCTGCGCGTCCTGGACCCGGTAGTGCTCCCCGGAGTAGTCCAGCGGCTCGTGGGAATCCAGGGCACGGCGCAGCAGGTCCATGAACTCCGCGGTGCGGCGGTAGCGCTCGGGTTTGGTGGAAAAGTCCCCGTCGCGCGCCTGATCGGCGTCGGACCCGCCGGAGATGTGGTGGATCGCCACCCGCCCGCCGCCGGAGAGCTGGTCGAGAGTCGCGAGCTTGCGCGCCACCACCGTCGGCGCGACGAAGCCCGGCCGGTGGGCGATGAGCACGCCCAGGTGCTCGGTCGCCTGCAGCACGGCGGAGGCGAGTGCGAACCCATCCGGCGAGGCGGAGGAGTACCCGATGAGCACCCGGTCGAAGCCGGCCTCCTCGTGGGCGCGGGCGAATTCGCGGATCCACCCGGGGTCGACGGCGGGGCCGGTGACCGGATCGGTCTCGGATCCGCGCTGGGACGAGAGCATGCCGAGGATCTCTGCCATTGCTGACTCCTTCAGTGAGAGGTGTGGCGGGGCGAACGCGGTGCGCGAGCGCCCTCGAGGGTGGGGATCGCGTCGATGAGGCGGCGCGTGTAGGGGTGCCGGGGAGCGCCCAGCACCTCGGCGGCGGTCCCGCTCTCCACGATCCCGCCGTCATGGAGGACCAGGACCCGATCGGCGATCGCGCCGAGCGAGGACAGATCGTGGGAGATGAGCAGGATGCCGGTGCCGGCCCGGGCCGCGGCCTCGATCGTGCGGACCACTTCGATGCGGCTGGAGGCATCCAGTGCGCTGACCGGCTCATCGCAGACCAGCAGCACCGGGTCCACGGCCAGGGCCCGTGCGATCGCGACCCGTTGCCGCTGACCGCCCGAGAGCTGGGCGGGCCGGGAGTCCCACAGCGAGCGGGCCAGGCCGACGGTGCGCAGGGCGTCCTCGGCATGCTGCGTGGCCTGGGCGGCTGGGAACGTCTGGCGGGCCCCTTCGAGCACCGAGTCCCGGGCGGTGAAACGCCCGTCGAGGCTGCGCAGCGGATCCTGGAACACGTACTGGGCGTGCCCGGCCCGGCGGAACGCACGCCAGCGTGCGCGGGTGTAGCCGCTGACCTCGTGGGCGTCGACGGCGACCGTGCCCCGGGTGGTGGGCACCAGCCCCAGCACGCTGCGTGCGAGCGAGGTCTTCCCCGAGCCGGATTCGCCGATCAGGCCCACCACCTCGCCGGGCGCGACCTCCAGGCTGACGCCATGGAGCACCTCCCGGTCGCCGTAGCGGATGGCGAGATCGTGCACGGCCAGGGCGGGGTGCGGTGGACTGTCGAGGACCGCCGGGTGCTCGGGAGCCCGGGCGAGGGCGGTGTCGGTGATCGCGGTGGTGGTCATAGCGGTGCTGCCTCCTTCTGACGGGCCGGCTCGCCCGACGCCGCTCCGGCGGCGCGGACGGCCTCGATCCCGAACACGGTGTGGTCGGCGACGAGAGTGCGGGTGTAGGGGTGCTGCGGGGCGCGCAGGACGGCGTCCGTCGGTCCCTCCTCGACCACCACGCCGTGGCGGAACACGTAGAGGTAGTCGCAGCTGTGGGCCAGTACGGCCAGATCGTGGGAGATCATCAGCACCGTGAGCGCATGCTCGCGGCGCAGCCTGCGCACCAGGGCGAGGACCTCCGCCTGCACCGTCACGTCTAGCGCGGTGGTGGCCTCATCGGCCACGAGCAGATCTGGTTCGCCGCTCACCGCGATCGCCAGCAGGATTCGCTGCAGCATCCCGCCCGAGAGCTCATGCGGGTACTGGCCGGCCACCCTGGACACCTCGCGCAGGCCCACATGGGCCAGCAGCTCGGCGCGGGTGGCGGCCGCCTCGCTCCGGCTCAGGCCGAGCGTGTGGCGCAGCACCTCGTCGACCTGGGCGCCGACCGTCAGGTGTGGGGTGAACCAGGTGGCCGGATCCTGGAAGACGGTGCCGATACGGCGCCCGTGCAGGTCCTTCCACGAGGCCTCACCCGCGGTGAGGTCGTGGCCGTCGAAGGCGATGCTCCCCCGGTGACGGAGACGCCGTCGGGCAGGACCCCGAGCAGCGACTTGACCGTCATCGTCTTCCCGGACCCGGATTCGCCCAGGATCCCGACGCTCGAGCCGCGGGGGACGCGCAGGCTCACGCCGCGCACCAGGTGCGCATCGGAGGACTCGGCATGGACGTGCAGATCCTCGATCTCGACCAGTGCCCGGTCGGTCTCGACCTCCGCGCCGCCCGAGCGGGGTCGCTGCAGCGGTGGGGTCGTGGTCGTCTCGGTGGTGCGCGCGCCGTCGGCGTCGTCGGTAGTGGCGGCGCGTTCGGAGAGCTCGGCGGGGGCGTCCTGCGCCGTCCCGTCGGGGCGGGCCCCTGCCCCGGTGCGCACATCGCGGAGCCTGTCGACCAGGACGCCCAGCGCCGCCACCGTGACCATGATCGCCAGCGCCGGGCCCACCGGATTGGCGGGCCGCGCGGCGAGATAGGACAGATCGGCGGCGAGCATGCCGCCCCAGGTGGGGGTGGGCGGCTGGACCCCCACCCCGAGGAAGGTCAGGCTCGCCACCACCAGCAGGCTCGCCGCGAGCGCGCTCGCCGAGGTCACCAGCAGCACCGGCACGATCCGCGGCAGCACGTGGGTGACGACGATCCGCGGGACCGGGACCCCGAACAGCCGCGCCGCCTCCACGAACTGCGTGTGGACGGTCTCGAGCACCGCGGCCCGCACCACTCGGAAGTAGGTGGGCGCGGCCAGGATCCCCACGGCGATCATCGCGGCATGGATGCTGTTGCCCAGCAGCGCACCGATCGCCACGGCGAAGGTGATGAAGGGGAGCGCCATGAACGAGTCGAAGATCCGCTCGATCAGCCAGCGCACCGGCCGCACCGCGAAGACCGCCACCAGGGCCGCGCCGGTGCCGAGCACGAGGGCGATCAGCACCGCCTCGAGGGCGGCCAGCACGGACAGCCGGGAACCGGCCAGCAGCCGCGAGAGGATGTCGCGGCCGAGGTAGTCGGTGCCCAGCCAGTGCGCCGCCGACGGCGCGGCCAGCACGTCCGAGGTGTTCTGCGCGAGCGGGTCATGCGGGGCGATGAACCCGCCGCACACGGTCAGGACTGCCACGACGCCGAGGACGAGCAGGGCCGCGAGGGCCGTCGGCCGGGCCAGCAGAGCACGGAAGGTGGTCATGCGAAGGTCCTCTCGGTGCGGGCGGCAGTGCGCTCCTCGGGGTTCAGCGCGGTCAGGAGGAGGTCGATCACGAAGGTGCTCAGCAGCACGGCCAGGACGGTCACCATCACCGCGCCGAGCACCACCGGCATGTCACCCTGGGTCGCTCCCTCGAAGGCCATCAGGCCCAGGCCCGGCAGGGAGAAGATCTGCTCGGCGATGATCGCACCACCGATCAGCCGCGGCACCTGGAGGCCGACCACCGACAGCGCCGGGCCGGCGGCATGGGGCAGTGCATGGCGCAGCAGGATCCGTGCCTCGGAGTGGCCGCGCAGCCGGGCGCCGATCACGAAGTTCTCCTCGTAGGTCGCCACCAGGGCGGTGCGCAGCTGACGGGCGATATCCGCTGCGGCCTCGAGCGAGAGGGCGATCGCCGGCAGGATGATGCAGGCCAGCCAGCCCGCCGGATCCTGGGTGAAGGGGACGAAACCGCCGGTGGGCAGGACCGGCACGGCCACGCCGAACACCAGGATCAGCATGATCGAGACCACGAACGGCGGCAGGGTCGCCAGCGTCGACGCAGCGAGGGTGACCGCGGTGTCGATCCAGCTGCCACGGTGCAGGGCGGCGAGGATCCCCGCACCTGCTCCGAGCGCGACCGCGAGCAGCAGCGCCAGGCCGGCGATCGACAGGCTCACCGGCAGGCGCTGGGTGATCGTGTCCGTCACCGCGATGCCGGTGAACCAGCTCGCGCCGAGGTCTCCCTGCAGCGCATCGCCGATCCACGTGAGGAACTGCACCACGAGCGGTCGGTCCCGGCCCAGCTCGTGGTCGAGCGCGGCGACCGCCTCGGCGGTGGCCGATTCGCCCAGCAGCAGCTCGGCCGGTTCCTGCTTCGCGAACGCGCCGAGCAGGAAGGTGATCGCGGCGGTGACCAGCAGCACCGGGACGGCGCGCAGGAGCGCGCGGGGCACGATGCGCCTCATGACCGCACCCCCACGCCCTCGAAGCGCTGCGTGTGCCGGCAGTGCGTGAAGCCGGTGACCCGCCCGTTCATCGCATGGGCGCGGTTCCAGTTCGCGATCCAGGCGTGCGGGGTCGCACCGACCACGGCGAGCTGGGTCGCGGCCTGCAGGTTCGAGGTGTAGTCGGGGGAGTCCAGCGGGGTGCGGCGGGCCAGGTCGAGGGCCTCGTCGAAGCCGCTCGGATGCTGCTCGGAGATGTTCATCCACCCGTCTTCGTCATAGAGGACCTCGAGCGCCTGGACCGGTGATTCCCGGCCGGAGAAGGAGGACATGTACAAGGTGTACGAGTGCGCCGCCTTCTGGCCGGAGCCCGGCGGCGCCATCTCCAGGGTGAGGTCGAAACCCGCCGCGGCGGTCTGGGCCTGGATCACCTCGGCGATCCTCGAGGAGGTGTCATCCCCTTCGCTGAGCACGTGGAAGGTGACGGAGATCGGGTCGGTGTGACCGGCCTCGGCCAGCAGGCTGCGCGCCCGCTCCACGTCGTGGTCCCAGTGCCGGTCCAGTGCGGGGTCGTAACCCTGCAGGTCGCGGGTGAAGGGCTGCCAGTCCGGTTCGCCGTGCCCGAAGAAGACGCTCTCGATGATCGCGTCGCGGTCGATCGCGCGGTTGAACGCCTCGACCACCCGCGGATCGTCGAAGGGAGCGTGGCGATTGTTGACCTCGATGGTGTGGACGTTGAAGCACGTGCCCGTGGTGATCCCGAACCCCGCCTGCTCGAGCGGCTCGATCTGGGAGTCGTCGATGTGGGCGATGTCGTACTGGCCGGAGCTCAGGCCTGCGTAGGTCACCGCCTCCGCCGGTCGCGGCACCACCCGCAGCTCGTCCAGGAGGATCTCCCCGGCGTTCCAGTGCTCCGGGTTGCGAACGAGGCGGGCGTGCGATCCAGGGACGTACCCGTCCAGGACGAACGGGCCAGCCCCCACCGGCGCCACGTTCAGCTCGACACCCGCGGCGATCGCCGCGGGCGAGACCAGATGGCCGATGAGACCGGCCAGCAGCAGGGGAACCTGGTGGTTCACCCCGGCCAGGTGCAGCGTCACATCGGTTTCGGAGTCGGCGGTGATGTCCACGATGACCGCGAGGGACTGCGCGCTCGTGGCCCCGGGCAGGTCCCGGCTGCGCTCCAGCCCGGCCTTGACCGCCGCGGCATCCACCGCGGTGCCGTCGCTGAAGGTCAGGCCCGGCCGCAGGTGGAAGGTCACGGCATCGCCCGCGTCGTTGTAGGTCCACGAGTGCGCGAGGTCCGGGGCGAGCTCACCGTCGGGATCCAGGCGGGTCAGGCCCGAGTGGACGAGGGACAGGACGTGGACGTCGTAGCCGATGCCGCGGGCGGAGTCCCATGTGGTCGGCAGCCGCCACCCCCAGGTGAGGGAGTTGGGCAGTCCCTCGGAGTCCCCGCCCCGCCCGCCGAGCCCGCCGAGGGCTCCCGAGGCAGGGGCGCAGCCGGCGGTGAGGGCGGCGGCGCCGAGCAGCCCGCCGAGCATCAGGGCCCGGCGCGGCAGCATGCGTCCTCGCTGCGGGACCGCTGCTGGGTTCTGCGGGGGCTGGGGAACCATCTTGCCTCTGACTGGTCGACTGGATCGGTCACCGGGGCGCGGGGCCCGGGCCGTCTCCCGAGGGAGCGCTGGGGCACACGGTGGCACGGGAGAGAGCCTTAGCGCCGCTTCGCGTTCATGGTTGGACTTATGGGGCCAATAAGTTTCACGAGGGTGCGGGGAGGTGGCGTCGTGACGCAGGATGACGGGCAGCGATCAGAGAGGAACTCACCGCGATGACACACCGCACCGCTGCGACCTCGGAGCAGGACACCCAGAGGACGCGGCCCCCAGGAGCCCCGACGGGCCGCGCCAGGGCGCTGTCCACGCGTCAGGTCCACGCCGGGTACACGCCGGGCGTCCCGCAGAACACGGTGGCCGTTCCCGTGTACCAGTCGGTGGCCTACGAGTTCGCGGACTTCGCGACCGCCCGCGACACCTTCGCCCTGAGCCGGCCCGGCAACATCTACAGCCGCAACGGGAACCCCACCAATGCGGTGCTCGAACGCCGGGTGAGCGACCTCGAGGGCGGGGCCGGCGCTCTTGCCCTCGGCTCCGGGCAGGCGGCCGTCGCCGTCTCCCTGCTGACCCTCATCGCCGCCGCAGGGCCGGGCGCGCACCACTTCGTGGCCTCGAACAAGCTCTACGGCGGCACCTCGGACCTGCTCGGCGACAGTTTCGCCGATCTCGGCATCGAGGTCACCTTCGTGGATCCCCTCGACTCCGAGGCATGGCGTGGGGCGATCCGCGACACCACTCGTGGCTTCTTCCTCGAGTCGATCGGCAACCCGGTTCTCACCGTGCCGGATCTCCGCGCGATCGCGGACGTCGCCCACGCCGCGCACATCCCCGTCGTCGTGGACAACACCATGGCCACCCCGGTGCTGCTGCGCCCCTTCGAGCACGGCGCCGACATCGTGGTGCACTCCGCGACCAAGTACCTCGGTGGCCACGGGACGGCGATCGCGGGCGTGATCGTGGACGGCGGCACGTTCGACTTCACCGCCGGTCCCGCGCGCTGGCCGCGCCTGACGGAGCCCTATCGTCGGTTCGACGGCATCGTGTTCACCGACGCCTTCGACGGCAGCGAGGGCCGCACCCCTTCCTGGTCCTGGCCCGGGCCAAGAGCGTCCACGACCTCGGGCCCACGCTCTCGCCGACCAGCGCCTCGCAGATCCTGCTCGGCATCGAGACCCTCGAGCTGCGCGTGCGCCGACAGACGGCGACGGCTCTCGAGCTGGCTCGCTTCCTCGATGAGCGGCACGAGGTGGCCCGCGTCCACCACCCTGGGCTGGACGGGCATCCCGAGCACGAGCTCGTGAGCAGCCTGCTGCCCGAAGGGTTGGGCAGCGTCTTCTCCTTCGATCTGGCGGGAGGTCCGGACGTCGTCGAGACGTTCATCGATTCCCTCGAGCTGTTCGCCCTGGTCGCCAACATCGGCGACGTGCGCTCCCTCGTCGTCCACCCCGCGACCACGACTCATTCGCGCCTGGATGAGAAAGGCCGGGCCGACGCCGGCATCGACCTCACCACCATTCGCCTGTCGATCGGCGTCGAGGATCCCGACGACCTTCGCGCCGACCTCGCCCAGGCGCTGCAGGCGGGGGCCAGAGCGACCGCGGCCGCAACGGAGGCCCCCGCACCGCACTGATCGGCCCCTTCCTCCGCGGACCCCACTCGCGGGCGGCTCCTGGGTTCGTTGACCACCGCCCGGACCTCGGGCCTGTTGACCATCCTCCCGGCTCTCGGGTCCGCCTTCCCCCCCCGCCCGACTCTCGGGCCTGTATTCCACACGCCCGGCCCACGGGCCTGTATTCCACCCGCGTGCCTTCCGGGCTCGCACCCACGTCAGGAGAGACATGAGATTCGGCTACTGGACCCCGGTGTACGGCGGCTTCCTCCGCAACGTCGAGGATGAAGGCATGCCTGCCACCTGGGAGTATGTTCGGAAGGTGAGCACGCTCGCCGATCGCCTGGGGTTCGAGCTGACGCTCGTCCCCGAGCTCTACCTCAACGACCGCAAGGGGCCCGAGGCGCCGAGCCTCGAGGCCTGGTCGCTCGCGACCGCCATCTCGGCCGTCACCGAGAATCTCGAGATCCTCACCGCGATCAGGCCCGGCTACCACAACCCGCAGGTCACGGCGAAGAGGCTGTCCACCCTGGCGGACATCTCTGGCGACCGCCTCTCCCTCAACGTCGTCGCAGCCTGGTGGGCGGAGGAGGCCTCGCAGTTCGGCGGGGTCTTCCCCTCCCACGACGATCGGTACGTGCACTGCACCGAATTCGTCGATGCCCTGCGTGGACTGTGGACCGAGACCCCTTACAGCCAGCACGGACGCTATTTCGACATCGACTCGACCGTGGTCGAACCGAAGCCGGCCACGCTGCCCCCATCTATGCCGGAGGGGAATCCGAGGGCGGGCGCGAGGCGATCGCAGCCTTCTCCGACTCCTACGTGACCCACGGAGGGACCGTCGACGAGCTGCGGAAGAAGGTCGCTGACGTCAACGCCCGCCGCGAGCGCCTCCAGGGCGCCGCCTTCGACTCCATCGGCATGAGCGCCTACGTCATCATCCGCGACAGCGAGGCCGAGGCACGCGCCGAGCTCGAGCGCATCACGACCATCAACCCGGACTCGCCCGGATACGCGTCCTTCGAAGAGTTCACCAAGCACTCGAACCTCGACGTGGAGGTCTCCGCCCGTGAGTACTCCGTCGGCACCCGGGCGCTGCGCCCCGAGCTGGTCGGCACCCCTGAGCAGGTGGCGGAGAAGATCCGCGCCTACGAGGAGGCGGGCGTGAACCTGCTGCTCATCCAGGCCTCACCGCTGCACGAGGAGCTCGAGCGGATCGCCACCGACCTCTTCCCGCTGGTCGGCAAGAACTGACATCTGCGTCATCGCGGTGGGCTGCGGACACGGGCTGAATCGTGGTCAGCGCTCGCCAGGGTCCGCTCCCGCCGGCGGCACCACGAACAGCTCCTCGTTGGCCGGCACGCCGCGCTGCGGGGCACCCTCGTCGGAGACGTACTCCCACTCGAACGGCAGGCCGTGCGCGGTGGTGATGTCCGTCCCGTCCATCAGCTGGAAGTGCACGTGCGGGTCCGAGGAGTTGCCGGAGTTCCCGCACTCGGCGATCTGCTGCCCCGCCGTCACGCGCTCGCCGCGCACCACCTGGACCGAGCCGCGACGCAGGTGCGCCAGCACGGCGACCACGGAGCCGTCGGGCGTGCCGCCGGTAGCCGCCCCACCGGCCGACCCGTCGGCCTCGGCGCGCAGGAGCACGTGATTTCCCAGCAGATGACGGGGCGTGCCCGCGCTGCGCACGACGCTCTCGACGAGCATGACGATCAGCCCGAGCGGGGACAGGCGCGTGAGGTGGTCCCGGCTGGTGCTGCGCGTCGCGACGACCACGCCGTCGAAGGGGGCGAGGACCGGCTGGCCGAACGACGGGAACTCCTGCGGCCGGCGCATCGGCGGCCACAACCAGTCCATCGCCCGCGGCGAGGTGCCCGGCGGCTCGTGCGTGATGTCGAGGGCGTACGTCTGGGCGAGGGCGTGCGTGTGCGAGGGGACCTTCGAAGCGGGGGAGTTCAGGCCCCGCCACCGCCCGGTCACCGGCGCCTCGATCAGCAGCGGTGCCCGCTCCTGCGTCGGGCGCTGGCGGCCCGCACTCAGGAACTGCCCCACCAGCCCCAGCACCACCAGCGCCACGCCCGCGAAGTACAGCGGACCGATCCCGTACCCGAATGAGACGGTCACGATGATCAGCACCGCGCCGAGGGCGATCGCGGGACCGGAGAGGCGGAGCAGCAGGGCCACGGTGAAGCCTTGTCTCGAGAGGGGCCGGGATGCCTGCACCGTACGCGCCGCAGGCCGAGCGGAAAACCCGTGGTCGAAGCGACGGGCCGCAGATACGGTCGGGACATGGACTCCGACGCCTTCGTTCCCGTCGACTTCGTGCCGCCCACTTCGCTGGCACACGAACGCTTCCGCCTCGAGCCGCTCGGCCCCCAGCACAACGCGGCCGATCTCGCCGCCTGGACCTCGAGCGTCGCGCACATCCGCGCGACCCCGGCTACCCCGACGGCTCCTGGCCGCCGCCCGAGGGCATGACCCCCGAGCGCAACCGGCAGGACCTCGAACGCCACGCCTCCGACTTCGCTGCGCGCCGAGGCTTCACCTTCACCGTGCTGGATCCGGAAGGCGGCGATGTGATCGGCTGCGTGTACATCTATCCCACGCCCTCGAAGGAGCACGACGCGGAGGTGCAGTCCTGGGTGCGGGCCTCCCACGCCGAGCTGGACGGACCGCTCGCGGGTGCCGTCGCGCAGTGGCTCGCCGAGGACTGGCCCTGGGACCGGGTGTACCGCCACGGGCGGTGACGAGCGGCGCAGCGGGTGACTGCTTCCGCGCCGTCACTCAGCTCCCCGCCGCGGTACCGAGAAGACTCGGGCGGTCAGAGTCTCGCCGCTGCCTGACGGATCCGTCTGCGGAGCAGGATCGACGCTCCTGAGCCCGGGTGCCCGGGGGCTCTCCTGCCCGTCACGCCACCATCGGCCCGATCTGCTCCCACAGGGGCTGGGCCATCTCGCGGCTGAAGGTCTGCGTGAGGTGGTGCTGATCGCGGAACACCACGGTGTTCCCGATGATCGCGGGGCAGGTGGCGTCGTTGCAGAAGTACCGGGTGAGGTCCACGTACTGCGCGTCCGTGCCGGAGTGGGCCACGGCCTCGGCCTCCGCGGCGACGAGAGGCTCATCGAACGCGTCCTGGCGCGGGGCGGCGCAGCTGTTCGCGGTCTCGAGGTGCTTGGCCAGGCAGTGGTTCGGTGTCTGGACCTGGGTGGGCACGTCCCTCATCACCGCCACCTGCGGGCCGTCGATCCGGGTGATCGTCTCGGCCAGCCCCGCTCGCCACTGCGCGTCGGCGTCGGCGCCCGAACCCGGCATGAGCCGTTCGCGATTGTTGAAGCCGGCGAGGACCACCAGGTCCGGCTGCTCCGCCTCGATCCGGTCCAGCACCCCGTCGCGCCACTGCGCGCACGAGTCGTACGGCCGGTCCAGGAACTGCTGCTCCGTCTCGAGCGGCAGGCAGGAGTTCTTGGTGTTGCTGTCCAGCCGGATCTTCCCCTCGTCCGCGAGCTGTTCGAGGGCCGGATACCAGCTGGCGGCGTGGGAATCGCCCACCAGGAACACCAGCGGCGCCTCGGCCTCCTCCCCGATCCGGCAACCGCTGGGATCGGAATTCTCCTCGTCGCGGTGGCAGCCCGCGTCGTAGACGGAGGGGTTGTCCGCGGCGACCGCGTCGAGGGTGGGGGAGAGGTTCGAAGGGACGAAGTCCGTGCCCACGGGATCGAGGGCCTGCTTCTCAGGGGCCGCCGTGCGCTCGGAGGACACCGCCTGCTGGGGGACGGCGATGGCGATGCCCGCCGAGGTCGCGATCACCGCGAGCGATGCTGCGGCCGCCAGGGCGCCGGTCACCCAGGACGGTCGGCGCCTCAGGGAGGGCCAGCGCAGCACGGGCCGCTCGACGAACCGGTGCAGCAACCAGGCCAGCGGCACCGCCGCCGCTCCGAGCAGCAGCCGGATCCACAGTGGCAGGGGCTCCTCGGAGAAGGTGGCGGCCTGGGGGATCACCTGCAGCGGCCAGTGCACCAGGTACAGCGAGTACGAGATCGTGCCGAGGAACTGCATCGGTGCGAGCCCCAGCACGCGCCCGGCATGCCACCGCCCCGGAGCGGCGCCGCCGACGATGAGCAGCGCCGTGGCCAGCACCGGCAGCGCCGCGGTCCAGCCCGGGAACGGGGTGCCCTCATCGAAGCCCAGCGCCACCAGCGCCAGCCCCGCCAGGCCCAGCCAGGCCAGCAGGCCCGTGCGCTCGGCGCGCAGCCAGCGCGCCCCGGACCTCAGGCCGAAGGCGACCAGCGCCCCCGCTCCGAGCTCCCAGGCACGGGTGGGCAGGGAGAAGAAGGTCCACGGCTGGGAGACGTCCATCAGCAGCACGCAGGCGAGGAAGGACGCGGCGGTGAGCACCGCGGCACCGATCATCAGGCGCCGCTCGCTGCGCCGCAGCAGCCAGAAGCCTGCCGCCAGCAGCAGCGGCCAGAACAGGTAGAACTGCTCCTCGATGCCGAGGGACCAGTAGTGCTGGAACACCGAGGGGGTGGTCTCGGCGAGATAGTCCGTGCCCTCCTGCGCGAAGAGGTAGTTCGGCACATACAGCGCGGTCGCGGCCGCGCCCCGCAGGACGTCCTGCATCAGCAGCGGGGACATCCAGATCCAGGCCGCGAGCATCGTCAGGAGCGCGACCAGCAGTGCGGCCGGCAGGATGCGCCGGGCCCGCTTGGCGTAGAAGGCGCCGAAGCTGATCCGGCCCTCCCGCGCGAGCGCCTCCAGCAGGTGGGTGGTGATGAGGAAGCCGGAGATCACGAAGAAGACGTCCACGCCCACGAACCCGCCGGAAAGCACCGAGACACCGGCGTGGTAGAGCAGCACCAGCATCACCGCGATCGCCCGCAGCCCCTGGATGTCAGGGCGGAAGCCAGGCCTGTGCGCAGGGCCTGTTCGCGGGGCAGAGACGGCAGGGGCGGTCACGGAACTCCTCGGGATGGACAGCACCCGCGAGGATAACGAAAAGGTCACGGCTGGGCGGGGTGAGGCTCGGCGTGCCGTGACCTATCCCGCGTGCCGATGTCTCGAGCAGCTGTGTGCGCATCTATTGGGATCACCCGGAGGGGTACACGCTCCAGCAGACAACCCTGCAGCAGGCGACCGGCGGCGTCGGCTCGATCCTCGAGCCTGTCCTCGGATTCAGCGTCAGCTCGAACACGACACAGAACGGCGACGGCACCTACACCACGACGATCCCCGCTGGCCTGCTCGGCCTGCTCGGGCTCGGATCCACGATGCGCTTCGGCATCACGGTCGAGGATCCGAGCGGGCGGCGATTGGACACCGCGATCATCGAAGCGCGATCCATCGATCTCGGGATCGGAACCTGCGAGAACCTGACGGGGCAAGCGCCGCAGCTCAGCGTTTCGGCGCCGTCCCGGCCTCCGCATCCTCGCCCATCTCCGCGATGTACGCGGAGAAGATCTCCTCGCGCAGCGCTTCGACGCGCTTCTTCAGCGTCTTGCGGTCCTTCCGGGTGGTGCCCGGCGCCTTCAGCAGCTGGGCGGCGCGCTGGCAGCTGTCCAGGCGCTTCGCCCAATCCTCGGCCCGTCGCGCCTCGCCGGCATCGTCTGCTGAGTCCGCGAGATAACCCACCTGCTCGCGGAGGATGCCCACCGTGGTGAGCACGCCGTCGGGCTTATCGGTGGTGACCTTCTGCAGCTTCGCGCCCTGCTCCTTGATCGACTCCCACACCTCGGGGTGAGAGGAGAGCCAGCGCGCCCCCGCAGCCAGCAGCGGGAGCAGCCACTTCGCGGTGTGGATGACCGACTTCGTCGTGGACGGGCCCGGGATCAGACTCTTTCCGGCCATGGTGTGCGCTCCTTCTGATCGCTGAGTGCTAGCCCAGGACTGGTTGCGTGCCGTGCTGAAACGATAACTGACATCGAGGTCACGGAGCCGCGCCCGAGTTATCGACGAGGCGAGCTGAGCGGCGCCGCAGCAGTCACGAAGCTGATCCCGGGCTCGCCGCTCTCACACCAGATCCCGCGGGATCCTCCGCTCCCAGTTCTGCGAGTACACCCGCGGGTCACCGCGCTCGGCGTCCAGCTCGAAGGCGTCCAGCTGCGCGTCGATCACGAACTCTTCGCTCGTGGAAGTGAGGATCGTGCGCGTGCTGATCATCGCGCCCCAGTCCTCCCGCTCCACCCGGCGCACCGTGCGGGTCTCGCCCCGCACCGAGTTCACGTCGTTCCAGCGGAAGCTGTACCACTCGGTGGTGGCGCGACGGATCCGGCTGCCGGTCTCCTCGATCACGAACTCACCCTGGTCATTGGCGACCTCGAGCACGGACTCGTTCGTCGCCAGGTCACGGGTGACCCGCCAGTGGTGCTCGCCGGGGAGACGTCGGTGACCTCGAGCGGCTCCGCAGCCTCGGGCTCGCCGAACTCACGCAGGTGCGCGTCCTCGCCGCGAACCGGTCGCACCGGCAGGCGCAGGCTGCTCGACCCGGTGGTCAGCGTGACCGTCGCCGCCTCGGGGGCCGGCCAGATCAGCGGCCAGTACGAGGTGGAGATCGACAGCCGCAGGCGGTGCCCGGCGGGGAAGGACTGGGCGATGCCGTTCAGCGGCACCTCCACCCGGTACTTCTTCCCCGGCTCGAGCGGCTGCGGCTCCTCGCTGCTATCACGGTGGGTCAGGTTCAGCACGCCGTAGGTCACGCGGGTCGCCTCCCCGGCCGGGTTCACGTCCGAGAGGCGCACTGCGAGCTGCGCGACGGGCTTGTCCGCGCTGACCTCGAGCACGCAGGTGGGCCGGCCGAAGATCTCCAGCTCCTCCGTCAGCTCCGCAGACTCGAAGAACAGCGCACCGCCATCCTCCTCCCGCTGGTCGAAGGGCAGATCCGGCACCGCCGCGTAGGAGGCCCACTTGCCGGCGAACATCCCCACGCTCAGCGGGGACTGCACCTCGACCTCACGATCCGGTTCGCCGGCCGGACCCTCCTCGAGATGGTGGCCGCGCAGCACGTACTCGCGCTCGGTGATCCGCGGGGAGGGCCACTGGTCCTCCCCGATCCAGCGCCCCGGGCGATCCTCGTAGGACGCGGCGGCGGGGAGACGCTGTCCTGCATCCACGCCCGCACCATCGGCTCATCCATCACGCCGGTGTCGGTGCCCTTGAGCCAGTGGTCCCACCAGCGCACCACCTCCTGCAGGAACCCGATCGCCGGGCCCGGCACCCCGATGTGCGGGTACTTGTGGCCCCACGGGCCGATCAGGCCCTTGCGCGGCACATCCAGGTTCTCCATCAGGCGGAAGATCGCGTTGGTGTACCCGTCGGCCCAGCCGCCCACGGCCATCACCGGGCACTGCACCTGGCTGTAGTCCTCGCAGACGGACGCCGGCTTCCAGTAGTCGTCCCGCCGCTGATGCGTCAGCCAGGTCTCCAGCCACAGCCCGCTGCCGGCGAGGCGCTCATGCCACATCTCGCGCCAGCGCTCGCCGACGATCTGCGGATCCGGCGGCAGCGAGTTGAAGGCGAACATCACCGTCGCCTCGGAGAGGTTGTCCGCCAGCAGCGCGCCGCCCATGTAGTGCATGTTGTCGACGTAGAGATCGTCCGTCGCCGACGCGCTGATGATCGCCTTCAGCGCCGGGGGCCGACGGGCCGCGAGCTGGAGGCTGTTGAACCCGCCCCAGGAGATGCCCATCATCCCCACATTCCCGTCGCACCAGGGCTGCTCGGCGAGCCAGGCGATGACGTCCTCGGCGTCCTCGTGCTCCTGGGGCCGGTACTCGTCGACCATCACCCCGTCGCTGTCACCGCTGCCGCGCAGATCCACCCGCGCGCACACGTAGCCGTGACCGGCGATGTAGGGATGGTTCAGATCGTCGCGGGCCCGGCTCGAGTCGCGTTTGCGGTACGGGATGTACTCCAGCACGGCGGGCACCGGCCGCTGCTCCGCATCGACGGGCAGCCAGAGCCGGGCCGCGAGACGGGCGCCATCCCGCATCGGGATGAACACGTTCTCGATCTCGCGGATCTCGTAGGGGAACTCGGTGACGGTCCTCATGCGTGGTCGCCTCCTGGTCGTCCTTGAGGGTGCGGTGGTCAGTCGTCCGTCGGGGCCGGGGCGAACTCGAAGGGGAGCTCGGCGGTGATCGCGGCGTAGTTCTCCAGCATCTGCTCGGTGCTGTTCGCGCCGAGGTACAGCTTGCCCAGCACGAACCGGTAGCTGTCCTGCCCCGGAAGCTCCGAGAGTCGGTCGCCCTCACCCACCATCAAGGTGAGCACGGTCCCGGGGAAACGGCGCTCGATCTCCGCCTTGTCCTCTTCGGAGGGGACGCGGGTGACGATCGCGTCCTCATCGTGGAAGATCATCGCCTGCGAGGCGACAGCGAAGTCACCCTCGCGGTGCGGCATCCGCGGCGGCTCGCCGAGCGCGATGTCGATCGCGACCTCATGGTTCGAGCTGCCATCCACCTTCGCGAACAGGTCGCTGTGGGACTGCGAGATGCGGGTGTTGATCTCGATCAGCCACAGCTGATCGTTCGCCTCGTCCCACATGAACTCGGAGTTGAAGCAGCCGTTGTCGTACCCCACCTGGCGCAGGTAGCGCTCGGTGAGGTCGATCATCCGCTGCTGCACATGCTCGGGCACGGTGCTGGCGGGGTAGTCGAGCCGCGAGAAGCTGGTGCCGGCCTCGTCCTTGTGCATGTCGAACACGCCATGGACACGGTACTCGCCGCGGAACATCGTGCCCTCCGGCGCGGCCTGGATGCCCTCCACGAACTGCTCGGCCAGGCAGCTGTTGCCCCCGGCCCCGGCGAGCTCGGGCGGCAGCTCCACCTGCTGGAGCACCTCGTTGAACGCATCGCCGATCTCGCCGATGTGCTCGCGGATCTCCACCACTGCCTCGTTGAACCCGGCCTCGTCCTCCACCTTGAAGCCGAGGGCGGAGGAGTGCGCCTTGACTGGCTTGACCCAGAACGGGAACTCCAGATCGATGCCTGCCAGCGCATCGTCCTCGAACGGGTCGAAGACGGCGAAGCCGGGCACGCACTCGGGCACCGACTTCTTCTGCTCGAGCCGGCTCCACCCCTTGTGCTCGCTCTTGAGCAGGCTGGTCAGCGAGGGGGCGGGCAGGTCGTGCTCCGCGGCGAGCATCGTGCTCATCACGCTGACCGGGAAGTCCCAGTGCGCGATGATCGCGTCGATGCTGCCGTCGAAGGCATCGAGCTCCGCCCGGGCGTCGCGCATCAGCTGTTCAAAGTCCAGATCTGTGGTGTTCACCAGGGTGTCGTAGTCGAGCACGCCGTGGAAGGCGTACTCCTCGGCCTGCCTCACCGTCTCGAGCTCACGGCGCTGCACGTCCGTCAGCCCCAGGACGAAGACGTTCTTCTTCGTGCTCATACGTGCTCCTCCGTGTGCCGGTGTCGGTCGGGGCGTCCACGCTAGCGTGCGCGGCTCTCGCGCGGCTCTCCGGCACGGTCCGATCGGTCGGGCCGAGCCGTGCGCTGCGCCCTTCCCATCTCTCCCATGGGCGCAGGTTCTCCAGGAGCCACCAGTGGAGGGCCACTTCGGCCCGGGCAGAACCACGGCCCGTCCCGGCGAGGCCGTCGATGAGTGCCTGGCCGATGGAGGTGAAGCGCAGTGCATGCCCGTCCGCGGCGCCCTCGAGCTCCGGTCCCTCCGTGCCGATCAGAAGCACGCCGTGCCCCGGAGGAGACTCCTCCTCGCGCAGCAGAGCAGCGACGGTCGCGGGGTCGCGCACGTAGATCTTCGGCTGCACCTGGAGGGAGGCGCGCGGGACTTCGAGCGCCATGGCCAGATCCGACACCGCATAGTCGGCCCCGATCTCGTCGATCCGCAGCGCGATCTCCCGCCACCGCCGTGCGTGCCCGATGCTGAGGGTGGGCCCGGGGAGGCCGGCGTGGTCCGCGAGTGTGGCCGCCACGCTCGCCATCCTGCCGAGGTGCAGGAACGAGGGCGGGTCTGTGATCCAGCCGGCGCGGCGCCATCTCTCCCGCCAGACCTCCGCGGCCTCGGAGGGGGTCAGCGGCGGGAAATCCTCGTCGTCGGCGTAAAAGACCTTGTCCAGCTCGATGCGCGCAGCAGCGGCAGCCGACCGGTCGCACAGTGGAACGACGTCGTCCCCTGGATGCGGAACCCCGTCTCCTCGAGGATTCGTGTGAGGGTCCCCCACGTGGGGTCGAGGGTCCTCTTCTCGATGCGGCCGACGGTGGAGGGGCTCAGCTGTGCAAGGCGCGCCAGTTCCGCTCGGGTGATCTCGAGGATGGTCCGGATCCGGTGGAGCATGTCCGCTGCGTCCATGGCCCTCCTTCCTCTGCGCGCGGAAGGGGGCGGGAATCGCGTCACCTGGGGCGCGCCAGTGCGGAAGAGGGACACTACCCGCCGAGCGCAGATGGCCTCACGGCTGTGCACAATGCCGTGCTCACCCGGGTTAGGGGGCTTGCCGGCCTGTGCCTGGTGCCTGGTGCTCGGTGCTCGGTGATCGGTGCTCCAACTTCCGACGTCGGGTGCTCCGATCTCCCGCGCTCTCGAAGGCCCGACACCGGTGCTGTCCGAGTTGTTCAGCGAATTGCGGACACGCAACTCACTGAACGGCGACGTACGGTCCCGCGCTGCCCCGCATCGCCGCCCGAATGATCTTGTAGATCTTGTAACTCTTGTAACTCTTGTAACTCTTGTAGCTCTTGTAGCTCTTGTAGCTGGTGCAGCCGGTAGCGCTGGGCGCTTGTGGTGTCGATGTTCAGAGAATTGCAGATACGCAATTCGCTGAACGGTTGCACACGAGCCCGGACCGTCATGTATCGCCAGGCCCGGCGCTACTCCCGGCGCTGTTAGCCCGTGCCGGACCGCGCCGCCGACTCCACGGCCTCGCGGGTTCTCAGTGGCTCCGCGGGTCGGGGCTGCTGCGGTACCGCTCCACGTACCGCTCGAAGTCCCACGCCTCCTGCTCGTGATCGCCATCCAGGAAGGCCGTCGCCGCCTTGCGACCCTTCCGGTACAGCAGCTCGCGCTCCTCATCGGAGAGGTCGAACTGGGTGGGGCGCACGGCGTCGGTGTCGATGAAGATCGTGCGCGCCACGGCGTGGGAGGCGTCGATGTGCATGCGGTCGTAGAAGCCGGTCACGGTGTCCACCACCGCCTTCCCGAAAGACAGCGGCCCGCGGATGCGGTTCTCCACCCCGAAATCCGCCTCCGGCTTCGCGGAGAGCTTGATCCCGAAGGTGGGCCAGCGCGGCAGTTGCTCATCGGGCCGGTCGAACACCGAGACCGGGAAGTTCGAGAGCATGCCGCCATCGACCAGCACCGTCGGCCGGCCGTGCACGTTCTTCCACCGCACCGGGCGGAAGAACAGCGGGATCGACGCGGAAGCCCGCACCGCATCCACCACTCGCAGCTGCTCCGGGGCGCTGCCGAGCGCTTCCGCATCCGTGGGCAGGTAGCGCAGCCGCCCCGCCGTGAGATCCGAGGCGGTGACCACCAGGCGGTAGCCCTGCGGACCGGCCAGCCGCTGCTCCGGATCGGGATCGCGGTAGCGCAGATCCGCGAAGGTACCGGTGCGGCCGGGCCCTGCATGCTCGACCAGCAGCTCCTCCAACCAGCGGGCGAGGACGGTGCCGCGGTGGACCCCGTTGTGCAGCAGGATGCCGAGCCCCTTGCCGAGCATCGACCGTGTCCACCACGGACCGTCCTCGAACTCCCGGTAGTCCGTCTCCCGCAGGATCTGCACCATCGTGCTCGCGGGGATCCCGGCAGTCGTCAGCGCCCCCGCGATCGACCCGGCCGAGGAACCCGCCACGCGGTTCACCCGGTAGCCGCGCTCCTCGAGCACCTCGAGTGCGCCGGCCAGGGCGATGCCCTTCACTCCGCCGCCCTCCATCACCAGGTCCACACGCTGCGCGGAATCGGGAGCGGGGACGGGCGCGGCGGTCATCATGGCCTCAGGTTAGGGGAGCGGTGCGACGCCCCGGCGGAGCCTCCGCGGCCCGGCACCGGAGACGAAGAACGGCCCAGCGACCGATGCGCGTGAACGCATCCGTCGCTGGGCCGCAGGCCGGGCCGCGTCAGGCGGCGACCGGTGTCAGACGGTGCGAGCCAGCGGATCGAAATCGGCAGGGACCACGGGCACCTCGGACACCGAGGAGTTCACGGTGACGAACTCGCCCGACGCTGCGGACTCCTCGGCCGAGAGCATCACGTCGAGCACGTGGTAGCCCACCTCGCCGCTGGCCACATGGGGGCGGCCCTCGGCGATCGCGCGGATCATGTCCAGCAGGCCCAGGCCGCGGCCGGTGACCGGACCGGCCTGCGGGATCTCGATCCACTCCTGCTCCGGGGAGCCTCGCCGAAGGCGGCGAAGGGGCGCACGTAGGCGATCCGGCCCTCAAAGGTGTTCGGATCGGGCACCACCAGGGAGCCCTCGGTGCCGTGGATCTCCACGACGCCCTGACGCGCCAGCGGCGAGTCGAAGCTGACCAGCGAGGTGCCGGTCTGGCCGCCCTCGAACTGGGTGAGCACGGAGATCGTCGACGGCGGGCCGACGGGGAAGGTCTGCCCGGCGTTCGGGCCCACCAGGATCTCGCGCTCTTCACGGGCCTTCAGGCCCATCGCGGCGACCTTGTCCACGGTGCCGAACAGGCTCACCAGGGTGGTGAAGTAGTACGGGCCGATGTCCAGCAGCGGGCCCGCACCCTTGGCGAACAGGAAGGCGGGGTTCGGGTGGAACACCTCGGGGCCCTGCCACTGCATCGAGGTCTGCGCGAACAGCGGCCGGCCGATCAGGCCGTCCACGATCGCGCGCTTGGCGGTCTGCACGCCGGCGCCGAGCACGGTGTCCGGTGCGCAGCCCACCCGCAGGCCGGCCTCGTCGGCCGCCGTGAGCAGTGCGGCGGTGGACTCGCGGTCCAGGCCCAGCGGCTTCTCGGTCCACACATGCTTGCCCGCGGCGATCGCCGCAGAGGAGACCTCCGCATGCACGGCGGGGATGGTCAGGTTCACCACGACCTGCACGCCCGGGTGGTCGAGCACGTCCTGTGCGGTGCCCGAGGCGGGCACGCCGTGCTTCTCCGCCTGGGATTTGCCCGGTCGGTGTCCAGATCGCCGAGGATCAGCACCTCGACGTCCGGGAAGGAGCCGAGGTTCTCCAGGTAGGTGTCGGAGATGACGCCGACGCCGATGAAGCCGATGCCCACCGGGCCGGAGAAGGGGAGAGAGTGGTCATGCTGCGAGTCCTCCGTCGATCAGGAAGCGGTAGCTGTTCTCGATGTCCTCGAACACGTCGCCGGGGGCGTTGTCGTACTCGATGACGGCGTACTTGACGTTCGTCGCGGCGTTCATCGCCTCGACGGTGGGAACCTCTCCCTGGCCGGCGTGGCGCTGGTCCAGGCTCGAGGAGTTGAACTTCGGCGCGTCCGGCGCGAACGGGTTCGTCGGCGGCTTGATGCCGTCCTTGACGTGGATCGCGACCAGGCGATCGCCGAGCTCCTTCACCAGGCCCACCACGTCCTGACCGCCCACGAGCGCCCAGAACAGGTCCAGCTCGATCTCGACCGACGGGTCGACCAGCGACAGGAAACGCTGGTAGGCGCTCTGGCCGTCGAAGTCCGCGAGGAACTCCTGGGCGTGGTTGTGGTAGCCCACCTTCAGCCCGAACTCGGCGGCCTTCTGCGAGGCGGCGTTGAGGCGCTCCGCGATGTCCTTCACGCCGTCCTCGGTGAGCCAGCGCTCGGTGGGGACCATCGGGTCGATGACCGTCTTCATGCCGATCTCGGCCGCGGCCTCGAACACGACCTCGTTCGAGGGGTGGGGATCGAGCCGTCCGGCGTCCACAGCTCATCGGAGAGCAGCGGCGCGTGGCCGGTGGGGGAGGCCAGGCCGGAAGCGTCCAGCGCGGCGCGGATCTCGGCCGGGCGGCGCACGAAGTCGAAGGCCTCGACGTTCTTCAGCCCGATCTTCGCGAGCTTGTCCAGGGAGCCGCTCATGTCGGCGGAGAACTCCGCAGCCAGCGTGTACAGCTGGACGGAGGCGAGGGGCAGTGCCACGTCGAACCTGCTTTCATACGTCGTCGTCTGGAAGTGCCCCGCGTCACGCGAGGCGTTCACGGGCTACAGTAACAGCAAACCCACCGGTTGGAGGTTTTCCGGGTGGAACACTTTGCTGAAGGGGACGGTGAGGCCATGAGTGCCGAGGACGACGCAGCGATCACGCCCCCGCGCATCGGTCGGGCCGGCTCCTATTCCAAGGGCATTGCCCGCCGCCAGGAGATCCTCGACCGCGCGATCGAGGTGTTCCGCCAGCGCGGGGCCGACGGGACCTCCCTGCGCCGCATCGCCGGCGCGATCGGCGTCTCCCACGGCGCGCTGCTGCACTACTTCTCCTCCCGCGAAGAGTTGCTGGTGGCCGTCTACGAGCACGCCGAGCACCGCCGCGACGTGGACAAGGAGGGGCGCGTCCCCGAGCGCTCGGTGGACGTCATGGCCAACGCCGCGCTCGCGAACCTCGAGGTGCCGGGACTGGTCCAGCTCTACTCGACCCTGGTGGCGACCTCCCTCGAGGCGGAGGCCGGGCCCGCCAAGGAGTACTTCACCGCCCGCTTCGAGCGGGTGCGCTCAAGCCTCGAGCGGAAGCTGCGCGAGGACCAGCAGGGCGGGATCGTGCGCTCCGACGTGGACGCCGCGCGCATGGCCGCGCTGATCGTCGCCGCCTCGGACGGTCTGCAGATCCAGTGGCTGCTCGAACCGACGATCGAGCTCAAGGAGACGCTCGAGACCTTCGCAGTGCTGCTGGCCCCGTGAGGGGAAGCGAGCCCTCGCCCCACGCGCCGGCAACGCGTAGATTCGTGGCATGAGCACAGTGAGCAAGCTGACCGTCGTCGGGGCCGGCGCCGTGGGATCGAGCGTCGCCTACGCCGCGATGATCCGCGGCGTGGCCCGCCACATCGCCCTGTACGACATCGCGGAGGAGAAGACCCGCGCGGAGGTGCTCGATCTCGCCCACGGCGCGAAGTTCATCGGCGCCACGGAGATCGACGGCGGCAGCGACATCGCCGTCACGGCCGGTTCCGACGTCGTGGTCATCACCGCCGGGGCCAAGCAGAGGCCCGGTCAGACCCGCCTCGAGCTCGCTGCCACGAATGCCCGCATCATCGGCAGCCTCATGGAGGATCTGGTCGCTGTTTCGCCGGATGCGATCTACGTGATCGTCTCCAACCCCTGCGACGTGCTCACCATGCTCGCCCAGGAGGCCAGCGGACTGCCCGTCGAACGGATCTTCGCCTCTGGCACGACCTTGGACACCTCTCGCCTGCGCTGGGAGATCGGCCGGCGTGCCCGCGTCTCCGCCTCGAGCGTGCACGCGATGATCGTCGGCGAGCACGGGGACACCGAGTTCCCGCTGTGGTCCAGCGCCAGCATCGGCACCGTCCCACTGGGGGACTGGCTCACCGACGGCGAGCACCTCTTCGACCCGGAGACCCTCGACCGGATCGCCGTGGACGTGCGCGATGCCGCCTACGCCGTGATCCAGGGCAAGGGCGCGACGAACTACGCGATCGGCCTGTCGAGCACACGGATCGTCGAGGCGATCCTCAGCGATGAGAACGCCGTGCTGCCAGTCGCGCCGGTGCTCACGGGGGTCTTCGGTCTGGACGGTGTCGCTCTGTCGGTGCCCTGCGTGGTCAACCGCTCCGGCGCGCACCCCATCGCCCAGACATCGTTCTCCTCGCACGAGCTCGAGCTGCTCCGCCGCTCTGCGGAGTCCCTCCGGGAGGTCGCTGCGGGCCTGCGAGGCTGAGCCGGGGCCGCAGGAGGCCGTTGATCGCGCACCGCAGCGCCGTGAGGGTCCAAGGATAAGCCGTAAAGTTGGACGCTGACCCGTGGGCGCCCACCTTACGGCGTATCTCGGGACCGGCGCCCGCCCTCGGGGAGACTGCACCAGGGCCCGGCGCGGCCGCAGTCGACGTTCGCCAGGCGCCGCCATCGAGTCCGAAAGAAGGCTGAGTCCCACGAACCTGCAGGCCCCGCGCCGTTTCGGTCCGCTGCGCGACAAGCACTCCCGCCCCTACCTGGTCACCGCCGGACTGTCGATGATGGGCGACAACATCGAGCACGTCATCACCTATTGGGTGCTGTGGCAGGTGTTCGCATCGCCGTGGCTGGTGGGCTTCCAGGTGATCAGCCACTGGCTGCCGTTCCTGATGTTCTCGGTGCTGTTCGGCTCTCTCGCCGAGAAGTACGACTGCCGGCGCATCATCCAGATCGCCCAGGGCCTGTTCGCCTTCGTGTCCCTGGCCTGGGGGCTGCTGTTCCTCACCGGCACGCTCGAGATGTGGAGCGCGTGCGTGCTGCTGGTGCTGCACGGCTGCGCCGGTGCGCTGTGGGGCCCGGCCGAGCAGCTGATGCTCCACGACTTCGCCGAGCCGCGCGAGCTGCCCAGCGCCGTGCGCCTGAACGCCACCTTCAAGAGCCTCGGCGTGCTGGCCGGCCCGGTGGTGGGCTCGGTGCTGATGCTGCTGCTCGGGCCCACGTTCGGTATCCTCGCCAACATCCTGTTCTACCTGCCGATGACGGTGCTGATGCTGCGCACCCCTTCACCGGCCACACCCGCAGCGGCATCGTGCGCCGCGAGAAGGTCTCGATCCTGGACACCCCGCGGGTGCTGCGCACCGTGGGCGGGGACAAGGTGCTGGTGGGCATGATCGCGCTCGCCGGACTCATCGCCGTGTGCGTGGGCGCCTCCTCCAGGTGGCGATGCCGAACTTCGCCGACACCCTCGGTGCCGGCGAGGAGGGCGGCCTCGGCTACGGCGCGCTGCTGTTCGCCAACGGCATCGGGGGAGTGGTGGGCGGCTTCCTGCTCGAGGCCACCGGCATCCTCAAGGTCGACGTGCGCGGCGCCGTGATCGCGGCGGTGACCTTCGGGCTGACCTCCCTGATCGTCGCCACCACCACCCACTACGCCATCGCGATCACCGCGCTCGTGATCGGCGGAATCGCGAACCTCGCCGCCACCGCGATCGGTCAGGCGCTGGTGCAGCTGCGCGCCCCCGAGGACCAGCGCGGGCGCGTGGTGGGCGTGTACTCGATGATCGGCAACGGCATGCGCACCGGCAACGGCATCACCCTGGCCTGGCTCGGCGCCCTGGTGGGCGTCAGCGGCGCGGTGGCCGTGGGCGGGGTCGCGCTGGTCGCGGGCGCGCTGCTGATCGCGGCACTGATCGCGCTGCAGACCCGCCGCGGCCGCACCGCCTGAGCACTATCGCTGCGACGGAGGTGCCGACCGACGGGACGTCCCGCGCCGGCGCTGGCCGTGCAGCTCTCGTCAGCTCTCGCGGCGGCGGTGATGCCAGAGCAGACCGGCACCGGCGGCAACCGTCAGCGCGGCCAGTGCCAGGGGACCACTGAGCTCCGTGCCGGTCTCGGCGAGCTCGCCGCCACCGTCCGAGGAGTCGCTGCCGCTCGACGAAGCGCCGTCCTCCGCGCCGCCCTCTGCGGTGCCGCCGCTCTCCGGGTTACCGGCCTCGGCGGGTGAGGTGCCCACCTCGCCGCCGGAGACTCCGTGCGCGAACAGCGAGGCCATCAGCGCGGCGAGAGCCGCGGTCTCCCGCTGCTCGTCCGGAGGTTCCGGGAAGGGATTGGTGCCCGGGGCGGGCGCGGCCGGGCCCGCCGGCGTAGGGCTCGGCTGCGAGGCAGAGGGCTGCTCGCCTGCCGTCGGCCCTGCGTCGCCGGAGCCGTCCTCGCTCGGAGAGGTCTCCGCGGGCGTGGGGCTCGCCGACTGATCGTCATCGCCTGTGCCGGTCGTCGGATCCTCGCTGGGCTCCTCGGTGCCCTCCGGCGGTGTGGTGGGATCGGTTGGCTCGTCCGGTTCGGTGGGCTCGTCGGTCGGATCCTCGGGCTCGGTGGGCTCGTCCGTCGGCTCCTCCGGCTCGGGCTCGGGATCCGGCGTGGGCTCGGGGTCGGGAGTCGACTCGGGGTCCGGTTCCGGGGCAGGCGTGGGCTCAGGGTCGGGCGTCGGCTCGGGGTCCGGTTCCGGGGTCGGTTCCGGATCGCCCGTGGCCGTGAACGTCCCGGACGCCTGCTGCGCGCCCACCTTGATGTCGATCGTGTAGTCGCCGGGCGAGGTCGTCTCGAGCTCTGCCGAGACGGTCCCGTTGCCACTGGCCGTGACGCTCTCCATCCTCTGCGTCGAGGAGTCGTCGCTCATGAAGATCGTGATCGTGCCCGGTTCGTACGGCGCGAAGCAGCTGCCCGTGACCGTGACGGTCCCTCCGGCCTCGACGGTCGGGGCCGAGGCGCTCGGCGTCGCATCGTTCGCGCACTCCGCACCACCCTGCATCGGCACGAACTCCCCAGGCACCGGCGCGGCCTGTGCGGCCGCCGGCCCCACAGCGCAGGCAGCGGCCAGGAGGAGCCCAGCACCCAGGCGCACGGCGACAGGGCCACGGCGGTCGAACATCAGAACTCCTCGGAAGACACATGGAACCGGTCATACTGTATGAGGCAACGCCGCCATCTGCTTCCCGGACAGTTCATCCCGGGGCAAATTTCTGATGAACACCTGAACCAATGGTGACCACAAGGAGCTCGACATGACTCAGGAAGACGCCTCTGTCGAGGTCGCTGTCGACCCTTGGTACCCGCAGAATCGTGAGCGCGAGTTCGGTGGCGCGCTCAGCGAGAAGGAGGCGCGGGAGATCGCCGCCGAGGCGGACTCTCTGGTCGAGGAGATCGCCACCATCGTCGAGGGCAAGGACGAGGTGGCCCGGATCGCGGTGCTGGTGCTGCTCGCGGGCGGTCACCTGCTCATCGAGGACATCCCCGGCGTGGGCAAGACCATGCTTGCCAAGTCCCTGGCCGCCGCTCTCGGCGCCGAGCGCCACCGCATCCAGTTCACCCCCGACCTGCTGCCCGGCGATGTCACCGGCGCGAGCGTGTTCAACCAGGCCACCAGTGAGTTCGAGTTCCGCCGCGGTGCAGTGTTCACCCAGATCCTGCTGGCCGACGAGATCAACCGCGCCTCCCCGAAGACCCAGTCCGCCCTGCTCGAGGCGATGGAGGAGCGGCAGGTCAGCGTCGACGGGACCACCTACCCGCTGGCCGAGCCGTTCATGGTGGTCGCCACTGCGAACCCCGTCGAGATGGAGGGCACCTACCGCCTGCCCGAGGCGCAGCGCGACCGCTTCCTCGCCCAGACCACGATGGGATACCCGGTCCCCGCGGCCGAGGCACGCATGCTCGCCGCCCAGGCCGGCCCCGTACGCGAAGGGGACCACGACCTGCTGGACACGGTCGCCGAGCGCACCACCCCCGAACGGATCGCCGCCCATGTGCGCGCGGTGCGCAACGTCTATGCCTCCCCACGATCCTGGACTACGTGGTCCGCCTCGCGGAAGCCACGCGATCCCACCCGCAGGTCACCCTCGGTGCCTCGCCCCGCGCCGCCGTGCACCTGGTGCGCGCCGCGAAGGCCAACGCCGCGCTGGGGGCCCGCACCTTCGTCACCCCGCAGGACATCGCCGACGTGATCATGCCGGTGTGGCGCCACCGCATGCACCTGACCCCGCAGGCCCTCTCACGCGGGGCGAGCGCGGGCGAGCTCGTCGACCAGGTGCTGCGCAGCACCCCACAGACGTGAACCCGCGCCCGGGCACGGTCCTGCGTCCCACCGGGCGCGGCATCGCCGTGTTCGTGGGCACCCTGCTGCTGTGGGTGCTCGGCGACCTCGCCCGGGTGATGCCGCTGCGCCACGCCGCCGCCGCCGGGCTGCTGATGCTGCTGATCGGGGCGATCGGGATCGCGGTGAGCAGCGTGGGGCTGCGCCCCCACCGCCGCCTGGTGGACGACGCCGTGCCCGTCGGCGGCGTCGCCCGCGTGATGCTCGAGCTGACCCGCACCGCCTGGATCACCGTGGTGCCGCTGGGCCGCGGCATCGCCCGGGAGCACCTGCCCGAAGCGCTCGGCGGCCAGGGCGACCTGCCGCTGGACCAGCGCATGCCGCACGTGCTGCGCATCGGCCGGCGCGGACCGCACGAGCTCGGCCCCTATTCGCTCATCGTCCGCGACGTGCTGGGGCTGTTCCATCTGCGCCGCACCGTCGCCGACGGCCTTGTGCTGAACGGGCTGCCGGTGATCTCCGAGATGGCCCCGGGCGCCGAGCGCGCCACCGGCATCACCCGGGAGGGTGCCATCAGCGCCGCCGCCGCTCCCGGCGTCGGCGAGATCGGCCCCATCTCACGCCCCTACACCGCCGGCGACGATATTCGCCGCATCCACTGGCGCGCGAGCGCCCGCACCGGCCAGCTGATGACCCGCGAGGACGAACCCGCCGCCGGGCACAGCGCCGTGATCATGCTCGACACCAGCCGGCGCGAGAACCCCTCCGGGCAGGTCGAGGACGCCCTGGTCTCCCACGCCGCGACCGTCCTGAACGCCCTGGGGCTGAACGGCTGGGAGGTGCGGATCGTGGACGCCTCCGGCGACGAGATCACCCGCACCGGGCGCCGCCGCGGCATCCCCGGACCCTCCCCGCTGGGCAGCGCGGCGGATGCCGTCGAGCAGCGCGCCTCCCTGCTCGCGCTCGCCGAAGTCGACTTCGACGACGACTCCGTGGGCATCGGCCAGGACCACGCCGCCGGCCACACCGCGCTCGCGATCGCGCTCGGCCCCGACGACGGCGAACCCTTCTCGGGCCTGGACCTCGACCGCTTCGCCGGCCGCTCCACCCACCGCACCGCGGTCGCCCTGCGCCCCGCGCTCGACGAGGACGAGCCCACCGAGAACCGGCCCCCGGCCCGCCGCATCGGCCCGGCCGACGGCGACGACTTCGGCCACGCCCACGAACAGCACGCGCGCGAGCTGCAGCACGCCCGCGAAAGACACCCTCCCACCCGTTCACGGCTCGGCTCCTGGACGCTGGTGCGCGGTACCAGCGCCGATACCCTCAACGACCTCCTGACCGCAGCCGACGAGGAGGTGCGACCGTGAGCCCCCTGGTGGGCCGCCCCTCCCTCGAGGGCCACCACCTCACCGGCCGCGCCCTGCTGCTGCTGGCAGCGATGCTGTGCGCCGCGGCGCCCGTCTCCCAGCTGCTGGCCGGCTCCTCCTGGCTGACGGTGACCTTCACCGCCGCCGCGCCCGTGATCCTCGGCGGCGTCGTGCTGCGCCACCTGCTGCGCCGCCCGATGCTGGTACCGGTGGCCCAGGCGGGCCTGATCGTGGTGCTGGTGCTGGTGGTCGAGACCGCCCAGGGCCTGATCCGCTGGTCCGAGGGCCCGATCGCGGTGATCCGTGCCCAGGGCGAGATCTTCACCGCCGCTGTCAACGAGCTCGCCAGCGGGATGGCCCCGCTGACCCTCGGCGCGCACGGCATCGTGATGGTCGTCTCTGTGATCGCCCTGGTGGCGCTGCTGCTGGCCGTGATGTACCTGGACCTGGGCTGGCACACCCCCACCGGTCTGCTGCTGATCGGCGCGATGTTCATCCCCGCCCTGCAGCAGCCCGCAGGCGGACCCTGGTGGACCATCGCCGCGCCGGTGCTCGCCGGTGTCGCGATCCTCGCCACCCGCACCGTCCACCCTGATCCGCGCTATATCCGCGGCGACCGTCGCCCGCAGGCGGGACCTGCCGCCCACCCCGGCCGCACCCTCGCCGCGACCGCCCTGTGCGTGGCGCTTATCGCCGGGCTCACGCCGCTGCTGGGCTCGGCCCTCCCGCAGCTGGCACCGGCGCGGATCGCCCTGAACATCGACGTGCTGCGGCGCTGGCAGGACCCCAACGCCCCCGCGCTCGGCCCGGTCATGATCGACGACGACGTCTCCGTGCGCCGCTCCCTCCTGGAGCAGGAGGACACCGAGGTGCTGCGCTACACGACCACCGCCGAAGAGCCCTCCTACCTGCGCCTGCGCACCCTGAACACCTTCGACGGCGAGACCTACCGCGGGAACGTGGAGGGTGAGGCGCTCGCGCTGGGACTGGCCGCCTTCAGCGACGCCCGCGACGACAGCGTGCCCGTGCACGGCAGCGCCGGGGACTTCATCGACACCGACGTGGAGATCACCAACCTCGCCGGGGACCGCCTCCCCGTGCCGGACAACGTGCGCTCCGTGGACGCCGCCGACGGTGTGCTGGACGAGTCGCTGGTGCTGCAGCCCTCCAACGGCGAGGTCGCCCTCGGCCAGGGCCCCACCGCACTGCTCGGACAGCGCTACACCATCGAGTCCGAGCAGCGCACCGCGACCGCCGAGCAGCTGCGGGCCGTCGACCCGGCCGTGTTCCAGCAGCCCTTCGAGGCGGGCTACACCTCGCAGGACGAGGTTCCCGAGATCGCGACCGAGCTCGCCGCCACCGTCGCCGCCAGCGCGGGCGCCGAGAACGGCTTCGACACCGCAGTCGCCTACCAGGACTACTTCCGCAACTCCTTCGCGTACTCGCTGACCGTCAACACCGGTCCCGGGGAAGACCCGCTGGATTCCTTCCTCACGGACCGCATCGGCTACTGCGAGCAGTTCGCCGCCGCGTTCGCGCTGATGATGACCTCCCAGGGCTATCCCTCCCGCGTGGTCATCGGCTTCACACCGGCCAGCCAGCAGGACGGCGACCAGTGGTCGGTCAGCGCGAAGAACGCCCACGCCTGGCCCGAGGTGTGGTTCGGGCCCGAGCACGGCTGGGTGCGCTTCGAGCCGACGCCCGCCGCAGCAGCCAACGGTGTGGACACCCCAGGCGTGACCGAGGCGAGCGCCGAGGAGGACAGCCCCGAGACCCCTGAGGACACCGAGGAGCAGGACGAGCCCACCGAGGAGGAGCCCAGCAGCGAGGAGGGCACCACCGACGAGGAGAACACCGAGGACACCTCCGCCGCGGAGTCCTCCGACAGCGGCGACGCCGGCCCCTCCGAAGAGACCGTCCAGCGCATCGAGGGGGAGTGGTGCTCACGCTCGCCCTGGGCGCGCTGCTGGCCGCTGCGGCCGCGATGACGGTGATCCTCATCCGGCGCCGACGCGTGCAGGCCCGCGAGGAGCGCTGGGCGGCACTGCTGGACGGTGCGGCTGACGGGGGTGGCGGGGATGGCGGGACTGACGGGACTGGCGCGGCTGGCGGGGCCGCATCGGCGCTGGCCAGGGAGCGGATGCATCGCCGCGCCGGCGAGCTGGCCTGGTCCGAGCTGACCCGTGAGCTGGCTGTGCGCGAGACCGCGATCCGCTGGCTCGCCATCACCGGGGCCTGGGGAGGCCGCCCACCCGCATCGGTCTCGACCCCACGTTGCCACCCGCTCGTGCGCTCGACGACCTGCTCGATCAGATCGCCGCCGGCGAGCTCGACGTCAGCCCGGAGCAGCGCGCCGCCGCGGCCCGCATCGCCGAGGCCTACACCGACGCCACCTACGCCCCGCCGCTGCCCGCCGCGACCACCGCCGGCAGCGGCACCACCACGGGCCGACCGTTGCACAGTGGGCGGAATGAGGCCCCCATAACGCCAAGTACGCAACGCTCGAGCAGCCCGGCCACGGGGACGCATCCGCTGCGCTACGACGCGGACCAGATCGTGGAGCTCATCCGCACCGCGCGATGACCGGCCCCGGGGGCGATTCCGTCGTCATCCCCGGGAGGCCAGCCCTTCGCCCAGCCTGTCTCGGGAGGTCAGTCCTTCGTCGGCTCGGCGACGTCGGCGCCGCCCTCGGCCTCGTCGGCGGCGATCTCGTCGGAGGGGCAGCTGGCCCCGGCGTTCGCGCCGAACATGCGGTGCGCGGCCTGCTCCTCGAAGATGCGGGCCGCACGCAGCGAGTTCACCTCGCCCACCACGGGGTTCGGCTGATGCGTGGCGCGGGTGCCGCCGTACAGGGAGACCAGGTTCATCGCGACGGCGCGCTGGTTGCGGTGACCGATCATCTTGGTGATGTGCACGCCCAGCCAGGCGGCCCAGCCCAGGGAGCCCGAGAGCCCGCCTAGTACGGGGATCTCCGCGATCGCGGCGTGACGACCGATGGTGGCCATGGTGCCGAGGTCGGTGTACTTGAACTTCTTGCGCGGCTTGCCGGAGACCTCGGCGGCGATGGCGCGGGCCGCCGCCTGACCGGACTGGATCGCGGGCTGGGCCAGCTGGGGGAGCGGCTCGTCCTGGCCGGCGATGTCTCCGGCGGCGTAGACCCCGGGAAGCCCTTGACCTGCAGATAATCGTCCACAGCGAGGCGGCCGCGCTTGTCCTGGGGGAAGCCCCAGGCGGCGACCGACTCGGGGATCGCGACGCCTGCCGCCCAGATGGTGATGTCCGATTCGAGGATCGAGCCGTCATCGAGGACCACGTGGTCGTAGCCCACTTCCTTCACGCCGTGGCCCAGGCGCAGCTGCACTCCGCGATCACGCAGCTCGTCGGCCGCGTACTGGCGGTACTTGGTGCTGAACTCCTTCAGCACCTCGTCGCCGCGCTGCAGCACCGTGACCTGCAGGGTCCCCGGATCCATCTCGGGGTAGAGGATGTCCAGCTCCTGCATGCGGAAGTCTGCGAGGGCGCCGGCGATCTCCACGCCCGTCGGCCCGCCGCCGACGATGCACACATGCAGCTTGTCGTGGCTGATCCCGGCCTCGCGGCTCGAGCGCTCCAGCTCCGAGAAGATGCGATCACGGATCGAGAGCGCCTGGCTGCGGGTGTACATCGGCATCGCGTGCTCTTCGGCGCCCGGGGTGCCGAAGTAGGTGGTGGTCGCGCCGTTGGCGACGATCAGGTAGTCGTAGGAGAGCTCGTGGATGCCCTTCTGGCCCTCGTCGAGCCGCACCACCTTCCGCTCGGGATCCACGCCCTCGACCTCGCCCTGGCGGTAGCGCATGTTCGGCACCTTCAGCGAGAGGCCGCGCAGGAACATGGTGACGTCGCCCGGGTTCAGGCCGGCGGTGGCGACCTGGTACAGCAGCGGCTGGAACGTCTTGTAGACGTTGCGGTCGATCAGGGTCACGCGCACACGGGCATCGCGCAGGGCACCCACTGCGTGGGCTCCGGCGAAACCGCCGCCGAGGATGATCACGTGCGGCCAGCTCGCGCCGTCCTTCGCGGGGACGGTGGGGCGGCGGGTGAGGAACGGCAGCGGCATGACCATGAGACGGCCTCCTTGGGATGACGGTGGACGGCGCCCGGGCGGGATGCTTGTGGCGTCCCGGTGCAGGGTGCCGGCGTCGGCGGGAGATGGGAGAAGTCGGCGGGCTGCGGTCGGTGCCGGGCGGCGACCCGGGGATGCGAGCTCGAGATCGGTCGAGCTCGGAGCCGGTGACGGATCGCGGGGGCGGGCCGTCCGAAGTCCCTGTCGATGCTACCCATTCGGTGCCGACGAGGGAGGCCGGACGGTCGGTTCCGGGCACGACTCACACGCTTCCGAGCGTGATCACAGGGAAGTTCCGTGGAGGTCCGCGTTCCTGCGCGGCCCGGACCGAACGGTTCAAGGGCGCGCAAAGTGTTGGCCGCGACTTGGCCAATCGTGGGGCGCCGGTCACAGCGGTGGGTGAACATCTGATGACAGCTGTTGGCCTGGAGGGCGACCCGTCGGCGTGTCCTGAGTCGCATGCGGTGAGATAGCTGGTGCACAGCCCTCGTACATCCGCTTCTCGCTTCGTTCCCAGGAGACACCCATGCCCGTCCCCTCCCCCGGCGCTTCGTGCGGGGCGCAACCGTCGGCCTGGGCGCCGCAGCGGTGGCGTTCGCCTCTGCCGTCGTGCCGCTCGGCGCCGCAGCCGCCGCCGAGACCGGTGACCAGGTTTCGCTGATGACCTTCAACGACTTCCACGGCGCGCTCGGCGGCGCTGGCGGTCTCGTCTGCGCGGTCGAGACCGTGCGCGCGGACAACCCCGCCTCGTTCCTCTTCTCCGCGGGGGACAACGTCGGCGGCACCGCCTTCGAATCCGCCGTGCAGAACGACGAGCCCACCATCGACGTGCTGAACGCGATGGGCGTGGACGCCACCGCGATCGGGAACCACGAGTACGACCAGGGCATCGGCGACCTCCTGGACCGCATCGAACCCCGCACCGACTTCCCCGACCTCGCCGCGAACGTCTACGACACCGCGACCGGGGAGCGCGTCCACGAGGCGTACACGATCGTCGAGCGTGAAGGTGTGCGGGTCGCCGTGGTCGGTGCGGTCACCACCAAGACCGTCGGCAAGGTCAGCCCCGTCGCCATCCAGGGCCTCGATTTCCGCGACCCGGTCGACTCGGTCAACGCCGCGATCGACGAGCTCAACGCCTCCGGCGACGAGTACGACGTGCTCGTCGCCTCGTACCACGAGGGTGCCAGCGCGAACGCCGATCCGGGCGTCGCCCCGAACAACACCGACCCGATCTTCGACAAGATCGTGGGCGAGACCTCCGCTGAGGTCGACGCGATCTTCAACGGCGACTCGCACCGCGCCTACAACTACAACGCTCCGGTCCCCGGCCAGGACGGCGCGGTCCGCCCGGTCGTCCAGACGGGCTCCAGCGCCGCGAACCTCGGCGTGGTCACCCTCGAATACGGCGAGGACGGCGACTGGTCCGTGCTCGGCGACCCCGAGCTGCGCCCCACGGCCCTGGCCGAAGGCGAGGAATGCGCGATCGACACCGAGGTCCCAGAACGTCACCCAGCTCGCCGACGACGCGATCGCCGAGGCCGCTGTGGTCGGTGCCGAGCCCGTCGGCTCCGTCGCCGGGGACGTCACCACCTCGTGGGACGACTCCAAGGCCTCCTACGTCGACGGCGTCCGCACCGCGAACGACCCGGTCGGCAACCAGGCCACCACCAAGGGTGACGACCGCACGCGCCACTCCGCCGCGGGCGACATGCTCGCCGACTCCATGAAGTGGTATCTCGAGGATGTCGGCCTGGACGGCGAGCACGAGGTCATCGGCTTCATGAACCCCGGCGGCATCCGCGCCGAGCTCTGGCACGAGCAGTCCGCCGCCGGCGAGGGCGATGGCGTGGTCACCTACGCCGAGGCCAATGGGATGGTGCCCTTCGGCAACACCCTGAACTCCGGCGACGTCTCCGGCGCCCAGTTCAAGCAGATGCTCGAGGAGCAGTGGCAGCGCACCGCCGACGGCGGCGACGTCGACTCGGGCGATGAGGCGTTCCTGGCCTTCAACGTCTCCGAGAACGTCGAGTACGTCTTCGACTCCACCCGCGAGCTCGACGACCGCATCGTCGACATCCGCATCAACGGCGAGTCGATCGACCCCGACGCCACCTACACGATCGTCACCGCGAGCTTCCTGTTCGAGGGCGGCGACAACATGTGGGCACTGTCCGAGGCGCAGAATGTGCGCGACTCCGGCGTGCTGGACCGCGATGCCTTCATCAGCTACCTCGAGGCGAACCCGGAGCTCGCCCCGGCTTCGCGCAGCGTCAGCTCGAGCTGCAGATCCTCGAAGGCGGCGAGTACGACTCCGCAGCCGGCGTGGACCGCGACCCGGTGCTCCGCATCGGCAACGTCGAGTCCCAGAGCCTCGGCGCACCCGAGATCGAGACCGTCGTCGTGGACGCCGGTGAGCACGGCACCTTCGAGGCTCCCTACGCCGCCGACGAGGAAACGGGCCGTCTGGTCGCCGACGTCACGCTCGCCGACTGGCTGGCGCGTGCCCGAGGGTGCCGTGGTGCCGCTGACGATCACCGCGATCCCCGAGGTCGGCACCGAGATCGTCATCGACATCCCGGCCTTCGAGTGGACCGTCGGCGGAGCTCCCGCCGAGTGCGGCGATGACGACGACGCCACCACCCCGCCCCCGGGCGACGGCGATAACGACGACGCGACCACCCCGCCCGCGGGCGATGGCGACGACCAGGGCAGCGACGACCAGGGCGATGCTGACCAGGGCGGCGCCGACCAGGGCGATGACAGCTCCCGGGACGACGACCCGGCCGCCGTCCTCCCCGTCGGCGACGACACCTCCGCAGGCGGCTCCCGCTCCGACCTCGCCCGCACCGGCGTGAGCGCCGGCTCGATGATCGCAGCGGCCGGACTGCTCTCCCTCGCCGGCGCCGGCGCACTGGGGCTGCGCCACCGCATGACGCGGCACTGACCCGCACCCCTGACGGAGGAGGGGCCGGACCCTCACCGAGGCCCGGCCCCTCCTCCTGTCTGCGGTGCTCCCCACACCGCCCCGTCGGCCCCGCTCTCCACCCCACCCAGGAGCATCTCCCCATGAGAAGCACTGCCCACGTCTCCGGCCTCCGCCCACGCCTCGCACGCGCCGGCGCCACCGCCGCCGCCCTCGCTCTCGGCCTGAGCCTCGCGCCCGGCCTCACCATCGCGGCGCAGGCCGCCGTCATCACCCCCGACGACATCCGCATCAACGAGGTCTACGGAGGCGGCGGCAACAGCGGCGCCGAGCTCACCCACGACTTCGTGGAGCTGACCAACAGCTCGGACACCGACGTCGACATCACCGGCTGGACCCTGGACTACGCCTCGGCCACCGGCAGCTTCGGCAACAGCTCGATGGCGCTGTCCGGGACCATCCCGGCGGGCGGGACCTTCCTGATCCAGCTCGCCCAGGGCAACGGCGGCAGCACCGCCCTGCCTGCTCCGGATGCGACCGGCACCCTCGCCATGGGCGGCTCGAGCGGCACCATCGCCCTGACGGACACCGAGGGGGCGCTCGTCTGCTCCGCAGCGGCCTGCTCCGAGGACCCGACCGTGGTCGACCTCGTGGGCTGGGGCAACGGTGCGAACAAGTTCTCCGGCGAGGCCCCGGCCGCCGCCACCTCGAACACCACCTCCCTCTCCCGCATCGCCGCGACAGGTGAGAACTCCACCGACTTCGAGGCCGGCGAGCCGACGCCCACGAACTCCGCAGGCGAGAGCGCAGGCGCGGAGCCGGGCGATCCGGGCGATCCGGGAGGCCCGGAGGACCCCGAGCAGCCGCCGGCCGACCCCACCGCAGCTTCGATTGCCGAGATCCAGGGCACCGGCCCGGCCAGCCCCCTCGCAGGGCAGCCCGTCATCACCGAGGGCGTCGTCACCGCGGTGTACGCCACCGGCGGCCTGAACGGCTACGTCATCCAGACCGGCGGCACCGGCGGTGCGCTGGACTTCTCCAGCCACGACGGCTCCACCGCCGTGTTCGTCTCGTCTACTCCTCCGCGACAGCTTCTGACGTGCAGATCGGCGACTCCGTGCGGGTCACCGGCGAGGTCTCCGAGTACTACGACTCCACCCAGATCACCGTCGGCGAGGAGGGCCTCGAGATCCTCACCGAGCCGCTCGACCCGGTCGAGCCCGCGACCCTCGAGGGCGGCTTCCCCGTCGAGGAGACGCAGCGCGAGAGCCTCGAGCACATGCTGTACCTGCCGGGCGAGGGCGACTTCACCGTCACCGACGTCTACAACACCGCGAACCATGGCGAGGTGACCCTCGCGATCGGCGACCAGCCGCTGCTGCAGGCCGGGGACATCATGCGCCCGGGCGAGGAGGCCACCGCCTACTTCGAGAGTCGCGACCCGCTGAAGGTGCTGCTGGACGACGGCCGCACCACGGACTTCCGGAACAACGCCGATCAGCCGATGAGCTGGCTGACCACCGAGGAGCCGGTGCGCGTGGGCGCCGCGGCGACCTTCACCGAGCCGGTCGTGGTCGCTTACAACTTCGACCAGTGGCGGCTGAACGTCACCACCCCATGGACCTCCGCGGACACCGACGGCGTGGACTTCGAGAACACCCGCCAGGACGCTCCCGACGATGTCGGCGGCGATCTGAAGGTCGCCACGTTCAACGTGCTGAACTACTTCACCACCCTCGGCGAGGACACCCCCGGCTGCGAGCCGTACACGAACATGCACGGCGAGGGCACCACCGTGCGCGGCGGCTGCGACCTGCGCGGTGCCTGGGGAGCCGACGACCTCGAGCGCCAGCAGTCCAAGATCGTCGACGCGATCTCCGGCACCGACGCGGCCGTGGTGGGCCTGACCGAGATCGAGAACTCGGCCCGCCTGGGGGAGGAGGCCGACGAGGCCACCGCCACCCTGGTCGCCGCGCTCAACGAGAAGGACGGCGAGGGCACCTGGGCATACGTCCCCACCGGTGACGCCTACGCCGCGCACGGGCTGGACGGCGGCCAGGACGCGATCACCAACGCGATCATCTACCAGCCCGCCGCGGTCGCCCCGCAGGGTGACGCGCAGATCCTCGCCGGTGATGACGCCTTCGACAACGCCCGCGAGCCCATCGGCCAGGTCTTCGTGCCCGTCCAGGCCGAGGGCGAGGGTGCGGGGCAGGTCGAGGGTGAGGAGCAGGTCGAGGGGGAGGCGCAGGTCGAGGGGGAGCCGTTCTTCTTCACCATCAACCACTTCAAGTCCAAGGGCTCGGGCGACGCCGAGGATGCGGGTCTCGCCGAGGATCCCGTCCAGGGCAATGCCCGCACCTCCCGCCTCCAGCAGGCCGAGGCGCTGCTGACCTGGGGCGAGCAGACCGCTGCTGAGCTGGGCGTCGAGGACGTCCTCCATGGCGGCGACTTCAACGCCTACACGCAGGAGGAGCCGCTGCAGCTCTTCTACGAGCAGGGCTTCGTGAACTTCGGTGAGGAGCATGACGGGGGCGGCTGGTCCTACAGCTTCGGCGGGATGATCGGCTCCCTGGACCACGTGATCGGCAGCGCGACCGCCGCGGAGCGCGTCACCGGCGCGACCGACTGGCAGATCAACGGCGCCGAGCCGGTGATGGCCCAGTACGGCCGCTACCAGAACAACACCACCGACCTCTACGAGGCCGGCCCCTTCGCTTCCTCCGATCACGACCCGATCATCGTGGGCCTCGAGGCCGGCTTCCCCGAGGAGGAGGCCCCCACGCCTCCTGCCGAGGGCGGAGATGACGAGGGCGACGAGGGCGAGGACGACGAGGGCACGACGCCTCCCGCCGACGGGGACGACGACGCGACCACACCCGGCGGCGGCACCGAGGGGCAGGACGGCGCAGGCCCGACGGACGGCGCAGGCCCGGCCGATGGCGCGGGTTCGGCCGATGGCGCAGGCTCGGCCGACACGTCGGGGTCCGGCTCCTCGACCGAGGGCTCGCGTCCCGGCGGCACCGCCTCCGCTCTCGCACGCACCGGCTTCGGTGCCCTGCCCTTCGCGGCGGGCGCCCGGCTGCTGGTGCTCGCGGGACTCGGCGCGATGCGCCTGCAGGGTCGACTGCCCCGCGGGTGATCTGATGTCCTAGACGGGACCGGGCCGATGCCGCCCGGTCCCGTCCCCATGCGCAGCCTGCGCACGCTGCGCTCCCCCCCGGCCCGTCGGCCGTCGACCCCCTCGAGAACGGATGCCATGAGCACCTCCCACGGCCGCCTGCCCGCCGGCAGCAGCATCGGGACCCCGGTCCAGGGCGGCCTCGTCCGCCGGCTCGGCCTGCGCGATGCCGTGGTGATCGGCCTCGCCTCGATGATCGGCGCCGGCGCCTTCGTGTCCCTCGGCGCCGCGCAGGACCTCGCCGGGGCGCTCGCCCCGCTGGCCGTGCTGATCGCCGCCGCGGTCGCCCTGTGCAACGCGACCTCCACCGCTCAGCTCGCGGCCCAGCACCCCAGCTCCGGTGGCACCTACCACTACGGGCGCGAGCAGCTCGGTCCATGGTGGGGCTTCCTCGCCGGCTGGTGCTTCGTGATCGGCAAGATCGCCTCCTGCGCCGCGATGGCCCTGGTCATCTCCGCCTACCTGGTGCCCGAACCGCTCCAACGGATCGTGGCAGCGCTCGTGGTGGCGGCACTGGTCGGTGTGAACCTCGTGGGCGTCACCCGCACCGCGGCGCTGGCCCGGGTGCTGGTCACCGTGGCGCTCGCTGCGCTGGTGCTCACCGGTGCGCGGCTCGTGGTCGGGCTGGCGACGGGTGCGCAGTCGGCGGGAGACGGCGAGGCGGCGAGCCCGTGGACCGCTCCCGGTCCCCTCGCCGGCAGCAGCACGGGCCTGTGGGACGGGGGACTGGCCGCGGTGCTCGGCGCCGGGACCGGCGGCATCGTCGGGATCGCGCTCGCCGTGGTGCAGGCCGCGGCGCTGATGTTCTTCGCCTTCGCCGGATACGCGAGGGTCGCGACCCTCGGCGAGGAGGTCATCTCCCCGCGCCGCACCATCCCCCGCGCCATCGTCACACAGCCCTGGCCGTGGTGGCCGTGCTGTACCTGGCGCTGTCGATCGTGCTGGTCCTCGCAGGCCCCGCCCCTGGCTCGCAGGGCTGGGGCCCCGCACCGTTCCTCACCGCTCTGCAGGCTGTGGGCGCCGGCGGGGCCTGGAGTGCGATCATCACCGTCGGCGCGGTGGCGGCCGCCGCCGGAGCACTGCTCGCCCTGGTCGCGGGGGTCTCCCGCACGATGCTCGCGATGGCCCGGGGCGGCGACCTGCCCCGACCGCTCTCCCGCTCCAGCAACCGGTACGGGGTACCGCAGCGGGCCGAGGTCGTCGCCGGCATCGCGATCATGCTGCTGGTGCTGCTGGCCTCCGACGTGCTGGTCGCGATCGCCGCCTCCTCCTTCGGCGTGCTGCTCTACTACGCGGTCGCGAACCTCGCCGCGCTCACCCAGGTGGGCCAGTGGCGCCTGTTCCCCAAGGCCATGCAGGTGGCAGGACTGATCGGCTGCCTGCTGCTGGTCGCGGCGCTGCCGGGGAGTACGGTCGTCTCAGGCGTGGGACTGGTGCTGATCGGCGTCCTCTACCGGGGGATCGTGCTGGCCGTGCGCCGCTGAGGCGGAGGGCCGCGCCCGTCGGCGGCTCCGCTCTTTGCCGGTTCGTCTGTACCCCCGCTCCACCTGGCCTTCCGCTCCACCTCTGAAGGAGATCTGACATGGTCGACGTCCCCACCCAGCTGCAGTCCGTCACCCGCACCTACCGCACCGAGGAGCGCGAGGGTGCCCCTGCGCACGTCCAGTCCCTCGAGCAGACCTACCCCGCCCCGCTCGCCGACGTCTGGGCGGCGGTCACCACAGCCGAGCGAATCGAACGCTGGTTCCTGCCGATCAGCGGTGACCTGCAGCAGGGCGGCCGCTACCAGTTCGAGGGCAACGCAGGCGGCGAGATCCTGGTGTGCGAGCCACCCGCCGATGGTGCCGCAGAGGTCGCCGTGACCTGGGAGATGATGGGCGCGGTGTCCTGGGTGACGCTCCGCCTGGCCGCCGACGGCGAGGCCGCCACCCGCGTCGAGCTCGAGCACATCTCCCGCACCGCCGACATCCCCGCGGAGATGTGGGAGACCTTCGGCCCCGGCGCCACCGGCGTGGGCTGGGACGGAGGCATGCTGGGTCTGGGCCTCCATCTCGGCGCGACCGAGGGATCGCTCGCCCCCGGCGAGGCCGAGGCCTGGGCAGGCACCGAGGAGGGCCGTTCCTTCTACCGCGGCGCGGCAGACGGCTGGGCCGTGGCCCACACCGCCTCCGGCGAGGACGCCGAAGTCGCCCAGCAGCGCGCCGACGCCACCTACGGCTTCTACACCGGCACCGGGGTGACTCCGGAGCTGACCAGGAGAGCTGAGGCCCGGCGCTCACACGGCGCGGGCTATCACCCGGCCCCCGCCCGGGCGCTGGGCGGCGGGGCAGGCTGCTGCGGCATGGGGCGACCGTACGGCGGCGGAGGTCAGCGGCGCGAGCGGATTTCGGCTGATCCGCGCCGCGCGTACGTGTATCCACCGGCCTCATACGTACAGTTCCCGCGGTGTACGAGCGGCGTATGCGCGGAGGACAGTGGATGCCGTGCCGGCGAGAAACCGGGGCGGCGCCGCCCCGGCTCAGGTGAAGGAGGTCCAGGTGGTGTCGGCGTCGATCAGCCAGTGATTGCGCAGGGTCAGCGCACGCTCCGTCGCCGCGAGCACACCGGCGATGATCAGTGACGTGTTCACCCAGGTGGGCAACTGGACCGGGGAGGTGAAGGTCCCCACTCGCTCGGCCACCATGTCCAGGCTCGTCACGAGCTCCGCGGCCTGCGGCACCATCAGCACGAGGCCCACCAGGAGGATCAGCACCGCCAGCAGGCCGACCATCCTGCTGACCGTCGGATGGCGACGGTCGAACCGTGCACGCAGACCCTCGAGCGAGCGCCGATGCGGGCGCAGCGCCCTGGCCGGACTGCCGTCATCTGGAACGTGGTGCATCCGCGTCAGCCCGTAATCGCTGGTCCCCACCTCGATCACCCCGCCCGGCACCGCGAAGGCCACCGGCGGATTCGCGATCTGTTGCTGATGGCCGTCCCGGTACAGCGCGATGGGGGCGTGCCGGAAACCCTCGGCGATCTTCCCGCCCTCGAGCTCGGCGGCGAGGTAGCGGACATCGACGGCATAGAACGAGGTGCGACCCTCATGCTCGGACGGATCCAGGAAGAACTGAGTGCGGGTGAGCAGCTGCCACCAGCCCAGATCCTTCAACGCGCTGCCGTCACCCGGCTTCGCCCGCCGGAGCTTACGGGAGCGCTTCAGTCGCGTGAACATGGTCCTCCCGGGGAACGGCATGACGCCGCAGTTCTGCGGCACGGTCCCATTTCACCCGATCCATCGGCTCTCTGACCAGTGCGATCTGTCATCTCCTCCGAAGGGAGGAGCCCGGCGGCTGAGAAGCGCGAATTGCCGGAGCGAGCGACGGCCCAGGGATCGGCCGGGCCCGGAACCTGCGGGGGATCTCGATCTATCCCGCTCGGACGGACCGTGCCATAGAGGGGACTGCGGATGTCGGACGTAGTCAGGCGCCGAGGGATCCGTGCCGGAGCGGCGCGGATCCCGAACGTCGCGGTCGCTCAGCTGCGACGCATCTCGGGCGGCAGCTCCTCAAGCAGGCGCAGCCACAGCTCGGAGGCGGTGGGGAAGCTCGGCACCGCGTGCCGCAGCACGTGCACAGGCACCGCGCCGACGATCGCGATGGTCGCCCCGTGGAGCAGCTCCGAGGCCTCCGGGCCCACGAATGTCGCACCCACCAGCAGCTGCGTGCGCGCATCGATCACCAGCTGCGCGGTGCCGTTGACGTCGTCGCGCAGCAGCGCCGTGCCCGCCGCCCCGCTGTAGGGGACACGCGCGGTGACCACCTCGTGTCCCGCATCGCGGGCCGCCGCGGCGGTGAGGCCGACGGAGGCGACCTGCGGATCCGTGAACACCACCTGGGGGACCGGCACGTTCTCGGGGACCGGTTCGAGCCCCTCACCGGTCGCACCCGCGCGGATGCTCTGCCCGATCACGCGGGCACGATATTTGCCCCAGTGCGTCAGCGGCACCTCCCCGCTCGCGTCACCCACCGCGTGCAGCCACGACGGCAAGGGTGTCCCGGCCCCGTCGTCGGCGGGAGGATGCTCGGCGTCGGTGATGTCATCCGCGGTGAGCCCGATCGCCTCGAGGCCGACGTCATCGAGGCGCGGGCGACGCCCGGTCGCGGCCAGAACCTCGTCGACCACGATCTCCCGGCTGCCGCTCGCGTCCTGGACACGCAGAGTCACGGGGCCGCCGTGGAGGCGGCCGAGACCCGCCGCGCGGGAGTCCTCGCGCTTCCCGGAGAGCACCGTGGTGCCGAGCTCGACGGTGATCGCGCGGTGACGCAGAGCATCCAGAACATGCTTCCCCGCGAAGGGTTCGAACCCGCTGAGCAGTGCGTCGCCGCGCACCAGCAGGGTGACCTCGCTCCCGAGAGCCGCCATCCAGGTCGCGGCTTCGACGGCCACCACACCACCGCCGACGATCGCCAGCCGGTCAGGGATCTCCCGTACCCCGGTCGCATCGCGTGAGGTCCACGGGGTGAGCGGCGCGAGCTCCTCGGGGATCGTCGCGCTCGAACCGGTGGCGATGACGACCGCGCGGCGGGCGAGCACGCGGGTCGAGCCGCCTGTGGCCGCGGCGCCGTCCGGTCCTTCAGCGGGTGTGACCAGCACTTCCCGTTCACCGACGATCCGGCCGTGACCGCGAAGCACCTGGATGCCGGCTCCCTCGGCCCATTCCACCTGCCCGGCGTCGTCGTAGTGCGAGACCCACTGATCCCGGCTCGCCAGCAGCTCCTCCCGTTCGAGCACCGGGGTGGAGAGCCCTGGCAGATGGGCCGCGGTGTCGGCGATCGTCGGTGGTCGCAGCAGCACCTTGGAGGGGATGCACGCGTAGTAGGAGCACTCGCCGCCGAGCAGCTCGGACTCGATGATCACGGCGGAGAGATCGGTGCCCTCGATCGCGTACTGGGCGAGGTTCTCCCCGACAGGACCCCCGCCGAGCACGACGACGTCGGCGGTGACTTCGGAGGTGGTGGCGGGCGTGGACGGGACGTCGGTGGCCATGACGGCACGCTACGCCGCTCCGGGCACGACGTCACCCGGGTCGGGCCGCGCTGTGGACAAAGCCCCCTTCTGGTCCCCGCTTCTCCGCCCTCGGACGTCCTTCGAACGCCTTCTGCGCAGGAGGTTGTGGACAACCCATTGCTGTGGAGGAGAAATGAAAGTTGTCCACATTCTCGGGGGTCATGGTGTGGAATGTGGATAGCAGTCACGCTGGGTATCCACATTTCCGGCTCGGCCTTCCGCGTCGAATGTGCCGCCAATACTCTGTAGGGGTCGGGATGGCAGTGGTCGCCCGATGGTCAGGGCCCGCATCAGGGACCGTTCGAACACCGGGAGAGTCAAGGGGTGGGATGCGATGAGCGAGGTGCAGAAGCGTGGCGCGCTGTTCGGCGATGACGAGGCGCCGCGCGAGAACCACAGCGACGCGGAGATCTTCCTCGAGTCCCTCCCGCGTCGCCTGCGAGTGGTCCGCGCACGGGAGGAGATGACGCGCGACTCCCTGCCCAGGCGCAGCAACAGCGCGGGGACCCCCAGCTCAGCGCTGCCGCTCAGCGGGTGTGGGACGCGGAGAAGCGGACCGCCGCCGCTCTCGCTGCGCAGTACCGCGCCCTCGCAGCACTGCACGAGCTGGACGGGAGCTACGAGGAGGCGGCGGAGCTCGATGACGTCGATCCGCTCCGTGCCGCGCTCGCGCTGAGGGTCACGAAGAACGCCGCCAGCTGGCAGCTGCGGGACGCCCACCAGGCCGTGCACCTCTTCCCACGAGCCCTCGAGATGCTCGAATCCGGGGCCATGCCGTCGGCATGGTTCCAGAAAATGCTGAAATCATCCCGCCCCTCAACGATTCCTCGCGCAGGAATCTCGATATCGCTGTCCAGGCCTGGTCGATGGATATCCCTGCCGAGCGGTTCTTCACGCTGCTGAGTGCATTGATCGACCTGCTCGAGCACCGTGAGGAGAAGCCCCACCCGAGCTCACGCCTCGAACGATCGGCCAGGCTGCTCCCCGGCCACGAGCCGGGTACCGGGATCCTGCAGATCGTCGGCCCCATCCCCGAGATCCTCTCGCGATGGAAGACGCTCGACGAAGCCGCCAGAGCGATCCAGACTGCCCAGCGCACCGCCCTGCGCGAGGGCACACCCATTCCGCACGATCCGGACGGTGACGTGCTGGCCACGGGGCGCGCATTGCCGCTGACCCAGCTGCGCTACCTGCTCATGAGCCTCGCTGAGCTCGACCTCGAGGGCGTGGAGGTGCCCACCGAGCGCTTCCGTCTCAACATCACGGTGCCCGTCCTCACCCTCCTCGGAGCCTCCGACGAGCCCGGCACCCTCGACGGCACCACCCCGTTGCCGCCGTCGATGGCGCGCTCTCTCGCCGGCAGCGCCCAGGTCTGGCACCGGGTCCTCACCGAACCCACCAGCGGCGCCTTCCTCCCGTTGCCCGCAGACAGATACGTGCCCACCGCGTCGATGCTCGAGCACCTCCGCCTGCGCAACAGCCTGTGCGCCGTGCCCGGCTGCACCCGGCCCACCTCCTGGGCCTCCGAATGCGACCACATCGAGGAGTGCCGGCGCGGCACCCCGGCACAGGCGCGCTCACCGAGGTCGAGAACCTCCACCTGCTGTGCTGGCAGCACCACCTCGACAAGACCAACGGCCTGCTGGACCCCACCCGTCTCCCCACCGGAGCCGCCGAACCAGGTCGCTCGCACTGGCGCATCGGCTCCCACGGCGACGCTGTCACCGTCACCGACGAGATCGACACCGCCAGCATCCAGATGGCCGAGGACCTCACCCTCGCCTGGACCTGCTTCCTGCGAGGCACCCACGCCGGGAACGTCGCCACACCGCCCGTCCCTGCAGGCGAGGAACCGTTCCGCACAGCACCGCCCCTCACAGGTGGCCGGACAGCGGAACCCCCACCACCACCGCCACCGGACCTGCATCCACCATCCGCACCGCCCCCTCAGCGACCTTCCCCGGTGATGAGGAGACGTCTCCCGACCCCTGGGGCGGTCAGGGACCACCACCCTTCTGACAGGGGAGGATCCCGCCTCCCACCCCACGCCGAACCCGGCGCGCACCCCCGTGCGCCGGGGCATCGGCATGCCCGCGACGTGCAGGATGTGCACGCTCGCGCCGGCTGTCGGCCCCCGCTCGTAGAGTCAGGGGCATGAAGATCCTGCACACCTCGGACTGGCACCTCGGGCGCACCCTGCACAAGGTCGACCTGCACGAGCACCAGGAAGCCTTCCTCGACTGGCTGGTCGCGCTGGTCGAGGCCGAGCGCGTCGACGTCGTCGTCATCCCCGGAGACGTCTACGACCGAGCCGTGCCCGCCGTGACCAGCGTGAAGCTGCTCGACAGCGCCCTGGCTCGCCTCGCCGGCACCGGCGCCACCGTGGTGCTCACCTCCGGCAACCACGACTCCCCGGAACGACTCGGATTCGGTCGCTCGTTCATGCGCCCCGGCATCCACCTGCTCACCGATGTCCCCGGCATCGACCACCCCGTCTCCGTCAACGATGAGCACGGCGAGGTGCTCTTCTTCGGCCTGCCCTACCTTGAACCCGACCGCGCCCGCACCGAGCTCGTCGCCGACGGGGAACCACCCTTGGCACGCAGCCACGAGGCCGTCACCCGCGCCGCCCTGGACCGCGTGCGCGACCGCGTCGCCACCCACTCCGGCGCCCGCACCGTCGTGCTCGCCCACACCTTCGTCACCGGCGGCGAAGCCAGCGACTCCGAACGAGACCTCTCCGTCGGCGGCGTCGACTCCGTCCCCGCCGGAGTGCTCGGCGGCATCGACTACCTCGCCCTCGGCCACCTCCACGGCTGCCAGGACCTCACCCGCACCATCGGCGCCCCGGCCTGGTACTCCGGCTCCCCGCTCGCGTTCTCCTTCTCCGAGCGCAACCACCGCAAATCCGTGCTCATGGTCGAGCTCGGCGCCCCGGGGACCCCAGCGGAGGTCCGACGGATCGAGACCCCCGTGCCACGCCCCCTCACCGAGCTGCGCGGCACGCTCGAACAGATCCTCGCCCGCCGCGACGAGCACGGCGGAGACTGGCTGAAAGCCATCGTCACGGACCCCGCACGCCCCGCCCACCTCCAGGAACAGCTGCGCGACGCCTACCCGCACCTGCTGGTGACCGAATATGCGCCCGAGGGGCGTGAAGCCCGCGAGGGCACCCCGTGGTGCGTCGTGAGCAGAACCCGCTTGAAGTCATGGACGAGTTCCTCGCCCACGTCACCGGCGCCGCTCCCACCACTGCCGAGCACGAGGTGCTGGACCGCGCCTACACCGCCGTGCGCCGTCAGCAGGAGGCCTCGTGAAGCTCCACCACCTGCGACTGACCGGCATCGGCCCCTTCGCCGGCACGGCCGAGATCGACCTCGCCGCCCTCGGCGCGAGCGGCATGTTCCTGCTCGAAGGGCCAACAGGATCCGGCAAGTCCACGATCCTCGACGCGATCGTCTACGCCCTCTACGGGCAGGTTGCAGGCGTCGCCACCAGCGCGGACAGGATCCGTTCCCAGTTCGCCGCACCCACCGAGCCGAGCATCGTGGACCTCGTGTTCGAGGTTCCCTCCGGCATCTACCGGGTGCGCCGGCAACCCGAATTCCAGCGCCTCAAGAGGCGCGGCACCGGCACCACCAAGGAACAGGCGAAAGCGCTGCTGTGGCGGATCGGTTCCCCGCAGCTGATCGCGGGCGTCGTCGCCGACACCGCCGGCGGTGGCGCCGGCGTCGAGGTCATCGCCAGCCGCATCGACGAGGTGGGCCGCGAGATCCAACGCGCCGTGGGCCTGTCCCGCGACCAGTTCACCCAGACCGTGCTGCTGCCCCAGAACGAGTTCGCCCGCTTCCTGCGCGCGGGCACCGGTGAGCGGCAGGCGGTCCTCCAGCGCGTCTTCGGCACCGAGACCTACGCGCAGGTCGAGAAGCAGCTGGAGGAGATGCGCAAGCAGGCCAAGCGCGAGGTCGACGCCGCCCAGCAGACCCTCGGCACGGCGCTCGCCCGCTTCACCGAAGCCACCGCCCTCGAGGACGAACAGGTCACCGCACTCCAGGAGCATGCGACGGCCCTGCGCCTGGAACCTCTCGCCGTGCGCGCCGAGGAGCACCTCGCCGCGGTCACCTCCCGCGCCGAGGAGACCCGCGACGCCGCCCAGAAGGCAGGGGCCCAGGAACAGGCCGCCCGCACCGCCGCCGAGGCCGCCACGCTCGCCCGCCGCCGCATCGACCGGCGCCGCGAACTCGATGCGCTTGCCACCCGCCTCGAGACCGAGAAGCCCGCCGCAGCACAGGCGCACACGGCCCTGCAGCGGGACGAGGCCGCCCGCCCCGTCGCCGAGCTGCTGCGCCGTCGCGACCTCGCCTCATCCACCGCGGAGGAGACGATCGCGGCGCTCGCCGCCCTCGCCACCGAGACCCGCGCCGCACACCCCCAGCTCGTCGAGCTGCTCGACCCAGCACGCGACCTGGACGCGACAACATCCGACGCCGACGCCGATGCCGACGAGGCACCCGCTCTCTTCGCAGCTCCGCACGATGGAGCAGACGCCGAGGCTGCACCTGCCGCCGCGACCCCGGACGGTGCTTCCGAGACGCTGACCGCTGCCGCGGAGGAGGCGACCGGCGCCGCCGGGGCGCTGCGTGAGCTGGTCGAGCTCGAATCCGGGCTGCCCGCACGGGAGAAGCAGCTCAGCGCCCGCCGCGAAGCCCTCAGCACACAGCAGAAGCAGCTCGACGCCGCAGTCACCCAGCTCGCGGCCCGCCCGGCGCAGCGCACGGCGCTGCTCGAGCAGCGGGATGCCGCCCGAACCGCCGCCGCCGGCCTCGGCGACGCCCGGGCCGCCCACCGCACCGCGCAGGAGGTTCAGCGGGCCACCACAGCCGCCGTCGCGCAGGAGAAGACCGTCGAGACGGCCCGTACCGCCGCCGAGGACACGCTGCGCACCGCGAAACAGCACGCCGAGGCCGAGGCCGAGCTGCGCCGCCGCCGCTTCGCCGGCATCGCGGCCGAGCTCGCCGCCGACCTCGAGGACGAAGCGGCCTGCCCCGTCTGCGGTGCCCTCGAGCACCCCCACCCCGCCGACCCGGCCGACGACGCCGTCAGCCCCGAGCAGGTCGAGGCTGCCGAGACCCAGCGGCAGCAGGCCGAACAGGCCCAGGCCCGCTCCGAGCAGGCCCATGCCCTCGCCCGCCAGCAGCTCCAGCAGCTGCGCGAGAACGCCGGGGACCACACCCCCGAGTCCGCACAGGTCGCTGTCACCAAGGCGAAGCAGGCCGTCGAGGCCGCCCTCACCGCCGAGCAGCAGGCCGCAGCCCTCGAGAAGCGCATCAGCGCGCACGAGGAGGAGACCCAGCAGCTCACCGCAGCGAAGGAGAGGACCGCCCTCACCGTCGAGCGCGAGCGCACCGCGATCGACGAAGCCGCCCGCACCCTCGAGGCCGACCGTGCCAAGGTCGCCGAAGCCCGTGGCGACGATGCCTCGATCGCCGACCGCCGCCGCGCCCACAGCGCCCGCGCCCGCGCTGCGACCACGCTGTGCGAAGCGCTGCGCCGCCGCATCGACGCCGAACAGCGCGCCGCCGACGCCGCCGCCGAGGCCGACCGTGCCCTCACAGACAGCGGGTTCGCCACCGCCGAGGCGGTCCGTGCCGCGGTCCTGCCCGCCGAGGAGCGCACCCGGCTCCAGAAGCTTGCTCAGGCCCGCGCCATCGACGAATCCCGCCTCGCCGACGGACTCGCCGAGGACGGCATCACGGCCACAGTCGCCACCGACGAATCCCGCGAGCAGGCCGAGGCCGCTCTCGCCGCCGCCGGTCAGACGCTCACGGCCGCCCAGGCCGCCGCCCGGGAGGCCGCCGGCCTCGCCGCCCGCACCGAGGGCATCGCCGAGCGCGGCCGCACCGCCCGCGCCGCGCTCGAGAAGGCGTCGGCTCAGGTGCGCGCCGTCAGCGAGAGCGCCGGCGTGACCGTCCGCGTCGCCGACCTCGCCACCGGCCGCTCCGCCGATGGAGAGCGCGTGCAGCTGTCCACCTACGTGCTCATGTGGCGCCTGGACGCGGTCATCGACGCCGCCAACTCCCGGCTCGCCCTGTTCTCCGGCTCCGATCTTGAGCTGCTGCGCGACACCGGAGCTCGCGGCGCGCGGAAGACGGGCCTCGACCTGCTGGTCCTGGATCGCCGCACCGACCAGGTGCGAGTGCCCGAGACGCTCTCCGGCGGCGAGACCTTCTTCGTCTCCCTCGCGCTCGCGCTGGGCCTGGCGGACATCGTCATGGGCGAGGCCGGGGAGTGCGGATGGAGACCCTCTTCATCGACGAGGGCTTCGGATCCCTCGACCCCGAGACCCTCGAGACCGTGGTCCGCGAGATCGGGCGCCTCGCCGAGAGCGGCCGCACGATCGGCATCGTCAGCCACGTCGGCGACATGAAGGCCCAGATCGCCGAACAGATCCACGTGCGCCGCGGCGCCGACTCCCGCTCGACGCTCACCGTCACCGCGTGAGCGGGCCAGAGGCCGCGGGTTGGTCGGCGCAGTGACGCCGGCGCGGCGACGAGCGGGGACCGCCTCAGCGCGCCGGCCCGTCGTCCGGGCGGGAGCCGCGATCGAACAGCGGCACCCCGAGCCGCGTGAGCAGCGGCGCGCACAGCGCCCCCGCCCAGGCGCCGGCGGTGTTCGCGAGCAGATCCTCGATGTCCGCGATCCGCACCCCGCACGGATAGATCCCGAACGCACCGGTGTACTGAGTGACCTCGATCAGCGCCGAGAGCAGCAGCGCCATCGCCACCGACGTCGTCGCATCCAGGCGGAACACGCCGCGCAGGATCATCCCCAGCGGCACGAACAGGGCGACGTTCATCAGCACCTGCAGCACCGGGAAGCTGGTGGCCATCTCCCACCACCCCGCCCCGACGCGATGCAGGGCGAGCAGCTCGGCCGCGGTGTGGAACGGATCCAGGCGCAGCGCGCCCCGGACCTGCTGCGACAGGTCACCGCCACGTCATAGGCCGGAGCGATCGTGAGCCCGGCGAGAGTCATCGTGTACACGCAGATCACGGCCACTCCGGCCAGACGCGGCGGCCGCACCCGCCCGAATCGCCGACGCTGCAGCCACATCGCCGGCAGCAGGATCACGGCGAAGACGCCGATCCCGCCCGCGATACCGACCAGGACCAGTCGCAGCAGCTCGCTCACAGGAACACGGTACGGTCCCGGGCTGGACGGTGACCGCTCTCGCCCGACGTGAGCACAGTCATCGCGACGCAGCCGCACCGCTAGGATGGACGCGGCCCAGCAATCGCTCTCCCACCCATCCCGCTCCAGGCACCGACGCTCCCGAGCCCCAACGCTCCCGAGCGCGACGTCTCCTGAGCACGATGGTTCCGGAGCGGCGCTGCGGCCCCGACGCCCCCTCTCATTCCCCTGGAGGACCACCGTGGTGGATTCCCTGACCGTCCAGATCATCGTGACGGTCCTCGCCGGACTCGCCTACGTCGTCGGCCTCGTGGGCATCGTGGTGCCCGTCCTGCCCGGCACCATCACCCTCGTGATCGCGACCCTGATCTGGGCGATCGTGGTGGGCGGCTGGCCCGCCTGGGTCGCGTTCGGGCTGGTGCTCGTGTTCGGCGCGATCGGCATGGGCACCAGCTACGTGCTCACCGGGCGCAAGCTCCACGCGGCCGAGGTGCCGATGTGGCCGATCTACGTGGGCATCGCCTCCGGCATCGTCGGCATCTTCGTGATCCCCTTCCTGGGCCTCCCGATCGGCTTCCTCATCGGGCTCTACGTCTCCGAAGCGCTGCGGCAGGGGACTGGAAGAAGGGGTTCACCTCCGCCTGGATCGCGATCAAGGCCCTCGGCGTCGGCATCATGATCGAGTTCTCCCTGGCCATGCTCTCCACGATCACCTTCGCGATCGCGGTCGTCGTCCACTTCGTGACCGCATGACCCGCGCCGACACCTCGCCCCGCCGCCGCCCCCGCACCGACACGCCCCGCGCCGCCGAGCCCGCACCGGGCCCAGCCCGCCTCGAACTGCCCGGGAACCAGCACCCGGCCGTGCTGATCCCCGGCCTGAAGCGCCTGCTCAAGGGCTCGTGGGAGCTGCGCAAGTGGTTCATCCTCGCCGTGCTCGGCGCGACCGCCTTCGCCCTGCTGCAGATCGCGACGTCCGCCGTCATCGGCCGCGTCACCGAGCAGGTCATCGTGCCCTCCTTCCAGCGCGGCGAGGCCGCTCCCGTGCTGCTCGTCGGCGGAGGCGTCGCGATCCTCGGCATCGCCGTGGCCCGCGCCGTCACCGTCATGGCGCGGCGCATCTTCGCCGCCGCCACCCAGTACGACCTGTTCCGCCTCTACCGTGAGCGGATCGTCGAGGTGTACGCGAAGGTGCCGCTGCTGTGGCACCGCCGCCAGGCCACCGGCACCCTCCTCAGCTCCGTCTACTCCGACGTCGAGGCGACGTTCTTCGCGATGGCGCCGTTCCCCTTCGCGCTGTCCACCATCGTGATGCTGGCGTACGCCACGGTGGTCGTGGCCCGCATCGACCCGGTGATCCTGCTGGTCATGCTCGCCCTGATCGTTCTGCTGATCATCCTCAACGTGCTGCTGCAGCGCTTCGCCACCCCGATCGCGATGCGCTCCCAGCAGCTGCGGGCCGAGGTCGCCGAGATCGCCCATGAATCCTTCGACGGCGCGAACGTGGTCAAGTCGCTCGGCCGGGAGGACATCGAGGAGGAGCGCTTCACCCGCGCGGCGGACGATCTGCGCGAGACGGGCATCCGCTTCGGCTACATCCGCGGCTGGTTCGACCCCGCGATCGACGCCCTGCCCAACCTCGGCATCCTCGCCGTCGCCGTGATCGGCGCCTGGCGGATCGGGGAGGGGCACCTCACCACCGGCCAGCTGGTCGAGGTCGCCTACCTGTTCACGCTGATGTCCCTGCCGATCCGCTCCTTCGGCTGGGTGCTCGGAGACCTCTCCCGCACCGTCGTCGGCGGCAGCCGCGTCCAACAGATCCTCGACGTCGCCGACGAGCGCACCTACGGCCCCGACCCGCTGCCCGAGGGGCCGGGCGTGCTGGAGATCGAGAGCGTCTCCTTCGTCTACCGCGACGACCCCGCCCAGGTGATCCTGGGCCGCGGCGTCCGCGCCGAGGACCTGCGGGTGCGCGAGGGCCACGCCCTGACCGACGTCTCCCTGCGCGCCGATCCGCGCGCCGGCACCCGGGTGCTCGCCGTCGTCGGTGCCACCGGCTCCGGCAAGTCCAGCCTCGCCCTGCTCGCCGCAGGCCTGGTCGCCCCGACCACCGGCACCGTCAGCCTCGACGGCGCCGAGCTGCGCACCCTCACCGCCGAGGCGCTCACCGCCGACGTCGCCCTCGTGCTCCAGCAGGCCTTCGTGTTCGACGCGACTGTGCGCGAGAACGTCACCCTCGGCGAGGACATCGACGAGCAGACCGTGCGCTGGGCGCTGCGAGTCGCCCAGGCCGAGGCTTTCGTCGACGCCCTGCCTGACGGGCTCGACACCGAGCTGGGGGAGCGCGGCGGCTCGCTCTCCGGCGGTCAGCGCCAGCGCATCGCGCTCGCTCGGGCGCTCTCCCGCAGGCCCCGACTGCTGATCCTCGACGACGCCACCAGCGCCTGCGACCCCAGCGTCGAGCTCGCCATCCTCGATGGGATCCGCCGCGAGATGACCGAGTCGACCCTGCTGCTGATCGCGTACCGCAAGTCCACCATTTCCCTCGCCGACCAGGTCGTCTTCCTCGACCACGGCCGCGTCTCCGACGCCGGCACCCATGAGGAGCTGCGCAGCCGCAGCGAGGGCTACCGCGCCCTGGTCGACGCCTACGACGAGGCCGCGATCTCCCACAACCTGCTCGAGTCCACGAAGCCCCAGCCCAGCGACGGCCCGGACCCCGCCGTCGCGGTCCCTGCCGAGCGCGAGCGCACCGTCACCGGTGCCATCGAGATCCATGGCACCGGCCGCTATCGCCGTGAGGAGATCTGGGGTGACGACCGCGAGTGCGAGGTGCCCACCCATACCGGCGCACTCCCCGCCGTCGGCCGCCCCGATGAGAGCGACCAGACCGACGACACCGACGAGACCGACGTGACCGACGAGAAGGCCGGCCGATGACCGCCGCACCCACCACCCGCACCTCCTCCGAACTGGGCTCGGAGACCACCACCGACGAGGGCGCGCTCGCCACCATCCGACGCGGCCTGGCGCTCACCCCGGAGCTGCTGCGCGGCCTGTGGATCACGCTGCTGCTGGCCGTCGTCGCCACCGCCGGCAAGGTGGTGGTGCCGATCGCGGTGCAGTCCATCCTGGACCGCGGCATCATCGCCCCCGAGACCCCCGACGTCGCGTTCGTCGCCGGCGCCGCGGGCCTGGCCGCCCTGGTGCTGCTGGTCACCGCGAGCTGCAACGTGCTGATGAACCGCCGCCTGTTCCGCCTGGCCGAGCACTCCCTGGCCACCCTGCGCAAGCGCGCCTTCCGCCACATCCACGACCTCTCCCTGCTCACCCAGGGCACAGAGCAACGCGGTGCCCTCGTCTCACGCGTGACCAGCGACGTCGACACCGTCAGCCAGTTCATGAGCTTCGGCGGGATCATGCTGGTGGTGATGAGCTTCCAGCTCGTGCTCGCCACCGCAGTGATGCTCTTCTACTCCTGGCCGCTCGCCCTCGCCGTCTGGATCTGCTACATCCCGATCCTGCTGATCATGGGCTCCCTTCAGAAGCGCATCCGCGCCCGCTACCAGGTGGTGCGCACCAACGTCGGCCGCATGCTCGGTGCGGTGTCCGAGTCCCTCGTCGGCTCCGCCACCGTGCGCGCCTACGGCACCGAGGACCGCACCCGCCGCGGGCAGGACGAGCGCATCGGCGAGGTGCGCGACGCGCAGTTCGCCGTTCTGAAGCCCCAGTCGGCCTCGTTCTTCCTCTCGGAGACGGCCGACGGGCTCGCCACCGCGATCGTGGTCGTGGTCGGCATCGTGCTGGGCACCGGGGCGCTCGGCGTGGACCTGCCGGGCAGCGACCTCACCGCCGGCGGCGTGATCGCCTTCGTCTTCCTCGTCTCGCTGTTCAGCCAGCCGGTGCGGATGGGCATCGAGATGCTCTCCGAGGCGCAGAACGCGGTGGCCGGCTGGCGGCGCGTGCTCGGCGTGCTCGACACCCCGGCCGACGTCGCCGACCCCGCCGGCGCCATCGACCCCCACACCGGCCGACGCGTCGAACCCGTGCCCGGCGCGACGCCGCTGCCGGAGGGTCTGCTTGACATCGAGATCCGCAACCTCCGCTTCGCCTACCCCACCGGCCCCGAGGTGCTCCACGGCATCGACGTGCACATCCCCGCCCGCTCCCGCATCGCGATCGTGGGGAGACCGGCAGCGGCAAGACCACCTTCGCCAAGCTGCTCACCCGCATGATGGACCCCGCCTCGGGCGAGATCCTGATCGGCGGGATCCCCCTGCACCTGGTGCCCTACGCCTCCCTGCGCGACCGCGTGATCATGGTGCCGCAGGAAGGATTCCTCTTCGACACGTCCGTGGCCGGGAACCTGCTCTACGGCAAGCCCGACGCGACCGTGCAGGAGATGCGCCAGGCGCTCGACGAGCTGGGGCTCGGCAGCTGGGCCGACGAGCTGCCCGAGGGGCTTGACACCCCGGTCGGCCAGCGCGGCGAATCCCTCAGTGCGGGGGCGGGCAGCTGGTGGCCCTCGCCCGCGCCTACCTCGCCGACCCGGACATCATCGTGCTCGACGAGGCGACCAGCGCCGTCGATCCCGCCGCGGACGTGCGCCTGCAGCAGGCCATCGACGGCCTCGCCCGGGGCCGCACCACCATCACCATCGCCCACCGCCTCTCCACCGCCGAGCGCGCCGATCGCATCATGGTGCTCGACGGTGGCGACCTCGCCGAACACGGCACCCACGCCGAGCTCGTCGGCCTCGAGGGCGGGATCTACGCCGGGCTGCACCGCTCGTGGGTGGCGCATCGCAGCGAGCGGTGAGCGGAGGAGCCATGGATGCGGACCGCGCACCGCGCACTGTCGCGATCCTTGCCCCCGTGATGGGTGTGGTCTCTGGCCTCTGGTCGGCTCTGGCGACGCTGATGGTGGTCACCTTCGCCAGCCTCACCTACTACCTGCCGCCGCCGCCCGGTTCGACGGAGGCCACCGAACACCACGACTGGAGCGTGCCGACGCTCCTGCTCGCCCCGCTGAGCGTCGTGGGCATGGTGCTTGCGGTGGTGGCATGCGTGGTGGGGGTGCGAGGACTTGTCAGGGGTTGGTGGTGCGTAGCTGGGTGATGCTCCTCCCCGGTGCGGCGCTGGTGCTGGCCACCCTCGCCATGCTCCTCGCCAGGTCGGTCACCCATGGCACGTACTGAACTGCGGGATCCCCTAGGATTCTGCGCGTGCCTGCACCGCTGACCCCGCCGGACCCCCAGCGCCCACCAGCTCGGCTGAACCCGCCGGTACCCCCGGTCTCTTCGCGTGACGAGCCCCGGTTTCGCGACCCCGAGCGCAAGAGTGCTCTGGCTGCCGCTTTCCAGGACCAGGGCGAGGTCTACGACCGGCTGCGCCCGGGTTATCCCGACGGTGCGCTCGCTGCGATGCTCGCGCAGACTCCGCCGGCCGCGGGGAGCGGTGGCGTCCGAGCAATCGATCTCGGCGCAGGGACCGGCAAGCTCTCCTGGGCGCTCGTCGGCTGCGGCCTGGAGGTCACCGCGGTGGACACCAGTGCCGCGATGCTCGAGACCGCGCGAGATGCCGGGCCGACGGGGGAGGGGGCAGACTCCTGACCACCCATCTCGCCCCCGCAGAAGCGACCGAGCTGCCGGCCGGCTCGGCCGAGCTGGTCACTGTCGCCCAGGCCTGGCACTGGTTCGACGCACAGGCAGCATCTGTCGAGGTCGTGCGACTGCTCGCGGACGGCGGGGTGCTCGCCCTGGTGTGGAACATGCTCGACGTGACGATCCCCTGGGTGCATCGCCTCTCCCGGATCATGCACGCCGGCGACATCCACCGCGAGGACTTCCTGCCCACCGTCGGCCCCGAACTGGAGCTCACGGAACGCAGCGTGCACCAGTGGCAGGATCCGATGCCCACCCAGGACGTCATCGACCTCGCCCGCACCCGCAGCTACGTGATCACCGCCCCCGAGGAGCGCCGCGCGAAGGTGCTCGCGAACCTCGACTGGTACCTCCACGAGCACCTCGGCCACGCGCCCGGTGACATCGTTGGGGTCCCGTACCGCACCGACCTGGTCCTGTACCGCGCCGCTGATGGGGAGTAGTCCCCATCGTGCTCCGACCCTTCGCTGACTACGCTGGAGAACCACAGCGGGGCCGACGGGGCGGGGGTCGGCTCACGGCACGAGGGACGACGGGAACGGGACAGGGATGAACAGCTTCTTCGGAGCGGACACCGAGGCGCTGCGCGACTACGCGCAGCGGGTGCAGACGGGCTCCGGGCGGCTGCTCGAGCTTCGGGCAGGTCTCACCTCCCAGGTCGCCTCCGTCGACTGGGTGGGTCCCGACGCCGACGCCTTCCGCAACGACTTCAGCGGCCGGATCTCCGCCCTGTTCGACCAGGTCGGCAGCGAGCTGGAACGGCGCCGCACCGATCTCGACATCCACGCCGAGGAGCAGGACGAGGCCAGCGGCGTCGACAGCGCAGGCAGTGGCAGCGGTGGGGGCGACGGCGCGGGCAGCGGCGACCGCTCCTTCGGCGACACGCTCGGGGACCTCCTGTCCAACCCGCTGACCGCACTCGGCAGCACCGTGAGCGCCGTCGGCGGGGCGGCCGGCGCGGCCTGGAAGGCGTTCAAGCAGGGACGCAGCCTGCTCTCCCTGCACAGTGCGATGAACACCCTCGGCCCCGCGGCACAGTCCGCGCAGACCTTCATCCGCTCCGGGATGGTCGACGACGCCGCCGGATTCCTCGGCAAGCTCGGCGGTGTGGGCCGCTTCCTCGGCGGCGCCGGGGAGTGCTCGGCATCGTCGGCGGAGTCTCCGACATGATCAGCCCGCCGCACGACGGTTGGCGAGGGATCGGCGACCGGATCGCCGGCGGCCTCAGCGTCGTCGGTGGGGCCGGAGGCCTCGCGGTCGCCCTCGGGGCCGGCGCCGCCCTCGGACCCGTCGGCCTCGGGGTCGTCGCCCTCGCCGGCGTCGGCGCCGGACTGTGGGCCGCGGGCAACGCCGTCTACGACAACTGGGATTCGATCACCTCCTTCGCCGGGGACGTCGGCGGGCACGTCAGCGACTTCGTCTCCGACGCAGGTGACGCCGTCGGTGGTGCGGTCGACGCCGTCGGCGGTTTCCTCGGCGGTCTGTTCTGATCCGCCCGCGCACGCCCGGTAGCCTCTGGACATGACTTCTGCGCAGCCCGACCCGTCGGACGCCCCCGCTTCTCCGCCGAGGACATCGAGATCGCGACCGAGCTGCTCATGCAGCCGCTCAAGGAGCCCGTCACCGAAATCGTGACCCTCACCGACGAGGAGCTCCTGGCACTGGACGGACTCGAGCGCGACTCCCTCACCCCGACCCCGTGGGTCACCGAATCCGCCGCGGGCCCCGACGCCCGCGCCCTCGTCACCGCCGCCGCGATGCGCTCCATGATCTCGCGCGGCATCGTCACCTCGAGCACCGTCCTGGACCCCCGACGCTACGAGGAGGGCAGCCAGGAACCGGCGCGCATGGTCGCCGTCCCCGCCCTCCAGGGCACCGCCGTGCTGCGCCGCACCTCCGATGCCGTGCTGATCGCCGAGCGGAAGACCGAGCGCGGCACCGCCTACAGCTACTTCTACCTCTTCCATGTCGAGGGCGGGGTGCGAGTGCTGTGGGAGGCCTTCGACGCGGCCGGATTCCACCTGTTCTTCCTGCTCGACGGCGCGACCCTGCCCGAGCAGCTGCTCGCCTTCGTCGACCCCGTCTCCGGCGCCGGCGAGGACGACGGCGACGCCGACGAGGTGCCCTCCGCAGCTTTCGCGACGAGCGCCGCCGCAGCCCGGCTCGCCGAGGCCCGCGCCGTCACCACGGTGCTCGTGCTGCACCGCGAGGACACCGAGGGACCCACCGCCTTCACCCTCTTCTCCACCCCCGACGCGCTCGAGCTGATGGAGACCGACGGCGAGGGCGAGGCCGCCGTCCAGCGCGTCGGCGCCGTCTCCACCGCCACCCTCACCGCCTTGGTCGAGGACCTCATCACCGGCACCCGCCCGGACGCTGCGGACGCGCAGCAGTGACCGCCCGCTCCGCAGCCCGTCGCCACCGCGACGAGGTCGGTGTGGTCCTCGCCGTCCACGCCGACCGGCCCGGACCGTTCGTGATCGGCGGATTCGTGCTCGCGTGGCTGCTGTTCTCGGGCCTGACGCTGATCAACCCCGGCGAGAGCCCCGTGCTCGCCGCAGCCCCGACCGTGATCTTCGCGCTCCTGTTCGGCCTGGTCCTGCTGTACGTCAGCGGGGAGCGGCTGATCGTGTGCGAGCGCGGCCTCGTGCTCGGCTCCGTCGCCCCCGGGCTGCGCCCCTCCGTGATCCGCTACGAGCAGATCGTGCCCGGCAGCATCGTGCCCGTGACAGGAGCGCGACGCTACGCCGCCCAGACCGGCACCGGCGGCTTCCCCCAGTCCACCGTGCGACGCTCGGTCTGGACTCGGCAGGGACTCCACTTCGTGGGCCCCTCCGCGCAGGAGGCCCGCCGGCACAAGGCCCTGCTCGCCCCGCTGCAGGACCCGCCCCCGCGCTCGGTCGACGGTCGCTGGGTCTGGTTCGTCGGCACCGGGGCCACGCGGCCCGAGCAGGTCACGGCGCAGATCGCCCAGGCTGCCGGAACCTGTGGCGCCGTCCAGCTCGCCCAGGCCACCAGCGCCGCCCCGGTGCGCGAGCTCAGCGGGAACCCGGCCGACGCCGCCCGCCACCTCCCCGGGCTCCGCTGACGGGGGCGGGGCGGGGCGGGGGCGCCTGCGCCGGTGCCCGCGTCTGCGCTGCGCTGTGGCCCTGCGGTTCGCGAGCTCCGCGCTTGCCGTCCCCGGGTGCGCGTCCCCTCGACCGTTGCGCAGTGGTGCTCCGCCGCTCGAGCGTTGCGCAGTTGGCGGTCTGAGCACGTAGAACGCCAACTGCGCAACGCTCGGCGCGGGGCCCCATCGTCGGTCGATGACGCAGCTCCAGCACTGCTTGATCCTCTCGTTATCTGGCTCTTCACGAACGAGGGTGTAGTTGGGGTCTGAATCCTCCTGACTCGAGTAGTGATCTGGCGATGTAGTGGCTGAGGTTGCGGAAGCTGAGGGCGGTGCCGCGGAGGTGTTCGAGTCGGCCGTTGATCGCCTCTGTCGGGCCGTTCGAGGTGCCGGGTCGGTCGAAGTAGCCGAGGACATCGCCGGCGCGTTGCTTCAGCGTGCGAGCAAGTTTTCGCACCTCGACAAGGCCTGCGGGAACGCCGTCGCCGATCCGGTTGATCGTGTCTTGCAGGAAGAACCGTCCCAGGCCGCGGTCCTTCTCCCGGTATGCGGTGATCATGTCCTGGTAGACGCCCCACGTGGCGAGAACTTCGACGTGCCGCTCGTCCGCGAACAGCGCGTCGAGCCGGGCCTGTTGTTTCTCGGTGAGGAGCCCGGCGCCGGTGAGCAGGGTGCGGCGGGCTTGGTAGAGCGGGTCACCCTTCATGCCCCGGCGGCCGAAGACGTCGTGCTGGACGCGGCGGCGGCAGTTCTCCAGTGCGTCACCGGCGAGGCGGATCACGTGGAACGGATCCATTACTGCGGCGGCCTTCGGAAGCTCTTCGGTGGCGGCGGTTTTGAACCCGGTGAAGCCGTCCATCGCGACGACCTCGATCCCATCGCGCCATGGCTTCGGCCTGTCAGCGAGCAGCGACCACACCCTCGTTCGTGAAGAGCCGGATAACCGAAGGAGGTCGGCGCGGTTACGCCGGACCTCCGCTCAGCTCGCGTCGGAGAGCACCGGTATGTCAGTGAGCCGGAATGCGTTGATCCCGGACCCGGGCCCAGCCTGGATGGTCACTGTCTCAACATCGCCCAATTTGGGATAGATGATGCTGTAGATGCGGGTTTGTCCCGAGTCGATCCTGCCCATGGTGTGCAGGTCTGTTGCGGGCAACCAGATCTCGGTGCCTGTCTTGTCGTCACCGTAGTAGTAGTCCATTGGTGCAATACGCGTCGTGCCCATCAGAATGGTGACCCCTGATGCTGACCGGTGGGCAGACCGGGTCTCTGAACCCCGATAGGACCAGAGACCAGCGAGGGAACCCAGACCGAACGACGAGTCGATCTCGTCGTCTACCGCAGTGACCTCGAGGTCCACGATCACGTGTCCATCGACCATTCGAGCTTGTGGCGCGCGGTATTCGAAGATGCGGGAGGAGTCGATCCGCACTCCTTTTTCCCCTGTTGCAGTGAGCCCTTCCTCCAACTCAGGGATGTCGCCGTCGGTCTCAACCTCGGTCTCTGTGGTGATCTCCGACGTGAGGGTCAGGGTGACCCGTCGATTGAGCGTGCGGTTCTCGTCTGAGTCGTTCGGGACAAGAGGTTCACCTTTGCCCTTGCCCGCGGTTTCGATTGGGAACTGTGCCTTGTCAATGTGTTTGGCGAGTTCTTCGGCAACGGCTTTCGCGCGCCGTTCGGAGAGTTTCTGGTTGTAGTCTGCGCTTGCGACGTCGTCGGTGTGACCGACGATCTCGATAGTTCCCGGCTCACGTGACTTCAGGTGTTTCGCGGCGCCCTTCACGGCATCGACGGCATCCTTAGTCAGAGTGTCAGCGTCTACGTCGAACAGGACGTCCGATCCGAGGGTGACCTCAACTTTCTCGGTTGAGCTCAGCGATTCCACGGCGCCGGCCAATTCGCTCGTGAATGATTCGAGCGGGAGGACCGGGGCCTGGACGACGGTCGTGATGTCGAAGGGCCGGTAGCGTTCCTCGGCGGGAATCGGTTCAGGGATGTCCCCGTCGATGATGGGAACAGAGTCGATGTAGGCGCCGCCCGGGAGGAAGAGCCCAAGCGAGTCGATTCCAGCATCGGGCGCGGCGAAAGCGAGTTGAATGCGTGGTTCTGGCCCATCCCCGGCACGGCCGTCGGCATACGTCGCAACTGCCTTGTCGTCGCTGTTCATCGCGACTGTGAACACTTGGTCGTTCGTGAGGTCGAGCAGGCGTAGCGCGGAGTAGGCAGGAATGCCGGTGAGTTCTCCGGTCAGCAGCGTGGTCGAGATGAAGCCGTCCGCGGGTAAGCCGTGGAAGTCGAGTGTCGCGACGACGAGGTCGTCTGCTCGAACCAGTGGTCGAACGGTGACTTCGACGTCGGCTCCAGCCAAGGGCACCGTGCGGGTCGCGACCGCGTCTTCGGGTGTGAGCGCCGCCTCGACTTCACTTGGGCTGTTGGTTGCGTTGATCGGACCAGGATCTGGCGAAGCGGTTCCAGAACAAGCTGTGAGCGTGAACGCAAGAGAGGCCGAAATGGCCAGGACAAGAACGGAACCCGTGTGGGTCTTGGCGCGGAGCATGAGCCAAAGGTAGCTGCGATCGGCTGAGACTTCCTCTCGGGGAACCTATGGATAGCACCAAAACCTGACGCGATCTATGAAAACAGCGCCGCCCGCTGCACGGGGCCGTCACTGCGGTGCCCTTCGACGGGCTTCGTCAGGAGTTTCGCCGAGAACAGCCTTGTATTGGCGTCCGAACGGTTCGTGCGCGAGTCGGCGCGCCACAGTGTCGCGTACCACGCCCTCGCACCCGCAGTTCCGACACCACCGGTCCGGCTCAACGACTCGGCACTCGATGACAGCGCGATCCGGCGACAGATGTTGCCCGACAGCGTGAAGTCCGAGCTCATCGAGCCGGCAGAACGTGGTCAGATCGGGCGTGACGAAAGTAGGCTGGGGCATGTCGAGGTCTTCCGGATGGGGAGTGTGAGAACTTCCATCCTCAGGGAGACCTCGACCCCTATCCGTCCAGCGACGCGCTCAGGCGACCACACCCTCGTTCGTGAAGAGCCCGTTATCTCTGTGTTGTTGACCTGGATCACATCCCCGGCTAGCGTATAGAAATCGTTTGCCGTCGCTGTCGGGTCGCCGTCGATCCGCGCCGTTCCCGACGAGCCGACGACCATGTCCCCAGCATTGCTCCCGCCCGCGAGGCCCCCGGGGCTGTCCACAAAGCCCAGGTCAGCGGGTGCTGGTCAGGTGCCGTGGCGCGTTGACGGGAGCGCCCGCGTCGACCGTTGCGCAGTGGGCGTTCTGCGCGCTCACACCGCCAACTACGCAACGGTCGCGCTGGCGGAGCACCAACTGCGCAACGGTCGTGCTGGCGTGCTGGCGGAACCCCTCGGGCTCAGCCCTTCGCGCCGCCGCTGTCGGAGGGGACGCCCGCCTCATCCTCTGGCGGGGCGATGGTCATGTCGGTCACGCGCCAGCGCTCACCGTCCCAGGCGACGGTGGCGATCAGCTGCCCGGTCACCTCGCTGAGCTGGTTGGCCTGCAGATTCGGATCGTCCACCAGGATCGACTCCTCTTGGGTGAAATCCGCGATCACGGTGCCCGTCGCGGGCGGCTCCCCGGTGCCCTCGAAGGCCGCCGAATGCACCACGAAAGCGCCGTCCACGAGGTAGCCGCCCTGCTCCGCGAGCGTCTCGGCATTGCCCAGGAAGCGTACGCACACCTCGCAGTTCGGATCCGTCGATCCTTCCCACACGGAGACGTCGCCGCTGCTCATCATGTAGTCGTAGGACTCGAGCAGGTAGGTGAGCGTGGCCTGCGCACCCTCGGCGCTCTGCTCGGTGAGCCCGGCAGGCTCCTCGGGTCGGGGCAGGTCGGGTCGGGGCGGCTGCTCGGCGGGGTCGACCGTCGGCCGGTTCTCCGGGTTCTCGACCGCCTGCTCCTCCGGGTCGGGGCCCAGCAGCTGGCCGAGGCCCACCGCGCCCAGCGGGACCACCAGCAGGACGGCGAGCGCGATGATGATGACGCGTTGGACAGGTCGATTCACCCGCACCACGGTAGACGACGAGCCTGGCCGCACAGTTCCGCCCTGCGCGGACCCGCCGTAAGTCGGATGCCGTATGTCTGTAGGAAAGCCTATGCTTCCTGGGTCGACAGGTCCGTGCCCGGCCACGTCGGCTCTTCGGAAGGATTCTCGTGACCCTGCTGCGCCTGGTGCTGAGGGGCTTGAAGCCGTACTCGATCTGGGTGCTCCTGGTGGTGCTCTTCCAGATCGTCGGCGTGCTGGCCGCCCTCTATCTGCCCACGCTCAACGCCGACATCATCGACGACGGCGTCGCCAAGGCGGACGTCCCTGTGATCTGGGAGCTCGGGCAGCTGATGCTGCTGATCTCCTTCGGCAACATCATCGCCCTGGTCGCCGCGAACTTCTTCGCCGCCCGCTCCGCGATGAGGACCGGCAAGGATCTGCGATCGAAGGTCTTCGCACAGGTCAGCTCCTTCTCTCCGCGTGAGCTCGCCGAGTTCGGCACCCCCTCGCTGATCACCCGTTCCACGAACGATGTCCAGCAGGTGCAGATGCTGGTCTTCTTCTCGCTGAACATGCTGGTCCAGGCCCCTGTCACCGGCATCGGCGGCGTGATCCTGGCGCTGCGGGTGGAGCCCGGGATGGCCTGGCTGATCGCGGTGATGGTGCCGGTGATGCTGGTCGCCGTCGGCATCCTGATCCTCAAAGCCGCCCCGCTGTTCAAGCAGATGCAGGGCAAGATCGACGACATCAACGGCGTGCTGCGCGAGCAGATCACCGGCATCCGGGTGCTGCGCGCCTTCGTGCGCGAGGACCGCGAGCGGGAGCGCTACGCGGTGGTCAACGACCAGCTCACCGACCTCAACCGCCGCATCGGCCTGCTGATGATCCTGATCAACCCGATCATCATGTTCATCCTCAACGTCTCTAGCGTGATGGTGCTGCTGGTGGCCGCACCGCGCATCGACGCCGGGCAGATGGAGATCGGTTCGATCACCGCGTTCATCGCCTATCTGATGCAGATCCTGATCGCGGTGATGATGGCGACCTTCATGACCATGATGATCCCTCGTGCGATGGTCTCCGCAGACCGCATCACCGAGGTGCTCGACACCGAGACCAGCGTCCACCAGCGCAGCGACGGCATCCGCGACGTCGAGGGGCCGGTCGAGCTGACCTTCGACAACGTCTCCTTCACCTATCCGGGCGCCGAGCGGCCCGTGCTCGAGGACATCTCCTTCACCGCCCGCGCCGGGCAGACCGTCGCGATCATCGGCGGCACCGGCGCCGGCAAGACCACCCTGATCAACCTGGTGCCGCGCCTCATGGACGCCACCGAGGGCAGGGTGCTGCTGAACGGGCATGACGTGCGCGACCTCGACGACGCACGCGTGCTCTGGGACCGGGTGGGCCTGGTCCCGCAGCGGCCCTACCTGTTCTCCGGCACGGTCGCCTCGAACCTGCGGTTCGGGGATCCGACGGCCGACGAGCAGGACCTCTGGCATGCGCTGACCGTCGCCCAGGGCCGCGACTTCGTGGCCTCGATGCCCACCGAGCTCGAGTCCCCGATCGCGCAGGGCGGCACCAATGTCTCCGGCGGTCAGCGGCAGCGGCTGTGCATCGCCAGGGCCCTGGTCGCGAAGCCCTCGCTCTACCTCTTCGACGACTCGTTCAGCGCACTCGACCTCACCACCGATGCGCGTCTGCGCGCAGCACTGGTCCCGGAGACGAAGGACGCGCTGATGCTGGTGGTCGCTCAGAGGGTCTCCACCATCACCGCAGCGGATCTGATCCTGGTGCTCGACAACGGCCGGATCGTTGGCCAAGGGACCCACACCGAGCTGCTCGAGAGCTCGGAGACCTACCAGGAGATCGTCCGCTCGCAGGGCGTCGAGGAGGAGGTGGCCTGATGACTGCTTCGAAAGACACTCCTCAGCATCATGAGGACCCCGCGACCCCCGTCGGCTCCCAGGCTCCAGCGACCCCCGCTGGCGACGAGGCGTCCACCGCGGCCGAGATCGCCGCGGAGAAGGAGGCCGCCCGCGGGCTGCGACCCGGCCAGAGCGCGAAGAACTTCTGGCCCTCGACCAAGCGCCTGGTGCGCGAGATGGGCCCCGAGCGGGCCTTCCTGTTCATCGCGATCGCCGTCGGCTTCGGGTCGGTCGCGTTCAGCGTCGTCGGCCCCCGGATCCTGGGCCGCGCCACCGATCTCATCTTCACCGGTCTGATCTCGAAGGAGCTGCCGGCCGGCGCCGACCCGCCGATGTCATCGCGCAGCTGCGCGCCGACGGGCAGGAACAGTTCGCGGACATGCTCTCGGGCATGACCCTCACACCCGGCGAGGGCATCGACTTCGGCGCGCTCTACCAGACGCTCGGCCTCGCCGTCGGCCTCTTCGCGATCTCCGCGCTGCTGATGTGGATCCAGGGCGTCGCCCTGAACCGCATCATCTACCGCATGGTCTCGCGCCTGCGCCGTGAGGTCGAGGAGAAGCTCCACCGGCTGCCGCTGGCGTACTTCGACAAGATGAAGCGCGGGGAGATCCTCTCGCGCGTCACCAACGACATCGACAACATCCAGAACACCCTGATGAACACCGTCACGGGGCTGGTCAACTCGATTCTGATGGTGTTCGGCGTGCTGTTCATGATGTTCACGATCTCGTGGCAGCTCTCCCTGATCGCGCTCGCGGTGATCCCGGTGGCGCTGCTGCTCACCGGGGTGGTCGGCAAGCGCGCGCAGAAGCTGTTCGCCCAGCAGTGGGACGCCACCGGCGTGGTCAACTCCGAGGTGGAGGAGGCGTACACCGGCCACGGCCTGGTGACCGTCTTCGGTCGCCGCGACGAGGTCGCCGCCCGCTTCGAGGAGCGCAACGAGACGCTGTTCCGCGCGACCTTCGGCGCCCAGTTCGTCTCCTCCCTGATCATGCCGCTGATGATGTTCGTGGGGAACCTCAGCTACGTCGCGATCGCGATCGTGGGCGGGCTGAGGGTCGTCTCCGGGCAGCTCACGCTCGGTGATGTGCAGGCCTTCATCCAGTACTCGCGCCAGTTCACCCAGCCGCTGTCCCAGGTCGCCTCGATGGCCACCATGCTGCAGTCGGGCGTGGCCAGCGCGGAGCGGGTCTTCGAGCTGCTGGATGCCGAGGAGCAGGAGCCCGAGACCACCGTGGACACCGCCGCGGCGGGCATCCGCGAGGGACGCGTCGAGTTCGAACATGTTGCTTTCTCCTACACACCCGAGCGCGAGCTGATCCGCGATCTCTCGCTGGTCGCGGACCCCGGGCACACGGTCGCGATCGTGGGGCCGACGGGGGCCGGCAAGACCACCCTGGTGAACCTCGTGATGCGCTTCTACGAGGTGGACGGCGGCCGGATCACGATCGACGGGATCGACATCCGTGACCTCACCCGTCCTCAGCTGCGCGAACGCACCGGGATGGTCCTCCAGGACACCTGGCTGTTCAAGGGCTCGCTCATGGAGAACATCCGCTACGGCCGCCTGGATGCGACCGACGAGGAGGTCATCGAGGCGGCGCGCGCCACCCATGTCGACGACTTCGCCCGCCAGCTGCCCGAGGGCTACGACACGGTCGTGGACGACGACGAGACCACCCTCTCCGCCGGTGAGAAGCAGCTGGTGACCATCGCCCGTGCCTTCCTCGCCCGGCCCAGCCTGCTGATCCTCGACGAGGCCACCTCGAGCGTGGACACCCGCACCGAGGTGCTGGTGCAGAAGGCGATGAACGCCCTGCGCGAGGGCCGCACCAGCTTCGTGATCGCCCACCGCCTCTCCACCATCCGCGATGCGGATCTGATCCTGGTGATGGAGGACGGTGACATCGTGGAGCAGGGCGACCACGAGCAGCTGCTCGCCGTCGGTGGCGCCTATGCCCGCCTCTACCGCTCGCAGTTCGAGGGCGCTGCGGTGGACATCGACGCCGAGGAGGAGCACGCCGGAGGCGGGAACGAGGACGAGGTGCCGACCACCACCGGCCCGATGGCGCTCGGCGGCTGAGCCGCGCGCCGGCGCCGCCGGTGAGACGCGTGACAGCGAGTTGTTTTCATGCAGACTCGTGAATACTATTCACCAGTGACTTCCCTCCGACCCCGCCGCCGCACCCTGCTGCGCGCCGCGCCTCTGGCCCTGGCCACAGGGTTGCTGACCCCCGCACTGGCCTCCTGCACCCGCGCCTCCGAGCGCCTCGACGCCGAATCGAACGCCGTGCCCGAGGTCGACCTCAGCGGCATCGCCGAGGTGCCCGAGATCTCCGCCCTGCTCCCGGCCGAGATCCGTGAGCGCGGCGAGCTCGTCAACGGCGCAGCGCTGAACTATGCCCCCGGCGAGTTCGTCGGCTCCTCCGGCGAGGCGATCGGCTACGACATGGACATCCTCGCGGCCATCGGCGCCGTGCTGGGCCTCGCCACCCGCACCGAGGCCGCAGTGTTCGCGCAGATCATCCCCGCCGTCGGCTCCAGCTACGACGTCGGCATCTCGAGCTTCACCGTCAACGAGGAACGGCTCGAGGCGGTCAGCATGGTCTCCTACTTCCAAGCCGGCATCTCCTACGCCGTGAAGTCCGGGAACCCCTACGACATCCATCCCGACGCCCTCTGCGGCAAAAGGGTCGCCCTCCAGGTGGGCACCTACCAGGAGGAGCTGTCCATCGAGCGCTCCCAGGAGTGCCGGGACGGAGGAGAGGGCGCCTACGACCTCCTCGCCTACGCCTCGAACTCCGATGCGGCGACCAACGTCGCCGGCGGCAAGGGTGACATCCTGATGGCCGACTCCCCGGTGACCGCCTACGCCATCGCCCGCTCCCGCGGGACCCTCGAGGAGATCGGCGAGATCGAAGAATCCGCCCTCAACGGCATCGTCGTCGCCAAGGACCAGCCCGAGCTGGCCGAAGCGATCCGCGCCGCCGTGCAGCACCTCATCGATTCCGGCCACATGGAGCGCATCCTCGCTGCATGGGGCAATGAAGCAGGCCTCATCCCGACCGCGGAAGTGAACCCCCAGCCGTGAGCACCACCCAGACCCCCGCCCCCGCTGACGCGCAGGGCTACACCCCGATCCGCGCCAAGGCCGCGCCCCGCCCCGGCACCTGGATCTCCGCCGCGATCACAGCCCTGCTGGTCCTGGGCCTGATCTCCTTCCTGGTGACCAACCCGGTGCTCGAATGGGGCACCGTGGCCACCTACCTCTTCGACATCAAGGTGGTCCAGGGCGTCGGCTGGACGCTGCTGCTGACCGTGCTGTCGATGGTGCTCGGCACCGTCGTGGCGCTGACCGCCGCGGTGATGCGCCGCAGCGACAACCCCGTCCTGCGGGGCGTGAGCTGGGCGTACATCTTCGTGTTCCGTGGGATCCCGGTCTACACCCAGCTGGTGTTCTGGGGCCTGTTCACCGTGATCGTGCCCAAGCTCGTGATCGGCGTGCCTTTCGGCCCCGAGCTGCTGAGCTTCTCCACCCGCGACCTGCTCACCGCCTTCTGGGCGGCCGTGATCGGGCTGGGCCTGAACGAGGGCGCCTACCTCGCCGAGATCATCCGCTCCGGCCTGAACTCCGTGGACAAGGGCCAGACCGAGGCCTCGAAGGCCCTCGGCATGAGCAACGGCCAGATCCTGCGCCGGATCATCGTGCCCCAGGCGATGCGCGTGATCGTGCCGCCGCTGGGCAACGAGACCATCGGCATGCTCAAGACCACCTCGCTCGTGCTCGCGGTGCCCTTCACCCTCGACCTCACCTTCGCCACCAACGGCATCGCCAACAAGCTGTTCACCCCGATCCCGCTGCTGATCGTCGCCGCGCTGTGGTACCTCGCGATCACCAGCGTGCTGATGGTGGGCCAGCACTTCCTCGAGAAGCACTTCGGCCGCGGCTTCGACGACCGCACCCCGGCCACCGGGCGCGGCACGCGCTCCCGTCAGGCCGCGGTCAACCGCGCCGGCACCACCCCGCACGACCCGCTCCCGGAGGTGGAGCTGTGATGACCCCTGAATCCCAGAACCCCCAGCACCCCCAGAACCCCCAGCACCCCGCTGAGCCGTCGGCCGCACCGGCATCCTCCACCGCCGTGATCCAGGTCGAGGGCGTCCACAAATCCTTCGGTGACCTGCATGTGCTCAAGGACTGCGACCTCACCGTCCGCTCGGGTGAGGTGGCCGTGCTGGTGGGCCCCTCCGGCTCCGGCAAGTCCACCCTGCTGCGCTGCATCAACCAGCTCGAGGAGCCCACCGCCGGGCGCGTGCTGATCGACGGCGTGGTCCAGGGCTACGACTCCGACCCGCTGCCCGACGGCCGCTGGCAGAAGCTCACCTCCGCCCAGATCGCCGCCCAGCGCTCCCGCATCGGCATGGTCTTCCAGCGCTTCCACCTCTTCCCGCACCTCACGGCTCTCGGCAACGTGATGGAGGCACCGGTGCAGGTGCGCGGACTGCCCAAGGCCGCCGCCGAGAAGAAGGCCCGCGCCCTGCTGGAGCGGGTGGGGCTCGCCGACCGCGCCGACCACTACCCCTCGGAGCTCTCCGGCGGACAGCAGCAGCGCGTCGCGATCGCTCGGGCGCTCGCGATGGACCCAGAGCTGATGCTCTTCGACGAGCCCACCAGCGCCCTGGACCCGGAGCTGGTCTCCGAGGTGCTCACGGTCCTCAAGGATCTTGCGGCCGACGGGATGACGATGGTCGTGGTGACCCATGAGATGGGCTTCGCCCGCGAGGTCGCCGACCAGGTGGTGTTCATGGACGAGGGCCGCATCCTCGAACGCGGCACCCCCGAGCAGGTCATCGACCACCCCGAATCCGAGCGCCTGAAGGGTTTCCTCGCCTCCGTGCTGTGAGCCGGCTCGTCCGTGCTCACCGCCGGCTCGGACCGGGGTGGGTGCGGCGCGATCAGCTCGCGGGGATCTCGAAATCGCCGCGGAACTCGGGGATGGTCTCGTCCTCGCCGAGGATCTTCGTCTCGGGGCGGATGTAGGCACCTTCGAGGGTGTCGGCGGTGGTCTCGACGTAGATCGGGACGTAGCCGGTGTGCTCGCCGTCGCGACGCGGGGCGCGCTCGAAGTACTCGTGGCCAGCCGCAGTCACCTCGTCCTCGACGTTGGCGTAGTTGACCTCCTCGCCCCCGTCGAGGAGGAAGAAGTCCCGGACGCTGATGGTGCCGCCGAACTGGTCGCCGGGCACCACCTTCACCTCGAGGTAGACCATCTCGCCATCCGGGTTGTCGCTGGCCATGTAGTACTCGGTGGGGTTGTGACGCACCGCGGAGACGATCGTGACCACATCGCCGGTCTCCTCATCGGTGAACTCGGTGCCGACCTCCACCACGGTGGGCTCGCCGGCCGCTGCGGCGTCGCCACCCTCGGCGTCGGCCTCCTCGTCGGTCGCGTCCTCGGAATCCTCGGTGGCGTCATCGCCCTCGCCGGCCCCCTCCTCGGCCTCTTCCGTGTCGGCGTCCTCGGCAGCCTCAACGTCCTGCTCGGTCTCCTGCTCCTCGACGCCTGCTGCCCCGTCCTCGGGGTTCTCGGTGGCCTCGTCGGTGCCGCCGCAGGCGGTCAGGGCGAGCATGGTGGCTGCGGCCAGTGCCGCGCCGCGGGCGATGATCGTGCGGGACATGATGTTCTCCTCTGGTGGTGCCGAGGTGCGGCGGTGGCCGTCCCCCGACGGTGACTGAGCTGCACGGATCGTGCTGCCCTGAGCAGTGCTCCGGCTTCTGTGCTGGGCTGCTGATGATGCTCGGAGCTTAGGCAGGCGGAGATGCGCGACGCCATGGGGAGAAGTCCCCGGGCAGGGCTGCCCCAGGTAGAGCTCCCCGCCGGCCCGGTCCCCGTTCATTCCTGCCCGCAGCTCACCACCGGCCCAGACTCCGTCGGTCCCCGCCGCCAACCATTCATCTGTCCTCAGCGTGGGTTGAACGGTCTATATCCGTTCAACTCTCGCTAGTGACAGATCTCTGGTGGCAGCGGGGCGCGGGAGACGGCGGGAGAGGTGGAGGGGCAGGAGAGGCGGCGGGAGCTAACGTGAGCCAGCGTGGGCCGAGACGATGTCTTCCGGCACCGGCACCGGCACCGGCACCGGCACCGGCACCGGCACCGGCACCGGCACCGGCACCGGCACCGGCACCGGCACCGGCACCGGCGCTCAGCGGGCGGCCAGCTGCTCGACCTTGCGTCGGCCGAAGGCACCGACTTCGTCGATGGTGGAGAGGATGTCCTCCTGCGTCGACTCCCATCGGCGCCAGACCTGCTCGTAGCTCAGCCGGAGCACCTGCAGCCCGTGGCGGATGGATCGCAGGTCACGGTTGCGATCCCGGCCGAAGGCGTCCTCGCCGGAATGGAAGGACCGCCCATCGATCTCCAGGAAGACCCCACCGACGTACGCGTCGATGAACCCACTCCTTCGACGAACACCTGCTGCTCCACATGGAAACGTCGCCGGCGCAGCCAGCGCACCACCCTGGTCTCGGATCCCGAGTCACTCGCAGTGGACAGCATCCCGATCCGGGACCGGACTGCGGCGGGTGCACCGTCGAGGAGCTCCTGCACTGCGGTGGGGGTCAGCAGGCGGTGTTCGATCGCGGATTCGAGCAGGATCGCGCACGTCTCACCGCTTTGACAGCGGAGCGCGTGCTCCAGGGCGAGAGGGAGGGAGGCGACCGCGTCCGCCTCGGGCCAGGTCCGGCTCCGCGGAGAATGCACCAGCAGGCCCGGCGGGGCCGTGGGTCCGCTGCTGGGCTTATGGACGTGCAGCAGGTCCTGCTCGGATGGGCTTCGGTGAGGAGTCCACAGCCCGTGCAATGCCGCCGCGTCCGCGCAGGTGAGTCGATACCCCGCGAGGAGGGCAGTGAGCACATCGGGCTGCGCGGTCGGCTGCGCGAACCAGCCGCGGGCGACACGTCGCAGCTCGCCGCGTTCCACAGCGGTGCGCAGTGACCAGTCGGTGTGGCCCCTAGCCAGCAGCTCTTCGCGCCGCGCGACACCGAGCTGCCTCGGCCCGAGGCGGAGCGTGCCCCGCCGCTGACGGAGCGGACGGTACGGGGGGCGCGCCGCGCTCCCCGGCAGCGTCAGTCGACTTGGCCCATGCATGTGCCGAGTCTCAGCGAGAGCGACGCTGCGGCAGGCGGAAGCGGCTGGCACTGTGGACTGGGACGCAGTGTGGAGGAGAGGTCGAGGCGGGGCCAGCCACCACAAAAATGTTGTAGGCGTGAGTTGAACGCTGTATAGCCGTTCAACTCACGCCTACGGCAGAGTTCTGGTGGCCGGCCCCGTCTGGTGGTTGGGGCGCCCTCAGCCCCTCACCACTCCAGGATCTGCCAGCGCTTCTTCTTCGCCACCGCGTACAGGCCCAGGTCCGGGGCGACCGCGGCGGGCGTGCCCACCAGGGCCAACCACGCGGCATCGGCATGGGAGTCGCCGTAGCCGTAGGAGGTGGACAGGTCCGCGCCGTGGAGGTCGGCGTACTTCCGCAGCCAGTTCGCGCGGGCCTCGTCGACCAGCGGCGGAGTGGCGAGGTAGCCGGTCATCACACCGGAGGCGTCCTCGTCCATGTGCGTGGCGATGACTTCGTCGAACAGGTCGGCGAGCGGCTCGACCAGCACGTCCAGCGCGCCGGAGACCAGCACCGTGCGGTGACCGGCGGCGCGGTGGCGTTCAATGGTCTCGAGGGCCTCGGGCAGGATCGAGGCGCGGATGCGACGCCCGGCCTCGCCCTGCATCAGGGTGCGCAGATCCGCGCTGCGGTAGCCCTTGTAGCGGCGGTTGACCAGGCGGATCAGCTCGGAGCGGTCCCGCTTGTCGGCGCGCAGGTAGCCGGGGACGGAGGCGAGCAGCCCGCCGATCTCCTTCGGCCAGGTGCGGCGCGGCTTCGTGGCGCGGACCACCGCGAAGTACTGCTGGACGATGTTCGTCGCCAGCACCGTGCCGTCGAGGTCGAACACGGCCAGCGTGTTCTCGGAGGGCTTGAGCTCGGGGGCGGGGCGGGATGCACGCTTCTTCTGCGCCGACTTCGCGCGGGAGTACGCCTTGGTCAGATCAGTGACGGCCGGCAGGTGCTGCTTCTGGAAGTAGTCCTTCCAGACGAGCCCCGTGATGTCGAAGTCGTGGGTCTCGAGGAAGTCCGCCGGCAGCTCCTCGCGCAGCGCGCGGGTGTTGGCGTCATCGAAGACCATCTCGGTCTTGGTGTAGTGCCGGTACAGCTCGATGTACTTGCGCAGCATGGTCAGCCCGGAGGTGGCCTTGTGCAGGCCGGCGGTCCATTCCCGGGTGCGCTTGGTGGCCGGGAGGTAGGCGACCGCGGCGGAGCCGAGCTTCGCGGAGAGCTCCTTGGCGCGGAATCGCTGCTCGACCATCTCGACCGCGGGGAACGTCCACTCGGGCACATGGATCGGGCGGCCCTTGTCATCCTCCAGCGGGTACTTCACGAAGTACTCGCGCACCGCGGAGACCATCTCGTGGAAGGGCAGCGGGTTCGAAGCGCCGGAGACCACCTGGAAGTACGCATCATCGCCGCGGCGGGAGACGTCCTGGGTGGCCAGGGCGACGATCACATTGACGACATGGTCCACCGGGATCACGTCGAGGATCGAGTCCGCCAGGCCGGGGAACTCGGGCAGCACGCCGCGGCCGTAGGCCATGATCAACGGATCGGCCACCTTGTAGCCGTCGATCCAGCCCGGGTAGGGCTTCTTCATCGCGGACTCGATGATGGAGGGGCGCACGAAGGAGACGCGGTGGCCGTTCGCGGCCCACAGCTCCTCGGCGACCTGCTCGGCCATCGCCTTGGTGAAGGTGTAGATGTCGGTCCAGCCGACGGACTGGGCGCGGGTGCGGCCGAAGTCGATCAGACGCTCGTCGACCCACTCGCGGCGGGCCTCCTCGGAGGCCGAGGCGACCGCCCTTGGGCCCATCCTGCCGTGGCGTCCCGTCGCCGCGTTGATCTGGGAGCGCAGAGTCTCGGGCCGGCGGGATTCGGCATCGACCCGGGCACGGGCCTGGAGGGCCGCCTCGTACTCGGCGCGCCAGTCGACGTCGGCCTGGAGCGAGCCCTCCTGGCGCAGACCCTTCGAGATGCCGCCGACGTAGGCGGTGGAGACGTGGATGACATGCGGGTCCTGGCCCGAGGCGAGCAGCGCCTCGTAAAGATTCTGCGCGCCGCCGACGTTGGTGCGGAACGCCTCGTCGATCGGCGGATCGAAGGACACTGACGACGCGGAATGGATCACCACGTCGTACGGCTCGGTGAGCTCGGGCATGTCAGTGAGATCGCCCTCGAGCACGCCGACGCGCTCGTCGAAGATCTCCTTCAGCAGCGCCTTGCCGTCGGCGCCGTCGGCCCCCAGCAGTTCTGCCCAGGAGGAGAACACGGGCTTGCGCAGCAGCTGCTCGAGCCGCTTGCGCGGCCGCTGACGGAGCCCTTGGGGCGCACGACGGCGGTGACGTGGACGTCGGACGTGGTCTCCAGCAGCGAGCGGAGCACCGCCTGGCCCAGGAAGCCGGTCACGCCGGTCAGCAGGATCCGACGCCCTCCGCTGGTCGTGCCGCCGGTGGCGGACTGAACGGCGGGGGAGGTGGTGTGCGACATGGGATCCTCTGATGGACGGGTACGGCGGGGGCGCGGCACGCGGTTCCGTCCGGCGCGCTCGCGGACTGCCCTGCGGGGCTCCCACCTGGGAGCTTCTCCGCGCTGGTCAGGGCCTCGCTAGTGTATCGTAGCCGCCATGCATAGGGCCCTGATCACCGGCGGCACCGCAGGCATCGGGGCCGCGTTCGCCAGAGCGTTCGCGGGTCGGGGGACAGCTCTCGTGCTGGTCGCGCGGAACCCTGAACGCCTCGCCGAGACCGCCGCACAGTTACGACGCGAGCACGGCGTCGAGGTCGAGACGATGGTCGCCGACCTCTCCGACCGCGAAGCGCAGCAGCACGTCGCCGACCGCCTCGAGTCGACCACCGATCCCGTGGACGTCTTCGTCAACAACGCCGGCTTCTCGGTGAAGTCCCCGCTGCTCGAGGAGGACCTCACCCAGCACGACCTCGGTTTCGAGGTGATGGTCCGCGCGGTGCTCAAGCTGGGCGGCGCCGCAGGCCGGGCGATGAGCGCCCGCGGCCGCGGCTGGATCATCAACGTCGGCTCCGTCTCCGCGCTGGTCACCCAGAACAACTACTCCGCCATCAAGGCGTGGGTGGGCAACTACTCCGAGTCCCTCGGCGTGCAGCTCAGCGGCACCGGCGTGAATGTCACCGCCCTCATGCCGGGCTGGGTGCGCACCGAGTTCCACACCCGCGCCGGGATCAAGGGCTCTTCGATCCCCGGGGTGCTGTGGCTCGATGCCGACCGCCTGGTCGAGGACTGCCTGCGGGACGTCGCCCGGGGCAAGCCGGTCTCCATCCCCTCGAAGCGCTGGAAGCTGATCGCGGGCGTGCTGCGCACCACCCCGCGTGGGATCGTGGCCCGGTTGAGCGCTGTGCTCAGCCATCGCCGCAGCCGGGAGAAGTGATCGCTTGACCCCCAGGACACGCCGGAAGAGCCCGTCCCCGCCGAACAGCCCAAAAGCCGCTCGGAACGGGTGCGGGCCTCGCTGTCCGCCCGCTCTCGCGGTGAGGGCTGGGAGAGGCCCGAGGGTGGGCTGGCCAAGTACCGCTCTCGCGCCCGAGCGGCGATGCGCTTCGTCCTGCAGCGCGGGTTCTTCGGCGCCGTGGTGAGCTCGAACCTCACCACCTCGAAGGTGGTGCACCGCAGGGTGCGCACCGTGCGCGGACCGTTCGTGCTGGTCGCGAACCACTCCAGCCACATCGACGCCCCGATGCTGGCCCGCTGCCTGCCCTGGGCGCAGGCCCGCTTCCTGTCCACCGGCGTCGCCGCGGATTACTTCTTCGCCGTCTGGTACCGCCGCCTCTTCGTCCGGGTGATCTTCAACGCTTTCCCCATCGACCGCGGCGGTTCCCGCAAGCACGCCGGCACCTCGCGCAAGCTGCTGCGGGCCGGGGTGCCGATCCTGGTGTTCCCCGAGGGGACCCGTCAGCTGGACGGGAAGATGGCAGAGTTCAAACCGGGCGCCGCGGCACTCGCGATCGGGGTCGGCGTGCCCGTCGTCCCGGCCGCGATCATCGGCGCGCATGAGGCGATGCCCAAGGGCCGCAGCTGGCCGAAGAAGGGCCGGCCCCCGGTCGCCGTCGTCTTCGGCGAGCCGATGATCTCCCACGAGGACGAATCCGCGGTGGAGTTCTCCACCCGGATCCGCGCCCAGGTGAAGAGCCTGTACGACGAGCATTACGACGAGGTCCTGGGCAGGGCTGTCCGGGACGAGGAGGAATCCGCATGAGCGAACGGCTGAGCGCACGCGAGGTCAAGCGGCACAAGTGGTGGGGGTGGGGTCTGGATGACGTCACCTTCCGCTACGACAACAAGCCGGCCTTCGCCCCTCTCGCGAAGAACAAGGTCGGCGTGGACCTGGCCATGAAGGACACCCCCGTCGAGCCCGAGCTCTCGGACTTCGAGGTGCCTGCCAGCCGCCTCCCGGCCGCGGTGCGTTCGCTGCTGACCGGCGTGGTCGGCGAGGCGAACCTGCTGGACGATGACGAGTACCGCGTCGTCCACTCCTTCGGCCGGTCCCTGCCGGATCTGTTCCGGGTGCGCGCCGGTGACTTCGCCCGCCTGGTCGACGCGATCGTCTACCCCGCCTCCGAGGACGAGGTCGCCGCGGTGCTGCGCGTCGTGCTGGAGGAGGACCTCGTGCTGATCCCCTACGGCGGCGGCTCCAGCATCTCCGGCTCCGTCACGCCCGACGTGGACGAGCAGCGCCCGATCCTCACCATGAACCTCGGCCGCATGCGCGAGGTCATCGAGATCGACGACACCTCGGGCCTCGCCCGGGCCGAGGCCGGCGTGTACGGCCCCGACCTTGAGGAGCAGCTGAACGCGAAGGGCTGGACCGTCGGCCACTTCCCGGACTCCTTCACCTACTCGACCCTCGGCGGCTGGGCCGCGACCCGCTCCTCGGGGATGCAGTCCGACAAGTACGGCGACATCGAGGACATCGTGCGCGGGCTCCGCATGGTCCATCCCGACGGCGTCGCGGTGACCAAGCCGATCCCGGGCCGCGACTCGGGCCCGAGCGTGCACGAGATGATCCTGGGCAGCGAGGGCCGCCTGGGAGTGATCACCGAGACGACCGTGCAGGTGCACCGCATCGCGCCGGTGCGCCAGGTCATCGCCTACATGTACCCCGACTGGGAGCACGGTATCCGCGGGATGCACGCGATCGCGCGCTCCACCGACGTCACCCCCACCTTCACCCGGCTCTCCGACGGTCCGGAGACCGAGTTCAGCCTCGCCATGGTCAAGGAGCCCAGCTCCACCAAGGGCAAGGTGGCCGCGAAGGTGCAGGACGGGCTCTTCGCCTACCTGCGCTCCAAGGGCTGGGACACCACGAACGAGATGTCGATCTCCTACGTCTGCTTCGAGGGCTCCAAGGAGTCGGTCGAGCAGCAGAAGTCGATCGTGAAGAAGATCGTGAAGAACAACGGGGGCATCACCCTCGGTGCGGGCCCCGGCGCGATCTACGACCAGAAGAAGTTCGACACCCCTACCTGCGCGACTTCCTGATGAACTACCAGGTCTTCGGGGACGTCTGCGACACGGGGGCGACCTGGGCGAACCTCAACGCCGTCCACGCTAAGGCCTTCGAGGCGTTCTACGCGGCGCAGGAGGCGCAGGGCCTGCCCGGCTTCATGTTCTCCCACATGTCGCACAGCTACCACGCGGGGGCCTGCCTCTACTTCACCTTCGCCTTCCCGTACTCCTCCGACGAGCAGGCGCTCGAGCAGTACTACGTGGCCAAGCGCGCCGTGCAGCAGACCTTCGTGGACCTGGGCTCCACGGTCTCGCACCACCACGCGGTGGGCACCGAGCACCAGCCGTGGATCACCGAGGACATCGGTGAGGTCGGTGAGCGCATGGTCAAGGGCCTGTTCGCGGACAACGACCCGGGCCGGAACCTGAACCCCGGCAAGATCACCACCCCCTGAGCGCCGTGACGAATCAGGTCTGGGTGCTGCGCCACGGCGAGTCCACTGCGAACGTCGAGGGGTTGATCGTCTCGGTCCCCGGGCCGCGGGCGCTCACCGAGGTGGGCCTGACGCCGCTCGGCCGTGCCCAGGCCCGCGAGGCCGCCGACGTCGGCGCTGCGCAGGGCCTGGGCCCGGGCACGGTGGTGGTCTCGAGCGATTTCGCCCGCGCCCTCCAGACCGCTGAGGAGTTCGCAGGCGGGCTCGGCACGGCCGCGCCGAGCCTGGATCAGCGCCTGCGCGAACGCAGCTTCGGCCGGCACGACGAAGGCCCCGCGAGCGCCTACGACCAGGTGTGGGAGATCGACCGCGGCCGCGGCGCCCACGAGCACGAGGTCGAGCAGGTCTCCGCCGTCGTCGCCCGGGTTCTCGCGGTGCTGCGCGAGGCCGACGAGATCGCCCGCACCGCACCCGTGGTGCTGGTCGCCCACGGGGACGTGCTGCAGATCGCGCTCGCGATCGGCGCCGGGATGGACCCTCACGATCACCGCGACGTCCCGCACCTGGCCAACGCCGAGCTGCGCGAGCTCGGCCCCTCCCGCGCGGGCGCCGACGCATGAGCGCGCACCCTGCGGCAGGCGTGGTCCTGACGGTGCGGGCGGAGCCGAGCGCCGTCCAAGCCCTCCTCGAGGAGTTCTTCACCGGGCGGGGCTGGAGCGCCCGTGAGCACAGCCCCGGCCGGCTCGTCTTCGAGATCGGCAGCCGACGCCGCACGGTGTTCCTCGGCGCGCTCGCCGGCTCCGCCTTCCACCTCACCGCCGCGATCGAGCTGCGTGAAAGCCCCGGCGCCACCGAGATCCGCTACCTGTGGGGCGAATCCGCGGGGCGGGCCCTCGGCGGTCTGCGGGGCCGTGCCCGGGCCGCGCGCACGCACCTCGAGACGGCCGCCGCTCTCGAGCAGCAGCTCGAGGCCGACGGCCGTCTGGTGAGGGCTCGGAGGATCTGAGCCGGAGGCTCAGGCGCGCCTTCTGGCCTGTTCTCCTGCCGCTCGCAAGCTCACAGCACGTCGATCAGGAGTTGAGCACCTCGAGCATGCCCGGGAGGTCCTCGGCGAAGCTGCGATTCCACAGGCCCCACTCGTGGGTCTCGCCGTCGTCGACGCGGAAGTCGTGCTCGATCCCGGCATCGGACAGCGCGTTCGAGAAGGCCGTCTGCGTGTGCATGACGACGTTCTCCTGCAGATCCATCCCGAACTGGTCCAGGCGCTCCTGGTACTCGCCGATCAGATCGTCCATCCCGTCGAAGCCCAGCAGGTCCAGCAGCGGGCCGTTGCCGGTGCGCAGGAAGATGCGCTTGTCGCGGTAGGCCTCGATGTTCGCCAGTGGGTTGTAGCCGTGGGCGATCTCCGGGTACGGCTCCAGGCCCCAGATTGCGCCGGGGCCGTTCGCGTTCAGGCCGTAGCGGGGGACGTCGCCGAGCGGCGAGACCATGATCAGCGTGCCCACCAGTAGCCCGGCGGGGAGGCACCGCAATCGGCGGGGCCGGAATAGGAGCTGACGGAGCGGAAGTGGCCCCAGTAGCGCTGCCCCAGAGCGAGGGCGCCGAAGCCGCCCATCGACAGGCCGGCGATGGCCATCCGGTCCGGGGCGGTGCGGAAGTTGGAGTGCACGAACGGGAGCACCATGTCCATGATGAACGACTCCCAGTTGGCGGTGAGCCCGGGCCGGGGAAGTTCGCGTTGGAGTAGAAGGAGCCCGCACCGCCGTCGGGCATCACCACGATGGCCTCGTGCTTCTCCGTCTGCTCGATGACGTTGCCGTGGTTCGTCCAGTCCTGGTACATGCCCCCGCCGCCGTGCAGGAGCAGCACCACCGGGTAGTGCTTGTCCGGGTTCTGGTCGTACCCCGCCGGGACGGTCACGCGCAGGGACGGGGCGAAGGTCTGCACCTGCCCGCCGGTGTCGAAGCGGAAGTCGACGGAGCGGATGTCCTCATGGGCCCAGTGGTCGATGATGCGCAGGTCGCCCGCGTCGTGGAAGCCGCTGAGGGCGGAGGCGCTGCCCGCGCCGAGGGCGACCATCGGTGCGACGGCCGCGGCTCCCAGGAGCAGGGCGCGGCGGGAGGGAACTGGCAGAGCGCGGCGGGAGGGCGCCGGCAGAGCGCGGCGGGAGGGAACTGGGAGATCTCCTCGGGAGGTGGCCGACGGGGCGGCGGACGAGTGGGCGGGCACGGGCCGGGACATGGGTCCTCCAGGACGCAGAGAATGGCAGTGTGTCACGCAGCACACTCGCCCGGCGTGACCGTGGTGCACAAGAGGTGCAGGTCGCCGTGGGGTGTCGGGGCCTGTCGGTGCGGCGCACCTTCGTAGAGGGGTGGCCGGAAGTGTCAGGCATGGCCGGAGGGCTCGTCCGTTGGTGCCGGGTCGATGTTCCCGTCGGTGCCGGGTCGATGGTGCTGAGTCCGCAAGGAGGCATCGGCCCGGCCCGTGCGGGGCTCCGGGCCCCGGCGGGGATCCCGGCGGCGGTCGCCCGCCCCGAGAAAATGCAGGCTCCCTCGCCATTGAAGGAGCCTGGAGTCGACCATAGTCGGACCAGGTGAGAAACAGATCACATCCCGGTCACGGTTCCGGGCGGCGCTCCGGTGGTGTCGGCCGGTGCGTGGAAGTGCTGTGCGCACCCGGACGCCGGGCCCGGGCGGCCACGCCGCGGCTCTACGATGGGACCACCGTCACCGCGGACGAGCCCGCGGACCACGAGCGACAGGATGAAGAGCACCATGGCACTGCGCATTGCCGTGTTCGGCGAGAACCGGCACGAAAAGGTCGACCAGAGGGTCCAGGAGATCTATCCCGAGGGGATGCACACGGTGATCGCCGAGGGGCTGCGAACGCTGCTCGCGCGGCCGACGGCGTCGAGGCTGAGGTGCGCATCGCCCTGCTCGACGACATCGAGGAGTCCCTCTCCGAGGAGGCGCTCGCCGAGACCGACGTGCTCACCTGGTGGGGTCACATGGCCCATGAGGACGTCCCCGACGAGATCGTCGAGCGCGTGGTGCGCCGCGTGCACGAGGGCATGGGCCTGGTGCCCCTGCACTCCGCCCACTACTCCAAGCCCTTCAAGGCGCTGATGGGCACCACCTGCAACCTGCTGTGGCGCAACGACGGCGAGGAGGAGCGGGTGTGGACCGTCAACGGCTCCCACCCGATCGCCCGCGGCGTCCCCCACCCGATCGTCGTCCCCGAGCAGGAGATGTACGGGGAGATGTTCGACATCCCCGCCCCGGACGAGCTGGTGTTCGTCTCCTCCTTCGCCGGGGAGAGGTGTTCCGCTCCGGTGCCGCCTTCCGCCGCGGCAAGGGCAAGATCTTCTACTTCAGCCCCGGCGACCAGGAGTACCCGGTCTACCATCAGGCCGAGATCCAGCGGGTGCTGGCCAACGCCGTGGTCTGGGCACGCCCCGAGGAGCGCGAGGCCGCGCCGGTCAAGATCGCCAACGCGCAGCGGGATTGGTTCCGCGGCGGAGAGGTCTCGCGTGTCATCTGAGGCGACCGTAGAGACCTTCACCGACACCTCGGGTGCGCCCACCCCGGGCCCCGGCCTGACCGAATTCCCGCGCCTGCCCTCGGACCGGCCCGCCCGCGTGGTGGTCGTCGGCGCCGGCGGGATGGGCAGCTGGTGGGCGCGCGAGATCGTCGCCAGCGGCGTCGCCGAGCTCGTGGGGGTCGCCGACCTCGTCGACGGCGCCCCGCAGCGTGTCATCGAGCAGTCCGGGGTCGCGGACCCGTCGGCCGTGCACACAGGCACCGACGGCGTCGAGCTCGCGCTCGAGCTGGGCGCCGATCTGCTGGTCAACCCGACCGTGCCGGTGGCCCACCACCCCGTGACGGTGAAGGCGCTGCACGCCGGCATCCCGGTGCTCGGCGAGAAGCCCGTCACCGAGACGCTGTCCGAGGCGCTCAGCCTGATGGCACACACGGAGCTGACCGGCGTGCCGTTCATGGTCTCGCAGTCGAGGCGCTTCTTCCGCCAGGTGCGGCAGCTGCGCAGCTTCGTCGCCGCCCACGGGCCGACGGTGATGACCAGTGCCTTCTTCTCCCTGTTCGTCGAGCACGACGGCTACCGCCGTACCCAGCAGCACCCCCTGCTGCGGGACATGGGGATCCACGCCTTCGACGCCGCCCGGTACATCACCGGAGCGGACCCGGTGGCGGTCACCGCCCATGGCACCCGCCCCGACTGGAGCGTGTACTCGCACGACGCGACCGTGAGCGCGACCTTCGAGATGTCCGACGACTCGCTGTTCGCGTATCACGGCACCTGGAACGCCCGCGGACTGCCGACCGGCTGGAACGCCGAATGGCGCGTCGCCGCCCAGCACGGCTCGGCCACCTGGGACGGCACCGACGCCCCGGTGCTCGGCACCGAGGACCTGGAGGCGACCGCACGGCTCCAGGACGAGGTTGCCGCCGAGACCGCCCCGGAGCCGGACCAGATCGCTGCGTCCCTCGTGGAGTGCGTGAGCGCCCTGCGCGAGGGCCGCACCCCGATGTGCGAGGTGCACGAGAACCTGCTCAGCTTCGCGATGGTCGAGGCAGCTGTCGCCTCCGTGGAGCGTGGGCAGCGGGTCGAGATCGACGAGCTGCTCGAGCAGGCGCGCGTCGGGGCGATCGCCGCCGAGACCGATCCCGCGGCGCGGGAGCGGATGCAGTCCTGGACCTCGGTGCGGGACGCCGCCACCGCCGCCGCCTGATCTCAGCCCCGCCGGCCCGGCAGCGGACCGGCGGGGCTGGGCCCGGGCCGGCGCACAGAGCCGACGACGAAGAAGCCCCTCACCACACCATTCGGTGCTGTGAGGGGCTTCTTCACACAAAGTGCGCCCGGAGGGATTCGAACCCCCAACCTTCTGATCCGTAGTCAGATGCTCTATCCGTTAAGCTACGGGCGCTTGCTGGCTGGACCAACCTGAACTACTTTAGCGGCCCGTCCAGATCGGCGCCAATCCGGGAGCCATGACCCTGCTCACATGGCCCCCGGACGGCTCACCGGTGCGAGGTCACCAGCCCGGATTCTGCGGAGGCTGCTGTCCCTGGCCGGGATGGTCCCAGGGCTGACCGCCCTGATTCGGCTGACCCTGCCCCGGCTGAGCCCACGGCTGACCCTCCTGCGGTGCGGGCGGGGGCGGCGAGGCCTGGCCCCACTGCTGACCGTCCTGCGGTGCAGGCGGCGGGGGAGAAGCCTGGCCCCACTGCTGACCGCCCTGCGGTGCGGGCGGGGGCGGCGAGGCCTGGCCCCACTGCTGACCGCCGGGCTGCTGCGGCGCAGGGGAGCCCTGGCCGTTCCACTGCGGGCTCTGCGGAGCCGCCGGGGGCGCGGCAGCGGCCGCTGCGCCGTAGCCGCCGGGCATGCCACTGGACGGGCCCGAGCCGCCACCCTTGTTCTTCCGGGCACGGATCACGAAGAAGGCCACCGCTGCGAGCAGGAGCAGGAAGAGGAAGCCGAGCACCAGGACGACCACGATCACGATCACCCAGGGGAAGCCGCCCGCGTCGGCGCGGATGTCGACCCCCGCGGTGAACTCCTCGAGGCTGGTGTAGGTGACGGAGCTGCCGTCGACCTCGCCGCCGACGGACTCGATGATCTCGCCGGGGAAGGTGAAGGTCATCTGGAAGTCGAATTCGGACATGTCCATGCCGGGGCCGCTGATGTCGTCGGCCGCGCCCTCCAGGCCGGTGATCGACAGCCGGTACTCGCCGTCCTCTTCGGTGAGGGAGAGGTCCGAGTCGAAGTTGTCGCTGGTCATCACGCCGGTGATGAGGCAGCCGAACTGGCTGTTCTCCTCATAGGACTCGATGTCCGGAGCCATCTCGCCCGCGATCGAGATCTCGTCGACCAGGTCGGCGCACATGGCCTCCGCAGTGTTGAAGCCGGTGGTCGCCACCTCCTCGTCGAGGGCGAAGTCGTAGCTCACATTGATGGTGTCGACGTCCTGGATCTCGAACTCCGCATGGAGCTTCCCGCATCCGGCGAGGATCATCAGGAAGGGCAGGAGGAGTACGGCGACGATTCGTCGTCGCGTCGAGATGCTGGTCATGGGGCCCCCGTCGGGTCATTCGCTGAAACGCTGAACATGTGCGGCACCGGCGGCGCTGTGGCAGTGTCGGTGGCTCCCAGCGTACCCGGGCAGGGTGATCAGCGCGGTGGGGAGAACTCCCCATCGCGCAGCCCCTCAGAGGGTGGCTACTTCCAGAACATCAGCATTCCGCCGCCCACCATCAGCACTCCGAACCCCACTGCGAGGTTCCAGTCGCCGATCGGCAGCGGCAGCTGGCCAGCGGAGATGTAGTACGTGACCAGGTAGAGCAGGCCCAGGATCAGGAGCACGACCGCCGTCGGGGCCAGCCAGGCAGGGTTCTGCGTGGCCACGGCGACGCGGCGACCGGTGGTGCGGGAGCTCTCCGCGGCGGCCGCCTTCTTCACCGAGGTGGACCGGGTGGAGTCCTTGGCCTTCTCGGTGACCTCGCCACCCTTGGGCCGCACGGGGTCCTTGCCCGTCGAAGAGCCCTTCGGCTTCTTCGAGACAGGGTCCTTCGCCGCAGCGGAGGTCGACTTCTCGGCCGCAGCCGCCGTCGCCTCGTCGTCGGCATCCGTCCCCAGGCGCTCCGAGCTCTCCGTCGCGGCCTCGGCCTTCGCGCTCGACGCCGCCCGAGCGGACGGCTTCTTCCTGCTCCTGGCCATGAAACGGTGCTCCCTCGACGCGGCGGGCGGCGCGGGCGTGCCGCGCGGGTCCGCAGACGCGGACCTTGGCCTAGGGTAATGCTCGTCGGGCGAGGACGTGAAGTGAGGAGCCACGATGGAAGCTGAGGCCGCGGGCCACGGTGCCGAACGCCCTCCTGCGCGCCTCCGGGGCCGTCTCGGCGTCGCGCTCGTGATGATGCTGTGCGGCGTCCTGTTCGCCACCACGGGACGGCTCTCCGGGGGTGGATCCATCCGGGACGAGAGCAGCGACGTGGTGGGCGTGCTCCAGGAGCGCGGCCGCGATATCGAGCAGCTCACCGAGGACAACGTCGACAAGCGCGCCGAGGTCGAACGGCTGCGCGGGCAAGGAGCCGGCGCCGAGACCTCCGCGCGCACCGCGCAGGTCGGAGAGGCCGTGGGGCTCAGCGAGGTCAGCGGGCCCGCGCTCCGGATCACCCTCACCGACGCCCCCAGCAGCGCGCTGGGCGCGATCCCCGGCACCGAGCCCAACGACCTCGTGGTCCACCAGCAGGATCTCGAGTCCTACATCAACGCCCTGTGGCAGGGCGGAGCCGAGGCGATGATGCTGCAGGACCAGCGGGTCATCAACGGCAGCGCCTTCCGCTGCGCCGGCAACACCCTCCTGCTCGAGGGCCGGGTCTACTCCCCGCCGTTCGAGATCACCGTGATCGGCCCGGTCGAGGAGATGACTGCCTCGCTCGAGCAGGATCCGGGCGTCCAGGTGTACCGCGAATGGGTCGACCACGTGGGGCTGGGCGAGAAGGTCGAGACCCTCGAGGACACCACGCTGCCCGCCTTCGAAGGCTCGCTGACCGTCGATGCGACGGTGATCCGATGAGGCCCACCCACCGCAGGCGCCGCGGCAGCGGCCTGATCGGCATCCTCGGTGAGCTGCTGCTGACCCTCGGCGTGCTGCTGCTGCTCTTCCTGGTCTGGCAGCTGTGGTGGACCGACGTGCTCGCCGACCGCGAGCAGGCCGGCATCATCGACGGCCTCGAACAGGAATGGGGAGAGGTCGACGCCGAGCGGATCGCCCCCGCCAGGACGGGCCTCCGCCGGTGCCCGACACCCCGAACGACACCATGGTCTGGGGCAAGATGCACGTGCCCGCCTTCGACCGTCCGCAGTTCCCCCTCGCCGAAGGCGTGAGCCTCGAAGAGGTGCTCAACGTCAAGGGCGCCGGGCACTACCCGGAGACCGCCCTGCCCGGCGAGGTCGGCAACTTCTCGGTGGCCGGTCACCGCAACACCTACGGACGCGTCTTCGAGGACATCGCCCGGCTCGAGAGCGGAGAGGCGATCGTGGTCGAGACGGGGGAGGCCTTCTACGTGTACGAGGTGACCGAGTCGCTGATCGTGCAGCCGCAGGAGATCGAGGTGATCGCACCGACACCGGGGCAGCCGGGTGTCGAGCCCACGGAGCAGATGCTCACCCTGACCGCCTGCCATCCGATGTTCTCGGCCCGGGAGCGCTATATCGTCCACGCAGAGTTCGCGTACTGGACCGACCGGGCCGACGGAATCCCCGAGGCTCTCGCCACGGGTGCCGGCGCGTCCGGCGACGGGAAAGGGAGCTGATGTACGGCTGGCTGTTCCGCCATCTGCCCGGGCCGCTGTGGGTGAGGATCCTCCTCGCCGTGCTGCTGCTCGCGGCGATCATCGTGGCGCTCTTCGGCTGGGTGTTCCCGGCGATCGCGCCGTACATGCCCTTCAACGACGGTCTGGTGGGCGCGCCGGAGCCCGGTGATGGGCCGGGGCCCTCCCGCTCCTGACCTGGCTCAGACGGTGGTCATGAGGGGCTCGAGGCCCTCGGCGCGCTCGGCGGCGTCGAGGCCGTCGCACAGCTCGAGGAAGCGGGCGAGCATCAGGTGCCCGTTCTCGGTGAGCACCGACTCCGGATGGAACTGCACCCCGTGCAGAGGCAGCTCGCGATGTGCCAGGCCCATCACCATGGCGTCGGCGGTGCGGGCGGTGACCTCGAGCTCTGCGGGGATCGTCTCCGGTACCACCGTGAGCGAGTGGTAGCGGGTCGCGGTCATCGGGGAGGGGACGCCGGCGAAGACGCTGGCCCCCTCGTGGGTGAGCTCGCTGGTGCGGCCGTGCATGAGCTGCGGTGCGTGGTCCACGGTGGCACCGAAGTACTGGCCGAGGGCCTGGTGGCCCAGGCATACCCCGAGCATCGGCACCGACTGCTCGGCGCAGGCCCCGATCACCTCGAGAGAGCGCCCCGCGGTGCTCGGATTCCCGGGACCGGGGAGACCAGCACCCCATCCATCCCCCTCAGGTCCACAGCTCCGGCGGCGTCCTGCGGCACCTCGTCATTGCGCACCACGACCGTCTCAGCACCCATCTGCTGCAGGTAGCCCACGATCGTGTAGACGAAGCTGTCGTAGTTGTCGACCACCAGGATGCGTGCGGGGCGGCTGTCGCGATCAGCCGTTGCCATTGCCGCCGCCCCGTCCGTTGCCCTTGCCACGGCCGTTGTTGCCCTGGGCGTTGTCCTCGCCGTCCTCCGGGTCGTCGCTGGGGTCGTCGGTGGGGGTCTCGCTCGGCGACTCCGAGGGGCTCTGCGAGTCCGAGGGCGACGGGGTCTGCGTCGGTGTCGGCGTCGGCTCGGGGCCTGAGGAGACGACGATGATGATCGTGGAGCCGCGATCGGCCGATTCGTTCGCCGCGGGCTCGGTGCGGATCACCTGGCCCTTGGGCACGGAATCGGAATGCTCCTCGGTCGGATCGAGGCCGAACCCGGCCTCCCGCAGGGTCTGCTGCGCGTCATCGAGCGTGTGCCCGGTGACGTTCGGGACCTTCACCGGCCCGGGTGCCGCAGCGATCACGAGGTCCACGCTCGAGCCGTAGGGCACGAGCCCGCCATCCGCAGCGGGGGTCTGCGAGAGCACGGTGCCGGGATCCTCTTCCGGGTCCTCCCGCTCCGAGGGGGCGGGCACCGTGAAGCCGCGGGCCTCGAGCGTCTCGGTCGCCCGGTCGATGTGCGTTCCTTCGACGTTGGGCATCTCGACCTTGCCGGAGGCGAGCCGCACCTCCACCTCGGATCCCTTCTCCACGGTGGCGCCGCCCAGCGGGCTGGTGCTGGAGACGGTGCCCTGCTCCTGGGGGACGTCCTCGGCGTCGCCCTCGGTCATCGTCAGGCCGGCCTCCTCGAGCGCCTCAAGGGCCTCCTCGCGGGTCTTCCCCTCGAGCCCGTCGGGCACGGTGACCGATTCCGGGCCTGCGGAGACCACCACGGCGACGACCGAGCCGGTCTCGGCCTCCTCACCTTCGCCCGGGGTGGTCTCGATGACCCGCCCGGCCTCGACCTCCTCGGACTCCTGCTGGGTGAACTCCGGCTCGAATCCCTCTTCGCGCAGTATCGTGCCCGCGTCCTCCTCGGTCTCTCCCACGACTGCCGGGACCTGCACCATCTCCGGTCCACGGTCGCCGAACGGATCGAAGACCGCGATCGCGGCGCCGACCAGGGCGAGCACGGCCACGATCACCAGGATGATCAGCCACCAGGGCTTCTTGCGCTCTTCCTGCTCTTCTTCGACCTCGTCGGCCGTGTGCAGGGCGATCGGCCCGGTGGAGGGGGTCGGAGCGGATGCCCCGTTCCAGCTCTGGGCACGCAGCCCGGCGGCGCCGACCGCACCGGCGCCGGCCATCGCGGGCAGCGCCTCGGTGGCGTCGTCGACCGAGCTGAGCACCGTGGTCGCCTCGGGATCGTCCCCTGCGGAACCCGCGCTGGCGACCAGGCTGGGCGCACGCCCGCCCACCACAGCGGCGATGTCGCGGGAGAAGGCGACCGCGCTGGGGTAGCGCAGCTCGCGATCCTTGGCGAGGCCCGTGAGGATCACCGCATCCATGGCGGGGGTGATCGCGGTGTTGTAGGCGGACGGCGCGTGGGGCTCCTCGCGCACGTGCTGATACGCGATCGAGACCGGGGTGTCGCCCGTGAAGGGCGGGCGCCCGGTGAGCATCTCGAACATGACGCATGCGGCGGAGTAGATGTCCGAGCGGGCATCGACCAGCTGGCCGCGAGCCTGCTCGGGGAGAGGTACTGGGCGGTGCCCATCACGGCCTGGGTCGCGGTCATCGCGCTGGTCGCATCGGCGATCGCGCGGGCGATCCCGAAGTCCATGACCTTCACCGCGCCGGCCTCGTTGATCATGATGTTGCCGGGCTTGATGTCCCGGTGCACGATCCCGGCACGGTGCGAGTACTCCAGCGCGCTGAGCAGCGCGGCCATGATCTCCCCGGCCTGATGGGCATCCATCGGCTTCGCGGGATCGATGTGCTCGCGCAGGGTGCTCCCCTTGACGTGCTCCATCACGATGTACGGGATGGTGACGTCCGCGCCGGTGACGGTGGTCTGATGCTCCTCGCCGGTGTCGTACACCGCGACGATCGAGGGGTGGTTCAGGGAGGCGGCGCTGTGCGCCTCGCGCCGGAACCGCTCCTGGAAGTTCGCATCACGGGCGAGATCCGAGCGCAGCACCTTGACGGCCACCGTGCGGTGCAGGCGGGTGTCCTCCGCGAGGAACACCTCGGCCATGCCCCCGGTCCCGAGGATCTTTCCCAGACGGTACCGCCCGCCCAGGACCACGTTCTTCTCGCTCACTCCACACCTGTCCTCGTGCCGTGGCCGACACCGACCGATCCGACCATCGTAGTCGTTGACGTCCCCTCATCTCCCCAGAGCTGAGCGATGTCCGCTCCCGTGCCGGGCCCCGCCGCGCCGAAGGGCAGCATGCCCAGCCCGCCCAGCACCGCGGCGGCGATCGCGACGATCACCAGGAGCACCAGCACCAGCCCGGGCACCGACATCCCGGCCACCTTGCGACCGGTGACGGAGGTGCCGTGGACGGTCCGCGAGGAGGCGGCGGTGTCCACGTCGTCGAAGGCGCTCGCGCTGAAGGCGCGCTCCGGGGCGTCCTTCGCCCCGCGGCTCGTCGCAGCGGCCGACGTCCCGGGGCCTGCCCGGAGGAGGGTCTGCGTGCCGAGCGGGGCGGGGGCGCCGGGGACGCCGCCGAGCGGGCGGAGCTCGTCGTCCGCCGCGGGGCGGAACCGGCCGACGCCGCGGACAGCGCCGAGGGGCCGGAGGTGGCGGAGCGGTGACGGATGCCGCGTCCGCGACCGGACAGCGGCAGCGGCATCGCAGCGGTGCGGGTCCCGGTGGGCGAGGACCCGGGGGCCTGCCCCTTCGGCGACGGAGAACCGCTGGACGGGCCGCGGGAGCCGCCGGGACGGATCCGGTTCTCACCGGTCCAGTCGTGGTCCTCGACCCGGCTCACCGGGATCGCCCCGGTGGTGAAGCGCGGCTCGACCCCGCGCTGGATGGCTTCGAGGATCCGCGCCACCGCCGACGCCGAGCGGGGACGATTCGCGGGGGCCTTGGCGAGCATCATCATCACCAGGCGCCGCAGATCCTCGGTGATCGCCTCGGACAGCTCCGGCGGCTGCTGCTTCACCTGGGCCATGGCGATCTCCACCTGGCTGGAGCCGGTGAAGGGGCGGCGGCCGTTCAGCATCTCGTAGCCCACGATGCCCAGCGCGTAGATGTCCGAGAGCGAAGTGGCCTGCTTGCCCATCGCCTGCTCCGGAGAGAGGTACTGGGCGGTGCCCATCACCAGACCGGTCTTGGTCAGCCGCGCCTGATCCTTGCTGCGTGCGATCCCGAAGTCGGTGATCTTGGTGGACCAGTCGTTCTTCTCGTCCACCAGGACGTTCTCGGGCTTCACATCACGATGGACCACGCCCTTGGAGTGGGCGGCGTCCAGTGCGCGCGCGAGCTCGATGAGCAGCGCGACGACCCGCTTCTCGGGCAGCCCGCCGGGGTTCTGCTCGATGATCTCCGAGAGCGGCCGGCCCGGGCAGAGCTCCATCACGATGTACGCCCGGCCGTCGAGCTCGCCGTAGTCGTAGAGCGCGGCGATGCCGTCATGGGAGAGCGCGGCGGTGTGGCGGGCCTCGGCGCGGAAGCGCTTGAGGAAGCCCTCGTCCCCCGCATACTCCTCGCGCAGCACCTTGATCGCGACCTCGCGGTCGAGCTCCTGGTCACGACCCTTCCAGACCTGACCCATCCCGCCGGTGGCGATCAGCGACGTCAGTTCATAGCGCCCTTCGAGCACGAGTCCTGGCTGCGTCCTCATGGCTGGATCACCGCTTCCATCACGTCCTTGGCGATCGGCGCCGCAGTGCGCGAGCCGTATCCGCCCTGCTCGACCAGGACCGCCACAGCGATCTTCTGGTCTTCCTGCTGTCCGTACCCCACGTACCAGGAGTGCGCGGCGCGATCCTCGCCCCACTCCGCGGTACCCGTCTTGCCTCCCACCTCGACGCCGTCGATCGCTGCGGCGGTGCCGGTGCCGTCCTCGACCACGCCCACCATCATCTGGCGCATCTGGGCGGCGTTCGCCGCGGTCAGCGGCTGGCCGAGCTCCTTCGGGCTGAGCTCGGCGACCGTGGACAGATCGTTGGTGCGCACCGCCTGGACCAGCTGCGGCTCCATCACCACACCGTCGTTCGCGAAGGCACCGGCGACCATCGCCATCTGCAGCGGTGTCACCCGGGTCTCGTACTGCCCGATCGAGGTGGTCGCGATCTGGGCCGCGTCCAGCTCATCGCCGATGCTCGAGGGCGTCACCGACAGCGGGATCTCGAGCCGCTGGCCGAAACCGAACTCCTCCGAGGTCTCTCGCAGCGCGTCCTCGCCGACCTCGGTCCCGAGCAGGGCGAACGAGGTGTTGCAGGACTGACGCAGCGCGTCGGCGAGGGTGGAGGCGTCGTCCGGGCCGCAGGGCTCCGTGCCGCCGCTGGCGCGGTTGTTCATCACGGCCGAGGAGTTCGGCAGGTCGTAGGTGCCCGGGCCGGGGATCTCCGTCTCCGCGGTGTACTCCCCGGTCTCGAGCGCCGCGGAGGCGACCACGAGCTTGAACGCGGAGCCCGGCGGATAGAGGTCCCCGCCGATGGCGCGGTTGGTCAGGGGCCGGTCCGGATCGTCGTTGAGCTCCGTCCAGGCGCGGTTGACCGCACCGGTGTCGTGCGAAGCCAGACGGTTCGGATCGTAGCTGGGGGCGGAGACCATCGCGAGCACCGCGCCGGTCTCCGGGTCCAGGGCGACCACGGAGCCGCGGCGCCCGTCGAGCGCCTCCCATGCAGCCTCCTGCGCGGCAGAGTCGAGGGTGAGCTCGACGCTGGCACCCTGCCCCTGCTGCCCCGAGAGGATCGCGGAGAGGCGGTGGTAGAACAGCGCGTCCGCGTCCCCGAGAGCGTGTCGTTGAGCGAGCGCTCGATGCCGGTGAAGCCGAACACCACCGAGTAGTAGCCGGTCACCGGGGCGTAGATCCCCGCCGGGTCGTAGCTGCGCAGGTAGCCGTAGGTGTCCCCGGATTCCCGTGAGCTCGCGATGGCTTGGCCGTCCACCACGATCGGTCCGCGATGGCGGCCGTACTCGTTGTAGGTGGTGCGGTCGTTCTGGCCGTGGGCGTTCAGCCGGTTCTGGGCGATCACCTGGAAGTAGGTGGTGGAGGTGAACAGCAGGATGAACAGCACGCCGGTCACCAGCCAGACGTGGCGGAGGGGCTTGTTCATGCGGGCACCTCCGAATCTCTGCGCGCAGCGGTGGGGGCAGCGCCCGGGACCTGTCGGGCCGCGGGCCGACGGGCCGCATCGGACAGCCGCACCAGGATCCCGGCGATGATCCAGTTGCACACCAGCGAGCTGCCTCCCGCGGCGAGGAAGGGAAGGGTCAGGCCGGTCAGCGGGATCACGCGGGTCACGCCGCCGACCACCACGAAGACCTGCAGGGCCATCACGAAGCCGAGGCCGCCGGCGAGCAGGGTGCCGAAGCCGTCCGAGATGCCGACGGCGGCGCGGATCGCGCGCTGCACCAGCAGCAGGTAGAGCAGCAGCAGGGCGAAGGCGCCGACCATGCCGAGCTCCTCCGCGAAGGAGGCGAAGATGAAGTCGGACTCCGCATGGGGGACCACGTCGGGCCGGCCCTCGCCGAGGCCGGCACCGGTGAGCCCACCGTTGGACAGGCCGAACAGGCCCTGGCTGATCTGCATGCAGGAGGAGTAGTTCTCGCTCGACAGCGGGTCCAGCCAGCAGGTGATGCGGGTGCGCACGTGACCCATCTGGGTGGCGGCGAACACCGCCGGAGGCAGGAACATCACCGCTCCGATGATGAGCCAGCTGAGCCTGTCGGTCGCCACGTACAGCATCACCACGAACAGGCCGAAGAACATCAGAGAGGTGCCCAGATCCGTCTGGAACACCAGCACCGCCATCGCGAAGCCCCAGGCCACCAGGATCGGACCGAAGTCGGACCAGCGCGGCAGCTGGATGCCCAGCACCTTCGGGCCCGCAAGGGCGAGGGTGTCGCGGCGGGAGACCAGGTAGCCGGCGAAGAAGATCGCGAAGGCGATCTTCGCCAGCTCCGCCGGCTGGAAGCTGTACCCCGCGATCGAGATCCAGATCTGCGAACCGTTGCGCGCCGAACCGAGGCCCGGCACCAGCGGCAGCAGCAGCAGCACGCCGCCGGCCACGGCGCTGATCCAGGTATAGCGGCGCAGCCGGCGGTGGTCGCGCAGCAGCACCACCACGGCGATGCACAGACCCACGCCGACGACCGCCCACAGCATCTGACGGTCCGCGCTGGCCGAGCTGCGGATCTCGTAGATCGTGTTCGCGCCGTGGATGCTCTCGATCATCGCGATGCCCAGCAGGTTCAGCAGCACCACGATCGGCAGGATCACGGGATCGGCGTACGGGGTGCGCCACATGACCGCGACCTGCAGCGCGATCACGAGCACGAGGGCGCCGATCCCCACCGTCATGAGGTTCTCCGGCAGCTCGTCATGCCGACCGAGTCCCACCAGGGCGTAGGCGCCCACCCCGATGATCACCGCCGCCAGCAGCAGCAGCCCCTGCGTGAGGCGGCGCGGGCGCGCGGTGTAGGACACGACCGTGGCCATCAGGTCTCCTCGCCCTGGCCGGGATGCGGGATCCCACGGTCGGTGCTGGTGGGGAGGGGCTCCATCTCCCCGGAGCCTGCTGCTTCCTCCTCCTCGCGGCCCCCGGCATCCGAGGCGCCGCCGGCGTCGGAGGGAGCAGGGGAGACCACCGGAGGCGGCTGGTTCGCGGACGCGGCCAGCTCGAGCCGCTCGATGATCAGCTCGGCGGACTCACGATCGGAGGCGGAGATGGAGCTCTCGACCTGCTGACGGGTCACCTCGGGCAGGTCCTCGAGCTCGACGTCGGTGACCTCGACGGGTTCGGACATCGAGATCGGCCCCAGATCCTGCGCCAACCCCTGGTAGAGGACCACGTGGGTGCCGTCGGTGCCGACGTAATACTGCCGCTGCGACCAGGCGTAGCCCGCCCACAGCAGCCCGCCCAGCAGAGCGAGCAGGAGCGTCAGGGCCACCAGTGCCGGCCAGAGGCTGCGACGCGGCGGCTCCTCCTCGGAGAAGTCATCGTCCTCGTAGGGGGCCTCGGGCTCCTCGCGGGTGAGGGCCGCGGCCTTCGCCGCAGGGCCGGAGGCCGTCGTCGGCGCATGTCGGTTGCGTGCCGCGGAGCCCACGATCTGCGGTGCCGAGGACGGCGCCTCCTCGCCGCGCGGCAGCGCGTCGAGATCGACCACATCGGCGATGATGCAGGTGATGTTGTCGGGGCCGCCGCCCTTGAGGGCGAGCTGGATCAGGGCCTCCGCGCACTCCCCGGGGTCCTCGATCTCCTTCAGGGTGGCGTCGATGGTGTCCAGCGAGACCAGCCCCGACAGGCCGTCGGAGCAGAGCATCCAGCGGTCCCCGGGATGAGCCGGTCGCAGCGAGAGATCCAGTTCGGGATCGGCATCGACATCGCCGAGGACCCTCATCAGCACCGACCGCTGAGGATGGCGCTCCGCCTCGTCCTCGGTGAGCCGGCCCTCGTCCAGCAGCCGCTGCACGAAGGTGTGGTCCTTGGTGATCTGGGTGGTCTCCTCCGCGCGCAGCAGATAGGCGCGGGAGTCGCCGATGTGCGCGAGGGCGAACTTGCCCTCCGCGCGCAGCAGCGCGGTGATGGTGGTGCCCAGGCCCCGCAGCTGGGGCTCGTCCCGGGCGCGGCGCAGGATCTCCTGGTTCGCCTCGAGCACGCTCTCCTCGAGGGTGGCCACGATGTCGGAGGCCGGGGTCTCGGAGTCCAGCTGCGCGAGGCGGCCGATCGCCACCGAGGAGGCGACATCGCCGCCGGCGTGACCGCCCATGCCGTCGGCCACCACCAGCAGGTGGGAGCCGGCATAGCCGGAGTCCTGGTTGTTGGACCGCACGAGGCCGACGTCGGAGCGGGCGGCGTACCGCAGTGCAATGCTCATCGGGGACCTCGTCTCAGTTCGATCTCGGTGCGGCCGATCCGCACCTGTGCCCCGGGACGGAACGGCACGGCGCCCTCGATCCGGCGCCCGGACACCAGGGTGCCGTTGGTGGAGCCCAGATCCTCCACCATCCACTCGCCCTCGCGCTGGAAGACGCGGGCGTGGCGGTTGGAGGCGTAGTCGTCATCCAGCACCAGCGTGCACTCGGGAGCGCGGCCGATCAGGATCGGGGTGGAGCCCAGCGTCAGCGAGGTGCCGCGCAGAGGGCCCGCGGTGACGACCATCGCGGCCTGGGTGACCTCGGGGTCCGTGCGCAGCTGCGCCGGATCCGCGCCTGCCTCGGCCGCAGCACCACCGATGGGCCCCGAGGCGGGACGCTGCTCGCGGCGCGGATCGCGGCTCGAGCGGGTCACCACGGTGGTGCCGAACAGGTCGTTGCGCAGCACCAGCACCACGACGATCACGAAGAGCCACAGCGCGAGCACGAAGCCCAGGCGCAGCGCGACCAGGGTCAGTTCGCTCATCGGGCGCTCACCAGCTGCCCGAGCCGGCAGCGGGGAGCAGCACGGTCAGACGGGTGCGGCCGATCTTCAGCAACGAACGGTCATGGAGCGCGACGGGCGTGCGGATCCGCTCGCCGTCGACGAAGGTGCCGTTGGTCGAGCCGAGATCGGTGGCGATCAGGGTCGAGTCCTCCTCGGCGCGGAGCTCGAGGTGGTGCCGGGAGACTCCCGTGTCGTCGAGGATGATGTCGGCGTCGCCGCCGCGACCGATCACGGTCACCGGCCCGGTGAGGAGGTACTGCTGCCCGTCGATCTCGATGATCGGGCTGCCGCCGGCCCCTGCCGCCGCGGCGCCGGTAGCGGGCGCGACGCTGCCGCGCTCGGTGCGGGACTCGGTCTCGAAGCGGCCCACGCGCACCTCGTCATCGTTCTCGAGCATCACGGTCACCGCGCCGACGAACATGTAGCGCTGCTTGTCCGCGTGCTCGGTGAGGACCCGCTGCAGCTCGTCCAGCAGGGTGTCCTGCCAGGAGCTGAAGCGGTCGAAGTCCTGGGAGTGCAGGTAGACGGTGTAGACGTTGGGGGCGAGGGTCCGGGTGCGGTCGAGCACCTGGATCTGGTCATCGCACTCCCGCTTGAGGCCCTGCGCCAGGTCCAGGGGCTTGAGCTGCCCGCGACCGGGCGAGAAGACGCTCGTCACGCCGCGATCGAGGCCGCGCTCGATCCGATCCAAGATCCCCACGGTGGTCCTTCGCTCTCGCTGTGGCTGGCAGGTGCGCGAGCGGCATCGGACCGGGCCGTCGCAGGACGAGGGTCGACGAGGCTGCTCGCCCCCAGATCGTATCGCGAGAGCAGGTCGATGCCGGGCCCGCCGGGCGGGGAGGCGGCGAGGGATTCGTGCAGGGGTCGTGAAGACGGGGAGTGCGTCTGCTGGCCCGTGTGCCATATTTGGGAGCGTGGAGACCGAGACCCAGCCCGAGATCCCCGTCGACATCGACTTCGCGCACGCCCTGGGGGTGTCCGACGCCGAGCGTCCCTTGCACGTCCAGGGCGACGACACCCGGGTGTGGGACCTCGCGAGCGTCTCCAAGCCCCTTGCCGCACTCGGCGCACTGATCGCCGTGGACCGTGGCCTGGTCGACCTCGACGAGCCCGCCGGGCCGGAGGGCGCGACCGTGCGCCACCTGCTCGCCCACACCGCCGGCTACGCCTTCGACGGCGACGAGGTGGTGGGGGCGTCGGCACCCGCCGCATCTATTCCAACACCGGCTTCGAGGTGCTCGCAGCCCACCTCGAGGACGCCACCGGCTACGACTACGACGACTGGATGGAGCAGACCGTCGTGCAGGGCCTCGATCTCGTCGACCTCGAGGTCGCCGGCTCGCCGGCCGCCGGCTACCGCGGCTCGATCCGCGACCTGCTGGCCGTGGGCCGGGAGCTGCTGGCCCCCACCCTGATCCCCGAGGAGCTCTGGCGCGAGGCGACCGGCGTCCAGTTCCCGGGACTGGCCGGGATCCTGCCCGGCTACGGACGCCAGAAGCCCAACGACTGGGGGCTGGGGTTCGAGATCCGAGGACAGAAGGACCCCCACTGGACCGGAGCGAACTCCTCCCCGCAGACCTTCGGGCACTTCGGGCAGGCCGGCTCCTTCCTCTGGGTGGACCCGGCAGCAGGCCTCACCGCCGCCTTCCTCGGCGAGAAGCCCTTCGGGCCGGACCACGTGAAGATCTGGCCCGGGCTCACCGACGCCATCCTCGAGCGCTTCGCCGACAGGGGCGGAACCGTGCGATGAGCGCCCTGGACGTGCTCGACGATTTCGGCTTCGAAGCCGCCGCGATCGTGCTCGGCGCCGAGGGGGAGCGGGAACGGAGCGGCGACGTCGAGCTGATCCGTCCCTGGCGCTCGGTCACCAAAACGCTCACCGGATACGGCGCGGCCCTCGCCCTGCAGGAGGGGCGCGTGGACCTCGAGGACGAGGCCGGCCCGCCCGGTGCGACGCTGCGCCACCTGCTCACCCACAGCTCGGGGTGCTTCTACGACTCCGAGCGCACCCTCCAGGCCCCCGGCCTGCGACGCCACTACTCCAACTACGGCATCGACGAGGCCGCCCGGCACATCGAGCGCGCGATCGGCCGCGACTACGGCGACTGGATCCAGGAGCGGATCGCCGGACCGCTCGGCATGGATTCGCTGGAGTGGAGCGGCTCAGCGTCCGTCGGCGCCCACGGCCCCCTCACCGACCTCGCGCTCTTCGCGGCCGAGCTGCTGCAGCCCACCCTGCTGGAGCCGCGCTGGCACGCCGAGATCACCCGTGCCCAGTTCCCCGAGCTGGTGGGCATCATGCCCGGCTTCGGGAAGCAGGATCCGAACCCCTTCGGGCTCGGCATCGAGGTGCGCGGCACCAAGTCCCCGCACTGGACCGGCGCCCGCAACAGCGAGGGGACCGTGGGCCACTTCGGGATGCGCGGCACCGCCTTCTGGGTGGACCCCGCCGCCGGGCTCGCGCTGGTGGTCGGCACCTCCCACGACTTCTGCGATGCGCACCGCGAGGTCATGCCGCGCCTCGCCGATGCCGTGCTCGAGGCGCACGGGGGCTGAAGGGGTGGCGGTGCCCCGTGCCCCTTCGGTCAGCTGCCCGTCCGCCTGCGCCCTTGGCCCCCATCGGCCGTTCCCCGTCGGCCGCCCCGCACCCCGCCACCGGCCGCCCCGCACCGGCCGCGTTGCGAAAAGTTCCATGATCTGGCACTTTTCCCTGCGTCGCGAAGGGGTGCTGGGAGCCGCGTGACGAAAGGCTCCATGTCAACGGTACTTTTCGCGACGTGGCGGGGTCAGGGGCCCGACCGAGGCCCAGCGGGGCGGGCCCCAGGCCCGCACCGGCCCGCCGCCTCAGGTGTTGTGGACCAGCGGGCCGGTGGGGTCGCGCCAGCCGGCGAGCACCTCGAGCATGCGCACCAGGCGCACCGTGGCCTCCACGTCGTGCACGCGCAGGATCCGGGCTCCGTGGCGGATGGTCCATGCCGCCGCCGCGAGCGAGCCCTCCAGGCGCTCCTGCTTCGGCAGGCCCAGGGACTCGCCCACGAAGTCCTTGCGCGACAGCGCCGCCAGCAGCGGCAGCCCGAGCGAGGCGTACTCCTCGAAGCCGCGCAGCATCTCCAGGGTCTGCAGGGTGTTCTTGTTCAGGTCCGGTCCGGGATCCAGCACGATCCGTTCCCGCGGGATCCCCGCCGCAAGAGCCCGCTGCAGACGATCCGCGAGGAAGGCCCGCACCTCGGCCACCACATCGTCGTAGTGCGGCCGGGGCAGGGCGCAACGGGGCCGCGCCGCCGAGTGGGTGATCACCAGCGAGGCCCCGGTCTCGGCGACCGTGGCCGCCATCTGCGGATCCGAGAGCCCGGTGGTGTCGTTGATGAGGTCCGCCCCGGCCGCGATCGCGGCGCGGGCCACCGCGGCGTGGAACGTGTCGACCGAGAGCAGCACATGCTCGGGCAGCTCCCGGCGCAGAGCTGCGAGGACCGGCACCACCCGGTCGATCTCCTCCGCCACCGGCACGGGGTCGCCGGGCGCGAACTTCACCCCGCCCACATCGATCAGCTCGGCGCCCGCCCGGCCGGCCGCGAGCCCCGCGCCGACCGCGGCCTCCAGGCCCCAGGTGCGGCCCTCGTCGAAGAAGGAGTCGCGGGTGCGGTTGACGATGCCCATCACCAGCACCCGGCGGGCGGTGTCAGGCAGCGGTCGGGGAGCGTGCGGGGAGGCGGGTGGGCTGTCCAGCGTGGTCACGGAAGGGAGAGCTAGAGAGTGGAATCCGATCCGGGAGCCCGGCTTGCCGAGGCCCCGTCGTACGCGTTGTCCATGGTCCGTTCCTCCGCAGTTCAGGCCGGGTTGGCCCGTCTTTGAAGGGTGCCCGGCCTGCACTACGTTAAGAGCGGACACGGACTTGCACAATCCGGCTGCGGTGTCCTTCGCATGCCGGGACCTCGACCTGATGGAGGACTCACGAGATGAAGATCGTCGTCGCCGGCGGAGATGGATTCTGCGGCTGGCCCACTGCCCTGTACCTCTCGCAGAAGGGCCACGACGTCACCATCGTGGACAACCTGGTGCGTCGCGACATCGACGACGAGCTCGGCTCGAACTCGGTGACCCCGATCCTGCCGCTCGAGGAGCGCGTGGCGGTCTGGAAGGAGGTCTCCGGCAAGGACATCGCCGTCGAGATCGCCGACCTCACCGACTATGACGCTGTCGCGAAGGTGTTCCAGGAGATCCAGCCCGAGGCGTTCGTGCACTTCGCCGAGCACCGCTCCGCCCCGTACTCGATGATCGACCGCGAGCATGCGATCGAGAACCATCGCAACAACATCGAGGGCACCCTCAACGTGCTGTGGGCGATCAAGGACTTCGCCCCCGACTGCCACCTCGTCAAGCTCGGCACCATGGGCGAGTACGGCCAGCCGAACATCGACATCGAGGAGGGCTGGCTCGAGGTCGAGCACAAGGGCCGCAAGGACCGCCTGCCGTTCCCCAAGCAGCCCGGCTCGTTCTACCACCTCACCAAGGTCCACGACAGCGACAACATCATGTTCGCCTGCAAGATCTGGGGCATCCGCGCCACCGATCTGAACCAGGGCGTGGTCTACGGCCTGGAGACCGACGAGACGCGCCTGGACCCGCGCCTGGTCAACCGCTTCGACTACGACGCCGTGTTCGGCACCGCGCTGAACCGCTTCATCGTCCAGGCGGCCATCGGCCACGACCTCACCGTCTACGGCAACGGCTCCCAGACCCGCGGCTACCTCGATATCCAGGACACGGTGCGCTGCATCGAGATCGCCTGCGAGAACCCCGCGGACGTCGGCGAGTTCCGCGTCTACAACCAGTTCACCGAGCAGTTCTCGGTCAAGGAGCTGGCAGAGAAGGTGCAGAAGGTCGCCGCGGATCTCGGCAACGAGGTGGAGGTCTCCTCCATGGAGAACCCGCGCGTGGAGAAGTACGACCACTACTACAACGCGGTCAACACCAACCTGCTCTCGCTGGGCCTGGAGCCGCACCTGCTGACCGACGAGCATCTCACCGAGGTCATCAAGGTTGCGATGAACAACACCGACCGGGTCAAGCGCGAGCTGGTCATGCCCACCGTCACCTGGAAGTGACCGCCACCCCGTGAAGATCGCGATCGTCACGGAGACATTCCTGCCCTCCGTCGACGGCGTGGTGACGCGCCTGCGCCACGCCGTCGAACGGTTCAGGGACCTCGGCCACGAGGTCATGGTCATCGCCCCGGATCTCGGCGTCACCGAGCACCACGGGGCGCGGGTGGTGGGGGTCAAGCCCGTGACCCTGCCGTTCTACAAGCATCGGCGCTTCACGCTGCCGAACCCCACTGTGGACGGCATCATCCGCGGCTTCCATCCGGACGTGGTCCACGCCGCGCAGCCGCTGCTGCTGGCTTCCTCCGGGGCATTCGCCGCGCACCGGCAGCGGATCCCGCTGGTCGCGAGCTATCACACGCACATCCCGCGCTACCTGGACCTCTATCGGGCTTATCGCTGGGGCAAGCGCCCCGTGTGGTGGCAGATCAGGCGCAACCACGCGCTCGCCGATATCAACATCGCCACCTCCGAGACGATGCGTGCCGAGCTCGAGTCCCAGGGCATCGAGAACCTGCACGTGGTGCGCCGAGGGGTGGACACGCAGACCTTCCACCCCCGCTTCGCCTCCGCGCAGATGCGTGAGCGCCTCACCGAGGGACACCCGGGCAAGAAGCTGCTGGTGTTCGTGGGCCGCCTCGCGGCGGAGAAGGAGATCCACCGCCTGCGCACGATCATGGGCCGACGCGACGATGTGGCTCTCGCGATCGTGGGCGACGGCCCCTACCGGCGCGAGCTCGAGCAGCTGTTCGCCGGCACCTCGACGCTTTTCCCCGGATTCATGGAGGGGGGAGCTCGCGAGCGCCTTCGCGAGCGCCGACGGGTTCATCTTCCCCTCGGTCACCGAGACCCTGGGCCTGGTGATCCTCGAGGGCATGGCCTCCGGGCTGCCCGTGGTCGCGGCCCGCTCAGGGCCGACGATGGAGCAGGTCACCGACGGGGTGAACGGGCTGCTCTGGGACTCCGGGGACGACTCGACCCTCGACGCGGCGCTCGAACGGCTCGCGGACCCGCAGCTGCGCACCGCGATCCGCACCGAGGCCCGGGCCGAGGCGGAGAAGTTCTCCTGGGAGAACGCCTCGGACGACCTGCTGCGCTACTACGAGATGGCGATCGAGAAGCACCGATGAGCACGACCCCCACCACCCCCGCGCCCGCCGGCCACGTCGCCGCGCTCACGGCGACATCGTCGGTCCCGACCGCTGCGATGGACCGACCGCAGCCTGTCGTCCTGGAGAACCAGCGCGTGCGCCTCGAGCCCCTCGGCCCGCAGCACGTCGAGGGGCTCAGTGCCGTGGTGGCCGACGGGGAGATCTGGCGGATCCCCTACGCGCCCCATGTGCCGCCGCCGGAGCAGGTCGCCGATCGCGTCGCCGCCCAGTGCGCCTCCGACGAGGCTGGCAGCACGGTCTCGTGGGCCGTGCTCGAACGTGACAGCGGACGGGTCATCGGCCACACGACCTTCCTGAACATCTCGCTTAGAGATCGTCGCCTCGAGTTGGGCACCACCTACATGGCCGGCTCGACCCACGGCACAGGACTGAACGCCGCGACGAAGCTCGCCCTGCTCACCCATGCCTTCGAGGAGCTCGGCTGCCTCGGTGTCGAGTTCCGGGTGCACCACCTGAACATCACCTCGCGCCGAGCCGTCGAGCGCCTCGGCGCGCAGCAGGACGGCATCCTGCGTGCGCACCGGATCATGCCCGACGGCACGATCCGCCACACCGTCGTCTACTCGATCCTCGCGGACGAGTGGACCGGTGTGAAGGCGTCCCTGGAGCACCGCCTGCGCCGCTGACCGCTGACCGCTGTTCGCTTCTCGCAGAGCTCTGTCAGACGGGCAGGGCATGACCGAGGCCCGGCCCCGCGTGCTGCGGGACCGGGCCTCGGCGAGCCGGTGTGGAGCCGGATATTCGGCTCAGCGGTAGGTGACGAACCCGGTGGGGCTGCCCCAGATGCCGCGCTCGACGACCTGCTGCTGGGAGCCGGAGGCGTCGATGATCTGACCGTCGCCTGCGTAGATCGCGACGTGGCCGGGCCACACCACGAGATCGCCGGGCTGCGCCTCGGACTGGGAGATGCTGCGGCCCTGGGATGCGAGCTCGCTGCTGGTGCGCGGCGCGTCGATGCCGGCGGCACCGTAGGCGTAGGCCACCAGGCCGGAGCAGTCCATGCCGCTGAGCGAGGAGCCGCCCCAGCTGTACGGGCTGCCGATCGCGGAGCGGGCGGCGTCGACGATCGAGCTGCCGCTCGCGGAGGAGGCGCTCGCGGGAACTGCGGAGGCTCCGGCGGAGGGGATGTCGACGGGAGCGGGCCCGGAGGAGTCGCCGCCGAGCGCGCCGTGGGTCTCGGGACCCACCACACCGTCGACCTGGAGGCCGTTCTCGGACTGGAACGCCTGGACCGCATCATCGGTCATGGAGCCGAAGTAGCCCGTCTCGGGCAGGTCGGCGCCGTGTGCGTTCAGCGAGGCCTGCAGCGTCTCGACGCTCTGGCCGGAGTCGCCCTGGCGGAGCTTCCCCTGGGACGCCGAGGAGGAGCCCTGCGAGGTGGTCTCTGCGGGAGCGGACTGGCTGGTGCTGGGCGCCTCGTCGGCACCGGCGAGAGCCGTGTCATCGGCCATCGCGGAGGAGCCGCCGCCGAAGGCGGCGCCGAGCAGGACGGTGCCCAGGACAGCGCTGCCGCCGAAGGCGCGTGCTGCGCGGTGGGAGGTGGTGAGTGGAGTGATGGCTCGGCCGGCCGAGCGGTGCGTGTTCTGATGCGCCATGGAGGCTGGTCCTTCTCGCGTGCTGCTGGTGGTCTGGTGCATCCCGCGACGGGGCTCTCGGGGAGCGGCGAGGCTTCTGAGGGACCGGTGCCCTCAGTCGGGGCGTCCGGGGATGCGTCATCAACGCTAGGAGCAGCTCCCGCTTTCCAGAACCGACTTGAACGGGCCGAAGAGAGGGATTTGTCGACCATTGACCTGCGGGCGGCCGAGATGCCCGGGACCTGGTGTGACTTGACCTCCGCGGATGGCGTGGGGCACATGTGCTGAGCAGGTCGGGAGGAGGGTCGGGGCTCTGATCGCATTTCGAGGAGGTGGGGGCCCTCGCATGAGGAGGGGTCTGTTGACCGGGTCGTGTGACCTGGTTCGCACGCCGTCATCCCCTCGTCATCTACGGACGGTGACTATGACGGCTTATGACGCAATTCTGGCGTCGGCTCGTGCCGCGCCGTCATGATCGGCGACATGACCAGCACTGCCACTGCACCCGACCTGAGCCCGGCTCCCGGGACCGATGCCGACGCGACGCCCGCGCGCGGGCGTCCGAACGGCGTGCGCCTGGACCAGGTCGCACGCTCCTTCGACATCGCCCAGGGTCGCCATGACGTGCTGCGCGGCCTCGACGTCGAGCTCGGCTCGGGCGAGATCGTGGCCGTCGTCGGCCCCTCCGGCTGCGGGAAGTCCACCCTGCTGCGCCTGATCGCGGGCCTGGACCGGCCCAGCTCCGGCGTGATCCGCATCGGCGGCACGGCGCTCACCGGCACCGATCCGCGCACCGCCGTGGCCTTCCAAGAGCCGCGCCTGCTGCCCTGGCGCACCCTCGAGAAGAACGTGGCGCTCGGCCTGCCTCGCGGGACCGGAAGGACGGAGGGCCGCGAGCGGGTGCGGCACCTGCTGCAGCTCGTCGGCCTCGAGCACGCTGCCGAGCTGCGACCCCGCGAGGTCTCCGGCGGCATGGCCCAGCGCGCCTCCCTCGCCCGGGCACTGGCCCGCAGCCCCGAGGTGCTCCTGCTGGACGAGCCCTTCGGCGCACTGGACGCCCTGACCCGCCTGCGCATGCAGGACCTGCTGCTGGAGATCCACGCCGCCGAGCCCACCACGATCCTGGTCGTCACCCATGACGTGGAGGAGGCGCTGTATCTCGCCGACCGGGTGCTGCTGCTGCGCTCCCTGCGCGAGGAGGGGCCCGAGGCCCGCTCGCTCGCCCGCGTCGTCGATGTGCCCGGCACCCGTCCCCGCGACCGCGCCGATCACACCCTCGCCGAGCTGCGCGTCCACCTGCTCGAGGGCCTCGGCGTGACCACCCACCAGACCACCACCGCATCCACCACATCCACCACATCCACCACCACGGAGTTCCCCTCATGACCCACCGCATCAGCCGCCACCGCCACCGCCCTCGGACTCACCGCCGTGGCCGGGATGGGCCTGGCCGCCTGCGTGCCGGGCGAGGGCTCCGAGAACACCGCCTCCTCGGGTGGCGAGGGGAGTGGAGCACCAGCACGCTCACCCTCGACTGGGCCACCTACAACCCGCTCAGCCTCGTGGTGCGCGAGCAGAAGCTGATCGAGACCGCGCTCGGCGACTCGGTGACCGTGGAGTGGGTGCAGTCGGCCGGCTCCAACAAGGCCAACGAGTTCCTGCGCTCCGGCTCCGCGGACATCGCCTCGACCGCCGGCTCCGCCGCGCTGCTGGCGCGCGCGAACGACTCCCGATCAAGGTCATCGGCATCTACTCCCAGCCCGAGTGGGCCGCGCTCGTTGTCGGCGAGGGCAGCGACATCTCCTCGCCCGCGGACCTCGCGGGCCGGGCCGTCGCCGCCACCCCCGGCACCGACCCGTACTTCTTCCTGGTCCAGGCCCTCGCCGAGGCCGATCTGGGCATCGAGGACATCGAGCTGCAGCCGCTGCAGCACGCCGACGGCCGCTCCGCTCTCGAGGGCGGCAGCGTCGAGGCCTGGTCCGGGCTGGACCCGATCATGGGCGCCGCGGAGGTCGAGTCCGGCGCGCAGCTCGTCTACCGCAACGTCGACTTCAACACCTACGGCTTCCTCAACGCCACCGAGGACTTCATCGACCACCACGCCGACGTTGCCCAGGTGGTCGTGGACGCCTACGAGGAGGCCCGCACCTGGGCGCTTGCGAACCTCGAGGAGACGGCGCAGCTGCTCGCCGACGCCGCCGGCATCGACCTCGAGGTCGCCACCACAGTGATCACCGAGCGCTCCAACCTCGACGTCTCCGGCGTGCCGGGCGAGGACCAGCTCGCGGTGCTCGAGGCGATCTCCCCGATGCTCGCCGACTCCGGTGACGTCGCCGGTGGGGCCGACGCGGTCGAGCAGGCTCGCGCCGAGATCATCCACGACGCCTTCGCGCTCGCCGCCGGTGGAGGCGCAGTGAGCGCCCCGACCGACATCCCGCTGCCCACCTCGACGGGACCGGCGACCGCTACCGCCACGCCGGACTCCGGGGCGCCGCCCCCGCCGTCGGCCGCCGCTCCGCGTTCTGGGACCGCACCGGCGTGCGCCTGGCTGCCGGGGCGGTGCTGCCGCTGATCATCCTGGCCGCCTGGCAGATCGTGACCGCGACCGAGCTGGTGCCCGCCTACCGCCTGCCCGGCCCGCTGACCGTGCTGCAGGCCGCCGCCGAGCTGATCGAGCGGGGCGAGCTGGGCCTGCACATCGCGATCTCCGTGCAGCGGGTGCTGCTCGGTTTCGTGATCGGCTCCGTCATCGGCCTGGCCGTCGCCGCGATCGTGGGTCTCTCCCGCGCCGGGGACGCCCTGCTGAACCCGACCCTCGCAGCCCTGCGCGCGGTCCCGTCGCTCGCCTGGGTGCCGCTGCTGATCCTGTGGCTGCAGATCGGCGAGGAATCCAAGATCACGCTGATCGCGATCGGTGCGTTCTTCCCGGTCTTCACCACCGTCGCCGCGGCCCTGCGCCACATCGACCCCCACCTGGTGGAGGCCGGGCGCTGCTTCGGCCTGCGCGGCTGGTCGCTGTTCCGCACCATCCAGCTGCCGGCGGTGGTGCCGTCGGTCGTGTCCGGGCTGCGCCTCGCGCTCGCCCAGGCCTGGCTGTTCCTGGTCGCCGCCGAGCTGATCGCCTCCTCGATGGGCCTGGGATTCATCCTCAACGACTCCCAGCAGAACGGCCGCGTAGACCGGATCCTGCTCGCCATCGTGCTGCTCGCGCTGCTGGGAAGCCTGACCAATGCCGTGCTCGGCCTCGCCGAGAAGAAGCTGTTGAGGAGGTGGGCATGAGCATCACCGAGACACTGCCCCACGAGGAGGCGCGGCTCGTCGAGTCGCGCACCTACCCCGCGCCCGCGGGCACCTGGAACGTGGACGCGAATATCTACGACGCCGCGGAGGCGGACCCGATCGTCTTCTGGGAGGAGGCCGCGCGGCGCTTGACTGGGCCGAGCCCTGGCACACCGCCCTCGAATGGGAGCCGCCGGTCCCCGATCCCGCCACCGGCGAGCTGAGCGTCCCCGCGGCCCGCTGGTTCGTGGGCGGGCGGCTGAACGTCGCCGAGAACTGCGTGGACCGACACGTCCGGGCCGGCCGCGGCGCGAAGGTCGCCCTGCACTTCGAGGGCGAGCCGGGGGACCGTGAATCCGTCACCTATGCGGACCTCCAGCGGCGCGTGAATCAGGCCGCGAACGCCCTCACCGACCTCGGCATCGTCCCCGGCGATCGCGTGGTCGTGTACCTGCCGGTGCTGGTGGAGACCATCGTCATCGCGCTGGCCTGCGCCCGCATCGGGGCCGTGCATTCGCTCGTCTTCGGCGGCTTCAGCGCCGAGGCGGTGCGCTTCCGCCTCGAGGACACGGCGGCGAAGCTGCTGGTCACCTCCGATGGGCAGTTCCGTCGGGGAAGGCCGTCGAGGTGAAGTCCGCCGCGGACGAGGCCGCCCGCGACCTGCCGCACCTCGAGCACGTGCTGGTGGTGCGCCGCACCGGGCTGGAGATCGCCTGGACCGAGGGCCGGGACGTGTGGTGGCACGAGAGCGTGGGCGCCGCGAGCGAGGTGCACGAGGCGCAGAGCTTCGACGCGGAGCATCCGCTGTTCATCATCTACACCTCCGGCACCACCGGGAAGCCCAAGGGGCTCGTGCACACCTCCGGCGGCTACCTCACCCACACCTCGTGGTCGCACTGGGCGCACTTCGATGCCAAGCCCGACGACGTCCACTGGTGCACCGCCGATCTCGCCTGGGTCACCGCCCACACCTATGAGATCTACGGCCCGCTCTCCAACGGCCTCACCCAGGTCATCTACGAGGGCACCCCGGGCGAGCCCACCCGCGAGCGCCATCTCGAGATCATCGAGCGCCACGGCGTGACCGTCTACTACACCGCCCCCACCCTGATCCGCACTTTCATGTCCTGGTTCGGGGCGGAGCTGCCGACCGGGCACGATCTGTCCTCCCTGCGCCTGCTGGGCACTGTCGGCGAGGCGATCAACCCCGAGGCCTGGGTGTGGTTCCACCGCACCTTCGGCCGGGGCGAGCTGCCGATCATCGACACCTGGTGGCAGTCCGAGACCGGCGCCTCGATGCTGGTGCCGCTGCCCGGGGTGACCACGCTGAAGCCCGGCTCCGCCACCGTGCCGCTGCCCGGCATCGACATGGCCGTGGTCGACGAGCACGGCGAGGAGGTCCCCGCCGGGGTGGCGGGCACGCTGGTGGCCCGTCGGCCCTGGCCCGGCATGGCCCGCACCGTCTGGGGCGATCCGGAGCGGTACCGCGACTCCTACTGGCGGGACTACGCCGGCTGCGGCGAGCACGGCGGCTACTACGTCGCCGGGGACTCCGCCACGGTCGACGCCGACGGATGCTTCTGGATCCTCGGCCGCCTTGACGACGTCGTCAACGTCTCCGGGCACCGCCTGTCCACCATCGAGATCGAATCCGCGCTGGTCGCGGACCCGAGCGTGCAGGAGGCGGGCGCCGCAGGCGTGGATGACGCTCTCACCGGGCAGGCCGTGGCGGTGTTCGTGATCCCCTCGGCTCTGCCCGCTCTGCCCGCCCCGCCCGCTCTGCCCGCCCCGTCGGCTGCTCCCGCGATCGATCCGGCCGCCCTGCGCGCTCGGGTGGCCACCGAGATCGGACCGATCGCCAAGCCCCGCTTCGTGATCCCCGTCCCGGACCTGCCCCGCACCCGCTCCGGCAAGATCATGCGCCGCCTGCTCGCCCAGCTCCTGCACGCCGAGCGGGACCGCCGCGCCGGTCGGCCGCCGGCCCCGCTGGGAGACATCACCTCCCTGCAGAACCCGGAGGCCGTCGCGGCGGTCGCCGAGGTGCTCGCCGCCCTGCCGGCGGAGGACCCGGCCGTCGCACCGCCCGCCTGAACCGTCCCGCCCATCCTTTTCCGCACACCCCACACCCCGGAGGACCCATGACCACCACCGTTCCCCGCTCGACCATCGAGACCCCGCTGAAGTTCGCGTACTGGGTGCCGAACGTCTCCGGCGGCCTCGTCGTCTCCACCATCGAGCAGCGCACCGACTGGCAGCTGCCCTACAACAAGCGCCTCGCCCAGGTCGCCGAGAACTCCGGCTTCGAGTACGCGCTGACCCAGACCCGCTACGCCGCCAGCTACGGCGCGGACAAGCAGCACGAGGCCTCCGCCTTCTCCCTCGCCCTGCTCGGCGCCACCGAGCGGCTCAAGGTCATCGCCGCCTTCCACCCCGGCATGTGGCATCCGGGCGTGCTCGCCAAGTGGCTGATCACCGCCGACCACCTCTCCGAGGGCCGCGCCGCTGTCAACATCGTCTCCGGCTGGCTGAAGGACGAGTTCGTGAAGTTCGGCCTGCCCTGGCTCGAGCACGACGAGCGCTACGTGCGCACCGAGGAGTTCATCTCCGCGCTGCGCGGGCTGCTCACCGAGAACGGGTACTCCCAGGACGGGAAGTACTACTCGATCGATGACTTCAACCTCTCCCCGAAGCCCGTCGACGTGCCCGGCCGCCCCCACCCCGAGATCTTCTTCGGCGGCAACTCCACCGCCGCCCAGGCCACCGCGGGCCGCGTCGCCGACTGGTACTTCTCCAACGGCCGCACCCTCGAGGGCTACGAGGAGAACGTCGCCGGGGTGCTCGCCTCGGCCGAGCAGGCGGGCCGCCAGCCGAAGTTCGGGCTGAACGGCTTCGTCATCGCCCGTGAGTCCCGGAAGGAGGCGGAGGAGACCCTGCGCGAGATCGTCGCCAAGGCCCACCGCCCCGCCGTCGAGGGCTTCCGGAAGTCCGTGCAGGAGGCCGGTGCCTCCACCAAGGACGGCAAGGGCATGTGGGCCGGCTCCTCCTTCGAGGACCTCGTGCAGTACAACGACGGCTTCAAGACCCAGCTGATCGGCACCCCCGAGGAGATCGCGGACCGTCATCGAGTACAAGAAGGTGGGCGTGAACCTCATGCTCACCTGCTACCTCCACTTCACCGAGGAGGTCGCGGCCTTCGGCCGGGACGTGCTGCCGATCGTGCGCGAGAAGGAGGCCGAGCTCGCCCGTGCCCGCGGCACCGAGCTGAACACCGACCTGCTGCCCGTGGTCCCCGGCGTCAGCGCCGAGGAGGCCGCGCGCGCCGGTTTCGACACCCTCCCGGCTGATCACCCGGCCAAGGCAGGGGTGCCGGCATGAGCGAGACCACGAGCCCCACCCCGGAGCGCAGCTTCGGCTTCCGCACCCGCGCCCTGCACGCGGGCGGCACCCCGGATGCCCAGCACGGCGCCCGCGCGGTCCCGATCTACCAGACCACCTCGTTCGTCTTCGACGATGCGGCCGACGCCGCGAACCTCTTCGCGCTGCAGAAGTACGGCAACATCTACTCCCGCATCGGCAACCCCACCGTCGCCGCCTTCGAGGAGCGCATCGCCTCTCTCGAGGGCGGGATCGGTGCGGTCGCCACCGCCTCGGGGATGAGCGCCGAGTTCATCACCTTCGCGGCGCTGGTGGGCGCGGGCGACCACGTCGTCGCCTCCGCCCAGCTGTACGGCGGCACCGTCACCCAGCTCGACGTCACCCTGCGCCGCTTCGGCGTGGAGACCACCTTCGTGCCCTCCTCCGAGCCGGAGGACTACCGCGTCGCGTTCCGGCCCGAGACGAAGGCGCTGTACGTCGAGATCATCGGCAATCCCTCCGGCGAGATCGCGGACCTCGAGGGCCTGGCCGCCGTGGCGCACGAGCACGGGGTGCCGCTGGTGGTCGACGCGACCCTTGCCACCCCTATCTGGTGCGGCCCCTCGAGCACGGCGCGGACATCGTCATCCACTCCGCGACCAAGTTCCTCGGCGGGCACGGCACCACCCTCGGCGGCGTGGTCGTCGAATCCGGTCGCTTCGACTGGGGCAACGGCAAGTTCCCCACGATGACCGAGCCGGTGGAGTCCTACGGCGGCATCAAGTGGTGGGACAACTTCGGCGAGTACGGCTTCCTCACGAAGCTGCGCTCCGAGCAGCTGCGCGACATCGGCCCGTCCCTGCCGGCGCAGTCCGCTTTCCAGCTGCTGCAGGGCGTCGAGACGCTCCCGCAGCGCATCGACGCGCATCTCGCCGGGGCCCGGGCCGTCGCGCAGTGGCTCGAGGAGGACCCGCGGGTCTCCTTCGTGACCTGGGCGGGGCTTCAGTCCCATCCGCACCATGAGCGCGCGACGAAGTACCTGCCGCTCGGTCCCGGCTCCGTCTTCGCCTTCGGGGTGCGGCCCGCGGGCGAGTTCGGCTCCGACGAGGAGGAGGCCGCCGCGGCGCGTGCCACCGGCGAGCAGGTCATCGCGAACCTGCGGCTCGCCTCCCACCTGGCGAACATCGGCGATGCTCGCACCCTGGTGATCCACCCGGCCTCGACCACCCACCAGCAGCTCTCGGCGGAGCAGCTGGCCGCGGGCGGGGTGCGCGCGGATCTCATCCGCATCTCGGTGGGGCTCGAGGACATCGAGGACATCCTGTGGGACCTCGACCAGGCGATCACGGCAGCGACGGGAGTGCAGCGATGAACGAGCAGACCACCCAGCGAACCTGGCAGAGCCCTACGGCACCGGAGCGCCTGGCGATCCTGCGGCGCGCGAAGAGCATCGCGATCGTCGGCGCCTCCGCGAACCCCTCGCGGGCGAGCTACTTCGTGGGTTCCTACCTGCTCTCCAGCTCCCCGTACGAGGTGTACTTCGTCAACCCCCGGGCCGAGACCATCCTCGGGCGCCCGGCCTACGCCTCGCTCGCGGACCTGCCCGTCGTGCCCGATGTGGTGGACGTGTTCCGCAAGGACTCCGACCTGCCGGGTGTCGCCCGGGAGGCGGCCGAGGTGGGTGCGAAGACCCTCTGGCTGCAGCTGGGCTCCTGGAACGAGGAGGCCGCGGCGATCGCGGAGGCCGGAGGCCTGGACGTGGTATGGACCGCTGCGTGAAGATCGAGCACGCCCGCTTCCACGGCGGACTGCACCTGGCCGGCTTCAACACCGGGGAGATCAGCGCGAAGAAGCAGCGGCTCGCCTGAACCGCATGGCGCAGAGCCCGCGCGGCGGGACCGCCTGAGCATACGATCGCTGGACAGGCGCGGGTCGGAGCATCTCCGGCCCGCGTTCTGCTGCCCGGGGCGGGCAGGGACGGTGCTCAGCCCTCGACGCGGATCCCCAGATGGCTCGCGAAGGCCGGGGCGAGCACCGTGACCTGCTGCGCATCGAGAGTCGCCCCCGCCATCCCCTCGAGGTTGCCGATCGCCCCGATCTCCAGCCCGCGCAGGTCCACATCCTGCAGCCGGGCATGGGCGAGGGCGAGATGGCCGACCCGGCAGTTGGTGAACGCGAGCCGGGTGGCGGTGACGCCCGAGAGATCCAGCTCCTCGATCGTGCAGTCCTCGAAGAGCACGTCCTCGAGGGTGCTCGAGCGCAGGTTGATCCAGTCGAACTTGCTGCCGGTGATCCGGGTGGAGCGGATATCGGCGTCGTAGATGTCCAGCGCCCCGAGGCGGGAGCCGCTCAGCTCGACGTCGCGCCAGGCGGAGCGGGTGGCGTCCAGGACAGGGGCGTTCAGCCGCTCGATCCGGGTCTCGGTCAGGCGGGCGTGCTGCAGGGCCGTGGTGTGCGCGGTGACCCCGATCAGCTCGCATTCGCTGAAGGTCGCGCCGGCGAGATCGTGGCCGGAGAGGTCGTCCCCCGAGTCGGAGCCCCTCGTGATGGTCGTGGGCGGTGAGCTGCTCGCCGTCCGCGGGCTCGAGCGAGGGCAGGACGAGCGCGTCCAGGACGGGCTTCTTGGTGGTGGTGGACCGGCGTGCGATGGGGCACCTCGAGGATCGGGAGCGGCACCTTCCGCGGGGGCGGGGGCTGGTCCGAGGGTACGGGGAGCCGCCGACGGGCGGCGCCCGGCGTCAGAGACGCTCCGGCAGGATTCGAACCTGCGACCGGCTCCATATGAGGGAGCTGCTCTACCGGGCTGAGCTACGAAGCGGTGTGCCGGCGGGGCCGACGGGACCAGCTTGGGGCAGCGCGCAGAGCGCTGTCGAGCTTTTCGTCATCGGCCGACGCAGAGCGTCGTGGAGGGCCGTCCGGGGCCATATCGCCGCGGGGCGAGCCCGCACGCCCAGGAGCGGGTGGGACTCACGGGAGCTCGAACTCCCGCCAGCTCTCCCCGTCCCAGGCCGCGGCGCCGTTCTCGCTGTCCAGCGTGTACAGGGTGGACTCGTCCGGTGACCAGCACATCCGGTCCGTGTCGATGTCGTCGAGGAACACCTGCTCATCGGTGGTGCGGTCCCAGGTCAGCAGCTCGCCCTCACCGCTGTGGACCGCGACCATGCTCCCGGAGCCCACGGCGAGCTCAGCGAACTGGGTGGAGGCGGTCACCGGGCCCTCGCTCAAGGTGCCCTCAGGATCGATCACGGTCAGGGAGTCGGGCCCACTGGTCAGGGCCAGCAGTGAGCCGTCACCGCTGTGCCCGATGCCGAAGACGACGCCGTGCACGTCCATCAGCACCTCGCGATCGCCTCCTGAGGCCGGATCCCACAGCTCGGGCGGATTGTCGGCATCGCCCTCACCCCAGGTGGCGGTGGCACCGACAGCGAGGACGCCGCCGTCCGGGGAGTAGGACACCCGAGCCTCGGAGCGGCGGCCGGGGGCGAGGATGTGGCCGGCGCCGCACTGCTGCCCGCTCACGTCCCACAGACGTACCGTCCCGTCGGTGCTCGTGGAGGCCAGCTGGGTGCCGTCGGGGCTGAACGCGACGTCGAGGATGTTCGCGATCCTGCTCCGGGGACGCTCATGGCCGATGAGGTTCCACAGCGCCTCGCCCTCGACGTCGACGAGCGCGATGTGCCGTCCACCGGCGACCGCCAGTCGGGTCCCATCGGGATGCCAGGCGATCGCGCCCTGAGTGCTGGGGAGATCCGCCGGACGACCTCACCACTGGCGGTGTCCCACAGGATCACGCCGTAGGAGTCGGCGAGGTCCAGGGCCCACCGGTCGTAGCTCTCGCAGGCAGCGAGCAGGGTGCCGTCCGGGGAGACCGCGAGACCAGAGGTGAGGAACCGCCTGCCGGCAGCGGGCTCCCTGGGGCGCCCGCGAGCCCCTTCGGGCAGGGTCCTGCGGTCGTCCTCCGGGAGCTCCTCGGACGGAGGAAGGCACGAACCCGGTTCATGGCGCCCCCGAGGAACGGGAGGCTGCCGCACCCCGCGAGCATCAGCGCCGCAGGCAGCGCCGAGGCGCCGAGCAGCCAGCGGCGGCGAGGGAAGGCGGTCATCGACACGGGGTCTCCTCGTCGCTCAGCTCAGGAGACCGGCTGCGTGCCGCGCCAGAGCAGACGGAACCACACCTGGGACCCGTCCTCGAGCGTGTGGACGTCGAAGACGCCGGAGCCCCGGGTGACCTGGGCCTGCGCCTGGGACCGCTGGCGGGCGGCCTCCAGAACGGTGTACTCGTCCTCGATGCGCAGCACCGGGTAGGGCGACTCCTCCGAGCCGTCGGCACCCTCGTGGATGCTGCTCATCGCGAGCAGCGCGAACTTGCGCTCCCGTGCGGCGGCCTTCTCGCTGCCGAGCGCGGCATGGGCCTGGGAGAGGTGCATGTGCGCTGCGGGGCTCAGGAAGATGCCGGGCATCTGGGCCCAGAGCGCATCGATGATGCCCTGGTGATCTCCGGACCGCGCGAGCGGGGCCACGGCCGTGCCGATGGTCACGAGGGGGTCGTAGGTCGGGGCGCTCATGATGGCCCGGTGCAGGTCATCCAGGTGCTCCGGGGTGGGGTCGAGGGCGTAGGCCTCCATGATGTCCGGGAAGGTCACTGGGTCACGTCCTGTTCGCGATGGAGGGGTTCTTTCCGGGGCCGGCGTCACTGAGCCTACGAGGTGACGGGCACTCCGGCATCCTGCTGATACTGCTGGAGCTCCTCCAGGGTGATCTCCTCGGCGAACTCGTCCCCGGTGTCGAAGGCATCCGTCTCCAGCGGCTGTTCGCGGTACTTCTCGTACTCCTCGTTCCAGGCATCGTGCTCGGACTGAGGCGCGTTCTCCCCGGTTGCGGCCCCGGGGCCGGTTGGTAGTCCTTGTCGTTCTCACGCCAGGCGTCGATCTCCTCCGGTGTGACGTCGTGCTCCCGCTCGATGCGCTCATGCTCCGCCGCGCTGCCGTCCTCGGCCCAGAACTGCCACCAGGACGGTCCCTCGGTCTCCTCGATCCACTGATCCTGAGCAGCGTGCCGTGCCTCATGCGCGGCGACGTTCACGGCCCAGGGATCCTTCGCCGTCTCGAGGTCGATCACGATGTGCTCACCTCGCCACGGCCGGAAGATGTCGAACTCGATCCAGTACCCGCCCAATCCGTCCTCGCTGAGATCCTCGAAGTGGACCACGAGGGGCGGGAGGCCCTGGCGCTCGAGCTCCTGGTTCACGATCTCCTGGAGAACCTGCTGCTGCTCCGCCTCCGACATCCCCGCCCAGGCGCGGGCGACCTCCGGGCTGACCTGCCCGTCGCCACCACCATGGCGAGCTCCCGGGGCAGCAGGAGCGCCCCTGCCGCGTCCCCCTGAGCATCGGGGCCGCCGGTCGGCTCGCCGGCGGAGGCGGACTCCTGCTCCTCGACGTCCCCGTCCAGGACCGAGGCGGACTCCTCGAGCTCACCGACGAGCTGGTGCAGCAGGCGTCCTGCGCCGTCGGCCCAGGTGCTGCGGAAGGCCTCCGCATCCGGGCCCCTCCAGAAGGCCTCGCTGGCCTGCACGGTGCTGCTGAGCACCGCATGCTCGGACCCCAGCCGCTGCGCGGCGGTCCGGAGCCGCTCGGCATGCTCGCGGCCCTGGCCGGTGTCCATGCCGACGAATTCCATGCCGCTCCCTCTCGTCATCGTCTTGTTCCCACAGCGGCCTCGGTCGGCGCGCGGGCTGAGATGACTCTAGGAGCGTTCGGTCCCCGCGGCCATGGGGAGAACTCCCCGTCGCACGAAGGCCCAGCGGGACATCCGCGTGAGGGGCCACGAGCCGGAAACCCCACCGGGCGGCCTCGTCCCCCGCCCGGCACGGGCGGCCTGAGAGGTCATGCCCCGCGGCTCATGCCGCGGCGGCCGCCTTCGCCGCGGCGGGCAGCACTGCCGCGATCCGGTCGAGCACCTCGGGGTGTGCGCCGTCGAGACGAACCACGCCTCGAAGGCCGAGGGCGGCAGGTAGATCCCGCCCTCGAGCATCGCATGGAAGAAGCGGGTGAAGGCGGCGGTGTCCTGCGCCTTCGCGTCGTCGTAGCTGTGCACCGGGTGCTCGCGGAAGAACACCGAGAACAGGGTGCCCGCGGTCTGGATCACGTGGGGGACCCCGGCGGTGGTGAGCGCATCGGCGACCAGCTGCTGCAGGGTGGAGGAGGCGCTGCCGAGGGTGCCGTAGGCGGCCTCGTCCAGACCGTTCAGGGTGGCCAAGCCGGCCGCCGTCGCCAGCGGGTTCCCGGACAGGGTGCCCGCCTGGTAGACGGGCCCGGCGGGGGCCAGCAGGCTCATCAGATCCTTCCGCCCGCCGAAGGCGCCCACCGGCAGGCCGCCGCCGATCACCTTGCCGAAGGTCATCAGATCCGGGGCCCAGCTGCCGTCCGCGCCGTCGATGCCGTAGTGGCCGGTGCGGCTGGCGCGGAACCCGGTGAGCACCTCGTCGCTGATCAGGAGAACGCCGGCGGCGTGCGCGGTCTCGGACAGGAAGCGGTTGAAGCCGATCCCGTCCTCCTCGAGCGGGGGCACCACGCCCATGTTCGCGGGGGCGGCCTCGGTGATGATCGCAGCGATCGAGTCGCCGCGCTCGGCGAACAGCGCCCGCACCGCCTCACGATCCCCGTAGGGCAGCACCACGGTGTCCCGAGCGGTCGCGGCGGTGACGCCGGCCGAGCCCGGCATCGCGAAGGTCGCCACCCCGCTGCCGGCCTCTGCGAGCAGCGCGTCGACGTGCCCGTGGTAGCAGCCGGCGAACTTCACGATCACGTCCCGGCCGGTCGCGGCGCGGGCCACCCGCAGCGCGCTCATGGTCGCCTCGGTGCCGGAGTTGACCAGGCGCACCTGCTCGACGGGCCCGATGCGCCGGGTGACCTCCTCAGCGAGGGAGACCTCGCCCGGCTGCGGGGCACCGAAGGACAGCCCGCGGCCCGCCGCCTCACGCACCGCCTCGACCACCTGCTGGTTCGCGTGCCCGAGGATCATCGGCCCCCAGGAGCCGACCAGGTCGACGTACTCATTGCCGTCGACGTCGCGCAGCAGGGCCCCCTTCGCCTCGGTGAAGAACGGGGGCGTGCCGCCCACCGAGCCGAAGGCCCGCACCGGCGAGTTCACCCCCGAGGGGATCACCTGCTGGGCGCGGGAGAAGAGATCGGTGGACCGGGTCTGGGACTTCGGGGAGGTCAAAGGGTGCTCCTGGGAACGTCGGGCGGTGGCGGTGGCGGTGGCGGTGGCGGTGGCGGTGGGCAGGGGCTGTGGGATCAGAGGAACTCGCGCAGGTGAGCGGGCAGGCCGTCGCGGTACCAGCCGGCGACCTCGCTCGCGTAGTAGGTCAGCACGGTCGAGGCGCCCGCGCGGCGGAAGGCCAGCAGTGACTCCAGCACGGTGCGTTCACGGTCGATCCAGCCGTTGGCCGAGGCCGCCTCGATCATCGCGTACTCGCCGGAGACCTGGTAGGCGCCCACGGGGACGGGGAGGCCTCGGCCACGTCCCGCAGCACGTCGAGGTAGGGCAGGCCGGGCTTGACCATCACCATGTCCGCACCTTCGGCGACATCGAGCGCCAGCTCCCGCAGCGCCTCGCGGCCGTTGGCCGGATCCTGCTGGTAGCTGCGGCGATCGCCCTGCAGGGACGAGTCCACGGCCTCGCGGAAGGGGCCGTAGAACGCGGACGCATACTTCGCGGTGTAGGCGTAGAGCGCGGTGTCCAGGTGCCCGGCCTCGTCCAGGCGTCCCGGACCGCGGCGATCTGGCCGTCCATCATCCCCGAGGGGCCCAGCAGATGCGCGCCCGCCTCGGCCTGGGCGAGGGCCATCTCCCGGTACCGCACGAGGGTCGCGTCGTTGTCGACCCGGCCGGCCGCATCGAGCACCCCGCAGTGGCCGTGATCGGTGAACTCGTCCAGGCACAGATCGGCCATGATCACGGTGGAGTCGCCGAGCTCGGAGCGCAGGCGGGCCAGGGCCCGGTTGAGGATCCCCTCGGGATCGGTCGCGCCGGAGCCCACGGCGTCCTTGTGCTCGGGCACGCCGAACAGCATCACCCCGCCCACCCCGCGCTGGACCGCCTCGGTCGCGGCGTGCACCAGGGAGTCCATCGTGTGCTGGAGGACGCCGGGCATCGAGTCGATGGGGCGGCTCTCGCTCGCCCCCTCACGCACGAACATCGGCAGCACGAGATCGGCGGGCCGCAGGGTGTGCTCGCGCACCAGGGAGCGCATCGCGCCGCTCGTGCGCAGCCGGCGGGGCCGGTCGATCGGGCCCGGGAGGCTGGTGCCGGTCAGGGAGGGAGAGTCATCGGGGCTCCTTCGGAGACGGGACAGGAGAGGGGTCTGGGAGGGGTCTGGGAGGCGGGACATCGGGCGGTCAGGGCGCGGCGTCCGCGGCCTCGAGCACCTGCTGGACCGCCAGGGCGAGCGCAGAGTCCGTGGGCTCCGGTGCCTGCAGTCCGACGGCCAGACCGGCCTCGCGCACCGCAGCGGAGGTGGGGCCGCCGATGGTGACGATCGGAGTCGACTCGTGGATGCCGAGCGCGGCGGCGCGGCGCGCGATCATCGGGCTGGTGAGTGCGAGGGCGCCGTAGGCCCCGGTCGCCAGGCCCACCGCGACCGCGGCCGGCGGCTCGACGGGGAGGGGGCGGTAGGCGGTCACCTCATGCACGCGGTAGCCCTTGGACCGCAGCCCTTCCGGGACGGTGCGGGACGCGGCTGCGGAGGCGGGGAAGAGCACGATCGCGCCGTCCTCCGCGGGCGGCATCTCCTCGACCAGCGCGGCACCGGAGCCCGCGGCGACATGCGCCACCGGATGCCCTGCCGCGCGGAGCTCCTCAGCAGTGCCCTCGCCGACGGCGATGATCGCCGTCCGGGACGGCACGACCGCCCCGACCAGCGCCTCTGCCGCAGTGCGGGAGGTGACCACGAGAAGGCTGTAGGTGCCGTCGGCGAGATGGCGCAGGGCGGCGTCGAGCTCCGCTCCGAGCGCCGGCACCAGGCGGATCAGAGGCTGGTGCACGACCTCGATCCCGCGCTGCTCGAGTTGCGTGCGCAGCGTGCCGCCGCGCCCGGCCGGTCGGGTGACCAGCACGGGGCGCGGAGCAGCGACGGAGCTCATCAGGCGCGGGCCTGCTCGAGGATCTCGCCGGCCCCTCGCGAGAGGAGATCGGCGGCGAGCTCGGCGCCGAGCGCCCACGGCACCGACTCGGTGCCCGAGAGCTCATCAGCGTGCAGATCGAGCGCCACCCGGGCCTCGCCCTCGACGGCGTGGCTGCCGTCGGGCCGGATCGCGAGGGCGCGCAGGCGCAGCACACCGCCCTGCTCGTCCCCGTCGGCCTCCTCGAGCTCGCCGTACGCGGCGACCGGCGCCGAGCATCCGGCCTCAAGGGTGCGCAGCAGCGCCCGCTCCGCGGTGACGGCGGCACGGGTGGCCGGGTCATCGACCTCGGTCAGCCGCTGCGCGAACCAGGGCTGCTCGGCGAGCACCGCGGTGGTGGCCTCGACAGCCAGTGCGCCCTGCGCGGGAGCGGGCAGCATCACCTCGACCGCCAGCAGCTCGCTGATGGCCGCTTCGCGGCCCACCCGGCGCAGGCCCGAGGCCGCGAGCACCACCGCGTCGAGATCCGCCTCGGCGCCGAGGGCACGGTTCAGCCGGGTCTCGACGTTGCCGCGGATGCCCTGGACGTCCAGGTCCGGGCGGGCCCGCAGCAGCTGCGCGGCGCGGCGCGGCGAGCCGGTGCCCACCTTCGCGCCCCGCGGCAGCTCGGCCAGGGTGAGGCCGTCGCGGGCGCACAGCGCGTCCCGCGGATCCTCCCTCGGCGGGTAGCAGGCCAGGGTGATCTCCTGCAGCGGCTCGGTGGGCAGGTCCTTGCAGGAATGGACCACCAGATCGACCTCCGCGTCCAGCAGCGCCTGGCGCACAGCGGTGACGAACACACCGGTGCCGCCGATCTGGGCGAGCGGGCTGATGCGGTCGCGGTCCCCGCTGGTGCTCACGTGGACCAGCTCCACGGTGTGCTCGGTGCCGGCCACCAGCGCCTCTCCCACCTGCCCCGACTGGGTCAGGGCGAGATCGGAGGCACGGGTGCCGATCCGCAGCGGGGAGCCCACGAAGGCGGAGGTGCCGACGGCGACCTCGGTCCGCGGCGTCACGAGGTCTCTCCCGCGCCGGCCGCCTCTTCTCGTGCCCGCTCGACGTCCTGCGCCGAGTCCACGGCGCTCGTGGTGGGACGGCACAGGCGGCCCACGCAGCAGTTCGCCCCGCATACATCCGGCGTACCGCCGAAGTCTGTGACGACGCGACGGGGAACTGCAGGTCCAAACGCTCCTGGATCAGATCGGCCAGGGCGGCGACGAAGCGGGGGTCCTCGCCCGAGGTCGCGACGCGGCGGAAGGCGAGCCCCTTCTCCTCAGCGCTCTCCTTCGCCTCGGTGTCCAGGTCCCAGATGACCTCGACATGGTCGGTGACGAACCCGATCGGCACCACGATCACGGCATCGGCTCCGTCCTCAGCGGCGAGCTGCTCGATCACTTCATTGATGTCGGGCTCCAGCCAAGGGGTGTGCGGAGCCCCGGAGCGGGACTGGTACACCAGCTGCCACTGCGGGAGCTCGGGGACGTCGTCGTGCAGCTGGGCCATCACCCAGCGGCAGGCCGCGAGGTGCTGCTCGACGTACCAGCCGCCGGACCCCTCGACCCGGGTCTCCTCGGGACCGGAGGCCTCCGCCATCGCGTCCGGCACCGAATGGGTGGAGAACAGCACCGCGACCCGCTCGGCGTCGTGCCCCTCCGCGGCCAGGCTTGCCAGGGCGCTCGCTACACCGTCGACCACCGGTTCAAGGAATCCGGGATGGTTGAAGTACACGCGGACCTTGTCGATGCTGACGTCTTCGGACAGGCCAGTCTCCTCGAGCGCCATCCCGAAATCCTCGCGGTACTGACGGCACGAGGAATAGGAGGAATAGGCGCTGGTCACCAAGCCCAGCGCATGACGGCGACCGTCGGCGTGCAACGCGCGGACCGCGTCGGCGTTGTAGGGCTCCCAGTTGCGGTTGCCGAAGTAGACCGGCAGGTCGATGCTGCGACGAGCGAGCTCCCGCTCGAGCGCGGCGATCATCGTCTCGTTCTGCTCTGTGATCGGGCTGCGGCCGCCGAGGGCCCGATAGTGGCCCGCGACCTCCTCGAGCCTCTCGTCGGGGATCCCTCGCCCTCGGGTGACGTTGCGCAGGAAGGGGATCACGTCCTCCTGTCCGTCGGGACCGCCGAAGGACGAGAACAGGATTGCGTCGAAGGGCTTGGGCTCCCCGCGCCGTGTGTGGGTGGCGCAGGAGGGGTCGACGAGTCGCGGGCTCGGCTGTGACAGGGTGGAGTCAGTCATGGTGGGTCCTCGATGGTTGGGTGATCTCAGGCGAGCAGAGCGGCGACGTCCTCGAGGGAGTCGATGCGGCGACCGGTGTGGAAGGGGAGCTCATCGCGCACGTGCAGGCGCGCATCGGAGTAGCGCAGGTGACGCATCATGTCGACCAGGTCGTGGAGGTCATCCGCCTCGAAGGAGAGCAGCCACTCGTAGTCGCCCAGGGCGAAGGCGGCGACGGTGTTGGCGTTGCACTGCGGGTATTCGCGGCCCAGCAGGCCGTGCTCGCGCAGCATGCGGTTGCGCTCGTCGTCCGGCAGCAGGTACCACTCGTAGCTGCGCACGAAGGGGTAGACGGTGATCCACTGCTTGCGCTCGAAGCTCGGCACCATGAACGAGGGCACGTGGCCCTTGGAGAACTCGGCCATGCGGTGCACGCCCATCGCGGCCCACTCGCGGTGCAGCCAGGTGCCCGGCAGGGAGCGCTCGAACTCGCGCAGCCCGCGCTGCAGGGCCTCGGGCTCATCCGCGGCCAGCCACAGCATCAGGTCGTCCTCGGCGCGGAAGCCGGAGACGTCGTAGAAGCCCAGGATCTCCACACCCCCGTCGGACGCAGACTCGATCAGACCGATGACGTCCTCGAGCGCGGCGGTGATCTGCGCGGTGGTGAGCTCGCCGTCCTCGGTCAGGCCCGAGAGCCGACGGAACACGGTGTAGCTGGTGTAGCGGGTGGTCTTCGCGATGTCCTCGGGGGACTGTGCGGACACGCCTGCGGGGGAGTCGGTCATGAAGGGGATCCTTCCGTGAGGGAGTGGTCGGCGCGGACGATTGCGTCGATGCCGGTGCCGGCCCGCCAGGAGCCGACCAGTTCGAGGGACGGCTGCTCGGCGAGCAGCGCGGTGAGGGTGTCGAGCGCGGCGCGGTGGCCGGGCAGGGGCTGTCGCATGGCACGGTCCCAGTCGATCACCTCGGAGGCCAGCAGCTGCGGGCGGCCCAGGGGGACACCCAGGATGCGGGTGGCGTCGGCCAGGGCGAGGTCGATGAGCTCCTCGCGGCCCGGCAGCGTCTCGCCCGGGCGGCCGTAGGACAGCCGCACCAGGTGCGGGCTGCCGGCCTCGGGCAGTGCCTCACGGAGCGCCCGCTGCACGTGCTCCCACTTGGCGCTCGCATGGGTCAGGGCCTTCGCCCGGATCCCGGCGGTGCCCGGGGCGACCAGCGCACCGGTGCCGGAGGGGTGGGCGTTCAGGGCGGGAGCATCGAGCACCAGCGCCGCGAGGCGCACAGCGGCCGACGGTGCCTGCGGGATCGCCTCGGCGATCGCGGGAGCCGCTTCGCCCAGCAGCTCCCGGACGGTGTCGGGAGGGCAGGCGAGGACGAGGTGGTCCGCGGGTGAGCTCCTCCCGGCGGGAGGTGAGCACCTGCCAGAGGGGTCCGTCGTCCGCTTCTGCCCGTGCGAGGTCGACCACCTCGACGCCGGTGCGCAGGATCCCACCGGCAGCGAGGAACCGTGCCTGCAGCGTCTGCGGCAGCACGGCCATGGTGGGGGACAGGGCGTGCACCCGGGTGCCGGCGCTGCCCGCAGAGCGCCCCCGGATCCGCCGCACCGCGGTGGTGAGGGAGCCGTGCTCGGCCAGGCCCCGGCTCAGCTGCGGAGAGGCGGCGACGAACTCGAGAGTCGCCGGATCGGAGGAGTGCACCCCGCCGATCACCGGTGCGACCAGGCGCTCGAGCACCTTCCTGCCCAGGCGCCGGCGCACCACATGGGCGACGGTCGCCCCGGGCCGGGCCCCGTAGGAGGCGGGCAGGAACCGCTCGAGGGCCGCACGCAGCGACCCCGCGGTGCCCAGCACCGCCCGCACATCCGCTGCCAGCGGGCGCGAGGGGGGGATCCCAGCAGGCTCGCTCCGGGTGCGCGGTGCGCCCCGGCCCCGGAGACCACCCGGCTGCCCAGACCCTCGCGCGGGGCGACGATCTGCTCGGCGAGGCCCAGCTCGGCGACCAGGGCGTCGACAGCCCCGGACCCCGTCGAGTAGGCCTCCGCACCGGTGTTCAGCGCGAGGTCCCCGGCGTCCGGGAGGGTGGCCTGCGCGATCGCGCCGCCGACGGCGCCCGTGGCCTCGAGCAGCACCACCCGGTGTCCGGCGCGCAGATGCCGACGCGCGGCGAGCAGCCCGGCCAGGCCGCCGCCGACGACGAGGACGCGGCTGGTCATGCCCGCTGCGCGCCCTGTTCGTGCAGGTAGCTCACGAGATCCGTGAGGACCTGGGGATCAGCGTCCGGCGGGACGCCGTGCCCGAGGTTCACCACATGCCCTGCGGCGCGGGAACCGGCCGTGAGCACGGAGCGGGCCTCGGCGAAGCGGACCTCCTCCGAGGTGAACAGCGTGGCGGGGTCGATGTTGCCCTGCACCGGGAGCCCTGCGGGAAGCACGTCGAGCGCCTGGTCCAGCCGCAGCCGGTGGTCCACGCCCATCGCGGTGGCGCCGGCCTCGAGCATCGGGGTCAGCAGGTGCGCGGCGCCGACGCCGAAGTGGATGCGCGGCACCGGAAGGTCCGAGACATGCGCGAGGGTCGCGGCGGAGTGGGACTGCACGGAGGTGCGGTACATGTCCTCGGAGAGCGCACCCACCCAGGAGTCGAACAGCTGCACGGCGGAGGCGCCGGCCAGCACCTGCGCGCGCAGGAAGCGGCCGGAGAGCTCGGCGACCCAGCCGGCCAGGCGCGCCCACACCTCCGGTTGGCTGCGCATCAGCGCACGCGTGCGCAGGTGATCCCGGCTGGGACCGCCCTCGACCATGTAGCTGGCCACGGTGAACGGGGCGCCGGCGAAACCGATCAGGGGAGTGGTGCCCAGCTCGGCGACGGTGAGGCGCACCGCCTCACGGATCGGCTCGAGCGCGGCGTCGTAGACATCATCGAGCGGGGGCAGGGCGTCGACATCGGCTTCGGTGCGGATCGGATGGTCGAAGACGGGGCCCACGCCGGGCTTGATCTCCACGCCGAGGCCCGCCAAGCGGGCGGGGACCACGATGTCCGAGAAGAAGATCCCCGCGTCCACCTTGTGTCGTCGCACCGGCTGGACGGTGATCTCGGAGACCATCTCCGGGCGCTCGCAGGAGTCGAGCATCGTGGTGCCCTCGCGCAGGGCGCGGTACTCCGGCAGGGAGCGACCGGCCTGTCGCATGAACCACACGCTCGGGGTGGCGGCCCTCACGCCGCGCAGCTCGCCCAGCAGTGAGGCGTCGGCCACGCCGCCCTCGGCGATCGGACGCTGTGCGGGGTGCTCCGGAGGCAGCGCCGAGGAGCCTTCAGGAGGGATGGTGGACGCGATCGCGGGGGCGGTGGCATGCCCGGGGCCTGCGGCGTTCCCGGGTTCTGACAGGTGTCGCGATCGATCTGACGCACTGTCGCCAAAAAGGGGCTCTGACATGGGGTTCTGTGACATGACACCCCTATTGTGCACAGGTTCCCGGACAGCGTTCCCAGGCTCGGCGGCGGCGCGGAGGACATGCCTACACTGGCACCCATGCTCGCCGCTCTCCGTGCCTCCCACGAGCACCTCGACCTCGAGGTGCTCGATGCGCTGACCCGCGGAGCGGACACCCTCCCGGCGGTGATCGAGGAGCTCCAGGGCGAGCGCGTGGCCGCCGGCGCCGCACCGGTGATCGCCGGCGAAGTCGTGATCAGCACCTGCAACCGGCTCGAGGTCTATCTCGACACCGACCGCTTCCACGAGGGCGTGGACCTGGTGCTCGACGCCGTCGCCCGCACCAGCGGCCTGGACCGCGAGGTGGTCTCCCTCTGCTTCGACGCGGCGATGGACTCGCCCGTCCCCCAGCACCTCTACGAGGTCACCTCCGGACTGCGCTCCCTCGTCCTCGGCGAGGCGGAGATCGCCGGACAGGTGCGCCAGTCCTTTGAGGCCGCCCGCCGCGACGGCCGCACCACCTCGATGCTCCACGACCTCTTCCAGCACGGCTTCCGCTGCGCCAAATCCGTCGCCACGCAGGCGCCGGTGGGTGCTGCCGGGCGCAGCGGCGCCGCGGTCGCGGTGGACCGGGCCGAGGTCGCCCTGGGCGGCTTCGCGGGCCGCCGGGTGCTGATCGTCGGCACCGGCGCCTACGCCCGGCTGGGCCTCGCCGAGCTGATGCGCCGCGGTGCTCCGGACGTGCGCGTGTTCTCGCCCTCGGGCCGCGCTGCGGGCTTCGCCGAGCGCCACGGCGTGGACACCGTCGAGGAGGACGGCCTCGAGGCCGCGATCCGCGAGGCAGATCTGGTGCTCGCCTGCTCCGGGCGCGGCACCTCCCTGTTCCCCGAGCTGTTCCTGGGCGCCGGCAGCACCCTCGTGCTCGACCTCGCCCTGCACTCCGACCTGCACCCGCTGGTGCGTCACCTCAAGGGCATCACCGTGCTGGGCCTCGCGGACCTCAAGCTCGGCACCGACGCGCAGGACGATCCCGCCCTGGTCACAGCCCGAGGGATCGTCGCCGAGAACGTCGAGGCCTTCCGCGTCCAGCAGGAGGTGCGCCGGATCGACCCCGCGATGGCCGCCCTGCGTCGCGAGGTCTTCGAAGCGGCCGACGGGGAGATCGACCGGCTGCGTCGCGACGTCTCCGGCGAGACCGCGGACCAGCTCGAACGCGCCGTGCGGCGGATCCTCGCCAAGGCCATGCACCAGCCCGCCGAACGGGCACGGCACCTCGCCGAGACCGGTTACGCCGACGCCTACGTCGAGGCGTTCCACACCATCTTCGGAATCGACATCTCCGCCGGTCAGGGGCGCACCGACCCTGCCGAGGCGGGAGTCGAGGGCGAGCCTGCCCCCGTCGGCTGGATGCGCGCGGATCGCACCGTGCCGCCGCGCTCGCCGGATCTCGGGGCTCCCGCCGCGCCGGTCGAGGAGGTCGCTATGGCGAGCCTCTCCGCCTCCGACATCGCCCGCATGGCGCTGCGCGGCGGGCAGTGCCCCGCCGGGTTCGGTCCCTCCGGGTCGCTCAGCGACGAGCTGATCACCGCCGGCGTCGGAACAGCCGGCGCCAGGGGCGCGGCTCCGGAGCCGCACCGGAGTCCTCCGGCACCTCGTCGATGACACTCGCGGGGCGCTCGCCGAGCTCCTCCGGGTCGATCCGCAGCCCGTCTTCGTCGATCCACACATCGGTCCAGCCGACGTCGGACTCATCGCGCGGGCTGTACTCACGGCGCGGCCCGAGCACCTCCCGCACCTCCGCGAGCTCGATCTCCTCCGGAGCGCGGACCTCCTCACCCCGGTGCGGCACCGGACAGGTCCAGAAGTACGGACAGCCCGGGCATCCGGCGGTCTCCTCGTCGGGAGCCGCCTCGCGCTGCATCTGGACCCCGTCGATCTGCTGCAGCATGCGCAGACGCGACTCGTAGGGATTGATCTCCATGGCCTGCTCAGAGTACTGCGCGGACCGCTCCCGCGTAGGATCTGAGGGCACCGACCCGACCCCAGGAGGACCCCCGATGAGCACCCCGCAGCAGCGCATCCACGACGCCACCCGCCGCCTGCTCGACCTGCTCGAGCACGGCGAGTCCCTCACCCCGAGGCGATCGAGCTGCGCTCCGAGCTCGCCGAGGCCACCGCCGAGGCCGGGCACCTCGATGACGCGTACTACCAGGTCGAGGAGCTGCTCAAGGACGCCCAGCGCCACCACGGCCCCGACCACGAGTCCGTCGCCCGGGCGCGGGCCGCCGTCGAGGCAGTGCGCGCGATCGGGATGCGCGCCGCGGAGGGCGCTGCGGAGGGATGAGCCCCTCCGTTCACCAATCGAAGCCCGCCTCCGCGAGCTGACGCTCGACCTCGGGACCCGTGCTCTCCGCATAGGTGGCGGTCAGATGGTCCTCGTCGAACATGACATGGATGTTCCCGATGAGCGGCGGGCAGGAGTCCTCCGGGCAGATCACCGGCAGCAGGTCCACCGGGAAGATCTCGGCGCCGCCACGCCCGGCAAGCTCCGCGAGCACCTCAGCATCCGTGCGCGGCTCGGGCATCAGCTCGCGAGAGAGCTCCTGGGTACAGGCCTCCCCGCTGCCATCACCGGCTTCGAGACAGGCGACGGGGTCCTCGACGATCCGTGGGGTGTCGCGCAGGGCGATGACGTCGATGCCCTTGTCCATGATCTCCGGCATCGTCTGCTCGGTGACCCGCCCGATCCGTTCGGGACCTTCGCTGGGGAGCTGGCTGGTGGCGAGTGCCACCGCCTCCGGCTGCAGCTCGAGCAGGTAGTCCATGACCGCCAGATTGTGCGCATCGCACTCGGGACCCCTATAGCTCTCGATCCCGGGGTGAAGACGCAGCTCGGTGACCACAGGATCACCAGGCGCCAGCCGTTCTCTCGAGCCGGCCCGGCAAGCGACAGCGCTGACTGCCCGAGGCGGGAGTTCCCGACCGCGACGATCACCGGAGCATCCTGCGGTGCCTCGGTCATCCGGCACCTCTCCTGCACCTCCGCCTCCTGTGGCGCCAGCTCGCCCTCGCAGGCCAGCTCCAGCTGGGACCAGTCCTGCTGGAGGGTGGCGGCCGAGGGCAGGGGCGGGGCATCCGAATCTGCGTCCGGATGCGGGGCATACGCGGGGTCCAGGGCCCGCGCTCGGGATTGTCCGCGTAGGCGCGGAGTTCGGCCTCATCAGCCGCCCGCTGCAGCAGCGTCTGCGCACCGATGCTGGGCGTGAGCCCCACCACCAGCACCGTCAGCACGACCGCTCCGGCCCGCCACGGCCGCGAGTTCGCCCAGCGCCAGCGCCGGACGGGGAGTCCACCAGGAGTGTCAGCAGCCAGGCGAGCACCAGGCTGACAGCGATGATCGAGCTGCCGAGCAGCAGGCCGGCGCGCTCGCGGCCGGTGGACAGCACCACGATCGTGAGGACCGGCCAATGGACCAGATAGAGGCCATAGCTCACGTCGCCGAGGAAGGCGAACGGTCGCGAGGAGAGCAGGCGGTCGGCACCGAATCGCGAGCCGGAGGTGCCGGCGAGGAACACACCGGTCGCGCCGAGCAGCGGGATCAGTGCGATCCAGCCCGGGAACATCGACCGGCCGTCGATCAGCGCTCCGGTGGAGATCAGCGCCGCCAGCCCCACCCAGCCGAGCGATGCCCGCACCCGGCGGGAGCGGCCGTTCGCGGCGGTGCCCGGGTTCGCGGCTGGCCACAGCGCCAGCAGCGAACCGGCAGCGAACTCCCACATCCGGGTGCTGGTGTCGAAGTAGGCGATCGGCTGCTGGGCGGCGGTGGAGGCCACCGACCAGGCGAAGGACGCGACGGCGATCGCCCCGAACACCACCAGCACCACTCGGCGCGGCGCGAGAGCGAACCGTCGCGAGAGCAGAGCGCACACGGCGAACAGCAGCGGCCACAGCAGGAAGACCTGGCCCTGGATGGACAGCGACCAGAAGTGCTGGAGCGGGGAGGTGGCGGCGGTCGCCGCCGCCTCGTAGTCGGTGTCGCGGTGGATCAGCAGCCAGTTCTCCACCTGCAGCAGAGAAGCGATCGCATCGTCGATGGCCGGCTTCCAGGTGCTGGCGGGCAGGAACAGCCGCACCCCGGCGAGGGTCGTCAGGATCACCAGCGCCGCAGGCGGGAGCAGGCGTTTGAAGGTCCGGGCCCAGTACGCGATCGGGGCCATCGGGCGCCCATCCTCCATCCGGCGCACGAAGCTGCCGGTGAGGAAGAAGGCCGAGATGAACAGGAACACGTCCACTCCGCCGGAGACCCGGTCGAAGAACACGTGGTAGAGCACCACCAAGCCGATCGCGAGGCCGCGCAGGCCGTTCAGCTCCGGACGGAAGCGGCCCGCGCGGCTGCCGGCCGCGGGTGCGGTGGAGGGCAAGGGGGTAGTGGGTGACGTCGGCATGGACAGGATGCTCAGCCGCGCAGGAAGGAGGTGCAGGCCTGCTGGAGCAGCAGCGGATCGGCGGTCGCGCACATCTCGCGGGCTGAATGCATGGACAGCAGCGTGATGCCCACATCGATCGTGGTCATCCCCAGCCGGGTCGCGGTGATCGGACCGATCGTCGAACCGCAGGGCATCGCATTGTTCGAGACGAAGTGCTGATGCGGCACCCCGGCGCGCTCGCAGGCAGCGACGAAGGCGGCGATGCCCACGGCATCGGTCGCATACCGCTGCTGGGCGTTGATCTTCAGCATCGGTCCCTCGCCCAGGCGCGGCCGGGTCACCGGATCATGACGCTCGGGGTAGTTCGGATGGGCGGCGTGGCCGGCATCGGCGGAGAGCACCATCGAGGAGGCCAGCACCTGCCTGCGGCTCGACTCATCACCGCCGAGGGCGGAGTGCACCCGCACCAGCACGTCCTCGAGGAAGGGGCCGGCAGCACCGGAACGGGTCGCGGAGCCCACCTCCTCGTGGTCGTTCGCGACCATCACCGCGATCGGCGCGGGACCATCCGGCGTCTCGGCGCGGGCACCGCGAGCGACCGTGATCAGGGCCTCCACCTCGGCGTGCACGGAGCTGAGGTTGTCCAGCCGGGCCGAGGCGAGGAACTCCTCGTCGGCGCCGAACAGCGCGGGTGCCTGGGCATCGACGGTGACCACGTCCAGGCCCACGATGTCGCGGCGGGCCACGCCGGCGTGATGGGCGAGGATCTCCAGCACGTCGGAGGGGGCGAAGCCGAGGATCGGCTGCATGTGACGCTGCGGATCCAGCTGCACGCCGTCCTTGTTCACCGCTCGGTCCAGGTGCACCGCGAGCTGCGGGACGCGCAGCAGGCCGGGGTGTCCACCAGCACGGTGCTGCCGTCGGTCAGTGCGAGCCGGCCGGCCATCCGCAGCTCGCGGTCCAGCCAGGAGTTCAGCAGCGGTCCGCCGTAGATCTCGATACCGACCTGGGCGAGGCCCTCGGCGCCGAGCTGTGGGTTGGGCTTGAGCTTCAGGGCGGGGGAGTCGGTGTGGGAGCCGACGATCCGGAAGGGGCTGGCTGCGTCCGCGCCCTCGGGCGCCGACCAGGCGATGATCGAGCCATCACGCAGCACGTAGCGGTTCCCGGCGGCGTCGGCCGAGCCCCAGGAGGTGGTCTCGTGGAGCTCGGTGAAGCCGGCCGCCTCGAGTCGCCGGGCTGCCTCGCGGGCGGCGTGGAAGCTCGACGGGGCGGCGGTGACGAAGGCGCCGAGATCGAGCGCGGCGGCGCGGGCGCGGGGCGAGGGGGCGGAGGCGGAGAAGGGAGTCACCCGATCATTGAACCATCGGTGCCGCGGCAGAGGTTTGTGCGACAGTGGCGCATTGTGCAGTTGTGGAATCATCTGAACCCCCTTCGCCCTCGGAGTTCACGCGAAAGTCGAGCGCGTTTCAGGAGGCATGCCCGGGAAGATTCGCGCGGGTGCGGGTGCGGGTGCGGGTGCGGGTGCGGGTGACGGCGGGCACGGCATGCTCCGGCGGCGAGGGCAAGTAGTGTGCGGATCTGTACGGCGATAGCCTGCCGGTGGCTCCCTGGGGGCAGTGCGCGACAGCGCGTCGGATCACGAAGTGGAGCCTGGAAGACATGTACTGGATTGAGATCGTGCCGGCGCTCCTGGTCGGCCTCTTGGTCGTCACGATCCCGGGTATCGCCATGGGCGCTGGGCTCGGGTTGCGGGGTGTTGCGCTTATCTCTCGCGCCCCCGTGTTCTCCGTGGCGATGATCGGTGTCGCAGCAGTCGTCGGGCCGATGCTCTCCGTGCCTTTCACACCGCTGTCGATCAGTGCCGGCTGTGTGGTGTTCGTCGTGGCGGCGTGGGGACTTCTCCGCCTCGTCGGAGGACGCCGTGAGAGATCTGACAGGGGCGCGCAGTCACGCACGGGCGAGTACCTGCTGGCCGCAGGGGCCGTTGGTGTCGCGTTCCTCGGGATTTTCCTCCGAGTGAAACAGGGGATCATCGTTCCCGATGCCCTGGCACAGCTCAGCGACGTCATCTTCCACCTCAACACCGTCGAGTACATCCTCGATACCGGGAACGGGTCCACGCTGACAGTCGGTGCGTCAGTCAGCCCGGGGGCGCCCCATCCTTGTACCCCGCCGCGTGGCACGACGTGCACGCGATGGTCCATACGCTGTCGGATCTGCCGATCGTCGCGAGCGCGAACGCCACGGTGATCGTCGTCGCCGCGCTGGGATGGCCGCTGTCGCTGCTCGCGCTGGCCTGGTCCCAGCGGTCGAGTGGCGGGTCCCAGCGGTTGACCAAGGGGTCCTTCTACGTCGTCGGGGCGGGCGTCGCCGCGGCCGCGTCAGCTGTCGCGTTCCCCAGCACCATGCTGACCTGGGGCGTCCTCTACCCGATGATGCTCGCGCTCGCCCTGGTCCCCGCTGTCGTCGCCATCATCATCGAGCTGATCCGTGCGGTCGAGAGGCGGCAGCGTCGGGAGATCACGAGCCTCGTCGTCCAGGCGGTGATCGGTGCATCCGCATTGGCCCTCGCGCAGCCCAGCGCGCTCGTCTCCGCCGCAGCCATCCTGCTCCCGTTCCTCATCGGCTCTCTCCGGCCCTATCTCAGGAGGCCGTTGGGCCGGCCCCGCGCGGTGGTGATTCTGCTCGGGCTCTCGATGCCCGCCGTGGCTGGGTTGTGGATCTTTGCGCGCCCGCCCCGCGAGAGGTGGTGGGAGCGCGGCGTGCTCGGCTATGGAGAGACCTGGGGCCCCACCCTCCAGGAAGCCCACGCAGTCGGCGACTTCCTCACCTCCGCGCTCGGGAGCGGCTCGGTGCTATGGGGGTTCGCCCTCCTGACCTGGATCGGGGCATGGTCGGCGTGGCGCAGGCCGGGGAGCCGCTGGCTGGTCGTCGCCTGGCTCTTCTCCGGCATGCTGTGGGTGGTCGCCGTCTCCTGGGACTTCTCGTTGGTCCGGACGGTGCTCGTCGGGCCTTGGTACAACGATGCGTTCAGACTGGCGGCGATGACGGCCACGCCCGCTGCGCTCCTCGCCGGGCACGGTGCCGCCGCGATCGCCGATCGGATGGAGCAGCTGATCGGCCGCATCGTGCCGCGGGTCCCTCCGGGATGGGCGCGGGGGCGGTCGCCGTCGGGATGCTCGGTGCGTTGCTGCTGACCAGCGGCAGCCGCCCCGCACGGGACGCATGGGGCCCGGTGTCCCGGGACTACGAGGTCCACGAGCACTCCATACTCCTGACCGAGGACGAATATTCCGTCCTCGAGCAGGTGGCGCAACACGTCCCCGAAGACGACGTGATCCTGGCGAACCCTTGGGGCGGAGGAGCGCTCGCCTACTCGATGGTCGATCGGGAGGTCAGCTCTCGGCACGTCTCGACGATGGTCGACAGCCCGTATGCGCCGATCGTCGCAGGGATCGACGACCCGGCGCAGCGTGACGAGGTGTGCCGTGCGGTTGCCGAGACCGGCGCCTACTGGTACCTCGACTTCGTGGATTCCGCCGGCATGGGCGGAGCCCAGGACGATGTCTTCGCGCCCCTCGAGGAGGCTGTGCGGTCGGGCCTGATGGACCCTGTCGTCGTAGAGGGCGATGTAGGCCTGTACCGCATCGACTTCTGCTGAGCGGGCCTCGCCTCAGATCGAGGTGCTGTTCAGCTCCTCGGACATCGGTGCGGTGAGACTCTCCTCGACGAACACTCGGGTCAGATGGTCGTTGTCCATATAGACGAAGGTGTCGCCGAGCACGGGGAACACCGGCCATCCGGACAGATCCGATCGCTCAGGTCGATCACCGTCACGCTGCCTTCTCCGCCACCGGCTGACGGATCGAGCGCGGCGAGCGGGGCGGCCGGATTCGCGACGGCGTGCTTGTCCTCGATGTCCGCTCCGCAGCTCGCGTCGGCGTCCGCTGGGCTGCCCCGGTGTCGATCACCGCTTCGGCGCACAGGTACTGGTCGGTTTCCCAGCGAGGCGTGTCCCGGGTGGCGAGGATGTGGATGCCCCGATCCAAGAGCGCCTGGACGGCCTCCTCGGTGCCGTCGGGGATGACCTCCTCCGGGGAGTCGGGGGCGGTGCGCGTGGCCGTCGTGAGCACGATGTCGGCCTGCACCTGGTTCAGATAGCTGAGCACGTAGGCGTCGTAGCCATCGCAGTACGCCGTCTGCTCCTCACGGATCTGGAACTCGCAGCCATCCATCGAGAGGTTCACGATCTGCGCCCCACGCTGTTCGGCCCAGGGGATGAGCGCGGGGATGTACTGGCGCGAGTGCGAGCTGCCCACCACCACGAGGGTCTTCGCAGCGTCGGCGTCGTCGGGCAGCAGCTGCTGGCAGTTGACGTGGCGGAAGCCGCTCTCGGGCACCCATTCGCCGCCGCAGCGCTCGGGCAGGTCAGGCCACTGCGCACCGAGCTGCCAGCCGTAGGGGCGCACGTCCGGTGGGGCGATGGTGGCGACCTCGTCGGTCGCGATGCTCGGCCCGTCGGCCACCGGCGGCTGGGGCTGCTCACGGTGCAGGAAGGCCCACCACCCGCCCGCTGCACCGGCGACCAGCGCGAAGCTCAGCGCGATCGCGGTCAGCGCCCGCCAGGGCCGTGCCTCGAGCCAGCGGGAGCGGCGCACCGGGGCGTCCACCGCGCGGGTCACCAGCCAGGCCAGCAGCACGGAACCGCTCAGCACCACCAGCCCGTCCAGCAGCCCGGCACGCTCCTGGCCGCTGTGGTGGAGCCAGATCACCAGGATCGGCCAGTGCACGAGGTAGAGGGCGTAGGAGATGTCGCCGACGAAGGCCGCGGGCCGCGTGGACAGCAGCGCATCCACGCCCCAGCGTCGACCGGAATGCCCGGCGACCACCACGGCGCCGGCGGCCGCGAGCGGCCACAGCGCGATCCAGCCCGGGAACATCGACGAGACGTCCAGGACCACTCCACATGCCAGCAGAGCGGCGATGCCCGCCCACCCGGTCAGCGCCCTCAGGGTGCGATGGGAGGGCGCCTGCCCGTCCTCCGGCCGGCGAGCGCCGGTGAGACGGTCCAGCAGCGGCAGGGCGAGCGCGAGCAGGGACCCGGCGGCGAACTCCCATAGGCGGGCCGCGGTGTCGAAGTAGGCGATCTCCTGCTGGCTCTGGGTGGAGATGATCGACCAGGTCAGGGACGCCGCACCGATCAGCGCGATGATCGCGATCAGAGGGCGGCGCACGGGCTTGCCGGCCCGCGCTCGCCGTACCACCAGCAGGAACAGCAACGGCCAGACCACGAAAGCCTGCCCCTGCACGCTGAGGGACCAGAAATGCTGCAGCGGGGAGGCGGCGCCGGCATCACGTGCGTGGTAGTCGACCTGCAGCACGACCAGCAGCAGGTTCTGGACGTAGGCCGCCGAGGCCACTGCCTCCTGCATGACGGTCTGCCACATCGAGGCGGGGAGGAGGGCGGCGGTCGCGGCCAGGCTCAGCAGGATCGTGATGGCCGCGGGGGCAGGAGCCGCTTGAAGGTGTGCAGCCAGTAGCGGGGCACCCCGAGCGGTCGGCCGCTCTCCAACCGGCGCACGAAGGTGCCGGTGAGGAAGAACGCGGACAGGAACAGGAACACATCCACGCCGCCGGAGACCCGGCCGAGCCAGATGTGATAGATCGCGACCAGGCCCAGCGCGACCGCGCGCAGCCCGTGCAGCTCGCCACGGAACGCCGGGCGGGAGGCGGCGGGCTCGACGACTGCGGGTCCCTGCCCGGCGGCGGTGCCGTCGGTGGGGGAGGGCACGGTGCTGCGGGATCGGGTCGCCTCGCCGCGAGGTCGCCAGGTCCCGGAGACCGCGCCGCTCGTGGACCAGGCGTCCTCCGCCTCCCGCTCGGCGTGGAGCTCGATCGGTCCCTGCAGCCAGTCGCCGAGGGACGAGGTCTGGGAGGGCAGGGGGCCCGCCGTCCAGGCCGCGAGGTCGGAGCGGGGGAGGGAGGGCGACGGGGCAGGCTCCGGCTCCTGGGTCCAGTCCGCGAGCTCGTCCGCGAGGGGCTCGCCGGGCTGCTCCCAGGCGCTGATGTCAGCGGCGGCCTCGGGTGCCTGCCGGTCAGGCTCCGGCTCGCCGAGCGGGCGGGTGCGCTGCTCTTCGTCGCGCGGGCGGGCAGGATCACTGGGCGAGCTGATCGTGATCCCCTTCCGCTGCGCCGACGTCGACGGCATGTGCGGGCGGTCTGGTTCCGATGCCCCCGCGCTGCGGTGGATCCTAGTGGATCCCGTGGCTGCGGCGGCTGCGGGACCGCCATGGGATCATGAGGCGGTGACCGCTCAGAGTGCCGACCCCACCGCCGCCCCGTCCCCGGCCGACGGGGGCTTCGAGATCACCGCCCGCCATGGGGACAGGGCCCGTGCCGGGACGCTCACCACCCCGCACGGCGAGATCGCCACACCGGCCTTCATCCCCGTCGGGACCAAAGCGACCGTCAAAGCTGTGCTTCCGGAGTCGATGAGCGACCTGGGGGCGCAGGCGCTGCTGGCCAACGCCTACCATCTCTACCTCCAGCCCGGCCACGACCTGATCGACGAGGCCGGAGGGCTGGGTGCCTTCATGAACTGGCCCGGCCCCACCTACACCGACTCCGGCGGCTTCCAGGTGATGAGCCTGGGCGCGGGCTTCAAGAAGGTGCTCTCGAGCGAGTTCTCCGGCGGGGAGAAGGCCCGCACCGCGACCGGTGAGGACGATGCGGTCGCCGAGGGCAAGGACCGCCTCGCCCACGTCGACGACGACGGCGTCACCTTCCGCTCGTTCATCAACGGGGACGTGCACCGCTTCACGCCCGAGATCTCGATGCAGATCCAGCACGGGCTCGGCGCGGACATCATGTTCGCCTTCGACGAGCTGACCACCCTGATGAACTCCCGCGGCTACCAGGAGCAGGCGCTCGAGCGCACCCGGCTGTGGGCGATCCGCTGCCTGGCCGAGCATGCACGCCTCACCGAAGAGCGCACCCATCGCCCCTACCAGCAGCTGTGGGGCGTCATCCAGGGCGCCCAGTACGAGGACCTCCGCCGCCAGGCGGCCCGCGACCTGGGCACGATGGATGTCGAGGGGTGGTCCTTCGACGGCTTCGGCATCGGCGGGGCGCTCGAGAAGGAGAACCTCGGCACGATCGTCGGCTGGGTCACCGAGGAGCTGCCCGAGGAGAAGCCCCGGCATCTGCTGGGCATCAGCGAGGTCGATGACCTGTTCGTCGCGATCGCGGCGGGGGCGGACACCTTCGACTGCGTCTCCCCGTCCCGGGTGGCCCGCAACAGCGCCGTCTACACCCGCACCGGCCGGGTGAACCTCACCGGTGCGAAGTACCGCCGCCAGTTCGCTCCGATCGACGAGGGCTGCGACTGCTACACCTGCACGCACTACACCGCCGCGTACGTCCACCACCTGTTCCGCGCCAAGGAGATGCTCTCCTCGACCCTGTGCACGATCCACAACGAGCGCTTCGTGGTGCGCCTGGTGGATCAGATCCGCGAGTCCCTGCTCACCGGTGACTTCGACGCCCTGCGGGAGGAGACCACCGGCGCCTACTACGGCTCCCCCGGTGAGCGACCACTCTCCCTGGGCGCCGCGGCCCGAGACCGCCGACGTGCCGGAGGGGAGCACCGCCGACGTGCCGGAGGGGAGCACGCAGGCGCCGGACCTGCCCGGCCCGGACACCACCACCGCGCTCGGTGCGGCCGTGGCGATGCTGGCCCTCGCCGGGATCTGCGCGCTGCTCGCGGAACACTTCCTGCTCGGTGCGCTGCGCCTGGCCACCGGCCTGCTCGCAGGTGCGGGCCTCGGCACGGCACTGCTCGCCCTCCTCGGCTCCCGGCTGCGCCCGCGCCCACGCACCGTGATCGCCCTCGTCACCGCCGCAGCGCTCGCACTCGCACTCACCCTCCCCGCCCTGCTCGCCACCCGCATCGCGCCGCTCGCGGAGCAGGCTATGACGACCATCGACGCGCTCGGCGACGGCGATACCGTGCACTCACTGCCCGAACCCGAAGCCCCGGTGCTGGTGCGCCGGGAGGGCGGTGGTGCGGAGCTGCTCGATGAGCTCGGGGCCCGCCACCTCGAGGCCGCCCCCGAGGACGTGATCGCCCTCGCCGCCGACGGCACCCGAGCAGTGCACGCGAGGGCCACCACCACCGAGGTGCTCACACTGGACCGCACCGCCTCGGGCGGAGCCGACGGCGGCCTGCCCTCCCTCACCCTCGACGGCACCCCGCTCGCCCTCGACGGGGACCTCATCGTGCTGCGCCACTGCGAGGACGGCACCTGCCGGCTCTCCGGCCACGACCTCACCGCCCCCGCGGACCCGCTCTGGACGCTGCTGGACGCCGAGGAGACCCGCGGCACCGATCCGGCCGGGGCCGAGGTGCCCGCACGGCTCGGCCAGGCGCCCGGCCTGCTGGACGCCGTCCGCACCACCGGGGTGCTGCCCTCGATCCCGCTGCGCTTCGACCCCGCACAGGGATGGGTCCAGCTCGACATCGCGACCGGGTTCCCCGTCGGCCGCATCCTCGCCGCCCCCGAGGAGGAATGCCGCATCACCACCACCGCGCCGACGGCCACCGCACTGGACCCGCTCCATGCGACGCCGCTCGTGCTCACCGCCTGCTCCGCGGAGGACGGCGCCCTCACCGCCACCGCCTTCCGGGAGGGTGAGGTGCTGTGGGAGTCCGCGCCCTCCCCGCCCGGGGAATGGTCCGTGCGCCTGGACGGGGACACCGTGCTCGCCACCGGCACCGAGGCGGGCACCGACGTGCCCGGGGAGATCGTCGCCAGCGGGCAGCGCGGGGACTGGGCGGCACCCGGCGGGGAGGGCGTGCGACAGGCCTCGGCCTTCACCTCCCGGATCGGGATCGACGGCGCCGCGATGGTCGTCACCAACGACAGCGGACAGCTCGTCGCCTATGACACCGCCGACGGCACCAACCTGTGGACCCTCCCCTCACCTCCCCGGACGCCGCGGTGCGAGGCGCCCTAGGCAGCGGTGCCGCGGTGGTGCTGGACACGGTGGTGCGGGAGGAGCCGCTGGAACCGCGAGGGGCGCAGCGGCTGCGGGTGATAGACGCGATGACCGGTGAGGTCACCGTCGAGATGCTCATCTCCGAGGAGGTCGGTGCGGTGCATGCCGTCGGCGGCGGCAGAGCCCTGGTCACCGTGGGCGGCGAGACCCTGCTGCTGGGGCGCTGACCCCGCGAGGCTCAGGGACGCGAGACGCCCCGGGCCTCATCGAGGTCCGGGGCGTCAGCCGGGTGTGGAAGCCGGCTCAGGCGTTCTGCGCGGCCCAGCGGCGCGACATCATGGCGCCGACGATCAGGGCGGCGAACACGATCAGGGAGCGGATGATCTCGGCGACCAGGTACACCAGGGAGATCACGCCGACGGTGCTGTAGTCGACCGCGTTGTAGATGATCACCTGGTAGATCCCGTAGATGATCCAGTAGGCGATGACAGCGAGGACCATGGTGGCGATCACGACGATCGCACCGGTCCGGCCACGCCCGGAGGCCTGGAGGATCACCATCACCGCGAGGATCAGGACCGCGAGGGACACCAGGCCGTTGACGAGCAGGACCAGGATGCCGAAGAGGCTGCCCATGCCGAGCACGGCCGTGGACCCGGCGGCACCACCGGCGAAACCGATGCCGAAGGTGATCACATTGCCGATCAGGCGGACCGCGACCACCGCGAGCACGGCGAAGAACATCCACTTGATGAGGTTCGCGAGCCGGGACGGCGCCCCGGCACCGGGCGCGCCGAAGCTGTTCGAGGCCCCTGCGGCGCCCGGGTAGGACGCTCCGGGGTAGCCGCCCGGTGCCGGCGCCGGTGAGACATGGCCCCACTGCGGCTGGGACGGGGAGCCGGGCTGCGGGGCGGGGGGAGGGCTGGCCCCACTGCGGCTGCGGGGTGGGGGACGGCTGCCCCGGTTGCCCCCACTGGGGTGCCGGCGGCGGCGGATTCTGCCCGCCCTGCCCCCACTGCCCCTGCTGTCCGTGGTCCGGTCCGTACCCCTGAGTCATGCTTCTCCCTCGGTCCTGCCTCGTCGTGACGTCACGACGACGCCCGAGTCAGCGTATAGGGCGCCGTCGCGTTCGAGGTGACGGCGAGATTGCGATCTCAGGACCGCGCGGCGGTCAGCCGGAACCGGAAGCTCTCCTCACGGGCGCCCAGCACGTACTGCGGCAGCGGCTCCGGCCCGCAGGCCGCCGAGCCCACACCATGCAGAGCGGAGGACAGGGTCACCCAGGTGCGGCCATCGCCGCGCAGAGCACCGTCATGCGCGCGGGCATCGAGCTCCGCCGTGGACCACGGCCGGGCGGCGAAGCCCATCCCGTCCGGAGCCCACAGCTCGAGCGTCGGCCCTTCCCCGCCGCTGAGCGCAGCCCGCACCACTCCGGCACGGTTGCCGTTCTCCTGCGGGAACACGTACGGCACCTGGAACTCCTCGAGCGTCGAGGACCAGCGGCCGAAGGTGGTGCCGCCACCGGTGTCCGGGTAGGACTCGTGCGGGCCGAAGCCCTCGTAGTCCAGCTGGTCGGGGGCCGACGGCAGTGCGAAGGTCCAGCCGATCCGCGGCAGCGGGAGATCTCCGGGCCAGAAGGCCGAAGGCGTCACCGTCACGTCCACGTCAACGCCCGCGGCGTCGCCGCTCCAGCGTTCGGTGACGTCGGCGCCCAGCGCCGATCCGTCCAGCCCGATCCGGCTGCGGACGACGAGCACGGCCCGGTCGACAGGGTCCGTGGAGATCTCGACGAGGCGGCGCCGGGCATGATCCAGTCCGATCCGCTTCCAGCGGGCCTCGAGCGGGGCCCGGGTGCGGGCGCGCTCGTTGTCCACCGGGGCGCGGTACAGATCCACCCCGGCGCTCTCGAGCTCGAGCGTCCCCAGACCGATCAGCCGGCCCAGGTCGTCGAAGCGGGCGGGGCCGAGGCTCCAGGAGCCGTCCTCGCCCTGCACCGGGGTCGCCGGTGCGCCCGCGGGCGGGGTGAGCGCGGCGCGCAGGCGCTCTGCATCCACGTGATCCGCGGAGACGATCAGGTGACCCGCCGGGACCGGGCCCTGCGCCTCGCGGGTGGTGAGGCGCACCGTGGTGGTCGCGCCCTCATGCACCGGCAGCGCCGCCTCGACGCTCTCGCCCGGGGCGATCTGCGGCAGCGCGAGCTCCTGCCAGGAGGCCTGGGCGTCCACGGACACCTCGGCCCGCAGGTGGCTCAGGTCGCTGAATGCGTAGCGGTTGGTGATCCGCACACTGCCGGGGGTGACCTCGAGGCCGACGGGAGAGTAGTGATGCTTGGCGTCCAGCAGTGCGGGGGAGGGGGTGCGGTCGGGCAGCAGCAGCCCGTCGGCCACGAAGTTCCCGTCGTGCAGGCGTTCGCCGAAGTCGCCGCCGTAGCCGTAGATCTGGTTGCCCTCGGCGTCGGTGGTCTCCAGGCCGTGATCGATCCACTCCCAGATGAAGCCGCCGTGCAGCGCCGGGTACTGCTCGGTCAGCTCCATGTACTCCTTCAGGGAGCCGGCGCCGTTGCCCATCGCGTGGGCGTACTCGATCCACAGGAACGGCTTCGTCAGCGCCGGCGGGCTGGCGAAATGCCCCTCGGGCACGTCGAGAGCGAAGCCGCGCAGCATGGAGGTGAGCTTGTCCTGGTACTCGGGGGACAGCTCGCGCCTGCCGATCTGCGCGGACTCCTCGACCGTGGAGTACATCAGGGAGAACACGTCCACGTACTCCGCGGCGTAGTCCTGCTCATAGATCACGGGGCGGGAGGGGTCCGTCTCGCGCACGGCGGCGACCATCGCCTCGGTGACAGGACCGGAGGCGGCCTCGTTGCCGATCGACCACATCACGATCGAGGCATGGTTGCGGTCGCGGCGCACGAAGCGCTCCGAACGCTCGACCAGCGACTCCTCGAACAGCGGGTTCTGCGCCGGGCCCTCGGCCGCGCCGGTGCCGTCCTCGCCCCAGGTGGAATCGGCGTGGAAGCCGTGGGTCTCGAAGTCGCCCTCGCAGATCACATACAGCCCGACCTCATCGCACACCTCGAGGAAGCGCTGGTGGGGCGGGTAGTGGGAGGTGCGCACGGCGTTGAGGTTGTGCTGCTTCATCAGCGCCACGTCGAGGTCCTGGTTCTCCAGCTGCTGGGCACGGCCCACCACCGGATCTGCCTCATGACGGTTCACGCCCCGGAACACGATCCGCTCGCCGTTGACGCGGAAGATCTGGCCGTCCACCTCGACACGGCGGAACCCCAGACGCAGCGAGACGGTCTCCGTCCCGGTGCGCACGGTCGCGTCGTACAGGTGCGGGTCCTCCGCGGACCACGGCCGCACCTCGCCGACGGCGAGGGGGTCCACCCCGGTCGCAGCGCGATGGCCGAGCGTGGGGATCTCGAGATGCGCCACGATCTCGGCGCCGTCCGCGTCGAAGGCGGTCGCGCTCAAGGTGCCCTGGCCGGTCTCCGGGTCGAAATCCGCGACGGTGACCAGGTCATGGAGCCCGCCGACAGGGCGCAGCAGCAGATCCACGCTGCGGAAGATGCCCGAGGCCCACCACATGTCCTGGTCCTCGACGTAGGTGTTCACCGACCACTGCACCACGCGCACTTCAAGGAGATGCTCGCGGTGCTCCCCGGGAGAGGCCAGCGCCTCGGTGACGTCGAACTCCTGGGTGAGGCGGGAGCCGGCGGTCACGCCGATCTCGGCCCCGTCGATCCACACCTTCGCCGCCGAGTCCACGCCCTGGAAGCGCAGCAGCACACGCGCACCTGCGGCGAGCTGCCCGGCCCAGTCGGCGGGGACCGCCACGGTGCGCGAGTAGTGCCCGGTGGGGTTCTCGTCCGGCACATGCGGCAGGTCTCGTGGGATCGGGTAGATCACGTTGGTGTATTGCGGGGTGCCGTGGCCCTGCAGCTGCCACAGCCCGGGCACTGCGATCTCGGTGGGCTCGCCCAGATCGCTGCCGTCGGCGCGGGTGCCGTAGCGGAAATCCCAGGTCCCATCGAGGTTCAGCGCGGGAGCGTCGGTGCGCAGATGAGCGCGGCCGCGCAGGCGGTTCCGCCCGGCAGGGAGCTCCTTCCACCAGCGGTCGGTGCGGTCGACGGGCGGCAGTGGGGTCGGTGTGCTCATCGGTGAGGCTCTCCTGGTCTCGAGGCCGGTCCGCGACCGGGTTCGTGAACGTTCACGGACCAGCCTACCCGGTCGCGCTAGACTCTCCCCTCGTGACCACGCCCGAGCCGAACCGGTGGACCGACCGCCACAGCGACGCCGTGTCCGCGCGCAAGGAGACGTACGAGCAGCTGCGCCGGGCCAGCACCTGGCGCCTGCTCGCCGCGACGAAAGCTCCGGCGGTCCTCGCCATCCTGCAGGCGACCTTCCCCTCCGGCGACCGTCGGCTGCCCCGCAGCGAGCTGATCGCCCGCGTCGGCGCGCACCTGGAGCTGCTTCACGACGACCACGACGATGAGGCGCCCGAGGACCTCGACCCCGCTGGGGAGGCTCGCAGCGGCCGCACCGCGGCGGAATATGTGGACGGCTGGGTGCGCGAGGGTTACCTCACCCGCCGGGATGACCCGCAGCGCACCGAGACCACTTTCGAGCCGTCCCCGGCGACGATCGACGCGATCCAGTTCATCGCCTCCCTCGAGGACCACCGGCCCACCACCACCGAGTCCCGCCTGCAGCTGGTGGTCCAGCAGTTCGAGCGCCTCGCCCAGGAGACCGAGACCGACCGGGACGTGCGCCTGGCGGACCTCCAGCGCCGGCGCGAACGGATCGAGGCCGAGATCCGCGACCTCGCCGAGGGCGAGCTGATGCTGCCCAGCCCCGAGGTGTCGGTGGACAGGCTGCGGGACATCCTGCAGATCGCCGCCGAGCTCTCCGGCGACTTCCTCCAGTATCGGGAGGATCTGCGGGCCGTGGACCTGCGCCTGCGCGAGCAGATCCTCTCCCCGGATGGCTCCCGCGGCGAGATCCTCGAGCAGCTGCTGGCCGGCGACGACCTGCTGGGCCAGTCGACGGTGGGCCGCACCTTCACCGCCTTCTTCCGGATGCTCAACGACCCGGCGCAGACCCGCACCACGCAGGAGCTCGTGGATCGGCTGCTCGAGCGGGACTTCTCCCGCACCCTGGACCGGGATGAGCGCGAGAAGCTCGCCAACGTCTTCAGCGACCTCTACGAACCGGCGCAGGAGGTGCTGGACGTCAAGACCGAGCTGTACCGCTCCCTGGCCCGCTTCGTTCGCTCCCAGGACTTCCGCCAGCATCGTGTGATGCTCGAGGTGCTGCAGGAAGCGCAGGGGCTCGCCCTTGCACAGAAGGACGAGATCCCCACCCGTGCCCCGTTCCCGCTCGAGCTGGACCTCTCCCGCGTGCTGATGGGCTCGGTCGCCCAGCACCGTCTGAAGGACCCCACCGATCCGGGCGCGCCCGCCGAGGCCGAGGTGCACGACGCCACCGCGCTCAGCGTCGAGGTGCTCGCGGACCTGGTGCGCACCAACGACATCGACATCGTGGGCCTGACCGGTGATGTCAATGAGGTGCGCGGCCGCAGCGGCCAGGCCTCGATCGGGGACGTCCTGCGCCAGAAGCCCGCCGAGCAGGGGCTGGCCAGCGTGATCGGTCTGATGTTCCTGGCCACCGGCCACGCGCAGGCCCGTGAGGGCTCCACAGAGATCGTTGGCTGGCGCGAGCTGGACGGCAACGACTACGCCGCGAAGGTGCCTGCGTTCTACTTCCTGGAGGACATCCCCGTCGAGTGACGGCGGCGGCGCCGACGCCGCCGCCTGAGCTGCTGTCAGGCCTCGTCGAGCTCCGTGAGGGCGGGCTGTGCGTGCTCTCTGAGCGCCTCGAGATCGGTGCCGAACTCCGCCATCCGGCAGCCTCGGCCGTGCGGTGCCACCACGATGCCCTCCGCCTGCCAGTGGGGAGCGCCCGCGCCAGCAGCGGGTGATCGCCCGAGGCACTGGTGACCCGCCACCACGGCACGCCGGACCCCCAGGTGCGCAGGATGCGACCCACGAGGCGGGGGCCGACGCCGACGATCGCTCCGATCTCGCCGTACGCCGCGACCTTCCCCGGCGGGATCGCCTCGACCACGCGCAGCACCCGCTCGACGGTGAGGTCGTCCATGCGGGTGCGGGAGGGGCCGGTGGGCATGGCCGCCAGTGTGGCACGGTCGGCACGAGAGGGGGCGGCGCGGGGGCCTCGTCCTGAGGTCCCCGCGCCGCCCTCACCGCGGAGCGTCCCCGCCAGGGGAGCTCTCGGTGTCGTGCCGCTCAGTCAGGCGCGGTGCGAACCGCCCTGCGGGTCGCGGAACTCCGGCGTCTCCGGCGGCAGCTCGCCCTCGTGCTCGCCGATCTGCTCGTCGCGGATCTGGTCGTCCCCGATCTGCTCATCGCCGATCTGGTCGTGCCCGGTCCGCCCGTGGCGGGGCTGCTCATGCCCGGTCTGTTCCGGCCGGCCGAACTGCTGCTCGGCCGGAGGGGTCTGGCGGCCTTCGTGCACCGGCGGGTTCCCGAACTGCTGCTCAGCGGGCGGTGTCTGCTGCTCGAGCGACGGGTCGGCCTGCTGCGGGGCGCCCTGCTGTCCGGCGGGCCCGCCCGTGGCCTCCGTCGAGGCGCCCGGGGTGCGGTCCGGGCCGTCACCGATCAGCGGCTCTCCGTCCACGGGCCGCGCGGCCCGACGGCCGCGACCCGTGCCGAGATCGTCGCCGCCCTCGGCGCCGGGGCCGTGGTGATCGGCACGGCCATCCAGGCCGGTGTGGCTCTCCTCGCCGGTGCGGCCCGTGCGGTCGCGACCGAGGTCGTCACCACCGGCGCCATCGCGACCGAGACCGTCATGACCGGTGCCGTCGCGATCGGTGCGGTCGTTGTCGGCGCGGTTCCCGTGGTCGCCCGCGCGGTCACGGGATCCCTCGGAGCCGTGGTCGCCGTGGTCGCTGTGACGTCCGTCGTGCCGAGCCTCGCGAGCGCCGGCATCATCGCGCCGGCGGCCACCCGCGTCGGGCGTGTGATCACCCGAACGGCCGGGGGCGCCGTGTGCGGAGGCATCCGGATCGAGGCGGTCCGCCTCGGCGAGCCGCTCGTCCACGCTGCTGCGCTCCTCGTCCACGACAGCGCGCTGCTCCTGGGCTTCGGCGCGGCGACGCTCGGCCACGATCTGATCCTGCTCGGCCTGCTTGACCTTCCGTTCGGCGTCCAGGCGGGCACGGTCGGCCTCGAGCTCGGTCTCGCGTGCCTTCAAGTCGCGCTCCTGCACGGCCTGCTCCTGCTGCTTCGCCTCGTCGCGGAGCTCGGCGGCCCGCTGACGGTCCGCTTCCTGCTGCCGGGCCTTCTTGCGCTTCGAGGCCATCACTCCCAGGACGATCAGGACGATGAGGACGATGAGCACCAGCAGGGCGATCCCGATGAGGACGGGTGTGGACAGTTCCATGGTCGGCTCCTAGCGGTCGATTCCTCCACACGGTACGCATGAAGGTCTTCCTCCGTATACGGCGATTGCATCAGACTCGTGGCCTCCGTGGGGTCATTTCGAGGCATCTGTTCACTCCGCAGCGGGCTCGTTCGCGCTTCTGACCGCCGGTAAGGTAAGGGCTCGTGAGCACTTCCGCGTCCCGCACCGACCCTGCCGGCACCGATCTCGTCGAGGGCGATGCCCCGTCCGTCCCCGGCACGGCCCTCGTCGACGAGTCCCGGCGGGTGCTCGTGCATCTGCTGCAGGGCCCCTTCCTCGACGGGCGCCGCGACGGCGCCCGGTACGCGCAGCTGCTGCGTGACCGCGCCGCGCTCGAAGCCCGACTCGCGGATCTCTTCCTCGAGCTGATCGTCGATGACGACGCCCAGGTCGCCTTCGTGCGCCAGAGCGAGGAGGACCCCGACGCCCCCAAGCTGCTGCGCCGCCTGACCGGCATGAACCGCCTGGACTCAGTGCTGATGCTGGTCCTGCGGCAGATGCTGCTGACCCAGTCCTCGCGGGGGCAGCGCACCGTGGTCTCCGAGGCGGAGCTGGCAGGCGCTGGCCGCCTATCGGCGCACCACCTCGACCGACGAGGCCGGCTTCGCCAAGGAGGTCCGCGCCTCGATCGCGAAGATCCAGCGCGCCGGACTGCTGGACGAGCAGGGCGACGACTTCGAGGTCTCCCCGGTGCTGCGACTGATGATCGGCCCCGACACCGCACGGGAATTCATCGCGCTCTACCGCGAGGCCGGGGTGAGCGGTCTCGAGGACCCGCAGGACGACCCTGCGCAGGACTCTGCGAATGGCGACGCCGACACCGAGGGCTGACCCGTCGGTCGGTCGGGCGTGTCGCAGCGGTCCTGCTGATCCGCTGCGCTGACCTGCTTCCCGGTGTCGATACGGCCGTCGAGCCTGCGATCGACGCCCGTTCCGTCGTGCCCGGAGCAGGGCCCCGGCGTTCCCGCGAGCCGGGTCGACGATGAACATCGGGTGTATATGAAAGGCCATTTCATAAAACCCTCTTGTCGTGCCGACCGTGCCGTGGAATAACTGTTGCAGCAGGTCAAAGAGACGCGCCTGCCCCGAACGCGGGGCAGTGCGTGCTCTCCACGCACGCCCCCGGGGTCATCACGTGAGAACACTTCGCGCCTCATGCCGTCGCACCGTGGGAGCGCTCACATCACCTGCTGTCAGCCACAGAAGCGTGCGCTCGCAGACCGAGCGCCGAGCAGGAGGTAGCACCGTGACAGGCCCCGCCCGATGACCGCGCCACCGGCGGTCTCCGCCCCCGGCGCCGCGCCCGAATCGCCGCCCATCGGAGATCGGACGCCCGTGCGCGCCGCGTCGCGACGCCGCCGGGCCAAGCGCGCGCTGCGCGGCAGCTGGCAGCTTTACGTGCTCGTCGCGCCCGCCGTGCTCTTCTTCCTGATCTTCAACTACGTCCCGATGTACGGCGCGCAGATCGCGTTCCGCGACTTCATCGCCTCCGACGGCATCTGGGGCAGCAGCTGGGTCGGCTTCGAGCACTTCGAGCGCTTCTTCGACTCCTACTACTTCTGGCGCCTGCTGCGGAACACGCTGGTCCTGAGCCTCTACCAGCTGCTCCTCTTCCCGCTGCCGATCATCCTGGCCCTCGCGCTGAACGAGGTGAAGAACCACGTCTTCAAGCGCTTCGCCCAGACCCTGACCTACGCGCCCCACTTCGTGTCGCTCGTGGTCGTCGTGGGCATGCTGTTCGCCTTCATGGACCCGCGCACCGGACTGATCAACCACGTCATCGAGCTGATCGGCCTCGAGCCCATCCAGTTCATGCAGGATCCGGGCTGGTTCCGACACCTGTACGTGTGGTCCGGCGTCTGGCAGTCGCTGGGCTGGAGCACGATCATCTACCTCGCGGCGCTGGCCGGGGTTAACCCCGAGCTCCACCAGGCCGCCCAGGTCGACGGTGCGAACCGCCTGCAGAGGATCCGGCACGTCAACATCCCGGCGATCATGCCCACCGTCGTGATCCTGCTGATCCTCGACTTCGGCAGCTTCATGGCGGTCGGCTTCGAGAAGGCGCTGCTGATGAACAACTCGCTCAACGCCGAAGCCTCGGACATCATCCAGACCTTCGTCTACGAGACCGGGCTGCTCGAGGGCCAGTACAGCTACGCAGCAGCGGTCGGTCTCTTCGACTCCGTCATCAACATCATCCTGCTGGTCGGCGTCAATCAGCTCGCCCGCCGGTACTCAGAGAACAGCCTGTGGTGAGCTCATGACCTCCTCCACCTCCGCCTCCTCCGCCTCCGACACCGTGCGCCGCAGCCGCCGTCACAGCCGTCTCACCTCGCACGATGACCGCTGGTTCGACCGGCTCAACACAGCCTTCCTGATCGTGGTCGTCCTCGTGATCGGATACCCGCTCTGGTTCGTCCTCATCGCCTCCGTCAGCGACCCGCACGCGGTCGAGACCGGCCGGGTGTGGCTCTGGCCCGTCGACCTGAACCTGGACGGCTACGCGAGGGTGTTCGCCCAGGGATCCATCTGGGTCGGGTACCGCAACACCGTCGTCTACACGCTGGTGGGAGTCGCCCTGCACCTGCTGCTCGTGCTGCCATGCGCCTACGCGCTCTCGCGGCGGAATATGGCCGGCCGCACCGCCGTGACCTGGTACATCCTGTTCACGATGCTGTTCTCCGGCGGCCTCATCCCCACCTACCTGGTGGTCAAGGATCTGGGGATGCTCGACACGATCTGGGCCGTGGTGGTCCCCGGCGCCGCCGGCGCCTGGTCGGTGCTCGTCGGCCGCGCGTTCTTCACCCAGAGCGTCCCCGAGGAGCTGGCCGAGGCGGCGACCGTCGACGGGGCCGGCGACATCCAGATCTTCCTGCGCATCGCGATCCCGCTGTCCGCACCGATCATCGCGACCCTCGCCCTGTTCCACGGCGTCGGCCTGTGGAACGAATACTTCAGAGCCCTCATCTACCTCTCGGACCGGGACAAGTACACCCTCCAGCTGGTGCTGCGTGAACTGCTGGTGGTCTCCCAGGAGACCTCGCAGAGCGGAGCCGGGGAGGCTGGCTCGCTCATCGAGCAGCAGCGCCTGGCCTCGCTGATCAAGTACGCCACGATGATCGTCGCCTCGCTCCCGCTGCTGATCGTCTACCCCTTCCTGCAGCGCTTCTTCACCCAGGGCGTGCTCATCGGATCGGTCAAGGGGTGAGCCCCCGATGATCACGCGTCTGGACGGCGTCCTGCAGTGGGTGGTGCGACTGGTGTGGTTGAACGCCTGCTGGCTCGCGCTCACCGCGGCCGGCGGCATCGTCCTCGGGATCGGCCCCGCCACCCTCGCCGCGCACGACGTGTCCCGGCGCTGGATGCAGGGCGAGACGGACCTGCCCGTCGGCCGCACCATGTGGCGACGTTGGAAGCGCGGATGGATGATCGCCAACGCCACCACGCTGCTGGCCCTCGCCCTGTGCGGGGCGCTGCTGTCCAGCTGGTGGCTCTCCCGCACGCTGCCGCCCATCCCGGCCGCCCTCACGCAGGGCCCGGCGCTGCTCGGACTGCTCCTGATGATCGTGCTGATGCCGCACCTGCTCTGGATCGCCGGGCAGGACGACGACGGCCCCGCACCGCGCCTGGCCACGGTCTTCACCGCCGCGCTCGCGGTCGGCGTCATGCGACCGCTGCTGACGCTCGCCCTGCTCGTCGCGGTGATCGCCTGGCCGCTCCTGCTGATCGCCGCCGGCGTGCCCGGGCTGCTGCCCGTGTGCGGTGTCAGCGTCCCCCTCGCCGCCTCGGCCTGGTGCCTGCACCGGACCGTCCCCCAGATCTGTCCCAGTCCCACCCCTGAAAGGAACCCCTCAGCATGACCCTCCGACCCTTCACCCGTCGCACCGCCCTGGCCACCGGGGCCGCCCTCGCCACAACCGCCGCTCTCACCTCGTGCGGTGCCGGCGGGGAGGACTCCGAAACCCTCGACAAGATCGAGAACCTCGACGACAACATCAACGCCGAGGGCATGCCGATCGCCGACGAGAAGATCACGATCGACTTCCTCAGCGCACGCCCCTCCACCACCGCCGAGGACTGGAACGAGGTCACCTCGATCAAGGCGACCGAGGAGCTCACGAACGTCCACATCGATTTCGGCCTGGTCCCGCAGGATGGGACGGCCGAGCGACGGAATCTCGCCCTGACCAGCGGTGACTATCCCAGCGCCTTCTACCGCAACGGCGTCGGCACCGGCGACATCGCGACCTACGGCGAGCGCGGCACCTTCATCGCGCTGAACGACCTGCTGGCGGACTACATGCCGAACCTCACCGCCCTCATGGAGGAGAGCCCCCAGATCAGGGAGGGCCTGACCTTCCCCGACGGCAACATCTACTCCACCCCCAGGTCTACGACCCGAACTCGCTGGGCCTGCGCTACATGTTCAAGCTCTGGGCCCGCCAGGACTGGCTGGACCGCTTCGGGATGGCGGTGCCGCAGACCACCGAGGAGTTCGAGGCCTACCTGGAGGAGGCCGTCAACACGGTGGACGGCGCCATCGGGCTCACCGATCCCGTGAACCTCGGGGAGACCTACCCGACTCTCTACGGAGCGTTCGGCGTGGCCAACCAGGGCACGGCGGCGGGGCAGATCGACCTCGACCCGGACACCGGGGCGATCCGCTACTTCCCGGTCTCCGACGGCTACCGCGACATGATGGAGTACCTGAGCCGCCTGTACAGCAAGGGCCTGATCCCGGCGGAGATCTTCTCCTCGGACCGTGCCACCTTCACCGCCCAGGGCAGCCAGGGCATCATCTCCGCCTGCTCCACCGCGGCACCTGCCGGCTACTTCGGGGAGGAGGGCGAGAACTACGTGGTCGTCCCGCCGCTGACCCGGGAAGCGGGGAGACGCCGGTCTGGCACGCGGTGCGCTCTGAGCTCGCCTCGATCGGCCACTTCGTGATGACCGACCGCTGCGAGCACCCGGTCGCCCTGGCCCGCTGGATGGACTACTGGTACAGCGAGGAGGGAGCACGCCAGTTCTTCCTGGGCAACGAGGGGGACAGCTGGGAGGAGGTCGACGGCGAGTACCGCCTGCTGCCGGAGATCACCGAGGGCCAGTCCGTCGACGACGGGCTCAAGCCCCACTCGATCTTCATGGGAGGCAGCTACCCGGGATGGGTGACCGAGCGGTGGTTCGGCGGGGTCGAGAGCTCGCCGCAGGCGGTCGAGAGCTCGAAGGCGATGGAGCCCTACGCGCTCAAGGAGGTCTGGTCCGCGTTCACCTTCACGCCCGAGGAATCCGACGTGCTCGGCACCGTCGGCGCGGAGATCGGCAAGTACCTCGACGAGTCCCGCAGCGGCTTCATCACCGGCCAGCTGCCGCTGTCGGAGTGGGACAGCTTCGTCGAGACGCTCGAGAACATCGGACTCACGGAATTCCTCGAGATCCAGCAGGCGGCCTACGACCGCCGGAAGTGAGCTGCTCCCGGACCGGCCGCGAGGGCCGGTCCGGGGCCTCTGGGGTGATTCCGGGTGATTCTGGGCGATCCGAGGGTGATCTGGGTCGCTTTCCTGCCCTTCTGTCGTGCCTGAGCGCGGTGCTGGGGAGGATCTCGTCCTGGACGACAATTGCGCACCACCGGCGTCGCGGAATAAGGTCAGGCTCGCCTAACCACCGATCCTCGGTGGCCTCGATCCTGGAGGACCCGCTGTGAACCTCTCCCGCCGCACGCTCGTCGCGCTGTCCGTGCTCGCCGCCCCGGCCCTGGCCTCCTGCTCCGGGAGCGCCGGCGACGGCGGTGCCGACGGGGGCGGCGCGGCCGGGGATCACTACGCCGCCGTCACCCACTTCTACGGCGAGACCGTGATCGAGGCGGAGCCCGTCCGCATCGCGACCGTCTCCTGGGTCAATGCCGACACGATGCTCGCCCTCGGCCTGGTGCCGATCGGGATGCCGACGGTGACCTGGGGCGGCAACGGCAACGGCTCGACCGACTGGATCGACACGAAGCTCGAGGAGCTCGGCGCCGGCTGGGACACCGACGGCGCGCCCACCCAGTACGACGAGTCCGACGGCATCAACTACGACGAGATCGCGGCGCTGACCCCGGATCTCATCATCGCCGCCTACTCCGGCGTCACCCAGGAGGAGTACGACCAGCTGACCCGGATCGCCCCGACGATCGGCCCGCTGGCCCCGAACTACACCGCCTCCTGGGAGGACACCCTGGCCGCCGTCGGTGCCGCCACCGGACGCTCCGAGGAGGCGGCGACCCTCGCCGAGCAGATCAGCGCGGACCTCGCCGCCGTCGGCGAGGAGAACCCCGCCGTCGCCGGCGCCACGTTCATCGCCGGCACCCTCGGCCTGGCGGACAGCTCCATCGCCCTGTACGTCGGCGAGGACACCCGCCCCCGGTTCTTCACCGCGCTCGGCATGACCCAGGCCGAGGTGGTCACGGAGAACACCGAGGACGCCGAGAACTTCTACCTCGAGTGGTCCTCGGAGCGGGCCGACGAGCTGGACTCCGACCTCTTCTACACCTGGGCCGCGCCCGGCAGCTCCATCGACGACTTCCAGGCGGACCCGCTGTTCGCCCAGATCCCCGCCGTCGACGCCGGTGGCGTCGTGCTCACCGACGACGATCACCTCACACTGTCGATCTCCGCCGCCAACGCGCTCAGCCTGCCCTGGGCCCTGGAGCACTTCGTGCCCACGGTCGTCGAGGTCGCGCAGAGCGTGCGCGGCTGACCGCCCACGGTGCGTCGCTCCACCGCGCTCGCGCTCGCCGGCGGCCTCCTCGCCTTGGCGATCGCGTGCCTGCTCTCCCTCATGGTCGGGGCCCGCACGGTCTCCCCGACCACTGTGGTGGAGGCGCTGCGCTCCCCTGACGGCACCCTCGCGGACCACGCGGTGATCCACGCACGCCTGCTGCGCACCGTCGCGGGGGTCGCCGTCGGTGCGGCACTGGCCGTGGCGGGCGCCGCGATGCAGGGCATGAGCCGCAACCCGCTCGCCGACCCCGGGATCCTCGGGATCAACGCCGGGGCGACCACCGCGGTGGTGATCGGGTGTATCTGGCCGATGCTTCCCGCGTGGCCGAGTTCATGGTCCTCGCCCTGCTCGGGGCGGCGCTGGGGACCGTCGCCGTCTACACGGTCGCCTCGCTGGGGCGCGAGGGGGCCACCCCGTCAAGCTCGCCCTGGCCGGCGCCGCGCTGACCGCCGGGCTCGGCTCCGTGGTCAACGCCCTGGTGATGGTCGACGACTCCTCTCTGGACCGGCTGCGCTTCTGGCAGGTGGGCACCCTCGGCGCCCGCAGCCTCACCGATATCGCGGGGGTCGGGGTGCTGATGGCGATCGGAGCGGTCGTGATCGTGCTCGCCACCGGCGTGCTCAACGCCCTCGCCCTCGGCGACGACGCCGCAGTGGGCCTCGGCGTGAAGGTCGGCCGGGCCCGGGTGCTGCTGGGGGTCGCGATCATCCTGCTGTGCGGCGCGGCCGTGGCGCTGGCCGGCCCCATCGGCTTCCTGGGCCTGGTGGTCCCACACGCGGCCCGGCTGCTCGTCGGCGGGGACTACCGCCGCATCGTGCCGCTGTGCCTGCTGGGCGGGCCGGTGCTGATCCTGCTGGCCGACACCGCCGGGCGGGTGATCGCCCCACCCGCCGAGGTGCAGGTGGGCGTGATGACCGCGCTGATCGGCGTGCCCGTCTTCGTGCTCCTCATCCGCAGCCGACGGCAGGTGGGACTGTGAACACCCTGGCACTGCGCCCACGCACCCGCCGCACCGCCCTCACCGCAGCGGGCACCGGACTGATCCTGCTCGGGCTGATCGCCGTGCGGGTGCTCGTGGGCACCCCGATGGTCCCGCTCGACCTCGCCCTGCGGGTGATCGGCGGCGAGCAGATCCCCGGCATCTCCTTCATCGTGATGGACCACCGGCTGCCCACCGCGGTGGTCGCACTGCTGGCGGGCGTCGCCTTCGGGCTCTCCGGCACCGTGTTCCAGACGATGCTCCGCAATCCGCTGGCCAGCCCCGACGTCATCGGCGTGACGCTCGGCGCCTCCGCCGGGGCGGTGATCGCGATGGCGTTCTTCCAGGCCGACGGCCGCGCCCTGTTCTGGTTCGCGCTGCTGGGAGGGCTGGGCACGGCAGTGCTCCTGCTGCTCGTGGCCGGCATGGGAAGCGTGGGAGGCGTGGGCAGGCCGGGAGGCGCTGGCGCCGTGGACAACCGCTTCGTGCTGGTGGGCATCGGATTCGCCGCCGCCCTCGGCGCGCTCATCTCCTACCTGCTGACCCGCCTCTCGCTGCAGTCCGCGGGCGATGCGATGCACTGGATGATCGGTTCGCTGTCCACCTCCACCTGGGATCGGGCGGCGGTGCTGGCGATCACCCTGGCGGTGCTGATCCCCGCCCTCGCCCTGCTGGTGGTGCGGCTGCGGATCCTGCAGCTGGGCGACGACACCGCCACCAGCCTCGGCCTGCCGGTGCCCCGCACCCGCGTGGCCCTGATCCTGGTCGCCGTGACCCTCAGCGCTCTCACCGTCGCGGTCACCGGCCCGCTCTCCTTCGTCGCCTTCCTCGCCGGACCGATCGCGCGGATGCTCGCGGGACGTCCCAGCTTCCCGCTGGCCGCCGTGGTCGGCGCCGTGATCGTGCTGCTCGCCGACATCGCCGGCCAGAACCTCTTCGGGAGCACCGAGCTTCCCGCCGGGGTGGTCACCGGCGCGCTCGGCGCCCCCGTCCTGCTGTGGATGCTCACCCGCACCCCGACCTCCGGAACCGGAAGGTGACCTAACCCCGATGGCACTGATCGAAGCCCAGCACCTGCACCTGGCGTACGACCGCCGGGAGGTCGTGCACGACCTCAGCCTCGCGCTGCCCGAAGAGCGGATCACGATCATCGTCGGCGCCAACGGCAGCGGGAAGTCGACCCTGCTGCGAGGCATGTCGCGGCTGCTCACCCCCGCAGCGGCAGCGTGCTGCTGGACGGCCGGGACCTGCACTCCCTGCGCGGGAAGGAGCTCGCTCGCCGCCTCGGCCTGCTCCCGCAGACCCCGGTCGCCCCGACGGCGTCACCGTGCGCGAGCTGGTGACCCGCGGCCGCTTCCCCATCAGGGGCTGTTCCCGCAGTGGAGCGAGCAGGATGAGCGGGCCGTGGCCGAGGCGCTCACCGCCACCCGCACCGATGAGCTCCAGGGGAGGCTGCTCGAGGAGCTCTCCGGCGGGCAGCGCCAGCGGGTGTGGATCGCCATGGCTCTCGCCCAGCAGACGGAGGTGCTGCTGCTGGACGAGCCCACCACCTATCTCGACGTCACCCATCAGCTCGAGGTCCTCGACGTGGTCCGCGACCTCAACCGCGAGCGCGGCACCACCGTCGGCATCGTGCTGCACGACCTCAACCTCGCCGCCCGCTACGCCGATCACCTGGTCGCCGTCCGCGCCGGCGAGATCCACTCCCAGGGCTCCCCGGCCGAGGTCATCACCGAGCAGATGGCCCACGAGGTCTTCGCCCTGGACGCCCATATCGCCCCCGACCCCGTCACCGGCACCCCGATGGTCCTGCCCCTGGGCAGGGACCGCACCGACGCCCCCACCGACATGAGGAGGACCCCGTGTCCACCACGACCCAGACCGCGCCCGCGACCGAGCTGGTGCCAGCCCTCGAGCACTCGAGCATGCTCGCCTTCGAGCTCACCGTCGCCGCGCGCCGCCCCTGGGCCCGTCCCTGGTGCGGTTCACCTTCACCAGCCCCGACCTCGAGCACTTCGGCACGTGCTCCCACCCGCTGGACCTGCGGGTGAAGCTGATCGTCCCCGGGCCCGAGGCCAGCGCCGACCATTTCGTGGCGGTGCGTCCGGACGGAATGCTCGACCCTGCCGCGCACGCCGAGTGGTACCGCAGCTGGTTGCAGATCGACCCGGCGGACCGCGGCTGGATGCGCACCTACACCGTGCGCGAGCAGCGTGCCGCCGGCCATCCGGGCAACCTCTCCGCACACCCCGAGATCGACATCGACGTCGTGCTGCATCTGGATCCCGTCGAGGTGCCCGGCCAGGGCGTCGCCGCGCGCTGGGCACGGGACGCGGAGCTGGGGGACACCATCTCGATGCTCGGACCGAACCGTCACCTGGTGGGCCCCGAGTACGGCGGCATCGAGTTCCGCCCCGGCACCGCCCGCACCGTGCTGCTGGTGGGGGACGAGACCGCAGTGCCCGCCGTCGGCTCGATCCTCGAGGCCCTGCCCGCCTCGATCAGCGGGCACGCCCTGCTCGAGGTGCCCGAGGCCGGTGACGCGCAGGAGCTGCTGACCCGTTCCGGGGTGCAGGTCACCTGGCTGCCCCGCGAGGGACGCCCCCATGGGGAGCTGCTCGACGCCGCTGTGCGGAGCCTGATGAGCGAGAACGCCCAGGCGTTCCGGGACGCCGCGGCCGACGGGCCCGAGGCGGCCGACGGTACTGACGCGGCGCTGCGCGAGGAGCTCGAGGACGTGGACGTCGACGAGACCATCCTGTGGGAGACCACCACCGGGCACGGTGCCTTCTACGCCTGGCTCGCGGGGGGAGGCCGGCCTGATCAAGACCCTGCGCCGGCACCTGGTCAGCGAGCTGGGGCTGGACCGCAAGCAGGTCTCCTTCATGGGGTACTGGCGGCAGGGGCGGCCGGAGAACTGAGGGGCAGGCTCTCAAACACCAGCGGGCCGCTACACTCCGTGACTCGTCATATCTCAGGAGCTGCGTGACTGCTGTCGCCGAATCGAAGAGCGGGCCCCGGGCCGGGCGGAAGGCGAGCTTCCGCCCGGATATCCAGGGCCTCCGCGCCATCGCCGTGCTGCTCGTGGTCCTCTACCACGCGGGGGTGGGGACGCTGTCCGGCGGGTTCGTCGGAGTGGACGTCTTCTTCGTGGTCTCGGGATTCCTGATCACCACCCATCTGCTGGAATCGCTCGAGGCGGAGGGCCGGATCTCCTTCGGCAGGTTCTATGCCAAGCGGGCACGCCGCATCCTCCCGGCCTCGCTGCTGGTCGCCGCGCTGACCGCCGTGGCGGCATGGCTGTGGATGCCGCCGCTACTCATGTCCGAGGTGGTCAAGGGGCTGTCGCCACCGCGCTCTACCTTCCCAATGTCCTGTTCGCGATCGACGGCACGGACTATCTCGCCGAGACCAGCCCGTCGGTGTTCCAGCACTACTGGTCGCTCGGGATCGAGGAGCAGTTCTACCTGTTCTGGCCCGCGCTGCTCGCGCTCGGATTCTGGCTGTGCCGCCGCAGCGAGCGGCGCCTGCTGTGGGTGACCGCAGCGCTGACGCTCGCCTCCTTCCTCGCCTGCGTGCTCTGGATGGGCGTCTCCCCGTCGTGGACGTTCTTCTCGCTGCCCACACGGGCGTGGGAGCTGGGTGCCGGCGCGCTGACGGCGTTCCTGCTGCGCACCGGGGCCGCATGGCTGCGCCGGCCGGCGACGGGGCTGCTGTCGTGGGTCGGTATGGCCGCCCTGGTCGTCACCGCGCTGCTGTACGACGCATCGACGCCGTTCCCTGGCTACACGGCGGCGCTGCCGGTGGCCGCGACCGTGCTGCTGCTCGTGGGCGGGACCGCGCCCGGAAACCTGCACCTCAACCGCCTGCTGAGCCTGCAGCCCTGCCAGTTCATCGGAGCGATCTCGTACTCGCTCTATCTCGTCCACTGGCCGCTGCAGGTGATCCCGCAGGTCGCGGTGGGGCAGGACGAGCCGCTCTCGCTCGGGGTGCGGCTCCTGCTCGGCGCGGTCGCCATCCCGCTCGCCTGGCTGCTGTACCGCGTCGTCGAACGCCCCGTGATCGGCTGGCACGTGCTCCGGGAACGGACCCCGCTGCTGACCGGTGCCGCCGCCGCGGCCGCCTCGCTGAGCCTGATCGCCACGGCGGGCGCCGTGCATCTGGGAACGGCCCAGCAGGACACCGCGACAGACCGCACCGCGGAGGAGACGGACGGGCTCACCGCAGAACCGGCGGGCACCGGCTTCGTCCCCGCGAACCTCCAGCCCTCCCTCGAGGAAGCGGACTCCGACAACCCCACGATCTACGACGACGGGTGCCATCGCTCGCAGGCCAGCACGGACTCCAGCGGATGCCAGATCGGCGACGACCCCGATGCGCCGCTGGTGTTCCTGTTCGGCGACTCCCACGCGGCCTCCTGGTATCCGGCGCTCGCGCAGCTGGCGCAGGAGGGGAAGATCCGGCTGGACACGAACACGAAGAGCTCCTGCCCGTCGGCGGATCTGCCGCTGCTGCTGGACGGGCTCGCGTATACGCAATGCGATCAGTGGCGCGAAGGTGTGCTGGAGCGGATCGGCGACGAGGACCCCGATCTCGTGCTGCTGGCCAACTACGGGGCCGCCGAACCCGAGCTGGAGGGCGGTGCCGATGACTTCGCCGCGCAGTGGCAGTCCGGCATGGAGTCGACCGTCGAGGCGGTCGACGGGCCCGAGGTGGCCGTGCTCGCCGACGTCCCCCATCGAGCCGAGACCCCGGCAGTGTGCCTCTCGGATGATCTCGAGGACGCTGGGAGATGCGCGGCACCGGTCTCCTCGGCGTTCAGCCCGGACATCATCCGGGCCGAGCGGGCGGCGGCCGACGCGACCGGGGCCCGCTATCTCGACCTGACGCCCTATCTCTGCAATGACGAGACCTGCCCGATGATCATCGGGAACACCCTCGTCTATCGCGATGGGCACCACCTCACCGCGACCTTCAGCGCGAAGCTCGCCCCGCCGCTGTGGGAGCAGATCAGCCCCGCTCTCGGCTGAGCTCCAGGCCTGCCGCACCGGATCGGTGCGATACCCCGTGGTTAGACTGCCGCGAACGGCCCCCGTCGACCTCAGCCGATGCGACCTCCAGGAAGAAGCATGCAGCAGACCACCTCCGGGACACCGCTCGTCTCCCTCGTGATCCCCGTGTACAACGCGATGCCCTATCTCCGGGAGACGCTCGACGCCCTCCCGGCGCAGGGGCTGGACGAGTCGCAGCTCGAGGTCGTCCTCGTCAACGACGGCTCCGATGACGGCTCCGAGAAGCTGCTCGCCGAGTACGCGGCCCGCCACCCCAACTACCGTCTCATCGACCAGCCCAACTCCGGCGGCCCCGCGGATCCGTGCAACAAGGGCATCGCCGCGGTGAGAGGGAAGTACTTCTTCGTCGTGGGTGCGGACGATGTCCTCACGGAGGGCGCGCTCGGCGATCTCGCCGCCTACGCCGAGAAGGAGGGATCGGACATCGTCCTGGCGAAGATGGCCGGGCTCAACGGCCGCCATGCGCCGAGCTCGATGTTCCATCGCACCGTCGCGGATGCCGACATCGTCGCCGACAAGCTGTACAACTCGCTCACCGCGATCAAGCTCTTCCGCACCGATCTGGTGGCGAAGACCGGTGCTCACAACCCCACGCACCTGCGCGTCGGCTCCGACCAGCCGTTCACGCTCGCCTGCTACCTGGCGGCGGACAAGATCAGCGTGCGAGCGGACCGCGATTTCGTGCTGATCCGCAAGCGGGACGACGGCAAGAACGTCACCTCCTCCGCGCGCAGCGCCTGGGACTACGCGCAGCTGCTCGCTGCGTGCATCGAGGTCATCGTCCAGTTCTCGGAACCCGGCACGCTCCGGGACGGGATCCTGCGGCGCCCGATCCGAGGGGCGCTGCGCAAATCGCTGCATCCGCGCTTCCTGGACCTCGAGGAGGAGAAGCAGGAGGCGGTGGTCGCAGAGATCGCACAAGCGCTCACTCCCGTCTATACGCCGGCCGCCGCCGCTCACCTCGGTCCGCTCGAGAAGGTCAAGGTCCGCCTCGCCCTCGACGGCCGCACCGCCGTGCTGCGCCGCCTCATCACGTGGGAGAAGGGCGGGGGAAGGAGAGGCTCACGCATGACGAGACCGGATTCCATCTCGACCTGCCCCCGAGCTGGCCCAGGAGATCGGCGCGGAGCTGCTCCGCGATGTCACCGTCACCGGGATGGTGCGGCTCGAGAGCCTGGCCGTGGAGGGCTCCCGGGCCCGCCTCGTCGCGAGCGCGAGGGTCAAGGGGTGCATGGCGCCGCCCGATGCCGTGGCGCTCCGCGTGCAGAGACGAGGGACGGAGGACTGGTCCGACCAGTGGGCGGGCGAGGCGCGCGAGATCCTGCGGGATGGCAGCCGTGCCCTCGAGCTCCGGGCCGAGATCGATGCGGACCGGCTCGAGAAGGGGGTCTGGGACATCTCCGTCGTCCACCGCTACGGCTCCGAGGAGCTCGTGAACCGGCTCGGAAGGCTCCGCTCCGAGGAGATCATCGAGCGACGCCACCGCCTGACCGACGGGACCGGCCAGCGGGAGATCGGCACCGTCTACTACACCCAGGGCTTCGGGAACGTGTCCCTCGACATCGGGTACACGCTGCTCGAGCGGTCAGGCCCCGATGCCCGAGTGCTCACCACCCTGAGCACCGGAACCGGTCACCGCGTGGTGCTGCTCGCTGCTGACAGCACGCACTCGCTGCGGGCCTCCGTGCACGCGGACGAGGCCGCCGGAGGCGACGGCGAACCGGTCCCCCTCATCCCGGCGGGGGAGGGGTTGTTCGCACTGTCCCTGCAGGACGGAAGCGGCCGCGAGACGCGCTGGCTGAAGGTGGAGGACGACATCGGGCACGTGGTGCTGACGATCCCCGAGGCCGTCTCCATTCCCCGCACGCAGGTCGGCGGCTCAGTGCTGTCCGCCGCGGCAGATGGAGGCAAGCGCACGGTGCGTGCCATCGCCCGGCGGCTGGGCGTGCGCCGCCCGAGGCGCTGATGCAGCTCGCGCGCCCGGACCGGATCATGTCAGGATCCTTCAACAGTCGGGCGCGGACCTGCACCGGTCGGAGTCCGCTGGTCCCGAAGATAAGAGGCGAGGTGTCATGACCGCGATCGGTATGCGGAAGATGGCTGAGGTGCTCTCCCTGTGGCCGCTGGTCGTGAACGTCCTCGCAGCGCTGTCACCTGTGGTGATGCTGGCGTCCGGCGGGGACCGTCGAGCACTGCTCCTGCCGCTGGTGACGCTGCTGCTCATCGGATGGCGCCAGCGTCACACACTGCTGACGATCCCTCGGGACATCGGTGGCGCCGGCCGGTACATCACCGCCCGCTATCTCTTGCTCGCCACGGCCGTTGCCCACCTGTACGTCCGCGCGGAGCTCGACGGCGCCGTGATGATCGTCCTCGTGCTCGCCGTCCTGGCGCTCGCGCAGGAGCCTCTCCTGCGGTCGCTCTCCTCTCTCGCCGTCCCCTACGCCGCGAACCTCCCTGATCGAAAGGTCCGCAACAGCGCCGCCTTCCCCTACGGGTGGGTCTTCCCCGTGAACGTGCTGGGAGTGGCCGTCCTGGTCGCCGCCGCCGTCGCGCCGAGCCTCCTGATCCCTGCCGCCGCGCTGCTCGTGATCATCTCGCTCGGCATCGGCCTGGCCGCCCTCATCGACGTCATGCGCAGGATCCAGGACCGTCGCAGATTCCAGGCGGGGCTCCCGCAGCTCCTGGAGCAGATGCAGCCCGTCTTCTACGTCTACTGGCACGCGCCGCCTCGCTCCGCCTTCCAGGTGACGATGTGGCTGCCCTACCTGGAGCGGCTCGGAGTCCCCTTCGCACTGGTGGTGCGCACGGTGCCGACCTTCCACCAGCTGGCCGCGGCGACCGAGCATCCGGTGCTGCTGCGGCGCTCGCTCACAGACCTCGACGACCTCATCGTGCCCACCCTGCGCGGCGTGTTCTACGTGAACAACGCGATGCGCAACAACCACATGGTGCGCTACTCGCAGCTCACCCACATCCAGCTGCTGCACGGGGAGTCCGACAAGGCCTCGAGCGCCACCCCGGTGATCCGCATGTACGACCTCGACTTCGTTGCGGGGCAGGCGGCGATCGATCGCTTCGAGAAGTTCGGGGTGTCGATGCCGGAGGACATGTTCCGCATCGTGGGCCGTCCTCAGGTCGAACACGTCGAGGCGGAGCGGGGGCCGATCGGGCAGCTCCGGGACCACGCGGTGCTGTATGCGCCCACGTGGGCCGGGTACCAGGCCGAGACCAACTACTCCTCGCTGCTGGCGGGGCCCGCGATCGTCCGCGGCCTGCTCGATCGTGGGTGTCGCGTGGTGTTCCGCCCGCACCCCTACAGCTCGCGCTCGCCGGAGCTGCAGGCAGCGTGCGAGGAGATCCGGGAGATGCTCGCGGCAGACGCGGCGTCAACCGGTCGCGAGCATCTCTTCGGGGCGCTCGCGGAGGAGGAGATGAGCGTGACCGACTGCTTCAATGCGGCGGATGCGATGATCTCCGACGTCTCAGCCGTGGTGGGAGATTTCCTCCACTCGGGCAAGCCGCTCGCCATGGTCTCGCCTCGTACCGGCGCCGCGGAGTTCGTCGAGCAGTTCCCGATGGCGCGCGCCGCCTATGTGCTCGTGGTCGAAGGGCAGGCATTGCCCCATCTCGAGGAGACGCTCGACAGCTTGCTCACTGCCGACCCCGGTCGCGATGAGCGGCTGCGATGGGCCACGTATTACCTCGGGGACATCCCGCGGGACTCCTACGCTGATCGGCGTGTGCACGTCGCACAGGCGGAACTCGGCCTGATCGCGCCGGGCGAGGTGAAGGATCTGGAGCCTACGGCGGAGCCCACCGGCACAGTCTGAGCCCCTCTTCACCCACCGGGGTTGTGCGGTGCGCCGGTGCTACCCTCCGAAAGGCGCGAGAAAGCTCCGATCGCTCAGCAACGGACGCTGAACCGCAGAAGCATCCCGCGCGCCGCCGCCCCAGATAGATGAGGTCCGTGTTCATGGCTCTGTACGTCTCGGTGATCATCCCCGTGTATAACTCCGAGCACTACGTGCGGGATGCAATACGGTCCGTGCAGGAGCAGTCGCTCGATCCTGACCTCCTGGAGATCCTCGTGGTCGATGACGGCTCCACGGACGGGAGCGGGGCACTTCTCCACGAGATCGCCGCCTCGGATCCACGGGTCACCGTCATCTCTCAGGAGAATTCCGGGACTCCGGGTGGTGGACGTAATCCCGCGATCGGGCGTGCGCGTGTGGTGAGTTCATCTTCTTCCTCGATTCCGATGACAAGCTCACCCCCGATGCGTTGCAGAAGATGGTGCAGGCTGCGCACGAGGGCGAAGCAGATGTCGTTCTCGGCAAGCTCGCGAGCATGGACGCGCGTCACGCACCCGCCAGCATGTTCAAGCACAGCGTGGAGGACGCCGACCTCATCGAGGACAACGTCTTCAACACCTTGGGCCCGACCAAGCTGATCCGTCGCTCCCTCATCGAGAGTCTCGGGCTGAGGTTCCCTGAGGACCAGATCACCGGCGAGGATCAGCCGTTCATGGCGGCCGTCTACCTCAATGCCCGGAAGATCTCGGTCCTCGCGGACCAGGACTACTACCTCATCCGTCATCGTGCCGATGGCACCAATATGACGCTCGGGGCTCGCGGCCCCGGCGAGCATCTGCGCACGGCAGTGCGGCTTTCGAAGACCATCGAGCAGTACACGGAGCCGGGAGAGCGTCGCGACGCGCTGCTCCGCCGGCCGTTCGCCTGGACGATGAAGCGAGTGCTCGACGGGCGCTGGCTCCGTCTGCCGCGCGAGGAGCAGGAGTCGCTGGGAGAGATCTTCCGGTCCGAGATCGGCCATCTCTACACAGAGGAGCTTCGCCGTCGCGTCCCCGAAGAGACTCGCTGGAAGCTCGATCTTCTCGCTGCGGACAACCTTGAAGGGCTCGCTGCGACCATCGAGTACTTCGTGGAGAACCCTGACCGTCAGCTGATGTGGAGAGAGGGCGCATTCCAGCGCAAGGTGCCCCCGAGCTGGAGATCCTCGTGCCGGCGGCGAGCCGCGAGACGGCGCCGCCCAAGATGTCCACGAAGCTCGAGGACGTCAGGGTGAAGGGTCGGACGGTCCAGGTTTCCGCCTCCGTGAGGATCGCGGATCTCGAGGGCGCTCCCGAGAGGCTCGGGATCCGCGGCCACCATCGCCATTCCGGCGCCGTCGAGGATTTCAGCGTCGCTGCGTCGGAGCTCTCGCCGGATGGTCCGTCCTTCCTGGTCAGTGCCGAGCACAGCAGTCTGGACCGCGGCGTATGGGACCTCTTCACCGTCGTCGCATTCGGCGAGTTCGAGAAGGAGCTGCGGCTCGGGGCCGAGCGTGCACGCTCTGTCGAACCCGAGGGGATCAGCAACCTTGCGGATGATCCGATGCCGCAGGATCGGTTGATCGCCTACTTCACGGAAGGCCCCGGGAATCTCTCGATCGACCGCGGAGGCCTGCTGCTGCGCAACACCGCGAGAGCTCGGAGCGTGGGACTCACGGTCGATGAGAATCGGCGAGCGATGATGCTGGTGCAGACGGCCGGCGTGCCCAAAGAGAGCGACGAGTACTTCTGCTACCTCGAAGGGATCCCGCAGCACGGAGGCAGGCAGCTGCTGCCGACAGTCCAGCTCGGCGACCGTCTGCTCGGGCTGCGTCTCCCGCTCACTGCGGAGATGATCGGAGCGACGGTGACGGTGTCGGCTGCTCTGAACAAGGTCCGCACCCCTCTGCAGTTCGTGGGCACAGAGTTCTGGCCGGCCCGGGCTGCAGGCTTCGGACTCGCCGAGGGCGAGGACGGCAGCGTGGTGGTCGTGAAGCCGGGGACGCGCACACGGGAGCGCTCCGCGGCGAAGCCGTTCACGCCCCGTCGCGTGAAGCAGAGGAGCACTCCGCGCGCACGCGCCGCTGCAGCAGCGAAGTCGTTGCCTGTGGTGGGTCCGGCGCTCACTCGAGCGGTGCGGACCGTCCGGGGTGGCGCGCGTGAACGCGCCGATCTCGACCTTCTGGTGGCGATGGAAGTTCCCCCACCGGTTGAATTTCGGCGATGAGCTCACGCCGCCGCTCGTGGAACGGCTGACGGGGCGGCGGGTCGTCTGGGGTGCGCCGAACCGCTGTGACCTCGTGGGAGCCGGGTCGGTGATCCAGATGATCCTCAGGAAGCAGGGGACCAATCAGCCCCGGGTCTGGGGGAGCGGATTCATCCGTGCGGAGGTGCCGGGGAGGAACCGGCGCCTCTGGATGCGCTCGCGGTGCGTGGGCGCTCCACGCTCGCACGGGTCGACAACCTCTCGCCACGCACGATCGCGCTCGGCGATCCCGGGATCCTGGCACCGGTGCTCCTGGACGGTCCGGTGAAGAAGAGGTACTCGCTGGGAGTGATCCCGCACTACCACGACGTCACGTCTCCGGTCGTCCAGAGGATGCGGGACCTGGGCCCCGAGGTGCGCGTGATCAACGTGGCGTGGACCCCTGAGGAGGTCGCGCGCGAGATCGCCTCTTGCGACGCGGTGATCTCCTCCAGCCTGCACGGACTGATCTTCTCCGACGCGCTCGGCGTCCCCAATGCGCATATCAGGCTGGGCAACAAGCTCAAGGGCGGGCTGTACAAGTTTCACGACTACTACTCGGCCTACCCCGGCGAGCACCGCTATCGCGAGTACGTGGAGCCGACGGGCGGCGCGGCGTCCGTCAGCTCGGTCCTGGAGGCCGTCACCGAGAGCTACGCAGAGCCGACCGGGCTGCACGATCTGCAGGAGGGGCTCGTCCAAGCGCTGCGTGACCTCTGAGACACAATCGGCCCGAGTCGATCACGGCTGCAGGGTGAGGCGATCAGGTCGCCGTACAGTGGTGGCTCGCGCGAACTCGATGAACTGTGAGTGAAATGCGGGTGTCGCTATCATGAACCTATCTCCGGGGCTCTTGAGTTCGCCTCGTCTCGGCGAGATTGGAGCAGTGTCTTGACCGCTGGTGAGGCAGGACGAGTCGCGGTGCCTTCGGCGCCGGAACCGCTCGAGCGCACTTTCGCCCAGGCCGACGTGGAGAGCGTCGCCAGGGAGAACGGGCTCGAGCCGATCGGAGTGCGGCCGCGCCTGCTCGGGTACGTGAAGGAGCTGTGGGCCCGGCGCTCCTTCGTCAAGGTGCTGGCGGTCTCCAAAGCCCACGCCGAGAACCAGAACACTTACCTCGGACAGCTGTGGACCGTGCTCTCACCGCTGATGAACGCCGCGGTCTAGTGGTCATCTTCGGGTTCATCCTGCAGGTGGGTCGAGAAGGCATCGAGAACACCATCGCCTTCATCGTGTGCGGCGTGTTCATGTTCCGCTTCTTCGAACGCTCCGTCATGGCCGGTGCCCATTCGATCAACAAGAACCTCAACCTCGTGCGGTCCGTGCAGTTCCCGCGCGCCGTGCTGCCGACCGCCGGTGTCCTCGCGGAGCTCGCCGTCCTCGGGCCGACGGTCGTGGTGATGTGCGTGGTCTCGTACGTCTCAGGGTTCCTGCCCTTCGCGGGGGAGGTGACCATCGACTGGTACTGGCTGCTGACGATCCCGGCCATCGGCCTGCTCTGGCTCTTCTCGACCGGTTGCGCCTTCCTCGTGGCCCGCTGGGTTGCGATGACGCCGGACCTGGACAACCTGCTCCCGCACGTCATGCGCGTGCTGATGTACGGCTCAGGAGTCATCTTCTCGATCGATCGGTTCCTGGGAGGCTTCAGCTGGGGATGGATCGTCGAGTATCAGCCCGTCGCCGTCTATCTCTATCTGGTGCGCTCCTGCCTGCTGAACGAGCCCGCCTACGAGCCGAGCCTCACGATGTGGCTGTTCGGCATCGGCTGGGCGGTGGCGTTCGCGATCATCGGATTCCTCGTGTTCTGGCGTGGAGAGGAGAGGTACGGACGTGACTGATGTCGAAGAAGAGGTCGACTTCGAGGTGGATCCCGAGGACCTCGACGGACCACCTGTCCTCCCCGTCCCCTCGGATCGTCTCTCGCTCCTCGTCAACGACCTGCACATCACTTACAGAGTCTTCGGCGCGAAGAAGGTCGGGCACGGGCCCGGGCGGGATTGGGGGATCCTCGGAAGGCTCGTGCGTCGTGGGGCGAAGCAGCCTGCGGTCCGTGAGGTCAAGGCGATCAAGGGGGTCACTTTTGCGGCGCGCCATGGTGAGGCCATCGGCATCATCGGCGAGAACGGCTCGGGCAAGTCGACCCTGCTGCGCGCCATCGCGGGCCTCATCCCCCGGCGGCGGGGACGGTCCATGTGGCGAGCAGCCCTTCGCTCCTCGGCGTGAACGCCGTGCTCATGAAGGACCTGACCGGCGAACGAAATATCATGATCGGCGCCCTGGCTCTGGGTCTCAGCACCAAGCAGGTCAAGGAGCGGTACCAGGAGATCGTCGACTTCGCGGAGATCGGTGAGTTCGTCAACCTGCCGATGAAGGCTTACTCCTCGGGGATGGGTGCGCGGCTGCGCTTCGCCATCTCCGCCTCGGCGGTCCCGGACATCCTGATGATCGATGAGGCACTGGCCACCGGCGATGCTCACTTCCGAGCCAAGAGCAAGGCGCGGATGGACGAGATCCGCCAGTCGGCCGGCACCGTGTTCCTCGTCAGCCATTCCCTGGCGACGATCAAGAGCATGTGCACGCGTGTGCTCTGGGTCCACGAGGGCAAGCTGGTGATGGACGGAGATCCGACCGAAGTGTGCCGGTCCTACAAGGCGTTCGTCGATGCCAAGAATCCGAAGAAGAGGGGCAGGCCCCAGCCCAAGAAGTGAGCGCTCGCGCAGACGGCGGCGGAGGGAGCTTGCTCCCGCGGAGGTCGGCCGTGGCCGGCCGCAGTGGGCCTGATGAAAGAGAGGGCGTGCCCCGATCCAGGATCGGGACACGCCCTTCTCGACGCGTCGGCCCCGGCGCGCGGGGCCGACGCACGGCCTCACGTCATTGCCGCACGACGATGTTCTCCGAGTCGATGAAGCGACCCACGGGGAGCACAGCGTGTAGATCACCTGAGCGACGTGCTCGGGCTGCATGATCGTGCTGGGATCCTCCTCCGGCGCGAGCGTGCGGCGCAGTGCGGTCGCGGTGCGGCCGGGGAGAGGCACACCACGCGGGTGCCGTAGATCGACAGCTCCTCGCGCATCACCTGGCTCATGTTGATCACCGCGGCCTTGGAGGCCGAGTAGGTGAGCCAGCCGGACCGGCCGTTGATGCCGGCGGTCGAGGCGATGTTCACGATGAGATCGAAGCGGTTGCCCCGGTTCAGGAGCGTCTTGACGATCGTGAAGGGACCGTAGAGGTTCACGTTCATCGTCTTCTCGAAGTCGGCCATCTTGACCTGCTGCAGCGGCACCGGGTTCGTGTACCCGGCGTTGTTGATCAGGATGTCGATGTTGCCAACCTCGTCGTAGGCCTGCTTGACGGCCTTCTTCAGAGCCGAGCGGTCGCCCACGTCCACCCGGTACGGCACGATCTTGCGGCCGATCGGCAGCTCGGATTCGAGCGCGGCGACGTTGTCGTCGAAGTCCTCCGAATCACGGGCGAACATCACCACGGTGGTGATGTCGTCGTGGTTCAGGATGAATCGGCGGGTGGTCTCGAGGCCGATGCCTCGCGACGCGCCGGTCACGAGTGCGGTCTTACTCATCGTCGTCCTCCTCGGGTCGCAGGAGGAACCCTGCCATCTTCAGATCGGTGCTGGTGGTGACCTTGAAGTTCTCGTCGGAACCGTCGATGAAGTGGACGGGATATCCGCTGTCGGCCACCAGGGTGGCGTCCTCAGTGAACTCGACGCCCTGCTCGACAGCGCGGTCGTGCGCCGCCTGCAGGTCGCTCTTCGAGAACTTCTGCGGGAGCTGGACGTTGCGCAGTCGTGCGCGGTCGAGCGAACCGGTCACCTCCGCGGTCTCCGGGTCCACCGGCGCCACCGTGAAGGAGATCTCCGACATCAGCGAGACGTTCTTGTGGTCCGATTCGATGAGGTTGCGGAAGTCGCGCTCGCGCACCAGGGGGCGAGCGGACTCGTGGATGATCACGTCGTCATTGGTGCAGTGGGGGAGCATCGCGGCCACAGAGGAATGCCGGGAGTGGCCGGCCTCCACCAGCGTGACCGGGGTGGAGATCGCGTAGGCCTCGAGCACCTCTTCGATCTGCTCGCGCCAGTCGGGCGGGTAGTTCACGACGATCTGGGAGATCTGCTCGACCCGATCTGCGGTCACGAGCGCGTAGACCAGGATCGGGATGCCGCGGAGCTTCAGCAGCTGCTTGGGCTGGTTCGCACCCGTGCGGCTGCCTATCCCGCCGTTGAGGAGGATGAGTGAGTACATAGAGAGGTTTCCTTCGTGCGGGTCGGCGGCTCTGCCGTGACGTGAGCAGTCACTGACGAGACCGCATCCGTCGAATTCATCTGACCGCCACCAGGGCGACATGTGCATTTCACTGTACAAGGCGGACGCGTCGAACTCGGGCGGCACGCGGGAGCCGCAGTCCCTGCGGGGCGGGGCGGGTCGCTCTCAGGTGAGGTTCCCGGGTGGCTGCGCATCATTCGACTGCAGGCGCTCCCATAGCTCGTCGCGCTTGGAGGACAGCCTGCGGCACGCCGCGAGGAAGCGTTCCAGGGAGCGCCCCGGCGCGATGTCGCCGAGGTAGTACTCGACGAGTTCGAGCCTCTGCTCGCGCAGCGCGTCGTGCTCGATCTCCTCGCGAGCGATGGCTCCGGTCCGCCCGCTGTCGGATTCGGCGAGGCGCGGCACCGTGTCGAGCAGCGCCGTGGCCGCGTCCCGGGTGTGAGGATCCGAAGGGTTCGTGATGATCAGCGGCTTCCCGGTGGGCAGCCACTCGTTCGCGATCGCCGAGATGTCGCAGAGGATCAGATCCGCCTCTGCGAAGTCCTGCGGGATGGAGCGATCCGCGCTGACGAGGCCGCCGGCGGCCTCCACGAGCTGACGCAGCTCCGCATCGGCCTCTCCGAACTCCGGGACCCTCACCCCGGTGAGCGGATGAGGGCGGTAGATGACGTCGAGACCGGCGTCGAGCAGGGAGCGCACCATGCGCGCGCCGTGGGTGCACAGCGAGCTGTAGGCGGCCGAAGCCTGCCCGCCCTCCCACGTCGGCGCGTAGAGCACCGTCAGCCGGAGATGGGCGCGGGGCGCGACCTCGGTCCGGTCGGTGTCCAGGGAGGGACGACCCACCGGGATGCAGCGCGCCGCCGCGTCGAACAGCGTGGTGTACCGATCGAGCCGGTCGATCGCCGCCTGGCCGGCGACGAAGGAGTAGTCGTAGGCCTTGATCTGGTTGGAGACCGAGACGAGCTTGTCGGAATCGCCGTGCAGCAGCGAGACGTGGATCGCGGAGCGGGAGCGCAGCGCTGCCGTGTTCAGGGGTTGTAGTTCACGTAGAGCACCAGCTTGGTGTCGCTGCGCAGGATGATCGCGTCGAGCGTGGCGTCCAGGGCGATCGTGACCACGGGGACGGGGAGTTCGTCGCGGATCGCCTGGGCGGTGCGGGAGTCCATGCACACGATCGTCACGCCCTGGGCACGGTGCAGTTCGAGCAGGGGCCCGTACCAGCTGCGCAGCTGGTAGAGGCTGTCCCCGGTGTCCGGGAAGTACACGACGATGTCGCCCTCGAGGGCTGCGTCCTGCAGAGCGGCGTCGTCCCCGATGCCGTCCGGCATGCCGCCGGGCAGCAGCCGCAGTCGGCGCAGCAGCTTGCCGCCCGTGCTGCGCACGCGCCGCTTGGAGCGCGTTCCCGCGTGCCGGCATGATCATGTCCTCTCGATCGTGTCGTCGGTGGCCGTCTCGAAGAGCTCGGCCCAGGACGCGGCGGTCGTGTGCCGGGGAGCGCGTCGCGGTAGCGTCCCTGCAGAGCGCTCCAGTGCCGGGCGAGACGCGCGTGGGAACGCACGGTGCGGGACAGCGCGCGCCTCATCGCCGAGCCGCGCACCACGAAGGCGCTCTCGGGGGTGCCCTCGTCGTCGGTGATGAGCAGCGTGTCTCCGCCGAGAGTGGTGCGCCAGTGCACTTCGTCGGCCTTCACCGCGAGCACGACGCGCGAGGGCCTGTCGGGCAGGACCATCCGTGCCGCCGCACGCGCCAATCCCCACAGCAGAGCCAGCGGTGCCTCATGGGTCGCGGCGACCAGGAGTGAGGCATCGTGCTCCCTGTGCCACTGGTCGAAGACCTGCGTGCTCTCCCGACGGGCGCGGGGCAGGTCGTGGCCCAGCCACGCCTCCGGCCCGGCGCTCACCGCGGCGATGCCCGACTCCCACAGCTCTGCGGTCAGCAGATGCCCGGAGAGGATGTGCTTGAGCTGGTGCACCAGCGAGGAGACGATCACCCCGCGGCCTGCACCGTAGGCGGCGGCGATCGCGAGGCGATTGCGGTGCAGCACCCGCGCGGTCCATGACATCTGCGTGCGGTACGCGGTCCACGGCGGATGATGCACGGCGGTCCCCGGGAGCACGGCATGGTCATATCCGTGCGACGTGGCGCGCAGGCCGTACTCGGCGTCGTCCCACTTGAGGAAGAGCGGGGCGGGCAGGCCGAGCTCGGAGGCGGTCCCCGGCGGGAACAGGGTGCCCCACCAGCCGGTGTAATTCGCCTGACCGTGCGGAGAGAGGAAGTCCCAGTCCGCCGGCGTGGTGCCGTCCAGATCGATCGTGCCGCGGATCCTGTCGACCGCGACCCATTGGAAGACCTCGGCCCGGACCGTCTCGGTGTGGGTGATCAGCTGGGAGGGGCGGCGCGAGGAGAACAACGGGGTGCCGATGATGGTGGCGCGGGCGGCGAGCGCCTGATAGGTCACCATCCGGCGCAGCGACTCCGCCGAGAGGACGGCGTCATCGTCGGAGAACAGGACCGCCGCCCCGGGATCGCCGGCTGCCTCGAGCATGCCGCGCGCGTAACCTCCCGAGCCGCCGAGGTTCGGCTGGGAGACGAGCCGGAGCTGCTCGTGCTGGGCGAGCATCGCGCTGAACTCCGCGAGTGAGTCGAGCGTGCCGCCCTGGTCCACGACCACGATCCTCGTGACGGTGTCCATCTCCAGGAAGCGGTGGATCTGGGCGATCGCATCCCCTTCGCGGCGGTAGGTCGGCATCACCACCGTGACCGGGGAAGCTCGGTCCCGCCTCGCACGCTCCACGTCACCGCTCCGGCGGCACCCTCGGCCCAGAGCCACTCTTGAGCGAGCTCGGAGGGGGCGAGGGGCCGGCCGCCAGCGGGGATCGGGTCGAACCGGGTCTCATGCCCGTCAAGGGCGCCTCGCAGCGCGGCGCCGCCGCCCTCGACGGCCACCATCGGCGTGCGATCTCCCAGCACCTTCCGCCAGACCAGCACCGGGAAGGCTTGGCCCCACAGCGCGGGGGAGGAGGTGGGATCGGAGGATTGGAGGACCGTCATCGGTGCAGTCATCGGTGCAGCTGCCGATGAGTCGCCCGCTGGCGCCACCTCGCCCGGCGTGCGGCCGCGTGACGCGTCCTGCATCCATCCTCCTGATGATGTCGGCGGGACCAGGCACGGTCTCCGGAGTCGTCGGACGGGAGGTGAGCGGGTGCGTGCCAGCCGTCGCAGTGCTCGGGAGGGGCCTGTGGTTTCGCGACTATACCAACGTGAACCGCAGATGAACCCAGGGCGACACGAGGGTGGCGCAGGGGCCGGGAAGCGTTGCGCACCGACCTGCGAGCCCATCGGCCCGCTCCTTAGTACTCTCTACGGGTGACTTCCATGACCGACATCGCCCAGGACGGACTCGACCTCCCCGGCATGGCCGAGGCCGATGCGCACGCCCCGCAGGGCGAGCGCGACCCCGACCATCCCCACCCCGGGCAGTGGCGCCTCGTCGCCGTGCAGGTCTCCAACTGGGGCACCTTCCACGGCACCCACGATCTGAAGATCTCCTCCAAGGGCTTCTTCCTCACCGGGGGCCCCGGCACCGGCAAGTCGACCCTGCTCGATGCGATCAGCGCGCTGCTGACCCCGCCGCGCACCCTGCAGTTCAATGCCGCCGCCTCCGATGCCGGTCCGAACCGCTCGAAGTACCGCCGCACCGTGGCGAGCTACGTGCGCGGCGCCTGGGCGATGCACTACGACCAGGCCACCGGCGAGTTCAGCCAGGAGGTGCTGCGCGAGAAGACCACCCTGTCGGTGCTCACGCTGCGCTACAGCGACGGGCAGGGAGGCACCGTCCAGCTCTCGCGGCTGCTCCTGCTGCACGCCGGCCACTCCGCGGACTCCGACGTCAAGAGCCTGTACGTCATCGCGCGGACCCCGCTGGACGTCACCGACCTGCGCAAGTTCGTCTCCACCCAGATCGAGGGCAAGGCCCTCGAGGCCGCGCACCCCGGCACGCAGACCTTCCGCCAGTTCCGGGAGTACCGGGCCGCGTTCTGCCAGCTGCTGGGGATCCCGGACGAGAAGGCGCTGGGCCTGCTGCACAAGATCCAGTCCGCCAAGGAGCTCGGCGACGTCAACGGGCTGCTGCGCGACTACATGCTCGATGCGCCGCGCACCTTCGAGCTCGCCGATCAGGCGCTCGCGAACTTCCACAACCTCTCAGAGGTGTACGAGGCGCTGGTGACGGCGCGCGAGCAGCGGGATCTGCTGCGCGGGCTGCGCGGGAACCACGAGGACTGGTCCGCGATGCGAGCGCGGGGCGGTGAGCTGGTGGACCGCCGCGCCGATATCGACGTCTTCGCCGCACAGCACCTGGTGCGCCTGCTGGGGAGGAGACCGGCAACCTCCAGCTCGAGCGCGACCGCCTCGCGGCGCAGCAGCGACGCCTCACCCAGGACGTCGCCGAGGCCCGCTCCGACCTCGCCCAGCTCAAGGAGCAGCGTCGCCGCGCGGGTGGTGGCGAGATCGATGACTGGAAGCAGCAGATCGCCGGCCTCGAGGTCGAGCGGGAGCGCCGCCGCGAGCGCGGCACCGAGTTCGCCGCCCAGCTGGCCACGGTCGAGCTGCGCACCCCGGCGGGGGAGGACATGTTCCTGGCCCTGCAGCGCGAGGTCACGGCGCTGAAGGAGGACCTCGAGGCGGAGGAGAAGGGCACCGACGCCGCCCGCTGGGAGGCTGAGGCGGCAGTCCGTGAACTGGGGCAGACCCTCGCCCGCACCCGCGAGGAGCTCACCTCCCTGACCTCGCGGGCCTCGAACCTCCATTCCGAGGACGTCGCCCTGCGCGACCACATCGCCGCCGAGGTGGGCATCGCCCCCACCGAGCTGCCCTTCGCGGCCGAGCTGCTGCAGGTGCGCACCGGCGAGGAGGAGTGGACAGCCGCCGCCGAGCAGGCGCTGCGCGGCCTGGCCCGTTCGATCCTGGTCCCGGACCGGGTGTACCGGGAGGTCGCCGCTGTCATCGACCGCACCAGGCTGCGCCGCCGGATCTCCTACAACCGGGTCAACACCGATCTGCGTCGGCCGGCGAAGAACATCGATGACCGTTCGCTGGCGGCGAAGCTCGATGTCAAGGACGGGGAGTTCCATGTGTGGCTCTCCCACGAGATCGCCTCCCGCATGGACTACACGTGCGCGGAGAACCTCGAGGAGTTCACGCGGCTGAACCGGGCGGTGCTGCGCTCGGGGCAGATCAAGCATTCCGCCACCCGCCACGAGAAGAACGCGGATCGCCAGATCAACGATCGTTCCCAGTGGGTGCTCGGCTTCGACAACCGTGCCAAGCGGGCGGTGTTCGAGACCGAGCGCACCCGTGCCGAGCAGGCGCTGTTCGAAGCGCAGGCGCGGCGCAAGGATGTCGAGAGCGAGCGGGAGCGGCGCCAGGAGCGGCTCTACGCCCTCCAGCTGATCAGCGCCGTCACCTGGGACGACATCGACGCCGCCTCGGTCGCGCGGCGTGTGGCGAACCTGCGGGACATGGTCCGCGCCGCGGAGGACGGCTCCGCCGCACTGGCCGAGCTGGCCCGCCAGATCGATGACATCGAGCAGTCCATCGCCGGCAGCGACGAGGAGCTGCTGGAGGTGGTGCGCACCGCCGGCAAGCTCGCCGAGCAGGCGGAGCGGGCCGAGGATCGCCTCGCCGAGGCCCGGGAGCGGATCGCGGAGTCCACCCTCGACCCCGAGGTCGAACAGGAGCTGGCCGAGCGCTTCGCCGCTATCGCACCCACCCTGGTGCTCTCCACGATCGATCAGGTCACCAAGGACGCCTCGGCCACGCTGGATGCGGAGCTGATGGACCTCACCCGCCGCACCTCCCGCGCCGAGGAGGACATGCGCACCGCGATGCGCGAGTTCTCGCGACGCTGGCCGGCCCGCGCCGGCGACACCGCGCCGACGCTCGAGGCCGTCGACGACTACCTCGCGATCCTGCAGCGGATCGAGGAGGAGAAGCTGCCCGAGGTCGAGGATCGCTTCTTCGAGTTCTTCACCGGCAACACGCTCGGCGACGTGCAGGCTCTGGCCACTGCGATCGCCCGTGAGCCGGCCGAGATCCGCAAGCGCCTGCAGCGGATCAACGCCCTGCTCGCGCAGGTGGAGTTCCATTCCGGTCGGTATCTGCAGCTGTCGATGCGCCCGGTGCACTTGGCGGCGCTCGACGAGTTCAAGCGGGCGCTCGAGGATGCTGTGGCCGGTTCCGCGCTGCACGACATCTCGCGCGACCGTGAGCTCGCGGAGGAACGCTTCCTCTCGCTGCGTCACCTGATGGACATGATCGGTGCGGCACGCACCCGCGATGATCAGGTCTCCCGGGTCATCCTCGATGTGCGCCGCCACGTCCACTTCCACGCCGAGGAGGTCGATGCGGCCGGCACGGTGGTCCACGCCCACGAATCCGGCGGCCCCCTCTCGGGCGGCCAGAACGAGCGCCTGGCGACCTTCTGCCTCGCCGCAGCTCTGCGGTACCAGCTGGCGGGCACCGGGCAGGACGTCCCGCGCTATGCGCCGATCATCATCGACGAGGCCTTCTCCAAGGGGGCGGGCAAGTTCATCACCGCCGCCATGGAGTCCTTCCGCCACTTCGGCTTCCAGGTGATCCTCGCCAACCCCGGCAAGAACCCGCAGGCCCTCGCGCCGTTCATCGGTGGTGTGGGCGTGGTGTCCATCCGGCAGGACCGCTACTCCTCGGTGGCCCCGGTGGAGTTCGTCCCCGTGCAGGAGTGAGCCGGGACCGTCGGGCCGAGAGCATCACCACCCGGTGATTCCGGGGGTGCATGGGGAGTTCTCCCCATCGGCAGGGGGCCGAGGATCGATAGCCTGGTCGTCACCGTTGTGATGGGACGGTGCAACGGGCGCGCATCGCTGTGACGACGCGGAGAAGGGGAGGTGGACGCGTGATGTCAGCGCCTGCCCCGCACCACTCCGACTCCATCCCTGGCCAGGACGAGACCCATTCTCGGATCCACGATCTGCTCAGCGCCGTCACCACCGCAGTGCTCGAGGCGCAGCCGGGGCTGGTCTCCTTCGAGGATCACCGCCCGCAGCGCGACCGCTCCTCCGGAGGCTCCTGGCGCGGCCTGCAGACCCTCTGTCACGTCAGCGCGCTGCTGACGAGCTCGGGCCTGCCCGCCCCGTCGGCGAGCGCGACCGCGGGGCTGCTCGAGACGGTGCACGGGATCGCCGGATCGCGGGGGATGCATCTTCGCTCGGAACAGGACGGTCACGGCATCCGGGGGACCACCTGGACCGACGCCGGCGGGGACCTGCTCGAGGTGCTCGTCGGCGTACGGGTCGCAGTGCGGGCGATCAGCGCGCCGTTCCTGCCCGGCTCCCTCGCCCTCGCTCGCCACCACCAGCCCCGCCTCGCCGCTCAGCCCGCTGACCCCGCCTCCGCGGCTGGTGCGCTGATCCGTTCGAGCGCCGCCAGGGGACCGGCAGCCAGTCCGGGCGGTTCCGCGCCTCGTACAGCGCCTCGTAGACGGCCTTGTCGGCCTCGAACGCGGCCAGCAGGATCGGCAGCGCGTCATCGCCCTCGGACCATCCTGCGCCCTGTGCATAGCCGTCGAGGAAGGCGGTGCGGGTCGCGGTCGCCCACTCTGTGGCGTCCCTCCCGTGCTCGAGCAGCACCGCACCCGCGGCGTAGTCGAGGCTGCGCAGCATCCCGGCCACGTCCCGCAGCGGGGAGTCCGGGAGGTTCCGCTGCGCCAGAGGACGCAGCGGCTCGCCCTCGAAATCCAGCAGCACCCAGCCCCGCTCGGGCACCAGCAGCGCCTGGCCCAGATGGAGGTCTCCGTGGATGCGCTGCATCGCAGGCCACCTCACCTCGGCGGCGGAGTCCAGCAAGGCACCGATCCGCTCCTGGTGGCGGGAGACCTGCGGCACCTCGGCGGAGATCTCGCTCAGGCGCCGACGCATCCGCGACACCATCTCCTGCACCAGCGAGGGATCGGCGATCGTGGTGCCGAGCGAATCGGCCAGGTCGCGGTGGACCTCCGCCACGGCGATCCCCAGCCGGTGCGCCGCCTCCCAGAAGTCCTCACCGGCGGCCGCCAGCCGCAGCGCCACCCGCCAGGCGTCCTCGACCCCCGGCAGGAACTCCTGGGCCAGCAGCGAATGGGTGCGGATCCCGCCGACCGCGATCGTGGCGGAGCCCACCAGCGCCGGCACCTGACGGCTGCCGACCGCGGTCAGCGCACCCTGCAGCACCACGTCCGGGTTCTCGCCGTCCTGGAGCACTCGGAACAGCTTCACGATCAGCGGCGAGGCGCCCTCGGTCTCGACGATCAGCGAGGTGTTGGACTGCTCCCCGGCGAGCAGCCGGCTGCGCATGGCCCGCCCCAGGGGCAGCGGTGCGCCGGGGGTCGGACGATGCGAGGCGAGGCTCAGCGAGTGCCCCAGCGCCCCCTCCCCGGAGACCAGGGCGGCGATGATCGCCGCCCGACCATCGGCGTCGCGCGCGGCATCGTCCGCGCGCAGCGGACCACCGGGCACAGCGACGACCCCCACCTCGGAACCCTCCTCGCGCGAACCCGCAGGCGCCTGCGGATGACGCAGCACCAACGGCACCTGGTAGAGAGCTTCACCACCGTGCTCGAGCACCACCGCCACCGCGACCAGCACCACCACGTGGTCGGGGGCCACGCGCAGCGGCGCCCACCCGTGGATCGACACCCGGGGCGTGCCCGCACCCTTGTGGGCGTACCAGCGCTGGTCCGGCATCCAGGCCGCCAGCTGCTCGGTGAGCTGGGCGAGCACCTCGCCCCAGGGCGGCAGCGCGGAGACGTCGAGGGCAGCCCCCGCCCCGGCCCGCGCGGTCGAACCCGGGCCCGGGACAGCAGCGGCATCCGGAACAGAGGAGGCGGAGGGGCGCGTCTCGTCCATGCGTTCACTGTACGGACGCCGTGCTGCCCCCGGGCCGGATCCGCAGGTTCCCGGCGGGCGTTGCTACCCTGGGCCGGTGCCCGAGCCGTCGTCGCGTCGCCCCTCGCGCGCACGTCCGGGATCCCTGGCCGTGCGTGTTGCAGCGCTGTGCGCCGCCGGCGGGCTCGCGCTGTCGACCGCCCTGCCCGCTTCTGCGCTCGGCGAGGACGGCCCGTTCAGCTTCCCCGCCGAGACCACCACGCTGGAGATGGTCCCCAGCTCGGTGACGCGGACCCCGCTGGTGGCGCTGATCGAGGACGACGTCGAGGCCGAGCTCGACATCAGCTCCGCACGCCTGGGCCTGCCGGAGGAAATCGATGCTCCCCTGCGGGCACAGATGGCCCTGGGGAGGACTCCCGCAGCATCGCTGTCGCAGGGGAGGGGAGCTGGTCCCTGCTCGGCGAGGATCTGGTGTTCACCCCGGAACCCGGAGCGGAGGGCCCGACCACACCGGTCGCGCTGACCATCGGAAGCATCCACGGCAGCCGCTCCCTGCCCGTCGTGCTCACCCCGGAGCTGCTCGAGCTCGAGGAGATCACCGTCCACGGCTCCGCCGGTGAGGCGGTCCGCATCGATGTCACGGGGATGTCCCGGCCGGTGGAGCCCTCCGACTGGACCTGGTCGGTCTGCCCGCCGGCTCCACGGCGCTGTCCGACGGGAGCCGGGTCACCGTGCCCGATCAGGGGACCTGGCAGCTCGCGGCCGACGGCAGTGCGCTCACCCTCACCCCGTCCAGCCTCGGCATGGGGCGTCAGATCGACCCGGTCCGCTTCGTGGTCGAGGACGAGGAGGGTGCGACAGAACGTGCCGGACGCGTGACGCTCACCGTCCCGATCATCTCGGACCTCGACTGGTCCGCCCCCTACGGGCAGGACATCGTGTTCGTGGTGGGCGAGGGGCAGCAGCACGTCGATCCGGAGACCCTGCGGCTCCAGCCGCTCGGCGATCCGGAGTCCTTCGAGGCCTCGGCAGATGACACCCAGGTCGTGGTGCCGGGAGAGGGGACCTGGGAGCTGGACCGCGCTGCGGCCACCGTCCGGTTCTCGCCGGAGAGCGCGGAGGTGCGCGAGACCGCCCCGATGGGCATCACCGGTGGCGACGGCGACGGCGCCCAGGCCGCGACCGCGCTGCTCAGCACCGCCTACCCGATCCTGCTGCCCCGGTCGCAGGCAGGCCCGCCGGGGAGGAGATCAGCTTCGACCTCGGCAGCGGGATCCGGGACATCCGCTCGGACTCGTTGAGCTTCGACCCCGGATCGCTGCCGGAGGGGGCCGAGCTCTCGGAGGACGGCACCACGCTGACGGTCCCCGGCGAGGGGACCTGGGAGATCGACTTCGCGACCGGCGTGGTGCGGATGACCCCGGAGGCCGGGTTCACGGAGTCGGTGGCATCAGTGGAGGTGACCGCCCGCGGCGTCTACGCCGACAACCCCATCGACGCCACCCTCGAGGCTGTCTTCTCGCCGGTGGTCGCCACGCTGCGAGACGACGAGGGCCGCACCGCGCCCGAGACAGCGCTCACCGTGGACGTGCTGGGCAACGACACCGCCGGCAGCGGATCGCAGCCTCTGGTGCCCGAATCGGTCGAGATCAGCTCGCTCTCCGCCACGAACCTCTCCCAGCTCGAGAACGGACGCGGCAAGCGCCTCCTGATCCCCGGCGAGGGCGTGTACACCGTGGCGGGCAACGGTGCGGTGACCTTCACCCCCGAGGAGGGGTTCACGGGGCGCACCGCCGTGATCACGTATCACGTGCTCGACAGCGGGGAATCCCGGTCAGCGCGAACTTCGTCGTCGACGTGGACCCGGACCTCGCCGCGGGCGCGGACGCCGGGCCGGAGGTCACCGGGATCAACAGCCTGCTGGTCGGCCTGCTGCCCTCCACCCCGAGCACCGCAGCGGTGTTCGGCACGATCGTCGCCCTGCTGCTCTTCGGCGGGAGCGTCAGCCTGTGGATCGGCACGCGCATGGAGGCCGACCGCCGCGCCTGGGAGGACTGACCCGCACGAAGGGGCCTCAGCAGTCCTCCGGCATCGTCACGGGCTGCTCGAGAGCCGCAGTGGCCGTGGCCTCGTCCTCCAGGCCCGTGAAGCCGTCCCCGAGCAGCAGGTCCACCCCCGTGCCCTCACGAGCCGTATCCAGACTCAGCTGGGCGCCCTGCACCTGCACCCGCACCGACTCCGCCGCCAGGTAGCCGTCGGGCCCGTGCACGATCGTGGCGGGCCCCGAGGCCTTCCCAGTGTTCCCGGGGGTCTCGAGCACGAAGCCGCGTCCGGCGAGATCCTCAGAGACGTCCCCGGCGAGACCGCCGCGGGAGGTCCCGTTCATCACCGTCACCGTGACGTCCCCGGGCGGCAGCGGCACAGCGTCCGGCTCGGGGCAGGTCAGCTCGACAGGGTCGCGCCCGAAGGACTTCGGCGAGATGACCCCGGGCTCGGCCGACGGCTCCCGCAGCTCCCCGACGGCGTACACCCCGATCGCGACCAGGACCACGGCCAGGAGCGAGAAGATCGTCAGCTGGATCGCCCGCATCCGCCGGGTGCGACGCAGGCGCTGATCACGACGCCGGACGTCGTCAGCCGAGCGCCCGTACGGGTGCGCATCGTGGTGGGAGGAGCTCATCTCAGTCCAGGGGCGGTAACGGATGCCGAATGCGTCCAGGCGGGGCAGGTGGGCGCGCAGACGCTCCTCGAACTCCTCCCAGCTCTGCTCCGGGGAGCCCCAGGCACGCTCGGCGAGGGCGCACAGGCGGGGAAGGCCATGTACTGGAAGCTCGCGGCATCGGGCAGGTACTCGGACCACAGCTGGGCCTGCACCCCGAGCAGCAGTCCGCGCTTGTCCTCGGACAGCTTCGCGGGCTCGAGCTGTGCGGTGTAGACGTCCTTGAGCGAGGTGGGCTTCCCGAGCGCGACGGGCTCGCCCTTCGGATCCGCCTGGTAGTAGTTCAGGTAGGTCTGATCGTGCGTGGAGATGATCGTCTGGAACCCGCGATCGACCGCGGTCCCCACACCGGCGGCGTCACGCCAGTTCATGATGATGGTGTCGTCGGGCAGATGGGTCTCGAGCACCTCATCCCAGGCGATGACCCGCTTGCCGTGCTCACGCAGGACATCGGAGGCGAACTGCGTGAAGCGGCCCTGGAGCTCGGAGATCCGGGTCAGCCCCCATTCGTTCAGCCGTGCACGTGCGGCGGGCGAGCGCTCCCACTCCCCGCGCGGGCACTCGTCGCCGCCGATGTGCACGTAGGGGGCGGGGAAGATGCCGGCGATCTGGGTCAGCACATCGCGTAGGAAGTCGAACACCTCGTCGGAGACTCCGAGGACGTGGTCGGAGATGCCCCATACCTCGCGCACCCCCACCTGCTGCTCGGGGAAGTTGCCGAGCTCGGGATAGGCGGCGATCGCGGCCTGCATGTGCCCGGGCAGGTCCACACCTCGGGCACGATCATGATGCCGCGGCGCCGTGCGTACTCGACCAGGCCCTTGAGGTCCTCCTGGGTGTAGAAACCGCCGTGGGGCGTGCCGTCGAAGGCCCAGGTCTCCTCAGGAGTGTTCATGGACCCGATCAGGGTCTGCTCACGCCAGGCACCGACCTCGGTCAGTCGCGGGTAGCCCTTGATCTCGACGCGCCAGCCCTGATCGTCGGTGAGGTGGAGGTGCAGCACGTTGAGCCGGTGCAGGGCCATCGCATCGATGAACGTCTCGATCTCCTCGACCGGGAGGAAATGACGGGCGACGTCGATGTGGAGACCGCGCCAGGCGTACTTCGGGCGGTCCGAGATCGTCACGCAGGGGATCGCTCCCTCCGCCCCGGTGACGATCTGGGCGAAGGTGTTGCGGCCGTCCGCGAGCGCGGCCTCGCTGCCGGCGCTGAGAGCCGCTCCCGCGGGGGAGATGGACAGCGCGTACTCCGTGGGCGGCAGGGAGTCGTTCAGGCCGACGGAGAGCCCCTCCCAGGGATCGCTCGTCGTCCAGACGCCCTCCGACCACACGACGGACTGGGGCAGCGGGACGAGGGCGATGGGATCGGACATGGAATCTCCTGGAACGACGACAGCGATCGTGATCCACACCAGTTTGCCACGGAGGCGTGGGTCACGTCGCCATCAGGCAGATGCACGGGAGCCCGGTCGGCGATGCCGACCGGGCTCCCTCACGCCGCCCTGCTCCTTCCCGGTGACGCTCTCGCGTCGAGCAGGCCGTCGTGGCCTTATATCCGTCTCCTGCGTGCTGGTCGGATGATCAGCGGTAGGTGACGAACACGTGCGGTGCGTTCCAGATGGAGCGCTCGACGACCTGCTGGCGCGAGCCGGAGGCGTCGATGATGCGACCGTTGCCGGTGTAGATCCCCATGTGTCCGTAGTTGTTGCCGGTGAAGGCGACGAGGTCGCCCGGCTTCGCCTCGGACTGGGAGATGATCCGACCGCCGAAGGTGTAGCCCTTCGCGGTCTTGCGCGGCAGGTTCACCCCGGCCTGGTTGTACGCGTAGTACACCAGCCCGGAGCAGTCCATGCCGGTGGACGGCGAGGAGCCGCCCCAGGTGTAGCGGAGGCCGGTCTGGGCACGGGCCGCGTTGACGATGGCCTGCCCGTTGACCGAGGTGCCGGTGCTGGGGCCGCGGTTGTCGTCGCGGCTCGCCCCGCCGCCGGAGATGCGGACGTTGCTGTTGGCCGCGTTCCAGGTCTGGGGGCCGACGACGCCGTCCACGCCGATCTTGGCGGCGGACTGGAGGGAGCGCACCGCGTTCGCCGTGCCACGGCCGAAGGAGCCGTCCACGGCGATCGAGGCACCGCGCTCGTTGAGCTTCGTCTGCAGGGTCTTCACGGCGTTGCCGCGATCGCCCTGACGGAGCTTGGGCTGCGACGTGGGCTTCGACGGAGCGGAGGTCGAGCCGCCGCCACCGCCGATCGAGGTGCCGTTGCCGAGCACCGCCCAGGTCTTGGGGCCGACCACGCCGTCCACGCCGATCCCGGCGGACGACTGCAGGCTGCGCACAGCCGAGGCGGTCGCGGGGCCGAACTTGCCGTCCTGCGCGATCGAGGCTCCGGCAGAGTTGAGCTGCTTCTGCAGGGTGGTCACGGCCGCTCCGCGGCTGCCCGTGCGGAGCTTGGGCTGCGAGCTGCCGGACGAGGGGTTCGCCGGTGCGGACGAGGAGCCGGTCAGGGCGCTCCAGGTCTTGGGACCGACCACGCCGTCGACGCCGATGCCGGCGCGGGACTGCTGACTCTTGACGGCACGCAGCGTGGCCGCGCCGAAGACGCCATCCGTGTTCAGGGATGCGCCATGGGCGTTGAGCTGCTGCTGGAGGTAGGTCACGGAAGCTCCGCGAGCGCCGAGACGGAGCTTGACGGAGGTGTGCTGGGACGGGGACGCGGGGGCGACGCTGGGGGCGGCGCCGCGCACGGTCCCGAAGGTCGAGGCGGCGGGCGCCTGGGCGGTGGCCGTGGCGCCGCCGGCGAGGGCGGCGGTGGCGGAGACTGCGCCGATGACGGCGGCACCTCCGACACCCCGACCCACCGGGGCGGCGAGCCCTCGGTAATCGATCACGGCACGGCCGGTGGCCCGGTGCGTGCCTCGTGGAGCTGTGCGGAACATCGGTAGCGATCACTTTCTCTGTCGCCACGCAGAGGGCTGTGCGGCGACGGGGATGTCGCGCGCGAGGCCTGCGCCCGTCACCAGGGAAGGGGAGGAAGCGACCGGGCCGGTGACGGGAAGGCGGCAACCCGGTGAGCGCCGTCCGAGCAGGGCGGCACCATCCGCCACTGTATGTGCAGGTCGTGGGCACCCCACAGGGGAGTTTGCCTGCCGCCATCTACGTCTTTACTAAGATTTTACAAAAAACAACGAAGCTGCCCCGTGTTCCCCTCGAAATCGCTCATACCGCTGTGGTAATTACGCGACTGTAATTCAACGGTGAATGAGTATCGGAAATTCGATATCGAGCATTCCGGGAGATATTCGAGGTGAGGACGCCGCTCCGGCACCTGCGATGCCCTCCGCGCCCGGGGGCATATCGGGGTGCGGGTCGGGGGTGATCCCGCGGGGCGGACGCCCGGAATGACGCGCCGGGAATGACGAGAAGGGCCGTGAGATCTCTCGATCCCACGGCCCTTCTCTCCGGTCGGGGTGACAGGATTTGAACCTGCGACCTCCTCGTCCCGAACGAGGCGCGCTACCAAGCTGCGCCACACCCCGGAGGTGCCTCGCCGAAGCGGTTCACCGAGGAGCAACATTAGCAGGCGTCGGCCGCGCTCACTCGCCCGAGGAGCGCTTCGGGGCGCGCAACGTGAGCAACGTCGCCTCCGGCGGAGTCAGGAAGCGGTAGTTCGAGTACGGGCTCGCACCCATCCCGGCGCTGACGTGCAGGGGCACCCGGCTCCAGTCGGACAGGCCTCGCGCCTGCTGGCGGGGAGGTCGCAGTTGGTCACCAGCGCGCCGATCCCCGGCAGTCGCAGCTGGCCGCCATGGGTGTGGCCGGCCAGGATCAGGTCCGCGCCGTCGGCGACGAAGGAGTCCAGGACCCGCTGGTAGGGCGCGTGCGCGACCCCAGGCGGAGCACGTTGCCGTGCTCCGGGAGGGGAGCGGCCGGGGAGGTCGCGGCAGGCATCTCATCACGCTCGAGGTGGGGATCGTCGACCCCGACCAGGCGCACCTCCAGGCCGCCCAGCTCGATGCTCGCGCGGGTGTTGGTGAGGTCCTTCCAGCCGTGCTCGGAGAGCCTCCCGACGAGCTCCTCGGTGGGCAGCGTCAGCTCCCTCGGCTCGGTCATGCCCTCCGGGCGCGGATCCGGCAGCAGGTACCGCGCGGGGTTCTTCGGGCCAGGCGCGAACATGTCGTTCGAACCCAGCACGAAGGCGCCGGGCCGCCGCAGCAGCGGCGCCAGCACCTCGGCCAGGACCGGCACGGAGGCGGCGGAGGAGATGTTGTCCCCGGTGTTGATCACCAGGTGGGGCTGCAGCATCCCCAGATGCTCGAGGAACGCCAGCTTGCGATCCTGATCCGGCATCAGGTGGATGTCGCTGATGTGGAGCACTCTGATCGTGCGAGCGCCCGGCGGGAGGATCCGCAGCTCCAGCTCACGCAGCGTGTACTGATGGATCTCGATATGGCGCGCCCAGATGTGCGCCGCTGCGCCGGCCCCCAGTCCCAGGGCGCCCAGGGCGCCCGCAGTCTTGGCGGCGGTCGAGGTCAGCGGCATCTCAGCCCTCTCCGGAGGACTGGCGGATGACCACGGTCTCGTGCTCGGGCAGCCGGGTCCCGGGCGCCGGATCGGTGCCGATCACGTACCACTGATCGACATCGGAGCTGGATTCGTTGCGCACGTCGACCCGGTACCCGGCGGCCTCGACGGTGGCCTGCGCCTTGCTGAGCACCATGCCGGAGACATCGGGCACGACACCCTGCTGGATGTTCTCGCCGGCGGGCTTGCTCGAGGGGTTGGGAGCCCCCGGGAACGGCTTGCTGGGCAGGCCCTCATGCGCACGGTTCATGTACTCCTGCCAGGTGGGCAGGGAGATCGTGTTGCCCCAGACGCTGCCGCTCCGGAGCATCTGGCCGTCGACGTCGAAACCGCCCGGGCGCACGTCCCCCTGCGGGTGTCCGAACCACACCGCCGTGGACATCTGGCGGGTGAAGCCGACGTACCAGGTGTGGAACTGGCGACCCGAGGTGCCGGTCTTGCCGCCCGCGGGGTGGCCGTCGATGATCTTGCCGCGACCGGTCGCCTTCGGATCCTCGAGGTCCTGCTGGAGCACCCAGGCCATGGTGTCCGCGATCTCCTTCTCCACCGCCTGGTGGCACTCGGCTCCCGAGATCTCCATCGCGTCGCCGTTGCGATCGATGACCTCGGTGATGGCCTGCGGCTTGCAGTAGGTGCCGCCTGCGGCCCAGGTCGCGTAGGCGCCAGCCATGTCGAGGGCCGAGATGTTCAGCTCGCCGAGGACCAGTGCCGCCGGTGCCAGGCCGGTGCCGTACATGTCCTCGATCGGCATCTCCCAGGTGGTCGGGTCGTATGGGTTGTACGTCGCGGGGACGACACCGATGTTGCGCGCGGAGTCCGCGATCTCGCACAGGTCCAGCTGGCTGGACATGTCCGTGAAGCTGGTGTTGATCGAGAACTTGGTCGAGTTCAGGACCGTCTCCATCGGGGCGATGCGCACGGAGACCGCGTTGTCCGGGTTCCAGCCCGGGGTCTCCCGCCAGGCCCCGCCGCCGAGGCACTTCGCCGGGGCGTAGGTGATCGGTTCGCGCGCCGTGCTGACCCGGTCGTAGATGGACCGGTCGCGCTCGAGCCATTGCTGGAGCACGAAGGGCTTGAACGTCGAGCCGACCGGGAAGCCGCTTCCGCCGCCGAGCGCCTGCGGAACGTTGTAGTTGATCGCGGTCTCGCCCGGCTGAACCTCCTGGTGGGGGTTGAACGACCGGTTCTCGGCCATCGTGAGGATATTTCCGGTGCCCGGCTCGACCGTCACGATCGAGTGGCCGAAGCCGTGCTGGGCATCGCCGGGGACCTTGCGCTGCAGGACCTCGGTGGCCGCGGCCTGCGTCTGCGGATCCAGCGTGGTGCGGATCGTGAGCCCGCCGCCGTAGAGCAGCTTGCGGCGCTCCTCGTAGGTGGGCGCGAAGGTCGGATCGTTCAGCAGGGAACGGGTGACGTAGTCGCAGAAGAAGCCGCTGGTGCCGGCATCCGCGCAGCCCGCGCGCACGTTCTGGATCTTGAGCATCTCCCCGACCGGCTGCGAGGAGTACTCCTCGTGCTCCTCGTCGGTGATGTACCCGTCGCGGCGCATGTCGGTCAGCACCTCGTTGCGGCGCTTCTCGCCAGCTTCGGGATGGGAGACCGGATCGTACTGGTTGGGCCCGTTGGTGACGCCTGCCAGCAGCGCGGCCTCGCCCGGATTGAGGTCCACGGCGCTCTTGGAGAAGTAATGGCGCGAGCCGTCTCCACTCCATACTGCGAGGGGCCGAACTGCGCCACGTTCAGGTACGCGTTGAGGATCTCGTCCTTCGACCACTGCTTCTCGAGCGACAGCGCGAGCTTCGCCTCGCGCAGCTTGCGGCCGTAGGACTGCTCGGTCGCAGAGTTGATGTCCTCCTGATCGCCTCGCTGGACGGCATCCATCAGGAGCGCGTTCTTCACGTACTGCTGGGTGAGCGTCGAACCGCCCTGGGTGGCGCCGCCAGCGGTGTTCGAGGCGAAGGCGCGGATCATGCCCTTGGGGTCGATGCCGCCGTGTTCGCGGAAGCGCCTGTCCTCGACCGCGATCACCGCGTGCTGCATGTGCGGAGAGATCTCCTCGAGCGGCACCATGATGCGGTTCTCGGTGTAGAAGGTCGCCAGCAACGAGCCGTCGGCCGCTTCGATGCGGCTGGCCTCATTCAGCGGTTCGACCTCGAGCTCGCTCGGGTACGAGTCGAACAGGTCCACCCCGTCCTTGGCTACCGCCGAGCTCGCGGAGACCAGCGGCAGGAAGAACGCCGCCAGCAGTACCCCGGCGAGGGCGGAGACGGCGAGCAGCCCCAGCAGCAGATAGACGGTCTGGAGCAGGGCGACGGGGAGGGAGCGACCGGAGGTGGGCGCGGACGTGGTGCGGGCCATGGTCACACAGTACGGGGAGCCAGATGGTGGCGACCATGAGGCATGCCACGAGCGCGGAATCTTCACGAACCTGATGCGCGAACGAGACCGACGAGCAGCGCGCTGCCGCGGCACGCCCTATTAGCATGCTTAGTGGCCCTGTGTCAGCAGCACGGCAGGTTTTGCACTGTGGCGGCCGTCTCCATACAGTGAGACACATGTACGGATCAACGTGGATCCGGGACCTGGGAAGGGGACGAGGATGACAATCGGGGCAATTCCGATCACCACAGACTCGAGCTGGGCCACACGAGGCGCCTGCGTGAGCATGGATCCGGACGGTTTTTTCGTGCAGGGCGCGAGCAGCATGCGGTCAAGACCGCCTGCGGCGCGTGCCCGGTGAGGACCGAGTGCCTGGCCGACGCGCTGGACAACCGCGTCGATTTCGGGGTGTGGGGTGGGATGACCGAGCGCGAGCGACGCCGGCTGCTGCGCCGCCACCCCGATGTGCGCGACTGGTCGGCCGCGCTGCGCCGCGCCGCGCAGCAGGCAGTCGGCAGCTGACGGCGGCGCGACGTCCCCAGGGTCGGGCGGTCTCGCGGGGCTGCTGCGTCTCGGCGTCCCGGCGCACCTGCGCCAGCACCGGTAGGCTCGCGATATGAGCACCTACACCCGCTGGGAATACCTGACCGTTCCGCTGCTGATCCACGCCACCAAGCAGATCCTCGACAACTACGGCGAGGAGGGGTGGGAGCTGGTCCAGGTCGTGCCGGGACCGAACCCGGAGAACCTGGTCGCGTACCTCAAGCGCCCCCTCGGCGAGGGCTGAGTCGATGACGGCCGCCCCGGGTCGCAGCGCCCGCATCCGCGCCCGGCTCGATGAGCTCGGGCTGACGCTGCCCAGCGTCGCCGCCCCCGTCGCCGCGTACGTGCCGGCCGTGGCGAGCGGGAACCACGTGCACACCTCCGGACAGCTGCCCTTCGTCGACGGCGCACTGCCGCTGACAGGCAAGGTCGGTGCGGCTGTCACCCAGGAGCAGGCCTCCGAGCTCGCCGCAGTGTGCTGCCTCAACGCGCTGGCGGCCATCGAGGCGCTCGTGGGGGACCTGGATCGGATCGTGCGCGTGGTGAAGCTGACCGGCTACGTCGCCTCCGACCCGTCCTTCACCGCCCAGCCGGCGGTGATCAACGGAGCGAGCACGCTCCTCGGAGAGATCTTCGGCGAGGCCGGTGCGCACGCCCGCGCCGCCGTCGGCGTCGCCGTGCTCCCGATGGATGCGCCGGTGGAGCTCGACCTGCTGGTGGAGCTCGACGGCGCGGCCGCCCCGTCGGCCTGAGCGGCACGCCATGAACGAGCACGCCCCGCAGCGCGACTCCGAGGCCGCCGCGGTCGAGCTGATCGCCGTCCGCGCGGAGAACCCTGGCCCGATGACCCTGGCCGGCACCAACTCCTACGTGCTGCGCGACGGGGACCAGGTCTGGGTGGTCGATCCCGGACCCAAGGACCCCGAGCATCTCGCCGAGCTGCTGATGACCTGCGGAACCGATGCGCGGCCGCAGGGCGTACTGGTCACCCACCGGCACCTGGACCACACCGCCGGTGCCGCGACCCTGGCTCGGCAGCTCTCCGCACGCAGCGGGCTCGAGGTCCCGCTGCGGGCTGCGGACCAGTCGGCGGTGCCCGGCTCCAGGCCCCTGCCCGCCACCCTCGAGGGAGACCACGGGACCGTCGGGCACGTGATCCATCTGCCCGGCCACACCTCCGACTCGGTGGGGGTGCTGGTCGCCGGCGGGCGCATGCTCAGCGGTGACACGCTGCTGGGAGGCTCCTCGACCGTGATCGTCCCCGACGACGGCGGCTCCCTCACCGAGTATCTCCAGTCGCTCGCGATCCTGCGTGCGATGGCGGTGGACGGCCGGATCGGCTCGGTGCATCCCGGCCACGGCCCCGTCTACGACTCGCCGCTGGACGTGCTCGAAGCCCTCGAGCAGGCCATCGCCCACCGCCGCGATCGCATCGAGCAGGTGCGCAGGGCGAGGACCGCCGGGGTGCTCACCATGGAGCGTCTGCTGCGGGTGGTCTACGGCGCCGAGCTTCCCGAACAGCTGCGGGACGCCGCCCGCTGGAACCTCCGCGCCACCCTCGACCACCTCGCCGAAGGGCACTGAGCCGGGCATTCCTGCCCGGTGTGCGGGCGCGTCCAGAACGCGTCCCGACACGCGCGTGGGGTGTCGAGCACGCCTGCCGACACGCGGTTTGCGGGCGTCGAGAACGCCGATATCTCCCGTTCCTGCAAGGGATCAGTGTTCTCGACGGACGCGAGACGGCATGTCGTGGCTGGGGTGGGTCGGGGTGCTGGGCCTGGTCAGACGGGGCGCCGGAGCCTGGTGACGGCATGTCGGGGCTTGGCGGGTCGAGGTGCCGGGCCTGGTGAGACGGCATCCCGGGCCCGGTCAGATGGGCCGGGCCTGGTGAAGCGGGGCGCGGTCAGTAGCGGGTGTGCACGGGGCGTCACCCCAACACGCGGGCCTCAAACGCCGAGACCACCGATTCCTTCCATAACCGGAAGGAATCGGTGGTCTCGGTGTGCGTGTCCCGGCGGCGCTACGGGTGCGCGTGTCCGGGGTGCCCCAAATCAGCGGGCGCGGCGGCGCAGTCGCTCGACGTCCGCGATCAGGACGGCGCGGGCCTCGAGCCGGATCCAGCCACGGGAGGCGAAGTCCGCCAGGGCCTTGTTGACGGTCTCGCGGGAGGCGCCGACCAGCTGGGCCAGCTCCTCCTGGGTGAGGCCGTGGGCGACCATCACGCCGTCGTCGGTCTGCCGACCGAAGCGCTGTGCGAGGTCGAGGACGTTCTTGGCGACACGGCCGGGCACGTCGGCGAAGACCAGGTCGGCGAGGGACTCGTTGGTCTTGCGCAGGCGGCGGGCGAGCGAGGCGAGCAGATGGCGGCCCACCTCGGGGCGCTGGGCGAGGACCCGGTAGAGGTCCTGCTGCGAGAGCGAGTAGAGGGTCGACTCGGCGACCACGGTCGCGGTCGCGTTGCGCGGCGCGGGATCGAACAGCGACAGCTCGCCGAGCGTCTCGCCCGGGCCGAGCACGGCCAGCAGGTTCTCGCGGCCGTCGCCCGAGGCGTGGCCCACCTTCACCTTGCCGGAGCTGATGATGAAGAGCCTGTCGCCCGGATCTCCCTCGCGGAAGATGGTGGCGCTGCGGTGGTAGTCCTCCTGCTTCATCGACGCCAGCACGGCCTGCTTGCCGTCCTCGTCGAGCGCAGCGAACAGCGGCGATGACCGTACGATGTTCTCGTCCACGGAACCTCCTGAGTGTGGGGTCCCGACTGACGGGACCGTGCTGTAAGTCGTCTGTGGCGGGCGCCACGACCTCCGGTGGCGACTGTCACATGATGGTCAAACACTATCGTGCCCGCGCCGTGCAAGTCCGCCACCCGTGAGATGAGGAGCCGTTCAGATGCCGAGGTCCATCTCCCGAGGCGGTGATGAGCGCCTGGTCGGCGCCCCTGCCCCGGCCGCGATCATCGCCGCCGAACTGCGGGAACTCTACCCCGATGCGCGCACGGAGCTGGACCACCGCGACGCCATGGAACTGCTGGTCGCGACGGTGCTGTCAGCCCAGACCACCGACGTGCGCGTCAACCAGATCACCCCTGAGCTGTTCACCCGCTGGCCTGATGCGGAAGCGCTCGCCGCGGCCGAGGAGGCTGCGGTCACCGATGTGGTGCGGCCACTGGGAATGGGGGCCACTCGGGCGCGTCGCATCATCGGCCTGGCCAGAGGTCTGATCGAGCGGCACGGGGAGAGGTTCCCGACGATCAAGCCCAGCTCGAGGCGCTGCCCGGAGTGGGTCGCAAGACGGCCCACGTCGTGCGGGGCACCTGGTTCGGACACCCGCTGCTCGCCGTGGACACCCACGTCGGCCGCCTCGCCCGCCGGCTGGGCTGGACCCTACGCTCCGAGCCGCGAGCCGTCGAGGAGGACGTGGTGGCGCAGCTGGAGGCCGACGGCGCGGGATCCGACGCCGAGAACCTCACCGTCCTCGGCCTGCGCCTGATCCTCCACGGCCGCCGCGTCTGCACCGCCCGAGCACCCCGCTGCGGGGACTGCGTGCTCCGGGAGCACTGCCCGCAGGTCGGTGTGGCATGAACAGCTCTCCCCACTCTCGTCTGCCCCGCGTGGCAGAGTTCCTCGCACCCCTCGCCGAGCGGGCGGAGCAGGGTGACGTGCTGGTCTCCCGGGATCCGGATCCGCGGGACCCGGACCCTGCAGGCCGTGCGGTGCGCCGCAGCGCCGTGCTGATCCACGTCGCCGGCACCGGGCTGGACGACGCCCGGGTGGTCCTCGAAGAGCGTGGGCACGCTCTGCGCTCCCAGCCCGGGCAGTTCTCCCTGCCCGGCGGGGGACGGGACCCCGGTGACCGCGACGACGTGCACACAGCCCTCCGCGAGGCGCAGGAGGAGACCGGCCTCGATCCCGCCGACGTGCAGGTGCTCGGAGCCTTCGCCCCGATCTCCATGCCCTGGCGCATCCAGCGGGTCACCCCGGTGCTGAGCTGGTCCCCGTCCGTGCCGCCGCTCGGGGTGCAGGATCCGATCGAGGTCGAGCGCCTGGTCTGGGCCCCGCTGACCGGTGCCGGCTCCCTCACGGATCCCGCCCACCGCCTGCGCGGCACGCTCGGCGGGATGGGGGTCGGTCCCGTCTTCGCCCTGCCTGATGACGCCTTCGTCTGGGGATTCACCGCGATGATCCTGGAGAAGGTGCTCACCGGGCTCGGCCTGGACCCGGTGCCGAGCACCGCCCCGGTCCGTGAGATCCCGCCCGAACGGCGCCGCTGATCCCAGCCGCGGTGGCCGTGGTCACCCCGCAGGGATCGGCTCGCCATCGAAGGCCCTGGGCACGATAGACTTGAGTGTTGCCGGACGGTCTCCGGCAGCCCCACGGGGTGCACACGGAGCGGCCGGCACGGACGCTCCGCACGCGCCCCGGACTCCAGTACCAGCAGACCGATGAGCAGCAGACAAGGAATGGGATCCAGGTGCCACGCGGCAAGGTGAAGTTCTACGACGCCGAGAAGGGCTTCGGCTTCATCCTCGATGACGAGGACGGTCAGAGTGTCTACGTGCACGCCACGAACCTGCCGGACGGGGTCGACACCCTCCGCCCCGGAGCCCGCGTCGAGTTCGACATGGTCGACGGACGCCGCGGCCCGCAGGTGCTCGCGCTGCAGCTCATGGAGCCCGCCCCGTCGGTCAGCCGCGCCCGCCGCCCCAAGGCCGACGAGATGGCCGGGATGGTCGAGGACCTGATCCGTCTGCTCGACGATGCGTCCAACGGGCTGCGCCAGGGGCGCTACCCCGACCGCGGCCACTCCCAGAAGATCGCCACCGTCCTCCGTGCCGTCGCCGACAACTTCGAGGCCTGAGACATGACGTCACCGACCACCGCCCCCGCCGCACCCGCACCGCCCGGCCGAGGCTGGACGCGATCGCGGCCGCCGCCGTCGAGCTCGCCCATGAGGCGCTGCTCGATGTCACCGAGCCCGGACAGGTCGGGGAGCACCTGCGCGTCGAGGCCAGCGGGGAACGGCTGGTCACGCACGTCTTCGAATGCACCATGCCCGGGTACCGGGGCTGGTCCTGGGTGGTCGTGCTGACCCGCGCCTCGCGCGCCAAAGCCGCCACGGTCGCCGAGACCGCGTTGCTCCCCGGGGAGGACGCGATCCTCGCCCCCGACTGGGAGCCGTGGTCCGAACGGCTCAAGCCCTCGGACATCGGCACCGACGATCTGCTTCCCTACCGTGACGAGGACGAGCGCCTCGAGCAGGGCTACGAGTCCACCGGGGACGAGGACGCCGATCGCGTCGCACTGTGGGAGCTCGGCCTGGGTCGCGCCCGAGTGCTCTCCACGGAGGGCCGCACCGACGCCGCGGAGCGCTGGCATGGTGGCGAGTTCGGTCCGCGCCAGACCTCCGCACGCGGCCGTCGCGGCACCGTCGCGGCCGGCTGCAACAGCTGCGGTTTCCTGACGAAGCTCTCCGGCTCGCTGCGCCACGAGTTCGGTGTCTGCACCAACGAGTGGTCCCCGGCAGACGGTCGCGTGGTGCACCTGAACTTCGGCTGCGGCGCGCACTCCGAGACCGGTCAGCAGGAAGAGGATCGGGAGATCCCCCGCAACAGCGGCGTGATCGTCGATGAGCTCGACGTGGAATTCCAGAAGGACGCCAACTCCGCCGGCGACCCCGCCGCGGACCCGGCCGCCGCGGAGACAGCCGAGGATCCGGCTCCCGCTGAGCCGTCGGAGCCCTCCGAGGCGACGACCGACGAGGCGGCCCCGGCCGAGGAGCCGAGCGGGGAGCCCGCCCCGATCCTGGTGGAGCCCGCGGGCTCCGCGACGACCGAGACGCTGCCCGTGCAGACCGTGCTGCTCGACGAGATCCCCGAAGCCGATTCCCCTGAGGATGACGCTCCGGCCACCGACGCCTGAGCACCACCGCAGACACCGAACGCCCTGCTTCCCATATGGGAAGCAGGGCGTTCGTCGCTCCGCGGCTCTGTGCGGAGCATGGTCAGCGCAGGGAGATCGCGATGCGGGCCAGCAGCGCCTCGATCGCGAGCAGCGGCGGCACGTTCCCGCTGATCCGCTCCCGCGCCTCCTGCACCGCCTCGAGCAGCCCCAGCGTGATCCGCCCCGAGCCCTCCGCGGCGGTCTGCTCGATCTCGGGGGCCACCTCGACGTTGACCAGCTCGGAGCCGGTGCCCAGCTGGCGGCTCAGCACATCGCGCAGCACCGAGTGCGCATCCAGCAGGTAGCGGTCCAGCACGTCGCGGACCAGTCGCGTCTGGCGACGCTTGGCATCCTCCTCGAGCTGACGCACCTGTGAGCGCAGCGAGGGCGGGACCTGCCATCCTCGATGCCGGCCGAGTGCAGGAATCGTTCCTTCTCCTCGGCGGCGACGAGATCCGCGTGCTCCTTCGCCTCCGCCGTGGCACGGTCCACCAGGGCCTGCGCCGCGAGCACCGCCTGCCCGGCACCGCGCAGGCTCAGCAGGGTGCGGGCCGACTCCTCCCGGGCGGCCAGCGCACCCTCCTGGGTGGCGTAGCGCAGGGCCAGACCGATGTGCCCCTGGGCAGCGCGGGCGGCGCGGACGGCGAGCGACTGGTCGATCCCGTCGCGGCGTCGCAGCAGCTCGGCGACCACCTCCGAGGACGGCACCGACAGCGTCACCAGGCGGCAGCGGGACCGGATGGTGGGTGCGAGATCCTCCGCGGAGGGGGCGCACAGCATCCACACCGTCGACGGCGGTGGCTCCTCGATCGACTTCAGCAGCACGTTGAAGGTTCCCGCGGTCATGCGGTCCGCGTCCTCCACGATCACCACCCGGTGACGGCCCGTGGCCGGTGAGCGCTGGGCGGTCATCACCAGCGCGCGCACCTCCTCCTTCGCGATCGAGAGCTTGTCCGTCGCGACGACGGTGACATCGGGGTGGGTCCCCGCGAGCGTGGTGCGGCAGGCGCGGCAGTGCCCGCAGCCGGTGCCCTCCTCGCACTGCAGGGTCGCGGCGAAGGCGCGGGCGGCGGTCGAGCGGCCGGAGCCGGGCGGGCCCGTGACCAGCCAGGCCTGGGCGAGGGACCCCTGCGGGGAGGCGGCTCGGCGGAACTGGGCGACCGCGGCATCCTGCCCCACCACATCGGCCCACACCCCGTGCGACGGCGCGGTGGTGCTGCCGAGCTCGGTGGCGGTCACTGCTCGTCCCGGTGCCGGGTGGGTGGGGCCGGCTCGAAGGTGGGGTCGAACAGGCTCAGCACCTCGGCGATGGCGGCGAGCACCTGGGCGTGGACCTCCTCGCGGGGAGCGTCCCGTCGATCACCGCGAACCGCTGCGGATCCGCGGCGGCGAGATCGAGGAACTCTCGGCGCACCGCTTCGTGGAATTCGAGCCCCGCACCCTCCAAGCGGTCTCGGCTGGCCGGATCACGGCGCTCGTCCAGGGCCTGCGTCGGGATGTCCAGCAGGATCGTGCGCTGGGGGAGCAGGCCGTCCACCGCCCAGAGGGAGAGGGAGGCGATCTCGTCGGCGTGCAGCTCCCGCCCAGCACCCTGGTAGGCGACCGAGGAGTCGAGGTAGCGGTCGCCGAGCACGAGGCCGCCGCGGGCCAGGTGCGGGCGCACCACCGTGGAGATGTGGTGCGCACGGTCCGCCGCGTACAGCAGGGCCTCCGCGCGCGGCTCGACGTCCTCGCCATGCAGCAGCAGATCGCGGATGCTCTCGCCGAGCGGGGTGCCTCCTGGCTCGCGGGTGGTGAGGATCAGGTCCTCGGCGACGGAGCGCTCCGTGACCAGATGGTCCCGCAGCATCTGCATCTGGGTGGACTTCCCCGCCCCGTCACCGCCCTCGAAGGAGATGAACACTCCGCGCCGTGGGGGATGCGGAGAGGGGATGCGCAGGCCGCGGGCCGATTCGAGGATGCTCATGCGGACTCCTCCCCGGGGTAGACCACACCGAGCTCTGCGCGCACCGCATCCATCGTGCCCATCACGCTGAGGGTGTCCTGCCAGCTCATCAGCGGGGACTCGAGCTCCCCGGCGGTGATCCGACGGGCGGATTCGGCGATCTCGTACGCCATCCCGTCGCCGGAGGCTCCGGGATGCGTGAAGACGGCGCTGCGGCCGTCGTGGACGGAGACGGTCAGGGTGCCGGGCGCGAAGAACGGGCCGGACAGGCGTGCGGAGCCGGCGGTGCCGCTGACCTCGGCCTGCGTGGGGGTTCGGGCGAGCAGGGTCGAGGATAGCCGGGCACGGCCGCCGCCGGCCCCGCGGGCGAGGAGCGCGATGTACGCGTCGACCCCCCGGTCTCGGCGAGGTCACCGCGCACCGCGAGGTCGGAGAGGTCCCCGAGCACCATCTGCGCGAAGGAGAGGGGGTACACACCCAGGTCGAGCAGCGCACCGCCGCCGAGCTCGGGGGCGTACATGCGATGGCTCGGATCGGCGGGGAAGGTCTGGCCGTGGTCCGCGGTCACCTCGATGATCTCGCCGAGCAGACCGGAGCTGATCACCTGCTGCAGCACGTCGTACTGCGGCAGGAAGCGCGCCCACATCGCCTCCATCGCGAACACGCCGCGCTCCCGCGCGAGGTCCAGCAGCTCACGGGCCTGGGGGACGTTGAGGGTGAAGGCCTTCTCCACCAGCACGGGGATGCCCGCCTCGAGCACGGGCAGGGTGAGGGCATGGTGCTGGGCGTGGGGGAGGCGATGTACACCGCGTCCAGGCCGCCAGCGGCGAGCATCTCCTCGACGGAGTCGAAGGCGCGCTCGATGCCGTGCTTCTGCGCGAACACCTCGGCACGGCCCAGCGAGCGGGAGACGACGGAGACCACGCGGGAGGCGGTCGCACGGTGCGCGGTGGCCGTGAACTGGTCAGCGATATGGCCCGGAGAGATCACGCCCCAGCGCAGCCCCGGCGCGGCGGCCGGATCGGGGACGGTGGTGGCCGGCAGTGTCAGCGACGGTGCTGCCGCAGGCTCTTCGGGGGCATCGGTCTCGGTCATGGGGTCCAATCTACCCAGCGACCCCGACACCGAGGCGGTGCCGGGGTCGCTGTGGACGCAGTTATGCCAAGGGTGAACCGCTTCCCGTGCCGCGGGGCGGCGGGCTGCCGCCGCTATCCCTTGACCGCTCCGGAGGTCATGCCGCGCACCAGGAACCGCTGCAGCGAGAAGAACACGATCATCGGGATGACCATCGACAGGAACGCGCCGGCGGTGAGCAGCTCCGCGCCGAGCCCCTGCGTGCCGAGCATCTGCTGCAGGTCCACGATGATCGTGGTGTTCGCGCCGCCGCCGAGGAACAGCTTCGCGATGAGCAGGTCGTTCCACACCCACAGGAACTGCAGGGTCGCGAACGCGGCGATCGCCGGCATGGACATCGGTGCCGCGAGCCTCCAGAAGGTCTGGAAGTGCGAGGCGCCATCGATCTTCGCGCTCTCGATCACCGAGTTCGGCAGCGTTGCCATGTAGTTGCGCAGCGTGAAGATCGCCAGCGGCATGCCGAATCCGGTGTGCAGCAGCCACACGGCGACGAACTGCCCGTTGATCCCCAGGCCGCGCGGGCCCAGCAGGTCCAGCATCGGCTGGAACGCCACCTGGATCGGGACCACCATCACCGCGACGATCGCGATGAACAGCAGCTCCTTGCCGGGGAACTTCATGAACGTGAACGCGTACGCGGCGAACGCCGCGAACATGATCGGCAGCACCGTCGCCGGGACCGCGACCACCACGGAGTTCAGCAGCGAGCTGCCCAGCGAGGTGTTGGCGATGGCGCCCTCGTAGTTGGCGAGGGTCCACGTGGTGTCGAACGGGTTCAGCAGAGCGTCCCACCAGCCGGAGGCGGCGACGTCCTCGCGGGAGCGGAACGAGGTGACCAGCAGCCCGATCGTCGGCACCGTCCACAGCAGGGCGAGCACCACCATCGTGATGATCGCGGTGAGCGAACGGGGACGGCCATCTTTCATCGTGCCCATCATCGGTTCGCCTCCTGTGCCTTGTAGGACCGCACCTGGAAGATCAGGATCGGCACCACCATCAGCAGCAGGACCACCACGATCGCCGAGGCCTGGCCGGCCTGCTGCTCCACGAACAGCTTGCGGAAGAACAGGTTCGCGATCACATCGGAGTTGTCGCGACCGTTGGTCATCACGTAGATGATGTCGAAGACCTTCAGCACGAGGATCAGCACCGTGATGAACACGGCCAGCAGGGTGGGGCGCACCTGGGGAAGACGACCTGCCAGAAGATGCGGATCTCGCTGGCCCCGTCCATCCGCCCGGCCTCGATGGTGTCCTCGGGGACGCCCTTGATGGCCGAGCTGATGAGCACCATCGCGAAACCGGTCTGCAGCCAGATCAGGATCACCATCAGCAGCAGGGAGTTCAGCCGGGCGGAGTCGATCTGCAGCCATGGCTGCGGGTCGCCGCCGAGGCCGACCAGGATCGCGTTGAGCAGCCCGGTCTGGTTGGTGTCGGGTGCTCGGAAGGTGTAGATCAGGCCCCAGATGGTCGAGGCGCCCACGAAGCTGATCGACATCGGCAGGAAGATCAGGGACTTCGAGATCTTCTCCCCCTGCGGGGAGAGCTTGTCCGCCAGCACCGCGACGGCCAGACCGAAGGCGACGGTGATGATCGGGACGATCAGGATCCACAGGACGTTGTTCAGCAGCGCCTGCCAGAACTCGCCCGTGGAGAAGATCGTCGTGTAGTTCTCGAGCCCCACCCAGCCGGTGGAGTCGGCGTTGGCGAAGGAGTACACCACCGTCTGCACCGTCGGGTACAGCAGCATCAGCCCCAGCAGCGACAGCGCCGGGAGCAGGAAGGCGTACGGGATCAGCCCTTCGCTCAGGCGGGAGGGCATCCCCTCGATCACCATGTTCAAGAAGCGGAAGAAGACGACCGCCCCGCCGATGCCGAACACCAGGCCGAGCAGGCCGATGAGGATCTTGCTGTTGAGGAACCATCCCGGGTGGTAGGCGAAGGCGAGGAAGGCGTTGCACACCAGCCACGCGGTCACGACCAGACCGATGGCTCCCACGATCAGCAGCGCGGGCCGCGCGGGGGAGCCCGCGCGCCGTCGGGGCTCAGTCTCCGGCGCGGGTTCCTGGCTCCGGACAGCCGTGGTGGTCATTGCGGCCACCCGGCCTCGATCTCGTCGCAGACCTCCTGAGCGGTCTTCGACCCGTTCAGCCAGTCGATCATCCCGGTCCAGAAGGTGCCGCCGCCGACGGCGTTGGGCATGACGTCGGAGCCGTCGTACCGGAACACCTCTGCGTTCGAGGCGATCTCGGCGACGCGCCGGGTGGTCTCGTCGGCGTAATGGGAGACGTCGAAGGTCTTGTGCGGACTGAGCCAGCCGCCTGCCTGCGCCCATTCGGCGCCGAACTCCGGGGCGGTCATGAACTTCATCAGCGCGACCGCGTCGTCGTTGAGGGTGAACAGCGCGGCCAGGTCGCCGCCGCCCAGGATGGGCTGGCCCTCGAAGCCGCCCTCCCAGGTGGGCATCGCGAACACGCCCAGCTCCTCGTCCATGTTCGCCAAGATGTCCTCGGGGAGGAATCCCGTGACGAAGTTGCCCTGCCGCACGAACATCGCGCGTGCCGGATCCTCGAACAGCGGCAGCGGAGCCTCGGAGAACGGGGTGTTGAGGATGGTGGAGGTGCCGCCGAGGACATTCCCCTCGGTCAGGAGCAGCTCGCCGAGGAGGTCGAAGACCTCGACCACCTCGGGGGCGTTGAAGGGGATCCGGTGGTAGATCCAGTCGTCGTAGATCTCGGGGCCGTGGACGCGGAGCATGAACTCCTCTCGAGCCAGTCGGTCCCCACCCAGCCGGTGGCCTGGTCGGCGTTCCAGCCGTCGGACCAGGGGGCGATGCCGCTGGCCTTGATCTCGTCGGTGATGCCGTAGAGCTCCTGCATGGTGGCGGGCTGGTCCGACCAACCGCCCTCCTCGTACGCCTTCTTCGGGTACCAGATCAGCGACTTGCAGGCCAGGCGCATCGGGGCGCCGTAGACCCGGCCCTGGTGGCGGGCGGAGTCCAGGAAGCCCGGGATCAGCGTCGAGTCCAGCGCGTCGTAGTCCAGGAAGGCGTCGATCGCGGTGACGTACCCCTTGGCGGCGAGGTCGAACAGGCCGCCGGGCTGGGGGAACAGTGCCACGTCCGGGGCGTCCCCGGAGTTGACGCGCTGCTGGATGGTGGTGGTGAAGTCCTGGTCCGGGGTGTAGTTGACCGTGATGCCGGTCTCCTCCTCGAACGGGGCGAGAGAGGCTCTGAAGGCTTCCTCCTCCTGCCCGCCGAAGGCACCGAGGACGGTCACCGAGCCCGGCCCGGGGACGTCCCCTTCGACATAGGCGTCGGATCCACCACCTCCCCCGCGGTTCGGATCGGGGTTCTGCAGGCACCCGGTCATGCCGACGGCCGCGGTGGCTGCGGCTCCCGACAGAACCCCCGCCTGCTCAGGCGTCGATTCATGAGTCACTCCTTCGTGAGTCTGCAACGTGCTGGTGGTCACACTGTAGACCGGTCGTGATGACGCTGGTGACCGAGCAGCGACGCGGCGCGTCAGGGAGGACGGCCCAGCGGTCCGGGGCGCGGCCCGGACCGGATGGTCGCCGCGCCTGTCGGAGCGGCGCAGGCACGACGAAGGAGGGGCACGGGCCGCTGTGCGGTCCGTGCCCCTCCTGCCGGGCGGTGCTGCGTCAGGCAGCCGTGCCCGTCACTTCTTCTTCGCGGCCGGGGCCTTCTTCGTGGTCGTGCTCTTCTTCGCCGGAGCGCGCTTGGCGGCAGGCTTCTTGGCCGGCCCCTTCGCACGCTTCTCGGCGAGCTTCTCGATGGCGACCTTCTCCGTGATCTCCTCGACCTTCTCGGTCGCGCGGAGGGAGACGTTGGTGGTGCCGTCGGTGATGTACGGACCGAAGCGCCCGTCCTGATCACGATCGGCTTCTCACTGGTCGGATCGGTGCCCAGCTCTTTCAGCGGGGGCTTGGCCGCGGCCCGGCCCCGAGTCTTGGGCTGGGCGTAGATCTTCTCGGCCTCCTCCATGGTGATCGAGAAGATCTGGTCCTCGGTCTCCAGGGAGCGGGAGTCGGTGCCCTTCTTCATGTACGGCCCGTAGCGGCCGTTCTGGGCGGTGATCTCGGTGCCGTCCTCGGTGGTGCCGACCACGCGGGGCAGGCTCAGCAGCTTCAGCGCATCCTCGAGGGAGACCGTGGACAGGTCCATCGACTTCAGCAGCGAGCCGGTGCGGGGCTTGGGCTGCTTCGACTTCGGGACCTTCTTGCCACCGGTCTCCTCGGGGTCGGGGAGGATCTCGGTGACGTAGGGGCCATAGCGGCCGTCCTTGGCGACGATCTCGTGACCCGTCTCCGGGTCGGTGCCCAGCACGCGGCCGTCGTCCTTGGCCCGCTCGAGCATCTCCTTCGCCTTCTCGACGGTGAGCTCGTCGGGGGCGACCTCGTCCGAGACGTTCGCGCGCCGCGGGTCAGCACCCTCGATCGGGGTACCCTCCTCGTCCCGGGCGATCTGCTCGACATATGCGCCATAGCGGCCCACCCGCAGGGTGATGCCCTCACCGATCTCGATGCTGTTGATCGCACGGGCGTCGATCTCGCCGAGGTTGTCGACCATCGGCTTGAGACCGATCGGGCCGTCGGTGCCGTCGGAGAGGTAGAAGTTCTTCAGGTACTCCGAGCGCGCGAGGTCGCCCTGGGCCATGCGGTCCAGCTGCTGCTCCATCTGCGCGGTGAAGTCGTAGTCGATGAACGGCCCGAAGTGCTCCTCCAGCAGCCGCACCACCGCGAAGGCGGTCCAGCTGGGCACCAGCGCGGTGCCGCGGCGCAGCACGTAGCCGCGGTCCTGGACCGTCGCGACGGTCGAGGCGTAGGTCGAGGGTCGGCCGATGCCGCGCTCCTCGAGGGCGCGGACCAGCGAGGCCTCGGTGTAGCGCGGGGGAGGGGTGGTGGAGTGGCCATCCGGGGTGAGCTCGCGGGTTTCGAGCTTCTGCCCCTCCTCCATCTGCGGCAGGCGCTTGTCGGAGCCCTTGTCGGACTCGTCGTCCTTGTAGCGGCTGGCGTCGCGACCCTCCTCATAGGCCGCGAGGAAGCCGCGGAAGGTGATCACGGTGCCGGCGGCGCGGAAGGTCGCGGTCCGGGAGTTCTGCTCGAGCAGCAGCTCCACGGTGGAGGTGGTGCCCTTGGCGTCGGCCATCTGAGAGGCGATGGTGCGCTTCCAGATCAGCTCGTACAGGCGGAACTCATCCCCGAGAGGGAGCCGGAGACGTCCGCGGGGGTGCGGAAGCGGTCCCCGGCGGGGCGGATCGCCTCGTGCGCCTCCTGGGCGCCCTGCGACTTCGACTGGTAGATGCGCGGCTTGTCCGGCACGTACTGCGAGCCGTACAGCTCCGCGGCCTGCGCACGGGAGGCCTTGATCGCCTCACCCGAGAGCGTCACCGAGTCGGTACGCATGTAGGTGATGTAGCCGTTCTCGTACAGCGACTGCGCGACCCGCATCGCCTGGCGGGCGCCCAGGCGCAGCTTGCGGGAGGCTTCCTGCTGGAGCGAGGACGTGGTGAACGGGGCCGCCGGGCGCCGGGTGTACGGCTTGGACTCGAGCGCGGCCACGGTGGCCGGTGCATCGGTGAGCGCCTCCACCAGGACCTGCGTGGACTCCTCGGTGAGGACCGTGGCGTTCTTGGCCTTCGGCTTCAGCGTGCCGTCGTCGGCGAAATCCGAGCCGCTGGCGACGCGTGCCCCGTCGACGGTCTGGATCTTGGCGCTGAACTTCTCCGCCTCAGCACCGAACGTGCCGGTGATGTCCCAGTAGTCGGCGGCGACGAACGCCATCCGCTCGCGCTCGCGCTCGACCACCAGGCGGGTGGCGACGGACTGCACACGGCCGGCCGAGAGGGACGGCTTGATCTTGCGCCACAGCACCGGCGAGAGCTCGAAGCCCACCAGACGGTCCAGGATGCGCCGGGTCTCCTGCGCATCGACCAGGTGGGAGTCGATCTCGCGGGTGTTCTCGAGCGCTGCGAGGATCGCGTCCTTGGTGATCTCGTGGAACACCATGCGCTTGACCGGCAGGGACTTCTTGGGCTTGAGAGTCTCCAGCAGGTGCCAGGCGATCGCCTCGCCCTCGCGGTCCTCATCCGTGGCGAGGTAGAGGGTGTCGGCGTCCTTGAGGGCCTTCTTGAGCTCAGCGACGGTCTTCTTCTTGTCGGGGCTGACGATGTAGTACGGATCGAAGTCACCCTCGACGTCGACCCCGAACTTCCCGTACGGGCCCTTCTTCATCTCGGCAGGCAGGTCACGCGGCACCGGGATGTCGCGGATGTGCCCCACCGAGGCCTGGACGATGTAGTCGTCTCCGAGATAGCGCGCGATGGTGCGTGCCTTCGCCGGGGACTCGACGATCACCAGATGTCGTCCGCCTGTCACGTTGATGTGTCCTTCCTCGCCGCGTCATGTCGCGGCCCGTCCGCCCTGGCCGAATGCCGTGGTCCGAGATGAACCGGACGCATCCACAGCGCTCGGCGAGTGTTCACGGTACACGCTCCTTCGTGCGGGTCCGGTGTGAGATCGGCGTGCGCAGCACCAGCACCAGCGCCATCCAGGCGCTGGTGCCCCCGGCGATCAGCTCCGCGGTGGCGCGGAAGGCGTCCAGCTGCTGGGAGGCGTCGTGGAGGTCCAACGGGAGCGGGACGGAGAGCAGGCCGATCACCCCGAGGGCGAGCCCGGCGACGCCGCCGAGGCCGAGTAGAGCCGCCACCGTCATGGTCGGCGCGCCGAGGCGCGGGGCGGCGGCGGGATCAGCGCCGTCGACTCCTCGGCGCCGGCGTCGGCGCCCGCGTCCCGGGTGGGCGGTGGCCCGAGCGCGTCGGCTCCGGGTGTGGAGCCCGTCGACGGCGAGGACCAGGAACGTCCAGGCCGCGACGACCGCGATCGCCCCGATCACGTCGCTGGGCCGGTGCCAGCCGACCACCAGCGTGCCGAGCCCGGCGGCGATGGTCCACAGGGCTCCGGCGGGCGCGAGCACCACCCGGGCCCGGCCGCCCGCCAGCACCAGCGCGATCATCGCGCTGGCAGCGAGCGTGGTGTGCCCGGAGGGGAAGGAGTTGGGGGTGATGTCGATGCCCGGGCCCAGCGCCTGCCGGGTCACCAGGACATGCTTGATCACCTGGGTGGTGAGGTTCGCGCCGAGCACCAGGGCGGTGAGCGGGATCAGCAGGGAAAAGCGCCGACGCAGCAGCACCAGCACCGCCGCCAGCGCGAGCAGGACACCGACCACCGGCAGGCTCACCGAGTGGACCGCCAGCTCGGCGTACTGCGACAGCGGGCCCTCGTGGGCCTTCGCGCCGGAGAGGATCAGCTGGTCCAGCCGCTGCCCGCTCGCAGTGCCGACCGCCGTGCGAGCCAGCGCCACGATCGCGGCCGCGCAGACCGCGGCGGCCAGCAGGGAGAGCAGAGGCCGGGCGAGGCCGCCGACGCGCGCTCCGGGCCCGACGCGCCCGCTCACAGGGTCACCATCCGAGTGATCAGCAGCTCGCGCACCGCCGGGAGCACGCGCTGCCGCGCCTCGTCCGGATCGACGTCGGTCAGGGCGCAGACGGCCGCGAGCACCTGCCCGAGGGTGAGCGTCCCGTCCAGGGCGCCGACGGTCGCGGCGAGCTGCTGGTCAGCGGGTACCGCACGGGCGAAGCCGGCGCCCTGGACCAGCTCGATGAGCATCGGGTCCCACTGCCCGGGCGTGAGGTGGCGGCGCTCGACCACATCCTCCGCACGCACCGGGCGGGAGGCGGCGAGCGCCTCGTCGTCGAGCCCCTCGAGCACGTCGAGGGTGCGCAGGGAAGCGGCGAGATGGTCGGCCAGAGTGCCGCTGCCGGTGCCGGGCACCTGCTCGGTGCGCAGCACCCCGGGTCGGTCGATGGCGCTGCCGGGGCGGCGCAGCAGCAGATAGCCGAAGCCGATCGCCTCCACCTCGCGGGCCGCGAGATCATCCAGCCACGCGCCCATCAGCACGGGCCAGCGGGCATCGCGGGCGGTGATGCCGCCATCGCGGATCCAGGTCTCCGCGTACTGCGCGGGGTCCTCCTGCTCACGCTGCAGCACCCAGGCGTCCACGCCGTCGACGGTCGCCGGCTCCATCCAGCGTCGCGGATGGGTGTCCCAGTCCTCACCTTCGCGGATCTCCCAGTTGCCGAGCATCACGGCGCTGCCACCGGGCGCGAGGTGCCCGGGCAGCTCCTGCAGCAGCTCCGCGAGCAGCGCGTCCCCGGCGCGGCCGCCGTCGCGGTAGGTCCAGGTGGCGTCCTCATCGGCGAGGGTGCGCGGGGTGATCACGAACGGCGGGTTGGAGACGATCAGGTCGAAGGTCTCCCCGGCGACCGGTTCCAGCAGAGAGCCCTGCCGCAGCTCGAGATCGATGCCGTTCAGCGCCGCGTTGAAGGCCGCGAAGGCGAGCGCCCGCTCGGACAGGTCCGTGCCCACCACGTGCTCGGCATGACGCGAGGCGTGCAGGGCCTGAATACCTCCGCCGCAGCCCAGGTCCAGCACCTTCCCGGTGCGTTCGCGCGGCGTGATCCGTGCCAGGGTCAGGGAGGCGCCGCCCACCCCGAGCACGTGCTCCGCTCCGAGCGGTGCGCCGGTGGCGAGCTCGGACAGGTCCGAGGCGATCCACCAGTCGATATCGCCGGCGTCGTCCTGCGCCGAGTACGGGGCGAGGTCCAGCAGCGCCCGCAGCGGGGCGCCGGGCTCCTCGCCGACCGGGGCCACCAGGCCCAGGCGCAGCGCGCCGTCGATGCCGAGGGTGGGCAGCGCTGCCTCCAGCTGTGTGCGGGCGATGACAGCGCCGAGGGTGAAGAGGCGCAGCAGGATCGCTGCTGGATCCTCGAGCGGCTCGAGCACGCGACGGGCCGGGACCGGGTTCTCGCGGCGCAGCGCCGCGGAGGCGACCGGCCCCAGCAGCTCCTCGATCCGGGTGCTCAGGTACCGGCCGGCGGTGAGATCTGCACGCAGGGCCTCGACCTCCGCGGTCAGCACGCGAGGGGTCGGGGTCGGGGAGTCGGTCGACATGGCTACGATTGTGCATCAGGCACCTGGGGCCGGACCGGAGATCAGGTGTGCGATATGCGCAGGCCCTGTGGGGATGCGCGGGGAGCGAGGAGCGGATGCGGGCTGGTGCAGCCGAGGACCTCCTCGCCGATCTCACCGCGCCGCTGACCCGCCGCACCTGCCTCACCCATGTCGAGCGCAGGCCCGCCCGCGCCGGCCGTCGCGGCAGCTTCCCCGAATGGACCGATCCGCGCCTGGTCCAGCACCTCGGGGAACGCGGCATCACCGCCCCGTGGATCCACCAGGAGCAGGCCGCGCAGCTCGCCCACGACGGCCAGGACGTGGTGCTCGCCACCGCCACCGCCTCCGGCAAGTCGCTGGCCTATCTGCTGCCGGTGCTCACCGCCGTCGGTGCCCGCGAGCACGACTACGAGGCTCCACGTGCCACCGCCCTGTATCTTTCGCCCACCAAGGCGCTCGCCGCGGATCAGCTCACCAACATCACCGCGATGGCCGACGGCGCCGGGATCCGCGACGCCCGGGTCGCGGTCTACGACGGGGACACCCCCACCGAGCAACGTCGCTGGGTGCGTCGCCACGGCACGGTGGTGCTGACCAACCCCGACATGCTGCATTTCGGGATCCTTCCCGGGCACGAGCAGTGGGCGCACTTCTTCCGGGCCCTGCGCTACGTGGTGATCGATGAGTGTCACAGCTACCGCGGGGTGTTCGGCAGCCACGTCTCGATGGTGATGCGGCGCCTGCGCCGGATCGCCGCGCACTACCGCGCCGACCCCACCTTCATCCTCGCCTCCGCCACCACCGCTAGCCCGGAGCTGTCCGCCTCGCGACTGATCGGCCGGGACGTCGAGGCGGTCACCGAGGACGGCTCCCCGCGGGCAGGGCTGACGATCGGGCTGTGGGAGCCGGGCACCCGCACCCGGGTCGACGGCCGCGGGGATCCGGCACGATGGGCCGACGGCGGCGAGCAGGTCGACGAGGCCGAGCAGGAGGAGAGCGGCCCCGCAGCGGGTGGCGGCGCGAAGCGTGCCGAGGATCCGCTGCGCCGCTCCGCGACGAGCGAGGCCGCCACGATCCTGGCCGATCTGGTCGAGCGGGAGGTGCAGACCCTCGTCTTCGCCCGCTCCCGGCGCGGGGCGGAGCTCGTCTCCAGCGGCGCCCGACGGCTGCTCACGCAGAAGGCCGAGCAGACGGGGGCTCCCGGCCTGCTGGACCGTGCCTCGCGGGTGGCCGCCTATCGCGGCGGCTACCTCGCCCGGGAACGACGCGCCCTGGAGGACGATCTGCGCTCGGGCGAGCTGAAGGCGCTGGCCTCCACCAACGCCCTCGAGCTGGGGATCGACATCGCGGGCCTGGATGCGGTGGTGGTCGCGGGCTGGCCCGGCACCCGGGCGTCCCTGTGGCAGCAGTTCGGGCGCGCGGGCAGGCGCCAGGACGCCGACGGCGGTGCGCTGGCGCTGTTCGTCGCACGGGAGGATCCGCTGGACACCTATGTGGTCCACCATCCCGAGACGATCTTCGGTGCGGAGGTCGAGGCGTCCGTCTTCGACCCCGGCAACCCCTACGTGATGACCCCGCATCTGTGCGCCGCCGCCTCGGAGCTCGCGATCCGCGACGGCGAGGAGGGGATCTTCGGACCCACCGCCCGTGACCTGCTGACCACCCTCGCCGCCCGCGGGTGCTGCGTTCCCGCTCCAGCGGCTGGTACTGGACGATGAGCGAGTCCGCGCGCACGCTCTCACCGACCTGCGAGGCAGCGGCGGGGAGCCGGTGCGGATCGTGGAGCAGTCCAGCGGGGTCCTGCTGGGCACGGTGGACGCCGCGAGCGCGCACACCCAGGTGCATGATGGCGCCGTCTACCTCCACCAGGGACGCAGCTATGTGGTGAACCATCTGGACGTCGAGCAGGCGGCGGCGTTCGTGCGCCGCGAGGATCCGCTGCACACCACCCATCCGCAGTCGGCGTCCACCCTGCGGATCCGCCAGATCGATCGTGAGGTGCAGTGGTCGGGCGGGGTGCAGCTGTGCTTCGGCACGGTGGACGTCACCGATCAGGTCACCGGTTATCAGATGCGTGATGTGTTCACCCAGGCCGTGCTCGCGCAGCATCCGCTGGACCTGCCGCCGCGCACCCTGACCACGAAGGCGGTGTGGTGGGTGATCCCGCGGGAGCGGACCGACGCCGCCGAGATCCCCGGCGAGGAGCTGCCCGGGGCGCTGCACGCGGCCGAGCATGCCGCGATCTCGATGCTGCCGCTGCTGGCGACCTGCGACCGCTGGGACATCGGCGGCCTCTCCGCGGCGCTCCACGAGGACACCGGCGAGCCCACGATCTTCGTCTACGACGGGGCTCCGGGCGGGGCCGGCTTCGCCGAGCGCGGGGCTGACGACGCAGATGCCTGGCTCCGAGCCACCGCCGACATGATCGGCGAGTGCGGCTGCGAGTCGGGCTGCCCCGCCTGCGTGGTGTCTCCGAAGTGCGGCAACGGCAACGAGCCGCTCTCGAAGCCGCAGGCCGTCCGGCTGCTGGAGCTGCTGAAGCCCTGAGCGGGGCATGTGCGACGAGGAGTCGTCGCTGAGGGCCGGCCCGGGGTGGTGATCGTGCAGGCGGTGATCTCATGGCAGGTCTGTCGGTCCAGGGCCAGCCCGGGAGCGGGCGCTCGCCGCCGGGAGCGGGCCGGCATCGACCTGGACCTCGATCAGCACATCCCAGTCCCGCAGCTCGCAGCGGAGCAGCTCGGCCCCATTGCGTGAGGCGGCCTCACCGGCCACCGCACAGGGCTGGGCGTGCGCGGCGGCGAGGGCATCGGCGCCGGCGAGGGAGGCGAGGTCCGCGGCGGTGGCGGCCCGGGACTGGGCGAGAGCCCCGGTCCCGAGCAGGGACAGGCCGCCGATGACTGCGGTGGCGGCACCGGACCAGGCCAGGACCGAGGCGGCGCCGGTGCTCATGGCGCACCTCCGGTGAGGAGGTGCGGTTCCAGACGGGCTTCGGCATCGGCCGAGAGCTCCCAGCTCGCCCCGGACAGCGCCCCCGCAGGGGCCTGCAGGGTGCGGGCGACCTCCACCCGCGCCCAGTCGCCTCCGGTGGAGATCTCGACCGTGGTGCCGTCACCCCCGATCTGCTGCGCGACGGCGATCGCGGCGGAGGGTTCCTCCCCGCGGGCCAGCTCCCGGGCTGCGCCGCGGGCCGCTGATTCGAGTCGGAGCTGTGTGCCGAGCCCGGCACCGGTCAGCAGCACGACCATCACCATGACCACCACCACGGGCAGCACGATCGCGGTCTCGGCGGTGGCGGACCCCGGTCGTCCCGCAGACGGGACGACCGGGCGGACCGCAGCATCACGAACCCATCGACAGCGCCGAGGTGATGATGCCCATCAGCAGCTCGCGCACCTCCCCGGACGCCAGCAGGGCGACCAGGACAGCGGCGAACCCGCAGGCGGCGAGCACCGTGATCGCGTACTCAGCGGTTGAGGCGCCATGCTCGTCCCGCATCGCGCGGTCGAGGGTGCGGCGCAGCCGCTCCTTGGTGAGGGACATGCCCATCTCCTTCTGTTCGGGGACGGCGCTCGCCGTCCCGGGCGGCCGGAGCCGCCAGGACCAGGACGAGGGATCTCGTCCCGGCAGGGCAGCCGCGGCCGCCCCTCACCGACCCGGGAAGGGGCCGGTGCACCGGGTGCACCCCGGTGGTCATGGAGTCACACCCCACCGGGGGTGAGGGTGAAGGTGCCACCGAGCAGCGACATCACCGTGGGGATGATGCCGAGGGCCACGAAAGCGGGCAGCAGGGTCAGGCCCGTGGGGAGCACCAGACGGACCGCGAGCCGGGCGGCCAGCACCTCGGCATCACGGGCACGCCCGCGACGGGCGTCCCGAGCGGCGGAGCGCAGCACTCGGGCCAGATCCGCGCCGGTGCTCTCCGCGAGGACGGCGGAGTGCCGGAGCGCCTCCCACGTCGACGGCAGGGAGCGGGCGGCCTTCGCGGCCGGGACGCCGGCGGTGAGGGCGGTGGCGAACCGGGCCAGGGCGGTCGCATCGGCGCCCGGGACGAGCGACTCGGCGACCGCGGCGATGGAACGGGCCAGGGGCAGGCCGGATTCGAGCGCCCCGGCGATCAGCTCCAGCACCACCGAGGGGTCCACCCGATGCTCCCGGGGTGGGTCCGCCTGCTGGATCAGCCGGTGCATCCACCACCAGCCGAGGAGTGTCAGCGTGGTCCCGCTCAGGGCCAGCAGCAGGTTCCCGGCCGGTGAGGCCAGCAGCAGCCGCAGCGGCTCCCCGCCCAGCAGCATCCCGAGGCCGAGGCCGGCGAGTGGGAGGACCAGCAGGATCCGGGCGGTGGAGCGCGGGCCGGCGAAGGCGCTGCGGCGGGCCTGGGCGGCGTCGTGCAGATCGCGCAGCGCCTCCGCCAGGCTCTGCAGCATCCCCGCCGTCGGGGCGCCGGTCCGGGTGCAGACCGTCAGCGCGGCGCCGAGGGAGCTGACCATCTCCGAATGTGCCAGGCGTGCACCGGCGGCGCGGCGCGGGTCCGCGCCCGAGGCTGCGGCGCGGGACAGGTCGCGGAGGTCCCCGGCGGGCAGTGACCGGGCCAGCGCGGACCAGGCCTGACGAATGCTGGAGCCGGAGCTGATGACCGTGGCCAGCTGCTCCACCAGCCGCGCCATCTCGAGCGGGCCCGCGGCGGTACGACGGGCAGTGCGAGGGGGTCGGGATGCGGCGCTGAGGAGCGCCGGGGGCGTGAGCACCCACAGCAGGGCCAGGGCGAGGGCCAGGGCCAGGGTGACGGCGAGGATCGTGGTTCTCATGCCGGCCTCCTGCGCAGTGCCCGGGGTCGTGGCGAGGCGGGCTCGGGGTTCGAGGCCTCGGCAGTGCCGGGCGGGATCGGTGCGCCGGCGACCCGGTCCGAGAGGGCCTGCGCCGCAGGCCCCTCCTCGAGCCGCCCGCCACGCACGCGCAGCGCCGTGGAGGTCCGCAGCATGCCGTTCTCGTCACGGCGCAGCAGCGCGATCTCCTCGAGCACCCGCACCCCGTCGCGGCGGGCGAGATGGATCACCACCTCCAGGGCGCTGGCGACCTGAGCGGCGAGAGCTCCGCGGCTGAGCCCGCCGAGCGCCCCGAGCGCCTCGAGCCGGGCAGGGACGTCGGCGGCGGTGTTCGCATGGACCGTGCCGCACCCGCCCTCATGCCCGGTGTTCAGCGCCTGGAGCAGCTCACGGATCTCGCCCCCGCGGCACTCCCCGAGGACGACTCGGTCCGGCCGCATCCGCAGGCTCTGCCGCACCAGCGCGGTGAGATCCACGGTTCCGGCACCCTCGCTGTTGGCGTGACGGGACTGCAGATGCACCACATGGGGATGGTCGACGGAGAGCTCGAGCACGTCTTCGACGATGACGATCCGCTCGTCATGCGGCGCCTCGCGCAGCATCGCGGCCAGCAGCGTCGACTTCCCCGTCCCGGTGCCACCGGTGACCAGGAACGGGGCACGCGCCGCGATGATGGCCTGCAGCAGGTGACGTGAGGAGGAGTCGATCGTGCCGAGACGCTCGAGATCGTCGAGGTGGAGCTGCTCGGTGGAGGGCAGCCGCAGCGACAGGATCGCTCCGCCCGGGGACAGCGGCGGGAGCACGGCATGGAACCGGATGCCGGAGGGGAGGTGGGCATCGGCCCAGGGCACGGCATCATCGAGGCGCCGCCCGCCGGAGGTCGCGAGCCGCACCGCGAGATCCCTGGCCTCGGCCGGTCCCAGCCTCACGTCCGTGCGGTGGAGTCCCGTCGCAGCATCGACCCAGACCGTCCCGTCATCGTTGACCAGCAGGTCCGTCACCCCGGGCTCGACCAGGGCCTGCAGCGGCCCGAGTCCGTCCACGTGATCGCGGATCCGGGAGGTGAGCTCGAGGGTCGCTGCGGCCCCGAGCACGCGGCCCTGGCGACGCAGCACCCGCACGATGCGGGGCACGTCCACCGCACCGGGAGAGCGCACCAGGTCCTCCCGCACGAGGTCCAGCAGCGGGGCGAGATCGGTCTCGACGACGACGGCCGAGGTGCTCATGAGCCGGCCTCGCCGGAGAGGGCGGCCATCAGTGATCGCGCGGCTCGGTCGGCGCCTCGCCTGCGCACGTCCAGCAGGGGCACGGTGCCCCGGGAGCTGTCACGGAAGGTGGCGGCCAGCGGGACCGAGAGATCCTCGCAGACCTCCCGGACGCTGAGCTCGCCGCTGCGGCGCACCACCAGCTGCACCAGATCCTCGGGCAGGTGCCAGGAGCGCAGCCGTCGTGCCGTGGAGCGCACCGCATGATCGGTGGTGGGCACCACCACCAGCAGATGGTCCAGGTGCTCGGCCGCCACGTGGACCATCTCCGTGCTGAGATCCACGATCACGGTTCCGCCCAGCGGTGACAGGGCGGCCAGCGCGCGGGAGAGCGTCGCCGGCTCGGGGCCAGGGTCCTCCTGGGCCACCAGCAGGCGCACCTCGTCCACCGGGGGCAGGCCCTCGCGCAGCGCCTTTCCGTCATCAGGTCCCAGTCCGGCGGCCTCGGACCAGCCGATCCCTTCCGCTGTCGGCGCCTCGACCAGCAGGTCGAGCCCTCCGCCGAGCGGGTCTGCGTCGATCAGCGTGACCGGGCCGTGCGGACGTGCTGCGGCCGCCAGTCGCGCGGCGAAGCTGGAGGATCCGGCGCCGCCGCTGCCGCCGGTCACCCCGATCAGGAGCGTGGCGGTGTGCGGGCGGGCGAGGTCCGCGAGCCGCGAGAGCAGCTCTTCGGATCTCTCGGGAAGGGGGAGCACGGCACGTGCGCCGGCCTCGAGGGCGAGAGGCCAGAGCGCGGCGGGCAGCTCACCGCTCGGGGTCACCACCAGGAGCGGCCTCCGGTCGCCGCCGAGTGCGCGGGCTCCCTGCTCGAGGGCTGCGGCGTCGGCCACCACGCAGTGGGCGGCCCCGTGGGCGGCTCCGTCGCAGAGCTCGGCGCCGACTGCCGTCGCATGGTCTCGCACCAGCTCCCGCAGTGGACCGGGAGCGCCGACCCAGGCCACCTGCGGGCGGCTCTCCGGAGGGTCCGACGCAGGGTGTGGCTCGGGCCCGGGGAAGCGTGAGCGGCGGCGGCGTGGACGCGGCTCGGAGAGCTTCTCCGGCTCGGTGGGGATCACCGCATCCGGGAGCCCTGGAACGGGGGCCTCGAGAGCAGTGGGGGCGGTGCTCGTGCTGATCATGCGGCCATGCTGGCCGGGTTCCGGGATGAGGGACAGCGAGCCCCTCAGGGCGGTGGACAACCCTTCGATGTGGAGGAGAGGTCAGCGCCGTCGGGGCCCTTGCGCGCCCACGATCGGACGCGTAGTGTGATCTGCACAACGACGAATACCGGCATCGGAACCCACGTACGACTGGTCCCCGCAACGGACCGGCTGTGAGGCGTCGAAAGCGCCACCGCAGCTATATCGCGTGTACGCCTGATCCCGATGCAGATGGCTCGTCTGGAGCGGCGCCGCGAGAGATCGCGTCGCCGCTCCTCCTTTCTGTCTGCCTGCGCTCCCCGAGCTCGGATGTCCCCGGGGAGCGGCCCCGGGCGCAGAGGCCCGGATCCCGGCTCAGAGCTCGATGTCGACGACCACGGGCGCGTGATCAGAGGCGCCCTTGCCCTTGCGCTCCTCGCGGTCGATGAACGAGCCGGTCACCGCGGACTGCACGGCGGGGGAACCGAGCACGAAGTCGATGCGCATCCCCTCCTTCTTCGGGAAGCGCAGAGCCTGGTAGTCCCAGTAGGTGTAGACGCCCGGGCCGGGATGGTCGGCACGCACCACATCGGCGTAGCCGGCATCGACCACCGACTGGAACGCCGCACGCTCCGGAGCGGTGACGTGGGTCTTGTCCTCGAAGAACTCCATGTCCCACACGTCCTCGTCGAAGGGCGCCACGTTGAAGTCGCCCACCAGCACGGCGCGGGCCGAAGGGTCCGCGGCGAGCTCCCTGGCACCCTCGTCCCGCAGCGCCTCGTACCAGCGGAGCTTGTACTCGTAGTGCGGGTCCGCGAGCTCGCGGCCGTTGGGCACGTACAGCGACCAGATCCGCAGGCCGTCGCCGACCACGGCGCCCAGCGCCCGCGCCTCGACCACCCCGGTCTCGTCCTGCGGCCAGAGGGGCGCTGCCGGCAGCTCGGTGCGCACATCGGCCAGGCCGACACGAGAGATCAGCGCCACGCCGTTCCACTGGTTCAGACCGTGTGCGGCGACCTCATAGCCCGCCTCTTCGAAAGCGGTGAGATCCAGCTGCTCCGGCCTGGCCTTGGTCTCCTGCAGGGCGAGCACGTCCACGTCGTGACGCTCGAGGAAGGCGAGCACCCGATCCATCCGGGCTCGCAGTGAATTGATGTTCCAGGTCGCGATGCGCATGCATCCGATCCTACGGGGAGCGAAGGTCCGCGCCGATCCAGCCGGAGAGTCGTAAGCTCAGTCCATGGCGCGCGCACTCGTCACCGGATCGACCTCTGGACTGGGCCTCGAATTCGCCTGGCAGCTGGCCGGGACCGGGCATGACCTCGTACTGGTCTCCCGCGACCAGGACCGGCTCGGCGCAGTGGCCGAGCAGATCCGCGACGTCCACTCCGTGACCGTCGACGTGCTTCCCGCAGATCTCTCCGACCGCGAGCAGCTCGAACGGGTCGCGCTGCGACTGACAGACCCGGTCGATCGTGTCGAGCTGCTGGTCAACAACGCCGGTTACGGACTGCGCGGCGGCTTCCTCGAGGTCGGCGTCGAGGACCACGAGAAGCAGATGGACACGCTGATGCGGGCCGTCCTGGTGCTCTCCCACGCTGCTGCCCGCACGATGGTCCAGCGCCGCAAGGGCGCCATCCTGAACGTCAGCTCGCTGGCCGGCTACACGACCGCAGGCCCCTACGCCGCCTCCAAGAGCTGGGTCACCGTGTTCACGGAGTCGCTCGCCATGGAGCTCAAGGGCACCGGCGTCTCCGCGACCGCACTCCTGCCCGGGTTCGTGCAGACCGAGTTCCATGAGCGAGCCTCGATGAGCATGGACGGGCTGCCGAGGATCACCTGGCTGAAGGCCCCGTTCGTGGTCGAGCAGGCGCTCAAGGACGCCGCCAAGGGGAACGTGCTGTCGATCCCCTCGGTGAAGTACCGCACCGCGGGCGAGGTCTCCCGCATCGCTCCGCGGCCCCTGGTGCGGGCGATCACCTCGCCTGACTGGTACCGACGCCTCCAGGCCCGCTCGGTGCAGCGCTCCCCCGCAAGGCGTCACGTCGGAACCTCCACGCCCCCTGGCAGCGGGAGGACGAGGCGTGAGCGCGGGATCGGGAGACAGGCAGGCGGCCGACATGGGCGCCCAGGCGCCGTCGCGGCCCGGTCCATTACCCTGAGCGCATGCCCGGCACCAGCACAGACTCCGTCCAGCCCCTCTCGATCCAGGACGCCCGCGAGCGCCTGAGAGTCCTGATCCGCGACCTCGCCGTGGTGCGCGGTCACGTGGTCCTCTCCTCGGGCGCCGAGGCCGATCACTATGTCGACCTGCGTCGCATCACCCTGCATCACGAGGCCTCGCCGCTGGTAGGACGCGTGATGCTGGACCTGCTGCGTCGTGAAGGGCTGCTGCCCGGCGTCGAGGCCGTCGGCGGCCTGACCCTGGGCGCGGATCCGGTGGCGACCTCGATCCTGCACGCCTCCGCGGCGGACACTGCGCTCGAGGCTCTGGACGCCTTCGTGGTGCGAAAGGCCAACAAGGCCCACGGCCTGCAGCGCCGCATCGAGGGACCGGACGTCACCGGCCGGCGCGTGGTCGCAGTCGAGGACACCTCCACCACCGGCGGCAGCGTGCTGACCGCGTGCGAGGCGCTCGCCGAGGCCGGCGCCCAGATCGATGCGGTCGCCGTGATCGTGCACCGCTCCGACGCCTCCCGCGAGGCCGTCGAGGCCGCCGGCTACCGCTACCTCGCGGCGTACGACATCTCCGAGCTCGAGATCTGAGCGGACTGGACGCTCCTCACACCTCAGTCGCGGAGAAGGTGTCGCACGCCCCGATGGTGCCCTCCTCGTAACCCGTGGTGAACCAGCTGCGGCGCTGCTCAGAGGAGCCATGGGTCCAGGTCTCCGGCTGGACCTGGCCGCCGGCCACGTCCGCCTGGATGTGGTCGTCGCCCACGGCACTGGCCGCGGAGAGCGCGGACTCGATGTCCTCGGCGGTCAACGGCAGCAGCATGGTGTTGCCGTCTTCGTCGGTGGTGTTCGCGGCGTGGTGCGCCCACACCCCCGCGTAGCAATCGGCCTGCAGCTCCAGGCGCACCCCGTCGGACTGCGGCCCGGTCTGGCTGCGGTCTGCGGACTCCATCGTCCCGTCCAGGTGCTGGATGTGATGGCCGTACTCGTGGGCGACGACGTACATCTTGGCCAGCTGCCCGTCGTCGGCCCCGTACTGCGAGGACAGCGAGTCGAAGAAGGACACGTCCACGTAGAGCGTCATATCCGCCGGGCAGTAGAAGGGGCCGACCTCCGCCGTGGCCGCGCCGCAGCCGGTCTGCACGGTGTCGCTGAACACCCGGCCCTGCGCCTCGACGAAATCGATGCCCGCCTCCGGGCCCAGCCGTTCCCAGAGCGAGTCGCCGGACTCGACGGTCGCCTGCACCAGGCAGTCGTCCTGCTCGTTCGCATCGGCGCCGGTCAGGCAGTGATCCAGCGAGCTCCCCTCGGCGACCGGCCCCTGCCCGGAGGAGCCGCCCAAGAGGTCCAATGGATTGTTCCCCATCAGCGTGTAGATGATCACGACCACCAGCAGCACGGCGCCGCCGGCCCCGCCCAGCTTCAGTCCGCCGCCGCCCCGTCGGCCACCGCCGCCGCCACCGCGGCGCGGCCGGAAGCCGCCTCCACCGCCGGCAGAGACGTTGTCGGAGCGGATCTCCGCATTCGGGTTGAACGTCATGCGCACAGAGTAGACCTGAACGCCCGGTGTGAGCAGGTGGAACAGCGTCGGTGAAGGTCCTGCGCAAGTGACCGGCCGGTCGCTCGTGGCGACCGGGAGAGCCCTAGCATGGGGCGCGGACCGGAGCCCGTTCCCGCGCGGGCCCCCGGGCCCGCCCGTCACTGAAGTCCTCATGAGGGGAAGCCGCATGAACATCGTCGACTGGGCGGTCGAGACCATGGACAGCCTCGGCGCACTCGGCGTCTTCCTGCTGATCTTCGGCGAGAACCTGTTCCCGCCGATCCCGTCCGAGGTGATCCTGCCGCTGGCCGGTGTGGCCGCCGCAGGCCCGAACAACTCCTACTGGGTGATGCTGCTGGCCTCCGTGGCAGGTTCCGTGGTCGGAGCCTGGGTGCTCTACGGCCTCGGCAGGCTGCTCGGGCCCGAACGGCTGCGACGGCTCGTGATCCGGTTGCCGCTGGTGCACGTCGAGGACTACGACAAGTCCGTCGCCTTCATGGACCAGCACGGCCACAAGGCGATCTTCTTCGGCCGGATGGTGCCCGGGGTCCGTTCCCTGATCTCGATCCCGGCGGGCCTGTATGCGATGCCGATCGGGATGTTCACCCTGCTCACGACGGCCGGCAGCGCGATCTGGAACACGATCTTCCTGACCATCGGCTACTTCATGGGCAACAACTGGACGGTCATCGAGCCGTACACCGACATCTTCTCCAACGTCGCCTACGCGATCGTGGCGCTGGTGATCCTGTGGTTCCTGGTCAAGCTGATCATGAGGGAGAAGAAGCGCCGCGAGCTCGGCCTGCCCGACCCTGATCAGGAGCACCTCGACGAGCTCGAGCACGGTGACGCGCAGGGCGATGCACAGGGGGACGAGCGCGCACGGACCGAAGACCGGTGACGCCGGCCGAGACGGAGAACGGCCCCGGAGCGGGCGAGCCCCGCGAGGTGGGGGTCGGCCCGCACCCGCAGCCGTGGCCCGCGGATCCCCGTCTGGATCCTGAGCTGCTCGCGCACGGCGACCGCCGCAACGTCGAGGATCGCTTCCGCTACTGGCACCGCGAAGCGATCGTCGCCGAACTCGACACCGCCCGGCACGGCCTGCACGTCGCGATCGAGAACCTCGAGCACGACGCGAACATCGGCTCCGTGGTGCGCACCGCGAACGCCTTCGCCGTCGGCGCCTTCCACATCGTCGGCAGGCGCCGCTGGAACCGCCGCGGCGCCATGGTCACCGACCGCTACCAGCACGAGTTCCACCACCCCGACGCGGAGCACATGATCGCGTGGGCCCGCGAGCATGAGCGCCCGATCGTCGCGATCGACCTGGTCGAGGGGTCCCTTCCGATCGAGCGCACCCCGTTGCCCGCCGATGCACTGCTGGTGGTGGGACAGGAAGGGCCGGGCGTGAGCGCCGAGATCCTCGCCGCCGCAGACCTCGTCGTCGGCATCACCCAGTTCGGCTCGACCCGCTCCATCAACGTCGCCGCAGCGGCCGCGATCGCGATGCACAGCTGGATCCTGCAGCACGCCGAGATCCCCGCGGGGCCCCTGCGCTGAGCACGGGCCCCCTCAGCCCTCAGCGCACTCCGAGTCCGCGAGCGGGACCTGCACCATCATCTCCAGCCCGAAGGTGGGGCCGTCCACCTCTTGCACCCGGTGCTCGTTCCACGTCCTCACCGTCAGCTGCGCCTGGTTGTGTGGATTCTGCCCGCGCAGCCCGGCGCCGGAGGAGCGGTGCTTGTCGTCGAGCGCGCCGGTGTCCATCTCCCAGGCCTCCATCTGCGGCTCCACGGCGCGGGCCAGGTCGCCCCATCCCTCGGAGTCGACCTTCCTGGTGCTGCGGTAGACGGTCGAGACATACAGGCACTGGCCGTCCATCTCCTGCGTCCCGGCAGCGTCGGCCGCCGAGAATTCCGCGTACTCGTCGGCGCGCTCGGAGACCGTCGCGGCGAGATCGGCGAGCGGCTCCTCGATCAGCAGCTCCGCCTGCTGGCGGGTGAGCGGCCCGGCAGTGTCCGCCGGGAGGCCGGGGTCGGTGGCTCCGGGGGCGCAGGCGGTCATCGCACCGATCATCGCGACCAGCGCCGTCCAGCATCGTGCGCGTCTCATGCCGAAAGGCTCCTTCGTCATTTCCTGAGTGTCAGTGCCATTGCCAGGTGTTGAGGAGCCGGCGGGACGGAAGGGGAGTTCTCCCCATCGTACGGATCGCCGTGCTGCCGTAACGTCGACGAGAGGTCGCGAGAACTATGCGGCGGTCAGCAGCGGGCACAGCACCGCCACGATGGACGGGAGGGTCGCTGGTGTTCCTGGGGGCTGATACGGAGAGCATGCGACGGCACGCCGCACGCCTGACGACAGGTGGGCAGGAGTTGGAGGGGATCCTCGCCGACCTGCGCGGACACCTCGCCACCATGGCGTGGACCGGCCCGGATGCCGAGCAGTTCCGCACCCGCGCCCATCACGAGGCCGTAGAACGACTCGCCCACGTCAGCGCGGAGGTGTCCACCCGGGCCCGCGACCTCGACGCGCAGGCCGAGGAGCAGGACCTGGTCTCCCGACCGGAGGGCTCCGGCGGCGTCGGCGGAGGACAGGCCGATGGGGACGAGAACAAGTTCTGGGTCTGGCAGGACGGCTTCGCGCCGCTGTGGGGAGCACCGCCGATCTGCAGAACGACATCCCTCTGGACGAAGGGCAGTTCACGATCGACTCGATCAGCCAGGAGGGCAAGGGCAACTGCGTGACTCTGTCGATCCTGGCGAGCGTCGCCCATGCCGACCCGGCGTTCCTCGCCGAGCACATCCGCCGCGTGGGCCGGGAGCGCTATGAGGTGGACCTCTTCATCGACGGCGAGTGGACCACGGTCGAGGTGAGCGGGAAGGTGGACAGGGACGGGGTGCGCGGCCCCGACGGCGATCAGAACTGGGCCACCATCTACGAGCAGGCGCTCATCGAGGCGGACGTGCTCAGTGACGAGGGCGGCTACGGCTCCAACGCTGCTGCTGCCCGCGCATTCGAGGCTGTGACCGGCACCGGATCGGAGTACAGGGACGACCTCTGGAACGTCCACAAGGAAATGCCCAGCTACGAGGGCGTGGTGAACTCTGTGGAGCGAGGAGAGCCGGTGGTGCTGTGCACGATCGACAACTCCGCGGGCGGCGACGGCACGCAGATCGCCGAGAAGCATGCCTACGCCGTAGAAAGCGTGAACCCGGATGGCACGATGACCCTGGTCAACCCGTGGGGTTCCGACGAAAACTACGACAACAGCGACGGCTCGCACCGGATCACCATCACCGAGGAGGACTACCGCAGGCTGTTCGACGGAGTGGTGACGGGAAGCTCCCCGGACGAATGGGACAGGTGAGGTGAGGATGGACAACGTGACGGCGACCCAGCCCGACGGTGCGGTGCGCGCCCGGATCACCCAGGGCACACAGCAGGTGGTCGGCCCTCTCCTGATCGGTGTGATGAGCGCGCACGTGGATCCCACCGCCCCCGACGGTTCGCGGCCGCCCCAGGTGCGGTTGGAGGTGCTCACCCACCGGGAGATCGGCATCCCCTCGCCGGGGATGGTCGGACTCGATACCGGGGAGAGCCTGCTCCTCGAAGGGCTCGGCGTGCTGGAGCTCGTGCATGTCGCAGACCCTCCCGGGCGGGCCGACGCCGCGCCGTCCGGATCGGGAGAGCGGGCGGTGGTGTTCCTCGAACTGCGGCCGTCCTGACAGGCCTCGGGGGTCGCGTCCGGCGGCACTGTCCACGGGGACCTCCGGCGAAGGACGATCAGGGCCGCTATGGAACAATGGGGGCGATCGGACGGCCCTGCGCGGTGTTACCCACCGCCGGCCGTCGCCCACAGCTTCAGCGAAGGAGAATGCCCCATGGCAGTCGTCACCCCGGATCAGTACGTCGAGATGATCGACCGGGCCAAGGCCGGAAAGTTCGCCTACCCCGCCGTCAACGTCTCCAGCTCGCAGACCGCCATCGCGGCGCTGCAGGGCTTCACCGAGGCGAACTCGGACGGCATCATCCAGGTGTCCTTCGGCGGCGCCGAGTACCTCTCGGGCTCCACCATCAAGGACCGCGTCGCCGGGTCGATCGCGCTGGCCGAGTTCGTCCACGCCGTGTCCAAGAACTACCCGATCAACGTCGCGCTGCACACCGACCACTGCGCCAAGGAGGTTCTGCCCACCTGGGTCGAGCCCCTGATCGAGTGGGACCTCGAGAACCGCGTGAAGAAGGGCCTGAACCCCCTCTTCCAGTCGCACATGTGGGACGGCTCCGCCGTGCCGGTCGACGAGAACCTCGAGATCGCCGAGCGCCTGCTCGAGAAGTCCGTCGAGGCCAAGAAGATCCTCGAGATCGAGGTCGGCGTCGTCGGCGGCGAAGAGGATGGCGTGGTCGCCAACGTCTCCAACGACAAGCTCTTCTCCACCCCCGAGGACGGCCTGAAGACCGCCGCCAAGCTCGGCCTGGGCGAGCGCGGCCGCTACCTGACCGCCCTCACCTTCGGCAACGTGCACGGCGTGTACAAGCCGGGCAACGTCAAGCTGCGCCCCAAGGTCCTGGACGATATCCAGAAGGTCGTCGGCGAGAAGTACGGCAAGGACCAGCCCTTCGACCTGGTCATGCACGGCGGCTCCGGCTCCACCGAGGCGGAGATCGCGGAGGCGCTGGACTACGGCACGATCAAGATGAACATCGACACCGACACCCAGTACGCCTTCAGCCGCCCCGTCGTCTCACACATGTTCGAGAACTACGACGGCGTGCTCAAGGTCGACGGCGACGTCGGCAACAAGAAGGCCTACGACCCCCGCCTGGGGCAAGAAGGCCGAGGCCGGCATGGCCGCCCGCATCGTCGAGGCCTGCGAGAACCTGCGTTCCGCCGGCACGCATGCCTGAGTGATCGTGAGCTGATCCGCCGTGAGGCAGATCCCGCACGACGACGGAACCCCGGAGCCTCGGCTCCGGGGTTCCTTCATGTCCGGGGCCGTGATGGGCCCCCACGCCAGAGGGCGGTGTCACGGCCGGGCCGATGGTGACGAGCCCTGGCAGTATCACCACCTGAACTCACCAGCGGCCCGCAGCCGCACTGCCGCACCACGAAACCGCCGCGCCGTGGCACCGCCGCGCTGTGGCGCCGAGGTGGCAGGCAGGGCCCGGGCGCCGAGGTGACGGGCAGGGGGCGGTGCTGCGGCGGGTGGTGCTGCGGGCATCAGGTGCGGCGGGGTGTCACCAGCGGTTGCCCTGGGCGCGCCCCATGACCCGCTTCAGCGAGGGCAGGACGTCGGCGAGGAAGATGCCCGCGATGATCACGCCGGCGAGCATGAACAGCATCGAGCTGCCCCCGCCGATCGGGTAGGGGAGTGAGAGGAAGCCCAGCAGCACAGCGACACCGGTCAGCACGCACCAGAACACCTTGGTGCGCTTGCCCGCGGCGACGTAGGCGTCGGGGCGGAAGCGCAGGGCGTTGACGAGGGCCCAGATCTCGATGGCCAGCAGGGCCACGGCGAGCACGAGGAAGATCCACATCTGGATGAGGGCGATCATCCTGTCAGGATACGGCGATCGCCTGGGCAGTTCCCGGACCCGAGCCGGTACACGCCCGCGAAGGCCATGCCGCGGCGTCCGGAGGGTCGGGAGCGTCGGGAGCGTCCGGAGCGGCCGCAGCCTCCGCAGCGTTCATTCCGACGGACCTGGCCCAGCCGTACCACCGGGACCGGTCAGCGCAGCCGGTCGGGGTCCGAGCGGTCGGTGATCAGCAGTTCGAGCGCCTCGGTGGTGGCTGGCGGCTCCAGGGCCCGCATCTCCATCGTGATCGGGCGCGGGCCGATCGCGTCGCCGTCCGCCGCGACGACCAGGCTCGGGAGGAACTGCTTGGCCTCGGCAGCGCTGAGCCCCGTGGCCTGCAGCAGGTCGATCGCGAGGGAGCGCAGCTGGATCGTGAGGGTCACGCCCTCGAAGTGGCCCGCCCGGCCGGGGCGCATCCCCTCGTCGTTGCGCAGCAGCATCTCCGGCGAGAGGTAGGAGCAGAACAGGCGGAGCTTGCGCCGGGCTTCGGTGAAGTCGACGTCCTCATGGGAGACGGCCGTGCCCAGCTCCTGCACGGCATCCCGCGCCGCGAGCAGGGCATCGGCCAGGCGGGAGTGCGCGTCCCCGCGGACGGCTTCGAGGAACTCCACCTCGCGGCGCGCGATCACCCGCATGTTCCGCATCGCCCGGTCAGAGCCCACCAGCAGGTGCTCGAGGCGGTTCACATCATCTGCGTGGCGCAGGCCGGTGGGGGAGAAGGTCGCCATCTCATTGGCGACGTCATTGGCCAGTCCCCACTCATCGGTGAACTTCTGGGAGACCTCGCGCAGGTTCTTCAGCGCCGCCTGTGCGACGCGGCGGTCCCCGCTGCGAGCGGACAGGGCGAGGCTCACCAGCGTGTCCTCCAGCTCCCGGTAGAAGGAGGTGGCCGCGCGGGACTGGAGGCGGCGCGGATCCCCGGACAGCAGCAGGTGGATGATGATGGCGACCACGACTCCGGTGACGGCGTCCAGCGCGCGACCGCCCGGGGTCATGCCGGGGTGATCGGCATGATCATCACCAGCAGCGACTGGATCGCGACCTGGAATCCGAAGAGGTTGCTGGAGTCGATGAAGCGGGCGAACATCCCGGCGCAGAACACCACCACCAGGATCTGCCAGGTCCCGGAGCCGATCGTGGCTCGTGCGAGCTCGCCCAGCAGCACCCCGAGCATCACCCCGCAGGACATCTCCACGATCTTGCGCATCTTCTTCTCGATGCCGAAGCCGATGATGATGAAGGCGACGATCGAGGAGAAGAACGGGTGCTCGTGGTCCCAGATGAAGCCGCTGACCAGGTAGGCGAGGGCCGCGGCGATCGAGGCGCGGCCCACGGTCAGCACGTCCCCGCGGCCGCGGGAGACGCCCTGGAGGAACCAGTTCTGCACGGTGAGGCGGGCCCGTTCGAGCATAGGGACGGCGGCGGAGCCTGTCCCTGAGGCTCGGGGGCGCTCATGCCCGCACCGGGTCGTGCAGCCGCATCTCGAGCAGCTCCTCAAGTCGGAAGGTGTCGCCGTCGCGGGCGCCGCGTCCCACGACCAAAGGGGCCCAGCCGGGTTCCGGTGCGGCACCGCGCAGCCGAGCGCGCAGACCGCCGTCGACCCGCATCACGTAGTAGTGGCCCTCCGCGTCGACCGCGAGGCTGCGGTCCTGTTTGAGGTACCAGCCTTCGAGCCCGGTGCGGAGGGTTCCGCCGCCCTGGAACGGGCGGGCACGCAGCGCCACCGGTGCGACGCCGGCGGCGCGGAAGCGCTCCACGGCCTCGCGGATCATCGCGGTGGCCTTCCCGTGCTCCTCCAGCCGGGCGGCGTGGAGCGCCTGCTCCTTGACCTCGACCGCCTCCCGACGATGTCGGCTCCATTCCTGCTGGTCGCCCTCAGCTCTCATGCCCACCATTGTTCCAGTTCAGCGGCCACGGCACAGGGGATGCACGTAGGAGGGCAGTGGCGGATCCGTGACGGGGTCGTGGAGAGGCGGCCCTCAGAGCTTGGCCGTGACCGGCCGTTCGCCGTGATCCCGCGGCAGCACGACCGGTTCCTGGGTGGCGTCGAGCCACACGGAGGCTGGCTCGCCGTCGGCATCGCCCACGGCGACCTGCACCGCGAGGTCCGCATCGAGCGGCACGGCCCGACGCACCACTGCCAGGGCGATGGGGCCCTGGTCTGCGTGCAGCGCGGCGGAGGAGACGGTCCCGACGACCTTCCCGTCGGACCCGCCGAGCCGGATCTCGCCACCGGGGGTTGCAGGCAGGTCCTGTGACCCGTCGAGGTGGAGCATCACCAGGCGGCGGGGCGGCTGGCCGAGGTTCAGGACCTTCGCGACCGTCTCCTGGCCGCGGTAGCAGCCCTTCGTGGTGTGCACGGTGGTGCGCAGGAGGTCCAGCTCGTGGGGGATCGAGCGGTCGTCGACCTCACGGGCCCAGCGGGCGCGGTGATCCGCGATCCGCAGCGCCTCCCAGGAGCTCATCCCGGCGAGGTGCTTCGGCTGCCAGGGCAGCTGCTCCAGCAGGGCGCCGTCGAGGATCGTGAGCACGGCGCCCACCGGGTCCTCGGGGTCGGGGCCGTAGGCCACGCCGCCGGGGGCGAGCTGCGGCCACGGCTCGGACCAGACGGCGACGGGCTCGGGCAGACCGAGCCCGGGGAGCACCTCGGCGGCGGGGGAGAGGGCGCCAAGGACCCGTAGGTCGTCACGGTCGGTCAGCTCCACCCGGGCCGCGAAGCGCATCATCTCGAGGTACTTGCGCAGCCCGGCGCGGGCACCCGGATCGAGCACCAGCAGCAGTGCGTCCTCCTCGAGCACCACGGCGGAGGCCATGTGCTCGACCCGCCCCTGCGGGGTGAGCACCGCGAGCGAGGAGGAGTGGCCGACGGGGGTGCCCGTCAGCTGCTGGGTGGTGACGGTGGTCATCCAGCTGCGAGCATCCGCGCCGCGGACCTCGAGCAGCTCGAGGTGACCGAGGTCGACCACCGCGGTGCCGTCGAGGAGGTGGCGCTGTTCGCGCAGCGGTGCGCCGTAGTGGGCGGGGACCGCCGCGTCAGGGCCGTCTCCGAGCACGGCGCCGGTGCCGAGGAGGAGGCGGATGGTGCGGGCGGGGTCAGACACGGTGCAGCTCCAGGGAGAGGTAGGGGGTCAGTGCGGTTTCACCGGGGCGCCATCGGGCACCGGGAGGCGGTGCTCCCACAGCCACATCAGCCGGCCGGTGACATAACCGAACATGCGGGTCTGCGAGATCTCGCCGGCCGGGGTGCCGAGGGCCAGCTGGACGCGGGGCCCGCGCACCTCCCCGGCCCAGTGCTCCGGACTCTCGCCGCGCCGTTCGAGACGGGCGTCGAGCTGGCGGGAGAGGAAGCTCCCGGGTGTGCCGGGGCGTGCTGACTCGGCGGCGGCTGGGTCCTGGCCGGGCAGGAGCTCACCGACGGTCCACGTCCCGTCCTCGCGGTGCAGGAGAGTGCGCTCCCCGGAGGTCACGACTGCCGGGGCGGCGGCCTCCTCGCGGGCGAAGGCGCTGGTGGGCGGCAGCGGGGCGGGGGCGTCGACGCGATGGATGGTCGAGCGCCAGCTCAGAGTGCCGTCCTCGTTCGCGGCGCAGACCAGCTGCTGCTCGATGCGCACATCGGTGCTGTCCTCAGCAGGCAGCTGGAGAGCACCGCTGCCCTCCCAGCTGCCGATCAACCAGGCCAGGGGGTACAGCGACGGAGGGAGAGAGGTGTCGAGCGTGATGGGCATCGGTGCCGCAGGCCGCTCAGCGGTTGAAGAGCCGCGAGAGCACCAGGGCGGCGAAGGCGAGCGTGCCGACGCCCACCAGGACGACGAGAGCGATGAAGAACACAGAGAGCGCGGACATGGGTCAGAGTCTATCGCTCCGCCCGGACGTCCGGAGGCAGGGAGAGCGGTGTCATCACCGCGCGCGGATCATTCAGGACAGCAGCAGCACCATCAGGTGCGCGACCACCCCGACCGTCGCCACCGGCACGGCAGCGACCGCGAGCGAGGGGACTGGTTCCTTCGCGACCAGCGGGGAGCCCGCCAGCAGGTGAGCGCAGCCCGCACCGATCGCGGTGACCAGCCCGGCCACGGCGGCGAACAGCGGCGCGACCCCCGCCAGCGAGACGGCGAGCACGGCGGTCACCGCGGCGCCCGCGAGGATCGACAGCACCAGCCGCGGGGCCACCGGGAGCGGTGCGGTGTTCAGCAGCAGAGTGGTGGCAAGCCCGACGGCCATCGCGGTGACCAGGACGCCCGAGCCGTCGGCGATCGCTCCGGACTGGGCGATCACCCAGCTGGCGGCGATGCCGGACACGAACGCCCCGGCGACGGTCCCGGTGAGCGATTCGGTCAGCTCCGCCGCTCGCGGCGGAGCATCTGGTGCACGAACGAGGCGAACACGCCGGTCGCGCAGACCATGACCACTCCGGAGAGCGGGGTGAACCGCTCGGGGCTGAGCACGGCGACCAGGGCGCCGAGGATGCCTGTCCCGGCCACCACCGCACGGGTTCCCGTGGGGGAGGGGAGCTCGAGCAGGGTCGGCCAGGCGATCCCGATCAGGAGCGAGAGCAGCCCGACCGAGACGGCCATGAGCACCGGGGAGACCGATCCGGTGAGCGAGACCACTGCCATCAGCAGCGCGAGTGCAGCGCCGAGAGGGGCGCGCTCGGGAGCGGTCACGGGTCCTCCCTCGCTGTCGATTCCGGTCTCGGGCCGCGCCGACGAGGCGTCGGCGCCGGGCGCTACAGTGGCAGTCTACGAGTGCCCGCAGGTGGCGGCATACTCGTGCACCTCAGGTGGCCATGCGTCACAGGAGGCCCGCACTGCCCAGAGCCCGGAAGGACCCCATGATCACGACGGCCGCTCTGTCGCCGACCCGCGGTGAGGACATCCGCGACCTGCTCGCGACGGCCACCGCGCACGACGGCGTCTCCCCGCTGGACGAGGCCGCACTCCTCGCGCTCGACGGGGAGGACGCCCAGCACCTGCTGCTCGAGCAACAGGACGCAGGCGATGCCCGGGGCCTGCTGATCGGGTACGCGAGCGTGCTGGCCGACGGCACCGTCCAGGGCATGGTCCACCCCGACCACCGCCGCCGCGGCCACGGCGCCGCCATGCTCCACGAGGCGCTCACGCTGCACGCCGATGCAGCGGTCTGGGCGCATGGCGCACTCGAGGGGTCGCTCGCCTTCCTTGCCGCCGCAGGTCTCGAGGAGACCCGGCGCCTGCTCACCCTGCGCCGGGACCTGGGGCCCGGGCAGACGCTGCCCGAGGTGCCGACCTCGACCCTCGAGGGCCTGCGCCTGGACACCTTCGACGCCGGGCGCGACGCCGAGAGCTGGGTGGCGGTGAATGGGCGAGCCTTCGCCGAGCACCCCGAGCAGGGTGCGCTCACCCGCGCCGATCTCGACCAGCGCCTCACGCAGCCATGGTTCGACGCCGAGGACATGCTGGTCGCACTGCGCGACGAGGAGCTGGTCGGGTTCGTGTGGGTCAAGCGTGAACGTCCCGGCGCAGTCGAGGACGATGCGGAGATCTACGTCGTCGCCACCGATCCCTCCGTGCAGGGGCACGGGGTCGCCGGCCTGCTGATGGCCACGTCGCTGGCACGGCTGCAGGAGAACGGGGTGCCGGGTGTGGAGCTCTACGTCGAGGCCGACAACGCTGCGGCGCTGAAGCTCTACGAGAACTGGGGATTCACCGTCTCGGGCCGTGATGTGCAGATGCGCATGGCCGGGAAGGGCTGATCGGTGCACGTCGCTCCCGGGAGGCCGCAGCCCGTCCTCGCCGCCGGTGCCCTCGCCTGGCGTGAGAAGGGTGATCGGGTCCAGGTTCTCCTGATCCACCGCCCGCGCTACGACGACTGGTCGATCCCCAAGGGCAAGCTGGACAAGGGCGAGACCTTCCCCGCGGCGGCGGTGCGCGAGGTCGCGGAGGAGACCGGGTACCGGGTGCGTCTGCATCGGCCGCTGCCGGCCTCCGTCTACCTGCTGCCGGACGGGCGCACCAAGATCGTGCAGTACTGGACGGCCACCGTCCGCGCGAAGATCGGGCCCGGCCCGCTGGACCGCGGTGAGGTCGATGAGGTCCGATGGGTGCCGCTCGACGAGGCCGAAGCCCTGGTCACCCGGCAGAGCGACCAGGTCCCGCTGGTGGCGCTGCGCCGCTTCCTGGAGGCCGACGAGCTCCGGACCGTCCCGATCGTGATCCAACGTCACGGCGCGGCGGTCTCGCGGTCCAAGTGGCGCAAGGACGAGGGCTCCCGACCCCTGAACAGCAAAGGGAAGAAGCAGGCACAGACACTCCCTCCGCTGCTGGACGCTTTCGACCCGGCCAGCGTGGTGAGCAGCCCCTGGCGGCGCTGCCTGGACACCGTCGCGCCGCTCGCGAAGATCGAGGGGCTGAAGGTCAGGACCAAGGACGAGCTCACGGAGGCGGCGCACACCGAGCACCCCTCCCGCACTGCTGCGGTGATCGACCGGGTGCTGCGTGAGGCGCGGCCGACCGTGGTGTGCACCCACCGCCCGGTGCTGCCGACGGTGATCGAGTCGGTGCGCGCAGTGGCCCAGCAAGGGGCGGCGCTCGAGCTGCCGCGGGAGGATCCTTTCCTCGCCGCGGGAGAGGCGCTGCTGCTGCACACCACGCCAGAGGGCACGGTGGTCGCGATCGAGCGGCACCTGCCCAACATCGGCTGAGAACATCGATCCACAGGTCCAGGGGAAGGACACCGGAACATATGAGCACAGGTCACGGAAGCGGTCTGCCGGACTACTCCGGGGGATACGGCGGCGACGCCGGCGACCCGTACGGTGCAGATCGGTCCTACGGCGGCGCGCACGATCCGTACGGGCAGACGCCGTCCGCGCCCGAGGATCCCTATGCGGTCGGCTCCGAGGGCACTGATCCCTACGCGCGTGACCCGCTGGACGCCGACGGGTTCGGGCCGGTCTTCGGGACCGAGGCCGAGGCCCCCGCGTCCGGCTACGCCGCCGCAGCGTCCGCGCCGGGGCAGCCCTACCCGACCCAGTACCCCGGACCCTACGGGTACGGGCCCTACGCGCCTCCGCCGCCGAGCTCCGGAGCGGCGATCACCTCCCTCGTGCTGGGCCTGCTGGCGCTGACGATGTGCGCCGGACTCACCGCCCCCGTCGGCGTCATCTTCGCCGCCAAGGGCATGAAGGAGACCGGCCCCCAGGCCCACACCGCGAAGAGCGGCCGCGGACTCGCCATCGCGGGCCTGGTGACCAGCCTGATCGGTCTGATCCCCCTCCTGTTCTTCCTGCTCTACATCGGCATGATGATCCTTGTGATCGTCGCCGAGACGTCCGCGGCCTGACCCGCCCGGGCTGCGGCCCGCTGCGGTTCCGAGGGTGGCGCAGGCCACCCGGGGCGCAGCCGCGAGTCACTGTGACCTGTTCGTATCCTGCTTCTGACCTGTGAGTTCATACTGCCCGGCGGGGTGTTCACCTGCTGTTCATGCAAGGGCGGGTGGCACGTCATCTGACCTCCTTAGCGTCCCCGCTGTCAGACCTCCTCGCAGTACAGGATTCCGGGCCGACGGCCCCGAAAGGACTCGTAGTGAACGTTCGTAAGAACAAGCTCGTCTCGCTGGCCGCGCTCGGACTGGTGGGCGGCCTCGCCCTGGCCGGCTGTGGTGGCGCCGACGCCGGCAACGGCGACAGCAACGGCTCCGACAACGGCGGTGCCTCGGCCGGCGGCTACGCCGAGCTGAGCGGCAACCTGGCCGGCTCCGGCGCGTCCTCCATGCAGAACGCCCAGAACGCGTGGACCGAGTCCTTCATGGGCCTCGTGCAGGCCGAGGGTGGCGACATCCAGGTCACCTACGACCCCACCGGCTCCGGCACCGGCCGCGAGCAGTTCCTCTCCGGCCAGGTCAAGTTCGCCGGCACCGATGCCGCCCTCGACGAGGAGGAGCTCGCAACCTCCGCCGAGGTGTGCAACGGCGAGCAGGCCTTCAACCTCCCCGTGTACATCTCCCCGATCGCGGTCGTCTTCAAACTCGAGGGCGTCGACTCGCTCGATCTCTCGGCCGAGGTCATCGGCGGCATCTTCGCCGGCGACATCACCAGCTGGAACGACCCGGCGATCGCCGAGCTGAACCCCGATGCCGATCTGCCCGACCTGGACATCGTCCCCGTCCACCGCTCGGACGACTCCGGTACCACCGAGAACTTCACCGAGTACCTCTCGGAGAACGCTCCCGATGCCTGGACCCACGGCCCCATCGAGACCTGGCCGATCGAAGGTGGCCAGTCCGGTGACGGCACCTCCGGCATGATCTCCACCGTCGAGGGCGGCAACGGCACCATCGGCTATGCCGACGCGTCGCAGGCCGGCAACCTCGGCACGGTCAACGTCCAGGTCGGCGAGGAGTTCGTCGAGTTCACCGGCGAGGCCGCAGCCAAGGCTGTCGACGTCTCGCCCCGTGAAGAGGGTCGCGCCGAGAACGACATCGTCGTGGAGCTCGATCGCACCACCACCGAGTCCGGTGTGTACCCGATCGTCCTGATCTCCTACCTCGCGCTGTGCGGCTCCTACGCCGACTCCGCCGAGGGCGAGGCGGTCAAGGCCTACGCGTCCTACATCATCTCCGAGGAGGGCCAGGCGGCCGGCGAGGAGAACGCCGGTTCCGCACCGATCTCCGATGAGCTGCGCACCGAGGCACAGGCTGCGATCGACGGCATCACCGTCGGCTGATCCTGCCACGTGCACGAAGCTGTGCCGCCGGGCCAGTCTTGGCCCGGCGGCACAGCCGCGACTCGGCACTCCGCACTACCCAGCATCACCCCACAGCCCCGTGAGCTCTGAGGAAGGCGCCAATGAGCACCACTGATCTCGAGTCGGAATCGCCGACCGCGCAACCCGCGTCCATGAGGACCAGCGGCCGGCGCGTCGGTGACTCGATCTTCTCCTACCTGAGCATCGGCTCGGGGGTCCTCATCTTCTTGACCCTCGCGGCGGTGGCGGTCTTCCTGACCACCGAGTCGATGCCGGCGATCATCGCGAGCCAGGAGTTCTCGGGAACGGCGGAGTTCTCGCTCATCGAGACCGCTCTTCCGCTGATCTACGGCACGGTGCTCGCCTCGGCGATCGCCCTGGTGATCGCGATTCCGATCTCCATCGGCATCGCGCTGTTCATCTCGCACTTCGCCCCGCGCCGCCTGGCTTCCGGTCTGGGCTACATGATCGACCTGCTGGCTGCGGTGCCGTCGGTGGTCTACGGGCTCTGGGGCGGTATCTGGCTGGTCCCCAAATTGGAGCCGCTGTACGTCTTCCTCAACACCTACCTCGGCTGGATCCCGCTGTTCGCAGGCGATCCCTCCGCTCCGATGCGGAACCTGGCCTCCGCCTCCGTGGTGCTCGCGGTGATGGTGCTGCCGATCATCACGGCAGTGTCCCGGGAGGTGTTCCTGCAGACGCCGCTCCTCCAGGAGGAGGCCGCGCTCGCTCTCGGTGCGACCCGCTGGGAGACCATCAAGACCGTCGTGCTCCCCTTCGGGCGCGGCGGCGTGGTCGCCGCGTCGATGCTCGGTCTCGGCCGCGCCCTCGGCGAGACCATGGCCGTGCTGATGATCCTCGCCCCCGGGGCGACCTTCTCCCTCCACATCCTCGAGGTGGGGCGGCACAACTCGATCGCCGCGAACATCGCCTCGAAGCAGGCGGAGGCCTCCGGCGTCGACATGTCCCTGCTCGTCTTCACCGGCCTGGTGCTGTTCGTGCTGACGTTCATCATCAACGCCATCGCCCGGTGGATCGTCGCCCGCAGCGGCCCCAAGAGCTGAGAGGTCACCATGAGCTCCTCGACTTCCGTCCAGGCCCCGATCTCGGTCCGCTCGACCGATGAGCGCCGGCTGCCCTGGTACCACCTGATCTTCACCGGTATCGCCGGTCTGCTGGTGGCGATCGCCGTGCTGTCCATCACGGACTCACTCTCGATCTTCAGCGCGATCTTGCTCGGCTTCGTGCTGCATCTGCTGTTCGGCTGGGTGTACTCGCTGGTCCGCGAGGGACCCCGCTGGGCCACGGATCGCCTGGTCACCCTGCTGGTGATCGGCGCCTTCGCGATCGCGATGTTCCCGCTGCTCTCCCTGCTCTGGGAGGTCGTCAGCCGCGGGATGACGCGCGTGCTCGCCGCCAAGCCCAACATCTTGTCCTTCTGGACCACCGATATGTCCGGGATCATCGGCGGCGCCGACGCGGGAGGCGTGTTCCACGCGACCGTCGGCACCCTGCTGATCACCCTGTGGGCCTCGATCATCTCGATCCCCGTCGGCCTGTTCACCGCGATCTTCCTGGTGGAGTACGCGGATCAGGGCTGGAAGCGGACCCTCGGCAAGGGCGTCACCTTCCTGGTGGACGTCATGACCGGCATCCCCTCGATCGTGGCGGGCCTGTTCGGGCTGGCCCTGTTCATCGCCTTCATGCCGGACCAGAGCGTGCGCATGGGCATCATGGGCGCGGTCGCACTGTCGCTGCTGATGATCCCCACCGTGGTGCGCAACAGCGAGGAGATGCTCCGCCTGGTCCCGATGGACCTGCGCGAGGCCTCCTACGCGCTGGGCGTGCCGAAGTGGCTCACCATCGTCAAGGTCGTGCTGCGCACCGCGATCGCAGGCCTGACCACCGGTATCACCCTGGCGATCGCCCGGGTCATCGGCGAGACCGCACCGCTGCTGCTCACCGTCGGCATGGTCACCTCGGTCAACTGGGACATGTTCGACGGGCGCATGGCGACCCTGCCGACGTTCATCAACCAGCAGTACCGCAACGGCAACGCGAACTGCATGAGTGAGACTGTCACCAACCCGGTCAACCAGGAGGTGTACGCCTGCTCGATCACCACCAACATCGATCGTGCCTGGGCCGCCGCCTTCACCCTGATCGTCATCGTGATGTTGCTGAACATCGTCGCCCGTCTCATCAGCCACTACTTCTCCCCGAAGCTCAGCCGCTGAGCTGTCGCCCCACGCGAAAGGACACCTGATGGCAGCGCCCCAGCCCATCAACGTCGAGGACCTGAACATCTACTACAGCGATTTCCTCGCTGTGGAGGGTGTCGACGTCCAGATCCGGCCACGTTCGGTGACCGCCCTGATCGGCCCCTCCGGCTGCGGGAAGTCGACCTTCCTGCGCACCTTGAACCGCATGCACGAGGTGATCCCCGGTGCGTACGCGACCGGCAAGGTCGAGATCAACGGCGAGAACATCTACGACCCGCGCGTGGACCCGGTCAACGTGCGCCGCCGCGTGGGCATGGTGTTCCAGAAGGCGAACCCCTTCCCGACCATGTCGATCCGGGACAACGTCCTGGCAGGGGTGAAGCTCAACAACCGCCGGATCTCCCGCTCCGCGGCGGATGATCTTGCCGAGCGTGCGCTCAAGGGCGCGAACCTCTGGAACGAGGTCAAGGATCGTCTGGACAAGCCCGGTATGGGCCTCTCCGGTGGTCAGCAGCAGCGCCTGTGCATCGCGCGCACGATCGCGGTCGAGCCCGAGGTCGTGCTGATGGACGAGCCCTGCTCGGCACTGGACCCGATCTCCACCCTCGCGATCGAGGACCTGATCCATGAGCTGAAGCAGGAGTACACGATCGTGATCGTGACTCACAACATGCAGCAGGCCTCCCGCGTCTCCGACCGCACCGGCTTCTTCAACATCGCCGGCACGGGCAAGCCCGGCCACCTCATCGAGATCGACGACACCGACACCATCTTCACCAACCCCACGAACAAGCAGACCGAGGACTACATCTCGGGTCGCTTCGGCTGATCGACGTACTGCGACGGAGGAGCGGTAGGAGATCAGCGGGTCGGGCGGAGCCTGATCCACCCCCGTCGGGACACGCCGACGGCAGCAGACCGAGAACACCGATATCGCCCGTTTGTGGCAGGTATCGGTGTTCTCGTTCGGTGTGCCGTGTGTCGGGGCGGGGAGCGCAGCAGCGTGGGGGCTGGAGTGCAGCGTGGCGCCGCCCGGGTCGGTGTGGCCGGGCGTGATCACCGGGGCATTGGAGACACTCCGACGGCAGCCCCTCGAGAACACCGATATCGCCCGTTTGCGGCAGGTATCGGTGTTCTCGGCGGGCGTGCCGTGTGTGGGGGCGGGGGTGCAGCAGCATGGGGCGGGGCGTGCCGCGTGGCTGGCTGGACAGTGACCGCGCCGTGACGCCGGTATCCCGTGCGGGTCAGACCAGGGTCTGACCCGCGAGGGGTGGAACGGACCCCGGGACGGACGCGCCCGAAGGGGTGCGCGCGGGAGTCTGAGGATATGAACACCAGCCCGCTCGCACACACGGCCCTTTCCTCACCGACTTCCGCCACGACATCCGACCAGGTCCCGCAGCCCGCGGCGACCCCACCGCCGATGCCCGGCTCACACCAGGTCGCGCAGCCCGGGATGGTGCACCCGTCCCCGGCGCTGTCGGCCCGGGGCCTGCTGATGACCTACGGGACCGGTGGCACCACCACTCGCGCCCTGGACGGCGTGGACCTCGACATCGCCCGCGCTGACTCGATCGCCGTGATGGGCCCGTCCGGATGCGGCAAGACGACCCTGCTGCACATCCTCGCCGGCATCCTCGAACCCACCTCAGGGACCGTGCACCATGACGGCACCGACATCGCGACCCTCGGAGACCGGCGCCGCACCCGGCTGCGTCGCAGCGACTTCGGGTTCGTCTTCCAGGACGGGCAACTGCTGCCGGAGCTGACCGCGATCGAGAACGTGATCCTGCCCAGGATGCTCGGCGGGACCTCCCGCCGCTCCGCGACAGCCGAGGCGGCCTCGTGGCTGGACCGGCTGGGCCTGGCAGGCATGCACGACCGCCGCCCCACCCAGCTCTCAGGCGGGCAGGCACAGAGGGTGGCGATCGCCCGCGCGCTGGCCGGTCGGCCCTCGGTGGTCTTCGCCGATGAACCCACGGGTGCGCTCGACCAGGTCACCGGCCGGTCGGTGCTGCAGGTGCTGGTGGACTCATGCCAGGACTCCGGCGCCAGCCTGGTCATGGTCACGCATGACGCGAAGGTGGCCGCGGTCTGCCGCCGCACCGTCGCGATGCGTGATGGCCGCATCGATCAGGAGTTCGTGCGCCCGGCGGCCGCCGACGAGACCACCGCGGCGGGCCGGCGCCCGGCAGCCGCCGACGAGACCAGCGTGGTGGGCCGATGAACGCCCTGCTCGCCTCCGCCCCGCTGCTGCTGCGCCGGCGCGGCGCCCTCGCCGACGTCCTGCCGGTGATCGCCTTCGCCGCGGCGACCGCGATCACCGCGACGGTGCTCGGCGGCGCCGCAGCCTTCGTCGGCCGGATCCCGGCGGGCGAGGCTCCGATGACCGGCGAGGCGTCGATCATGCCGTTCCTCGCGATCTGCGCGCTCATCGCCTCCGTGCTGCTGGTGCCCAGCGCCGTCGGCCTCGGCGGCTCCGCCGCACGGCTGTCCCTGGCGCGCCGCGAGCAGGACCTGGCTGCGATGCGCCTGGTCGGCGGCACCAGCGGTCAGGTCGGTTCGGTGGCGGTGCTCGACGTGGCCGCCCAGTCGCTGCTGGGGGCGATCCTCGGCCTCGGAGCGCACGTGGCGGTGACCCCGGCCCTGACCCGGCTCGACTTCGGGATCGCCCCGTTCACCGTCGCCGATCTGCTGCTGCCGGTGTGGGCGTATCCCGTGCTGGTGGTCGCCCTCGTGCTGACCGCGGTCGGCTCGGCGGCCGTGTCCCTCGCCGGGGTCGTGCTCAGCCCGCTGGGTGGCCCGAGATTCGCGGGTGGTGCGCATGTCCGTCATGCGTGTGGTGCTCTGGGGTGCGCTGATCCTCGGCTTCATCGTGTTCATGAACATCGGCGCCGCCCTCATGGGCGGGGCCGGGGGCGGGATGGCCGCGATCGTGATCATGGTGCTGTTCGTCGCCGCCATCGTGGCGGGGATCAACGTCGTGGGGCCCTTCATCGTGTGGATCACCGCGCTGGCGCTCGCGAAGATCGCGCCCATCCCCTCGTTGATGGTGGGGGCACGGCGCCTGGCCGGCGACCCGCGAGCGGGCTGGAGGGCTGTCTCCGGCATCACCTTCGCCCTGGTCATCGCCGGCTTCCTCACGATGATCGCCACTCTCGGCGAGGCCACCAACCCGGAGGAGGCGATGATGTTCACCGCCATGACCACCGGCGGGCTCCTCACCCTGGGGATCGCTGCGGTGCTCGCCGCGGTCAGCACCGGGGTCTCCCAGACCGCCCGCGTGATCGACCAGGCTCCGCGCCTGCGCGCCCAGCACATCGCGGGCGCCGAGGTGGGCCAGCTGCACCGTGCCCGCCTCGCCGAGATCGCGGTCCCCGTGGGACTCAGCTCGCTGATCGCGACCGGCACCGCGTTTCTGGTGCTGACGACCTTCCTCGGAGGCGCCCCGAGCGACCCCATGATGGCGGTGCAGTATCTGCTCTGCGTGCTCGGCGCCTACGCCCTGGTGATCGCCGCGGTGCTGGTGGGCTCACCGCTGGTGAGGCGCTACGCGGTGCGGGCCGCCTGAGCGGGTTCCGCGGCCGAGCTCCAGCGTCGCCGACGGACGACCGATCGCTTCCCGGATCGGTCGTCCGTCGTCCTGCGTCCACCGGTGCCGGGGCGGCCGCTAGGCTGGAATCATGAATCCCGAGAACGTCGCCCCGAACGCCATCCCCGAGGGCGCGCACCTCATCGACGTGCGCGAGCAGAACGAGTGGGATGCGGGCCATGCCGCCGCCGCCCAGCATCTTCCGGCCAGCTCGCTGATGGAGAACCTCGAGCAGCTGCCCGAGACCGATGATCCGCTGTACATCGTGTGCCGCGGCGGTGGCCGCAGCTTCCAGGTCGCCCAGTGGCTGAACGCCAACGGCTACGAGGCGATCAACGTCGCCGGCGGCATGGACATGTGGTTCGAGTCCGGCCTGCCGATCGAGTCCGACGGGGACGGCGAGGCGTACATCCTCTGAACGGCTGAGGGTGCTGCCGCTGCGGCCCCTGGCGGGGCTCAGGTGGAGATGACGTCCCGCAGCAGGGCGTAGCCCACGAAGGCGAACACATCCAGCACGGTGTGCGCGATGACCAGGGGCAGCGTGCGCCTGGTTCGGCGGTACCACTCACCGAACACCAGCCCCATCACCAGGTTCGCGAGCCCCGGGCCCACCCCTGGTACGTGTGATACGCCCCGCGCAGCACAGCGGAGACGATGATGATCCGTCGGGCGGACCAGCCCAGCCGCTCCAGCCGCTGGAACAGGTAGCCGACCACGATCACCTCCTCCAGCACGGCGTTCTTCACCGCGTGGAGCACCAGCACCGGCAGCGTCCACCAGTGGGTGTCCAGCGCCGCCGGGATCACCTCGACGGTGGCTCCCAGCAGCCTGCCCAGGTAGTAGATGGCGAGGCCCGGCACCCCGATCCCGGCCGTCAGCAGCACGCCGTGGGCGAGGTCTCGCAGCGGGCGGCCGAGGTCCATCCCCAGATCCTGCAGCGCCTGCCGGAGCGATCCGGCGGTGAGGGTCAGCAGCAGCACCACCAGCGCGACCGGCACCAGGGCGAAGGTGACCGTCAGCAGCTGGTGGAGCAGATCCAGCCAGGGGTCCTCGCGCAGAGAGCTGTTCAGCGCGGTCGACTGCTCCGACAGCGGGCCAGCCGCGAGCGCCTGCGCCAGGGCGAGCAGGGAGTACACGGCACTGCGCCCCAGCGACAGGCCGAGCACGATCAGCACCTCGGCATGCAGCCAGGCTCGGCTCGGGGTCATCGATTCCACCCGGTCATGCTCTCACCTGCAGGGCCCGGCAGGTCGGCCTCGTGTCAGACTCGGAGCATGACGACAGAGCACCCCTCTCCCCGTTCCTCCCGCCCTGCAGTCCTGATCACCGGTGCGAACCGGGGATCGGCCGCGCCGTCGCCCAGGAGCTCGCGGCGGACCATCACCTGATCCTCGGCGGGCGCGATGAAGAGGGCCTGGCGGCGCTCGCCGCCGAGCTGCCCTCGGCCGAGGTGTTCGTGGCCGAGCTGACGGACTATGCCGCGACGGCCTCCGCTGTGGCCGCGCTGGACCTGCCCGGCGGGCTCGCGGGTGTGGTGCACTCCGCCGGCATCCTGGTCAACGGCAGCGTCGAAGAGCTGAGCGCCGCGGACTGGGAGCAGAACTTCGCAGTCAACGTCACCGCCGTCTCGGAGCTGACCCGGCTGCTGCTGCCTGCGCTGCGGGAGGCACGGGGCACGGTCGTCGCCGTGAACTCGGGCTCCGGATACAACGCCAAGGGCGAGCGCGGCGCCTATTCCGCCTCGAAGTTCGCGCTGCGCGCCTGGACCGATGCGCTGCGGCAGGAGGAGCTCGGCCACGGGGTGCGGGTCAGCTCGGTGCATCCGGGCCGGGTCGACACCGATATGCAGCATGAGCTGCGTGCGGCGGAGGACGGGGCCTACGAGACGGAGCGGTACCTGCGCCCCGCCACGGTCGCCGCGGCGATCGGCTTCGCGCTGCGCGTCCCGCAGGACGCCGTCATCGCGACCATCGACCTGCGGCCCCGCGAGATCGGCTGAGGGGCGGTCCGAACCTCGTCGACCGTTGCGCAGTGGGCGTTCCGACAGCTCAGAGCGCCCACTGCGCAACGGTCGGCAGGTGACCGGACCGGTCTGCGCCCTGGTCAGGCCTGCTTGTCGTCCAGGCGGGAGACCAGGCCCGCGGCATAGCCGACGTAGGTGTGCGGGCTCAGCGCCAGCAGCCGCTCCTGCTGCTCCGCCTCCGGCAGGCCCAGCGAGCCGATGAACTCGCGCATGCCCTCGCCGTCGACGCGGTGGCCGCGGGTGAGGTCCTTGAGCCGCTCGTAGGGATTGTCCAGGCCGGGGACGCCCTGGACGCCGAGGGTGCGCATCACCGACTGCACGGCCTCGCCGAGCACCTCCCAGTTCCCGTCGAGATCGGCGGCCATCGCGTCGGCGTCGACGTCGAGCCCTGCGAGGCCCTTGCGGATGTTCGCGATCGCGAGCAGCGAGTGCCCGATCGCGGGGCCGATGTTGCGCTGGGTGGTGGAGTCGGTGAGGTCCCGCTGCAGGCGCGAGGTGACCAGCGTCGAGGACAGCGAGTCCAGCAGCGCCCCGGAGATCTCGAGGTTCGCCTCGGCGTTCTCGAAGCGGATCGGGTTGACCTTGTGCGGCATGGTCGAGGAGCCGGTGCCGCCCTGGGCGGAGAGGCGCTGACGGAAGTAGCCCATCGAGATGTAGGTCCACACGTCGGTGGCCAGGTTGTGCAGGATCCGGCCGGCGCGGGCGATGTCCGCGTACACCTCGGCCTGCCAGTCATGCGACTCGATCTGCGTGGTCAGCGGGTTCCAGGTCAGCCCCAGATGCTCGACGAAGCTGCGGGAGACCTGCTCCCAGTCCGCCGAGGGCACCGAGACCGCGTGGGCGGCGTAGGTGCCAGTCGCGCCGTTGATCTTGCCGAGGTACTCGTCGGCCGCGATCCGGCGCTCCTGCCGGCCCAGGCGGTACGCGAACACGGCGATCTCTTTGCCGAGCGTGGTCGGGGTGGCGGGCTGGCCGTGGGTGCGCGAGAGCATCGGCGCCTCTGCCGCGTCCTTCGCGAGGGCGGTGAGATCCGCGATCACCTCGCGCAGCGCCGGCAGCCACACCTGCTCCACCGCGCCCTTGACCATCAGGGCGTAGGAGAGGTTGTTGACGTCCTCGCTGGTGCAGTAGATGTGCACCACCTCGGCGAGCGGCTCGAGCGAGGAGCCTGCCAGGCGACGCTTGATGTAGTACTCGATCGCCTTGACGTCGTGGACGGTCTCGCGCTCGATCTCGGCGTGCTCGGCGATGCCCTCGGCGCCGAAGTCCTCGGGGATGGCGCGCAGCAGGGCACGCTCGTCGTCCGTGAGGGTGCGCAGCCCGGGGATGACCTGCTGATCGAGCAGGTGGATCATCCACTCGGTCTCCACCACCAGGCGGGAGCGGTTCAGTGCCGCCTCGGAGAGATGGTCGACCAGCGGCGCGATCTGCGCGCGGTAGCGGCCGTCGAGCGGGGTCAGGGCGATCTGCGGGGTGATGTCCGCGAAGGAATGAGCCATGGGCCCATCCTCCCAGAATTGGCACCCTCCGCGCCGTCGATGTCCCGCTCGCGGACCGGGCAGCTCACTCGCCGGTCGAACGGGCGAGGTCACCCCTGTCGTTGCGCAGACCGGTGACCCCTTCGACGATCGCCGAGAGGATCCCGATGATCACGCCGGCCCCGAGCGCCCACCAGAAGCTGTCGAACGCCAGCGTCAGATCGAACAGGCCCGACACCCAGCTCGCGAGCAGCAGCATCAGTGTGTTGATGACCAGCTGGAACAGTCCCAGCGTGAGGCAGGTGATGGGGAGGGTGAGGAAGGACAGTATCGGCCTCACGATCACGTTGATCAGCGCAAGGATCAGCGCGATCGCCGCGATGGTGAGGACCTGGGTGAGCGTGGTGGCGCTGTCGTCGCCCAGGTGCATACCGGGCAGGATCAGAGCGGTGACCCACAGCGCGAGGCCGGTGACGATGATGTGACCGAGGAATCTCATGGCCCCATTGTCCGCCCAGAGGCTGGACAGCGCATCAGGGTTATCCCCCTCATGCGGGGTGAGGGCGTTGCAGCCCGCACCAGGACTCCCGTCGGACCGCTCCGTCACCGGGCTGCGCAGCGGCATACCCTGGCATCATGTCCGATCAGCCCGCCGAGAACATCCGCCTGCGCCCTGCCCTGGAGAACCTGCCCGCCTACGTCGCCGGCAAGCCCGCCGCCGATGACGGCGTCGTGCGCTACAAGGCCTCCTCGAACGAATCGCCCTTCCCACCGGTCGAAGCGGTGCGGGACGCCGTGGTCGCCTCGCTCGAGGGAGCGAACCGTTACCCGGATGCGGCCGCGCAGGAGCTGCGCACCGCGCTCGGGACGGAACACGGCGTGAATCCCTCCCAGGTCTCGCTGTCCACGGGCTCCGTGGCGGTCTCCGGAGACCTGGTACGGGCACTGGTCGGTGACGGCGACGAGGTGGTCTTCGCCTGGCGGTCCTTCGAGGCGTACCCGATCCTGGTCGGCTCCCACGGCGGGGTGCCCGTGCCGGTGGCGCTCACGGCGAGCGGCGAGCACGACCTCGAGGCGATGGCGGCGGCGGTCACCGACCGCACCCGGCTGATCCTGCTGTGCACACCGAACAACCCCACCGGGCCGTCGCTGTCCACCGAGCAGGTCGAGGGCTTCCTGGCCCGCGTGCCCGACCACGTGGTGGTCGCGATCGACGAGGCCTACCGGGAGTTCCACGACCCCGCCACCGTGCTCGGCACCGCCGGGCTCTTCCGCCGCCACGGCAACGTGGTGCTGCTGCGCACCTTCTCCAAGCTGCAGGGCCTGGCAGGGCTGCGGATCGGCTACGCGGTGGCGCACCCGCGCCTTGCCCGTGCGCTCGGCCAGGTCACGGTGCCCTTCGGGGCGAGCCTCCCCGCCCAGGCGGGAGCGCTGGTGAGCCTGCGCCCTGAGGTGCAGGACGAGCTCGACCACCGCGCCGGGTGGATCCGCGACGAACGCTCCCGGGTGATGCGCGCGCTCGCCACCCAGGGCTGGGAGCTTCCCGCCAGCCAAGGCAACTTCGTCTACTTCCCGCTGGGGGAGCGCAGCGCCGAGTTCGCCGAGTTCTCCGACGCGCGCGGGCTGGTGCTGCGCGCCTACGGCACCGACGGGGTGCGCGCCACGATCGCCGAGCAGGAGGCGAACGACCGCCTGATCGAGATCGCCGGGGCCTGGCGCGAGCGCTGAGGCCCGGCAGGATCGTCAGACCGCCGCCGGCGCGGCGCGCCTCAGCGCACCACCTCGTCGGCCTCCCCGCTCATCCCGAGCTTCTCGGCCACGTAGTCGATGTCCTTGTCGCCGCGGCCGGAGAGGTTCACCAGCAGGTTCGTCTCCGCGGGCAGCGTGGGGGCGAGGCGGATCGCGCGGGCCAGGGCGTGGGCAGATTCCAGCGCCGGGATGATGCCCTCGGTGCGGCTGAGCCGCTGGAAGGCATCCAGCACCGCGTCGTCGCCCTCCTTGACGTACTCCACCCGGCCCGCGTCGCGCAGGTGCACGTGCTGCGGGCCCACGCCGGGGTAGTCCAGGCCCGAGGCGATCGAATGGACCTCGCCAGGATCGCCCGCCTCGTCCTGGAGGACGAGGGTCTCCATCCCGTGCAGCATCCCGGGGCGGCCGAAGGTCATCGTGGCCGCGTGCTGGCCGGGCTCATCGCCCTGACCACCCGGCTCCACACCGATCAGGCGGACGCCCGGGTCCTCGAGGTAGGCGGTGAAGGCGCCCATCGCGTTCGAGCCCCCGCCCACCGAGGCGATCACCGCATCGGGCAGGCGGCCATGCGCGGCCAGGAACTGGGCGCGGGTCTCGCGGCCCACGACGGACTGGAAGTCGCGCACCAGATCCGGGAACGGGGCCGGGCCCACCACGGAACCGATCGCGAAGAGGTACCGCTCCGGATCCGCGGCGTAGACGCCGAAGGCAGAGTCCACGGCCTCCTTGAGGGTCTGCTGACCAGCCTCGACGGAGACCACCTTCGCGCCCAGCAGGCGCATCCGCACCACATTTGGGTGCTGCTTGGCGACGTCCACCGCACCCATGTGGATCTCGCACTCGAGCCCCACCAGCGCAGCGGCCGTCGCGAGCGCCACCCCGTGCTGACCAGCGCCGGTCTCCGCGATCAGGGTGCGCTTGCCCATCCGCTTCGCCAGCAGCGCCTCGCCGACGGTGTGGTTGATCTTGTGCGCGCCGGTGTGGTTCAGATCCTCGCGCTTGAGATGGATGCGGGCCCCGCCGAGGCTGTCGGAGAGACGATCCGCGGGGAGATCGGGGAGGGACGGCCCACGTAGTCGCGCAGCAGGCGCGTGTACTCGGCATAGAACTCCGGGTCGTGACGGGCCTCCTCGTAGGCCGAGGCGACCTCTGCCATCGGGCCCACCAGCGGCGGCGGCAGGATCGCGCCGCCGTACTGCCCGAAGCGGCCGCCGGAGTTGCCGACGAACTGCGGGGAGCGGGTGAGGTCGGTGGCCTCGGCGAGGGTGCGGGGGCGGCCGACGAAGGGTCTGCCGAGGGTGCCGTGTGCGGGGCGATGGCGGTCATGAGGATCCTCAGGGGTACGGGCCCGTCCCGGGCTGCTCCGTTGCAGGAAGAAGCCGCCCGGCAGCGGGCGGCTTCTGTGTCAGCGCATGCGACAGGGGACCGCCCTCAGGCGGTCCACCAGCTGATCGTCGCGAGGCGCATGGCAGGAACGATAGCCCGCGGTGGAGCCGTCGTGAGGCACGGTCCGGCCTGTGGATCGTGAGGGCCTGCGCCGGGGAGGGGATCGTGAGCCAGGGGGGACGACGGTTCTCACCGGCGGCAAGGGGCGGACACCACTACCACTCCGGCCGCTGGCGTCGATAGCCTCGGGAGCGGTCGGGTCCCTGCCGCTGCGGGAAGGGCGCCCGAGGTGCCCGGTCCGACTGCCCCAGACCCCTCCCCACCTCCACGAAGGACCACCATGAGCACCCCCGCCGCGCCCGCCCCCGTCCTCGGCGGGGCCCGCGCCTACGTGGTGTGGGTCGCTGCGGTGACCGCCTACTCGATCGCGGTCCTGCAGCGCACCACGATGGGGGTCGCCGGGCTCGAGGCCACCGAACGCTTCGGCGCTTCCGCCACCATCGTCTCCACCTTCGTGGTGCTGCAGCTGGCCGTCTACGCGATCTGTCAGATCCCCGCCGGGCTGCTGCTGGACCGTTACGGTTCCCGCGTCACCCTCGTCGCTGGGGCGCTCCTGATGGGCGGCGGGCAGCTGCTGATGGCCCAGACGGAGACCATCGGCGTCGCGATGGGGGCCCGCATCATCCTCGGCGCGGGCGATGCGCTGACCTTCTCCAGCGCGATCCGACTGGTCCCGGCCTGGTTCCCCGCGGCGCGGGTCCCGGTCCTCACCCAGCTGACCGGCATCCTCGGGCAGGTCGGGCAGATCGCCTCGGCAGTGCCCTTCGTGGCCGTGCTGACCATTGCCGGCTGGAGCACAGCCTTCACCTCGGCCGCCTCCGTGAGCGCGGTCGCCGCGATGCTGGCCCTGCTGGTGGTGCGGGCGACCCCGCCCGGTATTCCTCGCCCGCGGGTGAAGCAGGACCTCACCAAGATCCCGCTGGTGCTTGCGCGGATCATCCGTCACCCCTCCACCCAGCTGGGCTTCTTCACCCACTTCACCGCCGGCTTCACGGGCATCTCCTTCTCCATGATGTGGGGATACCCGTATCTCACCGCAGGGGAGGGGCTCAGCCGGCCCGCGGCCTCGGCGGTGATGACCGTGCTGGTGGTGGTCGCCATCATCGGCGGCCCGCTGATCGGCGCCCTCACCCAGCGCCACCCGCTGCGCCGCTCCACCCTGGTGCTGCTGATCGTCGCCACCATCGTGGTGCCCCTGCTCGCGCTGGTGCTGTGGCCGGGACCGGCCCCGATCTGGCTGCTCATCGTGCTGGTCTCCGGCTTCTCGATCGGCGGGCCGGCCAGCAGCGTCGGCTTCGACTTCCCGCGCACAGACCTGGCCCGCCACCGGCTGGGAACCGCGACCGGCGTGGTGATCATGGGCGGCTTCATCGGCGGCCTGCTCGCGATCCTGCTCATCGGCGTGGTGCTGGACCTGCTGCGGCCCGACGGGAACTACGACCTCCAAGCGTTCCGGCTCGCGTTCGCGGTGCAGCTGCCGATGCTTGCGGTCGGGGTGATCGGGATGCTGCTCACCCGCCGCACGCTGCGGCGCAGAATGTCGGCGCAGGGTCGCGAGGTCCCGCTGTGGCGCGACGTCTGGCGCTCGGGGCGCTGGCGCCGGCTGTAAGGGACCAGGACACAGGGACCAGGACGCAGCCCAGGGTCGGGTTCACAGTCGGGACCACGAGTGAATTCGCGATCGAGGTCGGGGTCGATTTCACGGTCGGGACCATGCCGGGTCCCGGCCGCACAGGCCGACGAGTCGTTCCAGCGGCGCAGCCCCGGGGCCGACGGGGACCGGCGGGGCGAAGGCGTCCTCCTGGGCCATGAGCGCCGTGTGCGGCGCGAACGCCGCGTGGAGTGCTCGGTGCAGGTTCTCGTCCGTGGCGGGCTCGAGCCCCTGGGAGCGTGAGAGGTCCCAGGTGTGGACTGCGAGATCGAGTGTCAGCATCTGCAGCTGGACGAGGTGATCGACCATCTCCCCGTCGGCCGCGTCATGCCCCTCGCTCACGTGGGCGAGCACCTCGGCGGCGGTCCAGGTGCCGGAGGGGGTCGGCGCGTCGGCGTCCGTCACGCTCCGAGCGACCGCGTCGTAGTGTGCGCGGGCCGCAGCGTGGTGGCGACGCCAGGAAGGGATGTCGGAGATGCCTGGTTCCGGTTCAGCCATGCCGACAGTGTGCGACCGCCGTCACCGCAGGGCAAGGGGAACGGACGTCGTGCGGGTGCTGCCGGTGAGGGCTTGCCGCGCCGTCGCGATCTGGCGTAACGTTCCCCCATAGTTTAATTTCAAGGAGGAAGTATGTCGTTCACGCTGGGGATCGTCGGGATCGGACAGTTCGGCTCCCACTTTGCGGAGCTCTTCGCCGCCCACCCCGAGATCGATGCGCTCTACGCCGTCGACTCCGTCCCCGAGCGGATCGACGCGGTCGAAGCTCGGGGCGTGGCATTCGCCAAGCGCTTCGAGACCCTCGAGGACCTGCTCGCCTCGGACGTCGACGCCGTCGCGATCTTCACCCAGCGCTGGACCCACGGCGAGCACGCGCTCGCCGCACTGCGCGCCGGGAAGCACGTCTACTCCGCGGTGCCGATGGCGATCCACGAGGACGAGATCCGCCAGATCACCGAAGAGGTCCAGCGCACAGGCCTGGTCTACATGATGGGCGAGACCAGCCAGTACAACGCCGCCGTGGTGCTGGCCCGCCGCATCCACCGCTCCGGCCTTCGGCGAGGTGTTCTACGCCGAAGGCGACTACGTCCACGACATGGATCTTGGCTTCTACGACGCCTACAAGTACTCCGGCGGCGAGAACTGGAAGGCCACCGCCTCCTACCCGCCGCTGCTGTACCCCACCCACTCCATCGGCGGGATCCTCGGCGTGCTGGGGGAGCGGCACGCCGTGTCCGTCTCGGCGCTGGGGCGTCCCGACACCCGCGGCGACGGCGTGTTCGACAAGGACGTCTCGATGTTCGGCAACGACGTCTCCAACGCCTTCGCCCTGTTCGGGATGGACAACGGCGGCGCCTTCCGCACCAACGAGCTGCGCCGCGTGGGCTACCCCAGCCACAAGCGCGAGTCCCGCTTCCGCTTCTTCGGCGAGGAGTCGAGCTTCGAGGAGACCATCGACGTCACCTACTGGCACGACAAGCGGCGCGTGCTCGAGGTGACCGATCTGATCAGCACCCAGGCCACTATGAGCCTGGATGATCCGCGCCTGGCGGACGTCTCCCCGACGCTGCGTGACGCCTTCGTGGCCGGCGCCGCGGCCGCCCACAACCAGCCCCGCCTGCCCAAGGAGTTCCAGGGCATGCCGAACGGGCATGAGGGCGCCCACCACTTCCTGGTCGACGACTTCGCCCGCGCGGTGGTCGACGGCATGCAGCCCATGGTCAACGCCTGGCAGGCCGCCCGCTACACCCTGCCCGGCGTCATCGCGCACCAGTCGATGAACCAGGCCGGCGAGCGGCTCGAGATCCGCGACCTCGGCGACTGCCCGCTGCCGGTCCAGGACCTCGATGCGGACCAGGAGCCGATCGACCTCGAGGCGCTGTACGCCGCGCAGGAGGCGGCGAAGGGCACCGTCATCGAGTGACCCGATGTGATCCGATCTGACCCGACTGCGGGCCCGGCACCTCATGGTGTCGGGCCCGCAGTCTTCGGGGAGGACGTTCCTGGCCGTCCTCGCGGGCGGCAGCCCGTCCCGTGCGCAGCATGTGGTTGCCCGGACTGCGGCCCCGCCCATTAGGCAAGGGGGTTGTATAACAGTCGGAGCTCGGCAGCGCCCGGGGGATGGCAAGACGCCCCAGAAGTGGTAACTTCACTCCCGTCACGCATTGGAATGAAGTTTTCTCATCGGCCGGTCTCCTGGGTGGAGCCGAGTCGGAGAACCGACGAAGGAGTCATCCATGATCGCTCGACGACACGTCCTGGCCGCTGGTGCGGCAGGCTCGGCCGCCCTCGCCCTCGCCGCCTGCGGAGGCGACTCCGGCGGCTCCGGCGGAGAGGTGGACGGTGACGGCAAGACCATCACCATGTGGCTGATGGAGGGCACCAACGCCAGCGCCGACACCTACATCGAGGAGCTCAAGGCCGCGTTCGCCGAGGCCACCGGCGCCACGCTCGATGTGCAGGTGCAGCCCTGGGACGGCGCCCACGACAAGTTCGTCACCGCCATGGCCGGCGGCACCGGCCCCGATGTCGCCGAGGTCGGCACCACCTGGGTGCCCGAGTTCGCCGACGCCGGAGGCCTGGACGAGCTCACCGAGGACATCGAGGCGGCAGGCCTCGCCGACGGCCTGGTCGAGGGTCTGGTCGAGGCGGGCACGCTCGAGGGTGCGATGTACGGGATGCCCTGGTACGCCGGTGTGCGCTCGATCCTCGGCAACCGGGACATGCTCGAGGAGGCGGGAGTGAACTCGCAGCCGCAGAACTGGGACGAGCTGCTCACGATGATCACCACTCTCGAGGAGCACAACCCGGACTGGATCTCCTTCCCCGTCCCCGGGTCCAGCATCTTCTCCGCCACGCCGCCTTCATCTGGGCGCCGGCGGCGAGATCGCCGAAGAGGCCGATGGCACCTGGACCGCCACCGTGAACTCCCCGGAGGCCGTCGAGGGGCTGACCTGGTACACGGACCTCGCGCTGAAGCACAACTCCTCGACCGCGGCAGCCACCACCTGGGTGGAGACCGAGGCGCTCGCCGAGTTCCTCCAGGAGAAGGTGCCGATGTTCATCACCGGCTCCTGGGTCCCCGCCACGATCCGTGCGGACAACCCCGAGCTAGCGGAGAAGCTCGTCGCCTTCACCATCCCGGCCAAGGACAGTCCCGTCGCGCCGTCCTTCCTCGGCGGCTCCCTGATGTGCCGCTTCACCGAGACCCAGGAGCCCGAGCTCGCCTTCGAGCTCATCAAGCTGGTCACCACCGGCGACTTCGCCACCCGCTGGGCCGAGGAGACCAACTACTTCCCCGGCACCATCGAGGCGATGGACGAGGTCGTCGCGGGCGGCGACGAGCTCACCGCGGTCTTCGCGCAGCAGATGACCGAGGGCGGCAAGACCGTCCCGGTCACCCCGTCCTGGGGCAAGATCGAGGGCGCCAAGACCATGAGCACCCTGGTGGGCACCATCCTCGAGGGCACCCCGGTCCAGGACGCGGCTGACACCGCCGCCGCCGAGATGGACGGCTTCTTCTCCGAATGAGCCCGACCTCGACCGCCGGCGCGAAGACCCGGCAGGACGGTGCGGAGGGGTTCACCCGCCGCACCGTCCCGCTGGGGCGCCGCCTCCGCCGTGCCGCCGCCCCCTGGCTCCTGCTGGCCCCCGGCCTGATCGTGCTCGGGGTGCTGCTCCTGTGGCCGATGCTGCGGGTGCTGAATCTGTCGCTGCAGGACTACGAGCTGCGCAACCTCCTGCGTGGCGACACCGACTACGTGGGGCTGGACAACTACATCCAGGTCCTCACGGATCCTTTCCTGTGGAAGATCGTGCTGCCGAACACCGTCGGCTTCGCGGTCGTGTGCGTGGTGCTGACGATGATCGTCGGCACCGTCGTCGCACTGTTCCTGAACTCCCTGGGCACCGTGTGGCGCTCGATCTCCACCACTGCGGTCATGGTCGCCTGGGCAGTCCCGGCGCTGACCGGCACCTACATCTTCGTCTGGCTCTTCGACCCGCAGTCGGGGCTGGTGATCTCGACGCTCGACGGGCTCGGGATCATGGAGGCGGGCAGCTACAACTGGTTCACCAACCGGTGGACCTTCTACGCGATCGCCACGATCAACGTCGTCTATCACGGCTTCCCGTTCATCGCCGTGACGATGCTGGCGGGCCTGATGACCGTCCCGCAGGAGCACTACGAGGCCGCCGCGCTGGACGGCGCGAGCGCATGGGGACGCTTCTGGAACGTCACCGTCCCCACGCTGCGTCCCATCATCGCGGTCTGCGTGATCCTCTCCACGATCTGGGACTTCAAGGTGTTCGTGCAGATCTTCCTGATGCCCGGTGGTGACGGCACCACCCGCTCGGTGATGAACCTCGGCGTGTGGTCGTACACCCAGTCCTTCGCCCAGGGCGAGTACGGCATGGGCTCCACGATCGCGGTGCTGCTGACGGCGCTGCTCGTGGTGATCTCGGTGGTCTACATCCGCACGCTGATGAAGGAGGAGGAGCTGTGAACCGTCGGACCCCCGCCTCCACGGCCGGCAAGGCGATCGGCGTGGTCGTGCTCATGTCGCTGAGCCTGTTCCCCTTCTACTGGATGGTCTCCACCGCAGTGGACACCAGCCCCCTCTCGCGCGGAGCGAGCCTGCTGCCCAGCGGCTTCACCCTCGACCACTTCCGCTACGTGCTGGTCGACGCCGGCTTCCTGCGCTACGTGCGGGTCTCGGTGATCGTGGCCGTGGGCACCGTGGTGCTGTCCGCGATCGTGGCGCTGCTGGCCGCGGTGGCGGTGGCGCGGTTCCGCTTCCGCCTGCGCACCCAGGTTCTGATCATGGTGCTGATGGTGCAGATGGTCCCGCTCGAGGCGCTGGTCATCCCGTTGTTCCTCCAGGCGCGGACGCTGAACATGCTCAACTCCCTGCTGGGCCTGATCATCGTGTACCTGGGCTTCTCGCTCGCGTTCGCGATCTGGAACCTGCGCGGCTTCGTCGCGGCGGTCCCGCGCGAGCTGGAGGAGGCCGCGTACATCGACGGCGCCTCCTGGTTCCGCATGTTCCGCTCCGTGCTGCTGCCGCTGGTCGCCCCCGGGCTGGTCGCGACCTCGGTGTTCTCCTTCATCACCGCCTGGAACGAGTTCATCTTCGCGCTGACCTTCATGCAGGACAGCTCGAAGTACACCGTCGGCGTGGGTCTGCGCACCTTCTTCACCCAGAACACCGCGGACTGGGGCTCGGTGATGGCCGCCTCGACGATCATCACGCTCCCCGTGGTGATCTTCTTCGTGCTGGTCCAGCGCAACCTCGCCAAGGGCATGACCGCCGGCGCCGTGAAAGGCTGAGGCATGGAAACTGTCTCCTGGGACACCGACGCGCTCGGCGTGCTGATGGCCCCCTTCACCGGGACCGAGCTGCCCGACTGGGTGGGGGAGGTGCTCGATGAGGGGCTCGCCTCCGTGATCCTGTTCGGGCACAACACCCCCGACCCGCAGACCACCGGGCGTCTTGCACGGGCGGTGCATGCGCGCGCCGACGACTGCGTGGTCGCGATCGATGAGGAGGGCGGGGATGTCACCCGCATCCAGTCCACCACCGGCTCGTCCCTGCCCACCGCCTGGGCGCTGGGGAGGTCGATGACACCGAGCTGACCCGCAAGGTCGGCAACGTGCTGGGTGACCTGCTGGCCGCCTGCGACCTGGACCTCGACCTCGCCCCGGTGCTCGACGTCTCCACCGACCCGGCGAATCCGGTCATCGGCACCAGGGCGTTCGGCGACGATCCCGATCGGGTCGCCGCCCATGCCCGGGCCTTCGCCGCCGGGCTGGTCGAAGCGGGGCTGGCCACCTGCGCCAAGCATTTCCCCGGTCACGGCGCGACGGCGGCCGATTCCCACACCGCGCTGCCGCTGATCGATCTGGATGCCCAGCAGTTCGAGCGGGAGCACCTCGCTCCTTGGCGGATCGTGCCCTGGCTCGACAGCGTGATGACCGCCCATGTGCTGGTCCCCGCCTACGGCGAGGGCCCCGCCTCGATCTCCCCCTGTCGCGGCCGCTGCTGGACCGCGTCGCCGGGGGCATCTTCCACGGGCTGGTGATCACCGACGCCTTGGACATGGGCGCCGTCGCGGAGGATCCCGGCTACGGCGAGGCGGTGGTGCGGGCGATCGAGGCCGGCGCCGATCTGCTGTGCCTGGGCTCCTCCTTGCGCCGAGATGACCAGCAGATGCTGCGGGATGCGCATGACGCCCTGATCGAAGCGGTGGACTCCGGGCGGATCGCACGGGAAGCGCTGCAGGAGCGCGCGCAGCGCACCCGCGGCATCCTGCGCACCCTGCGCACGCGCCGCCGCTTCGTCCCCCGATGCCGCTCGCGGACGCCATCCGCCAGGCCGAGCAGCTCGGCGCCGAAGCGGCCTCCCTCGCGGTCCGCGGCCGCCATGCGGCGCTCGAGCTCGGCCCCGCCGCGGTGGTCGACGTGAGGTTCCGCGCCCAGCACGCCTCCGGAGCCCGCTCCCAGCAGCTGGTCCATGCTCTGCGCGAATGCGGGGTGCAGGCCCAGGAGCCTGACTACCCCGATCAGATCGGCGGGGCCGCGCAGCTGCTCATCCTGACCCGGCTGCCGCGCAGCGATGCGGAGGAGGGCCGGCACCTGGCCGAGCTGCTCGAGCGCAGGCCCGAGGCGATCGTGGTCCACACCGGCGTCCCCGACGCCGCGCCCGACCATCGCCGCCTGGTCCTCGCCCACGGCGGCGGCCGCACCATGATGCGCGCCGCCGCGCAGCTCATGCTCGAGGGGGCACGCTGATGCGGATGCGAGTGCTGGGAATGATGTCCGGGACCAGCCTCGACGGAATCGACGTAGCGCTGGTCGACTTCACCCGCGACAGCGAGCACCCCTCGACCCTGCGCGGGCATGTGGTCCACACGGGTGAGGAGCCCTGGCCCGCGGCGACCCAGGAGGCGCTGCGCGCAGTGCTCCCGCCCGCACCCGCTGATGTCGCCACCTGGAACCGCCTGCACGCCGAGGTCGGGGAGGCCTTCGCCGACGCCGCTGCTCGCGTGCTCGCGCGCCACGGCGGAGCCGATCTGGTCGCCACCCACGGCCAGACCCTGCACCACGATGTGCGCGCCGACGGCACCGTGCACGCCACGCTGCAGATCGGGGACGCCTCCCGGATCGCGGCCGCGACCTCGCTGCCCGTCCTGGCGGATCTGCGGACCGCCGATGTGGCCGCGGGAGGACAGGGCGCCCCGCTCGCCCCCCCGATCCTCGACCAGCTCCTGCTGGGCGCTGACGGCATCCCCACGGCGGTGCTGAACATCGGCGGCATCTCCAACCTCACCCTGGTCGGCACGGGCGAGGTGATCGCGGGGGACCTCGGCCCCGGCAACGCCCTGCTCGACGCCGCCGTGCATGCCGCGACCGGGCGCAGCGCCGACGTCGACGCCGCGCTCGCCCGCACCGGCACGGTGAGCGCCGCCGCGCTCCGCACCCTCCTCGAGGAACCGTTCTACGCCCGTCCGCTGCCGCGCTCGACGGGAAGGGAGCACTTCGACGGCGACTACGTGCGCCGACTGCTGGGGAGGAGACGTTCACAGCGCTGACGCTCCCCGATCTCCTGGCCACCCTGGTCGAGCTCACCGCGGTCACCATCGCGCGCGGGATCGAGCAGCTGGGGGCCCACCGGGTCGTCGCCTCCGGGGAGGGATCCGCAACCCGCTGCTGCGTGAACGGCTCGCCGCCCACCTGGCGCCGCTGCCGCTGCTGAGCGCCGACGAGCTCGACATCCCCGCCGACGGCAAGGAAGCGCTGCTGATCGCGCTGCTCGGCTACCTCGGCGCCCAGGGGCTGCCCGGCACGCTCGAGCGGCCTGACGGCACCGCCCACACCGGAGCCCGCCGGCCCGTGGTGCTCGGCGCCCTCACCCCGCCGCACGGCCTGCTCGCACTCGAGAGCACGGCCGCGGATCGCCTCCCCGTCGGCCGACTCCTGCTCACGCAGCCCGAGGCAGCGTCGTGAGGCTCCCGGTCCTGCCGCGGCTGCGCGGCCGGCGCGACGACCTCCAACCCGTGCTGCGCCGCATCGCCGACGTGGTCCTGGCCGATCCCGTCGCCGCAGCCGGCCTGACGATCGATCAGCTCGCCGCGGCGGCGACCTGCGCCCAGTCCTCGGTGGTCAACTTCGCGCGGGAGCTCGGCTTCTCCGGCTACCGCGACTTCCGCCGCGCGCTGGTCGAGGAGACCGCACGTGCCGTGGCCCAGGATGCGGAGCTGCTCTTCCCGATCGCGATCGACGCGGCCGACCCGCTGGCCGTCTCCGTCTCCCGCATCGCCGCCGCCGATGCCCGGGCGGTGCGGGACACGGTGCGGCTGCTGGACCTCGCCGTCCTCGAGGAGGTCGCCGCGATCCTCACCGGCTCCCGGCGGATCGTGCTGGTCGGCGCGGGCGCCTCGGGACTGGCGGCGATGGACCTGCAGTACAAGCTCACCCGGCTCGGCTTCTCCGCCCACGCCCTGACCAGCGCCCACGATGCGCTTCCGGCCGTCGCCGGGCTCGGGGCACAGGACTGCCTGGTCGGGATCTCGGATTCGGGTCGCACCACGGATGTGCTGGATGCGCTCGCGCTCGCGACCGAGGGCGGTGCCCGCACGCTCGCCATCACCGGCGCCCCGGCCAGCCCGCTGGCCCGGGGCGCCGATCACACCCTGCTCACCGCCTCGCGGGAGCCGTCCTTCCGGGCTGGTGCGACGTCTTCCCGGATCGCCCAGCTGGCGATCGCGGACTGCCTGCTGATCGCGGTCGCCGCGCAGCTCCCGGATGCCGGCCAGGAGGCGCTGCACCGCACCCGGGCGGCCCTCGAGGCCCGGCGGACCTGAGACGGCGGACCGCCTCCGCGCGGCGTGCTCGCGGCGGCGGTCCGCCTTGGAACTTACGGCACCGTAGGTTACGCTCGCGACCGTGAGTGTCTTCCGTTCCACGATCCCCGACGTCGCAGCCGACGAGCCGATGGTCCAGCTCCTCGCGGCCGACGGCACCCGCACCCCGCACGACGAGCTCGACGCGGTGCTCGAGCAGAGCGGCCTGGCCACGCCCGAGAGGCTGCGCGGCTACTACCGCGACATGGTCATGATCCGCGCCGCGGACCTCGAGGCCACCACCCTGCAGCGCCAGGGGCAGCTCGGCCTGTGGGCCAGCGCGCTCGGTCAGGAAGCCGCGCAGATCGGCGCCGGCCACGCCGCCCGCGAGCAGGACTATCTGGTGCCCACCTACCGCGAGCACGGGGTCGCCTGGGCCCGCGGCATCGAGCCATGGCGGCTGCTGGAGCTGTTCCGCGGCATCAGCCACGGCGGCTGGGATCCCAACCAGCTGCGCACCCACCCGTACATGATCGTGCTCGGCTCCCAGGCCCCGCACGCCGTGGGATACGCGATGGGCCTGCAGCGCGACGGGGTGGTCGGCACCGGCGACGTCTCCACCGACACCTCGGTGCTGGCACTGTTCGGCGACGGCGCCTCGAGCGAGGGCGAGGTCGCGGAGTCCTTCACCTTCGCCGCCTCCTTCCAGGCGCCGGTCGTGTTCTACACCCAGAACAACCAGTGGGCCATCTCGGTGCCCACCCAGGTGCAGTCCCGCGTCCCGCTCGCCCAGCGCTCCCGCGGCTGGGGCATCCCCTCGGTGCGGGTCGACGGCAACGACGTGCTCGCCGTCCTCGGAGCGGTCCGCTCGGCGCTGGACTCGGCACGCTCCGGCGACGGCCCCGTCTTCGTCGAGGCCCTCACCTATCGGATGGCCGCTCACACCACCAGCGACGACGCCTCCCGCTACCGCCCTGCGGCCGAGGAGGAGGAGTGGGCCGCCAAGGATCCGATCTGCGCCTGCGCGGCCACCTCGACCAGATCGATGAGATCGACGAGTCGTTCGTGACCCGCTGCGACGAGGAGGCCCACGACCTCGCGATGCAGCTGCACCACCACATCCACGGCATGGAGGATCCCGACCCGGTGCGCATGTTCGGCCACCCCTACGCCGAACCCCATCCGATCGTCGACGCCGAGCGTGCGGAGTACCTCGAGTACATCGCCCAGTTCGAGGACGATGACGCAGGCGAGGATCAGGAGAGGAACGCATGAGCACCGCGACCACGCTCCCGATCGCCAAGGCCATCACCGCCGGCCTGCGCGACGCCATGGCGGCGGACGACAGAGTGATGATGATGGGTGAGGACATCGGCGTGCTCGGCGGTGTCTTCCGCGTCACCGACGGGCTCCACGCCGAGTTCGGCGCCCAGCGCGTGGTGGACACGCCCCTGGCCGAGGCCGGCATCGTCGGCACCGCCGTCGGCCTCGCCGTGCGCGGATACCGCCCGGTGGTCGAGATCCAGTTCGACGGCTTCGTCTACCCGGCGTACAACCAGATCACCACCCAGGTCGCGAAGATGCACAACCGCACCTCCGGGGCGGTGAACATGCCGATCGTCATCCGCATCCCGCACGGCGGCGGGATCGGCGCGGTCGAGCACCACTCCGAGAGCCCCGAGGCGCTGTTCGCGCACACCGCGGGGCTGCGGATCCTCGCACCCTCCAACGCTCAGGACGCGTACTGGATGACCCGCCAGGCCATCGAGTGCGAGGACCCGGTGATCATGCTCGAGCCCAAGCGCCGCTACTGGGTCAAGGGCGATGTGGACCCCGATCACCGTCCCGAGCTCTCCCCGTGGCAGGCCGAGGTGGTGCGCCCCGGCACCGACGCGACCGTCCTGGCCTGGGGGCCGAGCATCCCGCTGGTGCTCGAGAGCGCCGAGGCGGCCGCCGAGCAGGGCATCGACCTCGAGGTCATCGACGCCCGTTCCCTGGCCCCGGTGGACTTCCGACGATCGCCGAGTCGGTGCGCCGCACCGGCCGGCTCATGATCGTCCACGAGGCCCCCGTGCTCGGCGGCCTCGGCGGTGAGATCGCGGCGCGCATCTCCGAGCAGTGCTTCTACCACCTGGAGGCGCCGGTGCTCCGCGTGGGCGGCTACCACCTGCCCTACCCGCCGGCGCGCATGGAGCACGCCTACCTCCCCGACCTCGACCGCGTGCTCGACGGCGTGGACCGCCTGCTCGAACACTGACGGACGCGCACCCCGCGTGAAAGGATCACGACCATGAATGCCGCCGACCCCGCAGGTTCCTCCCCCTCGATCGTGACGATCCCCCTCACCGATCCCGGTGAGGGTCTCACCGAGGCGGAGATCCTCGAGATCAAGGTCGCCGTCGGCGATCGCATCGAGATCAACGCCCCGGTGGTCGAGGTGGAGACTGCCAAGAGCGCCGTCGAGCTGTCCAGCCACGTCGCCGGCACCGTCGTCGCGATCCTGGTGAAGGTGGGTGACGAGGTGCCGGTGGGCGAGGGACTGCTGCAGGTCGACACCTCGGGCGGCCCCGCGCCGTCCGCCGCCCCGGCACCTGCGGGCACCGCCTCCACCGAGCCCGAGCCGGACCCGTCGGCCGAGGAGCTGGCCGAGCAGGTCACCGCTCGCGCAGAGGCATCGGTGACGGAGGAGCCGAAGAACCTGGTCGGCTACGGCACCAGCTCCGCTCCGCAGCGCCGCCGCCGGCGCCGCGCCGAACCCGCGCAGTCCGACGACGACCAGCAGGTGCCCATCGGCCGCATCCTGGCCAAGCCCCCGGTGCGCAAGCTTGCCCGGGACCTCGGCATCGCCCTGCACGACGTGCTGGCCACCGGCCCTGAGGGGACCGTCACCCGGCAGGACGTGATCGCCGCACAGCAGCGTGCCATCGGCGGCGACACCGACGGCGCCTACTTCCCCGAGGAGTCCCCGCAGGCCCCGGAGGGTCTCGGGGGCGCGATGAAGAGCCTGCGCGACCAGCCCTTCTCCGGAGTCACCAGCGATGAGCGCACCACCCGGGTGCCGATCCGCTCGGTGCGCAAGCGCACCGCCGAGGCGATGGTGGCCTCGGCCTTCACCGCCCCGCATGTGACGGTGTTCAACGAGATCGACATGACGCAGGCGATGCAGATCGTCGCGCAGCTGCGCGCCTCCCGCGAATGGACCGACGTCAAGGTGAGCCCGCTCGCCGTGATCGCGAAGGCGCTGCTGGTGGCGATCCGCCGCAACCCCGAGGTCAACGCCTCCTGGGACGAGCCCGCACAGGAGATCGTCTACAAGCACTACGTGAACCTCGGCATCGCCGCGGCCACGCCGCGCGGCCTGATCGTGCCGAACCTCAAGGACGCGCACCTGATGACGCTACGGGAGCTCGCCGAGGGGATCAGCGATCTGGCCCGCACCGCCCGCGCCGGCCGCACCTCCCTGCGCGACACCCGCGACGGCACCATCACCGTCACCAACTACGGGGTCTTCGACATCGATTCCGGCACCCCGATCCTCAACCCGGGCGAGTCCGCGATCCTCGGCGTCGGCGCGATCAAGGAGAAGGCCTGGGTGGTCGACGGGCAGATCGTGCCGCGTCAGGTCGCCACCCTCTCCCTGAGCTTCGACCACCGCCTGATCGACGGCGCGCTGGGTGCGGAACTGCTCCGCGACATCTCCGCCGTGCTGGAGGACCCCTCCCTGGGGCTCGTGTGGGGCTGATCCCCGCAGATGTGGGGTTGAGCGCCTCCGCGCACCGGCTGAGCATGGCCGGTGCGGTCGTCGGTACGCTGTGGCGGTGACCTCCAGCCCCTCTCCTGCGCCGTACAGCCCGCGCCGTGACGACCCGCGGATGCACACGGTCGAGATGGCGGCCCTGCGCTTCGAGGACGTCGCCGATTCCAAGACCCTGGGTTCCGGGCCCGTGCGCCCCCGATAGCGGTGTGGCACATCGCGCTGCTGGTCGCGGCCGGCGGCGCGCTCGGCGCGATCCTGCGCTTCTCCCTGACGGTGCTGGTGCCCACCGTCACCACCCCCACCTTGGTCGAGCTGCCCTGGGCGACCTTCTGGGTCAACCTCCTGGGCTGCCTGGCGCTCGGCGCGCTCAACGGCGTGCTCGAGGTGCGCCCCGGCCGGCCATGGATGCGCCCGCTGCTGGGCACCGGCCTGTGCGGCGGGTTCACGACCTTCTCCGCCGTGGTCCTGGAGGGCTCGGCGATGATCGGCGCGGGCTTCCCGATCCTGGCACTGATCTACGGGGCAGAGACCGTGCTGCTCTGCCTCGGCGCGTTGGTGGTGGGGCTGCTGGTGGGCCGGCGCCTCGCCGAGCGGCCTCGGGCACGCCGTGTCGCGGGCGAGGAGGGCGCGGCATGAGCGTGGGGACTTTTCTGCTGGCCGCACTGCTGGTAGGCCTCGGCGGCGGCCTCGGGTCCGTGGCGCGCTGGGGCCTGGGCGAGCTGGGCGTCCGCCTGATGGCGGCGCGCGAAGCGGAGACCCCGAACGGTTCCGCCCCTGGACCACATTCGTTGCCAACGTGATCGCCTGCTTCCTGCTGGGCCTGGTGGTCGCCCGATTCGGCGCTGCCACCGGGGCCAGGGAGCTCGTCAACCTGATGCTGGCGGTCGGGTTCTGCGGAGGCCTGTCCACGCTGTCCACCGCGGCGTTCGACATCGTCGAGCTGGTGCGTCGCACCACCTTCTCCCTCTCCTTGGCCTATCTGATGCTGAGCGCCGGCGGAGGGATGGCCGCGCTGTGGCTGGGACTGGTGATCGCCTCATGAGCACCCGAATTTCACGCATCCCGCGCCCGCGGATCATCCTGGCCCTGGTGGGCTCACTCGCCCTGCTGACGGCGCTGTCGGTGCTCGCCGCCGACGCCGCGGGTGGGGACAACCTCGTGCTCATGGACGCCGGGCCGATCGCCCGGCGCGGTGCACCGGTCGCGGCGACGATCGCCGATCTCGCCGCCGCCCTGACCCTCGGCGGCGCGCGGTGATCCCGGCTGGCTGCTGCGGGACGCCGCGGACCGCACCCGAGTGTTGCTCGTGGTGGGGATCGCCGCCGGTGTCACCACGCTCGCCCGCGGCGCCTCGCTCGCCTTCTCCTACGCGGTGGCGACCGGTCAGCCGGTGGGATCGCCGCGCTTCGGCTCCGACCTCAGCGTCTTCCTCGAGACCGATCTGGGCATCTGGCTGCTCACCGGACTGGTGATCGCCGCAGCCACCACCACCGTCGCGGTGCTCGGCACCTCGGTGGCCATCGCCCGTGCGGTCGCTGTGCTTGCCGGGCTGGTCACCTTCGCCGCCGGGATGACGGGCCATGCCGCCGGGGACGAGACCCACGAGGTGGGGACCTCGACCATGTTCATCCACCTGCTCGCCGTGGGGATCTGGCTGGGCGGCCTGGCCGTTCTGCAGCTCCTCCCGGATCGCGGGCGCGACGACGCCGCCGTGGTGCGCGGCTACTCGCATCTGGCGCTGATCTGCTGGGTGGCGCTCGGTCTGAGCGGGGTGTGGGCGCTCGCCGTGCGGATGAATCATCCCGGGAGATCCTCACCAGCGCCTATGTGCAGCTGGGCGTCGCCAAGGCAGTGCTGCTGTTCCTGCTGGCCGGCCTCGGCGCCCTCCAGCGGCGACAGATCGCGATCGGCTTCGGCACCGTGCCTGTCGCCGGGGAGCGTCATGCCCGGGCCACCTATCGGCGCCTGGCGATCCTCGAGCTCGCCCTGATGGGTCTCGCGGTCGCGCTCGCCGCCGCGATGAGCTCCTCACCCCCGCCGGCGGAGGCGGGGGTCCCGCCCGCCGGCACCGCAGGGGTGCTCACCGGTTATCCGCTGCCGGCGGCGCCGGAGCTGCTGAACGTGCTCACCGCCTGGCGTCCCGACCCCTTCGGCATGGCCCTGGCCTGCGTGATGGTGCTGGTCTGGTGGCGACCCACAGCGCCGCGCCGCCCCCGTGCCCAGAGCCGCAGCCTGCTGGTGGCCGCGGTAGCGCTGGTGCTGCTGACCAGCGGCCCGCTCAACGTGTACAGCAAGGTGCTGGTCTCCGCCCACGTGCTGCAGCATCTGCTGCTGATGATTGCGGTGGGGGCGCTGCTGGGCAGCATCGGCGCCGTGCCGCAGCGGCTGCGCAGCCTGATCGGGGGCCGCTGGTGGCTGGCCGTGCTGCTCACCCTGCTCGGCCCCGTGGTGCTGATCGCCGGGTACGTCAGCCCCTTCCTGCGGGTCGCGCTCGACGGCCACGCCGCGCACCTGGCGCTGCAGATGCTGGCCCTGGCCGGGGAGCGCTCACCGCGCTCGCCGCCCGCGCGCTGCCCCCGAAGGCCCCGTCCTGGCAGCAGCTGCTGGCGCTCGCCGCTCCGCTGCTGCTGGGGCTCGGCGCGGGCACCATGCTGCTGCTGACCGATCGGCTGCTCGCGGCGAGCTGGTTCGGCGCCACCGGCCGCACCTGGTGGGCCGATGCGCTCGCGGACCAGCACGGAGCCGGCATCGCGGTGGTCGTGGTCGTGGCCGTCACGGCGGTGGTCGCGCTGCTGCCGCGCACGGGCCGCGCGAACGAGCGCGACTGAGACGAGACTCGGCCCGCCGCCCCGAGGGGATCGACGGGCCGAGCGACGGTCAGGCGGTCGGGTGGATCAGGCGAACAGGCCGCGCACCGAGCGGAGCCGGGCCAGGAGGGTGTCGCGGTCCGCGGCGGGCACCAGCTGCTCCGCACCGGAGCGGTCCGAGGGAGCGGCGGAGCGCGGGGTGACCCGGTGCGCACCGAACACGCCGCCGAGGCGCCCCAGCACGCCCCCGCCGCGGGAGGTGGGCGTCACCGGCACTGCCGAGTCGGCCCCGGCGCGGAGGCGGCGGAACCTCTCGAGCGCGCCGGAGGAGCCGGCCCGGGTGGCGGCCAGCATGTAGGCGGCGATGTCCGCCTGCTCGACGAGGATCGGCAGGGCCCCGCCGGAGACGCGCTGCTGGCCGAGGATCACCAGGTCGTCGCGGCCCCGGGCGAAGGCGCCCAGGAACAGGTCGAGGTCACCGGAGGCGGTGCGGGGCACGACGTCCTGGGGCAGATGATCGGCCCCTGACTCATACCCGGTGGCGAGCACGATCAGATCGGCGGCGAAGCTCTGGTGCCCGGCGCGGGAGCCGGTGGCCAGATGGGTGACGATGCCGTCCGCACCGATCCCGGTGACCTCGCCGGCCGGGGTGATGCGGCCCTCGCGCACCCGGTCCAGCACATCGTCCGAGACGATCACGGCATCCTCGAGCAGACCGGCCTCCGGTGCCGGCAGACCCGCTGCTGAGGGATCGCCGACGGTGCGGCGGATGACGGTCTCGGCGATCTTCGCGTTGAGCCCGCCGAGCGTGGCGGGTTCGCGGGAGGCGGCGACGTCACCGGGGATCCCTGCGATGCGGCGAGGCACCACCCAGTGGCCGGTGCGCATCGACCAGCGCACCTCGAGCGCACGCCGGGCGGCATCGACCGCGATGTCGGCGGCGGACTGGCCCGAGCCGACCACGAGCACCCGCTTGCCCTCGAGCCCGTCGGCCCCGTTCCAGTCCTTGGAGTGGATCACCTGCACCGAGGCCGGGACGTCCTGCGCCCAGTCGGGGCGGTGGGGGCGCTCGGAGATGCCGTGCGCAGAGATGACCGCGCGGTAGATCCCGATCTCGCCGGTGGACAGCTCGACCTGCCACACCCCCTCCTCGAAGGGGCGTGCGGAGCGCACGGCGGTGTTCGGGCGGAAATGCTCGGTCAGGGCGTGGCGGGCCGCGTAGGCACGCAGGTACTTCGCCATCTGGGTGGGCGAGAGGAAGCCCGGGTAGGAGACCGGCTGCAGCATGTCCTCGAACTGGGTGTGCTCGCGGGAGGAGATCATCTCCATCGTGGGCCACACCGGGGAATCCTCCCGCTCGGGGTCCCAGATCCCGCCGACGTGCTTGGCGCGGTCGACCAGGTCGAAGGGGACCTCCAGAGCCTTGAGCGCCGCAGCGGCGGCGAGGCCGGCGGGCCCGGCGCCGATGATCAGCACCTTCTCGCGGGTGGGGATCTGGGCGTGGAGATCGGGCATCGAGGGAAGCCTTCTTCCGAGTCGGACGGCACGCGGTGCCCGGGGCGGAGCCGGGCACCCGGCTCAGCAGCGGGCGGACGCTGGCCATCCTATCGCCGCGCCGGTCGCAGGGCGCCGCTTCGGTGCGAGCGTGACCGACGGGACGTCGGCGAGCCGCCGCGGGATCAGGCCACGGCGGTGACCACCGCGGAGACCCCGAGGGTGACGATGATGGTGCTGGTGACATGGGCGAGGATGACGTGGTGGCGCACCAGGCGCCGCGCGGGAGCGGTCAGCGGGGTGAGATCGCCGGTCCCGGAGGAGGCCTGGATCAGCACGGCGCCGTAGACGTAGTCCCCGATCGTCCTCTCCGGACCGGTGGTCCCCGGCAGGGTGAACGCCGTGCCGCGGGAGTCCTCGGCGGCGTACTCGGCGGCGAAGGTGACGACCGTGCCGATCCACGCCGTCACCACCGCGACCGCGGTCAGCGCGAGGAGCGCGGCGATCGGCACCTCGGGCGGCGGGACGATGAGCAGCAGCGCGGCGATCACCGCCATCATCAGCATCTGCATCACCTCGCTGAAGGAGCTCGAGCGGCCCATGTACCAGCGGTAGAAGCGCACGTGCCGGCGGGCCCGGGGCAGTCTGGCGGCGGCGAGCATGCGGTGGCGGGGCTGATCGGTCAGCGCCCACAGGGTCAGTCCCGCGAAGGCCAGCGAGTACACGGACATCACCACGATGAGCAGGATCAGCAGCAGCGGCAGCTCCATCTCGGTGGAGCCGATCCCGGTGAGGTTCGCGGCGAGGGCCAGCACGATGCCGAGCCCGATCACGACGGAGAGCAGCAGCGCCGTGAGCAGGCGCAGGTTCTCCGAGAGCAGGCGGCGTCGCAGAGACCTGCGGTGGCGGGGGAGACGTCGCCGTCGGCGGGCCGGCGGCGCGACGGGGGCCGCCGCGGAGTCGCTCATAGCAGAAGGGTAGCGGCCCGCTCGCTGGCCAGGAGCAACGCCCCGGGCATCCCGGTGGGGGCGGCGCGGAAGCAGCGCCCCTCGGAGCGCAGCGCCGCGGCGACCGCCTCGTGGAGCGGCCCCGGCCCGGTCAGCACGGAGCCGGCGAGCACCACCGGGAGAGCGGAGCCGGGATCCAGGGCCTGCACGGTCTCGAGCACATGGCGGATCGCGAGGTCGAGGATCTCTCGGGCCACCGGGTCCTCGGCGACGTTCCCGGGCAGTCGGGCGAAACGGCCCAGCGCCGCCGGAGCGCCGGCCGGAAGCTGCTCGTCCAGGGCCCGGATCAGGTCCTGACGCGGGTCACCGGTGGGGGAGGGCGGATCGTCCCCGGCCCGCAGATCCAGTCCCAGCATCTGCCCCACCTCCTCGGTGAGCCGGGTGCGCGGGCCGCGGCCGTCGATGTCCGCGGCGACCGCCTCGAGCGTGCGGCGCCCGAGCCAGACGGCCGAACCGATGTCGCCCAGCAACCAGCCCATCCCGTCCCGGCGATCCACGGCCTCCCGCCCTCGGAAGCGGACCGAGACCGCGCCGGTCCCCGCGAGCACCAGCAGCCCGTCGTCCCCGACGCCGCCGGAGAGGAAGGCCGTGTGCAGGTCATCGGTGATCAGGATCCGCTCCGGGCCGATGCCGAGCCCGGCGAGGCGCTCGCCGACAGCGCGGCGCACCTCCGCCGCCCGCGCCGGTCCCGCACCGGAGATCCCGAGCGCCACCGCGGCGACCTCCCCGTCGTGCCCCTCCCGGCGGCCGCGGGCCAGGACCTCCTCGGCCGTCCGGGCGATGTTGTCGAGCGCATCGGTCCCCGAGGAGCGCAGGTTCGCTCCCGGCCCCTCCGCCTCGGCGACGATCGCGCCGTCCAGCTGTGCGAGAGCGAGGCGGGAGCTGGTCCCGCCGATGTCCCCCGCGATCAGCAGCGGAGCCGGCGCGGACGCTCCCGGCTCCGCGATGGTGCGGTCGGTGCGGTCGGTGCGGTCGGCGCGGACGGTGCTGTCAGGCTGCCGGCCTGGCGGTGGTGCATCGGATGCGCTCATCTGTTCCCCTCGTCTGGACCCCACATGCTAGGCGTGCCCACGCGGCGTGTCGCCCGGTTCCCGGCCGCAGCGATGCGGCGCAGCGATGAGATCTCGCTACGCTGGGTCCGAGCACGGCATGTCCCGCCCGGAGGACCGACGACGGTCCGGAGGCGGGGCGCTGACTCCCCACCCCGACCCCCAGGAGCCCGACGTGACCAACCCCCAGCGGGACGCGACGCCCCTCGACGTGAGCCTCGTCGACCTCGCCTCTCCGACCGAAGAGCGCAACCCCGCCAGCGCGGAGCTCGACGCGCTCGACGCCCGCGGGATGGTCGAGGTGATCCTCGGCGAAGAGGCGACCGTCGCCGCGGCCGTCCAGGCTCAGGCGGAGCAGATCGCCGCCCTGGTCGAGGTGTGCGTGCAGGCGATCTCCGCAGGCGGCACGGTCCACTACCTGGGCGCCGGCACCTCCGGGCGCCTCGCGGTGCTGGACGCCGTCGAGCTCGCCCCCACCTTCAACGCCGACTCCTCGATGGTCACCGCGCACCTGGCCGGCGGTGACGGCGCCTTCCTCACCGCGGTCGAGGGCGCCGAGGACTCGACCGAGGCCGGGGCCGAGCTGGTGCGCGCCCGCTGCCGCGCCGGGGACGTGGTGATCGGCCTGGCCGCGAGCGGGCGCACCCCCTTCGTCGGCGGCGCACTGGAGGCGGCACGAGCGGCCGGGATGCCCACCGCGCTGATCTCCGCGAACCCGCAGGCCCCGCTCGCCGGCCTCGCCGATCACCCGATCCTGCTGGACGTCGGCCCGGAGGTCGTCACCGGATCCACCCGGATGAAGGCGGGCACCGCGCAGAAGCTCACCCTGAACGCCCTGTCCACCGCGACGATGGTGCGGCTCGGCACAACGTTCGGGAACCTGATGATCGACGTGCGGCCCACCAACGCGAAGCTCGTGGCCCGCACCGTGCGGATGCTGGTGCAGGCCAGCGGCGCGAGCCCGCAGCACGCGGCACAGGTGCTCGAGGCCGCGGAGGGCAGCGTGCGCGCGGCCCTGGTCGCCCTGCTGGCCGGTGCCGAGGTGGCCGCCGCACGAGAAACGCTCGAGCGCTTCCCGCGTGATGCCCGGAGGGTCGGCGACCCGGCCGGGATCCGCTCCGCCGTGGCCGCTCTCGCCTCAGCTGGCTGAGCCCCGGACACTCCTGGACTGTAGCGGCGCAGCCGCTGGCAGGGTGAGATGCTCGAGCTGCCGGCCTGAGCGCCTGCGCCGACGGCGCGTGTTCATCCGCGTTCATGTTCCTCGGCGTGCCGCCCTCGGGCGGGCCAGGCTGGGCACATCACCCGTCCCAGGAGGAGCACGCCATGACCGAGCAGACCCACAAGTTCGAGACCCTCACCATCCATGCCGGCCAGACCCCCGACTCCGATGCCGGGTCGCGGGCACTGCCGATCCACCAGACCACCAGCTTCGTGTTCCCGACGGCCGAGTCCGCTGCGGACCGCTTCGCGCTGACCGAGCCCGGCCATATCTACTCCCGCATCAACAACCCCACCCAGGGAGCGGTCGAGGACCGGGTCGCCGCGCTCGAGGGCGGCGCGGCCGGTCTGCTGCTCGCCTCCGGGCAGAGCGCGATCACCCTGTCGATCCTCAACCTCGCCGGCGCGGGCGACTCCATCGCCGTCTCGCCGAGCCTCTACGGCGGCTCCTTCAACCTCTTCAAGTACACCCTCAGCCGCCTGGGGATCACCGCGCAGTGGGTCGCCGACCCCACCGATCCCGAGTCCTGGCGCGCCGCGGCGGATGAGACCACCCGCGCGTTCTTCGTCGAGTCGATCCCCAACCCCAAGCAGGACATCCCCGACCTGCGCGCGATCGCTGATGTCGCCCATGAGGTCGGGGTGCCGCTGATCGTCGACAACACCGTCGCGACCCCCTTCCTGCTGCGTCCGCTCGAGCACGGCGCCGATGTGGTCGTCCACTCCGCCACCAAGTTCCTCGGCGGCCACGGCACCTCGATCGCCGGCGTGATCGTGGACGGCGACAGCTTCGACTTCGCCGCCCACGCCGAGAAGTTCCCGCAGTTCAACGAGCCGGACGAGTCCTACAACGGCCTCGTCTTCGCGGGTCTGCCCGCCGCGTTCGCGACCCGCGCCCGCACCAACCTGCTGCGCGACCTGGGCCCGGCGGTGTCCCCGTTCAACGCCTTCCTCATCGGGCAGGGCCTGGAGACGCTGCCGCTGCGCATGGAGCGCCACCTGGAGAACACCCGCAAGGTGGCCGACTTCCTCGAGGCCGACGAGCGCGTGGCCTCGGTGACCTGGGCGTCGCTGGACTCCTCCCCGTACAAGGCGACCGCGGACAAGTACCTCCCGCGCGGCGCGGGCAGCGTGCTCGGCTTCGTCCTGCCCGGCGGTCTCGAGGCCGGCCGGCGCTTCGTCGACGCCCTCACCCTCCACTCGCACGTGGCGAACATCGGCGATGTGCGCAGCCTCGTGATCCACCCCGCCTCGACCACCCACTCCCAGCTGAGCGAGGAGGAGCAGCGCGCCGCGGGCATCGAGCCGGGCTTCGTGCGCCTCAGCGTCGGTATCGAGCACATCGACGACATCCTCGCCGACATCGAGCAGGGCCTGGCCGCAGCCGGCGCCTGATAGCCGCGGGACAGCAGGGGAGTGCGGCGGCGGACCGTGGAGCGCTCGTGCAGGCGAGAGTGGATACCCTGGTCAGCATGACCTCCGAGCCTGCCGCACTTCCCTCCTCCCCGCTGGACCAGTGGCCGCCGCACTGGACGCCCAGCGCCGTGATCTTCGACTGCGACGGGCTGTTGGTGGACACCGAGGGGCAGTGGGTCGCACTGCAGGACTCGTACCTATCCCAGCACGGGGTGTCCCTGGACCCCCAGACCCGACGGGCGATCACCGGGCGCGCCGTCGAGGTGGTCGTCATGACGATCGCCGAGGCTGTGGGCAAGGACCCGCACCGGGTGGGCGAGGAGCTGGTGGCCGCGCATCGCGAGCACATCGATGAGCGGCTCACCCCGCTGCCGGGCGCGATCGAGGTGCTCCGCGCCATGGCCGCGCTGCGCCCGGTCGCGGTCGCCTCGAACTCCCCGCGCGACATGCTGGACCTCAAGCTCGCCGAGCTCGGGATCGCCGAGGTGATCGACGCCTCGATCGCGATCGAGGACGTCCCGGCACCCAAGCCCGCCCCCGACATGTATCTCGCCGCGGCCCGTGCGCTCGGCGCAGAGCCCGCCGACTGCCTCGGCTTCGAGGACTCCGAGACCGGGGCCGAGGCCGCGCTGGCGGCCGGTCTGCAGCTGATCGCCGTCCCCTCGATCCCCGGCCAGGAGCCGCGCTCGCCGCGCCGCCTGGTCTCCCTCTCCGACCCGGTGCTGAACCAGTGGATCGCCGGCTGGGAGCCGCGTCGATGACGGGGGCCGCGATCCCGGCCCGCTTCGCTGAAGCCTTCGGCGACTGGACCCCGCGCGCCATCGTCTTCGACTGCGACGGGCTGCTGCTGGACACCGAGTCCGTGTGGCAGCGCACCGAGGACCGTGTCGTCGCCGCGCACGGCGCCCAGCTGCGTGAGGGCGACGGGGACGTGCTGCACGGCGCGACCATCGAGGTCGCCGCGGAGCTGATCGCCCGCCGCTCCGGGCACGACGAGCAGGAGATCCTCGCGGACCTGCACCGCGTGTTCGATGCCGAGCTCGGCTCCGGCATCCGCACGATGCCCGGCGCCGCACAGATCCTCCGCCTGACGGGAGCGAAGGTGCCGCTGGGCTGCGCCTCGAACTCCTGGCTGGAATCCCTCGAGGACAAGCTGACCCTCGGAGGCATGCGCGAGCACTTCACGGTGCTCGAGGCCTCGGACACGGTCGAGCGCCCCAAACCCGCCCCGGACATGTACGCCGCCGCGGCCCGTGCGCTCGGCGCCGAGCCCTCCGAGGTGCTCGCCTTCGAGGACTCCGGCACCGGGGCGCAGTCCGCCCGCGACGCGGGCCTGCGCCTGATCGCCGTCCCGACCGCCGGATTCACCGCCCCGTCGGCCGATCTCGCCCTGTCCTCCCTGACCGACCCGGACCTCGAAGCCTGGATCGCCAGCTGGTGATCCACCGGCCCGGATGTCCACGCATGTCACGCGAGTTGGCCCCGCGGCGCCGATTCGGTGTTCACTGGACCCCATGAGCACATCGTCCGATCCTTCCGCGCCCCTGACCGCCCGCGCCCACGGCTCCGCCCTGCGCGGGCGCGGCTGGCTGAACACCGGAGGCGCAGAGCTCGACCTCGAGTCGCTGCGAGGGAAGATCGTCCTGCTCGACTTCTGGACCTTCTGCTGCGTGAACTGCCTCCATGTCCTCGACGAGCTGCGGCCGCTCGAGGAGAAGTGGGAGCAGGAGCTGGTGGTCATCGGTGTCCACTCGCCGAAGTTCGAGTTCGAGAAGGACCCGGAGGCGCTGGCCGCCAATATCGAGCGCTATGAGGTCAGCCATCCGGTGATCGACGACCCGGAGCTCGAGACATGGACCGCGTACGGCGCCCGCGCCTGGCCCACCCTGATGGTGCTGGACACCCACGGCCGCATCGCCGGCAACCTCTCCGGGGAAGGGCACGCCGCCAATATCGACCGGCTCGTCGAACAGCTCGTGGCCGAGGGCGAGGCCGATGGCTCCCTGCGCCGCGGCCCCGCACCCACCGTGCTCACCGAGCGCACCCCGCAGACCCTCCGCTTCCCCTCGAAGCTCACGGTCCTCCCCGACGGCCGCCTGGTGATCTCCGACGCCGGCCAGCACCGCCTGGTGGTCTTCCAGAACGACGGCGTGACGGTCGACGCGATCATCGGCACCGGTGCGCGCGGCCACGCCGACGGCGATGAGGAGACCGCACAGTTCGCCGAGCCCAACGGCGTCCTCGCGCTGCCTGACCAGGTCGCGGCCGAGGTCGGTTACGACCTGCTGGTCGCCGACACCGCCAACCATCGCCTGCGCGGTGTGAAGATCGGCCAGGACCGTCTGCTGCGCTCCCGCACCGCGACCGAGGCGATCACGGTCGCGGGCACCGGTGCGCAGTGGATGCAGGGCGAGCCGCTGCCCCGCGGCGAGGGCGATGCGCGCGACTATTCGCTGTCCACCCCTGGGACCTGACCTGGTCCCAGGTGCTGAACCGTGCCGTGATCGCGATGGCGGGCGTCCACCAGCTGTGGACCTTCGACCCGGTGAGCGGGGCGCTGATGGTGCTCGCGGGCACCACCCAGGAGGGCCTGGTAGACGGCCCTGCGGTCACCTCCTGGTGGGCCCAGCCCTCCGGCCTCGACGAGCTGCCCGACGGCCGCATCGTCATCGCCGACTCCGAGACCTCCGCGATCCGCGTGCTCGACCCGCACACCATGCGCGTGAGCACCCTGGTGGGGCAGGGCCTGTTCGACTTCGGGCACGTGGACGGCCCCGCCGACACCGCCCGCCTCCAGCACCCGCTCGGCGTGACAGCGCTGCCCGACGGCCGCATCGCCGTGTCGGACACCTACAACGGCGCGATCCGGATCGTCGAGGCGCCCGCGACCGACGGGGAACGCGTCACCACCGGCGGCATCACCGCCCTCAGCGGGGTGATCGGTCTCGCGGACCAGCCGAGCACCTCGGGCACCGAGGGAGCCGACGGGGCCGCTCCCGGCCAGGCACACGTGGTCACCGTCGCGACCGACCTCAAGGAGCCCTCGGACGCGATCGTCGGCCCACCCATCGACGGCATCGGGCAGCTGATCGTCGTCGAGTCCGGCACCCACCGCATCACCTGGGTGCCGGTCGCCAAGGCCGCCGAACGCATGATCGACCACGGCGCCCAGCGCTCCGAGCGGCCCGTCACCGAGGTGGGCCCCGGCCCGCTGACCGTGCGCGTGCTGTTCACCCCGCCGCCCGGGCACAAGCTCGACGACTCCCTCGGCCCCTCGACCCAGGTCACCATCTCGACCACGCCGACCTCGATGCTGACCTCCGGGAGCGGTGTGGACACCGCCCTGGAGCGCACGCTCGAGCTGGACCCGGCCTACACCGAGGGCGTCCTGCACGTCAGCGCCCGCGCCGCCTCCTGCGACGCTGATCCCTCGATCGAATTCCCCGCCTGCCACATGCACCAGCAGGACTGGGGGTCCCGATCCAGGTCGTCGAGGGCGGCCCGGATCACCTCGACCTCTCGCTGCTGGCCTGAGCCGGTGACCGCCGCGGTCATCCGCCTCCGTTATCCTCGGCCGCCGGAGCCCTGCTCCGGTGCGTCTCCCTGCTCGGTCCGCCGAGCCCCGTCGTCGGAAGCTCTCTCGTGGATCTGATCACGCAATTCCCCCTCGGCGACGACCTCGCCGTCACCCTGCTGGTGCTCGGCGCGCTCGCGATCACGGCGCTCGTCGTCGGGGCCGTCGTCCCCAGCCGCCTGCAGCGCGACGAGGACAGCGCGGAGGTCGAGGAGGGCCTCGGCCGCCGACTCGGCGCGCAGCTGCTCTCCTCCGGATCGCTCATGCTGTGGGTGGGCCTGCCGGTCGCGGTGCTGCTGTACCTCGCACCCGGCACCACCGATGACAGGATCCTGCGCTCGGCGCTGCTGCTGGTCGGCATCGCGCTGGGCCCGCTCGCGGCCTGGCGCGGCCTCGCCGTGCAGCTGGCGGTCCTCGGACTGGACCCGGAGCGGCGTGCGAACCTGATCCCGCGGGTCGGCGCACTCGCCGTCACTGGCTCGCTCGCGCTGGCGATCCTCCCCGTCGTCATCATCGTGTGGTTCCTGCAGGCCTCCGCCGGTCCGGCGCTGATGGCCCTGGCCGCGGGCGCCGCGATCTCCGCGCTGGCGATCCGGGTCTCCGCCGCGCCGTTCGAGGCCTCGGCCTCGGCCTCCGCGTTCCTGGTCGGCTCCGACGAGCACGATCTCGACGCCGACGATCCCGCGAACCTCGGCGGGCCGCATCTGCGCAGCGCACGCATGTTCCGGCGCGGCGGCGCGCTCAGCGCCGATCTGGTGGCCCTGGCCACCGCCGCGACCGGCGTCGGGGTGCTGCTGGGTGTGCCCGTGTTCGCTGCAGAGGGCTTCATCGTGGTGCTCCTGGGGCTGGGCACGGCGATGCTGGCCGCTGCCGTGACCGCAGTGGTGCCGCATCGGGGCCGGGCCGGCCACGAGCGCGGCGCGCTGCGGCTGGGGGACTGATCCCCTCGGTGCTGGGAGGCGCCGGGGCGGTCGCCGCCTCCGCGCTGTGGATCCCCTCGCTCTACAAGAACCTCCGCTTCGAGGACGTGGGGCAGGAGAACTTCACCGACCCCGCGATCACGGGCGGCACACCCACCCCGCGCGAGCAGCTCGAGCCGCAGATCGAGCAGGCGCTGACCGATATGGGGCAGTGGGTCTCGCAGTCCGACGAGTCCCAGTACGCCAGCGCCTTCCTGGACATGCTGACCCTCTACTCGCTCACCCCGAACGTGGTGGTCGCGGGCACCCTCGGCCTCGGTGTCCTCGCCGCGCTCGGCGCGGTGCTGCTGCTCGGAGGCACCGGCCACCGCTTCGGCGGCACGGTCCTGCGGGCCGCCCGCACCAGCCGCACCGGCGGCGCTCTCGGCCTCACCGCAGGTCTGGGCTCGACCGCGCTGACTGCCGCGGGCGTCGTGTCCCTGCTGGTGCTGATCTCCACGGTCATCGCGGTGCTCTCCGCCGGGGTGCCGTCCCTCGCGCTCGCGCTGCTGACCTATGCCGGGCTCGGGGCGCTGATCGTGGTGGCGGCGCATGCCGGCTCGCTGATGGCCTCGACGCTCGCCGACGGCCCCGAGGCCGAGACCGGGATGCGCAATGCCGCGGCGGGCGCGGCGCACGGCCCCCGCGCCGCGCTCCTGCTGGCCGGCGCCCTCACCGCCCTCGGCACGCTCGGACCGATCGGCACCGCCCTCCAGCTGGCCCCCGTGCGGGGACCGTCTGGGAGGACCGTGCCCTGCACGCGGTGACCCCCACCTCCCTCACGCTGCTGGGCGGCGTCGGCCTGGGAGTGATCACGGTGCTGCTGGTGACCTCCTCGCTGCTGGACGGTGCCCGCCAGCTCGGTGCGAGCGCCGTGGTGGAGACCCGCGCCTCGCTGCTCGAGGGACGGCCGCACACCGACCTGGTCGAGCTCCCCGAGATGGTGCGGCGCGCCTCCGTGCCCTCCGTGGTGCTCGCCGTGCTGATGCCGGTGGTGGCCGGTTTCGGCCTCGGTCCCGGTGCGCTGCCGGGCCTGGTGGTGGGCGTGGTGCTCACCGCAGCGGGCCTGGGCCTGTGGATGCTCGGCTCAGCCTCGACCCTCGAGAACGCCGCCGCCGTGATCGGCTCGGGCCGTTACGGCGGCCGCAGCTCCTGGGGTCACTCCGGTGCCCTCGGCGGCGCCGTGCTGACCGCCATCCTGCGAGCCGCGATCGGTTCCGTCGCGCTCCCCCTGCTTGCTGACGAGCTCGCTGCTCAGCGCCTTGGCCGTCAGCGCCGTGGTGGGGATGAACACCGACGGCACCAGCGCCTTCCTGCGCTGGGGCATCGCCGTGCTCGCCCTGATCATCGCGCTGACCTGCTGGGTGGTCGCCGCGACCGCGCCCGAGGTGGACCTGGAGGACGGTGAGGGCGAGATCGCTCGGCCCCTGTTCGCCCGGGCCGAGGAGAGCACTGACGAGGGCCTGGATGCGATGGACTGGGAGGTCGACGACGAGAACGTCGAGCAGGTCTCCGTCCCCGTCCAGGCGCCGAAGGGCGATCGGCGCAGGAAGCGCCGCGCTGAGAAGTCAGAGAAGAAAACCTCGGAGCAGGACGACTGATCACCGCCTCCCCGCCGGGAGGTGCATGACGACGCCCCGGTCGCTCCGCTGCGGCGGAACGACCGGGGCGCTCGTCGTCGTGGCTCGTCGTCCTGGGGAGCGGGGCCGGGGGTCAGGCGCGGGCGCCCAGTCCTCTGAGCACGAAGCCTTCCAGGGCCTCGCGGGAGTAGCGCTTCGCGGAGGATCCCACCAGCAGGCCGTTGATGATGCGCACGGTGGCATCCACGTCGAGGTCGGCGGCGAAGTCGCCGCTGGTGACTCCGTCGGCGACGATCGTGCGCAGCACGTCCTCGATGAGCACTACGTGGTCGCGCATGCGTGCAGCCGTCTCGGGGAGAGCGTCGCGCCGCCGGAGGTCTGCGGGACGTGGAAGGAGACGTTGAGGTCCAGCTGCGTGTGGATGTAGGCGATCACGGCGTCGCGCGGGGTGGCGGAATCGCTGACCCCGGCGCGCAGCTGGGAGATGTAGTCCGTCGTCTCGTGGATCGCATACTCGACCAGGAGGGTCTCGCGGTCGGGGAAGTGGTTGTACATCGCGGTGCGGCCCACGCCGGCCGCCGAGGCGATCCGTGAGAACGTGACCGACTCGAACGGCTGGGTCTCGAGCAGTTCGGCGAGGGCGGCGAAGATTTTCTCGCGCGTGCGCTCGCGATGCTCCTCGAGGGAACCTCCGATGATCTTGGGCATGCCGCATTCTTACACTTCCGCGAAGATCGACATAACCCGTCGGTGTCGCGCCTCTGACGTGCACGTCTCGACGCGGCTGGGAAGCAGGCGAGGAACCTCGCGGCGGCCGACGGGCCAGGAGCGGGCCCGGAGCGGGGGAGGAGCGTCCAGGGGCGGCTGTGCTGGGCGGGAGACGAAAGACGCCGACCCGGAAGGGGTCGGCGTCTGTGAGAGCGGGTGACGGGAATCGAACCCGCGCTATCAGCTTGGGAAGCTGAAGTTCTACCATTGAACTACACCCGCGAAGTGCCGCCCGACCTGGCCCTCAGTCCCTCAGGACCGTGCCGCTCGAGCGAACGCAGATCAGCATACCCCTTCTGCCGGGTGCTCCGCGAACCGGGTCCATGACGGGCCGGGGAGGGCCTCCCGTGCCGCGTCGCCGCTCGACTGTTCGCCACGCGGGTCGTGGGACGGACTGCCGATGGCCAGGTGGTGAGGCTAGTCTTGGCGCCGTGCTGCTGAGCGATCGTGACATCCGGGCCGAGATCGATGCCGGGCGAGTGCGCCTGGACCCCTTCGACGAGGAGATGATCCAGCCCGCCTCCGTGGACGTGCGCATCGACCGGTTCTTCCGGCTCTTCGACAACCACAAGCACGCGATGATCGACCCCTCCCGCGAACAGGCCGACCTCACCCGCGAGATCGCCGTCGACCCGGACGAGGCGTACATGCTGCATCCGGGGAGTTCGTGCTCGCCTCGACCTATGAGCAGATCACCCTGCCGGATGACGTCGCCGCCCGCCTCGAGGGCAAGAGTTCGCTCGGTCGCCTGGGCCTGCTGACCCACTCGACGGCCGGCTTCATCGACCCCGGCTTCCAGGGACACATCACCCTCGAGCTCTCCAACATGGCCACCTTGCCGGTGGCGCTGTGGCCCGGCATGAAGATCGGGCAGCTGTGCTTCTTCCGGCTCTCGAGCGCCTCCGAACGCCCGTACGGCAGCGCCGGGAACCTCAACCGCTACCTCGGGCAGCGCGGACCGACCCCGTCCCGCTCCTCGCAGAACTTCCATCGCACCCGCATCCCCGTGGAGGAGAAGCAGTGACCGTCACGGTCCCGTCGTCGGCCGGCGAAGAGCCCCGCACCCGTCACCGCCTGCAGCTGCCCCGCGACACCGACCCGCAGGACGTACTGTCGATGGTGCGCAACGTGCGCCCCGAGGCGACCGTCGGCGAGGACGGCACGATCGAGCTCAGCGATCAGGTGCGCCTGGAGCCGGATCATTCGCCGCGCGGCGCAGGACGCTGGACCATGGACACCCCGCGGGAGCGGGAGGTGCCCCTGCCCGAGGGGATGGGCGACTCCCACGGCTACGGTCGGGCATTCCCCGAGGGGATCCCCTTCGGCGTCGAACGCGAGGCCCTGGATCTTGCGTGGTCGCTGGGCCGACGGCTCTACGGGGCGGTCGTCACCGATGCGGGCGTCCGTCTGGAGCCGCACCCCTTCCAGGTGCGCGACCTGACGGTCGTCAGCCCGCATGCGCTGGCCCCCGAGTCGCTCGCCCAGCTGCTCGCCCCGCTCGAGCCCGACGCTGAGCTCGACCAGGTGCCGGAGGAGGCCACCCGCACCGGATACAGCGCCACCATCCCGCTGCCGGAGGGGAGGAGATCTCCCTGCGGGTGGGGCTCAGCTCCCGCCCCGCTGCGCTGTCCGCGCTGGACTGGGTCGAGGGCGCCGTCGACTATCAGTTGGTGCACCTGACGGCCGACCCGGAGGAAGACGCGATCGAAGTCCCCTCGACGGAGACCGCCGAGCGCTGGCAGCTCGCCTACCAGCGGATCGGTCTGATCGCCGGCTTGCTCACCGAGAGCGTCGGCGGCTACATCGTGGACCTCGAGGGCTTCCTCGTCGATCCCGCCGACCTCACCTGAGCGCGGCCTCGGAGCCCCGCCCCGCCCGCGGGATCAGGAGGCGACCGGGGCGCGGCCGGCGGCGCCGAGACGGATCGGCACGAAGGCGATCAGGCCCACGGCCATCACCAGCACGATGCCGAGGATCCCGGTGCGGGTCTCTCCCGAGATGGCGACCGTCGCGGCGAAGGCGGCGGTGCCCAGGAAGCCCAGTGCCCGCCCGGTGGTCGCGTAGAGGCCGAAGTTCTCCGTCTCGCGGCCGGGCTGCGAGAGACGGGTGAGCAGGTTCCGCGAGGCGGACTGCACCGGACCCACGAAGAGGCAGATCGCCAGACCAGCGATCCAGAACACCAGGGTCGAGCCGAAGAACAGCACCACCAGGCCCAGCACGATCACTCCGAGGCTGCCGACGATGATCACGGGGCGGGGGCCCACGAGGTCATCGAACTTGCCGCCGACGTAGACCCCGATCCCGGCGACCAGGTTCGCGGCGATGCCGAAGATGATGATCTCCTCGAACGAGAAGCCGTAGGCGTTCGCCGCCAGCACGCCGGCGATCGAGAACACGGCTCCCAGGCCGTCGCGGTAGATCGCGGAGGCGACCAGGTACTGCAGCATGATCGGCTCCTCGCGGAAGGCGCGGATCACGCGGCGCACGATGTGCGCGTAGCCCTGCCAGGGGTTCCACTTCTCGCCCGGGGCGGAGGCGGGGTGCTTCGGGGCCCGCAGCATCAGCGGCATCGTGCCCACCAGGATCCACAGGGCGACGAACAGCGGGATCGCCCGGTAGTTCCAGCCGTTCTCCCCGGTGATCCCGAGCAGCCCCGTCCCGGGCATGACGAACAGCACCAGCACCAGACCCAGGCACACGATCGAGCCCCAGTAGCCCACCGCCCAGGCCGTGCCGGAGATACGCCCGCGGTTGGCGGGGGTGGAGATCTCCGGCAGCACGGAGTTCACGAACACCCCGGCGAGCTCGCTGAACACCACGGCCAGCGCGATCAGCGCCGCGCCGAGCACCAGGTAGTCGGAGTCCAGCGCCACCAGAGGCATCAGAGCGATCACCACGACGGTGGCGAGCGTGGTGACCCGCAGCAGGGTGTTGCGAGCACCGCCGCGGTCGGCGAGGTTGCCCAGCAGCGGGGCGAGCAGCGCGACCGCGACCGCGCCGATCGACTGCCACGTGGTCAGCACCTGCGAGCCATGGGCCTGGGCGGCCGTGATCGCCTCATCGCCGACAGCGCCTTCGGCGGCCACCGCGCTGGCGACATAGGTCGCGAACACGAACGTGAGGATCACCGAGCTGAAGGCCGACATCCCTCCGTCCCACAGGGTGAAGGGGACAACGGGTGGGCGCGTGGGACGGGGCGCGGACACGCTCGCCCCCGGGTCCGAGATGGTGGCCATGCGCTCACTCTACGGAGCAGCCGGGAACGAGGGGCGGAGGTCCGGGGTGCGTGCGAGGCCTTGAGGGGCGAGAGTGACAAATGATTCAGGGAACGGGGAGAGGGCCTCCCGTAAGATGAGTCCGGCCCTCCCCTCATCCCCATGCCCGGACGGAGATCTGCGTGTTCACGATGCTGCTCGCCCATTTGGTGGCGGCGCTCGTGGGACCCCTGCTGGTGCGCTGGGTCGGCCGTAACGGCTTCTATCCCCTCGCATTGGTGCCGGGGGCGTCAGCCATCTGGCTCGCCACGATCGATCCCCGCACCCTTGCGGACGCTCCGCGGGAAGAGTCCATCCCCTGGATCCCGGCCTTCGGGATCGACATCGCCTTCCGGCTGGATGCACTGAGCTGGGTGCTCGCACTGATCGCCACCGGCATCGGAGCGATCGTGCTGCTGTACTGCGCGCGCTACTTCCAGGACACCGAGCCCGGGCTGGGCCGCTTCGCCGGAGTGCTGACCGCCTTCGCCGGCGCGATGGTGGGCCTGGTGCTGGCCGACGACGTGATGGTGATCTACACCTTCTGGGAGCTCACCACCGTCTTCTCCTACCTGCTGATCGGGCACTACCAGGACAAACAGGCGTCGCGCCGTGCCGCCCTGAACGCGCTGATCTCCACCACTGCGGGGGCCTGGCGATGCTGGTGGGCCTGCTGATGGTCGCCTCGCAGGCCGGGACGATGCGGCTCTCGGCGATCGTGGTCGACCCGATGTGGGAGCAGGCCGGCCCGTACCTGATCACCGCCATGCTGCTGCTCCTGGCCGGCGCCACCAGCAAGTCCGCGCTGCTGCCCACCCACTTCTGGCTCCCCGGCGCGATGGCCGCCCCCACCCCGGTCTCGGCCTACCTCCACGCCGCCGCGATGGTGAAGGCCGGCGTCTACCTGATCCTCCGCGTGGCCCCCGCGCTCACCCACCTCGAGGTGGTCACCATGGTGCTCGCGGCCTTCGGCGCCGCCACCATGCTGGTGGGCGGATGGCGCGCCCTGCGCCAGACGGACATCAAGCTGCTGCTCGCCTACGGCACGGTCTCCCAGCTGGGCTTCCTGGCCGCGGTCACGGGCCTGGCCACGCACGACGCCGTGCTCGCTGGCCTCGCGATGCTGATCGCCCACGCGGTGTTCAAGGCCCCGCTGTTCATGGTCGTGGGCATCATCGACAAGAAGTTCGGCACCCGTGACCTGCGCGTCCTGTCCGGTGTGGGCCGGGTGGCGCCGGTGGTCGCGGTGATCGGCACCGTCTCGGCTGCCTCGATGGCCGCAGTACCCCCGCTCTACGGCTTCGTGGCCAAGGAGTCGATTTACTCCGCGCTCTGGTACGCCGGCGGGTGGCAGCGCCTGCTGCTGTTCGCGCTGGTCGCCGGGTCCATCCTCACCGTCGCCTACTCCTGGCGGTTCGTGGTCGGCGCCTTCGGTTCCGCACCGGGCGCCCCGCGGGTCGAGAAGCCGCAGATCTCGGTGCTGTACTGGCTGCCGCCCGCCGTCGTGGCCGCGCTCTCGGTGGCGCTCGCCTTCCTCGCCGCGCCGCTCGAGGACGTGCTGCGCACCTACTCCTCGATGCTCCCGGAAGCCGGCGAGGCCGTGCACCTGGTGATCGTCCCCCATCTCGGGATCCCGCTGCTCGCCTCCGTGGTCACGCTCGGACTGGGCATCGGGCTGTCCCTGCTCGCCCGGCCCTTCGCCAAGCTCCAGAAGAAGGTCTCGCCGCAGCGCTGGGCGGACGGCGGCCTGCTCGACGCCTTCGATGCCGAGCGCGGATTCCGCCGCATCCTCCGTGGCACCGATGCCATCTCCATCGCGGCCACCGCACTGTTCCAGCGAGGCTCGCTGCCTTACACGCTGGGCACGATGCTGGTGGTGCTGATCGCTCTGGTGGCGCCGGTGGCGCTGAGCCAGGCCCCGCTGCCGGACAACCTGGTGCTGTTCCAGCACCCGCTCGAGCTGATCCTGCTGCCGGTGGTGGCGCTCGCCGCGATCGGCGCCGCTCGCTCCCGCCGTCGCCTGCGTGCGGTGTTCCTGATCACCGTCACCGGATACGGCGTGGCCATGCTGTTCCTGGTCGCCGGAGCCCCGGACGTCGCCACCACCCAGGTGCTGGTCGAGACCGCGATGACCGTGGTGCTGGTCCTGGTGCTCCGTCGCCTGCCGATCCACTTCTCCCGTCGGCCCCTGCGGATCGGCGCCTGGGGGCGCTGGGTGATCGCGATCTCGACCGCTGTGGTGCTGTGCGGCGGGACCCTCTACGCAGCCGACGCCCGCTACCGCGAGGCCCTCGGCCGCGGGCTCATCGAGCCGGCCTACACCGTCGGCGGCGGCCACAACGTGGTCAACGTGACCCTGGTCGATGCGCGTGTGTGGGACACGATGGGCGAGATCTCGGTGCTGCTGGTGGTGGCCACGGGCGTGGCCTCGCTGATCTTCGTCACCCGCCGTGAACGCCCCATAGCGAGGGTGCGCGATCTGGACTCCAAGGCCTCCATCTGGCCCCGTCGGATGGATTCCGAGCTGCCGCAGAACGTTCTGGACTTCGATGCCCGGCCCGATGAGGTCGCCGGCGGCAACCGCTGGCGGACCTGGCTCTCCGCCGGGCTGACCCTCGCCCCGGAGCGTCGTGGTGATGCTCGAGGTGATCACCCGCATCGCGTTCCCGATGATCATGATGTTCTCGGTGTACCTGCTGATGGCGGGGCACAACCTGCCCGGCGGCGGTTTCGCCGGCGGGCTGGTGGCCGGGCTCGCCCTCGCGCTGCGCTACCTCGCGGGTGGCCGCTACGAGCTGAGCGAGGCCGCACCGGTGCAGGCGGGCCTCGTGCTCGGCGCCGGGATGGCGATCGCGGTCCTGGCCGGTGTGCTCCCGCTGCTGTTCGGCGGGACGGTCTTCGCCAGCGCCACCCCGGTGGTGCAGGTGCCGCTGCTGGGCGAGCTGCACTTCCCCAGCGCCCTGATCTTCGACATCGGCGTCTACCTCGTGGTCGTCGGCGTGATCCTCGACTTCCTGCGCTCGCTGGGCGCCCAGATCGATCAGCAGCAGGAGGCGGAGATCGATGCCCGTTAGTCTCTCGCTGCTCCTGATCTCCGGGGTGCTCATCGCCTGCGGCGTCTACCTCATGCTCGAACGCACTCTGTCCCGGATCATCCTGGGCTTCGTGATGCTGGGCAACGGCGTGAACGTGCTGTTCATCATCGCGGCAGGCGCCCCCGGGCTGCCGCCCTTCGAGGGCAGCGCAGACCCCGAGGACATGACCGACCCGCTGCCCTTCGCGATGGTGCTCACCGCGATCGTGATCTCCCTGGGCATCACCGCCTTCGGTGTCGCACTGGCCTACCGCGCCTGGCAGCTGTTCGGCCACGACGAGGTCCCTGATGACGTCGAGGACCGGCGCGTGCTGCGCCGTCGTCGCCGCCGCACCGAGGACTCCGAGCACCTTCCTTGGTCACAGGCCCTCACCGAGGAGTCCCGGCGAGGAGCACTGGCACAGTCCCAGGGGCTGTTCGCGCCGGAGGACGACGACCCGCTGGGCTCGGACCTCACCAGCGCCGAGGACGTCCCGCAGGACGCGACGGAGGCCGATGCCGGTGGGGAGCCGCTGCCCCCGAAGCCTGGCCGCCGACGCGCGGAGAAGCACGGGAAGAGCACGGACCGTCCCGCTGGAGAACGCCCCGCGGGGGAGTCGGCGCGGGACACCCGCCATATGGGTGGGGTGCCCGGCGCAGGACCCTCCACCGAGACCGACCGTGAGCACACCGATGGACAGGGGGAGCGATGAGCATCGAACTGCTCCTGGCCCTGCCGGTGATGCTGCCCCTCGCCGGAGCCGCCTTCACCCTGCTGCTGCGCCACTACACCAAGCTCCAGCTCTGGGTCGCGATCCTCACCCTCTCGGCGATCTTCCTGGTCGCCATGGTGCTCGGCTACTACGTCACGCTCGAGGGCGTGCTGGTGCTGCAGATCGGCAACTGGACCCCGCAGCTGGGCATCGTGCTGGTCGCGGACCGCCTGACCGCGCTGATGCTGCTCGTCTCCAGCTTCGTCACCCTCGCGGTGCTGGTCTACTCGAGCGCGCAGACGGTCAGCGAGAACATCGAACGCACCCCGGTGGCGATCTACCACCCCACCTACCTCGCCCTCATGGCGGGGGTGTCCATGGCATTCCTCGCCGGCGACCTGTTCAACCTCTACGTCGGCTTCGAGGTGCTGCTCGCCGCGAGCTACGTGCTGCTCACCCTCGGCGGCTCCGCCAGCCGTGTGCGCGCGGCGACCACCTATGTGATCGTCTCCCTGCTGAGCTCGATCATCTTCCTGGCCGCCGTCGCCGCGGTGTACGCCGCGACCGGCACGGTCAACCTGGCCGAGATGGCGGTCAGGCTGGACGGCCTCGAGCCCGGCGTGCGCATGATCCTCGAGCTGATGCTGCTGGTGGCCTTCGGGATCAAGGCGGCGATCTTCCCGCTGAGCGCCTGGCTGCCGGACTCCTACCCGACCGCGCCCGCTCCCGTGACCGCCGTGTTCGCGGGCCTGCTGACGAAGGTGGGCATCTACGCGATCCTCCGCCTGGAGACTCTGCTCTTCCCGGCCTCCCAGATCCAGAACCTGCTGCTCGCGGCCGCCGCGCTGAGCCTGATCATCGGGATCTTCGGCGCGGTGGCACAGACCGACCTCAAGCGCGTGCTGTCCTTCACCCTCGTCTCCCACATGGGCTACATGCTGTTCGGCATCGGGATGAGCACCCAGCTGGGCATGGGCGCGACGATCTACTACGTCGCGCACCACATCACCGTGCAGTCCACGCTGTTCCTCGCCGCCGGGCTGATCGAGCACCGCGGCGGGACCACCAACCTGATCAAGCTCGGCGGCCTGCAGAAGCTCGCCCCGGTGATCGCGGTGCTGTTCTTCATCCCCGCCATGAACCTCGCCGGGATCCCGCCGTTCTCCGGTTTCATCGGCAAGGTCGGCCTGATCGAGGCCGGCATCCAGTACGACCGGACCTCGGGCTGGATCCTGATCGCCATCAGCGTCATCACCAGCCTGCTCACCCTGTACGCGATCGCCAAGATCTGGAACCGCGCCTTCTGGCAGGAGCCCAGCGAGGAGATCATCTCCCGTGACGTGCCGCTGCCGAAGGTGATGGGCGGAGCCACCGCCGCGATGATCGCCTTCTCCCTGGCCCTCACGGTCCTGGCCGGCCCGATCATGGAGTACGCGGATGACGCGGCGAGCTCGATCCTCGAGCGCACCCCCTACGTCAGCGCGGTCCTCGGGGATGAGGCCGCCGAAGAGCTGCAGTACCGGATCGATGACGCCGGGCACCGCCTCGACGGCAACGGGCAGGAGGTGGACGAATGACCCTGCGACGATTCACCGATCTGCGGCGCTCCTGGGCATGGGTCCTGGTCGCGGTGGCGCTGTGGTGCCTGCTGTGGGGCGGCGTGGACCTGAAGAACGTGCTGGGCGGCATCGTCGTGGCCGTGCTCGTCTTCGTGCTGTTCCCGATGCCGCCGACGGGCCATGAGCTGACGCTGCGACCGGTGCGCTTCGTGCTGTTCGCGGCACGCTTCCTGCTCGACGTGGTGATCTCCGCCGTCCAGGTGGGCTACTACTCGGTCCGTCCGGGGGCCGCAGCCGCCCAGCTCCGTGATCGCCGTGCGGATGGCCTCCCGCTCGGACTTCTTCCTCACCTTCACCGGTGTGCTGTGCACCCTGATCCCGGGATCCGTGGTGGTCGAGGCGCAGCGCGCCACCGGCATGCTGTTCCTGCACACCTTCAATGCGGGCACCGCCGAAGAGGTCGAGAAGGCGCGGGCGTCCGTCCTCGCCCAAGAAGAGCGGCTGCTGTGGGCGATCGGGCGCCGTGAGGTGCTCGAGGAGGCGGGTCTGCGATGAGCGCCTTCGAGCTCCTCCTGGTCATCTACGGTGCCGTGCTCGCGGTGGCGGCGCTGGGCGTCGTCTACCGCATGATCGTCGGTCCCACCATCCTCGACCGCGCCATCTCCAGCGACTCGCTGGTCACGCTGGTGATCATGGGCATGGCCCTCTACGTCGCCGATTCCCAGGCCGCGTGGGCGGGGCCCGCGATGCTGAGCCTGACGGGCATGGCATTCATCGGCACGGTGACCTTCGCGCGCTTCGTGGCCCGGGAGGAGCCGCTCCAGACCCGTCGGAGCTCCCACCCTGTCGAGCCGCGCACGGATACCGGCCCCCACGAGGCGATCCACCCCGATCCCTCCGACGGCGACAGCTGGGACGACGAACCGCGCAACAGCGTCCTGTTCGAGGAGGAGCACGACCTCCTGGACGAGGAAGACCCCCTCTCGGACCCGGCCCACCCCGGGGAACCGATGGAGAACGAGGACGAGGACAGCTTCGGAGCGCAGCCCGGCTGGCGAGGCTTCGAGGATGAGCCCCGGCCCCCGCAGGACGACGGATGGACGGAGGAGGAGCGATGACGGTCATCGAGATCATCGCCGCCGTCCTGATCGGCGGCGGACTGCTGCTGGGACTGGTCTCCGCGATCGGCCTCAACCGCTTCGACGGCGTGCTGATGCGCATCCACGCGGCATCCAGCCGCAGGTGCTGGGCCTGATCCTGGTCTTCGCCGGAGCTTCCCTGGTCTCGCGCTCGTGGTCCCTCGCTGCGTTCCTGCTCGTGGTCCTGCTCGCGCAGATGCTGACCGTGCCGGTCTCCAGCGTGATGGTGGGCCGCGCCGCTTTCCGCCGCGGCTTCGTGCGCGGCGGCGACTACGCCTTCGACGAGCTCAGCCCTCGCCTGGCGGATGCCGGTGACGACGACGATGACGAGGACGGCTTCATCGACGAGGAGGGCGACGACCACCGCGGGATGGCCGACGGCTCCCATGATCGCTTCCCCGAGAACGTGGTCACCGAGACCGTCGAGCCGCTCACGGACACCAACTGGGTGGAGCCTGAGGAACGCGCCGACGACGTCGAGGACGAGGAGGTCATCGACATCGACCTCGACGACGAGACCGAGCTCGAGGCCGAGAAGGTCGCCGAGCGCGACTCGCGGCAGTGACCCGCGCCGCCGCGCCCCGGCCCCGGCTCAGAACAGGCCGATCGACTCCCCGGTCTCGGTGACGCCCATGCGCAGGGCCGCCGGTTCCTTCGGCAGGCCCGGCATCGTCATGATCGCGCCGGTCAGCGCGACCACGAAGCCCGCACCGATCTTCGGCACCAGGTCACGCACGTGCAGCAGGTGCCCGGTCGGGGCGCCCAGTGCCTTGGGATCGTCGGAGAAGGAGTACTGCGTCTTGGCCACGCACACCGGCAGGGTGTCCCAGCCGTTGCGCTTCAGCATCCGCAGCTGCGCGGGGGCGCGGTCCTCGAAGACCACGTCGTCGGCTCCGTAGATCTCCTGCGCCAGGGTGCGCAGTGATGCCTCGATCCCGTCAGCCGGATCGTAGAGGTGGTGGAAATCGGGTGCGTCCTCCTCGATCGCAGCGAGCACCTGCTCGGCCACCGCCCGGCCTCCCTCGCCGCCCTTCGCCCAGACCTCCGAGAGCGCGGCGCGGAAGCCCTGCTCCTTCGCCCAGCCCAGCACAGCCTCGAGCTCCGCCTCGGTGTCGGTGGGGAAGCGGTTCAGCGCGATCACCGGCTCGATCCCGAACTTCCGCATGTTCTGCACGTGGCGGGCGAGGTTCGCCGTGCCGGCGAGGGCGGAGTCGACGTCCTCCTCTGCGAGAACGTCCTTGGCCACCCCGCCGTGCATCTTCAGCGCACGCACCGTCGCGACCACCACGCCGGCATCAGGGGAGAGCCCGCCGAGCCGCGCCTTGATGTCCAGGAACTTCTCCGCTCCGAGGTCCGAGCCGAAGCCGGCCTCGGTGACGGTGATGTCCGCGAGCGAGAGCGCGAGCTGGGTCGCGGCGAGCGAGTTGCAGCCGTGGGCGATGTTCGCGAAGGGACCGCCATGGACCAGCGCCGGAGTGCCGCCGAGGGTCTGGACCAGGTTCGGCAGCAGGGCGTCCTTGAGCAGCATGGTGATCGCGCCGCCCACCTGCAGATCGGCGACGCTCACGGGTTCGCGGTCGTAGGTGAACCCCACGACGATGCGGCCGATGCGCTCCTCGAGGTCGTGCAGGTCGGTGGCCAGGCACAGCACGGCCATGATCTCGGAGGCGACGACGATGTCGAAGCCGTCCTCGCGGGGCACGCCCTGAGTGGGGCCACCGAGACCGATGGTGATCTTGCGCAGGGCGCGGTCGTTGACGTCCACCACCCGCTTCCACTGGATGCGGCGGGGGTCGATGCCCAGGGCGTTGCCCTGATGGATGTGGTTGTCCACGAGGGCGGCGAGGGTGTTGTTGGCGATCTGGATGGCGTGGAAGTCGCCGGTGAAGTGGAGGTTGATGTCCTCCATCGGCACCACCTGCGCGTGACCGCCGCCGGTCGCACCGCCCTTGATGCCCATGATCGGACCCAGCGCCGGCTCGCGCAGCGCGACCATCGTGCGGTGGCCCTGGAGGAGAACGCATCGGCGAGGCCCACCGTGGTGGTCGACTTCCCCTCGCCGGCAGGGGTGGGGGACATGGCCGAGACCAGCACGAGCTTCCCGGTCCGCCCCGTCGGCGTCATCCTGCGCACGTCGACCTTGGCCTTGTAGGAGCCGTAGGGGACCAGAGCCTCGGCAGGCACCCCGGCCTTCTCTGCGATCTCCGTGATGGGGCGCAGGGTCGCCGCCTGGGCGATCTGAAGATCCGGGTTCTCGGCAGACATCGTCGTCCTCCACAGGGTCGGGTCCCGGAACATGCCGGGTGCGTGATCCCCCTCACCCTACGGCGCGCGGTCGTGCGGGCAGGGGCGGAACGCCGAACAAGGAGCGTCCGCGTCACTCCTCGGCTGCGAGGCGCGCGGCGGCCCTCCAGTCGCGGGCATGCATCCAGGCGCTCCACAGGCAGAGCACGACGAGCACCGCGAACAGCCCCAGGCGCCAACCCGGCTCCCAGCCGTCCTCCGCGCCGACGAGACAGCCCGTCGCCGCCCAGCCCACGGCGACGGCGCCGTAGAGCAGAGTCATCCGGCGGGGCTTCACCCGCGGGTCACGGGGAGGGAGCCGGCGTACTCCTCGGGGAGGAGAACTCCTCGAGCAGGCGCGCGTCACGATCGGCGGCATGATCCTGCGCCTCCCGCAGCACGGCCGAGATCCGCTTCTCGGGCAGATCGCCCCGCTCCCGCAGCACCGCACGCGCCCGCTCGAGCCACTCCTGGTCGCCGACGTCTCCGCCGGCGAGCACCTCCGGGACTGTCAGCGGCCGCGGCGCGGCGGGACGGGGGGGCCACACCGTCGCGACGAGGTACGCGGCCAGCCCGTACACACCGACGAGCGCGATCATCCACCAGCGGCTGCCCAGGAGCTCCGTCTGCCCTAGCGGCACGATCACCGCGGCCGTCCCGCCGGAGCAGACCGCGAGGAGCAGCGCGCACCACAGGACCATGACGGGGAAGGCGAAGCGGCGTGAGGACCAGCTGTAGACGCGGATCAAGGCGACGAGCACGGCCGACAGCAGCAGTGGCGCCAGGGCGAGCCCGGCGGTGAGCCCCTTCGCCGATCCGGAGCCGAGCAGCAGCCAGAGCAGGTCGCTGGCGACGAACAGCGCGCTGAGGCCGGCGGCGAGGCCGAGCACGGTCAGCACGCTCTCGCGCAGGTCGAACCGCAGCGGGTCCTCGAACACCTCCTGACCGTCACCGCGCAGGGACTCCACCTGCTCGGCCGCCCACTCCCGGGCCGGCCCGTACAGCTGCTCGGGACTCTCCTGGGACTGCTGGACCAGGCCCGCCGCTTCGATGAGGCATGCCTCTGCCGCGTCGATCCGCACATCGGCGAACACCAGGGCCACGAGCGCGGTCTCCGCCCAGCGCGGGTCGTCCTGGTCTCCGCGGGCGGTGAGGAAAGCGTGCCGCACCTGGTCCAGCTCGGGGCCGGCGGGGCCGTCTGCTGCGGTGGGGGAGAGGTCGTCAGAGGTCACCGGTCGCTCCTTCCGCCATGATCGCTGCATCGTGGGTGGGGGTCACGTGGCTGAGGGCTGCGCGGATCTCCGGGGCCGCGGCGGCGCGAGGGCTGCGGTCGCCCGGAGGCTCGGCGCCGAGTGCGGCGGTGAGCGCTCCCAGCGCAGTCCGGTCCCGTGCCAGATGTTCCCGGCCCGCGGGTGTGATCGTGTACTGCCGCCGCGCCGGGCCCGACGGGCCGGGCACCCACTCGGCCACGATCGAGCCTGACTCCTCCAGGCGAGCGAGCGCCGGGTACAGCGAGCCGCCCCGGGGACCCCGAAGCCGCGGGCGCCGAGAGCCTGACCGATCGCATAGCCGTGCAGCGGCGCGTCCTCCACGCAGTCGAGGATCGCGCTGGGCAGCAGGGCGCGGGCCCAGGTCGCCGGCCAGAGAGGCTCGCTTTCGGCAGCGGTATCTAGGTTCGTCATGGAGCTAAGTATAGGGCGTATCTACTCGAGGTTGCTCGAGGTCGTGGGGGCAGGACGAAGCCCATGGGCAATCCAGGGGCGCGGGTGGGGTGACGAAGCGCCCTGGGCGATCCAGGGGAACACGACGAAGCCCCCTGGGTGATCCAGGGGGCTTCGTGGTGGTGGCTCCGACCGGCGTCGATCCGGTGACCTTTCGATTTTCAGTCGAACGCTCTACCAACTGAGCTACAGAGCCGTGGTCGCCGAAGCGACCGGGGTTCAGAGTACCAGGGAGGGCAGGTGCTCGACCAACCGGATCTGCGCGGTGTAAGGCACGCCACGCGGAGGGCTGAGGTGGGGGCCCCGGTCAGGAGACCTGGATGATCGCCTTGCCGAAGTTCTCGCCGCGCAGCATCCCCGCGAAGGCCTCCGGGGCGCGCTCGAGACCCTTGGTGATGTCCTCGGTGTGCTGGACCTGACCGGAGGCGACCCATCCGGTCATGTCCTGCAGGAAGTCCTCGAACATCGTGGGCGCGAACTCGAGCTGGATGAAGCCGCGCAGGGTGAGGCTCTTGGCCAGCACGGAGCCCATGAGCTGCCCGCTGCGATCGGGGCCCTCGGGCAGCGAGGTCGCGTTGTAGTTGGCGGCCAGTCCGCACACCGGTACCCGCGCGAACTTGTTGAGCTGGGGCAGTACGGCGTCCCCCAGACCGGGCCGCCCACGTTCTCGAAGTACACGTCGATGCCGTCGGGCGCGGCCTCGGCGAGCCGGCCGGCCAGGTCCGGGGCCCGGCGGTCGAGCGCCGCATCGAAGCCGAGCGCGCGCAGGCGGGAGACCTTCTGCTCGCCGCCGGCGATGCCGATCGCGCGGGCGCCGTGGATCTTCGCGATCTGGCCCACGGCGGAGCCGACGGGGCCGGTGGCCGCAGCGACCGCGACGGTCTCGCCCGGCTGCGGCTTCCCGATCGCGAGCAGACCCGCGTAGGCGGTGAAGCCGGGCATGCCCAGCACACCCAGGGCGGTGGTCACCGGCGCTGCGGCCGGGTCCAGCAGTCGCAGGTGCCCGGCTGATTCGAGGCTGTACTCCTGCCAGCCGCCGTAGGACAGCACGGTGTCGCCGGGCGCGAAGCCGTCGGCCGCGGATTCGACCACCTCGGAGACGGTGCCGCCGACGATCACGTCCCCGATCTCCATCGGAGCGGCGTAGGACTTCGCATCGCTCATGCGGCCGCGCACATACGGGTCCAGCGAGAGGTAGCGGGTGCGCAGCAGCACCTGACCGGGCTCGGGGAGGGGACATCGACCACGTCGTGCGTGAAGTCCTCGGCGACGGGCTCGCCCTGGGGGCGGGCGGCCAGGCGGATGCGGTGGTTGCGAAGTGTGGTGCTCATCCCTCGAGGGTAGGGGGCGAGCCGCGGCAACGGAAAAGGCCCCGGAACCATGCTCCGAGGCCTTCTCTCAAGGGCGACCCTGACCGGGCTTGAACCGGCGACCTCCGCCGTGACAGGGCGGCACTCTAACCAACTGAGCTACAGGGCCTTACGTTGTCTCCGCGCTACTCCCGCTCGCTTCAACGTGGATAACTCTACCGGAACTTCAGGTGGCTCTCGACCAAACAGGCTGTGAGCCGCCTCGCACTCCGTGGCCTCCGATGCAGGCGTCTCCGCCGCACCGTGATGCGTACCCCCAACGGGATTCGAACCCGTGTCGCCGGCGTGAAAGGCCGGTGTCCTGGGCCTCTAGACGATGGGGGCCCTGGGCAGCAGAACTGCCCGAGGCAGAGCATACCCATCTGACGCGGCCGACGCCTCCCTCAACGCCACCGATGCGTCGCATCCGACATACGACTGCCCCCTCGCCGCGGTGCTGTGCCCGCTCGGGCACCCACAGGGCCGGGCGCCCCGCCGCCCGCTCGGACGCCGCGGGGCCGGGTGCCCCGTTCCTGTGGTGGGCGTGGTTCTATGGCTGCATGATCCGGATCAGTCGTGAGGAGTTCGAGGAGGCGGTCGATGACGCGCTGGACTCGCTGCCCGACGAGGTCGCCCGTGCGATCGCGCAGGCGAACGTCGCGATCCTGATCGAGGAGGAGCCGCTGCCGGAGCAGGCCGACGGCGCCGAGCTGCTGGGCCTGTACGAGGGGATCCCGCTGGATCAGCGCAGCGTGTTCGACGGCTACGCGCAGCCCGACCGGATCTTCGTGTTCCGCGGCCCACTGCAGCGCCATGCCGTCTCGCGTGAGCACCTGGTGGAGGAGATCGCGGTGACGGTGCTGCACGAGATCGGTCACCTGTTCGGCATCAGCGACGAGCGGCTCCACGAGCTCGGCTGGGGCTGATCGACATGCCGCGAGGTTAAAGGTGCCATCCCCTGGCACCTCTTGCCATGTGGGCCGGGAGGGGGCGCGAGCTTCGTCGGGCGCGGGGAGATCGACTTGCCGCGAGGCGAAAGGTGCCATCCCTCTGGCACCTTCTGCCACGTGGCCGGGAGCGGTCGCGAGATTCGGGCGCCAGCTGGTCGACGTGCCGCGAGGCACGAGCGGGAGAGATCAGCTAAGAGTGCGGGGCTGAGCCCGGTCGATCGGGATGCCGCGAGGGGAAAGGTGCCATCTCCTGGCACCTTTCGCCACGTGACCGGGAGTGGTCGCGAGCTTCGGGCGGCCGCGACCAGAAAGGTTCCAGGAAGCTGGAACCTTTTGGGTCGCGGCGAGGTTCGGTGACGTCCAGCGCCCGCCCGCCCGCGCGGCCGCCCTCCAGCGCCCGCGCGCCCGACCGCCCAGCGCCCCGCCCGTCCAGCGCCCGCCGCCCAGGCGCCAGCCGTCTCAGACCTGGTCGACGTCGAGGTCCGTGAGGCCGGCCTCGTGGGCGATGATCGCGATCTGCACGCGATTGGTGCAGTCGAGCTTGGCGAAAATCTTCGACACATGCGCCTTCACGGTCGCCTCGCTCATGAACAGTCGCATGCCGATCTGCGCATTGGAGAGGCCCGCGCCCACTGCGCCGAGCACCTCGGTCTCGCGCTCGGTGAGCTGCTCGAGACCCGGGTGACGGTCCTGGCGCGAGCCGGGATTGGCCTCCGAGAAGTGGGAGAGCATCCGCCGGGTGATGGTGGGGGAGAGCATCGCGTCACCGCCGGCGACCACGTGCACCGCGCGGGCCAGGTCCTGGGGAGGGGTGTCCTTGAGCAGGAAGCCGCTGGCCCCGGCCTCGAGGGGCCTGGAACACGTACTCGTCCATGTCGAAGGTGGTGAGCATGATGATCTTGGGCGGATTCGGCAGGGCGCTGACCGCCTCGGTGGCAGCGATGCCGTCGAGCCGCGGCATGCGCACGTCCATCAGCAGCACGTCGGGGCGATGCTTCTGCACCAGCGTCACCGCCTCGGCGCCGTCATCCCCCTGCGCGACCACCTCGATCTGGGGGTCGGCCCCGAGGATCATCGCCAGCCCGGCGCGCACCAGGGAGTCGTCATCGATCAGTCCCACACGCGTCACGTCGCCGTCGGCCACGGGACCACCGCCCTCACTTCGAAACGTCCGTCATCGGTGGGGCCCGACGCGATGGTGCCGCCGGCATGTGTCACGCGGGTCTCGATGCCCGACAGGCCCATCCGGGCCCCGGGAAGATCCGTCGTGAACCCCTTGGGGAGAACATTACTGACCTCGATCACCAGCTCGGTGCCGGGCTCGCCGATCAGTGCCACCCGAGCCTTGGTGTGCAGGGCGTGCTTGTGGATGTTGGTCAGCCCCTCCTGCACCACCCGGTAGGCGGTGCGCGCGAGCGGATCGGGGACGGGGTCGTCGATGAAGTCGAACAGGTCCACGGCGATCCCCGCGTGCTGGGAGGTGATCACCAGTCGCCGCACGTCCTCCCAGGTGGGCTGCGGGGCCAGCGGGGCTTCCTCGCCGTCGCCGCGCAGCACGCCCAGCACCTCCCGCAGCTCCGAGAGCGCCGTCGTGGCGGTCTGCCGGATCAGCGCGGCGGACTGCTGCACCTGCCCACGCTCGAGCTTGGGGTTGACCTCCAGGGCGCCGGCCTGCAGGGCGACCAGGGAGATCTTGTGGGCGACGATGTCGTGCATCTCCCGCGCGATGCGGGTGCGCTCCGCACGGCGGGCCTGCTCCTCGGCGACGGTGCGGCCGGATTCCGCCTGCTCGGCCCGCTGCTGCAGCTGGCTCAGCAGCGCGCGCCGGGTCGAGGTGTACATGCCGGACGCGGCGGAGGCGGTGACCACCAGGGTGACGACGACTAATCCCGTGATCCCGAACCACGGGCCGACGCTCATCCACAGCAGCGAGGGCAGCGCACCGGTGGTCACGGCTAGTACGACGAAGGCCAGGATGAGCAGCCGGTTGTGGCTGCGGGTCGCGTAGGCGTAGGTGACGATGATCAGCACGGTGACCGCCATCGCCGCCGTGTTGAGCAGCAGCAGCAGCGGGAGCAGCCAGCGCCAGTGGCGGTGGCGCAGCAGCAGCGCGGCCCCCAGGGCGATCACCAGCGCCGGGCGCCACAGCTCGGTCGTGGAGGTCGCGAGCACTCCCTGCAGGATCCCTTCGGCCGTGACCACGGCGGGGACCAGCACCTCCTGCCAGCGATATCGCTTCGGCGCTCCCAGTTCGTCCACGTGGTCACTGTAATGGCGCTGCACTGATGGCACCGCCCCTGGCCCCGCCGATCGTGGGGCAGTGGCCGCAGGTCGCCCCGGGATCGACGGAGGTCGAGCCCGTCGGCCCGGCGGAGGCTCCGGCCCCCGACCTTCGTCACCGCGCGCCTGACCGCCGGGCGGTGGCACTGCTCCGGCGCGGAGGAGGAGTCTCGTCTCATGACCTCCACGACCCCCTCCGCATCCGCCGGACCCACCCTCGAGGTGCGCGGCGTGACCAAGCGCTACGGCGCACGAGCCGCCGTCGACGATCTCAGCTTCGTGTGCCGGCCCGGCACCGTCACCGGCTTCCTCGGCCCCAACGGCGCCGGGAAGTCCACCACCCTGCGCATCCTCACGGGGCTCGCGCGGGCCGATGAGGGCGAGGCCCTCGTGGGCGGCGCGCCTTACCGCAGCCTTTCCCACCCCGCCCGCACCGTCGGCGTGATGCTCGATGCCCGAGCCCTGCACGGCGGGCGCACCGGGCTGGAGACCCTCCGGCTGACTGCCCGCACCGTCGGCATGCCGGCCTCCAGGGCCGACGAGGTGCTCGAGATGGTGGGCCTCCAGGGCGCCGGGGGCAAGCGTGTGGGCGGCTACTCCTACGGCATGCGCCAGCGGCTCGGGATCGGCGTGGCCCTGGTCGGGGACCCCGCCGTGCTGATCCTGGACGAGCCCGCCAACGGCCTGGACCCGGAAGGGATCCGCTGGATGCGCCGGCTGCTGCGCTCCTTCGCCGATGCCGGCGGCACGGTGCTGCTGTCCAGCCACCAGCTGCGGGAGGTCGAGGCGACGGTGGATCGACTGGTCGTCATCTCCCAGGGACGGCTGGTGCGCGAGGGCACCCTCGAGGAACTCACCAGCGAATCGGGCACCCGCGTCACCGCGCTCGATCCGACGGCGCTGCGCACCGCCCTGGACAAGCACGGCATCGCCTACGAGCCCCGCTCCGAGACCGAGCTCGAGGTGAGCCTCGTCCCCGAGGACATGGGACGCCTGGCGCTCAGGGAGCAGCTGGTGCTGACCTCCCTGGGTGCGAGCAAGGGCAACGGCCTCGAAGAGGTCTTCTTCGCTCTCACCGGCCAGCTCGAGGCGCCGCCTGCGGCCGCCGAGGCTGAGAACCAGCCCGCCCCGGCCCCGATCCGCTGACCGGCCCGCACCCACCAGGAGATCCCATGCGACCCGATATCGACCTGCGCAGCTTCCTCGACACCCGCGGAGCCGCCATCCTGCTGATCCTGTCTCTGATCGCCGTGGTCGGCTTCGCCGCCCTCGGCGGCCTCATCCAGCCCGCGCTGATGCCCGAGGGCACCTCCGACGTGAGCTTCACCGTCTTCTTCCTCACTCTTCCGCTGAGCCTGATCATCCCGGTGATCACTGTGCTGATGACGGCGGGGGAGTGGTCCGATCAGTCGATCCAGAACACCCTGCTCCAGCGCCCCGGCCGACTCTCGGTGCTCACCTCGAAGGTGCTCGCCACCACCGTGGTCTTCCTCGTGCTGGTGGCCTTCTCCTTCGGTCTCGCGGCCGCGACCACCTGGATCGGTGGGGAGCTCATGGGGGAGGGTGCGGTCTTCTCCACCTTCGACGAGGTGCTGACCAGCCACCTGCCCCTCCTCGTCGCCACGCTGCTGTTCTCCCTGGCGATGGGGATCGTGCTGCAGTCCACCGTGCTCGGGCTGGTCGCCGCGATCGGGGCGCCGTTCGTCATCACCACTGCTGGGGTCATCGCGATGGCGCTCGGCTCCGATCTGGTCTCCGACATCGTCCGGGCCCTGGACCTGCAGACCGCCGCCATGACCCTGGCCGCAGGGGACGGCACCGCCTTCGATCTGCTGCCGCTGCTGCTCCTGGTGATCGTGCCGACTGTGGTCGGCATCCGCCGCTGGGCGGTGCGCGAGGTGGGGTGAACGCTCAGGAGAGCGGGAGCGGGCGGGGCCTAGGATGGCCGGGCTCGCGCCCGCTCTGCCCGCTCCTGCTTCCCCCGCACGGACATAGGAACTTCGCATGACACCTGCCGTTCTTCCCTCACGGCCCCTTTCCCGAATCGCCGCCGCGGCCGCCGCTGCGGTGCTCCTCCTGGGCGGCTGCACGTCCTCCGGTACGGAGCCCGACGGGGAGGGCGCGACGGACGGCGCCCCGACCGCATCGGCCCCCGAGGAGCAGGGACCGCAGCTCGAGGAGCTAGGCACCTCCGCGGCCGTGGACCTGCACTCGGACCCCGTGGAGGATCCCGCCTATGCCTCGTACTACGAGCAGGACATCGAGTGGGGTCCCTGCGAGGGCGTCGACGGCCCGGAGCTCGAATGCGGCACCGTCACCGTCCCTCTGGCCTGGAACGATCCGGGTGCAGGGGACATCGAGATCGCGGTGGCGCAGCTCCCGGCCTCCGGGGACCGGACCGGCTCTCTGGTCACCAACCCCGGCGGTCCCGGCGGCTCCGGGGTGAACTTCCTCGAGAGCCTGCCCTACCTGGTCTCTCCCGAGATCCGCGGCGCCTACGACCTGGTCGGATTCGATCCGCGCGGGATCCAGCGCTCCGCCGGCGTGGAATGCCTCAGCGATGAGGAGACCGACGAGTACCTCGCCGCCACCGGGGAACCGGGCTCCGCGGAGACCGACGAGTGGAGCGCCCGCATCGCCGAGGCCTGCGAAGCCCACTCCGGAGACGTCCTGCCCTACCTCGACACCTACTCCGCCGCCCGCGACATGGACGTGCTGCGCGCGGCGCTCGGCTCCGAGCAGCTCGACTACCTCGGCTACTCCTATGGCACCTACCTCGGGGCCAGCTATGCCGAGCTCCATCCCGACCGGGTGGGCCGCTTCGTGCTCGACGGGGCAGTGGATCCCTCGCTGCCGATGAACGAGTTCGTGGCCGGGCAGGCGGGAGGCTTCGAGCAGGCGACCGAGGCGTTCCTCGCGAACTGCCTCGAGGTGGGCACGGGCTGCCCCTTCAAGGGCAGCGAGGACGAGGCGAAGCAGCAGCTGCATGCCCTCTTCGCCACGATCGACGCCGGACCGTTGGGCACCGGCGACCCGGAGCGGCCCCTCACCGGGGCGCTGGCACGCTCTGCCGTGCTGATGCTGATGTACGAGGACGGCCTGTGGGAGATGGGACGCACGTCGATCTCCGCTGCGATGAACGGGGACGGCGCCCCGCTGCTCCGCATCGCCGATCTCTCGGCCGAGCGCTCAGGTGACGGCACCTACCGCACCAATTCGACATTCGCGATCACCGCGGTGAACTGCCTGGACCACCCCGGGATCGCCGACGAGGAATGGGTGGCGCAGGAGGCCGAACGACTGAGTGAGGAGTTCCCGACCTTCGGGCCGATGCTCGGCGGGGACAGCTGCGCCCACTGGCCGGTGCCGCCGCTGCGGGAGCCAGTACCGATCACGGCGGAGGGCGCCGGTCCGATCGTGGTCATCGGCACCACCGGGGACCCGGCGACCCCTACGCCTGGTCGGAGAGTCTCGCGGAGCAGCTCGACGACTCCGTGCTGCTGACCTTCGAGGGGAACGGTCACACCGCCTACGGCCGCTCCGGCGGATGCATCGAGGAGCAGGTCGACGCCTACCTCCTCGACGGCACCACCCCGGAGGACGGGCTGAGGTGCTGACGAGGCGGGCACTGAGGGCTCGGCGGGGCCGACGAGGGTGACGGGTATCGCTGTGACTGGCTTTGCGCCGACCGGCGCAGGTCACGTACAGTGAACCGGTCCGCCGCACACCGGCGAAGACGCCGCCTTAGCTCAGTCGGTAGAGCGATTCACTCGTAATGAATAGGTCATCGGTTCGATTCCGATAGGCGGCTCCGCATGTATGAGGGCCCCGCACCTGTGACTCCACAGGAGCGGGGCCCTCATCGTTCTCCGGGAAGCTCCCGGCGCAGGCTCGGTCCGACCGGGCTCAGTCCGTCACGGTCGGTGGCTGCGGGGGCACCACCAGCCCGCGCTCGAAGGCGCTCAGGGCGATCTGCAGCCGTGAGGTGCAGCCGAGCTTCGTCATCAGCGAGGAGACGTGGGACTTCACCGTCGACTCGGACAGGGACAGGGCGCGGGCGATCCCGGCGTTGGACTCCGCAGAGCACAGCAGGGCGAGCACCTCGCTCTCACGCTCGGTGAGGCCGAGGTCCTCGAGCTGCTCCTGGGTGGGCCCGCCGCCGACGATGGTGGGAGCGGGAGCGTGACCGGCGTGGGCCGTGATCTGCGCGGCCAGCTGCGGGGTCAGCACGGTGCCGGCGTGATCATGGGCGGCGCGCACGGCCGCAGCGAGCGCCGCGGGACTGGCCGATTTGAGCAGGAAACCGCTCGCGCCGGCGGAGAGCGCCTCCCGCACCTGCTCGTCGGTGCCGAACGTGGTCATCAGCAGCACCGAGGTGCCGCGATGACGAGCCCGCACCAGGCGTGTCGCATCGATGCCGTTCATGCCGGGCAGGGTGTGGTCCATCAGGACGACGTCCGCCGGATCCAGGTCGAGCACCCTCAGGGCCTCGTCGGCGGTGCCCACCTGGGCGACGACCTCCAGATCCTCCTCGCGCGCCAGGTAGCTGCCCAGCGCCTCACGCACGATCGGGTCGTCATCGCAGATCATCACCGTCGTCATGTCCCTGCCTTCTGTCGTCCTGGCATCCGCTGTCATGGCCGATCCTCCGTCACGCTCACGCATCCGTCACGTCCTGGTCCTGGTCCTGCTCACCCTCGCCCAGTGTGCAGGCGGCGGTGAGATGGGTGAGGAAGAGGGCGCCCTCCCGCCGGGTCTCCAGCTGGCCTCCGATCTGTGCGAGGCGCTCGCGCATCCCCTCCAGGCCGGCGCCGCCGCGCGGTGCGCTCGTCAGGCGCGGAGCCACGCCGTTGCGTACCAGGAGATCGAGCCTGGGGCGGCCGCCGTCGTGGTCGGGCTCGGGGTGCTCAGCTCGCCCAGGATCGCGACCGGGACACAGCGGTCGCCGTGGCGGATCACGTTCGCCTCGATCTCGCGGAGGCACCTGTCCAGCACTCCGTGGCGGGGGACGGGGAGGTTCCCGTCCCCGTCGAGGGAGACCTGTGCATGGAATCCTTCAGCGATCAGGCGCAGTCGCAGGCCCTCGACGAGGCTCCGCAGCCGGACGGGGCCGCTCTGCTCACCGGCCGTGGGCAGGCGGATGCCCGCAGAGTCCTCGGTGCGCAGGGTGTCCAGCAGGACGCGCAGCTCCTCGGCGGCCTCCCGCGCCGTTGCGGCGATATGGGAGAACTGTGCGGCGTCGGCGGCTTCGATGCCGGGGCGCACGGTGGCGTTCTCGGAGAGCATCACCACGCGGGTCATCGCCCTCACGCCCGTGTCGTGCAGCTCGCGGGCGATGGCCCGTCGCTGCTCGGCGAGATCCGAGATACGTCGTGATCTCTCCGCGCGGGCGCGCCAGGCGAGGGAGCGCCCCCAGGTGCCGGCGAGGACCGCAGTGGTCTGGAGCACCAGCCACAGCATCACCTGGGAGATCAGGAACTCGGGGTCATCCCCCGCAGCACGGCAGAGACGGCCAGGGGGATCACGTGCCAGGCGGCCATCCCGATCGCGGTGAGGAGGTGGCCGCGGGCCGCACAGGCGGCGACGGTGACGGGGAGGCAAGGATCCCCGAGCCGATGTGTGCCGGTCCGTTGCCGAGCCCCAGAGTCAGCACGGTGCCGGCGGCCACGGCGCCGACCACGGGGTGGCGGACGGACAGGCCGCCGGCCAGGCTCAGCAGCACCGCGATCACGGTCGAGGCGCGGTCCACCCCGAGGAGATCGGGACCGACACCACCAGCAGCAGGATCGTGACCAGGGCGGCGGCGACCCAGCCGCCCAGGGCGCGCTGGGCGAGCGCACGAGTGCCTGCGGGGGCTCGTCCTGCTCCCGTCGCAGTGCCCGGTCGTCCTGCGTCACCCGCTGAATACGGGCCGGTAACTGGCTGGGTCACCGGGCCAGGCTAGCCGTCCCCGCGACGTCTCCGCGCGGGGACCCGAGAACTCGTCACCTTCGGGACGTCGCGCTTCAGGGGCCGGGCTTCGCCGGGCTGATGACGAGCTCGTCGATGACCACGTGCGGCGGGCTGGTCAGCACGAACGAGACGGCGCGGCCGACGTCCTGCGGGGTCAGCATGGCCGCCCGTTCCTGTGCCCCCGGCACCTGGGGCCGGCGGTCGAGGAAGTCGCTGTCGACGTCCCCGGGGCACAGGTGGCAGGCGCGGATTCCGTGACGGTTCTCCTGGGCGTTGAGCGTCGCGACCAGCGGGCCGAGCGCCGTCTTGGTCGCGCTGTAGGCGGCGCCGGCATCCGGGGAGAAGCGCCACGCCGAGTAGGAGGAGATCACCACGATCGTGCCCTCGCCCCGTGCACGCATCCCCGGCAGCACGGCATCGATCACCGACACCGGGCCCAGCAGGTTCGTCTCGGTGATGGCGGCGAACTCGTCCAGGTCCTGGTCGCGCCAGTAGCGACGAGGGGCGTTGAGCCCTGCGGAGAGCACCAGGGCCTCCACGCCCCCGAGCTCCTCCTCGATCTGCGCGGCGGCAGAGCGCACTGCGAGCCGGTCGGTGACATCCAGGGGGACTGCGAGCGCGGTCCCACCGAGGGCACGGACCTCCTCGGCGACCTCCTCGAGCACCTCGGGCCGGCGCCCGGACAGCGCGAGGGGACGGCCGTCGCGGGCGGCGGCCAGCGCGGCGGCCCTGCCCATCCCTGTCCCCGCGCCGGTGATCCACACAGTGCGAGCATCCATCGTCGTCTCCTCCTGGTGCTTGACCCCGCTTCGAGCAGGGCCGACAGTGGACCCGGTGTCAGCAGGCCCGGGCCCGGGCCTGTTCAGCGTAGAGCGTGGCCGCACAGCAGCGGTCACTTCCCAGGGGGAAGAATGCAGATCGATCTGACCGGGCGCGTCGTGCTCATCACCGGCGCGGGGAGGGGCATCGGCCGCACGATCGCTGAGGCCTTCGCCCGTGAGGGCGCAGAAGTGGTCGCCATGGACCTGGACTCGGTCGCGCTCGCGGAGCTGCGCGGGGAGTCGATCGCTGATCTGGCCCTGACCTGCGACATCACTGATCCCGGCCAGGTGCGGGACGCAGTGGCGACCATCGAGGAGCGGTACGGGCGCCTCGACGTGCTGATCAACAACGCCGGCATCAACGCGGAGGGGCCGCTGGAGAGCTTCGATCCGGAGCTGTGGGACCAGGTCTTCGCGGTCAACGTGCGCGGCGTGCTGAACACCTGTCAGGCCGCTATCCCGCTGATGAAGCGGCAGCGCGCCGGCCGGATCATCAACGCGGCGTCCTTCGCGGCGACCATCCCCAGCGTCGACGCCGCCGCCTACGGAGCCTCCAAAGCGGCCGTGGTGCAGATGACCCGGGTGCTCGCCAGCGAGCTCGGTCCGTGGGGCATCACCGCCAACGCCTACGCGCCCGGCATGATCCCGACCGCGATGAACGGCTTCGCGGCGCTGGACGAAGAGGCAGCCTCGGCCAAGCTCGATCAGCTCAGCATCCGGCGCTGGGGTGCTCCCGGCGACGTCGCGAACCTCTGCCTCTTCCTCGCCAGCGATCTCTCCGACTACATCACCGGGGCGCTGCTGGATGTCAGCGGCGGGAAGTTCTCCACCCAGGATCCCGGCGTGGCCTGGCATCGCGGCTGAGACCGTGCGCGGGGGTCGCCGGCACGGCCACCGAACTGGGCAACGACGCTTTCTTGAGATAGTCCAGAAAGGGCGATACACTGGGGACATGTCGACCATCGAGCACACCTCCGCCCTGCGGAGTGCTGGCCTGCGCGTGACCGCTCCGCGGCTCGCCGCGCTGGCCGCGGTCGAGGCGCATCCGCATTCCGACGCGGAGGCGATCGCCCGGATGGTCCGCGACAACCTGGGGACGGTGTCCCGCCAGGCCGTCTACGACGTCCTCAATGCACTGTCCGATGCCGAGCTGCTGCGGCGGGTCGCCGTCGGCGGCCGCAGCATGCAGTACGAGATCCACCGGCACGACAACCACCATCACCTGGTCTGCCGGGAGTGCGGCCGGCTGGAGGATGTCCCCTGTGCGATCGGGGCGGCGCCCTGCCTGGTGCCGCACGACGACCACGGCTTCTCCATCGAGATCGCGGACGTCGTCTACCGGGGCGTCTGCTCTGAATGCCGTGCGAAGTCCGCCGCGACCGCCCCCTCCCTCCCCGCGCACCGCGCCCCACATACCCCCTGAGGTCGTCGGCCCCGGCCGTCGCCCGCAGGGTCGCAGGATCCCTGTCTCGATGTTTCGTCACAACCTGTCAGAAACCATTCCCACCATCCGAGGAGAAGTACATGACCCAGTTCGACCCCACGGTCCCCAGCACCACCGAGTCCGGCGCTCCCCGTGAGTCCGATGCGCACTCGCTGAGCATCGGTGCCGACGGCCCCCTGATGCTCCACGACGTCGCCCTGGTCGAGAAGCTCGCCCGCTTCGACCGCGAGCGCGTCCCGGAGCGCAGCCCCCACGCCAAGGGCTCCGGCGCCTTCGGCGAGCTCGAGATCACCGAGGACGTCTCGAAGTACACCAAGGCCGATCTGTTCCAGCCCGGTCGCAAGACCCCGATGCTGGCCCGCTTCTCCACCGTCGCCGGTGAGCTCGGCTCGCCCGACACCTGGCGCGACGTGCGCGGCTTCGCGCTGAAGTTCTACACCCAGCAGGGAAACCTCGACATCGTCGGCAACAACACGCCGATCTTCTTCCTGCGCGACCCGATGAAGTTCCCCGACTTCATCCACTCCCAGAAGCGCCTGCCGGACTCCGGCCTGCGCTCCAACCAGATGCAGTGGGACTTCTGGTCCAACTCGCCGGAGTCCGCGCACCAGGTGACCTACCTGATGGGTGAGCGCGGTCTGCCCAAGTCCTGGCGCCACATGAACGGCTACGGCTCGCACACCTACATGTGGGTCAACGAGTCCGGTGAGAAGTTCTGGATCAAGTACCACTTCCACACCGACCAGGGCATGGAGTTCCTCAGCAACGAAGAGGCCGAGAAGCTCGCAGGCTCCGACGGTGACTACCACCGCCGGGACCTCTTCGACGCCATCGCGCGCGGCGAGAACCCCAGCTGGACCATGTCCGTGCAGGTGATCCCCTACGAGGATGCGAAGAACTACCGCTTCAACATCTTCGACCTCACCAAGACGGTCCCGCACGCGGATTACCCGCTGATCAAGGTCGGCCGCTTCACGCTGAACAAGAACCCCGTGAACCACTACGCGCAGATCGAGCAGGCCGCTTTCAGCCCCTCGAACACTGTGCCGGGCACGGGCGTCTCCCCGGACAAGATGCTGCTGGGCCGCGTCTTCTCCTACCCGGATGCGCAGCGTCACCGCATCGGCACCAACTTCAACCAGCTGCCGGTGAACCAGCCGATCGTCCCCACGAACTCCTACGACAAGGAGGGGCACATGCAGTTCCTGCACAGCGGCGACGCGCCGGTGTACGCCCCGAACTCCTACGGTCGTGCCTACCAGGACGAGCAGGGGCCGGTCGACAACGGCTGGGAGGCCGACGGCGAGATGGTGCGCGCCGCATACACCCTCCACGCCGATGACAGCGACTTCATCCAGCCCGGCATCCTGGTGCGCGAGGTGTACAACGACGCCCAGCGCGACCAGTTCGTCGAGACCGTCTCCGGCGCGCTGAGCACGGTCGAGGAGCCGGTGCTGAGCAAGGCGCTGCAGTACTGGAAGAACGTCGACACCAACATCGGTGAGCGCATCGAGCTGGCGGTGGGCACCTCCAAGGGTGACGAGCAGCCCGGCGGCGATCCGCTGAACGCTTGATCTGAGCAAGAGGCCGGGCCGGGGCAGACAGCCCCGGCCCGGCCTTTGTCATGTCTTTCCCCGCTCGCGATCTCGCGGCTTCGCAGTACGTCGCTCAGACGGTCCTCTTTGTCTGGCTCCTACCGCTCGTAAGCTCGCAGTACGTCGCTCAGACTACGAGCACGTCGCTGTCGGCGGAGAGCAGGAGCTTCTGGACGGTCAGGCCCAGCAGGTGGCGGGCGAGGTCCTGGTGGCGGCGCACGCCGAGCACGAGCAGCTCGGCCGACTCCTCCTCGACCACCCGCAGCAGCACGTCGGCGATGTCGTCATCGGTGTTCTCCTGCCGGAACGACACCCGCACGCTCGAATGGCGCAGCTGATCCCGCGCGATCTCGATCTGCTGATCGTCGGCGTGACGGGGGTCGTCACCGACCCCGTCGCGCAGCACGTTGACGACGATCAGCGGTCCTCCGCGCTGCTCCGCTTCGTCGCGTGCGGCTGCCAGCGCCTTGAAACCCACTTCGGTGGGGATGAATCCCACGACGACGGCCATCTGCTCTCCTCGGGTGCGGTGCGGCGGCGGCCGTTGCACGGTCAGCGCGCGGCCTGGCCAGATCCTACTGGCACTGCTGCGGTGTGCGGGAGGACCGGTGCCGGGCGAGCTCAGGCGATCGGGCGGGAGGGCACTGCGCGACGCTGACCGGACAGCGCCTGGATCTCCTCCATGATGCGTGCGTTCAGCAGTCGGCGCCGCACACCCTTGGAGGCTGTGGGGTCGATGTCGTCGAGCTCGATGGGGGTGCCGACGCGCACGGTGATCGCACCACGGTGGGGGAGCAGCCGGGAGAACATATGCTGGGTCCCCTTGAGGCCGACGGGGATCACCGGGCAGCCAGATTCGACGGCGAGCCACGCCGCGCCCTGCTTGCCGGGATGCAGCAGCCCGTCCTTGGAACGGGTGCCCTCGGGATAGATCGCGAAGCCGTCGCCCTCACGGAGGATGCTCAGACCAGCCTGGAGAGCGCCCTTGCCCGAGGACAGCGCCTCGCGGTCCACTGGCACCGCCTCCACGGCCTCGAAGAACCAGTGCAGGATCCGCCCGCGGATCCCCTTCTGGGTCCACAGGGTGTCCTTGGCGACGAAGCGGATCTGCCGGGGCAGCGCGACGGGCAGCACGAAGCTGTCGATATTGGCCAGATGGTTGGAGGCGATCACGAAGCCGCCCTCGCGCGGGATGTTCTCGAGCCCGGTGATGCGCGGATTCCACAGGAGCTTGAAGAACGGACGCGAGATGTTGCGGGCGCCGAAATAGAAGCGTTTGGCCACGGGTTCCTCCTGAGACGTGCTGATCCGCGCCCCACGATAATCGTGATCGACCGGCTTCCGGCGCGCTGGCCGCGTGACCTCCGTCCCTGCGGTGCAGGTCGCACCGGGGAACGACTCGGCCCGGCCACGGGCGGGTGTGGTAGAACAGGCGTGCGTCTCGCGCCGTGCTGCGGCGCGATAACGGAGCGGCCCGGCGCCCGCCGAACGTCCCGCGGAGCTGCCGCCGATCCCCTTCCCAGCCCGAGGAGCCTGCCGATGCCCAAGACCCTGAACATCGCCGTGATCGGCGCCGGAACCATGGCCCAGGCCGTGCACCTGCCGGTGCTGCGCAGGCGGTGGGACCGATTCTCGATCACCGCGCTGGTGGACCATTCACCGCGCCGGCGTCGCGAGTCCTCCGAGGTCTGGGGCATCGCGGAGGAGAAACGCTACGAGACCGTCGCTGATCTGATCGCGGCGGTGCGCGCCAAGACCCTCTCGATCGACGCCGCGCTGCTGTCCACCGACGGACTCCACGTCGAGGACCTGCTGGCCCTGATGCGTCGCGGCATCCCGGTGCTCGTCGAGCCGCCGGTGGGCTTCTCCGCCGAGGAGGTCGAGCAGGTCGCTTCCTTCGAGCGCATGACCGGACGGCGCCTGCTGATGCTGGCCTACCCGCAGCAGTACGACGACTCCGTGACCCGCATGTCCGAGCAGATCGCCACCAAGGATCTGCGGATGGTGGACCACGAAGTGCTGATGCCGGCCAGTCAGCCCCTCTACGGCAGCGCCCATGTCACCACCGCCTCCTATGACCTGCCCACCGAGGTCCGTTCGCAGCGCCGCAAGGCCCTCCAGGCCGCGGTCGTGGCGGGGGCCGGGCCGGGCGCCACTCAGCGCGATCGCGACCTCTACGTCAAGGGGCTGCTGACCGGGGTCGCTCATCAGATGTCCGTGATCGAGGCGGCCTACGGCCCGATCGCCCGCCTGGTCGCGGCGGCACTGGCCGAAGGGCGTGATCCCGGGCTCCATCGAGCTGCTCGGCGAACTGGAGGGCGGGGCGCAGGTGCGCCTGGTGTGGCACTACCTGCCGTTCGCCCCGGAGTACTCCGAGACCTTGCAGGTGCTCTCGGCCCGCCGCCGGATGCGCGTGGAGCTGCCCGCGCCCTCGCACGCCGATGTCCGCTCGACGGTCTCTCTGCGGGAGAAGAAGGCCGGTGTGGTGCAGGAGCTGTCGACCACCGCACCCAAGGGCGCCGTGGAGCTGATGTGGGAGGCCTTCCACGCCTTCGTGGAGAAGGGCAAGCAGCCGGTCTCGGGCGCTGCGGAGGCGCACGCCCAGGTGGAGCTGCTGCGCGAGGTGCTTGCGAGCATCGTCGAGGCCGACGGACGCAGCCTCGAGGCCGACGAGACTGACGAGACTGACAAGACCGACGAGACCGTTGAAACTGATGAGACCGCGAAGACCGGTGAGACCGGCGCGGCTGCGGTGACTGCGGAGACGGAGAGTTCTGCGGGCCCGGGGCAGGCCGCGCAGTCGGAACCGGAGATGGTGGTCGAGATCGCCGGGCCGCAGAGCACGGCGACGCCTGCGGAGGAGCTGGCGGAATCGCCCGAGCCTGCGGGCGGTGAACCCGCCGTCCCCGAGGCGGACGCTGCCGTGGCGGAGCCGGGCGAGGAGATCGTTGATGCCTGGGAGCTCCCGTCGCACGAGGCGACGGAGCTCGCTGTGCCGGAGGCTCCCGCATCGACCGATGCCGCAGCAGCTGAGTCCGCCCCGGAGGCTCCTGCCACTGAGGGCCCGGCCTCAGAGGACTCCGCCTCGGAGGGCCCCCGCCCCTGACGTCCGCGGCTGCGCCCGCGACCCCGCTCCGACCCTCGCCGCCCCCTCGGGCAGCGGGGGTCGTCGCATGCGAGCAACTGCGCCGGGACGGTCCGCGAGGACACGCCGAGGACACGCTGGCGACACGCCGAGCCGATCGTCGGGACACGCCGGGGACGCACCTCACTCCGCCGCGTGTCGGCGGCTCGGCAGTGGCGCGTCATCCACCGCCGGGACGGTCTGTCGGACCCTTCATCCACACTCGACTGTGCATGCATCCTCGCGTTTCGTGCGTGGGCGCCTCCTCCGTCCCCATTCGTGCTGATCTATCCACAAGCCATCAACAATCCGCTGTGGATGACAGAGATGTAGTTCAGTACATCTTGTGGTCGTCGCGCCGGGTCACCACTAGGTGTAGTGTTGACGTAGTCGCTCCGCACCGGGTCTCCCGGGAACCGGGCGGCGCACCGGAACCCACCGCTGCGCCCATGGTCCGAGGCTCCGGAGCGCGGCGGACGGTCCATCGGACCCCCTCTGACAACTCGTGACAGCTCAGTCCTCGCGCCTCGGCGCGGCGCTCGTGAAAGGCCTCCCCTTGGACATCACCGTGTACTCGAAGCCCCTCTGCGTGCAGTGCGATGCGACCAAGCGCGCCCTGAACAAGGCGGGCGTCGCCTACGACGTCGTCGACATCACCGAGGACGCCGACGCCCTCGCGAAGGTGAAGTCGCTGGGCTACGTCCAGGCGCCGGTCGTGATCACCTCGCAGGACCACTGGTCCGGCTTCCGTCCGGACAAGATCAAGGCGATCGCGGGCGTCGCCGCGCAGCGCCAGGCCACTGCCATCTGATCGGCCCCGGGGGCGTTGGCGTGGCGAACCTCGTCTACTTCTCCTCGGTGTCCGGCAATACCAAGCGCTTCGTCGAGAAGCTCGGGATGCCGGCTCGCCGAATCCCTCTCTACCCGAAGGATGAGCCCCTCGTCGTCGATGAGGATTTCGTCCTGCTGACTCCGACCTATGGCGGGGGCAACGGCCGCGGTGCCGTCCCCAAGCAGGTCATCAAGTTCCTCAACGACGAACGCAATCGGAAGCACATCCGTGGCGTGATCGGTGCGGGGAACACCAATTTCGGGGAGGCCTACTGCTTGGCCGGCGACATCATCGCCCGCAAGTGCGAGGTCCCCCATATGTACAAGTTCGAACTGTTCGGCACTCCGCGCGATGTGACGCGGGTCCACGACGGATTGGAAGAGTTTTGGCGACACTGACCGAGATGCCCCCGGTCGAGCACAACAAGCGGCTCGACTACCACGCGCTGAACGCGATGCTGAACCTGTACGGACCGGACGGGAAGATCCAGTTCGAGAAGGACCGTGAGGCGGCGCGGGAGTACTTCCTGCAGCACGTGAACCCCAACACCGTCTTCTTCCACTCGCTGCGCGAGAAGATGGACTACCTGGTCGAGAACAAGTACTACGAGCCCGAGGTCCTCGAGCAGTACGACTTCTCCTTCATCGAGTCCCTGTCGGAGCAGGCCTTCGCCAAGAAGTTCCGCTTCCCCACCTTCCTGGGCGCCTTCAAGTACTACACCTCGTACACCCTGAAGACGTTCGACGGCGAGCGGTACCTCGAGCGCTTCGAGGACCGCGTGGTGATGGTGGCCCTGGGCCCTGCCCGCGGTGACGAGCAGCTGGCCCGGAACCTGGTCGACGAGATCCTCGACGGCCGCTTCCAGCCCGCGACCCCCACCTTCCTCAACGCCGGCAAGGCGCAGCGGGGCGAGCTCGTCTCCTGCTTCCTGCTGCGCATCGAGGACAACATGGAGTCCATCGGTCGCTCGATCAACTCCGCGCTGCAGCTGTCCAAGCGCGGCGGCGGCGTGGCACTGCTGCTGAGCAACCTGCGCGAGTACGGTGCGCCGATCAAGCACATCGAGAACCAGTCCAGCGGTGTCATCCCCGTGATGAAGCTGCTCGAGGACTCCTTCTCCTACGCCAACCAGCTCGGGGCCCGGCAGGGCGCCGGTGCGGTGTACCTCAACGCTCACCACCCCGACATCCTGCGGTTCCTCGACACCAAGCGTGAGAACGCCGACGAGAAGATCCGTATCAAGACCCTCTCCCTCGGCGTGGTGATCCCCGACATCACCTTCGAACTCGCCAAGAAGAACGAGCCGATGTACCTGTTCTCCCCGTACGACGTGGAGCGCGAGTACGGCAAGCCCTTCGCCGACGTGAACGTCTCCGAGGTCTACCGGGACATGGTCGACAACCCGAAGATCTCCAAGAAGAAGATCCAGGCGCGCGACTTCTTCCAGATCCTCGCGGAGATCCAGTTCGAATCCGGCTACCCGTACATCATGTTCGAGGACACCGTGAACCGGGCGAACCCCATCGCCGGCAAGGTCACGCACTCGAACCTGTGCTCGGAGATCCTGCAGGTCTCGACCCCGTCGACCATGAACGTGGACCTGACCTACGACGAGATGGGCCGGGACATCTCCTGCAACCTGGGCTCGCTGAACATCGCCAAGGCGATGGACTCGCCGGACTTCGCGCAGAGCATCGAGACGGCCATCCGTGGCCTGACCGCGGTCTCGGACACCTCGGACATCGACTCCGTGCCGACAATCGCCGAGGGCAACCGCAAGTCCCACGCGATCGGACTGGGGCAGATGAACCTGCACGGCTACCTGGCGCGCGAGCGGATCTTCTACGGCTCCGAAGAGGGCCTGGACTTCACCAACATGTACTTCTACTCGGTCACGTATCACGCCATCAAGGCGTCGATGCGGCTGGCGAAGGAGCGCGGGGAGAGGTTCTACGACTTCGAGAACTCCAAGTACGCCACGGGCGAGTACTTCGACAAGTACATCGACCGGGCGTGGGAGCCGAAGACGGAGAAGGTGCGTGGGCTGTTCGCCGAGTCCAGCGCCCACCTGCCCACGCAGGAGGACTGGAAGCAGCTGCGTGACGAGGTGGCGGAGCACGGCATGTACAACGCCTACCTGCAGGCCGTCCCGCCGACGGGTTCGATCTCGTACATCAACAACTCGACGAGCTCGATCCACCCCATCGCCTCGCAGATCGAGATTCGCAAGGAGGGGAAGATCGGCCGGGTGTACTACCCCGCCCCCTACCTCAACAACGACAATCGCGAGTACTTCCAGGATGCGTACGAGATCGGCTACGAGAAGATCGTCGACACCTACGCCGAGGCCACGCAGCACGTGGACCAGGGCCTGTCGCTGACGCTGTTCTTCAAGGACACCGCCACGACGCGCGATATCAACAAGGCGCAGATCTACGCCTGGCGCAAGGGCATCAAGACCCTCTACTACATCCGCCTGCGGCAGATGGCGCTCGAGGGCACCGAGGTCGAGGGCTGCGTCAGCTGCATGCTCTGATCTCGTGAACGGCACCTTTGCGGTGCCATCGCAGACGCCGACGGGCGGGCCACCCTCAGGGGAGGCCCGCCCGTCGGCGTTCGTGCGTTCGGGGGATCTGCGGCTCAGGCCCGACGGCGGCGGGCGCGGGTGCTGGGGTCCTCGTCCTCACCGCGCAGCGCGACGCTGAGTCCGGACAGTCCGGCGTAGAGCACGCCGGCCACCGGCCAGAGCACCCAGGAGAGGTGCCAGTCGCCGGTGAGGAAGCTCCAGGCCAGATAGATCGCTGCCATCACCGGCCAGTAGACCGCCGCGATCGCCCGCACCGCGGGGTTGGTGCTGTACTCCGGATCTTCGTCCTCGTCGTCCCTCTCCTGCAGCAGGGTGGAGCTCGCGGAATCCGCCCAGCCCGCGCCGGTCATCACCGCGAGCCCGATCGCGACCATCACCAGGGTGGTGCACACGCCGTACAGCACAGCCAGCGAGTTCGGCCCGCCCAGCAGTGCCAGCAGGATCGTGGGCAGAGCGCACAGGATCCACAGCATGATCGCGATCGCCCCGGCCACGATGGTGGTGCGACGGTGCTCATCCCTGACCTGCTGCGCGAAGGCGCGCACCGGGGCGGTGAGGGTGAACGCGCCGCGGTCGAGGTCCTCGTAGTCCTTCAGGCGCGCATCCCGCACGATCATCAGCACGGTGCCGAGGGCCACCATCACCAGCACTGCGCTGATGCCCGCGGCGATCGCCCAGCCCGCCGGGTCGCCCTGGGGTGAGCCGGTCACAGCGATGAGCAGCAGCAGCGGCGCTGCGCAGAGCACGAAAAGCGCCAGCCCCGTCGCCGACAGCCACTGGGAGCGATGCACGGCGTCGACGTACTCGCGGGCGCGGAAGACATCGAGCTCCGGGTCCAGCGGTGCGGCGGGCGCGGCGGAGGCGCGGCCCAGCTCAGCGTCGATGCCCAGCACGGGAGCGGCCTCCTCGAGGGTACCGAACTCGGCGATGACCTGGCCGACGGCCTGGGACTCGGAGAGGCCGTCCTCGATGAGGCCCTGCAGCTTGTCCTCCATCATGGCGCGCAGCTCGGACCGGGCCTCCCGCAGGCGGGGAGTCTCGGGGTAGGGGGCGAAGAGGGTGTCCAGGTAGGAATCGATGACGTTCACGAGGCGTCCTTTCCGTTCGCGAAGCGGTCCACGAGTGCTCGGGTGCTGCGCCATTCGTCGCGCTTGAGGTCGAGCTGGTCGAGGCCTTCGGAGGTGAGCTTGTAGTAGGTGCGGGGCTTGCCTGTGGGGAGGCATCCTCGTAGCTGTCCAGCAGGCCCTGGGACTCCAGGCGCTTGACTGCGGTGTAGAGGGTGGTCTGCTTGATGACGTATTCGCCGTGGGAACCATCGGTGATGGTCTTGGAGAGCTCGTAGGCGTAGGACGGTCGAGCCTCGAGGATCGCCAGCAGGATCAGATCGATGTGCCCGCGGATGGCGTCTGCTCCGATCACATCGGCTCCTCTCTGGTGGTGGACGTGGTGCGCGCGGCAGGCGGGCCCGTGCCGCTGTACCGCCCGTAACGTACTACGGCTGCCGTAGTACGGCAAGGGGTGCATGTGTGTCCGTGGGCCGCAACTCTGTTCCCGGCACCGAGGCGCAGTGAGTGCTGGAGCCCACCTGGGCGCAACGCTGCGAGGGGCGGACCGCTTACGATGCGGGGCGAGCAACCCTCACCGCTGCGCCTCGACCCCTGTGGCGCGGTGTCCCGTTCCCCACCCTCCGCTAGGAGCTCCCCATGGACGAACTCGTCCTGAACTGGGAGCTCGGCACGGCGGGACTGCTGATCCTGGCAGTCTCCGCCGTCGCCGTGCTCCTGATCCTGATCATGGCGCTGAAAGTCCATGCCTTCCTCGCCCTGATGCTCACCAGCATCGGCACCGCGCTGGCGGCAGGCATCGCCCCGGGCAGCATCGTCGATGCCCTCGCCTTCGGATTCCATCCCACCTTGGGCGACGTGATGCTGCTGGTGGCGCTCGGCGCGATGCTCGGCCGCATGGTCGAGGCCTCGGGCGGCGCGCAGGTGCTGGCCGACAAGATGATCGGCGTCGTCGGCGAGAAGAGAGCTGGCCTCGGCCTCTCCCTGGCGAGCCTGCTGATGGGCTTTCCCATCTTCTTCGACGCCGGTCTGGTGGTGATGATGCCGATCATCTACGCCGTCGCCCGACGCGTGGGCGGCTCCTTCCTGGCCATCGCCCTGCCTGCCGCTGTCGCCTTCAGCGCCATGCACATCTTCGCCCCGCCGCACCCCGGGCCGGTGGCCGCCTCCGCGATCGTCGGTGCGGATATCGGCCTGGTGATGATCGTGGGCCTCGTCTTCGCCGCGATCATCTGGTTCGTGGTGGGCACGCAGCTCGCCCCGCGTCTGGGCATGCGCTTCGACGTTCCCGTCCCCACCATCCTGGACAGCGACAAGGAGCGGACCGGCTTCGAGTCCAGCCCCAAGGTGAGCACGATCGTCGCGCTGCTGATCCTGCCGCTGGTGCTGATCCTGCTCAACACCGGCCTGAACACGTTCGGGGCCACCCGCCCCGATACCGAAGCATTCCTGGCCGATGGTTGGGTGTCCGGGCTGCGCCTGCTGGGCGAGACCCCGATCGCACTGCTGATCACCGTGGTGGTCTCGATGTTCGTGCTCGGCTGGGGTGCGGGGAAGAAGGGCGACCTGGTCGAGAAGATCACCGACTCCGCTCTCGGCCCGATCTGCTCGGTCGTGCTGATCACCGGCGCCGGTGGCATGTTCGGCGGCGTGCTGCGCGTGACCGGCATCGGCGACGCGGTGGCCGGCTCGCTCAACGACATCGGCCTGCCGGTGATCGTGGCCGCGTACCTCATCGCCCAGATCGTGCGTCTGGCCCAGGGTTCGGCCACCGTGGCCCTGACCACGGCCGCATCCCTGATGGTCGGCGTGATCGCCTCCGGTGACTTCAGCCAGCTGCAGATCGTGGCCATCGTGATGGCGATGTCCGCCGGTTCGGTGGGCTTCGCCCACGTCAACGACTCCGGCTTCTGGCTGGTCAGCCGGTTCTTCGGGATGGACATGAAGCAGACCCTGGCCACCTGGACCCTGATCCAGGGTGCGATGGCCATCGTCGGCTTCGCGCTGTCGCTGGTGCTCTTCGGCGTCGCTTCCGCGATCGCCTGACGTCATGCCGCGGGCCTGGTCCGGTCAGGACCGGGCCCGCGGATCATGCTTCCCGTAGGTCATCCGGCGCAGCAGCACCTCGGCGGGGCCACGCATCCCGCGGGAATCCATCCAGGCGGCGAGCGGCAGCGAGAGCAGCCAGACGCCGAGGGCGACCGCGACCGCGGAGGCGGTGCTCAGGTGCGGCGCGAGCCCCAGGCCCCAGGCCGCCAGCAGGGGTGCCAGCAGCAGTGACTGGAACAGATAGAAGGTCAGCGAGCGCTGGCCGACGGCCGAGAGCGCCCGCACGAGCGCGGACGGCGCTGCAGCCGAGGAAGGGGCCTCGGCCGCGGGGGAGCCGTAGGCGCGCTCGGCGGGGAGAGCGCCGCATGGGCCGCGGCCTGCTCGGCCCGCAGCGCCTTGCGCTGCGCCTTCTCGAGCACGGCCCGCGGCGGCTCCGCGACCGTCGGCCGCTTCTCCAGGCGCATCGCGAGCAGACCGAACGCTGCGGCGTAGCCGATCCCGCAGCACATCCCTCCCACCGAGTTCAGGCCATAGAAGGCCCAGCTCAGCGCATCCGGCATCGGGAGCGCTCCGATGATCACGAGGGCGTCGGGCAGGCCGGTGAGCCAGCCGATCGCGATGCCTGCCACCGCGAGTCGCCGCAGGGCACGGGTATAGCGCCAGGGCTCGTCGAGCAGTCGGGCGCGGGCGGCGATCCAGCCCAGCAGAATCGGCAGCGGTGCTCCGATCACGGCGGCCGGCACCGTGCTGATCAGCCACATCCCGACGCGGGTCAGCACCGTGATCAGGTACGGCTGGGAGTAGGCGAGGTCCCGCAGCCAGTCGTTGGAGAAAGAGGTTGCCCCCGCCTGTTCCATCTCGACCAGCACCTCCGGCGGGGCGAAGAACATGACGGCCAGGGCACCAGCCATGCTGAACAGGGCATAGAACAGCAGCATTCCGCCGAAGACGCTCGCCCAGATGATCAGAGTGCGGGTGCGACGGCCGAAGAGGAGCCACACCCACAGCAGGGCCGCCACGGCGTAGGCGCCCAGGATGTCCCCGTAGAAAAGCAGCGCCGCATGCAGGAAGCCCAGCAGCAGCATTGCCCAGTGGCGCCTGCGCATCATGAGCCGCACGATCTGCGGCTCCATCCCGCGGTCGATGCGCGAACGGTAGAACTGCACCATGCCGTAGCCGAACAGGAACGCGAACAGCGGCATCGCCCGATGGTCGACCGCGACCGTCATCACGAACTGCACCGCCGAATCCGCCGGGCCGAGCGCCGGCACGTGCGGGGTCATCCCGACCCCGCCCTCGTGGCCCCACAGGAGCCAGGAGACGTTCGCGATCGCGATCAGCGCGAGCATCAGGCCGCGGGCGATGTCCGGGGCCAGGGAACGCGGCGATCCGCCCCGACGGGGAGCTCGGAAGGGGCGGGGTCCGAGGGTATGGCGGCCGAGCTGTTCACGGCGTGCCTTTCGCTGGGGCTGAGGCGGGAGGGCGGGCTCAGGGTGTGGGAGCGTCGAACCTACCTGCGCCCACCGCGCGTCGTCGCGCGACGAAAGTCGGCGCCCTGTCATCGGTTCGTCCGTGCCACGGCGGCAGGGGCGCCAGAGCTCCGGCAGCAGAGTGAACCGAGTTCGACATATTGAACGCCGGGGTATGGTGGGCCGACGCGACCCCGCGCCCCCATCACCTGAGGGGCCGACCCCGAGCAGAGGAGCTCTCAGTGGACCACACGTCACCGCAGCAGGTTCAGAACGGATACGGCGCCGGGGAGGCCCCGACGCGCCGCCCCCGAGTGGTGATCGCCGTCGGCCTCCCGGAGCCGCTGTGTGCGCTGATCGAGCGCGAAGAGCCTCGTGTGGAGGTCGTGCGCGATCACTCCCTCTACCGGCCGCTGCGCGGCCCCGCGGACTGGTCCGGGGACCCGGCTCATCAGCGCACACCCGAGCAGGAGCAGGCGTATCGGGACATGGTCGACTCCGCCGACGTTCTCTTCTCCCTCCCCGACGTGGACCCCGCCGAGCTCGCGCGCACCGTCCGCGCCAATCCGAACCTGCGCTGGGTGCAGGCGATGGCGGCCGGCGGCGGCGCCCAGCTGCGTGCCGCGGGCCTCTCACCCCGGCGAGCTCGAGCGGGTGGCGGTCACCACCACGGCGGGCGTCCATGGCTCCCCGCTCGCCGAGTTCGCCGTGTTCGGCGTCATGGCCGGAGCCAAGACCCTCCCTCGCCTCCTGGCCCAGCAGCGCGCCCATGAGTGGGGCGATCGCTGGGAGATGAAGCAGATCGATCAGATGAGCGTCCTCATCGTCGGCCTGGGCGGCATCGGTGCCGCCTGCGCCGAGAAGTTCTCCGCGCTCGGCGCCCGGGTGCTCGGCACCACCCGCAGCGGCCGCCCCGTCCCGCACGTGGACCAGCTGGTCCCGATCGAGGAGCTCGCGCAGGCCGCCGCCGAGGTCGACGCGATCGTGGTGACCCTGCCCGGCACTGCCGCGACCGAGGGCCTGATCGGCGCCGAGGTGATGGATGCCGTGCAGTCGGGGACCATCCTGGTCAACGTCGGCCGCGGCACCGCCGTGGACGAGCCGGCCCTCATCACCGCTCTGGAATCCGGACAGATCGGCTTCGCGGCGCTCGATGTCACCGCGATCGAACCGCTCCCCGCCGGCAGTGCCCTGTGGGATCATCCGAACGTGCTGATCAGTCCGCACACCGCTGCGCTCTCCTCCCGCGAGGAGGAGCGCATCGTGCGGCTGTTCCTCGACAATCTCGCCCGTCATCTCGACGGGCGGGAGCTGCGCAACGTCGTCGACACCGTGGAGTTCTACTGAGCATGAACGAGATCCGTGACCCCTCGCCCGCCGTCGGCCGAGCGATGCGCATCCTGGAGGCGCTCGAAGCCTCCGGGGTGCTCCCCAGTCGCTGTCCGACATCGCGCGGACGGTGGGGATCGCGAAATCTTCGGCGTCCAACATCTGCGCGGCGCTCGAACGGGAGCGGATGATCCATCGCGCCGGCGGCGGGTACCGGCTGGGGCTGCGCACCGCCGAGCTCGGTGGGGCGTTCGCCGCCCAGTTCAACCAGGTGCGCGAATTCTTCGAGGTCGTCGAAGAGCATCCGGTCCTCTCCCGCCAGGTGGTGCAGATCGCGACGCTGGATTCGCCGAATGCGCTCTACCTGGCGCGGCACGAAGGCCGACGGCACCGGCTGGGCACCCCGCTCGGCTCCCGGCTGCCGCTGATCTACTGCGCCGTCGGCAACGCGATGCTGATGCCGATGCCCGACGAGGAGATCCAGCCGCTGGTCCTGGAGCAGGTGAAGGCCCCGCGCACCGAGCGCTCCACCCGCTCGCCCGAGGTGTTCTGGGAGAGCCTGCGGACGGCACGGGACCAGGGCTTCGCCGTGGATCCGGGGAGTCCTTCGAGGGCATCCACGGGATCGCGGCGCCGCTGCCCCCGTGGCAGCCCGGAGATCCCTATATGGCGATCGGTGTTGCGCTGCCGGCGGACGAGGCGGACGCCGAGACCGTCGCCGCTCTCGGGCGGGCTGTGGTCGACGTGGCCGACAGGCTGACCAACCCGCTCGCCCGGCGCCCCGCGCGCGGCGACTGAACCCTCGCTCGCCAAGGGCTTCACGCCCCGGCCCGCTGCCCTGCCCCGGGAAGCTCGGTCGGGGCGCCTCATGCGTGCCAGAACTCCGCCTTCGTGCCGGCCTCGTCCGCTCAGGCGCACCGTCGTCCGCCCAGTTGTCGTTCAGTAGGTTGCACACTGTTCGAGATGGAGTACATTGATCCCCGTCGCTCGTCCCCGAGACCCCTCACCCTGACTGCGTGACCGACTGCCCCAGCATCGAAGGAGATGTCGTGAGTTCACCGAAGAACAACCCCGGACCCGCCCCCGGAGGCACCATGAGCGAGCAGGAGTACGCCGCAAACCTGCGGCGCGCCACCCTCTCCTCGAGCGTGGGAAGCGCCCTGGAGTACTTCGACTTCGCGATGTACGGCCTGATGACGGCGATGGTCTTCGACCGGCTGTTCTTCTCCACCTCGAACCCGGCGATGGCCACCGTCGCCGCCTTCGGCGTCTACGGCGTGGGATTCCTGGCCCGCCCCTTCGGCGGCCTCTTCTTCGGCACCATCGGCGACCGCATCGGCCGGCGTTGGGTCCTGGTCACCACGATCATCCTGATGGGAGGCGCCTCCACCCTGATCGGCGCCCTGCCCACCTATGAGCAGGTGGGCATGCTCGCCCCGATCCTGCTCGTGGTGATGCGCCTGCTGCAGGGCTTCGGCGCCGGTGCGGAGCAGGCCGGCGCCACCGTGCTGATGGCCGAGTACTCCCCGGTGAAGAAGCGCGGCTTCTTCTCCGCCCTGCCCTTCGTGGGCATCCAGGCCGGCACCCTGCTCGCCTCCGTCGTGTTCTTCCTGCTCACGCTGATGCCGGAGGAGGCCTTCCTCTCCTGGGGCTGGCGCCTGCCGTTCCTCGGCTCCTTCGTGCTGATCCTGGTCGCGCTCTTCATCCGCGCGAAGCTGCAGGAGACCCCGTCCTTCGTGCAGCTCGAGAAGAGCGAGCAGGTGGCCGAGCGCCCCGTGCGCGAGATCTTCACCCGCGGCCGCGCCGGAGTGGTGATCGGCGTGGGCCTGCGCATGGCCGAGAACGGCGGCTCCTACATGTTCCAGTCGATCGCCCTGGCCTTCGTGACCTCCGCGGCGATCGGCATGGACCGCGGCGCCGTCACCTGGGGAGTGACCTTCGGCAGCCTGATCGGCATCTTCTCGGTGCCGCTGACCGGCAAGATCTCCGACCGCGTGGGGCGTGTCCCGGTGTACCGCTTCGGCGCGGTGTTCATGCTGCTCTTCGCCTTCCCCGCCTGGTACCTGCTCTCGCTCGGCAACGAACTGATCGCCGTCGGCGTGATCGCGATCGGGCTCGGCATCGCCGTGAACACCATGCTCGGCCCGCAGTGCGCGATGCTCCCCGAGATGTTCGGCAACCGCCACCGCTACCTCGGAGTCGCGATGGCCCGTGAGATCTCCGCCGTGCTGGCGGGCGGCCTCGCCGGTGTGCTCGGCGCAGCACTGCTGGCCTGGACCGACGGCAACTGGATCGTGCTCGCGATCTACATGGCCACCCTCGCGGCCATCACCACCGCCTCCACCTTCCTGGTGCCCGAGACCCGCGGTCGTGATCTGATGCGGATCGAGGACGCCGTGCGCATCTCCACGACCGAGCAGGACACGGCGACCAGCGCGCTGCCCGAGCCGGCCGCCGATATCGTCCAGGACGCCGCCCAGGCCCCGACCGAGCAGGTGGCTCGCTGACCTCCGCGCTCGACCCTGAGCGGCCGCGCCGTCGTCGCTGATGCCGCCGCGCTCTCCGGCGGGGCCCGGGGTGTCCATCACCACCGCTCCCTCGGCCTGCCGGACCCCCTTCCCGAGGCCCCGGATGCCTAGACTGGAAGCGAGCGGTCCCGTGCGCCACTGCGCCGACCGGACGACCCCTTCGACGACTGTGAGGCTGCGGTGAACGATCACCTGAAGACGACGATCCAGGCCATCAACTGGAACCGGATCCCCGATCCGAAGGACCAGGAGGTGTGGGATCGCCTCACCGGCAACTTCTGGCTGCCCGAGAAGATCCCGCTGTCCAACGACATCCAGTCGTGGAGCCGTCGCTCCGAGGAGGAGCAGAAGATGGCCATGCATGTGTTCACGGGGCTGACCCTGCTGGACACCGTGCAGGGCACCGTGGGCGCGATCTCCCTGATCCCGGATGCGGTCACCCCGCACGAGGAGGCGGTGTACACCAACATCGCCTTCATGGAGTCGGTGCACGCGAAGTCCTACTCCCAGATCTTCTCGACGCTCGCCAACACCAAGCAGATCGACGAGGCCTTCCACTGGGGCGCGACCAACACGCAGCTCCAGAAGAAGGCTCAGATCATCATGAGCTACTACGAGGGCGATGACCCGGAGAAGCGCAAGGTCGCCTCGGTGCTGCTCGAGTCGTTCCTGTTCTACTCCGGCTTCTACCTGCCGATGCGCTACTCCAGCCACGGCGAGCTGACCAACACCGCCGACATCATCCGCCTGATCATCCGTGACGAGGCGGTCCACGGCTACTACATCGGCTACAAGTACCAGAAGGCCGTCGAGAAGCTCTCCGCCGAGCGCCAGGCGGAGCTGAAGGACTACACCTTCTCGCTGCTGCTGGAGCTGTACGAGAACGAAGAGGTCTACACCGAGGACATCTACGATCCCGTCGGCTGGACCGAGGACGTCAAGATCTTCCTGCGCTACAACGCCAACAAGGCGCTGATGAACCTCGGCTACGAGGGGCTGTTCCCGCAGGACCAGGTCGAGGTGAACCCGGCGATCCTCTCCGCGCTGTCCCCGAACGCCGATGAGAACCACGACTTCTTCTCCGGCTCGGGCTCGAGCTACGTGATGGGCAAGGCCGTCGAGACCGAGGACGACGACTGGGACTTCTGAGTCCTTCTTGACAGGACGGGCCGGGCGATCACGCCCGGCCCGTCCTGCGTTTCCGGCACCGATCCGTGCCCCGCAGCGAGGAGGCGAGCATGCCAGTGGATGTCGACGGGATCGTCCAGCTCCATGGCGGCGAGCAGGACGCCGACGAGATCCTGCGCGCCCGCGTCGCGCAGCTGCTCGGTCTCGCGAGCGCCGAGGTGCTGGTGGGACGCTCCTGTCCTCGCTGCGGCTCCTCCGCACACGGCCGCCCCTGGGCACGGGCGCGGGGCCGACGCGACGAGGTCCCCGTCAGCCTCACCCGCTGCGGGGAGCATCTGATGACGGCGGTGGCTGCGCCCGGCGCCCTCGGCGTCGGCGTCGATCTGGAAGCCGTCGCCGCCGTGGAGCGCGGCTGGGACGCAGGCCTGGTGCTCCACCCCGACGAGCAGAGTGAGTCGGCGCCGTGCACCGCACACGAGCGGGCCGCGATGTGGGCCCGCAAGGAGGCGATCCTCAAAGCGCTGGGCGACGGGCTGGACACTCCCATGAGCACCGTGCGCGTCGTCGACTTCGCCGTCACAGACCTGCCCGCTCCGCCAGGCCACGTCGCCGCCCTCGCACTCCTCTAGACGGCGCAGCCGACGCTCACGCGCTCGCGGGCATCGGGCACGGCGGCAGTGCGGTCTCGAACAGCCACGGCGCCAACAGCGCCGCGGCCGCCTCACCCGCTTCGTTACCGACGTGCTCGAGGAAGATCTCGGTGGTCACCGTGCCGGAGCGATGCTCCGCCAGCCAACCGCGCACGATCTCGAAGAACACCTCATCGCCCACATGGGTGCGCAGGGCGTGCACCGTCAGCGCACCCCGCTTGTAGACCCGGTCGTCGAACATCAGGGCCTGACCGGGATGGGCGAGCACCAGGTCGTCCTGCGGGAGGCCGACGAGGAGGGCGTGATGCTTGTCCACCTCGGCCTGCACGCTCGAAACCCCGGACTCCTCCGCCCACAACCATTCGCAGTAGCAGGCGAAGCCCTCATGCAGCCAGATGTCCTGCCAGCGCGCCAGGGTCACCGAGTTGCCGAACCACTGATGGGACAGCTCATGTGCGATCAGGCGCATGGACTCCCAGTCCGTGTCCACGAAGTTGCTGCCGAAGGTGGACAGCCCCTGGGACTCCAGAGGGATCTCCAGCTCATCCTCGGTGATCACCGCGGTGTACGAGGCGAAGGGGTATGGGCCGAACAGCTCGGCGAAGAAGGTGAGCATCTGCGGTTGGTGCCCGAAGGAGTCCGCGAGCGCGGCCTCGTCCAGCGCCGGCGGGGCGAAGGTGCGCACCGGCACCGGAGCACCCGTGTGCTCGACTTCCCGGTAGCGGCCGATCTGCACGGTGGCGAGGTAGGTGGCCATCGGCACCGTCTGCTCGTAGGACCAGATCAGCGCGTTGCCGGTGCGCTGGGTGCCCTGCAGCTCGCCGGAGACGGCGACGGTGTAGCCCGGCGGGGCGGCCAGCGCGATCGAGTAGGTCGCCTTGTTGTCGGGCCGGTCGTTGCAGGGGAACCAGGATGGTGCCCCGTGCGGCTGGGCGGCGACGATCACGCCGTCCTCGAGCTCCTCCCACCCGGCCGAGCCGAGACCACGCGAACGCACCGGTCGAGGCGTGCCGGAGTACTTCACCCGCACGGAGAGGTCCGTGCCGGGGAGAGCGGGAGCTTCACGGTGAGCCGCCCGCGCAGGTGGGTGAAGCGGTACGCGCGACCATCCACGAAGACCTTGTGCGGGGTCAGCCCGTGCAGATCCAGGCGGAGCACGTCCGCCTCGACCAGCGGACGGCAGGTGAGCGTCGCCTCGCCGTCGAGCCGATTGCCCTCGACCTTGTAGGCGAGGTTCAGGTCGTAGTGGAGCACGTCGAAGCTCGCATCTCCGTGCCGGGGGACGTACGGGTCGCTGCCTGTGCTCATGCGTCCATCTCCTCCCGCTCGTTCCTCGCAGTTCGTCGACGAACGGTGTTCATGCGTTCATCTCCTCCCGCTCGTTCCTCGCAGTTCGTCGACGAACGGTGTTCATGCGTTCATCTCCTCCCAGGGACCGATGGGGTTGCCTGTCCAGCGGGTCCCGGGCGGGACACGCTCGCCGCGCATGACCAGCGAGACGGGGCCGACGGTCGCATGCCGGTCGATCGATGCGGCCGGCAGGATCACGCCGCCAGGCCCCAGGGTCGCACCCGCACCGAAGGTCACGGTGTCCATGCTCAGCAACCGGTCCTGGAACAGGTGGGTCTGGACCACGCAGCCGCGGTTGATGGTGGCGCCGGCGCCGAGAGTGACCAGGTCCGTCTCCGGCAGCCAATACGAGTCGCACCAGACGCCCGGCCCGATCTTCGCGCCGAGCAGGCGCAGCCAGAAGTTCAGCGCCCAGGTGCCGGAGGTGACGTTCGCGAACCAAGGTGCCGCCAGCACCTCGGTGAAGGTGTCGGCCAGCTCGGAGCGCCACACGTAGGGCGTGAACAGGGCGTGCTCGCCCGGGCGATGCTTACCGATGATCAGCCATTTGGCCACGACCGTGATCCCGGCGGCGAGCACCCCGGCCGCGAGCAGCACCGGACCACCGAGGACCAGTGCGGCGATGACGCCCCAGGTGCCCTGCAGCAGCAGAGCGAACAGCACGACGCCGACCGCGACCGGGAGCAGCAGCGCCAGCAGCAGCGGCACGATACGGCCCGTCTCGACCAGCCCACGCTGCACGAGCAGTCGCTTGGAAGGGTTGTAGGTGAGCGAGGAGTCGTGCTTGTCCTCGCTGCGGCGCAGCTTGCGAGGCGGGCTTCCCAGCCACGAGGTGCCGGCCTTCGCCGTCTTGCGCCGCGCGCGGCCGAGAGCACAGCGACCAAGGCCTGTTTGGGGACCTTGCGCCCTGCGGCGAGCATCCCGGAGTTGCCCACGAAGGCGCGCTTGCCCACCTTGACGTGCTCCACCCGGATCCAGCCGCCGCCCAGCTCATAGGCACCTACCAGGGTGTCGTCGGCCAGGAAGGAGTGCTCGCCGACCTGCACCAGGCTCGGGATCAGCAGCACGGTCGAGATCTCCGCACCCTTGCCGACCTTGGCGCCCAGCAGGCGCAGCCAGAGCGGGGTGAGGGCCCCGGCATAGATCGGGAACAGCCAGGTGCGGGCCTCGTCGAGCAGGCGCAACGTCCCCCAGATGGACACGCCCGCCGCTGAGCGAACCGGATGGTGACCGGGCCGGATCGCGAGCGCCAGCAGCCGGGTCAGCGCCACGACCAACACCATCAGTGCACCGAAGCCCGCCAGGGCCGCGAGCGGCAGCCAGGGCAGAGCGGCCAGCACCGCCGCGCCGAAGCTGTCGGTGCCGTGCACGGCCGGCAGCAGCACCGCCGCGCCGGTCAGCATCGCCACCACGGGCAGGGCAGCGATCACCAGGGAGAGCGCGGCGAAGCTCACCAGCCATAGCGGGCGGCGCCGCGGGGCGTCGGCCGACCAGGGCCCGCGCGCCGTCGCCTGGTGCTCGGCGGGGGAGCCGGACCAGAACTCGCCGGCGGGAACCGCGCCGAGCACCGCAGAGCCTGGCGCGATCTCCGCATCCCGCCCGATCGTCGCTCCAGGGCCCAGAGTGCTGCGGGCACCGATCCGTGCCCGCTTCCCGATCCGGACCTGGCCGATCCGGAGCTGGTCGCCGTCGATCCAGTGACCGGCCAGGTCCACCTCCGGCTCGACCGAGGCGCCGCTGCCGATCTCCAGCAGCCCGGTGACCGGGGGCAGGGTGTGCATGTCGACGTCCCGCCCGATGCTCGCCCCGAGCAGACGGGCATAGAAAGGGAACCAGGCAGCGCCGGCGAGGTGCGTCGCCGCGAGCTCGTCCTGGATCTTCTCAGCGGCCCACAGCCTCAGGTGAACGCGGCCGCCGCGCGGATAGCTGCCCGGGCCGACGCCGCGCATCAGCAGGCGTGCCAGCAGCGCGGCCAGCGCCATCCGGCCTGGCGGGAGCAGCACCACCGCGGCGAGCGGGAGCACCAGCCACAGCGGGAAGGGGATCAGCCACGGCAGATCGGTGAGCAGCGCGCCGAGGGTGGAGGCCAGCATCAGCCAGGTGATCCAGCGCAGCGCGGCCAGTGCCCGCAGCGGCCCCAGCGCCAGCAGCTGCACGATCTGGGTGCGCCGGCGCAGCGGAGCCACGGTGCGGTCGCTCATGACCGCGGAGGTCCCCATCTCGTCGAGATGAGCGGCCAGCCCCGCGACCGTCGGATTCGCGTACACGTCGCCGACTGCGAGCTCGGCATGCTTCTCCCGCAGCCGGCTGACCACCTGTGCGGCGGTCAGCGACCCGCCGCCGAAGTCGAAGAAGTCATCGGCGCCGGAGGTGACCTCCGCGCCGAGCACCTCTGCCCAGATCTCCGCGATCCAGGCCGCCGTGCCGGACAGAGCGGCTGAGGGGTGCCGCGGCGGGGCCGCGGCCAGGGGAGGGCGTCCCGGTCGATCTTCCCGGAGGTGCGGGTGGGCAGCTCGTCGACCACGGCGAGGCGCGGGACCAGGGCTGCGGGCATCCGCTGGCGCAGCAGCCCCTTGGCGATCTGTGCGTCGTAGCCGGCATCGACCGTGAGGTAGCCGACCAGGAGCTGGTTGCCGGACTTCGTCGAGCGCACGGCCGCGGCGGCGCCGACGACGCCGGGCAGGCGCAGCATCTGCTCGTCGATCTCGCCGAGTTCGATGCGGCGCCCGCCGAGCTTGATCTGGTCATCGGCCCGGCCTGCGAACAGCAGCCCCTCGGGATCGTTGCGGACGATGTCCCCGGAGCGGTAGGCGCGGTCCCAGCCCAGGGTGGGCATCGGTGCGTACTTCTCGGCGTCCTTCGCGGGATCGAGATAGCGTGCGAGCCCCACCCCGCCGATGATCAGCTCCCCGGAATCACCCGCGGCCACCGGATACCCGGCCGCGTCGACCACCGCGAGGTCCCAGCCGTCCAGGGGCAGACCGATCCGCACCGGGTCGGTGCCGTCGAGGATCGCGCCGCACGCGACCACCGTCGCCTCGGTGGGACCGTAGGTGTTCCACACCTCGCGTCCCGGCGCCTGCAGTCGGGCGGCGAGCTCCGGCGGGCAGGCCTCACCGCCCATGATCAGGAGTCGCACCTCGGTCAGGGCGCTGTCCGGCCAGAGGGAGACCAAGGTCGGCACGGTGGAGACGACGGTGATGCGGTTGGCCTTCAGCCAGGGACCCACGTCCACTCCCGACCGCACCAGCGAACGCGGTGCCGGCACCAGGCAGGCGCCGTACGCCCAGGCCAGCCACATCTCCTCGCAGCTGGCATCGAAGGCGACAGAGAGGCCGGCCATCACCCGGTCACCGGGGAGAGCGGTGCATCCTGCAGGAACATCCGCGACTCGGCCTCGACGAAGGCCGCTGCGCTGCGGTGGGTGACGGCCACCCCTTCGGCTTCCCCGTCGAGCCGGAGGTGAAGATGACCCAGGCATCATCGCCAGGCTCGACACCACGGCCCGGCGTGGGGGCGGCGGCACGACCGGCTGCGGTCGCGGTGATGACCAGGTCATTGCCGATCACGGCGGCCGAGGACGACTCCTCGAACACCACCCGGGCGCGCTCGTCGGGGTCGTCGGCGTCGACCGGCACATAAGCGCCGCCGGCCAGAAGGATCCCCAGGATCGCGACGTAGAGGTCCGTGGTGCCGGACTTGATGCGCACCCCCACCTTGTCCCCGGGCCTGACCCCGTGCTCGGCGAGCCGGTCCGCGAGCTCGCTCGCCGCCGCGTCCAGCTCGGTGTACGTCATGGTCACCAGCCCGCTGTCCACCGCGGGAGAATCCCCGCACTCGGCCACCGTGCGCCGGAAGACATCCACCAGCGTGCTCGGGGCAGGAGCACGATCGCCGGCAAGCAGCTCGGGAAGGAGAGAGAAGGTTGTCACCAGAGGATTGTGTCCCACCGAGGTGACGGGAAGCGGTCCGGGAGCCGACGAATCGGATGGAGGTCACCGAGTCCACCGGAACCGGGCCCCCTGGAGGAAAAGGTCTCCGCACCCGCACACCGGAGGATGTGATTCCCGATAAACCCTACGGACCGCCCGGTCGACTCTCTGACCTCCGTGTTCTCTTCATATGGCGCATTTGCGTCCGACGACAGGACATACTGATGTGGTAAGTCCCTTCTTCCCCTCGCAGATTGGATGTAGACAATGGGCCTCATCGGACTCATCATTTCCTGGATCATCATCGGCGCGATCATCGGCCTCATCGCCCGAGCGATCATGCCCGGCAAGCAGGCCATGGGCCTGGGCCTGACGATCGTCCTCGGCGTCGTCGGCGCCATCGTCGGTGGCTTCATCGGCGGCCTCCTCGGCGGCAGCGGCGTCAGCGGCATCATGGACAACCCCTGGAGCCTCTGGACGATCCTGCTCTCCGTCATCGGTGCGCTCATCGTCATGTTCGTCTACGGCCTGGCGACCAAGAACCGCGCCTGACCTCTCGCAGCGGCGGCCTCCTCAGCCCGCCCACGCCCACGGCGCCGTCCCGGATCACCGGGGCGGCGCCGTTCGCGTTCCCGAGGCCCTGGCACTTTCTGGTGGCGTGGGCCAGGCTGGAGGCATGACCAGCACACTGCCCCTGATCACTGCAGATCTGGCCCGGGCTGCTCGGGCCCTCGCCCAGGTCTCCCTCCGGGTCCTCGCCGAGCACACCGGACTGGATAAGACGCTCCTGCGGGACATGGAGCGCGGCCGCCGTGCCGTCACCGCCGAGGAGAGCGAGCTGCTGCGCGGAGCGCTCGAGGACTTCGGCGTCGAGTTCCTGCCGGTGGACGAGGAGGCCGGCGTCGGCTACGGCGTGCGCCAGAAGTTCAACCCCCGCACCGTGAAGCGGCTGGAGAACTGGGAGAACGAAGGCGGCCCCGTCGCGGAGGACGACATCTGAACCCTCCCGTCACTGAGGCGGGAACAGCTCAGAGCGGCACATCGGCCATTCGACGCCCCGTGTCTTCGACGCTGCGGCGCCCCGAGGACCAGCGCGCTGTATCAGCTGCGAGAGCCTCGAGATCCTCGGGAGAGACCAGCACCGTCAGCTGAGCGCTGCGTGCGGAGTACTGGGTGGGCTCGACGGCGGCGCCGTGAGCGGCAGCCCAGAGCCGCACCGCATTCTCCGCGATGCCGACCTCCGCCGGAGGCACCTCGATCCGGGCGACGACCAGCTCGGTGCGGCGCAGCAGTGTCGCTGCGGCGACGGCCTGCTCGACCCCCGCGGTGTAGGCGCGCACCAGGCCTCCGGCACCGAGCTTCACCCCGCCGAAGTACCGGATCACGATCGCGAAGGTGTCCACCAGGCGGGCGTGCAGCAGTGACTGCAGCATCGGCATCCCGGCGGTCCCGGCCGGTTCGCCGTCGTCGTTCGAACGGTTCATCTCAGCCCGCTCCTGCGTCTCGCCGAGCACCAGCGCGGTGCAGTGGTGGCGGGCATCCGGGTGCTGCGCACGGGCCGTGCGCAGCAGGACATCAGCCTGTTCGACGTCCTGGACCCGATGCAGCCGTGTGAGGAACCGCGAACGCTTCTCGACCAGCTCCGTCTCGACATCGGCGGCGAGGACGAGGGGATCGGTCATAGCTCGAAGTCTAGGCGGACCGGCGGTCGCAGGGCATCGCGGTCACTTGGGCCGGGTGCAGGGCGATAGCCTTGCCCCGTCCCGCCTCCGACGCCCCGAACCAGGAGCATCTCGTGACCCAGCCTCCCTCCTCCTCGCAGCCCAGCGGTCCGCTCTCCCCTCAGCACGGCTTCCCCGCGCAGGGAGGCATGCCCTCTCCGGGCGCACCCGGCCCCTACGGCGGCGCTTCCGCTGCGGTGAAGAAGCCTTCCAAGGCGCCGAAGATCCTCATCATCCTGGGGTCGGTGATCCTGGCGCTCAGCGTGATCATCGGCGTGGTGCTCGCGGTCATCGGCATCGGCGGCATCGCCGGGGACCTCAGTGAGCTCGAGGAGTTCAGCGGCGGCAGCGGGACCATCAGCGCCGACGCCGGCGAGACCTACCAGATCTATGCCGAAGAGGGTGCTCAGAGCCCGACCTGCACCGTGGACGGGCCCGCGGTCGGTGCGGGCACCTCGCAGAGCAGCAGCATCGGCGACGGTGAGACCAACTGGGTCTCCATCGACTCCTTCACCGCCGAGGAAGCCGGCGAGTACAGCATCGACTGCAGCGACGGCCCGATCGCTGTGGGCCCGCCGGTGTCGATCGGTGGCGTCTTCGCCGGGGTCGGCGGGGTCCTGCTCGCCATCGGTGGCGGTGCACTCGGCTTCCTGCTGCTGGCGATCGGCGTGATCCTGCTGATCGTGCGCAAGCGCAAGGCCTGAGCGGGGGAGCGGCCGCCGCTGATCGGCCACCCCACGACATGACGGGGCCCGGCAGGATCGTGATCCTGCCGGGCCCCGTCATTCGTCGTCCGGGACTCAGGCGTCCTCGGTGATCAGCGGGTACACGCCGTTCTCGTCGTGGACCTCGCGGCCGGTGACCGGCGGGTTGAACACGCACACGCAGCGGATCTCCTTGCGGACCCGCACCTTGTGCTTGTCGTGATCGTTCAGCAGGTAGAGCGTGCCCGGGGCGAGCTGGTGGACCTCGCCCGTGGCCAGATCCTCGATCTCGCCCTCACCATGGGTGATGAACACTGCCTCGATGTGGTTGGCGTACCAGAAGAAGCTCTCCGTGCCCTCGTACAGGGTGGTCTCGTGGACCGAGAAGCCCACACCCTCCTTGGCCAGGATGATGCGCTTGGAGCGCCAGTTGTCCGACTTGATGTCGGCGTCGGTGTCCTCGATCTCGGCGAGCGAGCGAACGAGCATGAGATGTCCTTCCGTGGAGGTTCCAGGTTCAGAGGTCTGCGCATGCGCGCAGGGCGTCGGCCCGCACCCTCGTGGGCGCGGGCCGACGGAGTGTGGGGGCGATCAGGCGGAGAGAGCCTCGTTGATCGCGTCCTCGATGATGTCCAGGCCGCGGGTGAGCAGCTCATCGGGGATGGTCAGGGCCGGCAGCAGCTTCACGACCTCGTCGGAGGGGCCGGAGGTCTCCAGCAGCAGGCCCTCCTCGAAGGCGCGTGCGGCGATCTTCCCGGCGATCTCACCGCTGGGCATCTGCAGACCACGGGCGAGACCGCGACCCTTGACGACCAGCTCGTGCTCGGGGAAGCGCGCAGCGATCTGGTTGAAGCGGCCCTCGACGTAGGCGCCCTTGGCGATGGTCGACTTCTCGAGCTCGTCATCGCTCCAGAACAGCTCGATCGCCTTGGTGGCGGTCGCGAAGGCGGGGGCGAAGCCGCGGAAGGTGCCGTTGTGCTCGCCCGGCTCCCAGATGTCCAGCTCGGGCTTGATGAGGGTCAGCGCGAGCGGGTGGCCGTAGCCGCTGATGGACTTCGAGAGGGTCACCATGTCCGGCTCGATGCCGGCCTCTTCGAAGCTGAAGAACTGGCCGGTGCGGCCGCAGCCCATCTGGATGTCATCGACGATCAGCAGGATCTCGTGCTTCTTGCAGAGGTCCGCGAGGCCGCGCAGCCACTCGGCGCGGGCGGCGTTGATGCCGCCTTCACCCTGGACGGCCTCGACGATCACCGCAGCGGGCTTGTTCAGGCCGCTGCCGCCGTCGGTGAGCAGGCGCTCGAAGTACATGAAGTCCGGGACGATCTGACCGAAGTAGTCGTCGAACGGCATCGGCGTGGAGTGCACCAGGGGATCCCGGCGCCGCCGCGCTTCATCGAGTTGCCGGTGACGGACAGGGCGCCGAGGGTCATGCCGTGGAAGCCGTTGGTGAAGCTCACGACGGACTCGCGGCCGGTGACCTTGCGGGCCAGCTTCAGCGCCGCCTCGACGGCGTTCGTGCCGCCGGGGCCGGGGAAGGCAACCTTGTAGTCCAGGCCGCGCGGCTTCAGGATCTTCTCGTCGAAGGTCTGCAGGAAGGTCCGGCGCACATCGGTGAACATGTCCAGGCCGTGCACGACCCGGTCCTCGAGGTAGTGGTCGATGACGACCTTCTTGAGCTCGGGGTGGTTGTGCCCGTAGTTCAGGGTGCCGGCGCCGGCGAAGAAGTCGATGTACTCGCTGCCATCCTCGGCGGTCAGGACGGAGCCCTTGGCGTGGGTGAACACGGCGGGCCAGCCGCGGGAGTAGCTGCGAACGCCGGACTCGAGCTCGATCGGGTCGACGGTGGGGGCGCTGACCTCATCGGTCAGCTCGGGCTTCGCAGCGGTCTCGGTCGGTGCGGTCATAGTCATGACATCTCCTGGGTGGTGGTTCAGTGGTTCGTGGGCGGCATCAGGGCGCGCTGGGGCGCCCGTGCCGACGGGGGTGACTCGTGAGGGTCCGGAGGCTCAGCTCCCGGCGTGCAGCCCGCTGATCACGTGCAGCAGCTCGGCGCCGTGCCCGGGGTCCGGGAAATGGGCCTCGGTCAGCAGCGGCTCGATGCGGTGCTCGGCGCCGTGACGCTCCGCGAAGGAGGCGAACAGTCGCTGGGATGCGGCGTTGTCCTCGGTGATCGTGGTCTCGAGCGTGGTCACCTGCGGCAGGCCCTCCAGCAGCGAGTCGAGCAGGCGGGCAGCCAGGCGGCGCCCCCGCTGGGACTCGTCCACGGCGATCTGCCAGAGGAACAGACGGTCCGGCGCGGTGGGGCGGAGGTAGCCGAGGGCGAAGCCGACCGGCTCCCCGTCATGCAGCACGAGGCGCGAGGAGTCCGCGAAGTCGCGGGACAGGACCAGGTAGGCGTAGGAAGTGTTCAGATCGAGCGTGCCGCTGTCGCGGGCGATCCGCCACATGGCGGCGCCGTCCTCCATCGTGGGAGGGCGGAATTCCAGGTCGGAGCCTGGTCCGGTCATCTGCTCGGTGGTGGACTGGTGGTCTGCGCTGTGCGTCATCAACTGGCCCATATCGCCGTCAACGGTATCGAGAGCAGCGACGCTTGTGGAGCCCCCGGGGGTGCTCGGGGGTCCTCCCTCGGAGTGTCGTGATGCAACTGTGACTGTCAGGTATCCGTGGATCGGATTGTCGGACAACCGTGGGCTATTCATGGCGACCTGGGGTGATGGCGCCTGTGATCAGGCGTTTTCTGCGCCTCGATACGCCGTGATGTGGCGTGCGTCACGTGACCGCGATGCGGGACACAATCCTCGCGCGCGGGAGTCGCGCGGGAGTTCAGAGGCCGTCAGGTCGGCGCGGAGAGCCGCGGCGTTGAGGTGCGCTGGCTCACTCCGGCTACGGTTCTGTCCATGAACCCCCTCGAATCACTGAACGAGTTCCTCGGAAATGCCGAGGGCTGGCTCTGGACCTGGGCCGGGATGCCGGTGGTCATCGGGCTCGGCGTGTACTTCACGATCCGCTCCGGGGCCGTGCAGCTGCGGATGATCCCGGCGATGTTCGGAGCCATCACCCAGAAGGCGCAGCGCGAGGAGGTCGACGGCAAGCGCGGCCGCACCGAGCGGGCCAAGTCGCTCAGCGCCTTCCAGGCCTTCTCCATCTCCGCTGCCGCGCGGGTGGGCACCGGCAACGTTTCCGGCGTCGCCGGTGCGATCTTCCTGGGCGGGCCCGGTGCGGTGCTGTGGATGTGGATCATGTGCGTGGTCAGCGGTGCCGCGAGCTTCATCGAATCCACCCTCGCCCAGCTGTGGAAGACCCGCGCCGATGACACCTACAAGGGCGGTCCCGCCTTCTACATCCACCGCGGGCTGGGCAGTCGCGGGTTCGGTGCCTTCTTCGCCGTGCTGTTCATCTTCTGCTTCGCCTTCGCCTTCACTTCGCTGCAAGCCAACACCATCGTCGACGCCATCACCGGCGCCGTCGCCGTCTACACCGATCCCGAGGGGCTGCCCTGGCTGCCGATCGTGCTCGGCGTGCTGCTGGCCATGCTCACCGCAGGCATCATCTTCGGCGGCATGCGCCGCGTGGCCGGCGTCGCGCAGAGCATGGTCCCGATCATGGCGCTGATCTACCTGGTCATCGGCATCGTCATTGTCGGCATGAACCTCGGCGAGCTTCCCCGCGTGCTCAGCCAGATCGTCACCGAGGCGTTCAACCCGCAGGCCGTCATCGGCGGCGGCTTCGGCGCCGTGATCGTCAACGGCGTTCAACGCGGCATGCTCTCCAACGAGGCCGGCATGGGCTCGGTCCCCAACGTCGCCGCCACCGCCTCGGTGAGCCACCCCGTCAAGCAGGGCCTGGTGCAGACCTTCGGCGTCTACTTCGACACCCTGCTGATCTGCTCGATCACCGCCTTCATCGTGCTGGTTTCCTTCCCGGACGTCTCCACAGGCGGTGAGGGTCTGGTGATGGTGCAGGAGTCCCTCGCCTCCAACCTCGGCAGCTGGGCCGCGGTCCTGCTCGCCATGATCATGTTCCTGCTGGCCTTCACCTCGGTGCTGGGCAACTTCTCCTACGGCGAGGCGAACATGCACTTCCTGACCGCGAAGCGCGGCTGGCACATCGCCTTCGGTGCCGCCGTGGTGGCACTGGTGTTCATCGGCTCCGTGATCGCCGTGGACCTCGCCTGGACGATCGCAGGGGTGAGCATGGTGTTCATCGCCCTGATCAACCTCGTGGTGATCGCGATCCTCACCCCCACGGCGCTCAAGCTGCTGCGCCACTACAACGCTCAACGCGCCCAGGGCCTCGATCCGATCTTTCCTGGCCTCCGACCTGCCGGAGATCAAGAACGTCGAGGTCTGGGAGAGCGAGGACGTCTGCGACTACCAGCGTCAGCGGGAGACCTCGCCAAGCTGAGTGATTCTCATACCGTCGGGGCTCGGGCAGTCGACGGCACGCACCGGGCAGTGGTCTCAGACCGCTGCCCGGTGCGCTCCGGAGGTGGTGAGCGCCGCGGTGGGACCGCTTCGCAGCCGTGGCCGCGGCTGCACACCTCGCACTGCGGCCCGCTGATCGAGCTCCTTTATCGGCCGCTGCCGACGGCAGGGCGCTGCAGGGAGGGGGTGACGCTTGCTGGTCGTCCGCCGCGGCGAGCAGAGCAGCCAGTTCCGCGACTCGGTGCTGCCCCTGCTCGGGGAGCGAATCACCGAGCAGCTCCACTACCGGCTCCAGCACCAGGGTCAACGCGGCCCGGGAGGAACTCTGCGGGCCGATCGGCGGCGCTGAGCCGCATCGCGCGCCCAGCCCCAGCGGCGCCGACAGCCCGGAAGCGGCGATCTCCATGCGCTGCGCCTGGTCCAGGGTGGTGACGTTCTCGTCGATCGCTCCCGGGAGAGCGCCGAGGCGACGCGGGGGAGCATCCGTGCGAAGTGGAGCACCGAGGCGCGCTCCCACTCGGCCCGCCCCGAGGCCCGACGGATGTGTCGCTCAGCGGTGCGCGGCGCAGCCTTCTCAGAGGCGGGGTGACTCCAGGATCCGCGCCAGCAGAGTGGGATCGGTCGAGCCGCCGGAGATGATTGCCACGGTCTTCCCGGCCGGCAGCTCCTGGGTGAGCCACGCGGCGGTGGTGACCGCGCCGGAGGGCTCAGCGACCAGGCGCCCGGCAATCGCTAGATGCCGCACGGCGTCGAGGATCTGCTCCTCGCTCACGGTGACGATGTCGTCCACGTAGCGGCGCACATGCGGCCACGTGCGCTCGCCGAGGGAAGGGGTGCGCAGGCCGTCGGCGATGGTCCGATAGGTGTCGAGCACGTCCCAAGTGGCGCGCTCCCCGCTGCGCAGGCTCTGCTGGGCGTCGGCCGCGAGCTCCGGTTCGACACCGATCACTTTCACCTCGGGGCGCAGCGACTTCACGGCGGTGGCGATCCCGGAGATGAGCCCGCCTCCGGAGATCGGCACGAGGATCACCTCGACGTCGGTGACCTGCTCGAGCAGTTCGAGTCCGATTGTTCCCTGGCCGGCGATGATCCGCTCATCGTCATAGGGAGGGATGTGCGCACTGCCGCGTTCAGTGACGAGCTGTGCGGCACGCTCGTCCCGCTGCGAGTTCGGGACGACATCGACGCGCGCACCGAGGGCCCGCACCGCATCAATCTTCGGCTGCGGCGCCGCTTCCGGCATCACGATCACGGCATCGAGGCCGAGCCTGCGCGCCACCCACGCGACCGCGCGCGCATGGTTCCCCGAGGATTGCGCGACGATCCCGTTCTCACGGGCCGTATCGATCACCTGCACGATCGCGTTGTAGGCGCCGCGCAGCTTGAACGCCCCGGTGGGCTGCAGCGACTCTGCCTTGCACAGAAGGGTCCGGTCGGGATCCTCGGGATGCGGCACCTCGATCACCGGGGTGCGCAGGACGAGATCGTCGATCCGCTGCGCCGCCGCACGGATGTCGGCCAGAGTCACGAGGGCAGGGGAGTCGCTGTGCACGCAGTCATCGTAGGAGCACTGCTGCCTGCCGCGTTCAGTGGGCGGGCTGTGTCAGCAAACGGTCTGCGCGCCATTAGGATGGTCTGGCCCGCTCGTCGGGCACGGGCCTGTAGCTCAGTGGTAGAGCATCGGACTTTTAATCCGCGGGTCGAGGGTTCGATCCCCTCCGGGCCCACTGCTGGTCGGGCCGGAGAAGTTCCCCTAGGGGAAGGTCTTCGAACCGGGTTTGGCAGCAGCATTGGCAGCAACGCGGCTGCATGGGGGCAGCTTCATCCCTAAGCGGAGCAAGTGTGCTGTGGTGCCGCCGATTCCGATCGCCTGCGCCTTACCCAGGATGCGTTTACCTATGCGCCTGGTGGCAGCGCGTGTAGGCGCCAGCTCTTGCCGAGAAATGGTGTCTCGCGACGACGCGATCTCGTGCGGCACTCAGGCAGGAGCTGGAACTCGGCGCAGGCCGCGAACCTCGGCCGAAATGAGCGGCGCAAGCAGAGTTGCGACGCACAGGCCGGCACCGATCGCGAGGGTGAATGGCACACCCAGCAGAGCTGCGGCCATGGGGGCGATGAGCTGCCCCGCCGGCACCGAGGCGAAGCTGAGGAGCATGTCGATCGAAGCCACGCGGGAGAGCGCCTCGCGAGCGACCCGATGTTGCAGGGCTGTCTCCCACAGAACGCTCTCGACCGCAGAACCGATCCCGGCCAGTGCCGCTAGCACGAGCAGAAGCGGCAGGCCGCTCCCGGCAGCGAGCGCCGCGAACAGCGCTGCGTACGGCATTGGCATCAGCAGCGCCGCGACCATCGGCCGACTCGGTGAGAAGCGGTAGGCGAGGGCCCCGCCGCACACCTGGCCGACCGCCCGCGCCGCAAGCAGGAACCCCAGCCGGCGGCCCCGATGGTGTCCTCTGCACTGACCGGGCCGAGCACCAGCCAGATCCCTCCGATCAGCACGTTCATCCCCGTGAACGAAAAGGTCACGAGCCAAAGCCAGCGGTGACTGGTGAACTCGCGCCACCCGCCGCTTGTATCCGTCACGAAGGTGCGGAGAGCGGCGCCGACACGAAGTAGGTCAGGGCGGGCAGAAGCATGAGCCGACGGACGGGCAGCGTCGGCGTTCGGGATAGTGGCGAGGACTGCGGAGGCAAGAAGCAGGAAGGCCGCGTCGATCGCGAGGGCCCAGCCAGCATTCGCGACGGCGACCAAAAGGCCCGCAGCAGCGGGGCCGAGCATCCGGGTGAGGTTCCGTGAGGTGATACGTACGGCGTTCGCACGGCCGATCGCGTCATGCGGAACCAGGTCGGTAATGATGCCACGGAGCGCCGGCGCCGTGAATGCCGAAGCGAAGCCATTCAGTGCTGCCGCTACCAGCAGCAACGGAAGTGCCTGGACACCCAATAGGAACCACATTGCGCTGCCCGCCTGGGCGAGACCCGCGACCAAGTGGGTGAAGGTCAGCAGCGCCCGGCGAGGCACTCTGTCTGCCACGACGCCTCCTACCAGCAGCAGCGCGACCATCGGGATCGTGTTGGCGGCGAGGACCAGGCCAAGGTCGGTGGTGGAGCCTGTTGCGCGAAGCACTCCGAAGCTCAGCGCGACCGGTGTCATCGAGCTGCCCAACCATGAGAGGCATTGGGCAAGGAAGAAGCGAGTGAAGGCGGGGGTCCATGGGGAGGCGGGTAATGACGGGGAAACATCTGAAGGTGGCGGCATCACATCATCGTGGGCGACCCTCATACTGACCCATAGGCTTTCGCCTCCAAACGAAAGGACCTGTTCATGCGGTTCGTGCTCACGCCCGGCGCACTCGCGCGCACGCGGTTCGTCGTCTCTCCGCTTGCAGAGCTGGTCGGGGCACTCGCCAGCGGAGTGACCGCTCTCGAGGAGCCGCGGCGCGCTCGTCCGGAGGTATCCTCTGACCCTTCTCGGACCGAGGGGCTCGACCTCGTCGCCTTCCACCGCTGGCGCACCGCGGACGCGTTGAACTCTGCTTTCACCGACCTCATCGCGCACACTAAGTGGTTCCCTGACCTGGTTGGTCTCGCACCGCCTGCAACCGGGGATGTGCGGCTCGTCGACGAGCTTGCCCAGATCGCCGCGTGGAATCCGCAGGCCGCCGTGAGCACCATCGAGGACTCGATCAACGCCGCGTGGACACCGCAGCAGACGGCATGGCTCGCCGCACCGGACCTCCCAGGTCGGATCGCGGCCGTGCTCGGCTCGGCGTGGGATCAACTGATCTCAGCGGACTGGCCACGCCGGCAGCGGATCCTGCGTCGTGAGATCGCGTTCCGCACTGCGCTGATCGGCACGACTGGCTGGGCAGGGGCGGTGGACGGTATCGCCCGTGATGTTGCCTGGGAGGACCCCGACGCGCTGCTCGTCTCCCGCCGTACGGACCGCAGCCTCACCGTTTCCTCACACCTCTGTTTCGTCCCGACCACGCAGGTCAGGGGTAGGTGGACTTGTGATGGTCCTGTCGGCGTCGCCCTCGTCTATGGGGCACGGGGCTCGCGCGCCGCAGTTTCTCCACGCACGGGGAAGGCGCTCGGAAGGCTGCTCGGCACTGGGCGAGCCGCAGTGCTGCTGTCGCTGGACCTTCCGGCTACTCCCTCCCAACTGCACGCCGAACTCGGGTATGCGCTCGGCACCGTCGGCGGGCACCTCTCCGTGCTCGAGGGCGCCGGGCTCGTGCATCGCGCTCGCACGGGACGCGAGGTCCATTACCGCCGTACCGAGCTGGGAGAGAAGCTCGTCGGTGACCAGGGGTGAGGGTCACCGGGCGAAAACGTCGGGCCTCGATTACCACCCCAGAATTCTCCGGTACCCAGACTGCTCGCCCGGTTGAATGCTCGGAAGCGCGCTGTATTGGGCGGCGCGGTAGCCTCCAGTGCTCGGGCGGAGGTGACTTTCTGCCCCGAGGAAGAGGCACGTAAGGCCTTTGCCCAACAGGCTCGAGCCTCGTGGCCGAGCTGCACGTGGTCCGCTTTCGCTGTGCTGATCGGGCATTCTCCCTCTCCCCATTCCTTCAGTCCCTCGCCCCAAATTCTTGTGGTGCACGCTGCGCATGGGTGGCCTACCGGGCGGCGATTGCCGCGAACCTGCTCCCTCGACCGCAATCTGGGAGCCGTGGGACCTGCTTGGGTGCAACCTTGGGCGAATCTGCGCACAAGGCTAAGTAGGGTGTGGCAATGATCCGGCACACCGTCTCCTTCTCGCTCGTCCACGCTCCCGATTCCGCGGAGGAGCGGGAGTTCCTCGCCAGTGCTTCGACCCTGCTGCGCGCGATCGACGGAGTGCACGACTTCACCGTCTCCCGACAGGTCAGCCCGAAGAGCAGCTACCGCTTCCAGTTCGCGATGAGCTTCGAGGATGATGCGAGCTACACCGCGTATGACCGGAGCGACGCCCACCAGGAGTTCGTCGCCACCCGCTGGCAGAGCGAAGTCTCAGAATTCGAAGAGCTCGACTTCATCGCCTATCCCTGACCAGGCCCGTCCCGCCTGTCGGAACCTGCTGGTGCGAATGTGTGGTTCCTGCGGCGTCCCCGCATACTCGTCGCCATGACTTCCACTGCACAGCCCGCGCCTGCCCTGCTGCCCTCGCTCGACGGTCGCCTGTTCCGGATGGTCTCCTCCACCACGTCCGCCGTCGATCCCGAGTCGCCGAGCGAATTCCGCTATCACGAGCAGGATGGCGTGATCTGGGGCGAGTACACCGGCGACACCGTGACCTTCGGCCGCTGCGTCGGCACCCGCACCGGTGACGAGATCGCGATCTCCTTCGTCCACGTCCTCGTGAACGGCGGCCGCGTGGTGACGGGGGAGGGGCGCAGCGAGATCCAGCAGGACGAGGATGGCGCGCTCCGCCTGGTCGAGCGTTACGAAATGCACGGCAAGCCGCAGCTCAGCGTCTGCGCCGAGGTGCGCTGACCCTCTCCGGGTCGAGCGGGCCCGCGATCACCGGGGGCCGAAGGAGTCCCGTCCCTGCGCGGCCGGGGTCCAGCGGGTCATGCCGAGCCGCGACGCCTCCGGTCGCTCGGGGATGTCCGAGGGCAGGACGTAGGGCTTCCTCACCACCTCGTCCAGCACCACCACGCTGACCACCGTGCGCACCTGCGGCAGCAGGGCGATCACGCCGGTGGTGAACTCGTGGATGTGGCTGACGTCCGTGGCGCGCACCAGCAGCATCGCGTCGTGCTCTCCGGTGGTGATGGCGCAGTACTCGACGTCCGGCATCGCGATCACGCGCTCGCGGAACTGCGGCCAGGTCTGCGGATGCACGGTGACGAACACGAGCGCGCAGATGGACAGCCCCGCCTTCTCAGCGTCCACTCGTGCGGAGTAGCCGGTGATCACGCCGTCGCTGGTGAGCTGCTCGAGGCGGGAGTAGGCCGTCGCGCGCGAGATGCCGACCTTCTCGGCGAGGGCCGCCATCGAGATCCTGCCATCCACGCGGAGGATCTCCAGGATCTGAGTGCTGACGGCGTCTATCGGCGCATTTCGTCCAGAGTTCCCGGGAGGGTTCGCCTGCTTGTTGGACATTGTGTCGACTCCTGGCGTTCGAGGGCTACGGTCTGGTCTCGATAGGCGACCACTGGTGGACGGATCGTTGTTGATTGTGTCACTGTTGCTGAACTCGTCCAATGATTGATGCGAATGCCGGTCGTGCCGGTGTCCCGATCCTTCCTCAGATCGCAGGAGCCGAAGATGCTGCCTACTCGTCGTACCTTTCTCGTCACCGGTGGCGCGGCCGCGCTGACCCTCAGCGCCTGCTCCGGCGGCAACTCCGGCAGCTCCGGCAACGGCGCCGGCACCGACGGTGAGGCGACCGGGGTGGCACGCTCGTGATCGACACCGCGTTCTCCATCGAGACCGGCGACCCCGGGCACACCTACGACCCCACCGGCAACATGGTCGCCAAGGCGATCTACGAGCCCCTGGTCGACTTCGAGGGCTCCGACGTCAGCACGCCCGTCCCCGGCCTGGCCTCGTGGGAGCAGAACGAGGAGGCGACCGAGTTCACCTTCACCCTCGCCGAGGGGCGCACCTTCTCCGACGGTGCCCCGATTACCGCTGATGACGTGGTCTTCACGATCCAGCGTGTGCAGGGGATGACCGATGCCAAGCCCAACTTCCTCCTCGCCGGGATCTCTGTCGAGAAGGTCGATGACGCAACGATCCTGTTCACGACCGAGGCGCCGATGCTGCAGCTGCCCGCGATCCTCGCGAACCCCGCACTCGGCATCGTCAACTCCGCCGTCGTCACCGAGAACGGTGGGGCGACCGACGGCTCCGACACCGCCCAGGACTTCCTCAACGGCGCCTCCGCCGGCGGCTCCGGCCCGTACATCCTGGAGACGCTCGACCTGAGCAGCCAGGTGGTGCTGGCCGCGAACCCCGAGTACAAGGGGTCGGCTCGCGCCGGTTACAGCCGCGTCGTGATCCGCAACGTCTCGGAGAGCGCCACCCAGCTGATGAACCTCCAGGGTGGCGACACCATGGTCGCCCTCGATCTGAACGGCGACCAGGTCGCCGGCCTCGGGGATGGCCTCGTGGTGGATTCCGTGCCGTCCGGGCAGAGCCTGTTCCTGCTGCTGAACCAGTCCTCGGACGTCGCCGAGGAGCTGGCGAACGTCAAGCTCGCCGAAGCCATCCGGTACGCGCTGGACTACGACTCCCTGCTCGAACTCGCAGGGACCGGATCGGTGCAGGCCACCGGCGTGATCCCGCCCGGCTTCGAGGGTGCACTGCCCGAGGGTGCAGTCCGCGACCTCGACCGCGCGAAGGCCGCTCTGGCCGAGGCCGGGTACGACGGGCAGACCCTGCGACTCCAGTTCCCCAACGACTACCCGGTGGGCGGGGTCGAGTTCACCCCGTCGCCGAGCGCATCCAGGCCCAGCTGAAGGAGATCGACCTCGTGGTCGAGCTCGCACCGGCACCGTTCGCGACCGAGCTCGACGCCTACGTCAGCGGCCGCGAGGCCTTCGGCCTGTGGTTCTGGGGCCCGGACTACGCCGACTCCGCGAACTTCCTGCCCTTCGGCCCGGGCCAGGCCGTCGGCCTGCGCGCAGGCTGGGAGACCGAGGCGGATCCGGAGATCGCCGAGCTCGCCGCCGCAGCGGTCAGCGCCACCGATCCCGACCAGCGCGAGCAGGACTTCACTGCCTTCGCCGCAGCGATGCAGGAAGCCGGCCCGTTCGTTCCCCTGATCGTGCCCGCGCGCAACATCGCCGCCTCCGCGGAGGTCGACGGTGCGGTGTACAACTCGCTGTGGGACATGGCTATCGGCGACATCGCCCCGGCCTCCTGATCCGCTGATGAGCAGCACCACTCGAGAGGCGCGCACACGTTCGCCCCTGATCGGTTACCTGGCCCGACGGATCGGCACCTCGTTGCTGATCCTGCTCGGCGTCACCATGGTCACCTTCGCGCTGACGAACCTGGTGCCCGGGGATCCGGTCTCCGCCGCTCTCGGCGAGGGCGCCTCCCAGAACCCGGAGACCCGCGAGGCGTTCATCCGTGAGCACAGCCTCGATGAGCCGCTGGTCATCCAGTACGTGATCTACATGAAGAACCTCTTCAGCGGTGACCTCGGAGTCTCTCTCGTGACAGGGCAGCCCGTGCTGTCGGATCTCGCGACAGCGGTGCCGGCGACGATCGAGATCGCGCTCCTGGCGATCGTGCTCAGCCTCGCGGTGAGCATCGTGCTGGGCACCCTCGCCGCCTACCGCCGGGGCCTGGTGACCGATCAGGTGGTGCGGGTGGTGACGCTGATCGGGCTGAGCATCCCCACGTTCTGGCTCGCCATGGTCGCGTTCTACGTGTTCTTCCTCCAGCTGGGGATCGCGCCGGGCTCCGGCAGGATCTCCCCGACGATCACGCCGCCGCCCCGCCTGACGGGGCTGTACACCGTGGACTACATCCTCAACGGTGATCCCGTCGGCTTCTTCGACGCGCTCGCGCACCTCGCCCTGCCGGTCCTGGTGCTGTCGCTGGTCACCATCGGGATGCTGACCCGCTTCGTGCGCACCTCCGTGCTCGAGGTGCTCTCGGTGGACTATGTGCGCGCGGCCCGGGCCCGTGGCCTGAGCGGCACCCGGATCGTGCTGGACTACGTGCTGCGCGGAGCGTCGCTGCCGATCCTCACCGTGGTCGGCGTGGCCTTCGGGGCGCTCCTCTCCGGCACTGTCCTGGTGGAGTCCGTCTTCGCATGGCCGGGGCTGGGCACCTACGCCTACACCTCGGCCTCCAATCTGGATCTGCCGGGCATCATGGGCGTCGGGCTCATCGTCGGGATGATCTACATCGGGATCAATTTCGTGGTCGACATCCTGTACGATCCTCGATCCGAGGGTGAGGCTGGGATGAGCGTTCCGACAGAGAAGCCGCAGGACGGCGCCCCGGCGCAGGAGCCGGTCACCGGCCCGGCCGCCGGACTCGCAGAGACGCCCGTGGCGCGCCCCGCCGCGCGCTGGAGGCAGGCATTCCGCTCCCCGCTGGGCGTGGTCGGTGCGGTGATCGCGCTGATCTGGGTGCTCATCGCCTTCACCGCACACCTCTGGGTACCCTTCGATCCCATCGCGCAGGAGCTCCCGCGACTGCAGGCGCCGGGCGGCGAGGCCCTGCTGGGCACCGACGTCAACGGCCGCGACGTGTTCTCCCGCCTGATGACCGGCGCGACGGTCACGATCCCGCTCGCCCTGGCCCTGGTGGCCGCGGCGCTCGTGATCGGCACCGTCGTCGGCGCTGTTGCCGGATACTTCGGCGGCTGGGTCGATGAGGTGCTGATGCGCCTCACCGACCTGGTGATGGCGTTTCCCACGGTCATCCTGGCCATGGTCATCGCAGCCTCCCTCGGGCCGTCCCTGTACAACGCAGTCATCGCCGCGATCGTGGTCTCGTGGCCGCAGTACGCCCGCGTCACCCGCAGCATCGTGCTGGGACTGCGTTCGCAGAACTACGTCATCGCCGGTCGCATGCTGGGCGTCTCGCCGCTGCGCAGCCTGCTCGTGGACATCCTGCCCAACATCGGCGGGCCGCTGCTGGTGCTCGCCACCCTCGACATCGGCACCGCGATCCTGCTGCTGTCCGGGCTGTCCTTCCTGGGGCTCGGCGCCCAGCCGCCCACCGCGGAATGGGGCTCGATGATCTCGGGAGCGATCAGCAACTTCGATGCCTGGTGGCTCGGGGTCTTCCCGGGCCTGGCGATCCTCACGGTGGTGATGGCCTTCAACTTCATCGGTGACTCCCTGCGCGACACGATGGACCCGAACTCCGTGGGAGCGGTCGCCCGGAAGCGGCGCGCCGTGAAGAAGGAGACCGTACAATGACCCCGGTACTCAGCGTCCGCGACCTCACCATCTCCATCGGCCGCCCGCTGGTGCGCGGGATATCCCTCGACCTCACCGCCGGGCGCATCCACGGCCTGGCGGGCGAGTCCGGATCGGGCAAGACCCTCACCTCGCTCGCGATGCTCGGCCTGCTGCCGGCGCACGCCGAGACCGGTGGCTCGATCCGGCTGGGGAGGCGGAGATCCTCGGGATGCGCCGCCGCCAGCTGAACCGGATCCGCGGCCGCCGCATCGCGATGGTCTTCCAGGACCCCTCCACCTCCCTGCACCCCCAGCTGACCATCGGCCGCCAGCTCACCGACCACGTGCGCACCCACCTGCGCCTGTCCCGGGACGCTGCGAACAAGCATGTGATCGAGCTGCTCGAGCGGGTGCAGGTGCCCGATCCCGAGCATGCGCTGCGCCGCTACCCCCACCAGTTCTCCGGCGGCCAGCGCCAGCGCATCTCGATCGCGAGCGCCCTGGCCTGCGACCCCGAGGTCCTCCTCGCCGACGAACCCACCACGGCCCTCGACGTGACGGTGCAGGCGGGGATCCTGCAGCTGCTGCGCGGCCTCACGGAGGAACGCGATCTCGCGGTGCTGCTGGTGACCCACGACCTCGGCGTCATGAGCGCCATCGCGGATGACGTCTCCGTGATGCGGCAGGGCAGGATCGTCGAGAGCGCTCCGCGCCACCAGCTGTTCCATGCCCCGCAGGACGAGTACACCCGCTCCCTCCTCGACGCGCTGCCCGGTGCGCGGGACGATGCGCCGGGAACAGCACCCGATACAGGCGGGGCCGATGAGGTCGAGCCTGCCGCAGCGGCGACGAAGGGAAGTGATCGCGATGTCTGAGCACATCGTCCTCCAGGCCCGTGACGTCACTGTCCGCTACCCGGGCAGCCCGCCGGTCCTCGCCGTCCGCGACGTCTCCCTGGAGATCTCCGCCGGGGAGACCGTGGCGCTGGTGGGGGAGAGCGGCAGCGGGAAGTCCAGCGTCGCTCGGGCCGTGGCCGGGATCGAGAAGGCGGCCGACGGCGAGATCCGTTTCGACGGCGAGCCCGTGACGCCCCTCGGGATCCGTCGACGCCCCCGGCATCTCACCGGCATCCAGATGGTCTTCCAGGACCCCTCGACCTCCCTGAACCCCCGCCGGGCCATCGGCGAGCAGATCAGCGACGGCATCCGCACCGCACGGGAGCGCGGCGCCGAGGGCTCCACCCCGCAGGAGTGGATGGAACGAGTGGGCCTGGATCCCGAGGACCTGCGGAAGATGCCCCATCAGTTCTCCGGCGGCCAGAAGCAGCGCATCGCGATCGCGCGCGCACTCGCGGCGCGGCCCCGCCTGCTGGTCGCCGACGAGCCGATCTCCGCGCTCGATGCCTCGACGCAGACCAGCGTCGCCGAGCTGATGCGCACTCTGATCAGCGACGTCGGTGCCGGCATGCTGTTCATCTCCCACGACCTCGCAGTGGTGCGCAGGATCGCCGACCGCACCCTGGTCATGTACGGCGGCCAGATCCTCGAGACGGGGCCCACCGAGCAGGTGTGGAACCAGCCGCAGCAGGAGTACACCAAGGCGTTGCTGGCAGCGATCCCCGCGCCGGACGGGCTCGGCACGATCCCGAGGTCGCCGTCGGCCGAGGAGCGGGCGAGATGGGTTGAAGCGGCCCCGATCCAGAGCTGATCAGGCCCGCAGCCCCGCACGGCGCAGAGTGGCCTCGAGCTTGACCGCGAGCAGTTCGAGCGAGCGCTCGTCATGGCCGCGCAGGTGCTCGAGAGCGGCCAGGGCCGTCAGGGCGACGTCGAGCAGCTCGTCCTCGACGTCGGCTCCGGTGTGGGTGACGCCCTTGCGAGGGTTCTGGCCGGTGGCGCCGATCTGGGCGGCGACCACCTCGCCCGCCTCCTCGGTGATCTTCGCCAGCCGCGCCCAGGTCGCCGCTTCGGGATCGCGGCCCCGGTTGCCCTCATCGATCCAGCGACTGAGCTCGGCGATGCCGGGGAGAGGTCTGTGGCGTCCATGCCGCCAGTCTCTCGCAGCGGGCCCGTCGAACAGGGCACCGGCGATGCCGATGCCCTGCTCGAGAAGAGGGTGCCCGCTCCTGCCGTGCGAGCGCGTGCTCCTCAGAGCACGAGCAGCAGGATGATGATGATCAGGAGCAGGGTGGTCAGACTGATCGGAAGCACGGCCTTGCGCATTGCGTTCTCCTTCGGTCGGGCATCCCGCGGGCTATCCGACGGGTCCCACTACAGTAGGCATCAGCAGCGAGACGACCTCACCCGAGCCCTCGTGATCAGCCTCCTGGGCGGTATCTGCCCAGGTCAGAGGTGGACAGAACGGGCGGTCGAAAAATGCGGCAAGCGCCCTCGCGCAGAGCAGGTTCAGGTCTCCACGGCCGCATTCGCCCGGGCGAAGTCCTCTTCGCTGACCGGCTCGAGCCAGATGACGGTCTCGTCCTCCTCATCGGCCTCCTGCGCCGCGATGTGGGACATCAGCGAGGTGGCCAGAGCGCCGTGCCAGTGCTCCTCCCTGGGCGGGATCCACACCGTCCGGCCCGGCTCGAGGGTGAGCACCTCCCCGGAGCGGGTGACGACCAGGCCCACCCCGTCGGTCCCGTAGAGGGTCTGGCCCACCGGATGCCAGTGCCAGTGCGTCCGGGCACCCGGAGCGAAGTGCACGTGGTTCATGGCCACCCGGGACTCACCCCGCGGGCCGCGGATCGCATCCATCAGCACCTGGCCCGTGAACCACGATTCCGGGCCGGTGGCGGTGGGGGTGCGGGCGAGCTTCTCCATCTGATCCTCCTGCAGCGGGGCGGGTGGTGTGCCCATCAGATACCCGTGCAGCGCATGAGCGCAAGGGCCCGCAAGGTGGCGCAGACAGCACGACGCCCCGGCCGCTGCGTGCAGCAGGCCGGGGCGTCCCCTCGAGGTGGGGTCAGGCGATGCGGCGCATCCACACGGTCGTCGCGCCGGGCAGGAGTAGGTCGCCGTCCTCGCTCGCCTCGAGGGAGGCGCTGGACAGCAGCACCTCACCCTCGGGCAGGACCACCGACGCCTCGCCGAAGTTCGTGACGTCCAGCCAGCCGCCGGGGCGCTCGAAGGCGAGGATCTCGTCGCTGGACAGCGACTCGTCCCACTCGAGGGACTCGGCGCTCTGCAGCTCCCGGCGCAGGGCCAGGGCCTCGCGGTACAGCTCGAGGGTCGAGCCCTCGACGCCCTCCTCCGCCTCGACGGAGAAGTCCCCGAACCAGGCCGGCTGTGGCAGGTGAGCCCCGTTGCTGCCGAAGCCGAACGACTCGCCCTCACGGGTCCACGGCAGCGGTACGCGGCAGCCGTCCCGGCCCAGGCCGTCCCAGCCCCGCGTCTCCGGGGTGGAACGCCAGAAGGAGGGATCCTGGCGCTGCGCATCGGGGATCTCCGCCACCTCGTGCAGGCCCAGCTCCTCGCCCTGGTACAGGTAGGCGCTGCCCGGCAGGGCGAGCTCGAACATCGTCGCCGCCCGGGCCCGGCGCAGGCCCAGCTCACGATCGATGCCGTCGGCCGGTCCGCCGGCGAGCACCCACTCCGCGCCCTGCTTCACCTCGCGCCCGGCCCGCGGGGGCAGGCCGTAGCGGGTCGCGTGGCGCACCCCGTCGTGGTTGGAGAACACCCAGGTGGTGGAGGAGCCGGTCTTCGCGGACTGGGCGAGGTTGTCGGTGACGATGTCGCGGAAGTGCGTCGCGTCGAAATCCGCTTCCATCAGGTCGAAGTTGAACGCCTGGCCCAGGCCCTCGGGGCTGGCGTACTTCGCGCGGCGCTCCGGAGTCTCCACCCACGCCTCTGCCACGGCGGTGCGCGCCGGGGTGTACTCGTTGAACACCGCACGCCACTCGGCGTAGATCTCGTGGACCTCGTCGCGGTCCCACAGCGGGTGGGTGCCGTCCTTGGGCATCGCCTTCAGCTCGGCCTTGCTGGGGAGGACCTCGCCCAGGTCCTTCGCCAGGCCGTGCGCGACGTCGATGCGGAAGCCGTCGACCCCGCGATCCGACCAGAACCGCAGCGTGCGCGTGAAGTCCTCGTGCACCTCGGGGTGCTTCCAGTTGAGGTCGGGCTGCTCGGTCGCGAAGCTGTGCAGGTACCACTGGCCGTCCGGCACGCGGGTCCAGGCCGGACCGTTGAAGATCGAGGTCCAGTCCGCCGGGGGCAGCTCGCCGTTCTCCCCTTCGCCGTCGCGGAAGATGTACCGCGCCCGAGCGTTCGAACCCTTCGGGGAGGCCAGTGCCTCGCGGAACCACTCGTGGCGGTCCGAGGTGTGGTTCGGGACCAGATCCACCACCAACTTGATGCCGACGCCGTGGAGAGCGGCGACCATCTCGTCGAACTCCTCGAGAGTGCCGATCTTCGGATCGACGTCCCGGAAGTCGTCCACGTCGTAACCGCCGTCGGCGAGGGCCGAGGGATAGAACGGGCTCAGCCACACCGCCTCCACGCCGAGCTTCTCGAGGTACGGCACGCGGGAGATGATGCCGCGCAGATCGCCGATGCCGTCACCATTGGCGTCGGCGAAGGAGCGCGGGTAGATCTGATAGACGGATGCCTGGCGCCACCAGTCGGCGTCGGCCTGCTGGGCGGCGGCAGCGGTCACAGGGGAAGTGGTCACGGTCGAAGGACCTCCGGGTCGTAGCGGGTGGGGTGTCGTATCGGTCAGGGGAATGGGGGCGCAGGCCGACGGTCGCCGGCCCGCGCCCGGGAGCTCACTTGATGGCGCCCTGGGTCAGGCCGGACATCACCCAGCGCTGCGCGAACAGGTAGACGATGATCGCCGGCGCCATCGCCATCAGGTACGAGGCGAAGGCGACGTTGTAGCTGTTGCTGAACTGGGTCTGGAACATGTTCTGCAGCACCGGGACGGTCTGCAGGGTGGGATCCGAGATGATCAGCGACGGCATCATGAAGTCGTTCCATGAGGCGATGAACGCGAAGATGCCCACGGTCGCGCACATCGGTCCCAGCAGCGGCAGGATCAGTCGCCAGAACACCTGCCAGGTCCCGGCGCCGTCCATCCGCATCGACTCCTCGAGCTCGAGCGGGATGGTACGCAGGAACGCTGTGAACAGCAGGGTGTTGAACGCCAGGGCGAAGGCGATGTGCAGGATCGCGACACCCAGCGGATTGTCCAGCCCGAGCATGCCCGTCAGCTGGATCTGGGGGAGAGCCACCACCGGGAACGGGATGAACATCGCGGCCAGCAGGTAGAAGAACGACCAGCGGAAGGCGCGACGGTCCCAGTTGCGCACGATCGCATACGCCGCCAGGGCCGAGATCACGATCTCGCCGATCACCGCGATGGTGGTGATGAAGATCGAGATCGCGAAGCCGCGCGGGAAGTTCGTGAGGTTCCAGGCCTCGACGAAGCTCGTCAGCGTCAGCGGGTCCGGCAGGCTGAAGGCGTTGCCGTCGACGGCCTGCTCGGTCGTCTTCAGCGACATGTTCACCGTGACGAACAGCGGCACCAGCACGGCCAGCGAGCCGACCATGAGCAGGACGGTCACGGGCCAGTTGACGCGGTCACGTCCCACAGCGCCGCGACGCCGACGCGCTGGCTGCGTGGTGGGGGCAGAGCTGGCTGGAGCTGCAGGAGCTGCGGGAGTTGCAGTGCTCATCAGAACGCCGTCCTTCCTCGGGTGATGCGGAGCTGGAGGAGTGCGAGGGCGATCGAGATCAGGAAGAACACCATCGCGTTGGCCATCTGGTAGGCGTAGTCGCCGCCTTCGAACCCGCGGAAGATCGACATCGCCACGGAGCGGGTGGCGACGCCCGGGCCGCCGTCGGTCAGGCCCACGATGATGTCGTAGGCATTGAGGTAGTTCTTGAAGCCGAGGATCGTGTTGATGACGATGAATCCGGAGACCAGCGGCAGCGTGATGTGCCGGATGGCCTGCCAACCGGTCGCGCCGTCGATCGAACCGGCCTCATAGACCTCACCGGGGATGGTGACCAGCCCGGCGATGTAGATGAGCATCGTGGCGGGGATCGACTGCCAGGCGGTGACGATCACGATCGACAGCCACGCCCAGTCCGGGTTGGCGAGTATCGAGGTGGACAGCGCATCGGAGCCGATCGCCTGCCCCATGCCCGGCACGGTGTTCGCGAACAGGTACTGGAACACGAAGGCGATGACGATGCCGGAGATGACCATCGGGATCACGTAGATCGTGCGCAGCGCGGTGGTGAAGCGGATCTTCGAGGTCAGCCCCAGGGCCAGGGCGAAGGCGAGGATGTTCACCAGGATCACGGTGATCAACGAGAAGCCGAGCGTGAAGGTGTACGACCCCAGGACCCCCTGGTCGCGGAACATCGCGATGTAGTTGCGCAGGCCGATGAACTCCCAGTCGCCGAAGCCGATGGAGTTGGTGAAGCTGTAGCCGAAGCCCAGCACCGCCGGCAGCGTGACCGCGAGGCTGAACAGGGTCAGTGAGGGGAACAGGAACAAATAGTAGAGGGGATCGATCCGCCGCCTGCGGTGGACGATCGGGGAGCGGGGGTGGCTCTCGCCGTCCCCGTCGGTGGTGCGGGATGGTGCCGTCGTCGACATCGACGCTCCTTGCTGATGAGTCATGGCGCGATTACTCCCGGAAGGCCAGGCGGGCCCAGTCGGCATCCATGCGCGCCAGGACCTGCTCGGCATCGGCGCCGCCGACGATCGACTGGATGTAGTTCTGGGCCGGGATCGAGTTCGGGATGAACTGCGAGGCGCCCATGTAGAAGCGGCCCTGGTCGTAGTACGTCTGCATCTCCGAGATCCGGGCGTCGGTGACCGCGGGGGCGTCCTTGGTGGTGCCGAAGGCGAGGAAGGCGTCGTTGTAGGGGTTCTGCACCTCGGGCCTCATCAGGAACTGCAGGAACGCCCGTGCGCCCTCCTGCTCGTCCGCCGCTTCCGGGATCCAGAGCGACAGGTCGATGTTCACGCGGACCTTCAGATCGGCGGGGTCCTCGGTCATCGGCAGCGGGAAGGTGCCCAGGTCCAGATCGGCACCAGCCTTCTCGATCTCCCCGAAGGCCCAGGGGCCCTGGAAGTACATGGCGGCCTGCTCCTGGGCCATCGCCGTGTTGCCGTCGCCGTATGCGCGGTTGGAGGCATCCGCGTTGAGGTACGGCATCAGCTCCAGCATGCGCTGGACCGGTTCGAGCAGGGTGCGTTGGAACGAGACCTCGGAGTCGGGGCCGACGTCCTCGCCGATCTCGCTCATCCCTTGGTAGAAGCCGCGCACGTCGATCATGCCGCCGACGGTGTAGTCGAACAGGCCCTGGGCGATCGTCCAGGGGTCCAGGAAGGTCGCGTAGATCGGGGTGACGTCCGCGGACTGCAGCGTCTCGCAGACGGTCAGGAACTCCTCCCAGGTGGTGGGGACCTCCAGGCCGTGCTCCTCGAAGATCCGGCGGTTGTAGATCACCGACGCGGCGGTCACCGAGTAGGGCAGCACGCTGGTGCGCCCCTCGTAGGTGGGGTACCAGTCCGCGAGCTCGGCGACGTCCTCGCGGATCATCGCGGCCTCGGGCAGGTCGGAGAGGTCCGCGAGGGCGCCGCGCTGCATGAAGCGGCCCATCTCGAGGTTGTAGTTCAGGCAGCCCAGATCCGGCGGGCTGTTGCGCACGAAGCTCGCCGAGAGGTTGGTGGCGATGTCGTGCTGGATGGCGAATCTGTCCTGCGAGGAGGTGAACTCCGCGGCGAGCTCGCTGAAGTGGGGGATCGCCTCGGGCTTGGACTGGTGGAGTGTGAGCAGGGAGGGGCCGCTCGCGCTGGTGCATGCGGGCAGGGTCGCGGTCGCCAGGAGCCCACCGGCGCCTGCCATCAGTGATCGTCGTGTGAGGAGCCCGTTCGGGCCGTTCGAGGGTGACACCACCGTCTCCTTCGCAAAAGGGGGCTCCCGGCCCCGCTGCTGATGCGACCATAGATACGTCAAGTGTTATATTTACGGCCTATCGAAAGTATGGGGGCGGTGATCCTACGGTGTCAACAACGCGCGATCGCGGCGCCAGCTCCCCGCAGCTGATGCGCCACGCGAACCGCCAGGCGCTGATGCAGCACGCTCTGGGGGCGGAGGCGTTCACCGCCGCCGACGCGATGTCCGCGACCGGCCTCACCCGGGCCACGGTGCTCGGAGTATGTGCCGAGCTCGAGCAGGCCGGCTGGCTCCACGAGGTCTCTGCCAGCCGCGACGAGGGCATCGTGCAGCGAGGACGGCCGGCCCGCCACTACGTGCTGCGCGAGGACGCCGCCGTGCTGATCGGGGTCGACGCCGGCCAGCACACCCTCACCGCCCGCGCCGCGGACCTCCGTGGCCGCGAGCTCGCCGTGGCGCGCCACGGCCTCGATGGCGCCGTGGGAGCCGGTGAGGCGGGGGAGCGCTCCGCCGCGCAGGCCCGCACCGAGGCGGTGCGCGACCTCATCGACGAGGTGATCGGGCAGGCGGGTGCGCAGGGGCGGCACCGACTGCTCACCGTGGTCGGCGTGCCCGCCCCGGTCGACTCTGCCGGGCGCTCACCCCGCGGCGACCAGGGCTACTGGCCCACCATGAACCCCGGCTTCGTCGACGCGCTGGACGGCAGGGTGCTGGTCGAGAACGACGCGAACCTCGCCGTCCTGGCCGAGCACGCGCTCGCAGCGCAGGAATCGGCTGGCGCGACCGATCACCTCGCCGCGCTGCTGATGGGGAGCGCTTCGGCGCGGGCCTCATCGTCGACGGCCGCCTGCTGCGAGGAGCCGCGGGCGGCGCCGGCGAGATGCGCTTCCTCGACGGCGTGCTGGAGGACTCCCGCGGGGCTGACGGCATCGCCGCCCTCGCCCGCCGCTGGACCCTCGAAGCCCTCGACGCCGGTGAGGTCTCGCCCACGCTCAGCGCGATCCCCGCCGACCGGCTCAGCGCGATCGACGTCTTCGCCGCCGCGCAGGACGGGGACCGGCTCGCCCGCACCGTGCTCGCCCGCCTCGGCGAGCGCCTGGCACGCATCGCCGCCATCCTCTCCAGCCTGCTCGGGGTCGAGACGGTGGTCGTCGCCGGAGCGATCGCCGAGGCCATCGGCCCCGTCCTCGAGCACTCCCGGACCGCACTTCCGCGGATCGCCCCCCGCCCTACCCTGAACTGCGGGCCAGCGTGATGGGCAGCGACGTGGTGGTGCGCGGGGCGATCGAGCTCGCCCTCGCCCATCTGCGCAGGGACCCACTGGACCTGCTCGTAGCGGAGATCTGAGATTCCGTGCAGAGCCCGCGCTCCACAGCGCCGGACCGTCGCCGACGGCCCACCATCCACCCACCGATCGAAGGGAACCGCACACCATGACCGATGCAGCACCGGAGGGCGCTCCGCGCACCCTGCGCGCCGGCGTGATCGGCCTGGGCTGGGCCGGCCAGCAGCACGTCGCCGCCTACGCCGCCGACCCCACCGTCGACCTCGTCGCGATCTCCGCGATGGAGCAGCACCTGCTCGCACAGTTCGGCGACCAGCACGACGTACCCGGCCGCTACCAGGACTGGAAGCAGATGATCGCCGAGGCCGATCTGGACCTCGTCTCGATCGCGACCCCCACCTTCCTGCACGCGCCGATGGCCACCCACGCCCTCGAGGCAGGCCTGCACGTGCTCACCGAGAAGCCGATGGCCGAGACCGGAGAGGCCGCCGCCGGGATGGTCGAGGCCGCCCGCACCGCCGGGCGCGTGCTGGACGTGTCCTTCAACCACCGCCAGCGCGGCGATGTCGCCGCCCTCCACCAGGTCGTCGAATCCGGCGTGCTCGGCAAGCTCTACTACGCCAAGGCCGGCTGGATCCGCCGCCAGGGCATCCCGGGGCTCGGCACCTGGTTCACCAAGGCGGCGAGCTCGGGCGGCGGCGCGATGATGGACATCGGCATCCACATGCTCGACATGTCCCTGCACCTGATGGGCGAGCCCGCTGTCACCGCAGCCTCCGCCTCGACCCACGCGGAGTTCGGCCCGCTGGGCCGCGGCGGCGGCTCCGGCTTCGGCATCTCCCAAGTCGAGGAGGGCGTGCCCTTCGAGGTCGAGGACCTCGCCACCGCCTTCCTGCGCCTCGAGGGGGCGGCACCATGCTGCTGGAGTCCAGCTGGGCGCAGTGGATCCCGCACGACCTGTGCTACGTCACGCTCTACGGGGCGGAGGGCGGTGCCACCATCGAATGGGGCGGAGACCCCTCCGACCCCCAGCAGATCACCGTCTGGACAGAGGTCGCGGGCATCCCCGCGGAGCTCCAGCCCAAGGTGGGCGCGGACGGCCGGCACGCCGGTGCGGTCGCGGAGTTCCTGCAGAAGGTGCGCTCCGAGGACTGGGACCAGCACGACGGCTCCCTCGCGCTGCGTCGTGCGCGCGTGATCGACGCCTGCTATGCCTCGGCGAAGGCCGGGGCCGAGGTCGCCGTCGCGCGCTGAGGAACGAGACCCGGGAACGACGGAACGGGCCGACCACGACGATGTCGCGGTCGGCCCGTTCTTTGTGTCGGCAGCCGGGAGTCAGACTTTCCCGGCCGCCGGCGTGAGGTTCGGCAGGATCACTCGCCGGGCAGCGGCGGGAGGACGTCGGGGTTCTCCTCGAGCCACTTCTCCACGGCCTCGGCTTCCTTGCCCTCGCCGAACTCGTTGACGACCATGTCCTCGAGGGAGCCGAACTCCTCGTCGGTCAGGGTGGCGCCGGCGATCCACTCGTTGACGTCCGGGAAGTCCTCGCCGAAGCCCAGGCGACCCAGGTGGTGCAGGGCCTCGGGCTCGCCGAAGTGGCCCTCGGGATCCTCGAGCGCCTTCATCGAGTAGGCGGGCATCGCCCAGAACGGGGTCCAGAGCGTGACGACGATGTCCTCTTCGGCATCGATCGCGTTCTCCAGCTCGGTGATCATCGCCGGGGTGGAGGAGGTGATCAGCTCGTACTCGTCGAGACCGTAACCGGGGATCACGCTCTCCTGGGTGGCCTCGGTGAGGCCGGCGCCGGGCTCGATGCCCACGATGCGGCCGCGAAGCGGTCGCCCTGGCCCACCAGCTCGTCGATCGAGGTGATGTCGACGTACTCGGGGACGGCGAGGTTCAGCACCGCGCCCTCGTAGTACGGCACGAGATCCTCGATGGAGTCTCCGTACTTCTCCATGTAGGAGGCGTGGGTGACCTCGGGCCAGGCGGAGGGGAACATGTCCACGTCGCCCTGGGCGAGGCCCGCGTACAGCACGCCCGCCTCGGTGATCGGTTCGTGCTCGACCGTGTAGCCCATGGCGGTCAGCCGGTTGTCCAGCAGGTAGGCGGTGGACAGGCCGTCGGTCCAGGACGGGATGTAGCCCAGCGTGATGGTGCCGCCAGCCTCACCGCCGCCGTTGTCGCTGCCGCCGGAGCCGCCGGAGTCGCTGCCGCAGGCTGCCAGGCCCATGCCCATCAGGCCGGCTCCGCCCAGCAGGGCGGCGCGGCGGGTGAGGGGCCGGCGGGCGGTGGCTCGGGGGCTGAAGGGGTTGCGTCGGTTGGTCATGATCGGGGTCCTTCCATGGTGATCAACGGGTGGTCAGAGGTGGTTCGGTCGTGCCGTCAGTTCACGGCGGCTCCGGTCGGGGTGGCGGAGGCGCGCTTCGCGATCGCCTTCTGGGCGAGCGCTACCAGCGAGCTCTTGTAGGCACCCGGGTTGCCGAGCGCCGCGGTGAGACGGTCCAGGTAGACAGCCAGGATGACGACTCCCAGACCGGCCTCCACGCCGAGGGCGAGGTTCTGGGTGGAGATCGCCTGGACGACCTCCTTGCCCAGGCCGTCCGCGCCGACCATGCCGGCGATGACCGCCATGGACAGCGAGAGCATGATGACCTGGTTGACGCCGGCCATGATCGTCGGCACGGCCAGCGGCAGCTGGATGCCGCGCAGGATCTGCCCGCGGGTCGCGCCGAAGGCCTCACCGGCCTCGACGGTCTCGGAGTCGACCTGGCGGATGCCCAGCTCGGTCATCCGCACGCCCGGGGGCAGGGCGAAGATGATGGTGGCGAAGACGCCCGGCACCACGCCGATGGAGAAGAAGGTGACCGCCGGGATCAGGTAGACGAAGGCCGGCATGGTCTGCATGAAGTCCATGACTGGCTTCACGATCGAGCTCACCGTGCTGTTCATCGCGGCGAGGATCCCGAGCGGAACCGCGATCAGCACCGCGAACAGGGTGGCGATCAGCACCAGAGCCATGGTCTGCATCATCGTCTCCCACTGCCCCATGGAGACCACCAGCACGAAGCCGATCACGGTGCCCACCGCGAGCTTCCAGGACCGCAGCCCCAGTGCGATCAGGGCGAACAGCGGGATGGCCGCCAGCGCGGGCATGGCCACCAGGAGATCGGTGAGGGTTCCGATCAGGAAGTCCATAGCGATGGTGAAGGCGTCGAACAGCCAGGCGACGTTCTCCTTCAACCAGTCGAAGGCGACATCGACCCAGTCTCCGAGCGGGATGCGGGGGACGAGGCTCTCATCCTGCGGGTTCATCGCGCACCTCCCTGTGCATCGGTGGGGGCTGGTCCGGGGGCGGCATCACTCCCGGGCGATCCGTTGGCGTCGGCGTCTGCGTTCTCGCTGCCGACGCCGGCGGCGGTGAGCAGCGTGACCCGGGGACGACGCCGAGGAAGCGGTCCTTGTCGTCGACCACGACGATCGGGCTCAGGTGCTTGGCGGCGAGCGTGAAGAGCTCGGAGATGGGGGTGTCCTCCGAGGCGACCGGCATCTCGTGGACCGTGGACCAGGGCAGGTCGTCGCGGCCGGCGCCGACGGCCGCGGCGACGTCGTCCTCCCACAGCACTCCGCGCGGGGTGCGGTCCCGGTTCAGGACCACCAGCCAGGGGTTCTGGGTGGCGCGCAGCATGCGATGCGCTGTGCGGGGGCCCTGCCCGTCGCCGAGGACCTCGTTCGGCTTCTCCATGATCGCGCCGGCGGTGAGCACGCGCGAGCGGTCGACGTCCTGGATGAAGCGGGCGACGTAATCGTTGGCCGGCTCGTTGAGGATCTCGTCCGAGGTGCCGACCTGCACGATCCGGCCGTCGCGCATCATCGCGATCCGGTCGCCGAGTCGCATCGCCTCGTTGAGGTCGTGGGTGATGAACAGGACGGTCTTGTCCAGACGCTGCTGGAGGTCCACGAGCTGATCCTGCATATCGCGACGGATCAGCGGGTCCAGGGCGCTGAACGCCTCGTCCATCAGCATGATGTCGGTGCCGGCGGCCAGTGCGCGGGCCAGGCCCACGCGCTGCTGCATGCCGCCGGAGAGTGCGGCGGGCTTGTAGCCGCCCCAGCCCTTCAGCCCGACCATCTCCAGGGCCGTGGCCGCCTTCGCCTCGCGGTCGGCGCGGTTCATGCCGCTGACCTCGAGCCCGTAGGCGGCGTTCTCGCCGACGGTGCGGTGAGGCAGGAGCGCGAAGTGCTGGAACACCATGGAGACCCGCGTTCGGCGGACCTCACGGATCTTCGCCGGGGACATGTCCGACAGGACGTCGTCACCGATCCGCAGTTCGCCGGCGGTCGCGGGCAGCAGGCCGTTGACCATCCGGATCAGGGTGGACTTGCCGGAGCCGGACAGGCCCATCACGACGAAGATCTCGCCGGGGTCGACGCTGAAGCTCGCATCGATCACGGCCGCGGTCAGACCGCTGTCGCGCAGTTCGTCGCGGCTGCGGCCCTGACGTAGGGCGTCGACTCCCCGGGCAGGGCGGCGGCCGAAGACCTTGTACAGGCCTTCCGCAGTGATCACTGGTGGCACGTGGGCTCCTTCGTCGGCGGACGGGTGGCTTGCTGGAATCGCGCCGAGGGCTCCCCGTCCCCTTCCGGGGTGCCGACGCAGCGTGAAGATACTTCGAAGCGTAGGCCTCTTTGAGCGCGGAATATGCCCCGGATCAGGGCATTCAGCCCGGCAGTGACGCCGTCCAGGCGGCTCGATGACCTCGTGGGGCTCTCTCGCGACACGTGCCGATCTGTCGTATGGCCTGGGGCGATGGGGGCGCGCGGAACCCTGGGTGCTGGACCGTCCAACTGTCCGACAATCTGGACATAACTATTCGGCAACGTGCGCCGTGGCGGGTGACCGACGACGCGGATCGACGCCCGGAGGGTGCTATCGGGGCCCTCAGGCCCGGAGCGGCAGCACCTCGGCGAGGACGTCGACCGTCTGCTGCCAGGCGGCTTCGGCAGCGTCGGCGTGATGCAGCGCGGGATGGGGGTTGTCGAAGGCGTGCCCGGCACCTTCGTGCAGCGCGAAGCGCACCTGCTCCCGGGCGCCGCCCGCGGTGACGGCGTCGCGGATCTGTTCGACCTGCTCCATGGGGATGAACGCATCGGCGGTGCCGAAGTGGTGCAGGCTCGGTGCCTCCACCAGCGCGGCGCGGCCCAGCAGCGTCGGCAGCGCCGAGCCGTAGAAGCTCACCAGCACCGACGGCGGGCGCTCCTCCTCGGCGGCCGAGGCGGCCGCGGCGAAGGCCAGTCCGCCGCCGTAGCAGAAGCCCAGCAGGCCCACCTGTTCGGAGTCGACGGCGCCGTGCGCGCGCAGGGCTCCGAGTGCGGCGATCGCATCGGCCTCGGCGCGCTCCCAGGGCAGCTGCTCCGTGAGTGCCATGCCCTCGCCCAGCCAGGCCTCGACGTCCTCGCGGTCCTCGACCGCGGCGACGGGCGGATCCAGGCGAGCGAACAGCTGCGGGGCGAGCACCGCGTACCCGAGCGCGGCGAGATCCGCGCAGCGCTGCCGGATGTACTCGGAGAGGCCGAAGATCTCCTGCAGCACCACCAGGCCGGGCACCGGCTGCTCGAGGTTCTCGGGCAGCCAGAGCAGGCCCGGCAGGTCACCGGCGTCGGTGGGGATCGGAAGCGTCGTCGCACTCACGCCCCGACTGTATCCCGCGTCCGCGGCCGCGCCCAGGTTCCAGCATCAGGAGCGTCGGCATCACCAGGAGCGTCGGCGAGATCTCGGCGGTGGTTCGCAGGAACCGGGCCTACCCTGAGCCTGACCCGCACCCCGCACCGCTGAGGACCGCTGATGACTGCTCTCGAGGACCGTTGGATCGCCGCCTACGCCCCCGGAGTGCAGCGCCACCTCGACTATCCCGCCGGCTCCCTGATCGATGAGTTCGATGCGTTCACCACCACCTGGGCGGAGCAGGCGGCGCTGGACTTCTTCGGGCGGCGCACGAGCTACGCCGAGCTCGCCGAGCAGGTGCGGACAGCGGCCGGGAACCTCCACGCCCTGGGCGTTGGGCCGGGGACGACGGTGGCGCTGCTGATGCCCACCTGCCCGCAGCACGTCGTCGCCTTCTATGCCGTGCTGCGGTGCGGAGCGACCGTCGTCGAGCACAACCCGCTGTATCCGGCGGGCGAGCTCGCTCCGATGTTCACCGACCACCACGCCGAGGTCGCGATCGTGTGGAACGCCGCCGCCGGCACCCTGCAGTCGCTGCCTGAGGACGTGCGCCCGCGCACGATCATCGCGGTGGACCTCCTCGAGGAGATGCCCCTGGGCAAGCGCGCGCCCTGCTGCGGCTGCCGCTCAAGAAGGCCCGCGCCTCGCGGCACCAGCTCTCCCGCCCCGCTCCGGCCGGCACCGTCCCGTTCTCCCAGCTGCGGCGCAAGGGGGCCCAGGCCCCTGCTGCCACCCGCCCGGCGCGCGAGGACACCGCACTGCTGCTGTACACCTCGGGCACCACCGGCGCCCCGAAAGGCGTGCCCCTCAGCCACGCCAACCTGATCGCCTCCACCACCCAGGCGCGCGCATGGGTGACCCCGCTGGTCCCCGGCAAGGAGGTGTTCATGGCCTGCCTGCCGCTCTTCCACGTGTTCGGCTGCTCGCTGTCGATGAACGCGGGATTGAGCGTCGGGGCGATGCTGCACCTGATCCCCAAGCCCGAGACCGGGCTGATCCTCGATGCGATCAAGCGGCGGACGCCGACGACGATGATCGCGGTGCCGCCGCTGTTCGACCGCGTGGTCGCCGGGGCGAAGGAGCGGGGAGTCTCGCTCGAGGGGATCCGCACCGGGGTGGCGGGGGCGATGCCGCTGCGACCGGAGCTCATCGCGTCCTGGGAGGAGGCGACCGGGGGCCTGCTGATCGAGGGCTACGGGCTCTCGGAATGCTCACCGATCGTGTGCGGCAACCCGGTCGACGGCTCCCGCACCCCGGGGTCGATCGGCGTGCCCTTCCCCGACACCAGGGTGCGCCTGGCCGACCCCGAGGATCTCGACCGGGACGTGGCGCCCGGGGAGGCGGGAGAGATCCTGGTCCAGGGCCCGCAGGTGTTCTCCGGATACCGCAATCGCCCTGAGGCGACGGCCGAGGCGTTCCACGACGGCTGGTTCCGCACCGGCGACATCGCCCGGGCCGACGAGCGCGGGTTCCTCACGATCGTCGACCGGCTCAAGGAGATGGTGATCACCGGCGGGTTCAACGTCTATCCCTCCGAGGTCGAGGATGCGATCCGCGGCCAGGACGGCATCGAGGACATCGCCGTGGTGGGCCTGGTCGACGAGCTGGGCACCGAGGAGGTGGTCGCCGCGATCGTCACCCCCGACGGCCTGCTGCCGGATGTCGAGAACCTCCGCCGGCAGCTCAAGGAGAAGCTGACCTCCTACAAGGTGCCGCGCCGCTTCCATGTGCTGACCGAGCTGCCGCGCAACGAGATGGGCAAGGTGCTGCGCCGCGAGGTGCGGGACCGGCTGCAGGAGATCGACCGCAGGCGCCCCCGGCGCTGAGGCCGGCCGAGCCCGGCGGAGCGGCCCTCAGGAGAACAGCATGAGGGCGTAGACGCCGAACAGCATCAGGTGCACGGCACCGTGCACCGCGGTGATCCGTGGGGCGCTCGCCGAGATCGCGGCGACGGCCAGCGTCACCCCGAGCAGGACCAGGTTCGTCGGCGATGCGGCGAGCACCACCGGGGAGCCGGTGAGCAGCCCGATCACCAGCACCGTCGGGATCGTCAGCGCGAGGGTCGAGACCAGCGCCCCGTGGCACAGGTTCACCACCCGCTGCATCTCCCCGGCCAGCGCCGCCCGCACCGCGGTGATCGACTCCGGGGTGAACACGATCATCGCGATCAGCACCCCGCCGAGCGCGACCGGGGCCCCGAGCCGTGCCAGACCGTCATCGAGCAGCCCGGCCATGTGATGGGAGAGCAGCACGATCGGCAGCACGGTCGCGATCAGCAGCGCGGAGCGGGCCAGGAGCTCTGCTCGGTGCGCGGAGAGGATCTCGCGCAGCGGGGCGCGGCCCGCGCGCCCCGCAGAGCCGGCCTCGGGAGCGGAGCCCTGGGGCGCCGCTGGTCCTGCCGGCTGCTCCACCTCCCGGAACTCACCGGCCTGTGCGCCCATCTGGCGCCAGAGGAAGAAGGCGTACACCGCGACGGTCAGGCCGACGATCGCCAGCGCCTGGACGGGCGTGTAACCGCCGTCCCGTCCGATCATCTCCGGCAACGCGAAGGCGAGCGCAGAGAGGGTCACCAGCAGCACCAGATACGTGGAGGCCCCCACCCGGTGCGGGGCGAGGGCGCCGTGCCGCAGCCCGCCCACCAGCAGGCACAGGCCCAGAGCCAGGTTCATGATGATCATCGACACGGCCATCACCGAGTCCCGCGCGATGGTGGTGTGCTCACCGGGGCCGAGCATGACCGCGGCGATCAGCACCACCTCGATCACCACGATCGACAGGGTCAGCACGAGGGTGCCGTAGGGGTCGCCGAGGCGGTGGGCGAGCGCCTCCGCCTGCTGGACCACGCCGCCGGCCGCCACCACGATGATCGCGACGATCGTGGCCAGGAGCAGAGCCAGCACGGGGGAGGGCAGCGGCTCGGCGAGCAGCGGGGCCATCAGGGTGAGAGCGCCGACGGCCGCCCATCCGAGCAGCAGGCGGGCGAGAGCCCCTCGGGTCAGGACGGTGCGGACGAGGCCGCTGTGCGGTACAGGGGTGTGCGTGGGCACGGGAGGATCCTCCTGCGAGGCCGTCCTCAGGTGGTTCCGCCGACCGGGTCGTCCCGGCCGGGGGGCGCCGGGGGGGGGACTGCCCGACGCACCGTCCACGATAGCCGCGCAGCGGGCGGGCAGGCCGCTTCTGGTGAGCGACCTGACCACCCGCTGCGGTGAGGGGTCAGCCGTTGCGCTGGCTCTCGATCCCGACCAGCAGGCCCTGGTCGTTGTTCACGTAGCTGCCCGGCGCGACCGAGAGGTCCCAGCTCTCGCCGTCGGTCGTGGTGGCCTCGCAGTCCACCGTCTCGAACTGCGTGAAGTCCAAGCTGTCCTCGCAGGTGACCTCGGACCATTCGGCCATCTCTCCGACCGGGATGTAGGCGTGCTCGGAGGTGAGGGTCTGCAGCGTGCTCTCGGCGAGCTGCTCGGCGCTCAGCGGCTCCATGCCGAAGGCGGAGCCGAAGCCCAGCCCGGTGAGGGTGATGTCCTCGTCCAACAGGTCATCGGCGCCCTCCGGCAGTGCCGTGCCGGTCGAGAACAGCACCGCGTCCTGGTTGCCGCCGGCCGGATCGTCGGCCTGCGGGACCCGCACGGCGTTCGCGACCCACTCCTGGGTGGGTTCGGGCTTCTCGATTCCCGCCGGGCCCACGCAGCCGGCCGTGTTCCCCGGCTCGAGGACGAGCTCGTCGGCGCACTCCGCAGTGGCCTCGAACGGTGCGGCGAGCAGCTCGGCCAGCTCCTCGTTCTGGAGCGTCAGCGGGCCATCGCCCGAGGTGTCATCGATCCCGAGATCGGTCACCAGCATGATCCGGGTTCGTTCTCCCGAGGCCGCGGTGCCGCCTTCATCCTGCGTGGCCTCTTCTTCACCGTCCCCGGTGGCGCCGCCGCCATCCGAGGGGGCCTGGTCGTCCATCGGCTGATCCTGCTGGTCCTGCTCGCCGCCGTCGGAGACCTCGCTCCCGCCAGCGGGTGGGGCGGTCGCTTCGTCGCCGCCGTCGGTCCCGCAGGCGGCCAGTCCCAGCAGGGCTGCGCCGGCGACGAGGGCGAGGGTTGATCGGGTGCGTCGGGCGATGCTCGTGGTCATGGTGGGTCCTCTCCCTCGAGCGCCCCGGCGGCGGTGGTGCCGTCACGGAGCCGGAATCGATGCCTTCCGCGTCACACCGTGCCATCGGGTCAAGAGAGGGTCAAGGAATCCCCATGAAATCGCAGTGTCGGGGCTGTGAAGGTTCTGCGCCCGCCGATCCGGAGCGGGTTGCCCTCACTCGTCCTCGGGCGAACGCTGCGGAGAGCGCCCACCCTGGGGCCCGGGATCCCCGTGCTGCTTCCGGTACAGATCGTCCTCGGCGTCCTCCTCGTTCCCCGAACGTCGGGGATCGCGGAACCCGAGAGCGATGCCGAGCCCAGCACCGACGAAGAAGCCGATCAGCGCGCCCACGAAGATATTGTCGATGAGGGCCAGTCCGAAGCCGATCCCCACGGTGAAACCGATCATCATCCCGAACGGCAACCAGGTGGCGTCGAAACGGCGGCGAGTGCGTGGAGTCATCGGATCCTCCGTCCGGTCAGATCCTCGGATGCAGGCTGCACACGAAGAAGCAGGGACCTCAGCGTAGTCCTCCCCGCTGTGTCCCGCCGCACCCGGAACGAGCTCGGGACAGTGCGCCGCGGCCACCGCGCGAGACGCACCGGTAGCATCCGGACGTGACCAACGCGCCCGTGAAGAGCCCCACCACGCTGCAGGCCCTCCGCAGCCCTCGTCTGTTGACCACCGAGGCGCTCGCCGGAGCGGTGACCACCCTCGCGCTCATCCCCGAGGTGATCTCGTTCTCCGTGATCGCGGGCGTGGACCCCAAGGTCAGCCTCATCGCCTCTGTGGTGCTGGCGATCTCGATGTCGATCCTCGGCGGCCGGCCCGCCATGATCACCGCGGCCGCGGGCGCGGTCGCACTCGTCGTCGCACCTCTGGTCCACACCCACGGCGTCGAATACCTCCTGCCCACCGTGATCCTCGCCGGCATCATCCAGATCCTCTTCGGGGTGCTGGGGCTTGCGCGCATCATGCGGTTCATCCCGCGCTCGGTGATGATCGGCTTCGTCAACGCGCTGGGCATTCTCATCTTCGCCGCGCAGCTGCAGCACGTCCTCGACGTGCCGGCGATGGTCTACCCGCTGTTCGCGCTGACGCTCGTGGTGGTGCTCGTGCTGCCACGGTTCACCAAGGCCGTGCCCGCGCCGCTGGTCGCGATCGTGCTGGTCACCGCGATCGCGATGTTCGCGCACCTCTCCGTCCCCACCGTCGGCGATCAGGGCGAGGTCTCCGGCGGCCTGCCCGGGATCACCCCGCTGGAGGTGCCGCTGGACCTCGACACCCTGCGCCTCATCCTGCCCACCGCGCTCAGCGTCGCCTTCGTGGGCCTGATGGAGACGCTGCTGACCGCGAAGCTCGTCGACGACATCACCGACACCCGCTCGCACAAGAGCCGCGAATCCTGGGCGCTCGGCGTCGCGAACATCCTCGCGGGCTGCTGGGGCGGCATCGCCGGCTGCGCCATGATCGGGCAGACCGTGGTGAACGTGAAGCTCGGCCGGGCCCGCACCCGGCTGTCCACCTTCTTCGCCGGCGTGATGCTGCTGATCCTGGTCACCGTGCTCTCCGATCTGATGGAGGCGATCCCGATGGCCGCGCTCGCCGCGGTGATGATGGTCGTCGCCGTCTCCACCGTGAACCTCCACAGCGTGAAGCCCTCGACCCTGAAGCGGATGCCGGTCTCCGAGACCCTGGTGATGGTCACGACCGTCGTGGTCGTGGTGGCCACCAACAACCTCGCGATCGGCGTCGCGGCCGGTGCACTGCTGGCGATGGTCCTCTTCGCCCGCCGGGTCGCGCACGTGACCACCGTCCGTCGCCTGGTCACGGACGGGGCGGCCCAGTACACGGTGCGGGGCCCGCTGTTCTTCGGCAGCAGCAACGACCTGGTCGAGCAGTTCTCCTACGCCGAGGACCCGCCGCAGGTCACCGTCGACTTCGCCGCCGCCCAGATCTGGGACGCCTCGACCGTGGCCGTGCTCGACTCGGTGCAGACCAAGTACGCCGAGCACGACATCGAGGTGCGCTTCACCGGGCTGGACGAGCACTCCACACAGTTCCACGGCCGGCTCACCGGCACGCTGAACTGACCAGCGCCCGTCACCCACCGCCCACCTCACCCCGGCCAGCCACCATTCACCTGCCCTCTACATGAGTTGAACGCCGTATAGCCGTTCAATTCACGTAGAGGGCAGATTTCTGGTGCCGCCTGGCACGTGGCAGCCGCTGGCCGGCCGGATCCGCCTGCTCACCAGGGCAGCACCTCGGGGACGGGCTCTGCGCCGAGCACGTGCTGATCGCAGAAGGCCAGCACCGCCTCATTCCATGCCAGCGCATTCGAGGGTGTGAGCACCCAGTGGTTCTCGCTGGTCAGCTGCAGGAAGCGGTGCGGCATGTCCTGCGGCTCGCCGTCCCAGGAGGAGACCAGGTCCCACCACAGCCGCAGCGCCTCGCTGACCGGCACCCGATAGTCGCGATTGCCGTGCGTGATCAGCATCGGGGTGGTGATCGCGTCCACCTCGTGATGCGGGGAGGAGGCCCGGTACCAGTCCGGGTTCTCCTCCTCGTGGCGGTGCACGCGCATCTTCGAGGCCGCCGCATCGGTGGTGCGGTGCTGCTGATCCAGCGCCCACAGGCCCGCATGGGAGACGATCGCGTCGAAGCGCTCGGTGTGCCCGGCGATCCAGTTGGCCATGAACCCGCCGAACGATGCGCCGAGCATCGCGGTGCGCGAGCCGTCGAGCTCGTCCCGCTCGAGCACTGCATCGAGGAGGGTCTCGCATTCGCGGTAGACCACCTCGGGGCGGCGCGGCCAGCCCCGGTTCAGTCCCGCGTCCCCGTAGCCGGTGGACATCGCAGGATCCGGCATCAGCACCGCGTAGCCGCGCTCCACGGCGAGCCACGGGCACCAGCGCCAGCTCCACGCGTTGTAGGAGCCGTGCGGACCGCCGTGGACCCACAGCATGACCGGGGCGGGGGAGTCGGCCGAGGCGGAGGCCGGGAGGCACAGCCAGCCGCCGACGGTGATGCCGTCCACCGCCGTCTCCACCCATTCGAGCGTGCCGGGCAGAGCATCGACCGTGCCCGGGGCGAGGAGCTCGGCGCTGCCGTCGGCCGTGAGCCGGACCGGGCGGGACGGGCCCGCCACATCGCTGCGGAGCGCGAACACGTTGCCGTCGGCCCCGGCGGAGAGGGAGGAGAACACGCCGCCGCCGGCCACTGTGCGTGCCTCGCCCGTGGCCGGGTCGATCGCGAGCACCGCGCCGGAGGAGTGCAGGTCGCCGGCGACCAGGAGGGTGCCGTCCGCCGCCCATTCGAGGTCGCTGAGGGTGAGGTCGCCCAGCTGCGCGATCGCGGGGTCGCCGCCGCCGATCGGGTGGATCTCCAGGCGGCTGTAGCTGGTGTCCGTGGGGGAGGAGGTGGTCGAGCGGATCACGGCCAGGCGGCTGCCGTCGCGGGAGAAGACCGGGCTGCCGTACTGCGCGTGTTCATCGGCCTCCAGCAGGGCGCTGCGGCGCAGGGTCGCCGTGTCGATCAGCACGATCGAGCTGCGGGTCTCCCCGCCGCGCACGCGCCGGGTCCAGGAGGTCGCCACGGTTGAGCCATCGGGGGAGAGGTCCGCGGAGGCGGCGTAGAGGGTCACGGTGCCCACGTCAGGGGTGAGATCGGTGAGGTCGCCGTCCGGGGAGACCAGCACCAGGCGGCGGCTCTGGTCGCCGATCTCGTGGTCCCACAGCCGGATCGGCATCCCGGTGTGCCAGATGGTGGTCTGCTTCGCGTCCTTGCGGGCCTTGCGCCGCTCGGCATCCTCCTCGAGGGTGCCGCCGGGCAGCACGCTGGTGGCCCCGAGCATGGTCCCGTCCTCGGCGACGGACAGCAGCGACAGGCCTCCGGGAGCGGAGGCAGCGACCTGGGCCTCGCCCGTGCGGGGCAGGCGCCAGATCGCGGAGGCCTCGTCCTCGCCGCCGCCCTCGGGGTCCGGGCGTGCGGAGCTGAACAGCAGCGAGCCGTCGGGCGCGAAGCGTGGGGAACTCTCGCCCTTCGCGGAGAAGGTCAGCCGACGGGCGGGCTCCCGGCCCTGCGGGTCCAGCTCCCACAGGGAGGAGACGAGCTTCGCGCCGGGCTCGTCGGCCTCCTGGACCGCGGCGACGACGCGTCCCTCGCGGCTCGCGGCCACGGAGGCGAGGCGCGGGATGCGCAGGAAGCCGTCGATGTCGGAGAAGTCCGTGAACGGGCCCGAGGACTCGGCGGGGGCGACAGAGGGGAGGTCATCTGCGCCACGCTACCGGAGGTGCGGGCGCCCGCGAGGGCCGCTCAGGGCACGATCACGATCTTCCCCGGGCGTGGCCGGACTCCACCGCAGCGAGCGCCTCGGCAGCTCTGGCGAGCGGGAACGTCGCCTCCACATGCGGGTCCACCAGTCCGTGCTGGACGACCTCGGTGATCTTGCCGAGCACGCCCTCGAACCGTTCCCGGCCGGCACCGCCGAGCTCTCGGCAGCGGTCTCGGCGTCGGCGGCGGAGACGATCACCGCAGGATCCTTGGCCAGCGGCGCCAGCTCGCACAGCGCCTGCCCGCCGACGAGGTCTGCCAGCAGGTCGACACCCTCCGGGGCGAGCGCCCGCACGCGGTCGGCGACCCCGTCACCGGAGGGCACGAAGGTCGCACCGGTGGCTTCGACGAGGGCTCGCTTGGACTCGGAGGCGACGCCGATCGCCCGGAACTCGTGGACCTTCGCGATCTGCAGGGCCATCAGCCCCACCCCGCCGCCCGCACCGAGGACCAACAGGATCTGCCCCGCCCCGATCTCGACCTGATGGGTGAGGTCATAGGCGGTGGTCCCAGCCACCGGGATCGTCGCGGCGTCGACGAAGGAGATCTCCTCCGGCTTGGCCACGCTCGCCGAGGCATCCAGGACAGTGTGCTCGGCGAAGGCGCCGAGCCCGCGGGCAGGGGCCCCGAGGACCCCGTCCCCGACAGCGAAGGAACTGACGCCCTCGCCGAGCGCGGTCACCACGCCCGAGGCTTCCAGGCCCATCGCCAGCGGCAGCCTGCCACGGGTGCCGAACGCTCCTTCACGCCGCTTCCAGTCGGCAGGGTTCACGCCGGCGGCGCGGACCTCGATGGCGATCTCCCCGGGGCCAGGGGCCGGGGCCTCCCGCTCGGTGAGCTGCTGGCCCTGCGGGCCGCCGTAGGCGGTGGCGACGAAGACTGCGGACATGAGGGGGACTCCTTCTCGAGACTGGCGGGCCCGGATCATCGGTCCGGCCGGCGCGAAGTGCGCCGGTCGGAACCGTTCACCGGGCGATGTCAGTCGGTCTGTTCCGCGCGAACGGGGTCCGTCGTGCGGGTCCCGGCGGGGCCGACGGGAGGGCGGCCGGCCTGCTGTTGGCGCCTGCGCATCAGCCGCATAGCGTTGACGATCACCAGCAGCACGGAGCCCTCATGGACCAGCATGCCGATCGCCATGGTGACACCGCCCCCGAACACGCCGATCAGCAGCGCGACCACCGTGAGCAGAGCGATCGCGATGTTCTGGCGCATCACGGAGACCGTGCTGCGGGCCAGGCCGATCGCCTGTGGCAGCTTCAGCAGGTCATCCTTCATCAGAGCGATGTCAGCCGTCTCGATCGCGACTCCGGTGCCCGCGGCGCCCATCGCCACGCCGATATCGGCGGTGGCGAGCGCCGGAGCATCGTTGACGCCGTCGCCGACCATCGCGACGGTGTACCCCTCGCGCTGGAGCTGTTGGACCGCGACGAGCTTGTCCTCGGGCAGCAGCTGTCCGCGGACCTCGTCCACACCTACCTCGGCGGCGACCGCCTCGGCGACCCGCCGGTTGTCACCGGTGAGCATGACGACCTTCTTCACCCCGTTCGCGTGGAGGCGCGCGATCATCTCCTTCGCGTCGGGGCGGAGCCTGTCGGCGACCGCGACCACACCGATCACCCGGCCGTCGAGTGCGACGACCATCGGGGTGCGTCCGAGCCCCGCGAGCCGCTCGACCTCCGCGGCGGCGCCGTGGTCCTCGGGGATGCCCTCGGCCCTCAGCAGCGGCAGGTTGCCCACGGCCACGCGACGCCCCTCGAGGGTCGCGACGATGCCCTTGCCGGGCACCGGCTCTGTGAGCTCGGGCAGACCGTCGGTCGAGAGCCCTTCGGCTGCGGCGGCGTCGATGATCGGCCGCGCCAGGGGTGCTCGGAGCCGGCCTCGGCGCGGGCGGCCCAGCCCAGCACGTCGGCGCGGGTGAGGTGGGGATCCAGGACGGTGACGTCGGTGAGGTAGGGCCTGCCCTCGGTGAGGGTGCCGGTCTTGTCCAGCGCGACAGCAGAGATCTTCGCGCTGGTCTCGAGGAACTCGCCACCCTTGATGAGGATGCCGTCCTTGGCGCCGCGGCCGATGCCGGCCACGATCGAGACGGGGATCGAGATGACCAGTGCCCCGGGGCAGCCGATCACCAGCAGGGTCAGGGCGAGCACGACGTTCCCCGTCAGGAGCCCCGCGGTCAGGGCGAGCAGGATGATGCCCGGGGTGTACCAGGTGGAGAAGCGCTCCATGAACGACTGGGTGCGAGCCTTCGCGTCCTGTGCCTCTTCGACGCGGTGGATGATCCGCGCCAGGGTGGTGTCCGCGCCGATGCCGGTGGCGCGCACCTGCAGGAAGCCGCCGCCGGAGATGGTGCCGGCGAACACCTGATCGCCCTCGACCTTCTCGACGGGGAGGGACTCGCCGGTGATGGAGGCTTCGTCCACTGCGCCGGTGCCGGCGATGACGATCCCGTCGACGGGGACCTTGGCACCGTTCTTGACCAGCACCGTCGCGCCCTGCTGGACCTGAGCGGCGGAGATCTCCTCCTGCATGCCGTCCCGCATCACCACGGCGACGTCGGGGGCGACGGCCACGAGCTCGGCGAGCGCGGAGCGGGTGCGATTCATGGTGCCCGCCTCGAGGGCGTGCCCGATGGCGAACAGGAAGGTCACCGCAGCGGCCTCCCAGTACTCGCCGATGATCAGTGCACCGATCGCGGCGATGGAGACCAGCAGGTCGATGGCGATGACCTTCACCATCAGGGCTCGCGCGGCCTTGAGGATGATCGGGATGCCGGCGACCAGCGCCGCCGCGACCATGACGAGGTCAGAGACGATCAGGGGAGCGGGCCCCTCGAGTGAGAGGCTGATGCCGTGCTGGTGGCCGGCGCCGAAGGGGTTCACCCCGGCGGAGAACGAGATGATCGCGGCAAGGACGATGAGCAGACCCGAGGCGACCGGGGCGCCCCAGGGACTTCGCAGCCAGCGGGTCAGAGCGGACATGGTGTGGTGCCTTCCGTGGGCAGATGAGCAGAGGGGCGGTGCGGAGGAGGTGGCCGCGCCATGCGGCACGGCCACCAGGGGGTCAGAAGGCCGACAGTGCGGCCTTGTAGCCGGCTTTGCCGATCGCGCCGACGATCTCGTCGGGGGTGGTGACGGCGGGGTTGTGGTCGACCTCGACACGACCGGAGGCGAACTTCACGGTGACGTTCTGAACGCCCTCGAGCCGGCCCACCTGCTTCTCGATCTTGGTGACGCAGGAAGGGCAGCTGAAGCCTTCGGCGCGGAAGATGGAGTGGGTGGTGGCGGGGGTGGCAGTCATGGTGAGCCTTCCTTCTGAAGGGTGCTTCTCGAGGTGCTTCCCTCGATGTGCCTCAAACATAGGAAGGGTGCCGGGGCGGCGACATGACGGCCGTCAATCAACTGCACAGCACTTCTGGACCGGGCGGATGCAGGCGGCTGGTTACAGTCGAGCCATGAACACTCTGGAGTCGCCGACCGGGCCCGCCCCGAAGGGGCGGCGCACGATCCCGCTCACGGAGATCACCCTGCCGCATCAGTGCCCGCGACCGGTGCGGCTGCATGTCCTCGCCCGGGCGCCGTACTTCGTCGGCCTCGACGAGGCGGCGCTCGACCGGATCGACCGTCGCATGAGCACCCTGACCTTCGCGCCGGATGAGCGGATCTATCGGGCCGGGGAACCGGCGGAGGCGCTCTACGTGGTGGCCGAGGGCCGGGTGAAGCTCTCCCAGGACACAGCGGGCGGGACCGAGACCGTCACCGACCTGCTTGTCCCCGGCGAGCTGTTCGGGGCCATGAGCACGCTCGGCGAGCCGCACCACCACCAGACCGCCTCAGCGCTGGTGGGCACCTGCGTGCTGCGCATCGACCAGGGGGACTTCCGCACCGTCCTCGCCGAGCAGCCCCGCATCGCGCTGCGGGTCTTGGACGACGTCGCCGCCCGGCTCTCCCGCGCGCAGTCCGATATCGGCTCCCAGAGCACAGCCACCGTCGAGCAGCGGGTCGCGAGCACGCTGCTGCGCCTGGCCGACAAGCTCGGTGAGGACCGCGGGCGCGACGGCATCCTGCTGGAGGTCCCGCTCTCGCGCGGGGACCTCGCCGGGCTCGCCCGCTCCACCCCGGAATCGGTCTCCCGGGTCATGAGCAGGTGGAAGAAGGAGGGGCTGATCGACTCCGGGCGCCGCTGGACTGCGGTGAAGGACCGCGGACGGCTCGAGGACCTGAGCGCCTCGGAGGGCCTGAGCTGACGACGCTGTACAGCTCTGACCTGTAGTTCCTGCAGTGCCCCCGGCGCGAATCGAACGCGCGACACCCGCTTTAGGAGTCCTGGACAGGTTGTTGCGCTGGACATTGCAGGCGGTGCACAGGGTGTCCGAGCGGAAGCAACTGGCGGCGGTTGCACGCTCGGGTGTCACCAGGGGGTCACGGGCCAGCGTGCCCAGCTGCACTCCGATGGCAAGGGTGCGGAGCGCCCGCGGCAGCAGAGCCAAAGATGCTTGGCCCTCAGAACTCTGCACCCGGCCGGGGTGATTGCTGCAGGGATGGGTCTCTCGACTGTCGGAGTGCTGCACGAGGATCGCATCGAGCACGTAGTGAAGAGAACCCGGAGGTTGCCATGAGTGAAGAGAGACAAGATCCGCGGCGCACGCCCGTGGAAGATGGCGTGGAACATGCGCCATCCGCAGAGTACGTCGAAGAGCAAGACCATCCAGCGGGGTATCCGCTCGTGAAGCGGGTGCCTCGGAATCGTATCGAAGAGCATGTCGGCCTGTGGCGTCTGGTCATGGGCGACCGCCCTGAGCACGCCCTGCACGGCCGAGCTGTGAAGGAGGCGGTGGCCGTGGCATATGAAGATGACGAGGGCCAGGTCTTCGGGGTATTCATGACCCCGGTGGCGACTGCCGAGGCAGAGGACCCATTTGAACTGGAGGAGCTCTTGCGGGAGTACGCAGCGATGGAGTGGGGGTTAGCGGCCGAGGATATTCAGACGACAGTCCAGCTTCTGCGTACCGACGCAGAGGAGGCTGACTTGATACGTGCAATGCATGACGACTGATCCCATGAGCGTGGCCGGTCCCTTCCTGACGAGAGGGGACCGGCTTTTGCTATTCGGCAGCACAGCGACGGAGCACCGCGGCCCGCAGCGGAGCGAGGACACGCGGGCGGACGGCGCTGGGCGCCGCGCGGTGGCGGAGCCGCCGCCTTGAGTCCGTAAGGAAAGTTCTCGCATGTGTATTGACGATCCGGCGGCTTCGCAGATCGGCCACGACAGCACATGCTTACGACGAGCTGGGAGCATCACGAGCAGAGTGCTCTCAGGGTAAGAAGTCTGGCATCATGGTCCCATGGCTGCAGACGAGGGTTTGCATCGGATTCTTGAAGAGATCGCTACCAAGATGGAGAGCGACTTTCGAGGCAGTGGAATCGTGGAACATAGAGGTTCCAAGGGAGCATTGCGCGAGGATGCACTGCGTCGATTTCTGGATGATTACTTCCTTCGAACGGCCGAAGTCGCAGGTAGCGGAGAACTTATTTCAAGTTTTGGCCAACGCTCTGGGCAGTGCGACGTGATGATTATCGATGCCATCACTCCACCGCTGTGGACGGACGATAGCTATCGAATCGTGCCGGTCGAGTGCTGCGACGCGGTGATCGAGGTGAAGTCCAATATAACAGTTGCGGAGCTAGAGAAGTCCTGGAGGGCGGTGGTGTCAAAGCGTGGAAGCAACATGAGGATCGCCGGCGAGTAGTCGGGTGAAGGATTCCGTGGGCGTGAGGAAGCCCAGACGGCGGCGGGGACGGTTGTTGATTTCCTCTGCGATGGTGGTCAGATAGGGCTGGTGGTCCGGGATCGCGGTGCCCTTGGGGAGGTACTACTCCCGGTAGAGGCGGTTCGTGTTCTCGTTGGTGGGCCGCTGCCACGGCGAGTGGGGATCAGCGAAGTAGACCGGCATGTCTGTGGTCAGGGAAACCTTTGCGTGCTGGGCCATCTCGCTGCCCTGGTCCCACGCCAGTGAGGCGCGCATCATCTCGGGTAACTCATTGAAGTAGTCGATGACCGCATCTGCGGTGCCCTCGGCGTGTATCGAGGGCAGGGCCAGCAGGCCGGTGAACCCGCTCATCCGCTCCACCAGCGTCGCGGCGCACGAGGTCCCGTTCTTCCCGATGGTCAGTTCACCCTCCCAGCGACCAGGGACCCGCCGGGCGGCGGCATCCTCGCCGCGTTCCGCGATCCGGGCCATACCCACGATCGGCCCGCCCCGGGACCGACCCGTTGTCCGGGCACGCCGCTTGGTCCGCTTGGGCTGCAGGAAGATCCCGCGCTTGGCGAGTTCCCCGCGCGGGATCGCGTAGATGTACTGGTAAATCGCTTCTCCGCTGACGGTGCGGCCGTGAGCGTCGGGGAGTTGGCTATGCGTTCAACGGTCGGGTCTGCGGCCTCCAGACGCAAGCGGCCCGCGATCTCGTGCGGTGTCCATGACTCTGCGAGGTCGGCGTTCACCCGGACCTTGAGCACGGGATCCTTCGCGACCTTCCTCGGCTGCGGGCGGGACCGGCGGCGCTGCGCCCTCACGTCAGCTGTCACGGCCTGATAGCCACGAGTCTTCGTCGAGTTCCGGCGCAGACGAGTTGAGCCCCGCATAGTGGTGTAGCGCGGTGGCCCCGTGATCGTCCCGGACGAGGACGCGGCCACCGTGTGATCCTTCGAGTGAACCTTCCACAGCACTCTCGAACGGAGTCATCACGATGACCGCTCCTCATATTGTCGACCCTCATGGCCTGCTCGGTGAAGCCCTGGCCGAAGCCTCCCCAGATCTGATGCGCAGCATGCTGCAGACGATCATCAACGAGCTCCTCTCCGCGGACGCTGATGCGGTCGCCGGCGCGGAGTACGGCCGGCCCAGCCCCGACCGGTCTGCCCAGCGCAACGGCTATCGCCACCGCGACCTCGATACCCGCCTCGGCACGATCGACGTGGCCGTCCCCAAGCTCCGCACCGGTACTTACTTCCCGGACTGGCTGCTCGAGCGTCGCAAGCGTGCCGAGTCCGCCCTGATCATGGTCGTGGCGGACTGCTATCTCGCCGGCGTCTCCACCCGCCGCATGGACAAACTGGTGGACCCTCGGCATCAACAGCCACTCGAAGTCACAGGTCAGCCGCATGGCAGCCGCCGAGCTCGACGAGCACGTCGAGCAGTTCCGCCACCGGCCTCTGGACGCTGCTGGCCCGTTCACGTTCGTCTCCGCCGACGCGCTGACGATGAAGGTCCGCGAAGGCGGCCGAGTGATCAACGCGGTCGTCTTGCTCGCGACCGGCGTCAACGGCGACGGGCACCGCGAGGTTCTCGGCATGCGGGTCGCCACCAGCGAGACCGGCGCGGCATGGAGCAGTTTCTTCGCTGACCTCGTCGTCCGAGGCTTGGGTGGAGTTCGCCTGGTCACCTCCGACGCGCACGCCGGGCTGGTCGAGGCGATCGCCGCGCATCTGCCCGGGGCGTCCTGGCAGCGATGCCGCACCCACCACGCCGCGAACCTGAAGAGCATCTGTCCCAAGGGAATGTGGCCAGCGGTGAAGGCGATGCTCCACAGCGTCTATGACCAGCCCGACGCGACAGCCGTGAACGCCCAGTTCGACCGGCTGCTGGACTATGTCAGTGAGAAGCTCCCGGCCGTGGCCGAGCACCTCGACGCCGCCCGCGCTGACGTGCTCGCGTTCACCGGCTTCCCCAAGGACGTCTGGGTCCAGATCTGGTCGAACAATCCCACCGAACGGCTGAACCGCGAGATCCGCCGCCGCACCGATTCCGTCGGAATATTCCCTACCCGCGACGCGATCGTCCGCCTCGTCAGCGCGGTCCTGGCCGAGCAGACCGATGAATGGGCCGAAGGACGCCGTTACCTCGGCCTCGACGTCCTCGCCCGCTGCCGTCTCACACTCACCACCACCAGCCCCGGGAACGAGGTGAGTACCGATGCCCTGCCCGCGCTGACAGCCTGACCCTTCTCAACGGAGGACCGCTACACCACTTCCAGGGACTTGACCCGCAGACGCCCCATCCCGCTTTCGCCGCTGTCGAGATCTCCGACCGCTCTGTGAACGTCAATCCCCGCCGTGCCATCCCTGGCCTCCTCGCCTAGGGCTTCCACCGACCGGGAGTGTTGCTACGACGCTATGACACCACCGATTGCCTGATTCGTTGACACTCATCGACCGCCGCGATAGCGTCGTAATCACGTAGTAGCCAGAGATGATTGCAACGAGCGGCACCGGGTTCCCCGGTCCGTATGGGGGTGAATGATGGGTACAACACGCAGGAACCTTATGAAGCTAGCGCCTGCCGCGCTTATCGGCGGGACGGTCGCTATCGGGGCCCAGGCGAATGCTGAAACATCACCGAACAGGGTGACTGCTCTCAGAGGGGGCGCGCAGAACTCAACGGAGGCGATGCCCCCGACTTTGTTCTCGCCGGAGCAGATGAGACGCAGAGGCTGGTTGCACATGTGAGGAAACTGGCGGATTCGTCAGGTATCACCCCGCACTCTTCCCCCGAAACGGTGGGCTACTCGAACGCGAAGGTGTACACGATCGACTTCGGTTCCGAGACCGCGACAGTGGTGTCCTTCCCGATCTCGGGAGCTCACCATGTCGAGGTCAGCAACCTTACCTTCGTACTACTCGACTCCAACGAGCAGATCGCGGAGTATGCAGAGTCCATCGTCACCCAAATCGACGATGGGCCGTTCGAGATCACCATGTATGAAGGCGGTGAGCTTCTTCGTACTGACTCCATCGATCCCAGCGAGGTCTCTGGAGAATCTGGCGGGATTGAATTGATGGTCTCATCCGAGGTGAAGTGTGTGGCAGCAGTCCTTGGAGTGAGCATTGTTGTCGCGGCCCTCATCGTGAATATGTGTGGCGGCGCGTGCGCGGTTCCGTACACCGCGCCGACTGCAGCAGTCTGCGCGGCATGCATAGGCGGGGTGGCAACCATCGGTGCTGCTTCCATCGCGGGTGTCATGGGCTGCCTTTCTTGAGTCGAAAGGATAATCTGGTCATGACTAAGTCGATCTGGCATTTTCTTGCGTCCTTCGCCGTGATGGTCGTTTCATCCGCGGTGTTGATTCTGCTTCTACCCAGCGCGATCCGGGGCGGGAACGAGGTTGCCGGCTTGATCGTGGTGGTACTCGGGGCTTGCTGCCGCCAGCGCGTTCTACGCCTGGCAGGTCAAGCCGAAGTTCGACTCCTGACTCCGCATACCTAGGGGTCGTCGCCTCGATCGGTCACGTCCGATCGAGGTGACGACCCCTTCGTTGTGTTTGTGGTGCTCGGACGTAAGTGGTCATCCCGGTGAAGGGCTGGCTGACCACGGCAGAGACGGCAGGCATGCTCGGCGTCTCTCGTTAGCATGTCGTCGATCTCTGCGACCGCGGGGCGCTGCGTCGTGTGCCGGCAGCCACCCTCGGATCCGCCGCGCGATATGTTCGCGACCGCGTCAACCACCGAGCGCCATGGCCCTCACGGCTCGCGCTTCGCCAGCGAAGGCTCGACGTCGAGTCGCCTTCACAGCGAACTTTCGGTGACGATGCAGGGTTCGACCCCCGCATGTCGCACCTGACCGCTACGGTCAGCGCTATGACGACATGGCGACCCAAGCAAGTGGCCGAGAAGCTCGGCCTGAACGACAACGAGGACGTGCAAGGATTCCTGCGGGACAAGTAACACGAGCACTCGGCACGCAAGCACTGGAAGCTCAACCGGGAGATGAGCGAAACCGTCGCGGCACGGAACGTCTCCCGCGGGAGGACAGCCCCGAGAAGGTCGAGGAGATGCTCGCGGAGTTCGACGCCGCGCAGCCCGAGGCTCCCGAGATCGCCCACGGACCGATCCAGCGTGAGCCGCTCAGCTACGAGGGTCGCGACCTCGACTTCATTCGTTCCGGTGGCGGCAGCTGTCCGGGAGGACTTGGAGCGTCACATCGTGACCCGTGCACCACGGGATCGTGTGTTCACTGCTCCCGGGGAGGACTGGTCGCGTCGCGTAACCTGCGTCGTGATGTGCGCTAGGCGGTGATCGCTCCGGAGCTGCGGCTGTACGACCTTCGCCACGTCGCCGTGTCCGAGTGGGCTCGTGCGGGAGTACCGCTGGCCACCGTGCGGACCTGGGCGGGCTACTCGTCGCTGTAGGTCACACCGCGCTAAACGCATGTCGTGGGAAGTGAAGACGCTGGCACTGATCAACGGCCGGGCGGGTGTCCGCGGGGGTCACAGGAACCCGACGGATCACTGGAGAAGGCGCGGTGAGGCGCGTTCGTGCTGGTCATCTTCGTGCCCCCGAGACGATTCGAACGTCCGACACCCGCTTTAGGAGAGCGGTGCTCTATCCCCTGAGCTACGGGGGCGAAACCACCCGGCCGCAGCAGATGCCGCGACGAAGGGCCGCGGTCATCCTAGCGTCCCGTGGGAGGATCGAGGCATGTCGAGCGCGCCCCACGAGACCTCTGCCACCGTCGCCGCCGTGATCCTGGCCGGTGGCGCCTCCTCCCGCCTCGGCGGGACGGACAAGACCCGGCTGCCGATCGCCGGGACCAGCGTGCTCGAGCGGGTGCTGCGCACCGCGCCCGTCGGCCGCCGCATCGTGGTGGGCCCCAGCGGTGAGGACGGCGATGAGCTCGCCTCCCGCCATGGCGCCCGCTTCGTGCTCGAGGACCCGCCGCGCTCCGGGCCGCTGGCCGCTCTCGCCCGCGGTGTCGACGAGTTCTCCGAAGGGTCCGACGCCGCGACCGTGCTGGTGCTCGGCGGGGACATGCCCATGCTGCGCCCCGAGACGCTGCGTGCTCTCGCGGCCCGCAGCGCGGCGACCTCCCGGGTGGTCGCGCTCGAGGCGAAGGACGGCCACCTCCAGTTCCTCGCCGCCGCCTGGCCCCTGGGCCGGCTGCGCGAGGCGCTCGCCGCGGTCGCGCACCCGCACGGCGGCTGGGCGGATCTGAGCCTGCGCCGCCTCTACGGCCGGCTCGGCGAGGAGGAGCTGATGACGCTGCCCGCCACCGGCGCCGAAGGGGCGGACATCGACACCCCGGACCTCCTCGAACAGGTGCGCCGCGCCGCCGGGCCCCGGATCGCGCTGGCCCAGATCGAGGTCTCCGAGGATGTCGAGGAGACTTTCGCGACCGTGTGCGGCGCAGTGGCAGAAGCCGCGGAGGAGGGTGCTCACCTGGTGCTTTTGCCCGAGGCGACGCTCACCCCCTTCGGCACCGATCTGCGGGATGTGGCGATTGCGCACCACGACGCCTTCGCCCAGCTGGTCCAGGAACTGGCGGAGCAGCACTCGGTGGTGGTGGTCGCCGGCTCCTTCACCCCCACCGAGGACGGCCGCGTCCACAACACCGTGATCGTGCGCGGCCCGAACTGGGACCCGCACCTCGACTACCGCAAGATCCACCTGTTCGACGCCTTCGGGGCCGATGAGTCCCGCACCGTCGCCCCGGGGGATGAGCTGGTCACCTTCGACCTGCACGGCACCCGATTCGGGATCGCGACCTGCTACGACGTGCGTTTCCCCGAGCAGTTCACGGCGCTGGCCCGTCGCGGGGCGCAGGCGATCCTGCTGCCCCTGGCCTGGGCGGAGGGCCCCGGCAAGCGCGAGCAACTGCAGCTGCTGCTGCGCGCCCGCGCCCTGGACTCGACCACCGTCGTGCTCGCCGCCGATCAAGCCCCGCCTGCGGAGTACACCGGGAAGGCCACACGGGGCATCGGCCGCAGCGCCGTCGTCGGCCCGCTCGGCGCTCTCCGCCAGGAGCTGGGACGCGAACCCGGACTGCTGCTGGTCGATCTCGACCTCGAGGAGATCGCGGCCGCGCGGGCCGCACTGCCGGTGCTCGAGCACCACGTGGAGCTGCCGCACGAATGACGTGATCGGCACCATGGCGACGTCGACGTCACTGGCGTAACCTGCGCAGATGATGTCGCTGACCAGTCGCTCCACTGCGGTTCACCCCGTTCGCACCCGCCCCGCGTCGCTGCTCGCGCTGTGCGGTGCTCTCCTGCTCGCCGCGCTGCTGGCGCTCCCCGCCCCGGCGCAGGCGCACGACACCCTGCTCAGCTCCGATCCGGAGGACGGCGCCACCCTCGAGACCTCTCCCGAGGAGATCGCCCTCACCTATTCAGCGGACATCCTCGAGGTGAGCCCGCTGGTGCGGATCACCGATGAGTCTGGCACCGAGTTGGCCGAGATCGTCCCGACCGTCGAGGGTCCCGTCGCGACCGCGACCCTGACCGAGCCGTTGCCCGCCGGCACCCACACCGTCCAGTGGCGCGTGGTCTCCAGCGACGGCCACCCGATCGAGGGCACCTTCACCCTCACCGTCGAGCAGGATCCGGCCGAGGTCGCCGAGCCCAGTGACGGCGGCGGCGATGACGCTGCTGCGACCGGCGCGGCCGAGGCGAGCGATGCCGGGGAGCGGAGCAGACCGCACCCGCCGGTGATGAGGAGCCGGAGACCGGCGCCGAGTCCGAGGAGGACGCCGGGCTGGGCATGGGCGCGCTGATCATCGTGCTTGCCGTGGTGATCGTCGGCGCGGGTGCGGCGGTGTTCTTCATCGTGCGCCGTCGCGACTGATCCCTCCCGGCCAGGTTGCCGGGCATGAGCCCGCACAGACCCAGACAGAGAAGAGCCCCCGACGCCTCAGCAGGCGTCGGGGGCTCCTCTGTCGTAAGAGGGCTCAGTTGCCCTTCTTGTCGTCCTTGTCCTTGTCGCCGCCGAGACCCAGACGGTCGCGAGCGGCATCGGTGCCGGTGTCGACGTGGCCGTCGATGTTGTCCGGCGTGCGCTCCTTGACCTTGTCGGAGGCGCCGCTCAGCCCCTGCTCGACCTTGTCCGGATTGTCGTTGGCGTAGCCCTTGGCCTTGTTTAGCGCGTCATCGAAACCCATGATCAATGTCCTTTCGTTCGCGGAACACCCCGTTCCGGGGCGACGGCGTCAACATATGCCGATTCGGACGCGTGACTCAAATGTGACCTCCGGCAACGGTGCCCATATGAGGAGATCTGCTCGGATCCTCGGCCAGTCGTGGCGGAACGCGCAATACTGAGCGCGTGACTGTGCATAATTCTGGTTCTGACGAGAAGCCGGGCCCGGAGCCGGATCGGCCCCGGACCCCTCCCACGGACCGCAGCTCCCGCTGGGACCACGTGCTCACCCTGCTGGCCTCGACCAAGCGGCTGAGTGTGGCCGGGGTCGCCGAGGAGCTCGGCGTCAGCGAGTCCACCGTGCGCAGGGACTTCATGGAGATGGAGCGCGCCCAGCTCGCGCGCCGCACCCACGGCGGGATCGTCGCCGTCGACGTCGCCTACTCGCTCGCGACCGTCCCCCGGGCCGCCGACGAGGGAGCCGCACAGCGGGAACGGGTCGCCGACAGCGCGGCCGCGATGGTGGAGCCCGGGCAGATCATCGGGTTCAACGGCGGTCGCACCACCACCTCGACCGCACGGCGTGCCGTGGCACGGCCCGACATCGACTCCCGCAACGGGACCCCCGGCCTGACCGTCGTCTGTGCGGCGCTGAACATCGCCACCGAAGCGGTGCTGCGCCCCTCCGTGCGCACCGTGGTGCTGGGCGGTGTCGCCGAGCCCTATTCCTTCGAGCTGACCGGCCCGCTCGCGACCGCCACCATGCGTGACCTCTGGCTGGACACGATGTTTGTGGGCACCGTCGGCCTCGACATCGGAGCGGGACTGACCTGCAACTCCGATGCGGAGGCCGGCGTCACCCGGATCATGATCGGTCACTCCCGGCGGGTGGTGGGACTCGCGACCGCGGACAAGATCGGCCACCGCGCCCTGGCCGGCATCTGCCCGATCTCCGTGCTCACCGACCTCGTGATCGCCGGACCGGTCCCCGAGGCGCTGCGCTCCCATCTCGCAGAAGCTTCGGTGCGGCTGCACGAGGTGTGAGCTGAGGGGCTCGCTCACCGCTCGTGCGGGGATTGTGAGGAGGCCGGGCAGCAGGAGTCGGCACGCCTGCACGGGCTCGGGCCCCGACGCCGGTAGCGTGGGCGTCCATGTGGAGTTTCCTGCGCGGGAAGAAGCGGTCGGAGCGTTCGGGCGAGGACGAGTCGCCTCGCGACGACGTCCTGTCCACCCTTGCCCGTGAACGGCGCGGCGCCGCAGCGGACAGAGCCCGCACGGACGAGCGCGAGCCGGCCGCCCCCCCGCTGCCCCGGAGCACCCGGTGTCGGGGCGCGAGGAGGCAAGCGGGTACGAGGTGGTGGTCGACCGCCACCTCGAGGACGTCGGCGCCGGGATCGCCCCCGAGCAGGACGAGGACGATCTCCCCGTCACGCCCCACGAGCACCGTCCGCTGAGCCGCGACGACCGGGTCGCCGACGCCCTGGACCGCTGGTCCCAGCAGATCACCGGTGGTCTAGACGCCCCGTCCTTCCTCACCCAGATCCGCGCCGGCGGCGTGGTGCTGGACCTGACCCATTCGCATCCCTCGGGGCTCGCCCAGCTGCTGGCCGGTCGCGGTCCCACCCGCCTGTCCTCCCTGGTGCGGGAGGTGGGGGCCCTGGCCGATGCGCGAGCCCACGCCCGCTCCATCCGCGAGATCGCCGAGCGCCACGCGGAGGAGGTGGGCCTGACCACCTGCCACCTCGGCATCGGTGAGGCGATCTGGTACCCCGAGGACGGCTCCGCCCCGATCCACGCACCGGTGCTGGTGCGCCCGATCACCCTGCGTCTGCGCGGCAACGCCCGTGAGGACGTCGACCTCGAGGTCGATGCGACCGCCGATCTGAACCCCGTGCTGCTGCGTGCCCTGCGGGAGGCGGGCGTCGCCGTCGACGCCCGCGCGCTGCTGGCCACCACCGACAGCACGCACGGCTTCGACCCCACCCCGGTGCTCGACGCCTTCCGTTCGCTCGGACAGCCTCTGCCCGGCTTCCGCGTGCTGCACGCCCTCGTGGTCGGCAACCTGATGGACGCTGCGGGGTCCGTGGCCGAGGATCTCGCCGCCGACCGCGCCGACTGGTCCTCCTCCCCGCTGGTCGCAGCGCTCGCCGGGGATGAGGGCGCACGCGCCGTGGTGCGCGGCGACGAGGCCGCTGGGGAGGTCCCCGAGGTCCCGGAGGACGACTTGGTCGCCGCCGTCGAGCCTGGCCACCGCGAGGTGCTCGCCCGCGTCCTGGCAGGTCAGGACCTCGCCGTCGCCACCCCGCCCGGCACCACGAGCCTCGGCCTCGTGGTCGACCTCGCCGAGGAGCTCAACGCCCGCGGCCGGTCCGTGCTGATCGTCTCCCAGCGTCGGCGCAACCTCGCCCAGCTGGTCGAGATCGCCCAGGACCGCGGCCTGGACGAGCTCGTCTTCGACCTCTCGCCGGACCCGTCCCTCCAGCGCAACGCCTCCGCCGCGCTGCTGCGCAGCCTCCGCCGTGCGGGATCGCACGGGCTGGGACCCGAGGACGTCGCGCCCGAGGAGCTTGCCGAGAGCCGCGACATCCTGGTGGGCCACGTCGAGGCGATGCACCGCATCCAGCAGCCCTGGGACGCCTCCGCGCACGACGCCATCTCGGCGCTCGCCGCGCTGACGAGGCTGAGCCCCGCGCCGCGCACCCAGGTGCGCCTGCGAGCGGACGTCGCCGCTCAGATGATCGGCGAGGAGCGCGACCGCTACGCCATGACGCTGCGCGAGGCGGCAGAGATCGGGGTGCTCACCACCGGCCCCGAGCTCACCGCCTGGTATGGCGCGCCGATCAGCAGCGACACCCAGGCCGTCCGCGCCGAAGAGCTCATCGACCAGCTGCGCGAGGAGATCCTGCCGCAGCTGCGGAAGGCCTGCGCCCGCGCCGGCGGGGAGCTCGGCCTCACCGAGCCCACCACCCTCGCCCAGCTCGAGGAGCGACTCGCCCTGCTCGACCGGGTGCGCACCCTGCTGGGCACCTTCCAATCCGCGGTGTTCTCGGCACCGCTCGCGGACCTCGTCGCCGCCACCGCCGAGAAGCGGTGGCGCGAGGATCGAGGCGTCACGATGGGCTTCGGCGTGCGCCGCCGTCTGCGCAAGGACGCCGCCGCCCTGCAGCGTCCGGCAGCGCTCTCCCCGGACCTCCACCGGGACCTCGGGGAGGCCAGGACGGTCGCCGAGACCTGGCGGCGCGCTGCTCTCGAGCCCGCCGAGGGCTCCTCGAGCGGCGGCAGAGGCGTCTCCCGTCCCTCGCTGCCGGATGACCTCGACACCGTCCGCCGCGCCGCGGCACGCTCCGAGAAGGCCCTCGACGAGCTCTCCGTGCTGCTGGACGGGACGGATGCCGGCGCGGATCTCGCCCGCACCGACCTCGACGAGCTCGAGCAGCGGATCGAGGCCCTCGCCGCGGACCGCGCGGACCTCGAGACGCTCCCTCGCCGCACCGAGCTGCTGCGACGCTTCGCCTTCGACGGCCTCGGCGAGCTGGTCGAGGACCTCCGCACCCGCCGGGTGCCGATCGAACAGGTCGGCGCGGAGCTCGAACTCAGCTGGTGGCGCAGCGTGCTCGAGCTGATCGCCGGCGCCGAGCCCACGATCTCCCAGTACGATGGCACCTCGCTGTCCCAGGTCGCCGAGCGCTTCCGTCGGCTGGACGCGGAGCACCTCGCCCATGCCGCCGCCCGCGTGCACGCCGCCGCGGATGAGACCCGCGTGGAGACGATGAAGTCGTACCCGGACACCTCCCGTGCCGCGATCGCCGAGCTCGCCCGCTCCTCCACCGTCTCCATCCGAGACCTCGCCGCGAAGTACGAGGACATCCTCTTCGCCGCCCGCCCCGCCTGGCTCGCCTCCCCGTACCTGGTGCCACAGGTGATCCCGCGCGGCCGCCATTTCGATGTGGTGATCGTGGCCGATGGCGGGCGCCTGCCCACCGCCGCCGCGCTGCCCTCGATCGTCCGCGGCGAGCAGACCGTCGTCGTCGGCGACCCCCTCGAATACGGCGGGGACTCCGCGCCCAGCCTGCTGGACGACATGCTGCGGATCGCCCCGCACGTCGAGATCCTGCGCGACCCCCACCCCGCGACCGAGGAGCTGCGCGGTTTCGCCCAGCGCCGTGCCCTGGTGGGCGAGGTCATCGCGGTGCCCAGCCCCATCGCACCCGAGCAGGATCGCCTGATCCTGGTCGAGAACGGTCGCGGACCGGTCACCGAGGGCATGGAATACGTGGAGAGCACCGAGGCCGAGCTGCGCCGCGTCACCGACCTCGTCATCGAGCACGCCCGCACCCGTCCCGAGCGCTCGCTCGCGGTGCTCACCTTCACGGAGGAGCACGCGAGGCGGCTGATGGAGCGGATCATGAACACCGTCTCCGTGATCCCTGCGCTGCGGGACTACTTCGACCCCGGCGCCGAGGAGGTCTTCACCGTCCTGCCCGCGGATCAGGCCACCGCGGTGCTGAGGGACGACATCATCGTCTCGGTCGGCTTCGGGATGACGCCCCACGGCCGCCTGCTGCACCGCTTCGGCCCGCTCTCGGAGGCCGGCGGCCGCAAGGCGCTGGCGACCGTGATCACCCGGGCCCGGGGCCGTACCACCGTGGTCTCCTCGATCGGGGTCCAGGACCTCGACCACGCCCGGCTGCGCAGCGACGGCGCCCGCGACCTGCGGGCGATGCTGTGGGTGCTGCAGGGCGGGCCCGACGCCCCCGTGGTCCCGCACGTCGCCTCCCTCACCGGAAGCGAGGAGGAGATCGCCCCGCGAGAGCCGCAAGGCGTGCGCTCCTCTCCCGCCCAGCCCGTCCAGGAACGCTCTTCGCCCCCGCCCCGCGCACAGAGGAAGGTGCCGCCCCGGAGGCGGACCTCTCCGACGCGGACGTGGACGCCGCGATCGAGGCCGCGCTGGCCCGCAAATCCGCGCAGTCGCCGCAGAGCGCCGCCGCAGCGGAGGACGGCGCGGAGACAGCGGCGGCCGAGGCGGTGAGCGCCACGAGCGAAGATCCGGCCGACGAGCCCGCGCAGGACGCGCCCGCCGAGCAGGACACCGCCACCGACCAGGCCGATGAGGAGGAACCGTCCCTCGCCCCGCGTGCGCCGCGCGAGCTCGAGACCGACGCCCTCGTGCAGGACCTCGCCGACCGTCTCTTCCGCCTCGGGCTCCTGGTCGAGCGGGACTTCGGCCTCTCCTCCGATCGGATCGAGCTGGCGCTGGGCCATCCCGAGATGCCGGGTCGCCTGCTGCTGGCCGTGGACACCGACGGCTCCCACTACGTCGACACCCCCAGCCAGCGCGAGCGTGATCGCCTGCGGGCGGAGCGCCTCGAAGCCGCCGGCTGGGCGACCGAGCGCGTGTGGTCCTGGGCCCTGTTCATCGACCCCGATGGCGAGGCCGAGCGGATCCGTCGCGCCGTGGATCGGGCGCTGCGCCTGGTGCAGGCCGAGGAGAGCTCCGACTCCCCGACGGGCGTGGGCACCATCCGCCATCGACTGCCGCGCCCGCAGATCCCTGCCGGGCACCCGCTGTCCTTCTACTCGAGCGACGACTTCGACGCGGTGGTGGAGTACATCTGCTCCGACGGGCGGGCACGCCTCGAGGAGCACCTGGCCACCGAGGTGCGCAGCTTCCTCGGCTTCGAGCAGCGTTCGGTGCTGCTGGACGTCTCGGTCTCCAGCGCCATTCGCCGCTACCAGGAACGGCAGTGAGCGCGAAGGGCTCCGATCCGGCGGCCCGGCCGCAGCGCCGCGTCGTCATCTCCTCGGTGACCGGCAAGCCGATCCCCTGGGACGAGCCCGACTCCTCAGAGCAGCGGGAGCGGGAGCCCGCCGCACAGGAGCGCAGGCCGATCCTCCCGGACCGCGTCGCCGAGGACGCCCCGGAGCCCGGGGCCGACGAGTCCAACGACGCCCGGATCGCCGGGGACGTGCCCCCGCACTGGGGCCGCGGCCGCTGAACCGGTAAAGGCCGGGAGCGCAGGTGAGGACGCCCACTCGCAGCAGCGGGCCCCCTCCTGTGAGGGTGCAGGCTTCGTAGGCTGTCACCATGACCGATGCCGCCCCGAACGCCTCTCTCGACACCCCCGCCGAGACCGCTGGACGACCCGAGCTGCCTCAGCACCGCAACCCCCTCGGCAACCTCCTGCGCGGGCTGCTCATCGGCGTGGTGGAGACGGTGCCCGGGGTCAGCGGCGGCACCGTCGCCCTGGTGACCGGCATCTACGACGAGCTGATCGACGCCGGGCACCACCTCACCGGTGCTGCCCGCCGCCTGCTCCTCGGCCCGGACCGCATCGCCGGGATGCGCGAGCACCTCCGCGCGATCCCCTGGGTGCTGGTGATCCCGCTGATGATCGGGATGGCCGCGGCGGTGTTCACGGTCGCCGGTCCCATCGCCGGGCTCGTCGAGGAGCACCCCCAGACGATGCGCGCGCTGTTCCTGGGACTGGTGCTCGGCTCCGTGCTGGTCCCGGTGCGGCTCTCCGGCGGCTCGTGGCGCACCCCTGAATACCTCCGCTTCGGCCTCGGCGTGATCGCGGGTCTGGCGGCCACCTCCCTGCCCACGACGTCGCTCGAGCCGAGCCCCTGGATCATCGCCCCGGCTGCCGCGATCGCGATCTGCGCGCTCGTGCTGCCCGGACTGTCGGGATCGTTCATCCTGCTCAGCCTCGGCCTGTACCAGCCCACCCTCCAGGCCGTCGACGAGCGGGACCTGCGCTACATCGCCTGGTTCGGGCTCTGGGCCTGCGTGGGCCTGGTCGTGATCGTGAGGCTGATGCGCCATCTGCTGGTGCGCTACCACCGCGGCACGATGGTGGTGCTCTCCGGCGTGATGGTGGGAGCGCTGCGCAGCCTCTGGCCCTGGCAGGGCACGACCGGATCGCTCCAGGCCCCCGCCTCGGACTGGCCGCTGCTGCTGGGCATCGGCGTGCTCGGGATCCTTGCGGTCCAGCTGCTCGTCCTGGTCGAGGCGAGGAAGGCCGCGCGCACGCGGTGAGCTGGGCGGCTCCGCCACGTGCCCGGGGCGGAGCGGAACCGCGTCCGGGACAGGATCGGCCCGCTCAGCGGGCGATGATCTGCGGCAGAACCCGGCCCGCACTACGCTGACCACATGAACGACTCCGCCGCAGCCGCCGATTCCACCCCCGCCGTCGACCTCGGCGCTCTCCAGGTCGCCGTGATCGGCGCCGGGAACATGGGCGGACCCGTCGTGCGCACGATGCTCGAGGCCGGGGTGAGTCCGCAGCACCTCCGGATCGCGAACTCGAGCACCGCCAGCAGCGAGCGTGCTGCTTCCGAGCTCGGTGCGAGCGCCGCCTCCACCCGCTCCGAGGCACTCGAGGGGGCCGACGTGGTGGTGCTCGGCGTCAAGCCGTACCAGATCCTCGATGTGGTCACCGAGCTGCGCGATGAGCTGCCCGCAGGTGCCGTCGTGATCTCCTGGCCGCGGGCATCACTCTCGCGCAGATCCAGCAGGCGCTGCCTGCAGGCGTCGCGGTGGTGCGGGCGATGCCGAACACTCCGATCTCGGTGGGGGAGGGAGCTGTGGGTCTGATGTGCGGCAGCTCCGTCACCGATGAGCAGCACCAGCTGGTCCATGCCCTGTTCTCGCGTGCGGGCGTGGCCGTGGATATCACCGAGGACCAGGTCCACGCCTTCATCGCTGCCGCAGGCTCCTCGCCGGTTTCGCCTTCGCGATCATCGAGGCGATGACCGAGGAGGCGGTGCGCCAGGGGCTCAAGCGCGACCTCGCCGACTCCCTGGTCCAGCAGACCCTGCGCGGGGCGGCGACCATGCTGATGGAGTCCGGTGCGCATCCCGCCGTCGCCAAGGCCGGGGTGTGCAGCCCCGGCGGCACCACGGCGGAGGGTTACGCCGCCTTCGAGCGGGAGGGCGTGCGGGCCGGACTGGCCGAGACGATGGCAGCAGCCGCCCGGAAGTCCCGCGAGCTGACCGAGGGCTGAGCGTCCGGAGCGGCCCGGACGTCGGCGTGCCGGGCCCCGTCATGTCATGCGCGGGCCGATGGTGATGTCAGCTGGCAGATGTGCCGACTGGCATCACCATCGGCCCGCCGGCGACATCCCCGCGCGCCGACACCGGAGATCTCAGGGTCGCTGCGAGAACTTCTCGATCAGCTCGGTGCGGCCGGAGACGATCAGCAGGTCGTGGGCGGCGACCATCGTCTCGGGCACCGCATAGGTGAAGTCCTTGCCGGGGACTTCACCCCCACCACGGTGACGCCGTACCGCTGGCGGATGTCGGACTCGGCCAGCGTCAGGCCCTGCACCTCGTGCGGGGGATGCATCTTCACGATCGCGAAGTCGTCATCGAATTCGATGAAGTCCATCAGGCGCCCGTTGACCAGGTGCGCGACCCGCTTGCCGGCGTCGGCCTCCGGGTAGACCACGTGGTGGGCGCCGATGCGCTGCAGGATCCGGCCGTGGGCCGAGGAGATCGCCTTCGCCCAGATCACCGGCTTGCCCAGATCGACCAGGTTCGCGGCGATCAGCACGCTCGCCTCGATGGTGGTGCCCACGCCGACCACGGCGATCGAGAAGTCCGCGGCGCCCACCTGGTCGAGCACCTCGGGCTGGGTGGCATCGGCACGCACCACATGGGTGAGCTGCCCGGAGTACTTCTGGACCAGGCCCTCGTCGGTGTCGATCGCGAGCACCTCGGTGCCGAGCTTCTCGAGGGTCAGGGCGATCGAGGCACCGAATCGGCCCAGGCCGATCACCAGCACTCCTTCATCGCGTGCTCTGCGTGGCATGGGCGCTCCTGCGAGGTGGGGCTCACGGCGGGCCGAGAGCGGGGCGGGCACAGTCTAAGCACGGCGTGTGCGGTGCCTCCGGTGCGGAGACGAGAGGTCAGCCGACGATCGGGCGTTCCTGCGGGAGCTGGATCATCCGCACCCGGGAACGGACCGCGAGGGCCGCGCCGAGAGTCATCGGCCCCAGGCGCCCCACGTACATGCAGGCGATCAGCACCCATTTCGCCTCATCGGGCAGAGCCGCGGTGATCCCGGTGGACAGCCCCACCGTGCCGAAGGCGGACAGCGCCTCGAACAGCGTGGCGTCGAGCGAGTAGGGCGTCATCCGCAGCAGGAGGAAGGTCGCCAGGAACACCATGGTGGCGCTCATGACCAGCACCCCGATCGCCTGCCGGATGGTCTCGTGGGGGATCCGGCGCCCGAACGCCTCCACCTCCGGGTTGCCACGGATCTCCGCCCAGATCGAGAGCATCAGCAGCGCGAAGGTGGTGACCCGGATACCGCCCGCGGTGGAGCCGGACCCGCCGCCGATGAACATCAGCAGGTTCGTCAGCAGGCGCGATTCTGCGGTCATCTGGGAGACGTCCAGGGTCGCGAAGCCGCCGGAGCGGGGCATCACGGTCGCGAACCCGGCGCCGAGCAGCTTGGTGCCCAGGCCTTGCCCGCCGAGCGTCGCGGGATTCGACCACTCCATCGCCAGGTAGCCGACGAAGCCGAGCCCCAGCAGCAGCGCGGTGGTGGACAGGGTGAGCTTCGCGTGCAGGCTCCAGCGGCGCGGTGTGCGCAGCTTGCGCACCACCACCAGGATGACCGGGAAGCCGAGCGATCCCACCAGGACCGCGAGCCCGATCGGGATGCTGAAGAAGGGATCGCCGAGGTACTGGGCGGTGCCCACCGCCTCGGGCACGAAGCCGGCGTTGTTGAAGGCACTGATCGCGTAGAAAAGTCCCAGGAACAGATTCACGGATCCCGTGCTCGGTGATGATCATGTACGGCGCCAGCGCCACGAAGGTCGCGAGTTCGAAGGCGGTCGAGGTGATGAGGATGATCCTCAGCACGCCGCCCACCTCGGCGAGGCGCTCCGCCCGAGTCTCCTGCGCGGTGATCACGCGCTGGGCGAGGCCCAGGCGATGCATCACCGACAGGCTCAGCAGCGAGGCGACGGTCATCAGGCCGAGGCCGCCGAGCTTCATCGCGATCATGATCACGGTGAGACCGAAGGTGGACCAGTGGACACCGGTCTCGACCGTGACCAGGCCCGTCACGCAGATCGCGGAGACAGCGGTGAACAGCGCATCGATCAGCGCCGTGCGCTCGCCGCCGACAGTCGCTGCAGGCAGCGAGAGCAGCGCCGTGAACACACCGATCAGGAGCGTGAACACGCCCAGCGCGACCCGTGCCGGGGTGGGCTTGAACAGCGCCCTGAGATGGCCGCGCCAGCCCGGGCCACGGCGTCGGGCACGAGAGATCGCACCGCGTCGCCGCGCTTTCTGTGTCCCGAGCCCGCGCATCGTGCTCCCGTCCTGGTCCCGGCATTCGCCGGGAGCGTCGGCGGAAGTCTACGACCGTCGGCGCCCGGGAACGATCAGAGCTTCGCCGGGACCAGGGGCGGGAGGCGTCGGCGCTGGGTACGCTTCGGGACATGCCCGACGATGTGCCCGCCCCGGACCCCTCTCGCCCTGCCGTCCCTGCCACGGGGGTGGTGTGGGAGGACGCGCTGTGCGAGTACGACTTCGGCCCGTACCACCCGATGGCCCCGATCCGCCTCGCCCTGACCCACGAGCTCGCCCGCAGCACAGGACTGCTCGAACGCCCCGGCGTGCAGATTTTCCATGCTCCGGTCGCGAGTGATGAGCAGCTGGCACGAATCCACTACCCGGAGTACATCAAGGCCGTCAAACGGGCCTCGCGGCCGCTCGAGGAGATCACCGCCCAGGAGCTCGATCAGCTGATCCGCTTCGGGCTGGGCGGCGATGACGTCCCGCCGTTCCACGGGATGCACACCGCCTCCGCCCGGATCGCGGGCGGTTCCCTCGCCGCGGTCGAGGCGATCCGCTCGGGACGGGTGCGGCGGGCCGTGAACTTCGCAGGCGGTCTCCACCACGCCAAACCCGCGACGGCGTCCGGGTTCTGCGTCTACAACGACGCCGCCCTCGCCATCCGCCACGCCCTGGACGCGGGGGAGGAGCGGGTGATGTACGTGGATGTGGACGTCCACCACGGCGACGGCGTGGAGCGTGCGCTCTGGGACGAGTCGCGCGCGATCACACTGTCCGTCCACGAGACGGGGAGCGGCTGTTCCCGGGCACCGGCTTCGTCCAGGACTCCGGCGGCCGCGGCGCCCCGGGCACGGCGATCAACGTGCCGCTGCCCTCGCGCACCACCGCCGACGGATGGGTGCGCGCGATCCGCGCGACGGTCCCGGCCCTGGTGCGGGCGGTGCGGCCCACCCTGCTGGTCACCCAGCACGGCGCCGACACCCACCGCCTGGACCCGCTGGCGGACCTCTCGGTCTCCCTCGAGGCGCAGCGCGAGGTGATGCTGCTGATGCGTGAGCTGGCCGACGAGGTCTGCGAGGGCCGCTGGCTCGCCCTCGGCGGCGGCGGGTACGCGGTGATCGACGTGGTCCCGCGCTCCTGGGCGCATCTGATCGCGATCGTCACCGGCGAGGCGATCGAGGCCGAGGCCGCTGCCGCAGGCGTTCATCGAGGCCGCCGGCGCCGCCCGCGAGTCCCATGGGCTCTCGCCTGAGCCGGGCCTGGTCACCTTCGGGGACGGGCGTCCGCTCGCGGCCCGGGGCTGGGAGCAGGGCTTCGATCCCGAGGACGGACTGGACCGGGCGGTTCAGGCGGTGCGGCGGGCCGTGTTCCCTGAATGGGGCCTGGACCCGTTCCTGGACTGAGCCCGGGTGCGCGCCCTGATCCACGCGAGTGGAATCCCCCTGCGCGCCATCGAGATGCCCGGATCCTGCCACAATGACGCAGAACACCTGAGAGCATCGATCGAGGGGGAGACATGACGACTCGGACCACCCAGGTGCTCGACGCCTTCGCCGAGCATCTGCGAGACCTCGAGCTGCCGCTGCCCGTCGAGGGGGCGGACCAGGCCCGCGCCGAGACCGGCGCCGTCCTGTCACAGCTCTCCGATCACGTGATCCCGCGGCTCGAGTCGCTCGATGCGCCCCTGCTGGTGGTCATCGGTGGATCGACCGGTGCCGGCAAGTCCACCCTCGTCAACGCCCTGGTGGGCCATCCCGTCACCCGCTCCGGCGCGATCCGCCCCACCACCCGTCGGCCGGTGCTGCTGCACCACCCGGCCGACGAGGCCTGGTTCACCGGCACCCGCATCCTGCCCGGCCTGGCCCGGGTCCACGCGGGCCAGAGCAACGACCCCGAGGCGCCCGGGGCCGCCGACACCACCGGTGACATCGACCCGGCGACCTCCCTCGAGCTGCACGCCCAGGACCGGGTCCCGCAGGGGCTCGCCCTGCTGGACGCCCCGGACATCGACTCCGTCGCCGCCGGGAACCGGGAGCTCGCGAGGCAGCTGCTGCGCGCCGCGGACCTGTGGCTTTTCGTCACCACCGCCAACCGCTACGCCGACGCTGTGCCCTGGGAGGTGCTGCGCACCGCCGCGGAGCGGGACGTCACCGTGGACGTGGTCATGAACCGCATCCCGGACCGCGAGGGCGTCGCCGAGGAGCTCGCCGAGGACCTGCGCGCCATGCTCGAGCGCCACGGGATCGAGGCGGAGAAGCTGTTCCTCGTCCCGGAGAGCGAGCTCGACGCCGACGGCATGCTGCCCCCGCGGTGATCACCGAGCTGAGCGACCGCTTCACCGCGCTCGCCGCGGACGAGGTGGGCCGCGGCCGCATCGCCCGGCGCACCCTGGCCGGAGCCGTCGACGGCCTCGCCGGCTCGGCGGACAGGCTCGCGGAGCACGCCGCGACCCAGGACGCCGAGCGCCAGCAGCTGCGCGAGCAGGCGATCGAAGCTTTCTCCGGCGCCCGCGAACGGATCGAGGAGGCGCTCGGCGACGGCTCCCTGCTGCGTGGCGAGGTGCTCTCCCGCTGGCAGGACGTGGTGGGCACGGGCGAGTTCTTCCGCAGCGTCGAAGCCCTGGTCACTCGGGCGCGCGACCGCGTCACCCGCACGCTCAGCGGCGAGCCGGCACCGGCGATCGCCGCGGAGCAGGCCCTGGGAACGGGGCTGGTGCACGTGGTGATCGACGAGACCGCCCGCGCCGCCGAGCGCGCCGACTCCGCCTGGCGGTCCTCCGCCGCGGGCCGCCACCTCTCCGAGGGGCAGGACCTCGCCCGCATCCCCGACGGCTACGCCGAGGAGGTCTCCGCCGCGATCCGCGCCTGGCAGGGCGATGTGCTGGATCTCGTGCGCTCTGAGGGCGCCGACCGCCGCACCAAGGCGCGCCTGCTCTCCCTCGGTGTGAACGCGGTGGGCGTGGCGCTGATGGTCGTGGTGTTCGCGTCGACCGCCTTCATCCCCACCGGTCTCGAGATCGGTGCCGGCGCCACGACCGCCGTCGTGGGCCAGAAGCTGCTGGAGACGATCTTCGGCGACGAGGCCGTGCGCAGGATGGCGGCGGCCGCCCGCGAACGCCTCACCTCGAGGCTCGATCAGCTGGTCGCCAGCCGCTCCGGACCCTTCCTGGACCGGCTCGACGAGCTCGGGGAGGTCGGCTCCGCCGAGCTGCTGCGGAAGGACGCCGAGGCGCTCACCCGGCTCGGCCAGGAGATCAGGGAGGACGCATGAGCCCGCTGCTGGGTCGCGCCGCGACCGCGCCCGCCCCGCTGATCGAGCGGATCGAGGCCCTGGGCCGGGCCGCCGACGCCCTCGACGGCATCGCCCCGAGCGCCGACATCACCACGGCGCGCGAACTGCTCGAGCGCGTCGACCGCCGCCGCGCCCTCTCCGCCGAGCACACCGTGATCGGCCTGTTCGGAGCCACCGGTTCCGGCAAGTCGTCCCTGGTCAACGCGCTGGTGGGCAAGGAGATCTCGAACGCGGCGGTGCGTCGTCCCACCACTGCGGTGCCGGTGGCCGCCGTGGTCGGTGCCGCGGGCAGCGACGCGCTGCTGGACTGGCTCCAGATCGAGCAGCGCCATCTGCTGGACGGCACCGATGCCGAGCTCGCGACCGCCGCGCAGCGCCCGCCGGCCGGCCGTCGGGCCCGTCGTACCCACCAGGCCGACGCCCCCGGCATCGTGCTGCTGGACCTGCCGGACCTCGACTCGGTCGAATCGGCCCATCGCGCCGTCGCCGAGCGGATGAGCGGACTGGTGGACGTGATCGTCTGGGTCACCGATCCGCAGAAGTACGCCGACGCCGTCCTCCACCAGGAGTTCGTCCAGCCCTTCGCCGGGCACGACGCGGTCACGGTGCTGGTGCTCAACCAGATCGACCGGATCCGGCAGGACGAGCGCGAGCCGGTGCTCGACTCTCTCGCCGGGATCGCCCGGGCCGACGGCCTCGAGCGCGCCCCGGTGCTCGCGACCTCCGCGACCACGGGGAGGGGGTCCAGGAGCTGCGTGAGCACCTGGTGACCATCGCCCGCAGCCGCGAGGCCGTGGTCGAGCGGCACCGCGCCGATGTGCGCGCAGCCGCCGAGGCGCTGCAGGAGGCCGCGGATCCCGCAGGGCTGCCCGATCGGGTCACGCCCGTGCAGATCGACGCCCTCGTCGACGATCTGGCTGCGGCGGCGCGGGTCGAGCCGGTCGCCCAGGCCGCCGGCGCCTCCTATCGTCACCGCGCCGCGCGCAAGGTGGGCTGGCCGCCCCTGCGGTGGGTGCGCGAGGTGCGCCCCGATCCGCTGGGCCGGCTCGGCATCGGCCGGCAGCGGGACGGGGAGGGCCTCGAGCGCACCTCCCTGCCCGAGCCGGACGCCGCCACCCGTGCCCGCGCCGCCGGCGGGTGCGCCGCTTCGCCGACTCCGCCTCCGAAGGGGGCAGCGACCCCTGGCGGGCCGCGGTGCGCGCCGCCGCGCGTTCGCGCGAGGACGAGCTGGACGGCGCCCTGGACCAGGCCGTCGCAGGTGCCGATCTGCGCTCTCGCAGCACCTCCTGGTGGTGGCCCGTGCTGGATGTGCTGCAGTGGCTGGCCCTGCTCACCTGGGTGGTGGGCCTGGGCTGGCTCGCGCTGAATGCGGCCCTGGCCTTCCTCGGGCTGCCCCCGCCGCCGATGCCCATGGTCCGGGAGCTGTGGATCCCGATCCCGCTGCCCACGGCGCTGGTGGTGCTCGGCATCGCCGCGGGCATCCTGATCGGCATCGCAGGCGGTCTGACCGCGGCACTGGCCAGCTCCTGGCACCGACGCAGGGCGCGCCGTGTGCTCATGGAACGGGTGCGGGAGGTGGCCCAGCGAGAGGTGGTCGACGAGGTCGAGTCGGAGCTGGCCAGGGCCACCGGGACTGCGAGGGATCTCGCATTGGCGCACGGCTGAGCATGCAGAAGCGCCGTGTAGGATGGCTGGTCGACCGTGGCGTCGGGCCCGCACGGAGCAACACGGATCGTCTGTAAGCATTCACAGCGTGCATCTCAGCGTTCCGCCGTGCAGTCTCCGCGGGCCGCGCATTACCTGATCCGCTGCACCACCAGCAGGCATCGACCTGCAGAACTGAGGCACCTATGGGTTCTGTCGTCAAGAAGCGACGTAAGCGCATGTCCAAGAAGAAGCACCGCAAGCTGCTTCGCAAGACCCGCCACCAGCGTCGCAACAAGAAGTGATAGCTGAGTGACATGTGACGGCCCCCATCTCGACGAGATGGGGGCCGTCGCACGTCCAGGCGCTGTGCGCGCCGCCCGCGGGGTTGTGCACCCCGGCCGCGGGGCTCAGGCGCGGCCGGTCAGCCGGCGCCACCAGGGACGCTTGCGCAGGGCGGCACGGAGCTGCTCGGCGTCGACCCGATACTTCGCATGGACCTTGCTGTCCACGATGATGACCGGCACGTCGTAGTCCCAGTCGGCCTGCAGCTGCGCGTCCTCGTCGATGTCCCGCACCTCCACGGTCGAGCCGACTCGGTCCGCCTCGGCCCGCACCACCGGCAGCGCGTCCTCGCACAGGTGACAGCCCTCACGGGTGAGGTACAGGACCCGAGCCTGCGGGTCGGTGGGAGAAGGGATGCGCGGGGTGGTCATGGAGCGAACCTTATCGAGGTCGGGCCAGCAGGAGCAGGGACGCCGACGGGCCGCCCGCGCAGTGCGGACGGCCCGTGCATCTCACGCGGCGCAGGGCGCCGGGGAGAGGGGAGGATCAGGCGGCGGTCGGAGCGGTGAACTCGGCCTCGATGAGGATCTTCACGTTGTCGCCGACCATCACGCCACCGGCCTCGAGGGCCGCGTTCCAGGTGAGGCCGAACTCCTTGCGAGAGATCGTGGTCTCACCGGTGAAGCCCGAGCGGTAGACGCCGAAGGGGTCGGTGGCGGCGCCCTCGTAGGTGAAGTCCAGCTCGACCGACTTGGTGATGTCGCGGATGGTGAGGTCCCCGATGAGCTTGTCGCCCTCGACCTTGGTGGAGGTGAAGGTGATCTCCGGGAACTTCTCAGCATCGAAGAAGTCGCCGCTGCGCAGGTGGTTGTCGCGGTCCGGCTGGGCGGTGTTGATCGAGGCGGTCTTCAGCGAGGTGTTGAAGGCGAGGTTCTCGCCGCCCTCACCGACCTCGAGGGAGCCTTCGATGTCGGTGAACTGGCCGCGGGCCTTGGAGATGCCGGCGTGGCGCACGGTGAAGGCGGCGGAGGTGTGGGCGGGGTCGAGGGTCCAGGTGCCGGGGGTCAGGTCCGTCATGATGCGTCTCCTTGGAGTTGAATGGGGTGAGGTGTCCGGAAGTCGGCCACCGCGCTCTTGCTTGAAATATAAACTAAAGTCAGGGATGATGGCAAGTGTCGGAACTCCGGAAAGAGGACAACGTGACGCATGACACGACAGGAACAGTATCGAACGATCAGGCTTCGACGCCTGAGGAGTTCTGGCTGACATCGACGGAACAGCTCGCCTGGCGCACCTACCTGTACGCCACCACGCTGCTGAGCGACAGGTTCAGCGAGGCGCTCCAGGCCGATCCCGAGGTCGACCTGACCCTCGGCGAGTACGAGATCCTGGTGCGGCTGTCCGAGGCGGAGAACAAATTCCTGCGCATGTCCGAGCTGGCCGACCAGGTCGTCCACTCCCGCTCGCGCCTGACCCACACCATCACCCGCATGGAGAAGCGCGGGCTGGTCGAGCGGGTGCGCTGCACTGACGACGGTCGCGGCCGCCAGGCCCAGCTGACCGACGCGGGCGCGGCCATGCTCGAGCGTGCCGCCCCCACGCACGTGCGCTCGGTGCGCGAGCAGCTGCTGGACGTCATCGGCCACGACGACCTCCTCGAGCTCGGCCGCATCCTGTCCAAGACGCTCGATGACGACGCCCCCGTCGCCGTCGGATGTCCGGCACCTCACCAGAGCGCCCCCGCGCCCCGCTGATCCGGAGGTTCGATTGGTACCGTGAGGCCGCTCGGGTGTGATCCCGCAGCGCGACAGCGAAAGAGGACACCACAGCCATGACCACCACCACGGTCCACCTCGTCCGCCACGGCGAGGTGCGCAACCCCGAGCGGATCCTGTACGGACGCCGCCCCGGGTACCGGCTGAGCGACCGAGGTGAGCAGATGGCCGCACTGGTCGGCGAACACCTCGCCGAGGCGGATATCGCCGTGGTCCGCTCCTCCCCGCTGCTGCGCGCACAGCAGACCGCCGCCCCGATCGCCGCCCCGCACGGGCTGGACGTCACCACCGACCAGCGCATCATCGAATCGGGCAACCACTTCGAGGGCCATCGGATGGGCCACGGCGAGGCGAAGCTGAGCGATCCGCGCAACTGGCGCTGGTTCATGAACCCCTTCCGTCCCTCCTGGGGCGAGCCCTACCGCGAGCAGGTCGCGCGGGTGGTCTCCGCGGTGCACGATGTGCGCGCCGAAGCCGAGGGGCGCGAGGCGGTGCTGGTGCTCCACCAGCTGCCGATCTGGGTGACCCGCCGCAGCGCCGAGGGCAAGCCCCTGTTCCACGACCCCCGCCACCGCGAGTGCGGACTGTGCTCGGTCACCAGCCTCCGCTTCGTGGGCCCGCACCTCGCCGACGTCAGCTACGCCGAGCCCGCCGCCGCGCTGTACGCCGGGGCGGTCGACGCCACCGGAGGCAAGCTCACGTGAGCGCCCGGACCACACGGCCGGGCATGCCGGCGCTGACTCGACGGTCCCTGCTGGGCGCCGCCGGAGGAACCACCGCAGCGCTGCTGCTGGCCGCCTGCGGCACCGACACCGGAGACCGCTACGCCTCCGGGGACTCCGGCTACGTCTCCGGCAGCGGGGTGTCCACCGAGATCCCGGCCGCTGACCGCGCCGAGCCGCTCGAGTTCTCCGGCACCTCCTATGACGATGAGGACCTCTCCGCCGCCGATCTGCGCGGAGAGGTGCTGGTGCTGAACGTCTGGTACGCCTCCTGCCCGCCCTGCCGCAAGGAGGCCCCCGACCTCCAGGAGATCCACGAGGAGTACCTCGAACAGGGCGTCGCCTTCCTCGGCGTCAACGTGCGTGACGCCGCCGGCCCGGCGCAGGCCTTCGAGGAGAGCTACGGCATCACCTACCCCTCGATGCCCGATCCGGACGCCGAGATCATGTACGCTGCTGCGCGGGCAGGTCGCGCCCAACGCCGTCCCCTCCACCCTGGTGATCGACCGCGAGGGCCGGGTCGCCGCGCGCATCTCCGGCGCCGCGGACCCCTCGGTGCTGCGCGCGATGATCGACACGGTGGTCGCCGAATGATCCTCGCCGAGGTCGGATCCGCTTTCCAGGCCACCGCGATGTCCGGTTCGCTGCTGCTGGCGCTGGCCGTCGCCGCGGCCGCCGGGCTGGTCGCCTTCCTCTCGCCCTGCGTGCTGCCGGTCGTGCCCGGCTACCTCGGATACGTCTCCGGGCTCGCGGGCCAGAGCGCGGTCGGTCCGGGGAAGCCCGCCGGCGGCAGGCGTGCCCGGCCCGCCACCGGGCGGATGCTCGCAGGCAGCGGGCTGTTCGTGGGCGGCTTCGCCGTGGTGTTCATGATCCTCGGCGGTTTCGCCGGGGCGCTGGGATACCTGCTCCAGGAGCACGCCGTCTGGATCAACAGGGTCGCGGGAGCGATCGTGATCCTCATGGGCCTGCTCTTCATGGGGTCTTCCCGGGCCTGTCGGCCACCCGCCCGGTCTCCTCGAAGCGTCCCGACGCGGGACTGCTCGGCGCTCCCCTCATGGGTGTGATCTTCGGACTCAGCTGGACCCCCTGCATCGGTCCCACCTACGCCGCCATCATCGCCCTGTCCCTCGACGGGGAGGGGACGGTGCCGCACTGCGCGGCGCCGTGCTCGCGCTGGCGTACTCGCTGGGCCTGGGCATCCCCTTCGTGGTGTTCGCGCTGCTGTTCGAGCGGGCACTGGGTCTGAGCAAGAAGCTCGCCGCTCACCGTCGGACCATCGGACTGCTCTCCGGAGCGCTGCTGATCGCGATCGGCGTGCTGCTGATGACCGGGGTGTGGACGACATGGATGACCGAGCTGCAGGGCCTGATCGGAAACTTCGAGCCGGTGGTGTGATGAACGACAAGAACGCGACCCCCACCGAGAGCTCGGGTCCCGCCCCCGGCACGAGCGGCTCCTGGAGCAGCAAGCCCGAGGTCGACGGCACCGCTCCGGTCAACGTCCCCGGGCTGGGCCCGAAGGGCACCCTGCTGTTCCTCTGGCGCCAGCTGACCAGCATGCAGACCGCGCTGATCCTGCTGATGCTGCTGGCGATCGCCGCAGTGCCCGGTTCGCTCTACCCGCAGCGCAGCGTGAACCCGGGCCTGACCGACCAGTTCCTCGAGGAGAACGGCCGGTGGGGAGAGATCCTCGATGCGCTGGGCTTCTTCAACGTCTTCTCCTCGCCCTGGTTCTCGGCGATCTACCTGCTGCTGTTCATCTCGCTGATCGGCTGCATCATTCCGCGCGTCGGCGTGCACCTGCGGCAGCTGCGCGCGAAGCCGCCGCGCACCCCTCCCGCCTGACCCGCTTCACCGGGCACACCCGGATCGAGCTGCCGGGCGCGGACCCCGACGCCCTGATCGAGCAGGCGCACCGGTCGCTGCGCCGCTCCCGGTACCGCGCCGAGATCCGGGAGGAGAAGGCATCCCGCTCCGTCAGCGCCGAACGCGGCCTGTTGCGCGAGACCGGGAACCTGGCCTTCCACATCGCGCTGGTGGGCGTGCTGGTGTGCATCGCCGGTGGCCAGATGACCAACTATCGCGGCCAGATCACCGTCATCGAGGGCTCCGGCTTCTCGAACTCGCTGACCCAGTACGACTCCTTCGAGTCCGGCGCCTGGTTCGACGAGACGGAGATGCCGCCGTTCCGCTTCACCCTCGAGGACTTCCGCGCCACCTACGTCCAACCCGGCGAGTCCGGCAGCGTCGGCGAGCCCCGCTCCTTCGAGGCCGACATCGCGGTGACGACCCCGGTGAGGAACAGCTCTCGCAGACCATCCAGGTCAACAAGCCCCTCCACGTCGACGGGGCATCGATGTACCTGCTGGGCAACGGTTACGCTCCCGAGGTCACCGTGACGGACCCCGAGGGCACCGTGGTCGCCGAGGGCCCGATCATCACCGTCCCGCTGGGGGACATGGGCTACTCCTCGCAGCTGGTGATCAAGGCCCCGGACGCCCGCCCCGAGCAGACAGCCGTGGTCGGCTTCTTCCTGCCCACCGGCACCATCGACGAGCAGGGGCCGCGCTCGCTCTACCCCGACGCCCTGGACCCCCAGCTCGCGCTGACCGTCCACCAGGGAGACCTGGGACTCGACGACGGCATCCCGCAGAACGCCTACGAGGTCGACGTCAGCACGCTCACCCCGGTCGCGGGCGAGGACGGCGACCCGGTGCTGATCCGTCTCTACGCCGGGCAGGAGTATTCTCTGCCCGATGGCACCACCGTGAGCTTCGACGGGCTGCGCCGCTACGCGGCCTTCGACATCGCCCACGACCCGTTCGAGCGCTGGGTGCTGATCAGCTCGCTGGTCGCCGTCGGCGGACTGATCCTCTCCCTGTTCGTCCCTCGCCGACGGGTGTGGGTGCGGGTGCGCCCCACCGAGGGTGGCGCGGTGCTCGAGGTCGCAGGCCTGGCGCGCAGCGACGACCCGATGCTCGAGGAGGACGTGCAAGCTCTGGCCTCGAAGCTCTCGAGCGCACAGGAAGGCCCCCGGATGCGGAGCCCGGCCAGGACCGGGGACGGTCCTCTCAGGCCCCGGATGACACCTCTGAAGGAAGTGCACAGTGATCAATGAGCAGCTCGCGGAGCTCTCGAATCTCTCGCTCGTGGTGGCGATCGTCCTCTACGTGCTGGCCATGTTCGGCTTCTCCGCCGATCTCGCCTCGCTCTCGCAGCGGCGCAGCGATCGACGCCTCGCCGCGCAGGAGTCGCCGGACGGGGCCCGTGTCCTGCACGGCGCGGCCGTCACCGCCGGCGGTGCCAGCACGGCCGGGACGGACGGTCGCAGCGGGAGCACAGGCGGCCTCACCGCGCCCACCGATGGGGCAGGAGAGCGAACTCCCGGCACGATGACCGCGCAGAAGTTCGCCTTCCTGCTCGCCATCGCCGGGACGCTGCTGCATGTGGTGGGGGTGGGGGCCCGTGCGGCCGCGACCCAGCGGGTGCCGTGGACGAACATGTACGAGTTCGCGACCACCAGCTCCGCGCTGGTGATGGTCGCGTTCCTGGTGTTCAGCATCAAGCGCACCGAGCTGCGGGTGCTGGGCACCTTCGTGGTCAGCCCGGTGCTGCTGGTGCTGCTGCTCGCTCAGACCTTCTGGATCGTCCCCGCCGCCGCGCTCACCCCCAGCCTCCAGAACTCCCACTGGCTGATCATCCACATCGGCATCGCGATCATCGCCACCGCCCTGTCGATCCTCGGTGCGGTGGTCGCCGCCCTGCAGCTGCTGCAGGCCCGGCACGAGCGCGCCCTGGTGGAGAAGGCGTCAGCCGGGGAGGACCTCCCCGAGCACTGGGGTCGCTTCGGCCATGTGCTGGATCGCCTGCCCTCCTCGACCGTGCTGGAGTCGCTGAGCTTCCGCATCCACTCCACCGCCTTCGTGTGCTGGACCTTTACCCTCATCTTCGGCGCGATTTGGGCCCGTGAGGCATGGGGACGCTTCTGGGGCTGGGACCCCAAGGAGGTGTGGACCTTCATCATCTGGGTGATCTACGCGGCCTACCTGCACGCCCGTGCGACCGGCGGCTTCCGTGGCAGCCGCGCCGCCGGGCTCGCGCTGGCCGGTTTCGTCGCCGTGGTGTTCAACTACACCATCGTCAACACGGTCATCAACGGCCTGCACTCCTACTCGGGGCTCTGAGCCCGGAGCCAGCGAGCAGGCACCGTGCACAGCGGCCCGGGACGGTTCCTACCGTCCCGGGCCGCTGTTCTCATCGGTGCACCGGGTGCTCTGGCGTTTCGATGCACTGAGTGCTCTCGGGGCTGGTGGGGCGCGGCTTCGAGGGGCCGTGCCAGGGCGGTGCTCAGGCGTGCGCGCTCAGGCGCTGCGGCCGTCCTCGCCCGGGGCGGCATCGCCGCCCTCCTCCGTGCCGGGGCCGTCGCCGTCCTGCCCGCGCTGATGCTTCTCGCGACGCTCACGGCGGATGTCCTCGTCGAGCTTGCGCAGGAAGTCCGGATCCTCGTCCGGGGCGAGCGGGCCCTGGCGGTGGGGGCGCCCGCCGTTGCCGGGGGAGCTGCGGTCCTTGCCGACGAAGAGCCAGGTGATCGGCCCCACCCAGGGGATCAGCACGATCAGGACGATCCAGGCCCACTTGGGCAGCCCTCGGATCTTGTCGTCCTCTGTCTGCACGCAGTCAGCGAGCGCGAAGACGGTCAGAGCGATGGAGAGAACTGCAATAACGCCGCGGGCCATGCCCGAAGTGTAGGCAACGGACCTGATCGCCGTGTGGGGGCGAGCGGCGATGTGCGGGCACAGGTGGGCGAACTACTCTGGACCCATGCGTCATTTCCTGCTCTACGCCGTGATCCGCCTGGGACTGTGGGTCCTGCTCTGGTGGTTGCTCACCCTGCTGGATGTCGGGGTGATGCTGGCAGGCGTGCTGGCGGCGCTGATCGCCATGCTGATCTCCATCCTGTTCCTGGACCGGTTGCGGGATGCCGCGGCGATGCGCTGGAAGGCGGCCGACGAGCGCCGGGCCCAGCGCCGCGAGAAGGAGATCGACGAGGACGCAGAGTTCGAGGACTCGCTGCTCGACAGCGCAGCGGCGCCGGACCCCGACGGAGAGGGCAGCGCCCCGGAAGATCCCTTCGGGGAGAACCTCGAGGGGGAGGACGATGCCGCCGGACCTGGCGAGCTGCCGGACCTCGCGGATCCGGATGCCGACGGGGCTGACGGGATCGACGGGGCTGACGGGACTGACGGGATCGGCGGGGCCGACGGTGTCAGAGGAGCAGGCCGATGAGCAGCAGCACGGAGTAGACGAGCTCGAGCTGCCCCGTCCTGCCGAGCACGGGGATCAGAGCCTTCCCCTGAGCGCCGCGCAGCACGGTCTGCACGGGGCCGATCGCCAGCGGCAGCGCCAGCAGCACGAGCGCCACCGGCAGATGCGCCACGATCACCGGCACCATCAGGGCGAAGGGGGCCAGCAGGGCTGCGGTGTACAGCAGCCGGGTGCCGCGGTCGCCCAGCCGCACCGCGAGGGTGCGCTTCCCGGCGATGACATCGGTGGGGATGTCACGCAGGTTGTTGGTGAGCATCAGCGCCACGGCGAGCAGACCGATGGCGACCGAGGCGAGCAGCGCCACCCAGGAGGGCTGCTGGGTGATCGCATAGGCGGTGCCGTTGACGGCGACCAGGCCGAAGAACACGAACACGAAGAGCTCGCCGAGCCCCAGGTATCCGTAGGGCTTCTTGCCCCCGTGTAGAACCAGGCGGCGGCGATCGCTGCGGCGCCCACCACCAGCGTCCACCAGATCTGGGCCAGTGCGATGAGCGCGAGGCCGAACAGCCCGCCGAGGGCCAGGGCGAGGATCGCAGCCCGCTTGACGGTGGCGGGTGCCGCCGCTCCGGAGCCGGTCAGGCGGAAGGGCCCCACCCGGTCATCGTCGGTGCCGCGGATCCCATCGGAGTAGTCATTGGCGTAGTTCACGCCGATCTGCAGGGAGAAGGACACTGCGAGGGCTAGCAGCGCCCGCGGGATCACCAGCGCCCAGTCCACGTCACCGTGCACGCTCTGCAGGTGCCAGATGGCCGCGCCGGTGCCGGCGGCGACCGGGGCGAAGGCCGCCGGAAGGGTGCGGGGACGGGCGCCCTGCACCCACTGCGACAGGCTGGCCATCGTGCTCCTCGAGGTTCGTGTACGGCACCGCGCCGTGCGACGGCCCCCACGAGGATACGTCGGTGCCGCAGCCCGGGACCGGCCAGTGGCCGACGGCACAGCCCGCCCCCTGGTCTCGGAGGCTCGGGTCAGCGGGAGGCGAGGCGGCGTGCGGCGGCGCGGTCCACCTTGCCGATGCCCAGCAGCGGCAGCTCGGCGACCACGTGCACCCGCTTGGGGATCATGTGCCCGGGCACCTCGCTGGTGCGCAGCGCCGAGCGCACCAGAGCGGTCGCATCGTCGGGATCGAGTCCGGGCTCGAGGGTCACCAGCGCCTCGACGCGCTGCCCCCACTCGGCATCCTCGACCCCCACCACCACGCTCCCGCGCACCATCCCGCGCAGCATCAGCGAACGCTCGATGGCCCGTTCCACATCCTGGGGGAGGACCTTGCGGCCACCGGTGTTGATCACGTCGTCGGCGCGGCCCAGCACCGTCAGGGTGCCTGCGACGTCGAGCTGTGCGAGATCTGAGGTGAGGAAGCTGCGGGCGGGCCTCTCCCCGAAGCTGCGGGCGGGCCTCTCCCCGAAGCTGCGGGCGCGGGCCCGTCCCCGAAGGGAGCGGAGTCGGTGCCGCCGTCGGCGGTGAGATAGCCGAGCGCCAGGGTGGGGGAAGAGATCTCCAGCCGGCCCGCCCCGGTGAGGTCGGGGTCCACCACGCGCAGCTGCACGCCGGGCAGGGGCTCCCGGTCGTAGACGCAGCCTCCCGCGGTCTCTGAGGAGCCGTAGGTGGTGCGCACCGCGATCTTCTGGGCACGGGCCCCGGCGAGGACGTCGGGACTGGTCGCCGCGCCGCCCACGAGCACTGCGGCGAAGCGCTTGAGCAGGGCGCGAGAGCGGACGTCGGCTCCGCTGGTGCCGGTGGCGATCCGGGCCAGCTGGGTGGGGACGAGCGAGGTGATCGCGGGCAGCCCGAGCTGTTCGGCCTGGGTGAGCGCGGGCTCGGCGAGCGTGGCGAACGTCGCTGCGTCGAAGTGGCCGCGCAGGTCCGGCAGCGGAGCGGGGAGCGCGGCGGCCTCGAGGCCGAGCACCTGGGCGGCTCGGTGGGCGCGAGCGATGACCTGCACCCCGGCGATGTGAGTGGGCGGGAGCAGCGGCAGCCAGAATCCGTGCCCACGGGTGCTGGGGGCGGTGCCGTCGTCCGCGAACAGCTGAGCGGTCGCATCCTGCGAGGCGAGCAGCGCCTCCCGGCTCAGGGCGACCGCTTTCGCTGCCCCGGTGGAGCCGGAGGTGGGCACCACCAGCGCGGTGTCCTCGAAGCCGGCGGGCAGCCGGGAGGGCGGCGCGAAGGGCCCCAGCCACAGTCGGCCCCGCCCCGCCATCGCCTCGCCGATCGCGTGCGCGTGGGCGGTGAGGGACGCGGCGGAGGCGTCGTACGGGGGCGGGACGAGCCAGGGGAGCTCCCCGCCCGGGGCGGTGTCGCTCATGTCAGCCCTGCGGGTGCGGGAACTGCGACCAGTCGGGGTCGCGCTTCTCGAGGAAGGAGTCGCGGCCCTCGGCGGCCTCATCGGTCATGTAGGCCAGGCGGGTGGCCTCCCCGGCGAAGACCTGCTGTCCCATCAGCCCGTCGTCGGCGAGGTTGAAGGCGAACTTCAGCATCCGGATTGCCTGCGGGGACTTGGTGGCGATGGTGGCGGCCATCTCCAGCGCCGTCTCCTCGATCTGCGCATGCTCGACGACCCGGTTGACGGCACCCCAGTCGTAGGCGTCCTGAGCGGAGTATTCCTCGGCGAGGAAGAAGATCTCGCGGGCCCGCTTCTGCCCCACCTGCTTGGCGAGGTAGGCGGAGCCATAACCGCCGTCGAAGGAGCCGACGTCCGCGTCGGTCTGCTTGAACCGCGCGTGCTCGCGGGAGGCGATCGAGAGGTCCGAGACGACGTGCAGGGAGTGCCCGCCGCCCGCGGCCCAGCCGTTCACGAGCGAGATCACCACCTTGCCCATGGTGCGCATCAGGCGCTGCACCTCGAGGATGTGCAACCGGCCCGAGGAGCCGGTGCGCACCTGCGTGGTGTCCCCGTAGGCCTCCTGCTCGGCGTACTCGTAACCGGCCCGGCCGCGGATGCGCTGGTCCCCGCCCGAGCAGAAGGAATGGCCGCCGTCCTTGGGGGAGGGACCGTTGCCGGTGAGCAGGATGACGCCGACACCCGTGTCCAGGCGGGCGTGGTCCAGAGCCCGGTACAGCTCGTCCACCGTATGGGGGCGGAAGGCGTTGCGCACCTCGGGGCGGTCGAAGGCGATGCGCACCGTGGGCAGGTCACGCTGGGTGCGCTCGCCGTCCGGGGACTCCACGCGCTCCACGGCCCGGTGGTAGGTGATGTCCGTGAAGGAGCCTCCGCCGTGCTCGCTCGCGGGCACCTCGCGCCAGCGACGCGGATCGAAGGTGTCGGAGACCTGACGGGGCAGCGGGGCAGGAGCAGTGGTCATGGTTGCCAGGGTAGTCCGGGGACGGCTGGTCCCGGATCACTGCGCAGCCGCCCGTAGGTGAGCACGTCCACGCGCTCGCCGTCGATGAGGAACTTGCCCCGCTCGGTGCCTTCCTGCACGAATCCGGCGGCGCGCGCCACGGCGCCGGAGGCGGGATTGTTCACCCGGTGGCCGAGCTCGAGGCGGTCGAGCCCCCAGCCTCCGGCGGCCGACGGGGACAGTGCCCGGTCCGCGACCGTCGCCGCAGCGCGCGCGACCAGGCCCTGCCCGCGGTGCGCGGCGTGGAGCCAATAGAAGAACCAGCCGCTGCGATTCTCACGGTCGATGCTGAGCGCGACGAGACCCATGAGGGCGTCGCGCCCGTCGACGATCGCGGTGGCCCGACGGTCCTCCTCGAGCAGCCAGGCCACCTGCTCGCGAGCCTGCTCGAGGGTGGTCACCGTGCCCTGCCGCGCCATGTCCGACGCGGAGAGGTGGGCGGCCAGAACGGATGGGGCATCTGCCACGCGCACGGGGCGCAGAGCGTACGCGTGGGCGGAGGGAGGATCGAGTGGGGAAGTCACCGCCCCACCCTGTTCGCTTCGACCCGGCGCCGCCAGCTCATTACCCTCGTGGGCATGCGACTCCCTTCCGCCCTGCGCGAGCGCGGCATCGACCGCGTCCATGCGTGGTCGATCCCGATGACCACCCGGTTCCGAGGCATCACCGAGCGTGACGGCCTGCTGCTGCATGGCCCCGCCGGCTGGGCCGAGTTCTCCCCGTTCTGGGACTACGACGCCGCGGAGTCCGCGGCGTGGCTGCGGGCCGCGCTCACGGACGCCGCCGAGGAGCGCCCCACACCGCTGCGCGAGGAGATCGAGGTCAACGCCACCATCCCCGTGGTGCCCGCGGTGCTCGCGCACCGCATCGCGACCGTCGGCGGGGCCCGCACGGCGAAGATCAAGGTCGCCGATCCGGGGTCCACCCTCGCCGAGGACGCCGAGCGGATCGAGGCGGTGCGCGACGCGATGGGCCCAGGCGCCCGCCTGCGGATCGATGCCAACGCAGCCTGGACTCTCGAGGAGGCGCTGGAGGCCCTGCCGGTGCTGGAACGCGCCGCCGGCGGCCTCGAGTACGCCGAGCAGCCCTGCGCGGCCCTCGAAGATCTCGCCGCGCTCCGCCGCGCCCTGGACATCCCGATCGCGGCCGACGAATCCGTGCGCCGTGCCGAGGATCCGCTGCTCGTCGCCCGCGCCGAGGCTGCCGACCTGCTGGTGATGAAGGTGCAGCCGCTGGGTGGTGTGCAGCGCTGCCTAGAGCTGGCGGAGCAGGCCGGGCTGCCGGTGGTGGTCTCCTCCGCCCTCGAATCCAGCGTGGGCCTCAGCGCCGGGCTCGCCCTCGCCGCGGCCCTGCCCGAGCTGCCCCACGCCTGCGGACTGGCCACGGGCACCCTGCTCACCGGTGACCTGGTCGCGGAGCCGCTCCGCGCGGCGGAGGGGTGCTGCCCGTTGGCCGCCCCGAGCCGGCGCCGGAGCTGCTGGACCGTCACGCCGCCGGTGCGGAGCTCGCCGCCCGCTGGGAGCAGCGGCTCGAGGACTGTGCCACGCAGCTCTGACCAGGCACCGGCGGCCCGGCGCCCGGCGGTGAGGCGGTGACGGCACTACGCTGACGGGGTGCATCAGCGAACCGTCCCGCCCACTCCACCGGCCTGGATCCCCGCGCCGCGCCCCACCGGTTCGGGAGCGGTGGATCAGTCCGTCGCGCTCTGGGGCGCGCTGGCCGCGCTCGGGCTGCGCGAAGCGGTGCTCGCCCCCGGCTCCCGCTCGGCCCCGCTGGTCTACGGCCTCGCCGCCGAGGACATCGCAGGCACGATCCGCGCCCATGTACGGATCGATGAGCGCGCCGCGGCCTTCACCGCCCTCGGTTTGAGCCGTGAGCGGCCCGCCCACCCTGCCGCCGTGGTCACCACCTCCGGCACCGCCACCGCACACCTGCACGCCGCGGTGATGGAAGCGCACCACTCGCGCATCCCGCTGCTGGTGCTCACCGCGGACAGGCCGGCCGAGCTGCGCGAGGTGGGTGCCAACCAGGCCACGCGCCAGGCTGGCATGTTCCGCTCCCTGGTGCGCCTGGCCGTGGATCTGCCCGCCCCCGCCGCTGCCGAGGCGACCGAGCTCGAGCTGCGCACCGCCGTCTCCACCGCCGCCCGGGCGCTGGCCCTCGCGACCGGGGAGCACCCCGGCCCGGTGCACCTGAACCTCTCCTTCCGTGATCCGCTGGTGCCTCGGACGGGCACTGACGCCGCAGAGGAGCCGGTGCCCTCCGAGGACCGTCGCCGGATCGTGCTCACCCGCCGCGCCCGCTGCAGCGAACCCGCTCCGCACCAGGTGCCGGTGGATGATCGCACCGTGGTCGTCGCCGGCGATGGCGCGGGACCTGCCGCCGCCGAGCTCGCCTCCCGGCATCAGCTGCCGCTCCTGGCCGAGCCCAGCTCCGGCGCGCTCCACGGCAGCACTCTGGTGCCCCGCTACCCCGCGCTGCTGCGCGAGATCATGGCCGGCCCCGAGCATCCGCTGCGCCCGCGACGGGCGATCGTGTTCGGCCACCCCACGCTCTCCCGCCCCGTCGTCGGTGCGCTGCTCGGTGCCGAGGATGTCGAGGTGATCGTGGTCGACCCGCACCCGGACTGGCCCGATGTCGCACGCCGCGCCCACCTCGTGGTCCCGGCCGCGGTGGGGGAGGCGAGCCCGGAGGCAGCCGGTGGGCCGGTCGATCCGGAACGTCGCCGGGAGCACCTTGAGGCCTGGATCGCCGCAGCTGATGAGACCGCCGCGGCTCTGCCGGGAAGCTGGCAGCAGCGCGCCGCGCTCGCCGTCTGGGACGCCTGCGGCCCCACGGACGTGCTGGTGCTCGGCTCCTCGAGCCTCGTGCGCGACCTCGAGCAGCATGCCGGGCCCAGCGCCGCGCGGGTGATCGCGAACCGGGGACTGGCCGGAATCGACGGCACCACCGCGATGGCCGGCGGCATCGCCCTGGCCCGCGAGGCCGACTCGGCACCGGGCCGGGTGCGGCTCCTGGTCGGGGACCTCACCGCCCTGCACGATCTCACCGGGCTCCTCATCGGGCCCGCCGAGCAGCGCCCCGACCTCGACATCATCGTCGTCGATGACGGCGGCGGCCGGATCTTCTCCGGACTCGAACACGCCGCGGCGCCCCGGCGCTGCTGCGTCGCTTCTTCACCACCCCGCACGGCGTGGATCTCGCGGCGGCGGCCACCGCCCTCGGGGCACCGGCCCGGCGCGTCACCACGGACACCCTCCAGACCGCCCTCGCCGAACCCCCGCACGGGCTGCGAGTGCTCGTCGTCCAGGAGACGCCCAGCGGCGTCACGACGAACTCTTGAGCAGAGGTGCTGATATGGACCCCATGAAGGACGAGCACACGAGGCCCGAGAGCGAGCATCCCCCGCTGCCGGACAGGCGGACGCCGCCGCAGACCACCACCTCCGCGGCCCAGAGCCTGCCCCGCCGGCCCCCTGGGCCCCCATTCCGCGGGTCGAACAGCCACCTGCCCCGTCGGCTCACTGGACGATGCCCACCGCACCGGCCACGCAGCCCTCGCCGTCGGCCGCACCCACCGCAGTGCGCCGTGGCCCGGGCTGGGGCGGGATCACGGCGCTGGTCGCACTGGGCATGCTCCTGTCCAGCGGGGCGACGCTCGGCGGAGTGGTCGCCTACGACCAGCTCCTCGCCCCTGAACCCACCACCGCGCAGGAAGCACCTGCCTCCGCCACCGAAGCCCGGCCCGCGGCCGTCTCCAGCGGCGAGGCCGCTGACTGGGCGGCGATCGCCGAGCAGGTCTCGCCCAGCGCGGTCGCGATCCACGTCGCCACCGGCAACGGCACCAGCCAGGGCACCGGCGTGATCCTCGACGAGCAGGGCACCATCCTCACCAACGATCACGTGGTCGACGGCGGGCAGGATCTCCAGGTCACCACCAGCGATGGGCTCAGCTACACCGCCTCGATCGTCGGCTCCGACCCCACCACCGACCTCGCGGTGATCCGCATGGACTCCGCCCCCGACGGGCTCCAGCCAGCCACCTTCGCAGATTCCACCACCGTCGAGGTGGGGCAGCCCTGATGGCTCTGGGCACCCCGCTGGGCCTGGAGAACACCGTGACCACCGGCATCGTCTCCGCGGTCGACCGCCCGGTCACCGCCTCGGGGAGGAGGCCGACGGGTCCGACACCACCTACAGCTCCGCGATCCAGACCGACGCGGCGATCAACCCCGGCAACTCCGGGGCCCGCTCGTGGACGCCGCCGGTCAGGTGATCGGCATCAACACCGCGATCGCCGGGATCCCCGGCGGCTCCGGCCAGGTGGGGAGCATCGGGCTGGGCTTCGCGATCCCGTCCAGCACCGCGATGATGATCGCCGAGCAGCTCCAGGAGGACGGCACCGCCGAACACTCCTTCCTGGGAGTGACCAGCACCGACGGCTCCGCCTCCGACGGCGAGGCCAGCTACCGGGGCGCCGAGGTGGTCGGCATCGAACCGGACAGCCCGGCGGCTGGCTCCGATTTGCAGGACGGTGACCTCATCATCGGCGTCGACGAGATCCCGGTCGGTGGCGCCGCCGCGCTGACCGGCGTGGTGCGCGGTCTGGAGATCGGCTCGAGCCACCAGCTCGAGGTGGTGCGCGACGGGACCGTGCAGACGGTCGAGGTCACGCTGGGCACACGCGGGGACTGAGCCTCAGGCGGGCTGATCGCCGCGCAGCGCCCGCAGCATGGGCCGGCACTTCGCGAGCGCCTCAGCATGTTCGGAGACGGGATCGGAGGCCGCGACCAGGCCGCCGCCGGCCTGCATCACCACCGTGTGGCCATCGACCAGGTGCGCCATCCGCAGCGCGATCGCCCACTGCCCGTCGCCGCGGGAGTCCATCCACCCCACCGGTGAGGCATAGCCGCCGCGGTCCTGCGGCTCCAGGCGCGCGATGATCTCGTCGGCCTCCTCGCGCGGGGTGCCGGACACCGCCGCCGACGGGTGCAAGCGCGAAGCGACGTCGAGGCTGGTGGTGCCCTCCCGCAGCCGCGCCGAGACATCCGAGGCCAGGTGCTCCAGCCCCGGCAGGCGCAGCACGAACGGGTCGCCGGAGACCTCGATCTCCTCGGCCAGGCCGGCCAGGCGCTCCACCACGGAATCGACCGCGAAGGCGTGCTCGGACAGCTCCTTGGCGTCCGTGCGGAAGGCACGGCGATCGATCTCGTCGAGCTCGCCGTCGTCGGCCACCGGGCGTGAGCCGGCCAGCACCCGCGAGAAGACCCGGCCATCCTCGGTCTGGGCGAGCATCTCCGGGCTCGCGCCCACGATGTCCTGGAGGTGATACACCCAGGTGCTCGGGTAGGCCCGTGCCAGGCGGGTCAGCATCACCGCCGGCTCGAGCGCGCCCTCGGAGCGCACGGTGGTCCGCTCGGACAGCACCACCTTCGCGGCGCGACCCGCACGGATCTCCGCGACCGCGTCCTGCACCAGCGACTGGTACTCGTCCGGGGTGTGGTCCGCCTCGACGTCGAGCTCGTCCAGCGGTGCCTCCGGCACGGGGCCAGAGGGGAACAGATCGCGCCAGGACGCGGGCAGCTCAGGCTCCTCGCCGACTCCGACCACGGTGAGGAAGGTTTCGCCGTCGTGCACTCCGAGCAGCGCGCGCGGGACCATCAGCGTCGAGGGTCGCGCCGAGCTGTCGGCGTAGGAGAAGCTGCCCAGAGAGATCAGACCGCTGGTGCGCACCCGCACCTCGTCATCGACCCGGGCGTCGGCGACCAGCTCGCGGAAGGCGGCGCTGGCGGCCGCGAACCGGTGCGGCCCTGCGGTCTGCACGGACCATGCCGTGCCTCGGGCCACGAAACCCTGGCTGTGGCGGATCCAGGCCCCGCTGAGATCGGCGGGAACATGTTCGAGCAGATCGACAGGTTCCTCGATGCGCTGGGTGCGGACGAACAGCATCGCCGCGGGGGCGTCGGGGGTCAGGAGCTGGGCAGACATCCCCGTCATTATGCGACACCCGGGCGGTGCGGCGCCGTGACCCGTGTCCCGTCACCAGATGCGCGGAGCAGCCACCGCGAGGTGCGACCATGGACCGGCGACCCCGTCCGTGGGGCCCGCGGGGCCGACCCCGGCTCCGCGTCTCCGCCGTGACCAGTACCGAGGAGCCGACGCGTGAGCAGCAAGGTCGACAGCATCGCGACGCCACTGGTCCGCGGTGTCCTCGGTGCACTCTCCTCGCTCGGCATCGCGCTCGCCGTGGTGATCGTGCCGGCGCTGGCCACGCAGGTCGCCGGGACCGCATCGAGCGCGACCGCCCTGGACGCGATCCTCATCTCGCTGAACCTCCTGATCCTCGGACACGGCGGCGGCATCGTGCTGACCACCGGCGTGATCGACGGCGCCGTGACCCTGACCCCCTTCGGGCTGCTGATCCTGCTGATGCTGCTCTCCGCCATGGCGATGCGGCGCGTGGGGCGGGCGCTGCGACCGGTGCGGGACGACGGCGTGCTGCGCACCGGGGCGCTGCGTGATGCAGGCTCCGCGCTGGGGATGTACACCCTGGTCTACGCGATCGGGCTGGCGGTCCTGGCCAGCATGGGCCGCAGCGCGGACTCCTCGCCCGTGGTCACCTCGGCGGTGGTCTCCGGGGCGATGGTCGCGCTGATCGGCGGGCTGATCGGGCTGCTGTGGTCGCTGCGCCGCGAGCCGACGGAGTCCGTGCCCGGGGTGCGGGTGCTCGAGCTGCTGCCCGCGCCCTACGGGGACATCGCGCGTTCCGCACTGCTCGCCGTGAGCGGCCTGCTCTGGATGGGCGCGGCGATCGTGGTGGTGCTGCTGCTGCTGTCCGTGCCGGCCCAGGCGGCGCTGTTCGACGGCCTCGCTCCCGGGATCGTGGGCGGTCTCGCGCTGACGCTGATCCAGCTCGCCCTGCTGCCGCTGATCGCGGTGTGGGCACTGACGGTGCTGCTCGGCGGCACCGTGGGCGTGGGCACAGCCACCGGCATCTCGCTGACGGGCTCCGAGACGGGCGTGCTGCCGGCACTGCCCATCCTCGGCGCCTTGCCCGGCCCCGGCGACTTCCCGGCCTGGGCCTGGGCCCTGATGATCCTGCCCGCGATCCCCGTGGCCCTCGGCGCGGTGCGCCTGGTGCGCGACGTCGCCGCGTACGAGCGTCGCGACCAGATCATCGCCTGGGTGGGCTACCCGCTCACCGTGGTGGTCGCCTGCCTGCTCCTGGCAGGCCTGTCCACCGGCGGCATCGGGGACGGACGGCTCGTGCACCTGGGCCCGCAGATGAGCACGCTGGTGCTGCCGCTGCTCGGCATCGTGGTGCTCACCACCGCCGCGATCCTCGGCGTGCTCGCGACGCCGCTGATCCCGTGGTCCCGCAGCACGATCAGCTCCCTGCGTGCCCGGGTAGAGGCCGCGGAGCGCGATGAGCGCGCCGGGGCTACAGGAGAAGGGCGAGACGGGGTAGACAGTCGAGACGCGGCTGCCGAGGACGACCCTGCGGTCGAGCCGCTGCAGGCAGGGAGCTCACCCGATGGACCGGTCGACGCCTCCGCTGATGATGCCGAGGGTGCGCCGCCGATGCGGCTGCAGAGGTCGAGGAACCGGCCGCGGAGCCGGTGGAGAAGCACGGTGACGAGCTCGACACGGAGGTCGATGCCCGGGCGCTCGACGAGGACGACGCCCCGGACTCCTCGCAGCCCGGCTCCTGGATCAGCCGCCGAACAGATCGCTGACCCACTGGGCAGTGGAGTCCAGGACAGCGTCCTCGCACTGGATCCGAGCCTGCTCGGTGATCGCCGTCGAGCGGCACTGCTCGAGCTCAGCCATCGGCCCGTAGAACACGACGCTGACCGCCGCACCGACGATCACCATCAACGTGGCGGGCACGCCCAGCAGCGCGCCGATGACCGCCATCGAGTAACGGCGCTCCCTGACCGACCGCACGATCAGCGGGATCAGCAGCACCAGGGCCACCAGGCCGGTGACCCCGGACAGCATCGAGTACGGCAGCGGCGAGAGCATCAGCAGCAAGGAGGCCAGCATCGCCAGGACCAGTCCGCCCGCCAGGCGGCGTCGCGCCGGAGGCTTGTCCTTGGTCCGGTCGGGGGAGGAGTCGCTGTTCATATGACCCCATTGTGCCCGTCCGACGGACCGGGGGCGCCCAGCGCCGTTCGCCGTTGCGCACTCGTCACCTCAGGGGAGGTGCGGCCGCTGCGGCCCACCGCGGCGACTACCCTGGAGCCGTGAACCGCCTCCCCGTCGTCGTCCTCATCTCCGGCACCGGCTCGAACCTCGCCGCCCTCCTCGACGCCTCCCGCACTGCGGAGTGCCCGTACCAGGTGGTGGCCGTGGTCGCGGACCGTGACGCTCCCGGCCTCGAGCACGCCCGCGCCGCGGAGATCCCCACCCGGATCGTGCGCCTGAGCGACTATCCGGACCGTGCCTCCTGGGACGAGGCGCTCACCGCGGCCGTGCGCACGCACGCCCCGCACCTGGTGGTCCTCGCCGGATTCATGAAGCTCGTCGGCCCTCCGCTGCTGGACGCCTTCGGAGGCCGCATCATCAACACCCATCCCGCCCTGCTGCCCTCCTTCCCCGGAGCCCACGGCGTGCGCGACGCCCTCGCCCACGGGGTGAAGATCACCGGCTGCAGCGTCATCGAGGTCGATGCCGGCGTGGACACCGGGCGGATCCTCGCCCAGAGCGCCGTGGAGGTCCTGGACGACGACACCGAGGACAGCCTCCACGAGCGGATCAAGGCGGTCGAGCAGCCGCTCCTGGTCGACGTCGTGCGGCGTCTCACCGCCGCCGGCTGACCCTCGCGCCCGCGCGCCTGCCGGATAGACTGACCGCACACGACTGGCGAAGGTGGGCGACCACCGGGGAGTGACGTCGTGGGCATCGACCGCCTGGGTGCCCGCCGCAGCAGCAGATCCGAACAGGAGCACGCCACGTGAGCACCGAAGCACGCCGCCCCATCCGTCGAGCCCTCATCTCCGTCTTCGACAAGACCGGGATCGTCGACCTCGCCCGCACCCTCGCCGACCACGGCGTCGAGATCGTCTCCACCGGATCCACCGGGGCCACGATCCGTGACGCCGGCATCGCGGTCACCGAGGTCGAGACAGTGACCGGCTTCCCGGAGATGCTCGACGGCCGCGTCAAGACCCTCCACCCGCGGATCCACGGCGGGATCCTCGCCGATCAGCGGCTCGAGGCGCATCGCAGCCAGCTCGAGGCGCACGACATCGCCCCCTTCGACCTGGTCGTGGTGAACCTGTACCCGTTCAGCGAGACCGTCGCCGCGGGCGGCAGCTTCGACGAGATCATCGAGAAGATCGACGTGGGCGGCCCCACCATGGTGCGCGCCGCGGCGAAGAACTTCGCCTCCCTCGCAGTGGTCGTCGACCCGGAGGTCTACCCGATCGCGGCCCAGGCCGCGGCCGCCGGCGGATTCACCCTCGCCGAGCGCCAGGAGCTGGCCACCATCGCCTTCACCCGCACCGGTGAGTACGACGACGCGATCAGCGACTGGATGCTCGAGCAGCTCGAAGGCACCGCCGACGACGCGGTCGAGGCCGACGAGGAGGGCGAGGCCGGCGAGGACATCAGCATCCTCGACCTCTCCGAGGCCGACGCCGCCGAGCTCGGCATCACCGCCACCCTGCGCTACGGCGAGAACCCGCATCAGCGGGCGCGCCTGGCCGTCACCGACGAGTCCGCGCCCGGCCTCGCCGGAGCCGAGCAGCTCGGTGGCAAGGAGATGAGCTACAACAACTACGTCGACGCCGACGCCGCCGTGCGCGCCGCCTACGACCACGACCGTCCGTGCGTCGCCGTGGTCAAGCACAACAACCCCTGCGGTGTCGCCGTCGCCGGTGAGGGTGAGGACATCGCTCTGGCGCATGCCCGCGCCCACGGCACCGACCCGGTTTCCGCCTACGGCGGCGTGATCGCTACCAACCGCACGGTCACCCTTGCGATGGCCCAGCAGATCAAGCCCGTCTTCACCGAGGTCATCCTGGCCCCCGGCTACGAGGACGAGGCACTGGATCTGCTGCGCACCAAGAAGAACCTGCGGATCCTACGCCTTTCCGGCGAGTACTCCCGCGGCGTCGAGATGCGCGAGATCTGGGGTGGGATGCTGATCCAGGACGCGGACACCATCGCCGCCGACGGCGATGACCCCGCGCAGTGGACCCTCGCCGCCGGTGACGCGGCGGACGACGCCACCCTCGCGGATCTCGCTTTCGCCTGGCGCTCGGTGCGCGCGGTGAAGTCCAACGCGATCCTGCTGGCCAAGGACTCTGCCGCCGTGGGCATCGGGATGGGTCAGGTCAACCGCCTGGACTCCTGCCGCCTCGCGGTCTCCCGCGCGAACAGCCTGGGCCAGCACGCCGAGGGTGAGAGCGCCCCGGAGCGGGCCCGGGGCGCGGTCGCCGCCTCCGACGCCTTCTTCCCCTTCGCCGATGGTGCCCAGATCCTCCTGGACGCGGGCGTGAAGGCCATCGTGCAGCCCGGCGGATCGATCCGGGACGAGGAGGTCATCGAGGCCTGCCGCGCGGCGGGCGTGACCATGTACCTCACCGGCACCCGGCACTTCGCGCACTGAGCAGTGCACCCGACCGACCGGTGGGACACCCGCCCCGCCGGTCGCGTCGAGGTCCCTGTGCTCACCCCAGCGACATCCAGGGCCTCTAGAGTTGGCCCCACACACCAGCGTGCGAAGGAGCGACCGTGAAGATCCCCGACAACCAGAGCCTGCGCGAGTACATCGAGCATCTGCGCGAAGAGGGGTACTCGGTCATGGACGGGCACACCCCGGATCCGGACCTCATCGATCCGCAGGGCAACCCGGTCTACACCTGGCAGGAGGGCTACCCGTACGAGACCCGCATGGACCGGGAGGAGTACGAGCTCGAGAAGTACAAGCTGCAGGTCGAGCTGCTGAAGTACCAGTACTGGCTCGAGGACAACGACCAGAAGTCGATCATCATCTTCGAGGGGCGGGACGCGGCCGGCAAGGGCGGCACCATCAAGCGCTTCACCGAGCACCTGAACCCGCGCACCGCCCGCGTCGTCGCCCTGAACAAACCCAGCGACCGTGAGCGCGGCCAGTGGTACTTCCAGCGCTACATCCAGCATCTGCCGACCGACGGCGAGATGGTGCTGTTCGACCGCTCCTGGTACAACCGCGCCGGGGTGGAGCGGGTGATGGGCTTCGCCACGCCCGAGCAGTACGAGACCTTCATGAACCAGGTGCCCTACTTCGAGCGCATGCTCGTCGACTCCGGCATCTACGTGACCAAGTTCTGGTTCTCCGTCTCCCAGAAGGAGCAGCGCACCCGCTTCGCGATCCGTCAGCTGGACCCGGTGCGGCGCTGGAAGCTGTCCCCGATGGACCTCGAGTCCCTGGACCGCTGGGAGGCGTACACCGCGGCGAAGGAGGAGATGTTCCGCCGCACGGACAAGAAGTACGCGCCGTGGACCATCATCCGCTCGAACGACAAGAAGCGCGCCCGCCTCAACGCGATGCGCTACTTCCTCTCGCAGTTCGAGTACGACGGCAAGGATCACGAGGTCGTGGGCACCCCGGATCCGAAGCTCGTCATGCGAGGCAAGATGGAAGAGGCCGACGAGTGAGCTGAGGCTCCCTCGGCCAGCGCCCGACCGCGCGTCTCCGCTCCTGCGAACACAGCGCCTGCCCCTCTCGGTACGCCGCGCCCTCTCCCACGCTCGAACATCACGACACGCCGACCCAGAACACCGGCAGCTCCCGTCAATGGAGGGAACCGGTGCTCTCGGTCGGCGTGTCGCGCCCGATAGGGACGAGGGAGGGGAGCCAGCCCTCGGTGGGACGGGGGAGGGGAATCAGCCCTCGGTGAGCGGCTCTTCGGGCAGGCGGGCGATCTCCCCGGAGTCCAGCCAGGTCTGGGAGACCGCCGGCAGGCTGCCGGTGGGGGTGGCATGGTGCGGGCGGGTCATCGAGGCCGGGGACAGCAGAGAATTCAGCCGTGCCTCATCCAGCAGGCCGCGTTCGAGCACCAGCTCGGCGACCGGTCGGCCGGTGTCCAGAGCGGTGGCCGCCACATCGGTCGCAGCGGCATAGCCGATCACCGGCACCAGCGCGGTGACCACGCCGATCGAGCGGCGCAGATGATCCTCGAGGACGTCCTCGTTCACGGTGATGCCCGCGATGCAGCGATCGGCGAGGGTGTTCATCGCCCGGGTCATGATGCGTGTGGACTCGAGGATGTTGAAGGCGATCACGGGCTCGAAGGCGTTCAGCTGCAGCTGCCCGCCCTCGGCGGCGAAGGCCACCGTGAGATCGTTGCCGATCACCTCGAAGGCGACCTGGTTGACGACCTCCGGGATCACCGGATTCACCTTGCCCGGCATGATCGAGCTGCCCGGCTGCACCGACGGCAGGTTGATCTCGTGGAAACCCGCCCGGGGCCCCGAGGACAGCAGCCGCAGATCATTGCAGATCTTCGAGATCTTCACCGCGATCCGGCGGAGGATCCCCGAGAACGTCACGAAGGCGCCCGTGTCGCTGGTGGCCTCGACCAGATCGACCGAGACCATGAAGTCGATGCCGGTCAGGGACGACAGCTCCTCGGTGGCGAGCTGCGCATAGCGCGGGTCCGTGGTGATGCCGGTGCCGATCGCGGTGGCGCCGAGGTTGATCTCCTGGAACGCCGCCGCGGTGCGGGTGAGACGCTCGACGTCCTCCTCGATCGTGGTGGCCCAGGCATTGAACTCCTGACCCACGGTCATCGGTACGGCGTCCTGCATCTGGGTGCGGCCCATCTTCAGGATCTCGGAGTATTCCTCGCCCTTAGCACGCAGGGTGGAGATCAGATGCTCCATCGAGTCCACCAGGGCCGGGAAGGTCAGCAGGATCGCGAGCCGCAGCGACGTGGGGTACACGTCGTTCGTGGACTGGGAGAGGTTGACGTGGTTGTTCGGGTGGAGATGCTCGTACTCGCCCTTGGCATGGCCGAGGATCTCCAGAGCGCGGTTCGCGATCACCTCGTTCGCATTCATATTGGTGCTGGTGCCGGCACCGCCCTGGATCATGTCCACCACGAAGTGCTCGTGGAGCTCACCGCCCGCGATCTCAGCGCAGGCCTGCTCGATCGCGGCTGCTCGCTGGTCATCAAGCGCTCCGAGGCCGTGATTCGCGCGCGCCGTGGCCCGTTTGACCTGCGCGAGCGCTTCGATCAAGCGCGGGAAGTGGCTCAGCGGCACATCGGTGATGTGGAAATTCTCCTGCGCGCGCAGGGTCTGGACGCCGTAGTAGGCATCGGCAGGAACATCGCGATCGCCGAGCAGATCGTGCTCCGTGCGGGTCGCTGCGGCGGTCGTCGCACCGGGGATGGTCATGTGAAGGAGCCCTCCAGGTCGCTCTGTGGTCGACGGCGCTGCCGACCACGGCCAGGGTAGCCGCGTTGGGGCCGACGCACGGCCCGTATGGCGCGGGCCGTACGATGGGTTCGTGCTCGAGCGTCGTTCCCCCACCACCCTCACCGCCGCCTTCCAGCGGCAGGCGGTGCTCACCGTCGCGCTGTGCGCGCTGGGCGGGATCCTGGTGGTTGGCGTGATCTCCTCCGCGTCGCTGGCCGGGCTGCTCCTGGCCATCCTGCTCGGAGTGCTGGCCGTGCTGCGGGCCGTGCTGCCGGTGCGGGCCGTCGGCGCTCTCGCGGTGCGCTCCCGCGGGCTCGACGTCGCGGTGCTGCTGGTGCTCGCGATCTCCCTCGCGGTGCTGTCCTCCTCGCCGAACCTCTGAGTCGCCCGCGAGCCTGAGTCGGGCGCGGGCCCGGAACACGGGCGCGCCCGGGGTGTGACGAGCCCCCGTGGGCGGCGAGGTGTTCAGCGTGCTTCCCGGTGTGGCACGATCGATCCGTGCCCACAGATTCCACTCGGCTCCATGCCGTGTTCGACCTCGCCATGAGGATCGGCGAGGGTCTGCTGACCAACGGCGCGGCAGCCTCCGAGGTCACCGCGACCGTGCTGCGGGTCACGAGCTCCTCCGGCCTGCGCAATGTCTCGGTGCAGGTGACGTTCAACGAGGTCACGATCTCTTACCTGGCGGACGAGTCCGCGACACCCTTCACCAGGGTGCGCTCCGCGAGCGAGCGGGTGCAGGACTTCGCCCGGCTGGCCGCCTTCGAGGACGTCTCCCACGGCTACCTCTCCGGCGAGCTCCCGCTGGACGAGGCACGCCGTCAGGCGTCCGCCATCCCGCAGCGCCAGCCTCTGTACCGCATCCCCTGGTGGTCGCCGGTTTCGCCGTCATGGGCGGTGCTGCGGCGCTCTTCTTCGGTGCGGGCAGCCTCGTGGTGCTCGCCGCGACCCTCTCTGCCGGGCTGCTGATCGCGATCGGCGAGCTGCTGGCGCGATGGAACATCCCGCCCTTCTACAGCCAGGTGCTGGGGGCTTCATCGCGGTGGGGGCGCCGTACTCGTGGCCCTGCTCGATGAGAGCGCAAACCCTTCGACGGTGGTGATCTCCTGCATCATCGTGCAGCTGGCAGGCCTCTCCTCGATCAGCGCAGTCCAGGATGCGGTCACCGGCTGGTATGTCACCGCGGCCGGGCGAATTCTCGAGGCGCTGATGCTCACCGTCGGGCTCGTGGCCGGAGTGCGCGGAGGAATGCTGCTGGCTGACGTGATCGGCGCGGACATCTCCGTCAGCGCCTCCGTTCCGCTCACCCTCACCACAGCGATGGTGGTCATCATCTCCGGACTGGGGATGGGGCTCGGGTACGGGGTCGGCACGCAGGTGCCCGCTCGGCTGCTGCTGTTCGCCGCGCTGGTCGCCGCCGGTTCCGCGATCATCGCGCATCTGCTGTCCAGCCTGGTGCTGGATCGCGCCGTCGCCGTCGCCGTGGCGGCCTTCGGCACCGGCATGGTGTCCACCGCGCTCGCGGATCGGCTCCGCGCCCCATCCCTGGCCTTCGTGATGGCAGGCGTGATCCCGCTGGTCCCCGGAAGCCTCATCTACCGCGGTCTGCTGGGACTGGGCGACGATCTCGACGCCGGCGTCGCCGAGCTGCTGGGGGCCGGCGAGATCGCGATCTCGATCGCTGCCGGTGTGGTGCTGGGGCAGCTGCTCGCCTCGCGCCTGATGCCGTACTTCCGCCGCACCGGGATCGCCTACACCCCGGCCATCTCCTCGCCGTTCACCACGCTGCGCCGACGCCGTCTCTCGCTGGGCTCGCGCCAGCAGCGGCGCCGACGTGGTGCCCCCGTGATCGAGCCGTCTACGATGACCGGTGAGATGACAGCGCTGTCGTCCGCGATGTTCGACGATCCCTCCTTCCTGGACGATCTCGACCCGCCCCCGGACCGCGAGGGCGTATAGGGGCGGCGCACCGAACACGAGGAGTCCGCATGAGCACCACCGCACTGATCGCCGCTGCAGGGTATTCGCGCAGCGGCACCGGCCGAGGCCCGGGCATCGAGCTGCTGAGGCTGTCCCAGGACGGCGAGTCCGTGGTGCCGACCGTCGAGCGGCTGGCCGTGGTGGACCTCCCTGATCCCTCCTTCGTGCTCTGGAGCCGGGACGGGACGGGTCCCTCCTCTACGCCGTGCTCGAGAGCGAGCCCACCCGCGTGGTCGCAGTGCGTGTGAACGCCGACGGCGACGAGGCCCGGATCGTCGGCGATGTCGCCGTCGAAGGTCGCGGAGGCTGTCATCTGAGCTACGGCTCGGACCCTTCCACGCTGGTGATCGCGCAGTACGGAGCCGGCACCGTCGCCACCGTGCGGCTGGATGCCGAGGGCGTCCCGGTCGAGCAGATCGATCTGGACGACCATCACGACCACAGCGATGGCGCCGCGCCCCATCCGCATCAGGTGGTCGCACTGCCGGGCACCGAGCTGCTCGCCGTCCCGGATCTCGGCCTGGACCGGGTGCTGCTGTACCGACAGAACCTCGAAGGCATGATCGACATCGCCGGGGAGATCCCGCTGCGCAGCGGCAGCGGCCCGCGGCACCTCGCCCCGGACCACGAGTCCGAGCAGCTCCACATCTCCTGCGAGCTCTCGGGCATGGTCGCCACCGCAGACCGTGAAGAGGTCACGCCGCCGCGTCCGGGTACCGCCGCGCCGCAGGGCAGGGCCACACACCGCTGGAGCGTGCGGTCGATGATCCCCGCCAGCGGCCGAGAGGGCGAGAACGCGGTCTCCCATATCGAGCTCTCGGCAGACGACTCCTTCCTGCTCGTGGCCAACCGGGGCCCGGACACCCTCTCCCTGCTCTCGCTCACGCTGATGCGGCCGCAGCTGGTGGCCGAGATCGAGGTCGGTTCACATCCGCGGCACTTCATGCAGTGGGGCGAGCTGGTGCTGGTCGCCGCGCAGGAGGGTGACCGCATCGATGTGCTGCGGCGCTCCGAGGAGAGGCTCGAGAGGGTGGGGGAGCCGATCCCCGCTCCTTCGGTCGCCTGCCTCGCCGCGCGTCCCTGAGAGCAGGCTCTTCGGCTCTTGTCTCCATGACGGATAGACTCTCCGACGCCGAGCCGGGCAGGACGCGCCTCCGCTGCGCCCCCGGCTCTTCACCGCTTCGGAAGGAAGTCCATGAATTCTGCCGCCTCTCCCGCCTCCCCGGCGACTGTCGAGCTGTCCGCGGCCCCGGGCCGCTCGGAGGCCGCGGAACGCGCCGCGCAGTTGTTCGAGGAGTCTTTCGGCTATGAGCCCGACGGTGTGTGGTCCGCGCCCGGACGCGTCAACATCATCGGCGAGCACGTCGACTACCAGGACGGGTTCTGCCTGCCGATGGCGATCTCCCACCGCTGCTTCGCGGCGGCCGCTCGCACCCCCACCGACCGGCTGCGGGTGCGCTCCGCACAGGACGAGACCGTGCTCGACATCGATGCGCGCACGCTCACGCCGGAGGCCGTCACCGGCTGGCCCGCCTATGTGGCGGGGGTGCTGTGGGCGCTGCGCTCCCGCATCTCCGGCGCCTCCACCCGCGGTATGGACATCATGATCGACGGCCAGGTGCCTCTGGGTGCCGGGCTCTCGAGCTCCGCGGCGCTCGAATGCGCCTCTGCGGAGGCGATCGAGGCGCTGCTGACGCTGAGCACCGAGCCGCTGGACCGCGTGCGTGCCGCGATCACCGCTGAGACCGACTTCGCCGGTGCCTCCACGGGCGGGCTGGACCAGTCCGCCTCGGTGCTCTCCCGCGAGGGCCATGCGCTGTTCCTGGACTGCCGGGACTTCTCCACCCGGCCGGTGCCGTGGGACCTCGCCTCCCAGGGCCTGGCGCTGCTGATCACGGACACCCGCGCCGAGCATTCCCATGTCGACGGGGAGTACACCGCGCGGCGCGCGGACAGCGAGCGCGCGGCCGAGGCGCTCGGCGTGCCGACGCTGCGGGACGCGGAGGCCGCGGACCCGGCCGCTCTCCAGACGCTGCTGTCGCGGATCGGGGACGAGGTGGTGCGTCGCCGTGCCCACCACGTGATCACCGAGATCCAGCGGGTCAAGGACTTCGACGCCCTGCTCGCCGCAGGCAGCGTCCGTGAGCACGTCGCCGAGCTGGGGGCCCTGCTGAACGCCTCGCACGATTCTCTGCGCGAGGACTACGAGGTCACGGTCCCGCACCTTGATGTGGCGGTCGACGCAGCCCGTGCGGCCGGCGCCCACGGTGCGCGGATGACCGGCGGCGGCTTCGGAGGGTCGACCATCGCCCTGGTCGAGGCCGACCAGGCCGAGCAGGTCGCCTCCGCGATCTCGACCGCCTTCGCCGAGCAGGGCTTCGAGGCACCGGTGTTCTTCCTCGCCCTGCCCTCGGAAGGCGCCGGACAGGACCGCTGAGGCGCGGACGAGGATCGTCGGGGAAGCGACGGACGAACGGCACCGTCCCCCGACGTCGTCGGCGGTCCCGCCGCCTGACGATCAGCTTTCGGTAGCCGGTGATCGGGAGCACCAGGGGCAGGGCCTCGAGGCTTCCCGGCTCCCCGGCGCTGGTCAGGTGGAACTGGTCGAAGGCGTGATCACTGGAGCCTAGAGCGCGGCCGGGGCGGAGGCGAGCCAGTCCCGCACACCGCCCAGCAGTCGCTCCTCACCTGCTCGGGCGCGGCCGAGATCCTGATGGAGGCGGCGGCGAGCTCCGCGAGCTCGGCGTCGTCGAAGCCGATCGCCCTCGCGGTCTCGTACTGGTCCAGGAGGCGGGAGCCGAACAGCAGCGGGTCGTCGGCGCCGAGGGCGATCTCCGCGCCCGCCTCGACCAGCCGCCGCAGCGGCACATCGACGGCGTTCTCCACCACCCCCAACGAGGCGTTGGAGGCCGGGCAGACCTCGAGGCCGATCCCGGCCTCGACGATCCGGTCCAGCAGCTCGGGATCCTCCGCTGCACGCACCCCGTGGCCCAGCCGGTGCGGATGCAGATGCTCCACCACGTCCCGGACATGGGAGGGGCCCAGCAGCTCGCCGCCGTGCGGCACCGACAGCAGCCCCGCCTCGCGCGCGATCCGGAAGGCCGGGCCGTACTCCGCGGTGATCCCTCGGCGTTCGTCGTTCGACAGCCCGAAACCGATCACCGGACCGGCATTGCGGGCCGCGAGCCGCGCGAGGGTGCGGGCATCCAGAGGATGGCGGGTGCGGGAGGCGGCGATGACGATCCCGATGCTCACACCCGTCTCCTGCTCCGAGCGCGCCGCCTGATCCAGCAGGATCTCGATCGCCGGGGTCAGGCCGCCCACGAAGGGCGCGTAGCTGGTGGGGTCCACCTGCAGCTCGAGCCGCCCCGAGCCCTCCGCGGCATCGTCCAGCGCCGCTTCGTGCAGGAGGCGGCGCATCGCCGTCTCGGAGTCGACGACGGCCCGCGCCGCGTCGTACTGGCGCTGGAAGCGGAACCAGCCACGACGGGTGGGCTCCACCTGCAGCGCGACGTCGTCGGTGAGGGAGCGGGGCAGGCGGATGCCTCGCTCCACCGCCAGGTCCAGGAGCGTCTGCTGGCGCATCGACCCCGTGAAGTGGAGGTGCAGGTGCGCCTTGGGCAGTGCCGCAAGATCGCGGACCGTGCCCTCCGCCCCGCTCATTCGGCCAGGAGCGCGGCCACCCGGTCGATGCCCTCGGTGATGTCGTCATCGGCAAGGGCATACGAGAAGCGCAGATGGCCGGGGGCGCCGAAGGCCTCACCGGGCACGGCGGCGACCTCCGCCTCCTCGAGGATCACCGTGGCCAGCTCGGTCGACGTGGTGACCTTCCGGCCCCGGATCTCCCGCCCGAGCGCCCCGGAGACATCCGGGAACACGTAGAACGCACCGGTGGGGGTGGGGACCGTGAACCCGGGCACCGCCGAGAGCTTCTCGACGATCAGGCGACGCCGCCGGTCGAAAGCCTCGCGCATCTTCTCGACGGGCTCGGTGGGACCGGACAGCGCGGCCAGTGCGGCGCGCTGCGCGATGTTGTTGACGTGGGACGTCAGATGCGACTGCAGGTTGCTGGCCGCCTTGATCACGTCGGCGGGGCCGACCATCCAGCCGACCCGCCAGCCGGTCATCGCGAAGGACTTCGCGACGCCGCCCAACAGGACTGTGGTCTCGGCCAGCTCCGGAACGGCCTTGAGCACCGAGGTGAACGGCATCCCGTCATAAGTGAGCGACTGGTAGATCTCGTCGGTCACCACCCAGAGGCCGTGATCGAGCGCCCAGCGGCCGATCTCGGTGATCTGCTCGGGGGTGAGCACCGCACCGGTGGGGTTCGAGGGCGAGCACAGCACCAGCACGCGGGTGCGCTCCGTGCGTGCGGCCTCGAGCTGGTCCACCGTGGGGATGTACCCCTGGTCGACGCCCGCGAGCACCGGCACCTCGACGGCGCCGGCCTGCCGGATCGCCTCCGGGTAGGTGGTCCAGTAGGGGGCCGGCAGCAGCACCTCGTCACCCGGATCCAGCAGCGTGGCGAAGGTCTGGAAGACGGCCTGCTTGCCGCCGTTGGTGACGAGCACCTGGGCCGGCTCGATGTCCAGGCCGGTGGTGCCGGTGAAGGCCTCGGCCAGCGCGGCGCGCAGCTCGGGCAGGCCACCGGTGGCGGAGTAGCGGTGCGTGCTCGGATCCTGCGCGGCCTCGATCGCGGCATCCACGATGTGCTGCGGCGTGGGGAAATCGGGCTCACCGGCGCCGAACCCGATCACCGGACGGCCAGCGGCTTTGAGAGCCTTGGCGGTCGCATCGACGGCGAGCGTCGCGGAGGGCTGGATCGCGCCGACCCTCTTCGAGATGCGGTCGCGCTGGGGGTGGGAGAGCTGGTCGCGGGGGTGCTGGAATCGTCGGTGGTCACAGACCTATCGTGGCAGAGCCGGGGAGAGCCGCCAGGACTCGCCCCTATGTGGACCCCGACGGGAGCACCTGCGCGCAGGCGCCGCTGAGCTTTCGCCCCCTTTGCAGCGTTCGCCATATGATGTGATCTGGTGCCAGCCGATTCGCACGAGGCCCCTGCGGCTTGTATGCTGATCGCTGGTCAGAACCGACGGGCTCCTCCGGGAGCTCGAGGATCTACCTCACGAGGCCTGGTCCTCGTGAAGGGCAGTGGCGCAATTGGTAGCGCAGCGGTCTCCAAAACCGCAGGTTGCAGGTTCGAGCCCTGTCTGCCCTGCCGGTCCGGTCGGGGTCATCCGGCCGGACGCGGATGACCTCGACGAGATCGGACAGCCCAGACGTGAACTCCAGCCAGAACGCCCCGTCGACGCCCACCGGTGCCGACGCCCAGGGCTCAGGGTCCAAGAACCCGTTCCTGGTCATCGGTCTGTTCATCCGCCAGGTCATCGCGGAGCTCCGGAAGGTGGTCACCCCGACCCGTCGGGAGCTGGTGCTGTACTCGATCACGGTCCTGCTGTTCGTCGTCTTCATGATCCTGCTGATCTTCGGCTTCGACTCCGTGTTCAGCTGGCTGTCCAGGATCGCCTTCACGGCCCCCGACGCGTGAGCCGCAGGCCGGCCCGCACCGCGCACCGCACCGTGACCGATCAGTCCCACGCCGCCAGGAAGGCAGATTCCCGCCGATGAGCGATCAGACCTCCACCCCCGAAGAGTCGTACGAGAACCTCGACGACTCCCTCTCCTTCTCCGCCTCCGCGGGGTCCGACGCCGCGCCCCAGGCCGCCGCCGAGACCACCGAGGTCGAGGAGCTCGCCGGTGCGACCACCGATGAGGCCGACGCAGACGCCGCGGTCGAGGACGCCGACGCGCCGGAGCCGGTCGAGGGTGACGAGGAGCCGGTCGACGCGGACGCTTCCGACGCTGACGCTGACGAGGAGCCCGCCTCCGAGGAGCCTGAGGAGGAGGACCCGCTCGTGCAGCTCAAGATGCACCTGCGCTCCTCGCTCGGCGAGTGGTACGTCATCCATTCCTACTCCGGTCACGAGAACCGCGTGAAGACGCAGCTCGCCACTCGTACCGAGACCCAGGACATGGAGGACTACATCTTCGAGGTCCAGGTCCCCATGGAGGACGCGACCGAGGTCAAGAACGGCCAGAAGAAGATCGTCCGCCGAGTGCGCGTCCCCGGATACGTCCTGGTGCGCATGGACCTGACCACGGAGTCCTGGCGAGTCGTGCGTGACACCCCGGGCGTGACCGGCTTCGTCGGCAACGCCACCGAGCCCACCCCGTTGACCTTCGACGAGATCTACTCGATGCTCGCGCCGTCGGTGGGCCTGCCGGAGAAGAAGCGCACCTCCGGCGGTGCGGCTGGCAAGTCCGCCGCCGCGCAGAAGATGCCCGACTTCCACATCGGCGAGTCCGTCACCGTCATGGACGGACCCTTCGAGACCATGCCGGCCAGCATCTCCGAGATCCACACCGAGTCCCAGAAGCTCCAGGTGCTGGTGTCCATCTTCGGTCGCGAGACCCCGGTCGAGCTCGGCTTCGACCAGGTCACCAAGATCTGAGCGGCGCACGGCAGCCGCCGTGCCAGTAAGACCAGGATCACTCCCGATCCCGGTCGACGCCGCCGCGACGTGCAGGTAACGTCGCACCCCGGACCTGTTCCCGCTTCTGTGCGGGCACGAGTCCAGCCGTGGGAGGAGTGCATGATGACCTCCGCCCGGACCACACCACAGTAAGGAAGAGCAATGGCTCCCAAGAAGAAGATCGCGAGCATCATCAAGCTCCAGATCCAGGCCGGCCAGGCCACGCCTGCGCCGCCCGTGGGTCCCGCGCTCGGCGCTGCCGGCGTGAACATGATGGAGTTCGTGAAGGCCTACAACGATCGCACCGCGGACATGCGCGGCAACATCGTCCCGGTCGAGATCACGGTCTACGAGGATCGCTCGTTCACCTTCATCACGAAGACCCCGCCGGCCGCTGAGCTCATCAAGAAGGCCGCTGGCCTTTCGAAGGGCTCCGCGACGCCGCACACGGACAAGGTCGGCAAGATCACCCAGGCACAGGTCCGCGAGATCGCGGAGACCAAGATGCCTGATCTGAACGCGAACGACATGGATGCCGCGGCGAAGATCGTCGCCGGCACCGCTCGTTCCATGGGCATCACGGTGGAGGGCTGACGACAATGGGATTCCGTAGCAAGGCTTACAAGAACGGCGCCGCGCTGATCGAAGAGGGTCGCGCCTACTCGCCGCTGGACGCACTGCGTCTGGCCCAGAAGTCCTCCCCGGCCAAGTTCGATGCCTCCGTCGAGGTCTCGATGCGCCTGGGTGTCGATCCCCGTAAGGCCGATCAGATGGTGCGCGGCACCGTCAATCTGCCCAACGGCACCGGCAAGACCGCCCGCGTCATCGTCTTCGCGACCGGTGCGCAGGCCGACGCCGCCCGTGAGGCCGGCGCCGACGAGGTCGGCGACGACGAGCTGATCGAGAAGGTCGCCGGCGGCTGGACCGACTTCGACGCGGCCGTGGCCACGCCGAACCTCATGGGCAAGGTGGGCAAGCTGGGCCGCGTGCTCGGCCCCCGCGGCCTCATGCCGAACCCCAAGACCGGCACCGTCACCATGGACGTGACCAAGGCCGTGTCCGACATCAAGGGCGGCAAGATCGAGTTCCGCACCGACCGTGCGGCGAACCTGCACTACCTGGTCGGCAAGGTCTCCTTCACCGATCAGCAGCTGATCGAGAACTACGTCGCCGCGCTCGATGAGATCCTGCGTCTGAAGCCGTCCTCCTCCAAGGGCCGCTACATCACCAAGATCACCGTGTCCACCACCATGGGCCCGGGCATCCCGGTCGACGTGAACCGCACCCGCCACCTCCTCGAGGACACCGACGAGGCCTGAGCCTCCCAGGTCACCTCTGAAGGTGCATACCGGCGCCCTGCTCACCATTCGGTGGGCGGGGCGCCGTTCTCGTGCGGTGCGTGCTGCCCTCCCCGGCCTTTTGGCTTGTGCCCTGCCCGGCGGCCTCGATCTGTGCCCTGCCCGGCCTCGGCCCGTGCCCTGCCCGGCCTCGACCCATGCCCGGCCGCGGCCCGCGCCCTGCCCGACCGGTTCGCGGGTAGCACGGCGCGTGGAAGGCAGCGGACACGCCGATCGAAAGCACCGATATCTCTCGGCTGCGGGGGATACCGGTGAACTCGACGGCACGGGGCGGCGTGTCACGCGGCGCGGTGTGCCGAGGCGGCGCTCCACGCTGCCGCCGGCCGCACGGAATGTGACGCACGACGCCGCCCTCGGCATGGCGCCGGTACCGTCCCCTGGTCTACTCTGGTGGAACCGAAGACCGCCGGTTGTCGCGCTCGACCCCGAGAGCGACCGAAGAAATCCCCTACGGGATGGCCTGCGCAGGTGAAGAAGCGACCCTCGCATGGTCGCGCTCGTCCGGCCCGCCGGTGCCCTCGTGGCAGAGCGTTCGTGCGATCGAGGCCTCGACACTTGCGTGTCGAGGCCTTTCCTGTTTCTCGGACTTCTTCACCCGGTGGCGAGAGACCTCTGGAAGGAGGGCCATGGCGAACCCCGAAAAGGTGGGCGCTGTCGCCGAGATCGCGGACCTGTTCCGTGCATCCGACGCTGCTGTCATCACCGAGTATCGCGGGCTCAGCGTGGAGGAGCTCAAGGAGCTCCGTCGCGCACTGGGCTCCGAGACGACCTACGCCGTGGTGAAGAACACGCTCACGGAGATCGCCGCCCGCGAGGCCGGCATCGACGCCTTCGATGGCACGCTCAGCGGTCCGACCGCTATCGCGTTCATCAAGGGTGAGCCGGTGGAGCCTGCGAAGGCTCTGCGTGACTTCGCCAAGACCCACGACAAGCTCGTGGTCAAGTCCGGCTACTTCGAGGGCAAGCTGCTCTCGGAACAGGACGTCCAGAAGCTCGCGGACCTCGAGTCCCGCGAGGTCCTGCTGGCCAAGGCCGCTGGCGCTATGAAGGCGTCGATGTCCAAGGCCGCCGCTACGTTCGCGGCACCGCTGTCGAAGGCAGCACGCACCGTGGACGCGCTGCGGGCAAAGCAGGAAGCCGCCTGAGCTCTCGAGCTCGCGGCTTTCGCACGCACAGCCTCAGCGCTGTCCCCGGATGCCCTGAGAAGGGCGACCGGATCGCATGACCAGGCGCGTGTGCGCCGCTCTACACCGCAGGGACGCAGGTCCCGCCTAAAGGAAGGAATGCCATCATGGCAAAGCTCAGCAAGGACGAGCTCATCGAAGCTTTCAAGGAGATGTCCCTCATCGAGCTCTCTGAGTTCGTGAAGGAGTTCGAAGAGGTCTTCGACGTCACCGCTGCCGCCCCCGTGGCCGTCGCCGCTGCCGGTGGCGCCGCCGCTGGTGCCGAGGCCGCCGAGGAGGAGGAGCAGACCGAGTTCGACGTCATCCTCGAGTCGGCCGGTTCCGCGAAGATCGCCGTCATCAAGGAGGTGCGCGGTCTGACCTCGCTCGGCCTGAAGGAGGCCAAGGCGCTCGTCGACGAGGCGCCCAAGGCTGTCCTCGAGGGTGTCAAGAAGGAAGACGCCGAGGCTGCCAAGGCCAAGCTCGAGGAGGCCGGCGCGACCGCTTCCGTCAAGTGATCTCCGGCGCCCGCCTCGGCGTGCGCCTCACCTGACGGCAGTCGCACTGCCTTCGAAGGGCCGTCCCGCATCTGCGGGGCGGCCCTTCGTCATGCCCTCTTCCCGCTGCCCAGCATGTTGTCGGGGGCGCCCGCGGAGCGCGCGATGAGGCGTGGTGACGTGGATCATCGTGGCGATGCTGGTGATGGTGGGAGTGTCGGCAGCTCTCGCGCAGGCTCCTCGGGCGCTGCGGTGGCGGGGGAGGGGCGGCGGCTCGCGCCCCGCCGCCACGAATCCGCTGAAATCGCCCCTGACGTGGCCCGACACTCCGGCCAGAGCCCTGCCTGCTTGACTCTGAGAGGATTTCCCTTCATCATTTTCGTCGTACGGAGCTGTTCCTGCCGCACGTGCCCGGTGTGCACACACCATCGGGCCGGTCGAGCCAGACGGGCAGGAAGCGACGTCAGAACCTCTGCGCCAGGCATATAGCGGCCGACGTGGATGGACCTGCCGTGTCACGGCACTTGCGTCCATCCGCGATTTTCTGTATGCTCGGTCCTTGCGCTGTGCGTCGCCCGTCGGTTCTGCCGCTCTGTCTCATCACATTGTCTGCTCCACCGCCTGACGGGCGTTCGCCGCGCCTGGGATTCCGTCATCGGCCTGTGGAAGGACCCCCTTGGCTGCCTCGAGCACCGATCGCACCACTGACATCGCAGTTCGCACTGCCTCACCCCGCGTCACCTTCGCGAAGCTCGGCGACCCGATAGAGGTCCCGGATCTGCTGAGTCTGCAGACCACCTCGTTCGATTGGTTGCTCGGCAACGACCGCTGGCAGGAGCGTGCCTCGGAGGCCGCCGCCGCCGGGCGGGAGGACGTTCCGCAGACCTCGGGTCTCGCGGACATCCTCGAGGAGATCTCCCCGATCGAGGACTTCGCCGGCAATATGTCGCTGTCCTTCCGGGATCACACCTTCGACGACCCGAAGTACACGGTCGACGAGTGCAAGGACAAGGACCTCACCTACGCCGCTCCGCTGTACGTCATCGCGGAGTTCATGAACAACGAGACCGGTGAGATCAAGACCCAGACGGTCTTCATGGGCGAGTTCCCGCTCATGACCGGCAAGGGCACCTTCATCATCAACGGCACCGAGCGTGTCGTCGTCTCGCAGCTCGTCCGCTCCCCGGGCGTGTACTTCGAGGAGTCCATCGACAAGACCAGCGACAAGCACATCTTCTCCGCGAAGATGATCCCGTCGCGTGGTGCCTGGCTCGAGTTCGAGATCGACAAGCGCGACCAGGTCGGCGTGCGCATCGACCGCAAGCGCAAGCAGTCCGTCACCACGCTGCTGCAGGCGCTGGGCCTGTCCCACTCGGACATCCTCGAGGAGTTCGGCGAGTTCGAATCGATGCGCTCCACCCTCGAGAAGGACCGCATCGCCTCCCAGGACGAGGCGCTCATCGACATCTACCGCAAGCAGCGTCCGGGCGAGCCGCCCACGCGCGATGCGGGCGAGGCGATGCTGAACAACCTCTACTTCAACTCCAAGCGCTACGACCTCGCGAAGGTCGGCCGCTACAAGATCGGCAAGAAGCTCGGCCTCGACGGCAGCCTCTCCGAGTCGACCCTGCGCCTGCAGGACATCGTCGCCACGATCAAGTACATCGTCGCCCTGCATGACGGCGTCAGCGAGTACACCAGCACCGACGGCAAGCCCGTCCGCGTGGAGACCGATGACATCGACCACTTCGGCAACCGTCGCATCCGTGCGGTCGGCGAGCTGATCCAGAACCAGGTTCGCACCGGCCTGTCCCGCATGGAGCGCGTCGTGCGCGAGCGGATGACGACCCAGGACGTCGAGGCGATCACGCCGCTGACCCTGATCAACATCCGTCCGGTCACCGCGGCGATCAAGGAGTTCTTCGGAACCTCTCAGCTGTCGCAGTTCATGGACCAGAACAACCCGCTGTCGGGCCTGACCCACAAGCGTCGCCTGTCGGCGCTGGGCCCGGGCGGCCTGTCTCGTGACCGCGCCGGCATGGAGGTCCGTGACGTCCACCCGTCGCACTACGGCCGCATGTGCCCGATCGAGACCCCTGAGGGTCCGAACATCGGTCTGATCGGCTCGCTGGCGACCTTCGCCCGCATCAACCCCTTCGGCTTCATCGAGACCCCGTACCGCAAGGTCCAGGACGGTCACGTCACCGACGAGGTCGTCTACCTCACCGCGGATGACGAGGATCGCCACATCATCGCGCAGGCCAACGCCAAGATCGATGAGAAGGGCCGCTTCCTGGAGGAAGAGGTCTTGGTGCGCCTCCCCGGAGGCGAGCCCGACCTGGTCGCCGTTGCGGACGTCGGCTACATGGACGTCTCCGCCCGGCAGATGGTCTCCGTCGCCACGGCGATGATCCCCTTCCTCGAGCACGATGACGCCAACCGTGCGCTCATGGGCTCGAACATGCAGCGCCAGGCCGTCCCGCTGCTCCGTTCCGAGATGCCGCTCGTCGGCACCGGCATGGAGCGTCGGGCCGCGGTCGACGCCGGCGATGTGATCGTCGCATCCAAGGGCGGCGTCATCGAGGAGCTCTCCGCGGACCTCGTCGTCGTGATGGCTGACGACGGCACCCGCCAGACCTACCCGATCGGGAAGTTCCAGCGCTCCAACGCCGGCAACTCCTACAACCAGCGCGTGCTGTTCGACGAGGGTGACCGCGTCGAGGCCGGCTCGATCCTGGCCGACGGTCCCTCGACCGATCAGGGCGAGCTCGCGATCGGCAAGAACCTCCTGGTCGCGTTCATGTCCTGGGAGGGCCACAACTACGAGGACGGCATCATCCTGTCCTCGCGGATGGTCCAGGACGACGTCCTCACCTCGATCCACATCGAGGAGCACGAGGTCGACGCACGCGACACCAAGCTCGGCAAGGAAGAGATCACCCGGGACATCCCGAACGTCGGCGACGACGTGCTGGCCGATCTCGACGAGCGCGGCATCATCCGCATCGGTGCCGAGGTCGAGCCGGGAGACATCCTGGTCGGCAAGGTCACCCCCAAGGGCGAGACCGAGCTGACCCCCGAGGAGCGCCTGCTGCGCGCCATCTTCGGCGAGAAGGCCCGCGAGGTGCGGGACACCTCGCTGCGCGTCCCGCACGGTGAGTCCGGAACGATCATCGGTGTCCAGGTCTTCAGCGACGAGGAGGATGGCGACATCCTCCCCACCGGCGTCAACGAGATGGTCCGCGTGTACGTGGCCCAGAAGCGCAAGATCGCCGATGGTGACAAGCTCGCCGGCCGCCACGGCAACAAGGGCGTCATCGCCAAGATCCTGCCGGTCGAGGACATGCCGTTCCTGGAGGACGGCACCCCGGTCGACATCATCCTGAACCCGATGGGCGTGCCCGGCCGAATGAACATCGGCCAGGTCATGGAGACCCACCTCGGCTGGGTCGCCAAGTCCGGCTGGGATCTGGATCCGACGGATGCCACCGCCGCTGATCTGCCCGAGGCAGCTCTGCACGGTGAGCCCGGCACCCCGGTCGCCGTCCCCGTCTTCGACGGCCTCACCGCTGACGAGGTCACCGGCCTGATCGCCAACCACCGCCCCAACCGGGACGGCGAGCGGATGGTCAAGGAGGACGGCAAGGCACGGCTGTTCGACGGCCGCTCCGGCGAGCCGTTCCCGGAGCCGGTCTCCGTGGGCTACATGTACCTGCTGAAGCTCCACCACCTGGTGGACGACAAGCTGCACGCCCGTTCCACGGGCCCGTACTCGATGATCACGCAGCAGCCGCTGGGCGGTAAGGCCCAGTTCGGCGGCCAGCGCTTCGGCGAGATGGAGGTCTGGGCCCTCGAGGCCTACGGCGCCGCCTACGCCCTGCAGGAGCTGCTGACCATCAAGTCCGATGACATCGCCGGCCGAGTGAAGGTCTACGAGGCGATCGTCAAGGGGGAGAACATCCCCGAGCCCGGCATCCCGGAGTCCTTCCGAGTGCTCCTCAAGGAGATGCAGTCGCTGTGCCTGAACGTCGAGGTCCTCTCGGCCGACGGCACGGCCCACGAGGTTCAGGAAGCCGATGAGGAGGTCTTCCGCGCGGCGGAGGAGCTCGGCATCGACCTGTCCCGCCGACCCCACGAGGGCGTCGGCTCCATCGAAGAGGTCTGAGGGGCGCGGGCTCGGGAGGCCGGGTCGCCGCGTGACGCGGCGACCGCCCCTGAGCCCCACCCTCGACCCCCGTTCCCTCAGACACCACTCTTCCGATCGAGAGAAGGACACCTGTGATCGACGTCAACACCTTTGACGAGCTGCGCATCGGCCTCGCTACGGCCGACGACATCCGCGGCTGGTCCCACGGCGAGGTCAAGAAGCCGGAGACCATCAACTACCGCACCCTGAAGCCCGAGATGGACGGCCTCTTCTGCGAGCGCATCTTCGGTCCCACCCGGGACTGGGAGTGCTACTGCGGAAAGTACAAGCGCGTCCGCTTCAAGGGCATCATCTGCGAGCGCTGCGGCGTGGAGGTCACCAAGTCCTCCGTGCGCCGTGAGCGCATGGGTCACGTGGAGCTCGCCGCTCCCGTCACCCACATCTGGTACTTCAAGGGAGTGCCGAGCCGCCTGGGCTACCTGCTGCTGGACTCGCGCCGAAGGATCTCGAGAAGATCATCTACTTCGCCGCGTACATGGTCACCGAGGTGGACGAGCAGGCCCGCCACGACGACATGCCGGACCTGCAGGCTCGCTTCGATCTCGAGGTCAAGGAGCTCCAGAACGAGCGTGACTCCGCGATCAACCAGCGCGCGCTGTCCGCCGAGAAGGATCTCGCCCAGCTCGAGGAGGAGGGTGCGAAGGCCGACGCGAAGCGCAAGGTCCGCGACTCCGGTGAGCGCGAGCAGGCCCAGATCCGCAAGAAGTACGACGCGGAGATCGACCGCATCACCCGTGTGTGGGAGCGCTTCAAGTCCCTCAAGGTCGCCGACCTCGAGGGTGACGAGCAGCTCTACCGCGCGATGAAGCTCCGCTACGGCACCTACTTCGATGGCGGTATGGGCGCCGAGGCGCTCCAGCGTCGCCTGCGCGACTTCGACCTCGAAGCCGAGTCCGTCCACCTGCGCGAGGTCATCGCCACCGGCAAGGGACAGAAGAAGGCCCGTGCGCTCAAGCGCCTCAAGGTCGTCTCCGCGTTCCTGACCACCACCAACTCGCCTGACGGCATGGTGCTGGACGCCGTCCCGGTGATCCCGCCGGACCTGCGTCCGATGGTGCAGCTGGACGGTGGCCGCTTCGCGACCTCCGACCTCAACGACCTGTACCGTCGCGTGATCAACCGCAACAACCGCCTCAAGCGGCTGCTGGATCTCGGTGCGCCCGAGATCATCGTGAACAACGAGAAGCGCATGCTGCAGGAGTCGGTCGACTCGCTGTTCGACAACGGCCGTCGCGGCCGTCCGGTCACCGGACCGGGCAACCGTCCGCTGAAGTCGCTGTCCGACATGCTCAAGGGCAAGCAGGGTCGTTTCCGTCAGAACCTGCTGGGCAAGCGCGTGGACTACTCCGCCCGCTCCGTCATCGTGAACGGCCCGCAGCTTCGTCTGCACCAGTGCGGTCTGCCCAAGGGCATGGCGCTGGAGCTGTTCAGCCCTTCGTCATGAAGCGCCTGGTCGAGCTCAGCCACGCTCAGAACGTCAAGGCCGCCAAGCGGATGGTCGAGCGTGCACGCCCCGAGGTGTGGGATGTCCTCGAAGAGGTCATCACCGAGCACCCGGTGCTGCTGAACCGTGCGCCGACGCTGCACCGTCTGGGCATCCAGGCCTTCGAGCCGCAGCTGGTGGAGGGCAAGGCCATCCACCTGCACCCGCTGGTCTGCGCCGCCTTCAACGCGGACTTCGACGGCGACCAGATGGCAGTTCACCTGCCGCTGTCGGCAGAGGCGCAGGCTGAGGCCCGCATCCTGATGCTGTCCAGCAACAACATCCTCAAGCCGTCCGACGGCCGCCCCGTGACCATGCCCGCCCAGGACATGATCATCGGCCTCTACCACCTCACCACGGTGCGCGAGGACGTCCCGGGCATCGGCCGGCAGTTCGCCTCCGAGGCCGAGGCCATCATGGCCTTCGACCGCGGCGAGCTGCACCTGAACGCCAAGGTGGACATCCGCTTCGAGGGCATCGTCCCGCCGAGCGACTGGGAGGCCCCGAGGGCTGGACCGAGGGCGACCCGATCATCCTCAGGACCACCCTGGGCTCCGTCCACTTCAACGAGACGCTGCCCGAGGACTTCCCGTTCGTGCAGGGCCAGGTCGGCAAGAAGCGTCTGGGCGAGATCGTCAACGCCCTGGCCGAGCGCTACGACAAGGGCCAGGTCGCCGCATCGCTGGACGCGCTGAAGGAGTACGGCTTCACCTGGTCGACCCGTTCGGGCGCATCCTTCGCCCTGTCGGACGTCGTGACCCCGCCGAACAAGGCGGAGATCATCGCGAAGTACGAGGTGAAGAACGCCCAGATCCAGGAGAACCGCGACCTGGGCCTGATCTCCGAGCACGAGCGCAACATGGAGCTCATCGACATCTGGACCGAGGCGACCAACGAGGTCGACCAGGCCATGCGAGAGAACTTCGAGTCGACCAACACCATCTACCGGATGGTGGACTCGGGCGCCCGAGGCAACTGGATGCAGGTCCGTCAGATCGCCGGTATGCGTGGTCTGGTGAACAACCCGAAGGGCGAGATCATCCCGCGCCCGATCCTCTCCAACTACAAGGAGGGGCTCTCGGTCCTGGAGTACTTCATCGCCTCGCACGGCTCCCGCAAGGGCCTGGCGGATACGGCGCTGAAGACCGCCCAGTCCGGTTACCTGACCCGTCGTCTGGTGGACGTCTCGCAGGATGTCATCGTCCGTGAGGACGACTGCGGCACCACCAAGGGCCTGGTCCTGCCGATCGCGGTCGAGGAGGCCGGCGAGCTGCGCACTCACGAGCACGCCGAGTCCACGGTGTACGGGCGCGTCCTGGCCACCGCGGCCATCGGTGCCGATGGCACCGAGGCGGCTCCGGCCGGCGCCGATCTCGGTGACGTGCGCATCGAGCAGCTGGTCGCTGCGGGTGTGCGCGAGGCGAAGATCCGCTCCGTGCTGACCTGTGACTCGGCTGTGGGTACCTGTGCCCAGTGCTACGGCAAGTCGCTCGCGACCGGCCAGCTGGTCGACATCGGCGAGGCCGTCGGCATCGTCGCGGCCCAGTCGATCGGTGAGCCCGGCACCCAGCTGACCATGCGTACCTTCCACTCCGGTGGTGTGGCCAGCGCCGATGGCGATATCACGCACGGTCTGCCGCGTGTGCAGGAGCTGTTCGAGGCCCGCACCCCGGCCGGCTTCGCGCCGATCTCCGAGTTCTCGGGTCGCGCCGAGATCGAGGAGAACGACAAGCAGCGCCGCATCACGGTCACGCCCGACGACGGCTCGGAGCCGGTCTCCTACACCGTCTCCAAGCGTGTGTCCCTGCTGATCGCTGATGGCGACCACGTCGAGGTCGGCCAGAAGATCACCCAGGGCTCGGTGGATCCGAAGCAGGTCCTGCGCATCCTCGGCCCGCGGGCCGTGCAGCAGCACCTGGTCGAAGAGGTGCAGAAGGTCTACATCAGCCAGGGTGTGGACATCCACGCCAAGCACATCGAGGTCATCGTGCGCCAGATGCTCCGTCGCGTGACGGTCATCGAGTCCGGTGATACCGGTCTTCTGCCCGGCGACTTCGCCGAGCGGGTGAAGTTCGAGCGGGAGAACCGTCGGGTGCTCTCCGAGGGCGGTCAGCCGGCCTCGGGTCGTCCGGAGCTGATGGGCATCACGAAGGCGTCGCTCGCGACGGAGTCGTGGCTGTCCGCGGCCTCCTTCCAGGAGACCACCCGCGTGCTCACCGAGGCCGCCCTGAACCGCAAGAGCGACCAGCTCATGGGGCTCAAGGAGAACGTCATCATCGGTAAGCTCATCCCGGCCGGCACGGGCCTGTCGCGGTTCCGCCACATCGCGGTCGAGCCCACCGAGGAGGCGAAGGCGCAGATGTACCAGGTGCCCGGTTACGACGAGCTGGACTTCTCCGGCTTCGGTCAGACCGGTGCGGTCAACCTGGATGACATCGACTACGCCGATCCGTTCCGCACGGACTTCCGGTGATCTGCCGCTGAGCAGACGCTGACAGCGGGAGCTCCGCCGCCCACGGGCGACGGGCGGAGCGACCACACGCCGCGGGGCGGTCCCACTTCGGTGGGGCCGCCCCGCGGCGTCGTCGTACCGGCACGAGGACTGCCCGCGGCGAGAGCCGGGACGAGCGCGAACTGTGGGCCACCTCGCCCGCAGGCCCCGCCCAGGCGGTCCCAGCGTGACCTGGCAGACGCCGAGGTTCACGAGAGGGTAAAGACCTCTTGGGTGCTTCCTCAAACTCTGGCCTCTGCCCTTACACAACGGCGCGAATCGGGAAAGCATGGCATCTGGCAGTTCCCGCGCGACCTTTTCTAGTGCGCCTCCCCGTGAGTGCGCGCGCGTGTCGGAGCTGCAGGCCTCGCCCCGCGGGGCCCGATGCTCAGGGAACGACACGATTCGCCGCATGCCCGCGGCAAGGAACAGGTGGAACAGTGAAGAAGAGCCCGTGGATCCTCGCGGCCGCAACCGTGTGCGTCGTCGCTGTCGGCGGTGGCGGCACCGCGTTCGCCATGTCGAACGAGGCGCAGATCAGCGTGTACGGCGAGGAGTCCTCGGTGCGCACCTTCTCGCAGCCCACCGTCGGTGACCTGCTCGCCGCCGAGGGCATCGAGGTCAAGGACACCGACCTGGTGAAGCCCGGTCTCGATGAGGCCGTCACCGACGGCATGGACATCCAGGTCGTCCAGCGCACCCCGGTCACCGTCACCATCGACGGCGTGGAGCAGGAGCTGCTGACCACCGGTGACACCGTCGCCGATGCTCTCGAGGAGACCGACTACGAGGCCGAGGGCGCCCGCATCACGCCGGAGCCCGAGGAGGCTCTCAGCGCCGCGAACGGTGAGGTCGAGATCGTCACCCGCAAGACGGTCACCTTCGCCGGTCAGTACGGCGAGGACACCTTCGAGGTCACCGCCCTGACGGTCGGCGAGGCCATGGAGAAGGTCCTCGGCAACATCGAGGACACCGACACCGCCGACGTCCCGCGCGACACCCTGCTCGAGGACGGCGTCACCCACACCGTCCAGCGCGTCCGCGAGGCGGAGCGCACCGAGACCGAGGAGATCCCGTTCGAGACGAAGACCGTCGAGGACGATGACCTGCTCGAGGGGACCACGAAGACCACGACCGAGGGCAAGGCCGGCTCCACGGAGAAGGTCATCGTCGAGACCACGGTCGACGGCGAGGTGACCGAGAGCGAGGTGATCTCGGAGGAGGTCGTCTCCGAGCCCACCGCGAAGGTCGTGGCGAAGGGCACCAAGGCTGCCCCGCAGCCGGAGCCGGAGGAGACCTCCTCGAACGAGCAGCGCTCCAGCGGCAGCAAGTCGAACCGCAGCTCGGATCGCAGCTCGTCGTCGTCCTCCTCTTCCTCGTCGGGCAACACCGGCGCTTCGGCCCCGTCCGCGCCCTCCGGTTCCGTCTGGGACCGTCTGGCCCAGTGCGAGTCCGGTGGCAACTGGTCCATCAACACCGGCAACGGCTACCACGGCGGACTGCAGTTCTCGAAGTCGACCTGGCTCGGCTACGGGGGCGGGAAGTACGCGCCGACCGCGAACCTCGCCACTCGCGAGCAGCAGATCGCCATCGCCAAGAAGACCCAGGCCTCGCAGGGCTGGGGCGCCTGGCCGTCCTGCACCTCGCAGCTCGGCATCCGCTGAGCAACCTGCTGACGCACTGACGTGCTGCTCCACCACGGGACCCCGGGCTTCGGCTTCGGGGTCCCGTCGTGGTGAGACGCGGACCGCGCGCGACGCAGGCGGCGCGTTCCAGGTCGATCCTGAGCCGGGAGCGCACCGTCCCGCACACGGAGCCGTCCGGCGGGGTCCTGATCGACGAAATAGCTTCAGAAGCGTGGCAGGCCGCTGACCTGGGGGAGCGCTGCTGGTATCCCGGGGCTTCACCGGGATGCAAGCTGCCGGTCACGTGGCGTCATGTGATCTGTGTCGGAACCCCGGAGAAGCTTTGACCGCATCGCGCGGATCTCAGTAGACTGCGTATGCGTCCGGAGTGCCCTCTGGTCGTGACCCGGGACTGATCCGTGGGCCCTCCGGGGCCGGCGGAGGATGTCCCCCGCGAGGAGCGGATCCTTGCGGTGTGCCCGAATGTGGGAACGGAGGCCATGCCCGGCCCCCTGCCCCTGGGCACCGATCACGGTCCTCCTGGACGCCCGGAAGGTGCCATCACCTGACGGGCGGGTCGAGTCGCCAAGTATCCCGGGCCATAGGGACGGCGCACACGGGTCGCCGGCCGCGCGAGCGGTCGAAGATGTTGATCCTTCGGTGCCAACAGCTCCGAGGGCTGACAAGGAAGAGAAGCTGTGCCCACTATTCAGCAGTTGGTGCGCAAGGGGAGGGACGCTCGATCGTCCTCCTCGAAGACGCCCGCGCTCCAGGGTTCGCCCCAGCGCCGCGGTGTCTGCACGCGCGTTTACACCCAGACCCCTAGGAAGCCGAACTCGGCGCTGCGCAAGATCGCACGCGTGAAGCTGTCGACCGGCGTCGAGGTCACCGCCTACATCCCCGGCGAGGGCCACAACCTCCAGGAGCACTCGATCGTGCTCGTTCGCGGCGGTCGTGTGAAGGACCTCCCCGGCGTGCGCTACAAGATCGTGCGCGGCGCTCTGGACACCCAGTCCGTCAAGGGCCGCCAGCAGGCGCGCTCCCTCTACGGCGCCAAGAAGGAGAAGAAGTAATGCCTCGTAAGGGCCCCGCTCCCAAGCGCCCGTTGGCCGTCGACCCCGTTTACGGCTCGCCGATGGTCACCCAGCTCATCAACAAGATCCTCCTCGACGGCAAGAAGACCGTCGCCGAGGGCATCGTCTACGGCGCCCTCGAGGGTGCCCGCGAGAAGAACGGCCAGGATCCGGTCGTCACCCTGAAGAAGGCTCTGGACAACATCCGTCCGAGCCTCGAGGTCCGCTCCCGCCGAGTCGGCGGCGCGACCTACCAGGTGCCGATCGAGGTCAAGCCCGGTCGTTCCACCACTCTTGCGCTGCGCTGGCTCGTCAGCTACTCCCGTGCCCGCCGCGAGAACAGCATGACCGAGCGTCTGATGAACGAGATCCTGGACGCCTCGAACGGCCTCGGCGCCGCTGTCAAGCGTCGCGAGGACACCCACAAGATGGCCGAGTCCAACCGGGCCTTCGCTCACTACCGCTGGTGAGTGCACGGTGGGGTTCGCCCTTCCGGGCGAACCCCACCTACTGTCCTTCGGCAGCTCCACCGGCATCCGTTCTCCAGAAAGGCACAAGCCCGTGGCACTTGAAGTGCTCAGCGACCTGAACAAGGTCCGCAATATCGGCATCATGGCTCACATCGATGCTGGCAAGACCACCACGACCGAGCGCATCCTCTTCTACACCGGCGTGAACTACAAGATGGGCGAGACCCACGACGGCGCCGGCACGATGGACTGGATGGAGCAGGAGAAGGAGCGCGGCATCACGATCACGTCGGCCGCGACGACCTGCTACTGGCACGACGCCCAGATCAACATCATCGACACCCCCGGTCACGTCGACTTCACCGTCGAGGTGGAGCGCTCGCTGCGCGTGCTCGACGGCGCTGTCGCAGTGTTCGACGGCAAGGAGGGCGTGGAGCCCCAGTCGGAGACCGTCTGGCGCCAGGCCGACAAGTACGAGGTCCCGCGCATCTGCTTCGTCAACAAGATGGACAAGCTCGGCGCCGACTTCTTCTTCACCGTGGGCACCATCACCGACCGCCTCGGCGCCAAGCCGCTGGTCATGCAGGTGCCGATCGGCGCGGAGAATGACTTCCGCGGCGTCGTCGACCTGGTCGAGATGAAGGCCTACGAGTGGCCGGACACGCTCGAAGAGGACATGCCGGCGATCAACTCGAAGAAGGGTGACCCCTCGCTCGGCCAGTGGCAGCGCGAGATCCCGATCCCCGAGGATCTGGCCGATGTCGTCGAGGAGTACCGCAGCAAGCTCGTCGAGGACGTCGCCGAGAGCTCCGAGGAGCTCATGGACGCCTACCTCGAAGAGGGCGACCTGACGCTCGATCAGCTCAAGGCCGGCATCCGCTCGATGACCGTCAACTCGGAGGCCTACCCGGTCTTCTGTGGCACCGCGTTCAAGAACAAGGGTATCCAGCCCGTGCTCAACGCTGTCATCGACTACCTGCCCTCGCCGCTCGACGTCCCCCGATGGTGGGCCACAAGCCGAACGACGAGTCGGTCGAGCTGACCCGCAAGCCTGACTGGGACGAGCCCTTCTCCGGCCTCGCCTTCAAGGTCGCAGCGCACCCGTTCTTCGGTTCGCTGACCTACGTGCGCGTCTACTCCGGCCAGGTGCACCAGGGCGTGCAGATCCTGAACGCCACCACCGGCAAGAAGGAGCGCGTCGGCAAGCTGTTCCAGATGCACTCCAACAAGGAGAACCCGGTGGAGGAGGCCTTCGCGGGCCACATCTACGCGTTCATCGGTCTGAAGGACACCACCACCGGTGACACCCTCACCGATCCGGCGAACCCGATCCAGCTCGAGTCCATGAGCTTCCCGGATCCGGTCATCTCGGTGGCGATCGAGCCCAAGACCAAGGGCGACCAGGAGAAGCTGGGTGTGGCCATCCAGAAGCTCGCCAAGGAGGATCCCACCTTCCAGGTCGAGCAGGACGAAGAGACCGGCCAGACCGTCATCAAGGGCATGGGCGAGCTGCACCTCGACATCCTCGTGGACCGCATGCGTCGCGAGTTCAACGTCGAGGCCAACATCGGCAAGCCGCAGGTGGCCTATCGCGAGACGATCAAGCGGACGGTGGAGAAGTTCGACTTCACCCACAAGAAGCAGACCGGTGGCTCCGGCCAGTTCGCGAAGGTCCAGCTCACCTTCGGCCCGCTGACCGACGCCGAGGAAGGCGTGTTCTACGAGTTCGAGAACAAGGTCACCGGTGGCCGCATCCCGCGCGAGTACATCCCGAGCGTGGACGCAGGCATCCAGGACGCCCTCCAGGGCGGCATCACCGCCGGCTACCCGGTCGTGAACGTGAAGGCCTCCCTGCTCGACGGCGCATTCCACGACGTCGACTCCTCGGAGATGGCCTTCAAGATCGCCGGCTCCATGGCGGCCAAGGAGGCCCTGCGCAAGGCGCAGCCGATCATCCTCGAGCCGCTCATGGACGTCGAGGTCCGTACTCCTGAGGAGTACATGGGAGATGTCATCGGCGACCTGAACTCCAGGCGAGGTCAGGTGCAGTCGATGGAGGACGCGAGCGGGGTCAAGATCGTCCGTGCTCTCGTCCCGCTGTCGGAGATGTTCGGCTACGTCGGCGACCTGCGGTCCAAGACCCAGGGTCGTGCGATGTACACGATGCAGTTCGACAGCTACGCGGAGGTCCCCGCCAGCATCGCTGAGGAGATCGTCGCGAAGACCCGGGGCGAGTGAGGAGTCGGGGGAAGCAGGTAGGCTCCTTCTCCTGTTTCCCCCACGCTCCCATCGGGGCTTCCGCCTCGTCGAGGCGGGATTCCGATCCCGATCCAGAAGTACCACGATTAGAAGTCCTAGGAGGACACCATCATGGCGAAGGCCAAGTTCGAGCGGACCAAGCCGCACGTCAACATCGGCACCATCGGTCACGTCGACCACGGCAAGACCACGCTGAGCGCTGCGATCTCGAAGGTCCTGTACGACAAGTTCCCCGAGCTCAACCAGGCGCGCGACTTCGACACGATCGATAACGCGCCCGAGGAGAAGCAGCGCGGCATCACGATCAACGTCTCGCACATCGAGTACGAGACCGACAAGCGTCACTACGCGCACGTCGACGCCCCCGGCCACGCCGACTACGTGAAGAACATGATCACCGGCGCCGCTCAGATGGACGGCGCGATCCTCGTGGTCGCCGCCACCGACGGCCCGATGGCTCAGACCCGTGAGCACGTGCTGCTCGCCAAGCAGGTCGGCGTTCCGTACCTGCTGGCAGCTCTCAACAAGTCCGACATGGTCGACGACGAGGAAATCCTCGAGCTCGTCGAGATGGAGGTCCGCGAGATGCTGGGCGCTCAGGGCTTCGATGAGGACGCACCGGTCATCCAGGTGTCCGCTCTCAAGGCGCTCGAGGGCGACGAGAAGTGGGTCAAGTCCATCGAGGAGCTCATGGACGCCGTCGACGAGTCGATCCCGGACCCGGTCCGCGACCTCGACCAGGCCTTCCTGATGCCGATCGAGGACGTCTTCACGATCCAGGGTCGTGGAACCGTCGTCACCGGCAAGGTCGACCGCGGCAAGCTGAACATCAACTCGGAGATCGAGATCGTCGGCATCCGTGAGCCGCAGAAGACGATCGTCACCGGCATCGAGATGTTCCACAAGCAGATGGACGAGGCATGGGCCGGCGAGAACTGCGGTCTGCTGCTGCGTGGCACCAAGCGTGAGGACGTCGAGCGTGGCCAGGTCGTCGTGAAGCCGGGTTCGATCACCCCGCACACCGAGTTCGAGGCGCAGGTCTACATCCTGTCCAAGGACGAGGGCGGCCGTCACAACCCGTTCTACTCGAACTACCGTCCGCAGTTCTACTTCCGGACCACCGACGTCACCGGCGTCATCACGCTGCCCGAGGGCACCGAGATGGTCATGCCCGGCGACAACACCGAGATGTCGGTCGAGCTGATCCAGCCGATCGCCATGGAGGAGGGCCTCGGCTTCGCCATCCGTGAGGGTGGCCGCACCGTGGGCTCCGGCCGCGTCACCAAGATCACCAAGTGATCTGAGCGGGGAGACCCCGCTGACGTGAGGCTCTCGCACTGCGGGCGCTGAACAGCAGAAGGGCCCCGTACCGGGTTGACCGGTACGGGGCCCTTTCGCAGCTGTGGGGAGCGGTGCGCGACCCCGGACATCGGATGGCCCCCGCATCGCACGCTCAGCGCGTCGATGCGGGGGCCATCCCATGAGCCCGCCGCGGTGTCAGCCTGTCGGCCGGTCGTCCTGGGATGCAGGCCGGTGGTCGCGCTCGTCTTCCTCCGCGATGGGCGGGCGCTGCGCAGCTCCGGCAGACGGGCCGGGGGCTCCGTAGGACCCGTAGGCGGGTGGCTCGGACGGCGTGGAGCGTGCAGGGCTGCTCTCGTGCAGCGGCGCACCGGCCGGCTTGCCGAAGCTGGGGCGCTGAGCTCGAGCCTGGTCCGGCGAGAGACTGCTGCTCGGTGCGGGCTGGCCATAGCTGGGCCGACCGGGAGCCGTCGGGGCGGGAACACCGGGCTGCGGCGACGGTGCTCCGAACTGCTGACCGCGGCTCGCCTGCGGGGCGGGGAGTGCCCGGGCATCGCTCCGGTCTCAGGCCCGACGGTGGGGACGGGGCCGGCACCCGAGTCTGCGAGGATCTGGCGCGCCTGGGCGGCGTGCTTGTGCTCGACCAGGAGCTCGTACTGCATCGGGATGGTCGACGTCATGGAGGTGAAGTCCCGCTTGCCCCCTGTCATCGCGTACCCGATCACGGTCCAGACGGTGAAGAACACCATGCCCATGAGGATGCTCGTCACCACGATCATGAAGTTCCCCGGGTTGATCAGCAGCAGGATCAGGCCGAGGAAGAGACCCATCCACAGGCCCGACAGCACGCCCTGTCCGATCACGCGCGGCCAGGTCTTGCGCCCGGTGACCCGCTCCATCAGCTTCAGGTCCGTGCCGACGATCAGAGTGCTCTGGACAGGGAAGTGGTTGTCCGCCAGGGTGTCCACGACGGACTGGACCTCCTGGTAGGTGTTGTACACCCCGAGGGAACGCGGATACTCCAGGTCGTACAGGCGCGCTGTCAGCGGCGACGCGGAGCGAGGTGACTGCATGGGCTGGCTCATGGAGCCCACGGTAGAGCAGTCATGAGGGAAGTTGCTGGGTCTCACCCGCATGGGACCAGGATGTTGCAGATAACGATTGGAGACGCGCCCCCTAAAAATGACGTGACTTGCAACACTGAAGGGCTAGTGTCCAGTACAGCACTCGTATTCAAAGACGAACAACGAATGAGGAGACCATGGACGCACAGCGCGATCCCCTGCTCGAAACTCCACTGGACAAGATGGGCGCTTCCCGGCGCCGCTTCCTCTCGCTCGCGTCCCTCGGCACCGGTGCCGTGGCTCTGAGCGCCTGCGCCACCGGCGGCGGTGACGGTGGTGACGACGGAAGTGACAGCGGTGGCGGCGCCGTCGCAGAGGGCGGCGGCGACGTCAGCGAGGACAACCCCTTCGGCGTCGAGGCTGACTCGACGGTTGATGTGGTGATCTTCAACGGCGGCTACGGCGACCAGTACGCGAAGGATGCCGGGACGAAGTTCGAGGAGCTCTATCCCGACGCGACGGCCGATGTGACCTCGACTGTGAACATCCAGCCCGATCTCCAGCCGCGCTTCATCGGCGGTGATCCGCCGGACCTGTTCGACAACTCCGGCGCGCAGTCCATGAACGCCAGCGCTCTGATCTCCGAAGGCAGCCTTGCAGATCTCGGCGCTCTGATCGAGGCCCCCTCGCTCGACGGTGGCACCATCAGCGATTCCCTGCTGCCCGGAGTCCTCGTGCCGGGCACCTACTCCGGCAAGCTGTACGCGCTGAACTACATGTACACCGTGTTCGCCCTGTGGTACTCGGCCAAGCAGTTCGAGGACAACGGTTGGGCAGCCCCCGCCACCTGGGACGACGTCATGACCATCGCCGAGGAGGCCAAGGGCCAGGATCTGGCCATGTTCGCCTGGGGTGGCCAGAACGCCGCCGACTACTACCACGAGCTTGCCCTGTCGATGGCGATCAAGGAAGGCGGCACGGACGTCGCCAAGGCACTCGACCGCCTCGAGGAGGGCGCGTACGAGCAGGCCACCGTGGTCGATGCTTTCGCCGCGATCGAGGAGGCCGTCAAGGAGGGCTACTTCCTCGCCGGCGGCGCGGGCATCAAGCACACCGAGGCGCAGACGGAGTGGGTGACCGGCAAGGCGGTCATGTACCCCTCAGGGTCCTGGATCGAGAACGAGCAGCGCAGCACCACGCCCGAGGACTACGCCATGACCGGCGCAGCGACCCCGATGCTCACGGACGGTGCGGCGATGGGGAGGCTGCCATCCACGGCGCGGCCGGAGAGCCGTTCATGGTCCCCAGCAAGGCGGCCAACGGAGCCGGTGGTCTCGAGTTCCTGCGCGTGATGCTGTCCAAGGAGCAGTGCGAGAACTTCTCCAAGCTCACCTCGTCGATGACGATCGTCAAGGACACCATCCCCGAGGACGGCTTCGGCTCGACGGGCCTGGCCTCGGTCAGCTCCATGATCGATGCCGCCGGGGAGGACGTCTTCACGTTCAACTTCACCGACTGGTACGGCATGGGCGATGACTTCAAGCCCTTGTGGGCCGAGTTCCTCAACGGCGACATCACTGCAGATGAGGCGCGCGAGCGGTCGCAGGCAGCGATCGACAAGGTTCGCGAGGACGACAGCATCGAGAAGTTCGACGTCGAATGATGGCGGTAGTCCCCACCACCGCACCCCCGGAGAGCGTCCCGCGCTCCCGGGGGCGGCGGGCCCGTATCACTCCCGCCCGAGTGCTGTTCTTCGCGCTCTTCCTCGGCCTGCCGATGCTGATCTACGTCGTGTTCGTGGTCTCGCCGTTCGTGCAGGCGTTCTACTACTCCCTGACCGACTGGCGCGGCCTGGCCAGGGCGCCGCAGTTCATCGGGCTGGACAACTACATCACGCTGTTCCACGACGACGTGTTCCGTCGCGCACTGCGCAACAACATGATCTTCATGATCGTGCTGCCCACCGTGACCATCACCCTCGCCTTCATCCTTGCCATCCTGGTGACTGTGGGCGGGGACAGCCGCGGCACGATCCGCGGCATCCGCGGCGCGACGATCTTCCGGGTTGTCAGCTTCTTCCCCTACGTCATCCCTGCGGTGGTCGTCGGGATCCTCTTCGCGTTCATCTACTCGCCCAACGGCGGGCTCCTGAACGGGCTGCTGAACCTGGTGGGGCTGGACATCCACATCGCGTGGCTGGGTGATCGACGCTTCGCGCTGGCAGCGATTGTGGCTGCCGTGGTGTGGAGCCTGGTGGGCTTCTACATGGTCCTGTTCGTCGCGGCGATCAAGTCGATCCCCTCCGAGGTGGTCGAGGCGGCTCGCATCGACGGCGCTGGCCGGTTCCGGCTCTCCGTGGCGGTGATCCTGCCGATGGTGCGGGAGAACGTCTCCACCGCGGCGGTGTACATGGGGATCATGGCGCTCGACATGTTCGTGTACATCAACGTCATGACCCCGAACGGCGGGCTCGGCAAGAGCACCGAAGTGGTCTCGAGATATCTGTACCAGACAGCATTCAGTGACTCCCGCTTCGGTCTCGCCTCGGCGATGGGCGTGGTGATGGCGCTGATCACGATGCTGATGGCCGTCATCGTCCTGTTCGGCACCCGGCAGAAGGGGGAGCGATGAGCGTCGATCTCGAGGAGCCACGGTCCGTCCCGGCCCGCTCCGCCAGCACGCCCGTCAAGCCGCGCCGGCGCCGGATGGCTCCGAGGGACCGCGTGTTCACCGTGGTCGCTCAGACCATCCTCTCGCTGTGGGCACTGGTCGTGCTGCTGCCGCTGCTGTGGACAGTCTTCAGCTCGTTCAAGAGCTCTGGCGGGATCCTGTCCTCCCCATTCGCCATGCCGGAGGAATGGAACTTCGACAACTTCGTCACCGCGTGGACGGAAGCCGGCATCGGCCGGTTCTTCGGCAACACCGTGCTGGTGGTGGGTGCCGCGCTGGTCCTGGTCATGCTGCTCGGGGCGATGTGCGCCTATGTACTGGCCCGGTACGAATTCCCGGGCCGACAGGTGCTGTACTACGGCCTGATCGCCGGGCTCACGTTCCCGCTGTTCCTCGCCGTGGTGCCGCTGTTCTTCATCATGGAGTCGCTGTACATCCGGGGCACGTATATCGGCCTCATCCTGGCCTACGTGGGCTTCGCGCTCCCGTTCACGGTCTTCTTCCTCTACGCCTTCTTCCGGCAGCTGCCCGAGGAGATCGCGGAGGCGGCGGCGATCGATGGCGCAGGGGACTTCCGGACCTTCTTCCAGGTGATGCTGCCGATGGCGGGCCCCGGCATGGCCAGCGTGACGATCTTCAACTTCCTGGGTCTGTGGAATCAGTTCCTGATCCCGATCGTGCTGAACACTGATCGGGACAAGTACGTCCTTGCCCAAGGGCTCGCGAACATGCAGGCACAGCAGGGGTACGACTCGGACTGGGGAGCGATGTTCGCCTCCGTGACGATCACGATCGTCCCGGTGCTGATCGTCTACCTGATCTTCCAGCGCCAGCTGCAGGGCGGGATCGGACCAGGCACGGACAAGTGACACCTCATCCTGTGCGGTGAGGGTGCGCGGTGAGTGTGCGTGCGAAGAGAGCACGTGCAGTGAGAGCATGGAGAGGTCCGGACGCACGCGCCCGGGCCCTTCATGCGTGGGACCACTGCTGCGGCGCGTGGTGCGGCCGCGTGGCTGTGGCGGCGGGCGTGGTGACGCGCCGGCGAACCGGGCCCGTGCGAGGCGGTTCTGTGATCGGCCGCACCCGCCCCTCCCTTGTGTGGGGAGTCCGCTGTCTGGCAGACTGTTCAAGTTGTCTGCGCGGGCCGACATGCCCGGTTCCGTTCTCCGAGGGTGAACCTCGGCGAATGATCACCGGATGAGGCCCGTCCCGAGGATGCGAACCTTGCCCATGGCATCGATCGCGCATCGAAAGAGGGATTCGACGCAGCTGCAGCCGGCTCACGGCGGTTCATGCTGGGCTCATATGCCCTGCACAGGCCGACACGCCCGTCCTCGGGTACCGGGAGCGGGTTGCATCCATGCCAGACGAAGAAGAGAGACAGGACGCCATGGCGGGACAGAAGATCCGCATCCGGCTCAAGTCGTACGACCACGAGGTGATCGACACTTCCGCGCGCAAGATCGTGGATACGGTCACCAGCGCTGGTGCGACGGTCGTGGGCCCGGTGCCGCTGCCGACGGAGAAGAACGTGTTCTGTGTGATCCGTTCTCCCCACAAGTACAAGGACTCCCGTGAGCACTTCGAGATGCGCACGCACAAGCGACTGATCGACATCGTCGATCCCACGCCCAAGGCTGTGGACTCGCTCATGCGCCTCGACCTGCCCGCGGATGTCAACATCGAGATCAAGCTCTGAGGGTGGTGGAGATGAGCAACGAACTGACCGGCCAGAAGGCCCGTCCGGTGTCCGGCGTGCTCGGCACCAAGCTCGGCATGACCCAGGTCTGGGACGAGAACGGCAAGCTCGTCCCCGTGACCGTCGTGCAGACCGGTGCGAACGTCGTCACCCAGATCCGGTCCATCGAGGCCGACGGCTACGACGCCGTGCAGATCGCCTACGGGCAGATCGACCCCCGCAAGGTGTCGGCGCCGCTCAAGGGCCACTTCGAGAAGGCCGGCGTGACCCCGCGCCGTCACCTCGTCGAGCTGCGCACCGTTGACGCCGCTGACTACACCCTCGGCCAGGAGCTCGACGCCTCGGTGTTCGAGTCCGGCCAGAAGGTCGACGTCGTCGGCACTTCCAAGGGCAAGGGCACCGCGGGCGTCATGAAGCGTCACGGCTTCGGCGGCGCGGGAGCGTCTCACGGCCAGCACCGGAACCACCGCAAGCCCGGTTCCATCGGTGGCGCCTCCACCCCCGGTCGCGTGTTCAAGGGTCAGCGCATGGCTGGCCGCATGGGCGGCGACCGCACTAGTGTCCAGAACCTGACCGTTCACGCGGTCGACGTCGAGAAGGGCCTGGTGCTCGTCAAGGGTGCCGTTCCCGGCCCCAAGGGCGGCCTCGTGCTCGTCCGCTCGGCTGTCAAGAGCCCCGCGAAGGAGGCCTGAGCCCGATGGCAGCGAACCTCACTGTCGACGTGCTCGATCCGGCCGGCAAGAAGTCCGGCTCCGTCGAGCTGCCTGCGTCGATCTTTGACGTGCAGACCAACGTGCCCCTGATCCACCAGGTGGTCGTCGCCCAGCAGGCGGCAGGCCGCCAGGGCACCCACAAGACCAAGACCCGCGCCGAGGTGCGTGGCGGCGGCAAGAAGCCCTGGAAGCAGAAGGGCACCGGTCGTGCCCGTCAGGGCTCCCTCCGCGCCCCGCAGTTCGCCGGCGGCGGTGTCGTCCACGGTCCCGTCCCGCGTGACTACAGCCAGCGCACCCCGAAGAAGATGAAGGCCGCCGCCCTGCGCGGTGCCCTCTCCGACCGGGCCCGCAACGGCCGTGTCCACGTCGTCTCCTCGCTGCTCGAGGGCGACGTCGCATCCACCAAGGCCGTCCGCCAGACCCTGGCGAACATCTCCGACCGTCGCCACCTGCTGGTGGTCGTGCGTCGTGATGACGACCTGGGCGCGCTGAGCTCGCGCAACCTGCCGACCACCCACGTCCTGTACGCGGACCAGGTGAACACCTACGACGTCATGCTCGCCGACGACGTGGTCTTCACCGCTGCTGCGCTCGAGGACTTCGTGGCCCAGGCAACCCTGACCCTGCCCACCTCGGACTTCGCTGCTGCGAAGGCTGCGCCGGCATCCGCCGCCGCTGCCCCGGCCGCTGCGAAGGAAGCGCCTTTCGGCGAGGGATCGGCGGCCCCCACGGCCGACGGCTCCGCTCCTGAGGGCTTCACGATCAAGGGCAACCAGGGCTCGATGAAGTTCCACACCCCGGACTCCCCGTGGTACGGCCGTACCAAGGCCGAGGCCTGGTTCGCGACTGAGGAGGCCGCCAAGGCCGCCGGATTCGTGAACGCGGTCAAGGAGTCCACCCCGGCTGAGGAGGAGTCGAAGTGACCTCGCTGAACAAGGATCCGCGCGACGTCCTGCTGGCCCCGGTGGTCTCCGAGAAGAGCTACGGGCTGATGGACGAGGGCAAGTACACCTTCCTGGTGGCTGCCGACGCCAACAAGACCGAGATCAAGATCGCCGTCGAGAAGGTCTTCGACGTCAAGGTCTCCTCGGTGAACACGATCAACCGTCAGGGCAAGTCGCGCCGCACGCGCTTCGGGACCGGCAAGCGCAAGGACACCAAGCGCGCCGTGATCACCCTGACTGACGGAGCCATCGACATCTTCGGAGGGTCGGTCGCCTGAGGCGGCCGATATCCGAGGAGCCGAAGAGAGTCTGAGGGAAACCCACATGGCAATTCGTAAGAGCAAGCCGACCACGCCCGGTCGTCGTGGCTCGAGTGGCGCCGACTTCGTCGAGGTCACCCGGTCCACGCCGGAGAAGTCGCTGGTGCGTCCGCTGTCCAAGTCCGGCGGTCGTAACAGCAACGGTCGTATCACCTCCCGTCACCGGGGCGGCGGCCACAAGCGGGCCTACCGCGTGATCGACTTCCGCCGTCACGACAAGGACGGCATCAACGCGAAGGTCGCTCACATCGAGTACGACCCGAACCGCACCGCGCGCATCGCGCTGCTGCACTACCTGGACGGCGAGAAGCGTTACATCCTCGCGCCGGCCAAGCTGCGGCAGGGCGACTGGATCGAGAACGGTCCGGGCGCGGACATCAAGCCCGGCAACAACCTGCCGCTGCGCAACATCCCCCTGGGCACCGTTGTGCACGCGATCGAGCTGCGCCCCGGTGGCGGAGCGAAGATCGCACGCAGCGCTGGCGCTTCCGTCCAGCTGGTCGCGAAGGAAGGCCCCTATGCGCAGCTGCGCATGCCCTCCGGCGAGATCCGCAACGTCGACGCCCGCTGCCGCGCCACCATCGGCGAGGTCGGCAATGCCGAGCAGTCGAACATCAACTGGGGCAAGGCCGGCCGCATGCGCTGGAAGGGTGAGCGTCCGCGCGTCCGTGGCGTGGTCATGAACCCTGTCGACCACCCTCACGGTGGTGGCGAGGGCCGCACCTCCGGTGGCCGTCACCCGGTGTCGCCCTGGGGTCAGCTCGAGGGTCGCACCCGCCGCCCCGGCAAGGAGAGCGACAAGCTCATTGTGCGCCGCCGTCGGTCCGGCAAGAAGCGCTGATAGGGAGAACCAGGAACTATGCCTCGCAGTATCGCCAAGGGCCCCTTCGTGGACGACCACCTTCAGAAGAAGGTGGATGTCCAGAACGAGAAGGGCACCAAGAACCTCATCAAGACCTGGTCGCGTCGTTCGGTCATCACCCCGGACTTCCTCGGCCACACCTTCGCAGTGCACGACGGCCGCAAGCACGTCTCGGTGTTCGTCACCGAGTCGATGGTCGGTCACAAGCTCGGCGAGTTCGCTCCCACGCGGACTTTCAAGGGCCACGAGAAGGACGACAGAAAGGGCCGTCGTCGCTGACCTCGGTCAGTGCGGCAGCACGTCCCGACATCCAGAAGAAAGCAGGACAGCAATGGAAGCCAAGGCGCAGGTGCGGCATCTCCGCATGTCGCCCATGAAGGCTCGCCGCGTTGTGGACCTGATTCGTGGCAAGAGCACGGCCGAGGCCCTGGACATTCTGCGGTTCGCTCCGCAGTCCGCCAGTGAGCCCGTCCTCAAGCTCGTCGAGTCCGCGATCGCCAACGCGCGGGTGAAGGCAGATCAGGCAGGGGAGCGCTTCGATGAGCGCGAACTCGCCGTCTCTGCCGCATTCGTCGATGAGGGTCCGACCATGAAGCGGTTCCAGCCGCGTGCACAGGGTCGAGCCTTCCAGATCAAGAAGCGCACCAGCCACGTCACCGTGGTGGTCGCTCCCGTGAACAAGTAAGGAGCCGTACGTATGGGTCAGAAGATCAATCCCAACGGGTTCCGACTCGGGATCACCACGGAGCACACGAGCCGGTGGTTCGCTGATTCCTCCAAGGAGGGTCAGCGCTACCGCGACTACGTGAAGGAAGACGTCGCGATCCGCAACCTCATGTCCAAGGGCATGGAGCGGGCCGGCATCTCCAAGGTCGAGATCGAGCGCACCCGAGACCGTGTCCGCGTGGACCTCCACACCGCCCGCCCGGGCATCGTCATCGGGCGTCGTGGCGCGGAGGCCGAGCGGCTGCGCGGTGAGCTCGAGAAGCTCACCGGCAAGCAGATCCAGCTGAACATCCTCGAGGTCAAGAACCCCGAGGCCGATTCTCAGCTGGTCGCTCAGGGCATCGCCGAGCAGCTCGCCGCCCGCGTCTCCTTCCGCCGTGCGATGCGTAAGGGCATGCAGTCCGCGCAGCGCGCCGGTGCGAAGGGCATCCGAGTGGCCGTCTCCGGTCGCCTCGGCGGCGCCGAGATGAGCCGTAACGAGTTCTACCGCGAGGGCCGCGTGCCGCTGCACACCCTCCGCGCGAACATCGACTACGGCTTCTACGAGGCCCGCACCGCCTTCGGCCGCATCGGCGTGAAGGTCTGGATCTACAAGGGCGACGTCACCGCCAAGGAGCTCGCGGCTCAGCAGGCCGCCTCGCAGGGTCCCCGCTCCGGCGGACGTGGCGCCCCGCGTGCCGAGCGTCCGCGCGGCCGTCGCAACGAGCGCAACGCGACTGCGCGTCGTGGTGGGGAGCAGGCTCCGGCCGCTCCCGCCGCCGGCGAGCAGAGTGCAGCGCCCGCACAGCAGCCCGGAACGGAGGCCTGAGCGAAATGCTGATCCCTCGCAGGACCAAGCACCGCAAGCAGTACCGCCCGCACCGCACCGGCATGGCCAAGGGTGGCACCGACCTGGCATTCGGCGACTACGGCATCCAGGCTCTCGAGCCCGCCTACGTCACCAACCGTCAGATCGAGGCCGCACGTATCGCCATGACGCGCTACATGAAGCGTGGCGGCAAGGTGTTCATCAACATCTACCCCGATCGTCCGCTCACGAAGAAGCCTGCCGAGGTCCGCATGGGCTCCGGTAAGGGTTCCGTCGAGTGGTGGATCGCCAACATCAAGCCGGGACGAGTCATGTTCGAGATCGCCGGCGTCGAGGAGGAGGTGGCTCGCGAGGCACTCCGCCTGGCGCAGCACAAGCTCCCCATGAAGAGCCGCATCCTGAGCCGAGAGAGTGGTGACATCTGATGGCAGCGACCAAGCTCACCGCCGATGAACTCGACAAGCTGGACGACGCGAAGCTGGCTGAGGAGCTGGCGAAGGGCAAGGACGAGCTGTTCAAGCTCCGTTTCCAGTCCGCGACCGGTCAGCTCGAGAACTCCGCCCGTCTGCGGTCCGTCAAGAAGGACATCGCACGGATCTACACGATCCTGCGCGAGCGCGAGCTGGGCATCCGTCAGGCGCCCGGCGCCGCCGAGTGACCGCGAAGCGAGGAACAGAGATGACTGACAACACCAAGGCCGAGACCCCGGCTGTCGAGGAGCTCGACAAGGAAGGCGCGCACGCGTCCTCCAGCGAGCGCCCCTACCGCAAGACCCTCCGCGGGTTCGTGGTCTCCGACAAGATGGACAAGACCGTCGTGATCGAGGTTGAAGAGCGTGTCAAGCACACGCGCTACGGCAAGGTCACGACCAAGACGAGCCGCTTCAAGGCTCATGACGAGGAGAACGCTGCCGGTACCGGCGACCGTGTCCTCGTCATGGAGACCCGTCCGACCTCCGCCACCAAGCGGTGGCGTCTGGTCGAGATCCTCGAGCGCGCCAAGTGATCGGGCGGTCCCAGTGACCGCACCGCTTGCCTGAGAAGGGCCGGTCCTCCCCACGGGGAGGGCCGGCCCTTCTGCTGTCCCGGGTCGCGGGAGCGGGACCGGGAGCGGGACCGGATGCGGGACCGGGAGCGGGAGCGGGACCAGAGTCACGGAGTTCAGTCGCGCTCAGGCATCGCGGACACCTTGCCGGGCTACCCCGGACCGGGCCCCGCGGCCACCTCGCGCGGCTGCCGGACATGGCCCCGCCACGGTGTGGGGCCATGCGGTACCGCCTCGCCACGCCGGTGCAGTTCATCGAGAACACCGATCTCCCCGTTTACGGCAGGGTTCGGTGTTGTCGGGCGGCGTGTCCCAGCAGCAGTGGGGGACGGATGGCCGGCGCGGGCGTGTGGCCGTGGAGAGCGGGCCTGTCGGCAGCTCGTGTTTCGTCCTGTGTTGGCCCGGTGTTGGTCGGGTGAGTCAGGCACGTCGTCGTAGCGGGCTGGTCGGATGCGCCAGACACGCCGTCGTAGCGCGCCGAGAACACCGATAGCTTCCATATCTGGAAGGTTTCGGTGTTCTCGGGCGGCGTGTCCCAGCTCGGCGCGTCCCAGTTCGACATGTCCCAGTTCGGCGTGGCCCGGCAGTGGGGGACGGACCAGCGGCGCGGGCGCGTTCCCGGGAGGTGCGCCCCCACGAAGCTCAGCTCTCGGTGAGGTGGATGAGCAGCGCGCCGGCGAGGGCCTCTTCCGCGCGGGGTGCCGGCACCTCGCGGTCGGAGCCCTCTGCGGTCCGGACCGTGACCGCGAAGCTGCCGTCCTCCATCCGTCGCAGCGCCCGGAAGGTTTCGCCGAGCGCGGCGCGCAGCTGGTCCTCGCGGGGGATCCACACCACCTCGTGCTGCTCCACGGAGTCCAGAGCCCATTCCGTGGTGCCGTTGAAGCGCAGCACAGGATGGCCGCTGCGGCCCTGGGCCCGCTCCACGACCATGGAGGAGAGCATGAAGATCTCCTCGCGCAGCTGTTCGTTGTCGATCGCGAAGCGATCCCCGTCGGCCGGCTCCCAGGAGAGACCCTGGTCCCGGAGGCGTCGTGCGATATCGATGTCGATCATGGCCCGAACCTACTCGCCCGGGAGCTTGGGAGAGCAAGCCCACATGCCGCAGTCTGCCCTGAAGGGGTGACAGCCGTGTGCGGGGAAGCGTAGTCTTGAGCGGTTGCCGGAGGACTGTGCGCCCACACCCGTGTGGAGTCGGAGCCCAGAAGTCCGCGACTGGATCCGGTACCACCAGATCCGTCCTCGTCGGAGACCTCGCACATGAGGCGAACGCCCAGCGTTCACCACGCCAGTGCCTGAGTCCGGCCGGGGGCTCTTCGGTGCCCGGGGCTCGTCGGCGGTGACGCCCCGTGTCGGTTTTCCGGCCGGAGCGCTGCCGGGCATTGGTCCATATTCCGTTCCGCAAGGCTCGGTCCGCCCGCCCCCGCGGGTGGGAAGAGAACCGGTGAGACGATAGGAGAACGAGTGATTCAGCAGGAGTCGCGACTGAAGATCGCCGACAACACGGGTGCCAAGGAGATTCTCTGCATCCGTGTTCTCGGTGGCTCCGGTCGCCGTTACGCCAGCATCGGGGACACCATCGTGGCGACCGTCAAGGACGCCATCCCCGGTGGCAACGTCAAGAAGGGCGACATCGTCAAGGCGGTCATCGTCCGTACGTCCAAGGAAGTCCGTCGTGTTGACGGCTCCTACATCCGCTTCGACGAGAACGCAGCGGTCATCCTGAAGACCGACGGCGAGCCGCGCGGTACCCGCATCTTCGGCCCCGTCGGGCGCGAGCTGCGGGACAAGCGCTTCATGAAGATCGTCTCGCTGGCACCGGAGGTGGTGTGACATGGCAAAGATGAAGATCAAGAAGGGCGACCTCGTCCAGGTGATCAGCGGTCGCACCAGCGACGGCGACAAGGCCGCCGCGCGCGGCCTCGAGTCCGGTGACAAGGGCAAGCAGGGCCGCGTCCTGCAGGTGTTCCCCGATACCCAGCGTGTGCTGGTCGAGGGCATCAACCGCCGTACCCACCACGTCAAGCCCAACCAGGCTGGCGGCGCGGGCGGCATCGAGCAGCGCGAGGCCACGATCCACGTGTCCAACGTGGCCCTGGTCGACCCGGAGGACAACAAGCCGACCAAGATCGGTTACCGCGTCGAGACCCTCGAGCTCGAGAACGGCCGCACCAAGCAGGTGCGCGTCCGCTTCGCCAAGCGCTCCGGGAAGGACATCTGAGATGAGCGAGACCGCCACCCAGGCGCTCACCCCGCGTCTGAAGACCAAGTACAACGAGACCATCAAGTCTCAGCTGACCGAGCAGTTCGGCTACGAGAACGTGATGCTCGTGCCCGGCGTGACCAAGATCGTCGTGAACATGGGCGTCGGCGACGCCGCACGCGACTCGAAGGTCATCGACGGCGCGATCCGCGACCTCGCGGATATCACCGGCCAGAAGCCCCAGGTCACCAAGGCCCGCAAGTCCATCGCACAGTTCAAGCTGCGCGAGGGCATGCCGATCGGTGCGCACGTCACCCTGCGCAACGCCCGGATGTGGGAGTTCCTGGACCGTCTGCTGTCCACGGCGCTGCCCCGCATCCGTGACTTCCGCGGTCTGTCCCCGAAGCACTTCGACGGCAACGGGAACTACACCTTCGGTCTCACGGAGCAGGTCATGTTCCACGAGATCGACCAGGACAAGATCGATCGCGTCCGCGGTATGGACATCACGGTCGTGACCACCGCGAAGACCGACGACGAGGGACGCGCGCTGCTCAAGCTGCTCGGCTTCCCCTTCAAGGAGAACTGATATGGCAAAGACAGCCCTGATCAAGAAGTCGGAGCGCAAGCCCAAGTTCGCCGTGCGCGCCTACACCCGGTGCCAGCGCTGCGGTCGCCCGCATTCCGTGTACCGCAAGTTCGGTCTCTGCCGTGTCTGCCTTCGCGAGATGGCTCACCGCGGAGAGCTCCCCGGCGTCACCAAGAGCAGCTGGTAAGGACTACCGCCAGAGGTCCCTCGTCGCATTCATCGCGGCAGAGGGAAACCAGGTGAGGAAGAAGCAACAGACATGACCATGACCGACCCGATCGCGGACATGCTGACACGGATCAGGAACGCCTCTGGGGCGTACCACGAATCCGCGTCCATGCCGTATTCGAAGTTGAAGGCCCGCATCGCGGACATCCTGAAGGCTGAGGGCTACATCCTCGGTTGGACCGAGGAAGAGGCCGAGGTGGGCAGCAAGCTCGTCCTCGAGCTCAAGTACTCGGACAGCCGTGATCGCGCCATCTCCGGGATCCGCCGTATCTCGAAGCCCGGCCTGCGTGTGTACGCGAAGTCCACCAATCTGCCCAAGGTCCTCGGCGGACTGGGCGTGGCGATCCTGTCCACGTCCTCCGGCCTTCTGACCGACAAGCAGGCTGCCAAGAAGGGTGTGGGTGGGGAAGTCCTCGCCTACATCTGGTGAGCGGGAGAGGAGAACAGCTATGTCCCGCATCGGACTCCGACCGGTAGCAGTACCGGCAGCAGTGCAGAACGTCACCATCGAAGGCCGCACCGTCACGGTGACCGGCCCCAAGGGGGAGCTCACCCATGTGGTGCCCGAGCCCCTGACCGTCGAGCGCGGCGAGGACGGCACGATCGTCGTGCGCCGCCCCGACGAAGAGCGCGAGACGAAGGCCCTCCACGGCCTGACCCGCACGCTCGTCAACAACATCGTCCTCGGTGTCACCGAGGGCTTCACCAAGAAGCTGGAGATCGTGGGGACGGGCTACCGCGTCACCGCGAAGGGCACGGACCTCGAGTTCGCCCTCGGCTTCTCCCACCCCGTCGTGGTGAAGGCGCCCCAGGGCATCACCTTCACCGTGGACTCGCCGACCAAGCTCTCGGTCAGCGGCAACTCCAAGCAGCAGGTGGGCGAGGTCGCGGCGAACATCCGCAAGCTCCGCAAGCCCGAGCCCTACAAGGGCAGGGTGTGCGCTACGCCGACGAGGTCGTGCTCCGCAAGGCCGGAAAGGCTGGTAAGTGATCATGGGTTACGCACTCAAGCACTCCAAGGGCAACCGCGGCAGCAAGCTGCGCATGCGCGGCCGTCGCCATCTGCGTGTCCGCCGCCGTGTCGTCGGCACCGCCCAGCGTCCCCGTCTGGTGGTCACCCGCTCGGCGCGCCACGTCTTCGTCCAGGTCGTCGACGACGCCCTCGGCAAGACCCTCGCGTCGGCCTCGACCATGGAAGCCGACCTGCGCGGCACCGAGGCAGCGAAGACCGATAAGGCCCGCACCGTCGGGACCCTCGTCGGCGAGCGTGCCAAGGCTGCCGGGATCGACTCCGTCGTGTTCGACCGCGGCGGCAACAAGTACCACGGCCGCGTGGCCGCCGTCGCTGACGGCGCCCGCGAGGCTGGCCTGGCGCTGTGATCGCCGCCCGGACACAGGACGAGAAGAGGATCTGAATATGGCTGCACAGCAGCGTAGCAACGGTCCCGCGGCCTCCGGCCGTGGGAACGACAACACGAACACCAGCAACGACCGGGGCGCCCGCCAGGGCGGCAACGATCGCGGTGGGCGTCAGGGTGGCCGCGGCCGCGGACAGGAAGCTGAGAAGTCGGCGTTCCTCGAGCGCGTCGTGAGCATCAACCGAGTCTCGAAGGTCGTCAAGGGCGGCCGTCGTTTCTCCTTCACCGCCCTCGTGGTGGTGGGTGACGGCGACGGCACCGTCGGCGTCGGCTACGGCAAGGCCAAGGAGGTGCCCGCGGCGATCGCCAAGGGCGTCGAGGAGGCGAAGAAGAACTTCTTCCGCGTCCCTCGTATCCAGGGCACCGTCGTGCACCCGGTCCAGGGTGAGGATGCAGCGGGCGTCGTCCTGCTGCGCCCGGCCGCCCCGGGCACCGGTGTGATCGCCGGCGGTCCGGTCCGCGCCGTGCTCGAGTGCGCGGGAGTGCATGACGTGCTCTCCAAGTCGCTCGGCTCGACCAATGCCATCAACATCGTGCGGGCGACCGTCGATGCGCTCAAGCAGCTCGAAGAGCCGGAGGCCGTGGCAGCACGTCGTGGCCTCCCGGTCGAGCACGTCGCCCCGGCCCCGCTTCTGCGGGCACAGGCCGCGGGTCGTGCAGCTGCTCGTGCGCAGAAGGTGGGTGCCTGATGCAGATCAAGGTGACCCAGGTCCGTTCGGACATCGGCGGCTCCCAGAGCCAGCGAGCCACCCTGCGCGGCCTCGGCCTCAAGCGCATCGGTGACACCGTGGTGAAGGAAGACCGCCCTGAGATCCGCGGCATGATCCGCACTGTCACCCATCTGGTGACGTTCGAAGAGGTGGACTGACATGACTGATTCCAACCAGAGCCCTCTGAAGCTCCACGACCTGCGCCCCGCGCCCGGGTCGAAGACCGCACGCACCCGCGTCGGCCGTGGTGAGGCTTCCAAGGGCAAGACGGCCGGTCGCGGCACCAAGGGCACCAAGGCCCGCAACACGGTGCGTATCGGCTTCGAGGGCGGGCAGATGCCGCTGCACATGCGGCTGCCGAAGCTTCGCGGCTTCACCAACCCGTTCCGCGTCGAGTTCCAGCCCGTGAACCTGGCGACCCTGCAGGAGCTGTTCCCCGAGGGCGGCACTGTCACGGTCGAGGATCTCGTGGCCAAGGGCGCTGTGCGCAAGAACCAGCCCGTCAAGGTGCTGGGCGCCGGTGAGCTGAGCGTCAAGCTCGACATCACCGCCCAGAAGTTCTCCGCCTCGGCGGAGCAGAAGATCGCGGCGGCTGGCGGGTCCGTCACCACCGCGTGAGTCTCTTTGACGGGGCACCGTGGCACAGAATAATCTGTGCCGCGGTGCCCTGTCGTCATACCGGGGCCGGTCCTATGGCCGCGCGCATCCCGCGGCACTGGGACGGACCGTGACAACCTTGGTCCCGTCCCCGGACCTCCAGGAGGGAAACAGGTGAACTCGTTCGTGCGCGCGCTGCGCACCCCGAGCTGAGGGCGAAGATCTTCTTCACGCTCGGTCTGATCGCGGTCTATCGCCTCGGCGTCTTCATTCCCACCCCGGGATTCGACGCCACCAACGTGACGATCTGCGCCGATCAGGCCTCCTCGGGTGCCGGCTCCAACGTGATGGGCATGATCAACATGTTCTCCGGCGGTGCTCTGCTGCAGCTCTCTATCTTCGCCCTGGGCGTCATGCCCTACATCACCGCATCGATCATCGTGCAGCTTCTGCGCGTGGTGATCCCGCGGTTCGAGGCCCTCCACAAGGAGGGGGCATCGGGCACCGCGAAGCTCACCCAGTACACCCGGTACCTGACCATCGGTCTGGGCGTCCTCCAGTCCACCACCATCATCACGCTGGTGCGCTCCGGGAACTTCTTCGTCGGCTGCAACCTCGAGCTGGTCCCCGATCAGTCGATCCCGACCCTGCTGTCCATGGTCATGACCATGACCGTCGGCACCGTGCTGATCATGTTCCTGGGCGAGATGATCACCGAGCGCGGCATCGGCAACGGCATGTCGCTGATGATCTTCACGTCGATCGCCTCCTCGTTCCCGGGATCCTTCTCCCAGGTCTGGCAGCTGCAGGGCTGGCTCACCTTCTCCCTGGTCATCCTGGTCGCGCTGGTCGTGATGGTGGGCATGGTGTTCGTCGAGCAGTCCCAGCGCCGCATCCCGGTGCAGTACGCCAAGCGGATGGTGGGCCGCCGCATGTACGGAGGCACCTCGACCTACATCCCGGTGAAGGTCAACCAGTCCGGCGTCATCCCGGTCATCTTCGCCTCCTCCATCCTCGCGCTGCCGCAGATGGCGTCGTCCTTCGGCGACCCCGAGGCGTCCTGGGTGCAGTGGGTGAACAGCAACCTGGTGCTCGGCATGTCGTTCTCCTGGGTCTACGCCGTCGTCTACGTGACCCTGATCGTCTTCTTCGCCTTCTTCTACACCTCGATCACCTTCAACGCGGAGGAGATCGCCGACAACATGAAGAAGTACGGGGGCTTCGTCCCCAACGTGCGCGCGGGCAGGCCCACGGAGCGCTACCTGCGCTACGTGATCAATCGAATCCAGTCCGCCGGCGCCGTCTACCTCGCGGTGATCTGCCTGATCCCGCTGTTCGCGCTCGCCTACCTCGGAACTTCGCAGGACTTCCCGCTCGGCGGCGTCTCCCTGCTGATCATCATCGGCGTCGGCCTCGACACCGTGAAGCAGATCGACGCGAAGCTCCAGCAGCACCACTACGAAGGGATCCTCCGGTGACCAACACCTCCGACGCCTCCGCCCAGGCCCGACGCCTCCTGATCGTGGGCCCGCCCGGCGCGGGCAAGGGCACCCAGGCCGTGCGCCTCGCCGAGGAGCTGTCCATCCCGGCGATCTCGACCGGAGATATCTTCCGCGCCAACGTCTCGGGAGAGACCGAGCTCGGCATCCTCGCGAAGTCCTACATGGACAAGGGCGAGTACGTCCCGGACTCCGTCACCAATGACATGGTCCGCTCCCGCCTCGCCGAGGACGATGCCGAGGACGGCTTCCTCCTGGACGGGTACCCACGCACCCTCGACCAGGTCGAGGCCCTCGACGGCATGCTCACCGAGCTCGACTCCTCCCTCGACGCCGTGCTCCTGCTTGTGGTGGAGACCGAGGAGGTCGTGGGCCGTCTGGTCGAACGCGGCAAGGAGCAGGGCCGCAGCGACGACACCGAGGAGACCATCCGTCGTCGCCTCGAGGTCTACGCCGAGCAGACTGCCCCGCTGATCGACGTCTACGAGAAGCGTGACCTCGTGCGCAGGGTCGATGGCATGGCCTCGATCGACGAGGTCACCACCTCGCTGCGCGAGGCGCTCACCGACCGATGAGCCTCCTGCCGGAGCGAGTGGAGCTCAAGACCCCCGAGCAGATCCTGGTGATGCGCCGCAGCGGCAAGCTGCTTCATCAGGTCCACGACATGCTCGCAGAGCACATCCGGCCCGGCATCACCACCAACGAGCTGGACACCCTCGCCCACGACATGATCCGTGACGAGGGCGCCACTCCGAACTTCCTGGGCTATCAGGGGTACCCGGCGACGCTGTGCATCAGCGTCAACGACGTGGTGGTGCACGGGATCCCCGACGACCGCCCGCTCGAGGACGGGGACATCGTCTCCATCGACGGCGGGCTGATCATCGAGGGCTGGCACTCCGATGCCGCCCGCACCCACATCGTGGGCACGCCCCGTTCGGCCGCCGACGAGGACCTGGTCCGCATCACCCGCGACGCGCTGTGGGCCGGCATCGCCGCGCTCGCCACCGCGGACCGGGTGGGGCAGATCGGCGCCGCCATCGAGGACCATGTCACCGAGGTCGCGGGGAGAGCCTCTCCCACCTCGAGGGCTTCGGCGGGCACGGCATCGGCACCGCCATGCACCAGGCGCCCGACGTCATGAACTACCGCACCCGCTCGCGCGGTCCGAAAATCCGCGCCGGCATGTGCCTGGCGATCGAGCCGATGCTCATCCAGGGCCCCGGCACCTGGGAGCTCGAGGACGACGACTGGACGGTGCGCGCCACCGCCGGCGGTCGAGCCGCCCACGTCGAGCATTCCGTGGCCGTCACAGAGCAGGGGCTGCTGGTGCTCACCGAGGGTGACGGCGGCGCCGCCGAGCTCGCGAAGCGCGGCATCATCGCCGCCCCGGACCCTCTGGCCGGCGGTACGGCCTGAGCCCACGCTCGGGTCCACGACTGCGCAGATGTGACGTGATCGGGGTCATTGCGATACCCCTCGCCGGATCCCGGGGGCGCGTGTAGGCTGATCCATCGGGTGTGCTCCGTGCGCGTCGTCCTCATCGCAGGTCGTGCAGTCCCGTCGTGCCGATCGATCGGGCGGCTCTGCCGTCTCGATCAGCGAGGCCGACGACTCGCGCAGGCCGCACCCTCTTCGACCACCGTACCGTCGTCCGACGGTCGGTGAGCACAGCCTGAGTAATCAGGAACGCGGAACTCGGACCCGGCGTGCCGGTGGCGAGAGATTGGGGAGGCATGGCGAAGAAGGACGGCGTGATCGAGGTCGAGGGTCGAGTTGCGGAGGCGCTCGCGAATGCGCGTTTCCGGGTCGAGCTCGACAACGGGCACATTGTGCTCGCGCACATCTCCGGGAAGATGCGCCAGCACTACATCCGTATCCTTCCCGAGGACCGAGTGGTCGTCGAGCTGAGCCCCTACGACCTCGACCGTGGCCGCATCGTGTACCGCTACAAGTGATCGTCCCGGGAGAAGGAAAGCAATGAAGGTCAAGCCGAGCGTCAAGCCGATCTGTGACAACTGCAAGGTGATCCGTCGCCACTCACGCGTCATGGTGATCTGCTCGAATCCCCGTCACAAGCAGCGCCAGGGCTGAGCGGAGCATTCCGCCCGTCCCGGCATCTGCCGTGACCGCCGCCTCGAGCGGCACGCCCCACAGGGGCAGCCCGCACCGCGGGCACCACACAAAAGAAGAGACGACTCCGCCGGCGCGAGCCGGACACCCGCAGCGCGGAGGCTGCGGCGTCCAGGGAACAGACCCGTGGGCGAGGAGTTGGATCAGGCCTCCGAGACAGTAGGAGAATCTGCACATGGCACGTCTGGTGGGAGTCGACCTTCCGCGCGAAAAGCGCCTTGAAGTCGCCCTGACGTACATCTTCGGCATGGGTCGCACCCGTGCCCTGGAGACCCTGGCCGCTACCGGCGTCTCCGGTGACACGCGCGTGCGCGAGGTCAGCGACGAGGAGCTCGTCAAGCTCCGCGATCACATCGAGGCGAACTACATGGTCGAGGGTGACCTGCGCCGTGAGGTGGCCGCTGATATCCGCCGCAAGGTCGAGATCGGCAGCTACCAGGGACTGCGCCACCGCCGCGGCCTCCCGGTCCACGGCCAGCGCACCAAGACCAACGCGCGCACCCGCAAGGGCCCCAAGCGCACGGTCGCCGGCAAGAAGAAGACCCGCTGATCCACGGCACCCGCCGTCGGACCGCGGACGTCTTCGGACCCGTAGTCACTTCGCGCCGCTGAGGGATCCGGCGCACCCCATACTCACCAGAGGAGTTCTGCCGCATGGCAACCAAGACCCAGCAGACCGCTGCGCGCAAGCCGCGTCGCAAGGACAAGAAGAACGTCGTCAACGGTCAGGCGCACATCAAGAGCACGTTCAACAACACGATCGTGTCCATCACGGACCCGAACGGCGCCATCATCTCCTGGGCCTCCGCCGGCCAGGTCGGCTTCAAGGGCTCGCGCAAGTCGACCCCGTACGCCGCGCAGATGGCCGCCGAGGCCGCCGCTCGCCGCGCCCAGGAGCACGGCATGAAGAAGGTCGACGTCTTCGTGAAGGGCCCGGGCTCCGGCCGCGAGACCGCGATCCGCTCGCTCACCGCGACCGGCCTCGAGGTCGGCTCGATCCAGGACGTCACCCCGCAGCCGCACAACGGCACCCGCCCGGCCAAGCGCCGCCGCGTCTGACCTCATCGGTCGGGGCAGAGGCTGATCCCTCCGCCCCGGCCGAACCGTGCCGGGCGGCTCCGATGCCGCCCCGGCACCCCTGGACACCACTCACCTTCTAGGCCCACCGCCCCCTTCTGAGCGTCATATGGCGGACGTTCGCTGAAAGGATCCACAGTGCTCATTGCACAGCGCCCCACGCTGACCGAAGAGGTCGTGTCGGACAACCGCTCCCGGTTCGTCATCGAGCCGCTCGAGCCGGGCTTCGGCTACACCCTCGGCAACTCCCTGCGCCGCACCCTGCTGTCCTCCATCCCCGGCGCTGCGGTCACCTCGATCCGCATCGACGGCGTGCTGCACGAGTTCAGCACGGTCCCCGGCGTCAAGGAGGACATCACCGAGGTCATCCTCAACATCAAGAACCTCGTCGTCTCCTCGGAGAACGACGAGCCCGTCGTGATGTACCTGCGTCGTGAGGAAGCCGGTCGCGTCACCGCCGCCGACATCACCCCGCCCGCCGGTGTGGAGATCCACAATCCCGACCTCCACATCGCGACCCTGAACGAGAAGGGCCGGCTGGAGATCGAGCTGATCGTCGAGCGTGGCCGCGGCTACGTCTCCGCCGCTCAGAACAAGGGCATCGACGGCGAGATCGGCCGTGTCCCGGTCGACTCGATCTACTCGCCGGTGCTCAAGGTGACCTACAAGGTCGAGGCGACCCGTGTCGAGCAGCGCACCGACTTCGACAAGCTCATCGTCGACGTCGAGACCAAGCCCGCCATCTCCCCGCGTGACGCGGTGGCCTCGGCAGGCAAGACCCTGGTCGAGCTGTTCGGTCTGGCCCACGAGCTGAACCAGGAGGCGGAGGGCATCGAGATCGGCCCCTCGCCCACTGATCAGGCCCTGGCTGCCGATCTGGCGCTGCCGATCAACGACCTCAACCTCACGGTGCGGTCGTACAACTGCCTGATGCGCGAGGGTGTCCACACCGTCGGCGAGCTGACTGCCCGTTCCGAGGCCGATCTGCTCGACATCCGCAACTTCGGCCAGAAGTCCATCGACGAGGTCAAGGCGAAGCTCGCCGATCTCGGTCTGTCGCTGAAGGATTCCCCGGCCGGTTTCGACCCGTCGGCCCTGGATTCCTACTCCGACGGCTTCGGCGACCAGTACTGACCTTTATCTTTCACTAGGAGAACGACCATGCCTACCCCCACCAAGGGTGCGCGCCTCGGCGGATCCCCGCGCACGAGCGGATGATCCTCTCGGGTCTCGCCACCGAGCTGTTCCGCCACAAGGCGATCACCACCACCGAGACCAAGGCCAAGCGCCTCCGCCCCCACGCGGAGCGTCTCATCACCCAGGCGAAGAAGGGCGATCTCGCCTCGTCGTCGCGTGATGGAGACCATCCGCGACAAGGGCGTCGTCTACTCGCTGTTCGAGGAGATCGCCCCGACCTTCGCCGAGCGTCCCGGCGGCTACACCCGCATCACCAAGGTGGCTCCCCGCAAGGGCGACAACGCCCCCATGGCGGTCATCGAGCTGGTCACCGAGGAGTACTCGGCCAAGCAGGCCGTGGTGAAGGAGGCTGAGGGCGCCGCCAAGAACGACGCCAAGGCCGCTGACACCGCTGCTGCCGAGGACACCGCTCCGGTGGAGCCCGCCGAGGGCACCGAGGACGAGTCCAAGGCCTGAGCCAGGACAGCACCGCACAGGGCGGGCCGACGGGAGAGATCCCGACGGCCTGCCCTTCTGCATGCCCGGGCCCGTCTCCACGCTGGTGAGAGACGAGCATCTCCTGGCTTTGTCCGATCGTGACCCTGGCGCGATCTCCCCCTTGCGCTCCGTGCATTACCGTGATCGGTGGATGCCACCGGCGAAGGAGCCCTCCGGCCCGCTCAGCGAGCCCTCCGGGCGCCCAGGCTGCGGCATCCAACCCGCCCCTTCTCGTCCTCGGAGCTGTTCACCATGTCAAAGCGGTCCCTTCCCCCGCCACCGACGCCCACGGCCCCGCGCCCCTTTCTCGGCGCGGTCTGCTCGCTGCCACCGCAGCGCTCCCTGTCGGAGCGGCTGTCCTCGCCAGCGCTCCGGCGGCACTGGCCGATCCCACGGTGACCGGCGGCGAGACCCGGATCGTCGACGTCCCGCTGGCAGATGCGGCCCTGATCGATGTGGACGGGGCCCAGGCCCGTGACCTGACCGACCAGCCCGCCACCATGGTCGGAGTGACCTGGTCGAATGAGATCGATGCGCCGGAGGTCCACGCGCGCGGCCTCGCCGAGGACGGCGAATGGACCGACTGGTTCCTGCTGGAGACTGCGGAGAACCCGGAGACGGGAGAGGACGCTGCCGGCACGGAAGCCTCCTGGCTCGGGATCGTGTCCGCGCTGCAGATCCGCGCCGAGCTAGACGGCGCCGATGTCACCGAGGATCTCGTGGCGCACGTGGTCACCACCTCGCCCGCTCCTGCAGATGAGCAGGCATCCCAGCTCTCCGGCCCCGACGCGACGGTCTCCCAGGGCGCTCAGCTCCGCACGATGGCCGCTCCCGCCGCGGCGACCATGAGCAACCCGGCCACTCCGACGCTGGGCCCTGGCACGCCCGCGTACGTCTCACGAACCGCATGGGGCGCAGACGAGTCGAAAGTGCGGGGCACCAGCGCGGTCGACCAGCTGAAGGCCGTGGTCATCCACCACACCGCCGGGAGCAACAGCTATACCTCGGCGCAGTCCGCGCAGCTCGTGCGAGGCATCCTGGACTATCACACCCGGACGCTGGGCTGGGCGGACATCGGCTACAACGTGCTGGTCTCCAAGTACGGGCAGATCTTCGAGGGCCGCAGCGGCGGCCTGCACCGCAACATCACCGGTGCTCACGCCTACGGCTTCAACTCGGGATCCTTCGGCATCTCGGTGATGGGCCATCACTCGTCGACCGCCGTGCCCCGCGCTGCCAGGGTCGCGGTCGCGCAGCTCGTGGGCTGGAAGCTCCTGAGCACGTTCCAGACGAGCGTGTCGGCGAAGTCCTCCTGGACTCCGGGGTCGGGCACCCTGTTCACCCCGGGGAAGACGGTCTCCCTGGCGAAGATGCTCGGTCACCGTGATGTCAACAGTACCGAGTGCCCCGGAAACAGGCTCTACAACGAGTTCGGCTCCATCCGCGGTGAAGCGCAGGGATTCATGGACGGGGGCTGGAAGGAGCATCTCTGGGCTTTCGAGGGCGCCGGGGAGCGTCGAAGATGGGGACGGTGGTCAAGAGCGCCCACCGCACCGGCAAGTACACGGCAACGGTGCTGACGAAGGGCCTCGTGCTCCAGGAGAGCGGGGCAGCCGCCGGATATGTCACCCCGTTCGCGAAGCAGTGGACGCATTCCTGGGGGAGGCCCTCCCGGAACGCATCGAAGGACGGCGACCGCCAGATCCAGCCCTTCCAGAACGGCGCCGCAGCCCTCGAGGGCGGAAAGACCCGTTTCGTCACACCGGCGTTCCGTGACGTCGCCCCATCCAGGGTGTTCTTCCTCGAGATCCAGGACCTCTTCGCCGCGAACGTGACCAAGGGCTGGGGCTCCGGGAGCAGCCGCACCTTCCAGCCCAACAGCAACAACCTGCGCGACGCGATGATCGTGTTCATCTATCGCGCGATGGGCGCGCCGACCTACACGGCCCCGCGCACCTCTCCGTTCCGTGACGTCGCCCCGAGCTTCGTCTTCTACAAGGAGCTGTGCTGGGCGTTCGAGCAGGGCATCGCCCGTGGATGGGGCAGCGGCACGAACCGGACCTTCCGACCGCTCGAGCCCGTGAAGCGGGACGCCGTCGCAGCATTCCTCTACCGTGCAGCGGGGGAACCGGCAGCGAAAGCCTCCGGGGCCGACCGGTTCGTCGATGTCCCGCGAAGCCACATCTTCGCCAAGGAGATCGGCTGGCTGGCGACGACGGGGATCAGCCGCGGCTGGGATGACGGCACGTTCCGTCCGAACGCTTACATCAAGCGAGACCAGATGGCGACCTTCGTGATGCGCTGGATGAAGCACACCGGACGGGCCTGAGATGTTCGGATTCCGCCGGCGCAGACCGGTTGCCGCAGCGTCTCCCGCCCCGGCGCCCCCGTTCCGGGGCCCCGCGCGTGCTCCGCTCTACCTGGTCTCCATGGCCTCCTACCCGAACTACGGGGATGAGCTGATCGCGCGCCGATGGCTCGAGCACCTGGCCCGTCACCTACCCGAGGACGAGGTGTGGCTGGACTGCCGACATCCCGGGACCGCGTCCGCGCTGTTCGGGGGCATCCATCCCCGGCTGCGCGTCACCGATGCGGTGTTCCGGACGGTCGAGGACTCCCTGCGAGGATCCCGCCGCAGCGTCGAGGACATCGTCACCGGGCTGGGCACCCCGCTGTACGACGCCCCGCTGCTGGCACTGCGCGAAGCACAGAGCCTGCACCTGCTGGGAGGCGGCTTCATCAACGCGGTCTGGCCGGAGAACGACCTCATCATCCGCACGCTGCGTGCGACGGCTCAGATCAGCGGTGCCCCGCTGATCGCGACCGGTCAGGGCCTGGCGCCGTTCGGCCAGGAGCGGCTCCAGGGCTTCGACCATGTCAGCGTGCGCGATGCCGAGAGCGCAGAACGGCTCGGACTTGCCCGCGGAGTCGATGACGCCTACCTCGTCGAGCAGGAACCTGAGCGCGACCGCACCGGCCCACCGGAGCTGGTGCTGTGCGTGCAGTCCGACGCGGTCGACGCCGGTGCCTTCGAGCGGCTGCTCGGCTACGTGCGCAGGACGGTCGAGGCGTCGGGGATCCCGCGCGAGCGCGTCCGGTACGTCGAGGCGCTGCCGGGCGGTGACTACGCCGGATACGACCGTCTGCGAGACCTGGTGGCCGAGGACGGCTTCGTCCCGTTCACCGAGCTCTGGCGCGGGGATTTCGAACCGGCGGCGCAGCAGCGGTGGATCACCACGCGATTCCACCATCACCTGGTCGCCTCGCTCCACGGGGCACGCGGGATCGCCCTGACCGCGAAGTCAGGGTACTACGACGTCAAGCATCGCTCGCTCGTGGAGGGCGGGACCGGGTGGAGCATCGAGGACGGGACCGGGGAGGTCCATGATCTCGACCAGCTGACGGAGCCGGCCTCCTTCGCCGCCGCGGTCGCGGCGAAAGTCACCGAGGCACATCTGCTCTATCGCGGCGCCTGAGCTCACGGCCCCCGACGGACGACGAGCCCGCCGAGCTGATGCTCGGCGGGCTCGTCGCGATGTGGGGGAGGGAGGAGCTCAGGCGGAGCTGCTGTCGTCGGCCCAGGCGTTGTGGAGCAGCGGGTCCCGTGGGGTCAGCCCGTGGAGGTCCCGCCGCACCGTGCCTCGTCAGCCGAAGTAGCGAGGCAGCGTGCCCTCGCGCAGCTCCCGCAGCTCGCCCACGGTGAAGCCGCCCACGCCCTCGATCTCGAGGGTGCTGCCCCCGGTGGTGCCCAAGCGCAGCACGGGCACGCCGTGCTCTGCCGCGAGGGCGATGAGCCGCTCCTCCTGCTCGGCGGGGACCGCGACCAGCGCACGGGCCTGCGACTCGGAGAACAGGGCGGTGGCGAGATCCACGCCGTCGCGCTCCGTCAGAGCGGAGAGCTCGACCTGGGCGCCGGAGCCGAAGCGGGTCACCGATTCCACCAGAGCCTGGGCCAGGCCGCCCTCGGAGAGGTCGTGCGCGGAGGAGCCCAGCCCCTCCTCGGCAGAGGTGATCAGCACCTTCGCCAGTGCGCGCTCGGCCTCGAGATCGACCCGGGGCGGCAGACCGCCCAGGTGCTGATGCACGACGTCGGCCCAGGCGGAGCCGGAGAGCTCCTCGCGGGTGCTGCCCAGCAGCAGCACCGACTGGCCCTCGCCCTGCCACCCGGAGGGGACGCGACGGGCGACGTCCTCGAACACGCCGAGCACACCGACCACCGGGGTGGGGTGGATCGCGGAGTCGATCAGGCCGGGCTCACCGGTGGAGTTGTACAGGGAGACGTTGCCGCCGGTGACCGGGACCTCGAGGGTCTCGCAGGCCTCGGCCAGGCCGCCGATCGCCTCGACCAGCTGCCACATGGGGCCCGGATCCTCGGGCGAGCCGAAGTTCAGGCAGTCCGTGATCGCCAGCGGCACCGCGCCGGCGGTGGCCACGTTGCGGTAGGCCTCGGACAGCGCCAGCTGGGCACCGGTGCGCGGATCGAGCTTGGTGTAGCGGCCGTTGGCGTCGGTCGCGATCGCGATGCCGCGGCCGGTGGTCTCGTCGATACGGAGCACACCGGCATCATCGGGCATCGCGAGCGCGGTGTTGCCACCCACGTAGCGGTCGAACTGATCGGTGACCCAGCCCTTGGAGGCGAGGTTGGGGGAGGCGATCAGGGTGCGGATCGTCGCGGCGATCTCCTCCGCGGTCTCCGGGCGGGGAGGGCCTCCGCGGCGTCGGCCTGCAGGGCGTCCTGCCACTGCGGGCGCGCGTACGGGCGGTCGTAGACCGGGCTGTCGATCGCGACGGTGGCCGGATCGACGTCGACGATGCGGTGCCCGTGGTGGTCGATCGTGAGGCGGCCGTCACCGGTGACCTCGCCGATCACAGCGGTCTCGACGTCCCAGCGGGCGGCGATCGCCTCGAACTCCGCGAGCTTCTCCGGCCGCACGACGGCCATCATCCGCTCCTGCGACTCGCTCATGAGGATCTCGCCGGCGTTCAGGGTGGGATCGCGCAGCAGCACCTCCTCGAGGTGGATGTGCATGCCGGAGCCGCCATTGGCGGCGAGCTCGCTGGTGGCGCAGGAGATGCCGGCCGCGCCGAGGTCCTGGATCCCGGCGACGGTGCCCGCGGAGAACAGCTCGAGGCAGCACTCGATGAGCACCTTCTCCATGAAGGGGTCGCCCACCTGGACGCTCGGGCGCTTGACGGGGCCGCCCTCATCGAAGGTCTCCGAGGCGAGGATGGAGGCGCCGCCGATGCCGTCGCCGCCGGTGCGCGCACCGAAGAGCACCACCTTGTTGCCAGGCCCGGTGGCGGAGGCGAGGTGGATGTCCTCATGGCGCATCACGCCCACCGCGAGCGCATTGACCAGCGGGTTGGTCTGGTAGGCGGCGTCGAAGACGGTCTCGCCGCCGATGTTCGGCAGGCCCAGCGAGTTGCCGTAGCCGCCCACACCGGAGACCACGCCATGCACCACACGTGCGGTGTCCGGATGGTCGATCGCGCCGAAGCGCAGCTGGTCCATCACGGCGACGGGTCGCGCGCCCATGGAGATGATGTCGCGCACGATGCCGCCGACGCCGGTGGCCGCGCCCTGGTAGGGCTCCACGTACGAGGGGTGGTTGTGGGACTCGACCTTGAAGGTGACCGCCCAGCCGTCGCCGATGTCGACCACACCGGCGTTCTCTCCCATGCCCACCAGCAGCTTCTCGCGCATCTTCTCGGTGGTGTGCTTCCCGAAGGTGCTCAGATGCTTCTTGGAGGACTTGTAGGAGCAGTGCTCGGACCACATCACCGAGTACATCGCGAGCTCGGCGTTGGTGGGGCGGCGGCCCAGGATCTCGCGAATGTTCGCGTACTCGTCGTCCTTGAGCCCGAGCTCCGCGTACGGCTGCGCCTGCTCGGGGGTGGAGGCGGCATGCTCGACCGTGTCGACATCCCCGGACGGGTGAGGCCGGCCGTGTGGGGTGGAGGGGGCGAGGTCAGCGGTCATCGCGGTGTCGGTTCCGTTCGTCACGAGGGCTGGGGTGCCGAGCGGCCGGGAGGCCGGGCACGGTTCCCACAGTCTACGATCGCCGCGCATAGCGGGGCGGCCCGGGCGCGTGCTGAGACCCCGGGCCGCCCCGCTGACGATCAGCGGGCGCCGCCGCTGGCTGCCGAGGCGGCTCGACGCGCCTTCTTCGCCTGGTCACGGAGGGTCTTCTCGCTCACCGGAGCGGTGCTGCTGGCCCGCTGGGCGCGGAAGTACGCGGCCGCCTCGTCCTGCCGCTCCTGCTCGCCGCCGAGCGCGATCGGCGCCCGGACATGGCCGGGGCGCACGTCGAAGGCGGCGACGAGATCGAGCACGTGCGGGCGCAGACGCCACAGCAGGCGGCGCAGGTCGTTGTCGATCTGGCGGCCGCGCTGGGTGGAGATCATCCCGCTCAGCAGGAACCAGGCCAGGTCGTCGTTGATGGCGGTGAGCCCGAACAGGTCCCGCACGTCGGTGAGGACGGCCCGGGAGCCCTCGTCCGTCAGCGCCTCGATCCCTGCGGTGAAGGCGCGCCAGCGGACCAGATCGGCGTGGGCGCGGGCGGCGTCGAGCATCTCCACCTGATGCTTGTTGACCTCAGCGGCGGCATCGGCGGGGCTCATCTTCGCCGCCCCACGCAGGGAGAGGGCGACCTCCTCGACCTTGATCCGGGCACGGTCGGCGAGCATCTCCTCCTGGAACTCCGTCTGGCGCATGGAGTCGAAGGCGCGTCGGGAGTTGCCGCGGTCAGCGACGCTCTGGCCGAGGCGTGCCCAGGGGTGTGCCGTTTGGCGAGCACCTCCGCGCGCTGCGCGATGAAGCGGCCGATCCCGGCCCGGTCCACGCTGCTCAGCTCGGAGGTGTAATCGGAGAGCAGGCGCTTGGCGACCAGCTGCAGCAGGACGGTGTTGTCGCCTTCGAAGGTGGCGTAGACATCGAGGTCCTGGTGGAGCCCCACCAGCTGGTTCTCCGCCATGAAGCCGGCACCGCCACAGGCCTCGCGGCACTCCTGGAGGGTGTCCAGCGCGAGCCGGGTCGAGGTGGGCTTGAGGGTCGCGGCGAGCGTCTCGAGGTCCTCGCGGGACTCCGGGTCGTCGGCCCGGCCGGAGAAGACGTCGTCGAACGCCTGCAGCAGCTGCTCGTGCGCGAAGGCTCCAGCGTAGGTCGCGGCGAGCTTCGGCAGCAGGCGGTGCAGGTGCGCCTGGTAGTCCATCAGCACCGTCTCCTGGGTGGGATCGGCGGCGCTGAACTGGCGGCGCTGGGTCGCGTAGGTGATCGCGATGTGCAGCGCGAGCTGGCTGGCGCGGATCGCGGAGCCGTCGAGCGAGACCCGCCCCTGCACGAGGGTGCCGAGCATGGTGAAGAAACGGCGGCCGGGGGACTCGATGGGGGAGGTGTAGGTGCCGTCGGGGGCGACGTCGCCGTACCGGTTCAGGAGGTTCGTGCGGGGGATGCGCACGTGGTCGAAGGCCAGGCGGCCGTTGTCGATGCCGTTCAGCCCGCCCTTCTCCCCGTCGTCCTCGCTCGAGACGCCGGGCAGCAGTTCGCCGTCGGCGTCCCGCACCGGGACGTAGAAGCAGTGCACGCCGTGGTCCACGCCGTTCGTGATCAGTCGAGCGAACAGGGTCGCCGACCTGGCGTGGATCGCGGCGTTGCCCAGGAAGTCCTTCCAGGCGGCGCGGAAGGGGTGTGGATCACCCATTCCCCATCGTCGCCGCCGTCCGGATCGTAGGTGGCGGTGGTCGCGAGGGACTGCACGTCGGAGCCGTGGCCGATCTCGGTCATCGCGAAGGCGCCGGGGTGGTCAGGTCCATCGCGTCGGGCACCCAGGCGTGCTGCTGCTCCTCGTTGCCCAGCTGGATGATCGCGGACGTGTACAGACCCCACTGGACTCCGGCCTTGATCTGCAGCGAGGGGTCGGCGACGACCAGCTCCTCGAAGGAGGCCACGTTGCCGCCGTTGTCGTTGGGGCCGCCGAGGTGCTCGGGCAGCATCAGGTGGGAGACGTCCTCCTCGGCGAGGAGCTGGAGCTGGGAGTAGACGCGCTCCCGGTGCTCGGCCACGGAGGCATCGATCGGTCGGTGCAGCTCCGGCCGGGCGGCACGCTCGCGCGCCGTGCGGCGGGCTGCGGCCCACTTGCCCATCAGTGCTTCGGAGGTCTGTGCGACGTCGAGGCGGGGGCTGTCGCCATGCGGGACCGGGATGGGTCCGGTGGGGTTGGCGGTGCTGGTCTCGTCGGAGACCTCCGCCTTGGTGGAGGGTGCGGAGGGTGCGGTGCGGGAATCGGTGGTCATGCGTGCAGTCCCTTCATGAGCCAGGTGACCAGGTGGGTCACGAGCTGATCGGAGGTGAGTGGGGTGGAGCGCTGAGCGGAACCGTGGGGATCGCTCGTGTCGTCGGCGCTCTCGTGGTCGGTCATCCAGATGTCGACGGCCCGTTCGACGAAGCCCACGGCACCGTGGGCCCAGACCTGCGGAGCGGGGATCTCGGCGGGCAGGAAGGTCGCGACCAGGCGGGACACCGAGGACAGGAAATGGTTCAGCCCGTCGCTGGGCCGGGTGACGAAGCGGTAGACGCCGGGGGAGCGCTGCGCGGTCTCGACGTAGGCGCGGATCATGGCGTGGATCCGTTCGTCGGGCTCGGGCTCGCGGCCCACCCGGGCCTCGAGGGCGCGCATCTCGTCCAGCAGCTTCGAGTGCATCGTGGAAAGGATGCTGCGTCCCAGCGCACGCTGCAGCTTCGCCTTGTCCTCGAAGTAGCGGTAGACGATGGATTTGGAGGTGCCGGAAGCCGCGGCGATGTCCTCCATCGTCACGTCGGGGCCCTGCTCATGGATGAGGTGCCGGGCCACATCGAGCAGCTCGGCACGTCTCTCCTCCCGGTGGCGGGCCCAGCGGGCCGATCGGCCGTCCACGGGGGCTTGCGTCGTCGCATTCACGGAACCTAGGGTATCAAGTACCGGCGGTTCTATGTAAAGTGTTGCGGAGAAGATCCTCCGGAGAGCTCCGGCGGGAGCGAGAGCGGACCGGCTGCCCGGGGCTCTCGCGGCCCATGATCACCACGAACCATCGCAGTGACCACAGTGACCACGAAGAGGTGCACCAAGTGACCCGACCCGACTTCCCGCGCGACGCCCTGATCCTCGGCGGCAACAGGATCCCGTTCGCCCGCTCCGGCGGGCCCTATGCCGGCATCTCCAACCAGGATCTGCTGACCGCCGCGCTCGAGGGCCTCGTGGCCCGCTACGGGTTGCAGGGCGAGAAGCTCGGCGAGATCGCCGGCGGCGCCGTGCTCAAGCTCGCCGGGGACCTCAACCTCACCCGTGAGAGCGCCCTGGGCACGCCCCTGGACCCGCGCACCCCGGCGATCGACATGTCCAAGGCCTGCGCCACCAGCCTCGAGACAGTCATCCACGTGTCGAACCGGATCCAGCTGGGCCAGATCGACTCGGGCATCGCCTGCGGCGTCGACTCCGCCTCGGACTCCCCGATCGAGGTCACCCCGCGCCTGCGCCGCATCCTCCATCGCGCCTTCGCCGCGAAGACCGCGATGCAGCGCGTCCAGGCGTTCAGCGCGATCCGCCCGGCGGACCTCGCCCCGGTCCCGCCCCGCAACGGCGAGCCCCGCACCGGGCTGTCCATGGGGAGCACCAGGCGCTGACCACCGCCCAGTGGGGAATCACCCGCGAGGCCCAGGACGAGCTCGCCCTCGCCTCCCATAAGAACCTCGCTGCCGCCTACGACGCCGGATTCTTCGACGACCTCGTCACCGGCTACCGCGGTCTCTCGCGCGACCAGAACCTGCGCGCCGACTCCACGCTCGAGAAGCTCGGCTCCCTCAAGCCCGTCTTCGGTGCGAAGTCCCCGCAGGTCGCCGAGCCCAGCATGACCGCCGGCAACTCGACGCCGCTCTCCGACGGCGCCTCCTCGGTGCTGATGGGCAGCGCCGAGTGGGCCGCCGAGCGCGGCCTCACCCCGCTCGCGCGGGTGGTCGACGCCCGCAGCGCCGCCGTCGACTATGTACACGGAGACGAAGGCCTGCTGATGGCCCCTGCCTACGCCGTGCCCGAGCTGCTGGACGCCAACGGTCTGGCTCTCCAGGACCTCGACTTCTACGAGATCCACGAGGCCTTCGCCTCGACCGTGCTGAGCACTCTGAAGGCATGGGAGTCCGAGGAGTTCTGCCGCGAGCGGCTGGGCCGCGGCGGGGCGCTCGGAGCGATCGACCGCGACAAGCTCAACGTCGCCGGCTCCTCGCTCGCGGCGGGCCACCCCTTCGCAGCCACCGGCGGGCGTCTTGTCGCGACCCTCGCCAAGCTCCTGCACGAGCGGGCCGAGGAGACCGGCCGTGTCCAGCGCGGGCTGATCTCGGTGTGCGCCGCAGCCGGTCAGGGCACCGTCGTGCTGCTCGAGTCCGTCACCGACTGAGCCCTGTGTGACCCGATCCGCCGCACCGCGCCCGCAGTCCTGAACCGGAGGTTCCCATGACCGATGCCTACACCCGCTTCATCCGTTCCGCTCCCGGCGGTGCCCTCGCCAAGCAGCTGGGCCTGCCCCGTCCCGCGAAGCTCCCGCGCCGCGAGGATCGGCCGGAGCCCGTGCTCGGCCCCGTCGTGGTGCTGGGCGAGAGCGCGGGCGCTGACGAGATCGCGCGTCTGCTGCTGAACTGGGGCGCCGACGTGCGCCGCCGCTTCGAGGAGCTGCGGAAGGTCGGCTCCGTGGTCGTGGTGGCCGACGAGGTCGGCTCCCCGGCCGATCTCAGCCCGCTCGTGCTCCCGCTGGCCGGCGCGATGCGCAGCCTCGCCCCAGGAGCCAGGGTGGTCACCCTCTCCAGGCCCGCTCGCGGCGAGGACCCGGCACGGGACGCCGCCCGCGGCGGGGTCGAGGGCTTCCTGCGCTCCCTCGCCCACGAGATGCGCGGCGGCGCGACCGCCAACGGCATCCTGGTCGAGGACGGCGTGGGCCTGGACGCCCCAGGCGTGATCGGGGCGCTGCGCTTCTTCCTCTCCGCTCGCAGCGCCTTCGTCACCGGTCAGTTCCTCACCGTCTCCTCCGGTGCCGGCAGCAGCACCGAGAACGCGTTGCTTCCGCTCGCGGGCCGCACCGCGCTGGTCACCGGTGCCGCTCGCGGCATCGGCGCGGCGATCGCTCGCACCCTCGCCGCCGACGGCGCGAGGCTCGTGGTGCTCGACGTCCCGGGAGCGGGCACCGAGCTGGCGCGACTGGCCAATGAGCTGCGGGCGGTGCCGATCCAGCTGGACGTCACCTCGGAGGGTGCAGGCAAGCGACTGGTCGCCTTCCTGCGGGAACGCGGGCTGACCCTCGACGTGCTGGTCCTCAACGCCGGCATCACCCGCGACAAGCTGCTGGCCAACATGACGGCCGACCGCTGGGATCCCGTGCTCGCGGTCAACATCACCAGCCAGATCACCCTCACCGAGGCGCTGATCGCCGCCGAGGATGTCCTCGGCGAGCAGCCGCGGGTAGTGTCCCTGGCCTCCACCAGCGGCATCGCCGGCAACCGTGGTCAGACGAACTACGCCGCCTCGAAGGCCGGGGTGATCACCTTCGTGGACGCGCTCGCCGGAAAGCTCGAGCCCCTAGCAGGCACCGCCAACGCGGTCGCCCCCGGGTTCATCGAGACCGAGATGACCGCCAAGATGCCGGCCCTCACCCGCGAGGTGGCCCGCCGGGTCAACTCGCTCCAACAGGGCGGGCTCCCGGTGGACGTCGCCGAGGCGATCTCCTTCCTCTCCTCCGCAGAAGCGGGCGGGATCCGTGGCGAGACGCTACGCGTGTGCGGCCAGAACATGGTGGGGAAGTGAACGCCGCCGTGAACACCTCCGCAGCGCACAGCGCCCGGGAGCAGGTCAAGGACCTCTCCGACGTCCCCTCCTTCCCCGCCGTGTACGCCGCGGCGCTCGACCCCCGCGCTGCGCGGGGCCGGGGGCGCGGCGAGCCCGTGCTACCGACGATCGCGTACCGGGTCCGACAGGTGCGGATCGACGCCGAGCGCGCCCGCGACTTCGACCACCTCATGGGCGGGCCCGCCACCGACCTGGTCCACCCCGGCGTGCTGCACGTGCTCGCCTTCCCCGTCTCCCTCGCCCTGATGGCGCGGCGCGATTTCCCTTTCGCGCTGCTCGGGCTCGTGCACCTGCGCAACCAGGTGCTCCAGCACCGACCGGTGCGGGTCGGGGAGCTCGTGGACGTCGAGTGCCGGGTGCGCGACCTGCGACCGCATCGCAAGGGCCGCACCTTCGAAGCCGTCTCGACGATCCTCGGCGCCGACGGCGAGATCATCGCCACCGACGTCTCCACCTACCTGGCCAAGGGCGATGCACCGTCCCCCGAGCCTTCGACGCCCGACACGGTCCCGACCGATGGCGGCACCCCCACGGAGCGTCGCGCTTTCGAGGCGCCGACGCCGACGGGACGCTGGTCGCTGCCGGCCGATGCCGGTCGGCGCTACGCGGCGGTCTCCGGTGACGTGAACCCGATCCACATGTCGGCCCTCAGTGCGAAGACCTTCGGCTTCCCGAAGGCGATCGCGCACGGGATGTACACCGCCTCCCGCGCCTTCACCGAGTCGCGCGTGGACCTGTCCCGCCCGCTGCGCTGGGACGTCTCCTTCGACGCCCCGGTGACGCTGCCCGGCACCGTGCTGGTCGCCTATGAGGACGTCCGCGACGCCGGCACCGTCCGCTGTGTGGGCTGGCGGGCAGGCCGCGGGGACAAGGGCCCGCGGCGCTGCTTCGAGGTCGAGGTGACCACGCTGGACCGGTGAGCCGACGGCGGTCTCAGTAGTCTTCGCACTATGGCCATCACCCTCACGCGCCTCGACCCCACCGGTGCGGACCGCGACGCCCTCGTCGAATTCATGACACGGAACGAGTTCCCGTTCCATGTGCGCGAGCGCTGGAGCGCCGCAGACGTCGAGACCGCGATCAGCGACGGCGCATACCGCGACGAGGACAATGACTCGTTCTGGATCGACCACAGCGAGTTCGGGCGCATCGGATTCCTTCGTCTCGAGGACCTGAGCGACGAGGATCCGCTGTTCGATCTCCGTCTCGACGGTCCGTTCCGCGGCCGCGGTCTCGGAGCCCAGGCGCTCGATGCGGCGACCGACCACGTTTTCCGCACCATGCCGAGCGTCGGCCGCTTCGAAGGGCAGACCCGTGAGGACAACACTGCGATGCGGAAGACCTTCGTCCGCTGTGGCTGGCTGAAGGAAGCGCACTATCGCGAAGGCTGGCCGGTGGACGGCGGCGCGCCGCTCGCCTCGGTGGCATACGGCATCCTCCGACGAGACTGGGAGTCCGGACAGACGACCACGTTCGTCTGGGACGACCTGGTTCTCTGAGATCTCCGCAGCATGGATGCATTTCGATGACCGGGAGCATTCGATGACCAGGAACGCCTGTGGTGAGGCTGTTCGAAATGCGGGTACGCGACATTGTCGATGACTATCCCGCCACGCACCATCGTCGTGCCGCACGGGTGAGGCAGCAGGCCTGTGCGGATCCCCGCCCATGGTTCCTCCCCAGCGTTCACTTATCCACATCTGAGAGCTACTGAAAAGTAATATGACGCTCACGCTTCCCTTTATCGAATTGGAGTGCGAAAATACATGCATGTCATTCGATTTCGGCGGTGAGCGCACAGCGGTCCCGGGGGCTGACGACAGCTCCCGGGGGATGATGCCGCGCGACGGGCCGCCGAGGCGTCGCATGCGGGGCGGAGCGGCGGGCGCAACGCCGTCATCGCCGCGAATGATGAAGAACTCTTCATCGGGGGACCGACATCGATCGGGCCCGCTCCGCGCTCGCGGAGCTCGGTGCTCAGGGTTCGCGGTCGCTCGACGGACTGTCCCCTCAGGACACGATCGCGCTGCTGGTGGGTCTGCAGAAGATGTCCAGTGCAGTGGCGGCGGTGCAGGTTCGAGCCCTCGTCCATCTCGAGGCAGTCGTCAAGGAGGACTCCCTGCATCGCGGGGAGACGCCGAAGCAGGCGCTGAAGGTCGCGCGCACCGAGGCTTCTGCTGCGCTGAAGCGGTCGAAGGCGGCGACTGGGCAGACCATGTCCTCCTGCCGCCGACTGGTCCGGTCGATGCCCGGCATGCTCGCCGCCCTCGCTGAAGGCAAGATAGTCGCGGCCTCATGCCACCAGGTGAGCACGGTGATGGGCCCGGCCACCCCGGAGCAGCGTCGGCAGGTCGACGAGATCCTCACTGAGCATCTGGGCCACCTTGAGGACTGCGGTCCGCAGGAATGGGGCGATGAGGCGGACAAGGTGCTGCACACCCTGGACCCCGATGGCGCCGCTGCCCGCCACCAGCAGGCGAAGCGCGAGCGCAGCGTGACGGTGCGCCGGGGTCGGCACGGCATGTCCACGATCACCGCACACGTCAGCGGGCTCGATGGCGCGAGGATCCGCAAGGGTCTGTCGGTCGCCGCGGAGAAGGCGCGCGCAGGTGGTGATCGGCGCGGCCACCAGCAGATCATGGTGGATCTCTTCGCCGACGCCCTGATCGGTCGCGGGGACGGCGTCGACCCGACCACCCTCGACATCGGGGTGATCATCACCGACCGCTCGCTGTTTGCACCGGCCCACGCCGATGCCGCCATCATCGAGGGGTACGGCAGCGTGACCTATGAGCACATCCGCGCGGAGATGCAGCGCGCGATGGTGGAGGACGGGGACTCTGATCTCGCGCTGACGCTCCGTCGGCTCTACGCGGATGCTGACGACGGCCAGCTCGTCGCCGTCGAATCCCGTGCCCGGGAGTTCCCGAAGGCCCTGGCGCGCTTCATCCGGTTCGCCCACCAGACCTGCCGCGCGCCCCACTGCGACGCGAACATCCGCCAGACGGATCACATCGTGCCCTGGTCGCAGGGTGGTGAGACCTCGCTCGCCAACGGCAATGGCCTGTGCGCGGCGGACAACCAGAAGGAGGAGTCCGGGCAGACGGTGCGGGTGATCACCGACGAGAACGGGGTCCGCCGCACCGTCGAATGGACGAGCCGCTACGGACAGACGGCCCGACGGCGAGGCACCAACGTCGATCCCGTCGGCACGGCGCTCCGCCTCCGACAGCGAGAAGAGTCCGCACGACGAGCGGCGGAGCGAGATGAAGCCGCACAGATCGACACCGCACAGATCGACACCGCACAGATCGACACCGCGCAGTTCGACGCCGAGCGCTCACGAGACCATGCCGCCGACGAGCCGGGTAAGTCCTTCCATCGCGCCTTCGCCCGGATCGACCCGGAACGTTTCGCGCATCTGGACGTCCACCCCGCCGCGCCCCTGTCCCGCCGAGCCCAGAACTGGCTGCGCCGCCGACGCGCCGACTACGTCGTCGGCCGGCACCAGGCGGTCCCCAGCGGTGGTCCGCCGGGCGCGGATCGCACCTGACTCGACAGCGCGGCGTGCATAGTCCTCATCGGAGCTCGACGGCCCACGAGGTACACGCAGCGTCAGCGGGCGGTGGTGTCTTTGCACCCGGCGGGAGGCACTCTGCGGGAGCGAGTTCGGCGTCGGCCGCATCGGGACCGTCGTAGGCCTCCTCAGCCATGCACCGACTCCTCAGCCATGCGCCGACGGGAACAGCCCGACCTCCAGCGTTTCCAGCAGGTGGCGGGTGAACTCCTCGGCCCGCACGTCCGTGAGCACCTCGACGTTCGGGGCCCGGCCCCAGCGGCCCAACTCATCGCCCACGGTCTGGCCGCGGGTCAGGGTGCCCGTCAGCTCCACGTCCACCGCCAGCGGCCGGGTGCCGGCGAAGTCCCCGGTCACCGCATGGGCGGCGACCAGCGGGTCGTGGACGTGCGCCATCCAGCCGAAGCCGTCGGCCTCATGGAACTCGAAGTAGAAGCGCAGGGCGTCGGCGAGGATCGAGGCCACCGGATGGCCGGTCGCGGCGGCGAGGGCTGTGAACCTGTCCAGGGTGCCCTGGGTGAAGCGCACGGTCTCGGTCGCCTCGAGCGAGCCCAGCACCGGGCGCTGCGCGGCGCCGGTGAAGGCGGCGAGCACCTGCTGGGCGGCCTCGGGATCCACGGCGATGTTCCATTCGCTCGTCGGCCCGGTGTTCCCGCGATGGTGGATCGCCCCGCCCATGATGTGCAGGCGCTTCAGCAGCCGCGGCAGCTCGGGGTCGATCTGCAGGGCCAGCGCGAGGTTGGTGTGCGGGCCCAGGACCAGGCCCACCAGCTCCCCGGGGTGCGCGCGGGCCGCGTCGACCCAGAGCTGCGCCCCGGAACGAGGGTCCTCCGTGCGTGTGATCGCAGGCAGCACGGCGTGGCCGAGGCCGCCCGGACCGTGGGTGTCGTCGGCGTACATCGGCGGCTCGACCAGCGGCTGCGCGGCGCCCAGGGCGATCGGCGCCTGGATCTCGAGCAGCTCGCCCAGGGCGAGGTTGTTGCGATGCACCGCAGAGGCCGGGACGTTCCCACCGGTGGAGACGATGCCGACGATCTCGGTGCCCGGATGCGTGGCGAGATAGGTCAGGGCGATCGCATCGTCGATCCCGGTGTCGCAATCGACCAGCAGCGGCAGGTTCATCCTCCCAGGGTACGGGGCTGCGGATCGCAGCAGCCTCGCTGGTGAGGTCGTGGACTCGAGCAGAGGCCGGGCGCTGAGCCCTGGTCGGAGGGCGTGCCCCGCGGGAGGATGGCGGTATGGCACATCCGCAGATGTTCGAGGACGATCCGCTTGACCCTCACGCGACGTCAGGGAGGACGGTGGTCCCATGACCGAGACGACACAGCACGAGGACCTCACCGTGGGGCGCGTCGCCGACCTGGTCGGCGTCAGCGTCCGCACTCTGCACCACTGGGACGGCATCGGCCTGGTGCGTCCCGGCGGACGCAGCTGGTCGGGCTATCGGCTGTACGACGCCGAAGACGTGGCCCGGGTCCACCGGGTGCTCGTCTACCGCGAACTCGGTCTGGCGCTCGCCGAGATCGGACGGATCCTCGATGATCCCTCCGTCGACCCCGGCGAGCACCTCCGCCGCCAGAAGGGTCTGCTCGCCGAGCGGATCCGGCGGCTCGAGAGGACGGCACGCGCCGTCGACGAGATGATCGAGAGGACCACCATGACGCACGAGACGAACATCAGCTTGAGCCCCGAGGAGCAGGCCCGCATCTTCGGCACCGACTGGGATCCCGCCTACCAGGACGAGGCCCACGAACGCTGGGGAGGGACCGACGCCTGGCAGCAGTCCGCCGCCCGCACCCGATCCTGGGGCACGGAGCAGTGGCAGGAGGTCAAGGACGAGCTCGATGAGCTCGAGACCGCGCTCGCCGAGGCGATGGGCCGGGGAGTGGCGCCCGGCGGCGAGGAGGCGAACGCCCTGGCCGAGCGTCACCGTGCCACCATCGCCCGGCACTACGACTGCACGCACTCCATGCAGGTGGTGCTGGCACGGATGTACACCGAAGACCCGCGCTTCGCCGCGCACTACGACCAGCGCGCCGCAGGGCTCGCCGCGTGGTTGCGACGCGTGATCGAGGAGAACGCCCGCACCCACGGCGTCGACCCGGAGACCGCGACCTGGGAGTGAGGCTTCCCTCCTATGAAGAGAAAGGTGTCGCAGAACTGGCACCTTTCTCGCCATGGTGGGCCGGGCGCGCGGCGACCACGCACTACAGCCCTGGTGCGCGGCGAGCACGCACTACGCCGGCGGGGAGAGCTCGCCGAAGGCCTCCAGCAGGGGCATGACTCGCGGCCCCAGCTCCACCTGGGTGAGCAGCAGGCCCAGCGTCCCGTCGGGGTCGACGAAGAAGTCCGTGCCCGCGCCGCCGGACCAGCTCCAGCGGCCGCGGTGCGGGCCGTCGGCGACCACGCTCACCCCGAAGCCCCAGCCGGTCTGCTCCCAGAAGCCGGAGAAGAACGAGCCCGGTTGCTTCGCACTCGCGGGCACCTGATCGCTGCGCAGCATCGCCAGGTGCTCGGCCCCCAGCAGCTCGCCGTCACGCAGCGCACGCAGGAAGCGCAGATAGTCAGGCGCCGTCGAGAGCAGCTCGCCGTGGCTCATGTCCTGCGGAGGCGGGCCGATATGGGGGCCGCCGCCGATGCCCTCGAGCTCGACCAGCTGCCCGTCGGACTCCGTGTACAGGGCGGGCAGGCGGTCACGCTTCGCCACGGGCACGAAGTATCCGGTGTCGGCCATGCCCAGCGGGCCGAGCAGGGAGCGCTCGAGGTGCTCACCGGCGCTCATCCCGGTGAGACGGGACAGCAGGATCCCCAGCAGCCCGAAGGAATGGTGATAGCGCCACACCGTGCCGGGCTGTCCCACCAGCGGCAGGGAGCTGAGCGCCGCGAGCCAGTCGTCGGCCCCGAGGCTCGGCGGCAGCAGCCCGGCCTCGGTCCCGTTCGCCGCCATGGCGTGCTGCAGCGGCGAGTCGGCGAGGATCATCCCGTACCCGGACATGTTCGTCAGCAGGTGGCGCAGTGTGATCGGCCGCTCGGCGGGGACGGTGTCGGAGAGCGGGGCGTCGGGGGTGGTGAGCACGCGCGGCGCGCTGAGCTCGGGGAGCCAGGTCGCCACCGGGTCGTCGAGTGCGAGCGCGCCCTGTTCGACGAGGCGCAGCGCCGCCACGGTCGTGACCAGCTTCGTCATCGACTGGATGCGGACGATCGCGTCGGCCCGCATCGGTGGGCCGTCCACGGCCATGGATCCGATCGCTACCGGCTCCGGCTCGTGGCCCAACGCGAGCACGGCTCCGGGCACGGTGCCGTCCTCGACGGCGCGGAGCAGGAATGCGGGCGGCGAGGTCTGCGATGACATGCGCACAGCGTACGAGCGCGGCGCCAACGGCGACAGGGCCGAGACGGGGGATGTGCGGGGAGCAGGACCCGCCCGCGAGGCCCGGCAGAGGTTCCTTCTCTACACTCGCTCCATGAGCACCTTTGAGGATTTCGTGCTGTTGGAGCCTCGGGCTGTGCCGCTCGGTGGCCCCCGCGGGATGACCGTGCATCGCACCCTGCCGGCGAAGCGCACCTCGCTCATCGGCGCCTGGTGCTTCGTGGACCATTTCGGTCCCGACGACGTCTCCGCCGGTGACGGCATGCAGGTGGCTCGCCATCCGCACACGGGCCTGGCGACCGTGTCCTGGCTGTTCGACGGCGCGATCACCCATCGCGACTCGATCGGCAGCCACGCCCTAGTCCGGCCGGGGGACGTGGACATCATGGTGGCCGGCTCCGGTATCACCCACTCGGAGTTCTCCACCAACGACACCACGATCCTGCACGGCGTCCAGCTCTGGTACGCCCTGCCCGACCGCACCCGGTTCCGTGACCAGCACTTCGAGGTGCACAGCCCGCCCGAGATCCGCACCGCCACGGCCCGCGCCCGGGTGGGGCTGGGCAGCTTCCGGGCACGCGATGACGACGACGCGGTGCTGGAGCACACCAGTCCCGTGCACACCGACACCGCGCTCGGCATGGTCCAGATCGAGCTGAGCGCCGGATCCGGCCTGCGCATCGCACTGGACGTCGGGCATGAGCATGGCCTGCTCGTGGATCGCGGCGCCGCGCAGCTCAGCAGCGGCGCCAGGAGCACACTGGTGGCGGAGCGGGAGCTGATGCTGGTGCCGGACGGTACCGCCGAGCTCGAGCTCCGCGCCGAGGAGGGGGAGGATCTGCGCGTGATGCTGCTCGGTGGTGAGCCGCTCGGCGAGGAGATCCTGATGTGGTGGAACTTCGTGGGCCGCAACCATGAGGAGATCGAGCAGTTCCGGGCCCGCTACCAGGCGGAGATCGGTGCGGAGGGTACGCTCGCCGAGGCCCCGATCTCTCCGGAGGTCCGCTCCCGGGGCGGCCTGGAGGCCGACGCTGAGCAGTTCGGCCCCTTCGCCCCGCACACCCCCGCGGCTCTGCCCGCCCCCACGCTTCCCCACGGCCGGCTGCGCACACGCGGCCGCGTCGGCATCCCGAAGGACTGAACCCGTGCCCCAGAACCCCGCCGCAGACCCCTTCGACGCAGACCCCTTCGCAGACGATCTCTTCACGGGCGATCCCATCGACGCGGGGCCGGTCACCCCGGTGTCGCAGGGCCCGGACCAGACCGACCGCGTGATCATCGCCGCGGCGGAGGAGCTCGGGACCGGCTGCCCCTGCGACATGGTCGTGGTGGACGATGCGACCGGCGAGCTGACCGCCTTCGCGCTCGAGTCCGTCGCCGGGCACGAGGACGCCGTGGTGCTCAGCTGGGCCTCCTCCCTCACCCTCGCCACGATGCTGCAGGAGCGCTTCGCCGCGCAGATCGAGGCGGGCCGCCTGCGAGTCCCGACCGGTCCGGAGGCGATCCCCCGAGCAGGCCGCGGCCGAGGCCGACGGGCACATGCTGGTGCTGATGCGGCTGCCCAAGGCGGTGCACGCGCTCGAGGACCGGGCCCGTCGCCTCGCCGAGGCGGTGCGCGTCAGCGGCCAGAGCGGGCTCGAGATCGTCGCGGGCGGACGGGTCAAGCACATGACCCGGGCGCAGAACGACGTGCTCGCGACCGTCTTCGGCGAGGTCCGGGCGAGCCGCGGGATCGGGAAGTCCCGGGCCCTGGTCGCGACCGAGCTGCGGGAGGAGGCGCCCGCTCCGGCCGCTGCCGAGAGCACTGCCCGGCTCACGGTGCGCGGTCAGCAGCGGGACCTCGCCCTGCGCGGCATCGGCGCCGTGTTCGGCGGCGCCGGGGCGGACGCGGGCAGCCAGCTGCTGCTCAGCGCACTGGACCCGGCCGCGGCCGCAGGGGAGCTCGGCACCCTGACGCCCCGGTGGCCACCGCACTGGATCTGGGCTGCGGGAACGGGCTGATGACCGCGTACCTCGCCGCGGCTCTGCCCGAGACGGCGGTTCTGGGCAGCGATGCGGATGCCGATGGCGTCCAGTCCACCCGCGCGACCCTCGCCGCCAACGACCTCGAGCGCGAGGGCGTGGAGGTGTCCTGGGATGATGCACTGTCCCGGGTGGCAGATCGGAGCGTGGACCTGGTGCTGCTGAACCCGCCCTTCCACGACGGCACCGTGGTGGACGCGACGCTCGTGCAGGGGCTGCTCGACGCGGCCGCGCGGGTGCTGCGTCCGGGTGGGCAGCTGTGGTTCGTGCACAACTCCCACCTGCGCTACCGCACCGAGGTCGAGCGCCGCATCGGGCCCGTGCAGCAGCGTGCCCGCGACCGCCGCTTCACGGTGCTGAGCGCGACCCGCGCCTGAGCCCGAAGGCCGGTCCGTCCACCCGGAACGCAGGAGCGCCGCCCCACGAGATCGTGGAGCGGCGCTCTGCGGTGCGACGAGTGGTCAGCCCACCATGCTGCGCAGCACCGAGGTGAACATGGCCAGACCGTCGGTCCCGGAGCGGGTGCCCTCACCCGGCTGGTCCGGGCCGAAGCCGGCCTCGACCGCATGCTCGGGGTGCGGCATCAGGCCCACCACGTTGCCCTCGGCATTGGTGATGCCGGCGATGTCGTGGCGCGACCCGTTGGGGTTGGACTCGAAGCCTGCAGGGCCGTGGGTGGCACCGGCGGCGTAGCGGAACACGATCCGGCCCTCCGCCTCGAGCTCGGCGAGCGTGCGCTCGTCGGCGACGTACTGGCCGTCCTGGTTCTTCAGCGGGATCCGGATGACCTGGCCGGTCTCGTACCCGGTGGTCCAGGCAGTGCGGTTGTTCTCGACCGTGAGCGGTTGATCGCGGCAGAGGAACGCACGGTGCGCGTTTTTGATCATCGCGCCGGGCAGCAGATGCGTCTCGCACAGGATCTGGAAGCCGTTGCAGATGCCGAGCACCGGCATCCCGCCCTTCGCGGCGTCCACGACCTTGTCCATCACCGGGGCGAAGCGGCTGATCGCGCCGGCGCGCAGGTAATCGCCGTAGGAGAAGCCGCCCGGCAGCACGATCGCCTCGACATCCTGCAGATCGTCCTCGCCGTGCCACAGCGCGACAGGGTCAGCGCCGGCGAGCCGCACGGCGCGCAGCGCGTCCCGGTCATCCAGCGTGCCCGGGAAGGTCACCACACCGATGCGCATCAGGCTGCACCCTCCGCGGAGTCGACCTCGATGGCCACGACGTCCTCGATCACGGGGTTCGACAGCAGCGTCTCGGCCGCTTCGCGCAGGGAGGCGAGCACCTCGTCGGTGACCTCACCCTCGACCTCGAGCTCGAACCGCTTGCCCTGGCGCACCGAGGCGATGCCCTCGAAGCCGAGTCGCGGCAGCGCGGCGGCGACTGCCTTGCCCTGCGGGTCGAGGATCTCGGGCTTCGGCATGACGTGGACCACGACACGTGGCATGGGTGCTCTCCTGGGGACGACGGCCTCGATGGGCGGGCCGGACGGGTGGGGCATCAGGGGCGGGCTCGGGATCGACGCGGTGCGGCCGACGGGTCCGTGCCCGACCCCTTCATCGTAGCGAGCGTGGAGCCCTGCGCGGCAGTCCGCCCACGGTGGGGGACGCGTCGCCGGGCGAGGGTCTCAGAGCAGCCCGCGCTCGAGGGCGAGGGTGACCGCCCGGGTGCGGTCGTCCACGCCGAGCTTCGCGAAGACCCGCAGCAGGTGGGACTTCACCGTCGACTCGGCGATCGAGAGGCGCGTGCCGATCTGCGAGTTCGACAGTCCCTCCGCGACCAGGCGCAGCACCTCCAGCTCCCGCCCGGTCAGCTCTTCGGGGCGAGGCCCCCGCAGCGAGGAGGCCAGCACGGAAGCGGCGGCGGGGGCGAGGGTGGTGCGTCCGCTCGCGGCGCTCGCGATCGCCTCGAGGAGCTGCGGGGCAGGGGTGTCCTTGAGCAGGTAGCCGGTGGCGCCCGCCTCGATCGCCCGCAGGATCGCGGAGTCGGTGTCGTAGGTGGTCAGCACCAGCACCGGGACCGGCTGGTCCGCCGCGGCGAGGATCCGGGTGGCGGAGACTCCGTCGGTTCCGGGCATCCGCAGGTCCATCAGCACCAGGTCGGGCCGCTGACCTTCGCTCACCAGGCGCTCGACGCGACTCACTGCTTCGTCCCCGGAGCCGGCCTCGGCGACCACCCGGTGTCCGGCGCCCTCGAGCACCGCCCGCAGTCCGGAGCGGAAGATAGGGTGGTCGTCGGCGAGCACGATCCGCAGCGGCTCAGCGGTCACGGGGCACCTCCGGGGCAGGGGAAACGATGGCTGGGCCGGCAGCAGAATCAGCAGCAGAGCCAGCGAGAGAACCGGCGGCAGAGCCGGTGGACGAGCCGGCGGGAGGCTCCGCCGGGGAGCCGACGGCAGAGCCGGTGGATGAGTCGGCGAGGCGCTCCGCCGGGGAGCCGACGGCAGCATCGACGGGCGCTCCGGGCAGCACGGCGCGCAGCGAGGTGCCGCGGCCCCGGGCCGTCTCGATCTCCAGGCCGCCGCCCTCGGCCTCGAGCCGGGACCGCATCCCGGTCAGGCCGAATCCGGCGGTGGGCAGGGCGGGGTCGAAGCCGATCCCGTCGTCCTCCACCTCGAGCACCGCCTGACCGTCCTCGCGGGCGAGGCGGAGCCGCACCGTCGCCGCCGCGGCATGATGCTCGATGTTCCGCAGCGCCTCTTGGAGGGTGCGTAGCAGCACTACCTCGGCGCGCGTGGACAGCGGCGACCAGGCGGAGGTGTCCACCGAGCAGTCCACGGCGGTGCGCTGGGCGAGGTCGTCGGCGAGGCGGTCGAGGCTCGCGGCGAGGTCCAGCGGCTGCTGGGAGCGGGAGATCAGCGCCCGTGACTCGGCCAGTCCCTCACGGGAGAGCTCCTTGATCTGGGCGAGCAGCGGTGCGGGCTCGACGCCCGGCTGCCGGGCGGCCTGGGTGAGCATCGTGATGGAGGTGAAGGACTGGGCGAGGGTGTCGTGGATCTCGGCCGACAGGCGCACCGACTCCTCGTGGGCTCCGCGTCGGTGCTCGAGGGCGCCCAGCTCAGCGCGGGTCCGCTCGAGCGTGGTGACGGTGTCGGCGAGCTCCTCGGCCAGGGCGTGCCGCTGCGCGGAGATTGCCTCCGAGCGCCAGATCCAGGAGGCGATCACGAGAGAGAAGGCCGTGCGGCCGGCGCCGGTGGCGATCGCGATGGCGAGCGCCGGGCCCGTCGGCCCCGTGGAGAGCGTCTCCGGCAGCAGCACCAGCACCAGCCCGGTGCCCAGCACGAGCGTGGCGATCGCGCCGGAGCGGTAGCTCGGCAGCAGCACCCACATCAGCATGAACGAGGCGAACAGGTGCAGGCCCTGATCCGTGACCACCAGCGCGAGCAGGGACAGGGCGATCAGCACCGCGACGCTCATCGGGCCCGCTCCGGGAAGGCGCCGCAGCACCACCGCCCAGTGCGCGGCGGCGTAGGCGGCCACCCACAGCCCCATCACCAGCGGGTTCCCGGGCTGCGAGCTCAGCACCGGCCCGAGCACCGCGGTGACGAGCACCAGCAGGTGCAGCGGCCAGTTCGTCATCCAGCCGCGCTGCTCGGCCGAATCCTCCTCGAGGTGGCCGCCGGCGACCATGGTGCGCACGTCAGCCGGCGTCACGAGGGCTCCACCGGAACGTGGTCCTCGCCAGCACCAGCATCACGACCAGCCATGCGGTCAACACTAGTGCGGCCAGCGGCAGCACGGGCATGTCGCTCAGGCCGAAGGGCGCGATCTCGATCTCCTGCCCGAACTGCTCCGGCAGCAGCGAGACCCGCAGGCCGCGCGCGATCCAGGCCTGGGGGAACACATATCCCAGGTGCTGCAGCCAGGTGGGCAGCTCCGACATCGGGATGTAGCTGCCCGAGAAGAAGCTCAGCACCACGGTGATCGGGGTGGCCGCGGCGATCGCGGCGCGCCCCGAGGGGAGAGCGGAGGCGAAGGCGACCCCGGCGGCGGTGGCCGCGGCCGTGCCCAGCAGGAGCACCCACGCGAAGGTGAGCACCTGGTGCGGCATCGGCACATCGAACAGCATCCGCGCCACCACCAGCAGCAGGGCGGTCTGCAGCGTGGTGTTGATCAGCACCAGCACCACCTTGCCCAGCAGGTAGGCGCTGCGGGGCATCGGGCTCACCGCGAGGCGGCGCAGCGTGCGGTCGTCGCGCTCGGTGGCGATGATCTCCGCAGTAGACTGGAACCCGGAGGTCATCACGGCAGCGGCGATCATCCCCGCCAGGTAGTAGGTGGAGGTCTTCACCTCGGTGCCGTCCGGCATGGTCCAGGACTGGTCGAAGATGGTCGCGAAGATCGCGAACAGCACGATCGGGAAGGCGAAGCCGAAGAACACCTGCAGCGGCTCGCGGTAGAACTGCAGCATCTCCACGCGGGTGCGCATCGCCACCGCGGAGACGAGGCCGGGGAGCGGCGGGCGTGGGCGGGCGCTGCGGGGCGCAGGGACGGGGCGGCGGTCATCGGGACTCCTCCGAGACGAGGTCGAGGTAGATCTCCTCGAGGGACGGCCGGCGCACCTCGAGGTCGGGCAGATGGGGGTGCGCGGCCAGGAGCTCGCGCAGCAGCGGATCGGGATCGGGGACGGTGCGCCGCTGCGGTCCGTCGGGGCCGGTCCAGCTCACCGTGGCGGAGTCGCCGTGGGTGCGGTGGATCTGCGAAAGGGTGCCCTCGGCCACGATCCGCCCGGCGCGGATCACCGCGACGCTGTCCGCGAGATACTCGATCTCGTCGAGGTAATGGCTGGTCAGCACGATCGTGGTGCCCAGATCGCGCAGCGAGCGGACCAGCTCCCAGAACTCACGGCGCGCGGCGGGATCGAAGCCGGTGGTGGGCTCGTCGAGGAACACCAGCTCGGGCTGCGCGACGATCCCGAGCGCCACGTCGAGCCGGCGACGCTGCCCGCCGGAGAGCGTCGCGATGCGCGAGGCGGCCTTCTCCGCGAGGCCCGTGGCTGCGAGCAGCTCGGTCACGTCCCAGGGGTCCTCGCAGTAGGCGGCGTACTGGGCGACCATCTCGCGCACCGTGAGGGAGGCGCGCTCGGAGCCGCTCTGGGCCACGATCCCCAGGCGGTTGCGGTCCTTCTCGCACAGGCGCTGCGGATCCATGCCGAGCACGTCGATCGTGCCCGCGTCGGGACGGCGCAGCCCTTCGCACATCTCGATGGTGGTGGTCTTCCCCGCGCCGTTGGGGCCGAGCAGTCCGAAGATCCAGCCGCGCGGGACGGTGAGGGAGATGTCGTCGACCACCCGGCGTCCCGCGTAGGACTTCGTGAGGCGGGAGACGGTGAGCGCCGGGGGCGGCATCTCGGTGGGCAGAGGGGTGGTCTGCGGGCTGGTGCTGGTCATGCGTCCATTCTCGTGCCGGCAGGGGCGTGCGCGGCACCACCGGTGCGCCACACCCGCCTCCACCGATCGGTGGAGGGGACACCCCGCCCACCGGGCGGGGGCGGTCCAGCCGGCGGGTGGGAGTGGTCCAGCCGGCGGGCGGGAGTGGCCCAGCGTCCGGGCGCGAGCGGTCCAGCCGCCGGGCGGGGGCGGTCGGGCCCCTGGGCAGGAGCGACCGACGGGGATAGGTTCGGAGCAGCCCCGTTCCGTGCGCTTCCGGGAGGAACCGATGAAGATCCGCCACCTCGTCCACTCGTGCCTGCTCGTGGAGGTCGCCGGCCGTCGCCTGCTGATCGACCCCGGAGCCTTCAGCGCCGAGGCGGTGCGGGCCCTGGGCGAGGAGCTGCTCGCCGGCATCGATGCGGTACTGGTGACCCATCAGCATCCCGACCATCTCGAGCGCGGACTGCTCGCGGAGGTGCTCGCGCTCGCCCCCGACGCCCAGGTGCTCGCCGAGCCCGAGACCGCTGCGCTGCTAGAAGAGCCCGCCGACGGCCACGCCCCCGTGCCGGCGGAGCGGCTGCATGCCTTCGCCGCGGGACAGAGCCATGAGCTGCCCGCCCTCGACGGCATCGCCGCGGTACGGATCGATGCCGTGGGCGGGCAGCACGCCGTGATCCACCCGGACATCCCCCGAGTGGGCAACTCAGGGCTCGTGATCAGCGCAGGGACCGAGCCGAGGCTCGGCATCACCGGGGACTCGCTCGAGCCCCTCGCGGAGTTCCACGGCATCGACGTGCTCGCCTTCGCCGTCGTGGCCCCCTGGTCGAAGATGGCCGAGACGATCGACTTCCTGCGGGAGGTGAAGCCGGTGCTCGCCCTGCCCGTCCACGACGCGATCGCGAGCGACGTCGGCCGCCCGATCTTCCTGCGCCAGTCCACGCACCTCGCCCCCGAGGGCACCGAGGTGCGCGACTGGCCGGCCGACGGGACGATCGAGATCGCCGGGAGCTGAGCACGCCATGGAGCATGACGCCCCGCAACAGATCCAGGACGCCGTCGAGCGTGCCTTCCGCGCGGTGCCCCGCGATCGCTTCCTGCCCGCGGAGCTCCGCCACCGCACCGGGGAGGACGCCCCGCTGCCGATCGGCGACGGCCAGACCAACTCGCAGCCCACCACCGTGCGGAACATGCTCACCCTGCTCGAGGTGCACGAGGGCCACCGGGTGCTCGACCTCGGAGCAGGCTCCGGCTGGACCACCGCGCTGCTCGCCCACCTCGTCGGCCCCGTCGGCGAGGTGATCGGTGTCGAACGGCAGGAGTCACTGCTCGGCCCTGCGCGCGCCGCGCTCGCCGAGACCGTGCCCGACGCTCGCGCCGGTATCCGGGCCGCGAGACCGGGTGGGCTCGGAGCACCCGAGGAGGCGCCCTTCGACCGCATCCTCGTCTCCGCCGGTGCGCGGCGCTGCCCACCCGAGCTGGTCGAGCAGCTCAGCGAGGACGGGGTGATGGTGATCCCCGTCGAGCAGCAGATGCTGCGCGTGGTCCGTCGCGGCGAGGAGATCGAGCAGACCGTCAACGGCGCCTACCGCTTCGTCCCGCTGATCGAGGACCCTTCCTGAGGCGTGCGCCGTCCGCGCAGCGGGCACTGATGTGCACACCGGCTCGTGCCCCGGCTAGGCTGAGCCCGTGCACGGGAGTCCGGTGAGCCGGGCTGAGAGGGAGTTCTCGAACTCCGACCGTAGAACCTGATCCGGATAATGCCGGCGCAGGGAGCTCCGCCAGGTGAAAGTCGCTGCGCGCCCGTGCCCTTCGTGAAAGGCACGGCTCATGATCACCGCTCCCACCGGCATCGCCACCCCCACCGCGGGCCCTGCCCCGGATCCCACCGCGACCCCGCTCGGCTTCGGCGTCGGCGCCCGCCTGACCGCCTCCGTCATGACCGAGGACTACGCCCGCGTGCTGGTCGGGATCCTCTCCCGCCTCGACCTCACCGGCCTGGTGCGCGAGACCGGGGACGTCTCCACCTACCTCGGCGGGCACGAGTCCCATCTTCAGCGCGTCCTCATCGACCTCGCGGAGGAGCTCGCCCGCACCGAGCACCACGCGACCCTCTCCCTGGTCCTCTCCCGCGGCTGCCCCGGCGAGGTGGTCTGCGAGCTTCCCGAGGGCGCCGGCCCGCGGGGGACGGCGGTCCCCGAGCCCCGGCGCACCGGCCGCTACGCCGCCGCTGAATGGTCGCTGTACCCCCTGGCCGATCAGGTCACCGCGGACGGCACCGCCCCCGACCACATGCGGGACATCTATGCCGCGATCGACCATGCCCGTGAACTGGGCACCTTCCGCGGCTCCGAGCACTTCGTCACCCGCCTCGAGGGCGATATCGGTGATGTCATCTCCACCGCCGTCGCCGGCTGGCTGCTGGTGGGACGCAGCGTCCAGCACGTCACCAGCCACCTCACGGTCTCTCTGAACAGCCCCTCTCACGAGGTGCGCGAGCTGGAAGGGGAGGCACGATGACCGCGGTGGAGACCGCCGCCACGGCACGCCGCCGTGCCGGCTGAGCCTGCGCGAGATCGTGATGGTCGTCGTGCTCGGAGTGGTGTTCGGCTTCCTGTACTGGGTGTTCGTGCAGGCCTGGAACCTGCTCGCGATCGCGATGGGCCCTGCCGGGGACCTCGCCCAGCACGTGCTGTTCGGGTCCTGGCTGCTGGTGGGCCCGGTGGCCGTGGCGATCCTGCGCCGCCCCGGCGTGGGCGTCATCGCCGAGATGCTCGCCGCGATCATCGAGGTCGTCTTCCTCGGCAGCCCCGTCGGCCCGCTGCTGGTGCTGTCCGGAGCGCTGCAGGGCATCGGCAGCGAGCTGCCCTTCGCCCTGACCCGCTACCGCCGCTTCGGCTGGGGCGTGTTCGCGGCCTCGGGGGCGCTGGGCGCAGGGCTGGTGTTCTTCTGGACCGCCTACCGCTTCGGCTGGTACGGGCAGGATCTGTTCACGCTGCGCCTGATCGTCCAGGTGCTCTCCGGGATCGTGCTGGGCGGGCTGCTGGCGAAGGTGATCGTCCGCGCCCTCGACCGCACCGGCGTGCTCGCGAACTTCGCGATCGGTGCCACGAGCTCCAGCGATGGCGGCATCCCGGAGCGACGTGTCCGCTGAGCCCGGCCTGCTCGGCGGCTCCGCGACCACGAGCGATGCGGGCGCGATCGTCGAGGCTGTGGACCTCGAGGTGGTCCTCCCCTCGGGGGACGGCGTGGGCCCCTGGAGCGGCAGCATCCGCGCCGGAGAGCAGGTGCTGCTGCTGGGGCCCAGCGGCTCCGGCAAGTCCACCCTGCTGCGCACCCTCGCCGGAGCGATCCCCTCCCACCAGCGCGCCCGGGTCACCGGCTCCGTGCGAGTGGGCGGGATCGACCCGGTGGCCGACGGCGCCCTCGCGGCCGCACAGGTCGTGGGACACCTCGGCCAGGACCCGGCCGACGGGGTGTGCCTGCCGCAGATCGAGGACGACACCGCCCTGCCCCTCGAGAGCCGCTGCACCCCGCCGGAGGAGATCGGTGCCCGCGTGCAGGGCGCTCTCGAGCAGGCCGGCATCGGCGCGCTCGCCGATCGCGCCGCCGGGACGCTCTCGGGCGGTGAGCTGCAACGGGCCGGGCTCGCCGCGGCGCACGTCGCCCGGCCCCGGCTGCTGCTGCTCGACGAGCCCACCGCCATGCTGGACGCCGACGGGGTGCGCGCCGTGCGGGCCGCCGTCGACGCCGCTACCGCCTCCGGTGACGTCGCGACCCTCCTCATCGAGCACCGGCTCGATGACTGGGCGGGGGAGCGGGGTGTGGCCGGTCTGCCGGCACGGACCATCGCGCTCGCCGCCGACGGCCGCATCCTCGCCGACGGGCCGACGCCCCAGGTGCTCGCCGAGCACGGGGATGCCCTGCGGGACGCCGGATGCTGGCTGCCCCGGGAGCTCGAGCAGGCGCACCGCCCGGCCCATGCCCGCAGCTCGAGGGACGCGCAGACCGGTGGTGCCCCGGGCCCCGTCCTGCTCACGGCCCGCGACGCCGACCTCGGCCATGCCGGACGCACGGTGCTCGAGTCCGTCGAGCTCGAGGCGCGGGCCGGTGAGGTGCTCGCCGTGGTGGGTCGCAACGGGACCGGGAAGTCCACCCTGCTGGGCGCCCTGTCCCGCCTGGATCCGCCGCTGCGAGGCACGATCGAGGGCGCCGCGGCGGGCCTCGTCTTCCAGCGCCCGGAAGCGCAGTTCCTGGCCAGCACGGTGGAGGACGAGCTCGAGGCGTCCGGCGCCTCACCCGCCGAGGTCGCGCAGATGCTCGCCCGCCTAGGACTCGCCGCACAGGCCGGGGCGAGCCCGTTCCGTCTCTCCGGCGGCCAGCAGCGCAGGCTCTCGATCGGCGCGATGCTGCTGAGCGACCGCCCGGTGCTGCTCGCCGATGAACCCGGCTACGGCCTGGACCGTGCCGCCCAGCGCACTGTCCTGGACCTGCTGCGGGAGGCGGCGGAAGCGGGACGCGGCGTGGTCATGACCACCCACGACCTGCACTCCCTCGAAGCTGCGGATGCCGCCGTGGTCATCGCCGAAGGCCGTGTGCACGGCCCGATGCCGCCGCAGGCACTGCTCGAGGACCCCGACCTGCAGCGCCAGGCGGGCCTGCTCGCCCGGCAGGCACCGGACGCGGAGACGCCCCCGACCCCACCCGCCCCTGACGCACCCGCCCCGGACAGCTCCCTCCCCGTGGCGTCCGTCGGCCCGCGCGGAGCTCTGGCCCGCCGCGACCCCACCGTGCTGCTGGGGCTGCTGACCGCGCTGAGCATCGTGTGCATCGCTCTGACCGAGCCGCTGCCGCTGCTTCTGATGTACCTGCTGCTCAGCGGCGGGGCGATGATCGGCTGCCGGATCGGGCCGGTCGCGCTGCTGCGGGCGCAGCTGCCGTTCGTGGTGTTCGCGAGCGGGGTGCTCATGGTCAACATGCTCAGCCGCCCCGGCCACGAGCCCTGGCCGGACCTCCCGGTGCGGATCACCCAGGAAGGGATCGTCCTGGGCACCGCCCTGGCGCTGCGTGCGCTCGTGATCGGGCTCGGGGCACTCACCGTCGCACGGGCCACCGATCCCCGGCGCACCATGGTGATCCTGCAGCAGCACGCCCGTCTGCCCGCCCGGTACGCCTATGCGCTCCTCGCGGGGCGGCGGCTGCTGGACGACCTGTCTCGGCGCTGGGAGACGATCACACGCGCCCATCGGGTGCGGCTGCCGCTCACATCCCAGGGTGAGGTGGCACGGCTGCGGCCCCGGCACCTGGCACGCTGCGCCTTCTCGCTGCTGGTCGATGCGCTCCGCAGCGCGGAGAGGATCGCGCTGGCCCTCGAGCTGCGCGGGCTGGGCGACGGGGACCGGACCTTCTGGAAGCCGTCCACCCTCGGCCGCTCGGATCTGCTGCTGGTGGTCGGCGTCGGCCTCGTGGTCGCCCTGGTGCTGGTGGTGACCTGAGAGGAGGTCAGAAGGTCCGGCCGGTGAGCCGCTCGTACGCCTCGACGTACCGCGACCTGGTCTGTTCGACCACCTCGGCGGGCAGCTGCGGCGGCGGCGCCACCGCTCCCCGGTGCCAGCCCGAGGCGGCGGAGGTCAGCCAGTCCCGCACGAACTGCTTGTCCAGGCTGGGGGCGTGCGGCCCGGGGTGTGGGTGTCGGCGGACCAGAACCGGCTGGAGTCCGGGGTGAGCACCTCGTCGCCGAGCATCAGCGTGCCGTCGATGCGCGAGTGCCCGAACTCGAGCTTGGTGTCCGCGAGGATGATGCCCTGCTCACCGGCGATCCGACGGGCCCGCTCGAACACCGCGAGGGTCAGGGATTCCAACTCGGCGGTGAGCTCCTCGCCCAGCAGCTCCCGGGCCTGGGCGACGGTGATGTTCTCGTCGTGCTCCCCGGCCTCCGCCTTCGTGGACGGGGTGAAGATCGCCGGCTCCAGCCGCGACGCCTCGACCAGCCCGGAGGGCAGCACGTGGCCGCCCACCGAGCCGCCCGCACGGTAGTCGGCCAGGCCCGAGCCGGTGAGGTGGCCACGGGCGATGCACTCCAACGCCACCATGTCCAGGCCGCGGCAGCGCAGCGCCCGCCCCGCCACCTCCTCCGGCACGTCGGTCGCCGAGAGCACGTGATGGGGGACGATGTCCGCCAGCTGCTCGAACCAGAACAGGCTGATGCCGGTCAGCAGGCGCCCCTTGTCGGGGATCCCCGGCTGCAGGGAATGGTCGTAGGCGCTGATGCGGTCTGTCGCGACCACCAGCACCTCGGTCGCGGCCGACGGCTCGACGCCGCTGGGCACGTACAGCTCCCGGACCTTGCCGGAGACGGCATGGTCCCAGCCGGGCAGCTGCGGGGCCTCGGTCAGCGGGGCGGTGGTCGTGCTCATGCGTCCATCTCCTTCCGCTCGTTCCTCGCAGTTCGTCGACGAACGGTGCTCATGCGTTCTCCTCTCGCGCGGCCTGGTCGTCGGCGGCGCCCCTGGCGGGCGATGTCCGTGCGGTGATGGCTGCCCGCGAGACGGATCGCCTCGGTGGCGCTCAGGGCCAGCGTGCGGGCGGCCTCGAGGTCCGTGCCGGTGGCGACCACCGACAGCACGCGGCCGCCGGCGCTGACCAGGGCTCCCTCCGCGGTGGCGGTGCCGGCGTGGATGACATGGGCGCCGAGCTGCTCGGCGGCATCGATCCCGGTGATCGGGTCCCCGGTGCGCACCGCTGCGGGGTACCCGGCGCAGGCCAGCACCACGGTCACCGCGCTGTCCTCGCTCCAGGTCAGCTCCGCATCTTCAGCGAGCTCACCACGAGCGGCGGCGAGCAGCAGCGGGGCCAGCGGCGAGGTGAGGCGCTCGAGCACCACCTGAGTCTCCGGATCGCCGAAGCGGGCGTTGAACTCGATCACCCGCAGGCCGCGCGAGGTCAGTGCGAGCCCGCAGTACAGCACCCCGACGAAGGGGATGTCCCGGGCCGCCATCTCGGCGATCGTGGGGCGGGCGACGACGCGCAGCACCTCGTCAGCCAGATCCTTAGGCGCCCACGGCAGCGGGGAGTAGGCGCCCATCCCGCCGGTGTTGGGACCCTCGTCACCGTCCAGGGCGCGCTTGAAGTCCTGGGCAGGCGCCAGCGGCACCACCCGACTGCCGTCGCTGAGGCAGAACAGGGACACCTCGGGGCCGTCGAGGAACTCCTCGAGCACCACCGAGCCGCCGGCGGTCAGCACCGCCTCGGCGTGGGTGATCGCGGCCGTGCGGTCCTCGGTGACGACCACGCCCTTGCCGGCGGCGAGGCCATCGGCCTTCACCACGTAGGGCACGTCCGAGAGGGGGTTGACGCGGTCCAGCCCGGCCTCGAGCTGCTCCCGCGCGGTGACGGTCACGGAAGCGGCCGTGGGCACACCGGCCGCGGCCATGATCTCCTTCGCCCAGGACTTCGAGCCCTCGAGGTGGGCGGCGGCGGCCGACGGCCCGAAGACCGTGAACCCGGCCTCGCGCAGACGGTCCGCGGACCCGGCGACCAGCGGCGCCTCGGGGCCGATCACCACCAGGTCGGGCTGCAGCTCCTGGGCCAGGCGCACCTGGGCGTCGAGGTCGGTGACGGGGGCGTCATGACAGGTGGCGAGCTGCGCGATGCCGGGGTTGCCGGGCGCGGCGTGCAGCTCGGGAGCGGGGGTATCGGAGGCGAGTCGACGGATGATCGCGTGCTCGCGGCCGCCGCTGCCGATGATGAGGATCTTCACGCGGGCAGAGTACCCAGAGGAGGACGGGCGTCGAAGAAGTGCCCGCAGTGCGGCCCCGGACCGCTCTCGGCGCCGCCCTCCCGTCGCGCCCCGGGCGGGCTCCGCGCCATTACGATCGAGCGCATGCCCGACGAGTTCCAGGACCCACGCCCCGCCGCGCCCGCGCTTCGTGTGGCCACCCGTGACCGCTCCGACGTGAGGCTGCGGCTGGACCTCTCCTACGACGGCACCGACTTCCACGGCTGGGCAACGCAGCCCGGCCAGCGCACCGTCCAGGGCGAGCTCGAGCAGGCCCTGGCCCGGATCGCCCGTGTCCCTACCCGGGTCACGGTCGCCGGGCGCACGGATGCCGGAGTCCATGCCCGCGGCCAGGTCTGCCACCTCGACCTGCCGCGCGACGTGCTCGCCACCCTGCCCGGACGTTCCGATCGCAGCCCGGCCCAGGCGCTCGTGGGTCGCCTCGCCGGTGTGCTGCCGCAGGACGTCGTGGTCCACGTCGCCCGCGAGGTCCCCGCCGACTTCGACGCCCGTTTCGGTGCGCTGTGGCGCCGCTACCGCTACCGCATCTCCGACGGGCCCGCCGCCCACGACCCCCTGCGCCGAGACGTGCTGCGCCACCGCCGCCCTCTCGATGTCGCGGCGATGGCGCGCGCCAGCACGGCACTGCTCGGCGAGCACGACTTCCTCTCCTACTGCCGGCCGCGGGAAGGAGCCACCACCATCCGCGAGCTGCGGGAGCTGCGCTGGGAGCGCCCGGGCGAGGGTCGGGCTGATGAAGGCCTGATCGTCGCCACCGTCGTCGCCGACGCCTTCTGCCACCACATGGTGCGCTCCCTCGTCGGCGCGCTGATCGGAGTGGGGGAGGGGCGACGGAGCGAGGACTGGCCGGCCCAGGTGCTCGCGGCCCGCACCCGCGAGTCCGCCACCCGCGACCGCGTCGGCGCCGCACCGCTGTGCCCGCCGCAGGGGCTCACCCTCGACCATGTCGCCTACCCGCCCGACGAGGAGCTCGCCGCCTGGGCCGCACGCACCCGCACCCTGCGCCAGCCTCTCCCCGAGGAGCGCGAGGAGCACGAGGATGTCGCCCCCGCCGACCGCAGCGCCCCGGCACTGGTGGACCGCCTCGAGCCGTGACGGGAGCCAGGGCTGCGGACCGGGCACAGATCACAGCTCCGGAGCCCCGGTCCGCGTTGACGCTCCACTCCGCAGACCCGTAGGATGGGCGGTCGTTGTGCCTCGATGTGTGCCCAATTCCGCAGCCGTTCTCCCAAGTCCGGCGCGAAAGGGAATCTCACCCATCCAGGACCGCCGTCGCGTCGTGAGCGGAGCGGGCCGGGCGCAGCCACAGGGGCCATGCTTTTACCCGAAGGAAGCGTGCCCACGGTCCATCGAACCGTGTCTGGACGGCAACCCGCCGCCCGGGCACCACGACGAGAGAAGAAGGCACGAGTGCGTACGTTCACCCCGAAGCCCGGCGATGTCGAGCGCTCCTGGCACGTCATCGATGCAACGGATGTCGTCCTCGGCCGGCTCGCTTCCCAGGCTGCCCAGCTCCTGCGGGGAAAGCACAAGCCGGTCTTCGCACCCCATGTGGATGCAGGCGACTTCGTGATCATCATCAACGCTGACAAGGTTGCGCTGACCGGAAACAAGCGGGAGGCGAAGCTCGCCTACCGCCACTCCGGCTACCCCGGCGGCCTCCGCAGCATGCCCTACTCCGAGCTGCTCGAGAAGAACCCCGAGCGTGCAGTGGAGAAGGCCATCCGCGGAATGCTCCCCAAGAACAAGCTTGCTGATCAGCAGATCAAGAAGCTCAAGATCTACTCGGGCTCCGAGCACCCGCATGCCGCTCAGCAGCCCGTTACCTTCACCATCGATCAGGTGGCGCAGTAAGCGGGTGTCCCGCCACTCCGCCCTGCCGCACGGACGAACCAAGGAGAACCGTGACTGAGACCACCCCGATACCACCGAAAACCTCGAGGCCGTGACCGACGAGTCCGCACCCTCGAGCTTCACCACCGAGTCGACCGGCGAAGCCGCTGTCGGCGCCGGCCAGTCCGCGATCGAACCGGGCTACGGCACCGGTCGTCGCAAGCGCGCGATCGCTCGCGTGCGCCTGGTCCCCGGCTCCGGCCAGTGGACCCTGAACGGCCGCAGCCTCGAGGAGTACTTCCCGAACAAGCTGCACCAGCAGGAGGTCAACGACCCGTTCACGGCGCTCGACCTCAAGGGTCGCTTCGACGTGATGGTCCGCCTCCACGGCGGCGGCCCGTCCGGTCAGGCCGGCGCCGTGCGCCTGGGCGTGGCCCGCGCGCTGAACGAGATCGACGAGGAGTCCAACCGCGCGACCCTCAAGAAGGCCGGCTTCCTGCGCCGCGATGATCGCATCATCGAGCGCAAGAAGGCTGGTCTGAAGAAGGCCCGCAAGGCTCCGCAGTACTCCAAGCGCTGATCGGGCGCTGATCTGTGCGGGGCAATGCTCCGCACCGCTCACGCTGGACGCACGATGCCCTCGACCTCCGGGTCGGGGGCATCGTCGCGTTCGGGGTGGGGCGCTGGCGCTGGGCGCGGGTCGGTTACGGGTGCTGGGCTCGGGGCGGGCGCCGGCGCTCAGCCCAGCTGAGCAGCTGATCTGCTCAGCTCAGCCAACATCTGCTCAGCTCAGCAGCTCGCGCAGGTCCTCTGCCGTCACGGCGGAGCGGAACGCCTCGCCGCCGTCCGTGAGGGCGTCGAACAGCTCGGCCTTGCGCTGCTGCAGGGCGAGCACCTTCTCCTCGATCGTGTCCTCGGCGATCATCCGGTACACCATTACCTGGCGTTCCTGACCGATGCGGTGGGCGCGGTCCACGGCCTGGTTCTCCGCTGCCGGGTTCCACCACGGGTCCAGCAGGAACACGTAGTCCGCCTCGGTGAGGGTGAGGCCGAAGCCGCCGGCCTTCAGCGAGATGAGGAACACCGGCGCATCGCCTTCGCGGAATCCTGTCACGGCCGCGTCGCGGTCGCGGGTCGATCCATCCAGGTGCGCGTAGCGCACCTCGCGCCGATCGAGCTCAGCGGCGACCCGGTCCAGGTAGGAGGTGAACTGGCTGAACAGCAGCACCCGGTGTCCGCCATCGATGACCTCCTCGAGCCGGTCGAACAGCGCCTCCAGCTTCGAGCTGGGCACGTCGGCGTAGGCCTCGGCGTCGACGAGGGACGGATCCAGCGCCATCATCCGCAGCAGGGTCAGGGAGCGGAACACGATGAAGCGGCTGCGGTCCAGGTCGGTGTCGATCAGGCCCAGCACCTTCTTCCGCTCACGCTGCAGCACCGAGTCGTAGACCGCGCGGTGCTCGGGCGAGAGCGTCACCCTGAGCACTTCCTCATGCTTCTCCGGCAGCTCCGAGGCGACCAGCTCCTTGGTGCGTCGCAGCAGGAAGGGCCGGATGCGCCGACGCAGCAGCTCCATCCGCCCGGGATGGTCACCGGTCTCGATCGGGAGGGTGTAGCGCTTGCGGAATCCGATCGCGGTACCCAGCAGGCCCGGGGAGACCAGGTCGAGGATCGCCCACAGGTCATCCAGTGAGTTCTCCATCGGAGTGCCCGTGATCGCGAGGCGGAAGTCGGCCCGCACTCCCTTCGCCGCGCGGTGGGTGCGGGAGCGGCGGTTCTTCACGAACTGCGCCTCGTCGAGCACGAAGCCCTGGAACCGTGCCTCGGCGAACTCCTCCTCGTCGATCCGCAGCACCGAGTAGCTGGTCACCAGCAGGTCAGCGCCGATCGCAGCGGCCGGCAAATCAGTACCGCGCGAGCCGGAGGTGCGGTCCAGCACCCGCACCTCGAGCTCCGGGGCGAAGCGCTCGGCCTCGCGCCGCCACACCGGCAGCACCGAGGCGGGGGCGACCACCAGGAACGGCGGGGCCTGCGGATCCTGTTCACGGGCGCGGGCGATCAGGGCGAGGGTCTGCACGGTCTTGCCCAGGCCCATGTCGTCGGCGAGCACACCGCCGAGGCGGTGGGAGTACAGGAAGGAGAGCCAGGTGAAGCCCTCGCGCTGGTAGGGCCGCAGCTCGGCCTGCAGGGAGCGGGGAGCTCCGGCGGCGGAGAATCCTCGAGCGTGCGCAGGGACAGAGCGGTCGAGCTCCAGTCCTCGCTGGTGACCGTCTCGTCGGCCATCTGCTGCAGGTCGTCCCACATGTCCACCTGGAAGCGGGAGATCTGCTGATGCTCCGGCTCCCACTCTGCGAGCGCCTCACCCTCGCGGATCAGCTCGCGCAGCGTGTCGAACGCCGGGTGATCGAGGGAGAAGTAGGTGCGGTCCTGGAGCAGGAGCTTGCTGCGGCCCTGGGCGAGGGCCACGAAGAGGCTCGGGAACGGGATCTGCCGCCCCTCGATGGTGATCTCGAAACCGAGGTCGAACCAGTCGTTCTTGCCCGGCGAGGCCTGCTGGGTGATGCGGACCTGCGGCGCCGCATCGAGTTCCCGGTAGGCGTGGCGGGTGCCGGTGATCTCCACCTCGACGTGGTCCATCGCGGCGAGCTCGTCCAGCACGTGCTCGGTGAACAGGGCGGTGTCGGTGCCGCTGAGCAGCTCGGGGAGTCGGTCGCGACCAGCGGCCACAGGGTCATCGCGGCGGCGATCACCTCGTCCTCGTGGGCAAGGTCGCGGTGGGCGCCCTGGCGCTGGTCCATCGGCAGGCGCCGGTCCGGGTCGAAGTAGTGCCAGGACCAGCGCAGCGACAGCCGGTCGCCGGTGGCGTAGGCGGCGGTGAGGTGCAGGGCGGGCCGTCGGGCGGCGGGCAGCTCCACGCTGCCGTCGAGGCTCGAGATGGTGGTCAGCGTCCGCAGCTGCGGGTACGCGACCTCGAGGAAGGTCTGGCGGTCCTCGGCCGGGATCACCAGCGGTTCACGACGCTGCAGCAGGGTGCGCAGAGCGCGCGGCACCGAGGAGCCCAGCGACGCGAGCCGTGCGGCCAGCAGGTCGTCGTCGGTGGGCTCGACGTCGAGCACCCCGGAGCCTCCCAGGAGCCGGCCGCGCGTGGTCTGTGCTCCGGCGATGGTGAGGTGGGGCCTGATGTGCAGCTCTCCGGTGGTCTCCTCGACCTGGAGGTCCAGCCCGGAGTCGCCGTCCGCCACTAGGTCGATGGCGGCCAGGCCGCTGCCGGGCAGGAACTCCACCCCTGCGGTGCGGGCATGCTCGAGTGACTGCCATAGCAGCGGGGAGGTGATGGAGTTCAGCCAGAGGTGGTCGATCGCGCCGCTGGAGTAGGAGCGCTCCACCGAGGCCGCCGCGAAGATCCGGGTGAGCGCCTCACCGTGGGCCGCGTCGTACTCGCGACCGGCGAGGCGGAACTCGAAGGTGCGCCAGGACAGGTCCCCCTTGATCCAGGCGCCCTTGCGCCCCCGGGTCAGGGGCCGCATCCCCAGCCACAGCTCGGCACCTGCCTCGACGTGTGCGGGGGTCGCGATCTCGCGATGGTGACGGGAGGTGCCGGCTCCGGTGGTGCCCGCCTCGAGGTCGAAGCGCAGGGCCAGTGGGCGCGGCAGCGAGGCCGTGCCGGCGTCGGTGGTCTGCGCAGAGCTCAGCAGCGGGCGCAGCACGCTGCGCCATTCTGCGGGCGGGCTCTCCCGCATCGCCTGCGATCCGAGGTCGTTGAGCCGGTAGAGAGTCGCCGCGACGTGCAGACAGGCCTCGCCGACGGGGCAGTCGCAGGCTGAGCTGCGCGGCCGCCACAGGCCACCCGGTCCCGGGGTGTGGAAGCGGCGCGAGACGGAATCCTCCTCGTACTCGGCCAGCACCACGTCGGCGTGATGGATTGCGCCGTCCTGCTCGGAGACCTCCGCCGAGACGGTCAGGGCCCCTGCATCCCAGCTGAGATCCGTGACACGGCCCGCACGGGCCGCACCGAGGCCCCTGCTCGCGGTGCGATCGCCCACATGATGGCTGATCGCAGAGGGGAGCAGGCGAGGGAGCAGGACGGGATCGGACATCCCTCCAAAGTAACCGGCGCAACGCTTCGGTGACGAGGAATCTGAGGAGTACGGCCCCCTCCAGCGGGTAGTCTCACAGCGGACCTCCGGCTCGGTTCCTGTGCGCGACCTGCTCGCGCGGCCGTGCTCGCGGGGGCCTGCTGACCCCCGAATCCCCATGAGGAGAACCCTGTGGCACGACTCTTCGGCACCGACGGAGTGCGCGGACGCGCGAATGGCGACATCACCGCGGAGCTCGCGGTCGAGCTGTCCGTGGGCGCGGCCCACGTGCTGGGCACCCTGGGTGCCTTCGGTGGCACGCGGCCCAAGGCGATCGTCGCCCGCGACACCCGCCCCTCCGGCGACTTCCTCTCCGCCGCGGTTTGCGCGGGTCTGGCCGCCGCCGGGGTCGATGTGTGTGACGCCGAGGTGCTGCCCACCCCTGGCCTGGCCTTCCTGGTGCAGTCCACCGGCGCCGATCTGGGCGTGATGATCTCCGCCTCGCACAATCCGGCGCCTGACAACGGCATCAAGTTCTTCGCGCGCGGCGGCACCAAGCTGCCCGACGAGGTCGAGAACGCGATCGAGGCCCGTCTCGGGGAGGAGTGGGACCGCCCGCAGGGCACCGACGTCGGCACCATCTCTCGGTACGAGGGTGCTGTCGAGGCGTATGTCCAGCACCTGGTCTCGACTGTCGACCGTCCGTTGACCGGCCTGACCGTGGTCGCGGACTGCGCCAACGGTGCCGCGTACCTCTCCGGCCCCGACGCCCTGCGCCGCGCCGGGGCGACGGTGCACGTGATCGGTGACCGCAGCGACGGCGGCCTGATCAACGACGGCTGCGGCTCCCCACCTCGGCCCGCTGAAGGCCGCGGTGCTCGAGCACGGCGCCGACATCGGTGTCGCCTTCGACGGCGACGCCGATCGCTGCCTCGCGGTCGCCGCCGACGGCGAGATCATCGACGGGGACCAGATCATGGCGATCCTGGCGTTGGATCTCAAGGAGCGCGGCAAGCTCCACGACGACACCCTGGTGGTGACCGTGATGAGCAACCTCGGGCTCAAGATCGCGATGAAGGAGCACGGGATCGTGCTCGGCCAGACGGGCGTGGGGGACCGCTACGTGCTCGAGGAGATGAACCTGGGCGGTTACTCCATCGGTGGTGAGCAGTCCGGGCACGTGATCATCGCCGAGCACGCCACCACCGGTGACGGCGAGCTCACCGCCCTGCACCTGCTGCAGCGCATGGCCGAGACCGGCCGCACAGCCCGCGAGCTCGCGAACGTGATGACCCGCCTCCCGCAGGCGCTCATCAACGTTAAGAACATCGACAAGGCCAAGGCCACCATCGACCGCGGCGTCTCCGACGCCATCGCGGCGGCGGAGGCGGAGCTGGGGAGCACGGCCGTGTGCTGCTGCGACCCTCCGGCACCGAGCCGGTCGTGCGCGTGATGGTCGAGGCCCCCACCGACGAGCAGGCGACCGAGATCGCCGAGCGCCTCGCAGGCATCGTCCGGGAGCGCGTCGGGCTCTGACCCGATCCTGGCGGGCCCGCCGCCGATGGCCTCTGGGACGCGCCCGTCGAGAACGCGGATTCCTGCCAGAACTGGAAGGGATCGGTGGTCTCGGCGGGCGTGTCTTTTTGTGAGGGCTAGACCTTCCGCAGCAGCACCGAGTGCACGCGGTGCTGGCCGTCCTTGCGCAGCACCAGATCGGCGCGGCCGCGCGTGGGGACCACGTTCTCGGTCAGGTTCGGGCCGTTGATCGAGCGCCAGATCCCCAGCGCCGTCTCCTTCGCCTCCTCGTCGGTGAGCTCCGCGTAGCGGCGGAAGTACGAGCGCGGATCGGAGAAGGCGGTGCGCCGGAGCTTCAGGAACCGGTCCACGTACCAGCGCTGCACGTCCTCCATCCGGGCGTCGACGTAGACGGAGAAGTCGAAGAAGTCCGAGACCGCCATCCCCAGGCGGCCGTCACGGCGGGGACGGGCCGGCTGGAGCACGTTGAGCCCCTCGACGATCAGCACGTCCGGCTTCTCGACCACCACCCGCTCGTCCTCGAGGATGTCGTAGGTCAGGTGCGAGTAGACGGGCGCCTCGACGCGCTCGTGCCCGGCCTTCACATCGGCGACGAAGCGCAGCAGGCGGCGCCGGTCGTAGCTCTCGGGGAACCCCTTGCGCTGCATGATGCCGCGCGCCTCGAGCTCGGCGTTGGGGTAGAGGAAGCCATCGGTGGTCACCAGCTGGACCTGAGGGGTGTTCGGCCAGCGCGCCATCAGCTCCCGGAGCAGTCGCGCGGTGGTGGATTTGCCGACCGCCACCGACCCGGCCACACCGATCACGTACGGGGTGCGCTGCTGATGCTGGTCCAGGAAGTCCTCCCGGTCGCGGCGCAGCGCCTGGGCGGCGGCGACCTGGATGTTCAGCAGGCGCGAGATGGGCCGGTAGACGGCATCGACCTCCTGCAGGTCGAGACGATCGCCCAGGCCGCGCAGGCGGGTGACGTCGTCCTCGGAGAGCGGCAGGGGGTCTGTCGGGACAGCCTCGCCCAGTCCTCCCGTGAGATCTCCTCGAACGGGGTGACGGTGCTCGACGCTGAACCGGCCTTCATGGAGTTGATTGTTCCAGTACCGCGGGCACTTCCCGTCCACGGCGCTGTGAGATGAGACCCGTTCGGGCCCGGCACCTCGCCCCGGCGATGCCCGACGAGGTCTGGAACACGCGCCGTGGAACCACGCGGAGAGGGGCCGAGGGTGCCCGTGCGCGAATCTGACCAGTCATGCGCAGGTTCGGCCACGCGCATGCAGCGACCCCTCCGGAGGTGAGGAAGGACTCGCACCGAAACGGCTCCGGCCGCGAGATCCGGAGACGGGATCATTAGCGTGATCGGCATGTGTGGAATCGTCGGATACGCAGGCCCCAGCGCCTCAGCCCCCTCTTCTCGTCCCGTGGACGTCGCCCTCCAGGGTCTCGCCCGCCTCGAATACCGCGGATACGACTCCGCGGGCGTCGCGGTGATCGACGACGGGACCGTGCACGTGACCAAGCGCGCCGGGAAGCTCGCCAACCTGCGCGAGGCCCTCGCCGACTCCGCCGAGACCACCGGGGTGTCGCGATCGCCCACACCCGCTGGGCCACCCACGGCGGCCCCACCGACACCAACGCCCACCCCCACCTGGGCGGCCGCGAGGGCGAGATCGCCGTGGTGCACAACGGCATCATCGAGAACTTCGCCTCCCTCCGCGCCGAGCTCGAGGCCGACGGCTACTCCTTCACCTCCGAGACCGACTCCGAAGCGGCCGCGCACCTGATCGCCCGCGAGATGGAGCAGGCCGGGGACCTCACCGAGGCGATGCGCCGCGCCGCCGCCTCCCTCGAGGGCGCCTTCACCCTGCTCGCCGTGCACCGCGACGCCCCGGACACCGTGGTCGCCGCCCGCCGCAACTCCCCGCTCGTGGTGGGGCTGGGGGAGGGAGAACTTCCTCGGCTCCGACGTCGCCGCCTTCGTGGACTCCACCAAGGAGGCCCTCGAGATCGGTCAGGACCAGGTCGTCACCGTCAGCGCCGACTCCGTGGCGATCATCGACTTCGACGGCGTCGAGGTCACCGACGCCAAGCGCTACACGATCGAATGGGACGCCGCGGCCGCACAGAAGGGCGGCTACGACTCCTTCATGGCCAAGGAGATCCACGAACAGGCCGGCGCCGTGGCCGACACCCTGCGCGGGCGGCTCGAGAACGGTTCGCTCCAGCTGGACGAGATGGACATCGACCCCTCCGTGCTGCGCAGCATCGACAAGATCGTGGTGGTCGCCTGCGGCACGGCCGCCAACGCCGGCGCCGTCGCGAAGTACGCCATCGAGCACTGGTGCCGAATCCCCACCGAGGTGGAGCTCGCCCACGAGTTCCGCTACCGCGACCCCGTCGTCACCGAGAAGACCCTCGTCGTCGCGATCTCCCAGTCCGGCGAGACCATGGACACCCTGATGGCCGTGCGCCACGCCCGCGAGCAGGGCGCGAAGGTGATCGCGCTGTGCAACACCCGCGGCTCGACCATCCCCCGCGAAGCCGACGCCGCGCTGTACCTGCACGTCGGCCCCGAGATCGCGGTCGCGTCCACCAAGGCCTACCTGGGCCAGATCGCGGCCTGCTACCTGCTGGGCCTGTTCCTCGCCCAGACGCGCGGCAACCTCTACCCCGACGAGATCGCTGCGCTGATGGGCGACCTCGAGCAGATCCCGGACCAGATCCAGCAGGTGCTGGACAGCTCCGCACAGGTCGAGCAGCTCGCCCGCGACATGAAGGACACCACCAGCGTGCTCTTCCTGGGCCGCCACGTCGGCTACCCCACGGCGATGGAGGGCGCGCTCAAGCTCAAGGAGATCGCCTACATCCATGCCGAGGGCTTCGCCGCCGGGGAGCTCAAGCACGGCCCGATCGCCCTGGTCGAGGAGGGGCAGCCGGTGTTCGTCATCGTCCCCTCCCCGAACGGCCGCCACTCCCTGCACTCCAAGGTGGTCTCGAACATCCAGGAGGTGCGCGCCCGCGGCGCCCGCACCCTGGTGATCGCCGAGGAGGGCGACGACGCGGTGCTGCCCTACGCCGATGAGGTGATCCGGGTGCCCGCCACCCGCACCCTGTTCGCCGCGCTGCTGACAGTGATCCCCCTGCAGATCTTCTCCTGCGAGCTCGCGACCGCGAAGGGACTGGACGTGGACCAGCCCCGCAACCTCGCCAAGTCCGTCACCGTGGAGTGACCTGGCACCTCCACAAGGCCCAGCTCGGGGTGTGATACTGCCGGGGTGAGCACTTTCCCGACCGCGACGCACAGGCCCGGCCCCGATGACAGCTTCGGCGGCCGGGCCTTCGCACCCCGTGACGACGGCACCATCGCGGGTGTCGGCATCGACGTGGTCGAGATCGGGCGGCTCAGCGCGATGCTGGAGCGGACCCCCGCCCTGCTCGAGCGGCTGCTGACCCCCTCCGAACGAGGCCTGTCCGCCGCCTCCCGCGCCGCCCGCGTGGCCGCGAAGGAGGCCGTCGGCAAGGCCCTCGGCGCCCCGGGAGACTTCTCCTGGCAGGACGTCACCGTCGAGCGCACCGAAGTGCGCCGCCCCTACCTGCGCCTGCGCGGTGCCACCCTGCGCGCCGCCGAGGCACAGGGCGTCGCACACCTGCACCTGTCCCTCTCCCATGACGGGGAGATCGCCACCGCGATCGTCGTCGCCGAGCGCGAGGCGGGCACACCGGGAGCAGCCGGAGCCGCCGCCGACGAGGTTCGGCCACGATGATCCGCGCCTACGACGCCCAGACGGTGCGGGACGCCGAGTCGCCCCTGCTCGCCGCGGGGGAGCCGCTCATGCTCCGCGCCGCCCGGGCACTGGCAGACCATGTCTCCGCCCGTCTGGACACATCCGACGGCCGCACCGGCAGCACCACCGGCACCGGCAGTGCCACCGGTACTGCCCCGCCGCAGGTCCTGGTCCTGGCAGGTGCCGGTGCGAACGGTGGCGACGGGCTCCACGCCGCCGCGATGCTGCGCAGCCGGGGATCGCCGCCGACGCGCTGACCACCGCAGAACGAGTCCACGCCGAGGGCGCCGACGCGCTGCGCACTGCGGGCGGCACGCTCATGGCGCTCGCCGACACCGCTCCGGGCATGCTCGAGGAGCACCTCGCCGAGACCGATCTGGTCCTCGATGCGATCCTCGGCCTCGGCGGCCGCCCCGACGTCCCCGCGGCCCTCGCCCCGTTGCTGGCTGTGGTGCGTGCACGCGGCGTCCCCGTGATCGCGGTGGACCTGCCCAGCTTCGTCGACGCCACCACGGGACAGGCCGCTCCCGAGGCCCTGCACGCGAGCGAGACCGTCACCTTCGGGGCGGTCAAAGCCGGCCTGCTGCTGCCCGGCGGCGCCGAGCGCGCCGGCGCCCTCCACCTCGTCGACATCGGGATCGCACCGCACCTGCCTGCGGCGCCCTCCGTGCTCCGGCTCGAGGACTCCGATGCCCGTGCCCTGCTGCCCCGACCGGGCCGTGAGGCGAGCAAGTACTCCCGCGGCGTGGTCGCGCTCGCTGCCGGCAGCGACCAGTACCCGGGTGCCGCTGTGCTCGCCGCCTCCGGTGCCGCCCGCGCCGGCGCCGGTATGGTCCGCTGCCTGGCCCCGCAGAAGGTCCTCGACCTGGTGCTGCGGGAGCGGCCGGAAGTCGTCGGCCACCGCATCGAACGTGCCGTCGGCGGCGCCGATGCCGTGGACCTCGATGCTGTGGGCCGCACCGACGCGCTCGTCGTCGGGCCCGGGCTCGGACCCGACGATCCCCGCGCCGCCGCCGGCGTGGACCGCCTGCGCAGGAAGGGCGGCACCGCGGGCGGGAGCATCGAGCGGGGCGTGATCGACGCCGGCGCCCTCGATGTGCTGACTGCCGAGCACCGTTTCGGGCCCGACGTGGTCCTCACCCCGCACCGCGGCGAGGCGGAGCGCCTGGCCCGCCGCCTGGACCTCGACCCCGAGCTGCCCGGTGCGCTGCTCGCCCCGGCCCGCCGCCGAGGCCACCGGCGCGACAGTGCTGCTCAAGGGTGCGATCACCCTCATCGCGCCCGGGGACGGCGGGACGTTGCGCGCCCAGGACGACGCGACGCCGCAGCTGGCGACCGCCGGCACCGGGGACGTGCTCGCCGGGGTGCTCGGCACCCTCCTCGCCGCGGGCCTGACCGGCCCCGACGCCGCCGCGCTCGCCGCGATCCTCCACGGCCGTGCAGGCCGCCTCGCCTCCCGCGACGGCCTCCAGCCCCTGGTCGCCCTCGAGGTGGCCGCGCACCTGCCCGCCACGATCGGGACTATCCTGGCGGACGCCCACGTGATCCAAGGAGCCCGATGACCATCGCGATCCCTGCCGAGGACCCTCGGCACGTGCCCAACCGGGCCGTGATCGACCCCTCGGCGATCACCCAGAACACCCGCGCGCTCGGCACCCTGCTCGAGGAGCAGACCGCCCTGATGGCGGTGGTGAAGGCCGACGGCTACGGCCACGGAATGCTCACCGCTGCCCGCGCCGCGATCGAAGGCGGCGCCACCTGGCTCGGCGTCGCCCACCCCGCCAGCGCCCTCGCCCTCGCTCGCGCCGGGCTCGACGCGCAGATCCTCACCTGGCTGTACGAGCCGCACACCGCGAGGACCGTGCTGCCCGAGGTCCTCGGCTCCGGCGTGGACGTCGCCGTCGGCTCCCCGGAGATGCTGACCCTGGTCTCCGAGGCGGCGCGGCAGGCCGACCGCCGCGCCCGCGTGCACCTGAAGATCGACACCGGCATGGGCCGCAACGGGGTGCTGCCCTGGCAGATCCATGAGATCGGCGCCGCCATGTGGGAGGACGAGTTCATCCAGCTCACCGCCGCCTGGACCCACCTCACCAATGCCGACGACCCGAACGATCCAGCGACCGATCAGCAGGTGGAGCTGTTCGACTCGGCCTGCGAGGCGCTCGCCGAGGAGGTCGGCCCGATCCCGCTGCAGCACATCGCGAACTCCGCCGCCACGCTCACCCGCCCCGATCTGCACCGCGACATCGTGCGCCCCGGCATCGCGCTGTACGGCTACCCGCCGGTCCCCACGGACGTGCCGCTGCGACCGGCGATGACCCTCACCAGCCGCCTCGCCCTCATCAAAGAGGTGCCCGAGGGGCACAGCATCGGCTACGGCCGCATCCGCTCCACCGACCGCCGCACCTGCCTGGGACTGGTGCCGATCGGTTACGCCGACGGCCTGCACCGCACCGGCAGCGACCAGTGCGGCGTGATCGTCCGCACCGAGTCCGGTGACCGCCGCGCACCGCAGGTGGGACGCATCAGCATGGACCAGATCGTCATCGACCTCGGCCCCGACACCGAGGCCCGCGCCGGCGACGAGGTGTTCCTCTTCGGTGACGCCGGTGGCGCCCCGAACGCCCCCGCCGCCTCCACCGCCGAAGACTGGGCCCGGGCCGCCGGGACGATCCCCTACGAGATCCTCACCTCCGTCTCCGGCCGCGTCTCCCGCGAGGTCCGGTCGTGAACGCACTGCCCGTGCGGACCCGTGACGCCGAGGGCACCCGCGCGGTGGCACGTGCACTGGCCGCAGTGCTGCGCCCCGGGGACATGCTCGTGCTCGACGGCCCCCTCGGCGCCGGCAAGACCACCTTCACCCAGGGCCTGGGCGCCGGGCTGGGCGTGCGCGGCCCCGTCGCCTCGCCCACCTTCGTCATCGAACGCGTCCACCCCAGCCTCGGCGAGGGCCCCGACCTGGTCCACGTGGACGCCTACCGTCTCGGCGGCGGCGGGGAGATCGACGACCTCGACCTCGAGGCGGACCTCGACCGGGCCGTCACCGTGGTGGAGTGGGGCCGCGACCGGGTCGAGCACCTCGTGGACTCGTACCTCCTGATCGAGCTCGAACGGCCCGACCACGTCGATGACCCGGACGACCCTGATGAGCCGCGCACCCTGCGCCTGACCCCGAGCGGGCCCCGCTGGGACGAGCCGGCCGTGCTCCGGCTCGAGGCGGCACTGGCCACCATCACCGGCCCGGACGGCACCGCCGGGCCGGGGAGACCACCACGACCGAACGGGTCGCCGCGCCCACCGAGGGGAACCGCTGATGCTGCTGGGAATCGACACCTCCGGTGCGGTGAGCGTCGCCGTCGCGCGCGGGGAGCTCACCGGCCCCGCCCCCGAGATCCTCGAGGTCCGCGCCGACGAGCGGTCCCGCCACCACGACGAGGTGCTGCTGGCCCTGATCGACGAGGCCATGCGCGCCGCAGGTGCGGAGCGGGCAGAGCTCACCGGCGTCATCGTCGGCCGCGGCCCCGGGCCGTTCACCGGCCTGCGGGTGGGCCTGGTCTCCGCCCGCTCCATCGCCGCGGTGCTCGGCGTGCCGCTGCACGGGCTCAGCTCCCTCGACGCCCTCGCCCATCAGGCGCTCGCCGCTCACGGGCCCGCGCAGGACGGTCCGGTGACGGTGGGGGTCGCTCTCGATGCCCGACGCCGCGAGGTGTACCACGCGCGCTACCGCCGCGAGGCGGACGGCGAGGTCACCCGGACCGCCGACCCCGCGGTCGACGCCCCCGCCGAGGTCGGCGAGCAGCTCACCGCCTGCGACATCCTCGTCGGCTCCGGGACCGGGATCTACCCGGACCTGCTGCCCGCCACCGCTGATCTGGTGCACGTCGACGCCGGGCACCTGCTGCTCGCCGCCGCTGAGCTCAGCGCTCGCGGAGAGGACCTCAGCAGCACCGAGCCGATGTACCTGCGCGAGCCCGACGCAGCCAAGCCCACCGCGCGCAAGAGCGCCCTGGGCCGCTGAGATGGTCGGCGACGCTCAGACGCCGGGCACCGCGGAGTCGCCCGGAACGGACACGGACTGGGCGCTGCGCCCCGTCACGATCGAGGACGTCGAGGAAATCGCCTTCGCAGAGCTCGAGCTGTTCCCGGACGAGTCCTGGAACGTGTTCCAGCTCGCCGCCGAGATCGAGCACCCCGACCGCCGCTACGTCCTGGCCGCGCAGGGGCCGCAGGCCGACGGTGCGCTGCTCGGCTACGCCGGGATCATGCTCGCCGGCGACCTCGCCGACCTGCACACCATCGGCACGCGCCGTGAGGGTGCCGGCATCGGCCGCGCGCTGCTGGGCTGGTGCGAGGAGCAGGCCCGTTCGGCAGGGGCCGGGCGGATGCTGCTCGAGGTGCGGGAGGACAACTCCCGGGCCCGGGCGTTCTACGCCGCCGCGGGCTACCGGGAGATCGACCGTCGGCGCGGGTACTACCGCATCCGCGGCCGACGGATCGACGCGCTGGTGATGGAGCGCGCACTGTCCTAGACGTGGGCGCGGACCTTCTGGAACAGGTCCGGATAGCGCGCATCGATCCGCACCACTGCGATCCGCAGGCCCACCAGGAACACGACCGCCCCGGCGACGAGCGCCAGCACGCCGGCGAGGACCGTCAGCGCCATGCTGCCGACCACGGCGCCCCAGATGCCCACGCCGAGCGCAGGCAGCAGCGGCACGAACACGGCCAGCATCGCCACCGTCATCGCGATCATCGCGTTCGAGCTCGAGGCGGACTTGTCCTTCATCGGGTTGGTGCCGGGGGCCGAGCTGGGGTAGGGGAGCATCGCCCCCACCACCATCGAGATCCCCCAGCCGCAGACCATCGTCCCCAGCGAGCCCAGCACCGTCATCGGCAGCAGCTGCGGCATCCCGTACAGCAGCGGGATCGTGACCGTCACCAGCACCACGCCGGGCACCATCAGCAGCGCCATCGCGGCGATGCGACCCAGCAGGTTCGCGCGCGACGGGAGCCCGGTGACGATGTTGACCCAGCCGGCCGGGCCGTCGAAGCCGATCTCGTTGGCCAGGCTCATCCCGCTCATCCCGCACATGAAGATCGTCATCCCGAGCATCATCGGGCGCGACTCGGGGAGCATGAACCCCATCGCCACGAAGAACACGATCATCACCGGGTAGAGGCCGAGCGCCGCGAGATAGCGGGTGTCGCGCCGCCAGTAGCGCAGCGACTTGCCCATCACGGCACCGAAGGCGCCGGCAGGGACGAACCGCGGTACCAGCGGCGAGACCTTGGCGTCGCCCGAGGAGGCGTCCCCGGAGAGAGCGGAGGTGAGGGAGAGATCGATCGATCGCCTCCACCACAGCCACACCAGCACAATCGTGCTCGCGCCGATCACCGCGCGCAGCAGTGCGGTCAGCACCCGCCCCCCGGCGAGATCCATCGGCACCGAGAAGAGCGCGCCGATGGGCGTCCACGCCAGAGCTTCGACGATCCCGGGCAGCCAGCGCTCCAGCAGGGCGAAGTTCATGTCGCCGATGCGCTGCATGCCCAGCGAGAAGCCGTAGATCACCACGAACATCAGCAGGAAGCCGAGCATCCCGCCCACCTCGCGGCCGCTGCGGGACGAGGAGCGGCTGGCCGAATGCGCGAACCAGGCACGGGGCAGCAGCAGGCACAGCGCGAAGGCGGCGAGGTTCGCCGGGATCAGCGCCAGAGCGCCGAGGATGATCCACGCTGCGCTCTGACCGAACACGATCAGCCACAGCAGCTCGAATCCGGTCGCGGCCGCGATCGCGAGCAGCGTGAAGAGGCTCGGCAGGCTCAGCGCCGCGGCGGCGAACATACCCGGCTGGAGGTCCTTCGCGCTGCGGGGGAAGAGCGCGAAGGCCCGTGGATCCAAGGTGTCGTCGAGCCCGAAGGCGACCACCGGGATCAAGAACCACAGCAGCACGGTGAGGGCCCCGAGCCCTCGCACCACCAGGGGAAGGTGGAGCCCTCCCCGGCCCACAGCGTCGTCCCCAGGAACAGGAACACCAGGCCCACGAGCCCGCCCAGGGCGTACAGCACCCCGAAGATGGTGCCGATGAGCTTGCCGATGTTCTTGCGGTAGGACCGCTTCCACAGCGTCCACTTGAGCTTCAGCTGCAGGCGGAGCAGGGACTTCTGGGAGATCTCACCGTGGTGGACGCCCGTCGCTGAGGCGGTGGCGACATGCTCGCTGCTCAGGACTCCAACCACGACAGGCTCCCCTCCGCGACGTCGCCGCCGCCGACCAGATCGATGAAGGTCTGCACCAGGCTGCCGCCCTGCCGGACCTCGTCGAGGGTGCCGTCGGCCATCAGTTCGCCGCCGGCGATGATCGCGACGTGGCTGCACAGCCCCTCGACCAGCTCCATCACGTGGCTGGAGAGCACCACGGTGCCGCCGCCGGCGACATAGGCGGTGAGGATCGTGCGGATCACCTGGGCGGAGACCGGGTCGACCGCCTCGAGCGGCTCGTCCAGCACCAGCAGCCGCGGTGCGTGCAGCAGGGCGCTGGCCAGCAGGATCTTCTTGGTCATGCCGGCGGAGTAGTCGACGACGAGCTTGCCGTCCTCACCCGCGAGGTCCAGGGCCGACAGCAGCGACTCCATACGCTCCTCGACCACGTCGGCCTTCATCCCGCGGACCAGCCCCACATAGGTGAGCAGCTCGCGGCCGGTGAGCCGGTCGAAGGTACGCAGACCGTCCGCGAGGACCCCGAGCCGGGCCTTCGCCCGCTGCGGCTCGACCCACATATCGTGACCGAGCACGAGGGCGGCGCCGGCGTCCGGGCGCAGCAGGCCGGTGGCCATCGACAGGGTGGTGGTCTTGCCGGCGCCGTTGGGTCCCACGATCCCGTAGAACGACCCCTGAGGCACATCCAGCGAGATCCCGTGGACGACCTCGGTCTTGTCGAAGGACTTGCGCAGCCCCCGGATCGACAGGGCGGTGTGGTCCGGGACAGCGGCGTCGGCGGCGATCGGTGCGGCGATGCCGTCAACCGGGCGCGGGGCGCTGAGGGGCGCTGCGGGAGGGGCATCGGGGGCACGGAGCTCGGGGAGGGTGACGGATGGTCGCTGTGCATGCGTCCACGGTAATGCGCAGGGTGCCGATCCCATGCCCGTCGCTCGGCGAGACGGGGGCCGACCTTCGTCGGCCTCCCGGCTGTGCCCGCGTGCTGACGCCACGGTGCCCGCGACTAGGATGCCCCCTGAGCCGCCGTGGCTCGCGGAAGGAGTCCCATGTCGAAGCTGCGCCCCACCCCACGGGCCACGAGCCTCGCGCCGGAGGTGGAAGAGATCCCGCTCGGCGTCCGCCGTGCAGCGGCCTGGTCCTGGCGCCTGATCGTGGTCGTCGCGGCCTCGGCCCTGATCCTCTGGGGCCTGCTGCAGATCACCACCATCGTCATCCCGGTGGTGATCGCGATACTGCTCGCCGCGCTGCTGACACCGGTGGTCAAGGTGCTGACCCGCTTCACATTCCTGGGCCGCGGAGCGGCCAGCGGCGTCGCTCTGTTGGGGCTGCTGCTGGTGATCTCGGGGATGTTCACCCTTGCAGGGCGGCAGCTGTTCGCGCAGTTCGCCGACATCCAGGAGAAGGCGGTCACGGGCTTCCAGGGACTGGTGGACTGGGCGACCGCCACCTTCCAGATCGACACGCCGATGATCAACGCGGCGATCGACGAGGGGCTCGAGCAGCTCCAGCAGTACTCCGGTCAGCTGGTCAGCGGCGCGCTCAGCACCGCGGCGGTGCTCGGCAACGTCGTCACCGGCATCGTGATCTGCCTGTTCACCCTGTTCTTCCTGCTCGCAGGCGGGGCAGGGATCTGGCGCTGGGTGGTGGGCCTGCTGCCGCCGGCGGCCCGCATCCCCACCCACGAGGCATTCCGCCGCGGCTGGAAGGCGCTGTCGGCGTACATGCGCACCCAGATCCTAGTGGCCGCCGTGGACGCCTTCGGCATCGCGATCGGCATGGTGGCACTGGGGCTCGGCTCCTATGCGGTGCCGATCTGGCTGCTCGTGTTCCTGTTCTCCTTCGTCCCGCTGGTCGGTGCGATCGCCTCCGGCGCCATCGCGGTGCTGCTGGTGCTGGTGCTGAACAACTGGGTCGGTGCGGTGATCATGCTGGCGATCGTGCTCGTGGTGCAGCAGGTCGAGGGCAACGTGCTCCAGCCGTTCCTGATGGGCAAGGCCGTCGAACTGCATCCGCTGGCGGTGTTCCTCGGAGTGGCCGGCGGTGCGATGGTCGCAGGCATCCCCGGGGCGCTGTTCGCGATCCCGCTGCTCGCCTTCCTCAACGCCACCCTGCTGTACGTGGTGGGCAGGGATCCGAGCCCCGACCTCGGGCAGGACCGGGCCGGCCGGGAGCACTTCGCCGCGCTCACCCGGAAACACCCGGCCCCGGCCCCAGCCTCGGGCGGCTCCGGAGGGATGAAGCTCGCCGTTCCGGTACTCCCCTCGCTGCGCCTCTCCCCGCGGCGTCAGGCCGTTGCAACCACGAGCGCAGGCACGGGCGCGGGCACGGGCGCGGCTGCCGCGCCGCTCACCGCCCCGGAGCCCACGCCGCGGGCGGCGACCCCGAGACCTCGCGGGAGGATGACGGCGGCGCAGCTGAGCACGACGCGCCGGGCCCGGATCGCGGGCATGACGCCTGAGCCCGCGCGGGTTTCCCGCTCGCACGACGACGAAGGCCCCCATCCTCGGCAGCAGCCGGGGGCGGGGGCTTCGTCGTACGTGCATGCGCTCAGCCCGTGAGGGCCGGCGCCGCGGGCTCACGCCTTGTAGGGCGTGGCCTTCAGGATCTCGATCGGGAACGACTTGCCGTTCGGCGCGGTGTAGTCGACGGTGTCGCCGACCTTCGCGCCGTGCAGCGCACTACCTAGCGGCGACTCCGAGGAGTACACCTCGAGGTCGTCGTCGCCGTCGGCGATCTCCCGGTTGCCCAGCAGGAACGTGCGCTGCTTGCCGGCCATGGAGATGTCCACGACCATGCCCTGCTCGACGACGCCGTCGTCCCGCGGGGCCTCGCCGACCACGGCGTTCTTCAGCAGACGCTGGAGATCCGCGATGCGGGACTCCATCTTGCCCTGCTCCTCACGAGCGGCGTGATATCCGCCGTTCTCCTTGAGGTCCCCTTCGTCACGAGCCGCGGCGATGCGCTCGGTGATTTCGGCACGACCCGGACCTTCGAGCTCAGCGAGCTCCTTGGCCAGACGGTCGTACGCGTCCTGGGTGAGCCAGGCGGCATCAGGCTGGCTGCTCATGGGGTCACTCCTGTCGTCCTCAGTAGTGCGCATCGGGAGAAAGACCCCCCATACGCGAATCACGGGGCACATGTCCTCATGCGCCCCGTGTGCGGGTGATGATGAATCGGCGATGTGCCGGTTCCCGAGTACTTTACACGCAGCAGAACGCTTTCCCGGGGACCTTCGGAACGATTACGCGCACCGAGTAATCACCTGCGGGGACCCGGCTCTGCTGTCTGCCGGCCTGTCTGGGAGCCCTCTGCCGGGCGGGTTCAGAGCGCAGAGCAGCTGACGACCTCCGCTGAGACCGCGTCGCCCTGGGTGGAGATCTCGACGTGGTGCGCGCTCTGACGGTCCTCCTGAGCAGGGATCGTCGCCTCGACGAAACCGACCTGTGCCCGGCCCTTGTTCAGGGCCTGGACCCGGCAGCTCGCCTCGGTGCCCGGATCCATCGTCACCACGAAGTCGACGGCGATCACGTCATCGGCGAGATGCTCGTAGGAGAGGATCTCCGACTTCACCGGGCTGCTCGAGGCCTGGATTCCGACGTAGACGACGACAGCCATGAACACCGCGGCGACCAGCCCGATGAGGAGGCGTGCGGTGCGGCGGCTGACGAAGGGCCCGCCGTAGCGGTCCGCCTGTCGATCCCTGACATCGTTCATGGGCACAGTCTCCCAGACCCGCCCGTGCTGTTCCCGTGAGCCCGGCGGCGAGACGCGAGGCACCCGTCACGTCGTGCCCGGGCCCGTCGGCCGCCCGCACTGAAGGGCACCGGCTCCGTCCAGAGGTGGTGGCGTAGGATCGGACGCCGGTGCGACCCTTTCCCGCCGCGCGCGCAAGGCGCCCGCACCACCCCTGTGGATCCCGTCCCTGTCCTGCCGTCTCCGAGGAGTCCCGTGACCGTCCTGCTGCCCGCCCCCGATGAACCCCTGCGGATGGTGGCCGTCCACGCGCACCCGGACGACGAATCGTCCAAGGGCGCGGGCTCGACCGCGCGGTACGCGCGGGAAGGGGTCCAGGTCACGGTCATCACCTGCACCGGTGGTGAGCGCGGCGACGTGCTGAACCCGCGCCTGCGCGACGACCCCACCGTCACCATCGAGGCTCTTCCCGAGATCCGCCGCAAGGAGATGGAACGGGCCAAGGAGATCCTGGGCGTGGACCACGAATGGCTCGGCTTCGTCGACTCGGGCCTTCCCGAGGGCGACCCGCTGCCCCCGCTGCCCGCCGGGAGCTTCGCGGCCACCCCGATCGAGGAGGCCGTGCGCCCGCTGGTCGAGGCGGTGCGCCGCCTGCGGCCCCACGTGATGACCACGTACGACGAGAACGGCGGCTACCCGCACCCCGACCACATCCAGGTCAACCGCATCAGCGTGGCCGCCTTCGACCTCGCCGCGGATCCTGACTTCGCGCCCGAGCTCGGCGAGCCCTGGTCGATCGCGAAGCTCTACTACATCAACGGCTTCCACCGGCAGCGCTTCTCGGCGGTCGCCCGCCACCTGCGCACCGAGGGCACGCCCAACGAGACTCTCGACCAGATGCTCCAGCACTATGACGAGAGCCAGGACCGCCTGCTCACCACCCGCGTCGACGTGCGCGACTTCCTCGGTGTTCGGGACGATGCACTGCGGGCGCACGCCACCCAGGTCGATCCCGAGGGTCCCTTCTTCCGCATCTCGCACGACGCGGAGACCGCGGCGTGGGGCACCGAGGACTACGAGCTCCACATCTCTCGGATCGGGGTCAAACTTCCCGAGACCGACCTGTTCGCAGGCCTGCGCCACGAGAACGTGGAGGCCCGCCCATGAGCGCCGCCGATCTCTTCCTGGGCGCCGGCGTGCTGCTGGCAGCCCCCAACCCCTCGGACGGCGGAGAGCTCAACTCCGTCACCGTCTCCCCGGGCCTGCCCGGCTTCTTCGCCGCTTTCGTGCTCGCGGTGCTGGTGGTGCTGCTGGGGGTCAGCATGACCCGCCACACCCGTCGCATCCAGGCGCAGGCGAGGGTCAAGGAGCGCATGGAGGCCGAGGAGCGCGCGGAGGCCGAGGCGGCCGCGGAGCAGAGCACGGCCGACGATGCGGCTGATGCCGCAGAGTCGGCCGACGGCGCGGACGGCCCGGCCGCTGGGCCGATCGAGTCGGCCGACGGCGAGGATGGCGCCCCGGAGGGCGACGAGCGCCGCTGAGCGCGCGCCCGCTCAGCTGACGGCGACCGCCACCGCCGCGAAGTGGCAGCCGAAGCCGATCAGGGTGCCCGCATGGAAGAGTTCATGGAACCCGAACCACGCCGGTGAGGGGTTCGGACGCTTCAGCGCATACATGACCGCGCCCGCGGTGTAGGCGAGCCCGCCGATCACCAGCAGCCAGACCACGGCCCATCCGCCCCCGGCCTGCAGCTGCGGCATGTAGAAGACCGCGACCCAGCCCAGCGCGATATAGGCGGGCACGTAGATCCAGCGCGGCGCCCCGGTCCAGAACAGACGGAAGCACACCCCGATCAGCGCGCCTCCCCAGGCGATCGAGAGCAGGGTGATCGCCGGGCGCGGTTCGAGCATCGACACTGCCAGCGGCGTGTAGGTGCCGGCGATGATCAGGAAGATGTTCGCGTGGTCGAAGCGCCGCAGCATGATCGCCTTCTGCGGGGTCCAGGTGCCGCGGTGATAGACGGCGCTGATGCCGAACAGCAGACCTGCGGTGAGCACGAACACCGCGCAGGCCAGGCGGATCAGGAACGTCTCGCCGACCGCCACCAGCAGCAGCCCGAGCACCAGCGAGGTGGGGAACGCGATCAGGTGCAGCGTCCCCCGCAGGCGGGGCTTGGGCAGCTGCAGCCCGAGCTGGGTGGCACGGCGTGCCATCGCGCGGGTGAGGGTGCGCGGAGCGAAGGGGAAGGCCTCTGCGGTGGGCAGATCCTCGTCGCCGGGCAGCTCCGTGCGGCCGCTCTCGGAGACCGCGTCGACGATCTCACGAGGGGCGGGATCCTCGAGCGACGGGTGGTCCTCGGAGTGATCGGGAGAGTCGGGGAGGCTCCCGGCGGAGTGCGGGTCGTGCCCTCGGCGGCGTCCGGAGTTCATGGGATCACCGTAACTTACGGGGCCGTAGGTTGGTCGTGTGCTCGCTGTGCGCATCCGGTGTCGATTTCCTGAGTTCGTCAGGACCTCGGGCGGCGTGATCGATAATGGAGGAGTGCGCGCCGAAGTCCGCGTCGGCGGCACAGCACCACAGCGGCGGGCGACGCAGGTAAGCGGCGCCGCGCAGGCACGATCACCAGCAGGACGGAACGGAGGCTGCGATGGACGACGACGGTCTTCTCTACCGCGTCTACGAGCGCAGGCTCACCAAGGAGCTCGAAGCCTTCTCGCTCCCGCAGCACCTGGGCGTCATCGTCGACGGCAACCGCCGCTGGGCCAAGGAGGCGGGGAGACCACCGAGCACGGCCATCGGGTGGGCGCCGCGAAGATCCTCGAGTTCCTCTCCTGGTGCGAGGACCTCGAGATCCCCCTGATCACCGTGTGGATGCTCTCGACCGACAATCTCCGCCGCCCGCCCGAAGAGCTGGTCGCCCTCTACGAGATCATCGCCGACACCATCGAGCAGATCATCGACGCCGGATACTGCGTACGCCTGACCGGCAACGCCGAAGCGCTGCCCCAGGAGGTCCGGGCAGGCATCGCCCGCGCCCAGGAGCAGACCGTTCCCGCCTCCCGCCTCACCGTGAACGTCGCCATCGGGTACGGCGGGCGCGAGGAGATCGTCGACGCCGTGCGCGAGCTCGTGCGCGAACAGGCCGCATTGGGCCTGGACGGCGAACAGATCGCCTCGGCCATCAGCGTCGAGTCGATCACCGAGCATCTCTACACCCGCGGCCAGCCCGATCCCGACCTCATCATCCGCACCTCCGGGGAGCAGCGTCTCTCGGGCTTCCTGCTGTGGCAGTCCGTGCACTCGGAGTACTGGTTCTGCGAGACCTACTGGCCCGGGTTCCGCCGGGTGGACCTGCTGCGTGCGCTGAGGGACTTCTGCCGCCGGGAACGCCGCTTCGGTGCCTGAACTCGCCCGAGCGCCTGCGCGGCCCGCGGTGTGAGCGGTGGCACACTGGAGGTATCGGGAGCTCGGCAGAACGCCCGATGACGATCGGGTGAACGTCGTACCCGCACCCTGCGGGACGCGCCCGATGGCGGGCGCCGGCGGGGCTATGGTCCAGGCATCCGCTCGATCTCGGGAGGCTCCCATGGATGAGACCACCACTGCGCGCGAGACGATGCCCGCCACCGACGGCATGGCATCGTTCGGCTCCAGCACCGGGTCGGCGGTGATCGGAGCTGCGAACCCGGACGGTGCGCCGGTGGTGCCCTCCCTGCGACCCGGCGCCGCACAGCAGATGCTTGCGGAGATCGAGACCGGCGTGATCACCTACGTCCTGGACACCTCCGTGCTGCTCTCCGACCCGCTGTCCCTGCACCGCTTCGCCGAGCACGACATCGTGCTGCCGATCGTGGTGGTCACCGAGCTCGAGGCCAAGCGGCACCACCCCGACCTCGGCTACTTCGCCCGGCAGGCCCTGCGCATCCTCGACGACCTGCGAGAACAGCATGGGAACCTCTCCGTGCCGCTGCCGATCGGCAAGGATGGCGGCCACGTGCACGTCGAGCTCAACCACATGAGCGCCGCCTCCCTGCCCGACGGGTTCCGCCTCGGCGACAACGACACCCGGATCCTCGCCGTCGCCAAGAACCTGCAGCTCGAGGGGAAGAACGTGGTGCTGGTCTCCAGGACCTGCCCATGCGCATCAAAGCTTCCGCCTCCGGGGTCCACGCCGAGGAGTACCGGGCCGAGCTCGCCCGCGACCGCGGCTACACCGGCATGGTCACCGCCGCCGTGGACGAGCAGACCACGACCGACCTCTACGCCGGGCAGACCGTGGAGATCCCCGAGGTCGCCCACCACCCCATGCACACCGGCCTGACCATCACCAGCCCCCGCGGCTCCGCCCTGGGTCGCATCACCCGGGACAAGCAGGTGACGCTGGTCCAGGGCGATCAGACGGTGTTCGGCGTGGCCGGCCGCTCCGCCGAGCAGCGAGTCGCGATCGACCTGCTGCAGGACGAGTCCATCGGCATCGTGTCCCTCGGCGGCCGCGCCGGCACCGGCAAGAGCGCCCTGGCACTGTGCGCGGGTCTCGAAGCGGTCCTCGAGCGCCGCACCCAGCGCAAGATCATGGTGTTCCGCCCCCTGTTCGCCGTGGGCGGCCAGGAGCTCGGCTACCTCCCCGGCGACCAGAGCGAGAAGATGGGCCCCTGGGGCCAGGCGGTGTTCGACACCCTCGGCTCGATGGTCTCCCAGAACGTGATCGAAGAGGTCCTCTCCCGCGGCATGCTCGAGGTGCTCCCGCTGACCCACATCCGCGGCCGCTCCCTGCATGACGCCTTCGTGATCGTCGACGAGGCGCAGTCCCTCGAGCGCAACGTGCTGCTGACCATGCTCTCCCGCATCGGCCAGAACTCCCGCGTGGTGCTCACCCACGACATCGCCCAGCGCGACAACCTCCGCATCGGCCGCTACGACGGGATCGCTTCCGTGGTTGAGGCGCTCAAGGAGAAGGAGCTGTTCGCGCACATCACGCTGCAGCGCTCCGAGCGGTCCAAGGTCGCCGAGCTCGTCACCCACGTGCTGGACGAGCCGATCCCGTGAGGCGGAGCGGCGCGGAGGCAGGTACTCGGGGCCCGGCTGCGGAGTTGGGTCGCGAGGAGTGGTGCTGAGTGTGCTGAGGGGACCGTATACGGGGTCGTGTGCACGCTGAGTACCCGTGCGTGCGCGGCGGCCGTCAGTCCCACGGTTCCTCCCCACCTCTGCGTGCGCGGCGGCCGTCAGTCCCACTGCCCCTCCCCACCTCCACGCCGTGCACATTCCGGTGAGGCCTCTGTAAGCTCGCCACGCGAAGTGGTCAGATCGATGAGGTGAAGATCAGCGGAATCGAGCACCAGAGCCTCATTCGCGCGAGGGGCGCAGTCGAAGGATCTTCGACGTTGGGTGCGGACCGGAGCGGTGTCGACCGTCGCTCCGTGGTACCTCAGGGCGGGCGCACCACCCGGGATCGTCGCGCTGCTCGAGCTCGGTCTCCGGCCCACCTGCCTCGACGCCGCGTCGCTCCACGGAATCTGGACTCCGGTCCATGGGGGTACGCACGTCTTCCGTCCCCGTCGGCCGCTCACCGACCCGACGTTGACGGGCCGGACCGCCTATCCGGTGCGTCGTCGGAAGTCCGAGATCATCACCTTGGGCAGGAAGGAGCAGTTGATCCTGCACGGCCCTCACCTGACTGCATGGCCGAACCACGATCCCGTCCCTGACCTGGACATGGTGCTCGCCCACGCGGCCCGCTGCCTCCCGGTCGAGAAGGCGGCGGTGCTCTTCGAGTCTGCGATGCACCGAGGAAAGCTCACTCCGAGAGCCGTGGAGCAGATCGTGGCGTCGCTGCCGGTGCGGTTGCGTCGGCGGTTCGCACGGCTCCGATCTGATGCGGAGTCCGGGACCGAGACGCTCGTGCGGTGGTGGCTCGAGTCCCGGCGATTCCCGGTGACGCCGCAGGCCCGGTTCCCGGATGGTCTGCGCAGGATGGACCTGCTGGTGGGAAGGAGCTGGGTGATCGAGTGTGACAGCCGCGAGTTCCACGACGACCCGCTCAGCTATGCGAAGGATCGTGCGCGCGACCTGTACCTCACCTCACGTGGTTTCCGTGTGACCAGGCTGTCATGGGAACAGGTGTCCTTGGACTGGGAGAGCACCGAGAAGATGCTGCTGGGAATCCTCCGACGTGGCGATCACCTCGACGCGCCACGTCCGTGAGCGAGCAGGAGCGTCGCGGGTGGTCAACGCGGATGTTCACCAGGGGAGAGGGGTATCGGGCCAGGGTTCTCCCGCGTCGAGCTCGGCGCGCCATGACGCGAGCTGCGTACGGGCGTCGGCGAGGCGGCACTCCTTCTCGTCCAGGAGCTCGTCCATCCGTTCGAGGCTCGCACGGGCCGCGGCGACGCGACCGCGCACAGTAGGGGAGGTCTTCGCTCCGAGCAGGTCACGCACCTCGGCAAGTCCGAAGCCGATGCCGCGCAGCGCGGTGATCACCCTCAGCTGGTCGAGGACGGCTGGATCGTAGCGTCGGGCACCGCCGCTGCTCCGAGGTACCGCTGGGAGCAGCCCCTCGCGCTCGTAGAAGCGCAGCGCATCGGGGCTCACTCCACTGAGTCGGGAGACTTCACCTATGGGAAGTGACATACCAGGAGTACAGCACGAGTGCGAGCGCCACGCCGGCGGCTCGCACCAGATGGTGGCTGAGATGGAAATCCCCGATGGAGCGCCCCCATACCAGCGGTGCCGCACAGATCAGGAGACCGGCGAGCGTCGCTACCGCGATCAGAGGCTCCCGCGGTCCCGCGGCGGAGATCCGCTCGGGCACGGCCGCGAGGCCAACGGCGCCCACGCTCAGCAGGGCCGCCCCGAGATAGGCGAGTAGCGGCACTCCGAGCGCCGCCGAGGAGAGCCCGGTGGTGGGTGCGGCCTGAGTGAAGGCCACCAGGGCGAGAAGCTGGGACAGGGCGAGGAGTGCGAAGGGCACGAGCAGAAGGATCCACATGCCCTGAGCCAACTCCCTGGAGTGCGCTCCAGGTCAAGCACCGGCGGGTGGGCGGAGCAGAGTCGGCAGGGGTGCGGTCCCGCACGGCAAGGGCAGGGCTGAGCTGCGCGGGGTGGTGTTATTCGTGCTGGAGGGGCCGTATATGGGGGTACCGGCACGCGGGGCACCCGTGCGTGCGATGTGGCATTGCGAAGGGCGCCCCACCCGGAGGTGGAGCGCCCATTCCTCGCGAGGACGGCCGGCGCAATCGCCGCAGCGGCTCAGTCGCCGTCACGACCGCAGGGGCCGAGCCGCACCTTCCGCCGCAGCTGCGGATCAGGCTTTCGGCGCGGTCATCGACAGCACGTCGAGGGCCGAGTCCAGCTGCTCCTCGGTGAGCTCGCCGCGCTCGACGAAGCCGAGGGCGATCACGGCCTCTCGCACGGAGATGCGCTCGGCCACCGCGTGCTTGGCGATCTTCGCGGCGCTCTCGTAGCCGATGAGCTTGTTGAGCGGGGTGACGATCGAGGGGAGGCCTCGGCGTAGAAGCGGGCCTTCTCCTCGTTGGCGACCAGGCCGTCGACCGTCTTGTCCGCCAGCACGGTGGAGGCGTTGGCGAGCAGGCGGATCGACTCCAGCAGGCTCGTGCCCATCAGCGGGATCTGCACGTTCAGCTCGAAGGAGCCCTGTGCGCCGCCCCACGCGATGGCCGCGTCGTTGCCGACGATCTTCGCGCAGACCATGAGCACGGCCTCGGGGATCACGGGGTTGACCTTGCCCGGCATGATCGAGGAGCCCGGCTGGAGGTCGGGGATCGCGATCTCGCCGAGGCCGGTGTTCGGGCCGGAGCCCATCCAGCGCAGGTCGTTGCAGATCTTGGTGACGGACACGGCGATGGTGCGCAGTGCGCCGGACATCTCCACCAGGCCGTCTCGGTTGGACTGCGCCTCGAAGTGGTCGCGGGCCTCGGTCAGCGGCAGCTCGGTCTGCTCGACCAGGTTCGCGATGACCTTCTGCGGGAAGCCGATCGGGGTGTTGATCCCGGTGCCCACGGCGGTTCCGCCCTGGGGGACCTCCGCGGTGCGGGGCAGCGCCGCCTCGACGCGCTCGATGCCGTAGCGGATCGAGGCCGCGTATCCGCCGAACTCTTGCCCGAGGGTCACGGGGGTCGCGTCCATCAGGTGGGTGCGACCGGCCTTGACCACGTTCTTCCACGCCTTGGCCTTCGTCTCGAGGGACACGGCGAGGTGGTCCAGCGCGGGCAGCAGCTTCTCGACGACGCCCTGCGTGACGGCTACGTGCACCGAGGTGGGGAACACGTCGTTGGAGGACTGCGAGCAGTTGACGTGGTCGTTCGGGTGCGTCTCCACACCGGCGTTGGTGGCGAGGGTCGCCAGCACCTCGTTCATGTTCATGTTCGAGCTGGTGCCGGACCCGGTCTGGTAGGTGTCCACCGGGAACTGGTCGTCGTGCTCGCCGGCGATGACGGCATCGGCCGCGGCGACGATCGCGTCGGCGATGTCCGCGTCCAGCACACCCAGGGCGCTGTTCGCGCGGGCGGCGGCCTTCTTCACCTGGGCGAGGGCGTGGATGTGTGCGGGCTCGAGCCCCTGGCCGGAGATGGGGAAGTTCTCGACCGCACGCTGGGTCTGTGCCCGGTAGAGGGCGGCCGCGGGGACGCGCACCTCGCCCATCGTGTCGTGCTCGATGCGGTAGCCGTCCTGCTGCGCGGCGGGCGTGGACTGGTTCATGGAGGGCCTCCCTCGAGGGTCGTCGTGCGGTGGGTCGGTGAGAAGGGACGGTGAACGGGTCGGGCTGTGGGGGCGGCCGGGCCGGTGGAGCAGCTTCCCGGCGGCGAGTCAGGTGAGTTCGTGGCCCCAGGGCGGGTTCGCGCCGGCGCGGGAGACGGTGATCGCGGCCAGGGCGGCGGCGTGCTGCATCACGGTGGCGGCCTCATCGCTCGTCATCGCGGCGAGGGCTGGGCGCTGAGGGGCCCCGAGCAGGTTCTTCGACGCCAGTGCGTCGAGGATCCCGGCGGAGAAGGTGTCTCCGGCGCCGACGGTGTCGACCGCGTCGACCACGACGGGAGAGACCTGCACACGGCCCGAGCGGACGAAACCCACGGCGCCCTCGGCGCCACGTGTCAGGACGGTCAGCGCCGGCCGAGATCGCGCCATCCGGCGACGACGTCCTCGACATCGTCGGTGCCGTACAGCCAGGCGACGTCCTCGTCCGAGGCCTTGACCAGGTCGCTGAGGGCGATGCTCGCCTCGACACGTTCGCGCACCTGTGCCGCCTCGCCCATCAGGGAGGGCCGAGCGTTGGGGTCGTAGCTGATGGTGGAGCTCTCGCGGCGTCGGCGGAGCACATCGAGCACCGTCTCCGCGCCGGGTTCGAGCACCGCGGCGATCGAGGAGGTGTGCACCGCCTCCACGTGGGCGGGCAGTCCCGACGGGTCTGGGTCCCAGAGCAGGTCGAACTCGTAGGTCGCGGCGCCGTCGGCATTCAATCGGGCCAGCGCGGTGGAGGTCGGCGCGGAGACCGAGCTGCCCGGGGTCAGCCGCACCCCGGATTCACCGAGATGGGCTCGGATGGCGTCGCCGCGCGCGTCGTCGCCGATGCGCGTGAGCAGGTCGGTGGGATGGCCCAGGCGGCTCAGCGCCACGGCCACGTTCATGGGGGATCCGCCGGGGTGCTCTCTACGTGCGCCGTCGGCTTCGACGACGATATCGGTGAGTGCTTCTCCGACGATGAGGAATCTCGCGGTCACCGCTCGATCATCGCAGGTTTCGCGGGGCAGGGCGAACGAGAGAGTCGGGGGTGGGATGCTCTTCCGCGGTGCGCGTTCGATGCGGGGCGGCCTGCTGTGGGGCGGCCGACGCGGTGGCACGCCTCACCCTGGGAGGCCCGATGCGAGCGAACAGGGACAATGGGCGACATGCACGATGCCCACCATGAATCCCCTGCGGAGCCGGAGCGGACCGCGCCCCCGGCGCCGAGGCCGCAGCCGAAGTCCGCTTACGAGCTGCCGTCGAAGAAGAACACCGTCCTGCGCAACATGCTGTGGGCGCTGGGACTGACGATGGCCGTGGTGGTCGTGGTCGGCATCGGGTTCTTCGGGGTGGGCAGCGATCTGCAGCGCGAGCCGCTCGAGAACTCTGAGCTGGATGTCGCAGCGAGTGCGGAGCGCGCCCAGCGGGATGCACCGTTCCCGGTGGCCGTGCCCGAGATGGGGGAGGGGTGGGTCGAACGCTCAGCGCGCTACACGGATGGGCAGAGCCCCCGCTGGGTGGTGCAGTACAGCGATCCGCAGGGACAGCTGGTCACCCTCACTCAGGAGTCGGAGGTGAGCTCTCCGATGCTCTCCGCCGCTCTGCCGGGCAGCACAGTCCAGGACGAGCTGAGCATCGACGGGACCGAGTGCACGCTGCTCAGCGGTGGTCAGCAGGGCGCTGAGCAGCTCGGCATCTCCTGCGAGGGGGAGGGCTGGGGCTTCCTCGTCCATGGCGATGCGGAGCAGGCAGAGCTCGAGGGGCTCGCGAGCTCAGCGCTCGCATCCATCGGCTGAGCGAGTCTTCCCCACCGGTACTGATCACCGCTCGGCGGAGCCCTCCGAGCGGCGGGCTGCCACGGCGTCGTCCAGTCGTTCGCGGGCGCCGTCCAGCCACTGCTGGCAGCGGCGCGCGAGCATCTCGCCGCGCTCCCACAGCCCGATCGAGTCCTCGAGCCCGCCCTGCCCGGATTCGAGCCGGCGCACCACCTCGACCAGCTGGTCACGAGCGGCCTCGTAGGAGAGCTCGGCGATGTCTGCGGGCAGCGGCTGCTCACCCTCCACGGGGGTGACGGCATCGGGGGCGCCTGCGGACGGGTCTCCTTCGGCGGCGGTCAGATCGTTCTCGGGGCTGGTGCTCGGGGTCATCGGGTCTCCTCGGAGGCGGATGGGCTGGACGGGACGGGCTGTGCAGGCGGGGTGTAGGGGTCGGTCTCGGTGCGCTCCACCCCGAAGCGGCCCCCGCCACCCGGACGGAGAGCGCCTGGCCCGCAGCGGAATGCTCGGGGGCGCGGATGATGGTGCCATCGGCGTCCTGCACCACGGCGTAGCCGCGCTCGAGGGTGGCGAGCGGGCTGAGGGAGCGCACCTGGCGCCCCAGGTGATCGACCTCGTCGGCCGCGCGGTCCAGGCGGGACCCGATCAGGGTGCGGGCCAGGGAGATGCGCGAGCGGATCTCGTCGGCCCGCCCGGCGAGGATGGTGGAGGGGTTCTCCAGCACGGGCCGGGACCGCATCGCATCCAGCGCGGACTGCTCGCGCTCGATGCGGGCGCGGATCGCGGAGCGCAGCCGGGTGCGGCCCAGGTCGAGCTGTTCGATCTCGGCCTGGATATCGGGGACCACGCGCTTGGCGGCGTCGGTCGGGGTGGAGGCGCGGACGTCTGCGGCGAGGTCGATCAGCGGCGTATCCACCTCGTGGCCGATCGCCGAGACGATCGGTGTCCGTGCGCCGGCGACCAGCCGGGTCAGCTGCTCGTCGGAGAAGGGCAGCAGGTCCTCGAGGAGCCGCCGCCGCGGGAGATGATGATGACGTCGATCTCCTCGCGCTCGTCGAGCTCGCGCAGGGCCGCGGAGACCTCACGCACCGCCTTCACCCCTGGACGGCGACCTCGCGGATCTCGAACTGCACGGCGGGCCAGCGGCGCCGGGCGTTGACCACCACATCACGCTCCGCGGCGGACTCCCGGCCGCAGATCAGCCCGACCACACGGGGCAGGAAGGGCAGCGGCTGCTTCCGGGATGCGGCGAACAGCCCTTCCGCAGCCAGCACCCTTTTGAGCTGCTCGAGCCGTGCCAGCAGCTCGCCGAGGCCCACGGGGCGGATGTCGTCGGCCTCCAGCTGGAGGGTGCCGCGCTTGGTCCAGAAGGAGGGCTTGGCGTGGATCACCACGCGCGCCCCGGGCACCGGCTCGACGGGCAGAGCGCGCAGCACATGCTCGCGCACGGGGACCGAGAAGGACATGTCCACGTCGATGTCCCGCAGCGTCATGAAGCTCAGACCGGAGCCCGGGCGCCGGTTGAGCTGCACGATCTCGCCCTCGACCCAGATCGGTGACATCCGCGCCACGTACTCGCCGACCTTCACGGACAGCTGCCGCAGCGGCCACGGATTCTCCGGGGTGGTCTGCGCTGCGGTGGGAGCCAGGGCCGGCCGGGGAGCCGTGCCGCCGTCCGCGCCCGGCTCGGGAGAGGTCTGCGTCATGGGTCCACTCTGGCACGACCGCCGGACAGCTGATCGCTGAGCCGCGAGGCTGTGGACGTGCCCGGGCTGTGGAGGGATGGTGAGTCTTGCCCCACCGCCCTCCCACCAGCGTGCTTCCCCTCCTACCATGGGAGGCGTGAGCACCGGAACTGTCCTTCTTGCCGAGCCGCGCGGCTACTGCGCGGGAGTCGACCGCGCTGTGGTCGCCGTCGAACGTGCCCTGGAGCATTACGACGAGACGATCTACGTGCGCCACGAGATCGTCCACAACAAGTTCGTCGTGGACCGTCTGAAGGAGAAGGGTGCCGTGTTCGTGGAGGAGGTCGACGAGATCCCCGAGGGCTCGCTCGTCATCTTCTCCGCCCACGGCATCTCCCCGAAGGTGCGCGAGATGGCCGAGGAGCGCGCAACCTGCGCACCATCGACGCGACCTGCCCCCTGGTCACCAAGGTCCACAAGGAGGCGGTGCGCTTCGCCCGCCAGGACTACGACATCCTGCTGGTGGGCCACGAGGGCCACGAGGAGGTCGAGGGCACCGCAGGCGAGGCTCCCGATCACGTGCAGATCGTGAACTCGCCGGATGACGTCCACAAGGTCACCGTGCGGGATCCTGAGAAGGTGGTGTGGCTGTCGCAGACCACCCTCAGCGTCGACGAGACGATGGAGACGGTCGACAAGCTGCGCGAGCGCTTCCCGACGCTGCAGTCACCGCCCAGCGATGACATCTGCTACGCCACCCAGAACCGTCAGGTCGCGATCAAGAAGATCGCCCCGGACGCCGATCTGGTGCTGGTCGTCGGCTCGCCGAACTCCTCCAACTCGGTGCGCCTGATGGAGGTCGCCAAGGATGCCGGAGCGAAGGCCTCCCACCGCATCGACTCGATCCATGAGCTGCGCGAGGAATGGTTCGAGGCGTCGAGACCGTCGGCGTGACCTCCGGCGCCTCGGTGCCCGACGTGCTGGTCCAGCAGCTGCTGAACGTGCTCGCGGAGCGCGGATACGGCGATGTGAAGCCGGTCCGCACCGCCACCGAGGACCTCATGTTCTCGCTCCCGCGGGAACTGCGCCAGGAGATGAAGAACCGGGGCGCCGCCGATACCCGCCAGAAGCCCACGGGCGAGGCCGCCACCGCCGAGTCCTGAGGCGGGCCCGGCCCCGTCCGAGTGAGGGGCAGAGCCGCGGGGGATGCCGGGATTCGGCATGATGGTCCGGTGACCTCCCGCACGCTCACCCGCCCGCTGGCCGCGGCGCTCGTCGCGACCCTCCTGATCGCTCTGGCGGTGCTGGCCCCGGCGGTTCTCCCGCGTGCACAGGCCGAAGGATTCAACACCGGCCGCACGGCACCGTCGATGCTGGTCTTCGACGCTTCCGGCTCGATGCGGGCCGACGACGTCGACGGCCGCACCCATGGACGTGGCCAAGGAAGCGGTCACGGCCCTGGTGCCGATGCTCCCCGAGGATGCCGCCGTGGGGCTGATGACCTACGGCAATTCAGATGCCGCGACCGCCGCCGACCAGGAGGCGGGCTGCCAGGATGTGAAGACGCTGGTCGAGCCCGACGGCCTGGACAGGGAGCGCCTGATCGGTGCGATCGAGGGTGTCCAGCCCTCCGGATTCACCCCCATCGGCCTGTCGCTGCAGAAAGCGGCCGACGCTCTCCCCGAGGCGGAGATGCGCTCGATCGTGCTGGTCTCCGACGGCATCGACGAATGCGGCGGGCCGCCCCCGTGCGAGGTGGCGGGCGAACTTGCGGGCAAGCATCCCGGGATGCGCATCCACACCATCGGCTTCAAAGCGGAGCAGGCCGCCCGTGGCGAGCTGGCCTGCATCGCCGAGGTCACCGGCGGCACCTTCGCCGACGCCTCCGATGCTGAGACCCTGCGCGATGAGCTGCTGGTGAAGATGACCCGCGCCACCCAGGGGTACGCGACCCAGGGGCAGCCGATCACCGGCGGCGTCAGCGCCGAGGACGCGACCGATCTGCCGCCCGGCTCCTACCTCGATGTGCTCGAGCACGGCAGCCCGGCGATCGACGACGGTGAGGGCTTCTCGCGCTTCTACCGCGTGCAGATCGCGCCCGGCGAGATCGCCCACCTCTCAGCGACCATGGTGCTGCCCGGCGGCGATGGAGAGCCCAACCGCCTCGCCCAGCTGCGCATGCGCACCCTCTCGGAATCGGGGGCCGACTGCAGGATCGGGGAGATCCAGGCCCGCGCCGAGGCCGACCTCGGCCAGGGCCCGATCACCGCGACCGTCGCGACCCCGCGCATGGGCGAGACCGAGAGCCTGACCTGCTTCGGTGAGGGCACCGGCGGCACGGTGCTGCTCGAGGTCGAGCGCACCGGCGACCCGTCGCTCGAGGAAGCGGTCCCGGTCGAGGTGCAGTTCTTCGCCGAGGAGCAGGTGGACCTGGACGGCCTGCCGCCCGCGGCGAAGTACATACGCCCGCAGGATCCGCTCGCGGTCCCGACCGACGGCGAGCAGATCCAGCCTGCCTTCTCCTTCGCCTCCGCTGTCCAGGACGCCGACGGACCGATGCGCGGAACCATCATCCCCGGCGAGGTCCAGTTCTTCCGTGTCCCTGCCCAGTACGGGCAACAGGTGCGTGCGGCGCTCTCCCTCGGCGAGTTCGAGAGCCCGGACGGGATCGAGCTGACGCTGCAGGCCAAGATGCTCTCACCCTTGCGCGATGGCGTGTACACGGTCGTCCCGCCGTCCACCGACGCGTCCGCCTCCGGTTTCTCGCACGCCGCGACGTCGGGCGCGACCATGCAGTTGAACCAGGCGGCCCCGATCCAGTACCGCAATCAGGAGGACGGCGGCACGGAGTCCCGCACCTCGTTCTTGGCGGGTGACTACTACCTCCAAGTGGCCGTGGTGCCCTCGAGCTATTCCGGGCAGCAGCTGTTCGAGATCCCGTACGTGCTCGACATCGATGTGGTGGGGGAGCCGGGGAAGGGACCGGAGCTGACCGGGCAGGGTGCGGTCGAGGACCGCAATGCCGCAGATCCGGGAACTGCAGCGGAACCCTCCGACGGCGGCGGCGCCGACAGCAGTGACATGCCTGATCTCGAGGACGCGCCGACCGATGAGGAGGCCGCCGGGATCTCGGTGCCGCCGCTGGTGTGGGTCGTGCTGGGAGGGCTCGGAGGCGGGATCCTGCTCGCAGCGCTCACGATCGGTGCGGTGGTGCTGGTGCGCAGGGTGCGCTGAGCGATCAGCGCGCCTCGTGCGGCAAGCCCGTGAGTGCGGTCCGGGCTAGCCGGCGCGATCCTCTCGGCGTCCTCGGGTCTCGGCCGGGCCGGCCCCATGGGCGAGATCCTCGATCTCCGCATCCTCGAGGGTGCGGGCCCGTCGCGTGAGCTGCTCGACCTCGTCCACTGCGGTGCCGGTCAGCCCCAGGTCCTCGAAGCGGCGGGCGGTGACCATGACCCGGGACTGCAGCGAGCCGACGGCTTCGTTGAATGCTGCGACCGAGGAGTCCAGGGAGCGCCCCACCTTGCCGAGGTGCCCGGTGAAGGTCCCCAGGCGGTGGTGCAGCTCGCGCCCGGCGTCGAGCACCTCGCGCGCATCGCGGTTCAGGGCGTCGGTGCGCCAGGTGTGGGCGACGGTGCGCAGCAGCGCCATCAGCGTGGCGGGGAGGTGATCACCACGTCCCGCGCGAAGGCGTCCTCGAGCAGGTCGGGGTCGGTCTCCAGCGCCGCGGCGAGCACTCCGTCGCTGGGGACGAACAGGACTGTGAACTCCGGGGTGTCCCCGAGAGCCTTCCAGTACGCCTTCGAGGAGATCACGCCGACGTGATGTCGCAGTGCCTTCGCGTGAGCCTTCCTGCGGGTCGCGGCGCGCTGCGGGTCGGTCTCCTCCGTCGCGTCCAGGTATGCGTCCATCGGGGCTTTCGCGTCGATCACGATGTGCCGGTCGCCGGAGAGGTGGACGACGAGGTCCGGGCGCTGCCCGGCGTTCCCGTCGGCCCGGGTGCCGGGAAGCTGCTCGGTGAAGTCGACATGCTCGAGCATCCCCGCGGCCTCGACGATCCGGCGCAGCTGCACCTCGCCCCAGCGGCCCCGCGCAGTCGGCGCGCGCAGCGCGGCGGTGAGGGCGCTGGTGCCCGACTCGAGCGACTGCGCGCGCTGCGAGAGCTGACTGAGGTGCGAGCGCAGCGCCCCCTCGGCATCGACCCGTGCCGCCTCGGAACGGGCCAGGGAGCGCTCGAGATGCGCGAGCGTGGCGGTGATGGGCGCCAGGGTGCGCTGGAGCTCCGCCTCCCGCTCCTCCTCAGCGGCATCACGCCGGGCGACATCGCGCTCATGCCTCTCATCGGCCAGGCGCAGCAGATGGCCGCTGGAGTCCGCTTGCGTGCGCTGCTGCAGCTCGACCGCTCGAGCGCGTTCGCGCATCAGCAGCCAGGTCGTGACCGCGCCGAGTACCGCGCCCAGGGCCAGGCCCAGCAGGAGCATCTGTGTTCCGCTCATGGGCCCAGCAGACCATGGGGGTGCGACAGTCGAGCGGAGCCACGCCTCCAGCCGGCCGACGGGGCCGGGGAGGGTGGCTGCCGTGGTCGCGGTTGAGCGTTCTGTTTCTTTTAGGGAGAGAGCGCCGACGCTCTCAGGAGGGCAGGGAGCCGGTCCGGATCAGGTGGGAGAAATCGTGCGCGAAGCGCTCGGCGTCGACCTTGCGGTTCGGAACCATCGCGATCTCGCGCCCCGAAGCGGGAGAGATCCGCATCCGCGAGAACAGCCCGGGCCGGTAACGGACGCCCGTCACCTCGGCGGCGGGGATCTCGCGCTTGAGCTTGGCCTTCTTGAGGGGCCGGCGACGGAGGCCAGGAGGAAACGGGAGGCGGTCGCGATCATCACGTCGGGGAAGTCCCCGGCCACGCCGGGCAGCACCAGCAGGACCTCCTCCTCGGGGTGGAGCAGGGAGGGGATGTCACGGCGCAGGCCCGGACTCTCGAACAGCTCGTTGCGGTTGAGGGCGGTCGCATAGGTCATGGCGGCGCGGGAGACGGTCATGCTCCGAGTCTAGGGACAGGCCGACGAGTCGGCCCGGGGCCGAGCATGGGCAGTTCTCCCCATCGCCTTCCGCGATGGGGCGTCCTATCGTGGAGCCGCAGGGCGAGCAGGGACTCGCTCAACAGTATTGATCAACGATTCACGAGGGTGGACATGAACGGCTTCATGGGTGCGGATACAGCCGCCCTCCGCGAGCACTCCGACCGCGTTGCGGAGCGCGCGCGAGCACTCCTCGAGCTCCGAGACACCCTGGAACCCCTGGTCATGAACGCGGCGATCTGGCATGGCCCGGATGCGGAGAGCTTCCGCGATTCCTGGTCCAGCGGCGCCTCGACGCTGTTCCAGCTGCGCTCCGAGGAGCTGACCGGGCGCGCCGACGAGCTGCGCCAGCACGCGGGAGGAGCAGGACACCGCCTCGGACGTGGGCGGCGAGGGCAGCACCGATGTCGGCCTCATCGGGAAGGGGGATGCGCCTTTCAGCCCGCTAGGATTCCTCAAGGACCTGGCCAAGGACGGCCAGGGGATCTACAAGAAGGCCAAGTCGCTCGCTGACTTCCTCTCTCGCATCCCGTCCGCTGCGGACGAGTTCGGGGCACTTGCCCGGCGCGGTCTCGAGGGCCTGTGGAAGCAGTCCTACCTCGATGAGCTCTTCAAGGGCGGTAAGGGGTGGCAGGCGGGCGCCGAGAAGCTGCTCGGGAAGCTTGGCCTGCCCACCTCGATCGGGAATTTCGAGCCGCTGAAGCACCTCAACAAGCTCGACGAGGTCGCGCCGTGGCTGAAGACGGCGGGCAGCGGCCTCGGGAAGGCCCTGCCCTTCCTCGACGTGGGTCTGGGCGTCCATCAGATCGCCACCTCTGACAACTGGTACGACCGCTCCAGCGGCATCCTCTCGACAGCCGGCGCGCTGATGATCGCCGCACCGTTCACCGGGCCCGCAGCACCGGTGGTCGCTGCGGTCGGTGCCGGCCTCGGACTCGTCTCCGCCGGGATGGACGTCGGCAAGATGGTCTACGAGAACTGGGACGGCATCACCTCGACCGTCAGCAACGCCGCGTCGAACGTCGTGGACTTCGCCTCGAACACCGCCTCGACGGTCAGCGACGCTGTCGGCAATGCGGCAGAAACCGTCTCCGAGGGGATCAGTAACGTCGCCTCGAACGTGAGCGACGGCCTGGGCAAGCTCGGGGACGCCTTCGGGTTCTGAGGCCCGAGCACACCGTCCCCGTCCCGCCGACTGCGGCGGGCCCGAGATCCCCACATAGGATGAGGTCATGAGCAACCCCGCACTGTTCACCGAACGCGATGCCGCTGGTGCCTACGAGATCCTCGCCGCAGCCTCCGACGCGCCGTCGGTCCTGGCGGTGCTCACCGACGAGGAGCTGGTCGCCCTCGGCGGCGACCACGCGGTCCAGATGACCGGCTCCCCGTTCCTCGACCAGCTCGAGATCGCCGACGAGGTCTCCGCCTCGATCGCACTGCGCTCGCTGATCGCACGCGGCCTGGTCACCCTCGATGATTCGCAGGCCGAGCCGGAGGGTGAGCAGCTGGCGACCGGCGCGCCCGTGACGCCCCGAGCCGTCCAGCTCGATCGGACGCTCGCGGGCCTGATGACTCTGCGCGGCGCCCCCGCGCCCTGATGAACCTCACCCGGAGGGTGTCCGAGCAGTCCACGGCGATCACGGTGTACGTGTTCCCCGAGGGCGGCCTGCTGGAGGAGCTCGTCACCGCCGACGGCTACCACCATTTCAGCGTGCCCACCCGTGCGGCGATGCCGGAGCGTCTGGCGCGCTACATCGACCAGGCGCAGGTCGCGGGCTCCGAGGACCGGGTGGTCTACGAAGGGCCGACGGCAGCGCTCGAGGACCCTGAGGAGCAGGTCGCGCAGCAGCAGCTCGCCGACACCCGAGCACTGACGGTGATGACTGCAGCGGACGGTGGCGGTGCAGGCGTCCAGGTCAGCCTGATGGCCACCTCGGAGGCCGTCCTCGCCATGGACACCCCGGACACAATGGGCGAGAGCACCGAGGTGCGCACGGTCAGCGCCGAGGGTCTGATCGCACTGATCGACGCCGCGATCCCAGAGGTCGCGGGAGCCTGACCCTGCGAGGGTCTGCGAAGTCACCCCTCGGCCCGAGGCGGATCCCACCCCGGTCCCGTAGAATCACCTCCCGTGGCTCTTACTATCGGAATCGTCGGTCTGCCCAATGTCGGCAAGTCCACCCTCTTCAACGCCCTGACCCGCGCTGAGGTCCTCGCCGCGAATTATCCGTTCGCGACCATCGACCCCAACATCGGCATGGTCCCGCTGCCCGATCCGCGACTGGCGGAGCTCGCCACCGTGTTCGGCAGCCAGAAGCTGCTGCCCGCGACCGTGTCCTTCGTGGACATCGCCGGCATCGTCAAGGGCGCCAGCGAGGGTGAGGGCCTGGGCAACAAGTTCCTCGCCAACATCCGCGAGGCCGACGCGATCTGCCAGGTCACCCGCGCCTTCGCGGACCCGGATGTGACCCGCGTGGAGGGCTCCACCGACCCTTCCAACGACATGGAGGTCATCACCACCGAGCTGATCCTCGCCGACCTCCAGACCATCGAGAACTCGATGCAGCGCCTGGAGAAGGACACCAAGCGCGGCCTCGTCGACGCCGCCGTGCTCAAGAACGTCATCAAGGCGAAGGCATTGCTGGAGACCGGCAAGACCCTCTACCAGGGCGCTGAGGAGGCCGGCATCGACGTCGCCGCGATCCGGGACCTGCAGCTGATGACGGCCAAGCCCTTCATCTACGTCTTCAACACCGACGAGGAGGGGCTCGCCGATGCCGCCTCCCAGCAGGCGCTGCGAAACCTCGTCGCCCCCGCCGAGGCGATCTTCCTCGACGCGAAGTTCGAATCCGAGCTCATCGAGCTCGACGAGGACGAGGCCGCGGAGATGCTCGAGTCCACCGGCCAGGAGGAGTCGGGCCTCGCCCAGCTCGCCCGCGTCGGCTACGACACCCTCGGCCTGCAGTCCTACCTGACCGCCGGCCCCAAGGAATCCCGCGCCTGGACCATTCCCAAGGGAGCCACCGCACCCCAGGCCGCCGGCGTCATCCACACCGACTTCGAGCGCGGCTTCATCAAGGCCGAGATCGTCTCCTTCGACCAGCTCATGGAGGCCGGCTCGATGGCCGAGGCCAAGGCCAAGGGCTGGGTGCGCATCGAGGGCAAGGACTACGTCATGAAGGACGGCGACGTGGTGGAGTTCCGTAGCGGACTAACCTCTGGCGGCAAAAAGTGACTGGTTCCGGTGACACTGCAGCGAGACTCCTTGCGCTGCTTCCGAATGACGGGACACCCAGGACCAACGCCGAGTTGCGAAAACTACTCGAGGTGCCTGATGACGAGTACTGGAGCGTCCGCAACGACCTCGTGACCGATGGGGTCGTCACCAAGCTACCCGGGCGTGGAGGGCGTACGGCACTCGTCGTGAGTGAGAGCTCAAGGGGGAGCACGAAGGGTCTTCAGGTCTTGCTTGGCTGATTTGTGGAGCTTTCGGATCCAGTCTTTTCACCGTCGCTGTCGCGGTCGCATACGGCGTGATTTTCACTGGTTCTGATAATCTTGTTTGGAACCTGCTTAGTTTGGTGTTCGGGGGTGTTGCGCTGGCAGCCGTTGGAGTTTCCCTGCTGATCTATAAGGTTCAAACTGACTCTGCGCAGCTCGAAGCTGAAGGTCAAGCAAGGGTGCTGCGGCGACTTGAGGGTCTGGCCAGGCAGGCTGCGACAAGTTCATCCGATACACGTGAATTGGTTCGCGCGATGAAGCCCGCGGTTAATGCGACTTCGACTGCAGAATCCGCACCGATCTCAACCAATTCGGTAGGTGAGGGCGATGAGTCGCGCGGCGGACAGGAGCAGCGAGACGGGGAAGTACTTCGAGACGAGTACGGGGCGTATTACCTACCGCCTGCGATTCCATTGAAAGTCGTGTCGGACCTTGTGAAGTGGTGGGATAGCGAAGGGGCAACGGGGCGGTGGACCCTATCTAGGCTGATCGGGGGCTACCGTCAATACAACGCTTCGGGAAACTTCGTTGGGGTGCCTTGGGTCTTGACGTTCGACGGTGGAAAAGAGGGGCATCGCAGCTTTCGCCTGGCGTATAGCGGTCGACAGAAAGGGCCAGCGATCAGTGAGCTCGAAGGGGGCGTTTGGCTTGACCTTGAGGATGGTAATGAGCGGTGAAGATGTGGTGGAGTTCCATAGCGGACTAACCTCTGGCGGGAAGAAGTGACCAGCGAGCACTGGGACCTAACCGCCCACGTTAGGGGCGCGATCAGCGAGGCATTGGTGGCGGAAGCCGTCTACCAACGACACGCTGACGCAATTCTCCATAGTCCGCGGCACAGAGGTTACGACGTGTCAAGCGTTGAGGGGGACGTCCGGGTGGATGCCAAGGTGGCTTCGATCCTCCAAGTCGACCTCGACGGTGGCGGCAGTGTCGATGCGGTCGAGTGGGACGCGGGCGGACGCACCGAAGTTCTGCATGAGTCAGCGACTCATCTCGGGCTGGTTGTTCTCGACTCGTCGCTCACTGCGCTGAGGTTGTTCGATGGGGGTGACGTCGTACTGCGGGGCGACATTGTCGCTGACGGTCGGGTCTTCCTGGTGCCCGCAGAGGTTGCACGCGAGGAGTCGAGCCCGATCTGGAGCATGCGGAAGTGTCGCCCGAGCAAAGGTCGCTTCCGCTACCTGCGACTGGGGACCGTTGATCAGCACGAGGTGGAGTTCCGTAGCGGATTAACCTCTGGGGGTAGGAAGTGACAGAGTCACGCAACCTGTACGGCAGGGTCAGCGACTTCAGCGATGGGGAGTCTAGCCACATTTGGGCACGTGAGCTGGAAGGTCCCCGATGATCAAATCTGCCAACCAGTATCCGGTGCACACGCTGTTCAGTCACGAAGGTAACGTGCTCTACAGGATCCCGCCCTACCAGCGCGAGTACTCTTGGTATAAGTCCCACTGGGAAGACCTGTTCGAAGATCTCATCGAGGCCGACGGCGCGCACTTCCTGGGCACCATCATCACGCTCGACCAAACTACGGACACGCTCGAGGGCAACATCCTGCAGGTCATTGATGGGCAGCAGCGACTGACGACACTCACCTTGTTGTTGGCCGCCGTCCATTCGGTGCTCAAGGAGCACCTCGGCGATCTTGACGACGACACGCGGACGGATGTCATCAACCTCGGTCGGCAGTTGGTGCGGAAAGCAGACCAGCAGCCAAGGGTGACGCCGCAGAAGCAGGGCCACAACCTCGCCGACTTCCGCCAGGTGCTCGAGGAAGCCGGCCTACCGGTGGAGGGAGAGCGGAAGCCGTACTTCCCTAGCCGCAGGATTGCCAAGTGCTACCGCTACTTCCCTCCGCGATCCAGCAACTTGCTGAGACTGAAAAGATCACACAGCCGGAGGCGGCCCTGCGGGTGCACGAGGCAGCCCTGCAGGCGGTGATCGTGAAGATTGAGGTGGCCAACCACGCCGACGCGTTCGTGCTGTTCGAGTCCCTGAATAATCGAGGGATGCCGCTCTCGCCGGTGGACCTGATCAAGAATCACCTTCTCGCCGAGTCAGAGAAGAACAAGATCATGGACGTCGACGAGGCGTTCAAGCACTGGAACGACATGCTGACCAGCCTCGGTGACAGCTACTCCACCCAGGAGCGCTTCCTCCGCCACTACTACAACGCGTTCAAGTCTGAGTTGCCCGAAGTCTCAAACGCCTCGGTCGCCACGAAGTCCAACCTGATCAGGGTCTACGAGAAGATCCTGGAGCAGGGTCTCAAACGCGTCGTCGATTCGCTGGTGGCGGCGAGCAAGATCTACGGTCGGATCAACTGCGTTGTTGAGCTCGATCAGCCGACTACCCTTGACCGGTCGTTCCAGCGCCTGATGCGCGCTCAGGGCGCGCCGTCCTACGTACTCCTGATGTGGCTGATATCGAAGCAGTCCGATCTGGCTCTGACAGATGCACACATCGAGACTGTCGTAGACCGCCTCACGAGCTTCTTTGTCCGACGCAACCTCACGGGGTACCCGCAGACGTACGCACTGGCGAAGTTGTTTATGACAACCATCGACACTGTGGGTGATGCCCGAGGCCACGATGTGGTGGAGGTCGTCGGAAAGAGGCTGAGCACGGCCTCGGTGTCCGACGAAGAGTTTCGCACCCGCCTCATGGGCCGTATCTACGAGGAGAACAGCGACGTTGCTCGGTTTGTCCTCGCGACGCTGGCCGAGGACGCCATGACCAAGGAGACGCATGTCGACCTGTGGCGTCAGGAAAAGAACCGTTTTGTCTGGACGATTGAGCATATCCTCCCGCAGGGCGAGAACCTTCCGGCTGAGTGGCAGGAGATGCTCGGGGGCGAGGAGGTCGCTGCCCAGGTCCAGGAAGAGCACAAGCATAGGCTCGGCAACCTCACCATTACCGCGTATAACAGCAACCTCGGCAACAAGTCGTTCCCTGAGAAGCGCGACCGCCAGGACTCAAAGGGCAGGCGCATCGGTTATCGAAATGGACTGTCACTGAACTCTGACCTGGCCACGATGGAGTCTTGGACCCCTGACGACATCGAGAACCGCACCGAAGAACTGGCGGCGAGGGTGATAGAACGCTTCCCGCTTGCCGTTCTCAAACAATGTATTGACGATGGTGTAGTGGAGTTCCGTAGCGGACTAACCTCTGGGGGTAAGAAGTGATGGCTAAGTTGCAACGGGAAAATTTCACGGACGCAGTCCGCAAAGCTGTCGCGCGCAAGGCTATGTATGTTTGCTCGAACCCTGACTGTCTCCGCGTGACAGGGTATGTGACGAGCAGGGGAAAGCCCCGCGCTATCGCTCAGGCGGCACATATCGCCTCGGCTGAACGGCGGACCGAGGGGTAATGACCTGGTTCGTACGCCGGACGGGTCCGTTGTCTCTCGCGGCGATGAGGCTAATGCGGTGTGGCTGTGCATGCCGTGTCACTCTATGATTGACCAGGACGAAGAAGCTTTCCCCGCTCAGACGCTAGTGACCTGGAAGCGCGACCATGAGAAGCGCGTGTCTGGGTTGGTCGGCCTGGACCTAGAGCAAAGCCTCCTGCGCCTTGCTGAGGTGCGCTTCTCTCATGATCTTGCGCGTGATCTCCTCCAGTGGCTCGACGGGCACAGATTCATGTACGTCGAGGATTCGAGAGAATTCCCCGACCAAGTTTGGACTGCGGTGCAAGACCTGCGCTGGAAGATTTCCGGTCTCCGAGGCAGGGTGACAGACTCCGAATCTTCGTTCGGCGCGGCGCTCGCCACTATGGATTATGCCGTCAAGAAGTTTGTTAGCGCGTTGAGTGACATCCGCGTGAACGAGATTAGGGTCACATCCGGGTATCCGGAGTTCGAGAAATTCTCAAAGGAGCTTGGTGTCCTGCGGGGCAGAATTCTGGAGGTTTGTGTGCCCCTCGCGCAAGAAGAGGGTTTCCATTTTGAAAACATCCCTGAGTACATGATGCCGAAATCCGACGGCGACGTCTTGGAGTTCCGTAGCGGATTAACCTCTGGGGGCAAGAAGTAGTGGATGCTAATTGGATCTCAGCCGCTGCGGGGGTCATCGCGGCCTTGCTCTCGGCGGTCGCCGTCATTGTCGCGATTTGGGTTGCAAGACAAACGAACAAGCAGACTGGGGCGCTCGCGGCTGAACAGGCGTTGCGTGAGCATCGCGCCTACTTCGCAGAACGGAAGGCCGAGTTCAGAGAACAGTGCCGCTCTGTGCTGACGGCTGCCAACGCCATCGAGACTATGCTAAATCCCCGAGTTTCTGAGCTTATTTCGGCACCGGCGGGCGAAGTCGACACTGTAGCTATGCGTTCTTACCTAGCCCAGTTATCTTCCGATGTGAATCTCCTGACCACTTTTGCGGGCTCCACGAGCGGAATCCCCGCTGGTGTCATGCCTACTGTTTCGGAACTACTGGAAGAGGCGGCGTGGATCTATTCTGACTCATTGCACTTGGCGATCCTCGTGACGCAGCCGGACGGTGCTGACGGTGTGGATCTCGGTGTTTCGCGGGACGTTGTCGACACCTTTCTGAATGGATCTGCGGTAAACCTCGAGCCTCGTCTGATGCCGGGCTACGACGCCAAGGCTCTCAATGGGGAGGGAGCCGATTCTGACGGAGCGTGGTGGGCCGCTTACAGACGACGAGAGGCCCTCCTGCTAGATAGCGGAATTATCACGGCTCAGCCGCTGCCGTCCTCTCTCGCAGAGGTCGCAGCTAGGGTATTGGGTTGGGTTTCCATCCGTCGCTTCGCGGATCGTGCTAATGACGTCCTTTCCGCTTGGGGCGAAGGCGACGCGGTGGAATTTAGGTTCAACGTATAAAAATGCCGCCTGAATAGGGTTTTCGTCTCTTCTGCCTCAAGCCGAGGAATTTGCCGGAGTTCCGATCTAGCGTGCGCAACCAGGCGAGTAAGTGCCTCAACCGCTTAGGTCGTTGGCATTCCGCGGTATCCAGTAGGCGTGACCCACACATGAGCGGTAACCACTTGTCGCCCGCTGTCTCGGGCGTTACGCAGAGACGGTACGTTGTCTGGATGGATATGCCCCCAAAGCACATCGTTAGTGTTCGCCGGCACTTGTCGCGTCAGCCGCTGTAAGGCGGCGATGCCCACACGTTGTCCGCGATGTGCTGAATTGAGGGCGATCTCCTGCATGCAGAAGCCAGTGAATCCGTAGGAATCATCACGCTCTGCGGCCACAATGCCCGCTGAGGTGCCACCCACGCGAATCTCGAAAAGTAGCCCTTCTTCCGCGGCATCCTCAAGCGACTCTGCGTCAGCCGGCACGGCCCACTGGCCCAGTTGCGGCCGTGATGGCTTTAGTGCTTCGTAGATTGCCGCGACGCGTTCTGCTGCTTCTTCCGGAGCGCAAGCAACGAGAGTCACATCGTCGTAGCGGTCGGCCAGAGGCTGCTCGCGCATCTCGGCTACGGGGCGTGCCACGATCAGCAGATCTGGCGTAGCTTGTCCAACATCCATACCCGAACCAGTGAGCGCTCGAAGTCGCTGTTCCGGGTCGGGTAGGTTGACGCGCATGCACAGCGGCGAGAAGGCGTCGAAGCTCGGCAAAACATCACCGAGAGCGGCAAATCCCAATGGTTCAGGCGGCAGTGATGTTGCGATTATGTCCACGAATGGCTTCTCAATGTCTCGCCCCGGAACCGAATACCCGCGACGGCCCAATGTCCGTTCGGCAGTTCCACGCGTCTGTTCGCCCACGCGAGGGGGTCTTGGACGGGGAGCTGAACCATGTCCCGGATCTGGCCGCCCCACTCAGAATCTCCGACGAGGGCGAGGTTTGGCTCCAGCCATTCTGCTAGATTCGTCCGCCACTGTGGCGACCAGTTCTTGATCTGCGAGGAAGTCCATCGCTCGGCCGCTTCTAGTGCATGCGCATCAGGGGTAGTCATCCGGATGAGAATATCAGGGGAGTGGCGAACGGATATTGAGCATATAATCTGGCTGGTTCGCAGAGCGGCCAGGGAGCGTCTCGCCGTCTTGCGCAGCATCTAACTCGTGTCTGGCGGCAGAGGTTGGTATGTGCGGCGACGTGGTGGAGTTCCGCTTCAACGTCTGACGTCGTCTCCAGGCCCGGCGTAGCCTGGTCGCATGAATGGCGACCGAATCCGTCCGATCCATCCGGACGAGATCCTGATGGAGGACTTCCTCGACGGCTTCGAGATCATGCCTCTGGGTGTCGCATGAGCGACTGGCGCTCAGATCGCGTGGCGTCCGCCCACGCTGGTGAGAATCCCACCGTGCTCGCGGAGCTGAACGATTCGTTCGCCGTCATCGGGGACGTGCAGTGGCTCCCGGGGTACTCGCTCGCGCTCACGAAGGTTCCGGGAGTCGATCGGCTCTCCGATCTGCCTCGGAGGCAGCGCATCAGCTACCTGGCAGATGTCGATCTCCTTGCGTCGGCTGTCGAGAACGTGTGTCGTCGTCGCGATGACGCGTTCCGGCGCGTGAATGTGGAGATCCTCGGGAACGCCGATGCGTTCCTGCACGCCCGCATCTGGCCGCGCTATGGCTGGGAACCCGCGCCCCTGGTCAAGAAGCCAGTGTGGCTGTACCCGTCGGAGCAATGGTCGAACCCGCAGTACGCCTTGAGTGGAGCGCACGACGGCCTGCGCGCGGACCTCGCGGCAGAGATTGCTCTGTACCGGAACTCGATGGAGTTCCGCTTTAACGCCTAGCGTTAATGACGCGTCTCGTTATATCCTGGTCTCGTGATCAGATCCTTCGGCAGCAAGAACACTGAGCGGATCTGGCATGAGCAATACGTCAAGGGCGTTGACCGCCATGTGCAGCGAGCGACACTGCGGAAGCTCGAGCTGATCCATGCCGCAAAGGATGTGGAGGATCTCCGGGTCCCTCCGGGCAACCGGCTGGAGCGGCTCGTCGGTGACCGTCGTGGTCAGCACAGCATCCGGGTCAACGCACAATGGCGTCTCTGCTTCGTCTGGAGAGAGGGAGGTGCGGACGATGTCGAACTCGTCGACTACCACTGAGAGCGACCTGATCGAGCCGATCCATCCGGGAGAGATCCTGATGGAGGACTTCATCGAGGGTTTCGGGATCACGCAGAACAAGCTGGCGGTGTCCATCGGTGTGCCGCCGCGTCGGATCAACGAGATCGTGCACGGCAAGCGCGGCATCACGGCCGATACGGCGATCCGTCTGGCGCGGTACTTCGGGACGTCCGAGGAGTTCTGGATGAACCTGCAGTCGAACTATGAGCTGCGGCTCGAGCGACGGGCGTTGCGAGAGAAGGTCGCTGCAATCACCCCGCTGAATGTCGCGTGACACATGGTGCGAAAGCAGCAGCTGTCGGGCGTAGAGCCAGTGAAGGCGCTCATCGAGCGAAGGCAGCGGGAGCTTGGGCGACCGATTGTGGTTGGCGTGTCCGGGTATGCGGGTTCGGGTAAGAGCACTTTGGACTGCCGCGCCGATAGGTGACATCTTGACCCGACCTATGGTCTGGCTCCGAGGATGCGGGACATGCCCCTCAGAACAGCGGCCACGGCACCGCCGGCATCTCACCGCTCGGAGGCGGGAACCGCCCTGCCGAACGCAATTGGGCGCAGCGCGCGGCGAGCGATGCGATTTCCTCTGCGCGGAGCAAGTCCTCCAGGGTGCGGCCCAGTTCACCGTGCAGTCCTTCGCTGACACGATCTATGCCGACGCGCTCCTCGTCGCTCAGAGCGTCTCCCAGCCACCCCCACAGGACCGTGCGCAACTTGTGGTCACGGTGGAAGGTGAGCCCATGGTCGACGCCGTGCCGGTGCCCGTCAGCCATGGCAAGGATGTGGTCGCCTTTGCGGTCGGCGTTGTTGACGATCAGGTCGAACACCGCCATGCGTCGGAGTGCCGGCGAGTCCTCATGAACGAGGGTGATCATCTGTCCGTTCTCATCGTGTCCCTCGAGAACGCTTCTCCAGCCCGTCTCGGGCAGGTGGTTCGTCGCGATCAGGTCCACGGCGCGTTGGGCGGGGTCCTGCTCTTGCCAGAGCTGCACCATTCCTTCGCCCATCGGGCCATCGCGCAGCCAGGTGTGCGGCACGACGTTCCAGCCGAGGGCCTGCGAGATCAGGTAGGCGGCCAGTTCCCGATGAGCCAGGGTGCCGTCGGGGAAATCCCAGAGCGGGCTTTCGCCTGCTATCGGCTTATAGACGACCACCGCGCCGTTGATACTGCCCAGAAATGTAGCGTTCGACGCCGTCGTGATCCGGCCGGTGAGCGTCAGCTCGGCGGTCGCCAGGTCCGTCGCCGGCATCAGATCTCGGGAAGGGTGCAGGTGTGACCGTCGGGGTCCATGGGGTAGCCGCAGAGCGAGCATATGGGGCGCCCGGCGTCCACGATCTCGCGGGTGCGTTGGGTGAAGGCGCGGGCGGTGCCGACCGGCATTCGCACCATCAGCATCTCGGGTTCGGTGGAGGCGTCCTCATCGAGCGAGTCGTCATCGTCGTCGGGGATGGGGTGCGCCTCGATGACGACCTGGGCCGTGGTCGGATCCCAGCCCAAGCCGATGGCCCCCGCGCGGAACTGCTCCTGGACGCCCTCGAGCGGATCATTGTCGACGAGTTCGACGGGAGTACTCGTGGGAACGCTGAAGCGGTTACCCTCGACGGTGATGAGCTGGTCGAGGATCTCGTCGATCTTCTCCGCGAGCAGAGCCGACTGCTGCTTCTCCAGGGCAATGCTCATGATCTGTGTACCTGCGCGCACCTGCAGGTAGAACGTGCGCGCCCCCGGAAGCCCGACGGTGCCGACGACGACGCGATCAGGCCAATCGAATTCGTGAACACGTGCAGGCATGTCAGTCATGTGATGATCCTAGGCGTCTCGCTGTCCATGGCGTCTTTGCCGGCACCGCCGCCCACCGGTGAATCGCCGGAGTGGATGCCGTTCGAGAGCCATGACAGATCACCCGCGTCGGTGTTGGTCGCGCAGACCCTCGGCCGGCTCGCGCCATAGCTCACGATCGAGACGGAAGCGGGGCTCACCTCAAGACGCTGGAACAGGTCGAGGTGCATGCCGAGCGCGTCGGCGAGGATCGACTTGATGATGTCACCGTGACTCACCGCCACCCACACCGCCTTCGGCCCGTACTCGGCGTCCACGGCTGCATCGTGGCGGCGGATCGCTGCCACCGACCGAGCCTGCATCGCGGCCATGGATTCACCGCCGGGAAAGACGACGGAGGAGGGTTGCGACTGCACGATCGGCCACAGCTCCTCGGTCGTGAGATCACTGAGCGTGCGGCCCTGCCACTGACCGTAATCGCATTCGGTGAGATCAGGATCGACCGACGAGTACGGCGCGCTGGTCTGGCGATCGACGATGAGCTGGGCGGTCTCCTGACAACGCTCAAGAGGGCTCGAGACCACTCCGACCACGGGCACGGCTGCGAGCCGGTCTCCGGTCAGCGCCGCTTGGTCCCTCCCGGTCTGGTCCAGGCTGACGCCGGCGGTCCGCCCGGCCAGCACTCCGGTGGCATTGGCTGTGGTGCGGCCGTGCCGCACAAGAAGAACTGTTGCCATCCACCCAGCCTAACGACGCAGTCGATGGCGGTGTGGACTGTGCAGTTCGCGCGTCTGGATCGTGCGCGGCACGCGGGGCGTCACCGCAGACATAGCAATCCATCTGGCGCGGTACTTTGGGACGTCCCGATCGATCCTTCGCGGAAGCGACCCGGCCTGTGGCATCTGGTGCTGTTGCGTTGGAACGAGGCCGATGCGCCGACCGTGAAGCTCGCGGAAGGAGCCTCTGCCGCAGCTGCACCATCGAAGTCGAGCGGCGGCTCGTCGTCTGGGCCCCGCCGGTGAGTCAAACATTGGAGGTCGCGTGAGTCCCATCAAGCTAGAGGGCCGTCTCATCTGTGGTGACGGCGATGCGGCGGCCGTCGTCCGCGGCCACCTTCATCGGCACGTCGAGCTGACGCGCGCTGAAGCGGGGTGTCTTCGCTTCGACGTCACGCCGACGGATGATCCCCTCGTGTGGGCGGTCTCGGAGAGATTCGTGGATCAGAAAGCGTTCGACGCCCACCAAGCGCGCGTCCGAGCCAGTGAATGGGGCCGGGCAACGTCCCATCGTCGTGGGGACTATGTCGTCGAGACGGTGGCAGACGACGCGTGATGCCGCGGGTCACGGAGCTGCGGCCGCAGCCCCGGCACCGTGCTGCTGGAGGTGCGGAAGCCGTCTGTGCGTCATCGACGGAACTGAGAGCGACGGCTGCACGTATCGGGCAGGGAGGATCTGGCCTCGCCCCTACTAGTCTCAGAGGATGATCCAGAACGTTCACCAGCGATACGTCCATGCGAGCGCTGAATCGGTCGGAGAACTGCTGGACTCCTTGTCGACCAAACAGGACCGACTGTGGCCGCGAGGACAATGGCCGTCGATGAGGCTGGACGGGCCACTGGGCGTCGGTGCGTCTGGTGGGCACGGGCCCGTGCGCTATGCGGTGGACGCATATGAGCCAGGGCGATCCGTGAGGTTTCGATTCACTGGCCCAGCGGGATTTCATGGCCATCACGCATTCACTGTTTCGGAGACCGCGGATGAGTCAATCGTGCTGCTCAGGCACGAGTTGATGATGACTGTCACCGGGCTGTCCAGAGCGACTTGGCCTCTCTTCTTTCGGCCGCTTCACGACGCTCTCATCGAGGAAAGCTTTGACCGCGCGGAGTCCGAGGCAGGCAACCCGCCCGCGGTTCGTGCCAAGCGCTCACTATGGGTGAGGGCGCTTCGGTCCGTGGCGTCGTTACCGAAAACCAGTCCATCCGCGTGATCCCCCGCGTCGCTTCCATGGCGATGCCCTTGGGCTGCGGGAGGTTCAGAAGCCCGTCCAGCCCTGACAGGGGATCGCGGGATCCACACCGGACGCCGCGGAGGGCCTGCTCACCCGCCGCGCGATGAGGGATACTGCCAGGCAGAGGCCACTGCGGCCGAGGCAATCGCCTGAGCTGCTGTCACCGATTGGAGTCCGTGTTCGATGTCTGAGGTCCTGCCCAACTGTCCACAGTGCGGTGAGGCGTACACCTACGAGTCCGGCCTGCTGCTGGCGTGCCCCATGTGTGGTCACGAGTGGGCGGCCGAGGCCGTGGAGGACGCCGACGGGGGCGCGGGCGAGGATGCGCCGCCAGCGATCCGGGACGCCGTTGGCAACGTTCTCGCCGACGGGGACACCGTGACCATCTCCAAGGATCTCAAGGTCAAGGGCGGTGGTGGCGGCGCCATCAAGGTCGGCACCAAGGTGCGCGGGATCCGCCTCATAGACCCCGTCGACGGTCACGATATCGATGCGACGGTGCCGGGCTTCGGCGCCATGAAGCTCAAGTCGAGCGTGGTGAAGAAGGTTCTCTGAGCCGATGATCACGCCCGGGCGCGGAGCTCGCGCAGATCGTCGCGCACGCGCTGCGGCTCCTCATCCAGCGGCATGTCTCGCACGTCCCCGGGGGCGTCGAGGCCGTCGGACGGGTCGGCAGGCAGCGCTGCCAGCAGCGGCTCCAGATCCGCCGTCGCAGGGCCCTGTTCGGCGACGAGCTCGAACGTCCTGCCGGCGGCCCCGGTGAGCTGAGCGCGGCGACGAGGACCTGAGCGATCTGCTCGCGGGAGACAGCGCCGTCGCCCGGATCACCGGCATGGTGGCGGTCGCCCTGGCGGAGCACGAGCCGGTGCTCGTCGGGCCCGTTCTCATCGAACCATCCCGGTCGCACGATCGTGTACGGCTGCCCGCTGAACCGGACCAGGCGCTCCGCGCGGCGCTTCCACTCCGCCAGCTGCAAGGTGTTGTACAGCCCACTCCGCGCAGTGACGCCGACCGCCGACATCAGCACGATCCGCACGTCACGGCCGGCCAGCAGCCAGAGCAGGTCACGCACCCCGGCGTAGCTGACCTGCTCGATCGCCTGCTCAGTGGTCTCCACCCCGTGGGTGAAGATCACCGCATCCGCGCCGTCGACGGCCGCACGCAGCGACTCGGGGCGGGTGACGTCTCCGGTCACGAGCTCAGCGCCCACGGGAACGATGTGCGAGGCGCGCTCCGCATCGCGCACCAGGGCACGGACCCGGTAGCCGTGTGCGAGGGCTGCGGCGACGGTGAGACGCCCGATGCTGCCGGTCGAGCCGACGACGAGGACGGTGGGAGCGGTCGAGCTGGTCATGGAATTCCTTCTGGAGGAGAGGCGGAGGTGATGAGTCCAAGGCTCGGCAGGACGGGTGTATTCCCATTCGTCAACGGGAGCGACGTCAGTCGCCGAGCAGTTCGCTGGTGCCCTGCTGCTCATGGCTGCGGGCACTGCGGCCGCCGTCGTGGAGGGATGCGCGAAGCGGCGCTCTACGACGCGACGTCGTCGGCCCGTGGCGTGAGGTCCGGGGCGAGCGCCTCGCGCTCGTCGAAGACGAAGCACTCCCCGTCGTAGTGGTCCTCGCCGACGTGCTCGAAATAGCCGAGGATTCCCCGTCGAGCTGCAGAGCGTCGACGCCCTCCTCACGCAGGTAGATCGCGGCCTTCTCGCACCGGATCCCGCCGGTGCAGAAGCTCACCACGGTCTTGCCCTCGAGTGCCTCGCGATGAGCGGATGCCGCGTCGGGGAACTGGGTGAACCGTGCGATGCGCCAGTCCAGCGCCCCTTCGAAGGTGCCGTAGTCCACCTCGAACGCGTTGCGCGTATCGAGCAGGACGACCTCGCGGCCGTCGTCATCGTGCCCCTGGTCGAGCCAGCGCTTCAGGGTGCGCGGAGCGACCGCCGGCGCGCGCTCATCGATCGGGCGGATCGTCGGGTGGTCCATGCGGATGATCTCGCGTTTGAGCTTGACGAGCATCTTGCGGAACGGCTGCTCCGCTGACCAGCTCTCCTTGGTGGTCAGAGCGGTGAAGCGCGGGTCCTCTCGCAGTTGGTCGACATATCCGCGCACCGCGCCCGCCTCGCCCGCGAGGAACATGTTGATGCCCTCCTCCGCGAGGAGGATCGTGCCCTTGAGGCCAGCTGCGTTCGCGCGTTCGCGCAGCACGGGGCGCAGCTGTTCACGATCGGTGATCGGAGTGAACACGTAGGCGGAGATGTTGAGGACGGATTCCACGGAGGGAGCCTATCGAAGAGGGGTCGTACGGGCTGCTCGACGGGGCGGGGGCCTGGATCCGCGGCGGCGCGACCTCTATGCTGAATCTATCTTGGCGTCAAGATAAATGGGAGGCGATGATGAGGCTCCACCACATGCAGGTGTCCATGCCCCGCGGCGAAGAGGGCGAGGCGCGGCGCTTCTACGCGGGGGCCCTCGAGCTGCAGGAGGTTCCGAAGCCGCATTCTCTCGCTGGTCGCGGCGGCTGCTGGTTCCGTGCGTACGACGGCGACACCGTCACAGCGGAGATCCATCTCGGGGTCGAGGATCCGTTCCGCCCTGCGGCGAAGGCCCACCCCGGCCTTGTCTGCGACACGCTCGAGGAGCTCGAGGCGACGGCCCAGCGCATCGAGAACGGAGGTTACGAACTCTCCTGGGAGGAGCGCGACACCTTCGAGGGCTACCTGCGGTTCCATGCGCGCGACGGCTTCGGGAACCGGGTCGAGGTGATGACGCTGGACGCCGACCCTTCCCGCTGATTGATGAGATGGTGAGAGCGCAGGCCAGGCCCAGACCATAGGAGATCCAGTCATGAGCTTCACCGTCTACCTCTCCGGCGAGATCCACACCGAGTGGCGCGACGAGATCCAGCGCGGGGCCGAGGCCGCCGGGCTGGACGTGGTCTTCACCGCACCGGTGACCGACCATCCCGCGAGCGACGCCGCCGGCGACCACCTGGGGGAGAACGACAGCCAGTTCTGGCGCGACCACCAGTCCGCAAAGGTCAACGCGATCCGCACCCGCACCCTGATCCAGCAGGCCGACATGGTCGTGGTCCGCTTCGGCGACAAGTACAAGCAGTGGAACGCCGCCTTCGATGCCGGCTACACCGCCGCGCTGGGCAAGCCCTACGTGACCCTCCATGACGCGGACATCATCCACCCGCTCAAGGAGGTCGACGCCGAGGCTCAGGCTTGGTGCACCACCACCGACCAGGTCGTGGAGACCCTGCGGTACGTGCTCAAGGCATGAGCTGCGCCCGGGCCTGAAACCCCTCAGGGCTCCGGCGTCAACGTGCGGGTGTACTGCACATCCCCGTTGGCATCGATGAGCTCGACGGTGAAGGACTCTCCCTGCGGGGCGACCTCGACCCGGCCGAAGAACTGGCCGGTGCCGTCGCGCGGGGAACCCATCGCGGGCCCGGCCTTCTGGAAGTCGACCTCGGGCCCGAAGGTCCCGTCCATCTCGTTGGGACCGAAGGAGCCAGCGTTGATCGGCCCGGCGACGAACTCCCAGAACGGATCGAAGTCGGTGAACGCCGCGCGCTCGGGGAGTAGTGGTGGGCGGCGCAGTAGTGGACGTCGCCGGTCAGGAACACCACGTTGCGGGTGCGCTGGCTCTTGATTCCGGACAGCAGCCGGGCGAGCTCGAGCTCGCGGCCCAGAGGAGCGCCGTCCTCGGCGTTGGAGATCGACTCCTGTCCTTCCCCGTCGGGGACGATGATGCCCAGCGGCAGGTCGGCGAGGATCACCTTCCACGTCGCCTGCGATCTCCGCAGCCCCTTGAGCAGCCACTGCAGCTGCTCCTCGCCGAGGATCGTGGTGGCCTCCTGTTCGAGCCCGTCGGTGTTCTCGCCCTTGTGTGTGCGCATGTCCAGCACGAACACGTCCAGGTCCGGGCCGCGCTCGATGCGGCGGTAGATGCGCTCGGGCTCGAACCCCGTGCCACGGGAGAGGCCGCGCGCGTCGGCGATCGGCTGGTACTCCTGCCAGGCTCGTCGGCCCCGGGCGGCAAGGGTGTTCACATCGCGCACCGTGTACCGGTCGTCCTCGAGCAGCTCCCCGGCCCACCAGTTGTTGGTGGTCTCGTGGTCGTCCCAGGTGGCGATCACGGGCACCTCGGCGTACATCGCGCGGATGTTGTCGTCCATGAGGTTGTAGCGGTGGCGGCCACGGAACTCCTCGAGGGTCTCGGCCACCTTCGTCACCTCCTCAGTGACGAGGTTGCGCCACAGCGCACCGTCGGGCTCCTCGAGCGTCTCGGCGATCGGGCCGTCCGCGTAGATGGTGTCGCCCGCGTGGAGGAAGAAGTCCGGGGCGAGTGAGCGCATCGTCTCGTAGCCGAACATCCCGCCGACGTCGGGGTTGATGCCGTAGCCCTGACCCGCGGTGTCTGCCGTCCACACGAAGGTCTGCGCGCCGTCGGACCGGTGTCCTGGGGCGGTGCGGAACTGCCCCGTGCTGACCTCGCTGCGTCTGCCGTGCTCGTCCTCGAAGAACAGCTCGGTCTCGAAGGCGGTGCCGGCGGGCAGTCCGTCCGCACTGATCCGGGCGGTGAAGTCGGTCTCCGCGGTGGCCCACGGCCCGCGCAGCGTGATCGGGCTGCCGTCGCGGCCATTGCTTCGCCCTCGCCGGTGTCCGCCGCCGGTGAGGCGCTCTCCGTCGGCATCGAGGGCATGGAGGACGGCGTGCAGGCGCCCCTCGCCGGAGGCGCGGGACCACAGCACCGCCGAGCGCGAGGTGACGTCGCCGGTCTGCAGGCCGGAGGGGAGCGTCAGCCGTGAGGTTCCGGTACCGCGGGTTCCCGCCGCGGCCGCGCCGCCCACGGGCAGGGAGGTGGCCAGCGCCGCAGCGGCGGCGCCGCCGCGCAGCAGGGTCCGACGGTTCGGGGAGATGAAGCTGTTCATGCCTCCAGTGAAGACGGTCGTCGTGACAGCCCCGTGGCGAGCAGGTGAACTGCGGCCGGCGCATGCCCTCGACACTCTGGGTGCGAACCCTGACTGTTAGCCTGACCAGGGAAGACACATCCCTTTCTGGAGGAGGACACGGTGGAACTGAGCATGGACAAGGGCAACGAGTTCGTCGAGGAGACCCAGTCTCCCGAGAGCGCCGCAGCCTGGAAGCAGCAGCTGGACGAGTTCGCTCCGGGGGCATCCGACTGGGTGGTCGGCGCGGTGTTCGGCGGCACGTACCAGCGCGAAGGCCTCGAGCTGCGCGATCGTCAGATGCTCAACATGGCCGCACTCGCCGCGATGGGCGGCACCGAGCCGCAGCTCACCGGCCACATCAAGACCGCCGTGGACGTTGCCGGCATGAGCAAGGAGGACGTCGCGGAGTGCTTCGTGCACCTGATGCCATATATCGGGGTGCCGAAGACTCTTGCCGCCATGCGCTGCATGAAAACCGCCTTCGGGGAGTGACCGGGTGTTCCGGCGCGGGAGGCCAGGGGAGTGCGCTGACACCGGGGACTTCTGCACGGAGCCTGACTACGATGGCCGCATGAGCCAAGACCCCGTGGACCGCCCCGCCGACCCGCGTGCTGACCAGCTCCGGCGCGATCAGCAGAAGCGTTCTCAGCGCACTCTCATCGGCTTCGCACTGGTCGAAGGGTTCGTCCTCGCAGCGGCCGTGGTCGCGATCTACGTCCTCGAGCTGATCGATCCCTCGGCGGGCGTGTGGGTCCTCGTGGCGATCGCGCTCCTCAGCGGCGGTCTGCTCGGCACCTACATCATGATCTCGACGCAGCGGAACCAGCGGGAGCTGACGGAGCTCGGCGAGGAATGACCGCCCCCGCGCACCGCCTGATGGCGAACGATCGGTCAGCGGCGCAGCATCGACGTCATCCTGCCGCTACGGTCGACGAACGAGCATCCTTGGCGACGACCATGAGGGGGTCACCATGCTGAACTGGCTCTTGCGGGCACGGCGTGCCCGAGGTGACGTGCAGGCGGCGCGGCGCGGGCCGGAGGCGATGGGCAAGCGCGCGGGACGGCGCGGAGCCCACCGGCTGCTGCGGAGTCTGCTGCGCTGAGACGCCAGATGGTGCCCCGTCGCCCGTGAGGATCGGGCCGTTCCGGGGACCGCATGGAGCTGTGATCCTGTGCGGGGAGCGAGGCCCGGGCGCGACATTGCGGCGGGGCCTCTTCTACGCTCTGACCGCAATGGTCGCCGACTCACAGCCCCCGGCCGACGCTTCGAGCGATCCCCGTCTCGACCGGCGTCCCCTCGGCGACCGCCGACGGAGCCTGCTGGACCGGCTGACCTCCGCCCCGGTCCTCGGCCTCGCGCTGGTGATCATGACCCTCCTGGCGGCCGGTCCCTTCCAGGACCTTGATCTCTTCCTGGCCAAGCGGTGGCTGTATCGTCTCGACCCCTCGCTGATCCCCTTCGCGCAGAACGTGCTGGACCGGGTCTCGAGCCAGATCGTGTGCGTGCCGATCCTCGCGGCGGTCGCGATCGTGCTCGCCCGGCGACGGCGCACCTGGCGGCCGCTCCTCGTCGCGCTCTTGGCCGAGGCGGCCTTCGTCTTCGGCGTCGGTGCGATGAAGGTGCTGATGGCCCGCGGCGTGACCTATGAGCGCGATCCCGGGTTCCTCGAGGCCGGCCTGCTGGAGATGGGCACGAAGGGGATCAGCTTCCCTTCGGGCCATGCTGCCGAATCGGTGCTCATCTATGGCGCCGCGGTCTACCTGATCGCGCACTACAGCGGAGCCTCGCAGCGGCTGGTGAGGATTCTGCGGTGGGTCGTCGTGGCGATCAGCATCAACTCCGTGGCCGTGTCCTTCCTCCTGGGCTGGCACTGGATGACCGATCTGCTCGGCGGGCTTCTCGCCGGCGCGCTGTTCCTGCGCCTGCTGGTGGACTGGGACCAGCGTGCGCGCCGGAGGGCTGCGAGCCCGCAGGCCGACGGCGGAGAAGCCGACGCGGGAGATGGGACTCCGCAGGGCCCCGCCCTCCGCTGACAGCGCAGGCTCCTGCCCGCTCAGGGCCGGATCGCCCGTTCCTCGCTGTCGTGCCCGGCGCGCAGATGCGCGACATGGGACAGCCGCAGCGGCACGAGGCTGCCTGAGGAGTGGGCCGAGACCACCGTCCCGGTCACGACCACGTGATCGCCGCCGTCGTCGAGCATCGTGATCCGTTCCAGGAGCATCCGGTGCGGGCAGCTCTCCAGCAGGGGCACCCCGCCCTCCCCGGCGCGGGTCTCGAGTCCGGAGAACTTCTCGGGATCGTCGCCGGAGAGGGTCCCGAAGCGCTCCGCGAGGTCGAGATCCTCGACGGTGGGGAAGTGGATCGCGAAGTGCGTTGCCCGCAGACCCACCCGGTAGGTGTGGTTCGCCTTGGACAGCCACACGCTGTAGTGCGCAGGGGAGATGCTCGACTGGGAATGGAAACCCACCAGGCATCCGGCCTGCTCGCCCTCGGCCGCAGTGGTGACCACGACCATTGCGGGATCGGCAGCCGCTGTCAGCGCCGTGAACGCTGCCTCACTCACCTGTGCCACCTTCCTGAGACTCGTAGCGGAGGAACAGGGTGCCGTCCTCGACCATCGTGCTCTTGAGCGTGAAATAGCTGAGCCCCGCACCGGGCGGGGTGACGCTGACCGGGAGCGGATCCCCGCCCATCAGCGGGGACAATGACAGGCAGAGCTCATCGAGGCGGTCCGCCGCGACCAGCTCGCCGAGCCAGCGCGGGCCGCCCTCGCACAGCACCACCCGGTGCCCGCGCTCGGCCAGGGCCCGCAGTGCGGTGGCCGGATCGACGCGCTCCTGCCCGGCGATGATCACCGTCGCCACCTCCCGGGCCGCGTCCAGCCGTCGCGGATCCGCCGAGGCACAGGTGATCAGCAGGGTGCGGGCATCCTTGGCGGCGCGGGCGAAGACGCTCGAGGTGAAGTCGAGATCGAGGCTGCGGCTCACCACCGCGACCGGCGGGGTGGGGGACTGCCCGCGAAGTCGGCGCTGCTCCCGCGCCTCATCGGACAGCCGGATCGGCGCGTAGCCCTCCCGCCGCACGGTCTCCGCACCGATCAGCACCACGTCGGCGATCTGGCGCATGCGGCGGAAGAGCGACTGGTCAGGGGCCGTGGACAGCGCCCCGACGCGGCCGTGGATCGCGGCGGTGCCGTCGAGGCCGGCGACCATGTGCCCGGTCACCCAGCATTCGTGGCGGGGGTGGGTTCGATCGACGTCGAGATAGGGCTGGAGGGGGTCAGGGACCTGTGCGCCGCGCGTGAGGAGCTCCATTCGGGCACCCTACGCCCGCCCCTGCGCCGCCCACCGGCCGAGCGTTCGATGCACAGCGCCGGGCGCCTTCCACGGAGCCGTAGCCTGGGGCGATGAGTGCACTGTTCGTCGGCATCGATCTGGCCGCCCAGGCGCGGAGCACCGGCATGGCGGTGCTCCGAGACGACGGAGACCGTGTCGTGGTCGAGCTCGCCATGATCGGCGCGGAGGACGAGGACCTGCTCGAGGTGCTCGACGGAGCGCGGAAGGCCGGGGTCGACGTGCCGCTGGGGTGGCCGCGCAGCTTCGTCGACCTGCTCGCCGCCCATGCCGCAGGCACCCTGCCCGCTCCAGAGTCCACCGGGGGTGCGTGGCGGCGCGGCCTCGCGATGAGGGCCACCGATCTCGTCGTCCACGAGAGCACCGGGCTGACCCCGCTGAGCGTGGCGACTGACAGGATCGCCCATCCTGCGCTGCGCTGGGCGGGGATCGAGGCGCGGCTGCGGGAACAGGGGGTCGACGCCTCGCGGGACGGCTCCGGGCTGATCTGCGAGGTCTACCCGGCTGCGGCCCTGCGCCTGTGGGATCTGCCCTATCGCGGCTACAAGGGGACCAAGAACGCTGCGGCACGCGACGCGTTGCTGACGGCACTGGACCGCGCCCTGCCGTGGCTGGACTGGAATGGGCATCGCGCGCTCTGCGCGGCGCAGGACGATGCTCTCGACGCGGTGCTCGCCGCGCTGCTCGCGAGGGAGGCCCACGCGGGTCGCGCCGTCGCCCCGCCTTCCCGGCTGCGCGAGCTCGCACGCCAGGAGGGCTGGATCTGGCTGCCTCGCTCGGGGACCGTGCCGCATGCCCCTGGGAGCAGCGCCGGCTGAGCAGCGTCAACCGGGCAGACCTGACGGCGCCGACCGGGCTGTGTCCGCGGAACGGTACGGGAGGGGCGGTGGGGCCCGCGGGGTCAGGCTTGCGCGGGGGAGGCGCTGTCTGCGTTCCCGTCCTCTTCGCGCAGGCGCGGCTCGACCCGCTGGGAGGGGTGGTAGCCGGTCTTGTCGGCGTAGAAGGCCCGGATGCGGTCCATGTCCGCGGCGATGTCGCCGGTCAGATCAAGGGTCGGGCCCAGCCCGGTGGTCCTCGTGGTGCGGTCGACGTAGCCCAGCACCACCGGCATACCTGTGGTGCGGGCGATGCGGTAGAAGCCGGATTTCCAGTGGGTGTGCCCGCTGCGGGTCCCGTCGGGCGTGATGACCAGGCCGAAGACCTCGCCCGCTTGCACCCGGGCCACCACCTCGTCGACCACCTTGCTCGGCTCCGTGCGGTCCACCGGGATCCCGCCCAGGGCGCGCATGAGCGGGCCCCGCCAGGAGGTGAACAGGGTGTGCTTCCCGAGCCAGCGCAGCGGTATCCCGAGCCGCCAGGCGATCCCCAGCATGAACGCGAAGTCCCAGTTGGAGGTGTGCGGGGCGCCGAGGATCACGGCCGGTTGCTGCGGGGCGGGCTCGGAGACGAACTTCCAGGGGATGACTGCCCAGAAAGCATGGGCGAGGAGGCGACGGAGCATGGGCTCAACTTAAGCGAGGACAGCGGGACGGCGGGGCTGAACTCGCGGTTCGGGCCCGATCGTCCGCGAGCTCAGTCGCTCCCGGGGCGTCGGCGCGAGCGCTTGAGGTCCGCCCGCTGCCGCTTCGCCTCGAGCCGCCGACGCTTCGACCCCTTGGTCGGTCGTGTCGCCCGCCGCACCACCGGCGGGGCGACGGCCTCTCGCAGTGCAGCCGCCAGGCGTTCCCGCGCGGCCCGCCGGTTCTGCCGTTGGGAGCGCTGCTCGGCTGCGGTGACGGTGAGCACCGTGCCCGCGAGCTTCGTCGAGAGTCGAGAGAGGACCCGCGCCCGCTGGACCTCGTCCAGCGCGCTCGTGGTCGCCAGGTCCAGGCTCAGCTGGACCCGGGAATCCGAGGTGTTGACGCCCTGGCCACCGGGACCTGAGGCATGGGAGAAGCGCTCATCGAGCTCGATGTCCGGGATCCGCAGGCCCCGGGGTGCTCCGGGGCCCGGCGTGACCAGCAGATCGTCCATCCGACCAGTGTGCCGCACCGTGCGGATTCCGTGCTTTTCCGGACGTGCCCGGCCTGCTGGGTGGAGGATGGCCCCATGCCCGCCCTCTCGAGCGCAGCAGCCGCACCGACGCCCCCGACCGGCGCGGACCGCGCACGTCCCCGCCGCGCGGTGACATGGGCGCCGGGCTCCGACACCCTCATCGCCCTGGCCACCCTCCTGGGCTTCTGGGCCTGCTACTGGGCGGGCAGCACGATCCATGTCGCCTTCCTCTACGGCGGCATCCTCGTGCTGGGCACCGTCGTGCCCGCGTACACCGTGCTGCGACATCGGCGCGAGGGACTTGCCGGGCTCGGCATCACGCGCCGGTTCCTGCTCCTGTCGCTCCTGGTCTCCGTGGTGCTCGGCGCAGGCTCCGCCTTCCAGCTGTTCGCGCTCGCCGCCGAGCAGGGCGTGCCGGTGCTGCCGCATTTGCTGGGGAACCTGATGGTGCTGTGGGAGCCGCTGTTCGTCTTCGGATGGCTCTACCTGCGCTGGGAGCGCGCCTTCGGCTGGCTGCCGGCCATCGTCCTCGTCGGTGCCGGGTTCGCGCTCCAGCACGTCGGCAGCGTGCCCCTGCCCGCGGCGCTCGGGTTCGGTGCCTTCGCGCTCGCCTTCGCCGTGGTGTTCGCCCTCGTGCGCAACCTAGTGGTCCTGTGGCCGCTGTTCTATCCGGTCGCGAGCGGGATCGGCACCCTGCAGGCCGGTGTCACCATGGGGTGGGGCGCGGTGGTGGTCGGGGCGGTGCTGCTCGTGGTCCAGCTCGCGATCATTACCCTAATCTGGAGGGCTCGCCGCCTATAGTCGCACCGGCACCCGTGAGCAGCATCGGGGCTGGTGGAACGGTGATCAGGGGAATGGGGAGGGCTGTCATGGGTGTTCCTCTCCGGCGCAGCGAGCACGCCGCGCCGATGGACCCGTCCCTCGCCGCCGCGCTGCGCGATGCCGACCTCGGTGTGCGCCGCGGCCTGGTCGTGCTCGCGGAGTCCTCGCCCCGCTGGGCAGAGGCTTTCGACGGTTTCGCCGCAGCCCTCGCCCCCACCCGCCCGGCCGAGGCGCTCGCGATCGAGCACATCGGCTCCACCGCCGTGCCCGGGCTGCCCGCCAAGGCGATCCTGGACGTGGCCATCGGCCAGCAGCCCGGCTCCGCGCCGGAACCGCTGCACGAGTGGCTGATGCACGCCGGCCACCTCTACCGCGGCGAGGCCGACGGGAACCGCCCCGACCGGATGTACGCCCTCGAGCTGCAGCCCGGGGTGCGCTTGGTCAACGTGCACGTCCTCGACCACGGCTGCGGGCAGTGGCAGCGCTACCTCACCTTCCGTGACCACCTCCGCACACATCCTGCGGAACGGGACGGGTACGGACAGCTGAAACGAGGCCTGGCGCTCGAGCATCCCGAGGACCGGCTCGCCTACGTGCAGGCCAAGACCCAGTTCATCTGCGCACGCGATACCGGGACCTCCGAGGGGTAGCCGCGGGGCGGCCACGGGGGCACCATGGGGCCATGGCAGATCCGAAGCAGACCCTGACCGCCTCCGAGATCTCTGCGGCCGCGCTCGCCGACTGGCGACAGGACGGCGGGACCCTCACCGCACGTTTCGCCACCGCGGACTTCGCCACCGGCCTCGAGCTCGTCAACCGCATCGGCGCCTCCGCCGAGGAGGCGAACCACCACCCCGACCTGACCCTGACCTACCCGCAGGTCACGGTGACCCTCTCGAGCCACGACGTCGGCGGCATCACCAGCCGTGACATCGACCTGGCCCGCACGATCAGCGACCATGCAGCGACGCTGCGGGTGAGCGCCGAGCAGGGCGCCGAGCAGGGCTGAGCCCCGCCCGGCCCGCTCTCCACCGGGCAGCGCTCACGCGCCGACGGGCACCGCCGGGGCGTCGTCGGCTGCCTGCTGAGCAGGGGTCGTGACGGTGCCGATCGCCCACTGGAACCCCGGCGGCGTGCCGTTGACCTCCCAGGCCCCGATCTCGCGGGCCTTGTACACCCACGGGTTGTGGGAGGCGACGGTGCGGGCGTTGCGCCAGTGCCGATCCAACGCCGATGTCTCCCGCACTGCCGACGCGCCGAGGGCATCGAACAGGCGCGTCGCCGCCTCGGGCACGAGGCGCGAGGTGATGATCTGGGCCCGGGCGGAGGCGAGCTCCGCCGCCACCACCGCGGCCTCGGCATCCTCCTCGCCGGCGCTCACGGCCTCATAGGCGGCCTGGACCGCCTCCGCGACCTGGCCCGCCGAGGCCACGGCCGTCGAGGAGACCGCAGCGATCTCCCCGACCACCTGAAGGATCTGCGGATCCTCACGGACCCGATCGGCGTTGCCGTGGCTGTAGGTGCGGGTGCGAGCGGCCACGGCCGAGATGGCGTCGGCCTTGACGGCCTCCGCGATCCCGGCGTGCACCGCGAGCAGCACCAGCTGGTAGACAGCGGTCTGGTACGCGAAACGATCGGCGAAGGGGATGACGTCCCGCGCTTCGAGGCGGGCCTGGTCGTAGACGATCGTGCCCGTGCCGGTCAGCTTCTGCCCGAAGCCGTCCCAGTCATCGCTGCGGCTCACCCCGGGCTGCGCCAGGGGGACCACAGCGATGTGCTGAGTGCCGTCGGCCGCCTCGACCAGGGTGTCGGAGTAGTCGGCGAAGAGGGAACCGGTGGTGTAGAACTTCTGCCCCGTCACCTCGGCGTGCTCGCCGTCGATGTGCAGCCGCGTGCCGAAGGCGCCACGCTCCACAGACCCGATCTCGGACCAGGCGTTGCCGATCACGGCGCCGTCGGCGATCTTCCGCAGCCACCGGTCCCGGAACTCGGTGTGCGGGGTGACCAGGAGGTCCTCGACGAATGCGATGTGGCCGCGCCAGATCTGCGGGAGGTTCGAATCTGCGGCCGCCAGATCGATCAGCAGCGCGGTCAGCTGCGGGATGGAAGCGCCCAGGCCGCCTGCCTCGACAGGCAGGCGCACGAGCCCGAAGCCTGCCTCGGCCAGGGCGCGCACCTCGGGCTCCGGCAGGGAACGGTCCCGCTCACGGGTGAGGGGCGCCTGCGGCGATGGTCTCGAAGAGCGGGGCGAAACGGTCGCGGAGCTCGGCAACGGTGGTCATAGCAGTCCTTTGGTTGTCGCTTACGGAAGGTAGGGGCGACAGTAGGTCGCGGAATTTGCTCGGGCCAGGGCCACGTCGCACACCGTCACGGGCCGACTCCGGGCGTGACAGTGGGCCATGAGACAACGGGCAGCGGGAGGCGCCTGCGGTGGGCGGAGGCTCGTCCTCGCAGTGGGAGAATCCTGGGATGACCGCCACTCTCGTCGCCCACGGCCTGTCCGGTGGGCACGGCCACCGCATCCTGTTCGACGATCTCGACCTCACCGTCGCCCCCGGCGACGTCATCGGCGTGGTGGGTGCCAACGGTGCCGGCAAGTCGACTCTGCTGGGACTGCTCGCTGGGGCTGAGGACCCTCCCGCGGGGACGGTCTCCCTCTCCCCGTCGGACGCCTTCGTGGGCTGGCTCCCGCAGGAGCATGAACGTCGGACCGGCGAGACCGTCGCCGACTACATCGCGCGCCGCACCGGCTGCGCGCAGGCCACCGCCGAGATGGGCGCGGCCGCCGCCGCGCGCGCGGCCACGCGCGCCGCGCGGCGGGCCCGATCCGGACGATGTCTACGCCGCCGCACTGGAGCGCTGGCTCGCGAGCGGCGCCGCCGACCTCGAGGAGCGGATCCCGGCGGTGCTGGCGGACCTCGGCCTCCGCGTCGCAGCACGCGAACTCGAGGGGACCATGATGACGGCCCTGTCCGGTGGGCAGGCCGCCCGGGTGGGGCTGGCCGCGCTGCTGCTGTCCCGCTTCGACCTGGTGCTGCTGGACGAGCCCACCAACGACCTCGACCTCGACGGTCTCGAGCGGCTGGAGCGCTTCGTGCAGGGCCTGCGCGGAGGAGTCGTGCTGGTCAGCCACGACCGCGAGTTCCTCGCCCGCTGCGTCACCGGCGTGCTCGAGCTCGACCTCGCCCAGCACTCCCATCGGCTCTACGGCGGAGGCTACGAGGCCTACCTCGAGGAGCGGGCCACCGTGCGCCGCCACGCCCGGGAGCAGTACGAGGACTTCGCCGCGGCCAAGGCGGACCTCGTCTCCCGGGCCCGCACCCAGCGGGAATGGTCCAGCCAGGGCGTGCGCAACGCGATGCGCAAGTCCCCGGACAATGACAAGATCCGCCGCCGGGCGCAGAGCGAGTCCAGTGAGAAGCAGGCGCGCAAGGTGCGCCAGATGGAGAGCCGGATCGCACGCCTCGACGAGGTCGAGGAGCCGCGCAAGGAGTGGCAGCTGCAGTTCACGATCGGCGGCGCGCCGCGCTCCGGCACCGTGGTCGCGACGCTCTCGGATGCCGTGGTGCGCCAGGGCCGGTTCACGCTCGGCCCGGTCAGCATCCAGGTGAACGCAGGGGAGAGGATCGGCATCACCGGACCGAACGGGGCCGGCAAGTCCACGCTCCTGGGCGCGCTGCTCGGCCGGCGCAGGGTCGACGAGGGCACGGCCGCGCTCGGGGCGAGCGTGCGGATCGGCGAGATCGACCAGGCACGCTCGCTGTTCACCGGGCAGGTGCCGCTCGCCGGCGCCGTCGAGGCCCAGCTGCCCGAGCTGTCCCCGGCCGAGGTGCGCACGCTGCTGGCGAAGTTCGGACTAGGGCCGATCACGTCGCTCGCGCCGCAGCAGAACTGTCACCGGGGAGCGCACCCGGGCCGCCCTCGCGCTGCTGCAGGCCCGCGGGGTGAACCTGCTGGTCCTGGACGAGCCGACGAACCATCTCGATCTGCCAGCGATCGAGCAGCTCGAGCAGGCGCTCGAGACCTACGACGGCACCCTGCTGCTGGTCACCCACGACCGGCGGATGCTCGAGACGGTCCCCACCGACCGCCGCTGGCACGTCGAGGCAGGGCAGGTCCGCGAGCTCTGAGCCCGTCACCGGGCGAGCGGCGCCCAGCCTCGACCGTTATCGCACTGTTGTGCTCCAGATGTCCACATCGCGGTGAGGAACCGGCACCGGTGTGCTGTGATGGGGGCACCCATCTCTCGGACCCGTCGGCATCGGCGCCCACGGCCTGTTCCGGAGCATCCGACCGCGCACGATCGCACTGCTGAGGAGCACACATGAACATTCGACGACGGACATTCGCGACGCTGGGCCCGCTGGCGGCCCTGGGCCTGCTGGCCGCTTGCGGCGATGACAGCGGCGGTGGAGGCGGCGAGGGCGGGGGCGAGGGCGACTTCGTCACCGACCTCACCTTCGGCACCGGTGGCACCGGCGGTGTGTACTACCCGCTGGGCGGCGAGTACGCGGCCATCTACGAGGGCAACATCGATGGCGTCACCGTCACCTACACCGACTCCGGTGCCTCGGTGGAGAACATCGGCAAGATCTTCCAGCAGGAGTGGCAGCTCGGCATCGTCCAGTCCGACACCGCGGCCTCCGCGGTGGCCGGCTCCGGCGAGTTCGAGGGCGCCCAGGTCGACAACCTCGGCTGGATCGCAGGTCTCTACCCCGAGGCCGCGCACATCGTCACCCTCGCCGGGAGCGGCATCGAGAGCCCAGCCGACCTCGCCGGCAAGCGCATCGCCGTGGGCGACGTCGGCTCGGGCACCCGTGCGGTCTCCGACGCCATCCTCGCCGCCTACGACATCGCCGAGGGCGATTACGAGCCCTTCGAACAGGACTTCTCCAGCTCGCTGGACCTGCTGCGCGACAACAACATCGACGCCTCGGTGTTCGTGGTCGGCACCCCCACCGGCGCCCTGGGAGATCTCGCCGCGACCAATGAGGTCGCCCTGGTCTCGCTCGATCAGGACAAGGCCGAGCAGGTCGCCGGGGAGAGCCTCTTCGACGTCTACACGATCGAGCCCGATTCCTATGAATTCCTCGAGGAGCCGGTGATCACGCTGTCGGTCGCCGCGGCGCTGGTCGCGTCGACCACTCAGGTCAGCCCGGACCTCGCGTACGAGATCACCAAAGCGACGTTCGAGCACTCCGACCAGATCACCCTGGCGCAGGGCGCGCTGATCGGCCACGACTTCGCGCTCTCGGGCCAGGGCGATGTGCCGCTGCACCCGGGCGCCGAGAAGTACTACCAGGAAGAGGGACTCCTCTGAGATGAGCACCAAGGACCACGAGGACACTCCAGGGGCCTCAGCACTCGGGGTCGACGAGGAGACGCAGCTCGAGGCCGAGGCTCAGGCCGCGGAGGTGCTGCGCGAACACGACACGGCCAGCCGGTATCGCACGAAGCTCGGCCTGTGGGCACGGGTGGTGGGCGGCCTGTCGGTCGCCCTCACCCTGTTTCACCTCTACACCGGCATCTTCGGATCGCGCCCATCCCTGATCCAGGGCGCGATCCATCTCGGCGCGGCGGCATCGCTCATCTTCCTGCTCTATCCCGCGGGGAAGCGGATCGAGCGCCGCGGCGGGAAGATCGGGATCCCCTGGTGGGATGCCGTGCTCGCGGTGGTCGCCCTCGCGGTGAACCTCTACATCGTGGTCCGGTACTCGCATCTGACCAGCAACCTCGTTCAGATCCTGGGCTTCGACACGATCGACTACGTCGTCGCGACGCTCGGCATCCTGCTCACCCTCGAGGCGACCCGGCGCTGCGTGGGGCTGCCGATCGTGGTGATCGCCATGCTCGCGATCGGCTACTCGACGCTGATCGTCGGCCAGTCCTGGCAGAACTACGCGGTGGGCACCTACTTCACGTCCCGGGCCGGGATCTTCGGCACCCCGATCCAGGTGTCCTCGACCTTCATCTTCCTGTTCCTGCTGTTCGCGGTGGTGCTGATTCGCACCAACATCGGCACGCTCTTCAATGACCTCGCGTTCCGGCTCACCGGCCGTTTCACCGGTGGTCCCGCCAAGGCCGCCGTCGCGGCGTCGGGCCTGCAGGGCATGATCTCCGGCTCCTCGGTGGCGAACACCGTGGCCTCGGGCTCCTTCACGATCCCGCTGATGAAGAAGGCCGGGTTCCGGCCCCACTTCGCGGGCGCCACCGAGGCCACCGCCTCCACCGGCGGGCAGATCATGCCCCCGATCATGGGCGCTGCCGCGTTCATCATGGCCGAGTACACGGGTATCCCGTACAACGAGATCATCATCATCGCGATCATCCCCGCGGTGCTCTACTTCTTGGGCGTGTTCCTCTCGGTGCACTTCGAGGCGAAGCGGATGCGGGTCGCGGGCATCCCCTCCTCGCAGCTGCCCAGCTGGAAGAGCCTGCTGATGCGACTGGACCTGCTGCTGCCGCTGGTGGTCATCGTGTCCATGATGCTCTCGGGCTTCTCGCCCGCCCGCGCCGCGCTGTGGGGCATCGCGGTCGCCTTCGCGCTCAGCCTGCTGCGCAAGTCCACCCGGCTCTCGCCGCTCGGCATCATCCAGACCCTCGAGGCCGGCGCGCGCACCGCCCTCCCCGTCATCGCGGCCTGTGCGACGGCGGGCATCGTGGCGGGCACCGTCACCGGCACGGGCCTGGGCGGGCGCCTCGGCAACGCCGTCATCGACATCGCCCAGGGCAACTTCCTGCTGGTGCTGCTGATGACGATGATCGTCTGCCTGATCCTGGGCATGGGCTTGCCGACCACCGCGAACTACGTGGTCACCGCGACCGTCGCGGCACCGATCCTGATCAACAACTTCGACGTCCCGGTCATCGCGGCGCACATGTTCGTGTTCTTCTTCGGCATCCTTGCGGACGTCACCCCGCCGGTCTGCCTGGCCGCCTACGCCGGTTCCGGCATCGCCGGCTCCAACCCGATGAAGACGGGCGTGACCGCGCTGCGGCTTGCGATCGCCGGCTTCCTCATCCCGTTCGTGTTCGTCCTCGAGCCGGCGCTGCTGCTCGAGGGGCCCGTGGGCGATCTGATCCCGGCGCTGGTCACCGTGATCTTGGGTATGGTCGCCATAGCGAGCGGCCTGGCCGGGTACCTCTTCGGCGACGCGACCAGGCTCGAACGCGCCGTGCTGATCGTCGGCGGTGTGCTGATGGTCTACCCCTCGATCATCATCTCGATCGTCGGCATAGCGCTCGCGCTGCTCGTCGTCGCTCTGCAGCTCGCACGCCGCAGCCGCGACCGGAGCGACGAGGGCAATATGGCAGCTGCCTGAGACCGCCACCGCCCGAGGACCGGCGCCGCTCGAGGACATTTCCACCTCCCCACCCGAACGGAGTCACGCCGTGATGAGTCAGGACGATCCCACCAGCCCCAGGCAGAGGGGTGGGAAGAGCGGATCCCGCGGTCGTCCGCCCGGGAACCCGTTGGCGAGCATCGACTATTCGCGGCCGCAGTACCCCCATGACATTCATCCGGCCCTGGTGCCGGGGATCGGCATCGACGAGCAGCGCCGCCGCTACAGCGTCGACAAGTTCGTGTTCGGCGTCGCCGGAGCGCTCGCCGTCGCCTTCGTGATCTGGGGCATCCTCAACCCGGCGAGCGTCGGCGAGGTCGCGGACGTCGCCTACGCCTGGGTCATGACCAACCTCGGCTGGCTCTTCAACGCTGTCGCGACGGTGGTGCTGGTCACCCTGCTGATCCTGGCCTTCTCCCGGTACGGGAAGATCCCGCTGGGCAAGGACGGGGAGACCCCGGAGTTCTCCACCTTCTCCTGGGTGGCGATGCTGTTCGCCGCCGGTCTGGGCATCGGGGTGATGTTCTGGGGCCCCTCGGAGCCGCTGACGTACTTCCTCACCCCGCCGCCGATGACGAACGAGGCGGAGTCCGTCGAGGCCATGCACGGCGCACTCGCGCAGACCTACTACCACTGGGGCTTCCACGCCTGGGCGATGTACGCCCTGGTGGGCGGCGCCGTGGCCTACGCGGCCTACCGACGCGGGCGCACCCTGCTGATGTCCTCGATCTTCGAGCGCCTCTTCGGCAAGAAGCACTCCGAGGGCTGGGCGGGCCAGCTGGTGGACGTCTTCGCGATCATCGCGACCCTGTTCGGTACCGCCGCCGCGCTCGGCATCGCCGTGCTGCAGATCGGCGAGGGCTTCGTGATCGTCTCCGGCGCCTCGGAGCTGACCAACACCATGATGATCGTGATCATCGCGGTGCTCTCGATCGGCTTCGTGATCTCGGCGGTCTCCGGTGTCTCCCGCGGCATCCGCTATCTCTCGAACATCAACATTGTGCTCACGATCGGCTTCGCCGGTGCGCTGTTCATCCTGGGCCCCACCCTGTTCCTGCTGAACCTGCTGCCTTCGGCTGTCATGGAGTACCTCAGCTCGCTGCTCGAGTTCATGGGGCGCTCGGCCTCCTGGGGCCAGGACACCCTCGACTTCCAGTCCGCGTGGACCGTGTACTACTGGGCCTGGTGGATCTCGTGGTCGCCCTTCGTGGGCGTCTTCATCGCCCGGATCTCCCGCGGCCGGACCATCCGCCAGTTCGTGCTCGGAGTCATCCTCATCCCCTCCTCGCTGCTGTTCCTGGCCTACGGGATCATGGGCGGCACCGCGATCTCGATGTATCGCGACGGCTCCCTGGGCGAGATGGACTCGGTGAACCCGGCCCAGGTGCTGTTCTCGATGGTGGAGAGCCTGCCCTTCGCCGAGTTCCTGCCGATCCTGATCATGTTCATCCTGGCGATCTTCTTCGTCACCGCTGCGGACTCCGCCTCCGTGGTGATGGGCATCCTCACCACCGGGCAGCCAGAGCCCGCCGAAGCTGATCGTGGTCTTCTGGGGCCTGGTGATGGGCGGCATCGCCGTGGTGATGCTGCTGCTAGGCGGGGAGACCGCGCTGCAGGGGCTGCAGTCGCTGGTGATCATCACCGCTGTGCCCTTCGCCGTGGTGATGCTGCTGATCATCGTCGCCTGGCTGCGGGAGCTGCGCAGCGACCCCTCACGCTGCGCCAGCAGTACGCCGAGGCTGCGATCGACAACGCCGTCGTGGACGGCGTGGACCGGTTCGACGACGACTTCAGCCTGCAGGTGGTCCGCACCGAACCGGGCGAGGGTGCCGGCGCCGTGGTCGACTCGACCGACGGCGAGTTCACCGACTGGTACCAGCGCACCGACGAGGACGGAGAACCCGTCGGGTACGACTTCGGGACCGGAGAGTGGGCTGACGGCTGGAACCCCGAGACGGGAGAGATCGAGGCTGTCTCCGTCTCGCTCGACGATGCGGATCTCGCCGGCCAGGCCGACGGGGCCGAGGGCCCCGACGGTGCAGGAGAGGCCCCGAACCCACCGCCACTCGCTGAGCGCACCGCGCCCGGCCCCGCCGAGCCCCACGAGCCACCACCCCGCGACCCGAAGGGAGCGACACTCTCCATGAGACCCAACATCGTCATCATCCAAGCCGATCAGATGGCCGCCCAGGCGCTGGGCGCCTACGGCGACGCAGCCGCCCGCACGCCCCACATGGACGCCCTGGCGGCCGAGGGCGCCGTGTTCGACCGGGCGTACTGCACCACCCCGCTGTGCGCCCCGTCCCGCGCCTCGATGATGACGGGGCGGATGCCCTCGGACATCGACACCTTCGACAACGGCGACGACTTCGCCGCCTCCCTGCCGACCTTCGCCCATCATCTGCGCGCCGCCGGGTACCACACCGCCCTCATCGGACGCATGCACTTCATCGGCCCCGATCAGCACCACGGCTTCGAGCAGCGGCTCACCACCGACGTGTACCCGGCGGACATGGACATGGTCCCGGACTGGCGACGCGAGCTGGGCGACCGCATGCAGTGGTACCACGACGCCGACGCCGTCTACTCAGCTGGGGTCTCCCAGGCGACGGTCCAGCAGGACTTCGACGACGAGGTGTCCTTCAAGAGCCTGCGCCACCTCCACGACAGGGTGCGGGCGAACCAGGCGCAGGGGGAGGACATCCCCTTCCTCATGGTCACCAGCTTCATCCATCCCCACGATCCGTACGAGCCGCCGCAGGAGCACTGGGACCGCTTCGCGGACGTCGACATCCCCGCCCCCGCACATCCCGAGGTGCCGGACCCCGCGCAGGATCCCCACAGCCACCGGTTGCGGGCGATGAGCGGCTTCGATCAGCGTGACCCGAGCGCCGAAGAGGTGCGCCGGGCCCGGCGCTCCTACTACGCCGCGGTGAGCTACATCGATGACCAGGTGGGTCGGATCATGGAGCGCCTGGAGACCCTCGGCCTCGCTGAGAACACCGTCGTCCTGATCACCAGCGACCACGGCGACATGCTGGGCGAGAAGGGGCTGTGGTTCAAGATGTCGCCCTATGAGCAGTCCGCGCGGGTGCCGCTCATCCTCCGCGGTCCGGAGGAGCTCGTCCCGCGTGGACGGTTCGCGAACCCGGTCTCCCTGCTGGATCTGCTGCCCACCCTGGTCGAGCTCTCGGGCACGCAGGATCTTCCCTCGGAGGAGGGCGGCGGGCTCGCCGCGTCGACGCCGGCCACCCGCGGCGGCCGCTCCCTGCTCGAGTCGGCTCGACGCGAGCAGGCCGGGCAGGAGGGGCCGGAGGATCGTGACGTCCTCATCGAGTACCTTGCCGAGGGCACACAGCGACCCCAGGTGACGCTGGTGCGCGGCCGGTACAAGCTGGTGCTCTGCCCCGGCGATCCGGATCAGCTCTTCGACCTGGGCACCGACCCTCAGGAGTTGCGCAACGTAGCAGCCGATCCCGAGCATGCGGAGCGCCTCCAGCACATGCGGGCCACGCTCGAGGCGCGGTATGACCTCGCGAGCCTCGAGCAGGAGGTCCTGCGCAGCCAGTCTCGGCGCCGGCTGGTCGCCGCGGCGCTCGAGCGCGGGGTGCGCCGCCCCTGGGACCTCGTGACGGACCCCGAGCAGCGCTACGTGCGCGGCGACTTCTGGGGTGCGGTGAAGTACGGCCAGATCCGCCTCGCAGGCACCGGCCCGGCGGCGGACTGAGGCACCGGCGCGCGGGAGATCAGGACGCCGGGTCCTCGCGCGCCAGCTCCCTGAAGCGGCTGCGGTGGAACACGACCGCCTCGGCCTCGGGTTCGCTGTCGATCGAGAGCACCTCGAGCAGCACCACGTCGTGATCCCCTGCCCGCATCTGGTCGTGCACCCGCGCTGTCATCCACGCCGGAGCGTGCTGCAGGGTGAGTGCGCCGTGCGGATCCACCGTCACATCGATCCCGTCGAAGCGCCGCTCCCGATCCGTCGACGCGAGCTGGCGGGCGAACGGGGCCTGCGCACGGCCCAGCACCGTGACCCCGAGGTGGCCGTGCTCGTGCAGGGCCGGCCAGGTCTTCGAGCTGTGCTGCACGGCGAGGGACACCAGCGGCGGGTCCAGGGAGACGCCGACGGTGAATGTCGAGGCGATCAGCCCGTGGCGCACTCCGTCGATCTCGGCGGCGACCAGGACCATGCCCTGTGGGAAGTGGGAGAACGCCTCACGGAGCGCGATGTCGGACAGCATGGCTTTCACTGTAGGCCCCACATAGCCCCTCGTGATCGGAGGCGACGCGATCTGGGAATCATGCCGTCATCTGCCGTCATCCGGGAGGGTGAGGGCAAAGCCCTCCCTGCCCTTCCGTGCCCGGGGAATTCACCGCCGCCGCGATGCGTTGCCCCCACATGCGTGCAATGACCTACTCCGAATACGGCGACCCCTCCACCCTCGAGCTCACCGACGCCCCGCTGCCCACGGTCGGCCCTGGCAACGTGCTGATCCGGGTGGAGCGAGCCTCCGTGAACCCCGTCGACTGGAAGGTGATGAGCGGCGGCCTGGACTCCCTCATCGACGCTGTCTTCCCGGTCATCCCCGGCTGGGACGTGGCCGGCGTGGTCGAGTCCGTCGGCCCCGACACCCCCGAGTTCACTCCCGGTGACCGCGTCGCCTCCTACGGGCGCAAGGACGTGATCCACGGCGGCACCTTCGCCGAGTACGTTGCGCTGCCGGCCACCTCGGTCACCGAGATCCCGGACGGCGTGGAGTTCGAGGCCGCTGCGGGCCTGCCGCTGGCCGGCCTGACCGCGCTGCGCAGCCTTGACACCCTCGCAGTGTCCGGCGAGGACACCCTGCTGATCCATGCCGCGTCCGGCGGGGTGGGCTACCTCGCCGCCCAGCTGGCGCGCGAGCGGGGCGCGACCGTGATCGGCACCGCCTCCCCGCGTAACCACGAGAAGCTGCAGGCCATCGGCGTCACGCCCGTGACCTACGGCGAGGGTCTGGCCGAGCGGGTGCGCGCGAGATCGCGCCCGACGGCGTGAGCGCGGTCGCGGACTTCGTGGGCGGGGTGCGCGAGGAGACCCTCGCGGTCCTGGCCGCGGGTGGCCGGCATGTCTCGATCGCCGATCCCTCCGTCGAGGAGGCGGGCGGGCACTGGGTCTGGGTGCGGCCTGACGGCGTGCGCCTGCGCAGCCTGCTCGAGAAGGTCGCGGCCGGTGCGCTCCATGTCGAGATCGCCCGCACTTTCCCGCTCGCCGAGGCGGCGCAGGCCTTCGAGGCGAACATGGAGGGGTCGGAGTCCGGCAAGCTCCTCGTCGACGCGACCCGCTGAGCCCTGCAGACGAAGGACGGCTCTGCACCACGTGGTGCAGAGCCGCCCTTCGTCTCCGGCCGCGGGGACGGGCGGCGGGATCACATGTTCAGCGAGCGTGGGCTCATCCCTCGGGCGCGGCCTCGTCCATCGCGCTGATCTGGAAGGTCGCGCCCTCGGGATCGGCGATCGTGGCGATGGTCCCGAAGGGGAGGGCGTCGGGCCGTCCAGCACCCTGCCGCCGAGCTCCTCCACCCGCGCAATCGCTGTGTCGCTGGAGTCCACGCCCAGGTAGACGCGCCAGCCGGTGGCGTCCTCGGGCATCATGCCGGTCGCGTCGCACAGCCCCCAGCTCGCGCTCTCGCCCGGGCCGTTGGTCGCGTAGCGGAAGTCCGGCCCGGACATCTCCTCCTCCATCGGCACCAGCTGGGCGTCGAACACCTCGGTGTAGAACGCGACGGCCTCGTCATACTTGTGCGTCATCAGCTCGAACCACACCGGCGAGCCGGGCGTGCCCGTGAACTCGTAGCCCTCGAGGTCCCCGGCCTGCCACAGACCGATGGATGCGCCGGTGGCGTCGAGGATCACCGACATCCGCCCCGAGTCGCTGATCGCATCGGGAGGGACGATGACCATGCCGCCGGCCGCCGCGGCCTTCGCGGTGCGGGCATCGGCGTCGTCGACGGCGAGGTAGACGTCCCATTCGGGCGGCAGCGGATCGCCGGCCGGGCAGGTCATGCCCGAGACGTTCATCAGCCCGCCCACCAGGGCGTCGCCGTTGCGGATCAGGTGATAGTGATTGAAGCTCTCGCCGAGGTCCTCGAACTCCCAGCCGAACAAGCCTCCGTAGAAGGCCTTCGCCGCGTCGGTGTCGGTGATGCTGAGATCGAGCCAGGTGCTGGTGCCGGTGCTGCGAATCATCATTCCTCCTGGGGTGCGGTGGATCCATGGGGCCCTGGTGTTCCAAACCTAGAGCGGGCGGGGCGCGCAGGTGTGTCCGATCCTGCGCAGTCAGCGGCGGCAGAGGCTCGGCAGGTCCGAGAGCAGCGGCGGTCGTGCCGCTGCTCCACTCGCGGCGAGCTCGAGAGCCACCTCGCCGGTCGCTGATCCGGTCGGCGAGTCGACGCAGCTGCCCCGGCGCCACCCCGACCGTGCTGCGGAAACGGCGGCTGAAGCTCGAGAGCGAGTCGAAGCCGACTGCGCTGGCCACGTCGATCACTGCATCATCGCCTGCCAGCAGCATCCGCTTCGCCGCGTCGATCCGCAGGGCGGTGAGGTACTGGCCGGGACCGATCCCCATGCGGGCGCTGAAGATCCGGGTGAAGTGGAAAGGGCTGTACCCAGCCTGCGCCGCCAGGTCAGCGACGTCGAGGGTGGCTGCGTTCTCGTGCGCGAAGTGCAGCACGGAGGAGAACCTGTCCTCCGCACGAGGGGGCGTGAGTGTGATCACATCCCAGAGTGTACGGTCCCGGCCGGACGCTCCAGAAGGGTCCCGTCGCGCAACCGGCATGACAGAGGCGCGGCACCGGTCGAGGACCGGCACCGCGCCTCCGCGCTCACGTGCTGGGGATGCCGAGGGCCGCGCAGCCCCGGGCCGTGCTCAGGCCGACTGCTCGCCGCGGATCAGCTCCGCGGCGCGCTCACCGATCAGCATCGTGGTGATGTTGGGGTTCACCGCGACCAGCTGCGGCATGACCGAGCCGTCGACCACGCGCAGGCCCGTGACGCCCTTGACCCGCAGCTGCGGGTCAAGCGGCGACATGTCGTCATCCACCGCGCCCATCCGCACCGAACCGGCGGGGTGGTAGACGGTGTTGTGGGTCTTGGAGACGTACTCGGCGATCTCCTCATCGGTCTGCACGTCCTCACCGGGGAACAGCTCCCGGCCGCGGAACGCGTCCATGCCGGACTGCGCGACGATCTCGCGGGCCCTCCTGATCCCGGCGACGGCCACGCGCATGTCATGGCCCTCCTCGTCGGTGAAGTAGCGCGGATCCACCTTCGGCTTGTCGCGGTAGTCGATCGAGCGCAGGCGCACCGTGCCGCGCGAGCGCGCGTGGGTGACGTTCGGGGTCAGTGCGAAGGACTCCGGCGAGGTGGGGTAGCCCTGACGGCGGGTGTGCATGTCGAAGGGCACCGAGCCGTAGTGCATCATCAGGTCCGGCAGGTCCAGGCCCTCCTGGGTGGCGGCGAAGATCCCGATCTCCCACCACTGGGTGGTCTCGCGGGTCATCTTCTGCGTGGACTCCCACGAGATGACCGCCTCCGGGTGGTCCTGCAGGTTCGAGCCGACACCGGGGAGTCGACCCGCACCTCGATGCCCACCTCGCGCAGGTGCTCGGCGGGGCCGATGCCGGAGAGCATCAGCAGCTTGGGGGAGTCGATCGCACCGGCGGAGAGGATCACCTCGCGGCGGGCATGCATGATCGAGGAGCGGTCGAAGACGTTGTCGATGTACTCCACGCCCGTGGCCCGCTGCTCCTCGTCGAAGAGCACCCGCATCACCTGCAGGCCGGTCAGGACGTGCAGGTTCTCGCGCTCCAGGTTCGGGTGCAGGTAGGACACCGAGGAGGAGGCGCGGGTGCCGTCGGCCTGGCGGTTCACCTGGAACCAGTTCGCGCCGTTGACCACGGTCTCGAAGTCGTTGAACGTGGCCTTCGGGATGCCGGCCTGCTCGCAGGCCTCCAGCAGCGCGATGCCGACGGGATCCTCGGCAGGGACGTCCATGAGGTGGACCGGGCCGTCGGTGCCGTGCCCCTCGCCGGAGCGGTTCATGTTCGTCTCGAGCCGGGCGATCAGCGGCATGATCGTCTCTGCGTTCCAGCCCTCGGCGCCGAGCTGCTCCCACAGGTCCATGTCCTCCGCCGGCGGGTGGAAGGCGATGCAGGAGTTGTGGGACGAGCAGCCACCCAGCACCTTCGCGCGGGAGTGGCGCATGAAGGAGTTGCCGTTCTCCTGGGGCTCGATCGGGTAGTCCCAGTCCAGCCCGGATTCCAGCAGCTCGGGCCAGCGCTTGAGCTGCAGCACCTCCTGGTGCTCGAGGTCGGAGGGGCCGGCCTCGAGCAGGGCCACGTCGACGCTCGGGTCCTCGCTCAGGCGCGCCGCCAGGACGGCACCGGCGGAGCCACCGCCGACGACGATGTAATCGAACTCGGAGAGGGGTTCTCTCGGATGTGAGGTCCTGTGCGGACATGTCTGCTGCTTCCTGTCGATGGAGGGAAAGAGGGAGGGGAGGGACCGCCCCGGCGCGGTGCGCGACGGGACGATCCCAGGGGCGCGAGGTCAGTCCTTGCGCGGGAACCAGCCGGTGACGGCCGGCTCGGTGTTCTCGTAGATGTGCTTGGCCTCGGTGTACTCCTCGAGCCCGGTGGGGCCCAGCTCGCGGCCGACGCCCGACATCTTGAAACCGCCCCACTCCGCCTGCGGGAGGTAGGGGTGGTAGTCGTTGATCCAGATGGTGCCGTGGCGCAGGCGCCGCGAGACCCGGTTCGCGACCCCGGCATCCGAGGTCCACACACCGCCGGCCAGGCCGTACTCGGTGTCGTTGGCGATCGCGATGGCCTCCTCCTCGGTCGAGAAGGTCTCCACCGTGATCACCGGGCCGAAGCCCTCCTCGACCACTGCGGGGTTGTCGGAGGCGCACTGGTCCAGGATGGTCGGGGCGTAGAAGAAGCCCTGCTCATGCTCGGGGCCGCCCCAGTGCCCGCCGGTGCGCAGGCGCGCCCCGGCCTCGATCCCGCGCTTGACGTAGTCGGTGACCTTGTCGCGGTGCTCCTTCGAGACCAGCGGTCCGGTCTCCGCCTTCTCGTCCAGCGGGCCGCCCATGACGATGCCCTCGGCGCGCTTCACGAGATCGTCGACGAAGCGCTCCGCGATGGTGTCCTGCAGGATCAGGCGCGTGCCGGCCGAGCACAGCAGACCGGAGTCCATGAAGGCGGCGTTGAGCGCGTTGTCGAGGGCGGCCTCGTAGTCGGCGTCGGCGAACACCACGTTGGGGTTCTTCCCGCCCAGCTCGAGGGCGACCTTCTTGATTCCGTGCGCGGCGGACTCGGCGATCTTCCGCCCGGTGACCAGACCACCGGTGAAGGAGACCAGGTCGATCTCCGGGTGGGAGGACAGCGGTGCGCCGACCACGCCGCCGTCACCCAGTACGAGGTTCGCGACCCCGGCGGGCAGGCCGAGCTTGTCCAGCACGTCCACGATCAGGATGGTGGTGTGGGGGTGAGCTCGGCAGGCTTGATGATGAAGGAGTTGCCGGCGGCGAGGGCCGGGGCGATCTTCCACGAGGCCTGCAGCAGCGGGAAGTTCCAGGGCGTGATCATGCCGCACACCCCGATCGGCTCGTGGACCACGCGGGAGATCACGCTGTCGTCTCCGGCATCGATCAGGCGGCCCGGGTTCTGGCCCGCGATCTTGCCGAAGTAGCGGAAGCAGGCGGTGATGTCGTCCATGTCGCCCTCGGCCTCGACCAGGCGCTTGCCGGTGTCGAGCGCCTCGGCGCGGGCGAACTCGGCCTTGCGCTCCTGGAGTGCGTCGGCGACCTGCAGCAGGAAGTCGCCCCGCTCGGAGGCGGGCTTGTCGGCCCAGACGCGGGCCTCGAAAGCCCGCCGCGCCGCGAGGATCGCGCGCTCGACGTCCGCCGCGGTGGCCTCGGAGACCACCCCGACCTCGCTCTGGTCGGCGGGGCAGATCACGGTGCGGGTCTCGCCCGAGGAGGAGGGCACCCACTCTCCGTCGATGAACAGGGTGGCGATGGGGTCAGTCATGTCGCTCCTTCGTGTCGGGTGTGGTGGAGGTTTCGAGATCGTCGGGGGCATCTACCTGGTCGGTGTCGTCCCAGGTGTCCGGCGCCGTGACGGGGATGGTGCCCGTCGCGGTGCCGAGCTCGGTGCTCATCGTCAGGTACATGATGTGCGCGTCGTAGGAGTCCAGCACATCGGCGATGACCTGATCCTTCGAATAGCCCATGATGTCCCGGCCTCGGGAGCCGAGGGTCGAGAAGATCTCGACCCGGTAGTAGGTGTCGCGCACGGCCGCCAGGTTCGCCGCGAAGCTGGGCGTCGAGAAGGCGACCGGGTACGTCTGGTACTTGAAGTCCTCGGCCTCGGGGAAGGAGACGACGAGGTCCACGAAGGGGATCCCGCTGTCCGGGTGCGCACCGCGGTGGCACACGACATCGGCGCCAAGCTTCTTCAGCTCCGCCGCGACCTCCTCGACCGCGGGGGTGGCCACGGTATCGATGAAAGTGGTCGCCTGGTCGGCAGAGGCATAGGACATGCGGTGCTGGAGGCGTTGGCGCCACGAGCCGCGCTCGCCGCCCTCCGCCTCGCGGACCCGGCTGGTCAGCAGCGCAGGAAGCGTCGCCTGGCGGGAGACGAGGTTCATGTGCTCGGTGCGCAGCACCTTCCAGAGGCTGAACATCACCAGATAGACGAGGATCGACAGCGGCAGCCCCACGATGACGGTCGCGGCCTGCAGCGTGTAGACACCGTCGATGAACAGCATCACCAGGGTCAGAGCGCCCGTGATGACCGCCCACACGATGCGCAGCCAGGGCGGGCCGTCCGAGTCAGTGGTGGAGGACTTCGAGGTCATGTTCGCCATCACCAGCGAGCCGGAGTCCGCGGAGGTGACGTAGAAGAACATCCCGGTGATCAGGGCGAGGGAGACGGTGAAGATCGCGCCGGGGTACTGCTCGAGCAGGTTGAAGAACCCGGACTCGGGCTGGTTGACGGCGAGGTCGAGGAACTCCGCGTCGCCGAAGAAGCTCATCGCGGCGTTGCCGAAGATCGAGACCCACAGCAGGATGAAGGCGAAGGGGATCAGCAGCACGCCGATCACGAACTGGCGCAGGGTGCGGCCACGCGAGATGCGGGCCAGGAACAGGCTGACGAACGGCGCCCACGCGATCCACCAGGCCCAGAAGAACAGTGTCCAGTCGGCCATCCACTGGTCCGCGGGATACTCCGCCGCGCCCTCATTGTACGCGAAGGTGTTCATCATCATCCCGGGGAACCGGGAGAAGAAGTCGCCGATGTTCTGGACCAGGGCGTTGAGCAGCTGGGTCGTGTTCCCGGAGAAAACCACCCACAGCATGAGGATGATCGCGAGGACGACGTTCAGCTCGGACAGCCGGCGGATGCCCTTGTCCACGCCGGAGACGGTGGACAGGACGGTGATGAACACGGCCAGTGCCATCAGTGCGACCTGTACGGCGATCGAGTTCGGGACGCCGAACAGCGAGGAGAGCCCGAAGTTCAGGAACACCACGCCGATGCCGAGCGATACCGAGATGCCGAAGATGGTGCCGATGGTCGCGCCGATCTCAGCGGCGTGGCCGATGCCCCCGTGGATCCGCTTGCCGAAGATCGGGGCCAACGCGGAGCGGATGGACAGCGGCAGGTGGTAGCGGTAGGCGAAGAGGCCGAAGGCCATGCCCATGAGGGCGTACATCGCCCAGCCGGGGATCCCGTAGTGGAAGATCGTCCAGAGAGGAGCCATCCGGGCCGCCTCTTCGGACCCGGCCGAAACATCCGGCGGGGTGAGGAAGTTCGTGGCCGGGCCGGAGATCCCGAAGAACATCAGGTCCACACCGATCCCGGCGGCGAACAGCATCGCGGCCCAGGTGAACAGGTTGTACTTCGGCAGCGAATGGTCCGGGCCCATCTTCGTCCCGCCGACCTTTGAGAACGCGACGATCAGCACGAACACCACCACGATGGTGGCGGTCAGGACGTAGTACCAGCCGAAGTTCTTCGCCACCCAGGCCATGGAGCCGAAGATGACCGTCTCGGCGGTATCCGGCCAGATCCCGGCGAAGAGCACGAAGGCGACGATGATCGCCGAGGTGCCTGCGAACACCGGCCAGTTGACGGGGAGTGGGAGCGCTTCGCTGCTGCTGATGCGGGGGCCGGTTCGCCGTGTCCACCGCCCGGGTCCCGCCGGGAGTCGGGGGAGTCTGCGGGGCGAGGGGTCATGGCGGCCTCGGCCATCACGGTCCTTTCGATCGGTTCGAGCGGGCGTCCCTGCGCAGGGGCGCGGGCCGGCCCGGAGGAGACAACGTTACTCGCGACCGAGCAAGGTTTCGCAGGTCGCAGGCAGTCTTCGACTTTAGGGTCGATCGGAGCGCCGGGCCAGCGGGCGAGCTGGAGAGGTGACCCAGCAGGCATCGCAGGCCGCACGGCGGCAGATGGGGCGTGTGTGCGGCGCTGAGCTCAGTATGGCCTGGGCCATGGTGCGGTGTCCCGGAATCCTCCCGTCGCCGCGCGCGACGGGCCGGGGATCATCCGTGGTCCGTGGCCGCGGCCCGCGGGCGGGAGCCGCGCAGGAAGCAGGAGCCGATCAGGCCTGCTGCGGCGATCCCGCCGGCGACCATGAACGCCACGTTCACGCCGTGGATCGCACCGGCCGCGCCGTACACCTCGGGATCCTTCGCAGCGGCGGTCATCACCGTCACCAGCACCCCGGTGCCGACGGAGGCCGCGACCTGCCGCAGGGTGTTGTTCACGGCGGCGCCGTGGGGGATCATCCGTTGCGGGAGCTGGTTCAGTGCGGCCGTGGTCACCGGCATGATCACCATCGCGGTGCCCAGCATCCGCACGGCGTTGACGATCGCGATGTAGGCGAAGGTGGTCTCGACCGACAGCAGCGCCAGCAGGAAGCTCGTGATCGCCAGCAGGCTGAACCCGATGATCGCGAGCGCAGAGGCGCCGAAGCGGTCGAAGATCCGCCCGGTCACCGGGGACATGATCCCCATGATGACCGCGCCCGGAAGCAGCACCAGCCCGGATTCCATGGCGGTGAAGTCGCTCATGTTCTGCATGTACAGCGGGATCATCAGCATTCCGCCGATCATCGCCATGAACACCAGCATGCCCAGCACCGTGCCGAGGGTGAACATGCGGTTCCGCAGCACCCCCAGCTCGAGCAGCGGCTCCTCGAGCCGCAGTTGGCGGTGCACGAACCACACCAGCGTCAGGGCACCGACGATCAGAGGGGCGAGCACCTGGGCGTCCAGCCAGCCCACCGTGCCGGCATTGCTGAAGCCGAACAGCAGCCCGCCGAAGGCGAAGGTGGACAGGATCAGCGAGAGCACGTCCAGGCGGGGGTTCGTGCGCTCGGTGACGTTGCGGAGGGTGAAGTGGGCGAAGATCAGGGCGCCGAGCGCGATCGGCAGCATCATCACGAACAGCCAGCGCCACGACCAGTGGTCCACGATGAAGCCGGACAGGGTGGGCCCGATCGCGGGAGCGAAGGAGATCACCAACCCGAAGGTGCCCATGGCGGTGCCGCGCTTATGGATCGGGAAGATCGCGAACAGAATCGTCTGCATCAGCGGCATGATCATCCCGCCGCTCGCGGCCTGAACCACCCGGCCGACCAACAGCACCGGGTACGCCGGGGCGATGGCGCAGATGACCGTCCCCAGAGCGAAGATGCCCATCGCGGCGAAGAACATCGTGCGCGTGGTGAACTTCTGGATCAGGAAGGCCGTGGCCGGGATCATGATGCCGTTCACCAGCATGAACAGAGTGGTCACCCACTGTGCGGTGTTCGCGGTGATGCCGAATTCCACCATGAACGCCGGCAGGGCCGTGTTCAGCAGCGTCTGGTTGAGGATGATCACGAACGCCCCGGCGAGCAGGACCGCCATCACGAGGTTCGGGTTCACCGCCGGCGGTGCGGGGTCGGTGCCGTCCGTGGCCCCATCGTGCATCCGCCCCATGGCTGGAACCTCCCCGTCCCGATCGCCCGGGCCTCTGCTTCACTCGTCCGGCGGCATCGGCCACCGCACACGACACTAGGTGCGAAGTTGCACTGGGTGCAAGGTCGGACGGGTGCGAGGAGCGCCTCACTGCCACCGCGGGAGACGCACCCGTCGCACAATGGCAGCGTGCCCTCCTCCTCCGCCACCTCTGCGACCATCCCGCCCCTCGCCGTACGTGCCGAACAGGCGCTCGCCGGGCTCGCTCCGGGCTACTTCGCCCTGGTGATGGCGACGGGGATCGTGTCGATCGCGCTGCGGATGGCGGGGGCCGACGGGGCGGCACTGGTGCTGCTGGTCCTCGCAGCGGTCGCTGCCGCTGTGCTCACGGCGCTGTACACCCTGCGCTGGGCACGGCACCGCGACCGTATGCGCGCCGACGCCCGGAACCCGGAGACGGCCTTCGGGTTCTTCACCATCGTCGCCGCAGCCGGCGTCCTCGCCGTGGGCCTGCAGCAGGTGGGGATGGGCATGGCCTCGGTCGTCCTGCTCGCGATCGGTGCTGCGATCTGGATCGTGCTCGGCTACGTGCTGCCCTGGCAGGTGCTGATGAGGCGGGACGGTGAGCCGATCCTCGCTCGCACCAACGGCAGCTGGTTCATCTGGTCCGTTGCCTCGCAGTCCCTCGCCGTCGGCCTGTCCGGGCTGAAGCCCGCCACTCCCGCCTACGCGGATCTGCTCGGAGTGCTCACGGTGATGGCCTGGTCGGTGGGCACGATCCTCTACGCGGGGATCGCGGTGCTGGTGATCCTGCGGATCGTGCACTTCGGCATCACCCCGCAGCAGTTCGAGCCCACTTACTGGGTGGCGATGGGGGCGCTCGCGATCGCTGTGGTCGCCGGTGCCGGGATCTACGCGATGGACCCGGTGCCGATGGTCGATGCGGCCCGAGGGTTGATCGGCGGCACCGTGGTGATCTTCTGGTGCTTCGCGCTGTGGCAGATCCCGCTGCTGGCCGGAGCCGGCCTGTGGCGGCATCTGATCCACCGGGTGCCGCTGCGCTACGTCCCCTCGCTGTGGTCGATCGTGTTCCCGCTGGGGATGTTCGCGGTCGCCTCGATGCGGCTGGGCCGGGTGGAGCACCTGCCGCTCGTCGAAGGAGTCGGGGTGGCCGGCATGGTCATCGCGGTGTTCGCGTGGGCGGCGGTCTCCGCCGGCCTGGTCGTGACCCTGGTGCGCGGGGTCCTGGGACGGTCGAGCCGCCGTGCGGTGATCGAGTGAAACGCGTTTCATCCGATCACCAGCCGCCGCCAGCCGCCCCGGTCCGTCGTCCCGTCCGATCAGCGGTCCCCGTCGACCGTTGCACAGTGGGTGTTCTGAGAGCTCAGAGCGCCAACTGCGCAACGGTCGAGCCGGAAATAGTCAGCTGGCGCTCGGGGGTGACCTCGGGGCTGACTCAGCAGCTCAGTACGCTCAGCTCACTCGACGGTGATCTCGCCCATGGGGCCCCAGCCGTCGCTCTCGATCTGCTGGGAGATGATCTGCGGGGTCGCGGAGAGGTACTGCGGGAACTCCTGCTGCATCTTCTTGAAGTGAGGGGAGTCCACATGCGGGCCGGCGCCCTCATCGGTGAATGCCTCGATGAGCACGTAGGTGTTCGGGTCCTTCACGCTGCGCGACCACTCGAACCACAGGTTGCCGGGCTCGGCGAGGGTGGTCTCGGTGAACTCGCGCGCGATCTCGGGCCAGCGATCGGCGAACTCGGGCTTCACAGGGAACTTCACGTTGATCAGGATCATCGTCGCGTCCTTTCTGAGGTGAGGGGCAGGCCCAGCCTGCCCGGTGACGGAGGAGTCCGGTAGCCCCATTCTCGCAGGGCAAGAAGCCGCCCGTCCCAGGGATCCTGCGGCACAATGAACGCAGCGGCCGAGAGGGGTGCGATGAGCATCATGGACGAGCGGGGCGAGGACGCCCCGGCCGGGCAGATCGCCCGAGCCCTCGCCGTGCGAAGCAGTGGCCGAGCACGGCAGCAGCACCGCCCGAGGCATCGCGGACGCCACGGGGATCCCGCTGCCCACCGTCTACCGGATTGCCCAGGAGCTCATCCGCGCGGACTACCTGGTGCATCTGCGGGACGAGAAGCGCTTCGCGCTCGGCTACAAGCTGCACCGCCTGGCCGTCGGCCTGCATGAGCATCTCGGGATACCTCGCGCCGTGCGTGAGGAGGTTCACGCCCTGCATCGGGACCTGGGGATGGCCTCCTACCTCGCGATCCATCGCGGCACCGACTTCGTGGTGGTGCACGTCTCCGATTCGCCGCAGGCGCCGCGGCTCTCGCCGCTGAGCTTCGGATTCCATGAGAGCCCCCATGCCACCGCCTTCGGGAAGGCGGGGCTCGCCTCGCTGCCCATCGAGGAGCGCGAGGCCTACCTCGCTGACGGACCCTTGCGCGCTCACACCGATCGAACCCTCACCGACCCCGAGCAGCTGCGCCGCCAGCTCGAGGAGATCGCGGCCCGGGGCATCGCCTGGGAGCACCAGGAGTTCGTGCCCGGGACCGACTGCCTGGCCGCCACCATCAAGGCCGACGACGGCATGCTGCTGGGCACCGTCGCCGTCTCCGCGCCCGTGGCCGCCTATGCGGGCCGGGTCCGCCATATCGAGGACCGCCTGCGAGCCTGCGCCTCTCGGGCAGGCCGCGCCTACCGCCTCGGCGGCCACCACGCCTGAGCCGCGGGGCCCGCGAGCACCCGCAGGGCGCTCGATCGCCGAGCAGCAGCCGTCGGCCCCTTCTCACCCGGCGATAAGGCAGATTGCCGCTCCCTCCAACACTCCCTAGCGTGTGCTTCAGATCACTGGCAAAGACGCAGTGGAAGGAGAGGCCATGAGTGCTCCACATACGGGGGACACCATCAACGACATCGAGGGCAGCGATGAGGCCACCGAGACCCTCGTCGCCCTGATCAAGGCGGCGTTCCCGCACGACGGAGTCCCTGACTCCGCCTATCGCCGGGCCGCCGGCACTGTGCAGGCCGCCGCCGAGGACACGACCTGGATGCGGGTCAAGCTCGCCCAGGGCCTCGATTCCCTGCAGGCGCTCGCCGACGGGCGCTTCACCGAGCTCACCTCGCAGGAGGCGCTGCCGCTGCTGCTGCGGGTCCAGCACACGACGTTCTTCGGCTTCGTGCGGCAGACGGTGGTGGTCAGCCTCTACGAGGACGAGGAGGTGTGGGAGGTGCTCGGCTACGAGGGCCCCTCCTTCGACAAGGGCGGGTACATCGACCGCGGCTTCGACGATCTCGACTGGCTGCCCGATCCACGGATCGAGGAGTACGACGGCGAACCGCTGGAGGACGTCGTCTCGGACATCCCGCGGGCGGCGACCACCGCAAGCACCCGGGGTGCTGCGGTCCCTGCCGGGCAGAGCAGGGCACGGGCCGGGCGCACCGGTCGCACGCAGAACAGCAACGGCAGCAAGGGGGCCACGGCATGAGCACCATCGACCATTCCACCGAGACCGTCGTCATCATCGGCTCCGGCGCCGGAGGCGGCACCCTCGCCTACGAGCTCACCAAGCAGGGCATCGAGTGCGTGGTCCTCGAAGCAGGCCCCTACCTGCAGGGCGAGGACTACATGAACCTCGAGTGGGAGGCCTTCAACCAGATGGCCTGGACCGACACCCGCACCACCTCCGGCAGCTGGCGGGTGGCGAAAGACTTCCCGAACCTGCCGGCCTGGATCGTCAAGGCCGTCGGCGGCACCACCACCCACTGGTCCGGTGCCACTCCGCGCTTCAAGCCGCATGAGTTCAAGACCCGCTCCACCTACGGGCGGGTCGACGGCGCGAACCTGCTGGACTGGCCGCTCACCTACGAGGAGCTCGATCCCTACTACACCCGCGCCGAGGACGCGATCGGCTCCACCCATCGCGGCGGCCGGGCACCACTGCCCGCGAACAACAACTACAAGGTGCTGGCCGCAGGTGCTGAGAAGCTCGGCTACCGCCATTACGCGACCGGCCCCTACGGCACCAACGCCGAACCATACGACGGCCGTCCCGCCTCCATCCAGGACGGCTTCAACTTCCAGGGGGACAAGAACGGCTCGAAGTGGTCCACGATGGTGCGGGAGATCCCCCGCGCGCTCGCCACCGGGAAGCTGGATCTCCGGCCGAACTGCCACGTCGCCCAGATCCTGCACGACCGTGCCGGGAGGGTCGAGGCCGTGCTGTACCTCGACCAGGACGGCACCCTGCACCGTCAGGCCGCCAAGGTGGTGTGCGTGGCCGGGAACTCGATCGAGACCCCGCGCCTGCTGCACCTCAGCTCCTCCTCGCTGTTCCCCGACGGGCTCGCGAACTCCTCCGGCCAGGTGGGTCGCAACTACATGCGCCACATGACCGGCAGCGTGTACGCGGAGTTCGACAGGCCGGTGCGGATGTACCGGGGCGAGACCATGGCCGGCAACATCTCCGACGAATCGGTGCACAACCCCACCCGGGGCTTCGCGGCGGCTACTACATCCAGACCATCTCGCTGGGTCCCGCGTTCATGGCCAGCTTCGTCGAGCCCGGTGCCTGGGGGCCGGACTTCACCCGGCTGCTGGAGGCCTATGAGAGGACCGCCGGCTGCTGGCTGGTGGGGGAGGACATGCCTCAGGAGTCCAATGCGGTGACGCTGAACTCCACCGTCATGGACCAGCATGGCCTGCCGGCGGCCAACGTCCACTTCGATGATCACAGCAACGACATCGCCATGCGCGAGCACGCCTACAGCCAGGCGCAGAAGCTCTACCGCGCCGTCGGCGCGGTCTCCACGCACCGCACCACCCCGTACCCCTCTACGCACAATCTCGGCACCTGCCGGATGAGCGAGAGGCCCGAAGACGGTGTTGTCGACAAGTGGGGCAGGGCGCATGACGTGCCGAACCTGTTCATCTCCGACGGTTCGCAGTTCACCACGGGCGGCGCCGCGAACCCGACGCTGACGATCGTGGCCCTCGCGATCCGTCAGGCCGAGTACCTTGCCGAGGCGCTGAAGAAGGGGAGGTCTGACAGAGGCCCGTTGAGCGGGTCTCGGGGTACGACCCACCGGACCGCGGACGAGCAGACGGCCGGGCCATCCCTCAGGGGTGACCCGGCCGTCGTCCATGGGTGGGGGAAGAATCAGAGGTTGATCGTGACGTCCCCGGCCTCGCGCAGGTCTGCGGCGATGGTGCCGGCCGCCTCGTTCTGCTGCTGGGTGATGGCCTGCTGGGCCAGCTGCTCCTTGACCTCCTCGAAGGGAGGCACCTCAGGCTGCTGCCCGTCGCCCTGCGGCTGCTGCTGCCCGCCCCCTGGGACTGCTGCGCGACGAGCTGGTCGTACTGCGCCTGCAGCTCCTCGTCCGTCGGCTCCTGGATGTCCGCCTTCTGCTCGACGAAGGAGGTCAGGGTGAACTGGGAGGCGGCGTCCTTCCGCACGTCCTCCTCACTCATGCCCTGCTGCTCGAGCGCGGAGACGACCTCGTCCGCGGAACCCAGGCCGTTCTGCTGTGCGATCTCCTCGAGGGTGGCATCGACATCCGCGTCGGTCGCCTCGATCCCGGCATCGGTCGCGCCCTGGAGCAGCAGCTGGTTGTCCACGAGCTGGTTCGCGACCTGGTCCTTGAGCGCGGCCTCGTCGACCTCCTCGCCGGTGGTCTGCTGCTGCATCGCCATCTGCTGGAACTGGCTCTCGTAGACGGAGATGAACTCGTCCTTCGTGATCTCCTGGCCGTTGACCGTGGCCACGACATCCGGGACGTCGGAGACATCCGCCTCCGGGGCCTGCTGGGCTCCGCCCTCGCCCCCGGCAAGAGGGCCTCCGCCGCCGTCGCTGGCGGCGGGTGGCTGCCCGCCGGCGTCGCTGCCGCCCGATGATGCGGCCTGGTCGTCGCTGCACCCGGTCAGGGCGAGCGCCGCGGTGAACGTGAGTGCGGCGAGAGTGCGCCGGAGAGTCCGGCTGCTGGGAACCTTCACTGTGCCTCCTGAGGTCGTTGGCGCGGGCGACGCTACGCCCCGAAACCTGGAATCGTGTTGCAGCTCTGTCCAGGGGTGGTCAGGAAGAGGTGTTCCCGGCGGTCAGCAGGCCCCGCTCGGAGCACTGGGTCTCCGAGATCTGGCTCACGCCGGCGTGCTCCTGCCCTAGGGTCGAGGAATGGAGATCACGATTCCCGAGGACTGCGGCAACTCCCCGCGCATGACGATCGTGGCCGACATCGCGGCGGCCTGGGCGAACGGGGAGGAGGCGACCGTGCGCGAATGGCTGAGGGACGACGCCGTCTGGTCCCTCGTCGGCTCCGATGTCCCGGCGGCCGACGGCTATGTGCCGGCGCCCGTCGACGCCGACAGCGGCGAGATCCTCACCGTCCTGAACCACGGCCGCCTCGCCGCCTGCGACGGCTACGTGGTGTCCGGGGAGAACGCGTCGACTTCTGCCACATGATCCGTTTCGCCGGGACCACGAAGACGGCGAAGATCCGCGAGATCCGCACCTACCTCCAGCGCTGAGAGGAGTCCCGCCGAGCGGCGGGATCGGGTCAGTACCCGATGGACCTCAGGTACTCGCGGGACTCGCAGATGCAGTCGATCGGGTCCCGGCCGTAGGTGTCGTCCTGCTCGATGAGGAAGTACTCCGCGCCGGCCTTCTCCGCAGCGGGCAGCAGCGCGGGCCAGTCCATGTTGCCCTGGCCGACCTCGGCAAACTGGGCGAGGGACAGGAAGATGCCGTAGAACTCCTGCATGTCCATCTCCTTCGTCTCGAGCTTCTCCACCGCCTCGGCGGGCATCGGGGCGACCCGGAAGTCCTTGACGTGGATGAGCTTGCAGGCGCCGGAGTAGGCCTCGAGCATGTCCAGGGGCGCCATGCCGCCGCGCTGGACCCAGTGCAGGTCCACCTCGAACAGCAGCGACGGGGCGACCCGGCGCACGATGTCGAAGATGCGCTCACCATCGAACTGGATGAGGTCGACGTGGTGGTTGTGGTAGCACAGCGTGATGCCCTGCTCCGCGAGACGGGCCGCGTAGGGCTCGACCGACGCCGCCCACTCCTCTGCCGCCTGCTTCGAGGTCATCGCCGAGAACGGCATCATGCCGATGCGCAGGAAGCGCGAGCCGGTCTTCTTGCAGGCCTCGACGGCGCGATCGAACTCGGTCTCGAGCGCGAAGCCGTTGCCACCGGGGGCGATGGAAACGCTCATCGCTGCGGTCTCGACGCCGAAGTCGGCCTTGCCGCGCACGAGATCGTCGATCAGCTCATCGGTCATCTCCACCTGGGAGACCTCGACTGCGTCGATGTCGAGCTCGCGCACCTGGCGCAGCACCTCGTACATCCCCTTCTCGTTGATCTGGTCCTTGAGCATCATGAGCTGGAGTCCGACGACGGGCATGGTGAGTCTCCTTCGAGTCGTGGGCCGGCGCCGAGAGGTGCCGGTATGACGGGGTGTTCGGATGAGGACGGGAATGGTCGGGCCGGCGCCGGGCGGCGTGGGCCCGACAGGTCAGCGGATCAGGAGCGGGTGGGGAACTTCCCCTCCGCCTCGATGCGCTTGTTGAGCTCGGCGAGGTACTCCTCGGCGGGGTAATCGACCAGGTCGATCTCGCGACCGGTCCAGGCGGAGAGCTGCATGCCGGAGGCGAGGCGCACGCCGTTGATGCCCTCGGCGCCGTCGGCGATCAGCGGCGTGCCGTCGTTGACGTGGGCGGCGAAATTGGTCAGGACGTCGATGTGCTGCTGGCCCCAGGCCGACTCGTACTCCTTGACCTCGGTCTCGTACAGCTCGGCGGTGTCGATCTTGCCCATGAACAGCCGGCCCACATCCTCGGTGGACATGCCGTCGCTGAGGCTCCGCTCGTCCTGCTTCAGGCGGGTGATCGTGACCTTCTTGGAGGCATCCACGATGACCTTGCCCTGGTCGAACAGCATCTCCAGGCGGTCGGTGCCGATGATGTCGTTCGTGGACGTGATGAAGCTGCCGGTGGCGCCGTCACCGAAATCGACGACGGCGTTGACCTCGTCCTCGGTGGCGATGTCGCGCTGGAAGCCGAAGGAGAGCTTCGCGAAGACCTTCTGCGGGGCGCCGCACAGCCACTGCCACAGATCCAGCTGGTGGGGCGCCTGGTTGACCAGCACACCGCCTCCCTCGCCGCCCCAGGTCGCGCGCCAGGCGGACTGGTCGTAGTAAGCCTGCGGACGCCACCAGGTGGTGATGATCCACGAGGTATGGCGCAGCTTCCCGAGCTCGCCGGAGGCGATGAGCGCCTTGAGCTCCTTGTAGACGGGGTTCGTGCGCTGGTTGAACATGATGGCGAAGGTGGTCTCGGGATGCTCCGCCGCGAAGGTGTTCATCTCCTCGACCTGCTTGGTGTAGATGCCGGCCGGCTTCTCGGTGAGGGTATGGATGCCCTTGCCGATCGCGGTGATCGTCATCTCCGCATGATCGAAGTGCGGCACGGTGGTGACCACTGCGTCGACATCACCGGAGTCCAGCATCGCGATGTAGTCGTCGTAGAAGGGCACGCCGGGATGCTTCTCGGCGGCGGCCTCCTGCTTGGCCGGGTCGATGTCTGCGATCGCGCCGAGGGACATGCCCGCGATCTTGCCCTCGGCGACGAGGCCGGCGTACATGCCGCCCTGGGCGCCGAGCCCGATGATTCCGAGGCGGACGTTCTTCTCCGACATGGTGTCTCCGTTCTGTAGTGGTGACGGCGCCCGGGCGAGGGGCGCTGTGAAGGATGAGCAGAAGTGCAGGAGGGCTGGTCGGGGAGGGGAGAGCTGTCTCGCTGCCGACCATACTCGCGCTGGTGGTCCCTGTCGGGGGCCCACCGGCGAGAGCAGATCAGCTCTCCGGCGTGGTCCCGGCGGCTGCCGCGTGACGACTCTCGAGGATGGCGACGTTCTCGTCCACCCGCTTCTTGGACAGCGGGTACCAGAAGATCAGGGCCAGCACCGAGATGATCAGCAGCAGGGCCGGCACCAGGGTCGCGAGATTGTAGATGCCCTCGAGCACCTGCTGGGTCTGCACGACGTTGCCGGTGCCGGACTGGTAGCCGATCCAGCCCAGGGCCCAGCCGGTCAGACCGCCGGCGATGGCCTGGCCGAGCTTGCGAGCCCAGGAGTACATGCCGTACACGGTGGCGTCGTTGCGCTCCCCGGTGCGGATCTCCTGGAGGTCGATCACGTCGGTGATGAACGCCCAGATCAGGATGTTCAGGCAGGAGACGCCCAGCATGAGCACGGCGTACCCGACCATGAACACGTACGGGCTGTCGGTGCGCAGCACGAACAGCACCAGGGCGGCGACGATCGCCAGGGTCATCCCGACGGTGCCGACCTCCTTCTTGCCGAAGGTCTTGGCGAGCTTCGAGGCGAAGGGCACCAGGAGCAGGGTGGGGGCCAGGCCCACGAAGTTCACGATGCTGAGCAGCTGCCCGTCGTTGAAGTACTCGTTGAGCATGTACGGCATCATCCCGCCGAGCAGCATGAAGGCGATGAGCATGAACAGCGAGGTGGCGATGAGCCCGGTGAGGCCGCGGTTCTTGGCCATCGCGCCGAGGGTCTGGCCGAGGGTCGCCCGCTGCTCCTTGGACTTTGGCGGCGTGGTGATGCGCTCCTCGACGTTCACGAAGCACAGCATGTAGCAGAGGACCGCGAGGACGCCGCAGCCCGCGGCAGCCCACATCATGCGGGTCCCGGAGAGCTCGGACTGCCCGTTGATCTGCACGAACACGATCAGGGGCAGGATCACGGAGATGCCGAGGTTCGCGAGGGTGGCACCGAGCGAGCGGAACACCGACAGTGAGGCGCGTTCACCGGGCTGGTTGGAGATGACCGAGGCCATCGAGCCGTAGGGGATGTTGATCAGGGTGTAGAACACCGAGCCCCACAGGATGTAGGTGATGATCATCCATCCCAGGCGCACCCCGTAGCTGCCGTCCTGCAGGAACGGCGAGAACATCAGGAAGGCGGCCCCGGCGACGGGGAGCATGATCCGCAGCAGCCAGGGCTTGAAGCGGCCGCTCACGCTCGCAGCAGGGTGCCGACGTGGGCGGCACTGATCCCCATGACGTTGGTGTAGAAGATCATGAAGAACGAGGACTGCAGGAGGAACGTGAAGTCGTTCCCGAAGTCCCCGAACATGTAGCCGATCTTGTCCCGGAAGCTGAACGGACGGACGGCCGTCTTCTTCTCGGGTATCGCAGCTGCGGTGGTGCTCGTCATCGTGCTCCTGCTGGCTCATCATTGAGTAGCTGTGAGCGACCGTGCGCGGCGCGGCGCGGGTGGCTCCGTGTCGCTGGGCGCGGCGCGGGAAGCGACGTCGGCGAACGACCTCGAGTCTGGTGAGGGAGCGTCTCAAGGAGGCGTTGTTGCCAAAGGTTGCAGTGCGGCTGCCAACTCGCGAAGTCTTGTGCTAGTCAGTAATGGCGCTACTGCCTGCAGGTCTGCGGATCAGTCAGTGCGGAGAGCTGTGTCACCGCGAGGGCGAAGAGGCGGTGGCACCCCTGATGTTGCCGCGCGTTGCCCGTGGTGTCGTGAAGTCGAGAGTGCCCAGAACGGCAGAACGGCCGGGCCACCACAAGGGTGACCCGGCCGTTCGAACTCACGGCACGATCGCATGCTCGCGATCGTCGCGGCGATCGCCGCGTGAGATCAGTAGAGGTTGAGGAAGGTCTGCAGGACCTCCACGGTGCCCTCGTCGATCTCATCGGAGCCGCTCTTCTCGGCACCGATCTCGTGCTGCAGTCCGGCGACGGTGTCCTCACCGATCGTGCCGTCCTGATCGGTCTTGGACCACGCCTGGAGAGCGAGGGTGGTCTCCTCGTTCATCTCTCCGGTCTGCTCCACGCCCAGCCAATCCTGGAGGGCGGTGACGGTCTTCGGACCCATCTTCCCGTCCACCTCGAGGGTGCCTGCCACGGAGAGATCACCGGTCGCGTGCGAGCCGGGCTCACCCGCAGGAGCCTCGGAGGGCTCGGACTGCGTCGACTCCTCCTGCGGAGCCTGCTCCTTCGGGGCCTGCTCCTTCGGGGCCTGCTCCTTGGGAGCCTCCTCCTGCGGAGCCTGCTCCTGGGGAGCCTCCTCCTGCTGGCTCGGCTCCTGGCGCTGCTCATCGCGGCTGGCGCCATCGTCCTCGCGGGACTGCTGCTCCTGCTGCTGGCCGTCGTCCTGCTGCTCGTCCTGGGGAGCCTCCTCCTCGGGGGCGCCGCTGGTATCCGCGCCGCCGCTGAGGCTGACGCCGCAGTTGGGCCAGGCGCCCGGGCCCTGCATTTCGAGCAGGTTCTCACCGGCGGCGATCTGCTGGCTCTTGGAGGCGAGGTCGGCGCGCTCGGCGTACTGGAGACCGCCCGCGGCCTCCCACGAGGACTGCGAGAACTGCAGGCCGCCGTAGTAGCCGTTGCCGGTGTTGATCGACCAGTCGCCGCCGGCCTCGCACTGGGCGACCTCGTCCCAGCCTCCCGCGGCGTTGGCCGCGGTGCCGGTGGCGAGCATGCCGGTGGCGACGACAGCGCCTCCGGCCAGGGTCACTGCGGTGCGGGCCAGGCCGCGACGCAGGGGGAGATCTTGGGGGTTCTGGTGGCGTGCGTGTTGTGCTGGGACATGGACACGTCCTCTCACATCTCTCGCGGGTTGCGCGGAGCGCGCCTCGGGCGGCTCTCGCGTCACGGACTTCGGCCACCGTAGGGGCACACCGCCCCGGTGGGGCAAGCACTCCGGGGTGGGATGGCGAGAACTTGACCCTTCCGTGCAAAGGGCATTGACCGCGGCACTCCCCGGCGCGGGGCTGTGACCGGCGGCGATGCGGCTGCCTAGGCGTGCGCGTCGGGTGACGGAGACTTGACCCTCACGATGTCGACCACGTCACGGTGACGGCTGCTGGACGTGGCTCAGGGCTCCTCGGCGGGGTTCAGCACGGCGGCCGCCGCAGCCCGATGCTCCGCCTCACCGGTCTCCAGGGCGAACAGGCCGTACGCGACGGGAGCGGCGGAGAACATCTCCGTGCAGTGCTCCGCCAGCCGCGGCCAGATCCTGCCGCCGCCGGCGACATAGGCCTCCAGGGCGCGTTCGAAGATCTCGGGCGGTGCACTGACCTGATGGAACATGAGATCTCTCGCGGGGTCGCCGATCGCCGCGGTGGTCCAGTCCAGGAGAGCCGAGATGCGTTCGCCCTCGACCAGGGTGTGGGCCGGATAGATCTCGCCATGGGTGAGCACGCTGTGCTGCGGCCAGTAGCTGTCCTCGGCGATCCACGCGGTCCAGCGGCCCCACAGTGCCGGCGAGATCTCGAACTCCGCGGAGACCCGGCCGAGGTCGCGCTGCCAGTCCTCGCGCTCCTGGGCGGGGAGCGCACCTCGATGCCGGTGGCGGCTGCCTCCGCGGCATCGATCGCGTGCAGTTGCGCGACCACCTCCCCGAGCGAGGCGGCGTAGGCGGGGGAGGCGATGTCGACGTGCCAGGTGACGGATCCGTCCGTCTCCACGCTGAGCCCTGGAGTGCCGGGGAGCAGCGGGTAGGCGATCAGCTCGGGGCTGCTGATCCGCCAGTCGGGCACCGCCACGTCCAGCTGGGGGCGACCAGGTCCAGGACCTTGCCCTCGACGTCGGCGCGCGAGAGCACATCGGTGCGCCGAGGAATGCGCATCACCCAGTGCAGCCCGTCGTGCGCGCGAGCGATCGCCACCCGGAAGTCCAGTCCCATCTCCTCGGTGCGGAGCGAGGGACCCTCGAGGTCGAGGCCGTGGGCGCTGGCCAGGGCGAGCAGGCGGTCCAGATCGTCAGGGGTCTGCGCGGCGGACATGCGGGCAGTGTGCCATCGCCGGTGCTCCCGCGGCCAGGACATTTCCGGCCGAGCGCGGTACGGCGTACTCTCCCGGCATGCGAGGGAGCACGGAAGAGCGGACACGACAGCCAGGAGCCGGGCCGAGACGCGCCCTGGCCCCCACTCTCGCGGGTCTGGCGGCAGTCTCCGGGGTGCATCTCGCCGCTCAGCTGCTGGATCTGCGCTGGCTCGCGGACTCCACCCAGGTGCTGCTGATGCCGCTGCTCGCCGCTGCGCTCCTGCTCGGCACCGCAGCGCCACGCGGGCGTCTCGTGCGCCTGGTGCTGGTGGGCCTGGGCTTCTCGTGGCTGGGTGACTCGCTGCCCAGGCTCCTGGACGGGCAGGCGGGGTTCCTGGCGATGCTGGGCGGATTCCTCATCGCCCAGGTCCTCTACGCCGTGGCGTTCTGGCCGTTCCGGCGACGGTCCGTGCTGGCCAGGCCCGCGCTGGTGCTGCCCTACCTGGTGGCCGCCGTGATGATCATCGTGGCCTGCGCTCCCGGCGCAGGACCGATGCTGCCGGCGGTGGCGGTGTATGCCGCGGCGATCGTCGCCATGGCGGTGCTGGCCACCGGGCTCGGCCGTCTCGCGGGACTCGGGGCGGCGGCGTTCGTCGTCTCCGACGCTCTGATCGCGATGAACTCGTTCGAGGTCCTGACCCTGCCGGGCCACGGCGTCTGGGTGATGAGCACCTACATCGCCGCCCAGGCAATGCTGGTGGCCGCGGTGCAGCGGTCGGCCGGCCACGGCAACGATGAACGGCGCCCTCGGTGAGACCGAGGGCGCCGTCAGCGGATGCGGGGAAGGTCAGCGCTTGCGGGAAGCGGCGTGGTCCTCACGAGCCTGCTCGCGTTCGCGACGCTTGGCCTCCTTCGCCGTGAGGGCTTCCTCCTCCTCGACGACGGTGATGACATTGCCGCTGGGATCGGTCGCCACCGTGCCGTCGGCACGGGTGACCACGAGGCCCTCCGGCTGCTCGTCGGAACGCTCATCGCGCTCGTTGAACTCGGCGCGACGGTCGTGGATGCGGTGCGCGTCGGCGAGGACCTCGCGCACGTTCTTCTCGGCGACGACCATGTCCTCGTACTTGTCGGGCAGGCTGTCCACGATCTTCTCGTTCGCGATCATGCGGTCGTAGATCGCATCGCGGCGTCGCTCGAAGTCCGCATAGGTCATCTCGATATAGGCCAGCGCCTCGCGGTGGGCGTTGTTCACCGTCGCCTGCGCCCTGCCCTTGGGCGACACCAGGGAGGCGATCACGGTGATGGCGAGGACTCCGACGATGACCGTCAGCGAGAAGCCGGTGGTGATCTCCGGGACGCTCATGACGGGCTCGCCGCCGTTGATGAAGGGCAGCTCGTTCTCATGCAGGGCGTGGAAGACGAGCTTCACGCCGATGAAGGCCAGGATGAGCGACAGGCCGTAGGAGAGGTAGACCAGGCGGTCCAGCAGCCCGTCGATCAGGAAGTACAGCTGGCGCAGGCCCAGCAGCGAGAAGACCGTCGCGGTGAAGACGATGTACGTGTTCTGGGTGAGGCCGAAGATCGCAGGGATCGAGTCGAGGGCGAACAGCAGATCGGTCGCACCGATGGCGATCATGACCAGCAGCATCGGGGTGAGGACGCGCTTGCCGTTCTCGATCGTGAAGAGCTTGTCCTCGTCGAACTCATCGGTCGCGGGGAGGAACCGCTTCACGACGCGGACGAAGAAGCCTTCCTTCTCCTCCTCGTCCTCCGAGGAGTCGTCCTTGAGCTCGTCGATGATCATCTTCGCTGCGGTGAACAGCAGGATGGCGCCGAAGAGGTAGAAGACCCAGGAGAACGCGTCGATCGCGGCGGCGCCGAGGGCGATCATCCCCGAACGGGCGATGATCGCGAAGGTGATGCCGAACAGCAGCACCTTCTGCTGGTCCTCGCGGGGGACTGCGAAGGCGCCCATGATCACGAGGAACACGAAGAGGTTGTCGACCGAGAGGGCCTTCTCGGTGACGTAGCCGGCGAAGTACTCGCCGCCCATCGTGGAGCCGCCGAAGAGGAAGACTCCGACGCCGAAGAGCAGGGCGATGCCCACGTAGATGGCGGACCAGATGGCCGCCTCACGGATCGTGGGGATGTGCGCCTTGCGCACGTGGAAGAAGTAGTCGAAGGCCAGAAGGCCCAGGACCCCCACGATGGTGAGGATCCAGATCAAGGGGGTGACGGTCACGGTTCTGCTTTCCTGGGTCGCGGAGTGGACCCGGGTCTCTCCACCGGTCGCACTGCGACCGGCCACTGCGCCCGGAGGACCATCGTCAGTCCTCGTGGTGACGTGCGCAGCGTGACGGATACTCCCCGTTGCCGCCAGGGAGTCTACACGCGGGCCGAGCGGAGGGAGAAGGGTGCCAGCGCCGGTGCAAGCGGGCTCACGTCCCCGGTAGGCGGCTCAGCGGTCGTCGACCGCGTCCTTCAGCTCGTCCTTGTCCATGGTCGAGCGCCCTTCGACGTCCTGCCGCTTCGCGTCCTCGTAGAGCTGCTCCTTGGTGCGTCCCTGCGCACCGGAGTGGGAGCGCTCGCCGCCCCGTTCGGAGGGAGACTTATCCTCCGTGGAGGTACGGCTCGCCTCCTCGGACTCACCCTCCTGGGCGCGGGTCTTGTTCACGGTGCGGGCGGCGATCTCCTCCGCCTCGTCCTCCGAGCTGCCACGGTCGAGCTGGCTGTCCTTGACGTGCTCGTACTGGCGCTCGCGCTTCTTGCTCCATGCGTCGGGCATGATCACTCCTGCTCTGCTCTGCTCTGCTCTGCTCGGTGCGGTCAGATCGCCGGGCGCCTCGGCCCGGTCCCGTCATCCTCATGCAGTCGGCACAGCGCGTCGAGGTGGGGGACCGAACGGTCGAGGACCGGCGGGGCGCGATCCGGGGGAGCGTCACTCGCGGCGAGCATCCCCGACATCGAGCCGATGCTGTTGGACGGGGTGGAGTCGTCCCGCCAGCGCAGCAGCGCCCCGATCCCCTCGGGGATCCCTTCGGCGTCCCCCTCGAGCGCGGAGACCGACGCATCGGTGCCCAGGGCCCCGCGCAAGAGCTCCTCGATGCCGCCGGGTTCGCTGCCGCTGACGAACACGAGCTCCTCGACCTGGCCGCGGTCCAGGGCCTGCGAGACCTCGGCCGCACCGCCGACGGATGCGCCGTCCCCGGACTGGCTCTCCCGGAACCGGGTCGCGAGCTCCTGCTGCCGGCCGGTGATGAACTCGCGCGTGGTGCGGTCCAGCTCCTCCCGGAAGGGGCCGCGGTCCAGGGATGCGCCGCGAGCTCCGCCAGAGACCTCGATGAGCCGCTCGCGGGTCTCCCGGCCCAGCGCATCGCGCAGCAGACCCATCGCGCGCACGTCACCGCTGAGCATGACCATGTCCACGTGCTTCTCGCGCAGCACCTTCTCGACCGCGGAGGCGACCGCGTCGGCGTTGCGCTCCCAGGAGTCTTCCACGCGGGCCTCGTAGTTGTCGGCGCGCCAGCCGTGCTGGGCGCCGCCGCCGAGGCTCGCCTTGTGGAGGACATCGTGACCGCCCTCGACCGTCGCATCGCTGCCGAGACCGTTCGGGCCGTGCGCGATCGAGGGGTTCTCCGGGGCGCGCAGGTGCAGATCCGCTCCGGCGCGGTCCACGACGATCAGCAGCTGGCTGACCGCGAACGGGATCAGCTGCAGCAGCGGCAGCAGCTGGGGGAACTCCCCGCGATGAGCGGATTCACGCACCGGGGGCACCGGCAGCACGCGGTCCACCAGGATCTCGGAGTCCGAGGCGAAGATCGACCTGCCGTGCCTGCCGCCCAGGGGCGAGGGGCTCAGCACCGATTCCTCGATCCTCGCCAGGAGGTCGTCGGGCGCGCCGTCCGCCGCGAGTCGTGAGCGCATCTGCGCCCATCGCGCCTCCAGCTCGCTCGCCGCCTGCGGATCGGTCCGCGTGGTGTCGAGATGGACGGAGACGATGGGACCGGACTGTTCGAGGACGGGCGAGAGCCAGGGCAGTTTCACAGGGGGACCTCCAACGTGCTCGACGTGCGGGGAGCGAGCACCCGGCTCGGCCTCGTCACCCCGCCTGGATCTGCTCAACCCTTCCACGTGGGCACTGCAGCCGCAAGGAGTCAGCGCGCACGGACGTCTCCCGGAGCGTCACGGCCCGGCCCCCGGCTCTCACCCGAGGAGGGGTTGAGGGCGGCGCGTCACCCGGGTCAGCACGGTTCCGCCACGTGATGCCGACCGATCGGGACCATCAGCGGGGTGCCGGAGACAGGGTCGGTGATGACCCTGCTGCGCAGTCCGAACACGTCGGCCACGCGCTGTTCGGTGAGCACCTCGGCCGGGGCCCCTGTCGCCGCGACCACGCCGCCGGCGATCATGACCAGCTGGTCGCTGTAGCGAGCGGCGAGGTTCAGATCGTGCAGCACCATCACGACCGTGATCCCGTGCGCCCGATTCAGGTCCGTCAGCAGGTCCAGCACCTCGACCTGGTGGCTCACGTCCAGGAAGGTGGTGGGCTCATCGAGCAGGAGGAGGTCGGTGCCCTGCGCGAGCGCCATCGCGACCCACACACGCTGCCTCTGACCGCCGGAGAGCTCGTCCACCGGCCGCTCGGCGAGATCGGCGGTATGGGTGGCGTCCAGCGCCGCGGCGACCGCGTCGTCGTCAGCCGTGCTCCAGCGGGAGAAGAGCCCCTGGTGGGGGTGTCTGCCGCGTCCCACGAGATCCGCGACCGTGATCCCCTCGGGGGTGATCGGGGATTGCGGGAGCAGTCCCAGGGTGCGGGCGAGCTGTTTGGCCGGCATCCGATGGATCTGCTGGCCGTCCAGCAGCACCTGCCCCTCTCGCGGGGTCAGCAGGCGCGCCATCGAGCGCAGCAGGGTGGACTTGCCCGAGGCGTTCGCGCCCACGATCGAGGTGATGCCGCCGGCGGACGGTTCGAAATCCAGGCCCTCGATCACGGTGCGTTCGCCGTAGCCGAGGGTGAGGTCCTCCACGCGGAGGGTGTGGTCGGTGGTCACAGGGAGCTCCCTCGCCGGTTGACGCTGATGATGAGGTAGAGCAGGTAGGGGGCGCCGAGCACCCCGGTCACGACGCCCACCGGGTACCGGGTGCCGGTGGCGAACTGGCCCACGAGGTCGGCGATCAGCACCAGCAGCGCCCCGACCAGGGCGGCGGGCAGCAGCGGAGAGGTGCCGGGGCCGATGATCCGCACCGCGATCGGGCCGGAGAGGAAGGCGACGAAGGCGATCGGTCCGCAGGCCGCGGTGGCGACGGCGATCAGGCCCACTGCGGCGACCACGACCACCAGCCGCATCCTGCCCACCCGCACCCCCAGGGCCTGTGCGGTGTCCTCACCCAGCTGCGCAGCACGCAGGTCCGCGACGCGCGAGAGCAGCACCGGGCCCAGCACCACGAGCGACCCCAGCACCGGCAGCGCCTGCTCCCAGGAGGTGTTGTTCAGACTGCCCGTCAGCCAGCGCAGCGCCTCCTGGAGATCCCACTGACCGGCCTTCGACAGCACCCAGTCGGTCAGGCTCGTCAGCATCGCGGAGATGCCGATGCCCACCAGGATCAGGCGCGTCCCGGCCACGCCACCGCGAGAGGACAGCACGTAGATGGCCAGGGCCACGAGGAGGCCGGCGCTGATCGCCAGCAGCGAGACAGCAGGCCCGGACAGGCCCAGGATGACGATGCCGAAGGCGGCGGCTGCGCTCGCCCCCGAGGAGATGCCGATGATGTCGGGGCTCGCCAGGGGTTGCGCAGCATGGTCTGGAAGGTGACGCCGCCCAGGCCGAAGCTCGCGCCCGCCAGCACGGCGAGCACGGCGCGGGGCAGCCGGAGCCGTCCGACGGTGAAGCTCGCTCCCTGGACCTCGTGGCCCAGCAGCACTCGGAGCACATCGCCCGGGGATGGAACGTGCGCCCCACCATCAGGGCCAGGCAGAACACCACGAGGATCGCTGCGGCGAGCGCCCCGAGGGTGAGGGCGGCGCGGCGCCGACGGTGTCGACGCGAAGCAGCGACGCGCGAGAGGGTGGTGAAGTGTGGCGGGACGGTCGGGACGGTCGGGGCGGTCGGGGCGCTCACAGGTGGGCCAACCGCTGGCGGCGCACGATGGCGATGAAGAAGGGGGCGCCCAGCAGGGCGGTGATGATGCCGACATCGAGCTCCTCAGGGCGGGCCACGATCCGGCCCAGCACGTCGGCGGCGGTCAGCAGGGCCGCGCCCACCAGCGCGCTGAACGGGAGCAGCCAACGGTGGTCGGGGCCGATCAGCAGGCGGCAGGCATGGGGGACCACGAGGCCGACGAAACCGATCGGGCCGGTCACGGCGGTCGCCGCCCCGCACAGCACCACCGCGCCCAGCGCGGCCGCCGCCCGGGTGACGGCGACCCGTTCACCGAGGCCCGCGGCGAGCTCGTCGCCGAGCGCAAGGGTGTTCAGGCCGCGGGCGGTCAGGAGGCACAGCACGGCCCCGACGAGCAGGAACGGGCCCACCTGCGCCAGGGAGGCGTAGGTCCCGCCGCCGACGCCGCCGATCTGCCAGGAGCGCACGCTGTCGCCGATGTCCGAGCGCGGAAGCACCACGGCGCTGATGAAGGAGGTCAGGGCCGCGCCGGTGGCGGCTCCGGCGAGGGCGAGCTTGAGCGGGGTGGCCCCACCCTGCCCGAGTGAGCCCAAGGTGTAGACGAGCACCGCCGTCAGCGCGGCGCCGAGGATCGCGACCCAGATGTAGGACGAGGCGGCCGCGAGCCCGAACCAGGCGATGCCGATCACCACCGCGAGCGACGCACCGGTGTTGATGCCGAGGATGCCGGGATCAGCCAGCGGGTTGCGGGTCACGCCCTGCAACACCGCGCCGGAGACGCCCAGCGCTGCGCCGGCGGCCACCGCCAGCAGGGTGCGGGGGATGCGTTTGGCGACGGCGGCCGGACCGAACCCCTCGGTCGAGCCACCGAGCGCGGCGAGGATGTCCTCGAGGCCGACATCCCGCGAGCCGACCGTCACCGAACAGGCGGCGATCAGCAGCAGCACGAAGGCGACGACGACCATCCAGAGCGTGCGGGCCCGGGACGCCCGCCGCAGGAGTGCGGCGGTCGTTCCGGGGGCGGCGGGTGCGGTGGCGGTCACGGGCGGCCGTGGCTCAGGAGGAGGCGTTCGCTGCACGCTCGAGCTCGACCAGGTAGTCCTCGAGGATGTACGAGATCGCCAGTGGAGTCGGGTTCGCGGCGGTCCCCAGCGGACTGTCGCCGGGCAGGTGCACCACGGCGCCGTTCTGCACGGCAGGCATCTGCGACAGCAGCGGATCCGCTTCGAGGGCGGCCACCAGCGTCTCGTCCCCGTAGGTCACGATGATCTCCACATCGTCGAACACATCAGCTTGTTCAGCGCTGATGGAGGAGGAGAACTCGTCGGTCTCGGCGGAGGCGTCCTGGACGCTCTGCGCGATCTTCATGCCGAGGTCCTCGAAGAACATCGTGCGGGTGTCGTGTGCGGTGTAGAAGTTGACGGTGGAGAGGTCCGAGGTGTCCACGTGCGTCAGGAACATGACGCTCCTGCCCGCGAGCGCGGGGTGCTGCGCGACGGTCTCTTCGATCTGGCCCTCGAGGTCCGTGATAAGGGCGGCGCCCTCCTCCGCCATGCCCATTCCCGCAGCGTTGGCGGTGATCATGTCCCGCCAGGAGGTGCCCCAGGCGACCTCGGGGAAGGGGAGGGTGGGGGCGATCTCGGTGAGGGTGTCGTAATCCTCCTGGGTGAGGCCGGAGTAGGCCGCGAGGATCACGTCGGGGAGGTGTCGGCCACGCCCTCGAAGTCGATGCCGTCCGATTCGTCGAAGAGCACGGGCGGTTCGGCGCCGAGCTCCTCGAGCGCGGCCTCGACCCAGGGGAGCATGCCGTTCGCGTCGTCATCACCGAAGTTCGCTGCCGCCATTCCTGCGGGCACCACCCCCAGTGCCAGGGGCACCTCGTGGTTCGCCCAGGCCACGGTGCTGATGGCCTCGATCGTCGCGGGGATCTCGGTACGGCCGAAGGCGTGCTCGATGAATTCTGCGCGCGCGCCCGTGCCGTCGGCACCGGTCGCGTCGCCGCCCGGGGACGTGGAGCCCTCGGCGGAGCAGCCGGCCAGGACGGCGCCGAGGGTGAGGGCGGAGCCGACGAAGGCACGACGGGAGAAGTGGGCCATGGAAGACCTTTCGGGAGGCCGCGAGGCGGCACGCAACTTAGGTTTGCCTCACCAAAGTTAAGGGTGCGCCGGCCTGTCCGCAAGGCAGCGATGCGAACAGCCCTGGCGCGTTTCGGGCATGCCGGGGTCGACGTCTCGACAGGTTGCCCACTACCGGGGCCCTCGCTCCGCAGTGCGCAGCCACTCCCGGGCATCGTCGACAGCGTTCCCCGCCAACCGCCCCGGCCGGCGCTGGACCGCTCAGGCGACGCCGACGCCGGCCGGGTCCCAGGCCTGTGACCGGCCGGAACCTGCGGTGAACGCGCTCGCGGGGCGGTGACCGTCGAGCTGGGCGACCTCCTCGATCGAAAGGTTCCCCGTCAACCGGGGCAGGGTGTTCCGCACCCGAGCAGTCGTCGAGCCGTCGTGGAAGACCGTCCCCGCGGCCGTCTCGAAAGGGGTGTGAATGTGCGCGAGCTCACGCTCAGGCGCTGCGTGAACGGCACTTCGGCCCTGGGCTCCGCGGGGCCGTAGGACATCGGCGCGCTGGTGCCGCTGCTCAGACCCCCGATCCGCGAAAGCGCCCCGGAAGCGGGCGGCGGGATGCTCCTCCGGAAGCCGGTCGGCGCCACTCAGCCGATGGCGCAGGGTGCCCTCCGCCTCGGGCAGACGCCCGCGCTCGCGCAGGATCGGCGAGACCAGCTCGGCGAAGTCCCTGACCGTGTCGAAGGAGTGGTACTGGCGCAGGTTGATCCCGTCGATCCCGTCCACGTCGAGCCAGTGCTCGATCGCGTCCGCGACGACCTCCGGCGTGCCAGCCACGAAGAACCTGTCCTGCCAGGCCTCGTCGACGGCGTCCAGCAGCTCACCGACCGTTGCGGAGGAGCCGTGCCGGCCCACCGGGGTGTCCGCGGGCAGGCCCTCGATCTCGAGAGCCTCGGCGATGGTGCGCTCGCGCGGGTGCTCGAGCGCCCGGATCGGCACCGACTGGTGGACGAGCATGCCTTCGAGGGAGCGATGCTCCTGATACTGGGCGAGCTTGGCGTCGACCTCCTCCTGGGTGCGACCGGTGATCACCGCGGCCTGGACCACGAACTTCGGATCCGCGGGATCACGGCCCGCCTCCTGGGCCGCGGCGCGCACGGCCGGGACCGTGCGCTCGAGCAGCGGGCCGTGGGTGAAGACGAGCTCGGCATGGCGCCCGGCGCGCAGGGCGCCCGCCGGGACGCGGTGGCGAGGATCAGGGTCGGGGTGCGCTGCGGGGACGGTTCGGACAGGTGGGGGCCGGCGACGGAGAAGTTCTCCCCGACATGGTCGATGCGATGGACCTTCGCGGGGTCGGCGTAGATGCCGGCCTCGGCGTCGCGGAGCACGGCGTCCTCCTCCCATGACCCCTCCCAGAGCTTGTAGAGCACCTCGAGGTATTCGTCCGCGATCTCATAGCGGTGGTCGTGCTCGATCTCCTCGGCGAGCCCGAAGTTGCGGGCAGCATTGGGGAGGTACGAGGTGACGATGTTCCATCCCACCCGGCCGCGGGTGAGGTGGTCCAGCGTGGACATGCGCCGGGCGAAGGCGAAGGGCGGCTCGTAGCTGGTGGAGAAGGTGATGCCGAAGCCGAGTCGCTCGGTGACGGCGGCCATCGCCGGGACCACCAGCATCGGGTCGTTGTTGGGGATCTGCAGCCCCTCCTGCAGGGCGGTCTCGGCGGAACCGCCGTAGGTGTCGTAGGCGCCCACCACGTCGGCGAGGAAGATCGCGGTGAAGCCGCCGGATTCGGCGATCCTCGCAAGCTCGGTCCAGTACGTCAGGTCGGTGTAGCGGTGACGGTTGTTGCCGGGCAGCCGCCACAGGCCGTGGGTGATGTGGCCGACGCAGTTCATCTCGAACAGGTTGAGGATCAGGGGCTTGGGGGACATCGGGGCTCCATTCGCAGTGCGCGGGTGAGGTCTGCTGCTGTCGTGCACGATCCACCCCGGGGCGGGTCGGTGCACGCCCTGTGAACCCCGTGACTGGGAGCGACGACCGCGTTCACGGCCCTGTCGCGCTGGTTCGCGCACCGTCATTAACCTTTGAGCCTCCCCAAGTGATGCTTAGGGTCTCGGTGTCCGTCACCGATCGAGGAGGAGCCCTGTGAGAGCTCGCCCCCTGGCCACCGTCCTGGCCGCCTGCATCGCCGCAGTGCTGGTCTCCGGCTGCGCTGCCCCGGCGCCGGCGGATCAGCTGCCGCCCGGCACGAAGGAGGGAGGCCACCTGGTGTACGCGACCGATCGCGAACCCACCTGCCTGGACCCCCACAACAGCGGCGACATGCCCCAGACCTACATCGCACGCCAGTACCTCGACTCGCTCGTCTCGATGACCCGGGACGGCAGCGTGGTCCCGTGGCTCGCCGAGTCCTGGACCATCTCCGAGGACGGCCTGGTCTACGAGTTCACCCTCGCAGAGGGAGTGAAGTTCACCGACGGCGAGCCTCTGGATGCCGAGGCCGTGGTCGCGAACTTCGAGCACATCCTCGACCCGGAGACCCAGTCCTCGACGGCGCTGCTCTACCTCTCTCCCTACTTCGATTCTGCCGAGGCCGTCTCCGAGCACGTCGTGCAGGTGACGCTGAAGCGGCCCTACTCCCCGCTGCTGACCGTTCTCTCCCAAGCCTTCTTCGGAATCCAGTCGCCCGTGGCGATGGCCCGCGGCCTGCAGGAGAACTGCCGCTCACCTATCGGCACCGGTCCGTTCATCATCACCGAGTGGAAGCGCGGCCGTGAGGTGTCCATGGTCCGCAACGAGGACTACAGCTCCGCGCCCGCGGATGCGAAGCACCAGGGACCCGCCTACCTGGAGCAGCTCACCTGGAGGTTCCTCAAGGACAACACCGCACGCTTCGGGGCGCTGCAGTCAGGGAAGGCGCAGGTGATCTTCAACCTCCCGCCCGAATCGGTGCCCGCCGCCGCGGCCGACCCCCACATCGCCACCGACGACTTCGTCCACGCCGGCATCCCGTTCGCCCTCGACCTCAACGCCACCTCACCGGCGCTGTCCGACCTCCGTGTGCGCCGCGCCATCGTCCACGCGGCCGATGCACCCGGCATCGTCCGCAGCGCCTATGCGGGGGTCTTCCCCTACGAGGGCAATGCGATCTCCTCGGGCACCCCCACCTACGATCCCGCGTTCGGTGAGCCCTACCCCTACGACGCAGACCGCGCCGGGGCACTGCTGGACGAGGCGGGCTGGACCGACCGGGACGCCGAGGGGTACCGCACCCGGGACGGCGAGCGGCTCACCCTGCGCTTCCCCTTTAACTCCGACCCCGGGGAGACCCCGCCCGCCGACCTCACCATCTACCAGAACTTCCAGGCCATGCTCAAGCGCGTCGGAGTGGAGGTGCAGCTGCTGCCCTCGGACGCCGCCACGATGACCGCGATGCGCAGCGACCCCACCGCCTACGACATCCAGGGCCGCTACTGGAACAGCCCGAGCCCGAACGTCATGTACATCAAGTTCTCCCAGGAGACCCTCGAGAGCTGGGCAACGGCCAGAACGTCTCTCTCGCCTACGACGAGGAGCTGGACCGCACCCTGCTCGCCGCCGCGGCGACCACCGACCCCGGCGAGCAGCAGCACCTCTACTCCGAGGCGCAGCGGCTGCTCACCGCCCAGGCCTGGCACATTCCTCTCTATCCCATCCAGACCCGTCTGGCCCTGCGCACGGACCAGGTGCGCGACGTATGGATCGAGCCGAGCGAGGGCGAGCCCGTCCTCCATGACGCCTACCTCGTGCGAGAAGGGATCTGAGATGACATCCACCGCAGCACCCGCAGCGCCCGCATCCACCGTCCCCGTCCCCGTCCCCGCCGCAGCCGCCCCGGTACCGGACTCGCCTGCCTCGGCCCGGACGCGTCTGCGTCTCCTGGCCCTGCGCGGGACAGCCCAGCTGGGATCCGCCCTGCTGCTGCTGTGGGCCGTGGCCTCCATCGTGTTCCTGCTCCAGCAGATGGTGCCCGGCGACCCGGCGCTCGCCATCCTCGGCGGGGCCTCCGCGAACCCGCCCCCGGAGACGGTCGAGGCGGTGCGCGCGCAGTACGGCTTCGACCGACCGCTGCTCGCGCAGTACCTGAGCTTCCTCGGCGCCCTGGCGATGCTCGACCTCGGTGAGTCCTACACGATGAAGGAACCCGTGGTCGCGGTCATCGGGGAGCAGATCATCCCCACCCTGCAGCTGACCGGTGCCGCGCTCGCCGTGGCCTGGGCCGTCGCCCTGACGCTCACCCTGGCCACCGCCGGCAGGCGCGGCCTCGTGGGACGGATCGGCTCCGGCATCGAGGTGCTCCTCGCCGCGCTCCCGCACTTCTGGCTCGGCGTGGTGCTGCTGGTGGTCTTCGCGGTCACGCTCCGCTGGCTGCCGGTGGTGGACGGCGGGCCCGCCGGGATGGTGCTGCCCGCCCTGACGCTCGGCCTGCCGCTGGGCGGATTCCTCGCCCAGGTGACCCGGGACGAGTTCGATGCCGCCCTGCGCCAGCCCTTCGTGCTCTCCGCCCGTGCGCGCGGCGCTTCCTGGCACGACGTGCGACTGCGCCACGTCCTGCGTCACGCCGCCCTGCCCGGCATCGCGCTGTCCGGATGGGGCCTGGGATCGCTCATCTCGGGAGCCGTCGTGGTCGAGGTGATCTTCTCCCGGCAGGGGATCGGGCAGCTCCTGGTCTCCGCCGTCACCACCCAGGACCTGCCGCTGGTGATCGGGGTGACCTTCGTGGTGGCCCTCGTGTATGTGCTCGCCAACCTCCTCACCGACTTCGCCGCCGCAGCCGTCGACCCGCGGCTGCGCTCCTCGATCGGACACACCCCATGACCACTCTCGCTCCCGCCGCCGAAGCCCCCGTCCTCGAAACCGCCCCGCCCGCACCGACAGCCCGGCGCCGCCGCGCGCCCCGAGGGGTCGGGCTCTGGCTCGCCGTCGGCGTGGTCGCACTGGTCGTGCTCGCCGCCGTGCTGCCGGGCCTGCTGGCCACCCACGACCCGCTCGAGATCAACCTCTCGGAGAGCTTCGAAGCTCCGAGCGCCGCACACCCCTTCGGCACCGATCAGTCCGGGCGGGACGTCTACAGCCGCGTCATCCACGGGGCCGGGCAGTCCCTGCTCATCGGCCTCGGCGCCACGGCTCTGGGCCTGCTCGGAGCGCTGCTGCTGGGGCTGACCGGCGGGCTCGGCGGCCGCTGGGCAGACGGCGCGGTCACCCGCGTGATCGAGGTGCTGTACGCCTTCCCCGGCATCCTGCTGGCGCTCATCCTCATCGCCGTGTACGGGAACAGCGCCCTCACCCAGATGGTCGCCGTCGGGATCGCCACCATGCCCGGTTACGCGCGGATGGTGCGAGCCCAGGTGCTCGCCGTGCGCCAGGCAGGCTATGTGGAGGCGGCACGTGCCCTCGGGCATCCGCCGCGGCGGATCCTGCTGCGCACGATCCTGCCCAACGCCTTCCGCCCGCTCACCGTGCTGATCACCCTCGGCATCGGCCAGGCGATCGTCTGGGCGGCGGCCCTCGGCTTCCTGGGGATGGGAGTGCAGCCGCCCACCGCGGAGTGGGGCGCGATGCTCAACGCGGGCCGCAACTACATCCAGCAGGCCTGGTGGATGGACTTCTTCCCCGGCATCACCATCGTCCTGTTCACCCTGTCGCTCACCGTGATCGGTCGTCATCTGCAGCGCGCGAGCGATTCCGGAGTCACCCGATGAACCCGCTGATCCGCGTCGAGGACCTCCGCGTCTCCTTCGACAGCACCCCGGTCGTCCACGGCATCTCCTTCGAGCTGCGCGCCGGCAGCTGCGTGGGGATCGTGGGCGAGTCCGGCTCCGGCAAATCCGTCACCGCCCGCAGCCTGCTCGGACTGAACGGACCCGGTGCGACGGTCACTGCCGAGACCCTCGCCATCGGCGACACGGACCTCCTCACCGCCCCCGAGGCCCGGCTGCGCCGGCTCCGGGGCGCCGAGGTCGGCTACGTGCTCCAGGACGCGCTGGTCTCCCTGGACCCGCTGCGCCCAGTCGGCGCCGAGATCGCCGAGCCGCTGCGGCTGCACGGAGTGCCCCGCTCCCAGCGCGAGCAGAGGGTCCACGAGCTGCTGCACTCCGCCGGTGTTCCCGAACCCCGGCTGCGCGCCCGCCAGCGCTCCGGCGAACTCTCAGGCGGTCTGCGCCAGCGGGCGCTGATCGCCGCGGCTCTCGCGCTGGACCCCGGATCCTCATCGCCGATGAGCCGACCACTGCCCTCGACGTCACCGTCCAGGCCCAGATACTCGACCTCCTCGAGCAGAGCCTCGGCACCGGCCGGTCGCTGCTGCTGATCAGCCACGATCTCGCCGTGGTCGAGCGGCTCGCGGACCACGTGGTGGTGATGCAGGACGGCCGGGTCGTCGAACAGGGGCCCACCCACGAGGTCCTCTCACGTCCCCGCGATCCGTACACGCGACGGCTCATCGACGCCGTCCCCTCGGCCCGCTCCCGCGGCAGCCGCCTCTCCCCGTCCCCGCCGCAGCCCCTGCCGCAGCTCACGCGCGAGCATCGGGACACGGACCAGCCTGTGCTGCGCCTCGAGCACGTCACCAAGCGCTATCGCGGCCCCGACCGGCGAGAGCGCACCGTGGTCGACGACGTCTCCTTCGCACTGCACCCCGGGGAGACCCTCGGCATCGTGGGCGAGTCCGGCTCCGGCAAGTCGACCGTCGCCCGGATGGCGCTCGCACTGACCCCGCCGAGCAGCGGACGGGTGCTGCTGGATGAGCAGCCCTGGTCCGACCTGGCCGAACGACACCGACGACCGCATCGACGCCGCATCGGCGTGGTGCACCAGGACCCGCTGGGCTCCTTCGACCCCCGTTGGGAGGTGGGCCGCACCCTCGCCGACGCACTTCCCGCCCAGCTGACTCCCGCTGAGCGGACCGCTCGCGTCGAGGAGCTGCTGACCTGGGTGGGACTCGACGGCGGGCACGCCCATCGGCACCCGCTCACCCTCTCGGGAGGCCAGCGGCAACGGGTCGCGATCGCCCGCGCCCTCGCCTCCGCACCGGACGTCCTGGTGCTCGATGAGCCCGTCTCAGCGCTCGACGTCTCCGTCCAGGCGCAGGTCCTCGACCTGCTCCAGGACCTGCAGAACGCCCTGGGCGCCGCTTATCTGTTCATCTCCCATGACCTCGGCGTGATCCACCACCTCAGCGACCGCGTCCTGGTGATGCAGGGCGGCCATGTCGTCGAATCGGGGACCGCCGACGAGGTGCTCCACGCACCGCGGCATCCATACACCAGGCAGCTCATCGCCGCACTGCCCCGTCCCCACCTCGAGGAGATCGCATGACCGTCACCGCCCCTCCCACACCCGGCGACCTGCGGGAGCGTTTCGCCCCGCTCCTGCAGGAGATCGCCGCCGGCTCCGCGGACCGCGACAGGCAGCGCCGCCTCCCGCACGAGGAGGTGAGGGCGCTCGCCGCAGCGGGCTTCACCGCGATCACCGTCCCCCACGAGCACGGGGGAGCAGGCGCCGACGTCGAGACGCTGATGCGTCTGCTGATCGACCTCGGAGAGGCGGACTCGAACCTGCCGCAGCTGCTGCGTGCTCACTTCGCCGTCGTCGATGATCTCCTGCACGGCACCGAACAGGGCGATCCCGCGCCCTGGTTCGCCCGCATCGCGGCAGGAGAGATCTTCGGCAACGCGAGCCACGAGCGCAGCTCCGCGACCGTGGGAGACCTCGCCACGACCGTGCGACCGGACGGCGACGGATTCCGGATCTCGGGGATCAAGCATTACTCGACCGGCTCCCTCTTCGCCGACTGGATCCTCGTCTCCGCCGTGACACCGGAGGGACGCCGCGCCCGCGTCACCGTCGGCCGCCACGACGCCGGGGTGGACGTGCGCGATGACTGGGACGGCTTCGGGCAGACCCTCACCGGCAGCGGCACCACCGTGCTCGAGGACGTGCCCGTCCCCGCTGAGCGGGTGACGCTGCTCGAGGGCGGCGACGGAGCCGTGACCGCGAAGACCTCCTTCCTGCAGCTGGTGCTGCTGGCCTCCTTGGTGGGCGTGGGCCGGGCGGCGCTGCGCGACGGCATCGACTTCGTGCGCAGCCGCACCCGGGTGTACTCCCAGGGCGTCGGCGCCACCGCCGCCGAGGACCCGCTCGTCCAGCAGGTGATCGGGCGCCTGGCAGCCACCGTCGCCGCTGCCGAGGACTCGGTGCTCGCTGCGGCCCGGGCGCTCGCCGAGGCGCAAGCCGCCCGCGGCGCCGAAGGGGTGGGGGAGCTGGCCGACGCCGCTGAGCTGCGCACGGTGCAGGCCCAGATCACCGCGGTCGCCGGGGTCCTGGAGGTCACCACTGAGCTGTTCGAGGTGGGCGGCGCCTCCGCCACCTCGCGCGGCCGGGCGCTGGACCGGCACTGGCGCAATGCCCGCACCCTGTCCTCCCACAATCCGGTGATCTACCAGGAGCGTGCCATCGGGGATCGGCTGCTGAACGGGACGGGGCTGCTGTACTTCTGGTCCACGGGGAGTCCTCCTCACAGAAGCAGGCTCCGACGCCGGCGGGCCCGGCCGTCTGAGGGCGGGGGCGGAGCCCCGGCGCCCGGGTGAGGCGGCCGGCGCCCGTCGCTCACGAGGAGACGCGGATCAGTCCGAGCTGGTGTGCTCGAGACCCGCGCTGCGGGCGACCTCGCGCCAGTTCTCGGCGAGGGACGGCACCGAGGCGTGGGCGTTCAGCCCGCTCGGCTGCGGCACCACCCATAGCGTGGTGCGGGCGGGCCAGCCCTCGATCGTCGCCGGGTCCTGGAGGCCGAGCCGTGCCTTGGGCAGGGCGTACGCGGCCCGGAACGCGGTGATCCCGGCGATCGCGACAGTGCGCGGGCGCAGCTGCTCCAGCCGCTCGATCAGGTGCGCACCGGAGCGCTGCAGCTCCTCCCGCCCCAGCTCATCCGCGCGGACCGTGGCGCGGCCGATCAGGTTCGTGATGCCGATGCCACGGCGGAGGAGATCCTGCTCGTCCTCCGGATCCAGGCCGCGGGAGGCGTCGACCAACCTCGAGGTGAGCCCCGCCCGGTGCAGCGAGGGCCAGAACCGGTTGCCGGGGCGCGCGAAAGGCGCGTTGACCGCCGCGGTCCACAGGCCGGGGTTGATGCCGACGATCAGCAGGCGCAGCGGGTCGCTGTGCGCGCTGTCCGGCAGCACGTCGTCGATCGAGTCGGGATCCGCTGTGGCGAAGGCGGCCAGGTCCTGCTTGGTGGGCTTCCGGCCGGCCAGGGGAGAGGGGCGCCGTGTGCTCATCCGGGCACTGTACTTCGAGCAGCCAGGCGCAGAGACCGCGGCGCACGTACGCTCATGCCATGCGCCCCATGGAGGCAGGACGACTGCACGTGATCGCTGGCCCGATGTTCGCCGGCAAGACCGAGGAGCTCCTCAGGAGGGTCCGACGGGCCCGGCTGGCGGGACTGCGGGCAGAGGTCACCGGGCACCGGCTCGACGAACGCGGCGGCGGTGGGCGGCGACTGAGCACCCACACCGGGCGCAGCACCTCCGCACGCATGCTCGAGGATGCGGAGGAGCTGCTCGCGCTGACCCTCGAGGATCCACCCGATCTGATCGCGATCGATGAGGCCCAGTTCTTCGGCCCGGCGATCGTGCCGGTGATCCAGCAGCTGCTTGAGGCGGGGATCCGGGTCGAGGTCGCCGGACTGTGCATCACCTACGACGGCGGGCCCTTCGAACCCGTACCGACCCTGATGGCGATGGCGGAGGAGGTCGTGAAGCTGACGGCGGTGTGCACCGTCTGCGGTGCCGACGCCGCCTTCCATATCCGGCTCTTCGAGGACGCCTCGGATCCGCTCACGGCGACGGCCGCGCAGATCGGCGGCAGCGAGTCGTACCAGGCGCGGTGCCGCACCCACCGGCGGGAGCGGGTCGCGGGCCTCAGGTGATCGGCTCGGCGCCCGGTTCGATGACCTCGATGCCGTCCAGGTCCCACTGCCCATCGATGCGCCGCACGTAGTAGCGGAGCTTGACCTCGACGTCCTCGCCCGCCGAGGAGTACGACTCGGTGACCTCGAAGATCGCGTAGCCCTGGCGGTTGATGCGCTCGTCGACCTCGTAGTCCACGGAGGAGAAGTGCCCCAGTTCCTCCTCGAAGATCGAGCAGCTGGTCAGGCCGGTCGCCTCGCGGTAGCCCTCGGTGGTGGAGTCCATGAAGAGCTCGCAGTCCGTGGTCCCGAGCGCCGAGTAGAAGTCCTCGAGCGTCGTCTGCGGATTGCCCCGGGTCAGCACCTGGAACGCGATGACGACTGCGAAGATCCCTATGACCAGCAGACCGAGGGCGGCCACACCGGCGACGAGCAGCCAGTGCCACATCGGCCGCTTGGGCCGACCGGAAGGCGCGGGCATCGGGCGCCCCTGCGGCGACTGTGCGTAGATCATGGCTTCTCCCGGGCTGGTAGGACGTCTGTGAGGAGTATCCCGCACTCGTACGGAGCCCGCGATGGGGAGGACTCCCCTCGGGCACGCCTCGCCGCGACGGGGACCGTCAGTCGATAGCCTGGCGCGCATGATCGTCACCGCAGACCAGGGCCCCGTGGGATCGCCGACCAGCAAGGACGGCGCCGGTCTTCTCGCACCCTCTGCGCTGCGGTACGCCGGGCACGCCGGCGAGCGCACAGCAGCAGCGGCACCGGTGATCCACGGTCTCGAGCAGCTGCACGGCCGCACCATCGCGCCCGGAGACGTGCTGCGCTGGTTCGTCCACCCGGCACTGGATGCGGCACAGAGCTGGGGCGCGACCCATGTGGCGGTCGACCTCGAGCTCGATGATGGCAGCCTGCTCTCCGATGCAGCGCCCCGTGACCAGTACGGCACCGAGGCCACCGCGTGCGGCCTCGGCGAGGGGAAGATCCTCTACGCGGACCAGTGGAACGACGTGCAGGTGGACCTCTCCGACCTCGCCGGCCGCACCATCACCGAAGTGCTGCTGGTCCTGGACGCCCCCGTGGACCCTGAGGCCGACCTCCTCGAAGAGGCCGACGGCCCGACCGAGCGGGCGCGGGACGATGAGGAACCGCTCTTCGGCTGGATCGATGGTCCGTACCTGGGGCCCCTTCCCGCGGATCCGCCGCTCGAGGACCCGGTGGCCTGGGTGGACACGCGGCGGGGGAGCCACGCCTCCGGCGACTTCTCCCGCGGGAACACGCTGCCGCTGACGGCGCTGCCCAACGGCTTCGCACTCTTCACCCCGGCGACCGATGCCCGCACCCGGCGCTGGGTGTACGAATACCACCGTGGCAACGGGCCGGACAACCGGCCTCGGCTCGAGGGCATGGCGCTGTCCCACCAGCCCAGCCCCTGGATGGGGGACCGCCACCAGCTCATGATGATGCCCCTGCTCGGGTCGTCGCCCGATGCGGGGCCGGCGGCACGCGCGCGAGCGTTCGACCACGCTCAGGAGAGCGCGCGGCCGGACCTGTACGAGGTCACCATGGACGGTGACATCACGCTGCGCCTGGCCCCGACGGGCCACGGCGCGATCTGCGAGATCGAGCTCCCCGCCCAGGACGAGAGCCCGCATCTGCTGCTCGAGGGGATCGACGAGCACTCCCGGATCGATGCGGCAGGCTCCGTCTTCGACGGCCGGGTGCACGCCTGGGTCGATTCCTCACCCACGCAGGGCCATTCCCGCACCGAGGGCGCCACCCGCATGTACGTCCTGGGACAGGTGGATCCCGCCCCCATCTCCGTGGAGCATGCCCGGGGAGAGAGCACGGGCAGCGTGCTGACCTTCGCCCCTGGCACACGCCGGATCACGGTGCGCCTGGCCACCAGCTATCTCGGGGTCGAGCAGAGCCGGCGCACCTTCGCCCAGGAGCTCGCCGAGCGCTCCTTCGAGGAGATCCGCGCCGCCGCACACGCCGCCTGGGCCGAGCGCCTGCAGGTGATCGATGCACCGGATGCCACCCCGGCACAGCGCCGCACCCTGTACGGCAACCTCTACCGGCTGAACCTCTACCCCACCTCGCAGTGGGAGAACGCAGGCACCGCCGATCGCCCGGAACCCGTCCACGCCAGCCCGGTGCTCCCGGCCAAGGGCAATGCCACGGCGACCCGCACCAATGCCCAGGTCCTGCCGGGCAAGGTCTACGTCAACCACGGATTCTGGGACACCTACCGCACCTGCTGGCCCGCCTATGCGCTGCTGTACCCGCAGCTCGCGGCCGAGCTCGCGGACGGTTTCGTCCAGCAGTTCCGCGAAGGAGGCTGGATCGCCCGCTGGTCCGCGCCCGGCTACGCGGACTGCATGACCGGCACCAGCAGCGACATCGCCTTCGCCGATCTCCAGGTCAAGGGCGTTCCCCTGCCCGATCCGCTGAGCGCCTACGAATCCGGGCTGCGCAATGCGACCGTCGCCCCGCCCTTCCCGGAAGTCGGCCGCAAGGGCAACGAACGGGCAGTGTTCACCGGCTACGTGGACATCGATACCGAGGAATCCGTCTCCTGGGCGCTCGAGGCGCACATCAACGATGCGGGACTCGCCGCCCAGGCCGAGCTGCTCGCGCGCCGCGCCTCGGACGAGGGCGAGGAGCAGCACGCGGCGCAGCTGCGCGAGGAGGCGCACTATCTGCGGGCACGGAGCCTGAACTACACGCTGCTGTTCGATCCCGCAGTCGAGTTCTTCCAGGGCCGCCGAGCCGACGGCGCTTTCGCGCAGAGCCCCCAGGAGTACGACCCGCGCACCTGGGGCGGGGACTACACCGAGACCGACGGCTGGAACTTCGCCTTCCACGTCCCGCACGACGGCGAAGGGCTCGCCTCCCTGTACGGCGGCCGGGAGATGCTGCACGGCCGGCTCGAGGAATTCTTCGACACCCCTGAACGGGCCGACCGCCCGGGCAGCTACGACCGGGTCATCCACGAGATGGTCGAGGCCCGGGCGGTGCGGATGGGGCAGTTCGGGATGTCCAACCAGCCCTCGCACCACATCCCCTTCCTCTTCCATCACGTCGGCCTGCCCGAGGAGGCCTCCCGCATCGTGCGGGAGGTGCATCGCCGGCTGTTCGTGGGCGAGCAGATCGGCCAGGGCTACCCGGGGACGAGGACAACGGCGAGATGAGCGCCTGGTGGCTGCTGACGGCGCTGGGCCTGTACCCGCTCCAGCTCGGGACCGGCCGCTACCACCTGGTGGCTCCGCTGTTCCCCCGCGCGACCGTCCACCCCCTGGGAGGGGAGCCTTTCGCGATCACCACCGAGGCCGCGGATCCGCAGGACGTCTGCATCACCGGGATGACCGTCGACGGGCGCGAGCACCGCGCCTCCTGGATCGACCACGCGGAGCTGCGGGGCCGGCTGCATCTGCGCCTGGCGGCGGAGCCGGAGGGCTGGGGCGAGATCCCGCCGTCGCTGAGCGCACCGGGGGAGCGGCCGCAGCCGCTGCGGGACCTGTTCGGCGCCGATCCGTCGGATCCGCTGCTGGATGACGACTCCCGCACCGAGCGGGAGTTCGCGGCCGCGAGCGCGGTGATCAAGCTGCCTGAGCTGGGCGAGCCGCAGCAGGCACGCTTCCTCACCCTGACCTCCTCCGCGCAGGCGGGGGGGATCCGCTCGCCTGGCGGCTCGAGGGCTCGGACGATGGGAAGACCTGGGAGCTGCTCGATGCCCGCTCCGGGCAGGGATTCCGGTGGCGCCGCCAGACGCGCCCCTTCGAGATCTCCTCCCCGCGGCCCTGCACCCATCACCGCCTGGTGGTCTCGTCCTCCCAGGGCCCGCTGCGCCTCGCGGAGATCGAACTGCTGTCCTGAGCGGCCGCGGGCCGCCGCACGAACCCTCCGGGGCCGGAGAGCGGGGTGCCCCGCCGACGGTCCACCAGCACCCACGGTAGAGTCATCAGCGCCCACACCACTGCGATGAGCACAGCTTCGACCAGCAGGTACTGCGGCCAGGGACCGAGCACGTCGAGGACCGAGGGCCCGGAGGGAGCCCGGTTGAGATAGCCGTAGTTCGCGCCGGTCAGGGCATTGCCGGTGAAGGCGATCGCCGCCCAGCCCACCGTCACCGCATAGGCGATGCCGCAGCCGCGCCAAGTGGGCCGGTACCCGAGCCCCCAGATCAGCACCACCGGAACCAGCACCCCGGTGCCGTGAGCGAGCCAGTACTGCACGAACTCCAGCGGGATCCAGACGAAGTAGTTCAGGTCCGGGGTCAGCACGGACTGCAGGTTCAGCGTCAGCCCCCAGAAGTACGCGACCGCGATCGCCCACCGTGCCTGGGTGATGAGGACGAGCGGGAGCAGGAAGCGCAGCGCATCGGAGTAGTGCAGCGGCAGGGACTCCTCGAGGTTCCAGGCCCAGGGCATGAATCCCCACAGCGTCCAGAAGATCGAGTTCACCAGCAGCAGCCACCCCACAGCCCGCAGCACCCTGCCCACCTGTACGGGATCGGCGCGCCGCACCCAGGCCACGGCGGCAGCAGTCGCAGCGACGATGAGCGCGAGCATGCTCAGATGCACGCCGCCGTAGGCGGGCATGTGGCCCAGGGAGCCCTCGGCGAGCAGCAGCTCGCTCGGTCCGGTCTCCGGCATCGCTGCTCCTCGCGCTCAGGTGCTCTGGGGTCGGGGAGAGCATACGAGAGCGCCCCGCCGGAGCGGGGCGCTCTCGGGATCACTGCAGGTGCTCAAGCGGTGACGGTCCGGCGGTGACTGAGCTCCTTGAGAACGGTCACGAGCGCGGCGGAGACCAGCGTGCCCACGATGATCGCCACCAGGAATCCCCAGATCGGGTTGATCGCGAAGGCGACGAAGATCCCGCCGTGCGGGGCCTGTGAGCCCACTCCGAAGGCCATGATCAGGGCACCGGTGGCAGCGCCACCGGCCATCATCGAGGGGATCACGCGCAGCGGGTCAGCCGCAGCGAAGGGGATTGAGCCCTCGGTGATGAATGCCGCCCCGAGCAGCCAGGCGGTGGTGCCGTTCTCCCGCTCGACGGGGAATAGAGCTTCCGGCGCACCACGGTGGACAGCGCCATCGCCAGCGGCGGCACCATACCCGCGGCCATCACGGCCGCCATGATCTGGAACGCCGCCTCGGTGCCCTGGGAGAGGCCGGCGGTCGCGAACAGGTACGCGGCCTTGTTGACCGGCCCGCCCAGGTCGAAGCACATCATCAGCCCGATGATCACGCCGAGCAGGAGCGCGGAGGAGCCGGACATCCCGGTCAGCCCGTCCTGCAGGGCGGTCATCAGGGACGCCAGCGGGCGGCCCAGGAACAGCAGCATCAGACCGCCCACCACGAGGGTGGTCAGCAGCGGATGATCACCACGGGCATCAGCCCGGCAAGCCACCGCGGCGGCTTCAGGGTGGTGAACCACAGAGCGACCAGGCCGGCCAGCAGACCGGTGATCAGGCCGCCCAGGAATCCGGCGCCGATGGCCAAGGACACGGCCCCACCGATGAAGCCCGGAGCGATGCCCGGGCGTCCCGCCAGGCCGAAGGCGATATAGCCCGACAGCGCCGCGACCAGGAAGCCCATGCCGAGGTCGCCGAGGGTGAACAGCACTGCACCGAGGTAGAGGGTCATGCCCGCCCGCTCGGTCTGCATCGCCCCGGTCGCACCCTCATAGGTCTGCTGGTCCGGAAGAGAGGTCAGCGAGAAGGTGGTCGCGACGTCCTGTGCCACGAAGGCCACGTCGAAGCCGCCGATGAGGAAGCCGAGCGCCATCAGCAGGCCGCCCGCGGCGACGAAGGGGATCATGTAGGACACGCCGGTCATCACGGCGCCCTGGATCCTCCGCGGCCAGGACTGCCGCGACCCCGACTGCGAGGAGTCAGCAGAGCCGCTGCCGGACGCGCCGGCGGTGGGCACGCGCCGGGCCGACGGGTCCGAGGAGGCGGCGACGGCCTCGTCGATCATCTGCGGTCCATGGGAGATGGCCCGCTTGACGGGATGCTCCACGAGCGGCAGGCCCGCGAAGCGCTCCCGTCCGGTGATGTTGACGTCCGCGGCGACGATCAGGCGCTCGCCGCGGCGATCTGCTCCTGCGTGAAAGGGGTGATCCCGCCGGAGCCCTGAGTCTCGACGTGCAGCTCGACACCCTTCTCCTTCGCGGCATTCTCGAGCGACTCGGCCGCCATATAGGTGTGGGCGATTCCGGTGGGGCAGGAGGTGATCGCGAGCAGGACCGGCGCCTCGCTCGACGCCTCGCCGTCGGTGGTCGCGGAGGTGCCAGCAGCGGCAGTCCCGGCAGCGCCTGCGCCAGTGCCAGTGCCAGTGCCCGCACCAGTCGCCGTCGCTCCCGTGGCGCCGGAGGGCACTGTGCCTCCGGCGGGGGCGGCAGCCGGCTCCGGGGCGGGCTCGAGGATGCCCATCACCAGATCGGAGACCTCATGAGGCTCCTGCGCCGCGCGCAGATCGGCGAGGAACTCCGGCCGGATCAGGGCTCGGGAGAGCTGGGCGAGGAGCTTGAGGTGCTGGTCATCGGTGCCGGCCGGAGCAGCGATCCCGATGATGAGATCCGCGGGCCCGTCGGTCGAACCGAAGTCCACGGGCTCCGCCAGGCGCAGGAAGCCCAGCGCCGCCTCGTGCACCGCGTCGGTGCGGCAGTGGGGATCGCGAAGCCGCCGGGCATGCCGGTCGCGAAGGACTCCTCGCGCTTCAGCAGCCCCGCTTCGAGACCGTCGCGATCAGCGCGGCCGGTGGCGGAGATGAGATCGGCCATCAGGCCGATCACGGCGTGCTTGTCTCCGGGAGGGGCGACCTCCAGCCGGACCAGATCGGGGGTCATCAGGGGAGTGGACATGGGTTCTCCTTCGAACGGGCTCATCCCGCACTGCAGGATGAGAGAGGGTGGGATGAAGCAGTGCTCAGAGCCGGACGACAGCGCCCGCATCGACGCGGACCTGGTCGGGGCGCGGAATGGTGGTGCCGGGCAGGCCCACGGCGGCCGTGCCGTAGGCGAGCGCGCGGGCGAGACGAGCCGCAGGCGGCTCCTCCCGCTCACGAGCGATGAGGTAGCCGGCGGTCGCGGAGTCCCCGGCGCCCACGGTGGAGACCACGGGCCCCGCCGGGGACGGGCAGTACCAGGCGGAGCCTTCAGCAGCGAGCAGCCCGCCCGCCGCGCCGAGGGTCACCAGCACGGCACCCACCCCTGGCGATGCAGGTCCAGGGCCGCCGCACGGACCCCGTCGAGGTTCCCCTCGCCGGCCTCCTGCTCGAGGGCGATGCCGTCGGCGCCGACGATCTGCCCCAGCTCCTCCGCATTGGGTTTGAGGAAGTCCGGTGCCGTCTGCGGCAGCGCCGCGGCGAGCGCCGCCAGCGGAGCATCGGAGGTGTCCACGCCGACGCGAGCACCGCGGGTGCGCAGTGCCTCGACCAGGCGCACGTACTCGTCCACGGGCAGGCCCGGGGCGAGCGAGCCCGAGAGCATGACGGAGTCCCCGGCCGTGACGCAGTCCAGCAGCAGCTGCTCGAGCTGCTGCACCTCGGTGGGGAAAGCGTGGCCCCCGGCTCGTTGAGCTTCGTGGTCAGCTGCGGGGAGGAGAGCACGGTGAGGTTGGTGCGGATCCGGCCCGCCACCGGGCTGGAGCGGTGCGGCAGCCCATCAGCCCGCAGCAGGTCCAGCAGCGGATCGGTGGGAGCCGCAGGGAGCACCGCGGTGACCGGCAGGCCCGCACGGTGCACACCGAGGGCGACGTTGATGCCCTTTCCGCCGGGCTGGGTGCTGTCCGAGCTGATGCGGTGCACCCCGCCGGGGGTGAGGGCGCCGCCCAGATCGATGGTGCGATCCAGGGAGGGGTTCGCGGTGAAGGTGATGATCATGCCGTGATCACCTCGATTCCGGCGTCGATGAGCTGGCGGAGCAGGGCGGTGGGGATATCCGCGTCGGTCACGAGGGTGTCCACCTCGGGGAGTGCCGCGAACGTGACCAGGTGCCGGGCGCCGATCTTCGAGGAGTCGGCGAGGACCACTCGTTTCGCAGCGGAGCTGACCATCGCAGCCTTCACCGCGGCCTCATCGGGATCGGGGGTGGTGAATCCTTCGATGTCCAGGCCGTTGCAGCCGAGGAAGGCGATCTCGGGATGGAGGGCCCGCAACGCATCGACGGTGGTGGAGCCGACGGCGGCCGCGGTGGTGGGCCGCACCCGGCCCGGGAGCACATGCACCTCAAGATCGGTGTGGACCAGGGCGCCCTGGGCGATAGCGGGAGCGTTGGTGATCACAGGGCCGCGGCGGCCGGCGAGGTGGGGGAGCAGCTCAGCGGTGGAGCTGCCGGCATCGAGCAGGACTGCGGACCGCGGATCGGTGGGCAGCAGCTCGGCGGCGGCGAGGGCGATGCGTCGCTTGGCGGCGATGTTGGTGACGCGGCGGGACTCCAGATCGGGCTCGACATCCCCGGTGCGCCGCGGCACGGCGCCTCCGTGCACGCGCACCAGCTGGCCGCGGTCTGCGAGCTGGTCGAGGTCGCGGCGCACGGTCTCGGTGGTGACTTCGAACTGCGCGGAGAGGTCCGTGACGGCGACCCGGCCGGTGCGGGTGAGCGCCTCCAGGATCTGGCGCTGTCGTTCTCTGGCGTACATGTGCTCACCTGCTTCGTCGAAGGGGCGGCGGCCGACGGGGTGAGCCGTGGTCGCGACGACGTCGAGATTACCCACATGAACCACAGAAGACAAGAGTGGGAACGTGTGGTTTCGTGTGTGGTGGTGAGGGTCGATTCTCCAGCGGCCGCGGCGCGACCCCGACGGGACCCCGCAAGGAGGCGTGTGAGGAAGTGAGCACCTGCCCGGCCCCCGAACGGCTCATGGAGTGGGGGCCGATACCATCGGAACACTCTGCGCCGCCCCTCCCGAGGAGAAACGATCCGATGTCCCAGGCCTACCACGCCGATTCCGCCGATCTCGTCGTCAAGGAGGTCCTGACCTGGGATCTGTTCGGCACGGCGTCGCGTGAGCTCGCTCAGAGCATCGCGGATTCGGATTTCGACCCCGAGATCGTGATCGCCGTGGCGCGCGGAGGGCGCTGCCCGCAGGCTCGCTCTCCTACGCGCTGGGCCTCAAGCTCGCCGATGCGATCAACGTCGAGTTCTACACCGACGTCCACGAGACCCTGCCGGACCCGGTGCTGCTCGCCCCGATGCTCGATGCCGAGTCGATCAAGGGCAAGCGCCTGCTGGTCGTCGATGACGTCGCCGACTCCGGCCGCACCCTCGCGCTCGTGCTCGACCTGCTGCGCGACATGGGCGCCGACGCCCGCAGCGCGGTGCTCTACGCGAAGTCCGCCTCCGTGGTCTCGCCGGACTTCGTCTGGCGCCGCACCGACGAGTGGATCGTCTTCCCGTGGTCGGCCGAGCCGCCCGTCACCCCGAGCGCGGTGGAGGCCCCCGAGGGGCGCTGAGCGCCGGACGGCCCCCGGCTCCGCCGGCGAGGCGCCCGCACGGACCTTGACGACGGTCCGGCAGCGATCACCGCTGCCGGGCCGTCGTCCGTCCCCCGGCGTCAGCGCCGCGGCGCTGACGCCGCCGAGGGGCTGCTCTGGCGCCAGGTGCGGTCGTACGCCGTCACGGCGTACCAGCCGCTGCCGTCGGCCCCCTCGTGCACGAGGGCCTGGGAGCCGCGGTCCGCCCGGACCGTCGCGACCAGGTTGCGGCCGTCGGCGAGATCCTCCTCGCGCACCTCGGAGGTGGGAAGGTGCCACAGGGCGTAGCTGGTCGCCCCGTGGCCGCGCCACCGCACCTGCACCCCCTCGTCCGTGGACCGCACCACGAGCACCGTCGGCGCTGGCGGGGCGTCGCCCGGTACCTGGTCGAGCACCGGCACGATCGCGGGGTGCGTGTAGTGCCGGGCGATCAGGTCGTCGACCGCTCCGGTGGTGTCGGTGCGCAGGCTCTTCGCGCTGAAGAACACGTTCCCGTCGATCTCCGGGAGGGTCTCGGTGAGGTCCAGGTGGTCACCCAGCTCGCCGACCTCCGTGAAGACGCCTTCGATCGCCTTGTACGCGGCCTCCCCGACGTACAGGCCCACGTCCGTGTCCGCGACCTTCTGCGCCCACCAGTTCACGAGCGTCTCGTAGTCGGCGGCGGGATTGCCGAACTCCCAGTAGATCTGCGGGTTGATGTAGTCGACCCAGCCCTCGCGCACCCAGCGCAGCGAGTCCGCGCAGATGATCTCGTAGGACTCCGAGCCGGTGGTGTCCGAGCCCTCCGGGTCGCTCGAGGAGTTGCGCCAGATCCCGAACGGGCTGACCCCGAACCGCACCCAGGGCTTCTCCGCGCGGATCCGCTCGTGCATCTCGCTCACCAGCAGGTTGACGTTCTCCCGGCGCCAGTCCTCGATCAAGGTGGCGCCGTCGCCGTGGGTCGCGAAGGTCTCCTGGTCCGGATAGGGCAGATCGCCCGACGGGTAGGGGTAGAAGTAGTCGTCGAAATGCGCGCCGTCGACGTCGTAGCGCGAGATCGCATCCATCATCGCGTCGATGACGAAGGAGCGGACCTCGGGCAGGCCCGGGTCGTAGTAGAGCTTGCCGCCGTAGGGCCACACCCATTCGGGGTGCCGGCGGGCGGGGTGGTCCTCGACCAGCTCGGGCTCCTCGCTCATCGCGACCCGGTACGGGTTGAACCATGCGTGGTACTCGAGGTTCCGCTCATGGGCCGCCTCGATCTGGAAGGCCAGCGGGTCGTAGCCCGGCGAGTGCCGGGACACCTGCCACGGTCGCGGCGAAGGCGGTGCTGCCGACGCCAGCACCTGTGGTCAGGCGGAAGAAGGATCGGCGGTCGACAGGTTGCACGGCGCTGTGAACTCCTCGGTCGGTGACAGGGGTCACCCACCCTGGCATGCCGGTCGAGGCCGGGCAAGCGCCGTCGGGGACGGATCGGAGCGGTGGTCAGGCCTTCGCGTCGGGAGCCGAGCCCTCGAATCCGGGCGTCGTCGGGGCCGCGCCGTGCGCCTCGGCGCCCTCGTCGTCGCCGTGATGCCCGAACGGCAGGAAGTGCATGATCACCGCGACCAGCGCGCCGACGATCAGGCCGAGCATGAAGGAGAAGAAGGTGTTGATCAGCCAGGCGAGCACGGCACCGACGCCGGCGACACCCACGACCAGGCCCTCGAGGTGGTGCACGAAGCCGTAGGGCTGGGCGAGGCCGAGCTCGAAGGTGCCCACCAGCAGGATGTGGCCGCCCACCCACAGCATCGCGACCATGCCTACGTAGCTGATGACGTCCATCACCCGCGGCATCGCCCGCACCAGGCCGGTGCCGAACTTCTGCTTGAACTGAGAGTCCGAATCCTTCGCGAGCGCGAGGCCGATGTCGTCCATCTTCACCAGCAGGCCCACGGAGCCGTAGACCAGGGCAGTGATGCCGAGCGCGATCACCACGAGCACCGCGGCGCGCATCCACAGGTTGTCGGTGTCGACGGAGTTCATCGAGATCACCATGATCTCGGCCGAGAGGATCAGGTCGGTGCGCACAGCGCCGGAGACGACCTTGTCCTCGGCGTCGGCGCCCTGCGCGGCGGCGGAGCCTGCTTGGGCTTGCCGCGCACCAGCTCCCAGATCTTCTCCGCGCCCTCGAAGCTCAGATACAGCCCGCCGAGCATCAGGATGGGGGTCAGCAGCCATGGCGCGACCACGCTCAGCAGCAGCAGGACCGGCAGGATGAACACCAGCTTGTTGCGCAGCGAGCCCTTGGTGATCCGCCAGATGATCGGCAGCTCGCGCTTGGGCTTGATGCCCTGCACGTACTGCGGGGTCACAGCGGCGTCGTCGATCACGACGCCGATCGCCTTGGAACCCGCCTTCGCGGACGCGGCAGCGACGTCGTCGGCGCTCGCGGCCGCCAGGCGGGTGAGCGCGGCGACGTCATCGAGCAGGGCAGCGAGTCCACCGGCCATGGCGAGGTTCCTTCCCCGGGGTGAGAGCCGCTGTGGTGCGGCTCGGACAGGATAGCGGCGTGTGGCCGGTGCCCGGCGCGGGACTGGCGGGGAGCGCCAGCGGCCGGTCTGCCGGTGACAGGAGCTGTCCACCGGCGGCGAACAGATGGTCCGGGGGCTCGACGCCTCACCGACCCGGTGCGATGGTGGGGGTATGGAAATTGCACTTATCGGAGGACATGGCAAGATCGCGCTGCTCGCGGAGCCGCTGCTGGTGAAGGCAGGGCACACCGTGCACGCGGTGATCCGCAACCCCGAGCAGGCCGCCGAGGTCGAGGCGACCGGGGCGAAGGCGGTGCTCAGCGACATCGAGACCCTCGATGACGCCGGCTGGGACGAGCTGCTGCGCGGCAAGGATGCGGTGGTCTGGGCTGCTGGCGCTGGTGGTGGGGACCCGCAGCGCACCCGCGCCGTGGACCAGGACGCCGCGATCGCGTCGATGGACGCGGCGCAGCGCGTCGGCGCCGCCCGCTACGTGATGGTCAGCTACTTCGGCGCGAGCCTGGACCACGGCGTGCCGGAGGGCGAGCCCTTCCACGCCTACGCCGAGGCGAAGGCCCGGGCCGACGATCACCTGCGCAGCACGCAGCTGGGATGGACCATCCTCGGTCCCTCCGGGTTGACGCTCGAGGAGCCGACGGGGCGGATCGACACCGCCGCAGCCGAAGCCGGCACCGTCTCGCGCGGGAACGTCGCCCGCACGATCGTGGCCGCGCTCGAGCGTCCCGGCACCGCCGGGAAGTTCGTTGCCTACAACGATGGCGAGCAGGAAATCGGCGAGGCGTTCGACGCCGTGCTCTGAACCCGCCCCGTACGACGGAGACGACGGCCCCGGCAGCGAGAAGCGCCGGGGCCGTCGGCCGTCGTGAGGGGTCTTGCGGGCACGACGGTGCCTTATCGTGAAGAGCTTGCCCGGACCCGACCGGGCCCGAGAACGAGGAGCAGCAGTGGACAGCGCACGCCGATGGGCCGGGGTGGTGGCCCTCGCGGTGGGGATCTTCGTGCTCATCACCATCGAGGAGCTGCCGATCGGCGTGCTCAGCGTGATGGCACCCGAGCTCGGGGTGAGCGAGGGGGGCCGGCCGGGCTTTGGCGGTGACCGTGCCCGGGATCCTGGCGGGCGTGGTCGCTCTGTGCACGCCGGTGATCGTCCGTGGCATGGACCGTCGCCTGGTGCTCGTCCTCGCGCTGGTCTCGGTGGTCGCCTCCTGCGCGGTCAGCGTCGTCGCCGAGAGCTTCGCCGTGCTGCTCATCGCGCGGCTCTTCGCGGGCGTCTCCATCGGGCTGTACTGGGCGGTGATGGCGATCGTCGCGATCGGCCAGGTGCCCCGCGAGCACACCGCCCGTGCGCTCACTATCGCCTTCAGCGGTGCCGGGGGCGCGCTCGTGCTCGGCGTGCCGATCGCCGCCTGGATCGGAGCCCATGTGGGCTGGCGGATGGCGTTCGCGGTGGTGGGGGTCCTCGCCGCGCTCGTCGCCGTGCTGATCCTGGTGCTGGTCGAGCCGGTCCGCTCCCCGGTGAAGGTGAGCGGTCGGATGATGCTCGCCGCCGCCCGCCACCGGGGTGTGCGCTATGCGCTGACCCTCAGCGCGCTGGTGGTGGTGGGCCAGTTCATCACCTACAGCTTCATCAGCCCGGTCCTGGTCCAGCGTGCCGGGGTCCCGCTGGTCGATGTGGGACTGATGCTGCTGCTCTTCGGCATCGCGGGGCTGATCGGCAACTTCGCCGTCGCCCTGCTGCTCCGGCGCAGCCCGCCGGTGGGGGTGCTGGTCGTGCTGATCGGCACCATGGTGGGCCTCGGTGCGGTGCTGCTGGTCATGGATGCACCGTCCACTGCGCTCCTGGTGATGCCGCTGTGGGGCCTGTTCGTCGGTGCGATCTCGGTGGCGATGCAGGCCTTCGTCGGCTCGGAGGCCACCGAGGTGCTCGAAGAGGCCACCGCTCTGAACAGCGCCGCGTTCAACACCGCGATCGCGGTCGGTGCGCTCCTGGGCGGGCTGATCCTCGACGCGGCGGGCCAGACCCCGATGATCCTCACGTCAGTCGTGATGGTGGGTGCCGGCGCGCTGGTGGCCGCGCACTACCTGCGGACGACCGCAGCCCGGCGCTGACCCCGCCCCTCAGTCGGTGATGCGGAAGCCGTCCGCGCCGCGAGGGTCCAGGCAGCGGATGTCGATCCCCTCGACCTGAGCGGAGGAGGGACCCTGACGCAGGTGCTCGAGCATCGACTCGACCGCGTCGGGCGGGCCCTCCACGTCGGCTTCGACGGTGCCGTCCCACAGGTTCCGCACCGTGCCGGCGACGCCGAGCCGCGCGGCCGCGCCGGCGGCGTCCATCCGGAAGCCGACCCCCTGGACCCGTCCGCGAACCCGCACGACCCGGCGGATCGGCCGGGCCTCAGCCATTGTCGCCTCCAGTATCCGGCGGGGTCCCTCCCGGCACGGAGTCCCCGCCATCGCCCCACTGCCACTGCGTGATCTCCGGGGCATCCTCCCCGTGCTCGTAGGCATGGGCGCGTGCCCGGATCCGCGTATCCACCATCTGCTGACGCAGGCCCGCGTACCGGATGCCGAGCCCTTCGACCCGATCGATCACATCCATCACCAGGTGATAGCGGTCCGCGTCGTTGAGCATCAGCATGTCGAAGGGGGTCGTGGTGGTGCCCTCCTCCTTGTAGCCGCGCACATGGATCCGGGAGCTGCGGTCGTGGCGGTAGGCCAGGCGATGGATCAGCCAGGGGTAGCCGTGATAGGAGAACACCACCGGGATGTCCTGCCCGAAGTAACCGTCGAAGTCCCGCTGCGAAAGTCCGTGCGGGTGCTCGCTGTCGTCCTGGAGCCGCATCAGGTCCACCACATTCAGCACCCGCATCCGCAGCTCCGGAATCTGCTCGCGGAGGATCTTCGCCGCCGCGAGCACCTCGATGGTGGGGATGTCCCCGGCGCAGGCGAGCACCACCTCCGGCTCCTGGCCGCGCTGCTCCGTGCCGGCCCAGTCCCAGATGCCCAGGCCCCGTGCGCAGTGGACGATCGCCTCGTCCATGCTGAGCCAGCTCGGCCCCGGCTGCTTGCCGGCGACGACGACGTTCACGTACTGCTTCGAGCGCAGGCAGTGGTCGTAGGTGGACAGCAGCGTGTTCGCGTCCGGCGGGAGATAGACCCGCACGATCTCGGCCTTCTTGTTGACCATGTGATCGATGAAGCCCGGATCCTGGTGGGAGAAGCCGTTGTGGTCCTGACGCCACACATGCGAGCTCAGCAGATAGTTCAGCGAGGCGAGGGGGCGGCGCCATTCGAGCTCATTGGTCACCTTCAGCCATTTCGCATGCTGGTTGACCATCGAGTCGACGATGTGGATGAACGCCTCGTAGGAGGAGAACATCCCGTGGCGCCCGGTGAGCAGGTAGCCCTCGAGCCAGCCCTGGCACTGATGCTCGGACAGCACCTCCATCACGCGGCCGGCGCGGGCCAGGTGCTCGGAGCGGTCATGCTCCTCGAGGTCCGCGTTCCACTGCTTGTCGGTGGCCTCGTAGACCGACTGCAGGCGGTTCGAGGCGGTCTCGTCCGGGCCGAAGATCCGGAAGTTCTGCGGGTTCTCGCGCACCACGTCCCGCAGCCAGGTGCCCAGCACCTTCGTCGCCTCCGCGGTCGTGCCCCCGGGCTCGGGGACCTCGACGGCGTAGTCGCGGAAGTCAGGCAGGCGCAGGGGCGTGAGCACCGAGCCGCCGTTGGTCGAGGGATTCGCGGACATCCGCTGCTCGCCCGTCGGCGCCGCCTCGGCGATGTCCTCGCGCAGGCGCCCCGTCTCGTCGAACAGCTCCTCGGGACGGTACGAGCGCAGCCAGTCGTCCAGCTGTGCGAGGTGCTCGTCGGTGTCGCGGGCGTTGCCCAGCGGCACCTGGTGCGAGCGCCAGGAGCCCTCGGCCTTCTCGCCGTCGACCTCCTTCGGACCGGTCCATCCCTTCGGGGTGCGGAACACGATCATCGGCCAGGCAGGGCGCTCGGTCTCGCGCCCGGCGGCGGCGTCCTCCTGCGCCCGCTGCTTGATCTCGGCGATCTGGTCGAGGGCCTTGTCGAGGACCTCGGCGAAGCGCCGATGGATCTCCAGCGGGTCCTCGTCGTCGAAGCCGCCGGTGAAGAACAGCGGGGTGTGGCCGTAACCGCGCAGCAGCGCCTCGAGCTCATCCTCCCCGATGCGGGCGAGCACGGTGGGGTTGGCGATCTTGTAGCCGTTCAGGTGCAGGATCGGCAGCACCACGCCGTCCTGCTGGGGGTTGACGAACTTGTTCGAATGCCAGGAGGTGGCCAACGGGCCCGTCTCGGCCTCGCCGTCGCCGACCACGGTGAACGCGATCTGGTCGGGGCTGTCGAACATCGCGCCATAGGCGTGGGAGAGCGAGTAGCCCAGCTCCCCGCCCTCATGGATCGAGCCGGGCGTCTCCGGGGCCACGTGAGAAGGGATCCCGCCGGGGAAGGAGAACTGGGTGAACAGGCGCTTCATCCCCTCCTCGTCCTCGCTCACCGCCGGGTACACCTCGGAGTAGGTGCCCTCGAGGTAGGTCGAGGCGACGAGCCCGGGACCGCCGTGCCCGGGCCCGGTGATGTACATGGCGTTGAGGCCGCGCTGACCGATCGCCCGGTTGGCGTGCGCGTACAGGAACGTCAAGCCGGGCGTGGTGCCCCAGTGCCCCAGCAGCCGCGGCTTGATGTGCTCGCGCTGCAGGGGCTGGCGCAGCAGCGGATTGTCCTTCAGGTAGATCTGGCCCACCGAGAGGTAGTTCGCGGCCCGCCACCAGGAGTGGAGCTGTTCGAGGTCCTCGGCGGAGGGCGGAGTGGGCGGGCGGTTCGGCCACGTCGGGGCAGTGATCACGAGAGCTCCTCAGGTCCGGCGGTCAGGGGTGTCGGCTGTGCGCTCCGGCCCCTCGACGCTATGCCCTTCCCGTTCCCAGGGGAAGGTCCGAGGTCCTGCGGCCGGGGCGTGGTCTGCGAGGACGGGCGCGTCACCCGGGAGGTGACGCGCCCGTCGATCGAGCTGCTGCGAGGATCAGACGCCGCGGCCGGGCCCGGCGGTCCCGGGCTCGTCGCCTCGGGCGCGACGACCGGGACGGCCGTCGAGGGCCTCTTCGTCCATCTCGACCTCCTCGTGGGAGAGGTCGGTCCGCACGGTCTCCTTCTCCACGACCGGGCGCTCCTCGGTGAGGGTGACGTCCACCTCCTCCTCGGAGAGGGTGCCACCGGCGCGGCCGTCGGCGGGCTCACGCTCCAGGACGAGCTCCTCGCGCTGCACGGGCACCTCGACCTGCTCAGTGTCGGTGACCACGTGCTTGCGCAGGCGTACTCGGCCGGTCTGCACCTTCTCGGTGCCGACGTGCGCCTGCTCCTCGTGGAGCGTGACGCCGCCGCCATCGGTCACGTCGGGGCGGTGCTGGTCCTGATCGTCCCGGGCGCCCGGGGCGTCCTGTCGTCCTGCGGTGTTCCGGGGGCCCGGGGTGTCCTGCCGTCCTGCGTGGTCGCGGGAGCCGGTGGGATCGACGCCGGGCTCCTGCTGCCCGCCCGTGCCGCCGCTGATCCCGTAGTAGCGGTACAGCTCGTCCTCCTGCTCACGGACGAGCTCGCCGTCCTCGGCGATGTGGGGGGCGTCCTTGATGTAGGACTTCTCGAACGGCACTGTGATGGTGCCGTCGGCGTAGTCGGACTTATCCAGCGGGACGAAGCTCTCGTTCGTGCCGAGGAGGCCGGTCTTCACGGTCACCCACGACGGGTCTCGGGTGTCGTTGTCCAGGTATACCTGGGCGACCTTCCCCAGCTTGTCGCCGTCACGGTCCACGACCACGGCGTTCTGCAGTTCCTCGATGGTGCCTCGGAAAGTCATCAGATGCTCCTTCGTGCCGACGTTCGGGATTCCTGCTTCCGGGTGGCCCGGAGGCGTCCCAGGGACGCCGTGCGGTCCAGATCGGTGCTGGCGACGCTAGTGCACGAGGGCCGACGGACCACAGGCGCGAAGCCCGGGGCCGGCCCTTCCCATCGCTCGAGGCCCCGGCCCGCCGAGCGCAGGTGCAGGCCACACGGGTCCGCGCCGTGAGCGGAACCCTGGCCCGCCGCGCGCCGCCGACACCGCGGACCACGCCCGCCCGGCACACCGGTGGCCTGACACAGAGGCCTGCAGGATCATCGAGATCTTTTTCGGGACCGTGCGGTCGGTCCGGACCCGGACGCTCCCGACAGCGCGGCACGGTCGCTGCCTGCGGCAGGGCATGAGGCGCGGGTGAGAGCCGGATGAGAGAGCCCTCAGCCCCTGCCCGGGCCCTGCCTGGCGATCTACTCTGGAGATACCCGGACAGCCCGGATGGTGCCGCCGACGGCAGTGCCCTTCGAAAGGTGGACCGCCATGTCCCGCACGATCACCCGCCCCCGCAGAACCGCCCGCGCCGCAGCGCTCGGCGCGCTCGCCCTCGCCCTGGCCGCCGGATGCAGCGGCACCGCCGACGAGGACGGCGGCGCCCCTCGGAGGAGTCCGGCGCCACCCAGGAGGAAGACGGCGCTGACGACGGCGCGACCGACGACGGCGGTGCTGCCAGCGATGACGGCGGCGCGAGCGACGGCGGCGGCGACACTGGCCAGGACGGCGCCGCCTCAGAGGCGCTGCCCGAGGATGCGGACCTCGCGACCGAGGAGCTGCCGATCAGCGCCGAGCAGGCGATCGATATCGCCACCGAGACCGTGGGCGGCGGCGACCTCGTCCAGATCGAGATCGATCACGACGACCGCACCTGGGAGTGGGAGCTCGAACTCGTCGCGGACGGCACCCAGCACGAGCTCGACATCGATGCGACCACCGGCGAGGTCACCGAGCACGACACCGATGACGACGACGATCAGGACCCTGTCGTCGACGTGACCTCGCCTATGGCCTACGCCGACGCGATCGAGATCGCCCTCGGCGAGCAGCCCGGGCGCGTCAGCGGCTGGGAGCTGGACTCCGACGACGGCCGGATCCGCTACCAGGTCGACATCGAGCGCAGCGAGGGTGGCGGCGATGTCGATGTCGAGGTGGATGTGGAGACCGGCGAGGTCCGCATCGACGACTGATGATCGAGCGCTGGGCCGCCGAAGGGGGCCGCACGCCGCCCACCGCACGCCGAGCTCATCGTTCGGCGATCACCGGGTCCCCGGCCTCGTCACGGCGCATCACCTCACGGCCCCGCTGCCAGACCCGCTGGGTGCGGTTCCGCGTATCCAGCGGATCGCCGTCCCAGAGCACGAGGTCCGCGTCCTTGCCCGCCTCGATCGACCCCAGGCGGTCCTCGACGCCCAGCACCTCTGCAGGGTTCAGGGTGATCGCGCGCAGGGCATCGGCCGGTGCCATGCCGTGCTTGACGGCCAGCGCCGCCTGATCGACGAGGAACTCGATCGGCACCACCGGATGATCGGTGATGATCGAGACCTTCACCCCGGCCGCGGTGAGGATGCCGGGCGCCTTCGGGGTGCGGTGGCGGACCTCCACCTTGGAGCGCGAGACGATCAGCGGACCGTAGAGCACCGGCACCCCGGCCTCTGCGATCCGGTCGGCGAGCAGATACGACTCGGTGCCGTGATCCAGCACCAGCTCATAGCCGAACTCCTCGGCGAGGCGGAGCGCGGTGGCGATGTCATCGGCCCGATGGGAGTGTTGCCGCCACGGGATCTCCCGCTCCAGGACCCGGCTGAGCGCCTCGGAGACCAGATCGGAGTCGCGCTCGTCGGCGGGCTTCGCCGCCCAGGCCCGGGCCTTCGCGAAGGCCTGACGGATCGTCAGCGCGACCCCGAGCCGGGTCGACGGGGTCTGCTTGCGCTCGCCGTAGATGCGCTTGGGGTTCTCGCCCAGGGCCGCCTTCAGCCCGGAGGGGCTGCGCAGCACCATGTCGTCCACCACCCGGCCATGGGTGCGGATCGCGACGGCGAGGCCGCCGATCGGGTTGCCGGAGCCGGGGTTCACGTTCACCGCGGTGATGCCGCCGATGATGGCGTCGTCGAAACCCACCTCGACGGGGTTGATCGCATCGATCGCCCGGGCCGCGGCCATCACCGGATCGGTCATCTCGTTGGTGTCCTGGCCGGCCCAGCCCTCACCCTCCTCGTCCACGCCCAGGTGCACGTGGGCGTCGATGAAGCCCGGCAGCAGCCAGCCGCCGGCGGCGTCCACCACCTCGGCCTCGGCGGGGACAGCGAGATTGGGACCGAGCTCGGCGATGCGGCCGTCGCGCACGAGGACCGTCCCATCGAAGGGGTCGCCCTCGATCGGGACGACATGGGCATGGGTGATGGCGGTGAGCGTCATGCTCTGACACTCGACCGACCGAACGGTGGAGTCAAGTTCCCGCTTCACCGGGCGCATGCTTCCGCCTCCCACTACTGTGCCCCTATGTCGAAGAAGTCGAAGAAGAAGACCGCCCTCGCGGACCAGAGGCCCACCGGCTTCCCGATCCCCTCGGACTGGAAGGGGGACGTCACCGAGCTCGATCCCCGCGCCACCCCGGCTTCGACGGGAAGAAGGCCGACGGCAAGGAACTGCTCGCCGCCCGCGACGGCGCACTCGACGAGCTGCAGGAGCGCCTCTACGCCGCCCGCAACGACGCGGAGGGCGGAGGGCGCTCAGTGCTGCTGATCGTGCAGGGCATGGACACCTCCGGCAAGGGCGGCATCATGCGCCATGTGGTCGGGAACGTGGATCCGCAGGGCGTGGACATCACCGCCTTCAAGGCCCCCACCCCCGCGGAGAAGCGCCACGACTTCCTGTGGCGGATCCGCAAGCGCACCCCCGCCCCCGGGATGATCGGCGTGTTCGACCGCTCCCACTACGAGGACGTGCTGATCCACCGGGTGCACGGCTGGGCCGACGCAAAAGAGCTCCGCAGCCGGTACACCGCGATCAATGCTTTCGAGCGGGAGCTCATCGAGGGCGGAACGACCATCGTGAAGGTCATGCTCCACATCTCCCGCCAGGAGCAGGGCGAGCGGCTGATGGAGCGCCTCGAGCGCCCCGACAAGCACTGGAAGTTCAACCCCGGTGACGTGGACGAGCGGAAGCACTGGGACGACTACATGGAGGCGTACACGCGTGCGCTGCGCGCCACCTCGACCGTCGGCGCTCCGTGGACCGTGGTCCCGGCAGACCGCAAGTGGTACGCACGCATCGCAGTGCAGCAGCTCCTGCTGGACGCGCTCGAGGGCATCGACCCGCAGTGGCCCGCCGCTGAGTTCGACGTCGAGGAGCAGACGCAGCGGCTGCAGGAGACGATGGACTGACCGCCACCGGCGGGTTCCCGCGATCTCAGGTTCCTGGGTGCCCGGATTCTCGGGCACTCAGGTTTCTGGTTGTGCCGTTCAGCTCGGAGGATGATGATGGGGGCATGGCTTCCATCACCTTCCAGAACACCCCGATCACGACCGCTGGCGAGCTGCCCGCACAGGGCTCCGTCATCCCGGCCTTCAAGATCGTCGGTCAGGACCTCGGCGCAGTCTCCAGTGCCGACCTCGCCGGCAAGCGCGTGGTCCTGAACATCTTCCCCTCCCTGGACACCGGCACCTGCGCGATGAGCGTGCGGAAGTTCAACGAGATCGCCGCGGGCCTCGAGAACACCGTGGTCGTCTGCGTCTCCCAGGACCTTCCCTTCGCCCAGGCCCGCTTCTGCGGCGCCGAGGGCATCGAGAATGTCATCACCGGCTCCGCCTTCCGCTCCTCCTTCGGTGAGGACTACGGCGTCACGATGAACGACGGTCCGCTGGCCGGACTGCTCTCCCGTGCGGTCGTGGTGACCGACGCCGAGGGCAAGGTCGTCTACACCGAGCAGGTCGCCGAGGTCACCGAGGAGCCGGACTACGACGCCGCGACGGCGGCCCTCGCCTGAGAGCACCCCGTCGCTTGACCCCTGACCACAGGGCCCGGCCCGCCCTCCGGCGCGGACCGGGCCCTGTCTCATCCGCTACCGGGAGGATCCCGCCATGAGCACCCTGAAGATCACTCTGGAACGTGTCCACGACGTGCTCGACGACGACGGCTCCGCCGCCCGCGAGTACCGGGTGCTGGTGGATCGCCTCTGGCCGCGAGGCATCAAGAAGGAGCGGCTCGCGCACGACGACTGGGACAAGGACATCGCCCCCAGCGCCGATCTGCGGAAGGCGTTCCACGGCGCTGACCTGGACTTTGAAGAGTTCTCGGGCCGGTACCGTCATGAGCTCGACGACAGCGACGCCCCGCAGGCGCTGCTGGACCGGGCCCGGGAAGCGGATGCTCACAAGATCGTGCTCCTGTTCGCCGCGAAGGACACCGAGCACAACCATGCCCAGGTGCTGCAGGAGGTGCTGGAGGAGCTGGCGCGCTGAGCGGGCGCCGAGGCGCGCCCTCCCCGCGCCGGGTCATCGCCGCGACGGACGTCCGCCCGTCCCGCCGATCAGGGCAGTAGGGTCGGCGGTCGTGGAACCGTTCTCGCTCATCGTCCTGCTCGTGATGGGTACCCTCGCCGGCGCGATCAATGCCGCGGTCGGCTCGGGCTCGTTGCTCACCCTCCCCGTGCTGATGGCCGTCGGGATCCCTCCGGGCGTCGCCGTGCGCACGAACACCGTCGGCATGCTCTTCTCGACGATCGGCTCCGTCGTCGGCTACCGCAAGGAGATCGCGGAGGAGAAGCGCGACCTGCCGCCCCTGGTCATCACCGCTGCCAGCGGTGCGATCCTCGGCGCACTCCTGCTGCTGGTCTCACCGGCCTCGGCGCTCGACGTCGTCGTGCCGGTGCTCATCGTCGTCGCCCTGGCGATGGTCGTCTTCCAGAAGCGGATCACCGCAGCGCTGCGCGTCTGGTCGGACCGCCGGAAGGCGGCGCGGGCGCAGACGGCACGGATGACAGATGCTCCTGCTGGCTCAGATGCCGCCACAGGATCCGACGTCTCTGCCGGGGTGGAGGTCCCTGAACGCAGTCCGCTGCGGTCTCCGGCTCTGGTGAGCACGATGGGCGCCGCCTCCGTCTACGGCGGCTACTTCACCGCTGCGCAGGGGATCCTCTACCTCGGGATCCTCGGCACCTTCACCGGGCGCTCGATGGGCTCGGTGAACAGCGTGAAGAACCTGCTGAGCCTGGTCGTGAACCTCGCCGCCGCTGCCGTCTACGTCATCGCGCACTTCGTGATCGGGGCAGAGATCGTATGGCTCGCCACGGCGGCGATCGCCGTCGGCGCCCTGATCGGCGGCTACTTCGGTGCCCATCTCGCCAAGCTGATGCCCGAATGGCTGCTGCGCGGCGTCATCGTCGTGGTCGCCCTGATCGCCTTGGTTCGTCAGTTCATCTGACACTCAGCGGCACGCCGGCGCACGCCTTTGCACGCAGATGCGCGCCGTCGGCGAGCGTCAGCGCAGGAAAGGCAGGGCGTGCTCGAGGATCTCGCCGGGCGGGTACAGAGTCCCGCCATGGTCGCGGCCGGTCAGCGCCACGAAGTCCGCATCGGGCATCGTGGCGGCGGCCCGTCGGGAGTCCTTGAACCGGGGATGATCCTCGGTGCCGGCCATCCAGAGCGCCGGGACCGTGCAGTCTGCGAGCAGATCATCGTCCACTGCGGGGGGGTGGCATCGGTGGCGGCCAGCAGAGCCGCGACGGCGTGCTGATCGGCGGCCAGGAACGCCGTGCGGGTGGCGCGGGCGCGACGGCCCTCGACCTCGGGCCCGAGCCCCTGGCCGGTGCAGAACGCGTCCATCCCGTTCTCGCGCACGGCATCGACCACGCCGGGGAAGAAGATCGATTCGACCTGCCCGCGCTGCGCCGAGGCCGAGCCGCCCAGGCTCACCAGGCGCGTGACCCGGCCAGGGTGTTCCAGGGCGGCGGTCAGCGCGATCCGTGCCCCGAGCGAGTAGCCCATCAGCGCCGCCCGTCCCACACCCTCTGCGTCGAGCACGGCGAGCAGATCAGCGACGAACGCCGCCTGGGTGTACGCGGCTGAGTCGTGCGGTTTCCCGGAACGGCCATGACCGCGCAGATCCACCCGGATCACGGTGTGCTCGTCGCTCAGCGGGTCGAGGTAGCCCAGGCCCCGCCAGATCGCCCGGGAGAGCACCGAGCCGTGCAGCAGCACCAGCGCCGGGCCGGAGCCGGTGACGTCATAGCGCAGGTCGATGCCGTCGACGGGGGAGGGGATGACGGGCACGAGCACACCTTCTGGGTGGTGGGACGGAGACCGGGAGCAGATCCCGGATGGGTGGGTGCAGAAGCGGCCGACGCCGGCCCGGTCCGCACAAGGCGGCCGGACCGGCGTCGACAGCGGTTCTCAGGAGGGCTGCAGCGTCACAGCGCTGCGGAGATCTCCTCGAGGATGCGGTTGAAGGTGGCCGACGGGCGCATCACGGCCGAGATCTTCTCCAGGTCGGGGCGGTAGTAGCCACCGATGTCCGCCGGCTTGCCCTGCACTGCCAGCAGCTCCTCGGCGATGGTCTGCTCGCCGTCGACGAGGTCCTTCGCGATCGGGCCGAACGCTGCCGCCAGCTCGGTGTCCTCGCTCTGCTGAGCCAGCTCCTGCGCCCAGTACATCGCCAGGTAGAAGTGGCTGCCGCGGTTGTCGATCGAGCCGAGCTTGCGCTGCGGGGACTTGCCCTCGCTGAGCAGGGTCCCGGTGGCGCGATCCAGGGCGTCGGCGAGCACGCGGGCACGAGCGTTGTCCGCGGTGCGAGCCAGGTGGCGCAGCGACTCGGCCAGCGCCAGGAACTCCCCGAGGGAGTCCCAGCGCAGGTAATCCTCCTCGACGAGCTGCTGGACGTGCTTCGGAGCGGATCCGCCCGCGCCGGTCTCGAACAGGCCGCCGCCGCTCATCAGCGGCACCACCGAGAGCATCTTGGCGCTGGTGCCCAGCTCCATGATCGGGAACAGGTCGGTGAGGTAGTCGCGCAGCACATTGCCGGTCACCGAGATGGTGTCCTCACCGCGACGCACCCGCGCCAGGGTGTGCTCGGTCGCCTCGATGGGCGACATGATCTGCAGGTCCAGGCCCTCGGTGTCCTCGTCGGCCAGGTACGCGTTCACCTTCTCGATGAGGTTGCGGTCGTGGGCACGGGACTCATCGAGCCAGAACACCGCGGGCATCCCGGACTCGCGCGAGCGGCGCACAGCCAGCTGCACCCAGTCGCGGATCGGAGCATCCTTGGCCTGGCAGGCGCGGAAGATGTCCCCGGCAGCGACCTCGTGGGTCATCAGCGCAGCGCCCGAGGCGTCGCGCACCTCCACCCGGCCGTCGGCAGCGATCTCGAAGGTCTTGTCGTGGCTGCCGTACTCCTCGGCCTTCTGCGCCATCAGGCCGACGTTCGGCACGGTGCCCATGGTTGTCGGGTCGAAGGCGCCGTTCTTCTGGCAGTCCTCGATGGTCGCCTGGAAGACGCCCGCGTAGGAGGAATCCGGGATCACCGCGAGGGTGTCCTGCTCGGCGTCGTCCTTGTTCCACATATGGCCCGAGGTGCGGATCATCGCCGGCATCGAGGCGTCCACGATGACGTCAGAGGGCACGTGGAGGTTGGTGATGCCCTTATGGGAGTTCACCATCGCGAGGTCCGGGCCGTCCGCCAGGTCCTTCTCGATGGCAGCCTTCACGCCGTCGCGCACGGTGGCGTCGAGGTCCTCGACACCGGCGAGGATGCCGCCCAGGCCGTTGTTCGGGGACAGACCGGCCGCAGCGAGCTGCTCACCGAACTCCGAGAACAGGGTCGGGAAGAAGGCGCGCACGGCGTGGCCGAACAGGATCGGGTCCGAGACCTTCATCATCGTGGCCTTCAGGTGCAGGGAGAACAGCACCCCCTGCTCCTTCGCGGTGGCGACCTGCTCACGCAGGAACGCATCCAGCGCCGCTGCGCGCATCACGGTGGAGTCCACGACCTCACCGGCGAGCACCGGGATCGACGGCTTGAGCACCGTCTCGGTGCCGTCGGCGGCGACGTGCACGATAGAGAGGGCGCCCGCGGCCTCGAGCACCACGGACTGCTCGTTCGCCCGGAAGTCGTCCTGGCCCATGGTGGCCACCGAGGTCTTCGAATCCTTGCTCCACTCGCCCATGCGGTGCGGGTGCGCCTTGGCGAAGTTCTTCACCGCGGAAGGCGCACGACGGTCGGAGTTGCCCTCGCGCAGCACCGGGTTCACGGCCGAGCCCATGACGGAGTCGTAGCGTGCCCGGATGTCCTTCTCCTCATCCGTGGAGGGGGACTCGGGGTAGTCGGGCAGGGCGATGCCCTGAGACTGCAGCTCGGCGACTGCGGCCTTGAGCTGCGGCACGGAGGCGGAGATGTTGGGCAGCTTGATGATGTTCGCGTCGGGCGTCTTCGCGAGCTCGCCCAGCTCTGCCAGCGCATCTGCTTCCCGCTGGTCCTCGGGCAGGAGGTCGGAGAAGGCCGCGACGATGCGGCCCGCCAGGGAGATGTCGCGCGTGGTGACATCGATCCCGGCGGTGTTCGAGAAGGCGTCGAGGATCGGCAGGAACGATGCGGTCGCCAGCATCGGTGCCTCGTCGGTGTGGGTGTAGATGATGCGCGCCATGTGTCGCGGAGCTCCCTCGGGTCGGTGCATTTGTCTTGACGTCAAGACTAATCGACGACGGGTGCGGACCCGCCCCCGTCGATCCGGATGGCTCCACGGTACGTGAGAAGGGCCGCGGGCGTCCTCTCCTCGGGCAGCGGCCTCAGCCGGCCGGGTCCTCGTCATGGACCTCGACGTCCCATGGCTCGGAGAGCAGCACATGGGTGGCGGCGTCCGCATCCACCGTCACCGCGACGCCGTACGCGCGGTAGGTGCCGGGGAGAGGGTGCCCGCGCCGCAGACAGAGCTGGTCACCGCGGCCCGCTCGGCGCCGGTGACGCCCTCCTCGCCGATCCACTGCAGGGCGATCTCGGAGGCGTTGCGCGCTCCGGCCACCACCGTGCCGGTGGCGGGGTTGACCACCACGACGGTCTGGAACAGCGCCCGGGTGCCGTGGTCCGCTGTGGTGACCGTGACCTGCGCGGTGACGCTGCGGGGGAATCCGTCCTCGGGCAGCACAGTGGTCACGCTGGTGGCGGGATCCTCCACGCTCACCGTGAGGCCGTCGCCGTCGCCCACCGGCTCCAGCACGGTGTGGCAGGCCAGCGGCGAGAGGTCCACGGGGACCTCCCCGGAGGGTGCACTGACGGCGCCCGGCACGGCGCGCAGCCGGCCGTCCACGACGTCCACGAGCACGTCCCCGTTCGCGGCCCAGCCGGCGTCCTCCTCGCCGGGGCCCGGACCATCGACCCCACCGCTGAGACGCAGCAGGAACTGCCCCTCGGGCAGAGGGGCGTCGTCACAGGTCCCCACGCTCAGGTGGGCGCTGACCGCCGAGGGGGAGGGCGCGCCCCCGGCAGCAGGAACCTCGACCCGCTGACGCACGACCATCGGTGGGGCCGGTGCGCCCTCCACCCCGAGCTGGCCCTCGTACCCCGGGGCCGGTGCGCCCCGGTTCTCCGGATGGGCGGGCAGCAGCAGACCCTCGGGGACGAAGCCGGTGTAGCTGTGCTCCGGTTCGAGCTGGAAGGGTCCCGAGACCGTGATGTGGTTGCCTTCGGTGCTCACCGTCTCGGGGATCATCGCCCCGCCATCGGTGGTCGGAGGCAGAGGGCTGTCCTCCGCGCCGGGCTGGCACAGCCAGGAAGGGTCCACCGAGCTGCTCTCCGCGCTCGTGACGGAGGCGGGGTCCATGGGCTGTGCGGAGGGCGGAGCGTCGGAGGGGCTGGCATCAGGCATGCCGGGCAGGGCGTCGCAGGAGGAGAGTGTGAGCGCCAGGAGCCCGGCGGCGAGCGCAGACACCGACCTTCGGCCGGGCGCGGATCGCCGGGTGAGCTTGCGCCCTGCGGTCACGGCCTCGACCATCGTGTTCCTCCCCGCCCGTTCTCCCAGGCCCGGCGCGTCCCCGCACCGGGCATCCACCCTGGGAAGAACGTACCGGAGGCGCTCACGGATCACAGCACCAGCAGGGTGACCGCCATGACCGCCATGCCGGCGATCAGCGAATAGATGACGGTGTGGTGCTCGCCGGTCTCCTCCGCGGCGGGCAGCAGCTCGTCGAGCGAGACGAACACCATCACCCGGCCACCCCGGCCAGGATCGCGCCCATGCCGTCGCCGCTCAGCAGCGGGGCCAGCAGGAGGAAGCCGAGCACTGCGCCGACGGGCTCGGCGAGCCCGGTCATGGTGGCGAGCCAGAAGGCCTTCGCGCGGGACCCGGTGGCGCGACGCACCGGCACCGCGACCGCGAGCCCCTCGGGGATGTTGTGCAGGGCGATCGCGGCGACCACCGGAATGGCGACCTCGAGGGACTGCAGCGCGGCCACGAAGGTCGCGAACCCCTCCGGCACGTTGTGCAGGGCCAGAGCGATGGCGGTGACCGTGCCGGTGCGCAGGAGCCGGGCCCGCAGCGCGCGATCCTCGGCCTGCTCGTCCGGGGCCCGCAGCTCGGTGCCCCCTGCGCTGCCGCTCATCCGGCCGGAGAACTCGTGGGGGCTGACGGCGCTGGGGACCAGCCGGTCGATCACGGCGATCACGGCGATGCCCACGAAGAATGACAGCACTGCCAGCGCGGTGCCGCGGGAAGTGACCGCTGCACCGCCGGAGAGCATGAGCGCGCCCTCGGGGAGCAGCTCCACGAAAGAGACGTAGAGCATCACCCCGGCGGAGAGCCCCAGACCTCCGGCCAGCAGCTTCGCGCTGGTGCCGCGTCCCATCACGCCGAGCGCGGCACCGATGCTGGTGGCGCCGCCGGCGACGAGGGTGAGGAGGAATGCGACGAGCACGGGACGACCTTAATGCCTGTCCGGGGTGCGCTCGGGGAAGAGGTCCCGCACGCGGTGGGCACGTGCTCATCGTTCCGCGCCACGCTCCTAGACTGGCGCCATGCCTGAATCCCCGTTCCTCTCCGTGACCGATCTGCGTTCGCGCCGCCTGAGCGCCGCGGAGCTCACCGCAGCCCTGCCCCGCGCCGAGCTGGATGTCGAGTCCGCGGTCGCCGCCGTGCGGCCCGTCGTCGAGGACGTCGCCGCCCGCGGCGCGCACGCGGTGCAGGATGCCTCCGAGCGCTTCGACGGGGTGCGACCGGAGCACCTGCGGGTCCCCGTGCGGAGCTGCAGCGAGCCCTTGCGGAGCTCGATCCCGAGATCAGGTCCGCCCTCGAGGAATCCGCTGCGCGCGTGCGCGCCGTCGACGCGGCGCAGACACGTCCGGAGCAGCGGGTCGAGGTGGTGCCCGGCGGCACCGTCTCCCAGCGCTGGGTGCCGATGCGACGGGTGGGCCTGTACGTGCCCGGTGGCAGAGCCGTGCTGCCCAGCTCCGTGGTGATGAACGTGGTGCCCGCCCAGATCGCGGGGGTCGAGCAGATCGTGCTCGCGTCACCTCCGCAGAAGGAGTTCGGCGGCCTCCCGCACCCCACGATCCTCGCTGCCTGCGAGCTGCTGGGCGTCACCGAGGTGCTCGCGGCCGGCGGTGCCCAGGCGATCGCGCTGCTCGCCCACGGCGCCGAGGACCTCGGCGACGGCGGCGACCTGCCGGGCGTGGATCTGATCACGGGACCCGGCAACGTCTACGTCGCGGCCGCGAAGCGACTGGTGCGCGGGAAGGTCGGCATCGATGCGGAGGCCGGCCCCACCGAGATCGCGATCCTGGCCGACGCCACGGCCGATCCCGCCTATGTCGCCGCAGACCTCATCTCCCAGGCCGAGCATGATCCGCTGGCCGCGAGCGTGCTGGTCACCGACTCCGAGGAGCTGGTCCGCGCTGTTGAGGCCGAGCTCGCCATCCAGGTCCCGAATGCTCTGCACCGCGAGCGCATCGACGAGGCGCTGCGCGGGCAGCAGAGCGGCGTGGTGATGGTCGAAGGCGTCGACCAGGGGCTCGCGGTGGTCGATGCCTATGGCGCCGAGCACCTGGAGATCCAGACCGCCGACGCGGCCGCCGTCGCCGCCCGGGTCACCAACGCCGGAGCGGTGTTCGTGGGCGCGCACAGCCCCGTGAGCCTCGGCGACTACGCGGCCGGCTCCAACCATGTGCTCCCCACCGGCGGCACCTCGCGCTTCACCGGCGGGCTGGGCGTCCAGACCTTCCTGCGCGGCATCCACGTCGTGCATTACGACCGCGAGGCGCTGGACGGCGCCCGGAAGGCCGCGACCACCCTCGCCCAGGCCGAGGGGCTCCCCGCCCACGGGGCCGCGATCGACATCCGCTTCACCCGCTGAGAGCAGGACCGCAGTCCTCGCCTCCGCAGCCGCGGGTCGGAGGATCAGGAGGAGGCGTCGCGGCGCGAGGTGACGGCGTCGGAGTCCGCACCGACGGGGCTCTCGGCTTCCGCGACTTCCTCGATCTGGTCGACCTTCGAGGCCCCGCGGGCCTTGGAAGCAGCAGGGCGAGGTGCGCGCTCAGCACGCGTGAAGTACAGCGCCGCAGCGCGCCAGCCGAGCATCAGCACCCCGGTCACCGCGCCGGTGACGATGATGAAGGACACCTCGGTGCCGGCGCTGAACAGGGTCCGCAGCGCCATGGTGGTCGCCACGGTGATCGCCCACACGAACACGCCGTGCGGCCAGAGCCGGAAGGGCGCGCGCCAGGCGCGGATCGCGAGGTGGCCCAGCAGCACGCCGAGCGCGAACGGCCAGCCCACGAGGAAGACGTTCTGCAAGGTCAGCGGCGTGCCGTGCTGGATCATGCCGATCGCGACGAAGAGCAGGACGACCAGCAGGTCGCCGACCAGGGCACCGAGGGAGCGGAACATGGCGTCAGGGTACTGCTGAGGGCTGAGCGGAGCGCGGCCCGGCGCCGGGGCTGTGAACGGCGCCACTGACGCTCCCGCGCGCCCCGCCCGGGACCGCCCGCGCGGCGGACGGGAGGGGCATCGGCCCGGGGCGCGAACTACCATGGTGCCCATGTCAGCCAACTCTGCGTCGACCCTCGAGAACACCGTGCTGCCCGCTCCGCGGGACGGCATCGCGCACGCCGCGCCCTACGGCGCCCCGCAGCTCGAGGTCGCGCATGCGCTGAACGTGAACGAGAACCCCTACGGCCCTTCGCCGGAGCTCGCCGCCGCCATCGGCCGGGCCGCGACCGACGCCGCCGTGGGCCTGAACCGCTACCCGGATCGTGAAGCGCTCGGCCTGCGCGCCGATCTCGGCGCCTATCTCGCCGAGGAGTCCGGGATTCCGGCTCCCGCCGCGGAGTCGGTCTGGGCCGCAAACGGCTCGAACGAGATCATGCACCAGCTGCTGCTGGCCTACGGCGGGCCCGGCCGCACCGCGCTGGGCTTCACCCCGCACTACTCGATGTACCCCGAATACGGGCGGGACACCTACACCGACTGGGTCACCGCCGAGCGCGGCCCGGCACCCGAGTTCGCACTCACCGCCGAGGCCGTCACCGCGGCGATCGAGCAGCACCGACCCGACATCGTGGTGCTCACCTCCCCGAACAACCCCACCGGCACGGCCCTCGGCCTCGACGTGGTCGAGGCCGCCGCGACCGCGCTCGCCGCCACCCGCGGCCTGCTCGTGGTCGACGAGGCCTACGGCGAGTTCCGCCGCGACGGCGTTCCCAGCGCCCTTACCCTCCTGCCCGTGCACCGCAACCTCGTGGTCTCCCGCACCATGTCCAAGGCCTTCGCCCTCGCCGGAGCGCGCCTGGGCTACCTGGTCGCCGACCCCGCGATCGTGGACACGGTGCGCGTGGTGCGCCTTCCGTACCACCTCTCCGCCATCACGCAGGCCGTCGCCCGCACCGCGCTCGCCCACAGCGAGGAGCTGCTGGGCAGGGTCGCCACACTGCGCAGCGAGCGCGATGCGCTCGCCGAGCACCTGGTGCAGCGGGGACACGAGGTCGCGCCCTCCGACGCGAACTTCATCCTTTTCCGCACCTTCACAGATCGTGACGCGGTGTTCGAGGCACTCCTCGAACGCAGCGTCCTCGTCCGCGCCGTCGGCCCCGCCGGCTGGCTGCGCGTGTCCATCGGCACGCCGCAGGACAACGCCGCATTCCGTACCGCCCTCGAGGAGGCCGACCCCCGATGACCAGCACCCCCAGCACCGCACGCCCGTCGCGCACCGCATCCATCAGCCGCACCACCCGCGAGTCCTCGATCGAGCTGACCCTCGACATCGACGGCACCGGCCAGGTGGACGTCTCCACCTCGGTGCCCTTCTTCGACCACATGCTCACCGCGCTGGGCACCCACGCCCGCTTCGACCTCACGGTCCGGGCCACCGGTGACGTCCATATCGATGCTCACCACACCGTCGAGGACACCGCGATCGTGCTCGGCCAGGCCCTGCGCGAGGCCCTCGGCGACAAGAAGGGCATCGCCCGCTTCGGCGACGCCCTGGTCCCGCTGGACGAGTCCCTCGCCCAGGCCGTCGTGGACCTCTCCGGCCGGCCCTACAGCGTCCACTCCGGGAGAGCGAAGCCCAGGCCCTGCACCTCATCGGCGGCCACTTCACCGGCTCGCTGACCCGCCACGTGTTCGAGTCGCTCGCCCACCACGCCGCGATCTGCCTGCACGTCCGGCTGATCGAGGGCCGCGATCCCCACCACATCGTCGAGGCCCAGTTCAAGGCGCTCGCACGGGCACTGCGCGCCGCCTGCGCCTACGACGACCGCGTCCTCGACGTCCCCTCGACCAAGGGAGCGCTGTGAACGCCGCCGACCCGGAGGACCCGCGCGAGGAGCGCCCCGGAGAGCAGCCGGATGACTCCGGACGCCCCACCGATGACATCGACGCCGAGTTCGCGCGCTTGATGGAGGGCATCTCCCTCGAGCAAGACGCCCCGCTGACCGTCGAGGACGTGCTCTCCGACTCCTCGGAGGAGGACGAGGTGCCCAGCGTCGCGGTGATCGCGACCTCCGTCGCCTCCGCGAAGGCGCTGGCCGGGGTGGTCCGCCTGGGACGCGAGGCCCGCACTGACGGGCTCGACATCCCCGTGGGCACCCGCACCCACGACAGCGCCACAGGCGCGATCGCCGTGGGCCCGCTCGCCGAGACCGCCGCCCATGACCTCGCGGCGATCGCCTCGACCGCCCTGCAGCGCAACGGGATCGTGCTGTTCTGGCGACGCGGCGACCGCATGACCGCCACCCGGTACAAGAACGGGGAGCGCGGCGAGGACATCTCGCCCGCGATCGTGCTCGGCGCGGTCGACGACCTGGTCGAGGAGCTGCTGCTGGGCGCCACCGGCCTCGACGAGCTGGAGGAGGGGCTGGACCCCTCCGCCCTGAGCCGCACCGAGGCGCTCGCCTGGATCGCCTCCGGGAAGAAGCGCAGGTGACCGAGCAGGCCATGCCCGTCGCACGGGTGGTCGTCCTCGACCACGGCTCCGGCAACGTCCGCTCGGTGGTCCGCGCGCTCGAGGCCGCCGGAGCGCAGGTCGAGCTGACCGCCGACCGGGAGCGAGCGCTCGCCGCCGACGGGCTCGTCGTCCCCGGCGTCGGAGCCTTCGCCGCCACCCTCGCCCAGATCAAGGGCGTGGGAGGGGACCGCCTCATCGAGCGCCGGCTCGCCGGTGGCCGCCCCGTCCTCGGCATCTGCGTGGGCCTGCAGGTGATGTTCGAGACCGGCGATGATGACGGAGACCGCACCCCGGGGCTGGGACAGTGGCCCGGAGAGGTCACCCGCCTGGAAGCGGACGTGGTCCCCCATATGGGTTGGAACACGGTCGACCCCGCCGACGGCTCCACCCTGTTCGAGGGCATCGCCGGGGAGCGCTTCTACTTCGTGCACTCCTACGCCGCCCGCCGCTGGGAGATGGAGCAGATCGGCTCCCTCGCCGCGCCCCTGGTGACCTGGGCGGAGCACGGAGGCGACCGATTCATCGCCGCGGTCGAGAACGGTGCGCTCACCGCCACTCAGTTCCACCCGGAGAAGTCCGGCGATGCCGGAGCCCGGCTTCTGGCCAACTGGCTGCGCACCCTGCCCCGCTATCCCGTGGAGGCCGTCTCATGATCGGTGCTTTCGTCATGCTGTTCGTCGGCGGCTCCCTCGTCGGCGGCGCCTACTCGTTCTTCCGCTCGAAGAAGCCCTGGTGGTCGGTCGTCGCCCTCGGCGTGGTCGGCCTGATCTGCCTGGGGCTGTCCTTCTGGACCATCCAGAACCTCTGAACCTCTCGGCCGTCCTGACGCGCCGAGCCCCACTCCGAACCACTCCCGAACCACCTTGCCAGGAGGCACCCATCATGACTGCTCCCGTGCTCGAGCTGCTCCCCGCCGTCGATGTGCAGGACGGCCAGGCCGTCCGGCTCGTCCAGGGTGAGGCGGGCACCGAAACCGCCTACGGTGCGCCTCTGGATGCCGCGCTGACCTTCCAGGAGGGCGGCGCGAGCTGGCTGCACCTGGTCGATCTCGACGCCGCCTTCGGCCGTGGCAGCAATGCCGCGCTGCTCGCCGAGGTCGTCTCCGCCGTAGACATGAAGGTCGAGCTCTCCGGTGGGATCAGGGACGACGAGTCCCTCACCGCAGCCCTCGCGACCGGCTGCCGACGGGTCAACCTCGGCACCGCTGCGCTGGAGAACCCCGAGTGGACCGCCGAGGTCCTCGCCGAGCACGGCGACCGCATCGCCGTCGGCCTCGACGTGCGCGGCACCACCCTCGCCGCCCGCGGCTGGACCCGTGAGGGCGGCGACCTCTGGGAGACCCTCGAGCGGCTCGACGAAGCCGGCTGCCAGCGCTACGTCGTCACGGATGTCACCAAGGACGGCACCCTGCGCGGCCCGAACCTCGAGCTGCTGCGCGAGGTCTGCGCCCGCACCGACGCCAAGGTGGTCGCCTCCGGCGGTGTCTCCTCCCTCGAGGATCTCCGCGCCCTGCGCGAGCTGGTGGCGCTCGGGGTCGAGGGTGCGATCGTCGGCAAGGCCCTGTACGCGCAGGCGTTCACGATGGACGAGGCGCTCGACGTCGCAGGCCGCCCGTGATCTCGGGGAACGACCGGATCCCCGACCCGTCCTCCCCGGAGGACGGGTCGGCCGCCGTGCCCTCCTCGGCGGAGCAGGTCCACCGGACCCTGCCCGCCCATTTCCAGGAGAAATCCCCGCTGACCGACACCGCCGGAGTGTCCTGGGAGGGGCGCGACTACAGCGTCAGCCCCTTCCCGGGGATGACGGGTCCGTCCCCGCCGAGCTGGCCGCCGCGCTCAGCGCGCACTCCTCCGGCCTCGACCCCGACCGGGAGCACCTGGTCGCAGCGCTCGCCGCCGCACGGGTGCTGGTGCCGATCATGGCGGTCGCCACCGAGACCGGCACCACCGCCCACGGGCTCACCGGCGACAACGGCGCGGACATGGCGATGGTCTCGATCACCGCTCCCGATGGCACGACAGTGCTGCCGCTGTTCACGTCGGTGGCGGCGCTGAGCGCCTGGCGCAACGATGCCCGACCCGTGCCCGTGGTCGCGCCGCAGGCCGCGCAGGCCGCCGTGCAGGAGGGCTGCACGGCGCTGCTGCTCGATCCGGCGACCCCGAGCGAGGAGGGTGGGCCGATACTGCTGCCGCGTTCGGTGCTGTGGGCGCTCGCCCAGGGGCGCACATGGATCCCCCGCACCGCGATCCCGAGGTCGTGGCGGTGCTCGACCGGGTCGCAGCGGAGTCTCCCTCCGCGGTGACCGGACTGGTCGCCCGGGCCGGTCAGCGCGCGGAGGTGGACCTCCACCTGCAGCTGCTCCCCGGCCTCACCGCGCCCGCGGTCCGCGAGGTGGTGGACGCGGTGACGGCTCGGCTGGGCACCGAGCAGGTCGTCGCCGAGCGGATCAGCTCGATGCGCTTGGTCCTGGGTTCCTGAGGACCCGCTTCGGGACAGACGGACGGACGGAGTCAGGAGACCCGGCCGGTGTACTTCTCTCCCGGCGCCTGACCCGGCTCATCCGGGAAGGGGAGCGCCTCGGCGAAGGCCAGCTGCAGCGAGCGCAGACCGTCGCGCAGCGACCGCGCGTGCTCATTGCCGATCTCCGGAGCGGCTGCGGTGACGAGCCCGGCTAGGGCGTTGATCAGCTTCCGCGCCTCGGCCAGGTCCTGGTACTGCCCGGTCGCCTCGTCCTCCGCGAGCCCCACCTTCACCGCTGCGGCGCTCATCAGATGCACGCAGGCGGAGGTGATGATCTCCACCGACGAGACCTCCGCGATGTCGCGGAGCTCCTCGCCTTCCGTCGCGGGCGCGTGGTCGTGGCCTGCGTGGTCGTGGTGCTGAGTGTCGTTCACGTCTGTGTACATCCTTCGTCGTGGGGTCGCGTCCCAGGAGAGGAGCGCGAACGGTCGGGGTGCTGGGCAGCGGTCAGCCGCCCAGCGGGAGCGTGCCGGACTCGTCCAGCAGGCTGAAGTTGAAATGCAGAGCGGTGGGCTCCGAACCGATCGGGACGTCGTACACCTTGTAGAAGACACCGGTCTCGCCAGCCTGGAGGATGCCGAAGTCCCTGCCCTCGCCCACGTACGCCTGCCCGGCCGGCGCGTCCGAGGCGTAGGGCTGCCCGTCCGCGGTCTCCAGCGTCACGTTGTCACCGATCTCGACGGAGAGGTCGCTGGGGTTGGTGACCTCGAAGGCCACGACGATGTATTCGCCCGCCGGCTCGAGAGAGGTGCCCTGATCGCCGACGCTGCGCACACCGACCTCGGTGCTCATCTCGGTGATGCTGACTTCACCGATCTCCACCTGGCCGGAGCCTGCGGCGGCCGGTGAGGAGCCACCATCGCTCGCAGGAGCTCCAGTAGCCGCTGGATCTGCCGGGGCGAGGGCACGGACGGCAAGGACCGCGCCGCCGACCGCGATGATCAGCAACAGGATCACCGCCACCGTGATCCCGGCGAGGAGCAGACCTCGCCGCCTGCCCGTGGCGGGCGCGGCCTCCTGCTTCGGTGCAGGGCGACGGTTCGGCAGTGCCGGGCGGGGCGGAGGCGTCGGGAATCCGTCAGGGACGGGCCGTAGCACAGCCCGCGGCGTGGTGCGCATCCCGGTCACCGGGTGGATCCCGGTGGTGGGGGATCCCGACTCACGGGAGGGCTCCTCGGCACCCGAATCCGCGGCACGGAGCCCACCGGTGCCCGCGGCCTCCAGCGGGGTCTGCCCGTAGCCGTAATCCTGCGCGGATTCGTCGCCAGGCGACGACCGGGTCGGAGATGATGCAGGTGAGTCGGCGAAAGCGGGGGCGGTGGAGGGGCTGCCCGCAGGAGAGGTGGAGTCGGGGCGGGAGGGGAGCTCGCCCCCACCGGATGCGTCGCGGTCGCTCTCCACCAAATACTCCTCGCTGGTCGCAGCATGCGGGCGCGACGCACATCACCTGGACTGCGGCCGCGCTCCTGCTAGGATAGACGATTGGAACAGGTCGAGACCCTCGTCATCCGTTCCGTCAAGTGGAGTCCCTTCCCACCTCGTGGCGTCACAGCTGCCGGGTCAGTATCGCAGCGGGCAGCAATGCCCGCACCGCGCTGTGGCGCATGCACCTGGGGCCTCCGCATGATATTGCGGGGGCTTTCGTCGTCTTCCGACTCGAATCAAGGTGAGGAGCCAACATCAGCGAACAGCGCATCAATGGTCAGATCAGGGTCCCCAAGGTCCTCCTGGTCGGGCCCGCCGGCGAGCAGGTCGGCGAGGTCCGTGTCGAGGACGCTCTGCGTCTCGCCCAGGAATCAGGCCTCGATCTCGTCGAGGTCGCGCCCGGCGCCAACCCGCCGGTTGCCCGTCTCATGGATTACGGCAAGTACAAGTACGAAGCCAACCTGAAGGCCCGTGAGTCGCGCAAGAACCAGGCGAACACGGTCCAGAAGGAAATCCGGATGGGTCTGAAGATCGACACCCACGACTATGACACCAAGCGCCGCAATGTTGAGAAGTTCCTTGACGGTGGCGACAAGGTGAAGGTCATCATCCGCTTCCGTGGTCGTGAGCAGTCCCGTCCCGAGAGGGGCGTCAAGCTTCTCGGCCGTATGGCCGAGGACGTCGCCGAGTATGGCTTCGTCGAGTCGCACCCGCGGCAGGACGGCCGCAACATGGTGATGGTCTTCGGGCCGCACAAGAAGAAGGCCCAGGCCATGGCCGAGGCACGCAAGCGCAAGACCGATGCTGAGAAGGCTGCCGCCCGGGACGAGGACGCGAAGTCCGAGACCGGGACCGAGACCTCCACCGGCTCCGAGTCCTGAGAACGTAACCAAGGAGAATTGGCAGATGCCGAAGAACAAGACCCACTCGGGTACCAAGAAGCGCGTCCGCGTCACCGGCTCGGGCAAGCTCATGCGCGAGAAGGTGGGCGCACGCCACCTGCTGGAGCACAAGTCCTCCACGCGCAAGCGCCGCCTCGGCAGCGACACCGCTGTTGCGAAGGCCGACGTCAAGCGCATGAAGAAGCTGCTGGGCCGCTGATCGCCCACGTGGGAGCCCTGCTCCCGCGCCCCTGAATTTACGATCGAAGGAGTATCACGTGGCACGCGTGAAGCGGGCGGTAAACGCCCATAAGAAGCGTCGGGAAATCCTTGAGCAGGCCAGCGGTTACAGCGGCCAGCGCTCGCGTCTGTACCGTAAGGCGAAGGAGCAGGTGCTGCACTCGCAGACCTACAACTTCCGCGACCGCAAGAAGCGCCAGGGCAAGTTCCGTCAGCTCTGGATCCAGCGCATCAACGCTGCGGCCCGCGCCAACGGCATGACCTACAACCGTCTCATCCAGGGCCTCGGCCTCGCGGGTGTCGAGGTCGACCGCCGGATGCTCGCAGAGCTCGCCGTCAACGACGCTCCGGCATTCGCCGCTCTGGTCGAGGTCGCCAAGAACGCCCTCCCCGAGGACGTCAACGCCCCGGCAGCCTGACATCGCGCCTCACGACGCGATGACCGAGCGCCCGGATCAGCCCCCGCTCACCTCCCCCGCTCCGAGCGGGTGCGGAAGGTGGCGGCGCTGACCGGGCGCTCTGCGCGTCGCAGACAAGGACGATTCCGGATCGAGGGCCCGCTGGCGGTCCACTCGCTGCTCGAGCACCGCTCTGAGCTGGCGCTCGAGGTGTTCCTCACCGAACGCGCCGACGCCGACCACCCCGAGCTGAGGCGGCTCGCGCGCCGCAGCGATATCCCGCTGCGCGTCGTCGACGAGCAGATCCTGCGTGCGATGCTCCGCGACCAGGGCCCCGGCCAGGAGGGCGGCGCCGCGGACGGCGCCCCGTGACCCCGCAGGGGCGGTCGCCGTCGGCACCCTCCCCGCCGAGGAACCAACCCTCGCCTCAGAGGCGCTGCAGGCGCTGCCCACCGGGAAGCCGGTCACGGTGCTCGTCCTCCACGAGGTCCGAGACCCGGGCAACGTGGGCACCCTGATCCGCACCGCAGACGCCTCCGGCGCCGATCTGGTGCTGCTCACCCGCACCTGCGCGGACCCGTACTCGCCCAAGGCGGTGCGCGCCGCCGTCGGCAGCCTCTTCCACCTCCCCGTCCTCGCGGGCGCGGAGATCGACGACGTTCTCGCCGAACTCGCCGCAGCGGGGATCACCGCAGCTGCCACCAGCGGCTACGCCACAGCAGAGCTGTTCACCGCAGAACTGCCCGTACGTATCGCCTGGATCCTCGGCAACGAGGCGCGCGGCCTGGACGAGCGCACCCTGAACGCCGCCCCGCTCGCGGTGAGGATCCCGCTGGCCGGCCATGCGGAGTCCCTCAACGTGCACACCGCCGCGACGGTGTGCCTGTTCGAGACCCTCCGGCGACGACAGGCAGGGGCATGAGGGCCCCCGCCCAGCGGGCCGCCGCTCTCGGCATCCCGCTCCTGCTCGTCCTGACGGTCGCCGCCGCTCTGCTGGGCATGGCCGCCACCGGAGCCCTGTCGCCCGCAACCTTGGTCCCGGCCTCCCCGCTGGTGACCTGGGGACTGCCGATCGTGCGGGCGCTGCATCACCTCGGTCTGCTGCTCGCCATCGGGGCCGGCGGCACCGCCGTACTGCTGCTGCCCGGCCCCTCGCGCCGTGAGGTGAAGGCCCTGGACCCGGTGCGTCGGCGCGCCGTGCGCCTCGGAGCTGCAGGCGCGCTGCTGTGGGCCGTCGCCGCGCTCGCACAGATCCCGCTCGGTGGGCTCGAGGCCACGGGTGCGAGCACCGGCCTGAACGTCTGGGACGTGGCGATGGGCGGTGCGCTCGGCCGGATCCAGATGGGGGTGGCGGTCTTCGCCGCCGCTGCCGCGCTCTGCTACCTCCTGGCCCGCTCGACGGTGCTCGCCTGCTGGGGCCTCGCCTTCACCGGGATCGCCGCCGGGGCGCTGGGCATGGCCGGCCACGCCGGAGCCAGCCTCGACCACATCAACGCCGTCAACGCCATGGCGCTCCACCTGATCGCTGTGGCGGTGTGGGCAGGCGGGCTGCTCGCCATCGCCCTGCTCGCACCACGCCTGACCGATGCCACGCTGGCCACCACCATCCAGCGCTTCTCACCCTGGGCGCTCGCGTCCGTGATCGCCCTCGCGCTCAGCGGGCTGATCAGCGCGATGATCCGGCTGTCCAGCTGGGCCGATCTCGTGGGCACCGGCTATGGGCTCGTCGTCCTGGCCAAGGCGGTGGGCCTGGTCGCCCTCGCCGCGATCGGAGCGCAGCAGCGACGCCGGCTCGGGGAGCGGATCCGCGCTTCCGCCACCTGGCGCTGACCGAGGGCGTGGTGATGGCCGCGGTGATCGGCGCCTCGATCGCACTGGGCCGCTCCGCCCCTCCGATGCCGCAGACGGTCCCGCCGGTGGGGGATCTCAAGGTGCTCTCGCTCGTCGGGTTCCTGCCTCCCGAGCAGGAGTTCGATCCGACCACGATGTTCACCCTCTTCCAGCCCGACTGGGTGGCGCTCGCCCTCGCCGTGGCGATGGCCGGTGCCTATCTCGCCGGTGCGGTGCGGTTGTCCCGGCGCGGCGACGTCTGGCCCTGGCACCGCACCCTGGCCTTCGTCGCCGGCTGCGTGGCGTTCGCCTGGGTGATGAACGGGGGAGTGGCCGCCTGGGGCAAGTTCCGCTTCGACGCGCACATGGTCCAGCACATGGCGATGATGATGATCGTGCCCCCGCTGTGGGCCCTCGGAGGCCCGGTCACGCTGCTCTCCCGCGCCGTCTCCCCACGCACCGACGGCTCGCGCGGGATCCGCGAATGGGTGCTCGCCGCAGTGCACTCGGGCTACGCCCGGGTGGCCTCCAGCCCGCCGCTGGCCGGGCTGATCTTCGTCGGGTCGCTGGTCATCTTCTACTTCACACCCCTGTTCGAGATGGCGATGTACCACCACCTCGGCCATTTCCTGATGACCGTGCACTTCCTCGGCTCGGGCTACCTGTTCGCCTGGGTGCTGATCGGCATCGACCCCACCACCAAGCCGATCAACCCCGTGCTCAAGCTGATCACCCTGCTGGTGACCCTGGCCTTCCACGCCTTCTTCGGGGTGGCGCTGGTCTCGGCCACCTGGCTGATCGCCGAGGGCTGGTACACGGATCTGGGGATGTACCCGCTCGAGCGGCTGGAGCTGATCCAGGTGCGGGGCGGCACGATCATGTGGGCGATCTCCGAGGTCCCCACCGTCGGATACGCGATCATCGTCGCGGTGCTCTGGATGAAGTCCGATGACCGACGGGCCCGCCAGTACGACCGCAAGGCGGAGCGCGACGGCGGCGCGGAGCTGGAGGCGTACAACGCCTACCTCGCGAGCCTGCGCGGGCCCGCGGCTCCGGCGCCCGGCCCGGAGGCGCCCGCCGAGGAGGCGCCGGCCTCCGCGTCGCTCACCGGCGCCGAGGAGCGGAACGCCGACGGGGACGACCGGACCCCGCCCCACGACGCCTCGCGGGGCCCGTCCGCCTGAGCGGCGTCGCCGCAACGACGAGCGGCGGCGGCCACCCGGAGGTGGCCGCCGCCGCTGTGACGGTGGGCGCTCAGCAGGAGCGCCGGCAGGATGTCAGAGCCAGTCGCCCTGCGCCGCCTGCTGCTCGGCCCCGATCGTGGTGTCCGGGCCGTGGCCGGTGTGGACCACCGTGTCCGCGGGCAGCGCGAACAGGCGCTCCCGCACGGACTCCTCGATCGTCTCTCGCGAGGAGAACGAGCGCCCGGTGGCACCGGGCCCGCCCTGGAAGAGGGTGTCGCCGGTGAAGACGGCGCCCAGCTCCTCGGAGTAATAGCAGGTGGAACCGGGGAGTGGCCCGGGGTGTGCAGCGCCTCGAGGTTCACCCCCGCGATGGTGAACATGTCGCCATCGGCGACATCGTCATCCCAGGGCAGGTCCCCATGGGTGAGCTGCCAGACCTCGCGATCAGCGGGGTTGAGCAGGATCGGGGCCTCGAGCACCTCGGACAGCTCGGGAGCCATCCGCACGTGGTCGTCATGGGCGTGGGTGAGCAGGATGCCCACGCACTCGCGCTGGCCGACCAGCTCCACGACGGTGTCGATGTCGTGCGGGGCGTCGAACACCACGCACTGCTCGTCGTCGCCGAGCACCCAGACGTTGTTGTCCACCTGATGGGTCTCGCCGTCGAGGCTGAAAGTGCCGGAGGTGACGGCGTGGGAGATTCGCGTGGTCATCGGATCACCGCCACGGTGCGCAGGGTGTCGCCCTCGTGCATCGCATCGAGAGCGCTGTCGACCCCGGCCAGGTCGGTGCGGCCGGTGACGAAGCGGTCCAGCGGGAGCCTGCCCTGGAGGAACAGATCGATGAGGTACGGGAAGTCCCGTTCGGGCAGACAATCCCCGTACCACGAGGACTTCAGCGATCCTCCCCGCCCGAACACATCCAGCAGCGGGAGGGTCAGCTCCACGTTCGGGCGGGGACGCCCACCAGCACCACGCGACCGGCGAGATCGCGGGCGTAGAAGGCGGTCTCGTAGGTCTGCGGGATGCCGACCGCGTCGACTACGACGTCCGCGCCGAAACCGTCGGTGAGCTCCTGGACCTTCTCGGCGACCTGCTGCGGGGAGAGGCCCTTGGTGAGCACCGTGTGGGTGGCACCCAGCTCCTCGGCGGCGGCGAGCTTCTTCTCGTCGACGTCGAGCCCGATGATGGTGGTGGCTCCGGCGAGCCTCGCACCGGCGATCGCGGCGCAGCCCACGCCGCCCAGGCCGATCACGGCGAGGGACTCGCCGCGCTGCACCTGGCCGGTGTTGATCGCCGCGCCGATGCCCGCCATGACACCGCAGCCCAGCAGGCCAGCGACCTCCGCGGGTGCATCCTCGGAGACCTTCGTGCACTGACCCTCATGGACGAGGGTCTTCTCTGCGAAAGAGCCGATCCCCAGCGCGGCGGTCAGCTTGGTGCCGTCGGTGAGGGTCATGGGCTTGGAGGCGTTGTGGGTCGCGAAGCAGTACTGCTGCACGCCCTTCTTGCAGGCGCGGCACTCCCCGCAGACGGCGCGCCAGTTCAGCACCACGTAGTCGCCGATCTCGACGTGGGTGACGTTCTCGCCGATCTGCGAGACGCGACCTGCGGATTCGTGCCCCAGCAGGAAGGGGAACTCGTCGTTGATGCCGCCGTCGCGGTAGGCGAGGTCGGTGTGGCAGACGCCGGTCGCCTCGATGTCGACGACGACGTCGTTCGGCCCTGGGTCGGGGATGATGATGTCGAGCAGCTCAGCCGGCTGCTTCTCGCTGAGGGCGACGACGCCCTTCACAGTCGTGGGCACAGGGGCCTTCCTGACTCCTCTGACGAGGGGTAGACGATGTCCCCACCAGGCTATGCCGAGATGCCTGGGCGTGGGTGCGGTGGGCTACGGCACAGCTGCACCGGCCTCAGGCGGTCGTGGGAGTGGCATGCTTCGAGCCGGTCCCGCCAGTCGGGTAGCCGCCTCGCTGACCGGGGTCGACCTCGGCGCCTGGGTCGGTGACCACGCCGGGAGCCACCGGCGGGCCCCCGTCTCCGAGCGAGGAGTGGTCCTCCGCCATCTGACGCGCACCCTCGGGGCCCGCGGTGGCGTAGGCGTTGAGCACCTCCTCGGGGGTCTCGCCCTTGCCGCGGTTCTCGATGATCTGCTCCATCTCGGTCTCGGTGAGCTGCACGTTGATCACCTGGTCCTCGCCGAAGGTGTACGGCGCATTGCCGTAGAGCTCGTTGTACGAGCTCGGCGGAGCCGTCCCGGACTGGGGGAAGCGCAGCTCATAGTGCGTCGGGCCGTCGGAGCTGGTGTGGGTGACTCCGTAGGGGCCGCCGGCATCGTCACCGCCCTCACCGAGGGGGCTGTAGCGGTGCTCGCGCACCCAGCTGCCGTCGGAGTAGGTCCGCTGGACGTCGTAGATCGTGGCGGTCTCGGTGGAGGCGCCGACGGAGGTCTCCGTGCCGTTGCCGTCGCCGACGGTTCCGGTGATCGAGGTATCGGTGCTCACCGATTTGATGGTGTCGGTGTAGGAATCCCCGACACCGGGCGAGCCGGCATCCGGCTGTTCGCCGGTGAACATGTAGGCATCGAAAGCGGTCCGGCCCTCCGCGGAACCGTCGAACTCGGTGTGCTCGAGCGTCGTCGTCTTCAAGGCGCTGGAGCCCTCGATGGTGACGTTCGCGTGATCGGGGCCGATCTGCAGCCCGGCGTTGATGCCCTGGGTGCTGCCAGGGCCCTGGTCGACGATCAGGGAGCCGTCGTACCCGCGGGAGATGGTGCTGACCATCTCCTCGCTCCCGGAGATCCCGAGCTTCCCGGTGGCGATGTCCCGGTACCCCAGGCTGGCTCCGACCGAGGCGGACAGCTCGCCGGTGACGGTCACCGAGGCGCCGGGCGGGATCGTGTCCGGGTCGTAGGGGTTGATGCCCTCGGCATCTGCCGGGGAGGACCCGGGCGGCAGCGTGACGGAGAACGAGCCCTTGCCGGTCACGCCGGACTCGATTCCGCCCTCGACACCCTTGACCTGGCCGTGGAATTCGACGCCGCCCTCGACCGACGCGTCGAAGGTGACGGTGAGGCTGCCGTCGGGGTGCTCGGTGACGCTTGCGGTCTCGCCGATCGACAGCGTTGCCGAACCGCCCGTCTCCTCGCTTCCCACCTTGAGCTTCCGCTCCTCCGAGACACCGTAGGAGTAGGTGGTCGATCCGTCGTCGTGCTCGGTGACGCTCCCCTCATGGGTGGTGTTCCCCGACTTGACCGAGCCGCCGTGGGTCGTGCTGGAGCCGGATTCCGGTTCGAACGTGGCCGGGTCGATCGGGGTGCCCATCCCGTGCTGAAGGGCCGCCCCGCCGAATCCACCGCCGGCAAAGCCTGTGGCGATGCCCGCGGCGGAAGCGCTCATCCCGAGGAACGGGCTGCCGAGCCCATCGCCTGCGCCGCCGAATCCCAGCAACGAGCCGAGCGGGCCGCCGAGCAGCTCTGTGAGGAGCCCGCCGAGTCCCTCGCCCTCCAGCCCCGAGGCGGAGTCCTGTTCATCGGCATGACCGTGCAGTTCCCTGCCGAAGGCGTCGAGAGAGGTGGAGAGCTCGAGCCCGGTGCGTGAAACCGCATCGCAGTCCGCACGGAACGTCTCAGCGTCCGCGCCCTGCCAGCCCGCGGCGTGAGCGAGCCGGAAGATCTCCTCGCACGCCCGCGCCAGCCGCTGGGCACCCTGACCGGTGCGCTCGGCATGCTCACGCAGCGCTGTCGTGTCTGCACCGTAGAACTGCATATGGACCCCTTCTTCGCTCGGCCCCCGGGTCGATGCGCTCTCCGGTCTTCCACCGGCTGGTGATTTCGCCAGGGTATCGGCAGCGCAGCCGCACCGACATGGGGAGAACTGCCCATGACGCGTCCGCTCGATGAGGTGCGTCGCCTCGTCGGCAGTCTTGCTCCCCGAGCACCCGCCGGGCCTCCTAGAATGGCGTGCGGTGCCCGCGCCGCAGTTCCGCTCACGGCGCCCCCGCCCTCCTGTTCCCGGACGAAAGCGATACCCGTGTCCGAGTCATCCACGACTCCCGCCGCCCCGGCCATCGACGAGGCGACCATCGGCGCTGCCGTCGATGCCGCGCTCGCCGCGATCGCCGCGGCCGCCACCACCGCCGAGCTGAAGCAGGCCCGCATCGAGCACGTGGGCGATGCCAGCGTGCTCTCGGCCGCGAATCGTGCGATCAAGGACCTGCCGAAGGACCAGAAGGCCGCCGCCGGCAAGCTGGTGGGTCAGAGCAAGGGCCGGGTACAGAAGGAGCTCGCGGCACGGCAGCAGGAGCTCGCCGCTGCGGAGGAGGAGGCCGCGCTCGCCGCGGAGACCGTCGACGTCACCCTCCCCACCGATTTGCGCCCGCGCGGCGCCTCGCACCCGCTGACGGTGCTGCAGGACCGCATCAACGACTTCTTCGTCGGGATCGGCTGGGAGATCGCCGAGGGACCGGAGATCGAGTCCGAGTGGCTGAACTTCGATGCGCTCAACGCCGATGCCGAGCATCCCTCCCGTTCGACGCAGGACACCCTGTACGTCGCGCCCGAGGGCTCCGGGATGCTGCTGCGCACCCAGACCTCGCCGGTGCAGATCCGTGCGATGCTCGAGCGCGGCGCTCCGCTGTACGTCGCCTGCCCCGGCACCGTCTACCGGGCCGACGAGATCGACGCGACCCACTCACCGATGTTCCACCAGGTCGAGGGCCTCGCGATCGACAAGGGCCTGACCATGGCGAACCTCGTGGGCACCCTCGACGCCTTCGCCGCACACATCTTCGGCGGCACGCCGATCACGCGCCTGCGCCCGAACCACTTCCCCTTCACCGAGCCCAGCGCCGAGATGGACTTCCGCTGCTTCCGCTGCGAGGCCCGCGAGGGGCTGGACCACGATGCGGACCCGAACTGCCGGGTCTGCGGCGGCACCGGCTGGATCGAGATGGGCGGCTGCGGCATGGTCCACCCGAACGTGCTGCGCGCCGCCGGGGTGGACCCCGAGGAGTACCAGGGCTTCGCCTTCGGCCTCGGGATCGAACGCATCCTCATGCTCCGCAACAGCGTGGCGGACATGCGCGACATGGTGGAGGGCGACGTCCGCTTCTCCCAGCACTACGGTACGGAGATCTGAGATGCCCCGCATTCCCCTGACCTGGCTCGCCGAGCACACCGAGCTGCCCGCCGGCGCCTCCGCGCAGCAGGTCGCCACCGACCTCTCCCGCCTCGGCCTCGAAGAGGAAGCGATCTTCGGCGCCCAGGTATCCGGTCCCCTCGTCGTCGGCCGCGTGCTCGAGCTGGTCAAGGAGCCGCAGAAGAACGGCAAGACCATCAACTGGGTGCGCGTGGACGTCGGCCCCGAGCACAACGAGGACGCCGACAACCCCAAGGACCCCCAGCCGGGGGATGAGCGCCCCAGCCGCGGGATCATCTGCGGCGCGCACAACTTCGTCGAGGGGGACCTCGTGGTCGTCTCCCTGCCCGGCACCGTGCTGCCCGGCGACTTCGCGATCGCCGCACGAAGGACCTACGGCCACACCTCCGACGGCATGATCTGCTCCGGCGACGAGCTGGGCCTGGGCGAGGACCCCTCCGGCGAGGACGGCATCATCGTGCTCGGACGCGGGCATGCCGAGGGCCTCGCCGGCGAGCCCGGGGACGATGCGATCGCCCTGCTGGGCCTCGCGGACGAGGTCGTCGAGGTCAACGTGACCCCGGACCGCGGCTACTGCTTCTCGATGCGCGGCGTGGCCCGGGAGTACTCCCATGCCACCGGTGCGGCCTACACCGACCCGGTCACCACGGTCGCGATCCCGCAGGCAGGCGCCGGCGGCACCGCTGTGCAGCTGCGCGACGAGGAGCCCCTGCGCGGCGTCGAGGGCTGCTCCCGCTTCGTGGCCCTCGAGGTGCGCGGCGTGGACCCCGCGGCGCAGACCCCGCGCTGGATGGCACGGTGCCTGACCCTCGCGGGCATGCGCCCGATCTCGCTGATCGTCGACGTCACCAACTACGTCATGCTCGATCTCGGCCAGCCTCTGCACGCCTACGACGCGGACAAGGTGGTGGCACCGATCGTGGTGCGCCGCGCCCGCGCCGGCGAGAAGCTCACCACCCTCGACGACGTCACCCGCACGCTCGATGCCGAGGACCTGCTGATCACCGACAGCGACGGCGGCGAAGGCGCCCGCCTGCTCGGCATCGCCGGGGTGATGGGCGGCGAGTCCACCGAGGTCTCGAGCACCACCTCGAACATCGTGCTCGAGGCTGCGACCTTCGATCCGATCTCGGTGGCCCGTTCCGCTCGCCGCCACCGCCTGCCCTCGGAGGCCTCCAAGCGCTTCGAACGCGGCGTGGACCCGCAGCTGCCGCTAGTGGCCGCCTACCGCGCCGCCCAGCTGATCGCGGAGTTCGGCGGCGGCGAGATCGCCTCGTCCGTCACCGACGCGGGCAGCGCCCCGGCACCGGCCTCCCCGATCTCCCTCCCGCTCGGCGACGCCGAGCGCGTGGTCGGCATCGCCTACACCCCGCAGCAGGTGCGCGGCAGCCTCGAGAGGATCGGGTGCCGGGTCGACGACGGCGCCGAGGGAACCCTCGCGGTCACCCCGCCGTCCTGGCGTCCGGACCTCACCATCCGGGAGGACCTGGTCGAGGAGATCGCCCGCCTGGTCGGATACGACACGATCCCCTCTCTGCTGCCCACCGCTCCGGGAGGCCGCGGGCTCACCCGGGCCCAGCGCGCCCGCCGCGACGCGAACCGCGCGCTCGCCGAGGCCGGCCTGGTGGAGGTCACCTCGTACCCCTTCGTGAGCGAGAGCATCTTCGACGCCCTTCGCTACGCGGCGGATGATTCCCGCCGCGACGCCGTGCGCCTGCTGAACCCGCTGGCCGACGACGAGCCGCTGATGCGCACCTCCCTGCTGCAGACGCTGCTGCCCGTCGCCCGTCGGAACCTCGGCCGCGGCGAGGAGTCGGTGGCGATCTTCCAGCTCGGCACCGCCTCGCTCTCGCGCAGCGAAGGAGCCCGCGCCCCGGTGCCCTCCGCGGCGCAGCGGCCCACGGATGCCGAGCTCGACGGGATCCTCGCCGCCCTGCCGCTCCAGACCCGCAGCCTCGCCGCCGTGATCGGCGGAGCCTCGGGACCGGGCTCCTGGCAGGGAGAAGTCGCCCCCTGGGGCTGGGCCGACGCCTTCGAGCTGGCCCGTCGTGCGGCCGCAGCCGTCGGTGCCCGGCTCGAGGTGCGCCAGGTCGAAAAGGCGCCTTTCCACCCCGGTCGTGCCGGCGAGCTGCGGATCTTCACGGCCGACGGGACGAGCACCGTCATCGGCCACGCCGGTGAGCTGCACCCTGCGGTGGTCAAGGAGTTCGACCTGCCGGCCCGCACCAGCGCGCTCGAACTCGACCTCGAGGCGCTGATCGCCGCGGCCCCGGCCGTGGTCGTCGCCGAGCCGGTCCCGACCTACCCGGTCGCCAAGGAGGATTTCGCCTTCGTGGTCGACCAGGACGTGCCATCCTCCGCCGTGGAGGCCGCGATCGTGGTGGGCATCGGCGACCTCGCCGAGGACGTCCACCTCTTCGACGTCTTCACCGGTGCGCAGATCGGGGAGGGGAAGAAGTCGCTCGCCTTCGCGGTCCGGCTGCGCTCCACCGAGGGCACGCTGACCGCCGAGCAGATCGGCGAGGCGCGCACGCGCTGCATCGCCGCGGTCGATTCGGCGGTGGGAGGCGTGCTGCGCGCCTGAGCGCCGTCCCGGCCGGCGTGGCCGGTTGCCCGTGATCCCGTTCCTGCGAGCACCCGCCCCCGAGCGCTCGGAGCCGGGCGTCGTCTCGGTCACGCCGGACGGACTGGCTGTTCATGCATTCGGCTGTATATACTTCCGACATGTCTTCCGTGACCGGTCCAGCCACCCCCTCGTCGCCGCAGGGCGCCGTGCCCGCAGGGAACGGTGCACAGCGACCCCGAGTGGCCGTCGTCGGCGCCTCCGGGTACGCCGGGGAGAGACCCTGCGGCTGCTCGCCGATCATCCGGGGATCGAGGTCGCGACCGTGGCCGCGCACTCGAGCGCCGGGAAGCACCTCAGCGAGGTCGCCCCGCACATCGACCTCGGCCATGACCCCGTCCTCCAGGAGACGAGCGTGGACACCCTGCGCGGGCACGACGTCGTCGTGCTCGCCCTGCCCCACGGCCAGTCCGGTCAGATCGCCGCAGCCCTGCGCGCCGAGGACCCGGACGTCCTGGTCCTCGATCTCGGCGCGGACCACCGCCTCGAGAGCGCCGAGGACTGGCAGGACTACTACGGCAGCGAGCACTCGGGCACCTGGACCTACGGCATGCCCGAGCTCCCGCTGTCAGACGGCACCCGGCAGCGCGAGCTGCTCGCCACCGCCCGGGAGATCGCGGTGCCCGGCTGCAACGCCACCGCCGTCACGCTCGCCCTGGCGCCGCTGCTGCGCGCGGGGCTGCTGGACGCCGCCGGGCTCAGCGCCGTGCTGCCAGTGGGCTACTCCGGTGCCGGCCGCTCACCGAAGCAGCATCTGATGTTCTCCGAGGCGTCCGGAACGGCCTCCCCGTACGCCGTCGGCGGCACCCACCGCCATGTCCCCGAGGTGCTGCAGAACCTGCGCCGCGCCACAGGCCAGGACGGTCAGCGACTCGGCTTCACCCCGGTGCTGGTCCCGATGAGCCGCGGCATCCTCGCGGTCTGCACCGCCCCCGTGGCCGAGGGCACCACCACCGCAGACCTGCTCTCGGCCCTGCAGGCCGACTACGCGGACGAGCACTTCGTCACCGTCCTGCCCGAGGGACGCTTCCCTGCCACCGGTGAGGTGGCCGGCGCGAACACGATCCGGATCGGTGCCGCGGTGGATCACCGCAGCGGCCAGGCCACGGTCATCTCCGCGCTCGACAACCTCGTCAAGGGCACCGCCGGGGCGGCGATCCAGTCGCTGAACCTCGCGCTCGGCATCCCCGAGACCACCGGCCTGACCCGGACCGCGCTCGCCCCCTGATTCCCCGGCGCAGGCCGGTGCCCGTACCCGGCCCGTGACCCCTCCGCCTCCCAGATCTCCCAGGAGCTCCTGTGACCATCACCCGCCCCCGCGGATTCCGTGCCGTCGGACTCGCCGCCGGCATCAAGTCCGCCGGCACCCACGATCTCGCCCTCATCGTCAATGACGGCCCCCGTGACACCGCCGCCGCGGTGTTCACCGCCAATCGGGTCCAGGCCGCGCCCGTGCTCTGGTCCCGTGAGGCGGTCTCCGACGGGCGCGCCCGTGCCGTGGTGCTCAACTCCGGCGGCGCCAACGCCTGCACCGGCCCCGAGGGCTTCGCCGACACCCACCGCACCGCCGAGCATCTCGCCGACGAGCTCGACATCGCCGCGCAGGACGTGCTCGTCTGTTCGACCGGACTGATCGGGGAGCGGCTGCCGATGGAGAAGTTGCTGGCCGGCGTCACCACCGCCACGCAGCAGCTCGCCGAGGGCCCCGAGGCCGACTCCGCCACCGCCCGCGCGATCATGACCACCGACACGGTGCCGAAGACCGCAGAGATCACCACGCCCTCCGGTGCGGTCGTCGGCGGGATCGCCAAGGGAGCGGGGATGCTCGCGCCCCAGCTCGCGACCATGCTCGTGGTGCTGACCACCGATGCGGACGTCGACGCGGAGATGGCCGATGCCGCCCTGCGCGGAGCCACCCGCACCACCTTCGACCGCGTCGACTCCGACGCCTGCATGTCCACCAACGACACCGTCATCCTGCTGGCCTCCGGCGCGAGCGGCCTCACCCTCGGCCTCGAGGAGCTCACCGAGGCGGTGCGCGCCGTCAGCGCCGATCTCGCACGCCAGCTGGTCGCCGACGCGGAGGGCGCGAGCCACGACGTCCACGTGATCGTCCGCTCCGCGAGCAGCGAGGGCGCCGCCCTCGCGGTGGCACGGGAGATCGCCCGCTCCAACCTGGTCAAGGCCGCGATCTTCGGCAACGACCCCAACTGGGGCCGCATCGTCTCCGCCGCCGGCTGCGTGCCTGAGGCCGTCGCCCCCTTCGACGTCGCAGACCTCTCGGTCACCGTCAACGGCATCGAGGTGTGCCGCGCAGGCGGCGCCCACCGCGACCGCTCCGAGGTGGACATGACCCCGCGCGAGACCCTCATCGAGGTCGACCTCGGCGCCGGCGATGCCACCGGCGACATCTGGACCAACGACCTCACCCACGACTACGTCGAAGAGAACAGCGCCTACTCCTCATGAACTCCTCCCCGCACAGCGTCCCGGCCGCGGAACCGGCCGGCGACGGGCCGCTCGTCGGCAAGAACCCGCTCGCCCAGCTCGACGCCGCCCGCACCGAGGCCCGTGAGAAGTCCGAGGTGCTCGTCGAGGCGATGCCCTGGATGCAGCGCTTCCGCGGAAAGATCGTGGTGGTCAAGTACGGCGGCAACGCGATGATCGACGAGGAGCTGCGCCGCGGCTTTCGCCGCGGACATCGTCTTCATGCGTCTCGCCGGCATCCGGGTGGTCGTCGTCCACGGCGGCGGCCCCCAGATCAACGTGATGCTCGAGCGGCTCGGCAAGGAGTCCACCTTCCGCGGTGGGCTGCGCGTGACCGACGCCGAGACCATGGACATCGCCCGGATGGTGCTGGTGGGCCAGGTGGGCCGGGAGCTCGTGGGTCTGATCAACCACCACGGGCCCTTTGCGATCGGCATGTCGGGGGAGGATGCCCGCCTCTTCACCGCCACCCGGCGCGGCACCGTCGTGGACGGTGAGGACGTCGACCTCGGGCATGTCGGTGCGGTCTCCGGCGTCAACATCGACGCCATCAGCGACCTGCTCGAGAGCGGGCGGATCCCGGTGATCTCCTCGATCGCTCCCGAGATCGACGCCGAGGGCGAGCCCACCGGCGAGGTGCTGAACATCAACGCAGACCTCGCCGCCGCCGCCCTGGCTGAGGGGCTGGATGCGGAGAAGCTGGTCATGCTCACCGATGTCGAGGGCCTCTACCGCGACTGGCCCGACCGCGCCTCGCTGATCCCCGAGGTCTCCGCCTCGGAGCTGCGGGAGATGCTCCCCTCGCTCACCGCCGGGATGATCCCGAAGGCCGAGGCGCTGCTGGGGGCCGTCGACGCCGGAGTGCGCACGGCGGCGATGATCGACGGCCGCATCGAGCATGCGGTCCTGCTGGAGGTGTTCACGACCAAGGGCGTGGGCACCATGGTGAGGAGGGACGACTATGTCTGATCAGGAACACGCCGACGAGCTGGCCCAGCGCTACGGCGAGGCTCTGCTGCCCGTCTTCGGCAGGCCGCAGAAGGTCCTCGCCCGCGGCGAGGGCGTGCACGTGTGGGACACCGACGGGAAGCAGTACCTCGACCTGCTCGCAGGGATCGCCGTCAACGCGCTCGGCCACGCCCACCCCGCGCTGCTGTCCGCGATCACGAAGCAGGCGGAGACCCTCGGACACGTCTCGAACTTCTTCGCCTCCGCGCCGCAGATCGAGCTCGCCGAGAAGCTGCTGGAGCTCTCTGCGGCACCCGCCGGCTCCGGGGTGTTCTTCGCGAACTCCGGCACCGAGGCGAACGAGGCAGCGTTCAAGATCGCCCGCCGCACCGGCCGCCCCCGCATCCTCGCGCTGACGAACTCTTTCCACGGCCGCACCATGGGCGCGCTCGCGATCACCTCCAAGGAGGCGTACCGGACCCCGTTCGAGCCGCTGCCCGGCGGTGTCGAGTTCATCGCGGCAGGGGACGAGCGGGCCCTCGCCGAGGCGCTCGCCCCGGGTGATGTGGCCGCGGTGTTCGCCGAGCCCATCCAGGGCGAGGCCGGGGTGCGCGCCCTCAGCCATGACTACCTGCGCGCGCTGCGGCGCCTCACCCGCGAGCACGGCACCCTGCTGATCCTCGACGAGGTCCAGACCGGCATGGGCCGCACCGGGCACTGGTTCGCGCACCAGGCGGTCGAGGGCCTCCAGCCTGACGTGATGACCCTCGCCAAGGGCCTCGGCGGCGGCTTCCCGATCGGCGCTGTGATCAGCTACGGACCCGAGGTGCACGATCTGCTGCAGCCCGGCCAGCACGGCACCACCTTCGGTGGGAACCCGCTGGCCTCCGCCGCCGCGCTCGCCGTGATCGGCACGATCCTCGAGGACAGCCTGCTCGCCCACGTCCGCGACGTGGGGAGGAGCTGACCCGCGAGATCCTCGCGCTCGAGCACCCGCTGATCCAGGAGGTGCGCGGCACGGGGCTGCTGCTCGGCATCGGGCTGAACGCGCCGATCGCGACCCAGCTGGTGGCGGCGGCCCTCGAGGCCGGCTTCATCGTCAACGCCCCGGATGCGTCCACGCTGCGACTCGCCCCGCCGCTGGTGATCACCCCGGCGCCGCTGGCGACCTTCACCGCTGCCCTGCCCGCGCTGCTCGAGGCCGCCGCGCCCGAAGGAGAGAACTGAGATGCCCCGCCACTTCCTGCGCGACGACGACCTGAGCCCGGCCGAGCAGAAGGAGGTCCTCGCCCTCGCGCTCAGCCTCGCCGAGGACCGCTTCGCCGCACGCCCGCTCGAGGGTCCCCGCACCGTCGCGATCATGTTCGACAAGTCCTCCACCCGCACCCGGATCTCCTTCGCCACCGGCGTCGCCGAGCTCGGTGGCAGCCCCTGGTGCTCGAGGCGGCATCGAGCCAGCTGGGCCGCGGCGAGTCGATCGCCGATACCACCAAGGTGCTCACCCGCATGGTCTCCGCGATCGTGTGGCGCACCTTCGGGCAGGAGCGGATCCAGGAGATGGCCGAGCACTCGACGGTGCCCGTCGTCAATGCGCTGACCGATGAGTTCCACCCCTGCCAGATCCTCGCGGATCTGCAGACCATCGCCCAGCACACCGGCGGACTCGCGGAGGGCGACGCCGCTCTGGCCGGGCGCTCCCTGGCCTACCTCGGGGACGGAGCCAACAACATGGCGCACTCCTACCTGCTGGGGGCGTCACCGCGGGGATGGACGTGCGCATCGCCTCGCCCGCCTCCCATCGGCCCGATCCCCAGATCGTGGCCGACGCCACCGCGATCGCCGAGCGCACCGGCGGCTCCGTCACCCTCACCGAGGATCCCCGCGCCGCAGTCAGCGGCGCGACCGCCGTCATCACCGACACCTGGGTCTCGATGGGCCAGGAGGGCGAGGACGGACGCGGCGAGGCGACGTTCGCTCCCTTCCAGGTCACCGAGGAGCTCATGCAGCTCTCCGGCGGGATCTTCCTGCACTGCCTGCCCGCCTACCGCGGCAAGGAGGTCACCGCCGAGGTCATCGATGGTCCCGCCTCCGTGGTCTGGGACGAGGCGGAGAACCGCCTGCACGCCCAGAAGGCCCTGCTGACCTGGTTGCTCGAGCATCCTGACCAGGCCACCGCGGCGCAGGCGCTGCCGGCGGGAGAGCGACGATGACCGATTCACGCCGGGCCCTGGCCCAGACCAAGACCTCCCGTCAGCAGCGGATCGTCCAGATCCTCACCCACCAGGAGGTGTCCTCCCAGTCACAGCTCGCGCAGCTGCTGACGGCCGAGGGCATCGAGGTCACCCAGGCCACCCTCTCCCGCGACCTGGTGGAGCTGCAGGCGGAGAAGATCCGCGGCTCGGCAGGCAGTCTCGTCTACCGCCTTCCCCGGAGGGCGGGTCCGTCCGCCCGGCGACCGCACCGGAGAACGAGCTGCTGGAGGCGCGCCTGCCGCGACTCGCCGAAGGGCTGCTCGTCTCCGCGGAGGCGAGCGGCAACCTGGTCGTGGTGCGCACACCGCCCGGAGGTGCGCAGTATCTCGCCTCCGCCATGGACCGCTCCGTGATGCCGGATGTCCTCGGTACGATCGCAGGCGATGACACCGTGCTGCTGGTGTCGCGAGACCCCGCGGGCGGTGATCGACTGGCCGAGCGCCTGCTCGATCTCGCGGAGGGCCGACGGGAGACCGCCGACCCATCGGCCCCTGACACACCCCGCAGCGCCTGACCCCTCGACCGCATGAACCCCGGGCACCGGCCCCGCCGTGCCCACCTGAACCCTCTGTGAACCACGACTAGGAGCATCTCCCGTGACCGAACGCATCGTCCTCGCCTTCTCCGGCGGCCTCGACACCTCCGTCGCCATCGGCTGGATCCACGACGCCACCGGCGCCGACGTCATCGCCTGCGCGGTGGACGTCGGCCAGGGCGGCGAGGATCTCGAAGTCATCCGCCAGCGCGCTCTGGACTGCGGGGCCGTCGAGGCCTATGTGGCCGACGCCCGCGACGAGTTCGCGAACGAGTACTGCATGCCGGCGCTCAAGGCGAACTCCCTCTACATGGACGCCTACCCGAACGTCTCGGCGATCTCCCGCCCGGTGATCACCAAGCACCTGGTCAAGGCGGCCAAGAAGTTCGGCGCCTCCACGGTCGCCCACGGCTGCACCGGCAAGGGCAACGACCAGGTGCGCTTCGAGGTCTCCATCACCTCGCTGGCCCCCGAGCTCAAGTGCATCGCTCCGGTGCGTGACCTCGCCCTGACCCGCGACAAGGCGATCCAGTACGCCGAGCGCAAGGGCCTGCCCATCGAGACCACCAAGCACAACCCCTTCTCGATCGACCAGAACGTCTGGGGCCGCGCCATCGAGACCGGCTTCCTCGAGGACATCTGGAACGAGCCCACCAAGGACGTCTTCAGCTACACCGACGACCCCGCCTTCCCGCCGGTCGCCGATGAGGTCGTCATCAGCTTCGAGCGCGGCATCCCGGTCGCGATCGACGGCCGCGCGGTCACCCCGCTCGAGGCCATCCAGCAGCTGAACAGCCGCGCCGGAGCCCAGGGCATCGGCCGCATCGACATCGTCGAGGACCGCCTGGTGGGCATCAAGTCCCGTGAGGTCTACGAGGCGCCCGGCGCGATGACGCTGATCACCGCGCACCAGGAGCTCGAGCGCGTCACCCTCGAGCGCGAGCAGGCCCGCTTCAAGCGCTCCGTCAGCGACCGCTGGACCGATCTGGTCTACGACGGCCAGTGGTTCTCCCCGCTGAAGAAGTCCCTGGACGCCTTCATCGATGACACCCAGCGCTACGTCAGCGGCGACATCCGCATGACCCTGCACGGCGGCCGCGCCACCGTGACCGGACGCCGCACCGAGACCGGCCTGTACGACTTCAACCTCGCCACCTACGACGAGGGCGACACCTTCGACCAGTCCAGCGCCCGCGGCTTCATCGACATCTACGGACTGGCCGCCAAGCAGGCCGCAGCGCGCGACGTCGCCTTCGGCAACGGGGAGGACCTGGACGCCGCCGAGGATCAGGAATGAGCCAGGACCCTCACGCGCCGGGCGGCGACGCCTCTGCCGCCCAGGAGAAGGCCTCCCTGTGGGGCGGACGCTTCGGCTCCGGCCCTGCGGCCGCGCTGGCGGCGCTGTCGGTGTCCACGCATTTCGACTGGCGCCTGGCGCAGTACGACCTGCGCGGCTCCAAGGCCCACGCGAACGTGCTGCATGCGGCCGGTCTGCTGAGCGATGACGAGCTCGCCGGGATGCAGGGGGCGCTCGATCGTCTCGCGGCCGACGTCGCCTCCGGCGCCTTCGCCGCCGCTCCCGACGACGAGGACGTGCACACCGCGCTCGAGCGTGGCCTGATCGAGCGGGCGGGGACGGAGCTCGGCGGCAAGCTGCGCGCCGGTCGCTCCCGCAACGACCAGATCGCCACCCTGATCCGCCTGTTCATCCGCGACCAGTCGCGGGCGATCGGCGATCAGGTGCTCGACCTGGTGGACGTGCTGGTGGCGCGTGCCCGCGAGGTGCACGGCGCACCCATGCCGGGCCGCACCCACCTGCAGCACGCCCAGCCGCTGCTGCTCAGCCACCACCTGCTGGCCCACGCATGGCCGCTGCTGCGTGACGTCGAGCGGCTGCGGGACCTCGATGCCCGCGCGGACAGCTCGCCGTACGGCTCCGGCGCCTTGGCCGGCTCGAGCCTCGGGCTGGATCCCCAGGCCGTCGCCGCGGAGCTGGGCTTCTCGGACTCGGTGTGGAACTCCATCGACGGGACCGCTTCACGCGATCTCACCGCCGAGTTCTCCTTCGCCCTCGCGATGATCGGCATCGATCTGTCGCGCCTGGCTGAGGAGATCATCCTGTGGAACACCAAGGAGTTCTCGTTCATCACCCTGGACGACGCCTACTCCACGGGCTCCTCGATCATGCCGCAGAAGAAGAACCCGGACATCGCCGAGCTGGCGCGTGGCAAGGCCGGTCGCCTGGTCGGCGACCTGGTGGGACTGCTGACCACGCTCAAGGCCCTCCCGCTCGCGTACAACCGTGATCTCCAGGAGGACAAGGAGCCGGTCTTCGACCAGGTCGACTCGCTGGATCTGGTGCTGCCGGCCTTCACCGGCATGATGGCGACCCTGGTGTTCCACACCGACCGGATGGCCGAGCTCGCGCCCCAGGGCTTCTCGCTCGCCACGGACATCGCCGATCACCTGGTGCGGCGCGGTGTGCCCTTCCGCAGCGCCCACGAGATCTCGGGAGCCTGCGTGAAGGTCGCCGAGTCCCAGGACAAGGAGCTGTGGGATCTCACCGACGAGGAGCTGACCTCGATCTCCGAGCACCTGGACGGCTCGGTCCGCTCGGTGCTCTCGGTCGAGGGCTCCATCGCCTCGCGTGACGCCAAGGGCGGCACCGCCCCCGCCCGGGTCGCGGAGCAGGAGGACGCCGCCTCCGCAGCGATCTCTGCGCTGCGCGGATTCACCCGCGACCGCTGAGCACCGCGCGCCCCGCTTCTCCAGACCCGGGGGAGCGGGGCGTCTTCGTCCCGCGGCCCGACGCCGGGATGCCGTGCGGAGCGCGCATCTGTGACAATGGCGCACGGACACCTTCCACAGGTGACCGCCCCGGCACCCTGGGGGACCTCGTCCACCACCGTGCCAGCACCACCCCGGCTGTTCCCGGCCGGGGCCATCGGCACCCCGTGCCACCCCGAGAGGAACTGATCGATGCATTCCGTCCTGGACGAGCTCGCCTGGCGAGGACTCGTCGTGCAGACCACCGGGCGCGAGGCGCTCGGCAGCGCTCTGGCGGACGGACCGATCAGCCTGTATTGCGGCTTCGACCCGACCGCGGCCTCCCTCCATGTCGGGCATCTGACGCAGGTGCTCACGATGCGCCGCCTCCAGCTCGCCGGCCATCACCCGTACGCGCTCGTCGGGGAGCGACCGGCCTGATCGGCGACCCCCGCATGTCGGGCGAGCGGGTGCTCAACGACGCCGAGATCGTCGGCGCCTGGGTGGACAGCCTGCGCGGACAGATCTCCCGTTTCCTCGACCTCGAGGACGAGTACGCCGTGACCATGGTGAACAACCTCGACTGGATCGGGCAGATGAGCGCCCTGGACTTCCTGCGGGACATGGGCAAGCACTTCCGCATGGGCACCATGCTCGCGAAGGACACCGTGGCCCGTCGCCTGCAGAGCGATGAGGGCATCAGCTACACCGAGTTCAGCTACCAGGTGCTCCAGGGCATCGACTACCTCGAGCTGCATCGCCGTCACGGGGTCTCCCTCCAGTACGGGGGCAACGACCAGTGGGGCAACCTGCTCGCGGGCGTCGACCTGATCCACAAGGTGGAGGGCCATGAGGTCCATGCGCTGACCACACCGCTGGTCACGAAAGCGGACGGCACCAAGTTCGGTAAGAGCGAGGGCGGAGCGGTCTGGCTGGATGCCGAGCTGACCAGCCCGTACGCGTTCCACCAGTTCTGGCTCAATGCGGCCGACGCGGACGTCGTGAACTACCTGAAGTACTTCACCTTCCGCACGCAGGAGGAGATCGCTGAGCTCGAGCACGCCACCGAGGCCGCTTCGCACGAGCGCGCTGCTCAGAAGCTGCTCGCCGATGAGATCACCACGATGGTGCACGGAGAGCAGGCCACGACGCAGGCCAAGGCGGCGGCTGCGGTGCTGTTCGGACGCGGCGATGTGCGTGAGCTCGATGAGCCGACGATCAGCGCGATCTCCCGTGAGCTGCCGGGCGCGGAGGTCTCCACGACCACGCCGCTGGTGGACGCCTTCGTTGAGGCAGGTATCGCCGCCTCGAAGGGTGCCGCTCGGCGGGACGCGGCAGGTGGAGGCCTCTCGCTCAACGGGGAGAAGCTGACGGCCGACGACCTGGCCCGCGAAGCGGGCGACTTCGACCCGCTCCCGGGCAGGCATCTGCTCCTGCGTCGAGGACGCAAGAACGCTGCGATGGTCCGCCTCCTCGGCTGAACGCCGGACCCATCGATCACGAGCCCCGTGCACTGCGCCTGCAGTGCCCGGGGCTCGTGGCGTTCCCGAGTAAGGCAGAACCGATGTTGTGGAGCTGCAGCAGCGGAGCCGACGCGCCCGGATACGGAGCCGAACGGAAAGTGTCAAGCCGACGATAAGCCGCGGTGACGCCTCTCTCAGACGTGGGTCACATCCAGGTGAACGAGCGCTTTCCCGAAACCGCGAAACGCGGGTTGACCTGCAGGTTTGGTCGGTCAGCGAGGTGAACGGAGCCTGAATCCCCGGGTTTGACGGCCCCCGCCGGGACCCGTAATGTTCTTTCTTGTCAGCAGCGAGAACGCAGACACGAAGGGCCGACAGTCTCCCAGCGGGAGTCGCCGGAACGGAGTGGAGCGGGATCGCCGCAGGGCAGTCGGACCGGGTAACCGGGAAGGCGTCCGTGAGCAGGTCGCAGGGGGATTGCAGGTTGATCCGAACGAGACCGGGAGCACACGGAGCGGAGTTGCGAAGGGCCGCGAGAAACTGCTAGGGTAGTGACTTGCGCCGGGGCGACGAAGCAAAACTTCAGTCGGACGGAATCTTCCGCCGGCGCCACCGAGCCTCTGACTCGATCCGCCGCAGCGGGGAGACGACGATGTGCGCGTGTTGCTTGATATCTCAATAGCGTGTCTGTTTGTTGATGCCATTATTTTGAATGGCAATTATAATACGGATGATACAGCAGTTATATGCTGGTTGTTTGTTTATGTTGTCAGGATACTGTTTTTCATGTTTTTTCATGGAGAGTTTGATCCTGGCTCAGGACGAACGCTGGCGGCGTGCTTAACACATGCAAGTCGAACGATGACGGTGGTGCTTGCACTACCTGATTAGTGGCGAACGGGTGAGTAACACGTGAGTAACCTGCCCTTCACTTCGGGATAACCTCGGGAAATCGTGGCTAATACCGGATATGAACCCTTGTCGCATGGTGGGGGTTGGAAAGATTTATCGGTGAAGGATGGACTCGCGGCCTATCAGTTTGTTGGTGAGGTAATGGCTCACCAAGACGATGACGGGTAGCCGGCCTGAGAGGGCGACCGGCCACACTGGGACTGAGACACGGCCCAGACTCCTACGGGAGGCAGCAGTGGGGAATATTGCACAATGGGCGAAAGCCTGATGCAGCGACGCCGCGTGGGGGATGACGGCCTTCGGGTTGTAAACCTCTTTCAGTAGGGAAGAAGCGAAAGTGACGGTACCTGCAGAAGAAGCGCCGGCTAACTACGTGCCAGCAGCCGCGGTAATACGTAGGGCGCAAGCGTTGTCCGGAATTATTGGGCGTAAAGAGCTCGTAGGTGGCTTGTCGCGTCTGCCGTGAAAACCCGAGGCTCAACCTCGGGCGTGCGGTGGGTACGGGCAGGCTAGAGTGTGGTAGGGGAGACTGGAACTCCTGGTGTAGCGGTGAAATGCGCAGATATCAGGAAGAACACCGATGGCGAAGGCAGGTCTCTGGGCCATTACTGACACTGAGGAGCGAAAGCATGGGTAGCGAACAGGATTAGATACCCTGGTAGTCCATGCCGTAAACGTTGGGCACTAGATGTGGGGGACATTCCACGTTTTCCGCGTCGTAGCTAACGCATTAAGTGCCCCGCCTGGGGAGTACGGCCGCAAGGCTAAAACTCAAAGGAATTGACGGGGGCCCGCACAAGCGGCGGAGCATGCTGATTAATTCGATGCAACGCGAAGAACCTTACCAAGGCTTGACATGCACCGGACGGCCGCAGAGATGTGGCTTTCTTCGGACTGGTGCACAGGTGGTGCATGGTTGTCGTCAGCTCGTGTCGTGAGATGTTGGGTTAAGTCCCGCAACGAGCGCAACCCTTGTTCTATGTTGCCAGCACGTCATGGTGGGGACTCATAGGAGACTGCCGGGGTCAACTCGGAGGAAGGTGGGGACGACGTCAAATCATCATGCCCCTTATGTCTTGGGCTTCAAGCATGCTACAATGGTCGGTACAATGGGTTGCGAAACTGTGAGGTGGAGCGAATCCCAAAAAGCCGGCCTCAGTTCGGATTGGGGTCTGCAACTCGACCCCATGAAGTCGGAGTCGCTAGTAATCGCAGATCAGCAACGCTGCGGTGAATACGTTCCCGGGCCTTGTACACACCGCCCGTCAAGTCACGAAAGTCGGTAACACCCGAAGCCAGTGGCCCATCCTCGTGAGGGAGCTGTCGAAGGTGGGATCGGTGATTGGGACTAAGTCGTAACAAGGTAGCCGTACCGGAAGGTGCGGCTGGATCACCTCCTTTCTAAGGAGCATCACCAATTATGGTGGCCATTTTCCTGCCCGAGTGTGGTGGGGGTGGTTGCTCAAGGGTGGAACATCAACGAATAGGCACTTCATCAGCCGGTATGGCTTGCTAGTACAGCTCCCTTTGGGGGTGTGGAACGTGGGTTGCTGGGTGGTTTGAGGTGGAGACACGCTATTGGGTTGTGAGGCTGCACGCAGCCCCATGACCCTGGTCGCTTTGGTGGCTGGGGTTTTGTGGGGTGTGTGGCTGGTCCTCCCTGATGCTGCCCCCGTGATTGCGTGGGTGGTGTTGGTGTGGGGTTGTTTCTTGAGAACTGCATAGTGGACGCGAGCATCTTGTAAGCAATTTTGAAGATTTTGTGTCTTTGTGTGTTGCCGTAAGTTTTAAAGGGCACACGGTGGATGCCTTGGCAAGAGGAGCCGAAGAAGGACGTGGGAGTCTGCGTTAAGCCTCGGGGAGTTGACAACCGAACTGTGATCCGAGGATGTCCGAATGGGGAAACCCACCACGAGTCATGTCGTGGTACCCGCCGCTGAATGTATAGGCGGTGTGGAGGGAACGCGGGGAAGTGAAACATCTCAGTACCCGCAGGAAGAGAAAACAACAGTGATTCCGTGAGTAGTGGCGAGCGAAAGCGGAGGAGGCTAAACCTGATCTGTGTGATACCCGGCAGGGGTTGCAGGTTGGGGGTTGTGGGACGTATCAGGACCGTCTGCCGGCGGTTCAGCGTGGACGTGCAGCGGTAGTCGAAGTCGTGTGAGTGCGACGGCGTAGAGGGTGTGACCCCGTAGACGAAATCGATGTACGGCGCGATGCTGTTCCCGAGTAGCACCGGGCCCGTGAAATCCGGTGTGAATCTGCCAGGACCACCTGGTAAGCCTGAATACTACCTCTTGACCGATAGCGGACAAGTACCGTGAGGGAAAGGTGAAAAGCACCCCGGGAGGGGAGTGAAATAGTACCTGAAACCGTGTGCTTACAATCCGTCGGAGCCTTTAGGGGTGACGGCGTGCCTTTGAAGAATGAGCCTGCGAGTTAGTGGTCGGTGGCGAGGTTAACCCGTGTGGGGTAGCCGTAGCGAAAGCGAGTCTGAACGGGGCGTTCAGTCGCCGGCTCTAGACCCGAAGCGAAGTGATCTATCCATGGGCAGTGTGAAGCGCGGGTAAGACCGCGTGGAGGCGCGAACCCACTTCAGTTGAAAATGGAGGGGATGACCTGTGGATAGGGGTGAAAGGCCAATCAAACTTCGTGATAGCTGGTTCTCCCCGAAATGCATTTAGGTGCAGCGTTACGTGTTTCGTGCCGGAGGTAGAGCACTGGATAGGCGATGGGCCCCACCGGGTTACTGACCTTAGCCAAACTCCGAATGCCGGTACGTGAGAGCGTAGCAGTGAGACTGTGGGGGATAAGCTTCATAGTCGAGAGGGAAACAGCCCAGAACATCAGCTAAGGCCCCTAAGCGTGTGCTAAGTGGAAAAGGATGTGGAGTTGCTGAGACAACCAGGAGGTTGGCTTAGAAGCAGCCACCCTTGAAAGAGTGCGTAATAGCTCACTGGTCAAGTGATTCTGCGCCGACAATTTAGCGGGGCTCAAGCACACCGCCGAAGCTGTGTCATTCAGTCCTTGTGGCTGGATGGGTAGGGGAGCGTCGTACAGCCAGCGAAGCTGCGGGGGAACCCAGTGGTGGAGGCTGTACGAGTGAGAATGCAGGCATGAGTAGCGAAAGACGGGTGAGAAACCCGTCCGCCGATTGATCAAGGGTTCCAGGGCCAGGTTTATCCGCCCTGGGTTAGTCGGGACCTAAGGCGAGGCCGACAGGCGTAGTCGATGGACATCGGGTTGATATTCCCGAACCGATCGTAGGAGGACCCATACCGAGGCAGTCGATGCTAACCACCCGAGTTTTCCCCATGCCCTTCGGGGTGTGGAGGTTGACGAGGCTGGGAACCAAGGTTGTAGTAGGTCAGCGCGAGGAATGACGCAGAGAGGTAGCTTCCGCGGACTTAATGGAATAGTCCGTCTAAGCGTGCAGCCCGGCCCCGGGTAATGCTGGGGCCATATAAGGGTCAGACGTGATGGGGATCCCGTATGGGCGTAGGTGAGTGATCCTGTACTGCCAAGAAAAGTTCCGGCGTGACGAATACGGTCGCCCGTACCCTAAACCGACTCAGGTGATCAGGTAGAGAATACCGAGGCGTTCGAGAGAATCGTGGTTAAGGAACTCGGCAAAATGCCCCCGTAACTTCGGGAGAAGGGGGCCCGAACCGTGAGAGCGGTGAGGGCCGCAGAGACCAGGGAGAAGCGACTGTTTACTAAAAACATAGGTCCGTGCGAAGTCGTAAGACGCTGTATACGGACTGACGCCTGCCCGGTGCTGGAAGGTTAAGAGGACCGGTTAGAGCTCTTCGGAGTTCGAAGCTGAGAATTTAAGCCCCAGTAAACGGCGGTGGTAACTATAACCATCCTAAGGTAGCGAAATTCCTTGTCGGGTAAGTTCCGACCTGCACGAATGGCGTAACGACTTCTCCACTGTCTCAACCGCGAACTCGGCGAAATTGCATTACGAGTAAAGATGCTCGTTACGCGCAGCAGGACGGAAAGACCCCGGGACCTTTACTATAGTTTGATATTGGTGTTCGGGACGGCTTGTGTAGGATAGGTGGGAGACTTGGAAGCATTCACGCCAGTGGGTGTGGAGTCATTGTTGAAATACCACTCTGGTCGTTCTGGATTCCTAACCTCGGTCCGTGATCCGGATCAGGGACAGTGTCTGATGGGTAGTTTAACTGGGGCGGTTGCCTCCTAAAGAGTAACGGAGGCGCTCAAAGGTTCCCTCAGCCTGGTTGGCAATCAGGTGTCGAGTGTAAGTGCACAAGGGAGCTTGACTGCGAGACTGACAAGTCGGGCAGGTGCGAAAGCAGGAACTAGTGATCCGGCACCTCATTGTGGAATGGGTGTCGCTCAACGGATAAAAGGTACCCCGGGGATAACAGGCTGATCTTGCCCAAGAGCTCATATCGACGGCATGGTTTGGCACCTCGATGTCGGCTCGTCGCATCCTGGGGCTGGAGTTGGTCCCAAGGGTTAGGCTGTTCGCCTATTAAAGCGGTACGCGAGCTGGGTTTAGAACGTCGTGAGACAGTTCGGTCCCTATCCGCTGCGCGCGTTGGATATTTGAGAAGTCCTGTCCCTAGTACGAGAGGACCGGGATGGACTGACCTCTGGTGTGCCAGTTGTTCTGCCAAGGGCATGGCTGGTTGGCTACGTCGGGAAGGGATAACCGCTGAAAGCATCTAAGCGGGAAGCCTGCTTCGAGATGAGATATCCATACACCCTTTGGGTGTGAGAGGCCCCCAGTAGACCACTGGGTTGATAGGCCAGATGTGGAAGCACAGCAATGTGTGGAGCTGACTGGTACTAATGGCCGATGACTTACTACAACATTTTTATTGTTTATGCGTGTTTGCGTCCACTGTGCGGTTCTTGGGAAACAACTCCTCGGGGCGCTGGTTCACTCTTTGGGGTGGGTTGGTGTTCTGGTGGGTCAGTTGTTGTCTCGCCGTGTTACGGCGGTCATAGCGTCGAGGAAACGCCCGGTTCCATTCCGAACCCGGAAGCTAAGCTCGATTGCGCCGATGGTACTGCACTCGGGAGGGTGTGGGAGAGTAGGTCGCCGCCGGACATCTTTTTGGGGAGTGGGAGTGAGCTTGAGACCCTTTCGGGTTTCGCTCCTCCCACTCTCTTTTTCATGCCCAAATCGGGCGATGCTCAACGGAGAGCTGCCGAAAGCCGGCCCCACGGTGCTGAAGCGGCCGAAGCGTCGCTGCAGACCGTCCAGGCCCACACCATATGGGCGTAGTCCCGCTCACCTCGGGACCCCCGCGGCGATACGTCATCCCCGCACCCCGGTAGACTCGGTGGCCGGGCACGCGCAGCTTTCGCTGCTGCGGCCCGCTGCTCGGAGCGCTCTCGCCTCGAGCATCCGCAGTCCGTGTCAGGGCGCGCCGTTGACGGCGCCCCTCTGATCTCCAGGAGAACCATGCCGTCCACGTTGCCGGGCGTTCCCGACATCGATGAGCAGCTCGCGACAAGCATCGTCGAGCGTCTCGGAGTCATCGAGGAGCGGCTGCGTGAATCCGTGGCCACATCGGACGACATGGTCCGGTGGACGGGTCGGCACCTGATGGATGCCGGCGGCAAACGAGTGCGCCCGATGCTGGTGCTGCTCGCCGCCTCCCTCGGTGACGTCGATGCCGACGGCGTGCTCGACGCGGCCGTGCTGGTGGAGCTCACCCACCTCGCGAGCCTCTACCACGACGATGTCATGGACTCCGCTCCCACCCGTCGCGGCACCGACAGCGCCCATGCGTTGTGGGGCAACAACGTCGCGATCCTCACCGGCGACTTCCTCTTCGCGCGGGCCAGCGGTCTCAGCGCGCGGATCGGCACCGAAGCGGTGCGCCTCCATTCCGAGACCTTCGAACGTCTCTGCCTGGGGCAGCTGCACGAGACCGTCGGCCCCAGGGAGGAGGACGACCCGTTCGAGCACTACATCTCCGTCCTCTCGGACAAGACGGCATCACTGCTCGCTCTGGCCGGCAGCCTCGGTGCATCCCTTGCAGGCGGTCCCGAAGGGGCCGCGGAGGTGATGCGCCGGTACGGCGAGAAGATCGGGGTCGCGTTCCAGCTCGCTGACGACGTCCTGGACCTCGAGAGCGAGGCATCCACGAGCGGGAAGACCCCGGCATCGATCTGCGGGAGGGAGTGCCCACGATGCCCACGCTGCTGGTGCGGCGCCGGGCCGCTGAGCAGCAGGACTCTCGGACGCTCGATCTGGTGTCGAAGCTGGATGGTGACCTCAGCTCGGACGAGGCTCTCAATGAGCTCGTGGCCCTGCTCCGCGCCGACCCTGCGCTCGAGGAGACGCGAGCACTCGCCCAGCGAACAGCCGATGAGGCGGTGGAGATCCTCGACGAGCTTCCGGATGGCGCCGTCCGGGAGGCGCTGACTGCCTTCACGAGGACGCTGGTCGAACGCACCAGCTGAATCGGCACGGCGGGAGTCGACGCCCGCTGAGCGGCTCCGTCTCTGCTGCGGCGTGACGTGGACCCCGTGGTGCTGATGGCTGTCTACGAGTAGCCTGGGCACGGCGTGTGCGCGACGGGGTCGCCTCCGGGAGGATGCCTCCTTCCAGAGATGAATTGGGGTCGTTCACGCGCGGAAAATTCGGAACATGTGCTGGGGGTATGTCCATGTCTGTCACCGCTCGACCGAAGCGGCGCCGTGGAAGGCGGGTCACGGTCGTCTCCTCGGCCGTCCTGACGGTGGTCGCACTGGTGCTGACCGGCTTCGCACTCAGCCACCCGGGACTGTCCTCCTCGGAGGTCGATGTCTCCAACGGCGGAGTGTGGGTCGCCAACGAGGATGGCGGTCTCATCGGCCGCGTCAACGTCGACGCTGGGGAGATCGACGGGAAGATCGCCTCCACCGGGCAGGACCTCGACATCATCCAATCCGGGTACCACGTCTTCGAGACGGGAGCTCGGGGGATCACCCCGATCAACACTCCCTCCGTCACGCGCGGTGGCCTTGTCGAGCTGCCTGTCGATTCGACGGTGGAGATCGGCAAGGACCGGATCGTGATCGCAGCCCCCGACGGTCGGGTATGGATCGTCTCTCCGGAGGAAGCCGCGGCCTTCAGCCCCGCAGCGGTGGATCCTGTCCTGGAGGGCGGAAAGGGTCTGCTGCCGGTCACCGTCACCGACGACGGCAATGTCTTCGTCCTCAACGGGACCGAGCTGCTGAAGTACCCCCGCAGCGATTCCACCCAGGAGACGACGGCGGAGAAGCCCCAGATCGTCGGCAACGTCTCGACCAAGCCAGAAGATGTCCAGCTCACCGCCGTCGGCGAGGAACCCGTCATCCTCGATCGGGAGAACCGGAACCTGCGAGTGGGCAGCGACCTGACGGCGTACAGCCTCATCGACCACGGGGTCTCCTCCCTCGAGCGTGCCGAGCTGCAGCAGGCCGGCGCGGCCTCCGACAGCTTCGTGCTCGCCACGGAGGACACCCTGTTCCTCATCCCCTTCGACGGGGAGACCCGAATGCGATCCCCGCAGGCGGCAACGGCAGCACGGTGGTGCCTCCTGCACAGGTGCAGGGGTGCGCCTATGGGGCCTGGGGAGGATCCCTCCGCTATGTGCGTGCCTGCGAGGGCGAGGAGCCCATCAAGGAGACCATCCCCCATGCCAAGGGGGAGGCGGATCTGAAGCTGCGCGTCAACCGGGACCTGGTGGTCCTCAACGACCAGAAGTTCGGTCTGTCCTGGGAGATCATGGACAGCATGGCGCTGGTCGACGACTGGCTGCTCACCCAGGAGATCCAGACCAACGAATCGAAGGAGAAGGAGAAGGAGACCCTCACCACCACGATCACGAACATCGCCGCCGAACGCGATGAGGAGAACCGGCCGCCGACTGCGAACAACGACGACTACGGCGTGCGCCCCGGCAAGAGCGTCGTCCTCCCGGTCACCCGCAACGACACCGATCCGGACGGCGACATCCTCGCCGTGGACGTCCACGGCGAACAGCCCGGCATCGGCACCGTGACCCCCATCCGCGGCGGGACGCAGCTCCAGATCGATGTGGACGAGGACGCCTCCGGGAGCGATACCTTCACGTACCAGGCTGACGACGGCCGTGGCGGCACAGATACCGCCACCGTGACTCTCGACGTCCGCACCGACGCCGAGAACGAAGGCCCCGCCCCTGCCGAGAAGGCCGTCACCAAGGTCCAGGTCCGTTCCGGCCAGGAGATCAGCTTCAACATCCTGCCGTACTGGGAGGACCCCGACGGCGACGCCTTCTATCTCGCGAACGCCACGGTCCCGCCGGAGGACCTGGTGACCTTCCGTCCCGACGGGCTGGTCACCTTCAACGACGCCGGTCTCTCTCCCGGCACCAAGCAGGTCCAGCTCACCTTCCGTGATGAGCACGGCAAGACCGGCGAGGGCATCGTCGAGATCGAGTCGGTGACCGACAACGACCTCGCCCCCATCACCACTGCGGACCACGCCACGATCGTCGCCGGGCGCAACACCACCATCAAGCCGCTGATGAACGACTTGAACCCCAACGGCGGCAATCTCGAACTGATCAGCGCGAGCGACGCCGAAGGTCTTGAGGTCGAGGCGGTCCTGGAGGCCGGGACCCTCAACGTCGAAGGCAGTGCACCGGGGGTCTATTACCTGGAGTACACGGTCGCCGCCAGCGGAGCCAGCACGTCCTCCCTGGGACTCGTGCGCGTCGACGTGATCGAACCCGAGGCCGAGGTTCTGGCTCCTGTGGCGGTCGATGACATGGGCACGGTCACCACAGGTACCGACACGCTGCTCGATCCGCTCGAGAACGACGTGGATCCCACCGGTGGCGTCCTGGTCGTCAACACTGTCGACGTGCCCGAGGGCAGCGGCCTGAAGGCCACTGTGGTCAACCATCATCTGGTCCGCGTCGAGGCGGCGCCGGGCGCGATGGTCTCGGAGGAGCCTGTCCCGCTGACCTATGAGGTCGCGAACTCCGCCGGTCGTGCCACCGGCACGATCCGCGTCATGGTCGCGAGCACCGACACTCAGTTCGCGAACCCTGTGGCCGCACCGGACAGGGCTGTCGTGCGCGCCGGCGACATGGTCAACATCGATGTGCTGGACAACGACATCTCACCGACCGGTTCAGATCTGCACCTCGGGCAGATCCTCGACTCGTCGCGCGCTGACGACCTCGGCAACACCGAGCCGCACCAGGACCAGGTCCGCTTCCGTGCGAACGACGACGCCTCCGGCGAAGCCGCGGTGCAGTACGAGGTGGTCGATGCGACCGGCCGCACAGGCTCCGCTCTCACCTACATCACGATCGTTCCCCGCGACGCGGACAACTCGGCTCCCAGGCCGAACAACCTCACGGCCCGAACGGTGGCCGGCACTCCGGTGCGGATCCCGGTGCAGACCACCGGGATCGATCCCGAGGGTGATTCGGTGATGCTCACCGGCGTCACCAGCCCGATGCCGTCGCTCGGCGAGATCGTCAGCGCGAACGGGGAGTGGATCGAATACCTCCCGTACGACGATTCCGTCGGCACCGATCGTTTCCGCTACCAGGTGATGGACCGTCACGGAGCGATCGGCACCGCGGAGGTGCTGGTGGGCGTCGCGTCCCCGAACGAGCGGAACCAGGCCCCCTACGCGGTCGATGACGCGGTCGAGGTGCGCCCGGACCGCGAGGTGCAGATCCCGGTGCTCGAGAACGACACGGACCCCGAGAGCGACCCGCTCTCGGTGGTGCGCGCCGACGTCGAGACGATGACGGAGATCCAGGAGCATCCTCCGGCCGACGACGCGGAGGACGGCTACGTCACCGTCACCACCCCGTCGGAACCGGGCACGCACACGGTCCTCTACTCCGCTTCGGACAAGCAGCTGAAGAGCTCGGCGACCGTCACCATCAAGGTCGCCAGCAACGCCCCGCTCCGCTCTCCCGTGGCACGGGACGATTTCGTGGCGGTCGAGGACGTGATGGACCCCGACAGGGACTTCGTGGACGTCGATGTGCTCGCGAACGATTCGGACCCCGACGGCAGCACGAGAGATCTCGTGGTCGAGCTGGAGGAGTCCACCGAGGGCGTCGACCTGATCGATGACGAGGGAACTGTCCGGATCACCCCGCAGGAGGAGCAGCAGCGGCTCCGCTACACCATCACCGATGACGACGACCAGTCCTCCGCCGGGTACATCTGGGTCCCTGGCACTGCGAAGCAGGCCCCCGTCTGGGTGGGCCAGCCGCTGAAGGTGCAGGCAGGCTCCGAGGGCACCGTCGATCTCGCAGACCCGAGCAACGTCCGCGTGCGTCCCGGTGCGCAGCCCGCGCAGGTCACCGACCCGGGCACGGTCTCCGCTCAGCACAGCGACGGCGGTGAACTGGTCCAGGACGAATCCACCCTCCTGTACCGCCCTGCTGCGGACTTCTCCGGCAACGACACCATCACGGTCGAGGTGACTGATGGCGCGGTGGGCGACCCCACGGCGGCCACCGCGACGCTCGCGATCCCGGTGGAGGTCGCCCCGGAGGACACGAACCTCCCGCCGACGCTGCAGGGCGCGCTGCTCGAGATCGAGCAGGGCGGCCCGCAGTCGACCATCGATCTCGCCGTGGGCGCTGAGGACCCGGAGGACGATGACCTGACCTTCGCCCTCGGCGAATACGACCAGGATCCTGAGGTCGCCGTCGGGATCGACGGATCGACTCTCAGCGCAGGAGCGACCACGAAGTCGCCCAAGGGCACGATCCTCGTGGTGCCGGTCACCGTCACCGACGGGACGAACCCGGCCGTTCCGGCCACCGTGCAGATCACCGTCGGCAGCTCTCAGCGTCCGACGATCTCGGCGGCGCTGGACGAAGCCACGATCGATGCCGGACGCACCGAGTCGATCGCGGTGCTCGAGAACGATTCGAACCCGTTCCCGGGAGGGGAGCGTGAGCTCGTCGAGGCCGGGCTGATCTCCGGAGAGGGCGACGTCTCCCTGGACGGGGACCAGGTGGTCATCACCCCGGACGAGAAGTTCTCCGGGACCCTCAGCGCCCGTTACACGGTCATGGATGACACCGGCGACCCCGACCGGCAGGTGAGCGGCGAGATCCGGGTGACCGTGCGCGGTCTGCCGGACGCGCCGTCCGCTCCTCGCATCGGAGAGGTGGGCGACGGCTTCGTGGAGCTGAACTTCGCCGCCGGGAACGACAACGGAGCCCCGATCACGGGATACAAGGTCTCCAGCGCGACCGGGCCCGCGGTGACCCAGGAGTGCGCGTCCACGTCATGCACCGTCACCGAGCTGACCAACGACTCCGAGTACACCTTCCAGGTGGTCGCGATCAACGACGTGGGGAGTCCGAGCCCTCGGTGCCCTCTGCGGTCGCACGCCCCGACGTGCGTCCCGAGCGTCCCGCGAGGCCGTCGGTCGAACGCGGTGACGAGCAGCTGACCGTCGCCTGGACCACGCCCACCAACCGCGGCTCGGCGATCCAGTCGTACACGGTGCAGGTCCAGAACACCCAGACCGGAAGAATGGAACCGGCACCGCAGGAGCTCGCCGGCGGGACCACGCAGACGGTGTTCACGGGCCTGGAGAACGGGGTCGAGTACCGCTTCCGTGTCCAGGCATCGAATCTCGCCGACGAGCCCTCGGACTGGTCCGAGTGGTCCCAGGCGGAGCACCCTGCGGGCAAGCCTCACAAACCGAGCGGAAACCCGACCGCGCAGCGGATCGACAATCCGCTCGGCGGCGGCGTCACCGTCGCCTGGCCGAAGATGACGGAGAACGAATCCAACGGTGAGCCGATCAAGGAGTACATCGTCACCGCCTCGTCGGGGGCGTCTCAGACGATCCCTGCCGCGAAAACTTCCGCCACGTTCTATGACTTGGATAAGGATTCCAAGCACACCTTCAGCTACATAGGCGTGAACTCGGTGGGGAAGGGGACCTCCTCGTCCGACACCTCCAACGCGGTGACGCCGTGGGCGAAGCCTTCTGTCCCCACCGACGTGCGAGCCACAATGCCCAGTGAGGGAACGGGCGACGGGCCGAACCGCCGGGTCACGGTGCATTGGAATCCCCGAGTGACAACGGCACCACCATCACCAAATACGTGGTGCGCTGGAATGGCGAATCGAGAGAAGTCAACGCCCCCGCCAAAAAGCTGGATCTCACCCTGGAGAACGGCACGTCGTACCGGTTCACCGTCGAAGCACGCAACGGCTTCGAGGCAGACGGCGGGGTGAGCGGGGCGTCGAACGAGTCCAACTCTGTCAGGCCCTATAAGAAGCCCGCGGCACCGACATCTGCCACCATCACACCCGGCAAGTGCACCGGAGCGAACAGCTGCCCGGTGAAGTTTGCGGCGACGGCCAACAGCGGTGACGGTGGCGCAGGGAACAAGACCCTTCAGGTCCGCGTCAATGGTGGGGACTGGGTGGATTCTGGTACTTCGTATTCCAATACGGTCGAGGTGAAGTCTGGTCAGGCTCAGTCGATCGAGGCGCGTGTCGTGACGAAGCCCAAGAACGCGGACGGCTCAACAGCCACCATGACGTCCGAGACACTTAGCGTCTCGAGGGATGCACAGACGTACACCCCACCTGCTCCCGTCAGCTCGATCAACTGGGGGCCCCATGCCACCCTCCAAGGGGTCTGCACCGGGCAGTTCTGCCGGCGGGTGGACATCGAGATCACCAACCTCGACCCCTCGAAGACGTACGAGATGACGATCAAGACCAACCCCAACCCGGCCTCACCGAACGATGGCGGCTGGTGGACGAAGAACAACGCTCCGGTGACCGTGAATCCCGACGCGAACGGGAATTACACCACTGCAGCGAAGAGCCAGTTCTACTACGGATATCCGGATAACACCTTCACGGTCTACCTCGACGGCAAGCCGCTCGAGACCCATTCCTACAAACCGCTCTGACGCCCGGCGCACGCGATGGCCCTTCCTGAACGAAAGCAGACCCCCCCCCATGAGCATGACCCCCGAACAGGCCCGCTGGTTCGCCGAGACCTTCGACAAGCTCGTCCAGAGCATCGGACAGGCTGTGCTCGGCAAGAACGAGGTGGTCCGCCTGGTGCTGACCGCGATGATGGCTCCCGGCCACGTGCTGCTCGAAGACGCCCCGGGCACGGGGAAGACCTCGCTGGCCCGCTCGATCGCCGCGACCGTGCAGGGCACCAGCACCCGCATCCAGTTCACCCCTGACCTGCTGCCCTCCGACGTCACGGGTGTGACGATCTACGACCAGAACACCAAGTCCTTCGAATTCCACAAGGGCCCCGTGTTCGCGAACATCGTCCTGGCCGACGAGATCAACCGTGCCTCGCCGAAGACCCAGTCGGCGATGCTCGAGGTGATGGAGGAAGCACGGGTGACCGTCGACGGCGTCACCCACGAGGTCGGCAACCCCTTCATGGTGATCGCGACCCAGAACCCCATCGAGCAGGCCGGCACCTACCGTCTGCCGGAGGCGCAGCTGGACCGCTTCCTGATGAAGACGTCGATCGGCTACCCGGACCACGCCTCGAGCGTGCAGATCCTCCAGGGCTCCGCACTGCGCGACCGCAGCAGCCAGCTCTCCCCGCGCATCTCCCTGCAGGCCGTCAATGACATGACGCAGCTGGCCGCGAGCGTGCATGTGGACCCGGCGGTCCTTGAGTACGTCTCCCGCCTCATGGAGGAGACGCGCCTGGCACCCGAGGTGCGGGTCGGGGTGTCGATCCGTGGCGCGCTGGCACTGATGCGCGCGGTGAAGGTGTGGGCCGCGGTCAACGGTCGTCACTACGTCATCCCCGATGACGTCAAGCACCTGGTCGAGCCCGTCTGGCTGCACCGCTTCGTGCTCGACCCCGAGGCCGAGTTCGCCGGAACCACCGCCAAGAGCGTCATGACGAAGATCCTCAGCGAGGTGGCGCCGCCCCAGGCGCGGCAGCAGACGGCATGAGTTCCTCGACGTCACTCCCGAGCGACACCGCTGACGCCGAGGCGGCCAAAGCGCAGGGGAAGAAGCGCCGGAGCGCCGCGAAAGCGGAAGCTCGGGCGAAATTCCGTGCCACGCGGAAGCAGGCACGGGCAGCGAAGCGTGGGCAGCCCGCCGCCCCGGAGACGGGTGCCTCAGGGGAGGAGCAGCAGGCGGTAGGTGCCGAGCAGAGCACCGGCCTGGCCGGGCTGCGCGACCGCGTGGTGGAGCTGTGGCTGCGCCGGATCCGCCCGGTGCTCGACGTCGTCTCCCCGGTCGGCTGGGCGGTGCTCGCGGCCACTGCGGTCTGCTGGTTCCTCGGCCTCACACTGCACGTGACCGAGCTGAACGTCATCGCCTTCACGCTCACCGTCCCGCTGGTGATCGCCGCGCTGTTCGTCCTCGGGCGCGCCTCCTACAAGGTGACCCTCGATCTGCAGACCCACCGCGTGGTCGTCGGGACGCGGGCCGTGGGAAGGGTCGAGGTCATAAACCCCACCCCGCGCGACATCCTGCCCTCCCGCATCGAGCTCGCGGTCGGCTCGGCCACCGCGCAGTTCATGGTGCCGCGACTGGCCGCGGGCGCCGAGCACGAGGAGCTCTTCGCCGTGCCCACCAAGCGCCGCGCCGTCCTCGTCGTCGGGCCCGTGCGCTCCGTGCGCGATGATCCGCTGTCCCTCATGCGTCGCCAGGTCACCTGGGCGAAGGAGCAGGAGCTCTTCGTGCATCCGAGGACCGTGCGACTCGACGAGGCGGCCAGCGGCTTCCTCCGCGACCTCGAAGGGACCCCCCTCGGCCCTCTCCAGCTCTGACATCGCCTTCCACGCCCTGCGCGACTACGCGCCCGGTGACGACCGCCGGCACGTCCACTGGCGCACCACCGCCCGCACGGGGAAGCTCATGGTCCGCCAGTTCGAGGAGACTCGGCGCTCCCATGTGGTGGTCGCTCTGGACAACCTCGCGGAGCATTACGCCAGCGACGACGAGTTCGAACTGGCGGTGTCCGTGGCCGCTTCGATCTCCGGTCAGACGTTCCGAGAGGAGAAGGAGCTGACCCCGTTCAGCTTCGATGGACGCCAGAGCACCGGGACCCTCCGGTCGATGATGGATGACTACACCGTCGTCGAGCAGCTCAGGGACCGGATCTCCTTCCACGAACTCGGCCAGAAGGCCGCTGACCTCGCGCCCAACGCCTCCGCGGTGATGATGATCGTCGGCCCCCACACCACGGCGCGTGAGCTGAACTCCGCCGCCAACCAGCTTCCGATCGGAGTGATGGCAGTGGCGATCCGCTGCGTGGATGATGCCGAGGTGAAGCGTTCGGCGATCGGGAGCCTCGATGTGGTGACGCTCGGGTCGCTCGACACCCTGGCACGAGCACTGCGGGCGGTGGGCCGATGAGCACCAGCACCGCCGCCAAGCGGCCGCCGAGCTATTTCGCAACCGTCTCCAACAGCCGTCGCTCTGTGGACCTGCTGGTCATGGTGTGCCTGTTCGTGCTCGCGATCCCCGGTTTCCACCATGTCTACGGCGGGGTCCAGTACCTGCTGACCGGCGTCATGGCGCTCGTGCTCGGCACACTCGTCGCGCTGATCGGTGCCCGGTGGCGCTGGGGTGCGCTGCGGATCACGCTGCTGCTGCTGTTGGTCTACTTCCTGTTCGGCCCCATGTTCGCCGCGCCCACGCGCGCGATATGGGCGTGATCCCCAGCCCTGGAGCGCTGTGGGAGCTGATCAAGGCTCCGATCTCCAGCTGGAAGTCCGTCCTCACGGTGGCGCCGCCGGTGGGCTCCGCCCAGGGTGTGCTGGCCGTGGCGTGGATCAGCGTCCTGCTGCTCTCCCTGCTGGGGATGACCGTGGTGATGCGCTCGCGGCTGTACGTGCTCGCCTGGCTGTTCCCGCTGGCCCTGATAGGCGTGACGGTCGTCTTCGGCACCGACCAGTCCTTCCTGGCGGTGCTGCGCGGAGTGCTCTACGCGATCATCTCCATCGCGTGGCTGACGTGGAGGTTCGAATCCGGTCGCCTCTCCGACGCGAAGTCCACGATCATCTCGGACTCGGTGCGGCCGGGATCTTGGCAGAACCCGGTGCTGCGCCGCCGGGTGATCGGTGGCGCGCTGATCATGGCGCTCGCCGGCGGAGGCGCCGTGGCCGCCCATTCCCTGCTGGACCCGCCGTCGGGGACCATCCGCTACGCGGCGCGTGACCACATCACCCCGCCCTTCGACCCGCAGGAGTACGTCTCCCCGTTGACCGAGTTCCGCGGCTACCTCAAGCATCAGCGCGAGGAGACGCTGTTCACCATCAGCGGTGTCAGCAGCGGCGAGCACATCCGACTGGCGACGATGGACTACTACGACCTGCAGGTCTACAACGTCGCCAGCAGCCAGAACCGTGACGGCGCCTCCGGTGCGTTCCTGCGCTCCGCGCCCGGCGTCGACCTCCACGACGGCAGCGGACAGCAGCGGGCGTCCTCTGTGACGATCGACGCCTACACGGGGGTGTGGCTGCCCACGGTCGGCGACCGCACCAACCGCATCGACCTCGAAGAGATGTCGCCGGGGCGCTCGAGCGCGACAGCCGAGAACCTCTACCTCAACGAGCAGTCCCAGACCGCTGTGAACGCGACGGGCGTGAGACCGGGGGACACCTACGAGCTCTCCTATGAGCCGTACACGGAGCCGACTGCCGAACAGCAGCGCACCGCGAAGTTCGCCGATCTCGATCTGCCCACGAACCTGCCGATCGAACAGGTCACGGCGGTGGCCGACGAGTGGGCCGGCTCTTCCGACTCGGACTATGAACGATTCCAGCACCTGTCGCAGATGGTGAAGACGGACGCCTTCTACTCCCACGGCCTCGAGGAGGATGTCGCCTCCCTGTCAGGCCACGGCGCGAGCCGTCTGATGGTGATGCTCAACGAGGTCGGGTTCGACGAGGACTCTCCCGACGCCCAGCCCGAGGGACGGATCGGTGACGAGGAGCAGTTCGCCGTGCTGACGGCCGTGCTCGCCCGCTCGATCGACATCCCCGCCCGCGTCGTGATGGGCTTCGAGGTGCCGCCCGGCCAGGAGGGGACCGTCGGCATCACCGGTGATGACGTCACCGCCTGGGTCGAGGTGGCCTTCGAGGGCATCGGCTGGGTGCGCTTCGACCCCGTGCCCGACGAGGAGGACGATCCCACCGAGCCGCAGCCCAAGGAGGTGGAGAAGCCTCTTCCCCAGGTCGCCCAGCCTCCGCCGCCACCGGCCGAGCCGCCCAGCCCGCCGCCGGGCGCGATGAGCGACGACAGCGAGAAGAAGGACGACCCCGATGACGAGACCGCCTCGTGGGCGGTCTACCTCGGGTTCGGTCTGATCCCGGTGCTGCTTCTGGTGATCGCCGTCGCCGCGGTGATCACGGCGAAGATCGTCAGGAGGAGTCGTCGGCGCTCCCGAGGCGCGCTCCCGACGCGCATCGACGGCGGCTGGCAGGAGATCCTCGACCTGCTGACGGATCTCGGCCGCGCTCCCGACCCGCTGCTGACCCGCGCGGAGACGGCAGCGCGTCTCCAGGCGGACATCCCTGCCATGGGCGCCCTCACCCTCGCCGGGCGCGCGGACCGTGCGGTCTTCGGCCCCGACGACCTCCCGGAATCCGTGGTGGACGAGTACTGGACACACGTCATGGAGGCGAGGCGTACCATGTCCGCTGCGGTGCCGTGGCACAAGAGGGTGCGCGCGGCGCTCTCGCTGCGCTCCTTCCGCCGACGCTCCGCAGCGCGGCGTGCCGAGCAGAAGCGCACCCGGACCAACGCCCGCTCCCGGGCGAAGGCGCTGCGTCGCTCCGAGGCGATGCGCCGCCGTCGGTCCTCGCATCGTGGAACCGTGAAGAAGACCAGGCTGCCGAAGAAGGGCCGAGCGAGATGAGCCAGACGCGATACTGCAGCACCTGCGGGAGCCTGCTGTCCGAGGGCGCGGCGATCTGCGGGGAGTGCGGGGCGCGCTACCAGGAGTCACCGTACGAACGACGTGCCACCGACGCACCGGGCGCCTGGTCGCAGGCCCCCAAGCAGCGGACGCGGGACCTCGGCAGCGCTCCCGAGCAGAACCCGGAGGATGAGGGCATCGAGCTGGTCTCCCGCGAGTCCCTCGAACCGAGGGGCCCCGGCGCGACATCGCTGCGCTCCCAGGAACAGTACGATCAGATGATGGTCACCCAGCCTCCGATGAACCAGCCAGGACCGGGATCCGCACCGGGCATGCCCAGCGGCCCGGGCTCCCCGGCCCCTGTGCCCGGTGCACAGCCCGCGGGACAGCCGATGGAGCGCCCATTGGACGGCTGCGTCCCCGGCTCCCCTCTCAAACGACTCCTGGCCGTCCTCGTGGACTCTGTGATCGCCACCGTGGTGACGGTGCCGCTGATCATCGGGCTCGTGCTGATGCTGACCTCCGAGACGATCGGACTGCTCCCGCAGATCCTGATCGGCGTGGGCGTGGCGCTGCCCGTCGCCTATCACCTGCTGATGATCTGGCTGGCCGGAGCGAAGGGGTTCACCCTCGGCAAGCTGATCCTCGGTCTGCGGATCACCCGGACCGGTCAGGCGGGGCCCATCGGATTCGTGCGTTCTCTGGGGCGCTCGCTCCTCTACGGGCTGGTCCCGCCGGTCATGGCGCTGTCGATCTTCCTCGACCCCAAGAAGCACCTGCGCGGATTCCACGACAGGGTCATCGATTCGGTGGTCGTGGACGTCAAGGAGGGGCGCAACCCGATGCAGCCGCGCCCCGATGACTTCGAGCGCGAGAGCGCCGAGCACTACCTCGGCGCCCCGTCGGTCGCGGTCTCCACCCATCAGAACCTGCTCTCCGAGCCCGGCTCTGCGTGGAGCGACGGAGCCGGCTCCGCGCCGGTGCCGCCGTCGGCACCCGCCTCCGGTGCCTGGGGCGGGGGCCAGCAGATGGCTCCGAGCCCTTACGCCCCGCCGGTATCGAGCGGCTCGGCGCCGGAGGCCCCGGCGGCGAGCACAGGCTGGGCCGTTCCGGCATCCGCCCCGGAGCCCTCGGCAGCGCCGGGGACGAGTTCTGGTGGATGGCAGCCCCCAGCGGTGGATCCGGTCCCGCCGTCGCAGCCCTGGGACCAGCCGGCCGCGCCGTCGCAGCCCTGGGACGAGGCGGCCGCGTCGTCGCAGGGATGGGGCCAGCCCGCCGAGCAGCCGCTGCAGCCCTGGGACCAGCCTGCGCCCTCGCCGCAGCCCGAATGGGGTCAGCCGCCGGCGCAGCCCTGGGACCAGCCTGCAGGCGATCCCCAGCCCGGGTCCCAGGACGTCGCCGGGGTGCTGCACAGGGATGGGCTCCGCCCACCCCGGCGCAGGATCCGACGCCGCCCGCGCCCTATGGAGGACAGCCGCCCTACGGTGGCGGTGACGCAGGCCAGGACGTCGCCGGTGGCTGGGGCTCCGCGAATCCGGGCCACGAGCAGGCCGGGGCCCCCAGCGATCTCACCACGGATGCCTGGGGCGCCGAGGTGGACGAGCAGACCCGGCTGTCCGAGCCGGATGAGCCGCTCGGTGATCTCGAGCAGACCCGAATCTCGCCCGTGCGCCTGCCGGATGTGAAGAAGCTCCGCCTGACCGCCGATGACGGCGCCGAGCGCATCGTCGAGAGGGCCGTGGTCATCGGGAGGAACCCCTCAGCGCCAGGGAACGAGGTGCTGTTCGTGTTGCAGGACGACACCCGGTCGGTGTCCAAGACGCACCTCCAGATCGACGGCACCGGGGATGACATCACGGTCACCGACCTCGGCTCCACCAACGGATCGACGATCCTCCGCGAGGACGGCACCCGGGAGAACCTGGTGCCGAACTCGCCGACGGTGCTGCCCGCCGGGGCCCAGCTCACGCTCGGGGACCGGACCCTGTCCGTGGAGAGGGCGCAGTGATCGACCGTTCCCTGTCCGATCCGGACCTCACCGGCACGATCCGGGTCGTCTCCGCTGCTGCGACGCACGTCGGCCATGTGCGCGCCACCAATGAGGACAGCATCCTCAACGCTCCGCCGATCTATCTGGTCGCGGACGGGATGGGCGGACACAACGCGGGGGAGGTCGCCAGCGCGATCGCCGTCGAGGAGTTCGAGAAGCTCACCATCCAGGAGAACGTGACCGTCGAGCAGCTGGGGAGGCGCTGCGCTCGGCGGCCACCCGCATCGGAGAGCTCGGAGGCGAGAGCACCCTGGGTGCGGGCACCACGGTCGCAGTGGTCGCGACGATGGTGCTGGACGGCGTGGGCTACTGGGTCGTGCTCAACCTGGGCGACTCCCGCGTCTATCGCCTCTCCGGTGAGATCTTCGAGCAGGTGAGCGTGGACCACTCGGTGGTCCAGGAGCTGATGGACCGCGGTGAGCTCACCGCGGAGCAGGCCAAGATCCACCCCTACCGCCACATGGTCACCCGTGCCCTGGGAGCCGGTCCGGAATCCGATCCGGACTACTGGCTGATCCCCGCCGAAGCGGGGGACCGGATGCTGATCTGCTCCGATGGACTGACCGGGGAGGTCGACGACACCGCCATCGAGAGGCTGCTGCGCAGCCCTGCGGACGTGCGCACCCTCAGCCAGGACCTGGTGGGCCGTGCGCTCGACGGCGGCGGCCACGACAACGTCAGCGTGGTCGTGGTCGAAGCGGTCGAGGTGGTCGGCCAGTCCCGGGTCGCGGAGAACACGACCAGCAGATCCGGGGCAGCCCCGCAGGACGACATGTTCGAGATCGATGAGGACACCCTCCCGCGAGCCCTGCGCGAAGGTGGCGGCGAGAGCAGATGAGCACGGAGAACGGCGCAGCGACCCAGAACCTGCTCGGGGTCGGGACCTGGGTCCGGCCTGGACCTGCCACGCTGGTGGTCCGGGAGAACGCCTGGGTGGTCCTGGTCCCGGGCATGCGCAAGCAGGTCACGGAGGCGGCCTGGGAGGTGCTGGGCCGCAACCCGGCCCCCGAGGAGTTCCTCGATGCGTTCATCGAAGCCGGTGAGCTCGAGAGCGTAGACAAGATCAAGGCGCTGCTGTTCGGCTTCCACGACGGCACCACCGGCACGTTCGGCGTCAAGGGCACGACGCCGATCGCCGTCTACACCGCAGACGGATCTGAGCTGATCGCGGGGACGGAGGACGAGCCCTTCGTGCTGAAGACCGTCGAGGGTGTGCAGCGCACCGCCTTCGGTGATCTCCCTGCAGAGGAGCCGATCGGCGCCCCCGGGTTCAGGCGGGCATCATCCCTGTGCGCGGGTTCGTGCACGCCACGGTCGACCCGGCGGGGCTCGAGGACGCCGAGCGCGCGGCCCTGGCCGAGCTGGTCGAGAAGGACGGCCGCTCGATCGAGGACCCCGAGGCGAAGAAGCGCCGTGCCTCGGCACCGAAACCTCCGCCGAAACCGGCCGGCAGCACCGCTGCGGCACCGCTGATCAAACCTCCGACCGCGGACAGGGCGGCGGGAGAGATGCCGCCGTCCATCTCCCGAGCAGGGACGAGCAGAGCGGCGGCACGCCCCGCCCCCGCACCGGAACCCTCAGGCCCCAACATGTTCGACGGCCTCTTCACCGACCGTCCGACCACCACTCCTGGGACGCCCCCGCCCCGGCCCCGGCACCTGCGCCGGATCCTGCTCCTGCAGCCACCTCGGCTGCTGCCCCGGCGGGTGCGCGGGCTGTCGCTGAACCCTCGAACACGACTGCCACCGACACCGACACCGACGCCGACACCGCCCCGGCCCCGCTCCCCACCCCGGCGACGCGCACCGAAGCTCCGAGAGCCGCGCCTGCTGCAAAGCGCCGTCTCGTCAGCACGTCGCTGTTCGACCGCAGCCGGCGCTCCGCCGCCGCTGCTCCGCCCTCGACGACCGAGGCGGGACAGGACCCGACGGCGTCCGGCGGCCCGGCCCCGACCCCGTCGGCCTCGATCCCCACGCCCGCGCCGCCGGAGGAGGACGACTTCGACTCCCCGCCCACCCAGATCGCACCGATCGACGAGGAGGACGGCTTCACTTCCGCGCCCACCCAGATCGCACCGATCGACGACGGCGAGCACGAGACGGAGGACGCTCCGGTACGGCCATCGCGCCGCCGCGCAGCACCGCAACCGGTCACGGGCGAGGTCGAGAACACCGGCGCGTACGACGACCTCTTCGGAAAGACCATCTTCCGGCGCATAGAGGACGCCGCCGTGCGTCGCAGCGAGGACGAGGACGGGGACGAACCGCCCGCGAAGCCGTCGACCGACCCTTCCCGCTCGGTGCCGGATCCTGCCCCCTCCGAGGCCGCTGCCGCGGGCCAGTCCTCCGCCGAGCCGGCTCCGCAGCCTGCCGATCCCGGCGATTTCATCGACTGGGTCCCCGGGGTGGGACGCACCGCTCCGGAGATCGCCCAGACCGCCGCGCGGCGCGCCACCGAGGTGACCCGCTCGGAGCCTGACTATCCGCAGGTCCACATGGCACAGCGCCCGCCCGCGCCGAACACCGGATCCGGGCCCATGCCGGCAGCTCCACCCGCAGCGCCGGCCCAGCCTGCACAGACTCCTCGGCGGGGCGGTCCGATGACCACCGGTGACGCCAGCCAGCAGGTGGGCAATCGGACGCCGACCGGACAGCCTCAGCAGTATCCCCACGGCCCCGCCGACCCTGGAGCTGCGGGCCACCAGGTCGGGTTCCCGCCGTCCGGCCCTCCTGCGCCGCGTCAGCACCCGCAGCCCCCGGCCGCCGTCCACCCACCGTCCTGGGACGCTGCCCCGGGGCACGCGCCGGCAGCCCCCATGCAGGCCCGGCGGCGACCGATCGCCATGCCAGCGCACCGCACCCGGTCGCTCCTCCAGCCCTCCGGCGGCAGCCCAGCAGGCGCTGCCGCCTCACAAGGGGCCCGGCCCGGCCTCCTTCGCGGGCAGTCCGGGACAGGTGGTCGGCGGTGGGGTGAGCCTCACCGGCCTGGTCTGCCCCAACGGGCATGCGAACTCTCCGGAGCGTTCCGTCTGCCGCGCCTGCGGCGCTCCGCTGCCGAGGGATCCGCGCACCGTCGTGCGCCCCCGCTGGGAGCGGTCACGATCACGGGCGGCGAACGATTCGTGCTCGACCGCACCGCGATCATCGGCCGCAGACCCCGGGCTTCCCGTGTGAGCGGGAGCGAGGTGCCGCAGCTGATCACGGTCCCCAGCCCCCAGCAGGACATCTCGCGCTCGCATCTGGAGCTGCGTCTGGAGGGCTGGCACGTGGTGGCGCTCGACCTCGGCACCACGAACGGGACCACCCTCCATCGCGAGGGCTACGAGCCGGTCCGGCTGCGAACGCGTGAGGGAGTGGTCCTCCACCACGGCGACCGCCTGGATCTGGGAGACGATGTGCATCTGACGTTCGGGGAGCGGGTATGAGCTCGAGACCACCTTCGCCCCCGCCCAGGCTCAGCGGGTACGAGTACGAGCAGCTGCTGGGCTCCGGCGGGTTCGCCGACGTCTTCCTGTATCGCCAGTTCCGCCCGCAGCGGCGAGTGGCGATCAAGGTGCTGCTGTCCAACGTCCTCGACGAGTCGGTGCGCCGGCAGTTCGACGCCGAGGCCAACGTGATGGCGCAGATGTCGACCCACCCCTCGATCGTGACGATCCATCAGGCGGAGGTCTCCGACGACAACCGTCCGTACATCGTCATGGAGTACTGCCCGCGACCCAATTACGGGGTGCGCTTCCGCAAGGAGCGGATCACCGTCGCCGAGGCGCTGCGCGTGGGCGTCCAGATCGCCGGTGCCGTGGAGACCGCTCATCGGGCAGGGATCCTTCACCGGGACATCAAACCGGCGAACATCCTGGTCACCGACTATAACCGGCCTGCGCTCACGGACTTCGGCATCTCCATCGCCACGGGACAGGGCGACGACGTCGAGGACTCCCAGGGGATGTCGATCCCGTGGTCCCCGCCGGAGTTCTTCGCCGACCCGCCCCGCGCCGATGTGCGCTCCGACGTGTTCTCGCTGGCCGCCACCGTGTACTCCCTGCTGGCCGGGCAGACCCCCTTCGAACGGCGCGGGCAGCGGAACACCGCCTCCGACCTCATCCATCGGATCTCCAGCGAGCCGCTGGTCCCGCTGAACCGGCCCGATGTGCCCGCAGAGCTGAACCGGGTGCTCTCGATCGCGATGGCGAAGGAACAGTCCGGCCGGTACGACACCGCGCTGGCCTTCGGCCGGGGCCTGCAGCAGGTGGAGCTCGCGCTCTCGCTGCCGGTGACCCAGATGGACGTGCTCGACGAGCGCGGGACCGGCGCAGCCCACAGCGCCGAGGACGACGACCTCGACATGCACACCCGGATCCGCAAGGTCGCCACCGTCGACCCGGACACGGGCAGCACCACCGGCCCCGGGACGCGGCGCAGGCTCGATCCGTACGCCGGCGTCGCCCCGGCGTTCGGCTCCCCGTCGGCCCCGGGCGGCGGGACCGGGCCCTCCGCGCCGGAGGACGACGCCAGCGAGGCGACGATGCTGCGCCCGGCCGGCGCGCGCCTGCCCGCCGCTTCCGCGGCCTCACCCCTGCCGGCCCCGGGGACCGAGACGGCGGACGAGCAGACGGCCAGCACGCCCGTGTGGCCCTTCGTCACGCTCGCCGCGGTGCTGGTGATCCTGCTCGGCGTCGGCGCCACACTCGGAGTCCGCTATTTCCTCATCCCCGAGCCGACCCCCGTCGCGACCTCCGAGATCAACGTCGCGACCCAGAAGGGTGTCGCGCTGGAACCCCCGACCGACCTCGACATCGCGGTCATTGCGCCGGAAGAGGGCACGGGCCAGCCGGGTCGGGCCCGGATCTCCTGGGAACCTCCCGCCGGTGTCACCCAGGACGAGCACTACATAGTCCAGTGGAAGGACATGCCCGCCAACTACGAGCAGTATGGGGTCCAGCACGAGGTGCACGGGGACAACTCGATCGTCGTGCAGATCCCGCCGCGCCTCCCCGAACGGTGCATCGAGGTCACGACGGTCAATCCCAACGGCGGCGCGAGCGTCGCGGCAGAGGAATGTCTGTGAGTCGGCTGACGGGTACGGTTCATCCATGATCGGTGATGACGACAGAGGGGATGGCTGACGATGGCGTCGACGATTTCGGTCGAGTTCTGCGGGGAGTGGTTCCGCGTCGAGGACGGGGAGGAGCTCACGATCGGCCGTGAGGCCGACCTCGACATCGACGAGGACAACCCCTTCCTGCACCGACGGTTCCTCACCATCGTCCAGGTGGAATCGATGTGGTGGCTGGTGAACATCGGCTCGCGCCTGTCCGCGACCATCACCGACGGCACCGGGTCGATGCAGGCGTGGCTCGCCCCCGGCGCGCGCATCCCGCTGGTCTTCGACGTCACCAAGGTCGTCTTCACCGCTGGGCCCACCACCTATGACCTCTCGGTGCATGCGGATTCGCCCGAGTTCGCACGGATCGCGGGCCCTGAGGATCCGGCGGGTGAGACCACTGTCGGCTCGGTGCAGCTCACCCCGAGCCAGAAGCTGCTGATCCTCGCGCTCGCCGAGCCCATGCTCACCCGTGAGGGGTCGGGGATGAGCTCGGTGCCGACCTCGGCGCAGGCCTCCACCCGACTGGGATGGCCGCTGACGAAGTTCAACCGCAAGCTCGACAACGTCTGCGACAAGCTCGACAGGCTCGGCGTGCGCGGTCTGCGCGGCGGCCCCGGCAAACTCGCCAGCAACCGGCGCGCCCGACTGGTGGAGCACGCCGTCTTCTCGCGCCTGGTCACCAGGGAAGATCTGCCGCTGCTGGATGAGGCGCACGACGCCGACGAGGACTGAGACTGCACCCGGCACACCGGGCGGAGACAGCACGTACAGCAACTGAAGAGCGGGCTGCCCCGAGGGGCGCTGCGGCAGGCGGCCGAAGGGTCCGCTGAGGGGGAGGAACACCGATGCGCATCAAGCTCACGCTGCGCAGGCCCGAGGACCGGCTGACCGATATCGAGGTCACGGCCGACGCTACGGCGACGGTCGCCGACGTCGCCGGCGCCCTGTACTCCGCCGATCCCCTGCGCGGTGACGCGGAGGTGCCGGAGGGGCTGACGCTGCAGGTCCAGGATCCCGGCGCGGGCGCCGGGGCGAAGGGCGTGCGCTCCCTGGATCGCGAGATCGACCTGATCCAGGCCGGTCTGCGCTCCGGCAGCGTGGTCTCGATAGCCCGCTCCTCCACCGAGTACGCCACTCGCTCCGAGTCGCGCGGCGCGGCGGTCGCCCTGATGCGTGTCCTGACCGGTCCCGAGGCGGGGCGCGAGTTCCCGCTGCCCACGGGCTCGAGCGTGATCGGGCGCGAGGGAGACCTCGACATCCGCATCGCCGACCCGATGCTCTCCAAGCGGCACGCCCGCATCAACGTCGGCGATTCGATCGAGATCGTCGACCTGCAGTCCGCCAACGGCGTCGTCATCGGCGGCGAGCAGGTCCAGCGCGCGGTGATCGGACCCTCGGACACCGTGCTCATCGGGCAGACCACGTTCTCCGTGATCGCGCTGCACAGGCTCGGCGGGACCGCCCCGAGCTCTCCGGTGGTGGAGTTCAACCGCTCTCCCCGGGTGGTGCCCCGCTTCCCCTACCGGCCGCTCAAGGCGCCCACCCCGCCGAAGGAGCCGCAGCCCCAGTTCTTCCCGATCTTCATGATGTTCGCCCCCATCCTCATGGGCGGCTTCATGTTCTCGATGACCCGCAGCCCGTTCTCGCTCATGTTCGTGTTCATGATGCCGATGATGGCCACGGCCGGTTACCTGAACCGAAAGTTCCAGCAGAAGAAGGTGCTCGAGCGCCAGATCAAGAACTTCGAGGAGGGGCTGGCCTCCCTCAAGCGCCGGGTCACCGCTGCCCAGGACCTCGAGCGGGCGGTGCGCCTGGTGGAGGCTCCTTCGGCGGCGGACACCGTGGATGCCGCCTTCCGCCTGGGCCGTCTGCTGTGGACCCACCGGCCCGAGCACAATGCCTTCGGCACCGTCCGGCTGGGCCTGGGCATCGCCGAATCCCGGGTGGGCATCGAGATGCCGGGGAGAACGACGCGATCCCCAAGTACTACGACATGCTCGACGACATGAACGAGGAGTACAAGCTGATCGCCGGGGTGCCGGTGGTCGCTGAGCTCCGCTACGCCGGGAACCTCGGGATCGCCGGCGGCGGCGGGGAGGCCGACGGGGTCGCCCGCGGCATCGTCACCCAGATCTTCTCCCTGCACTCGCCGGCCGAGGTCGCGATCGCCGCGATCACCTCCCGCTCCAGCCGCGAGATGTGGGAGTGGCTGAAGTGGCTCCCGCACACCTCGAGCCCGCATTCGCCGCTGCCCGGCGACCACCTGGCCGACACCCCGGGGCGCGGCAACGCCCTGATGGCGAGGATCGAGGAGCTCATCGAGCAGCGCGCCGGGGACGCCCCGCCCGCGCTGCGCACCCCGATGACCGTCGACGTCACCCAGGAGACCCCGATCCCGCCCGAGCCGGTGACCCCGAACCTCGTGGTCATCATCGAGGACGACGCACCCGTGGACCGGGCCCGTCTGGTGCGCATCGCCGAGCGCGGCCCGGACGTCGGCGTGCATGTGATCTGGTGCGCCTCCAACATCGCCGCACTGCCCGCGGCCTGCCGCACCTACGTCTCCGTCGAGGAGTCGGTGGAGGGTGCGAGCGCGGGGCATGTACGGGTGGGGGAGCGGTTCTATCCCGTCACCGTCGAGACCGTTTCGGTCGAGGTGGCCTCCGGCGTGGCCCGTCACCTCTCCCCGGTGGTCGACGCCGGGGTCCCCATCGACGACGACTCCGATCTTCCCCGGGCGATCTCCTATCTCAAGCTCGGTGGCATGCAGATGGCCGAGGACCCCAACTACATCATCGAGCGCTGGAAGGAGAACAACTCCCTCACCCCGCGCGACGGCTCCGAGCCGCAGCGCCGCAAGCACGACGCCAACCTGCGTGGGCTGATCGGCCACAACGGCCAGGACGCCTACCACCTGGACCTGCGGACCAACGGCCCACACGCCCTCGTGGGCGGCACCACCGGCGCCGGCAAGTCGGAGTTCCTCCAGGCCTGGGTGCTGGGCATGGCCACCGCCCACAGCCCCGACCGGGTGACGTTCCTGTTCGTGGACTACAAGGGCGGCGCGGCATTCGCCGACGCGGTGGAACTGCCGCACACCGTGGGCCTGGTCACCGACCTCTCCCAGCACCTCGTGCGGCGCGCCCTGACCTCGCTGCGCGCCGAGCTCCACTACCGGGAGCACCTGCTGAACCGCAAGAAGGCGAAGGACCTGATCTCGCTCGAGCGCACGGGTGACCCCGAGGCGCCGCCCAGCTTGATCATCATCGTGGACGAGTTCGCGGCCCTGGCCAAGGAGATCCCCGAATTCGTCGACGGTGTCGTGGACGTCGCCGCCCGGGGCCGCTCGCTGGGACTGCACCTGATCCTCGCGACGCAGCGCCCGGCCGGTGTCATCAAGGACAACCTGCGCGCCAACACAAACCTGCGCATCGCCCTGCGCATGGCCGACGAGGCCGACTCCAAGGACATCCTGGGCGACAAGATGGCAGCGCACTTCGACCCGGGGATCCCCGGAAGAGGAGCGGCCAAGACCGGCCCCGGCCGCGTCGCCACCTTCCAGACCGGGTACGCGGGCGGCTGGACCACGGATGAGCCCGAGCGGGCGCGGATCGACATCGTGGAGAAGGACTTCGGCACCGGTGAGCAGTGGGACATCCCCTCCCCGCCCACCAAGGAGGTCAAGGACCCCGGCCCTAACGACATCTCCCGCGTGGTCGCGACGGTCAAGGCGGCAGCGGAGGACGCCGGGGTGCCGGCTCCCCGCAAGCCGTGGCTCTCCGAGCTGGCCGACGCCTACGACCTCTCCCGTCTGCCCAGCCGCCGCACCGATGAGGACCTGCTGCTGGGCGTCATGGACGTCCCCGAGGACCAGGCCCAGCCGACCATCTCCTACTACCCGGACCGCGACGGCAACATGGCCATCTACGGCACCGGCGGATCCGGCAAGTCCACCACCCTGCGGACCTTCGCGATCTCGGCCGCCTCGACCGTGCGCGGCGGCCCGGTGCACGTCTACGGGCTCGACTTCGGCGCCTCGGGCCTGACGATGCTGGAGGAGCTGCCGCACGTGGGCTCGATCGTCCCCGGCGACGACGAGGAGCGGGTGATCCGCCTCCTGCGCACCCTGCGGGAGCTGATCGACGAACGGGCCAAGGTCTTCGCCAAGGTGCGTGCCGGATCCGTCGCGGAGTACCGCGAGCTCGCCGGCAAGCCCGACACCCCGCGCATCCTGCTCCTGGTCGATGGGATGGCCGCCTTCCGCGAGGCCTACGACTACTCGAACCTCACCAAGTGGTTCACCGCGTTCGTCCAGATCGCCACGGACGGGCGCCAGGTCGGCGTGCATGTCATCGTCACCGGTGACCGGCCCAACGCGATTCCCACCTCCCTGGGTTCCTCGATCCAGCGTCGGCTCATCCACCGCATGGCCAGCAGCGACGATTACGCGGCCTTCGGCGAGCCGAAGGACGTGCTGGACGGCAGCTCTCCTCCCGGGCGCGCCATCCAGGATGGCCACGAGGTCCAGGTCGCGGTGCACGGAGGGGACGCCAACGTCGCTCTCCAGTCCCGTGAGGTCACCAAGCTCGCCGAGGCGATGCGGCGCGCGGGGGTGCCTGAGGCCCCGGAGATCAAGCGCCTGCCGGAGCGGGTGGAGTTCTCTTCGCTGCGGCCGGCGGCCGGCGGGATGCCGGTGCTGGGCCTGGCCGACGAGACCCTGGCGGAGATCACCTATGAGCCGCGAGGCGCCTTCATGGTCACCGGGCCGATGGGCTCTGGTCGCACCACCGCGATGCTGACGATCGCCACCGGTCTGAAGGCCATGGACGAGCCGATGAGGCTGGTCCGCTTCTCGTCTCGTCGGACCCCGCTGACCGGGCTGCCGATCTGGGATGTCGAGGCATCGGACCCGGACACCGTCAGGGAGCTGGCCACCCAGCTGCGCCAGACCATCGAGTCCGGCAGCGTCGGCGAGGGCAAGCTCGCGCTGTTCATCGACGGGGTCGCCGACTTCACCGGCAGCGGCGTTGAGAACGACCTGGACAAGCTGATCCGGGCCAGCACCCGGGAGGGCCAGTTCGTGGTGGGCGAGAACGAATCCGCCTCCTGGTCGCAGGCATACGTGCTCGCCCAGCCCTTCAAGGCCGGACGGCGTGGTCTGCTCCTCCAGCCCAGCGACATGGACGGCGACTCACTGCTCGGCACCGGATTGGGGAGGATCCGTCGGGCGGACTTCCCGGCCGGCCGCGGCTTCCTGGTCTACGGCGGACGGGCGATGAAACTGCAGGTCGCACAGGTCACCACCGGGTGAGCGGTCGCGCGCGGCCGTCCGGGGACAGCAGGCACGACCCGGTCAGCCACGCCATCCGGTGGCGTTCCCGGCAGGCCATCCCCATGGGGACTCCTCCCCATGGCCCGTGCCCGCCGATCGCTCTACAGTGATCCCTGTCGACCACGACAGCAGGCCGGTGCACTGACCAGGGCGCGGGCGCGAGACACCAGGAAGGGGAACCCGAACCGTGAACGCCACGAAGGGTATGAACGTCGAAGAGGTCCGGCGGATGTCTGGCCAGCTCCGGGACGCGGCGGAGGAGATCACGCGGATCGAGCAGGAGCTGACCCGCGGTCTCGAGGGTGTGGACTGGACCGGCCCGGACGCCGATCGCTTCCGCGGGCAGTGGTCCGGGGAGATGATCCCGGCGCTGCAGCAGATCATGAATTCCGTCAACGAGCTGGGGGAATCGGCCGAGCGGAACGCCGCGGAGCAGGACGCGGCCTCCTCGAACTGACGGAGACGCTCTCGCTCTCGCGCCCGTGCACGAGGCCCGGACGGGGAACCGTTCGGGCCTCGTTGCCGACTGGTATGTTTAGCGCCGTCAGTGGTGGGAGGAACGGAGCAATTCCATGGCTAAGAGGATCGAGTACCCGAGCGCCGATTTCCCGGGGCCACCGCAGATCAGCATCGAGGTGCCGGAGGACTGGGAAACCTTGACGGTCCCGGGGTCCAGGTCGCCGTCGCGCAGCCCAGGGTGGAGGGCCGCTTCCGAGCGAACGTCGTGGTGACCGTGCAGAGATTCGGCTCCGATTTCACTCTTGAAGCCGCTCAGGCTGGTCTCGAACAGCGCAAGGCCGCGCTGCCCGAGCTTGAAGAGCTCGGAACGGGCGAGATCGAGGTGGAGGGGATGACCTGGATCGCCAGCGAGTACGGATACACCCAGCCGGGCCGGCCCACCGTGGTCCAGGCCGCCCGGTACGCGGTGATCGATCGTGGAGGCGTCGCGAAGGACGTGCTGGAGATCGTCGGCAGCTGCGGGGCCGAGAGCGCGGAGGATGAGATCGAGACTGTGCGCGCCATCCAGGACTCGGTGAGCCTGACGCTGACCTGACCGCGAGCCTGGGCTGAGCGCTCGGGTACCTATGTGTGGAAGGCCCCGTACCCGGGATGGGTGCGGGGCTTCTTGCATGCCCGGTGATGTGGCGCCAGGTTCCTCTCGTGGGGTCCGCACCACCCTCGCCCAGCGCGGTCATCCACAGCCCTGAGAACGTGGGGGAGCTGAAGAAGCTGACGCTGACCAGGGAGGATGGCGAGTTTCACGGATGGGGAGGGGCATGGGGAGTTGTCCCCATCGCCAAGTGGTGGTGGGCGTCCTAGGGTTGTGTCATCACCTGGGGACAGGGTCGAGGAAGCGGTCAGCGGCCGTGGAGGTCTTCTCCGGTGGGTGGGACCTTGATTTTCACTACGACATGGAGGACACCATGAAGAAGGGCATGACCCCGGAGTCTGTCGAGCAGATGGCCCAGCAGGTCCAGACTGCCGGCGAGGATGCACAGCAGGTTTTCCAGCAGATCGCCTCGCGCGTGGCGGAGTTCGACTGGACCGGTGAGGACCGGGACCGTTTCGTCAGCGAGTTCACCGATGCGCTGGGTCAGCTTGCGCAGCAGGTCGCTTCGCAGTGCGGTGACTTCTCGGAGCGTGGGACCCGGAACGCTGCGCAGCAGCGCGACGCGTCGTCCTGAGTCCCGCTTCTGCAGTTTCTTTTCTTCGTTGGTTTTACAGCTCTGAGACAGGGCGAAAGGGGTAGGTCATGGCTTTCAAGGGTATGAATCCGGAAGAGGGTCGGGAAGTCGCGCAGGGCGTGAACGAGGCCGGTCAGCAGATTCTCGAGCTGATGATCACCGCCAACAATGCGGTGAACTCGGTCGAGTGGATCGGTCCGGACTACGACGCGTTCCGTGAGGACTGGAACAGCTTCTTCGGCGGCGCGGTGGCTGAGCTGGTCAATGGTCTGCAGACCAAGAGCACCGAGCTGACTCAGCATGCTGAGGAGCAGGACTCGACCTCGAACCAGGGCTGATCGCCCGGTTCGTCGTGGGAGAAGGCCCCGCACCCGATGAGGGGTGCGGGGCCTTCTCGCATGCCTGGATGCCGGATCGCCGGCGGGCGAGGGAGGGCCTGGGCCCCCGCCCGGAGCGGCTCAGCGGTAGTTGACGAACTGGAGCGCCACGTCCAGATCCTTCCCCTTCAGCAGGGTGATGACGGACTGGAGGTCGTCACGGCTCTTGGAGGAGACCCGAAGCTCGTCGCCCTCGATCCGCGCCTTGACGCCCTTGGGGCCCTCGTCGCGGATCAGCTTGGAGATCTTCTTGGCGTCCTCGGTGGCGATGCCCTCCTTGAGCGATGCTGCCAGCCGCATGTCCTTGCCGGACTGCTTCGGCTCCCCGACGTCCAGGGACTTCAGGGAGATGCCGCGGCGGATGAGCTTGGACTGCAGCACATCGAGCACCGCGAGCACGCGCTCCTCCGCATTCGCGACCATCACGATCTCGTCACCGCTGAGGGTGATCGATGCTCCCGTGCCCCGGAAGTCGTATCGCTGCCCGACCTCCTTGACGGCCTGGTTGACCGCGTTGTCGATCTCCTGGCGATCGAGCTTGCTGACGACGTCGAACGATGAATCTGCCACGGTGGGTCCTTCCTTCGCGCGGCCGCCCCGCGGGGCTGCCGCCTCACTGTCCACGAGCCCGGGACGGGCTGTGACGCTCTTCATGCACTTCGGACCGCTTCTCGGTTCGCGCCGACGGCGCGGTCCCGGTATGCTGTTTCAGGTCCGCTTCCGGCGGCCACACGATCTCGGTCGGGTGGGCAACGGGAGCAGTCATGGCAGATTACCCGAGTGGCCAAAGGGAGCTGACTGTAAATCAGCTGGCATTGCCTTCGTGGGTTCGAATCCCTCATCTGCCACTGCGGAGGGTCCATGTGACCCGAAGCACCGGGGCCCGCCCCCGAATTGCCTCCGGGCAAGGAGACGGGTAAGGTTCACCGGGTTGCCCTGATAGCTCAGTCGGCAGAGCGTCTCCATGGTAAGGAGAAGGTCAAGGGTTCGATTCCCTTTCAGGGCTCTGATTGGATGCGGCGGCCCGGTCTCATTCGAGATCGGGCCGCTTCATCGGTCAAGCCGGGGTAGCTCAGACGGTTAGAGCGCACGACTCATAATCGTGAGGTCGCGGGTTCGATCCCCGCCCTCGGTACCACGCCGGTCACCACCGGAGTGGAGTATCCACATCCCCCGAGCACGGGGACCCACGAGGCGCGCTGCGGAGCGCGCCACCCGGACGAAAGAGGCGAACCGTGGCGAGCAAGAGCTCTGACGTGCGTCCCAAGATCACCATGGCTTGTGTTGACTGCAAGGCGCGCAACTACATCACCAAGAAGAACCGTCGCAACACCCCGGATCGGCTGGAGCTCTCGAAGTTCTGCCCGACCTGCGGCAAGCAGACGGCTCACCGCGAGACCCGCTGAGCGGGCCACCGCACTTCCACGAAGGCCACCCGGCATCTGACCGGGTGGCCTTCGTCATTCCCTGTCCCGGAACAGGGCGCCGGCGCCTCGGCCCGGCCGTATGCCAGATCGGTCCCCGGGGCTCAGCGGTGAGATGATCGGGGAGTCCGCATCCGTCGGCCCAGCCGACCCGACCTCGGGAGACGTCATGACCACCACACCCGACCCCGCCTTCGCCGGGCGCAGCTACCCGGCAGGCCCCGTGCACACGGTCTCCGCCGCGAAGATCATCGAGTTCGCCCGTGCCACCGGCGCCTCCTCCCCGCTCCACACCGATCCCGAGGCCGCGCGCAGCGCCGGGGCACGCCGATGTGGTGGCCCCGCCGACCTTCCTGGTCTCCCTCGCGCAAGCCACCGAGGCGCAGTACATCGAGGATCCGGCGGCCGGGATCGACTTCCGCCGCGTGGTTCACGGCGAGGAGACCTTCACCCTGCACCGTCCCGTCGTCGCGGGGGACCGGCTCATCCCGACCCTCACCGTGGAATCGGTCCGAGCGGCCGGCGGCCATGCGATGGTCTCCACGCGCGTGGACCTGACCGAGGAGTCCGGCGCCGACGTCGCCAGCGTGCGCAGCATGCTGGTCGTCCGCGGCGACTGACCCCGCCCCGTCCGCCCGACTCCCCGGAACCCAGGAGCAGATATGACCACCGCCTCACCCGCCCCCGTGGACCTCACCGACCTCGCCGTCGGCCAGGAGCTCGCCCGCACCCGCCACGAGATCACCCGCGACACCCTCGTGCGCTACGCCGGCGCCTCCGGTGATTTCAACCCCATCCACTACAACGACACCGTCGCCACCGAAGCCGGACTGCCCGGGGTGATCGCCCACGGCATGCTCACCATGGGCACCGCGATCACCGGCCTGCTCGACGCGATCGCGGATCCCACCGCTGTACGCGCGTACTCGACCCGGTTCACCCAGCCGATCCCGGTGCCGGCCACCGGCTCCGCGATCCTCGAGGTGGTCGCCGTCGTCGGTGCGCTCGACGAGGAGAAGGGCACCGCCCGGGTGGACCTGACCGCCGAGGTCGACGGCACCAAGGTGCTCGGCCGTGCCCGCGCCACCCTTGCCCTGCCCGTCGGTGCAGGACGGGACGGACAGGGCACGGCATGAGGCTCTCCGACCTGACCACGCTCCGCATCGGCGGGGAGATCGGGAAGCTCGTCGAGGCCCGCACCGCCGAGGAGGCCATCGAGGCGGTGGCGGCGGCCGACGCGGCGGGGAGCAGCTGCTCGTGCTCGGCGGCGGCTCGAACCTGGTCGCCTCCGATGAGCCGTTCGAGGGCACCGTTGTGCTGCTGCGCGATCCCGAGGACCCGCCGCTGCTGGACGCGACCTGCGAGGTCGGTGCTTCAGGAGAGCCCGACGGCATCCCGGTGGATCCGGCCGAGCTCACACCCCTGGACCCCACCTGCGGCGGCGCCATCGTGGAGTACTTCGCGGGCGTGAACTGGGACCGGGCGGTGCGCTATGCGATCGCTCGGGAGATGGTCGGGATCGAGGCGCTCTCAGGGATCCCCGGCACCGTCGGCGCGACCCCGATCCAGAACGTGGGCGCCTACGGCCAGGAGGTCTCTGCGACCATCTCCCGGGTGCGCACCTGGGACCGGGAGAAGAACGCCGTGCGCACCTTCTTCGCCGCGGACTGTGACTTCTCCTACCGCGACAGCATCTTCAAGCGCACTCGGTATGCGGGGCCTGTGGCCTCCGCCACCGGCCGCTACGTGGTGCTCTCGGTGACCTTCCAGCACACCATCGGCTCGCGCTCGGCGCCGATCCGCTACGCCCAGCTCGCCGAGGCGCTCGGCGTGGAAGTGGGGCAGAGGGCACCGATGGACCAGGTGCGCGAGACCGTGCTGCGGATCCGTGCGGCCAAGGGCATGGTCCTCGACCCGCTCGACCACGACACCTGGAGCGCAGGCTCCTTCTTCACCAATCCGATCCTCGAGGCGGACGCCGCCGACCGCCTGCCGGCGGCTGCCCCGCGCTTCGATGCGGGCGGCGGACGGGTCAAGACGAGCGCTGCCTGGCTGATCAGCCAGGCGGGCATCGAGCGCGGCCACGCGCTGGGTGCGCGGGCATCGGTCTCGACCAAGCACTCGCTGGCGCTGACCAACCGCGGCGGAGCCGGCAGCGAGGACCTCGCGGCCCTCGCCCGCGACGTCCAGGGACGGGTCCAGGAGACCTTCGGCGTGCACCTGGTCCCCGAGCCCGTCCGACTCGGCATCGAACTCTGACCCCGACAGCGGGCAGAGCGCCCACCGTCCTAAGATGGCCCGACGGCGTCCATCGCCGATCCGCCCCGTCCCTGCAGGAGGCCCCGTGAACGTCCTCGACCAGTCCATCGCCGAGCTCGACCCGGACATCGCCCAGGTGCTCGACCGCGAGCTGTCCCGCCAGCAGCGCACGCTCGAGATGATCGCCAGCGAGAACTTCGTCCCCCGGGCCGTGCTCCAGGCCCAGGGATCGGTGCTCACCAACAAGTACGCCGAGGGGTACCCGGGTCGCCGCTACTACGGCGGTTGCGAAGAGGTCGACGTCGCCGAGCAGATTGCGATCGACCGCGCGAAGGAGCTGTTCGGCGCCGAGCACGCGAACGTCCAGCCGCACTCCGGTGCCTCCGCGAACGCGGCCGTGATGCATGCACTGGCCCGTCCCGGCGACAAGCTGATGGGCCTCTCGCTCGCACACGGCGGCCACCTCACCCACGGGATGAAGATCAACTTCTCCGGCCGTCTCTACGAGATCGTCGCCTATGAGACCGAGGCCGACACCGGCCAGATCGACATGGACAAGGTGCGCGAGCTGGCCGTCGCGGAGCAGCCCAAGGTGATCGTCGCCGGCTGGTCCGCGTACACCCGGCAGCTCGACTTCGCGGCGTTCCGCGAGATCGCTGACGAGGTCGGCGCGATCCTCTGGGTGGACATGGCTCACTTCGCCGGGCTGGTCGCCGCGGGCCTGCACCCCAGCCCCGTCCCCTACGCGGACGTGGTCTCGACCACCATCCACAAGACCATCGGCGGCCCCCGCTCCGGCATGATCCTGTGCAAGGAGAAGTGGGCCAAGAAGATCGACTCCGCGGTGTTCCCCGGTCAGCAGGGCGGCCCGCTGATGCACGTGATCGCGGCGAAGGCAGTGGCCCTCAAGGTCGCCGCCACCGAGGACTTCAAGGACCGTCAGGCCCGCACCCTCGAGGGCGCGAAGCTTCTCGCCGAGCGGCTGCAGGCCGAGGACGCCAAGGCGGCGGGTGTGAAGCTGATCTCCGGCGGCACCGACGTGCACCTGGTGCTGGTGGACCTCGTGGACAGCGAGCTCGATGGCCAGCAGGCCGAGGACCGCCTCCACGAGGCCGGCATCACCGTCAACCGCAACGCCGTCCCCAACGATCCGCGCCCGCCGCGGGTCACCTCCGGGCTGCGCATCGGCACCCCGGCGCTGGCCACCCGCGGTTTCGGCGCCGAGGAGTTCACCGAAGTCGCCGATATCATCGCTCTCGCACTGACCGGCGGCGCCGACCTCGCAGACCTGCGCAAGCGCACCGAGGCCCTCGCGGCCTCGAAGCCGCTGTACACCGATCTCCAGCAGTACTGAGCGACATCGTGGGGCCCGGCACACAGCGCCGGGCCCCACGCACGTCCCCCGGCGGGCACCACCCACCCTCCACCCCAGCGACATCAAGGAGCGCCATGACGGCCCAGATCCTCGACGGCAAGGCCACTGCGAAGGCGATCAAGGAGGAGCTCAGCGACCGTGTGGCGCGCCTGGTCGAGGGCGGACATCAGCGCCCTGGCCTCGCGACGGTCCTGGTGGGGGAGGATCCCGGCAGCGCCGCCTATGTGCGCGGCAAGCACCGCGACAGCGAGCAGATCGGGCTGAACTCGATCCAGCGCCACCTCCCGGCCGACGCCAGCCAGGCTGACGTCGAGGCCGTCGTCGACGAGCTCAACGCCGATCCCGCCTGCACCGGCTACATCGTGCAGCTCCCGTTGCCGAAGCAGATCGACACCGACGCGATCCTCGAGCGGATCGACCCGGCCAAGGACGCTGACGGGCTGCATCCGACCAACCTCGGCCGCCTCGTGCTCAACGCCTACACGCAGATCGACACCCCGCTGCCCTGCACCCCGCGCGCGGTGATCGAGCTGGTCGAGCGACACGGACAGGACTTCCGCGGCAAGGACGTTGTCGTGGTCGGGCGCGGGGTCACCGTCGGCCGCTCCATCGGCGCGCTGCTGACCCGGCGCGAGTACAACGCGACAGTCACCCTCTGCCATACCGGCACCGCGGATCTGCCCGCGCATCTGCGTCGCGCCGACGTGATCGTCGCCGCCGCCGGTGCCAAGCACCTGGTGCGCGCCGAGGACGTCAAGCCCGGCGCGATCGTGCTCGACGTCGGCGTCTCCCGCCAGGAGGACCCGGACGGCGGCAGGGCGAAGCTCGTCGGGGACGTCGACCCCGCTGCGGCCGAGGTCGCCGGCTGGCTGAGCCCCAACCCCGGCGGCGTCGGGCCGATGACCCGCGCGCTGCTGCTGAAGAACGTCGTCGAGGCGGCCGAGCGCGCCGCCGGGATCCAGGAGTCCGAGTGACCTTCACCATCGCCACCGTCAACGTCAACGGCCTGCGCGCCGCCGCCCGGAAGGGGATGGGCGACTGGCTCGCCTCCACGGCCGCGGATGTCATCACCCTGCAGGAGGTGCGCGCCCCCGAGGAGCTGCTGGCCGGTCTCGTGGGGGGGGGGTGGACCATCGTGGGCGAGGTCTCCCAGCTGAAGGGCCGCGCGGGCGTCGCGATCGCGGCCCGCACCTCGCTCGAGCGCATCGACCTGGAGGGGTGCGCCGCGGCTTGCCCGGTCTCGACGCGGACTCCCACACCGGTCGCTGGCTCGAGGCGGATCTCGATGACCCCCTCGGAGACGGCACGGCGCTGACCGTCATCTCCTGCTACATGCACTCGGGCAACACCGAGAAGCCGCAGACGATGGTCGACAAGTACGCCTTCCTCGACGCGATGATGCTGCGCCTGGAGGCGCTGCGCGCCGACGGGCGCCACGTGGTGCTCACCGGCGACATCAACATCGCCCACACCGAATGGGACATCAAGAACTGGAAGGGCAACCTGAAGTCCGCCGGCTTCCTGCCCGAGGAGCGCGCCTACCTCGACCGTCTCACCACCGATGCGGGCTTCATCGACGTCCACCGCGCCCTCCACGGCGACGGTCCCGGCCCGTACACCTGGTGGTCGCAGCGTGGGAAGGCCTTCGACAACGACGCGGGCTGGCGCATCGACTATCAGCTCGCCACCGAGGAGCTCGCCGCCAAGGCCACCTCCGCGCAGGTGGATCGGGCGCCGAGCTACGACACGCGCTGGTCCGACCATGCGCCGCTGGTGGTCAGCTACTCCTGACCGCCCGCGGGCGGTCGCAACGCACTGAGGACCGATGTTCGCGATGAACATCGGTCCTCAGTGCGTTGCGGCGGGGCCTGACAGACCCGGACCGGCGACGCGGCTCAGACGCGGCCGGAGATCACTGCCTGCTTGACCTCGGCGATCGCCTTGGTCACCTGGATGCCGCGGGGGCACGCCTCGGTGCAGTTGAAGGTGGTGCGGCAGCGCCACACGCCCTCCTTGGAGTTCAGGATCTCCAGGCGCTGCTCGCCGGCGTCATCACGGGAGTCGAAGATGAAGCGGTGCGCGTTGACGATCGCTGCCGGGCCGAAGTACTGACCGTCGGTCCAGAACACCGGGCAGGACGAGGTGCAGGCGGCGCAGAGGATGCACTTGGTGGTGTCATCGAAGCGCTCGCGCTCCTCCGCCGACTGCAGCCGCTCGCGGCTGGGCTCCTGACCCTTGGCGATCAAGAACGGCATGACCTCCTTGTAGGAGTCGAAGAACGGCTCCATGTCGACGATCAGGTCCTTCTCGACCGGCAGGCCCTTGATGGGCTCGACGGTGATCGGCTTGTTGATGTCGAGATCCTTCAGCAGCGTCTTGCAGGCCAGACGGTTGCGGCCGTTGATCCGCATGGCGTCCGAACCGCAGATGCCGTGCGCACAGGAGCGGCGGAAGGTGAGCGAACCGTCGATGTGCCACTTGATCTCGTGCATGGCATCCAGCACACGGTCGGTGCCGTGCATCGTGACGGTGAAGTCCTCCCAGTGGGTGCCCTTGTCGTCCTCGGGGTTGAAGCGCGCGATGCGCAGCGTCACCTCGAACGAGGGGATCTCTTCCGCACCGGTCTCGGCCTGGGGCTTCTCAGCGACGGCAGTCATCAGAACGTACGCTCCTTCGGCTCATAACGGGTGATCACGACGGGCTTGGTGCCCAGACGGATCGAGGTGCCCTCGACACCCTCCTCACCCGGGAGGGTGCGGTAGGCCATGGTGTGCTTGAGGTAGTTGACGTCATCGCGTGCCTCGTAGTCCTCGCGGAAGTGGCCGCCGCGCGACTCCTTGCGGTTGAGCGCGCCGAGGGCGACGATCTCCGCGAGATCCAGCAGGAACCCGAGCTCGACCGCTTCCATGAGGTCCAGGTTGTAGCGCCGGCCCTTGTCCTGGATCGCGACGGTCTCGTAACGCTTCTTGAGCTCCTTGATGTCGGCCAGAGCCTTGCGGCAGGTCTCATCGGTGCGGAACACCTGGACGTTCGCGTCCATCGTCTCCTGCAGCGCGCTGCGGATATCGGCGATGCGGTCCTCGGTGGCGGGACGGTCGCGCAGCCGCTCGAGCAGCTCCACGGTGGGCTGCTCGAGGCCCTCGGGCAGCTCGGGCATATCGACCGTCGCGGCGTGCTCCGCGGCGGCGATGCCGGCGCGGCGACCGAAGACGTTGATGTCCAGCAGTGAGTTGGTGCCCAGGCGGTTGCCTCCGTGCACCGAGACGCAGGCGGTCTCACCTGCGGCGTACAGGCCGGGGATCACATCGGTCGCGTTCGCGAGCACCTCACCGCGGATGTTGGTGGGGATACCTCCCATGCCGTAGTGCGCGGTCGGGAAGACCGGGACCGGCTCCGTGTAGGGCTCGACGCCCAGGTAGGTGCGGGCGAACTCGGTGATGTCCGGGAGCTTCGCATCGATGTGCGCGGGCTCGAGGTGGGTCAGGTCGAGGTAGACGTAGTCCTTGTTCGGGCCGGCGCCGCGTCCCTCCCGCACCTCGTTGGCCATCGCCCGCGCCACCACGTCGCGCGGGGCGAGGTCCTTCAGCGTGGGGGCGTAGCGCTCCATGAAGCGCTCCATCTCGCTGTTGCGCAGGATGCCGCCCTCACCGCGAGCTGCCTCCGAGAGCAGGATGCCGAGGCCGGCGAGGCCCGTCGGGTGGAACTGGAAGAACTCCATGTCCTCGAGCGGGATGCCGCGACGGAAGGCCATCGCGGGGCCGTCACCGGTGAGGGTGTGGGCGTTCGAGGTGGTCTTGAAGATCTTGCCGAAGCCGCCGCTGGCGAAGATCACGGACTTCGCGCGGAAGATGTGGATCTCTCCGGTGGCGAGCTCGTAGGTCACCACGCCGGAGGCGCGGATGCCCTCATCGGTGCGGGGATCGCCGGTCATCAGGACGTCGAGCACGTAGTACTCGTTGAAGAACTCCACCTGCTGCTTGACACAGTTCTGGTAGAGGGTCTGGAGGATCATGTGGCCGGTGCGGTCCGCGGCGTAGCAGGCGCGGCGCACAGGGGCCTCGCCGTGGTCACGGGTGTGGCCGCCGAACCGACGCTGGTCGATCTTGCCCTCGGGCGTGCGGTTGAAGGGCAGGCCCATCTTCTCCAGATCGAGCACCGCGTCGATGGCCTCCTTGGCCATCACCTCGGCGGCGTCCTGATCCACCAGGTAGTCACCGCCCTTGACGGTGTCGTAGGTGTGCCACTCCCAGTTGTCCTCCTCGACGTTGGCCAGGGCGGCGCACATGCCGCCCTGCGCCGCGCCGGTGTGGGAGCGCGTGGGGTAGAGCTTGGTGACGACTGCGGTGCGGGCGTCCTTGGAGGACTCCAGGGCGGCGCGCATGCCGGCGCCGCCGGCGCCGACGATCACCACGTCGTAGTTATGGGTCTGCATGTCTGGTGACTGCTCCGTTTCAGGTCGACCGGGAAGAGGGAGGGCGGCCGGTGGGAGCACCGACCGCCCAGAGGCGTCAGCCCTCGCAGAAGGAGGGCAGCAGGCTCGGCTCAGCGCCGACCGGGCACGGATCGAAGGTGAAGATCACCAGGGTGCCCAGGACGATCGTGACGATCACGGCGAAGTAGAGCAGGCCCTTGAGGACCATGCGGAGGCGGTCGCTGCGGGCGTAGTCGTTGATGATCGTCCGCACGCCGTTGCCACCGTGCAGCAGGCCCAGCCACAGCATCAGCAGGTCCCAGACCTGCCAGAAGGGCGAGGCCCACTTGCCGCCGACGAAGGCGAAGTCGATGCCCTGGACCCCCTGGCCGAGCCAGAGGTTCACGAAGAGGTGGCCGAAGACGAGGATCACCAGCAGCACACCGGAGGCGCGCATGAACAACCACGAGAGCATCTCGGAGTTGAGCCCGCGCTGGCCGGTGCGGCGGTAGCGGGTGGTGGGATCGGGGATGGAAGTTCCGGTCTGTGCACTCATGGTCACGCTCCGAACATGTGCATGAGGTGGCGGGGCAGGAAGCCGGCCATGAGGACGGCCCACACGATCACGACGCCCCAGAACAGGCCGCGCTGACGCTTGGTCCCCTGGGACCAGAAGTCCACCAGGATGATGCGCAGGCCGTTGAGGGCGTGGAAGAGGATCGCGCCGACGAGGCCGACCTCGCCGAGGCCGAACACCACGGTCTTGTAGTGCCCGATCACCTCGTTGTACGCCTCGGGGAGACGCGCACGAGCGCAGTGTCCAGGACGTGCACCAGCAGGAACAGGAAGATGAGCATTCCTGAGATGCGGTGGGCGACCCAGGACCACATGCCCTCGCGTCCGCGATAGAGCGTCCCGGATTGGGCTGAAGCCACGGAGATCCTCCAGAAGCGTCGGGATGAAGCCGGGAACGGTGATGAGATGCCGCGGAGTGCGGCGCGCGGCCGTTCCGGGCAGTGCTCCGGGCGACCATCGCGGTGTGGCGCCACAGGGGCCACTTCACGACACGGCGACATCATCATCGCCCCCGACAGGGGCCACTCCAGCGTAGCACCGGGCAGGACAGGTGCAGCCCGCTCCGACGCGGTGCACGGCGACATCCGCGCACTCACCTCGGCGGCGGCGCTCAGGCGGATACGCTGGGCCTATGCCCCAGGCCCCTTTCATCCCCGTGGTCCCTGCCGGCGGTGCCGGCACGCGACTGTGGCCGCTCTCACGCCGTGCGCGGCCGAAGTTCCTGCTCGATCTGAGGGGTGAGGGGCGATCCCTCCTGCAGCGCACCCTCGACCGGCTCGCGCCTCTCGCCGATCGCCCGCCGATCGTGGTCACCGGCGTCGATCACGAACCGGCTGTGCAAGAGCAGCTCGATGCGCCGGGAGCCGGCCAGGTGGTCGCGGAGCCCTCGCCGCGCAACTCGATGCCGGCCATCGCCCTGGCCGCGGCCCTGGTCGAGCGTGAACTGCCCGATGCGGTGATCGGCTCCTTCGCCGCCGACCACCTCATCGACGACGTGGAGTCCTTCGCCCGCGCCGTGACGATGGCGCGGGAGGCGGCGGAGCTCGGATACCTGGTGACCCTCGGGATCACTCCGACGTACCCGGCCACCGGCTTCGGGTACATCGAGCAGTCCGCCCCCGGGGCCGGCGAGGGGAGGGCGTCGACGAGGCGCTGCACGCGACCGGCGCCCTGCCCGTCGTCCGGTTCGTCGAGAAGCCGGAGCTCGCCCGTGCGGAGCAGTTCCTGGCCACCGGGCGCTTCCTCTGGAACGCCGGCATGTTCGTGGTGCGCGCATCGGTCCTGCTCGACGAGCTCGCGGCGCAGATCCCGCCGCTGGCCCGAGGCGTGCGCGAGATCGCTGCCGCGCACGGCACCGAGGACTATGACGAGGTGCTCGAACGGATCTGGCCCCAGCTGACAGCGATCGCGATCGACCACGCCCTGGCCGAACCGCTCGCCGCGCTCGGGAAGGTCGCCGTCGTCCCCACCGACTTCGACTGGGACGACGTCGGCGACTTCGCCGCTCTCGCGCGTCAGCTCCGGGAGAAGAGGGCCGCGAGCAGCCACGGGACGACGGACGACGGCTCCGATGTCCAGGTGCTGGGCGGCGCCGGAGTCGATGCCATCTCGTCCCGGGCCACGGTGTACGGTTCCACGGATCGCCACATCGCCCTGGTCGGGCTGGACGGCATCAGCATCGTCGACACCGAGGACGCGCTGCTGGTGCTCGCCGACGAGCAGGCGCAGGATCTCTCGGCGCTCGTCGCCCGCCTCGACGCGCGAGGACTGGGACACCTGCGCTGACGTCGGCCGCCCGCAGCGGCCACCGCGAACGGCACCCGGCCTCGGCGAACCGCGCCGACGGCCGTTCCGACGGAGCACAGGAGTGCACAGGTGGAGCAGACACAGCAGGTGCTGCTGGGCACCGCGCAGCAGCGGTCGATGCTGGGCCCGGAGGGGCTGATCGCCAGGACGGTGGAGGAGAGATCCGCGGACCTCAGGGACGTCAGGCGCCATCTCCACCGGCACCCCGAGCTCTCGCACCAGGAGCACGCCACCACCGACTTCATCGCCGAACGGCTCGGAACGCTGGGGCTCACCCCGCAGCGGATGGCGCACACCGGCCTGTACTGCGACATCCCCGGCAACGATCCGAGCCTCGGGCTGATGGCCCTGCGCGCCGACATGGACGCGCTCGGAATCCCAGAGCTCAGCCCCGTCTCCTTCCGTTCCACCGTCGAGGGCGTCTCCCATGCCTGCGGTCATGACGTCCACATGAGCGCGGTGCTCGGCGCGGCGACAGCGCTGGTCCGTGTCGCCGACGCCGGGGGCCTGCATCGAGGGGTACGGCTGATCTTCCAGCCCGCAGAGGAGATGCATCCCTGCGGAGCGCTCGAGCTGATCGGGCAGAACGTGCTGGACGGGGTCGACTCGATCCTCGCCCTGCACTGCGACCCCGGTGTCGACGTCGGGCACGTCGGGCTGAAGACGGGCCCGATCACCTCCGCCACGGACCCGGTCAAGATCCAGGTGCGCGGCGCCGGCGGCCACACCTCCCGCCCGCATCTCACGCAGGACCTGGTCTACGCGCTCAGCTCCATCGCCACCCAGCTGCCAGCCGCGCTCACGCGCCGCATGGATCCGCGCTCCGGGGTGAACCTCACCTGGGGCAGCATCCACGCCGGCTCGGCCTTCAACGCGATTCCGAGCAGCGGCACCCTCGAGGGGACGCTGCGCTGCCTCGACCATGACGCCTGGGACCAGGCCGAGGAGCTGCTGGAATCGGTGCTCGCGGACCTCGTGCGCCCCTGGGGCGTGGAAGCCCGGGTCGCCCATGACCGAGGCGTGCCGCCGGTCTCCAACAGCGCCGACAGCGTCGAGGTGCTCGCCGCCGCGGTGCGCGGAGTGCTCGGCCGCGACAACCTCGACCCGACCGCGCAGTCCCTCGGCGGCGAGGACTTCGCCTGGTACCTCGAGAAGGTGCCCGGAGCACTCGCGCGCCTCGGCACCCGCACGCCCGGTGGGCGCACCTACGACCTCCACATGGGGGACCTGATGATCGACGAGCGCGCGATCGGCATCGGCGCCTCGGTGCTCGCCGCCGCCTGCGTGCAGCGGGACCTGCTCCCGGTCTGAGCGGGCCGCCGGTGTCGGGCGAGGGAGGCCTGATGTCACCTCTGCGCCCATACGTCACATCCGCGTCGATTTCATAACGGTTCACGGACCGGGACCGCAGGAACGCCCGGGCGGCGTTCCACGAGGCTATGGTCCAAGTCGCACCGCGACAACGCTGTCGCCACGGACCCCACGGGGCGCACCCGGCCCCGCACCCGAACCGAAGGAACCTTCATGAAGAACATCACGCGTGCGCTCGCCCTGGTCGGCGCCGGCGCCCTGACCCTCGCCGCCTGCGGCACCGCGCCGGAGGAGACCGCAGGAGGCGGCGGTGGCAGCGACGCCGGCGGCGGCTCGAGCGACTACAAGGCCTGCATGGTCTCCGACGCCGGCGGCTGGGACGACAAGTCGTTCAACGAGTCCAGCTACAACGGACTGATGTCGGCCAAGGACAACCTCGGCGTCGAGACGCAGACCGCCGAGTCCACCTCCGACTCGGACTTCGCCCCGAACATCAACAACATGGTGACCGAGGGCTGCGACCTGATCATCACCGTCGGCTTCCTGCTGGCACCGGCCACCGGCGCCGCGGCGCAGGCCAACGAGGGCACCGACTTCGCGATCGTCGACTCGGCCGCCCAGGACGCCGACGGCAACCCGATCGAGCTCGACAACGTCAAGCCGCTCGAGTTCGACACCGCCCAGGCCGCGTTCCTGGCCGGCTACCTCGCCGCCGGGATGACCGAGACCGGGAAGGTCGCCACCTACGGCGGCATGGACATCCCCACCGTCACCATCTTCATGGACGGCTACGCCGACGGCGTCGCGCACTACAACGACACCCATGACACCGAGGTCGAGGTGCTCGGCTGGAACAAGGAGTCCCAGCAGGGCTCCATCGTGGGCACCTTCGAGGACCAGTCCAAGGGCAAGGCCGTCTCCGACGAGTTCTACAACGCCGGCGCGGACATCGTCATGCCGGTCGCCGGCCCCGTCGGTGCAGGCACCCTCGCCTCCGCCAAGGAGGGTGATGACCGCAAGGTGATCTGGGTGGACGCGGACGGTTACGAGACCAACTCCGCCGACGCCGATGCGCAGTCGGTCATCCTCACCTCCGTCATGAAGGAGATGACCGTGGGCGTCGAGGACGTCATCACCGGTGCTGCCGGCGGAGAGTTCGACGGCACCCCGTACGTCGGCACCCTCGAGAACGGTGGCGTGGGCCTGGCCCCGTACCACGACTTCGAGGATGATGTCCCCGCAGAGCTCGACGAGGAGCTGGACGCCCTCACGCAGGAGATCATCGACGGCACCGTGGTCGTCGAGTCCAAGGGCTCTCCCGCAGGAGCCTGATCAGATGACATGAGCGCGGTCCCCGTCCGCGAGGGCGGGGACCGCGTCCCATGTCTCGACACCGCTCGGTCGACGATCTCGGCCGGCACCGACGGAAGCGAGTGCTGTGAAGCTCGAACTGCGCGGGATCACGAAGACCTTCGGGTCGTTCGTGGCCAATGACGCCATCGACCTCATCGTCGAGCCCGGGGAGATCCACTCCCTGCTGGGCGAGAACGGGGCCGGCAAGTCCACCCTGATGAACGTGCTGTACGGGCTGTATCGCCCCGACGGCGGTCAGATCGTGATCGACGGCGAGCCCGTCAGCTTCGCGGACCCCGGAGAGGCGATGGACGCCGGGATCGGCATGGTGCATCAGCACTTCATGCTGGTCCCCGTCTTCACCGTCGCCGAGAACATGGTGCTGGGCCACGAGCCGACCAAGGGCGGTCTGCTCGACCTGGCCGCGGCCAGGAAGCTGGTGCGTGAGATCTCCGCCCGCTTCGGCTTCGACCTGGACCCGGATGCGCTGGTGGAGGACCTCCCCGTCGGCGCACAGCAGCGGGTCGAGATCATCAAGGCCCTCAGCCGCCGCGCCGAGGTCCTCGTGCTGGACGAGCCCACCGCCGTGCTCACCCCTCACGAGACCGACGAGCTGATGGAGATCATGCGTCAGCTGCGCGACGAGGGCACCTCGATCGTGTTCATCACCCACAAGCTCCGCGAGGTCAAGGCGGTCTCCGACCGCATCACCGTGATCCGCCGCGGCAAGGTCGTGGGGAGGCGGATCCCTCCGCGGACCAGGCAGAGCTCGCCTCCCTCATGGTGGGGCGCCAGGTCTCCCTCGCACAGGACAAGGCCGAGGCGAGCCCGGGAGAGGTCGCGCTCAGGGTCACTGACCTGCGCGTCACCGACGTCGCCGGCATCCGTACCCTCGATGATGTCTCCTTCGACGTACGCCACGGAGAGGTGCTCGCGATCGCGGGCGTCCAGGGGAACGGACAGACGGAGGTCACCGAGGCGCTGCTGGGGCTGCAGGAGACCGTGCACGGCTCCGCGACCCTCGAAGGCCGCGAGCTGGTGGGACGCAGCACCAAGCAGGTGCTCGACGCGGGGGTCGGCTTCGTCCCCGAGGACCGCACCCACGACGCCCTGGTCGCCGACTTCTCGGTCGCTGAGAACCTCGTGCTCGATCAGCACGACCGCGCCCCGTACGGCAGCCCGCTGGCAATGTCCCTCAAGGTCATCAAACAGAACGCTCAGAAGCTGATCCCGGAGTTCGACATCCGCACCGGCTCCTCGACCGCCGCGGTCTCCACCCTGTCCGGGGCAATCAGCAGAAGGTCGTCATGGCCCGGGCCCTCAACCGCGAGCTCGCCCTGCTGATCGCCTCCCAGCCCACCCGCGGCGTCGACGTGGGATCGATCGAGTTCCTCCACCGCCGCATCCTCGATGAGCGTGACAAGGGCACCCCCGTGGTGATCGTCTCCACCGAGCTGGACGAGGTCACCCAGCTCGCGGACCGCATCGCCGTGATGTACCGCGGCAAGATCCTGGGGATCGTGCCCGGGGACGAGGACCGCGATGTGCTGGGCCTGATGATGGCCGGATACACCGTCGAGGCCGCCCGTGAGGCGGTCGCCTCCGGAGCCCGGACCGCCGACTCCCAGCTGGCCGACGAAGGAGAGATCACATGAGCACCGTTCGTCGACGAACTGCGAGGAACGAGCGGAAGGAGATGGACGTATGAGCACCGTTCGTCGACGAACTGCGAGGAACGAGCGGAAGGAGATGGACACATGAGCACCGTGACCGAGACCTCCGGCTCCGCTCCCGGCGTCGGGGCAGGAAGCACCGACGCACCACCTCCGCCTGAGCAGAGCGCGGAGACGGCCCTGGCCAGGACGCTGCAGAAGATCGCCCGCGGCGACGTGCTCGTGGTCGTGATGAGCTTCGTGTTCGCCTTCCTGATCGGCTCCGTGCTGATCGTCATCGCCGATCAGGAGGTCCGGGAGACCCTCGGGTACTTCTTCGCCCGGCCCACCGACGCGCTGACCGCCATCTGGCAGTCCGTCACGCAGGCCTATGGCGCGATGTTCCGCGGCGCGATCTTCGACGGGCCCGGCTTCTCCCGGGTCGCGGAGGATGTCCGCGAGGCGGGCGGCTCAGGCACCTATGTGCTGCTGCCCGCGCTCGCCGCAGGTCTGCGCCCCCTGACCGAGACCCTCACCGTCGGCACCCCGCTCATCATCGCGGCGGCGGGCATGGCTGTCAGCTTCCGCGCAGGTTTGTTCAACATCGGCGGCACCGGCCAGCTGATCGTGGGCGCGATGGCTGCGGGCTACGTCGGCTTCAGCGTCGATCTGCCCGTCGTGCTCCATCTCGTGGCGTGCCTGCTCGCAGGCGTCCTCGCCGGTGGCCTCTGGGGCGGGATCGCAGGCTTCCTCAAGGCTCGCTTCGGCGCCAACGAGGTCATCAGCACCATCATGCTGAACTGGATCGCGACCTACCTGCTGTTCTTCGCGCTGAAGACCGCGGCGTTCACCGGTGCGAACCAGTCCCAGCCCACCTCGCCCTCGGTGGGGAGAACGCGGTGCTGCCGCAGCTGCTGGGCAGCGGCTTCCGGCTCCATGCCGGCCTGTTCATCGCCGCCGGCGCCGCAGTGCTGCTGTGGTGGCTGATGAGCCGCTCCACCATCGGCTTCCACTTCCGGGCCGTCGGCTCCAACCCGCGTGCCGCGCAGGTCGCCGGCATCTCCCCGGCCGGACCGCCTTCCTGGTCCTCGCCGTCGCGGGCGCCCTGGTGGGCCTCGCCGGTGCGGTGCACGTGCTGGGCACCGAGCGTCGTCTGACGGAGGGGTGGCCGGCAACATCGGCTTCGACGCGATCACCGTCGCGCTGCTGGGCCGCTCCGGTCCCGTCGGGATCGTCCTGGCCGGCCTGCTGTTCGCGGCGCTGTCCACCGGTGGGCGCTTCATGGAGACCAACCAGGGGTCCCGCTGGACCTGGTCCAGGTGATCCAGGTGCTGGTCGTGCTGTTCATCGCCGCGCCGCCGCTGGTGCGCACCCTGATCGGTCTGCGCCGCATCGACAACCCCGGCGCCGGTGCCCGCGTGCGCCGTGCCCGCCGGGCACGGACCGGCGCCGAGAAGGGTGCCGTCGCCTCGGGCGCCGCCGCGGTGGCCGCAGAGGCCTCCACTGCGTCCTCGCGCACCGGAGCCGGGGAGACGACAGCACCGGCCACCACCGCACCGGACGGTTCTGTGCCCGGCTCCCGGACCGGGTCTGCGTACGAGACCGCGCAGGGAGAGCCGCCAGGGCCTGACCCGGCGGAGGAACCGGGCGGCTCGAGCGAGCCGGGCCAGGGCAGCACCGACGCGCAGGAGGAGGAGCGATGAGCACCGCACCCGTGGTCGTCAAGGACGACTCCGCCGTCCAGAAGACTCTCGACGACATCCGGCCTCACAGCTGGTGGCACCTGCCGGTGACCACGACCGTCATGGGCCTGATCGCCCTGGTGGTCTTCGGACTGCGCGGCATCCCCGGCGTGGAGTCCACCTACGTCCTCGCCCGCGAGGGGGACCTGAACCCGCTGGGCATCGTCCCGGAGCGGATCGCGGTGCCCGCCATGGGCGGAGCCATCGCCCTGTCCATCCTCGCGCTGCTCGCCTCCGTGGGTCTGTGGGTGCTGCACGCCCGCAGCGCGCGTCCGCGCGGCGGAGCTCGGCTGGCCCTGATCGCCGTGTTCGCGGTGGCCTGGATCCTCGCGTTCATGACCTGGGTGATCTCTCAGCGCACGCTCGACGTCACCACGCTGCTGCAGGGCACGATCGTGCTCGCCGTCCCGCTCGCCTTCGGAGCGCTCTCCGGGGTGCTCTCCGAGCGGTCGGGCGTCATCAACATCGCCATCGAGGGGCAGCTGCTGTTCGGTGCGTTCGGGGCGACCCTCGTCGGCTCGATGACCGGGAACGTCTGGATCGGGCTGGCCGCGGCACCGGTGATGGCGCTGATCATGGGCGCGATGCTCGCTCTGTTCGCCGTCGGCTACCAGGTCCAGCAGATCATCGTCGGCGTGGTGCTGAACGTCTTCGCGATCGGCATCACCTCGTTCTTCTTCGGCACCGTCATGCGGGACAACCCCGCGATGTTCAACGCACCGATGCGACTGCCCACGCTGCGCATCCCGCTCTTGGCCGACATCCCCGTGCTGGGGCGAGTGCTGTTCGAACAGAACATCCTGGTCTACCTGATGTGGATCGTCGTCGCAGTGCTCACCATCGCCCTGTTCCGCACCCGCTGGGGCTGCGTGTGCGGGCCGTCGGCGAGCACCCCAAGGCCGCCGACACCGTCGGCATCGCCGTGAACCTCACCCGGTGGAAGAACGTGCTGCTGGGCTCGGCCGTGGCCGGCCTGGGCGGTGCGACGCTGACCATCGGCACCGGCGTGGCCTTCGGCGAGGAGATGTCCGCCGGCAAGGGCTACATCGCCCTGGCCGCGATGATCCTGGGGCGCTACCACCCCGTCGGCGCGCTGCTGGCGGCGCTCACCTTCGCGTTCGCGGACTCGCTCCAGCTGCGCCTGGGCACGATGTCCGCCGCCGAGGGCGGGGTCTCCATCCCCGGCGACTTCCTGCTGATGCTCCCGTACATCGTCGCGCTGTTCGCCGTGGCGGGTGTCGTGGGCAGGGTGCGGGTGCCGGCCGCCAACGGCCAGCCGTACGTGAAGCAGTGAGAGCACCAGGGGCATGAGCACGAGCGAGAGCCCTGCGCAGGGGCAGCCTGGGACCGAGTTCGACGAGCTGCTCGTCGCGGCGCGCGAGATCGCGGAGCGCGCGTACACCCCGTACTCACAGTTCCGGGTGGGCGCGGCCGCATTCACCGAGGACGGGCGGCTGGTGCGCGGCTGCAACGTCGAGAACGCCGGCTACGGCGTCACCCTCTGCGCAGAATGCGGGCTGATCAGCGAGCTGTTCGCCGGCGGCGGCGGACGCCTGCGCCGCTTCGTGTGCGTGGGCGGCGACGCGCGGCTCAGCCGCGAGGAGCGCGGAGTGGTCATGCCCTGCGGCCGCTGCCGCCAGCTGCTCTCCGAGCACGCAGCCCCCGATCTCGTGATCCTGACGCCCGAGGGTCCGCGCACGATGGAAGAGGTCCTGCCCCAGGCTTTCGGCCCCGCAGACCTCCACCCCTGAACTGACCCGCACCGACCGGCCCTGCCCGCAGCGCGCCATGACCGGCGCCGCACCCCGATTCCGAGGAGCACTCCATGACCGACGCCCCCGCAGCCCCCGCCGTCGAACCCTTCGACGTCGTCGACGTGATCCGCGCCAAGCGTGACGGGCACCGGCTCGGCGACGAGCAGATCGACTGGGTGATCGACGCCTACACCCGCGGCGTCGTCGCCGAGCAACAGATGGCGGCGCTGGCGATGGCGATCTTCCTGCGCGGCATGGAGCGCCATGAGATCGCCCGCTGGACCCACGCGATGATCGACAGCGGCGAGCGGATGGACTTCTCCGCGCTGTCCAAGCCCACCACCGACAAGCACTCCACCGGCGGGGTGGGGGACAAGATCACCCTGCCGCTGGCCCCGCTGGTGGCGTCCTACGGGGTGGCGGTCCCGCAGCTGTCCGGCCGCGGGCTCGGCCATACCGGCGGCACCCTCGACAAGCTCGAGGCGATCCCGGGCTGGCGCGCGGACCTCAGCAACGCGGAGATGATGGCCCAGCTCGAGAGCGCGGGCGCCGTGATCTGCGCCGCCGGCTCCGGCCTCGCCCCCGCGGACAAGAAGCTCTACGCGCTGCGCGACATCACCGGCACCGTGGAGGCGATCCCGCTGATCGCGTCCTCGATCATGTCCAAGAAGATCGCCGAGGGCACTGCCGCGCTCACCCTGGACGTCAAGACCGGAGCCGGTGCGTTCATGAAGGACGAGGCCGACGCCCGCGAGCTCGCCAGCACCATGGTCGCGCTCGGCACCGACGCCGGTGTCCGCACCGTCGCCCTGCTGACCGACATGTCCGCGCCGCTGGGACGCACCGCCGGCAACGGTCTCGAGGTGCGCGAGTCGCTCGAGGTCCTCGCCGGCGGCGGACCCGCCGACGTGGTCGAGCTGACCTGCGCCCTGGCCCGCGAGATGCTCGAGGCCGCCGGCGTGCGTGACCCCGACGTCGAGGCCGCGCTCGCCGACGGCCGTGCCATGGATTCCTGGCGCGCGATGATCTCCGCCCAGGACGGCGACGTCGACGCCCCGCTGCCGACCGCGAAGCATGTCGAGGAGATCCATGCGACCGAGGATGGCGTGGTGACCGGACTCGATGCGATGGGTGTCGGGGTGTCCGCGTGGAGGCTCGGAGCCGGCCGCTCCCGTCCCGGCGAGGCCGTGCAGGCCGCGGCCGGGGTCGAGATCGAGGCGCACATCGGTGACCGGGTCCGGGCCGGTGACGTCCTCGCTCGCCTGCACACCGACACCGCTGAGCGCATGCCCCGCGCGATCGAGGCGATCACGGGGTCCTGGACCCTCGCCGCTCCCGGCACCGCGGTCCCCGCACGGAAGATCGTGAAGGACCGCATCGCCTGAGGGAGACCGTCCCACTCTGCGACGGCGCCGGGCTCCCACGGGAGCCCGGCGCCGTCCATCGTCGGGGCCGGCGCTTAGCGGATGCGCAGCGCCGGCAGGATGTGCTGGACCATCAGCGGAGCGAGCCGTGCGCCGGTCCCCGGAGCATCGATATCGACCCAGCGGTGATCGGCGAGCTCGGCGCGTACGACGAGGTTCTCGGGCAGGGGAGCATGGGTGGTCCAGACCGTGGAGCGGACCAGCGTGTTCGGCTCGTTGGCCGCGCTCGCCTCGAAATCACCCAGCAGCGAGAGGTCCTCGCGCGCGAGCTGCACACCGAGCTCCTCCTCCACCTCCCGCACCGCAGCCTCGAGCGCGCTCTCGCCCGGCTCGAGCTTCCCACCGACCTGCATGTAGGTGCCTGTGCCGCGCTTGCGCACCGCCAGCACCTCGGTCCCGTGCGCGGTCTCACGCAGGAAGCACACCGCGGTGATCCGCAGGATCGCGGGACGCGGGGAGCGGGCGCGCAGGTGCTGCTCGGCCTCAGCGCAGCCGGTCAGGTGCCGGACCCGCCTCGTGCCCCGGTGGAGGCCCTCAGGGCGCATCCCTGCGGACATCCAGCGCGCGATATCGGCACGCTGCGCACGCGCCAGCGACCAACCGCGCCACAGCAGCGTGTGCGGCGGCTTGCGACGCTCACTCAGGTCGCGTGCCAGCCTCAGCGCGAACACCACGGGCACAGGACGACGCAGCACGATCGCATCGGCGAGCAGACCGGCTGCCGAGAGCGGCCCGATCAGCTCGGCGGCGAAGATGCCCTCGGCGATGAGCAGCGGGGCGTCCCCGGTCTCCAGCCGGCGCATCCCTTGGCGGCGGGAGTCCGAGATCGAGTAGACCGGCACCTCGGCGGCGCCGTCGTGCGCGAGGGAGATGAGCGCCTCGAGCGCGGCTCCCGCGTCCCAGGAAGCGGGATCGTCCCAGTCCACGATGCCGTAGCGACGTGGCAGCCCGGGCTCGTCGAGATCGCGGTAGAACTCGTCCAGCGCGAGCACCGGCAGACCGGAGCGGCGCGAGAGCTCGCCCTTCCCGCTCCCTGACGGGCCGACCAGCAGGATGATCTGACGCGGGGCGCGGGGGCGATGCGGGGAGGAGGTCACGGCCGTCCAGTCTAGGACAGCACCGTCGTGACCGGATCGATGCCGCTGCGGATGCGCGGGACCCCACCGCTCTGCCAGGATCTGACCATGACCACTCTCGATCGCGACCAGCTCGCCTCCCTCATCGACCACACCCTGCTCAAGCCCGAGGCCACCTCGGCCGACGTCGCCGCGCTCGCGCGCGAGGCCGAGGAGCTGGGCACCTACTCCATCTGCGTCTCGCCCTCGATGCTCCCGGTCGAGACCACCGTCAAGGTCGCCACGGTGTGCGGCTTCCCCTCCGGGCAGCACGCCTCCGCGATCAAGGCCGCAGAGGCCGCCGATGCCGCGGCCAAGGGCGTGGACGAGGTGGACATGGTGATCAACGTGGGGCTCGCCCGCGCCGGCGAGTTCGCCGCCGTGGAAGAGGACATCCGCGCCGTGCGCGAGGCCGCCCCGGCGCCGGTGCTGCTCAAGGTGATCATCGAATCCGCCGCCCTCACCGACGAGCAGATCGTCGCCGTCTGCGAGGGCGCCGAGCGGGCCGGCGCCGACTTCGTGAAGACCTCCACCGGATTCCACCCCACCGGCGGTGCCACCGAGCACGCCGTGCAGCTCATGCGCAGGACTGTCGGGGATCGGCTCGGAGTGAAGGCCTCCGGCGGGATCCGCACCCGTGAGGCTGCCGAGTCGATGGTCGCCGCAGGTGCCAGCCGGCTGGGGCTGTCCTCCTCGAGGGCGATCCTCGAGGGCGGCACCGGCTCCGGGTACTGACCGATGAGCACCGCGCCCGTGAAGGCCGTGTACCGGTGCTCGCGGGGGTGATCACCGTCGCTTCGCTGCTGCTCGCGGCCGTCTCGACCGCCGTCGCCGCCAGGTCGCTTCGCAGCGCACAGGGGTGAGGCCGGGCCGTGTGCCCGGCTCCGGGGCCGACCCCTTCCGGGGCTGGGCCGGAGCCGGGGCAGGCTCAGGCGGCGCCGAGCACGAGGCGCAGCTCCTGCTTGAGCGCGTCCAGGCGCTCGTCGGCGATCCGACGGATCTCGCCGATCTGGGTCGGGGAGCTTCCCTCAGTGATCTCTGCGACCACCTCGAGGTAGCACTTGAGCTTCGGCTCGGTGCCGGAGGGGCGCACCACCACGCGGGTGTCGTCCTCGCTCAGCAGCAGCACCCCCTCGGTGGGCGGGAGCCCGGTGGTCTCCACCGCACCCTGTGAGAGGTCCTCGTTCGAGACCACCGCCGAGCCCAGCAGGGTCGTGGGAGGCGCCGCCCGCAGCCGTTCCATCATCGTGCCGATCAGTGACAGGTCATCGACCCGGATCGACAGCTGCGAGGTCGAGAACAGGCCGTGCGTCGCAGCGAGCTCGTCGAGCCGGTCGATCAGCGTGGTGCCCGCCGCCCTCGCCTCCGCCGCCATCTCGGCGACCATCAGTGCCGTGGAGAGGCCGTCCTTGTCGCGCACCACCTCCGGGAGGACGCAGTAGCCGATCGCCTCCTCGTAGCCGAAGACGATGCCGGGTGCCCGGGCGATCCACTTGAAGCCCGTCAGCGTGGCCGCAGCCTCGAGCCCCGCATCCTCAGCGACCCTGCTCAGCCAGCGGCTGGAGACGATCGAGCGGGCCAGGGTGCCGCGGTATCCGTGGCGCCGCACGAGGTGATCGCCCAGCAGCACGCCCAGCTCGTCACCCGTCAGCATCCGCCATCCGCCCAGGTGCGGGTCGAGCACGGCGGCTGCGCAGCGGTCGGCATCGGGATCGTTCGCGATCACCACATCGGCCTCGACCGTGCGGGCCAGTTCGAGCGCCAGGTCGATCGCGCCGGGCTCCTCGGGGTTCGGGAACGCGACGGTGGGGAAATCGGGATCCGGGTCCGCCTGCTTCGCCACCGTGTGCACCTCGGTGAAGCCGCAGCGATGCAGCGCCGCCAGCGCCGTCCTGGTGCCGACCCCGTGCATCGCGGTGTGCACGATCCGCACCTCGCGCGGACCGTTCGGATCGGGGAGCGCGCAGATCGCCTCGAGGTAGCGCTCGTGCAGCTGATCGTCCAGCAGCTCCCAGCCCGCCTCGGCGACGGGGATCCCGCGCACCGGGCCGACGGCCCCGATGCGTGCCGCGATCTGTCCGTCCGAGGGCGGCACGATCTGCACTCCCCGGCCCTCGTGACCGGCGGCGCGACCGCCGAGGTAGACCTTGTAGCCGTTGTCCTCCGGGGGTTGTGGGAGGCGGTCACCACGATGCCGGCGTCGGCCTCGAGGTGCCGGACGCCGAAGGCCACCAGGGGAGTGGGGGCGTAGGTCTCCAGCAGCGTCACCCGGCAGCCGGCGGCGGTCATGATCGCGGCGGAGCGGTGGGCGAAGTCGCGGGAGTTGTAGCGGGCGTCGTAGCCGATGACCACCAGCGGAGCGGCCAGGCCGAGATCTCCCAGCAGGTGGTCGGCGAGGCCGCGGGCGGCACGGGAGACGACGGCGAGGTTCATCCGGTTCGGGCCCGGCGCCATCCTGCCGCGCAGCCCGGCGGTGCCGAACTGGAGATCGGCGGAGAAGGCGTCGACGATCTCCTCGAGCGCGACCGCACTGCCCGCTTCCGCCTGCTCGAGCAGGCTCTCGAGCGCGGCTCGCGTGGCGGGGTCGGGATCATCCTGGATCCAGTCCTGGACCCGGACTCGCAGCGCGGTGTCCACGCTCATGCCGCGCTGCCCGTGCCGCCCGTGATGCGGCGGACGGTCTCGGCGAGCAGGCGGGAGATGCGAGGGCCGGCGTCACGGCCCGCCTCGAGCACCTCTTCGTGGCTGAGCGCCTCTCCGCTGATCCCGGCTGCGAGGTTGGTGACCAGGGAGATCCCCAGCAGGTCCATGCCCGCCTCACGGGCCGCGATCGCCTCGATCGCGGTGGACATGCCCACCAGGTCCGCGCCGACGGCCCTGGCCATCTGCACTTCGGCAGGAGTCTCGTAGCTGGGGCCGGAGAACTGCATGTACACGCCCTCGTCGAGGCTCGGATCGACCTCATGCGCGATCTGCCGCAGCGCCGGGGTGTACAGATCGGTGAGATCCACGAAGTTCGCGCCCACCAGGGAGTGGCACCGGTGAAGTTGATCTGGTCGCGGATCAGCACCGGCGTTCCAGGGGCCCAGGCCGGGTCGATCCCGCCGCAGCCGTTGGTCAGGACCATCGTGCGGGCGCCGGTCGCCGCCGCGGTGCGCACACCGTGCACGACGGCGTCCACGCCTGCGCCCTCGTAGAAGTGCGTCCGGGCACCGAGCACGAGCGCGCGGGCACCGGTGCTCTCGACACGGATCGAGCGCAGCGTGCCGACATGGCCGGCGACCGCGGGCGGCCGGAAGCCGGGGATCGTGGTCGCGTCGGCCTGCCAGACGGTCTCGCCGAGGAGGTCCGCGGCGCCGGCCCACCCTGAGCCCAGCACCAGGGCGAGATCGTGGGCGGGGACCCCGCTGGCCTCGGCGATCGTGGCGGCGGCGTCACGGGCGAGCTGGTACGGATCGGATGCGGTAGCAGTCATGGACCGAAGGTAGCGCAGAGAGGCCCGCCCCGTGCTCCGACAGCGGGAGGACACGGCGCGGCACGGGGCACATCACGGTCCGATGCGCTGGCCGCCGATGCGGTGCGGGGCAACGGCCGGAACCGGCCCCCGACCGGCTGGGCTTTGTCACAATGGCAGGGTGAGTGATCCCAGCACTGCCCTGCCCTCCGACTCGCGACGAGTCACCAGCGCCGGTGACCGTCCCCGCGTCGTGATCGTCGGCGGCGGGCCCGGCGGCTACGAGGCCGCATTGACCGCCGCCCGCCACGGCGCCGCGACCGCCCTGATCGAGGAGCGCGGCCTCGGGGGAGCAGCCGTCCTGACCGACGTGGTCCCCTCCAAGACCCTGATCGCCACGGCCGACGTCCTCGATCAGGTCGCCGGCTCCCAGCAGCTCGGCATCCGCGACGCCGACACCGGCGCCGCCCCGACCGCTCACACCCTGAACGTGGACCTCGCCGCGGTCAACAGGCGGGTCCGCGACCTCGCGGCGGCGCAGTCCACGGACATCCGCGCGAGCCTGCTCGAGGCCGGGGTCGAGCTGATCGACGGCTACGGCCGCCTCGACGGACCGGACCGGGTCGAGGTCCTCGACGGCGCGGGGCAGCAGATCGGGCAGCACGAGGCCGACGTGATCCTGCTGTCCGTCGGCGCCCGGCCGCGAGAGCTCGACAGCGCGCCCTGCGACGGCGAGCGGATCCTGAACTGGACCCAGCTGTACGAGCTCGACCACCTGCCCGAACGCCTGATCGTCGTCGGCTCCGGCGTGACAGGGGCCGAGTTCGCGAGCGCCTACCGGGCGCTGGGCAGCGAGGTCACCCTGGTCTCCTCCCGCGAGAAGGTGCTGCCCGGCACCGACGGGGACGCCGCCGACGTGCTCGAGGACGCCTTCGCGCGCCGCGGCGTCACCGTCCGCTCCCGCTCCCGCGCCGCGACCGCCCGGCGCACCGACGACGGCGTGGTCGTGACCCTGACCAGCGGCGAGGAGATCGCCGGGAGTCATGTCCTGATCGCGATCGGAGGGGTCCCCTGGACCGCGGACCTCGGGCTGTGGACGGCAGGGGTGCGAGTGAAGGAGTCCGGCCACATCGAGACCGACAGGGTCTCCCGCACCTCGGTGCGCGGGATCTACGCCGCCGGTGACTGCACCGGGGTGTACCCGCTCGCCTCCGTCGCCGCGATGCAGGGCCGGATCGCGATGCATCACGCCCTGGGGGACGCGGTCTCCCCGCTGATCGCGGCGCAGGTCTCCTCGGCCATCTTCACCAGCCCGGAGATCGCCGTGGTCGGCGTCAGCGAGCAGGAGGTGCTCAGCGGCGAGACGTCCGGCGAGGTGCTGGTGCTGGGGCTGGACACCAATCCGCGGGCGAAGATGCAGGGGATCACCGAAGGGTTCGTGAAGCTCATCGTGCGGCCCGGTTCACACACCGTGATCGGCGCGGTCGTCGTCGCCCCGCGGGCCAGCGAGCTGATCCTGCCCTACACCCTCGCCGTCGCCCACCGCCTCACCGCCGAACAGGTCGCCGGCACGTTCACCATCTATCCCTCGCTGACGGGATCGCTGGCCGAGGTGGCCAGGCGGCAGGTGCTCGACTCCCAGGACCGAGCAGCGCCCCCACAGCGATGAGCGCCCTGTTCCCCGGGGAGGGGAACAAGGCGCTCATCATGGGCGAGCAGCGAGGGCTGCGGGTGAGCTCTCGGCCTGCGCTCAGTCCTCGATCTGGCAGAGCACGGCGCCGGCCGAGACCGTCGCACCGATCTCCGCGTTCAGCGACGTGACGACGCCGGAGCGATGCGCGGTGATCGGCTGCTCCATCTTCATCGCCTCGAGGACGACCAGCAGATCGCCGTCGGCGACGGTCTGCCCCTCTTCGGCGACGACCTTCACGATCGTGCCCTGCATCGGGGCGGAGACGGCGTTGCCGCCGGCGACGGCGCTCTCACCAGCTCCGCGATGCTGGCGCTTGCGGCGCTGGCGCACGGCGGCCTGCGGGGCGCGCAGGGAGGCGGGGAGACTGATCTCGACCTTCCGCCCATCGACCTCGACCACCACCGACTCGCGATCCTCGGGCTCGTCGGGCTGGGAGGGCAGCGCAGCGGCGGGCAGATCGTTGTCGAACTCGGTCTCGATCCACCGCGTGTGCACCGAGAAGGGCTGATCGACATCCGCGGGGGCGAAGGCCGGGTCCTCGACCACCCTGCGGTGGAAGGGCAGGACCGTCGGGATCCCCTCGATCCGGAACTCGGCCAGCGCACGGCGGGAGCGCTCGAGCGCCTCCTGGCGGGTGGCACCGGTGACGATGAGCTTGGCGAGCATGGAATCGAACGCCCCGGAGATCTCGTCCCCGGCACGCACCCCGGACTCGATGCGGACGCCGGGCCCGGAGGGCACCTCGTAGCGCTGGATCTTCCCGGGGGCGGGCATGAAGCCGCGGCCCGGGTCCTCGCCGTTGATGCGGAACTCGAAGGAGTGGCCCCGCACGACAGGGTCCTGTTCGCTGACGCGCTCGCCGGCGGCGATGCGCAGCTGCTCTCGCACCAGGTCCACGCCCGCGATCTCCTCGGAGACCGGGTGCTCGACCTGGAGGCGGGTGTTGACCTCGAGGAAGGAGATGGTGCCGTCCTTGCCGACCAGGAACTCGCAGGTGCCGGCACCGATGTAGCCGGCCTCACGCATGATCGCCTTCGAGGACGAGATGAGCTGGGCGTTCTGCTGAGCGGACAGGAAGGGGGCGGGCGCCTCTTCGACCAGCTTCTGGTGGCGGCGCTGCAGCGAGCAGTCGCGGGTGGAGACGACCTGGACGTTGCCGTACGCATCGGCGAGGCACTGGGTCTCGACGTGGCGGGGGAGTCGAGGTAACGCTCCACGAAGCATTCGCCGCGACCGAAGGCCGCAGTGGCCTCGCGGACGGCGGAGTCGAACAGCTCGCGGACCTCGGACTCCTCACGGGCGACCTTCAGGCCGCGCCCACCGCCGCCGAAGGCGGCCTTGATCGCGATCGGCAGTCCGTGCTCGCGCGCGAAGTCCACGACCTCGTCGGAGCTCTGGACCGGATCCTTGGTGCCCGCGACGAGCGGGGCGCCGGCCTTCTGCGCGATGTGGCGGGCGGAGACTTTGTCCCCGAGCTTCTCGATCGCCTCCGGCGGCGGGCCGATCCAGGTCAGCCCGGCGTCGATGACGGCCTGGGCGAAGTCTGCGCGCTCGGAGAGGAAGCCGTACCCGGGATGGATCGCGTCGGCCCCGGAGCGGTGCGCGATGTCCAGGATCTTGTCGACCACGAGGTAGGAGCTGGCGGCCGTCGAGCCGCCCAGCGCGTATGCCTCGTCAGCGACCTGCGTGTGCAGGGCGTCGCGGTCAGGATCGGCGTAGACGGCGACCGAGCGGAGCCCGGCGTCCCGGCAGGCTCGTGCGACCCGCACCGCGATCTCTCCACGGTTGGCGATGAGCACCGTGGACAGCGGGCGGGGCTTGGAGGAGCGTGCGGGCATGGGCGATGGTTCCTTCCGGGAGTTCAGCAGTGGTCGAGTCTAGTACCGAGGGCGCTCAGTCGGTGCCAGGGCCCGCGGGGGCCTCGGGACCGTCCCCGGACCACAGCTGGTGGACCCCGAGCCCGATCTCCGCCAGCAGGCGACGCAGCAGCGGAAGGGAGAGCCCGACCACAGTGTGGTGGTCGCCCGCGATGCGCTCGATGAAAGGGCCGGCCATCCCGTCGATCGCGAAGCCGCCGGCCAGGCCGAGGGGCTCGCCGGTGGCGATGTAGGCGTCGATCTCCTCCTCGCTGAGATCGGCGAAGGTCACCTCGCAGCTCGCGGTCGCGCCGAAGGTCGCACCGGTGCCGCCGTCCTCCACATCGCGGTCGTCCACCAGCCAGTGCCCGGAATGGAGCACACCGGTGCGGCCGCGCATCGTCAGCCAGCGGTCCCGTGCACGCTCCGGGGTGTGCGGCTTGCCGATGACCTCGCCGTCGAGCTCGAGCATCGAGTCGCAGCCGAGCACCACGTAGCCGCCGTCGCTGCGAGCGGTCGCGGCCTGCGCCTTCTCCCGGGCCAGCAGCAGCACCTCGTCGGCGGCGTCGAGCTCCTCCGCGGCGTCGAGCGCGGCATCGCGCGCTCGGGCGAGGATCGACTTCTCGTCGAGATCGACGGGAAGCACGGAGTGCTCGATCCGGGCTCCGTCCAGGACGGCGCGCCGGCCCTGGGAGGCGGAGGCGAGCAGCAGCAGCGGGTCATGGTCGGGTGCGGTCATCGCAGGGCCTCCTCGAGGACGGAGAGCGGGAGGCTGCCCAGAGCGAGGGCATCCCGGTGGAAATCGCGGGCGGTGGAAGAGGTGTCGGCACGCAGCTGCTCCCAGACCCGCTGCCCGAGCTTGTAGGACGGCGCCTGTCCGGGCCAGCCCAGGTACCGGTTGAGCTCGAAACGCTGCTCGGCCTCGGTGACGCCCCAGTGGGCGCTCATGAAGTCCCAGGCCTTCTCGACGCTCCAGGCACCGCCTGCGGAGCCGGCCAGGCCCTCCGGCATCGGCAGCCCGCAGTGCAGGCCGATGTCGAGCACGACACGGCCGGCGCGGAGACGCTGCGCGTCGAGCATTCCCAGCCGGTCGCCGTCATCGGAGAGGTGGCCGAGCTGCTCCATCAGCCGCTCGGCGTACAGCGCCCATCCCTCGCCGTGGCCGGAGACCCAGCACATCAGTGCGCGCCAGCGGTTCAGCGTGCTGGCCTGCATGGTCTGCGTGCCCACCTGGAGGTGATGGCCGGGCACACCCTCGTGGTAGACGGTGGTGGTCTCCAGCCAGGTGCGGAACTCGGTGGTGCCGTGCGGCACGTCCCACCACATGCGGCCGGGACGGGTGAGGTCCTCGCTGGGGCCGGTGTAGTAGATGCCGCCGGAGCCGGTGGTGGCGATGCGGCATTCGAGCCGGCGCAGCGGTTCGGGGATGTCGAAGTGGGTGCCGGCGAGCTCATCGATCGCGCGGTCGCTGAGATCCTGCATCCACGCCTGCAGCGCGTCGGTGCCGTGCAGCACCCGGGCCGGGTCGGAGTCCAGCGCCTGCTTCGCGGCTTCGACGGAGCGTCCGCCGCCGTTGCCGGCGGCCTCGTTGATGCGGGAGGCGACGTCCTCCTGCTCGGTGACGATCGCGCGGAGCTCCTCGATGCCCCAGGCGTAGGTCTCGTCGATGTCGATCGAGGTGCCCAGGAAGGTGCGGGAGGCGAGCCCGTAGGCGTCGCGGCCGACGGCGTCGTGCTCGGGAGCGCGGGGTGCGAGGGCCTCGAGCTGGTCGGCGAGGTCGAGGTAGCCGCGAGCGGCGATGCGTGCCGCCTCGCTCACCCGTGCGCGCTGGGCGTCATCGCCCACCGCATCGCGGGCGAAGGCGGTGAAGAAGCCGTCCTCGGCGGCAAAGCCGCGGGCCTGTTCGGCGCCCAGCAGCAGCTGGCGGCGTGAGGAGACCGTTCCGTGCTCGGCGGCCTCGTGCAGCGACTCGGCCCAGCTGTCGAGCGAGCGCGGCATCGCGGCCATGCGCTGTGCGATGACCTGCCAGTCCTCGGCGGTGTCGGTGGGCATCTGGTCGAGGATGTCGCGGGACTGCAGGGGCGAGGCGAGGTTGTTGACCGCTGCGATGTCCAGGCGCTGCTCGGCACGCTCGATCTCGAGCCCCAGCCGTTCGGTGAGCGCGGCCCGCGTGACCGTGTCCACCGCATCCTGGTCCGGCACCTCGGCGGTGCGGGCCAGCAGGGTGCGGGCGGCGTCGGTGCGCTCGGCGACCGCGGCGGGGGAGTAGTCGGTGGCCTCGGTGTCGTGGCCGGGGACGCCGAGGCCGGTGGCCAGGTAGGGATCGAGCCGGGCGCTGAGATCGACGTACTCGTCGGCGAGACGGTCCAGCGCCGTGGCAGCCCGGGCGCTGTCGTGCGCGCTCAGCGGCGATTCAGAGGGTGTGATCGGCATGACGGCGAGTCTACGGGCGGCGATGCTCCGCTGGCAGCGGCGGATCATTCGTCACGGTCAGCGCCGGGAGCACTTCCCTGCAGAGGGGCCCGGGTCAGCGGTCGGAGAACTGCCAGGCGGCTGCAGAGGGCAGGCCGCGCAGGCCGTGCGCACGAGGATGGCAGTGCACGGGATCGCTCCACGCACCCGCTCCGGCGGCGAGGCCTTCGGCGAGAAGACGCTCATCCGCCTCGAGGCGGCTGGTGACGCTCATGGCGGAGACGACCACCGCAATCGCGGCGAGCTCCTCATCGCGCAGATGCCCCTTCACCAGACGCACGTCAGAGGGCCGCAGGACCGCCTCGGCCTCGGCGGTGCTGTTCCGTGCCGGACCGGCTGCCGCGCTCACAGCGGGATGTTCCCGTGCTTCTTGGTGGGCAGGGTGTCGCGCTTGGTGCGCAGGGCGCGCAGGGCCCGGGCGACCTCCAGCCGCGTGTCTGCGGGGCGGATCACGCCGTCGATCCAGCCGCGCTCGGCGGCGGTGTACGGGGTGGCGAACTGCTCCTCGTACGCGGCCTCGTGCTGCTTCCGTGCGGCCTCGACGTCCCCGCCCTGCTCAGCGACCTGACGCAGGTCGCTGCGGTGGAGGATGTTCACCGCGCCCTGGGAGCCCATCACCGCGATCTGGGCGGTGGGCCAGGCGAGATTGATGTCCGCGCCGAGCTCCTTGGAGCCCATCACGATGTAGGCACCGCCGTAGGCCTTGCGGGTGATCACGGTGATCAGCGGGACCGTCGCCTCGGCGTATGCGTACAGCAGCTTCGCGCCGCGGCGGATGATGCCGCCGTACTCCTGGTCGGTGCCGGGGAGGAAGCCGGGCACGTCCACGAAGGTCAGCACCGGGATGTTGTTCGCATCGCACAGGCGCACGAAGCGCGCAGCCTTCTCGGAGGCGTCGATGTCCAGGGTGCCTGCCAGGTGCGAGGGCTGGTTGGCGATGATGCCCACGCTGTACCCCTCGACACGGCCGAAGCCCACCATGATGTTCTGGGCGAACAGCGGCTGGACCTCGAGGAATTCCTCGTCGTCGAGCACCGCCCGCAGCACCGTGAGCATGTCGTAGGGCTGGTTGGGCGAGTCCGGGACCAGGGTGTCCAGGGCGGTGTCCGCCGGGGTGTGGTCCTCCTCGAGCGGCACCGGGAACGAGGGAGCCGGGCTCAGCGTGTTCGACGGCAGGTAGCTCAGCAGATCCTTGACGTACTCGATGGCCTCGGCCTCATCGGGTGCCATGTAATGGGCGACCCCGGAGCGGGTGGAGTGGGTGCGGGCACCGCCCAGCTCCTCGAAGCCGACGTCCTCGCCGGTGACGGTCCGGATCACGTCGGGGCCGGTGATGAACATGTGCGAGGTCTTCTCGACCATGACGATGATGTCGGTCAGCGCCGGGGAGTAGACGGCCCCGCCCGCGGCCGGACCCATGATCAGGGAGATCTGGGGGATGACGCCGGAGGCGCGGGTGTTGCGCTTGAAGATCCCGGCGAACATGGCGAGCGAGGCCACACCCTCCTGGATGCGGGCCCCGCCGCCGTCGAGGATCCCGATGATCGGCACCCCCGTGCTCAGCGCGAGGTCCTGGATCTTCTGGATCTTGCGACCGTGGGCCTCGCCGAGGGAACCGCCGAAGACGGTGAAGTCCTGGGAGTACACGCACACCTGGCGGCCGTCGATCGTGCCGTAGCCGGTGACGATGCCGTCACCGTCGGGGCGCTTGCGATCGATGCCGAAGCTGCGGGCCTGATGGCGCACGAAGCGATCGGTCTCGACGAAGGAGCCGTCGTCCAGCAGATCCGTGATCCGTTCCCGGGCCGTCTTCTTCCCCGGGCGTGCTGCTTCTGGACCGCCAGCTCATCGGCTGCGGAGACCGCGGCGGCGTCACGCTCGCGCAGGTCCTCGAGTCGCTGGGCGGTGGTGAGCGGCCGCGGGGCGTCGGTCACGGAGCCTCCTGCTGCGGCCTGCGAGGCCGCGTAATGATCCGGCGGATGAACACCGGGATACTACGCTACGCAGGTCCGACGGCGGTCGCCCTCGTCCGTGGACGGCGCGCGCGACCGCCACAGATCGGGAACATCGGCGCACGGCCCACGGGGCAGGACGGGGAGAGGCATGGAGAGCACGGTCGATCCGCCGGGTCCCCACACCATCAAGGCGGAGCATCCGGGAGCGGAGCATACGGACGGGGCGGAGCTGCCCCTCCTCCGGCTCGGCACCGTGACGTCCACACAGGACGAGGCGACGCTCCGACTGCGGGAGGGGCAGCCGCTCCCCTTCGTGCTGACGGCCCGTCGCCAGACGTCCGGCCGCGGCCGGCTGGGACGCGCCTTCGCCAGCCCCGCGGGAGCGAGCCTCTCCTTCACCTATGCTCACCGCACCGGCCTGGACCCGGCAGACCGAGGCTGGATCCCGCTGACCGCGGGTCTCGCGACGGTCTCGACGCTCTCCCAGGAGCTGGGGCTCCGGGCCGGCGACCAGATCGGTCTCAAATGGCCCAACGATCTCCATACCCACGATGGGCGCAAGCTCGGCGGCATCCTGGTCGAGGGTCGGGGAGCGGACGTCGTGCTGGTCGGCATCGGGCTGAACCTGCGTGGGCCCGTGAGGCAGTCCGATGGCTCTGTCGTCCCCGGAGCGGCCTGGCTGCGCGGGGAGGGGCGGGCTGTCGCCCGAGGCGGCCGGGGGACTGCCCGACGAGCGGCTCAGGGAACGGCTCGAGACTGTGCTGGCCACGATCCTCGCGGGTGAGCTCGCCCGCCTCGAGTCCGCGGGCGGAGACGGTGTCTCCGCGGGCACCCATGACCGTTACACTATGACCTGCCTCACACTTGGGCGTAGGGTGCGGGTCGATCCCCTCGGGGAACAGAGCGACGGGGAGCGCATCCTCGTTCATGGTCCGGCGTCTCGCGAGCGATCGACGGGCACGGCAGGCTGGTCGTCGACCTCGCGGGAGGCGGCCAGGCGGCCGTGGATGTCGGCGACGTGAGGCACCTGCGGCCGGAGGCACCCGCCCACGCCACAGCCGACGAGGTGGAGGACATCGAGCAGGAGGAGCACGTCACGTGACCGGAGGCATGGAAGACCTGGAGCGCGCCGCGGACCGGGAAGGGGTCACACCCTCCCGGGACCAGCCCGCGCCGCAGGAGGCCGTCCCCGTGGAGACCGCGGAGCTGCCGGACCTCTCGGAGGCCTCGGAGGGGCAGATCTCCCTGGACGAGCAGGAGATCCTCGACCTGAACAAGCGCTTCGCCGCGGTGCGCCGCAGCGTCGGTGCGCTCGAGAAGGTGCTGCTGCAGGGGCCGCGGAAGTACTCCCGCCGTGATCTCGCCGATCAGCAGGACATCCCGGAGCGGCTCACCTCCGTGTACTGGCGCTCGCTGGGCTTCACCCCGGTGGACGAGGACACGGTGGTCTTCACCGAGGAGGACGCCTACGCGATCGGCGACCTGGCAGCGATCGTCGAGGAGGGGTCATCACCGAGCGTGCCTTCGCGAGCATCTCCCGCGGTCTGGGCTTCCATATGGGCCGTCTGGCGATGTGGATCACCGAGGCGCTGGTCGACGAGGCGAAACATGCCGACGGGCTCGACGACGCCCAGGCCCGCCAGCAGATGCTCGACTCCGTCCCTGAACTGCTCGAGATCTTCGAGTCCCAGGTCATGTACACATTCCGTCGGCAGCTCGCCGCCTACGCTGCGCGGGCCGGCAGCGAGGTGCTGCACCGGGACACCGATGAGCTGTTCCCGCTGCAGCGGGCCGTCGGCTTCGCAGACCTGGTCCAGTTCACCCGCCTCGCACAGGACCTCCCTGGGGCCGAGCTGGCCGACATGGTCGGCCGCTTCGAGTCCGTCAGCCGCGACATCATCTCCGTGGGCGGCGGCCGGGTGGTCAAGACGGTCGGCGACGAGATCATGTTCCTCGCCGACACGCCCGAGGACGGCGCCCAGATCGCGGTGAGCCTCGCCGAGATGATCACAGAATCACCTGACCTGCCGCCGGTGCGCGTGGGTCTGGCATGGGGTTCGATGTTCTCCCGTTACGGAGACGTGTTCGGGCCCACCGTCAACCTCGCCGCGCGGATGGAATCCGTGGCGCGGCCCGGTGCCGTGGTGGTCGATGCGGACACCGCCTCCGCGATCTCGCAGGCCCTGCCCGGCGGGTTCTCCCTCAGCGACAGTGAGGAGGTCGAGCTCCACGGGATCGGCGGCGTGCATGTCCAGGAGATGCGGCGCGACCGTTCCTCACGGCTCGACCTCGGCCTGTGAGCAGCTGCGGAAAGACGCCCGGCGCGGCCCGTGGTCGCCGGAGCCGCTGCGGAGCTGTGATGATGGAGGAATGCCCGGCCCACCCCGGACCGGGCGATTCCTGGAGGCATCGTCGTAAGATGGATCGCGTGACACGACTGCTACTCGTCGAGGACGACTCGGCCATCGCTGAACCTCTCTCCCGCGCACTGGACCGGGAGGGCTACACCGTGACCCGCGCGTCACGGGGATGGACGCGCTCGCGATCGCTGCGGGACCCGAGTCGATCGACCTGGTCATCCTCGACCTCGGCCTGCCCGATCTCGACGGCCTCGAGGTCGCTCGGCGGCTGCGCAAGGGCGGGCTCGAATGCCCGATCCTGATCCTCACGGCTCGGGCCGACGAGGTCGACGCAGTAGTCGGCCTGGACGCCGGCGCCGACGACTATGTCACCAAGCCCTTCCGCCTCGGGGAGCTGCAGGCCCGCATCCGCGCCCTCATGCGGCGCTCGCAGGCGATGGAGGAATCCGGGGACAGCTATGACGTCAACGGAGTGATGCTGGATGTCTCCGCCCGCCGCGCCTACGCCGACGGCGAGGAGCTGAGCCTCTCCGCCAAGGAGTACGACCTGCTGACCGTGCTGGTGCGCGAGTCTGGCAGCGTCGTCACTCGCGACGACCTCATGCGGGAGGTGTGGGGCGCCGAGTGGTGGGGCTCCACCAAGACCCTGGACATGCACGTCTCGTGGTTGCGCCGCAAGCTCGGCGACGACGCCACAGACCCCCGCCGGATCACCACGGTGAGGGGAGTGGGCTTCCGCTTCGAGACCGGCACGGAGAGCTGACCGGTGCGGCAGCGCGTGCTGCAGGCCACCATCATCACGGTCACGCTCGTCGTGCTGATGCTCGGCATCCCGCTCGGAGTCTCATGGCTGAACCTCAATGGACAGACGCTGAGCAACCAGACGAGTGTCATTCTCGACCAGGTCAGGGTTGATACCGAGGCAAGGCTTCAGGAAGGTCTGGAGCTCGATGAAGCGCTCTTGCAGCGCCGAGTCGACGAACAGACGAGCCTGAACCTCTCCATCGTCGTCACGTACGAGGGAGAGGTGTACGAGGCTGGCGAGCCGGCCGGTCGAAATCCTGAAAAGTTGAGCACGACTGGAGCCTCCGGGCAGTCGATCACCGTCCTCGTTCCGCAGTCCGACGTGCGCGCGCACACTGCGAGCGCATGGGTGCTGATCACGGTGGCGGGCCTCGCGGCCCTGTCCATCGGAGTGTCCGTCGCGCTGTGGCAGGCTCAGCGCATCTCGATGCCGCTGGCCCGGCTCAGCCGTCGCGCCGAGGAGATGGGCGCCGGCCGCTCGCGCGGACCCTGGCACCCTTCAGGAATCGCCGAGATCGATGACGTCGCCGAGGAGCTCGCACGCTCCGGCGCGATGCTCAACGAACGGCTCGAGGCGGAGAGCCGCCTCGCCTCCGACGCCTCCCATCAGCTGCGCACGCCCCTGACAGCGCTGTCGATGCGCCTGGACGAGATCCTCGCCACCAGCTCCGAGGAATGGATCCGTGAGGAGGCGCGCATCTCCCTCGAGCAGATCGACAGGCTCACCGAGGTCGTCCACGACCTCATCAACGCCCCACGCTCCTCCCAGCGGCGCACGCCCGGCGTCGTCGAACTGCGCAGCGTGCTGACCCAGCAGAGCGAGGAGTGGTCCCCGCATATCGCCGTGCCCACCGGGAGCTGCGAGTGCAGGTCCCGCGCAGCGCAGCGGTATGGGGATCGACAGGTCCGCTCACCCAGGTCATCGCGACGCTCGTCGAGAACGCCCTGGCTCATGGCGCCGGCCGCACCACGCTCAAGGTGCGCCGCAACGACCACTCCACCGTGGTCGAGGTCTCCGACGAGGGCGGCGGCATCGACCCCGAGCTCGGCTCCAGCATCTTCGAGCGCGCCGTCTCCGGACGGAGCTCGAGCGGCACCGGGGTGGGCCTCGCCCTCGCCCGGACCCTGGTCGAAGATGACGGCGGGCGGCTCGAGCTGCTCACCGAGAACCCCACCACCTTCGGGGTGTTCCTCATCTCCGCCCCCGGCGACGGCGGCGACGGGGAGGGCTACGACGAGGTGGGCACCGGCAGGGGGCCCGCCCCTCGAAAGAGGGCCGGGGCGGACGCTTCGCCAGGGCCTCGCGGGCCGCACGGGCCGACATGTCGACGGGCGAGGGGCAGCGGGCCCGGCACGGCGCGGACGACTTCGACTCTCTGCCGCAGGGGTCCGTGGTCCGGCGCCGGACGCGGCCGCGCACCTGACCTCGTACACTGACCGCCGTGTCGAAGACCCCGCCCCGCGCCAAGCAGTCCACCCCCGCTGACGCGGCTCCCACCGGAGCGCGAAGCATCGGCATCGTCGGAGCCGGACAGCTGGCCCGCATGATGCTCGGGCCCGCGATCGAGCTCGGACTGACCACCCCCGTGCTCGCCACGGACCCGGCCGAGAGCGCAGCCGACGTCGCCTCCCGGGTACGGCTCGGTAGGCACGACGACGAGCTGTCGGTACGCGCGCTCGCCGCCGAGGTCGACGTGATCACCTTCGACCACGAGCACGTGCCCACACAGATCCTCGAGGGGATCGAGGCGGACGGTCTCGCAGCGGTCCGGCCGGGCCCGGCCGCCCTCGTGCATGCTCAGGACAAGCTCGTCATGCGAGAGCGGCTCACAGCACTCGGCCACCCCTGCCCCCGCTGGTGGCGGATCGGCTCCCCAGCCGATCTCGTCGCCGCGCTCGACGAGGCCGGTGACCGGATCGTGGTCAAGACCCCGCGCGGCGGGTACGACGCCCACGGGGTGCGGATCATCGAGCGCGCCGACCAGGCCGAGGATTGGCTCACGCAGCACGGCGAACTGCTCGCCGAGGAGCTCGTTCCCTTCGCCCGCGAGCTGTCCGCCCAGGTCGCACGGCGGCCCGGGGAGAGGCTGCCGCCTACCCCGTCGTGCAGTCCGTGCAGAAGGACGGAGTCTGCTACGAGGTGGTCGCTCCCGCCCCCGGACTCGACGCGGAGGAGCAGCGCCGGATCCAGGCCCTCGCCCTCGCGATCGCGGAGGACCTCGGCGTCACCGGGATGCTCGCCGTCGAGCTGTTCGAGACCGCAGACGGCGAGGTGCTCGTCAACGAGCTCGCCATGCGCCCTCACAACACCGGGCACTGGTCCATGGACGGGGCTGTCACCGGCCAGTTCGAGCAGCACCTGCGCGCGGTCGCGGACCTCCCGCTCGGTGCCACCACCCCGATCGCGCCCGTATCGGTGATGGTCAACCTGCTGGGCGGCGCCACGGAGGACCTTGCACCCGGTGCCCACGCCGCGCTCGCCGCCGATCCCGCGCTGAAGATCCACCTCTACGGCAAGTCCGTGCGCCCGGGCCGCAAGATCGGGCACGTCACCCTCATCGGTGAGGACGCGGACGACCTGCTCGAGCGCGCGCACCGCGCCGAACGCCTGATCATCGACGGGCCGCAGCACGCCGCCCCCACGACCCCGGAGGAACCCGATGACCGAGAACGCCGCCCGCCCCCTGGTGGGCATCGTGATGGGGTCGGACTCCGACTATCCGGTGATGAAGGCCGCGGAAGAAGCCCTCGCCGAATTCGGGCTCGCCGCCTCCGTCGAGGTCATCTCCGCGCACCGCATGCCGGAGGACATGGTCACCTGGGGCCGCACCGCCGCCCACCGCGGCCTGCGCGTCGTGATCGCTGGAGCCGGCGGCGCCGCACACCTGCCCGGCATGCTCGCCTCTCTCACGCCGCTGCCCGTGATCGGGGTGCCGGTGCCGCTCAAGCACCTCGACGGCATGGACTCGCTGCTCTCCATCGTGCAGATGCCCGCCGGAGTGCCGGTGGCGACCGTCTCCATCGGCGGGGCGCGCAACGCAGGCCTGCTCGCCGCACGGATCCTCGCCGCCGGCGGCGACGAAGAAGCGGAGCGCCTCCGCGAGCGGATGGTCGCGTTCCAGGCCGAGCTGCGGGAGATCGCACTCGCCAAGGGAGAGAAGCTGCGGGAAGAGCGGTGACGCGGGTCGAATGATGAACAGGTGGTGAGGACCGTGTGCACGATCTCCCATCGGGCGGGGTCGCAGACGGCTCCTCCCGAGCAGCGGCAGGCACTCGCGGTATCGTCTGCTCCATGAGCAATACCCCTGCCTACCGGGTCGCCCCGGGGGCCGACATCTCGGACGACGCGACCATCGGTGACGGCAGCTCCGTCTGGCATCTCGCCCAGGTGCGCGAAGGCGCACGGCTCGGCACCGATTGCGTGATCGGACGTGGCGCCTACATCGGCTCCGGCGTGCAGCTGGGCAACGGCTGCAAGGTGCAGAACTACGCGCTGGTGTATGAGCCCGCGAAGCTCGCCGACGGGGTCTTCGTCGGCCCAGCAGCTGTGTTCACCAACGACCATTTCCCGCGTGCGGTCAACCCCGACCTCACTCCGAAGTCCGCTTCCGACTGGGCGCCCGTAGGCGTGACCTGCGAGACCGGCGCCTCGATCGGTGCCCGCGCCGTCTGTGTCGCCCCGGTCACGATCGGGGCCTGGGCGATGGTCGCCGCCGGCGCCACCGTGGTCAAGGACGTCCCCCCGCACGCTCTGGTGGCCGGAGTGCCAGCCAAGCGCTTGGGCTGGGTGGGACGCTCGGGGAGAAGCTCGTCCCCGCCTCCGACGGCACCGACTCCTGGGTGTGCCCCCTCACCGGTGAGTGGTACATCCCCGACGACTCCACCGGCGGACTGCTGCTCGCCTCCTCACCATTGGCCGACGCACCGCGCCCGGCCACCCTCACCGATCCCGATGGACAGGATGGACCTTCCGCATGAACAGCGAACTCACGATGATCCCCCGGCCAAGCCGATCATCGGCCAGGAGGAGCGGGACGCAGTGGATCGCGTGCTGGCCTCGGGCATGGTGGCGCAGGGGCCGGAGGTGGCGGCGTTCGAGCAGGAGTTCTCCGCGGCGCTGGCAGGTGGCCGTGAAGTGGTGGCCGTGAACTCGGGGACCTCGGGTCAGCATCTGGGGATGCTGGCGCTGGGTCTGAAGCCGGGTGATGAGGTGATCGTGCCGTCGTTCACGTTCGCGGCGACCGCGAACACGGTGGCGGTCTCGGGCGGTGTCCCGGTGTTCGTCGATGTGGATCCCGAGACGTTCACGGTAGATCCCGCGGCGGTCGAGGCTGCGATCACGGAGCGGACGGTGGGGATCCAGCCGGTGCACCTGTACGGGCATCCGGCGCCGATGGATCAGCTGCTCGCGATTGCGAAGAAGCACGGGCTGTGGGTGTTCGAGGACGCGGCGCAGGCGCATGGTGCGACGTGGCAGGGCGCTCAGGTGGGAACCTTCGGTGATGGGGCGATGTATTCGCTGTATCCGACGAAGAACATGACCTCGGGCGAGGGTGGCATGGTCTCGTGCGCCACGGCCGAGACGGCGCGTCAGGTGCGGCTGCTGCGGAACCAGGGGATGGAGAAGCAGTACGCGAACGAGGTCGCCGGCTTCAACAACCGCATGACCGACATCCATGCCGCGATCGGCCGGGTCCAGCTGGGCAAGCTCCCGGCCTGGACGGCGACGCGGCAGGAGAACGCGGCGTTCTTCGATGCGAATCTGCAGGGTGTGGTGACGCCGGTGGTGCGTGAGGGTGCCTCGCACGTCTATCACCAGTACACGGTCCGGATCGAGGGCGCGACGGCGTCGGAGCGGGATGCCTTCGCGACCGCGCTGCGGGAGGAGCATCAGGTGGGCTGCGGGGTGTACTACCCGACCCCGGTGCACCGCCTGGAGACGTTCCGTACCGAGGTGGATCTGCCGGTGACGGAGATGCTGGCGCGTGAGGTGCTGTCGCTGCCGGTGCATCCGAGCATCACGGAGCTGGACCGCGAGCGCATCGTGGCGGCCGTGAACACGGTGGCGAAGGCAGGGGCATGAGCATGCTGGGCAAGAAGAAGACACTGCGGGCCGGACTGATCGGTCTGGGCATGATGGGACGTCACCATGCCCGCAACCTCCGCGCGCTCGAGGGCGTGGACCTGGTCGCGGTCGCAGACGCGCACGGCGACCCTCACGGAGCGGCACCGGGGCTTGAGGTGCTGCCCGATGTGGAGGCGCTGATCGCGGCGGGCATCGACTACGCGGTGGTCGCGGTCCCCACCCAGTTCCACCGGGATGTGGCGATCGCGCTGGCGGAGGCCGGGGTGCACACCCTGGTCGAGAAGCCGCTCGCCTTCGACATCGGCGAGGCCGAGGAGATCACCGCCGCGTACGAGAAGGCCGGGCTGGTCGGCGCGGTCGGCTACATCGAGCGGTACAACCCCGCGCTGCAGGAGATGCGCAAGCGCATCGCCGACGGACAGCTGGGGAGATCTACCAGATCGTCACCCGCCGCCAGGGCGGGTTCCCGGCACGGATCGCGGATGTCGGGGTCGTGAAGGATCTCGCGACCCATGACCTGGATCTGACGGCGTGGGTGGCGCAGTCGCCGTACGCGAGCGTCGCAGCGACCTCGACCCGCCGCAGCGGCCGCGAGGACGAGGACATGGTCTCGGTGGCGGGCCGGCTCGAGGACGGCACCATCACCAACCACCTGGTGAACTGGCTGACGCCGTTCAAGGAGCGGGTCACCGTGGTCACCGGGGAGAAGGGCGCGCTGGTGGGCGACACCCTCAACGCCGACCTCACCTTCCACGCGAATGCTGATGCGGCGACCAATCTGTGGGAATCGATGGCCTCGTTCCGCGGTGTCAGCGAGGGTGACTCGATCACCTACGCACTGCAGCGCCAGGAGCCGCTGGCCACCGAGCACCAGGCCTTCCGTGATGCGGTGAACGGGGACTCCTCGAACATCGTCACCATGCGTGAGGGATTGCACACCGTCCGCACCGTCGAAGCCGTGCTGCAGAGCGCCCGCGAGAATCAGGTCGTGACTCTGAAGGGGATCGCACCAGGTGAGTGATCTTGCTGGGCTCCGTGACCGTGCGGTCCGGGCCGCCTCTCGGGCTGCGCGGTTCCTACCGGGCGCCGTCGGGGGATGGGCGTGTACTTTTCCGCTCAACACCGGCTCGCAGAGGACCCTAGCTACGCCGGATGGCGTGAGGACGTCGCTGCCCTGCTGCGGCGCGCTGACCGGCGCTTCCGGAGCGGGAAGGTCGCCTCAGCGCTGCGCTGGTACGACAAGGCCCTGCGCATCAGCTACGATCCGTCGCTCCATCAGACGGGGGCTCGCCGCTGGCCGCGGACCCGTCGAGCTTTCTGAGCCCGCTGCGGGAGTCCGCGCTGGGCTCCCTCCTACTGGAACGAGGGATCCCGGAGGGTTCGGATCCGCGACGTCCGGAGCTTCGACCCCGGGACGACGGGGACCCTGTGCGCCTGGTGGTCGTGGCCCAGGAGAACTGGACGTTCGTTCGGCCGCTCATCGGGGCGCTGGATGGGACCGGCCGCTACGAGGTGCGGACGATCGAGGTCGACGGCCTCGCCGACGGCGGGTTCCCGGATCGCGAGCGGATCATCCGAGGCCGGTATGACCTCGTGACGTCGGGACGGCGTATGCCCACGCCCCCGAGCTCGTGGACGCCTTCGATTGGGCGGACGTCGTCCTCGTCGAATGGAGCCACCACGTCCTGACTTGGATGACGCTGCTGGACCGGGCGCCTCGCCGACTGATCGCGAGGATCCACCGGTTTGAGGCGTTCACCCCGTTCGTACTGCTGCACGACCACCGTCGGATCGACCGGATGCTCTACGTCTCGCCACCGGTGTGGACAATGCTCACCACGATGGTCCCCGGATATGAGGACGTGGCCTCGTCCCAGGTGGGGAACCTCCTGTCCCGTGGTGTCGACCAGGTTGGACGGGACACCCACGATCAGCATCGTCTGGTGCAGATCGGGTGGATCCGCGAGGTCAAGGATGTCCTGTTCAGCCTCGAGGTGCTGACCCGGTTGCGGGAGCATGACGAGCGCTATCACCTGAGGCTCGTCGGTCCGCAGCTGCCGGCGGACAGCGCGCGGGACACGCCCTACCAGCAGCGGGTGCGTGCTGAGCTGGGACAGCTGCCGGCAGGGGCCGTCGAGCAAACGGGGGTGCGTGATGACGTGCCCGCACTCCTGGCGGAATCGGGCGTGATCCTCTCTTCGTCCCGCCACGAGGGAACCCATGAATCCCTCATGGAGGCGCTCGTTGTAGGTTGCCCGGCCGTGATCCGTGACTGGCCGGACACGGCGGACTACGGGGGCCGGCCACGCTCTATCGATCGGACTGGGTGGTGCCGGATATCGACGCCGCTGTCCACCGTGTTCTGGAGCTCGCAGACCCGCAGCGGTACCGCGAGGAGTCCGCCGCAGCGCGTGAGTTCGCCCTGGCGCACCGCGACCCCACTGTGGTCCTCGAGGGGTACGAGCGAGTCCTACGCGACGACTGCGCGTGATATTCGCATGAGCTCGATCCTTCCTGTGCTGTGCGCCGTCGTCCTGCTCGGCGTCCCCGGCTATCTGATGTTGTGCATGCTCGGTGCCCGTCTCCGCGTCCGCTGGGGCTGGGCCCCCGTGGTCACCGTGCTGCTGAGCGCGGCGCTCGGCGCCTTCTACCGGCTGCTCGGCATCCCTTGGAGTCTGTTGAACGTCCTCTTCGGCGTCCTCCTGCTGCTCGTCCTAGCAGGCGCCGTACGCCGTGCGGGGGCGTCCCGGGCCGCTCTGCGGACATCCCCCGGGCCCGCCACGAGAAGTACGGCGACCGACGCCGACGGAAGCAGCTCTTCGGCATCCGGTGATGCCGCAGCTGCTGTAGTGCCGCTGGCCTGGTCCCGACGTGACTCCGTCCTGGTCACCGCGGCATCGCTCCTGAGCGGAGCCGTGCTGGTGGCCTCTGCGTCCCGGCGCATGGGCGGGATCGGGACGCTGAACGGGAGCTTCGACTCCTTCTTCCACCTCTCCGCGGTCGCCTTTATCCGTCAACGTGGAGATGCCTTCCTCACGACAGCGCTCACGGACATCTACGGCGAGCCGACCTTCTATCCCGTCGTGTTCGACACATTGGTGGCGATACTGCCCTTTGACGTGATCACGGCGGCCAACGCGATGGTGCTCGCGATGCTCGCCGCGGTTCCCTCGTCGGTGGCGGCGATGGTCGCCGCGCTCGTGCGGCCCTCCCCCCGTTCGCACCGTTGCTCGTGGCGCTCAGCGCCGCCGCGAGCACGCTGTTCCTCAGCACCGCGGCGATGGCGCTGGTGATGGGGCTGTGGCCGATCGTGCTCGGCGTGGTCTGCCTGCCCCTGGCGATAGGGGCGGTGCTGATGCTGATGGAGCGGCGCCACGGGGCCCCCGGACCCTGGCGGGCGGCCGGTCTGGTGCTGATCGTCCTCGGGACCGCTCTGGCGCACCCCTCCGTCCTGTTCTCCGTGGCGGTCGTGGCCGGGCTGCGGGTTCTGGTCGGCGGGGTCGACCAGATGCGCAGCGGCCGCCGTCTGCGGGGAGGGCTCGAGATCGGTGCCGCGGTCACCGCCGCGCTTCTGTTCGTCGTGCTCTCGCGGGTCCTGTTGAGCGGGATGCACCTCACGAAGCCCAGCGCTGACGGTCTGGCCTCGGTGATCGGGCAGATCGTGCTGGACTCTCCGAGGATCCCCGCGGTGCCGGCGCTGGTGTGGCCGATGGCCGCGATCTGGGTGCTGGCGGGGATCGGCGCCGTCGCGGCGTTCCGCCACCGCGAGGTGCTGGGGCAGACTGCGGCCCTCGCGGCGATTGCCTCGGTCGCGCTGGGGATCGCCACCCAGATCGACCATCCCCTCGCCGTGGCCCTGGTGAACCCCTGGTACGGGGCCCGCGAGCGCATCGCCCCGCTGATGATGTGCATGCTGGTGCTGCTCATGGCCCGGGGCTCCTCACGGTGATCGAGAGCGGTGCACGGCGTCGCCGGATCCTGCCCGCTGCGCTCGGCGTCTGCGCGCTCGTCCTGACCGTGCTGGTCGCGCTCGTGGCGCCGCCGCGGCTACCCCTGCTGGGATCGCTCGCGTACACCGCCTACGGCGTGCAGCTGACGCCGTACGTCCCTGCGGCCGAGCGCGCCTTCATCGAACGCACCGCGGCGGAACTGCCCGCGGACGCGGTCGTCCTCGCTGATCCGCTGGATGGGGCGACCCTGTACTGGTCCCTCGGCCGGGTGGAGACCGTCTACCCGACGATGTCGCGCCCGCTGACGCGCGAGAAGACCCTCGTCGCCCACTACGCGTACCGGGCAGGCACCCCGGAGGCCTCCGAGGAGCTGTGCCGGGCGCTGGACTCCGTGGGTGCCACGCACCTGTACCGCGACCTCTCCGAGGAGTCCGGACAGCGGATCAACCCCCGCGACTCGGAGCGCTGGCGTGGGGTCCATGACATTCCTGAGCCCCGGCTGACCCAGGTCGCGGCTGAGGGCCCGTACGCTCTGTACGAGCTGGACTCGACGTGCTGACAGCGCGCGGTCCGGAACCGGGCCAGTCTTCCCGCACGGCCCCGACCTCTGAGGAGTTACCCACGTGAAGCAGACGATCAGGATCGTCCGACGGACCCTGTCGGTCCTGCCTCCGGAGTCTCGTCGATTCCTGATGGGCTTCGCCGCAGTCATGAGCATCCTCGCACTCCTGGACGTGGTGGCGCTCGGCGCGATCGCCTTGGTGATCCCGGCGCTCATGAGCCCGGGGACGGCCGTGACGATCCCGGTGGTCGGCTGGCGCCTGGAGACCTTCGAGGAGATGATGATCCTCGTCGCCACCTTCGTGGGACTGATCATCGTCAAGAGCTTCCTGAACCTGTTGACGATCAGGATCGCCACCCAGCGCTTCGCGCAGCATGAGGTAGCGATCGGTCAGACCCTCTTCCGCTCCTATATGTCGGCTTCATGGGTGGACCGCACCTCGAAGTCGACCCAGGAGATCATTCGCATGGTCGATTCCGGCGTCGCCGCCGTGGTCGCGAACGTGCTGATGCCGTCGATGACCGTGGTCGCGGAGTTCGCGACGATCTCTGTGATCAGCGTGGGCCTGTTCATCCTGGACTGGAAGATCGCCCTGGCGACCTTCGCGTACCTCGGCGCGATCGCCCTGATCCTCTCCCGTGTGATCACGCCGAGGGCGGTCAGCAACGGCGCCGCGAACCGTGACAACTCGATCCGTGTGGTCAGCCTCCTGGGCGAGGTGCTCGCCGCGCTCAAGGAGCTCACGCTGAAGGGCAACGAGGTCGAGGTCGCCGAAATCGTCGCCGGGCGACGTTCCAGCGCCTCCCGCACCCGCGCCTTCGCCCAGTACTACAACCAGATGCCCCGCTTCGTCCTGGATGCCGGCATGGTCGGCGGGTTCGTCGTGGTGGGCGGCGTCGGCTACCTGTCCGGGCTGCCCGACAACGCCCCGGCGACCGCGATGACCTCCGTGGCTCTCTTCGCCGTGGCCGGATTCCGCCTGGTCCCCTCGCTGACCCGTTTCCAGTCCACCCAGAACCGGATTCTCACCAACGCCGCCTTCGCCGACTACATCATCGACGACATCGAGTTCGCCCGGGAGGCGGTCGAGCGCACTGAACGCCCCGACACCGGGAGCCTCGACCGCGGCCTGCACGACATCGTCCTGGAGGACGTCACCTTCACCTACCCGGGCCGCGAGGAGCCGGCCGTCGACGCCGTCTCCCTGCGTATCCCGGCCGGGTCCTCCGTCGCCTTCGTGGGGACCTCCGGCGCCGGCAAGTCCACCCTGGTGGATCTGCTGCTCGGGCTGCTCACCCCCAGCGGCGGCCGCATTCTCATCGATGACATCGACATGACCACGGTGCTGCGCCAGTGGCGTTCCTCGGTCGGCTATGTGCCCCAGGAGGTCGCGCTGTTCGACGTGTCCGTCGGCGAGAACGTCGCCCTGACCTGGGACCCGCAGGAGGTCGACGAGGAGCGTGTGCGCCGCGCACTCTCCCGGGCCCAGATGCTCGAGGTCATCGAGGGCCGGCCGGACGGCATCCAGGGCCGGCTGGGCGAGCGCGGCATGACCCTCTCGGGCGGTCAGCGCCAGCGCATGGGCATCGCCCGCGGCATGTACGCCGAACCCACAGTCCTCGTGCTCGACGAGGCGACCAGCGCCCTGGACACCAAGACGGAGGCCGCGGTGACGGAGGCGATCCGGGGCCTGGGCGAGGACGTCACGACGATCACGATCGCGCACCGCCTGGCCACCATCCAGTACTGCGACATCGTCTTCTACATGTCCGAGGGGCAGGTCATGGCCGCCGGTTCCTTCGACGAGGTCGTCGCCGCCGTGCCGGCCTTCGCCGAGCAGGCCGCCCTGGCGGGCCTGGCCCGTGCGGAGTCTCCTCGCGAGGCCCCTGCAGGGGCCAGGCTCGAGGCGACCACCGAGGAGGACGCATGACCACCCTGCTGATCTTCAGCTTCTCCACCCTGGAGCGCGACCCCCGGGTGCAGCGTCAGATCGCCCTGTTCGCGCAGGATTACGACGTCACCACGGCGGGCTTCGGACCCTCGCCGCACCCCGACGTCACCCATATCGAGTTGCCCTCGGACACCCGCGCCTGGCCCAGCAGCAAGAAGCATCTGCTCACCGGCCGCCACCGCTGGGCGTACTGGGACATGAGCGCGGTCAAGGCGGCGCGCGCGACCCTGGCGGACCTCGTGGGGACGAAGGACATCGTGCTGGCCAACGACGTCAACACGCTGCCGCTGGCCCTGTGGCTTGCGCCGCGACGAGGCGTCCACGCGGACCTCCACGAGTACGCGCCCCGTGAGAAGGAGCATTTGCGCACCTGGCGCTGGTTCATCGCGCCGTACCAGCGATGGATCTGCCGCACCTGCCTGCCCCGGGCCGCCTCGATCACGACGGTGTCGCCGGGGCTGGCCGCCGAGTACCACGACCGCTTCGGCGTGGACGTCGAGGTGGTGACGAACGCGGCGGCCTACGAGGACCGCAGCCCGCGGCCGACGCAGGGCACGATCCGGCTCCTGCACACCGGGGTGGCCCGGGCCAACCGGCGCCTGGAATCGATGATCGAGGCGCTCCGTGGGGCACCGGAGGGCTTCACGCTCGATCTCATGCTGGTCCCCAGCGAGCCCGGCTACATCGAAGCGCTGCGCCAGCGGGCGGCGGACGTCCCCGCCGTGAGCTTCCGCGATCCCGTGGCGTACACGGAGCTGGTGGAGACGGTCGCCGAGTACGACGTCTCGATCGTGGTCTTCCCCGCCACCACCTTCAACCTCGAGCACAGCCTGCCCAACAAGCTCTTCGAAGCGGTGCAGGCCCGCACCGCCGTGCTGGTGGGACCATCACCGGACATGGCCGAGCTGGTGCGCGGGCACGGGATCGGGGAGGTGCTCGCCGGAGCGGACGCCGAGGCGCTGCGCACGGCTCTGACCTCGATGACCCCGCAGGATGTGGACCGCTGGAAGCAGGCCTCCGATGCGGCCGCCCAGGAGCTCTCCTCGGAGCATCAGGTGAGCGGCTGGAGCCGGGCCATCGCCCGCCTCGCCGCGATGGACTGAGCCCTGGCATCCGCCGGGCGACGCCCTGCGCGGGATCAGCCCCGCTGCCCGCTGTGCAGCCGGGGCAGGTGCCGCACCGCGAGGGACGACGCCATGAAGCGCAGGGGCGCCTCACGGTCCAGCAGGTGGCCGAGCGAGCGGGGCAGCAGGGTCGCGGGCCGGCCGTGACGGCGCCGCGCCAAGGCAGCCTGCACCAGGACCGCGGCGTTGACGGATGGGTCGAGACAGGCATCGACCAGGTCCCGGTCGGCACGGGATAGCGGCGCGAGGCAGCCGCCGGGGCACCGGTGATCACCCGAGCGGTGATCTCCGCGAGTGCGAAGCGCTCCTCGCGGGTCCAGATCGTGACGTCATCGCGGTAGAAGACGGCGCCGAAGACATGGATGCGCAGCACCTTGACCCCGATGGCGCGCCGAGCCGCGACGGGCAGATGGCGATACCAGTCCGCCTCGAACAGATCCGGGAAGAACCCGAGCTGCTCGCGCATCGGGCGCACCACGTAGGTGACGCGGTCCCCGGCATCCTCACCGATCACGTACGGCGGGCCGCAGCGGTCGTAGGCGGTGGGGCAGGTGGCCATCAGCTGGGTGACCATCCCCACGTCGCCGCCGATGGTCGCGCCCTCGACGAGCTGCGCCCCGGTGCGCAGAAGCATGGCGCGGCGCATCAGCCCCAGCGGCGCGGACCGGTAGCTCAGACGGTCCGCGACCAGGTCCACCAGGCCGTCGCGATGCATGCGGGCCGCCGGGGTGGGCACGCCGGATCCGGCGTCGCCGAGAGCCAGGCGGGTGATCACGAAGTCCGCGCCTGTGCGCTCCTGCACGGCGAGCCAGGATTCCACGGCACCGGGCGCGAGGGTGTCATCCGAGCCCATGATCGCCACGAACTCCGCCGTGCTGCTCGCCATCCCGGCGTTGAAGGGCCCCGAGGCGGAGCGGTGCTCGTCGCGGTGTTCCAGGAACCTCACGTGCTCACGATGCTCCGGCGCGATGACCGCGGCGATCTCCTCGGGGTCCCGGTTGTGGCAGACGACCGCGACGGAGGAATGCTCCCCGTTCCCCTCGAGGATCGAGGCGACGGCGCGGCCAACGGGCCGCTGCGGCGTATGACAGGCGATGATGACCTCGACGCGCGTCATCGGGCATCCGCCGTCCGGTGACGCTCGAGCTCGTACTGGGTGGCGTAGCCGCGACCGACGGAGGCCGTGGAGAACCGGTCGCCGATCGTGTCGGCGATGGCCTGCGCGGACAGCAAGCGGGTGCGTGCGTCGACCTCGAGGATCGCGTCGGCGTAGGCGGTGGCGTCCTGGACGTCGACCAGTGTGCCGACCTGGGGCTGCACATACTCCCCCTGGCCGCCGGTGGAGCCGAGCACCACGGGGCGCCCGGCCACGATGGCCTCGGCGGCCGAGACGAAGAAGTTGTCGGCCCGGGTGGGGCCGAAGAACAGGTCGGCGCGGGCGAGCGCCGCACTCACACCGGACCCGTCCACCGTGCCCGCCAGCGTGAGCCGCTCGCCGACGCCGAGCTCCGCGGCGCGTCCGAGGGTCTCCTCGCGCAGCGGCCCCTCGCCAAGCCATTCCAGGTGGGCGTCCACGCCGCGCTCGACGAGCTGGGCGAGGACCTCGACGGCCAGCAGCGGATCCTTGCGGGGGATGAGCCCGCCGGTGGAGACCATCCGCACAGCGCCATCGCCACGGTCCCGCCGTGATACGACGGCTCCGGGCTCGACGATGCAGGGCACGACAGCGGTCGGCCGGGATCCGCGGACGGCACGGATCGGTCGGGGCGAGGAAGTCGCAGACGGCGGTGACCCGGTCAGGGCGTGCGAGCAGACGGGACAGCAGCGGCAGCGCGAGACGCGCCGGCGCGGGCAGTGTCGCCGGCGTGGTCAGGGCGGACCAGTGCTCGGTGTGGATCCAGGTCTGCCGCGGGCGGCGCATCGACAGCGGCAGCAGCGAGGAGAAAGCCATCGAGTGGACCAGATCGCTTCCCGCAGTCGCTTGCCCCAGGGCGCGGGCGGCTCGCAGGACCTGATCGGGACGACGGGGATCCATCGGGATGCGCAGCACGTCCAGCCCCGCATGGGTCAGCCGTCTGCTGCCGTCATCGTCCGCCGGGGGACCAAGTGGATGACCCGGACCCCGGCGTGACGGGCGATCGCCAGGGCGTCGCGCACCACGAAGGAGCCGCGCGATGCCGCGACGAGGGTGGGAAACCAGGTGGTGACGACGGCGACCCGCATCAGCGTTCCTTCCGGCGACGGAGGACCCGCCGATACATTTCGAGCAGCTTCTCGGTCTCGTTTTCCCAGGTCAGCGCCGGGGCGACGGCGCGGGCCCGGGCCCGATAGGCCTCGGGATCCGCGAGGATCGCGGCGAGGGCCGCGGCGAGGTGCTCGGGCCGGGAGCCCTGGAAGACCTCTCCGACCCCGAGCTCCTCGACGACCTGGCGCATATCGGGAAGGTCTGCCGCAGCGATCGGCAGCCCGGCGCGGATGGACTCGAAGAGCTTGTTGGGCAGGGCGAAGCGGTACGACAGGCAGATTGGACGGACGTGCACGACGGCCACGTCCCCGTCCGCCAGTGACCGGGAGACGTCGTCGGGCTCGACCGCACCCACGAGATGGACGCGATCCTCCACCCCGTGGTGCGCAGCCTCGGCGCGCACGCCGTCGAGAGCGGCCGCCTCGCCGTAGCCCAGCAGCACGAAGTGGACATTCGGCGGGAGATGGGGAGCGCCGCGATGGTTTCCTCGATGCCTCGCGCGGTGGTGATGCGGCCTCCGTAGGCGATCACCTTGTCCGCGACGGTGAGGCCGGCGCGTTCACGCAGCACGCCTGTCGAGGGGTCAGGGAGGGCATCGGCGACCGGCACGTTGCGCACGAGCGTCGGGGCATCGTCGAGTCGGTAGGTGCGCTGGAGCCATTCGGCGATCGAGGGGGACACGGTGATCACGCCGTCGACCTGCCGAATCCCGAGGGACTCGGTCAGCACCTCGGCGAACGGGGCGAGGATCCGCCCTGATCGGACGTTGCGATGGCGCCAGAGCTCGTGTGAGTCATAGACGATGCCCACGGAACCCCGGGACAGGGCCCGGATCGCGAGCGCGGGCACGAGGGTGTTGGCATCGTTGGCATGGATCATGTCCGGGCTGAATCGGACCCCGGCGGTCGTCGCGTTCTTCCAGTAGGTCCCCAACGAGATGGTACGGAAGGCTCGTTCGCCGACGCTGCGCAATGCACTCAGCGCGATTGACCGCGCTGCAGGGACCACTCTGAGGGGGCGGCGGGGAGTCGGGCGCGGCACCGGGACGGGATCGCCCGGCGCTGGGATCGCGGGGTCGTTGATGAGGCGGCGCCACACCGGTGCGATGCTGGGCAACACCCGCTCGATCGCGAATTCGGGGACCCGCTCCAAGGCGAGACGCTCACCGAGGGTGTGACGTCAGCCACTCGATCGAGCTTGCGTCGTTCGACCGCGATGATGCGCACGTCGTACCCGTCGTCGCGCAGGGAGGCGGACTCCTTGAGCACTCGGGAGTCATTGGCGGCGTCGTTGTAGACGAGTACAGCGACACGGGGGCCATCGCGCTCTGGCCTGGCGTCATGCAAATTCCGTTCTCGCGTCCGGCACAGACGCGGGGCCGCGCCTATCGCCGATGATGTCGGGTCTCATGATGCACTGTCCGACGTCGGCGGTTGGCTATTGTGGAGCACGCTCACCATACCGCCGTCCTGGTCGGCACCGCTCGGAGCATCGCCGGGCTCAGGAGGAGGAGATCCACCTATGAAGATCCTGTCCGTCGTGGGCGCCCGCCCGCAGTTCGTCAAGCTCGCCGCGATCACCGATGCCGCCGCCCAGCGTGACGACGTCGAGCACATCATCGTCCATACCGGACAGCATTACGACGCCGCCATGAGCGACGTCTTCTTCGCCGATCTGCGGATCCCCGCACCGGACGTGAACCTCGCGATCGGCTCCAGCTCCCACGGCCGCCAGACCGGCGCCATGCTCGCCGGGATGGACGAGGTCCTCGAGGAGCACCAGCCGGATTGGACTCTCGTCTACGGGGACACCAACTCCACCCTCGCCGGCACGCTCTCTGCGGTGAAGATGCATCTGAAGGTCGCCCATCTCGAGGCCGGCCTGCGCTCCTTCAACCGCAGGATGCCCGAGGAGCACAACCGGGTCATCACCGACCACGCGGCGGATCTGTTGCTGGCCCCTACCGAGGTGGCTCGCCGGCATCTCGCCGCCGAGGGGCTCGCGGACCGAACACTGGTCACCGGAGACGTCATGACCGACGTCTGCCTGCGCGTCGCAGCCTCCGTCGAGGGCACCGCCCTCGCTCTTCCCGAGGGGATCGATCCCTTCGGCGAGTTCGCCGTCGCGACCATCCACCGTGCCGACAACACTGACGACCCCGACAAGCTCCGCGCGATCATCGACGCTCTCAAGGCGCTCGAGATCCCGCTTGCGCTGTTCGCTCATCCCCGCCTGGTCGCCAAAGCGAAGGACGCCGGCATCGATCTGGCTGGCGGCGCCGTCCACGTCGGCGCCCCCATCGCCTACCCCGACCTGGTCAACGCCGTGCGGAACGCCTCCGCGGTCGTCACCGACTCCGGCGGTCTGCAGAAGGAGTCCTACCTCCTGGGTACACCCTGCTCTACCGTGCGCACCGAGACCGAATGGGTCGAGACGCTCGAGAACGACTGGAACCAACTGATCCTCGATCCCGCCGATCTCACCGCCTCCGTGACGCGCCCCCGCCCTACGGCGGACCGACCCGCCCACTATGGCGACGGCAGGGCCTCCCAGCGCAGCATCGACGCTCTGCGGGACCGCGCCTGATGGCCCGTTCGCGCAGCAGCTACACCCGGCCGCCGCACGTCGTCGTCGCTACCCGCGTTTACACGCCGGAGCCGGTCGCGGCAGCGTTCCGGCAGGAGGCGCTCGTTCTCGCGCTCGAGCGGGCCGGCGCAGAGGTCACCGTGCTGACCACCACCGCGCCCGGGGCCGGGCGCGTGCGCACACGAGCCCACAGGGTCTCCCGGTGGCCGGTCAAGCGGGACTCCCAGGGCCAGGTCCGCGGGTACGTCTCCTACATGAGCTTCGACCTCCCGCTCGCGCTGCGCCTCCTGTTGCAGCGCCCGCTGGACGCGATCGTGCTCGAGCCGCCGCCCACCACGGGCATTGTTGGGATGGTCGCCGCCGCGATCCGCCGGGTCCCGTACACCTTCTATGCGGCCGACGTCTGGTCCGATGCGACCGACAGCGTCGACGGCGTGCCCACGATCGTGCGCACCGCCGTGCGCTGGGCCGAGAAGACGGTGTGGAAGCGGGCCGCGCGCGTGCTGACGATCTCCCCGGGGGTCCAGCATCGGCTCGAGGAGCTCATCGGCTCCCGCTCCAGCCTGGTGATGGTCGGCAACGGCATCGACACCGAGACGTTCCACGACCAGGGCGAGACCGGCGGGGAGCAGGACCCCTACTTCGTGTACGCGGGCACGGTCTCCGAATGGCAGGGCGCGGGCGTGTTCCTCGATGCCTTCGCCCGGACCCGCGCCTCCCATCCCGAGGCGCGGCTGCTGTTCTTCTCCGAGGGCTCTGGCCGCGACGAGCTCGAGGCGCGTGTGCAGGCCGAAGGCATCGAGGGCATCGACTTCCGCGACAAGATCCCCCGGCGCAGGTCGCCGCGCATCTGCGGGGGCCGTCGCCGGGCTGTCCTCGATCACACCAGGGCAGGGCTACGAGTTCGCCCTGCCCACCAAGATCTATGCCGCCACGGCGACGGGCACCCCGTGATCCACGCCGGGGAGGGCGCCGCTCACGACCGGATCCGGGACAACGCGCTGGGCTGGGCCTGCGATTACGACGCCGAGCAGGTTGCCGAGGCGATGCGTGAGGCGCTCGCGGGCGACGGCGGCGTGGACCCGCAGCACCTGCGGCGCTGGACGCTCGAGAACGCCTCGCTCGCGGGCTGCGCGACGAAGGGCGCCCAGCAGGTGCTGGCGAGCCTCGCAGAGCGTGCCGCCCGCCGGGACTGAGGCCCGCGAGCGGACTCAGGACTCTTGGAGATCCTCAGCCTGCTGAGCCTCCTGGGCACGGTGCTGGTCGAAGGCCTCGATATCGGCCTCGAGGATGTCCGCCTGCTCCTCGAAGGTCGCGCTCTGCGACAGCGCTGCGGTCCGGCGCAGCTGGGTCGTCACGCCACGGTGATACCCGTCGGGGTTCGACCAGGTCGTGTAGCTCCAGGGAGTCATCCCGTACAACGACGGCTGGCCGGCGACCCGGTAGGAGTCGAAACTCTCCTGGAGCGTCGCGAGGGCGCGCGAGAGCAACGTGCGGGCGTAGCGATCTTCGGTCGCCCGAAGGTAGTCGTAGACGCCCCAGATGGCGTAGATGTTGCCGTTGGCGACATGGCTCGTCTGCCCCGGGTCCGACGAGGGGTACTCCTCAAAGGTGGTGAAGCGCCGGTCGCCCTCGTCGTGGAAGCTCACGAACCAGGGAGCTGAGTTCTCGGCCTCCTGATCGCGGTAGTGGCGGAACGAGTTGAAGATGAGATGGGCGGTCTCCAGCCAGGTGCCCTCGCCCGTGACCTCGTGCATCCGCACCATGTGGGAGAGCATCATGCCCTGCGCCATGCCCGAGTACCACGGGACGCCGTTCCCTCCGGGGAATGCTCGAAGTGGTACGGGAACCACAGGGATTCGGCCCCCGGTTCCTCGTCGTCCACGGACTCGGGGAGGGAGTGCCTCTCGGCGCCGTGCAGCAGGTACCGGGTCGTGGCGAGGACGGAGTCGAGCCGACGAGGACCCGTCGATCTCATAGCTGTGCAGCTGCGGGAAGAGGTACCAACTGGCGTTGACGGGGTGGTAGACCCGCTGCCCGGCGTACTCCGTGATGACCACCCCGTCATCATCGACCTGCTTCTCGGGCTCATAGGGCCCCTCGTAGCTGATGACATACGGCGAGGCGAGACCCAGGTCGACGTCGAAGTCGTGGGTGACCCAGTTCGGGCCCAGCGGCCAGGAGCGGCCCAGCGCGAAGCCGGCGACTGCGCCACCCGTGGCTCCGAGTGCTCCGAGAGCAGCCATCCCGCGCAGCGCATTGCGACGTCGGATCGCGGGCTGGCGCCGGCGGTGAGGGGATTGCTCAGGGGCCACGTGGTGCACCGATCGTCGTTCTAGGGGAAGCAGGGGAGAGGCATCGGTCTCGAGCGGCGCGAGACCCCGGCCCTGCTCAGGATGGTTCATAGGATCGGATGCGGCGCATGGCGCCCGCTGCGAGAGGCCGGCCGGCGACCGCAGATCGAGGCGACCGGTGAGGACGTCGATGCGCACCTTCCTGGGGACTTCAGGCCGGGTCGTAGCTCCCGTCCCCGGGATCGCACTCGATCTGGATCATCCGCGAATGTTCCGTCTCGAACAAGACGATGCCCAGCCCAGGACCGGCGAAGTTCACGGAATCGGAGGTCTTGTGGAGATTGTAGGGTCGCCGCTCCTGGTAGATGTACCGGACCCCGTTCTTCTCCAGGAGCTGGCAGGATCGCGGATTCGTCGCGGCATCCTCGGTCGCGTAGATCAGGTCGCGGTCCAGACCCGTGTAGGTCATCCCGCCCACCGTCAGCCGCACGTCCTGACCGAACAGCGCGTACAGATGCGCAGCACCGGAGAACGGGCTGGCCAGCACGGTGCCTTCCGAGTCCATCTGTGGCACGTGCTGCTCGAACAGTGCTCGCTCGCCGGCCTGGAGGAACCTGCCGCGACCCGGGTACTCGGCCGCGAGGTTCTTGGCAGCGTTCTCGGAACGGGACGGGAGGGAGGAGAGCGAGGCGAGGACCCCCGCGGCCACGAGGGCTACCACCACTGCGCGAGCGGTGCGCCGGCCCCGCTCTACGAGCCCCCAGCGGACGAGGACCCCGGACCACACCTGTAGCCCGGGCACAACGAGCACGGCGGACAGCATCGCGAGCGGCATCGCGACACGATCCTGGCCGCGGTAGTACAGGGTCGAGAGGTTCAGTGGGGAGTCGAGGGCCGCATCGAGATAGATCACCGCGACCACGATCCAGGCAGCACCGAGCCAGCGCCACGGGGCGGTGCGGAGGGCTGTGACGAGGCCGGGCCACCACAACACCGCCAGGACGACGCCGAGCGCCATGGGCCACACGGTCAGCAGACCCAGGCCGATCTCCCCGAGGGCCAGCCACCACCGGACCTCGAGCCCGCCGCTGAACCCGGTGACCTGTGAGCCCAGCGGCGTGTAGGAGAGCAGAAGTACAGGGGAGCAGGGCGAGCGCGGGCACGATGAGCAGCCGGGGTCGCGTTCGCCAGGACCCCGCCCCAGTCACCGCCGTGAGCACGGCGAGCAGGATCAGTGCGGTGACAGCGACATTAGGGTGCATGAGACCCAGCCCTACTCCAGCTGCCCCGAGTACGGAGAGCGTCGCCAGCGAGGGCTGCAGAGCAGTCCGGGGAAGGAGAGACCCCCAGAGGGCTGCGGCCGCGGCGATGACGCCCGGTAGGGCGGCGAACCCGGACAGGTTCGGGATGGGGGAGAGGTGGATCCAGAGATTCACCGGGCTGGCGGGGCTCAGTGCCGCGACGATGGCGGCCGCGCACGGTGCCCATCCGATGGCAGGGAACAGAGCCCGGGCCAGCAGGGCGATGCCGAGGATCCACGGCATCACGGCCAGGGCCAGCACCGTGCCGTTCAGCAACACGGCAGGAGAGACCCCGGGGACCGTCGTCGCGAGAGCGTGGAAGGCCGCCGGATAGAAGGAGGGGTCGCCGACGGAGTTCGAGACGGAGCCAACGTGCAGGCTGGAAGCGTCCCCGGTCTCACGTATCCGTTGCAGGGCCGAGAGGTGATAGAGGGTGTCCCACCGTTCAAGGACCGCATCGGGACGCCCGGCCTGCACGGCGATCGGCACGAGCGAGACCGCGACCGCGCCGGCGATCCACAGGGGACCCCCGGCATGGCGCGCCGCGGGGACAGCGCACCGTCGAGAGCCGTCGAGGGCAGACGGACGCCGAGCCGGCTAAGGCCGTGGGCGGCCCCGACCATGAGGATCGCGCCGACCAGGAAAGGCAGCATCGACCAGGACCATCCGAGGGCCGATGCCGCTACGGCGGCGATCCCGGCGATCGCCGCCGCCAGCGCCGGCGCGAGAGCGAGGGAGAGCAAGGGGGAGCCCCGAGCCCTCACCGCGGCGTACCCGGGGAGGTACGCCGCGGCGAGGACGACGAGGATGGTCAGCAGCAGGGAGATCAGCGCAGTCACCTGTCGCGCGGGGGCAGCGCCTCGGCACGGTACTGGGCGGGCGGCTGCGCCTCGTCGATCGCCAGGCGCCGGGCGAGGTAGGTCGTGCGCTTCTCCGCGGCCTTCGTCCGGGCCTCCTGGAGCGCGAGGAATCCCAGCAGCACCAGCACCGTCGCGTACAGCAGCAGATCAGCGCCGCGCCCCACGCCGACCAGGTTCGCCACCCGGCTCAGCGCACCGGGGAACAGCACGGTGAAGACGGCGAAGACCGCGAAGGCGATGATGAGCAGACGGCGCACCGCGAGCTGCTTGGCACCCCGCTTCATGAACAGCCAGCCGACGATCACCACGATCCCCACCACCAGCAGCAGCTGGATGATGAAGGTGCGGTTCCCGACCAGGGTCGGGCCCAGGCTGAGGATCAGCTCATGCTCACCCATCGGTCAGGCCTCGCCGGCGGACTGGTGGGTGGAGGCGGAGCCGTCGCCGAGGACGAGGCGGGGAGTGCCGGCCCAGTTCTCGGCGGTGGTGATGTTGCGGCCGTCCACGATCAGCTTCACGCCGGGCACGTCGGTGCTGTCGAGCTGCGCGTATTCGGGGTGGTTGGTCTGGACGATCACGAGATCCGCCGCGTCACCGAGGTGGTAGGGCGCCCAGCCGAAGCCGGCGATCTCCTCATCGTCGTAGTAGGTGTCATGGACCGCGACCTCCGCGCCGTGTTCACGCAGCGCCTCGACGACGGGGAACACGCCGGAGAATGCGGTCTCCTTCACCCCGGTGCGGTACGAGGCTCCGAGCACCACGGCCTTCATCCCCGTGAGCGAGCCGAGCAGGTTCGCGGCCCGGTCCACGAGCTTCGCCGGGACCGATGCGTTCAGCGTGCGGGCGGTGCGGACCGTCTCGGCGTGCTGATCGGTGGACAGGTACAGCCGCGGGTAGACCGGGATGCAGTGACCGCCTACGGCGATGCCGGGCTGGTGGATGTGGGAGTAGGGCTGCGAGTTCGACGCCTCGATCACCTTGTACACGTCGATGCCGTTGTCCTGCGCGAACAGCGCGAACTCGTTGGCGAGCCCGATGTTCACATCGCGGTAGGTGGTCTCGGCGAGCTTCGCCAGCTCGCTGGCTTCGGGGAGCCGAGATCCCACACGCCGTTGGGCTTGTTCAGGTCCGGGCGCTCATCGAACTGGAGCGCGGACTCGTAGAACTCGCGGGCCCGCTGCGTGCCGGCCTCGCTGATCGCACCGATCAGCTTGGGGTACTTCCGCAGATCCTCGAACACACGCCCGGTCAGGACCCGCTCGGGAGAGAACACGGCGAAGAAGTCGACGGATTCCTTCAGCCCCGAGATCTCCTCGATCATCGGCACGAAACGCGTGCGCAGCGTCCCCACCGGCAGAGTCGTCTCGTAGGAGACGAGGGTGCCGGGGGTGAGGTGCTCGGCCAGGGACCTCGTCGCGGCGTCCATCCACGCGAAGTCCGGCTCCCAGGTCGCATCGTTCACGAACAGCGGCACCACGATCACGACCGCGTCCGCGCCGGGGATCGCCTCGGCGTAGTCCGTGGTCGCGCGCAGCTTTCCGGCGGGGACCAGCTCGGAGAGCTTCTCCTGCAGATGCGCCTCACCCGGGAACGGCTCGGTCGCGGCATTGATCAGCTCGACCTGGCGGGGATTCACATCGACCCCGACCACCTCGTGACCGGCATCAGCGAACTGCACCGCGAGCGGCAGCCCGATCTTCCCCAGAGCGACAACAGCAGTCTTCAACTCGGTTCCTCCTCGTGGGGCACCTCTCGGTGCCGCTTGCGCGTCGATGACCACCAGGGGCGGCCCACCGTGACAGGGTATCCTCATCGGCCGTTCCGGAACCTGCATCCCGCGCCATCGCGCCGTCGGTGTTCTCACCTCCGTCCGGCACCTCAGAAGGAGAACCTTTGAGCACGTCCGATCCTGCGCCCGAGGAGCATGCCGCACCCATCTCCCCGGGAGCCGACACCACCTGGTTCGTGGTCCCGCTCTTCAACGAGGGCCAGGTCGTGGGCGATGTCATCCGTGACCTGCGCACCCGGTATCCGCTCGTGGTCTGCGTGGATGACGGCAGCCTCGACGATTCGGCGAAGATCGCCGAGGAGGCCGGTGCGCTGGTGGTCCGGCACCCCTACAACATGGGGCAGGGCGCCGCGCTGAAGACGGGCATCGACTACGCCCTGCGGGACCCGGCCATGCGGCAGATCGTGACCTTCGACTCGGACGGTCAGCACCAGGTCGACGACGCCGCGGCCATGATCGCGCAGCGGGACGCCGAGGGCGTGGACATCGTGCTGGGATCCCGCTTCCTCGACGGCCGCACCAAGCCCGGTCTGCTCAAGCGGATGCTGCTGCGCGGCGCGGTGCTGTACACGAACCTCACCTCCGGGGTGAAGCTCACCGACGCCCACAACGGCCTGCGGGTGCTGGGTCGAGAGGCCTGCGAGAAGCTCGCCATCGAGCAGAACCGGATGGCACACGCCTCCGAGATCATCGAGGAGATCGGTCGGCACGAGTTCACCGTCGCCGAGCACCCGGTCCACATCATCTACACCGACTACTCCCGCTCCAAGGGGCAGCCGATGCTGAACTCGGTCAACATCGTCATCGACATGCTCTTCCGCTGAGCCGCAACCACCGCGAGGGCTGAGCGGGCGGCCCGGGACCTGCTACTCCTGGGCGGCGAGCTCTGCGGAGCCGTCTGCGACCGCAGTGAAGAAGGCATCGATCTCGGCGTCATCGGTGAGGATCGCGACGCCGGAGTGCTCGGTCTGGTATTCCGGGTTCTCCACCGGGATGCTGAGCGTCCCGCCGGAGTTCATGGCGCCGCGGGCGGTCAGCGCCATCCGGCCCACGTCGATGATCCCGGTGCCCTCGCTCGTGGTCAGCGCTCCGGAGCCGGCGCCCGCCATGCGGACCTGGCCCACCGGGTTGAGCAGGACGCCCGGCGAGGTGACGCGGTCCATCAGCGCTCCGATGAACTGCTGCTGACGCTGCTGACGGCCGATGTCCGCTGTGGGGTCGAAGTACCGGGCGCGGACGAAGGCCAGCGCCTGCTCCCCGCCGACGTCATGGCACCCCTCGGTCATGACCAGGCCGGAGCGTTTGTCGTCGACGTCCTGATCGATGCAGAGGTTCACGTGGCCCACGGCGTCGACCACCTGCGCCACGCCGTCGAATCCGATCTCCACGTAGTGGTCCACGGTCAGTCCGGTGAACTGCTCGACGGTCTCGACCAGCAACGACGCCCCGCCAAAGGCGTACGCGGCGTTGAGCTTGTAGCCGCCCTGGCCGGGGACGTCGACCAGGAGGTCCCGAGGCAGGGAGACCAGGTAGCTGTTCCCGCCCGGCGCCTTGTGCAGGAGCATGATCGTGTCGGTGCGGGCCCCCTCGGTGCCGTCGGTCTTCACTGCCTCTCCCTCGCGACGGTCCGAGCCGGCGATGAGATAGGTGGTCCCGGGAGTGTTCTGCGCCCCGGAGAGCGCGTCGACGTGCTCGATGCGGCTGTCGGACCACAGCGCCAGCCCGGCGCCCCAGCCGAGCACGAGCACCAGCACGAGCACCATCAGCGTCGCGCCGAGGCGCAGCGGGCGGGGGACGAGGTGGCGGCGCCTGGAGGTGCGGGGGAGCGGTGCGCCTGCCGGTGGCGGCCCGTCCCATCCGTCGCCGCTGTGGGCGGGCGGCCGCTGCGCGTGAGCGGGCGCTCCCTCCCCATAGGGGCCGGGTGCGGCCTGCCCTGCGGGCCGGATCGGGCTCTCCGTCCGCGGCAGCGGACGCGTGGGCGTCGGACCCGCGGAGGGCGACGCGCCCGGGCGATGCCCCGGCCTCGGGAGCGGACGGGCGCTCCCGCCGGAGCGAGCGCGATGCCCGCGCGGACGGCGAGGCCCTCCTGGGCGCGGGGAGCGTGGCGGCGGCTGGTCGCTCACAGCGGTCTCCTTCCGGCGGGGCCGTGCGTACCTGGGCGGGAGCATGCAGGACGTGAGGCTGGGTGCCCGCGGCGCATGCGGCGATCGTCAGAGTAGCCGTCCCGGCCGGCTCATGCTGACGCGATGCGGCGGGTCGCCGCGAATTCCGGGAACCTCCCGAGAACCTTCACACGGTGGTCATGATGGCGGCGGGACCCGTCGCCCCTCGCTCCGTACACTTGGGCAGGCGCCGCCTCGGCGGCACGGACCAGCAGCAGGAGACGCAGTGAATCATTCCGCATCCGCCGGCGGCCCGACGCCGCAGGAGAGCACCGCTCATCCCGACGCGACCTCGGCGCGAGTCGTCGCCGTCGTCGTGACCTACAACCGCGAGAAGCTGCTCCAGGACTGCCTGGACGCGCTCGCGGCCCAGGAGCGGCGCCCCGACGCGGTGGTCATCATCGACAACTCCTCCACCGATGCGAGCGGGACCGTTGCCGACGAGCACCCCCTCGGGGCCGATGTGGTGCATCTGCGTCGCAATGTCGGTGGCGCAGGGGGCTTCGCCGCAGGGATCGCCCGTGCGATCGTGCGCCACGACGCGGACTGGGTATGGGTGATGGACGATGACACCATCCCCCGCCCCGGCGCCCTGAGCGCACTGATTGGCGCTCTCGAGGCCTCTCCGGTGCGCCTCAGCGTGCTCAGCTCGCGCGCGGTCTGGACCGATGGCCGGGACCATCCCATGAACACTCAGCGCACCCGCCGGGGAGCGAGCGCGCAGGAGAAGCGCGATGCAGCGCGCGCCGGGGACGCCCCATCCGCACCGCCAGCTACGTCTCTGCACTGCTGAACGCGCAGGACGTGCGCAGGCTGGGCCTGCCGTACGCGGACTACTTCATCTGGTCCGACGACTTCGAGCACACCGGGCGGCTGCTGCGCGAGGGCCGCGGGCTCCATGTGCCCGGATCCGTGGTCGAGCATCGCACCGCTCAGTTCGGCAACGCCCAGTCCAACCCGGGCTCCCGGTTCTACTACGACGTGCGCAACCGGCTCTGGGCGCTGCTGCGCACCTCCTCCTTCACCCCGATGGAGCGCGTCCTGCACGGCGGCGCGACAGCTCTGGGCTGGCTGCGCCTCCTGGCGCGTCATCGCGGCGACCTGTTCGGGGTGGGGATGCACGGAATGCTCTCTGCCCTGCGCCGCGGTCCGCGTCCCTCCCCGACAGTGCTCCAGGCCGACGGCGAGGTCGCAGCGGACGTCCGCGCGATCGAGAGGGCGGCGGGCCGGTGACAGCTTCGGCCCGCAGCCCCGACATGGGGCGACCCGGCGCGTTCGCCGTGCTGATGCCGCTGTGGGGGCGGGACCTGCCCGAGCGGTTGGAACTCGCGCTGACCTCGGCGACCCTGGACCAGCAGCTGCGCCCGGACCTGCTGATCCTCACCGTGGACGGGCCGCTCCCGGATCCCCTCGAAGCGGTCGTCGAGCGCGTGGCCGCCGGGGAGTTCGGCCCCGCGACGGTCCTGCGCCACGATGCCCACCGCGGTGTCGCCGCCGCCCTCCAGGACGGGCTGGAGACCAGCCCCCACGATCTGATCGCACGGGCGGACGCCGACGACATCTGCCGGCCCGAGCGCTTCGCCCTGCAGATCCCGCGCATGGACGAGGACGGGCTGGACCTGCTCGGCAGCGGAATGCGCGAGTTCAGCGATCGCATCGCCCCCGGCACGGGACCGCTGCGCACCCGGCCGCTGCACCACGAGGAGATCGCCCGTTATCTGCCGCACCACAGCCCCTTCCACCACCCCACGGTGGTGCTGCGGCGCTCGGTGGCACTGGCCGTCGGCGGCTACCGGGACCTCGCCCTGCTCGAGGACTACTGGCTGTGGGAGCGCATGATGCTCGGCGGAGCCCGGATGGGGAACCTGCCCGAGGTCCTTGTCGACTACCGGGTCGATGAGCAGCTCTTCGCCCGTCGCGGCGGATGGAAGCTGTTCGCGAGCGACCTCCAGCTGCAGCGCAGGATGCTGAGCGACCGGGTCACCAGTCCTGGCGGGTTCCTCCGGAACCTCGCACTGCGGGCGACCTACCGCTTCGTCCCGGGCTGGGCCCGACGGATCGGGTACCGCCGCTTCGTCGAGCAGAGCCTCAGCACGGCGGGAGCGCGTGAGGGAATCCACACCTCTAGGCGCGCCGAGGACGAGCCGCCTCCCACCCCTTCAGCTCCGATACTGTGAACGAGCCCAGGCGGATACTCCGCACGTTTCGAAAGGACCTCCTGTGTCGACTCCCGATCTCCTGATCGTCGGCTCCGGCCTGTTCGGCCTGACCATCGCCGAGCGCGCGGCCGTCGAGCACGGCGCGAAGGTTACCATCATCGACCGGCGTCCTCACGTCGGCGGCAATGCCTACTCCGAGGCCGACGAGCAGACGGGGATCGAGGTGCACAAGTACGGTGCGCACCTCTTCCACACCTCGAACCCGCGCGTGTGGGACTACGTCAACCGGTTCACCGAGTTCACCGGCTACCAGCACAAGGTGTACACGAACCACCAGGGCGTGGTGTACCCGATGCCGATCAACCTCGGCACCGTCAACCAGTTCTTCCAGTCCGCGTACACGCCGGACCAGGCGCGCGAGCTGATCGCCGAGCAGGCCGGGGAGTTCGCCGGCAAGGACCCCGAGAATCTCAACGACAAGGGCATCTCGCTGATCGGGCGCCCGCTGTACGAGGCGTTCATCAAGAACTACACCGGCAAGCAGTGGCAGACGGACCCCAAGGACCTGCCCGCCTCGATCATCTCGCGGCTGCCGGTGCGCTACACGTACAACAACCGCTACTTCAACGACACCTACGAGGGCCTGCCGAAGCAGGGGTACACCGCCTGGCTCGAGCGGATGGCGGATCATCCGAACATCGATGTACAGCTGGACACCGACTACTTCGACACCTCACAGCCGCTGAACAAGGACGCCACGCGCGGGAACATCCCCGTGGTTTACACCGGCCCGGTGGACCGCTACTTCGACTTCGAGCTCGGCGAGCTCGGCTGGCGCACCATCGACCTGGAGACGGAGCACCTCGACGTGGGTGACTTCCAGGGCACCTCGGTCATGAACTATGCCGACTCCGAGGTCCCGTACACGCGCATCATCGAGCCCCGGCACTTCCACCCCGAGCGGGACCACTACCCCAAGGACCGCACCGTGATCCAGCGGGAGTACTCCCGCTTCGCGGAGTCCGGTGACGAGCCGTACTACCCGATCAACTCGAGCAGCGACCGTGAGCGGCTGCTGGCCTATCGCGAGCTCGCCGACTCCGAGCCGCGCACCCTGTTCGGGGGCCGCCTGGGCACCTACCAGTACCTGGACATGCACATGGCCATCGGCTCGGCCCTGTCCATGGCTGACAACAAGCTGACCGACCTGCTTCGGGCGTGACCCGATCGCCCCTACGAGGAGCATCATGACTGCCACCCCTGCCATTGCGGCGCCCAGTACGTCCGATCAGCACCCGGAGCTCCCTCCGCAGCGCCTGCTGCAGCGTCTGATCCTGCCCCACGAGGCGTCCCCGGACATCGTCCCGCTGTACATCGAGGCCTCCGACGCCCGCTCGGGTGCCAGCGGCAGCTCCCTCGGGCTCGGCAGCAGCTCCGACCGGGAGGCGACGGAAGCCCCGGCTTCGTCCCCGGACACCCATCCCGCTCAGCGCCAGGTGGACATCAGCGAGCTCAGCGAGCGGGGCTCGGTGCGGATCCCGGCGCAGTCCATGCGCTCCTTCGGCACGTACTTCAACGCGTTCCCCGCCAGCTACTGGCGGCGCTGGACGCCGGTGCGGTCGATCCGGCTGACGATCCGCACCGCCGGTGCCGGCCACCTGGTCGTGATGCGCTCCACCGCCCGGGGTCGCTGCAGCGCCAGGAGTCCCGCACCGTCAGCGGGGCCGGTGAGCACATCTTCGAGCTCCCGCTGACTGCCTTCGGTGACGGAGGCTGGTACTGGTTCGACGCCTTCGCCGGTTCCGAGGAGCTCGCGATCCTCGGCGCGGAGTGGACCGCTGACGCGGACCTCGCGCGCACCGAGGGAAGCTTCTCGATCTCCATGACCACGATGAACAAGGTCGACTACTGCCTCGACAACATCCGCACCCTCGCGGAGGATCCCGACCTGCGTGAGCTGCTGGATGTGATGTACGTCATCGATCAGGGTGCGGACAGGCTCAATGATCATCAGCAGGAGCTGGCCCCGCTGCAAGAGTCGCTCGGCGCGAAGCTGCAGATCATCGAGCAGGGCAACATCGGCGGCTCCGGCGGGTTCTCGCGCGGGATGTACGAGGCGGCCACCGCAGGCGCCTCGACGTACGTCATCAACTGCGACGACGACATCGTCATCGAGCCGGAGTCGCTGATCCGGATGGTGACCTTCGCGGACTTCGCGACCCGTCCCACCCTCGTCGGCGCGCATATGTTCGATCTCAACAACCGCTCCGTGCTGCACACCTTCGGCGAGGTCGTGGACCCGTGGCGCATCCAGCCCGCGCTCTCGATCGGCGAGAGCGCGCTCGGCCACGACTTCGCCGCCGAGCCGCTGCGATCGACCCCTTGGCTGCACCGCCGTGCGGACGTGGACTACAACGGCTGGTGGAGCTGCCTGATCCCCACCGAGACGGTGCGCGCGATCGGGCTGAGCCTTCCCGTGTTCATCAAATGGGATGACGCCGAGTACGGGCTGCGGGCGAAGAAGGCCGGTTATCCGACGGTCTCCCTGCCGGGTGCAGGCGTGTGGCACATGAGCTGGGTGGACAAGGACGACCTCGTGGGCTGGCAGGCGTACTTCCATGAGCGCAACCGCATCATCACCGCCCTGCTGCACTCGCCGTACGCGCGCGGCGGGCGCGTGGTCAAGGAATCGCAGTTCATGGACGTCAAGCACCTGATCTCCATGCAGTACTACACCGAGGCCGGCCGCCTGATGGCGCAGCGCGACGTGCTCGACGGCCCGGAAGCGCTGCACCCCGCGATCGGGACCAAGCTCCCCGAGATCCGCGCGATGGCTGCGGACTTCGCCGACGCGAGCGCCAAGAAGGACCAGGACCAGTACCCGCCGGTGCACATGGACAAGCCTCCCCGCAAGGGCCGCGGCTTCTCCCAGCCGCATCGCCTGATGCTCCCGGTCTGGACCGCGAAGACCCTCGCCAAGCAGCTGCTGAAGCCCACCCGCCCCCGCGCGGCGGAGAACCCCAGACGGTGATCCCGCACCTGGACGCGAAGTGGTGGAGGCTCTCGGCGTACGACAGCGCGCTGGTCTCGAACGCCGAGGGCACCCAGGTGTCCTGGTACCGGCGTGATCCGCGGCAGGTGCGCGAGATGCTCACCGGTGCGATCACCGCGCACGTCGAGCTGCACCGCCGGTGGAACGAGCTGCGTGATCGTTACCGGGACGCCTCCGCGCAGATCACCTCCTTCGCCGCCTGGGAACAGACCTTCGCGGACAACCCCGCACCGGTGCGCGAGCGTGACCGGGCAGGAAGCTCCGCACCCGCTGCGAGCACCGGAGGCACCGCGGCGTGACCGCCACGGGGGCTGAAGGACCGGCGCGGCTGCCCAACCGCGAAGAGCAGGCCGCTGGCTGGCGCGCTCCCGGGCAGGACGCAGGCTGGCTGAACCCGGTCCGCGAGCGCTTCCTGCTGCGCCTGCTGGTGCGCAAGGAGCTGCGGGTGCGCTACCGCGGCAGCGCGCTGGGCATGCTGTGGAGCTACGTCAAGCCGGCGGTGCAGTTCATCGTCTTCTACATCGCGCTGGGGGTCTTCCTGCAGCTCTCGAGGGACACCCCGGCCTACGCGGTGTATCTCTTCAGCGGCATCGTGGTGATCAACCTCTTCGGCGAGGTGTTCGGCAACGCCACCCGCTCGATCACCGGGAACCAGGCGCTGGTCTCGAAGATCTATCTGCCCAGCGAGCTGTTCCCCTGGGCGAGCATGATCGTGGCGATGGTGCACTTCCTGCCGCAGCTGGTGGTGCTCGTGGTGGGGGCGCTGCTGTTCGGATGGTTGCCCTCGACCACCGCCGCGGTGGCCTTCGTGCTCGGCATCATCATCCTGGTCGTGTTCACGATGGGGCTGGGCATGCTCACCGCGGCTCTGAATGCCGCCTTCCGCGACGTCGAGAACTTCGTGGACCTGATCGTCATGGTCGCGACCTGGCTCTCGCCGGTCCTTTACCGCATCTCGATGGTGGAGGACGCGATCGGCGGCACCATCTGGTGGTGGCTGTACCAGCTGAACCCGCTGACCATCGTGGTGGAACTGTTCCACGTCGCGTTCTGGCGGTTCGCGCCGCCGGTGGCCGATGCAGTGGCCGCGGATCCTTCGCTCACCGGGCCCGGGGAGCCCTTCGGCCTGTGGTGGGCCGGGCTGCTGATCGCGGTCGCGACGTTCGTGATCGGCACCGTCGTCTTCGAGCGTGCGAAGCGACGCTTCGCCCAGGAACTGTGAGGGGAGAGCAGCGATGAGCCCGCACATCGACTCCGTGCCCGAATCCGCCGCGGTCCCCACGGACCGCGAGATGGTGCGCATCGAGCACGTCACCAAGGAATCTCCCTGCGCCACGACCACTCGCTCAAGGAGCTGGTGTTCTCGGCGCTGCAGCGCAAGAAGCTGGCGGACTCCTTCCTCGCCCTGGACGACGTGGACCTCACGGTCCATGCCGGAGAGACGGTGGGCCTGATCGGCTTCAACGGCTCGGGGAAGTCCACCCTCCTCAAGACGATCTCCGGGGTGCTGTACCCGGATACCGGCCGCGTGCTCCTCCGGGGCCGTGTGGCGGGCCTGATCGAGGTGGGCGCAGGCTTCCACCCCGATCTCTCCGGGCGGGAGAACGTCTACCTCAACGGCGCGATCCTGGGGATGAGCCGGGAGCAGATCGATGCGAAGTTCGACGAGATCGTCGCGTTCAGCGAGATCGAGGAGTTCATCGACACCGATGTGAAGTACTACAGCTCCGGCATGTTCCTGCGGCTGGCCTTCTCCGTCGCCGTGCACACCGAACCCGACATCTTCCTGGTCGACGAGATCCTCTCCGTCGGTGACGAGCCCTTTCCAGCGCAAGTGCCTCGAGCGCATCCGTGAGCTCCAGAAGGCGGGCCGCACCATGGTCGTGGTCTCCCACGAGCTCGAGATGCTCGAGCGGCTGTGCACCCGCATCGTGGTGCTGCGCAAGGGCAAGACGATCTTCGACGGCGACCCCACCGAGGCGGTCGCGACCCTGCGCGCCAGCTGACCCGGCTGACCCGGCTGACCCGGCGGCTTCCGCGTCAGGCTTCGGGGAAGCGGCCGGTCACGCCCTCCTCCTGCGCCTGACGGGTGGTCACCACGGTGCCCGGGGCGACGATCCCGCCGCCGGCCAGCAGCACGGCCAGCACCTGCGCGGCGGCCGGGAGCCCATCCTCGTCCAGCAGCACCCGGGGACTTCCCCGGAGGGCGCGGGCGACGGCTGCAGGGGCGCGGGGCCACTCCATGCGGGGAGGGCCACGCCGAGCTGGTCGGAGCTGCCACGCACCTCGCTGAGCCAGTCGTGGGCCAGCGGCGGCAGCTCTCCGTCATACCGGGGTGCGAGCGAGACCGGCTGGAGCGCCAGCACCTCGTCGGCAACCTGGGCGAGGTCTGAGTCGGGACGGTCGGTGGCCACGACCCGGGGCGCATCCAGAGCTGCATCCAGAGCTTCGCCCTCCGGCTCGGCCTCCCGGTCGATGCTCACCACCTCGGCCCCGAGGGACCAGGCGGCCAGTGCCAGCACCATGCGCTTCCAGTGCATCGGCAGGTCCAGGACCACCAGTTCACCGGGCTCCAGAGCGATCTCGTCGTGGAGATGGCCGATGGCCTTGATCACCCAGTTCGCCAGCACATGGCCGGACAGCTCGATGCGGGAGGCCTCGCCGTACCAGGCGAGCGCGGGGCGAGGGCCCATCTGCTCGAGGGCGCGCAGCAGCTGCGTCCCGGTGTCCGTCGGAGCGGGATGGTCGCTCATGGCAGATCCTCCTGGTGATCGGGGAGGGAGATCTCGACCGAGATCTCCGGCAGAGCGGTGCTGAGGGACTCCGCGCCCAGCGCGGTGCGGATCCGTTCGGCGAGTGTCGCGGCATGGATCAGGGCGGCCGGGGAGCCCTCCGCCGCGTCCACCACGATATGCGGGCGGCCGTCCGCGTGAGTGCCGAGCCGGGCCACGGCCGTCGACCTCGCCTGACCCTGGCGGGGCACCGCGGCCACTGCGAGCGCGCGGAGGATCCGCTCCTCTGCGGGCTCGGGAGACATCCGCGCGATCGGCTCCTGCTCGGCGCTCAGGCCCAGCGCCACCCACACCGATTCGAGGCTGGGGCGCCGGAACCAGTCCTCCGCTCCGGTGCGCGAGAGCTCTCGCGCGGGGACATCCGCCGCGGTCGCGGAGGGCACGCCTCGCACGAGGGCGGCGGGAACGCCGCTGGACTTCCCCTTGACCAGGTCCGCCGCCGCGGCGAGCTCATCCGCGAGGTTCCGTACGGTGACGGTCAGCTGCCGGCCGTCGGCGTCGACGCCGCCGCGCAGGTCCTGCAGAGCGGCGACACCGGCCGCGCCGAGCGCGATGTCCCCGACCCCCACCCGCCAGACCCGCGAGGAGGTGTCCGTCAGCAGCACGCCCAGCTCGACGCCCAGCGCCGCGACCAGCTGCTCTCGCAGGAGCCGCGCGCAGGCATCGGGATCCTCGGGCAGCAGCAGCGGCCCATCGGGCGCGTTGGAGGAGTCCACACCGGCCGCGGCCATCACCGGGCCGGAGGGGATCTGCACCACGGAGGTGACGACGCGGGTGTGGAGGCGCCGAGCGACCGTCCGCACCGCCGCGGAGCGGATCGCCTCATCCCGGCGCTCGGCATCGACGCGCAGGCCCAAGGCCTTGGAGACGATCTTCGTGGAGATGCACAGGACGTCTCCGTCCTGCGGCGCGAGGGGGCGCAGAGCCTGTGCGAGCAGGACGCCGAGGTCGTCCCCTGCACGGATCTCTCCGAGCCCGGTGACCGCGAGCACACTCACGAAGGGCGTGGGCGGGCCTGCAGCGACCTGCGCAGGCGATGGAGCGACGGGCACGGGGCCTCCTAGGACTGTGATTCGGATGCGACATGCAAGGCGACGCGCCGGTGCCGCTTGACGGACCATAACTACACCGGTGTACTTTAGGGCCCAGACGGGCCTTCGATGGTCGACACATGCAGTGGAAGGAGTGGTGGCCATGGACGAGGAACGGGTCGATGACGACGCGCGTGCAGAGCTCACCCTGCTCGACCTCCCCGGACAGGAGTCCGATGAGGCCGAACTGACCTGGCAGGAGCGCGCGCTGTGCGCGCAGACCGACCCGGAGGCGTTCTTCCCCGAGAAGGGCGGATCCACCCGCGAGGCCAAGAAGGTCTGCGTCTCCTGCGAGGTGCGTGCCGAATGCCTCGAGTATGCCCTCGAGAACGATGAGCGCTTCGGGATCTGGGGCGGGCTGTCCGAGCGCGAGCGTCGCAAGCTCAAGCGCCGGGTGGTCTGACATCCTTCCCTGGTGAGCGATCGTCACATCACCGCGGTCGTCCTGCTGAGCGGGGCGACGACTGCGGCCACCCACGATGCGCTCCGCACTTCGCTCGCGACGCAGACCCGGCCTGCCGAGCGGACCGTCGTGGTCGCTCCGTCCGATCTTGCCGAGGATGTCCACGACGCCGTGCAGGCGGATCTGAGCTCCGGGACGATCGACGAGATCCTCCCCATCTCCGCCTCCGTGAGCCGTGCCGGCGCGATACGCGAGACCCTTGAGCTGCTGGCCCGCGGGAACAGCGGCGAAGAGGCCGCGGCGACGGAGAGCGGCGGCGCTGCTCATGAGCGCGCGCAGCCCCGTCGGCGTCGAGCCCGAGAGGTAGACAGCGCCGCCGTCGAGCGTGAGCGCACCCAGCGCGCCGAGGAGCTCGCCCGCATCCCTCTGCGCCTCCGCGGAGAGCATCACCGCCCCGGGCGCCGCGTCGGTGCCGTCGACGGCACGGCGGGGGAGTCCTGGCTCTGGTTCGTCGTCGACGGGGCGACCCCGGCATCGATGCCCTCGAGCACCAGCTGGAGATCGTCGAGATCTCCCCGAACACTGCCGCGGTGGGGACCAAGCGTGTGCGGCACGCGGACCCCGAGGAGGGCCTGCCGTTCACGGCGGAGAGCGCTGACGCGCTCGTCGACGTCGGCCTGACCCTGACCCATGGCGGCCGCATCATCACCGGAGTCGATCCCGGGGAGATCGACCAGGGGCAGGCGGACTGGAGGCAGGACGTCCTCGCCGTGCCGCTCCCGGGCATGCTGGTGCGTGAGCAGACCCTGCGAGAGATCGGCGGTCTCGATCCCGAGCTGCCGACACCGTGGGCCGAGATCGACCTGTGCCGGCGCATCTGGCGCTCCGGCGAGCGGGTCGCGGTCCAGGCATCCTCGCGCGTGCTGCACCCGTACCCCACCCGACCGCTGCTCGAACGACTGCAGGAGCAGCGCACCGGGCAGCTCCTGGCGCTGCTCAAGCACCGCACCCTCCCGCATGCACTGCTCACCCTCGTGCTGCTGCTGCCGCTGGCGACGATCCTGCGCATGCTCGGCGCGATCGCCGCCACCGCCCCCGCACAGCTCTGATGGAGCTGCGCGCCGCCATGGCGGTGGTGCCCCGAGCCCGCCGGGTCCTCGCCCGAGGATGGGAGGACCGTCGAGGTGCGCGGGTGCCCCGCGGACGCCTCGCCCCCTCTACCTGCCCCGCGGAGAAGGCCTGCGGCGATGGGTCGACGGCACCTGGACCAGGGTCTTCGCCGACGACGACCGACGGCGCCACATCCGGCACACCACCTGGGGATCGCCGGGACCCGGCACGGCCTCGACGACGCCGACTACGGGCGCCACATCGTGTGGACCGGTGTGGTCGCCCTCGCCGCGACGACGCTGGGCGTCTTCGCGCTGCGAGGCCTCTTCGGCCGTGGTGAGATCACCGGCCCCGGTCTCCGCCCGCTGCCCGGCAGCTGGCAGGACCTGTGGAGCGCGGCCTGGGCGAGCTGGATCCCGGGCGGCCTGGGGAGCGCGGCCCCGGTGATGCACTGGTCAGGCTGCTCGGGCACCTCCCCGTCGGCGGTGAGCTGGTGGTCGAGGTACTCGTCTTCGCCGCGGTGCCCGTGAGCGCGCTGCTGGCCTGGTGGGCCTCGGGGGCGATCACCCGCGCAGTCGGGGCACGCCTGGTGCTGACCACGGTGTGGGCGCTCGCGCCCTCCCTGCTGACAGCGCTCGCCGTCGGCGCCTGGCCGCTGCTGCTCGTGCACATGCTCCTCCCGCTGCTCGCGCTGGCCCTCGGCCGCGCGATCGGCCTGCCCCACAAGGTCTCGCAGGCGAGCGTCTCCGCCGCTGCGGCCGGGGTCTGCTGCTGCTGGTGATCGGCGCTGTGCAGCCGGTGCTCGTGCTGCTCGGCGCCGTGGCGCTGGTGCTGATCGCGATCGCCGCCCCGGACGGCGCCGTCGTCTGCTGTGGGTGCTGCTGCCGTCCCTCGCACTGCACGCGCCCTACCTGCCGATCTACCCTGGGCACCCGCAGCTGCTGCTCGCAGTCTCCGGAGTGCCGTCCGTCGGCGAGAACCCCTCGCTCCTCGACCTGGCGGGCCTGTGGCCGGTCGCGTCCGGGGCCCCGGAGCTCCTCGTGCCCCTGGTCGGGGAGACCACGGCGCTGCTCCTGCCCCTGCTGCCCGTCGCCCCGGTCGTGCTCGCGGCGCTCTTCGCGCCGCTGCTGGCCGGTGCCGCAGGCCGTGCCGGACGCTTCAGCGTGCTGCTGGCCGCTGCGGGCCTGCTGACCGTGCTCCTGGCTCGGGGGACATGGACCGCGGCCCAGGGCGGCGAGCTGGTGACCCCGCCGGTGCACGGCCTGCTCAGCGTCACCCTGCTGGCCCTGACCATCGGTGCGGCCGCCGCCTTCGACGGTCTCGCCCGCCGCGAACCAGGAGACCATCGGGCGCGGCGTGTGGTCACGGGTGCGATCGGCACGGTCGTGGCCGCCTCCTGCCTGGTGACCGTGGCCGGATGGTCGCTGCTGCTGCCGGGCCAGCTGCGTCTGGAGCGGACCGAGGGCGGGGAGGTCCCCGCCGCGGCCGCAGACCAGGGTCGCACCGATGCGCGCGCTCGCGTGCTGACCCTCAGCCTCGCGGACGATGGCTCCGTCGACGCGGGCCTGGTCGTCCACGGCGGGCTCAGCATGATCCAGCACGCCACGATCGCCGATGCGCGGGACGTGGACACCGTGACCGCGGGGGCCGCGGTCGATGGGGACCCCGCGTCCACCGCGCTGCGGGAGACCGTCGCCGGGATGCTCTCGAGCGACGGCGCGGAGAGCGGCGAGGAGCCAGCCGGCTCGGCGGCGCATCTCGCCGTGGCCTACGTCGTGGTCCAGGGGGACCTCGACGAGCAGGCGGAGCTGATGCGCACCCTGGACAGCTCCCCGCAGCTCGAGAAGGTCACCGAGGGCGCCCGCGGCGGATGTGGCGCGTGATCGACTCCGCCCCGCGCGCCGTGGTCACAGGCGGTTCCGAGCCGACCATGCTGAGCAGCGGAGTCATCGAGGCCTCCGGGGAGATCCCCGTCGACGAGGCGGAGCGCATCGTGGTGCTGTCCGAGCGCTCGGACTCCGGATGGCGGGCGACCCTCGACGGCGCCGAGCTCGACCCGGTCGAGATCGACGGCTGGGCGCAGGGCTTCCAGGTCCCCGCGGGAGCCGGTGGAGAGGTCGACGTGCACAGGGACCAGCCCCTGCGGCTGCTCTGGCAGCTGCTGCTCTACTCGGCGACCGGACTGACCGCACTGCTCTCGATCCCGTGGCGCGTCCGCTCTCGCACCGTGGAGGAGATGTATGGCTGAGAACGTCCCGCAGGAGCACCCCCGCAGGATCACGAGGACGGCACGACGAACGTCGGGCCGCGCCGGGGAGGCGCACGGCATCTGCTCGCCGTGGCCGCACTGCTCCCGCTCGCCCTCGCCGCCGGCGCACTGGCCCTCGCACCGTCCCAGGAGCCCGCCTCCGTGGAGCACGCCGAGGTGGAATCTCGCCCCGGGGCGAGCACCCGGTGGTGCCACGGACCGCTGCAGCTGCCCGAGCAGATCCTGGAGGAGGGCTCGGACTCCGAGCTCTCCGTGACTCCGCCGAGCGCATCGGTCTCCCTTCGCACGGTGTCGGTCGAGCCGGCGTCCTCGCTGCTGTTCGGCACCGTCAGCGGCTCTGCCACGCTGCAGGAGGACGACGGCTCCGTCCGCGCCCCCTCGATCGTCGCCCGGGATGCTGAGGGTGCTGTCCTCGGGGACGAACCCGCCTCGCAGGACATGGGGGTCTCGGTGCTCGGGCTCCAGAGCGGCCAGGGGACGCTCCACATCACCTCCGCAGCCTCCGACGGGGGCCGCCCGGTGGCCGACACCCTCCAGACCACCAGCACCGCCAGCGGCGACTACCGCTCGCTGGCGGTGACCCGCTGCGGGGAGCCGACCACCGAGGCGAGCTTCCTCGGCGCCTCCACCGAGACCGGGGACAGCTCCGTGCTGGTGCTGCACAACCCGACCGATCGCCCCGCCACCGCTTCCGTGCAGCTGTGGACCGAGGACGGCCCGGCCGCCATGGAGGGACGCAGCCAGGTGGTCGTGGCACCCGGCGCGGAGGAGCGGGTGCTCCTCGAATCAGTGGCCGCCGGCCGGGAGGCGGTGGGCGTGGATGTCTCCGTGCTCGGCTCACCGCTGTCGATGCACGTCCAGACCAGCGAGCGCGAGGGCCTCACCCCGGGCGGCGCCGAGATCCTCGATCCGCTCCCCGCCGCCGCGACGGAGCTCGTGATGCCGGGTGTGGACGTCGCCGGGACCGCCCCGATCGTGGTGCTCGCCAACCCTCAGGGTGTCGACACCATGGCCTCGGTCGAGGTCGTCGGACCGGACGGCCCGGTCGAGGCGGCCTCCCCCTCGAGGAGCTCGAGCTCCCGGCGGGCACCGTGCTCCGCGCCCCTCTGGACGGGCTGCCCGATGGCTCCTATTCGGTGACGGTGCGCGCCCAGGACCCGGTCACCGCGGTCACCCGCAGCGTGCGCACCGGCGCGGATCTGCCCGGCGACACGGTCGGCTCTCCCGTCGACTTCACGCTCGTCGCACCGGCGCCCGCGCTGCGGTCTCACGGGATGAGCGCACTGCCCGCCGGCGACGGCGGAGTGCTCACCCTGGCCGGCACCGCCGACTCCGAGGTCACGGTGATCCCGGTCGCGGCCGACGGCTCCGCGGGCGAACCCCTGACCGTCCAGGTCAGCGCCGGTGCGACCGCGACGCTCACCACCGACCAGCTCCAGGTCGCGGGCGCGCCGGCCGTGGCGGTCAGCATCGTGCCGCAGGTGCCCGGAGCGGTCCATGCCGGCTGGATGCACCGAGCAGACGACGGTGCGGGCGGGCTGCTGCTCTCCTCCTTCCCGGTGCCCACGGGACAGGGCGCGGGAGCCCCGTCACCGTGCGGCTGGAGGAATGAGACGGTCTGGTTCAGCCCGACCAAGCGCCGGGGTCGATGTCCTCCGGTGCGATGTTCAGCAGCGATCCGATCTGCTCGGACAGCACCTGCCGCACGAGCATCTCGAGCTCGGCCTCGCTGCCGCATCGGGTCTGCAGCGGTCGCCGGTACACGATCACCCGCGCCGGGTGCGAGCGGGACGGGGGATGACCCGGCCCAGCATCACGGTCGCGTCGTCCCAGGGACCGGGATCAGCGGGAGGAACCTCCTCGACCAGCACCTGCATATGAGCCAGTCGGCGCGGGAACCGCTCGGCGAGCATCGCCCCCGCGTCCGTGACGAGATCATCGAAACGTTCGCGCCGAGTGCGATAGCCGGGGAGGTGGGGTGGGATCAGGTCCCACCGCCTCCCGCGGCCTCGACGGTCGCGGCGACGGGGGCCCTGCCGAGGACCCGCAGGGCCGGGGAGCAGCGGCTCGACATCCATGGGGCGCACTCTAGTGCCAGGCCGCGGACCAGCGGAGTCCGGCGCCGACGGGAGTGGGGTGCAGCGCATCGGGCGCGCCCTCCGCGACCTGCCGTCAGGCCTGCGTACACTGCTTGACGTGCCTGCTCGTGAATGCTCCCGGACCGCCTGCTCCAGGCCGGCCATCAGTTCGCTGACCTTCGTGTACGAGGACTCGACGGCGGTGCTGGGCCCGCTGTCCAGGCTCAGCGAGCCACATGCCTACGACCTCTGTCGCGAACACGCCACGCGGTTGACCGCCCCGCGCGGCTGGGAGCTGCTGCGCGTGCCCGGCGGCGAACAGGTCAGCGACGACCTGGTCGCGCTCGCCGATGCGGTCGATCCTCGCCGAGAGCCGGCATCGCCTGCCTCACCCTCCACCTCCGCCCCGTCCTCGAGCGGTTCCCGCGGCACCCCGGGCGGGGCACGGCTCCCGCCCGCCACCTGCATGTCGTCAGGAGCACGAATGACTGAGCCGAGCACCCCGCAGAGCGCCCCCGCAGCGGGCCGCCACGACCTCTCCGGCATCGTGAAGACCAATGATGTGCGCGGCGTCGCCGGGGTGGAGCTCACCGCCGAGATCGCCAGAGCGCTCGGTGCCGCGTTCGCGGACTTCCTCGCAGCGCCGGAGCTGATCGTCGCGCACGACATGCGGCTGAGCTCCCCGGAGCTCTCCCGCGCCGTGATCGAGGGGGCGGTGCGCCGCGGGGCGATCGTCGCCGACGCCGGGCTGTCCTCGACCGATCAGCTCTACGCCGCCTCGGGTCTGCACCGGGCCGCCGGCGCGATGGTCACCGCCTCCCACAACCCCGGGCCGGACAACGGTCTGAAGCTCTGCCTGCCCGGAGCGCGACCGGTGGGCCGGGACTCCGGGCTCGACGAGATCCGCCGGCGCGCCGAGGCGTACCTCGACGCCGGTGAGATCCCGGTGCACGGCGAAGGGCGCTCCGAGGCGATCGACACCCTGGAGGATTACGCTGCGACCCTTCACGACCTGGTGACCATCCCCGGGGACCGCACCCTGCGCGTGGTGGTCGACGCGGCCTCCGCGATGGCCGGCCACACCGCTCCCGCGGTCCTCGGCGTCCTTCCCCAGATCAAGCTGATCGAGCTCCACTTCGAGCTCGACGGCACTTTCCCGCACCACCCCGCCGACCCGCTGCGGCTCGAGAATCTGCACGACCTGCAGGAAGCGGTTGTCCGTGAGGGCGCCGATCTCGGGCTCGCCTTCGACGGAGACGCTGACCGCTGCGTGGTCCTCGATGAGAACGGTGTGCCGGTGAAGCCCTCGGCGATCACCGCACTGATCGCCCAGCGGGAGATCGCCCGCGCCCGAGCAGCGGGCCAGGAGCGGCCTGCGGTGGTCGCGAACCTGGTCTCCTCACGCCATGTCGGTGAAGCCGTCCTCGCCGCCGGCGGGGAGCCGGTGCGCTCTCCCGTGGGCCATTCGCTGATCAAGGCCATCATGGCCGAGCGCGACGCCGTATTCGGTGGGGAGCACTCCGCTCATTACTACTTCCGCGACTTCTTCTTCGCCGATTCCGGCATGCTCGCGGCGCTCCACGTGCTGGCCGCGCTCGCGGAGTCCGACGCTCCGACCTCCGCGCTCGTCGCCGCGCACGATCCGTACTCCGCGAGCGGCGAGATCAACTCCCGGGTGGCCGATGCCGAGGCCGCGCGGGAGCTGGTGCGTGAGCATGTGAGCTCCGTGCCCGGCGCCCTCACGGACGACCTCGACGGGCTCACCGTCCAGCACTGGGACGAGGATCTGCCGGAGGAGGACCGATGGTGGTTCTCCCTGCGCTCCTCCCACACCGAGCCGCTGCTGCGGCTGAACGTCGAAGCACAGCGGGAGACGACCATGGCCCGGATCCGGGACGAGATCCTCGCCCTCGTGCACAACGAGGATGTCGAGACCGCGGCGTCCGGCACGCCGGAGCTGCAGGAGACGGCGACCGCGGCAGTCGCGGTGGAGGACGGCCCCGCGCTGCCCTCCGGCGCCAGCGGTGCTGACGTGCCCAGCTGGGTGCGCGCGATCCTGCGATGCCCGGACTGCGGCGGCGAGCTGCGCGATGTCCACCAGGCGATGCAGTGCACAGCATGCGCACGCGTCCACCCGGTCGAGGGCGGGATCCCGGTGCTCATCGCCGGCCGCCACGACGCTCCCTCTGAGGGCTGACTCCGCCTATTGGGGCATACACCGCATGCCCGGCCGCGTCGACGTCGAGGGAGCGCGGTCAGGCGCTGAAGGGCACCGTCCGGACCTCGGCCGCGAGCTCCTGCTGTCGCTCCTGAGCGCGCCGGAGCCGCATCTCGTCCCGCCGCGAGCGTTCGGCGAGCACCGCAGTGAGGAACTGCTCCGGATCCGTGCCCGGGGGCGGCGCCGGAGCGACATGCGGCAGAGTGCGCCGCAACAGGTCCCGGGACAGCTGGCGGCGGGACTCGGGATTGATCGTGGCGGCCCGCGGCAGGAACGAACGGATGTCCTGCATCAGCGTGAGCGGCAGCCGGCCCACGTCCGCGCCGTGCACCCAGTCCTGCAGCGAGGCCGGCACCGCCACCCGCTGCGGGGAGAGATCGCGCATCCGCTCCTGGATCACCATGGTCCCGGCCAGCAGGTCGCCGACGCGCCGCGACTTGCGGTCGATCACCGAGCAGGTCAGCGCGATCGCTCCGGAGGTCGACCAGATCTCGAGCATCGCCATCACGGCGCGCAGCAGGCTCTGTCGCACGTGCACGGGGCCGCCGTCATCGCGGACCACGCGGGTGCCCATGACCAGCCGACCCACCGAGCGGCCGCGCAGCAGCAGCTCGCACAGCACCGGGTAGCCGACGTACGCCAGTACCGAGATGACCACGATCCCCGCAGCGACGAAGCCGTCGTCGAGCTCCGCCCGAGCGGCGGCCCAGACCATCGCGATGGTGCCCCCGACCAGGAGCAGGAGCTGGAGCGCGCCGTCGATCACCGCCGAGAGCATGCGGGTGGCGAAGGACGCGGTGCGCAGGTCCAGCAGCACCGCATCCCCGGTGATGAGCGCATCCCGATCGGCGGAGGGAGAGGTGTCGCTGCCGTGACCATGGTTGTCATGACCCCATCCTGACATCGGCTGGGCGCGAGGGTCAGCACCGACCGTCGGCTTCCGACGCCGTGGCCTCCGACTTTCGTCGGCGGTCCGCAGCGGCCGCGGACTCTACTCTGGAGACGTGGACACCGACGCCTTCATCGCCGTGCACCGACCCCAATGGGACCGCCTCCAGGAGCTGACCCGGAGCCGGGACCTCGACGCAGCCGGCATCGACGAGCTGCTCTCCCTCTACCAGGAGACCTCGACGCACCTGTCCACCGTGCGCTCGACCAACCCCGACCCGGTGCTGATCTCCCGGCTGTCGCTGCTCGTGCACCGAGCCCGGCTGCGGATCACCGGGGCACGCACCCCGCTGTGGAAGCACGCCCGCACCTTCTTCTGGGAGGACCTTCCCGCCGCGCTCTACGACTCCCGCTGGACTGTCGCCCTCGCGGCCGGTATCTTCCTGCTCTCAGCCGTGGTGACCGGTGTCTACTTCGGCCTGGACCCGACGGCTCGGGAGCTGCTGCTGCCCGAGGCCCAGCAGCGCTCGCTCGCCCAACGCGATTTCGTCAGCTACTACTTCCAGGGCGAGGCCTCGGGCTTCGCCGCTCAGGTGTGGACGAACAACGCCTGGATCACGGTCCAGGCGGTGGTCTTCGGCGTCACCGGCTTCTGGCCTGTGGTGATGCTGGTGCAGAACGGTTTGAACATCGGCCTGTCCGCCGGGGTGATGGCCGCGTACGACGGCCTGGACACCTTCTTCGTGTTCATCCTCCCGCACGGGCTGCTCGAGATCACCGCCGTCCTGGTGGGCGCCGGGGCCGGTCTGCGCACCTTCTGGGCGTGGGTGCGTCCCGGCCCGGTGCCGCGCCTGTGGGCGCTGTCCCGGGCTGCTCGCGCCCTGGTGACGGTGGCGATCGGCCTGGTGCCGGTGTTGCTGGTCTCCGGGTTCATCGAAGCCTTCGTGACCCCGAGCTCGCTGCCGCCGGCCGTGCGCATCGCCATCGGTGCGGTGGCCTGGCTCGCGTTCATGGTGTTCATGCTGGGTCGCGGTCGCCAGGTGCGTCGTGCAGGGATCACCGGTGATCTCTCCGAGGAGCTCGCCGGGGATCACGTCGCCACCGCCGGCTGAGCCCGGGTCACCCTCGAGCGCGAGGCAGTGCGAACCTGGCTCCTGGCTCCCGTGCTCCGTGCGGGGCCAGCGCGGCATGGTCGAGTACTGGCGCCACAGCGATGAGTATGCCGATATATCCGCAGTCATCACTCCCGCGCCATCTCCCGACCACGCCTGCCCTCTGAGCCAACCGGGCGCGACGAGCTTTCCGAGCGCGGCCATCCTTCCGGGCGCGAGCAGGCCTCAGGTCGTGACCAGCCGTCCGAGCGTGACCAGCCCTCCGTGGCCGGACACCGGTGAGCTCAGAGCTTCCCGGCGGCTTTGAGGGCGAGGTAGGCATCGGCGAGGGCCTGCGGCGCACGGTCGGGCGGAGCATCGACCACATGGGCGCCCACGCGCTCGAGGGCGTGCGAGACACCGGCCTGCTCGGACCGTGCCTGCTCCGCAGCGGCTGCTCGGTACACGGTCTCGAGGTCGCCGCGCCCGGCGGCGAGCTGCTCGAGCGCCGGATCCGCGACGGAGGCGACCACCAGGGGATGGTCCTTGGCCAGTCGGGCGGCGACCGGCAGCAGCCCGGTGTGGATCACGGAGGCCTCGACCGGGGTGATCAGCACGACCAGCGCACCGCGCCGGGCACGCTGCGAGATCGTGCTCGCGGCCAGCTCCCAGTCGGTCTCGACCAGCGCGGGCTCCACCGCCGCGGTCGCGGTGACCATGTCGTGCAGCACCTTGGTGCGGGTCGAGCCGAGCACCGAGAGGTGGGGGATGCGGTCCACGCAGATCAGGTCGACCCGGTCCCCGGCCTGTCCGGCCAGGGCGGTCAGCAGCAGCGCGGAGTCGAAGGCCGCGTCCAGCCGGGTGGATTCTCCGAGCCGTCCGGCCGAGGTGCGGGAGGTGTCCACCACGATCAGCACGTGACGGTCCCGCTCGGGGCGCCAGGTGCGCACGACGACGCTGCGGCGGCGGGCCGTGGCGCGCCAGTCGATCGAGCGAACGTCGTCGCCATCCACGAAGTCGCGCAGGGAATCGAACTCGGTGCCCTGGCCGCGCTGGTGGATCGCCGCCAGGCCCTCGATCTCCCGCAACCGCTGCACCCGGGAGGGCAGGTGGCGTCGGGAACCGAAGGGGTGCAGAGCCAGCAGACGGCCCGGGGCGTCCACCGTGGTGGTGCGCCGGGCCAGGCCCAGCGGACCGCGTGAGCTGATCAGCAGGGCACGGGAGCGGTGCTCGCCGCGCCGGGTCGGGGTGAACGACTGCGGGACCGCGCGGCGCTCCTGCGCCGGGACATCGAGCGAGGAGCGCTGCGACTCGAGGCCCGCGGTGGGGTTCCAGGCGTCACGCACCTCGAGCGCTGCGGCACGGGAGGTCGGGTTGGTCAGCAGCAGCCGGCCGCCCACGGTGTTGCCCAGCCGCACCTGCGTCGGCGCCTGGCGCTGCACCCGGATCCGGCGCGGGTCGGTGGCCCTCAGCGCGTCGGCGAGGACCACCAGCGCCCACAGCGCCACCAGGATCAGCAGCACCCACCAGTGGGGCCAGAGCACGATCACGGGCAGCGCGAGCAGCGCGACCAGGGCCGCGCGGGGGTCAGAGAGATCCTCATCGACGGTCGCCTCAGCGGGGGACCGGGACGGAGGCGAGAGTCGCGGCGAGGACGGCCTCGACCTGGGTGCCCTCGAGCTCGGCCTCGGTGGTCAGCCGCACCCGGTGGGACAGGGTGGACGGTGCCATGGTCTTGACGTCATCGGGGGTGATGAAGTCGCGTCCGGAGAGGTAGGCCCAGGCGCGCGAGGTGCGCAGCAGCGCGATCGCGCCACGGGGCGAGACGCCCAGGGCCAGGCTCGGCGAACGGCGCGTCGCACGGCACACATCGACGATGTACTGCACGACTGGATCCTCTGCCACCACGGCGCCGACATCCTGCTGAGCGCGGTGCAGCGAGGGGATGTCGACCACGGCACGCAGCCCCATCGCCGCGAGGTCGGTGGTGTCGAACCCATCGGCATGACGGCGCAGCACATCGACCTCGACCTCCCGCTCCGGCAACGGCATCACGGCCTTGAGCAGGAAGCGGTCCAGCTGGGCCTCGGGCAGGGTGTAGGTGCCGTCGAACTCGATCGGGTTCTGGGTGGCGATCACCAGGAAAGGATCGGGCAGCGGACGGCTCGCCCCGTCGACGGTGACCTGCCGCTCCTCCATCGCCTCGAGCAGGGCGGACTGCGTCTTCGGGGGCGTGCGGTTGATCTCGTCGGCGAGCAGCAGGTTGGTGAACACCGGCCCTTCACGGAAGACGAGGTCGCTGGTGGCGTTGTCGTAGATGAGGGAGCCGGTGATGTCACCGGGCATCATGTCCGGGGTGAACTGCACGCGGCGCATCCGCACGTCGAGCGCTGCGGCCAGGGAGCGCACCAGCAGCGTCTTGGCCACGCCCGGCACACCCTCCAGCAGAACGTGACCGCGGCAGAGGAGTGCCACGACCAGGCTGGTCACAGCCGCGTCCTGGCCCACCACGCCCTTGTGGATCTCGGCGGAGAGCTGCTGGAGCTGGGCACGGGTGTCCAAGTCCACGTCGGCGCCGTCGGGCGTCGTAGGCGCTCCGGCCGGCTGGGGGTGCGGGGCAGCACCCGGGGTGGTGTCGGTCATCGGTCGATCTCCTTCTCGAGACGGTCGAGGTCGTGCGCGAGGCGCACGAGGCCCTGGTCGCTGGTGACGGGGGTGGGGCCGAGCAGCATGCGCAGCTGCTCGGGAGTGCGGTCCACATGCGGGGCGAGCGCTGCGAGCAGACCGTCGAGGGCGGATTCGTGGCGCAGGCCGAATCGATCCGCGAGGCGGGTCGAGGTCGCCGAGCGCAGTGCACGTGCGGCGGCGTCGCGCGAGTTGGAGCGCTGCAGCAGACGGGCGCGGCCCAGCACCAGCTCCTGCGGGCGGACGGTGACCGGCAGCGGCTCGACCACCACCGGCCCGAAGCGCCTGCCGAGCGCCACCAGGGCGACGGCCGCCACCAGCAGGAGCCACAGCAGGAGCGGTCCCGCCCAGTCCGGCAGGTAGCCCAGCAGGGTCTGCGAGGTCGAGCTCATCGGGTCGGTCGCCGAGGGGGCGTACCAGCTCAGCTCGCCGTCGGCCCCGAGGCTGCCCAGCACGAGAGCGGAGTTGTCCGCGCGGCCCACACCGTCGTTGGTCAGCAGATCCGCGCTGCCCAGCACGAGCACCCCGTCGTGCTCGGCGACGAGGGCACCCTCTTCGGTGCTGAAGCAGCTGCTGCCTGCATCGCCCACGCGGTATAGGGAGGCGGCGCCGCGGATCCCATCCTCGGCAGTGGGGAGCTCGAGCACGCCGGCGCCCTGCGAGAGGTCGCCGCAGTCCGGGCCAGCCTCGACCTGGCCGCCGGTGTGCAGGGGCGCCGGCGGGGAGATCTGCGGGGAGAGGTAGGAGAGGGTCACGAGGTCGGGCTGGACGAGCACCAGACGCCCGCCGGCCTCCTCCTGCGCGTCGGCGAGGGCGATGATCTGTTCGGCGCCGAGGCTGCCCGGCGCGGTGACCAGGACGGTGCGTCCGCTGTGCAGGGCCTCGACGGCGTCGGCCGTGTGCCGGTCGACGTCCACATCGACCCCGAGGTCCTCGAGCACCTGGACCACTGCCTTCGATCCCTGAGCGGTGGGGGCGTCGGGCTCGAGCGGACCGTCGCGGTAGTAGCCGCGGGCGACCGAGGCGAGGACAGCTGCGAGCATGGCGAGCACGAGAACGACGGTGAACCAGTGCCGGCGGCCCGAGCGGGGCTCCGCGGCACGGCCGCCGGCCTGGGGCGGCCCGGCGGTGGGGGCCGACGGGGCGGGGGCGGTCCCGAGGCTCATGCCTCGGCTCCCGCCGGCGCTTCACGAGCGGACTCGTGCTCGACCCCTGAGAGGTCGGGGGCGGATTCGGCGATGTACTCCGCCAGTCGCAGCAGGTCGTCCGCATGTTTGGCGGAGGCTGGGCGGTGGGAGTAGGCGGCGGTGTCGAAGGCGACGGCGCCTCGCTGCAGGCGACCGCGCAGCTCCGGGAAGGGCACGGCGGCGAGGGCGGCGGCCTCGTGCGCCGTCATCCCGGCGGTCACGTCCAGCAGGGTTCGCTCCTCCAGATCACGCACCAGCGCCCGCAGCGCCAGCACGACGCCGTCGTCGGTGCGGCCCGCGCTGATCGCCTCCCGCGCCGAATCCCGCAGCTGGGCACCGCTGAGCACCGGTTCGGCGTCGAGCTCGGCCGTGACCGCGAGAGTGCCCGCGCCGGATCATCCCGGTGCGGCGCAGCACCAGGAACGCCGCGGTGATCAGGGCGACCACGACCAGCACCGCGATCCCGGCCTGGGTGGCGGAGGAGCCGTCGATGCCGTCGAGGACCGACATCAGCCAGGCCTCGAGCGTACCGAGCAGCCAGTTGATGAAGCCGGGGAGTCGTCGTACTCCGGCTTCGACAGCTCCTCGAGGATGCGGGAGCGGGCCTCGTCGGGATCCAGAGGCGGGGGAGCGGCGGGTCTCACCGGGCCTCCGCCCCGTCCCAGGCCTCGCGGGCACGGCGGGTCAGCTCGATGTCCCAGGCGTCATGGCGCATCCGGTTGTCCGCGTAGACGGCCACGAATCCGGCAGAGAGGAAAGGCGCGAGCAGGAAGGTCGCGGCGTAGCTGCCGAGCATCGTGATCACGGTGAGCACGATCATGCCCAGGAGCATCCCCTCGAAGGAGGTGACCAGCAGCACGACCATGTAGAGCACGAAGGCGACCATGGTGAACATCCCGGCGATCACCTGTGCCGTGAACGAATAGAGCAGGTACAGCAGCAGTGCGGTGCCCAGGACCCTCCACAACCGGCGACCGCGCGTCATCGCGAAGCTCCGGCGGAGCGCGCCGAGGATCCCGACATCTTCCAGGACGAGGGCGGGGACGGCGAGCACGGTGCGGGCCCAGAGCCACAGCATGCACAGCACTGCGGCGACCAGGCCCAGCACCATCGGCACCACGGTCAGGACGGTCGCTTCCTCGAGCAGGATCAGCGGCAGCATCCCCACCCCGAACAGCACCACGAAGATCACTGTGGTGAGCAGCCCGATCAGCAGGCTCACGCCGACTGCGGGCAGACCCTTGCGCCGCATGGTGGCCCACATCTCGGCGGTGGTGACATGGGAGCCCACAGCCTCTCCCATCGCAACCCGGGTCAGGGCCACGGTCACGAGGGACGCGGACAGCATCGTGATGATCATGGTCACCACGCTGGAGACGACCATCAGCACGCCGTCGCGCACGTTGCTCATGCCGGTGGGCACGGCGTCGGGATCCTCGAGCGTGGCCTGCATGTCACCGATCATCGGGACCATGCTGGCGCCGGTCGCGAAGGTCATGATCACGAAGGCGACGCCGTAGACGGCAGCGGCGACCCCGAGCACTGACTTCGCGCGCAGACGGTAGATGCGCACCGCCGCGCCGAGGATCTCGCCGACGCCCAGAGGACGCAGCGGGAACAGCGGCATCGACTGCACCAGCTCACGCCGGGGGCCGCCCTGAGGGGCAGGCCTGCCGCCAGCGGGCTCCGTCGCGAAGGGGCCGCCGTCGGAGGTCGGTGACGGGGAAGGCTCGTTGCCGCCGCTCGTCCCGGGGGCGGTCCACTGCGTGCTCATCGGTCCTCCTGCTGATCGTGACGGCTGAGTTCCGGTCGCTGCGGCCGCGGAACGGCCGGGAGCGGATCTCCTGGGTCGACCCTACGGAGTGCGGAGGCCGCAGCCGATCCGACGAACGTCGAAGACCTCGCGTCTTCCGGACACCCCTTGCGGGCTCACCTCCCAGGTACGTCCCTCCGGCGGTGGCACAATGACCTACATGACGACGCCTTCACGGATCCTCGTGGTCGATGACGATCAGGCGATCGCCGAGATGGTCGGCATCGTTCTGCGCGGCAAGGGCTACGAGGTCGCCACTTCGCCCGACGGCGCTTCGGCGCTCGAGACGTTCCCGCGCCTGCGACCCGACCTGGTCCTGCTCGACCTCATGCTGCCCGGGATGGACGGGATCGAGGTGTGCCGCCGGCTGCGCCGCGAGTCCGGGGTGCCGATCATCATGCTCACGGCCCGCACCGACACCGCCGATGTGGTCGAGGGTCTCGAGGCCGGGGCCGACGACTACCTCACCAAGCCCTTCGAACCCGAGGAGCTGGTGGCGCGCATCAAGGCCCGTGTGCGCCGAGTCGAGGAGCCCACCACCGAGAAGCTCACGATCGGCGACCTCACCATCGACGTGGACGGCCACGAGGTGCGCCGCGGCGAGGAGCTGATCTCGCTGACCCCGCTCGAGTTCGACCTGCTCACCCAGCTCGCCCGCAAGCCCTGGCAGGTGTTCACCCGCGATGTGCTGCTCCGCGACGTGTGGGGATACCGCCACAGCGCCGACACCCGCCTGGTCAACGTCCATGTCCAGCGACTGCGGTCCAAGATCGAGCACGATCCGGAGAATCCCGCGATCGTGGTGACCGTGCGCGGCGTCGGATACCGCGCCGGGGGCGGATCCTGAGAGCACCGGCACACCCGTGAGCACCCTCGACGACGCCGGCGGTGCGCCCACGTCCGACGCGACGCGCATGGTGCTGGGCCCCGATCCGCGCAGCTGGCCGCTCGCGCTGCGGGTGGTGCTGGTGACGACCCTGCTGTCCCTCTTCGCGCTCCTCGCAGTCGGCGCCTATCTCTCCTCGGTGATCGCCGACGGGCTCTATGAGCAGCGCCGGGACCGGGTGCTGGAGGAGACCCTCGAGGTCAGGAGCGACCTCGCCGACACCCTGACGCAGGTCTCCAGCGCGACCAGCACACAGCAGCAGGATGCCGTCAACGCCTTCGTGCAGAGCTCGGGCGGGCAGGGCGGCGGCGACCGCAGGGAGGTCGCGCTGGTGCCGGTGGAGACCGCCGGCACCGTCTTCCCGGTGGCGTCCTCGGACCGGACCCTCTTCGACGAGGTCGATGACGAGTTCGCGCGCTCCGTCGCGGACAACCCGGAGACGGTGTCCTGGCGCTCGATCGGCCGTGATGACGGGGCGGGGGACACCGCACCCGCGCTGCTGGTCGGCTCACGCGTGATCGTCCCGGGAGCCGGCTCCTACGACCTCTACCTCGTCTACTCGATGCAGGAGGAGCAGGAGACGCTGGCTTTCGTGCAGCGGGTGATCCTCGGCGGGGGCGGAGTGCTGATGGCGCTGATCGTCGGCATCGGGATCGTCGTCGCGCGGATGGTGACCACGCCGTTGAAGCGCGCCGCGCACGCCGCCGAGAGGATGGCCGCGGGCGATCTGACCAGCCGGGTGGAGGTCGCCGGGGCCGACGAACTGGCCCGGGTGGGGGAGTCCTTCAACGACATGGCCCGCAGCCTCGAGCAGAAGGTCGACGATCTCACCGCGCTCTCCCATCTGCAGCAGCGGTTCGTCTCCGATGTCTCCCATGAGCTCCGCACCCCGCTGACCACCATCCGGATGGCCTCCTCGGTGCTCGATGCTCAGCGCTCGGAGCTGCCCGGCGAGCTGCAGCGGACCGTCGAGCTGCTCGCGGCGCAGGTCGAGCGCTTCGAGGTGCTGCTGACGGACCTGCTGGAGATCTCCCGCTTCGATGCCGGTGCCGCAGAGCTCGAGGCGCATCGGGAGGACGTGAACGCGCTCGTGCTCCGGGCGCTCGAGGATGTGCGGCCGCTGGCCGAGGCGCGAGGATGCGTGTTGGACGTGAGGCTGGCGGGCGGGGATGTGAAGGCGGTCGTGGATGCTCGACGCATCGACCGGGTCCTGCGCAACCTGCTGACCAACGCCATCGAGCACGGGGCCGGCGACCCGGTGCTGATCCAGACGGCGTCCGATGACGCGGCCGTGGCGGTGGTGGTCCAGGACCATGGTCACGGGATCTCCCCGGAGGATGCCGAGCACGTCTTCGATCGTTTCTGGCGCGCCGATCCCTCACGGGCGCGGACGCTCGGAGGCACGGGCCTGGGGCTGTCGATCTCGGTCGAGGACGCGCGCCTGCACGACGGCTGGCTGCAGGCCTGGGGGCAGGAGGGACAGGGTGCCGTGTTCCGGTTGACCCTCCCGCGTCGGCCCGGGGCCGTGCTGGCGCGCTCGCCGCTGCGGCTCGAGCGTTCCTTCGATCTGCAGGAGGCCGGGACCGCCTCCTCGACCCCGACCGGGGAGATCCGGATCGGTCCCGGCCTGCTCCCGGACCTGGAGGACACCGAGGTCGATCCCGCCCCGGAGACCGACGAGAACGGAGGGGCCCGATGAGACCTGCACGACGTCAGGTGCTGCGAGCGGCCGGTGCCGCGGCCGTGATCGGCCTCGGTGCGGCCTGTGCACGCATCCCCACCGACTCCCCGGTCGACACCCGCCTGTTGTCCGGCCAGTCCCAGCCCGGTGCGCCGTACGTGCGGGCCCTCCCCCCCCCGCACGACGCGACCGCCCAGGAGGTCGTCGCCGGATTCGTGCAGGCGGGAGTCGGCTCCGAGGACGATTTCGCAGTCGCTCGCGCCTACCTCACCGGGGACGCGAGCGGGGACTGGGACCCGTCTGCCGGGATCTCCGTGTACTCCGGCAGCCAGGAGCTGAAGGTCGAGGAGGTGGACGAGGGCAGGCTTGCACTCGTGCTCCAGGTCGTCGCCCTCGTGGACGGGCAGGGGGTCCGCTCTCTGCTCGCCGGCCCTGTCTCACGAGAGATCGAGGTCGCGATCGAGCAGGTCGACGGCCAATGGCGGCTCAGCGAGGTGCCCGACGGGATCTTCCTCTCGGAGGCCGCGTTCGAGACGCTGTACGGCGCGGCCCGGATCTACTTCCTCGACGCCCGCGAGCTGCACCTGGTTCCCGATCACCGATGGTTCCCGCTGAGACGCGGTGCATCAGCCGTGCTCGAAGCGCTCGTGGACGGACCCGCGACCTTCCTCGAAGGAGCCGTGACCAGCAGGATCCCGCGTGCTTCCTCAGTCGCCGAGGCGGTCATCACCACGGCAGCGGACGGCACTGCGCAGGTGGCGGTGCCAGCGGCGATCGCGGGCCTCGCTCACGCTCCCAGGATGCTGGCGCTGTCACAGCTCGAGGCGTCGCTGCGCTCGCTGCGCACCATGTCCGGCGTGCGGCTGGTGATGGACGGCCAGGAGGTGGTCCTGGACGAGCAGGAGCGGATCGAGCGCGCCTTGCCGGGGCATCGACCGCTCGCCGCCGGGCAGACCGGGATCATCTCCTTGGCGGACCCCGGCGCTTCGACGCCCGCCGCCCAGCTGGTGCCGGATCTCGAGGGGACCGAGGTCTCCTCTCCGGTGATCGCCCATGACGGGGTGCTCGCGGCGGCACGCAACCCGGAGGGTTCGGTGGTGCTGATCGCGTCGACGGACGGCTCGGTGCCCGTGCGCGAGGCCGCGACCGGTGGTGCGTTCGTCGCGCCCAGCATCGATGACGCCGGCTTCGTGTGGACCTCGACCGGTTCGAGCGCCGGTGCACTGCTCGCGCTGTCCGGGCAGGGCGCGGAGCTCGACGCGAAGGTCGACGCCCCGTGGCTGACCGGTCGCGAGGTCCGCTCCGTGCGCATCGCCGCCGATGGCACCCGGATGCTGGTGCTGTCCGCGGACGGCGGCGGAGCGCGGCTGGACCTGTGCGCGGTGGTGCGTGACACGACGGGGACGCCCACCTCGCTCACCGAACCGGTCATCGTGCGCACCTCCCTCGCGGAGGTCACCGAAGCCGGCTGGTACGACGAGATCGCGATGGTGGTGCTCGGGACGGACTCCTCGACAGGGGATCGACGCGCACAGATCGTGGACTTCGCCTCCGGTCTGGATGTGCTGCCATCTCTCGCCTCCGGCACGGAGAAGATCGCCGGCTCGGTGGTGGCCGAGTCGGTGTGGATCGGCACCGCGGACGGTGTCCTTCTGCGCAGCGACGGTGAGACCTGGATGGACGTCGATATCGAAGGCAGCGACCCGTCGTTCTACTGAGCTCCTCGACGGCATGGCCCCTCCACAGCGCCGCGCGGTCCACAACCGGGGCTGGGCTGCGACCTCCCGGGCAGTTCTGCGCTGAGATCGGGTCATGGAGGAGCACGACGGATCTGGCCGGCTGCGGCTGCTGCGCGAGGTGATCGCACAGACCTGCGCGCTGGTGGCGCCCCGACAATGCCCGTGCGGCAGGGAGGGAGCCTGGCTCTGCCAGGCCTGCGCGGCGCTGCTCCGGGCAGAGCCGCGCCGGGTGGACTCGTGCTGTGACGCACTGCAGGAGCTGACCGCCGCACGGGTGCGTGAGGAGCGCCGCGGCGAGCACCTCCTACCCGCTGGCGTCGACCACACCCCACTGCTCCCGGTGCTCGCGCTCGGCGAGTACGGCGGCGACCTGCAGCGGCTCATCCTGGCGTGGAAGAACGGAGGGATGCTCCACCTCGGAGCGCGGATCGCCCCGGCGCTCACCCCCGCGGTGGAGCTCCTGGCAGACCCGACCGATGGAGCCCCGGTGCAGCTCGTGCCCGTGCCCTCCCAGCGCAGCGCACGGCTGCGCCGCGGGGAGGACCACACCGCAGAACTGGTGCGCGCGATGGAGCGCAGCGGAGCGGGACGCGCCCTGCTGCTGGACGCACGACCCACCACCGCCCAGGACGGCCAGGGTGCGCGCCAGCGCCGGACCAGACAGATCCTGCTCTCAGGGCCCAGCGCCCGCAGAGCAGGGCGAGCGGCGGCGCCCGTGATCATCGTCGATGACGTCGTCACCACCGGCTCCACCCTGCGCGGGATGCACGAGGCGCTCACGGCCGCGGGCATGAGGGTGCTGGGAGCGGTCGTGGTCGCTTCCGCCAGGCTCCTGGGCAGGGAACGGATCCGCTCGGATCGAAGTGAGATTTCGGGACCAACGCACAGGAAACCTTCGGCGAAACGTGGCATGCTGGTGACACCCACCACACGAAGGTGGGACCCCCTTCATCAGGAGGTGCGACACCCAGCCGAAGAGCCATCGCGGCCGGGCTCAGAGCGGCCGCACCCGATAGGAGGAGAACCCACTCATGGAGATCAACGTCGTCGGACGCCACATGGACGTCCCGGATCGTTTCCGTCGCCATCTGGCCGACAAGCTCGACAAGGTCACCCAGCTAGCTCCCGCGGCACTCCGCGTGGATGTCGAGATCTCACAGGAGAAGAACCCCAGGCAGACAGAGCTGAGCGATCGCGTCGAGCTCACCGTGCATGAGAACGGCGCAGTGATCCGCTCGGAGGCCCGGGCGGACGACCTCTACGGCGCGCTCGACGTCGCCTACGGAAAGCTCCTCGAACGCCTTCGTCGTGCCCGCGACCGCCGGAAGGACCAGCGCCGGGGCCGCGCGCGTTCCCACCAGGGCGCCGGGGCGAGCCTCCGCACGATGCCCGCGGACCAGGAGATGCCCCCGCCCCTCCTCCAGGAGGACCCGCCGGAGCCCGCCGCCGAGCCCGAGGAGACCCCTCGCGCCGACGAGCACGACCTGGCCGATGCCGGCAGCCCCGTGGTGATCCGCGAGAAGAAGCACGCCGCGACCCCGATGAGCATCGATGACGCGCTCTATCGCATGGAGCTCGTGGGACACGACTTCTTCCTCTTCGTCGATGCCGAGACCGGCAACCCCAAGGTGGTCTACCGCCGCAAGGGCTGGAACTACGGGGTCATCGAGCTCGACTCGGAGCTGACCGCGTCCTGACCATCCCCGGGAACAGAGGGCGGGAGAGGCGCTACAGCGCCCTCCCGCCCTCTGCCGTGCCCCACGCGATGAAGGCACCACGACATGATCGAGACCCTCAGCTGGACCACAGCCCGACGGATCGCCCTGCGCGCACAGGGGATGGGAGGGGCGCGACGCACCCAGATGCCCGCCGCAGCGGTGAACCGTCGAGCGCTCCAGCGCACCCTGCAGCACACCCAGCTGCTGCAGATCGACTCGGTGAACATCTTCGCTCGCGCCCACCATCTGCCCGTCTACACCCGCACCGGGGTGTGGGATCCCTCTGTGCTGGAGCGGGCGGTGCGCCCGGGCCCGCATCGCATCGTGCACGAGAGCCTCGCCCACGAAGCCGCTTACACCACACCTGAGATCCACCGGCTGCTGTCCTTCCGCCGCCGGGCCACCTCGGAGCGGGACTGGGGAGAGATCCGGGAGATCGCCACCGCGTCGCCGCAGCTGTTCGCCCGGATCCGGGCGGCACTGACCGAGCTCGGCCCCAGCAGCGCCGCCGCCGTCTCGAGACATCTGGGCGACACCGAGCGCGGCGACGGGTGGGGTGGCGCCGCACCGCGAGCCAGTGGGCGGTGGAGTACCTGTTCCGCACCGGTGAGCTGGACTGCGTGGGACGGAACGCCCAGTTCGAGCGCCTGTACGTGCCCGCCGAGGACGAGCCAGCCCCGCCGGACGCGGGTGCCGCGATCCGTGAGCTGATCGCACGGGCGGCCGGATCGCACGGCATCGCCGAGATCTCCTCGCTGGCCGATTACTTCCGACTGCGCGTGCGGGAGGTCAGGCCGGCGGTCGAATCCCTGCTCGCGCAGGAGGAGCTGCGGGAGGTCGAGGTCTCCCATCCTGCAGGCCGCCGCCGGATGCTGCTGCACCGCGACGCACCCCGACCCACGGCCCTGCGCACCGCCGCGCTGGTCAGCCCCTTCGACCCGATCGTGTTCCATCGACCGCGCCTGGAGAGCCTCTTCGACGTCGAATACCGCATCGGCATCTACACCCCGGCCGCCCAGCGCACCACCGGCTACTACTCCCTGATGTTCCTGCTCGGCGACCTCATCCCGGCCCGGGTCGATCTGCGTGCGGACCGTTCCCGAGGAGTGCTCGAGGTGCGCGGCGCCTACCGCGAGCCGCTGCCCCATCTGCCCGCCCGTCAGCGTCCGGAGGATCAGGCCCTGACCGAGGCGCTCGCCGACGAGCTCGAGCGCGCCGCACGCTGGCAGGGCATGGACGGTTTCGAGGTCCTCACCGGGGAGGGGACCGGAGAGCTCTCCGCCGCTCTGGCGGCCCGCTGCCGGCAACTCGAGTAGCGGCGCATCCGTGGCCAGCGAGCGCTCCGCGAAGGTTCGTCACTATGGTCATCGGTGCCCGACCTGCCCGCCTCACGTGAGGATGCGCGCAGGTGGTCACGTTCCAGGACGGTGACGCATACGATGGGGCAGGCATCAGCCGCCCCGAGGGCGGACACGAGATCTACGGGAGCACGAGTGGTCAACCTCTTCGACAAGATCCTGCGCGCCGGCGAAGGTCGGGAAGTGCGCAGGCTCGAAGCCATCGCCCAGCGAGTGGGAGAGGCGGAGGACGTCTTCACCGAGCTCACCGACGACGAGCTCCGCGCCGAGACCGACCACTTCAAGGAACGGCTCGAGGACGGCGAGACCCTCGATGACGTGATGGTCGAGGCGTTCGCGGCGGTGCGCGAGGCGGCGCGCCGCACGCTGGGCCAGCGCCCCTACGACGTGCAGATCATGGGCGGAGCGGCCCTGCACCGCGGCCGCATTGCGGAGATGAAGACCGGTGAGGGCAAGACCCTGGTGGCGACCCTTCCCGCCTACCTCAATGCGCTCGCCGGCAAGGGCGTCCACGTGATCACGGTCAACGACTACCTGGCCGGTTACCAGAGCGACCTCATGGGCCGCATCTTCCGCGCCCTGGGCCTGACCACCGGCGTCATCAAGTCCGGCATGACCCCGGCGGAGCGCCGTGAGCAGTACGAGGCGGACATCACGTACGGCACGAACAACGAGTTCGGCTTCGACTACCTGCGCGACAACATGGCGCTCGCCCCCGAGGACAGGGTCCAGCGCGGGCACAGCTTCGCGATCGTCGACGAGGTCGACTCGATCCTGATCGACGAGGCACGCACCCCGCTGATCATCTCCGGGCCGGGCTCCGGCGACGCGAACAAGTGGTTCAGCGAGTTCGCGAAGGTCGTCAAGCTGCTGCGCCGCGATCGCGACTACGAGGTCGACGAGAAGAAGCGCACCGTGGGCGTGCTCGAGAGCGGGATCGACAAGGTCGAGGACCACCTCGGCATCGAGAACCTCTACGAGTCGCTCAACACACCGCTGATCGGTTTCCTGAACAACGCCATCAAGGCCAAGGAGCTGTTCAAGAACGACAAGGACTACGTCGTCCTCAACGGCGAGGTCATGATCGTCGACGAGCACACCGGGCGCATCCTCGCCGGCCGTCGCTACAACGAGGGCATGCACCAGGCGATCGAGGCCAAGGAGGGGTGAAGATCAAGGCGGAGAACCAGACGCTCGCCACGATCACCCTCCAGAACTACTTCAAGCTCTACGAGAAGCTCTCGGGCATGACCGGCACCGCGGAGACCGAGGCCGCGGAGTTCATGAACACCTACTCGCTCGGCGTCGTGCCGATCCCCACCCATCGCGAGATGCAGCGTGAGGACCAGGCCGACCGCATCTACCGCACGGAGAAGGCGAAGTTCGACGCCGTCGTCGAGGACATCGTCGAGCGGCACGACAAGGGCCAGCCGGTGCTGGTGGGCACCACCAGCGTCGAGAAGTCGGAATACCTGTCCAAGATGCTCACCGCCCAGGGCGTCGAGCACGAGGTGCTGAACGCGAAGAACCACGCCGGTGAGGCTGCGATCGTCGCGATGGCCGGTGCCAAGGGCGCCGTCACCGTGGCCACCAACATGGCCGGCCGAGGCACGGACATCATGCTCGGCGGCAACGTCGAATTCATGGCCCATGCCGAGCTCGAGAAGCGGGGGATGGACCCCGAGGAGGACCGCGAGGCCTACGAGGCGGCCTGGGACGAAGAGCTCGAGCACGCGAAGAAGGCCGTCTCCGCACAGCATGATGAGGTCGTCGAGCTGGGCGGGCTCTACGTGCTGGGCACCGAGCGTCACGAGTCCCGACGCATCGACAACCAGCTGCGCGGGCGCTCCGGCCGCCAGGGAGACCCGGGCGAGTCCCGGTTCTACCTCTCCCTCCAGGACGACCTCATGCGGCTGTTCAACTCCGGCGCGGCGGAGTCCCTGCTCGCCCGCGGTGGTGTGGACGAGTCGATCCCGCTGACCGGCCGCATGGTCTCCGGCGCGATCCAGCGCGCGCAGAACTCGATCGAGTCGCGCAACGCCGAGATCCGCAAGAACGTCCTGAAGTACGACGATGTGCTCACCAAGCAGCGTCGGAAGTTCTACGAGGAGCGGTCCCGGATCCTTGAGGGTGAGGAGCTCGACGAGCACGTCGAGCGGTTCATCGAGGAGGTCATCGGCGGCACCGTCGACGCCCACACCAAGGGCAAGCCCGCGGAGGATGTCGATCTCGAGGAGCTGTGGGGTGCTCTGCGCCCCGCCTACCCGGTCTCCCTCACCGCCGAAGAGCTGATCGAAGAGGTGGGCGGCAAGGAGAACCCTCGAGGCGAGCGTGCTGAAGGCGGAGATCCTGGCCGATGCCCGGGTCGCCTACCAGAAGCGCGAGGAGGAGCTCGGCGAGGAGGGTCTGCGCCAGCTGCAGCGTCGCGTGATGCTGTCGGTGATGGACCGTCGCTGGCGCGAGCACCTCTACGAGATGGACTACCTCAAGGAGGGCATCGGCCTAAGGGCGATGGCCCAGCGTGATCCGCTCATCGAGTACGAGCGCGAGGGGCACCTCATGTTCAACGAGATGATGGCGGGCGTGAAGGAGGACATCGTCGGCTACGTCTACAACCTCGAGGTCCAGGTCGAGAAGCCCGAGCCGGTGGTGCCGAGGGCCGTCAGCGATCTGCTGCGCAGCGCCTCGAAGGTCGCCGCTGCGGCGACGGGCACCGCGAAGGCCGCGCCGGAGGCCGGCAGCGGCACGGCGACCGACGCCTCGAGCGATGTACCAGATGCCGCTCCTGCCGAGGAGTCCTCGGAGGTCGAGCTGGACGGGGCGAGGACCGCGGACGACGCGGCGGGCGAGACCGCTGACTCGGACTCAGCCTCGGATGCGCCCGGCGCCGGCGAGGAGCTCGTATCCGATGAGCGGTCCGAACAGCTCGCGCAGGAGAACCGCGTGGTGCTGCGTGCCAAGGGCCTGGATGACGGGCCCGCTGAGCGTCAGCTCCGGTACACCTCCGCGGAGGGGAGCGGGGTCCAGGACTCCTCGACTCTCTCGCGAGCGCAGCGGCGGCGCCAGGCTCGACGGGAACGAGCTGGCGGGTCAGCTGATGCCGCGGCGAGCGACAAGGTGCAGGACAAGCCCGAGGGTGCCCCTCAGGATGCGAGCCAGAACCGCGCCCAGCGCAGGGCGAGGCGTCGCCGGGGCTGACTCAGCCGATCTCCAGGACGGTCACGCGCCAGCCGGTGTGCCGCAGCTCCCAGCGCATGGCCAGGAATCGGACACGGTCCGGCTCGCGCAGCACGCAGCTCGCCTCGACAGTGTGCTCGTTGACCACGCAGCAGCGCACCCCGGTCACCATGAGCTGCCGCGGCGGCGCGTAGCCGGTGGCGGCCCGCAGACGCCGCGTCAGCGAGGCGCGCCGCGCCAGCTGCTGGGCGACCTCCGGGGTCACCCAGCGCGACAGCGAGTTCTCCGGGCGCATGTCGCGGACGATCTCGACCGCACGCCGGGCGACCGGGGCGATCAGCTGCTCGACCGCACGAGGATCGTCGGGGGCCCAGCTCTCGGCGTGGCGGCTCAAGGTCGCGGGGCGCTGATCAGTGGTGCTCATGGCAGGTCCTTGGTGGTCAGTGAGGCGGGCACGGTCAGTTCCATCCCGGGGAACAGCTGGTCAGGATCCGTGCCGATCACGTCCTGATTGGCCTCATGGAGCATCGGCCAGGCAGCAGCGATCTCTGCGGGATCGGAAGAGGCGGGGCCCAGGAGATCATCGGAGATGCTCCACAGGCTGTCCCCGCTGCGCACGACGACGGTGTGCGGGGTGGTCGGGGGTCTCGCCGTCCTGCGTGTCCGACGGCGACTCGGTGGGCGCCTCGGCATCTGATGGCGGGGCGGGTGCTGTCTCTCCCCAGCCGAGGGCCGGCAGCGGTGCGGTGCTCCCGGAGCCTGATGAGTCCTGGGCTGCACCCGGGCCGGCGGCCTCGGGTGCCGGTTCGGGAGTGACGCCATCGGTCGGCAGGAGCTGGGAAGTCTGGGCCGGCGCCTGCTCGGAGAGAGAAGTCGGCGCCGGCGGGCTCTCTGCGGCCATCGACGGCGTGAGCACCAGTGCGGTGGCCGTGGTCGCCGCTGCGGCACCTGTCGTCACGCGTCGTGCCAGCCGCGGCGCCAGCAGCTTCAGCGCGAGCAGCAGTGCGGTCCCCGTCCGGGTCGCTGGTCCTGCCAGGAGGATCGCGGCGGCCAGCGTCCATATGACCGCGAGATAGAGGCAGAGCAGGGCACCCAGAGCCGCGATCGTGACCAGCACCCACGCGATCAGCGCCTGGCTCGCGTGGCCGGAGAGCGCGGATTCCTGCAGTGATGCAGCTGCCACTGACATGGCCGCGGTCCCTGCGGCGGCGAGCAGAGCACACAGCAGTGTCGTGCCTGGGCCGGCGGCGGCCGGCGGAGTCGTCGTCTCGTCCCCCATGGATACCCCTGATGTGGCGGGCCATCTCGCCTGAGCAAGAACCGCGCCGATAGTGTCGTTTGATGGCGTTTGATGTCAGCAAGGCCGACTGGAAGCAAGGTAGCCCGTTGTGACTCAAGACGCAATGGAGCTCGGGTGCCATGTGGACAGATGTCGTCGGGGGAGGAGGGGGTGAGCTCGGTCAGTCGGCGGGGGCGAGCTCGGTCAGTAGAGTGGGGTCATGCGATTCGAGCGGATCTTCGACGACCTCGAGGGCCGGTTCGCGCACCATGAGCAGCAGGAGATGCGTGCGGTCTCGGAGGATCTGGCCCGCGCTGAGCGCGCCCAGCTCACCCTCGCCGATCGACTGCGCGGTGCCGGTGCGCAGCGCTTGACGCTGCATGTCGGCGTCGGGCTGCGCGTCGGCGGCGTCGTGGAGGAGGTCGGCGCTGACTGGGTCGCGCTCAGGGACGGGGGCGGTGCCCGCCTGTCCCTGGTCCCGCTCGGCGCGATCGTGCTGGTGCACGGGCTTCCCACCAGAGCTCGACCGCAGGAGGAGACGCTGCGCTCACCTCTCGGTCTCGGCTCCGTGCTGCGGGAGATCGCGCGCGACCGCAGCGTGGTGAGACTGGAGACGACCGCGGGTGGCCTCATCGGCAGGATCGCGGCCGTGGGTGCAGACACCCTGGATATCCAGTCACTGCCGACTGGGGAATCGGTCGTAGTGCCCGGATCGGAACGGCTCACGGTGGCGAGCGCCTCGCTGCTCGCAGTGCTGCCTCGCTGAGGGCTGCCGGCTCAGCACCGTGGAGGAGAGGCAGTCAGCCCTTCTGCTCCGCCTTCCGGCGTTCTTCCTGGAGGATGTGTTCAGTCGCCTCGTAGCTGCGCTGGATGTACGACTCGATCTCCGTGACCTCGACCCGCCACTGGCCGCGCCCTCCGACCTTGATCGCTCGCAGCTCTCCGGACCGCACCAGGGCATACGCCTGGGACGCAGAGATCGAGAGAGTCTCTGCGACATCAGACAGCGGGACGAAGCGTGGCGTCATCGACGATCCTTCCGGTCGGAGCACCTGGCGGGAGAGCATCACCAGTCTCTCATCCTCGGCCTTCATGCGTCGGCGTCATTGTGGACGGCGGACGAAGGAGCCCGCGGCTCGGGATATCCACAATGCACGGTATTCCGCCCCTTGAAGCACCGGCTCCCGGTAGCCTCCCGTGAGATCCCGCCAGCGCGGGCTACGAGGGTTGAGGAGAACGCAGTGGGGGCTACTGCATCGGTGATGAGGCTGCGCAGGCCGCGTTGGAAGGATCCGCGGCTGATCGTCGGGATCGTCCTCGTCGTCGCGAGCGTCCTGATGGGTGCCCTGCTGGTCTCCCGACTCCGAGACCACACCCGTGCTCGTGACCCGCTCACCGATCGCGCCCGGCGACTCCATCGACGCCTCCGATCTCGTCGTCGCCGAGGTACGGCTGGGGGACCAGACCGATCTCTACGCCGGGAGCGTGGACGCCATCCCCGAAGGAGCGGTCGCCACACGCGCCGTGCAGGAGGGGGAGCTGCTGCCGATGTCGGCGATCGGGCAGGCGGCCGAGGTGCCGCTGCGTCCGGTGGTGATCCCGGTTGCTGCGACTGTGGCCGAGTCCGTCGCCCCCGGGAGCACCGTGGAGCTCTGGCACACCGCTCCCGCGACCGATGAGTCAGGCGACGCACAGGCCGTCCTGCTGGTGCCCGATGCGGTGGTCCGCCGAATCGACGAGGGGAGCTCGCTGGGCATGCGCTCGATGTCCGTGGAGGTGCTGGTGCCCAGCAGCAGCGTGCACGAGGTCCTCGAGGTCCTCTCGAAGGATGAGCGGTTGGACGTGATCGGCGTCCCCGGTGCCCATGGGCTCGCGCCATGATCGACATCGTGCTGTGCGCCTCCGGAAGAGACGAGGTGCGGATCGTCCACGACCTCGCGGTGGACCGCAGCCGGACGGCGCGGGTGGTGCGCCGCTGTGCCGACCTCGCCGAGACGCTCGCCGTGGTCGCGGCCGGCGTCGGGGACGTGGTGCTGATCGATGTCTCAGTGCGCGGTCTCGGGCGAGACGCGATCGCGGCGATGATGAGAGACGCGGCCGTGGTGGGACTGAGGTCGCAGGAGGACGCCGACCAGACTGCGCTGGGGCTTCGCCATGTGCTCGACGCGAGCTCCTCGATCGAGGAGATCCTCGCCACGGTGGCCGCAGCGGTCTCCGGTGAGCAGGAAGAAGGAGCTTCCTGGATCCAGGAGGCGGCGGACGCTGACGAGGAGTCGGGTGGCCGGCTCGTCGCGGTGTGGGGCCCTGGTGGCGCTCCGGGGCGTTCGACCCTCGCGGTCAACCTGGCCGCCGAGGCGGCCGCGGCCGGAGCGGACACCGTCCTGGTCGACGCGGACACCTACGGTCCCTCGCAGAGCCAGCTGCTCGGCGTGCTGGACGAAGCCCCGGCCTGGTGGCCGCCGCGAGAGCCCACGATCGGGACACGCTCGATGCGGAGACGATCGAGTCCCCTCCCTCTGGTCCAGCCACGACTGCGGCTGCTCAGCGGCATCGGGGTCCCCGGACGGTGGGCGGAGCTGCGCCGCACCTCGATGGACGGTGTCTGGGCTGCGCTCGCGCGACGGGGCGGCCTCGTGCTCGCAGATGTCGCATCGCTGCTGGAGGAGGACGAGGAGCTCAGCTACGACACCATCGCCCCTCAGCGCAATGCTGCCGCGATCAGCGCGATCGAGGCGTCGGATGCCGTGATCGCGGTCGTCACTGCGGATCCGATCAGCATCACCCGGTTGCTGCGCGAGCACAGCAGGCTCCAGGAGCTCGGCGTCGAGGAGCTGCATGTCGTGGTCAACCGCGTCGGCGCTCCGGTGCCGGGGGACCGGGTGAGGGAGCTGATCGCCTCCCGGATCCAGGTGGCCTCGCTCACCCTCCTGCCCGATGATCCGATCGCCTGCCGCACTGCCGCGTGGGACGGGGCGCTGCTCGCCGAGGCGGCGCCGCGCTCCGCGCTACGCAGGGGACTGCGGGACCTCGCAGCCTCGCCCGCGGTGATCGGACAGGGCGCCGCAGTCACAGGATCAGCCGAGCCGGTGAGAAGATGACGCCATGAGGATCTACCTTCCGCTGACCACCCCGGACCGCCCTGTGCTAAAGAGCGCCGGTGGGCGCATCGAGCTCGTCGGGGGCCGTGCCGCATGGGCCGTGACCGCCGAAGCCCGCACGGGCCGACCCGGACAGGACGAGGAGGACCTCGAGTACGACGCCCTGCAGGACGCGATCCACATTGCTCTCAGCACAGGGTCCAGCTCGGCGCGTGCCCTCGTGATCGCCGCCGACGTCCCGGAGGCCGCGGTGCGTCCCGGGTCGGAGGGTGGGGAGCCTTCGGCATCAGCCTCCGTGAGGAGGTCACAGCACGGATCGCCAGCTTCCACGTCACCGAGCTGGATGCCGCCGCGGCGGAAGCCGATGACACCGACCCGGCACTGCTGTGGTTCGACGCCACCGAAGGTCCTGCCGCGCTCGCCTTCCTGGGCGGCGGGCCCGCCACCTGAGCGGCGGGCCGCCCAGCGCGGACTGATCAGCCGGCAGCCGCCTCGCGGTAGGTCGTCGCGGAGCGTTCCTCGGCACGCAGCACCGTGGAGACATAGGGGATGGCGGCCTTCTCCAGTCGCGGCCCCAGCAGAGGGATCTTCGCGACCAGATCGCCGTCGATCTCGACGGAGCTGCTCTGCTCTCCGGCCGAGGTCAGTCGCAGGGTGGCGGTGAGCCCCGCGGGGGTGCCGGCGACGTCCAGACGCATCGTCCCCTCGCGACTGCCATCCGGCTGCGCGGCGGACCAGGACTGCTCCTCATGGATCGTCACGGACGAGCCGACGAAGGGTCGCACCATGTCCGGCACCCGGTCGGTGGGCATGGACAGCTCGGTGCGGACGGTGAACGTCCCGGCCGGGCTCCCCTCGAGAGTCGATTCGGCATGCGTCGCCCCGAGCGTGCGCCGGCGAATCTCCGTGTACTCCGGATCGGCGTACATCTCCGCCGCCGAGCGTGCCGACAGCGGCAGGGTCAATGTCTCGCGAAGCTTCATCCTGATCCTTCCTCGGAACTGATCGGGCTCAGCCTAGGGCAGTTCGAGCCCGCGCCCGCCCGCGGACGAACTCTGACGATGCGAGGCGGACCCCTATCCTGTTCTCATGCCGAGCCTGTCCAAGTTCCTCGCCGACAACCGTGGTCTCTCCGAGAAGGAGGCGGATTGGTTGCAGCACCTGGTCGGTGACTGGAACCTGCTCGCCGATCTGCTGCGCGCCGACCTCGTGCTGTGGATCCGCGAGGACGACGGCCCGCTGGCCGTCGCCCACTGCCGCCCCGCCACTGGCTCCACGGTCTACTACGAGGACCCGGTGGGTTCCATGGGGGCCGGGGGCGAGGAGAGCACCGAGGTCTCGCGCCTGCTGCACGGCGGCGAGCCCGACCGTCAGCGACTCACCATCGAGCGCGAAGGGCGCCCGGCGACGGGCACTCTCGTGCCCGTGCGTAAGAACGGGCGCACCCTCGCCGTGGTCGCCGCGGAGATCCCCGTCACAGACCACCAGCCCTCCGACAACGAGATCCATCTTCGGGCCCTGGGGCATCGACTGCTGCGGATGCTCGAGAGCGGTGCCTTCCCCATCGAGGGCGTACCGATCCCGCCCCGGCGCGGCGCACCCCGCGTCGGCGACGGCGTGGTCGAGATCGATGAGGCCGGCGTCGTCCAGTGGACCTCCCCCAACGCGCGCTCGGCGTTCCACCGCTTCGGCGTCGCCGGCGACATGGAGGGCATCACCCTCGCTGAGCTGTCCACCGAGATGCTGCAGTCCCGCTCCCCGGTGGATGAATCCCTGCCGCTGGTCCTGATGGGACGCGCCGCATGGCGTTCCGACATGCAGGCCCGGGGCGGGACCCTCTCGCTGCGGGCCGTGCCGCTGACAGAACAGGGTCGCCGCACTGGCGCAGTGATCCTGGTGCGCGATGTGACCGAGCTGCGCCGCCGTGAGCGTGAGCTGATCACCAAGGACGCGACCATCCGCGAGGTCCACCACCGGGTGAAGAACAACCTGCAGACCGTGGCGGCGCTGCTGCGGATGCAGTCACGACGGATGAAGTCCGAAGAGGCGCGGGAGGCTCTTGCGGAGGCGATGCGCAGGGTCTCGACCATCGCGCTGGTGCACGAATCACTGCTGCAGGGATCGCAGGAAGCGGTCCACTTCGACGAGGTGATCGATCGCTGCCTGCGGCTGGCCGTGGACGCGGCGAGCGCGACCGTCCATCGCGCGGGGACGCCGCAGCTGACCGACAGCCAGGTCGAGGTGCGCACCCAGAAGATCGGGCGGGTCGGCACGATCCGGGCGGAGGAGGCGACGCCGCTCGCGCTGGTCGTCACAGAGCTCGCCACCAATGCGGTGGAGCATGGTTTGTCGGAGACCGGGGGACGCTCACCATCCGCAGCGCTCGGACCGGATCCCATCTGGTCATCTCGATCGAGGACGACGGGAGCGGGATGGGGGCGGCGAAGCCGACGGGGCTCGGGACCAACATCGCGCTGACCCTGGTGCAGGGGCAGCTGGGAGGCACTCTCACCTGGGAGGGTCAGTCCGAGGGCGGGACCCGCGCGATCGTCGAGGTCTACCTGGACCCGCTCACGCTCTGAGGGGCGGCCCGGGGCGGGCCTCCGGGCCGGCTGATCATAACGCGGGCCCGGAGGTGGGGTCCTGCGGCGTCGCGCTCGTGGGCGTGCCGCAGGACCAGGGGGTCAGCTCGCGCGGCGGGCGCGGGCGTTGCGGCGCTTGAGGGAGCGGCGCTCATCCTCGGACAGTCCGCCCCAGACGCCGGAGTCCTGGCCGGTCTCGAGTGCGAACTTGAGGCACGCGGTCATGACGTCGCACTTCTGGCACACCGCCTTCGCCTCCTGGATCTGGGTGATCGCCGGCCCCGTGTTCCCGATCGGGAAGAACAGCTCGGGATCATGGTTGAGGCACTCGGCACGGTGGCGCCAGTCCATCGTCACTCTCTCTTTCCAGGACGCCCCGCCCAGCCCCGTGGGGCCCGGCGCGGCGAGGGTCACCCCTGAAGGGGTGTTGTCGGGTCTCTGGCTCCTCGCGGCGGCGACGGCGGCAGGATGCTCCTGCTGTGAACGTCGGTCGGACGAGCCGTTATCCATTCTCTGGGGCGGTCGGGGCCTCGACAAGGGGCTTGATGGGCAAGCCTGGTGGCACTTCCCACAACCGTCGGCGAGGAGCCGCGACGCGCGTGATGCCTGGCACGAAGGCGTTGCTTCCGGGTGCGGAAGGTGGTTGAGGAGATCGGCCGGAACGCGGTGCACACCGGGATGAGCCCGACGATTACAGTGCCACCATGCCCACCGACACCACTTCCTCTCCTCGCGGTCCTGCGGACGACCGAGCCCGCGGCGCCGTCGACGCCGAGGACCCGAGCCCGCGCATCCGGCCGATCGTCGCCTCGCTGCTGGGCGTGGAGGCGCTGCTGCTCGCCTCCGCCGCCGCGTACTGCTTCGTCGCGGTCTCCGGTGGGGCCCTCCACCCCCGGCTCGGCATCGGCCTCGGGATCTTCCTGCTCCTGTTCGCGGCCGCGCTCGGGTTCGCCGCCCGCTCGATCCTGGTCAGGGGACGCTTCGGCCTGGGCTGGGGCATCACCTGGCAGCTGTTCCAGGCCCTGGTGGGCGCGAGCATGTTGAACGCCTCCATGTACTGGCAGGGCACCGTGGCACTGGTCCTCGCGATCATCCTCTTCGTGCTGCTGACGCGCCTGGTGCATTCGACCCCTCTGCCCTCGCGGGGCGAGTGACGCACAGGCCGCATGCGCCAGCGGCGGCGAGGGCCCCGCACCGGAGCGATCCGGTGCGGGGCCCTTCCTGGTTCCGGGCACAAGGCCCGGCCGGGTCAGTCAGCGTCGGCGAGAGCCGCGGCCGGGGCGGTCCGGGCAGCTGCCCGGCCGGGCAGGACGGAGGCGAGACCGCCCGCGACGATCGCGAGCACGAGCACCAGGGCCAGCTGGCCCCAGGGGATCGTGATCGAGACCGGCCAGGTCGAACCCAGCAGGGCGCTGATGCCCAGCACGCCGTACAGGCTCCCGAGGGCGAGCCCGAGAACGGCTCCCACGAGAGCGAGCAGGACGCCCTCCCAGCCGAGCATCGCCCGCATCTGCCGGCGGGTGGTGCCCAGGGCGCGCAGCAGTGCGTTCTCCGACGTGCGCTCGATGACGCCGAGGCTCAGCGTGTTTGCCACGCCCACCAGGGCGACGAGCACCGCGACCGCCAGCAGCGCGAGAGTGATCCCCAGCAGCACGCCGAGGATCTGCGCATAGCCTTCGCGCTCGAGACCACCGGCGTCCACCCGGATCTCGGAGTAGCCCTCGGCCTGGGTCAGCTCGTCCACGTCGCGCATCAGGTCGTAGCCGTCGACGCCCTCCCGAGCTGGCGTGCCGGGGTCGGCGAAGTCGGCGAGCACCGCGGGGCGCGCCCGGTCGCCGAGCAGCTGCTCGTGCGTCGCGGGCGTCACCAGCGACATCTGCAGGTTCGCATCGACCTGCACCCTCAGCTCATGGAGGGTGCCGTCAGGGCCGTCGATCTCGAGCACCTGGCCGTCGGCCACTCCGAAGCGCTCGGCGCGCTCCTTGCCCAGCAGTACGACCCCGTCGGTGAGCTCGTCGACCATCTCGGGCCGGTGGGAGGTCTCCGTCAGCGCCTCGGGCGTGGCCGCGTAGAGGGTCATCGGCTCGGAGGCCCCCACCTCGATGTCGCCGCGGGCGGACTCGTGCGCGGAATCCATCCCCTGGATCGCGGCGATCCGGGCGACAGCGTCCTCGGGCATCTCCTCGCCCGAGACGACCAGGTCGATCGGGCGGCGTGAATCCAGCTCGGAGGTGAGGGTCACCTCCGCGGTGCGCGCGCCGACGGCCATCATCGTCATCAGGGTGGTGCCGATCAGCAGTGCTGCGATCGTCGCGGCGCTGCGTCGCGGATTGCGGGCCACATTGGCGCCTGCGATCCGGGCAGACAGTCCTCCCACCTGGCCGGCGGCACGTGCCACCAGGGCGGACAGCGGACGGGTCAGCAGCACCAGCGTCAGCAGCACCCCGGTGAAGCTGACCACCCCGCCTACGATCGCGGCGACGAGCCCGATCCCGACCATGCCGTTCATCGCTAGGGCGGTGCCGCCGCCCAGTGCCACGATCCCGCCTGCCACTGCGAGCAGACCGAGGACGCCCTGGAGGCCGAGACCTCGGCGCTGTGCGGGCGGGGCCGGGCGCAGCGCCTGCAGGGGCGCCACCCTGGTCGCCGCTCGCATCGGCGCAAGGCTCGCCAGCAGGGTGACCACCCCGGCGATCAGGGGCAGCAGCACGGACCAGAGTCCGAGCGGCACCAGCAGCATGCCTTCGAGCCATCCCAGCCAGGCGGCCGCCACGAGGGCGAGCTGCACCAGCAGGTGGCCGCTGAGCATTCCGGCCGCAGCGCCGAGCAGCCCCACGGTCAGCGACTCGCGCAGCACTGTGCCGCGCACCTGTGAGCGGGTGGCGCCGAGCGTGCGCAGCAGCGCGAGGGAGCGGGTGCGCTGTGCGATGGTCACCGCGAAGGTGTTGGCGATGACCACGGCGCTGGTGAACAGTGCGATCACCACGAACACGGCCAGCAGCATCCCCAACGCCCCGAAGCCCTGCAGGAGGAGGCGGGCAGCCTCGTCCTCCGCCTCGGTGGCCGTGCGCACCTCCAGGTCCCCGCCGGTGGCCTGCGCGGCGACCTCAGCGGGGTCGGTCCCCTCGGGCACCGAGGCCAACCAGGTGGGGGTGTCGGTGCCGGCCCTCGGGCCGAGCAGGGTGGCGGCGCCGGTCTCGTTCGTCAGCACGTGGGGGTGGCGCCGAAGACTGCGCCTTCGGCGGGTCGGGCGATGCCGACGACGCGCAGCGTCGTCTCCTGCGCATCGGGGGCCATCTCCTCGGGAAGGATGACCGTCTCGCCGACGCCGACGCCGAGCACTTCAGCGGCATTCTCGTCGAGCACGATCTCATCGGCCTCGGTGGCCGGTGCGCCGGCGACGAGCCGGTCATCACCGGACGCACCGGCGGGGAGCATCTCGACCGCGAGGAAGGAGTTCTCGTCGGGGGAGCGGAGCTCGATCATGTACTGCACCTGCGGCCAGACCTCGTCCACGCCCTCGACCTCGGGGGCCGCCAGCGGTTCCTGGGATGCCCACTCCTCGTCGCTCAGCTCGCGCGTGATCTCGAGGTCCGCACCTTCGTACTGTTGGCTCGCCTCTGAGCGCAGCGAGGCCTGCACCAGATTCCCGGCCAGCACCATGATGGCGACGAAGGCGCAGGACAGGGCGATGGTGAGGACTGCCGCGAGGTGTCGACGCAGCGGCGTCAGCTTCACGGTGGTGCGGCGGGCCATCAGCGCTGCCCCCGCAGATCCTCGTCGCCGACGATGCGACCATCGGCGAGGGTGATGATCCGGTCGGCGCGCTCGGCGGCCTCGCGCTCATGGGTGACCATGACGACGCTCTGCCCGAACTCGTCGACCGAGAGCCGCAGGAAGTCCAGCACCTCGTCAGTGGTGCGGGAGTCGAGGTTTCCGGTGGGCTCATCGGCGAAGACCACCGCTGGGGAGGTCACCAGGGCGCGGGCGATCGCGACCCGCTGCACCTGGCCGCCGGAGAGCTGGGAGGGCAGATGCGTGAGCCGGTCGGCGATGCCGAAGGCGGAGGTGAGGGTATTGAGCCAGGCACGGTCCACGCGCTTGCCGGCGAGCTCGAGCGGCAGCAGGATGTTCTGCTCGGCGCTCAGCATCGGCAGCAGGTTGAAGGACTGGAAGACGAAGCCGATCCGGTCGCGTCGCAGCCGCGTCAGGGCGTCATCGGACAGGCCGGTGATCTCGGTGCCGTCGAGCCGGATGGATCCCTGATCGACCTCGTCGAGCCCTGCCAGGACGTGCAGCAGGGTCGACTTCCCCGACCCCGAAGGGCCCATGATCGCGGTGAACGCGCCGCGGGCGATGTCGAGGTCCACGGAATCCAGAGCGGTGACGGTGCCGGCTCCGGTGCCGTAGCTGCGGGTGATCCCGCGGGCGATGATCGCCGGGGCGTCGGCGGCGGTGGGGGTCGGGGGAGCGGCCTGGGGTGAGGCGGTCATCAGGTTCCTTCGCGAGGCGGTGAGCTGTCATCGTCGATCCTCCGGCGTGGGCACCGTGCGCGTCGTCCCCCCTGCGGTCGCGTGATCGGTGCCGATGTTCAGACCGCAGCGATCCCGGTGTCATACCGTGGTCTGATCCGGACCGTGCAGGTCACTCGCCGCCGGTGGCGACCAGGCCGGTCTCGAAGGCGATGATCACAGCCTGCACCCGGTCACGGGCGCCGAGCTTGGAGAGCACGCGGCCCACATGGGTCTTCACGGTCGCCTCGGCCACGAACAGCTCGGCCCCGATCTCCCGGTTGGAGAATCCTCGCCCCATCAGCATGAGCACCTCGCGCTCCCGCTCGGTGAGCGGGGCCAGCACGGAGGTGTCCTTCTCCTGCGGCTCCGGCGTGAGGACCACCCGCTCCAGCAGCCGCCGGGTGGCCGACGGCGCGATCACCGCATCCCCGCGGTGCACGGTGCGGATCGCGCCCAGCAGATCCTCGGGCTGGGCGTCCTTGAGCAGGAAGCCGCTGGCACCCGCACGGATCGCGGAGACGACGTACTCGTCCAGATCGAAGGTGGTCAGCACGATGATCTTCGGGGCACGGTCCACCGGCAGCTGCGCGAGGATCTCGGCGGTCGCCTCGATGCCATCCTTGCGCGGCATCCTGACGTCCATCAGCACCACGTCCACGGTGCGTGCGCGCAGCTCCTCCACGGCGGCCTGCCCGTCGGAGGCCTGGACGACGACCTCCATGTCGTCCTGCGAGTCGATCACCATCGCGAAGCCGGCACGCACCAGCGGCTGGTCGTCGACCAGGGCGATGCGCAGGGGGCGGTCGAGCGGATCGTTCATCGGGGTTCTCCTCGAAGAAGACGGGCGGGGGAGGGTGGAGGTGCGGAGCGATCGGCGAGAGGCGCCAACGCCGCGGTCAGCGGGACCGAGGCGCGCACCCGGTACCCGCGGGAGGGCAGGGGACCGGCCTGCAGGGTGCCGCCGAGGACGGCCATCCTCTCGCGCATCCCCGTCAGCCCATGGCCCAGCCCGTCGGAGGCCGGGTCGGTGCCCTGGCCGTCATCGAGCACCTCGACCTTGAGCTGCTGCGAACCACGGTGTATGCACACGGCGGCGGTGGAGCCGGGCCCGGCGTGCTTGAGGACGTTCGTGAGGGCCTCCTGCACCAGGCGGAAGAGCGAGAGCCCCAGCGCTGGGGGAGATCCTCGAGCGAGCCCTCGATATCGAGGGTGACGGGCAGGCCTGCGGCGCGCACCCGCCCGATCAGCTCGGGCAGCATCTCCGGTCCCGGCTGGGGGCCGAAGCTGGTCTCGTCCTCCTGCCGCAGCACGCCCAGCAGGGAACGCATGTCGGCGAGCGCTGCGCGGCCGGTCTCGCCGATGGTGCCGAGCACCTCAGCGGCCTTCTCCGGCTTCTGCGCGGCGACGAAGCGGCCGCCGTCGGCCTGGGCGATGATCACCGAGAGGGAATGGGCGACCACGTCGTGCATCTCGCGCGCGATGCGGGCACGCTCATCGGCGACCGCGAGCGCGGTGCGCTGCTCGCGCTCGCGCAGCGCCTGCTCGGCGCGGTCACGGGTGAGGGCCAGCTGCCGCACCCGGGCCCGTTGCAGGTTCGCCAGCGCCCACACCGCCACGACGGTGATGGTGCCGATGAGCACCAGGCCGACGAAGCTGATCAGGGCCTCGAGGGGACCGCCGTACTCCGAACGCAGAGCATCGATCCCCCAATAAGCGGCCTGCACGAAGACGCCGAGCATCCCCGCCGCGACACCGAGGCCGTGCACCAGCGGCCTGCCGTAGGCGACGGCGCAGAACATCGCATAGAACGTCATCACATCGCCCAGCACCACCGGGACGTTGACCACCACGTGCAGCACAGCGAGGCCGCCGATGACGACCACGCCATGCAAGGGCCGGATGCGGCACAGCGCACCGGCGGCGACCATCGGCACCGAGAAGAGCGTCCACCAGCCGGTGGACAGGGTGCCGAGGGAGAAGATCAGCAGCAGAAGGGCCGCGCCGCCGAAGCCGATCAGATCGACCTTCCCGGGATTCTCGATGATCCAGCGGAAGGGGTCGCTGAGCCGGACGCGCCGCCGGGGCACGTCGGGCAGCTGCGCGGATCCGTCGGTCATGGTCACGAGCGTACGGTCGCAGGAGCCTCCGGCGCGTCAGACTGCGGTCGGATCATGTGGATCACAGCAGGGTCTGCGGGGGCTCGAGCAGCTCCGGGCCGTCGTTGCCGACCTTCCCCACCGCGGGGTCCACCTCGCGCACAGAGAGGGTCGCATCGTCGAGGAGGTGTGCGTCCTCGAGGATCCACTCCTGGGCGGCGTGGCGGTCATCCATCGCCGTGTCGAGCCAGCCGTCGATTTCCGTGCGGCGCAGCATCACCGGGGTGCGGTCATGGATCCGGGCGAGCTCACCGCTCGCCTCGCGGGTGATGATCGTGGCGCTCAGCAAGAAGGCGCCGTCGTCGCTCGCTGCAGGTCCCTCATGCCCTCCCGGCCCCCTCCACCAGGAGACCAGCGCGGCCATGAGCAGCGGGGAGCCGTCGGCGGAGGAGATGAAGCACGGCTGCTTGCGGCCGCCCTTCTCATCGCGCACCCACTCGTAGTAGCCGTCCATCGGCACGAGAGCCCGATACCGGCCCAGGCTCCCGCGGAAGCTCGGCTTCTGCGCGAGGGTCTCCCGGCGGGCGTTGAAAGCGCGGGAGGAGAAGGAGAGGTCCTTCGCGAACGGCGGGAGCAGGCCCCAGCGCGCGATCCTCAGGGCCCGCAGCACCCCGCCGGTCTCCTTGTCGATCGACTCGGTGACCACATGGATCGGGGCTGTGGGAGGGATGTTCCAGCTGCTGCGCAGATGCGGGTTGGTGAGGTCGACGGCGCCCAGATCTGCCACCAGCGGTTCGATCTCCTGGAAGAACGCGAAGCGCCCGCACATCTCAGGAGTCCTTGGTCGGTGCCTCGGGCTCGTCGGGATCGACGACAGGCACTCCCTGCCGCGGCGTCAGCCGGGCATCTTCCCCGGTGTACGCCTCGGCGTCGTGGTGGAGGTTGCGCAGGCGGATGTCGCGGCCCTCGTCGATGATCTGCTCGCGCTTGGCCTCGGCCTTCTCGGCGCCCGCAGAATCGCGCATCGGAAGCGCCAGGGAGTCCTCGGCCGGCTTTCCGGCCTCGAGCTCGTGAGCGCGCTCGTACTCGGCGTCCACCTCTGCGCCGATGATGATCACGATGTTGATGATCCACAGGGCGAACAGCACCGCCATGATGCCGCCGATCGCGCCGTAGCTCGAGTAGCCGGCCACCGTGCCCATGTAGATCGACAGGGCCACTGCCGCCACGCCGATCCCGAGGATCGCGAACACCCCGCCGGGGAGATGAAGCGGAAGGGCTTGTCGATGTTCGGTGCGCCCCAGTACAGCAGCGAGATCAGCGCGAAGGCGATCACCAGGATCACCGGCCACTTGGCCCAGGCCCAGATCGGCAGGAAGGAGTTCATCAGGAATGTCAGCGCGCCCTCGGCGCCGATGTTCGAGGCGATCGGGCCCAGCAGGCTGTCCACGATCGTCTCGTTCAGCAGCACCGACACCATCACGATCAGGATGCCCAGGATCATCGCCACGGTCAGCGCGAGCATGGTCGCGTTCATCCGGATCGGACCACGGCCCTCGGGAACCTCGTAGATGTGGTTCGCCACCCGGCCGTAGGCCTTGATGTACGCCGAGGCGGACCACAGAGCGGTGGCGATACCGATGATCAGCGCGACGGTGCCGCCGGTCGCAGAGCCCATCAGGGACTCCACCGTCGACTGGACCGCATCGCCGGCCCCCAGCTCGGAACCGCTGGCCGCCGATTCGATCGCCTCGGTGATCAGCTGCGCGATCTCGTCCGTGAGATCGGAGAGCAGCAGCGTGGCCAGGGAGAACAGCGCCAGGAGCGTGGGCGCGATCGAGAGCACCATGAAGTAGGTGAGCTTGGCGGCCTGATCCGTGCCGCCATCACGCATGAACTCCGTCAGCACTCGTTTGGCCATGTACTTCACAGTGGTGCCGGACATCGAAGGGGTGTCATCGCCCTGGGCGGTGGAGTCGGCCATGAGGAGTCTCCTGAGGTCGGGGTGGCTCACGGACAGCTGTCATCCTGCCATGAGCGCGCGCAGGGAGAGTTATCCACATTCGCTGGGAGTGGGGAGAGATTCCAGCGGATCCGCCCTAGAGTGACCAGGGGCGCGAGGTGCGCCACCTCACACAGGGGACTGCAGCCGGCCGGACGGGGCCGGGAGGGGAATGGATGGACGCCGCCACCATCATCGAGAGCGAGTCGCGCGAGCTGATACGCCGCCGTGGCCTCGACGTGCACGCCGACCAGCTCGAACCGCTCATCCGCGAAGTCGTCACCGATTACGACCGCCGCTCCTCCTCCGGGGAGGTCCCGGTGCTGCGCGCTGACGACGACACCATGGTCGCCGAGATCGCCGCCCGGATCGGCGGCTTCGGGCCGCTGCAGGAGATGCTGGACGATCCGAGCATCGAGGAGATCTGGTTGAACTCGCCTTCGCAGGTTTTCGTCGCGCGGAACGGGCGCAGCGAACTGACCACGATCGTGCTCAGCGACGTCGAGGTGCGAGGAATCGTCGAACGGATGCTGGTCAGCAGCGGCCGCCGGCTGGACATGAGCACACCGTTTCGTGGATGCTCTGCTGCCCGACGGCTCCCGACTGCACGTGGTCATCCCCAGCGTGACCCGGTCCCACTGGGCCATCAATATTCGGAAGTTCGTCGCAAAAGCCCATGACCTGCAGGGATTGGTGACTCTCGGGTCCCTCCCGCAGCAGGCCGCCGACTTTCTCGACGCCGCGATCGCCTCCGGGCTGAACGTGGTCGCCAGCGGGGCCACAGGAGCGGGCAAGACGACCTTCCTGCGCTGTCTCGCGCAGTCGGTGGGTGCTCGGGAACGTGTGGTGACCATCGAGGAGGTCTTCGAGCTCAACCTCGCCCTGCGTGACGTCGTGGCGATGCAGACCCGCCAGGCGAACCTCGAAGGCACAGGGGAGATCTCGATGCGCCGCCTGGTGAAGGAGGCTCTGCGGATGCGCCCCAGCCGGATCATCGTCGGCGAGGTACGGGAAGCGGAGAGCCTGGACATGCTGATCGCCCTCAACAGCGGCCTGCCCGGGCTCGCCTCCATCCATGCGAACTCAGCACGCGATGCCATCACCAAGCTCTGCACCCTGCCGCTGCTGGCGGGGAGAACGTGTCGAGCAGATTCGTGGTGCCGACAGTGGCCAGCGCCATCGATCTGGTGGTGCACCTGGACATGTTCGCCGACGGGCGCCGGCGGGTCAGGGAGATCGTGGGTCTCAGCGGCCGGGTCGAGGACGAGACCATCGAGGTCTCCGACATCTTCTCGCAGCGTGGGGACCGGCTCGTGCGGGGGAGGGGCATCCGCCCCACCCTGAGCGCTTCGCCCGCGCGGGCTTCGACCTGTCCGGCTTGCTGGGGCAGAGGCTGGCTGCATGAGCGACGGTGCCTTCCTGGGGCTGGTCATCGGGCTCGGTCTGCTCTCGATCTGGTGGTCCATGTGGGAGCAGGAGAACACAGCGCCTCGACGGGGAGCCGCCACGAGGGCGCTGGACCGGCTCCGCGACGATCTGATCAAGGTCGGACTCGACACGGTCCCGCCTGCAGCGGTGCCAGCGCTCAGCGCGGGCCTGGGCCTCGTGGTCGCCACCATCCTGTGGGCGATCTCCGGCGCGGTGGTGCCCGCGCTGGCGATCGGCATCGGCGCCTCCGCGCTGCCGGTGCTCGTGCTCCGCTCGGCGGCACTCCGCCGCACCACGGCCATGCGCGAGGTCTGGCCCGAAGCCGTTGACCATGTGAACTCCGCGATCCGCGCCGGTCTGTCGCTCCCGGAAGCCCTCGTCCAGCTCAGCCGCAAGGGACCGGAGGAGCTCCGGCCCGCGTTCACGGAGTTTTCGCTCGACTACCAGGCCAGCGGCGACTTCGCGAGCTGTCTGGACCGCCTCAAGATCCGCCTGGCCGATCCCGTGGGGGACAGGATCGTCGAAGCACTGCGGATCACCCGGGACGTGGGAGGCACCGATCTGGGCGGCCTGCTGCGCACGCTGTCCGCCTTCCTGCGGGAAGATGCACGGACCCGGGCAGAGCTCGAGGCCAGGCAGTCCTGGACGGTCAACGCGGCGCGGCTGGCTCTGGCGGCACCGTGGATCGTGCTGGGCCTGATGGCCACCCGCCCCCAGGCAGCGCAGGCTTATGACTCCACAATGGGCCTGGTGCTGATCGCGGTCGGTGCTGGCGTCTCCTTCATCGCGTATCGCGTCATGCTGCAGATCGCTCGGCTCCCACAGGATGAGAGGGTCCTGCGATGACGAGCTCCGGCACCGCGATCACCGGCATCGTGCTCGGGCTCCTGTTCGGGATCGGGCTGACCCTCATCGTCTGGCAGCTGCCCTGGCTACGGGCGCGAGATCTCGCCACGAGGGTCGACCCGTACCTGCGCCGTTCGCGTTCGGCATCGCTGTTCGCGGCACCGAGCACGGCGAGCCGCACGCGCACGGTTCTGGAGAATCTGATGGGGCCGATCGCGATCCGGGTGCTGAGCGTGCTCGAGAGGCTCACCGGAGGTCCCGAGCAGCTCGAACGCCGACTCCGCCTCGCGGGCCGACGCACCTCCGCGGACTCCTTCCGTGTCGAACAGGTGGCGTTCGGCGCGGCGGGCCTGGCGATGGGCGTCGTGGTGGCGATAGCGGCGATCGGACTGCGGGACAGCAGTCTTCTGCTCGGTCTGGTCCTCGTCGTCCTCGGAGCCGTGTGCGGGGTGCTTCTGCGCGACTACCTGCTGGGGGCGGAGATCAAGCGCCGAGCTGCTCGGATGGCACGGGAGTTCCCGACCGTCGCCGACCTGCTGGCCCTCGCGGTCGCTGCGGGCGAGAGCCCCATCGCTGCGATGGAGCGCGTCGCGCGGACCTCTTCAGGTGCTCTTCCCGATGAATTCGCGGCAACCGTCGCCGATATCCGGGCCGGTACGAGCATCTCGCAGGCACTCGCATCGCTGGGCTCGCGGACACCGCTGGAATCCCTCAGCCGTTTCGGGGAGGGAGTCGCGATCGCCATCGAGCGCGGCACCCCGCTCGCCGATGTGCTGCGCGCCCAGGCCCAGGACGCGAGAGAAGCGGCGAAACGGGAGCTCATGGAGACAGCCGGGCAGCGGGAAATCATGATGCTCGTACCCGTGGTGTTCTTCGTCCTGCCCCTGGTCATCCTCTTCGCGATCTTCCCCGGTCTCGCCGTCCTGGAGATCAGTCTCTGAACCGCCTCACGAAGTCCTCTCCCCATCCCCGATCCGCACCGTCCATCACACAGACCGGAGCTTGCTCCGAACCGTCAGCCGAGGAGGCCGATATGACTGTCCACCGCACCACACTCCACCGCACCCGTCGCGCCGCATTGCGCAGCGCATCGGCACCGCAGCAGCCATCGAGGCGCACGGTCATGCAGCGGATCCTCACCCGTTTGGGCTCCGATCAAGGAGATGTCCCCGGATGGGTGCTCATCACGTTGATGACGGCCGGGATCGTGGTGGCGCTGTGGGCCGTCGCCTCCGAGCAGATCGTCCAGATCTTCCAGAACGCGATGGCGCCATTCCTCGGCGGCAGCCTCTGACCTCCCGGCACCTCGAGGACCTTCATGAAGAACATCGGACGACGGCACCGGGTGACACCGGGCCCTGCTCCGGCACGGCATCGTGCCGCGCAGCGGAGACTGCTGCGCCGGCTGCGCGCGGATGATGGCGCAGCAGTGGCCGAGTTCCCGATGGTCGCCGTGCTCATCGTCATGATCGGGCTGCTGATCGTGCAGGCGGCGTTGATCGTCCACACCCGGAACACGCTGGTCGACGCCGCGGTCCAGGGCGCCCACCATGCCGCACTGGTGGGCTCCACACCCCAGGACGGCGCAGAGCGTGCAGAGCGCCTCATCGACGAGCGCTTCGGCAACGGTCTCGATGCAGCGGCGACGGCGACGCAGTCGGCCGACGGAACGATCCATGTCCACGTCACCGCCACCCTCCCGCTGGTCGGGCTGTACGGGCCCAGCGGGACGCTGTCGGTCGCGGGACGAGCACTCGACGAGGAGTCGATGTGATCGGGCGGCGCCGCACTGGAGAGGTCGCGATCCGTGACGCGCTCGCGCAGGAGGACGGGAACGCGATCGTCGAGTTCGTGGTGCTCTCCGCCGCGCTGCTGATCCCTTGTCTCTACCTGGTGCTCACCCTCGGCAATGTCCAGGCAGCGGTCTTCGCTGCGGACACCATCTCCCGGGATGTGGCCCGGATCCACGCGACCGAGCGCGTTCCGCAGCGCGCTTCCGAGCGCGCTGCGCGCCACACCGAGATGGTCCTCGAGGATCACGGTCTGTCGCAGCAGGACGTCGCCACGATCAGCTGCAGCGAGGACCCCTGCGCCACCCCCGGAGGATCCGTCACCGCGCAGGTGCGCATCGCGGTCCCGGTCCCGGGCCTGGGACCGATCCTGGGAGACACCGGGCCCGTGGCCGTCGGGGCCTCCCACGTGGTGCAGGTCGACCAATACCGGGCGGGGAACTGATGCAGCTCCCCTCCCGCTCCCTCCAAGCGCGTCTCGCCGATGCCCGCGGATCGATGACCATCCTGACCACCGGGGTGCTGGTGGTGATCCTGTTGGTGATCGCCGCCGGCACCGCGATCACCGGGGTCCACCTCGAGCGCAACGGACTGCAGCACACCGCCGACAGCGCCGCACTGGCCGCCTCACAGGCGGTCGATCCCGCCCGGCTCTACTCCGCGAGCGACGGCGCCGCGATCCACTCCGGCTCCGCACGCACCGCCGCCGAGGAGCACCTGCGCGACTACCCGCACGACACCACCAATACCCAGGACATCCATCTTGTCGACGTCACCGTGAGCGAGGACGGCACAGTGCGCGTGGTCATCACCGCGCGTACGCATCCACCCCTGGCAGGATGGTTCATGCGAGGGACCGGCACCGCCATCCCGCTGACCGTCGAAGGAGAGGCTCGCGCCCGATGACCACCACCCGAACTGTGCTGCTCGCCCCGGACAAGTTCAAAGGGACGCTCAGCGCCGCACAGGTGGTGGACGCATTGCGCCAGGGCATCGCCCAGACCGCCCCGCAGCTGCGCCTGCTGTCCTGCCCCATCGCCGATGGCGGCGACGGCACCGTCGACGCCGCGCTCGCCGCAGGGTTCACGGAGCGCACCGCCACCGTCACCGGCCCCACCGGGGCCGTTCGTGCCGCGCGCTGGGCATTGAAGGACGAGGTAGCGGTGCTCGAGCTCGCCGAGACCGTAGGACTCCAGGCACTCCCGGGTGGGGAGCTCGCTCCTCGCACAGCCTCCACGCGCGGCCTGGGTGAACTGATCCGTGCCGCCGTCTCGGATGGCGCGCACACCATCCTGGTCGGCCTCGGCGGCAGCTCTTCGACCGATGCAGGCACCGGTCTGCTCCAGGGCCTCGGGGCCCAGCTGCTCACCGCGGAGGGCACCGCGATCGCCGGCGGGCTCGAGGCGCTGCCCTCGCTCACCACTGCGGATCTCGACCCTGCGCTGGCCGCCCTCGAGGGCGTCACCCTGATCGCGGCGAACGATGTCACCAACCCGCTGCTCGGGGTCGAGGGTGCCGCCGCGGTCTACGGCCCTCAGAAGGGATTGGCAGCCGCGGAGATCGAGACGGCTGATGCCGCGCTCTCCCAGGCCTCCGAGATCCTCGACCCCTCCGGCAGCCACCGTGACCGGCCCGGTGCCGGAGCCGCCGGCGGCACCGGCTTCGCTCTGTTCCTGCTGGGTGCTGTCCAACGCTCCGGAGCCGATGCCGTGTTCGAGCTCGTCGGCGTCGACGCCCTGCTCGACCAGGCCGACATCGTGGTGACAGGGGAGGGGAAGCTCGATGCGCAGACCCTGCACGGCAAGGGACCGGCCGAGGTGGCCCGCCGGGCCCAGGATCGTGGGCTGGCGGTCGCTGCTGTGGCAGGTGCCATCACGCTCAGCACCGCCCAGCTGCGAGAGGCCGGCATCCTTGGCGCGTGGGATCTCACGTTCCGTGCCGGATCGACTCGGCGCGCTCTCGAGAACGGCCAGGAACTCCTGGTCGAGGTGGGTTGCGACCTCGGCAGCTGGCTCGCCGAGACGGTGGAGCAGCGGTCCTCCACCGGCGGCTGACAACGCTCTGCGGCGGAGTCTTCGCGGGGATTCGGACTGCATGCCCAGCCCCCTGCCGTAGACTCCCACATCGTGGCTTCCATCGACTTCTCCGCAGAGATCCCCCAGCTCCGCTCGACCCTGTCCTCCATCGAGCAGGTGACCGACATCGAGGCGCTCGACGCCAAGATTGCCGACCTCGAGCTGCAGGCCTCCGACCAGAACCTGTGGGACGACGTCGACAACGCGCAGAAGGTCTCCTCGGCGCTGTCCCACGCACAGTCCGAACGGCGCCGCATCAGCGAGCTCACCTCCCGCATCGAGGACCTCGAGGTGATGGTCGAGCTCGCCGCTGAAGAGGATGACGCCGACACCCTCGCCGAGGCCGAGAACGAGCTGGTCAGCATCCACAAGACGCTCGACGAGCTCGAGGTGCGCACACTGCTGTCCGGCGAGTACGACGAGCGTGACGCCGTGATCACCATCCGCGCCGGTGCCGGCGGCGTCGACGCCGCAGACTTCGCCGAGATGCTCATGCGCATGTACCTGCGCTGGGCGGAGCGTCACGGCCATGCTGCGAAGGTCATGGACACCTCTTACGCGGAGGAGGCCGGTCTGAAGTCGGTCACCTTCGAGGTCTCCGCCCCCTACGCCTACGGCACGCTGTCCGTCGAGGGTGGCACGCACCGCCTGGTGCGGATCAGCCCCTTCGACAATCAGGGCCGCCGCCAGACTTCCTTCGCCGCGGTCGAGGTGATTCCGCTGATCGAGTCCACCGACGCGATCGAGATCCCTGAGAACGACCTCAAGGTGGACGTGTTCCGCTCCTCCGGGCCCGGCGGCCAGTCGGTGAACACCACTGACTCGGCTGTGCGCATGACCCATCTCCCCACCGGCACCGTGGTGTCGATGCAGGACGAGAAGTCGCAGATCCAGAACCGTGCTGCGGCGCTGCGCGTCATGCAGTCGCGCCTGCTGCTGCTGAAGAAGGCCGAGGAGGCCGCCGAGCGCAAGGAGCTCGCGGGCGACGTCAAGGCCAGCTGGGGCGACCAGATGCGCTCGTACGTGCTGAATCCGTACCAGATGGTCAAGGACCTGCGCACCGAGTACCAGGAGGGCAACCCCTCCTCGGTGTTCGACGGCGAGATCGACGAGTTCATCGACGCGGGCATCCGCTGGCGCGCCGAACAGGGCAAGTCCAACAGCTGATCGACGTGCTGCGAGCTTGCGAGCGGCAGGAGATCGGCGGGTTGTGAAGAGTCTGATCGACGTGCTGCGAGCTTGCGAGCGGCAGGAGATCAGTGCAGCGAGGACAGCTGATCGCCGCCGCCTTGGTGACCAGCGGCACGCACACTTGACCAGGTTTTGACCAGGACCGAGCCCCAGCCTTCGTCGAATCCGGTCCCTGCGCCCCTACCCTGGGAGAGCACGACTTCCCCAGATGCGACAGGCACCAGTGATCCGGTTCGACGACGTCACCAAGACGTACATGCGTGGCCAGCACCCCGCGGTGGAGAATCTCGACATCGAGTTCTCCCGCGGGGAATTCGTGTTCCTGGTGGGGGCTTCCGGCTCTGGGAAATCGACTCTCATGCGCATGGTTCTCAAGGAGGTCGCGCCCACCCGCGGCACCGTCTATGTGGCAGGGAAGGACCTCTCCCGCCTGCCGTCCTGGAAAGTGCCGTCGCTGCGCCGCGACATCGGCATGGTGTTCCAGGATTTCCGCCTGCTGCCCTCGAAGACTGCGTACCAGAACATCGAGTTCGCTCTCGCGGTGATCGGCACTCCCCGCAAGGTCGTGCGCCGCCTGGTGCCCGAGATGCTCGAGATGGTGGGCCTGGAGGACAAGGGCAAGCGACTGCCGCATGAGCTCTCCGGTGGTGAGCAGCAGCGTGTCGCGATCGCTCGCGCCTACGTCAACCGGCCCTCGATCCTGCTGGCCGATGAGCCCACCGGCAACCTCGACCCGTCCACCGCTTCTGGCATCCTCGATCTGCTGACCGAGATCAACGAGCGGGGCACCACGGTGGTCATGGCGACGCATGACCGCAACGCCGTGGATCGGATGCAGCGCCGTGTGGTCGAGATGGTCGGCGGTCAGGTGGTGCGTGATGAGGAGGGCGGGAGCTACGAGACTCCGGCGCCGGTGAGCGTCATCTCCGGGAACCTGCCTGACGACTCCGCCCACCGCGAGGAGCATCCGCTGGATGACGAAAGCCTGGTCGCCGATTGGGATGGCGCGCCCGAGCAGGAACCCTCTGAGGCCGAGCCGGCGTTGGCCGCCGCTCGGCACGATGCCGAGCCCGGCAGTGGTGTCCCCGTCCGCGACATCCTCGAGGAGGACCTGATCGACGAGCGCGAGGCGCAGCGGGTCCGGGACGAAGATCCCTTCGCCGAGGACGACGAGGAGGAGCTGCGATGAGAGCGCGGTACATCCTCGGCGAGATCCTCACCGGCCTGTGGCGGAACATCTCCATGGTCATCTCGGTCGTCATCGTCACGGCGGTCTCGCTGACCTTCGTCGGCACCGGCGCGCTGATGCAGAAGCAGATCATGGACATGAAGTCGACCCTGGTCGAACAGGCCCAGGTGACGATCTTCCTGTGCTCACCGCATTCGACAGCCTCATCCTGCGCTGGTGGCGCCGCGACCGACGCGCAGATCGACTCGGTGCGAGAGGCTCTCGAGGGGGACGTGCTGTCCCCGTACGTCGCCTCCTATTCCGAGCGCTCTCAGGACGAGGCGCTGTCGATCTACCAGGAGCAGTTCGCAGGGGAGAGCTTCGTATCGAACTTCGCCGCCGAGGACATGCCGGTCTCCTTCCACATCACCCTCGAGAACGCGGACGACTCCGCGGCCGTGGTCGAGTTCTTCCAGGGCCGTGACGGGGTGGACGAGGTCACCGACCTGCTCAACGCCTTCGCCCCGTTCATCGACGTGCTGAACCAGTCCACGATGTTCGCGCTCGGCCTCGCGGTGCTGATGCTGATCGCGGCCCTGCTGCTGGTGGCCACCACGATCCGCATGTCCGTCGCCGGCCGACGACGGGAGATCGCGATCATGCGCCTGGTCGGCGCCTCGAACCTGTTCATCCGCCTGCCGTTCCTGCTGGAGGGGCCGTTGCTGCGATCATCGGCGGCATCATCGCCTCCGGCATGCTGTGGGTGGGCCTGCACTACATCGTCCAGGGATGGCTCGCCCCCACCCTCGGCGAGCAGCTCATCACCGTCGGCGTCGCCGATCTGCTCTGGGCCGCACCGCTTCTGATCGCCCTGGGCGCCTTACTCTCGATCGCCTCCTCGGTGGTCTCCCTCAACCGCTACCTGAAGGTGTGAGCATGTCCCGGAGCATCCTGCGCCGTCCCCTCAGCATGATCGCCGCCGTCCTGGTGGCGCTGCCGATGCTGGCGACGCCGATCTCCCCGGCGATGGCCGAGGGCAGCAAAGAGGACAAGATCGCCGAGCGCGAAGAGGTCGATCAGCAGCTCGAGGATCTGCGGATCGAGCTGGATGACGTCAGCGGCGAGCTCGCCGACACCTACATCGCGCTCGCGGAGACCGAGCTGCTGATCCCCCAGGCGCAGCAGGATCTCGAGGAGGCCCAGGCCGAGCTGGAGGAGGCCCGCGAGGAGGACCGGCTCATCGGCGAGCGCCTCTCCACGGCTCAGGAGGAGGAGGAGCGGCTCTCCGGCGCGGTCGAGGCGGGACAGGAAGAAGTCGACCGCAGCGGCGGTGAGCTCGCGACCGTGGCTCTGACCGCGTATAAGGGCGGCGGGATGCCCAGCCCCTCCACCATCTACCTCGGCAACCAGTCCCCGCAGGACGCGGTCGATCGTTCGATGAACTACCGGATCACGATGTCCTCCCAGGGCACCCGCCTGGACTCGCTGCGCACGGACCAGGTGGTGACGGAGAGCTCCGCCGAGCGCCTCACCGCCGTGCGCGAGGAGATCAAGCAGCTCAAGATCGATGCGGAGGAGGCCGTCGAGCGCACCGAGGAGGCCGAGGAGCAGGCGTCCGCGGCGAAGCAGCAGCTCGACGATCTCTATACGACGCAGCAGACCCAGCGCGACGATCTCGAGCAGAAGAAGAAGAAGCATGAGGGCGATGCCAGCGCCCTGGAGACCCGCAGCACGACTCTCGACAGCGAGATCGAGGAGCTCGCCCGCGAGGAGCGCGAGAAGGAAGAGCGCGCGCGCCGCGAGCGTGAGCAGGAACAAAGCAAAAGCAGCGGCAGCAGCGGCGGAGGAGGAGGAGGAGGGGGAGGTTCCTCCTCCTCGAGCGGATCGGCCGATACCGGCGGTGGCTGGGTCTATCCCGTCAATGCACGGCTGAACTCCAACTTCGGTTGGCGCGTGCATCCGATCTACGGCACCCGCAAGCTGCATGCCGGCGTCGACTTCCCGGTCGGCTGCGGAGTTCCGGTGGGTGCCGCCCACTCAGGCCGCGTGATCGCACGCACCTTCAACAGCGGCGCGGGCAACAAGATCATTCTCAGCCACGGCATCCACAACGGCCGCCTGGTCACCAGCTCCTACCACCACCTGCAGGGCTACGCGCAGCCGGTAGGTGCGCAGGTCTCCGCCGGCACCACCGTCGGCTACGTGGGGAACACCGGATCCTCGACCGGCTGCCACCTCCACTTCGAGATCCATGAGGACGGCAACGCCGTCAACCCGGGCAAGTACATCTGATCCCCGGCACGGACGTATTGCTCACCGCTGACGAAAATCATTCGCGACCGGCGGTGACCACCGCGTAAGCTGGGGCGTCCGGTCGCTCGGTGCGATCGGCCTTGCACTGACCACCGCGAATGACAGGAGGGACACGATGTCGGCGAAGAAGACTGCGGCGAAGAAGGCCGCTGCGGACGACGGGCCTCCGAAGAAGCTCATCGCCTCGAACAAGCGCGCCCGGCACGACTACTACATCGACCAGACCTGGGAAGCGGGCATCGTCCTGTCCGGGACCGAGGTGAAGTCCCTGCGGGACCGCGGCGCCTCTCTGATCGATGGGTACTGCTACATCGAGGGTGGCGAGGTGTGGATGGACAACGCCCACATCGCGCCCTACGTCAAAGGCACCTGGACCAACCACGCCGCCCGCCGCAAGCGCAAGCTCCTGCTGCACAAGGGAGAGATCGAGAAGCTCGCCAGCAAGTCCCGCGAGAAGGGCTTCACGATCGTCCCGATGGAGATGTACTTCCTGGGCTCGCACGCCAAGGTCGTCATCGGTCTGGGACGCGGCAAGAAGGAATGGGACAAGCGTCAGACTCTCCGCGAGAAGCAGGACCTTCGCGAGGCGCAGCGCGCCATGCGGCAGCGCGAGCTCGCCTGAGCCATGCTCGTCGGCCTCAGCGCCCACCCCCAGATCGCGTCGCTCCAGGCGGGTGACGGTCTGCTCGCTGGATCTGATCGCACCTGCATCGGCCACCCCCAGCCGCTCCCGCATGAACAGCGCCCGCTGCGCGTCCTCCAGCGCTGCGGCCCACTGCCGTGCGGCGGCCGCGGGGCGGTCCGCTCGCTGCTCGGCGAGCGCGTGCTCGAAGCGGCACTTCGCCCGGTGCTGGAACACCGACGCCAGGGCGGACAGCGACGACGGGGAGGTGGGGTCCTCGAGCCCGGTCTCCTCAGCGGCCAGGTCCAGCTGCTCCTCGGCGGCGAGGAAAGCACCCTGCCACTGCAGCACGTGGGCGTAGCGGGCCCGGAGCATCGCCCGCCTCACCGGGGGCAGGCCGCTCTGGGCGAGAGCGGCACGGCCGGCGATCGCAGCTTCGTCGAGCCGTCCGAGCATGCGCAAGTAGGCCACGGTGCGAGGATCCTGCGGATGCTCCGCGCACCAGGCGGACAGCGCCTCCGGGTCCGAGACCACCTCCCGCAGGCTGTCGTCATCGATCCGGATCTGCACACCGGCTGCTTCGAAGCTGCTCACCGTCCCATCATCACCGCGACGTGCGGGCGGGGTCCAGCGTGGTGGGCTTCGCCGTGAGCTGAGGGATACTCACTTCAGTTCGTCGGCTTGGCGGGGTAGAGTAGGAGCACGACGCACGGGGAGGCCCGTCGTCAGTGGGTGTTTGATAACAGAAGAGTGAGTGCAAGGACGGCCCTGAGGGGTCGTCGATATCTGTGCTGCATACCCACGCTGGGGGCCGATCGGTTTCGACGGTAGTTGTCCAGCAAGGGAAGCGGGCCGAGAAGCCAGAGTCATCTCGTAAACGTTCTCTGGAAACCAATAAGTGCCGAACCTAAGCGCACTGACTTCGCTCTCGCTGCCTGATCAGCGCTAGCAGTCTGGAACCCCGGGCGTGCTTCTGACCCGGATCGTTCCATCATCTAAGAAGCCACTGCTGCCGACCCTCGTCATCGGGGAAGGATGAACACCTCAGAGTGACTGAGTCTGTCGACGACGTGTCCGTGCGATCGTCGGGACTGAGAAAACGTCAATACGGACTGCGCCCGGAGAAGCCCTGGCTCCGCACTATCGGACGCGGGTTCGATTCCCGCCGGCTCCACCATTGCACTCACCACGAAAGGCCCCCTCACCTGCGCATTCGCGCAGGGAGGGGGCCTTTTTCGTTCTCTGGCACGGGGGTCGCTGTGACGCTAAAGGTTCCAGCTGGCGGTACCTTCCGCGACGTGGCGACCGGGTACGTGGTGCAGGGTGACTGCGGCCGGGCCGCGGCGACCCGAAAGGTTCCACCTGGCGGTACCTTTCGCGACGTGGCGACGTGGCGACGTGGCGACCTGGCGACCTGGTACGTGGCGCGGGGTGACTGCGGTCGGGCTACGGTGACGCGAAAGGTTCCAGCTGGGCGGTACTTTTCGTGACCTCGTGACCTCGTGACCTCGTGACCTCGCGACCTCGCGACCTGGCGACCTGGCGACCTGGGGACCTGGGGACCTGGCGACCTGGGGCGGGGCGCGGGACAACCTGGGGTTGCGCCCGCCCGCGCCCGCCTGCCCCCGCCCGCGGCGCGACCCCCGCGCCTGGTCAGCCGCCGTAGGTCAGGCCGTGGCCGAGCTGGTACCGGTTCCCATCGGAGTCGACGTACACGTAGGGGCGCCCGCCCATGTGCTTCTCCTTCGCGAACCCGGGGACATCATTGGGCGAGGCGCAGCGCCCGTTGTCGTCCACCGCGATCGCCGCTGCGTCGATCGGGAAGGTCAGCGGCAGCTTCCCGGTGGGGGCGAATTCGCCGAGCATCGCCTCGACCATCACCGGGTAGTCCGTCTCGAAACCGACCAGGAGGGCGTCGGCGAGCGGTTCGATCGCATCCAGCAGCCAGGGGAACAGGGCGTTCAGCCCGATCACCAGCGTGTCCACGCTGTCCCGGATCTCCCGCACCTTCTCGATGTCGATGTGGGAGTGCTCCCCGATGCTGAGGTCCCCGATGCCCACGTATTCGAAGTACGAGCCGATGAAGGGACGCAGCAGCAGGATCGCGACATCCGCATCGCGGTGATCGGTGGTGAAATCGATGCCGGGGTGGGCCTGTGCGAGCTGCCGGCGCAGCGCATCGAGGCGCTTGACGGTCAGGTCGGTCGCGAACAGCTCCACGTAGACGCGCTTGCCGCTGAGGGCCTCCACCGACAGCGGCAGCACGCCGCCGTGGTTCTTGGCCAGCACCACGGACCTGCGGTGCGCATCCTCCGCCGCGGCGCGCGCCTGCGCGTTCTGGACCACGCGGTCAGCGGCCTCGGCGTCCACATACGGGTCCTCGAACAAGCCCAGCGCGAACAGCTCCTCGAGCAGCAGCGCGGCGGCCTCGTCGAGCCGCTCGGAGGTGAAGTGGCCCTGCACGAAGGCTTCCCGCACTGCGGCGACATCGTTGGTGTCGGCGAAGATGTCGGTACCGGCCATCACGGCGCGGCCCACCCGCTCGGCGGTGCTGAGCTCCTCGACGCCCCACGCCATCTTCGAGAGCACACCCGAGTCGGAGTTGATGTAGCCGCGGTGGCCCATGTCCCGCAGCAGGTTCAGGATCTCGTGGTTGAACGCGAAGCCGACCTGTTCGAAGACCGTGACCCGGCCCTGCGGGGTGGAGGACTTCTCGGCCGAGGGGATCGCGTAGTACGGCATCACCGAGGAGGTGCCGGCGTCGACCGCGGCCTGGAAGGGCGGCAGGTGGTAGTTCTCGAGCGAGCCCGGGGTGGGGTAGATGTTGAACCGGCCCTCCGCATAGTGCGGGTCGGTGCCGTTCTCGCGAGCGCCGCCGCCCGGGAAGTGCTTCGTCGTCAGTGCCACCCCGTCGGCCGCGAGCCCATCCCTGCCCTGGAAGCCGCGGACCAGCGCCGCGATCGCGCCGCTGACGAACTCGGGATCCTCCCCGAGCGTGCCCTGGCCGCGGAACCAACGCGGGTCGGTGAGCACATCGGCCATGTACATGTAGCCCTTGCGCAGGCCCGATGCCCGCCACTCCGCACGGGAATGCTCGGCGAAAGATTCGACCACCTCGAGTGAGGCGGTCGCGGCGAGGCCCAGGGTGCCGGGCCACGCCGTGAACGGCTGATCCTCGGGGGTGCCGCCCATCTTGAAGGCGCCGGCCTCGTTCTTCGAGTTCGCGGCAACGATCACGGGGATGCCGAAGCGGGACTCCTCGGCCACCTCGTTCATGGTGTTGATCCAGGTCGCGATACGACCTCCGGTGGGCTCCTCACGCATGATGAAGTGACGGATGCCCAGCTCCGAGATCATCTGCGTGGTCCCCTCGAAGGGGATCCCGGCGCTGGTGTGCGGATCCAGCTTGATGGGCAGGTACTGCTCGTCGAGCACGCCATCGTGGCTGGTCATCTCCTTGTTGCGCTGAGAGATGCCCATGGGCCGGGAGGTGATCACCATCAGGCCGATCTTCTCGTCGGGCGACATCCTGCGCACCAGGTCCGCGGCGCGCTGGGCGGGAGGCAGGCGCCAGTCCTCGAACGGGGTGAGCTCGCCGTCGCCGTCGAGGTCACGGAAGCGCAGCCCGTCGACCTCGATGATCTGCTTGACCCTGCTGGAGAGGTGGACCTGCTCGGTCATCGCTGTCCTCCTGTGGTGATCGGTGCGGGGCCCGGTGCGGACCTCGCCACCCGGCCGCGTCCCGCTCACCGTAGCCAGCGCACGGCGTGGTGCACGGATGTTGTCCCGGATTGCCCCTGTGCGAGCCTGCGCCGACACGCGTACACGCTCACGAGCAGGGCGGACGTTGCTCGGGGGTGTGCGTCCCCGTACGGTGGCGGGATGACCGGCGTGCCGCGTGCCACCCCCTCTTCGCCGTCTGCCGACCTGCCGGTGGACCTGCGTCGTATCGAGCTGCTGTGCGCCCGGCTGCGCCCGGAGGAGGGGTTCCAGCTCGAACGGATCACCTGGGCGATCGGGCGCGGCCCTCGTGGGGAGGGCTGGGACAACGCGTTGTGGCCGATCGGTCTGCTCGACGGGCAGCAGCTGGTGCTGCGGGTCGCACGGCGTGAGTCGACCCGCACCCTGCTGGGCCGCGAGGTGACCGTGCTGCGGCGCCTGCGCGGCCTCGGGACTGCGCTGCCGATGGACATGCCGACAATCCTGGCGACCGCCGATGACGCGGTCCTCGTCCCGTGGATCGAGGGGAGCACTGCGGACGAGGTCGTTCCTGCGGTGCGTCATGCGGTCGCCCTGGATCTCGCCCGCATGCTCGCCGCCGTCCACTCCGGGCCAGCACCGGAGGTCGGCCGGAACCCTGTGCGGGGAGTGCCTCTCGCCGCGCGGGCCGAGACATTCGCAGCAGATCTGGACCGCGCTGACCTGTCCCCGGCACTGCGGGAACATGCGGAGGACCGTTGGAGGGCCGGGCTGGCGGCGGAGACCTGGCAGGGGCGCGAGCTGCTGCTCCACGGGGACCCCCACCCCGGGAACGTGGTGGTGCCCGTACCCGGCACAGGAGGCCGGGCTTCGCTGATCGACTGGGGAGACACCACCCGGGGCGATCCGGCCAGTGACCTGGGAGGGCTGCTGCTGCATCTGCCCTCGGAGGTGCTGCTGACCGCGTATCGGGAAACGGCCGCCTGGACCGGGATCGATGATGACGTGGTCTGGCAGGCCCTGAGCGCCAGAGCGTGGGCGTGGGGGACGAAGATCGCGCTCTCCCTGGTCACGGCCTACCCGCCCGGTCACGGGCTGGCCGCGGCCGGAACGCGAATGCTGTCGAGCTGAGGCCCGGGCTGGACGGCGTCCGGCGGCCCGCAGCACCTATCGCCTTGCTCTGAGGTCCTCGCCAGCCCAGATCAGGTCCTCGAGCCGGTCCCTGAGGTCCTCGAGGTCGATGCAGCCGAGCTCGTCGGCCACCCGCCGGAAGGTCTCCAGCTCGTCCTGGACCGGTGTCACCACGAAGGGGTCCAACGGCTGGGAGCAGTCCAGCAGGTCTGAGGACAGCACTCGCAGCTCGTCGATGCAGTCCCAGCGCTCGCCGCATCTGCCGATCAGGTCGATGACGGGGATCTGCGCGGGTACGGAGATCATCGGGGCGCCGAAGGTCCTCGTGATGTCCGCCGGGGTCAGCAGACGGTGGGCGTGGATGTCGAAGAGCACCAGCGCGTGATCCTCCGCGAGCGTCGCCAGCTGTGCGAGTGCCGCAGGTTGGGGACCGTTCAGCTCGATGGTGAGCATCTCACCCCAGATCGTTCCGATCTCCGATGGCACACGCCAGCGGCTGGTCGGGCTGCTCAGCGTCGGCTTCAGCAGTTCCGTCGCCAGGCGGCAGAACGTCATGACCTCCGGGTCCTTGTCCGGGACAGCTCGGCTCCGTCGCCATGCGATGCCGTGGCTGATCATGCGGGAGGAGTACTCACGGCAGGCAGCGGCAGCATCCGCCGGCAGGGGGCCGGGCCACAGTGCCAGAGCGTGGCTCATCGGTCCGCTCCGAGCCGGTTCTCCTGCGCGCGTGGTGTCCGCGACTGTTCCCAGGCGTCACCAAGGGAGCGGAGCCCCGTCGGGAGGTCGGCGCACGTGGCGGCATCGTCGTCGTCGGCCGGTCGCGGCCCTTTCCGAAGCCCCAGGCGATTGATCATGCCGGACAGCGTGCGCGTTGTGTCGTCGTCACCTGTTCACTTCTCCACAATCCCCAGGTGACAGGAGGTGCCTGACTCCTCCTCCCCACCCGCCCCTGCACTGCAGCCACGGCGCGCATCCCAGGGACCGCGCGCCACTACCGGCGCAGTGATCGCGGAAGGCGCTCGGCCCCACGGGTGGCATCGAGCACCGCCACGGAATCCCCGCGACCCGAAGGATGCTCTCGACGTAGAGTGGGCTCGCCATGACCACGCCTTCCACGACGCCCGACCCGGCCAACGCCGCGGTTCCCGGCCCGCGCATCACGTACCCCGGGGACCTCCCCGTCTCCCAGCGTCGGGGAGGACATCCAGGCCGCGATCCGCGAGCATCAGGTGGTGGTGATCGCCGGCGCCACCGGCTCAGGCAAGACCACGCAGATCCCCAAGATGCTGCTCGAGCTCGGCTACGGGCAGCGGGGGAAAGCTGATCGGCCACACCCAGCCGCGCCGGATCGCCGCCCGCTCCGTCGCCCAGCGCATCGCCTCCGAGCTCGGCGAGAAGCTGGGGGAGGGGACCGTGGGATACCAGGTCCGCTTCACCCGGGAGACCGGCCGCGGCACCCGGCTGAAGCTCATGACCGACGGCATCCTGCTGGCCGAGATCGGCCGGGATCGGCTGCTCAAGCGCTATGACGCGATCATCATCGACGAGGCCCACGAGCGGTCGCTGAACATCGATGTGATCCTCGGATACCTCCGCCAGATCCTGCCCCAGCGGCCGGACCTGAAGATCATCATCACCTCCGCGACCATCGATCCCGAGCGCTTCGCCGAGCACTTCGGCACCGCCGCGCCGTCGGGTGAGCGCAAGAATGCGCCGATCATCGAGGTCTCCGGCCGCACCTACCCCGTCGAGATCCGGTACCGGCCCCTGGTGCTCGAGGCCGAGGTGGAGGACGATGACGAGCTCGAGGACATCCACTCCGTGGAACGTGACCTCACCCAGGCGATCACCGACGCGGTGGACGAGCTCGCCGCCGAAGGGCCCGGGGACATGCTCGTCTTCCTCCCCGGAGAGCGCGAGATCCGCGAGATCTCTGATGCTCTGACCACGCACCTGAACCGGGGCACCCGGGGCGCTCCGCGCTGCCGGTCGAGGTGCTGCCGCTGTTCGGCCGGCTCTCTGCGCAGGACCAGCAGAAGATCTTCTCGCCGCCTCCCTCGGGCACCTATCGGCGGATCATCCTGTCCACCAACGTCGCCGAGACCTCGCTGACGGTCCCGGGCATCACGTACGTGGTCGATGCCGGGCTCGCCCGCATCTCGCGCTACTCCCAGCGCACCAAGGTGCAGCGCCTCCCCATCGAGCCGATCTCGCAGGCCAGCGCGAACCAGCGCTCCGGGCGCTCCGGTCGCACCTCGCCCGGCATAGCGATCCGTCTGTTCTCCGAGGAGGACTTCGAGGGCCGGCCCGAGTTCACCGAACCGGAGATCCTGCGCACCTCGCTCGCCTCCGTGGTGCTGCTGATGACCTCGCTGGGGCTCGGGGATGTGGAGTCCTTCCCCTTCGTCGAACCTCCCGCCACACGCGCCATCACCGACGGTGTGCGCCTGCTGGACGAGCTCGGCGCGATCGAGGATGCCCCGTCCGAGCCCGGCGGGCGCAGGCTGACCCCGTCGGCCATATCCTCGCCCGCTTCCCGCTGGATCCGCGGATGGCGCGGATGCTCATCGAGGCTCACCGCCTGGGTGCCCTGCGCGAGGTGCTGATCATCGTCGCAGCGATGTCGATCCAGGACCCGCGCGAGCGGCCGCTCGGTCAGGAGCAGCAGGCGAAGGAGAAGCACAAGCGCTTCGAGGACGAGACCAGCGACTTCCTCGCCTACCTCAACCTCTGGAACCACCTCCAGGAGCGCCGCAAGGCACTGTCGAACTCCGCCTTCCGCCGTGAGGTGCGCTCCGAGCACCTCCACTACCTCGGATCCGCGAATGGTGGGACCTGCACACCCAGCTGCGGGACATGGCCAAGGACGCGGACCTCTCTCGCAATGACAACGACGCCTCCCCGCAGGCGATCCACCAGGCGCTGCTGGCGGGACTGCTCAGCCATGTGGGGCTGCACGACGACCGCAGTCGCGAGTATTCCGGCGCCCGCGGAGCGAGGTTCGCACTGTGGCCCGGCTCAGCGCTCGCCAAGAAGCGCCCCGACTACGTGATGGTCGCCGAGCTGGTGGAGACCTCCCGCCTGTGGGGCCGCACCGCCGCCCGGATCGAGCCGTCCTGGGCGGAGGAGACCGGCTCCCACGTGGTCAAGCGCTCCCACTCCGCGCCGCACTGGTCCTCGAAGCAGGCCTCCGCGATGGCGCACGAGAAGGTCACCCTGTACGGGGTGCCGATCGTGGCCGATCGGGTCGTCGGCTACGGGCGCATCGACCCCGAGTCCGCGCGGGAGATCTTCCTCCAGCACGCCCTGATCGAGGGGACTGGCGCACTCGCCATCACTTCTTCCGCGACAACCAGGCCCTCATCGAGGAGCTCGAGGAGCTCGAGGCGAAGACGAGGCGCCGCGACCTGCTGATCTCCGACGAGCAGCTGTTCCGCTTCTACGACGAGCGGATCCCCGCGAGCGTCGTCTCCGGCCGCCACTTCGATACCTGGTGGAAGACACAGCGCCACGAGACCCCGGACCTGCTCACCCTCACGGAGAAGGACCTGCTCGCTGCTGAGGAGGGCGTGGCCGAGGCGATCGGGGCTGATTTTCCCGACACCTGGGTGCAGGGCGACATCACCCTGCCACTGAGCTACTCCTTCGGCGAGGTCGGCGCGAAGGGCACCGACGGCGTCACCGCCACTGTGCCCCTCGCCGTGCTGAACCGGCTGCAGCCGCATGGCTTCGACTGGCTCGTGCCCGGCATGCGCGAGGACCTGGTCACCGAGCTGATCCGCTCCCTGCCCAAGCCGATCCGCCGCCACCTGGTGCCCGCGCCCGAGCGCGCCAAGGTGGTCGCGGCGACGCTGCATGACGATGATCCGAACTCCGGCGAGGCCTTCCTCGAGGCGGTGGCCGACGAGCTGGTCGCCCTGCCCGGCGTGCCGGACGACCTGCCGCTGTACGGGCCCGAGTTCGACACCGCGAAGCTGCCCGCTCATCTGCGGATGCATTTCCGGGTGGTCGACGACCGCGGACGCGAGATCGGCAGCGGAGATGATCTCGAGCAGCTCAAGGGGCGGCTGAAGAAGCGGGTGGACGCCTCCGTCTCCTCCCAGGGCGACGGTCTCGCCCGGAAGGACCTGGACGGCTTCCCCGACCAGGGAGTGCCGGCGGTGCACGAGTCGACCGTCGGCGGGCTGAAGGTCACCGGCTATCCGGCGCTGCTCGCGCGCCGCGGGGCCGACGGGCAGCTCCAGCGGGTGGACCTCGCGGTGCTCGCCACCGCGGACGAGCAGGCCCTCTCCCACCGCGAGGGCGTGATCGCGCTGATCGACCGGGAGATCGGCACGGATCTGTCCGGAGTGCTGAACGCACTGCCCAACCCCACCAAGCTCGCCGTCTCCGGCTCCGATTACGCCTCGACCGCCGCACTGCTGGCCGACGCCTCGCGCGCCGCCACCGTGCACCTGGTGGGGAGGCGCAGATCCGCACCCGCGCCGAGTACGACGCGCTGCTGGCGACGGTCCGGGCCGAGCACGACGCGCTCGCCGCCCAGGCGGTGAAGAACGCCGCCTCTGCTCTGGCCGTGGGGGCGAAGCTGCACCGGGAGATGGGCAGGGCGACATCCCTCGCGGTCCTGTCCCACCTCACCCAGATCCGTGAGCATGCCGCGGGGCTGCTCGGCGACGGCTTCATCTCCCGCACCGGCATCGCGCACCTGCCGGAGCTGAGCCGCTACCTCGAGGCGGATCTGCGCCGTCTCGAGAAGCTGCCCGAGAACCCGCGCCGGGACACACAGCTGGCCTGGCAGGTCGGCGACATCGAGCAGTACTGGGCGGCGCGGAAGGCGAAGCTCAGCGCCCGTCTGCGTGCGAGCACCGCGGCACGGGACATCGACTGGCTGATCGAGGAGTTCCGGGTGAGCCTGTTCGCACAGACCCTCGGCACGAAGCAGACGGTCTCCGACAAGCGGATCCGCAAGACCATCTCCGAGATCAGCAGCTGAGGCTCCTGATCCTCCCGCCGGACGGCTCCGCGATCTTCGTGCGGGGCGCCGTGAGGTGAGGCAGGTCCCCTTCCGGGTAGCGGCGCCGGGGCTTGTGAAGTCTTTACGATCCGCTGCGGAGGCTGGCACGAAAGTGCCGGAAGGGGCCCGGGCCCTCTGGCTGGATCCGAGGAGAAGACCGGTGATGACCCCGGTCAGCGGGTTCCTCGCGGCGTCCCATACCCAGGTCATGTGAACGCCAAGTGAGCCTCGCAGGGCGCTGCAGCGGTACGAAGGTGCACTTCCCAGCCTCCCAGCGAATCGTTACGTTGGCACGGCCCGGAACGCCGGGCACGATCCCCGCCCCAGGCCCAGAAGGATTCCACCCATGTCGATGCCCACAGCTCAGCGTTCGCCGCTGTCCCGCCGTCATCTGCTGATCGCCGGCGCTCTCGGTATCTCCTCGCTCGCCGCGCTGGGCACCGCCGCCCCGGCACGCGCCGCGGACGAGGTCTGGACCGAGGAGTTCATGACCCGCCCGGAAACCCGCGAGGGCTTCGACATCGGCTCCATGGACGACTGGCAGATCGACAACGCGAAGTTCATCATCGCGGTCTGCGCCGGGCACGGCTTCGGGATCGAGGGCACGAAGATCACCCTGATCACGGCGATCGTCGAGTCCTGGCTGTACAACTACCAGCCCGCCGTCGACCACGACTCCGGCGGCCTCTTCCAGCAGCGGCCCTCGATGGGCTGGGGCACCTACGATGAGGTGCGCCACAAGAAGAAGGCGATCGACGCGTTCCTCGGCCTCGGTGCCCACTCCTCCCCGCCCGGTCTGCTCCAGATCGTCCCGAACTACAAGGAGTGGGAGCCCGGCACGGCCGCTCAGGAGGTGCAGAGATCTGCGCACCCGGGCCGCTACTCGGAGCAGCTGCCCGCAGCGCAGGCCCTCTGGGATCGCTACGCGCACGACGTCTCGCCCTACGTCGGCTGAGCCGGTCCCCGGCCCACGGGCTCGGGGTGGAGGGCGGCTCGCTGACCGGCGGATCCGGCACTGGCGCAAGTTGAGCAGATGCTCCTGCCGCGTCCTGCCCCTGCAGAGGCGCTCACCTCGTTAGGATGTGCCCCATGTCACCGTCGCCATCAGTGAGCTACTCCATCACGATCCGTCTCGAGTTCGCCGCCCGCTCCGCCGCGGTCAGCGACATCACCAGCCGCATCGAGCGCCGCGACGCCACGGTCACCGCGCTCGACGTCTCTGCCTCCGGGCCCGAACGGATGCGCGCTGACATCACCGTGCTCACCGCGGGGCACGACCATGCGATGGAGGTCGTCGACGAACTGCGCGGCGTCGAGGGGGTGGAGCTCGGCAAGGTCTCCGATCGCACCTTCCTCGCGCACCTGGGAGGCAAGCTCACCGTCGAGTCCAAGCTGCCGATCCGTCACCGCGATGACCTCTCGATGATCTACACCCCCGGTGTGGCCCGTGTGGTCAAGGCGATCGCGGAGAACCCTGAGGATGCTCGCCGGCTGACCATCAAGCGCAACACCGTCGCCGTGGTCTCCGACGGCTCCGCCATCCTGGGACTTGGAGACCTTGGCCCCCGCAGCGATGCCGGTGATGGAGGGCAAGGCTGCGCTGTTCAAGCGCTTCGCGAACATCGACGCGTTCCCGATCTGCCTGGACGCCCATTCGGTGGACGACATCGTCTCCCACGTCAAGGCGATCGCTCCGGTCTTCGCCGGCATCAACCTCGAGGACATCTCCGCCCCACGCTGCTTCGAGATCGAGGACCGGCTGCGCGCCGAGCTCGACATCCCGGTCTTCCACGACGACCAGCACGGCACCGCGATCGTGGTCGTCGCCGCGTTGCGCAATGCGCTGCGCGTGGTGGAGAAGGACATCGACACCGCACGCATCGTGCTGTCCGGGGCGGGTGCGGCCGGCACCGCGATCCTTCGCCTGCTGCGTGCCGCGGGCGCCCGCGACGTGGTCGTCACCGATATCGACGGCATCGTCCACGAGGGTCGCGAGCAGCTCGAGGGGCGGCTGCCGTGGATCGCTGAGGTCACCAACCCTCGCGAGCTCACCGGCACGCTCCGCGATGCGGTGGCGGGGGCGGATGTGTTCATCGGCGTCAGCGCCGGCAATCTCCTCACCGCTGAGGACGTCGCCACGATGGCGGACCGCTCAGTGGTGTTCGCGATGGCCAACCCCACACCCGAGATCGATCCTGCCGAGGCGGTGAAGCATGCCGAGGTGGTGGCGACCGGCCGCAGCGACTTCGCCAATCAGATCAACAACGTGCTCGCCTTCCCCGGTGTGTTCCGCGGGCTGCTGGACGCCCACGCGACGCGGGTCAGCGACCGGATGCTGCTGGCGGCGGCGAAGGCCCTCGCCGACGTGGTCACCGCCGACGAGCTCAACCCCACCTACATCGTGCCGAGCGTCTTCCATGAAGGCGTGACGAAGGCGGTCGCGAGCGCGGTCGAGCAGGTGGCCCGCGAAGAGGCCGGGACGGTCGACACGATCACCGGTGCGATGACCGCGGTCTACGCGGACGAAATCACGCTCGACGGCTGAACGACGTACTGCGAGCTTGCGAGCGGTAGGAGTTCGGCAGGTGGGCGGAGCCTGAACGACGTACTGCGAGCTTGCGAGCGGTAGGAGTTCGGCAGGTGGGTGGAGCCTGAACGACGTGCTGCGAGCTTGCGAACGGTAGGAGTTCGGCGCGTGGGGCAGCTCTGAGGCTCACTGACGAGCCCGGCGGAGAGGACGTCTCCTTCGCCGGGGCCGTCGGCGTGCTCGGGAGGGCCGCGCCGGCCCCACAGGTTTCCGTAAGGGGGTTACGGAAACCCGGCGGCGTGTGTAGCGTGCTTCCATGTTGTCCGCATCACATCCCGTGTCAGCACTCGATCGAGTGCTCCTCAACCCCTCGCTGCTGCAGCCGGGCCGGATCGGCCTGCTCACCCACTCCGCCGCTGTGACGGCGGATCTCGCCCGCGGCGTGGACGCGCTGCTCGCCGCCGAGATCGGCGTGCACTGCCTGATCTCCCCGGAGCACGGGTACTGGGGCACAGGCCAGGCGGGCGACGGCCACGACGAGGGCCATGACCACACTACCGGCCTGCCCGTGCTCGATGCATACGGCAAGGACGCAGACGGGCTCGAATCCCTGCTCGCCGAGTCCGGGATCGACCAGGTCGTCATCGATCTCCAGGACATCGGCTGCCGCTTCTACAGGTACATGTGGTCGATGACGGACACGATGACAGCGTGCGCCCGTCTCGGGATGCCGGTGACCGTGCTGGACCGCCCGAGCCCGCTCGCCGTCACGCCTCTCGGGCCCGGCCTGGACGCCGACTGCGCGAGCTTCGTGGGTCGCTACGGGATCCCGCTGCGGCACGGCGCACGGCTGGGGAGATCGCCCGCACGATCGCCGAGCGCTTCCTCGACACCGCGCTCGAGCTGCACGTCATCGACGCCCCCGGCACGGACGGGACCGCCCCGTGGGTCGCCCCCTCCCCGAACATGCCCACGCTCTCCACAGTGGCGCTGTATCCGGGAACGGGCCTGCTGGAGGGGACGACCCTGTGCGAAGGGCGGGGCACCACCCGCCCCTTCGAACTCTTCGGCGCGCCCTGGTGCGGGCCCGAGGTCGCAGGGGCGCTGCGCGAGCTGGACCTGCCGGGCGTGAGCTTCCGTGAGGCGCGCTTCCGTCCCACCCACGGTGCCTTCGCCGGCCGGACCGTCCACGGCGCACAGGTCCACCTGGCAGGAGGCTCCGACGGAACCGGCGGCGGCGCGCCGCTCGCGCTCGCTGCCGGTTTCGACCCCTGCGCGTCGGCCACGCGATCATCGCCACCATCGCGGCGCTGCACCCCGAGCAGCCGCTGTGGCGCGATCCCGCACCGGGCCGCCCTCCCTTCATCGATCTGCTGTGGGGTCCGCCGCGCTGCGGGACGGCATCGCCGCAGGCACCGGGTACGACGAGATCCTCTCCGCCTCGCAACCGCGACTTCGTCGAGGCCGCGCGGGCCACCGGGGAGAGCCGGGCACGGATCATGTTCTTCGAAGTGCTGCCGAACATGCTCCCGCTGGTCGCCGCCGGATTCTTGTTCTCGGTGATCGGCGGGATCCTCGCCGAGGCGGGCCTGGCCTTCCTCGGACTGGGCTCGCTGACCACCACCAGCTGGGGCTCGATGCTCTACTTCGCCCAGAACGCCCAGGCACTGCTCTCGGGCGCCTGGTGGTGGTTCGTCCCACCGGGCCTCGCGATCGCGGTGATCGGCGCGGGGCTGGCGCTGATCAACTTCGGCATCGACGAGTACTCGAACCCCGGCTGCGCACCGGTGCCGCCGCCACGCGCGGACGCGGCGGCCGTGCCCGCGCCGCAGGGGCCGATGCCGTGACCGCCGATGCCCGCGCCACCGGGATCGGCAGCGGTGCGCCGTCGGCCCCGGGCGGCGCCACCTCGGCGACCGCCGAGCATGTGGCCCTGACGGAGCAGCGCAACGACGACGAGGATCCGGCGCTCGCACCGCGGATCGCCCCCTCGCCGATGCCGGGGAGCCCGATCATCGAGGTCGACTCCCTCAAGGTGGAGTACCCGACCGGTCACGGCACCGTGCATGCCGTCCGGGATGTCTCGCCCACCCTGCGCCGAGGGGAGATCCTGGGACTTGCCGGCGAGTCAGGGTCGGGGAAGTCCACCCTCACCAATGCCATCACGCGGCTGCTGCGGCCGCCGGCGCGGATCACGGGCGGCTCGATCATCTATCGCGCGCAGGACGGCACCCCGACCGACCTGTTGCACCTGGAGGAGCGTGAGCTGCGGGTACTGCGCTGGAACGAGATCGCCGTGGTGTTCCAGAGCGCGATGAACGCGCTGAACCCGGTCACCTCGATCCATGACCAGTTCGATGACGTGGTCCGCGTGCACCGTCCGGGGCTCGCCCCGGCGCGGCGCACCGAGATCGCGACGGAGCACCTCGCCCGGGTGGGCATCGAGGCCGACAGGCTCCACGCCTACCCCCGTGAGCTCTCCGGCGGTATGAAGCAGCGCGTCGCGATCGCGATCGCGCTGGTGCTCGAACCGGACGTGATCTTCATGGACGAGCCGACCACTGCCCTGGACCTCCTGGTCCAGCGGGAGGTGCTCGACCAGATCGTGCAGCTGCGCGAGGAATACGGCTTCGCGATCGTGTTCACCACCCACGATCTCGCGCTGCTGCTGGAGATCTCCGACTCGGTCGCGGTGATGCGACGTGGACGGCTCGTCGAGTACGGGCCGGCCATGGACATCTATCACGATGCCCAGCACCCGTACACCAAGGACCTGCTGTCCTCTCTCGCCGACCTGGGGAGCCTCGCATGACCACCACCGACACCGATCCGCAGCGACCGGAGCAGGACAGCACTGCTGTCCTCGAGGGACTGCACCTCATCAAGGAGTACCCCGTCGGCGCGCGCAGCGGCCTGCTGAGGCGCCAGCGGACCATGCGCGCAGTCGATGACGTCTCGATCTCGCTGGCCAGGGGCCGCGTCACCGCCATCGTGGGCCAGAGCGGCTCGGGCAAGTCCACTCTGGGCCGGATGCTCGCACGGCTCATCCCCGCCACCTCGGGGAAGATCTTCCTGGAGGGGCGCGAGGTGCCCGCCAAGGAGGGTTCCGGCCACCGGGAGTACGTCGGTGACGTGCAGCTGACCCTGCAGGATCCCTTCGCCTCGCTCAACCCGCTGCGGCGGGTCGCCTACACGCTGGGCCGAGCGGTGCGCATCCACCAGGACGTGCGCGGCAAGGCGGTCATCCACGAGCGCAGCCTCGAGCTCCTCAAACGGGTGGGGCTCGCCCCTGCCGAGCGGTATCTCGACCGTTTCCCGCACGAGCTCTCGGGAGGGGAGCGGCAGCGCATCTCCTTCGCGCGGGCGCTCGCCGCCTCACCGAAGGTGCTGATCGCCGACGAACCGGTCTCGATGCTGGACGTCACGATCCGCCGAGAGATGCTCGACCTCATCGATTCGCTGCGACGCGATGAGGCCCTTGCGGTCCTCTACATCACCCACGACCTCGGCAGCGCCCGGCGCTACTCCGACGAGGTGATGGTGATGCACCACGGCCAGGTGGTCGAATCGGGGCAGAGCCGTGCGGTGATCGATGATCCGCAGCACGAGTACACCCGGCGGCTGCTCGCCGCCGCACCGAACCCGGCGGCGCGCAGACGCTGAGCCGGGCCGGTTCAGCGGAAGGCGATCCGTGCGATCTCGTGCCGTGCCCGGTCCACGGTGAAGCGGTCGCGGTGCGGGTGGACCCGATTGGTCAGCAGCACCGCGACGGTGCCTGAGACCGGATCGGCCAGCACCGAGGTGCCGGTGAAACCGGGATGCCCGACGACCCGGGGCAGCAGCGTGCCCGGGGCGGTCTCCTGCCCGATCCGCAGACCGAATCCCTGGGCCCACGGTGCGCCCGTGGTCAGACCCGCTGGGAGCTGGTCGCGGATCAGCAGCTCGCGAACCCCGGGGAGAGGGGGACGCCGGATGCGCGCCCGGCGAGCACCCGGCCGAGGGCGAGCGCGTCGTCGAGCGTCATGAACATGCCGGCATTGCCCGTCCCCCGAGCGACCAGGCGGTCTCGTCATGGGTCTGGCCGCGCACCAGGCCGCGCGGAGGGTCTTCTTGATGCTCGGTCGCGGCGGCACGGGAAGCTCTGTCCGAGGAGGGAGCCCAGCCCGCTGTCGGTGCTCCGGCGGGTTCGAGGATCCGCTGCCGGGCGAGTTCGGGCAGGGCAGTGCCGGTGAGCTCTTCGAGCAGAGTGCCGAGCAGGATGAAGCCGATGCACGAGTAGGCGTGGGCAGTACCCGGAGCGCTCGCCAGCGGCGCCGAGAACACGGCGTCGAGCCTCTGCTGCCTGCCGCCGGGGAGCCGCCACAGCGGCATGACGGGTGGGAGCCCCGAGGTGTGGGTGAGCAGCTGGCGGGCGGTGATCCCGGGGTGCGGGGAGGGCAGATGCTCGCTGAGCGGCGCCTCGGGATCCAGCATGCCCTCGTCGATCAGTGCGGCGGCCGTGAGCGTGGTGACCACCTTCGTCACCGAAGCCATGTCGAACAGGGTCTCCGGCCCGACGGCAGAGATCTCGGGGAGTCGGCGGGAAGGCGCGAGCCGTCGGCCGCGAACAGTGCCGTGGTTCCTGCGAAGGCCCGGGCGGTGCCGTCGACGGCGCGGTCCGTCGCAGCGGCCGCGGCGACTGCACCCTCGACCGGCTCCCCGGCGTCGGCGGCGCTCCGCGCGCTGCGCGTCAGCGTCCCCGCCAGGTCCTCGAGCTGCGGGGCGTGATCGTCATGGTTCATGGGCGGCGGTACTCCTCGAGGGCGTCGTAGGTCAGGCGCAGCGCCCGTACCGACGAGTCACGCCGGCGCTGGGCGATCGCCACGAACAGGCAGTCCATGATCAGCAGCTGGGCGGAGCGGGAGGCGATCGCACCGGAGCGGTAGGTGGATTCGCGCACGGTGGTGCGCAGCACGATGTCGGCCTCGGCGACCACCGGACCGGTCTGGCTGTTGGTGACCGCGATCGTGGTGGCACCGGCCTGTCGGGCCCGGGCGAGGAATGCCGTCACCTCGGCGGTCGCCCCGCCATGGGAGAGACCGAGCGCGACCTGCCCCGCGCCCATCAGGGCCGCCGCGGCGAGGGCATCGTGGGTGTCGGGGAGGCAGCTCGCGATCCGGCCGATGCGCTGCAGCTTGCGCTCGAAATCACCGGCGACGGAGGCTGAGGCGCTGATGCCGTGCAGGAGCACGACCGGAGCCTCGCTGAGCGCCTCGACGGCCTGCTCGAGCGAGGCGACGTCGAGCGCTGCCGCGGTCTCCTCGATGCCGAGCGTCTCGGTGAGGGCCACATCGGCGACGATCTGTGCCAGCGAGCTGTCCGAGGGGAGATCTGCGCCATGGGTGGTACCGACCGCGGGGCGCCGCACCTTCTCCGAGGCGAGCTCCGCCGCGAGCGAGAGCCGCAGCTCCGAGTAGCCCGACATCCCCAGGCGCTGGCACAGCCGCACCACCGTGGGCTCCGAGGTCGCGCCGGCGGCAGCGAGCTCGGTGATCGTGCCGTGCACGATCCGGTCGGGGTCCTCGAGGATCGCATCGGCCACCCTCCGCATCGACGGAGGGAGCTGCTCACGAATCCCCTGGAGCTGGGACTGGGTGCTCACTCCGGCTCCACCTGATGCTGCACGGAGGCACGGCGCAGCACCCGCTCGCCGGCCCACGCGGCCACACCGAGCGCGATCCCGACCACGTCGAACAGCAGATCGGCGAGGTCACCGCTGCGCTCTGCGAGAGCCACCAGCTGAACCAGCTCGATCAGCCCCGCGTGCACGACGGCAGCGATCACCACCCACCCCACCGGGAACCGCTTCCGCGGCGCGAGCACCCGCCCAGCAGCGAAGACGGTGAAGGCGAACACCAGCAGGTGCACGGCCTTGTCGAGGCCCGGTACATCGGTGCGAGGGGTCGCCTCGGGCAGCGACGGCAGGTAGAAGCCGAAGTTCAGCACCAGCGCGAAGACCAGGAGCCCGAGCCGCCACGGCAGGGAACCACCCACCCGTCGGATCTCTTCGGGCAGGCGGCGCAGGAACTCGACGACGGCGTCCATGGACGGCATTGTTCCAGTCCCGCCGCCCCTCATCGGGGAGGCGAGGCCGCCCGGTGGAGATGGCCGGGCTGTGCGTGGCCCGGTACGCTCAGAGGGTCACGTCATCGATCCAGGGAGCAGTCATGTCCTCCACCTCCGACCCGTCCCGGGTGGACCCCTACAGCGACGACCCGGGCGCCGGCCCCGGCAGCACTGCGGTGCTGGATCGCCAGCGCCAGGAGCAGGAGCAGAAGACCGACGACGGCGACCACGACCGGTTCGCCCACTACGTCCGCAAGGACAAGGTCACCCAGGCCGCCCTCGGCGGCACCCCGGTGATCGCACTGTGCGGCAAGGTGTGGGTGCCCGGCCGGGATCCCGAGAAGTTCCCGGTGTGCCCGGAGTGCAAGGAGATTTACGAAGGGATGCGCGAGCCGAACGACGGGGAGATGGCAAGGGCGGCTCCGGGAAGGGCGGCGGCTTCCGCGGCTTCTTCGGCGGGCGGCGCTGAGGCTCCATAGCTGCGCCGACGGGGCACCGCGCGGCGTCGCCGACGGGGCACCGGCGCGCCGCGATTTCCTCACATCGGGCCTGACGGCGGGTCGTCGGACCGCGACGGTACGGTGGAGCACGCCGTGAATACCACCCCCCTCCCTGTTCTCCGCCAGCGATCCCCGCCAGCCCTCCGAGGCTGCCGCGCGATCGCTCCCCGTCGCCTACCCCGAGCGTGCCGCCTGGGGCACTGTCCCCAAGCTGCGTGCCTGGCAGGCAGAGGCTCTCGAGCTCTACCGCGCCCGCGCCCCGAAGGATTTCCTGGCCGTCGCGACCCCGGTGCCGGCAAGACGACCTTCGCCCTGCAGATCGCGGCCGCCCTCCTCTCCGAGGGCACTGTCCGCCGCATCACGGTGGTCGCGCCGACCGAGCACCTGAAGACCCAGTGGGCCGACGCCGCCGCCAGGGTGGGCATCTCCCTGGATCCGAACTTCTCCAACGCTCAGGGCACGCACGGCTCTCATTACCAGGGCGTCGCGGTGACCTATGCGCAGATCGGCATGCATCCGGCGCTGCACCGCGCCCGCACCGAGGCAGAGCGCACCCTGGTGATCCTCGACGAGATCCACCACGCCGGCGACGCCCGTACCTGGGGCGACGGCGTGCGGGACGCCTTCGACACCGCCACGCGCCGGCTCGCGCTGACAGGAACACCGTTCCGCTCGGACGACTCCCAGATCCCCTTCGTCAACTACGAGGAGGACGGCGAGGGCTTCCTGCGCTCGAAGGCGGACTACACCTACGGCTATGGCGAGGCGCTGCGCGACCACGTGGTGCGCCCGGTGCTCTTCATGACCTATTCGGGGCGCATGCACTGGCGCACCAAGACGGGTGACGAGGTCTCCGCCCAGCTCGGCGCGCTCGAGACCAAGGACATCACCCAGCAGGCCTGGCGCACCGCGCTGGACCCCAAGGGGGAGTGGATCCAGTCGGTGCTCTCCGCGGCGGATCGCCGACTCACCGAGGTGCGGCGTCACGTGCCCGACGCCGGCGGTCTGGTGATCGCCACCGACCAGAAGGCTGCCCGCTCCTACGCCGCGACCCTCCAGGACATCACCGGACAGGCGCCCACCGTGGTCCTCTCCGACGAAGTTGCTGCAGGCAAGCGGATCGAGGAGTTCTCCAACTCCGACGACCGCTGGATGGTGGCGGTGCGCATGGTGTCCGAGGGCGTGGACGTGCCCCGCCTGGCCGTGGGCGTCTACGCCACCTCGACCTCCACCCCCATGTTCTTCGCCCAGGCCGTGGGCCGCTTCGTGCGCTCGCGGACCCGCGGCGAGACCGCGAGCGTCTTCCTGCCCACGGTCCCGATCCTGATGGGGCACGCCGCCGAGATGGAGGCGGAGCGCGACCACGTCCTGGATCGCCGGCCCAAGGGCGGCGATGAGGAGACCGGGCTGGACGAGAGCCTGATCGAGCAGGCCAACCGCCCCGAGCAGACCTCCGACCAGCTGGAGATGACCTTCGAGGCGCTCGAATCGGAAGCCTCGTTCGACCGCGTGCTGTTCGACGGCGGCGAGTACGGCGCCGGCGGGATGATCGGCTCGGAGGACGAGCAGGAGTTCCTGGGCATCCCGGGCCTGCTCGACGCCGATCAGATGCGGGAGGTGCTCCAGCAGCAGCAGGCCCAGCAGCAGGCACGCCGGCAGAAGAACGGGAGCGCGAACACCCCGGTCACGCCCGGAGTGGTCGATCACCGACAGCTGATGGAGCTGCGCAAGGAGCTCAGCGCCCTGGTCTCCGCCTGGGCGAAGAAGTCCGGCACCCCGCACGGCTCGGTCCACAACACGCTGCGCAGCCGCAGCGGGGACCGGCCGTGGCACAGGCCAGCGCAGAGCAGATCCAGGAGCGGATCGGGATCGTGCGCGGATGGTTCGTCGGCCGACGCTGAGCTCGGCCGGGGCCGCGCAGGCACGGAGCACCTGAGGCGGCTCAGCTCAGGACGCGCGCGGCCTCGACGCCGTCGGTGACGGTGGGGATCGCGACCGGGCCGTCGGGCCCGTCATCGGGGGACAGGCTCAGCTCGGCGACCGAGGCGGCATGCCTCTCCCGCGCCGCCTCGACCAGGGCCGGTGCCCGCAGACTCCCGACCGGCTCGCCGCCCAGGATCAGCGGCTTCTGCAGCGGTCGCAGCGAGGTGCGCTTCCAATCCGGGTTGGACTCACCGGAGGTCAGCTCCGCGATCAGCTCCCGCTCGAACTCAGCGACCTCCTCCTCACCGGGAAGCACCAGCTCCGCATGAGCGCGATCGCCCACCAGCATCCGGTACGCGGCCTTGCCCGCACCGAGCGTGGCCTTGTCCAGGGACTTCTTGCCGACCGGGTGCATCAGCCCGTCGGACCCCTCGCGTTCGACCAGCTTGTAGACGAACCCGGGGGCGGGATGCCCACCGCCGGTGACCAGGCGGGTGCCGATCCCGTACCCGTCCAGCGGGGCGTCCTTCAGCTCCTCGACCCGGTGCTCGTCCAGATCACCGGTCGCGGTGACCCGGGTCTCCGTCGCGCCGAGGGAGTCCAGCAACTTCCGTACCTGGACGGACTGTTCGCCGAGGTCACCGGAGTCCAGGCGTACGGCGCCGAGCCGCGGACCGGCCAGCTCCACCGCGGTGCGCACCGCGGCCTCGACGTCGTAGGTGTCCACCAGCACGGTGGTGCCGGCACCCTGGGCGGCGAGCTGCGCGCGGAACGCCTCCTCCTCCGTGTCGAACAGGAGCGTGAAGGCGTGGGCGGCCGTGCCGGCGACGGGGACCCGGTAGTGGGCGCCCGCGGCGAGGTTCGAGGTGGAGGCGAACCCCACGATGCGGGCGGCGCGGGCCGCTGCGATCGCCGCATCCTCATGGACCCTCCGCCCGCCCATCTCTATCAGGGGCCGCCCGCGGGCGGCGGTGACCATGCGGGAACCTGCGGAGGCGACGCCGCTGTCGTGGTTCAGGATCGACAGCACAACCGTCTCCAGCATCACGGCGTTCTCGAAGGTGCCTTCGATGCGCAGCACGGGGAGCCGGGGAAGTACAGCTCGCCCTCCTCGTAACCGTGCACATCGCCGGTGAAGCGGTACTCGGCGAGGTGCTCGAGTGTCTCCTCCTTCAGCACTCCGGCGCGTCGGAGGTAGCGCAGGTCCGCCTCATCGAAGCGGAAGTCGGCGATCGCGTCGAGGACGCGACCGGTGCCGGCGAGCGCGCCGTAGCGGCGGCCCTCGGGCAGGGAACGGGTGAACACCTCGAAGACGCAGCGACGCGATGCGGTGCCCGCCTCACGGGCGGCCTCCAGCATCGTGAGCTCGTAGAGATCGGTGAGCAGGGCAGAAGTCACGGTGTCCACCGTAATGCGTGCCGGGTCCGTGGATGGTCGGACGCGCCCCGTAGAATCGTCCCCGCCGCCTCCCGCATCCAGGGGAGCGGCAGGAACCAGGAGGAATGTGCATGCCGGTGGAGCTGCCGCGGGCGGACCCGGGAACGGGAACGCGCACCGACCTCTCCCGTGATGTGGAGCTGACGGTCGAGGGCGACGGCCCCTGGTGCGCCGTCGTCTGGAACGATCCCGTGAACCTCATGAGCTACGTCGTCTTCGTGTTCCGCCGCTACTTCGGGTACTCCCGGCTGGTGGCAGAGCAGCTGATGATGCAGGTCCACGAGGACGGCCGCGCGATCGTCTCTCCCGCGGCTCCCGGGAACGTGTGGAGACCGACGTCCAGGCCATGCACTCCTTCGGACTGCAGGCGACGCTGGAGAGAGCAGGGCAGGACTGATGGCGCACGCATTCCGGCGCCGCCCCGACGGCAGCCTGGCCTGCCGGCTCGACGGCGAGGAGAAGGCGATCATCACGCAGGTTGCCCAGGAGACCGCCGATCTGATCCGCGCCGATCTCGGGATCGACGCCGAGACAGATGTGCTGGACCGTGCTGCGCAGAGCGAGGACCCGCTGCGCCGGCTCGAGGCGGAGTTCGCCGGGCGCGACGCCCGCGAACCCGCGGACTCGGCGGTCAAGCGGCTCTTCCCCGCAGCGTCGGACGACCCGGAGCTCGCCGCGGAGTACCGCCGCCTGGGCCAGCAGGACCTCGCCGACGGCAAGCTCGCCGATCTCCGGCGCGTGATGCGCACCCTGGATGGGACCGGCGGCGGGCACAGCGAGGTGGTGCTCGACGAGGACGGCGCGATGGCGATGCTCCGTGCCCTCAACGACGTGCGGATCGTGCTCGCCGACCGTCTGGATCTCCAGCGCGACGGCGACTTCGACACCGTTCGGATGCTCCAGCAGATCGGTGAGCGGGTCGAGGGAGTCGAGCGCTCCGGAGACGAGGAGCATGTGGGCTCCGACATCGTCATCGCCGTCTACGAACTGCTCTCGTGGCTGCAGGAGAGTCTGCTGCGAGCCCTGGACTGACTGTGTGCGAATTGTGAATCGGCACGCAGTGAGCGTGCCATCACTGCCCAGGACGGCTGTCGAGATTAACCTTGCACGGATGAACAACGCGCCGATCGGGATCTTCGACTCCGGAGTGGGTGGCCTCACCGTCGCTCGCGCCGTGCTCGACCAGCTGCCACAGGAGGAGCTGGTCTACATCGGTGACACCGAGCACGGCCCTTACGGACCGCGCCCGATCGCCGAGGTCCGCTCCCTCGCGCTGGAGATCATGGACCAGCTCGTCGGCAACGGCGTGAAGATGCTCGTCATCGCCTGCAACACGGCCTCCGCGGCTGTGCTGCGCGATGCCCGCGAACGCTATGACGTGCCGGTGGTCGAGGTCATCCAGCCCGCCGTGCGCCGTGCCGTCGCCGCCACCCGCAATCACCGCGTCGGCGTGATCGCCACCCAGGGCACGGTCAACTCCCGCGCCTACGAGGACGCCTTCGCCGCCGCCCCGAGCCTCTCGCTGACCACACAGGCATGCCCACGCTTCGTCGACTTCGTCGAGAACGGCGTGATCAGCGGCCGTGACGTCGTCGAAGTCGCCGAGGAGTACCTCGCGCCCGTGCAGGCGGCCGGTGTGGACACGCTGGTGCTGGGCTGCACCCACTACCCGATGCTCGCCGGCCCCATCAGCTACGTGATGGGCCCCGATGTCACGCTGGTCTCCTCCGCGGAGGAGACGGCGCTCGACGTATACCGGCAGCTGCGAGCCACCGATCAGCTGCGCGAGAGCGATGATCACACACGCCATGTCTTCGGCCAGACCGCCGACGGCGCCGGCAGCGCGAATTTCGCCCGCCTCTCGCAGCGCTTCCTGGGCCCCACCCTCGAGATGACCGGGTCGCTGCCCGTGGTGCCGGCATGAGGGTCCACGTCATCGGCTGCAGCGGCAGCTTCGCCGGCCCTCGCAGCGCCGCCTCCAGCTACCTGATCGAGCACGAGGATGAGCAGGGTCGCACCTGGCGGGTGCTGATGGATCTGGGCTCCGGCGCCTTCGGGCCGCTGCAGAACGTGATCGACCCAGCCGATCTGGACGCGGTGATCATCTCCCACCTCCACCCCGACCACTATCTCGACATCACCGGCCTCGAGGTGTTCTGGGCCTATCACTCCCGCGATGACCTGGGGAGGCTGCCGATCTATGCTCCTGCCCCGCTGGCGGAGAGGATCTCGGCGGTGCTCAGCCGCAAGGGGGACATCCCCGACGGGGTGCACAGCTCGCCCTTCGAGCATCATGCGCTGAGCGATCACCACCGCTTCAGCATCGGCCCGTTCGAGATCGAGACCCGCGCGGTGCTGCACCCGGTCGAGGCTTACGGCTTCCGCATCACCGCAGGCGGTGCGCTCCTCACCTATTCGGGGGACACCGACGCTTGCGAGGCGCTCGACGATCTCGCCCGCGGCGCGGATCTGTTCCTCTGCGAGGCGGGGTACATCGAGGGCCGCGATGATCGCTTCACCGGCGTGCACCTGACCGGGCGCCGTGCCGGGGAGTGCGCGAGCCGGGCCGAGGTCGGCCACCTCGCCCTCACCCACATCCCGGCCTGGACGGATCCTGACGTCCCTCTCGCCGAAGCCCGCGCCGTGCACACCGGACAGATCACGATGGTCCGGCCGATGGATATCCTCGACGTGAACCCTGATCGACGTGCTGCGAGGAACGAGCGGTAGGAGATCAGGCTGATCCATTCTCTTGTCTGATCGACGTGCTGCGAGGAACGAGCGGTAGGAGATCAGGCTGATCCATTCAGACCCTTCGAGGAAGGAGCTCCGTGAGCTCTTCGACCCAGACCCCAGCCGGCGACCGCATCGACGGCCGCACCCCAGATCAGCTTCGTGAGGTGCGCATCTCTCGCGGCTGGCTCGACCAGGCCGAGGGCAGCGCGCTGATCGAGTTCGGGCGCACCCGCGTGCTGTGCACGGCGTCCTTCACCTCCGGTGTGCCGCGCTGGAAGCAGGGCTCGGGCTCCGGCTGGGTCACCGCGGAGTACGCGATGCTTCCCCGCGCGACCAACACCCGCTCCCCGCGAGAGTCGGTCAAGGGCAAGATCGGTGGCCGCACCCATGAGATCTCCCGCCTGATCGGCCGTTCCCTGCGCGCGGTCATCGACCTCGATGCGCTGGGCGAGAACACGATCCAGCTGGACTGCGATGTGCTCCAGGCCGACGGCGGCACCCGCACCGCCGCGATCACCGGTGCCTATGTGGCGCTGGCTGATGCGATCTCCTGGGGCAAGCAGCACACTGCTCTGCCGGCCGCGAAGCAGGTCCTCACCGATTCGGTCAGCGCGATCAGCGTCGGCATCGTGGAGGGCCGCCCGCTGCTGGACCTTGAGTACCGCGAGGACGTCGGCGCCGAGACCGACATGAACGTCGTGGTCACCGGCTCGGGTTCGTTCATCGAGGTGCAGGGCACCGCAGAGGGCGCCCCTCGACCGCACCGAGCTGGGCGCTCTGCTGGATCTCGCCACCGGCGGGTGCGCCGAGCTCGCACAGATCCAGCGGGACGTCCTCGCGCAGCAGCGATGAGCGCTGTGCGCAGCGTCGTCCCGGACGGGGCGCGGGTCATCCTCGCCTCGCACAACGCCAAGAAGCTGGCCGAGCTGCAGCGGATCCTCACCGCCGCGGTGCCGGGTCTGGCGGCCGAGCACGTGATCTCCTCGTCCGGGATCGCGTTGCCGGACGTGGTCGAGGACGCGGTGACCTTCGAGGGCAACGCCCTGCTGAAGGCACGTTCCGCAGCGTCGGCCACCGGCCTGGTGGCGGTCGCCGATGATTCCGGTCTCTCGGTGGATGTGCTCGGCGGCGCGCCCGGCATCTTCTCCGCCCGCTGGAGCGGGCGGCACGGGGACGACGAGGCGAACAACGATCTGCTGCTGGCTCAGCTCGGCGATGTCCCGGATGCTCACCGCACCGCACGTTTCGTGTGCGCGGCCGCGCTGGTCGCGCCCGACGGCACCGAGACCGTTGAACGCGGCGAGATGGTCGGGGCCCTGCTGCGGGAGCGGCGCGGTGAGGGTGGCTTCGGCTACGACCCGCTGTTCCTGCCCGACGGTGAGGCGCGCTCGGCGGCGCAGCTGAGCCCGGAGGAGAAGGACGCGATCTCCCATCGCGGGAAGGCGTTCCGGGCACTCGCCGGGCACGTGGCCCAGCTGCTGGGCTGAAGCACCTCGCCCCCGTACGTCGAAGGCCCCGGCCTGGAGGTGATCCTCCGGGCCGGGGCCTTCGATGTTCGCGGGGGTGTTCAGGCGGCGCCGACGTGGGCGAGCGCGCGCCGGATCAGCAGATCCCGGCCGCCGCTCATCTCCTCCAGCGGGGAGGAGTCGGACAGCAGCTCGTCGATCCCGAACCAGGCCAGCTCGAGGGCGTCTTCCTGCGGGGCGGTCTCCCCGTCGATCGGGACCACGTAGGCCAGCGAGATCGCGTGCTGGCGCGGATCGTGGAACGGCGAGACGCCCGGGGTGGGGAAGTACTCGGCGACAGTGAACGGCACCGGGGAGACCGGGACCCGCGGCATCGCCATCGGTCCCAGGTCCTTCTCGATGTGCCGCGCGATCGCCTCACGGATCGTCTCGTGGACGAGCACCCGCCCGGAGACGATGGCGCGCACGATCTGCCCGTCCCCCGAGGCGCGCAGCAGCAGCCCCACCTCTTCGACGGAGCCGTCCACATCGGTGCGCACCGGGATGATGTCCACGTAGGGGATCGGCAGGCGCCGGCGCAGCTCGGTCATGTGATCGGGCTCGAACCAGGAGCCCTCGGAGTCCACTGCGGTGCGGCTGGTCATCGGGTGCCTCCTTCTGCGGTGTCCCCGGCAGCGTCCTGGGCGGCGGAGACTGCGGCGACCTGTGCCGGTGCGAGCTGGGACTTCTCGACGAAGAATCGGGGGTTCTGGTCGCGGGAGACCACCTTGACCGAGTGGTCGACCTCCTGGCCCGCGATCATCGTCACCCGCCAGGTCGTCTCCTCGAGGTCGACGAGGGACAGCGTCGCGTTCGGGATCGAGGGCATCGGCTGCTCGATGATCCCGGAGAGGATGAAGCGGATCAGCGTGCCATGAGCGACGACCAGCACCTTCTTGCCCGGGAAGCGCTCCTCGAGCGCCTCCAGCGCGTCGTACCCGCGATCGGCGACCGCCTGGTGATCCTCGCGGCCGGGGAAGGAGCGTCCCGGATAGGTCTGCTCCATCTCCTCGACCGAGTGGCCTTCGGCGGCGCCCCAGTCGATCTCGACCAGCCGGGGATCCGTGCCGCCGAAGGGGATGTCATGGTCCTCGGCGATGATCCGGCCGGTCTGCTCGGCTCGTGACAGCGGTGAGGTGATCACCACGTCCCAGTCCACCGCAGGCAGCTCGTCGAACGCGGCGTGCGCCTGCGCGATCCCCGTCTCGTTCAGGGGGATGTCGGAGGACCCTTGGAACAGGTTCCGCAGGTTGTAGTCCGTCTGTCCATGTCGGACCAGTCCGAACAGGGTCATGTGGCCGTCTCCTCTTCGCGGGGGATGATGCGTGCGCGAGAAGGGACTCGAACCCTCACGCCCTCAGGCACTGGAACCTAAATCCAGCGCGTCTGCCAATTCCGCCACTCGCGCGCGGGCCCAGCCTAGCGGGCCTCGGCCGGTGCTCCGGTAGGCTCGGGTGGTCCTTCAGCCCTCGTTCCCCCAGGAGTACTCATGAGCGCCCTCGCAGGCAAGACCGCCGTCGTCACCGGTTCGTCCCGCGGAGTCGGTGCGGCCACCGCGAAGTGCTTGCCGCAGAGGGCGCGAACGTCGTCATCAACTACCGCCAGAAGGCTCCCCGCGCGAACAAGGTGGTCGCGGAGATCGAGGCCGCTGGTGGCAAGGCCGTCGCCGTCGGCGCGGACCTCACCGACGGGGAGGGCGTGAGCACTCTGATGCAGACCGCCATCGACAGCTTCGGCTCGCTCGACCTGCTGGTCCTCAACGCCTCCGGCGGCATGGAGGCGGATCTCGGGGAGGACTACGCGATGCGCCTGAACCGTGACGCGCAGAACGATGCGCTCACCGCCGGGCTCGAGCGCCTCTCCCAGGGCGGCCGCGTGGTCTTCGTGACCAGCCACCAGGCGCACTTCATCGACGAGGTGGAGACCATGCCCGAGTACGAGCTGGTCGCGAAGTCGAAGCGCGCCGGCGAGACCGTGCTGACGCAGCGGATCGGCGAGATGTCCGAGAAGGGCGTCTCCTTCGTGGTCGTCTCCGGCGACATGATCGAGGGCACCGTCACCGCGACCCTGCTGAACCGGGCACGCCCGGGCGCCCTCGAGGCCCGCCGCGAAGCCGCCGGAAAGCTCTACTCCGTCGAGGAGTTCGCCGGCGAGGTTGCGGCGGCGGCCGTGGCCGATGTCGAGACCGGACACGTCGAGCTGGTGGGCGGGGCGGACGACTTCCTCGCCCGCACCAAGGGCTGACGGCACCCGCACCGTCCTGACCGCGATACGATCTGCACAGCAGACCCTGACGACCCCGGAGGCAGTGGTGGCCAAGAAGAAGAGCCTGGACGAGATGCGCGATGAGGCTTATCGCCGGCAGGACAACCTCGCGTCCGACATCGATGAGCTGATCGACCGTGTGCACCCCAAGAATGCGGTCACGCGGTGGAAGAACGAGCTGACCGGTTCGGTGAAGGCTTTTTCCGCGGCCGGTGACGGGAAGACCCCTTCGACGCTCCCAACAGCGATCGCAGGCGGCGTCATCGGCGTGGTCCTCATCGGAGCAGGGATCGCCGCGGCGATCGCACTGTCCGGTGGGGACGAGAAGCCCTCGAAGTCCGTGAAGCAGGCCGAGGCCCAGAAGGCCAAGGCCGCGAAGCAGAAGGCCAAGGAGAAGGCCCGCGCCGCGAAGGACTGATCCTCGCGGGCGCTTCGCCCGATACGCGTCTCGGCGCCGGTCACGATCGTGACCGGCGCCGAGCCCGTTCCTGGGCGCTGAGAGCCGCTTCCGGGGCCGACGCCTCAGGTGTCCCCGTCGACGTAGTACCAGCTGCCGTCCTCCCGGACGAAGCGGGAGACCTCGTGCTGCTCCTGACGCCCCTGCTCGCTCTTCGAGATCGCCACGAACTCCACCGTGCCGGTGTCATCGAATGGGCCGCCCTGAGCGGTGGCGAGCACCTCCAGCCGCAGCCACCTCACATCCTGCGCGAGCGATCCCGCGAGCTCCTCGCGCGGGGGCCGGGTGCGCGGATGCCAGGAGGCCAGCAGGTGCTCAAGATCCCGCACCGCGAAAGCGGTGTAGCGCGAGCGCATCAGCGCCTGGGCGGTCCCGGCGCGGCGCTCCTGCCGCAGCACCGGGCCGCAGCAGTCTCCGAAGATGTCGCCGCTGCCGCAGGGGCAGCGGGCGGAGTCGGGCAGGGCAGGGGAGGGCGTGCTCATCCCTCGAGTATCTCGCGCACGCTGAGCAGGAGATGACAGGATCGGTCCATGCCCGAGAACGCTTCCAGCCCCTGTCCGCCAGCGCAGCAGCCGCTGACGCCATTGCCGGCCGGGTACAGGATGGTCGAAGAGCCGCCGACGAGCGAGGAGTACGTGCGCCTGCGCGAGGTCGCCGGCCTCAGCCCGCGCACCCCGGCACAGGCCACCGGGGCCCTCACCGCCAGCTGGGCCTGGATCACGGTGCGCACCGAGGGCGGCTCGCTCGCTGCGATGGGGCGCGTGATCGGAGACGGCACCTGGTACTTCCACATCGCGGATATCGCCACCGACCCCGCGCACCAGCGACAGGGCCTGGGCGCGCCGTGATGGAAGTGCTCATCGGCCGCATCGACGAGGCCGCCCCGCCGGAGCCCTACATCACGCTGCTCGCAGACCCGCCCGGTCAGAGCCTCTACCGCTCGCTGGGATTCGTCGACTCGGCACCGAGCCTGGGGATGCGCCTGCCCCGCTGACCAGGACTCACCTGCTGCGGCGCCTACGCTCATGTCCATGAAGAGCTTCCACATCGACGAGAACGATCCCCGGCGCCCATGGCAGAAGCTGGTCGAGGGGGACTGGTACATCGCCGACGATCCCGAGATCCAGCGTGCCTTCCAGCACGCCCTCGCGCTGAACGAGCGCTTCAACCGCGAGTACCCCGTCGATCCGGAGGCCACGCAGGAGATCCTCCGAGAGCTGCTCGGCAGCGTCGGAGAGGGGGCGCATGTGCGGGCTCCGCTGCGGGTCGACTACGGCAGCCAGCTGCACATCGGGGAGGGCACCTTCGTGAACTTCCACCTCACCGCCCTGGACGTGGCGGAGATCAGGATCGGGCGCCACTGCCAGCTGGGGCCGAACATCCAGCTGCTCACCCCGATCCATCCGCTCGAACTGGAGCCGCGCCGTCAGGGATGGGAGGCCGCGGAGCCGATCACCATCGGTGACGACGTGTGGATCGGGGGAGGAGTGACCGTGCTGCCCGGCGTGAGCATCGGGGACGGCGCAGTGATCGGCGCGGGCAGCGTGGTCACCAAGGACGTGCCTGCCCGCAGCCTCGCGGTCGGGAACCCGGCGCGCGTGATCCGCAGCCTCTGAGCAGACAGCCCGTTGCGCTCAGCACATCGCAGGGCTGCCGCCGCGGAAGCGGTCAGCGGCGTGACCAGCCCGGCGTGGAGGGGCCCACCGTCGGCCGCCACCCGGTCTCGGACATGAACCGCACCGAAGAGACCCGCAGTGAACGACGCTGAACATCGAGTCGGGTGCCGACGATCGCCTGGGTGATCTCCGGATAGAACTTCGCCGGGTTCTCGACCCCGGCCTCCGTAGCGAGGTCCTTCGCCCAGCGCTTCTTGGTGATCGGCTCACCGCCGACGTTGTAGAAGCCGCTGCCCGCACGAAGCGCGGCCACGAACGCACGGCCCGCATCGGAGTGATGCAGCAGGGTCACGTAGTGCTCCGGCTTGCCCAGCAGGATCGGATCACCCGACTTAGTCGCCTTCAGCGCATGGGTGGTGTGCTGGTCACGGCCGAACAGCTGGCCCAGGCGCAGGATCACGGCGCTGCGGCCCGAGGTCGCGAAGTCCACCGCGGCACGCATCTCCTTCACACGTGGCCGGAACGCCTGGTTGCGGACGTTCAAGGGCTGGTCCTCACCGATCCAGTCCGAGCCGTTGTGCGGGTACAGGAAGATCGTGGATTCCTGGATCAGGCGGCGCACACCGGCCTCGGCAGCGGCCTTCGCGATCGCGACGGACGCCTCGAGGTGGAGCTTGTCGTCCTCGCGCCAGGCCAGGGGGCGCAGGCCCGCCATGCCGACGGGCACATGGGCGAGGGCGTTGATGGCGACGTCGTGGCCGCGGAAGGCGCGCGCGAGATCCGAGGGGTCGAACACGTCAGCGACGATGGCGCTGCCGCCCCGCCCCTCGATGATGGGGACCCCGGAGTCCCGGCGAGTGATGCCGGTGACCTCGTGCCCGGCGGCGACCAGCGCCTCCACAGCTTCCTGGCCGAGCACACCTGTGGCACCGGTGACCGCGATCCTCACGCTGACCTCCTCCGGCGAGCAACCTGGCAGGGCCCTCGCGCGCCGACATTCCTGGGAGGATCAAGTCTAGAGGATCACAGCAGGTCCCCGCGCCGAGTACCAGCGTCATGGAAGGGTCGGGGCTCTCGGTGCCGCGCCACCGGAAGCCCCGCTGTTCACTGGCTCACACAGTGGCCTCTCGAGTTGGACGTGCGGCGACATGGGGGTAAAGTTCTTTCCTGTTCGCGCCATTAGCTCAGTTGGTTAGAGCGGCTGACTCTTAATCAGTAGGTCCGGGGTTCGAGTCCCTGATGGCGCACCACCTGAAGCCCCACCGGTCACCCGGTGGGGCTTCTTTGTGTCCCGGAACCGGCCGAGACCGTCGAAGAGGTCGCTCACGGATACATCGAAGTATCGGGCCAGGCTTGCGACCTCGCTGGCCTTCCACGACGCCTCGCCCTTGAGCTTCGCGAACACGGATGCTCGGTGGATCCCCAGCATCGGGGCCAGCGCCGGCGAGCCCCAGGGCGGGAGCTGTTCCTTCGAGAGCGTTGGGCGCGACGCGTCATCGCATCGTCTGGCGACCGATAGGTCGCCCTTACTGACGGGATCTGCTGTGGCACGTACGCTCAACGCCAGACCCGATGAGGAGGAACTCCATGACTGACGTCCCCGTGAATTCCCGCCTGTTCGGCCTCAAAGACGTGCAGGTCCATGTCGATGACCACGGAGGATCCGGTCGCCCGGTGGTGTTGATCCACGGCTGGCCGCTGTCCGGCGAGTCCTGGATCGAGCAGATCGGCGCGCTGCGCGAGGCCGGATACCGAGTGCTGACCTACGACCGACGCGGCTTCGGGCGCAGCGACAAGCCGAAGTCCGGATACGACTACGACACGCTCGCTGACGACCTCGCCGGAGTGCTGGACCAGCTTGACCTCACCGATGTCACCCTTGTCGGGTTCTCCATGGGAGGCGGCGAGGTGGCGCGCTACATCGCACGGCACGGTGAGGCCCGCCTGCGCAGCGTGGTGTTCGCAGCCGCCATCACCCCGATGATGATGAACGCCCCGGGCAACCCCGACGGTCCGCTCGAGAAGAGCAAGGCTGCGGCGATGACAGCACAGCTGACCGCTGACCAGGACGCCTTCTACGACCAGTTCATCCGTCAGTTCTTCTCCCCGAACGCCGAGGGAGACCTGCTCGTCACCGAGACCCAGCGCCACGACGCGATTCGTCAGTGCCAGCAGGCAGACAAGCTCGCAGCACTCGAAGCCATGCAATCGTTCGGAATCACGGACTTCCGCGACGACCTCTCCAGGATCGACGTCCCCACCCTCGTTCTCCATGGAAGCGCAGACGGCATCGTGCCCTTCGAAGGATCCGGAGACCGTACCCACCGCGAGGTGTCACACAGCGAGCTCACCATCGTGGACGGCGCGCCCCACGGACTGAACGTCTCACACGCCCAGGACTTCAACCGCGCGTTGATCGAGTTCCTGGACCGCTGACCGGCAGGGCCTACGCAGGTCCGGGCGGAATGAATCCTCCAGGGAGGCTTCGTCGTGACCAGTGCCCACCCCAGCGGCCGCGACCACCGGGCCTGGATCCGGGAGCACCTCGGGGAGGCTGCCCCATCGGTACCAACGACCGCCGGAGAGAGGGCGACATGATGAGACGGCGACGTGAGGAACTCCTGACCGAAGGGTCCTGAGCACTCCTGGGCATCCGGGGTGGGGAAGACTTCCGAGCACATTTCCTAGGCGTGAGGATGACGGCCATGCGACGACTGCGAGAACAGGCACGGCGGCCTGAGGTCACCACCGATCTGCTGCAGATCTTCAAGGGCGTGGTCGCGGCCACCGCTGCGTGGTGGTTCTCCCTCGCGGTGCTGGATTCGATGTTGCCGTTCCTTGCTCCGTGGACTGCGCTGCTGACGGTCCACGCCACGGTGCACAGGTCGCTGTCGCGGGGTGTGCAGACGACGGTGGCCTCCGCGATCGGGGTCGGACTGTCATTCCTGATCGGTGCGTACCTCGGGGTCAGCGTGTGGACCTTCGCGCTGGCGCTGTTCGTCGGTCTCGCCGGGGCGCGGCTGTCGTGGATCCGAGACGAGGGTGTCGCGATCGCGACCACGGCAATCTTCGTTCTCGGTAGCGGGTTCTCGGAGCAACAGCCCCTGCTGCTGGACCGCATCCTCGAGGTCGGTGTCGGGGTGGGGATCGGGGTCCTCGTCAACCTGCTGATCATTCCGCCGCTGCGCGAGCATCAGGCGGCGCGACACGTGGACCGTATCAACCGTCGCATGGGCGACATGCTGACCAACATGGCCGACGAGTTCTCGTCCTCCTGGGAAACCGACAAGGCCGACTCCTGGCGGCGAGAGACTGAGTCGATGAGCGACGAGCTGGAAACTGCGTGGCAGTCGGTCCGCTTCGCCCGCGAGAGCAGAAGGTCCAATCCCCGATATCGGCTGACGAACACCCGGCACCTGGGGGATCGCGGATCGGGGCCGGGCCGGAGAGTCGACTACGAGGAGATCCTTCAGCGGGTCGACGAGGGTATCTCGCACCTGCGCCATCTGGCCCGGACCCTGTACGAGGCTGCCTACTCCGAGGGTGCCTGGGACGAACGCTTCCGGGAGAAATGGGCTGCCATTGTTCGCGACGCCGGACACGCCATCGCCGATCCCGATGCGAACGTCGATCCGATCACTGATCGGCTCGACGCCCTCGCCCGAGAGATGGCGACCGACCAGGACCTCCCCGAGGAGACCTGGCCGCTCTACGGCTCTCTCCTCTCCAGCGTGCGCCACATCGCCATGATCGTGGACGACGTCGCCTCAGCGCGCGAAGCGCGTGAGCCGACACGGGACAATCCGCAAACCTGAACCGATGGGCGTCGAGATCTCGCGAGCTCCTGTACGCCGGGGTTGCGAAGCGGTGGCGCAGGATATGGGCTCTCCCGCGCTCTGAAAGGGCCTCGTCGATGGGTCGCGACGTAGGCGACGAGTCATGCCAGGTCGAGCGGATCGGTACCGAGGGCGAGGAGTGCCGGGCCGACCAAGTCCTCGGTCCTCTTCGGAGTTCTTCCTGGCACACTGGCTGATCCCTCACGAACACCCTGAGCACCCCCGACATCCAGGAGCTCCACCGTGATGACAGCATCTCCACCCACGAGCACCGACCAGCCATCGAACCCCTGGTCGGACAACCTCGGCAGAGCCGGCGCCCGCGCCGGTCAGCTCCTGCTGATCGCAGCCGTGATGGCCGGGGTGGTGTGGCTGCTGCTGCGCGTGCGGGTCGTGGTGGTCGCCTTGCTCGTGGCGCTGATCCTGGCCTCCGCCGTCGCGCCGCTGGTGAAGTGGCTGATCCGTAAGGGATGGTCGCGGATGTGGGCCACCCTCGCCTCGTTCTTCGCCATCGTGCTGGTCGCCAGCGGCGTGGTCAGTGGGATCGTGCTGGCCATCCGCAGCGAATGGGACAGCCTCGTCTCCTCCGCGGTGGACGGCTGGGAACAGCTTTATTCCTGGACCGTGTCGTCACCCCTGCCTGTGGACACGTCGATGATCGACGACGCCGCGCAGCAGGTCACGGATTTCGTCACCAGCGAGGACTTCGCCGCCAGCACGCTCACCGGCGTCAGCGCCGCGACCGAGTTCCTCACCGGCGTGGTGCTGATCATCGTGCTGCTGTTCTTCTTCCTCAAGGACGGCTCGAAGATCTGGAACTTCGTGCTGCGCTGGTTCCGCGGAGAGACCCGCGCCAAGCTCGCAGAGTCCGTCGACCGCGCTTCCGGCGTCCTCGGCGGGTACGTGCGGGGCACCGCGACCGTCGCCCTCGTCGACGCCGTCCTCATCGGCATCGGCCTTGCCGTCGTGGGTGTGCCGCTTGCAGTCCCGCTGGCCGTGATCGTGTTCATCGGCGCGTTCATCCCCGTCGTCGGGGCGACAGTCGCCGGCATCCTGGCCGCCGCCGTCACCGTCGTGACCACCGGCCCCGTCGAAGCCCTGATCGTGGTCATCATCGTCGTTGCGGTCAATCAGATCGAGGGCAACCTCCTTCAGCCCGTCGTCATGGGCCGCACCTTGAGCATCCATCCGCTGATCGTGCTGCTGGCCCTGACGATCGGCACGATCGTCGGCGGCATCTTCGGTGCCATCCTCGCCGTGCCGTACACCGCCATGGCCTGGGCTCTCATCCAGATCTGGACCGAGCGGTACCAGGCAGGGGACGACCCCGTCCTCGGCAAGGATCCGCTGGACCCGAAGGACCGCGCCGGGAGCAAGGCCACGCGGTCCCAGCGCGTGAAGTACCGGCGCCTGCGCCGAGGCCCCCAGCGAGGGACGAAGCTCGGTGCTGTCGAGCAGGATGAGCCCGACACCTCGCAGGAGAGCCCTCCCGAGCCGCCGACGGCATCGAAAGAGCGCTGACGCGCTACACCGGCGAAGCAGCATCTCGGCTCACGAGCGACGATCGCGCCCTAGGGTGTGGCCACTGTGGATCCCGAGGAGCCTGCTCACGGGCAGCTTGATAACCGTCCCTGCACCGCTGCAGATCTGGGCGTGCTGACGGCGCCCTGGCCCGTTTGCGGGGGTGTACACGAGGCGCATCACTCCCGGCAGCAGGAGGGTCGATCCGAGTATCTGGTGGCATGGCGAGGTGAGACGCCGCTCGGTTCCGCGGTGCTCTGTCGCGACGGATACACCGGGGCACGGGGAGGGCCGTGCACCCGGAAGCGGTGGAGATCTGCCATCTGCAGGTGGCCTAGCTTCTCCGTAAAGGGAGCGCGACGACCCCTCCGGACCCTACCGGGACGGAGGGGCCATCGCTATGAGCGATCCGCTAGCCCTGTTCTCTCCGCAGTGAGCCAGTCGCGATCCAGAGGATGACGGGAGATGGTCGAGGGTCAGGTGTCGAGACCGTCGTCCTCCCAGCGGGGCACGACGTGCAAGTGGAGGTGCGGCACCGATTGGCCTGAGTGGGGGCCGCTGGCGTTGAGGATGTTCGCGCCGGGCGCTCCGAGGGTCTCGGACATCGCGCGGGCGAACTCCTGGGCGAGCAGGACGGTCGCCTGCAGCGACTGCGCGGAGACGTCGTGGATGCCGACGGCGTGCTGGTGCGGCACTACCAGCGTGTGCGCAGGAGAGAGGCGGTCCTCGGCGAATGGGAGGAACGCCGATGCCTCAGCTCGTCTTGCGACCCAGGCGACCTCCCCGTCGCCCGTCAGCAGGTCGCAGAACACGCACGCCGTGGAACTCATGTGCCCACACTGCCAGAGAGCCGATGGTGGCAAGCAAGGGGTGCTTCGCCACGTCATAGCTGCTCCATGTCCGCCCGGGTGCCGTCCGGGCGGGCCACGTCCATGAGCTGTCAGCGCGAGTCTCGCCGGCGTGTTGGCGAGAGTGCTTGGGGTCCGTGTGTGGAGGGCCTGCGGATGTTGTGGGAGGGCCGTCGTTTCCTGCTCTGGCGTGCGTAGGTTGTGAAATATGGAGCAGCGCGTCGAGGGAGATCATGGCTCAGGTTCGGGTGCGCCTGCGCCTGAGAGGTATGTGCGTTTTGAGCCGCTGCGACGCCGTGGTGTGGGCAGTAGCGGCGTGCACTCTCTTGGCATCGCTCACTGTCCTGCTGACCGTCGGCCGGCATGCTTCCCTATTATTGATGCTCGTCCTGTGTGCGCAGAGATAGCGGTCGCCATATGCTCTGTGCTGGCACTCTTGACGATGAGCGCTTGTATTCCCGGGTCGCCAGATGAGCCGGAGCCATATCTTCATCGCGTGGAGACCATGTGGGGCATCGAGGTCCCGTCGGGCGCGGAGGTTCTGGAGTACTACAGCTCCGAAGCGGACTTCCACGGGGGACGGGACGAGGTGTACGTCCTCGACATCCCCGCTGCGGACCGTGCAGAGGGGTGGGATCCGGCGGACTACGGTGACGGCATCCCGAGCGACGGCGCCCCGACCGCAGGCGAGGTCTCCGCGTCAGCAGGCTCCCCGATCACAGACGACATGGTGCACAGCCTCAGCTGCGCCGACCCCGAGAGGGCTGAGCAGAACTATCTGCTGATCTGTTTTGATGAGAAGGACGAAGCGTTCTACCTCTTCCATCAGATCTTCTGAGCGGTGGAGAATCCGCACCCACGACGGTCGAGGGTGCCGCCCTGGTCAGCATGGATGTCAGCTCTCAATCACGCCGGACTGTCGCTGACCCTGTCCCCGTGCACGCATGACGCAGCTCGCCGAGGCGAGCATGATGGTCGCGACGCACCGGCGCGCCCGAACCGTTCATTGAAGCAGCGACAGGACCTCGCGCGCCACGAGCTCAGGCTCGGAGAACGGCACCATGTGACCCGATCTGCGGGCCTCGATGTAACGCCCGCCCTTCAGCCCGTGGGCTGTCGTGCAATGTGCGCGGGAGAGCGCGTCGCGGCTCGCGCGCTCGAGACGCCCGGCCCGTCGGCCCGAGATGACGGGCACAGGGAGGTCGCCGAGGTTGAACGGTTCATCGCGCAGATGCTGCAGCCCGGCCACGACGTGGGCGTTCTCCGCACGGGCGGCGCGTGCCGCGCTCCGTGTCGAGGATGCGGCCGCCGTCGCACTTCGGAGGGGCTCCTCCAGATCCGAGTTCATCGCTCTGAGCGCCCAGCCGAGCAGACCGATACGGGCGAGGGGCTCGAGCAGGACACTCTGAATCGCCGCCTGCGCACGGAACATGCGGGAGAAATAGAGAGCGGCATGCTCATCGCTCGGGTCGACGAGCACCAGCCCGTCGAGCGGTCTCCCCGCGAGCAGGCGTCGTGCGGCAGGGTGCGGACCACCGGCCCGCCCCAGCTGTGGCCCACCAGCACCAGACGCTGGTGAGGGGATGCCGAGATGACAGCGTCGAGATCGGCAGCGAGGCGAGAGAGATCGCGGGGCGCAGTGTCCGGGTCGCTGCCTCCGTAGCCTGCGCGGTCGTACGCGATGACGCGGACGTGCTCAGCGAGCAGTGCATGCACCGGGCCCCAGAAGTATCCGCTCGCGCCGAGTCCCGCTTCGAGGACGACCAGGTCGGGGCCTGCGCCCCGTTGCATTGTGCGGAGCCGACGATCGTCGGACGTGCGCACGATGACGTCCTCGCCGAGCAGGCCCGCGACCGGGACACTCGCCGACGCGGCTGCTTCAGAGGACATACCAGGAACTCTAGCGGTGCGGGGGCAGCCCGCACCGGTCGGGAAGCGACTCTCGCCGACGACACCGCTGCCCCGGTCACCAGCTCACCTGGACGCTTCGGAAGCAGAAGCGCGCCGCGCCGTAGGATCCCCTGGTCTATATAGGGATCGACCTGAAGGGTCACGCGACGATGAACGGCGACACCGCCACCGAGTCCGCTCGGCGCATTGCGATTCTCGGCAGCAGCGGAGGGAACCTGCGCAGCCATGGCGGCAGCGACCCCGCACGGCTGATCGCCGACGTCGCACGCCAGCTGGAGGCCGCAGGGTTCGTGCTGGAGGAGGTCCAGTTCGTCTCCGCCGCGACCTCCATGGACAACGTCTCGCAGTCGACCCCGGCGACGCTCTGGGGTGCGGACGAGTCCGGCCCTCACATCATCCAGGAGGGCCCGCTCTCCGAGATCAACGCCCTGGCGCGGCAGAACGATGAACGGCTCGCCGCGCGCGTGCGCGACGGAGAGATCGACGGGCTCATCCTCATGAGCCACGACCCCGGGGACACGAACGCGCAGACCGTCGCGGCGGCCGCCGCCGCGGAGATCCCCGCCGCCGGAACCGGCGGCAGCTCCCTGGCGACGGCGCAGCAGGTCGGCCTCAGGGTCATCTCCGCCTCCGGCACCACGGGGACCACCAGCTCGACCCGGGCGGTCTCCTACGTCTCCGGCCTCGCGAGGCACTGGAAGGTCAAGTACCGGCCCCGCCTCGGAGGATCGTCCTCGGACAGCTCCGGCCCGGCGGCTGATGAGCCAGCGTGGAAGCGCATCAGCATCCGCGGGATCATGGTCGGCGCGATCCCGGCGTTCATCGCCCTCGCCCTGCTGCTGGCCGTTTCGAAGATCCCGGGCCTGGGTTCGCTGCAGCCGGCGTTCGACCTGATGATCGCCGGCCTGCCGATCATCGTCTCCGCCGTGGCGGCGCGGAAGATCAGCGGGCTCGGCGAGGTGGGCATGGTCGCCGGAGCGATCGCCGGGATCCTCGCACAGGAGGGCGGGATCCTCGGCGGACTGCTCAGCGGCATCCTCTCCGGCCTGCTCGTCGGCCCGCTCCTGCGGCGCTGCGTGGCGTGGAGCTTCCCCGCCACCACAGCGAACATCGTCACCGGCGCTCTGGCGGGCCTGCTGCCCGGCCTGCTCATGTACTTCGTGCTCGCCCCGTTCACCGCGGTGCTGGGGACCTGGATCGGCGACGCGATCGCCTGGGCGGTGGCCTTCAACCCGATCATGGCTGGCGCACTCGCGGGCCTCGCGATCTGGCCCGCGATCATCGGTGGGGTCTACCACTCGGCGATCCTGCCCCTGGTGCTGCTGGAGATGGGGCAGAAGGGCTACAGCTTCTTCGGCGCCGTGGACATCGCGGCGCTGGTGGTCGTCTCGCTCGGCATCACGCTGGCCAACGTGGTCAGGCCCCGCACCTCGGGGAGCGGGCGCTGGCTGGCTCCGGCTCGGCGGTGAACTTCTTCTTCGGCACCTTCGTCGAATCGTCCTATCCCTTCATGTTCGGGGATAGGAAGGTGTTCGGGGCAGCGCTGCTGGCCGCCACCGCGGGCGGTGCAGTGGTGGGGCTGACGGGCGCGGAGGCGACGGCGTACGTGCCGGTCTTCATCGCCCCGTTCATCTCGACCAGCGCGGTCGGGCTCACGCTCGCGATGCTCACCTCGTTCACGATCGCGTTCACGCTCACCCTCGCCGCGAATCTCTCCGCCCTGAAGAAGAACCGGGCTGCGACGGTCTGAGTGCCTGCCGCTGCCCGGCAGCGAGCCCGTTCTAGTCCAGCGGCCCCGTGACGGACTGAGCGGACGCGGTGACCTCCCCGCTACGCACCAGGCGCACCATCGCCTCGATGTCGGGGGAGAGTCGGCGGTCCGGGCCCACGCCCTCGACGTGCTCGCGGATCGTGCGCAGCGCGGCGCCGGTGGCGGGGGAGGACTCCAGCGGCGCCCTCAGCTCCAGTCCGCGCCCGGCGGCCATCAGCTCGATAGCGATCACCCGCTGCACCGAGTCGACCGCACGGCGGAGCTTGCGCGCTGCCGCCCAGCCCATGGAGACGTGATCCTCCTGCATCGCCGAGGAGGGGATCGAGTCGACGCTCGCGGGCATCGCGAGCCGCTTGAGATCACTGACCAGCGATGCCTGCGTGTACTGGGCGATCATCAGCCCGGAGTCGATGCCGGGATCGGCGCCGAGGAACGCGGGCAGGCCGTGGGAGCGTGCGGGGTCCAGCAGGCGGTCGGTGCGGCGCTCGCTCATGGAGGCGAGGTCCGCGGCAGCGATCGCGAGGAAGTCCAGGACGTAGCCGACGGGCGCCCCGTGGAAGTTCCCGTTCGACTCGACCCGCCCGTCGTCCAGGACGACGGGGTTGTCCACGGCGCTGGCCAGCTCGATCCCGGCCACCGACTCCGCATGGGTGAGCGTTGCTCGGAAGGCCCCGGCGACCTGGGGTGCACAGCGCAGGGAGTAGGCGTCCTGGACCACGGTGCAGTCCGCTCCGCGATGGCTTGCCACGATCGCTGAACCCGCCAGGAGCTTCGAGAGATTCCGGGCAGAGGCCTGCTGGCCCGGGTGCGGGCGCACCTCGTGCAGAGCAGCCTCGAACACCCGGTCCGTGCCGAGGAGAGCCTCGATGCTCATCGCGGCGGAGACGTCGACGGCGCGAGATGCTTCCCTCAGGTCGTGGATCGACAGCGCGAGCATCCCGAGCATCCCGTCGGTGCCGTTGATCAGGGAGAGCCCCTCCTTGGCCTCGAGCACGACCGGGCTCGTCCCCGCGTCGGCGAGGGCAGCGGCGCTGTCCAGCAGGTTGCCGTCGCGATCGCGCACCTCGCCCTCGCCGATCACTGCGAGAGCGCAGTGTGCCAGCGGTGCGAGGTCGCCCGAGCAGCCCAGTGAACCGTTCTCGTGGACGATCGGGGTGAGGACCTCGTTCAGGAGCGTCACGTAGCGCTCCGCCACCTCGGGCCGCACCCCGGTGCGGCCCGTGGTCAGGGTCTGCAGCCGCAGCAGCATCATCGCGCGGACGGTCTCCTCCTCGACTTCCGCTCCGGTGCCGGCGGCGTGGGAGCGGACCAGGGAGGCCTGCAGGCGAGTGCGGGCGCTGACGTCGATCTTCCGGTCCGCCAGCGCACCGAATCCGGTCGAGACGCCGTAGGCGGGGGTGTCCGCTGCGGCGAGCTCCTCCACGGCTTCCCGCGCCCGGAGCATCCGGCCGCGCGCGGTCTCCGCGATGACGACGGGTGCGCGATGACGTGCCACCTGCACGACCTCCGCGATCGTCAGGGGCCGCTCTCCGAGGGCGATGGGCGTCGGCGCAGCGGTGGGCTGCTGGGGGAGTTCGTGCTCGTCATGCCGGCGTGGCCTCCTCGAGTCAGATCCTGGGTGCGATCCTCTCGAGTCTGACGCGCGCTGTTCCCGCGCGGTGGGTGCGCACGACGAATCTGTCCGGCATGCCGGACACGCGACTGCTGTCGTCGGCGTCTGTCAGCGGAAGCGCTGCACCGCGAGCGGATTCGCCTCGGCGAGCTCACGGACGGGCTCGTGCTCGGTGCGGGCCAGCACCTCGGGCAGCGTGCCGCGGGCCAGCAGGCGTCCCTCGCCGAGGAAGACGATCTGCGGGCACAGTCGCTGCAGCAGCTCCACGTCGTGGGAGGCGATCAGCGCGCCGATGCCCAACCGCTGGATGGTCCCGGCGAGGGTGCGGGCGATCTGGCCCCGAGTGGTCGGGTCCACTGCGGTGAGCGGCTCGTCGAGCACCAGGATCTCCGGACGGGTGGCGAGCGCTGTCGCGAGCGCCACCCGCTGGGTCTCACCGCCGGAGAGGGTGCGCATGGCGCGCGGCAGGAAATGATCGGCCAGACCCACGGCCTCGAGCATCTCGGTGGGGGAGACGGAGTGCGTGCGGCCGCCCTTGCGGGCCTCCTTCGCCGCGAGCTCGAGCCGGGAGCGAACGGTCTCGCGGGGGTCGGAGATGGTCATCGCGTACTGCGAGACGAAGCGCGCGGCGGCACGGAAGGTCTTCCGGTCCCGGCCGCGCAGCTTCGAGACGCTGCGCCCGTTCCAGGTGACCTGGCCGGAATCCGGGCGATGCTCCCCGCTCAGCGATGCCAGCAGCGTCGTCTTGCCCGCTCCCGAGGGGCCGAGCAGCCCCAGCGGCGGATCCCCGGCACTGAGCGTGAGGTCGATCCCTCGCAGCACCTCCTCCCCGGGGTAGCTGGCATGCAGGGAGGTGGCGGTCAGCGTGGTCGAAGCAGGCATCAGGGTCTTTCCTCGCAGGGATGGATGAGAGGCACTCTAACCAGGAGAGCTGGGGGTTCACCCACCCCGGGGCCGAGCCGCGAGATCACCGGCTCAGTGCGAGGGCTCCATCTCCACGAAGGAGCGTGCCAGGCGAGCGAGCTCTTCGACCGGGGCATCGTCGTGGGCTCCGCTCTGCATGGTGCGCACGGTCCGCTCGCGCACGGCGAGGTTCAGCACCAGTCCGAGGATCGCCCTGCTCGCGAAGGCCGGGTCCAGACCCGGCCGCAGCAGGCCCCGCTGCGCGAAGTCGGTGAAGCACTGCTCGAAGATGTGCTCGTGGACACGGCGCAGGCGCGCCATGCGGAAGCGACCGGGATGGTCCCCGCTGACGGACTCCGCCTTGAGCGTGGCCAGCAGCTGCGTGGGCAGCGCGGCCGGGTCCCAGTGCACGGCCAGCGCCCGCAGCATCGCCTCGGGATCTGCGTGCATCGTCTCGATCTGGTCGAGGATCCGCTGCGCATGGGCCTCGAGCAGATCGATCACACTGTCCAGCAGGATGTCCTTCGAGGCGAAGTGGTGCATCAGGCCGGGATGCGAGATCCCGATGTGCCGGCTGATGTCCCGCAGGCTCGCCCCGTGGTATCCGTGCTCGGCGAACATCTCGGCCGCCCCCGCGAGGATCTCCTCCCGGCGAGTGCGAGGCCGGGACTCCCGTGCAGGTGACGCAGCTGCTGGTGCCCGCGAGGGATGTGCGCGGGAGGGCGCCTCGGAGCTGCAAAGGAGGGCGAGCGGCGTCTCCCGGCTCGCGCGCTGCAGGAGCAGGTCGTCCGCTGTCCCCGACGTGCGGGGCGCCGCGATGGTCCGACTGCATGCCGGGAGCGGATCGGGGAGACGGTAGCCCAGGGGCTCCGCCCCGGCATCGGTCTCGCGATCGATCGCATGACGCAACGGCACCAGGCCGTCCAGGTCGATGTGACCGGCCCCGGTGAGATCGAGGGTGATGTGCGGCGCCGGCTGCAGCCCGCGCGCCTGGCGGACGATGGGCAGCAGGGCGGGGTGCGTCTCGGCAGTGAGGCAGCCGGCCACGGCGAGCTGGACTTCCTGCAGATCGACGTCGACATGGACGGTCACCGAGAGCGTGTGGGGCATGGGGAGGCCTTTTCATGCAACATGAGGAACAAGGCCCCCTGCTAGACCTCGTTGCAAGGATATCCGGGGAACCCCTCGGGAAACAATCAGCTCTCGAACGCGGTGCGCGCGGGCTTCGAGCTGACGGAGGCCACGAGCTCCGCCGCGAGCTCTCGCAGCTTGATGTTGCGATGATTGGACGCCGCCTTGAGGATGCTCACCGCGTCGTCCTGGCTGCAACGATTCTGACCCATGATGACGCCTACCGCGAGGTCGATCACCGTGCGGGACTCCATCGCCGCCCGCAGATCGCTCGCCGATTCCCGCTGGGACGCCAGGCGCACCGCGAGCCGAAGGGCGTCGGCCGCGAGCTTCGTCTCCAGCTCGATGGACGCGATCATCTCGGGAGTGAAGTCGTGGGGGACCTCCGAATAGATGTTCACACCGGCGCGCGCGTCATCATCGAGAGCGAAGGGCAGGCCGAGCACGGAGCGCACACCGCGGGCGACGGCGGCCTGCTGGTACTCCGGCCAGCGGTCATCGGTGCGCAGGTCCCCGGCCCGGATCACGGCGCCCTCACTGATCGCGGTCAGGCACGGTCCGTGCGTGAAGGCGCTCTGCAGCTCGTCGAACTCGCGGGCTCGGGGCCCGGAGGAGACAACGGTCGCGGCCTTGCGGTCACGCAACAGGGTGATGGCGCACCACCGTTTCCCACCGGGGCCCGTGAGCCGGTCGGCGAGCAGCTCTGTGAAATCCTGGAGGAAGGAGGAGATGTCCTCGCTCTCGAGCACCAGCCTCTGCATCGTGCTCAGGTGTCGTTGCTGGGCGGTGTCGGGGTCGTCGAGCATGGCGCGGCCCTCCTGATCGTGGTGAACGGCGAGATGCCGGCGCGGGCGCGTCGGCCCCCATCCGAACACGCCCCCGGCGCCCCGTACAGGGCACCCGGGGGTATCCGCCGGGGCGCTCCGCCTGGCAGGAGCGGCGTCACGCACGGTCGGCGACCGTGTCTGCTCCCAGCCGACGGGCGCAGTGCGCGCAGCAGAAGATCTGCGTGCCCGCCATGATCTGCTCAGCTCTGGTTCAGCCGGCGGGCGAGCAGTCCCTTCGCCAGCTCCGCCCCCTTGGCGCTCTCGTGCTGCGCCTTGCCGAAGAGTTCCGCGAGCTCCTGATCGCCGGCGCGCTCAGCATCGGCGCGGTAGGTCTCCATCCGCAGCGCATTGGACAGGCACTGCTCGGCGAACCAGATCAGGTCGTAGTTCTTGTCCTTGGTCCCGGTGACTTCTCCGCCCTCGGTCACGTTCGTCATGATCGTTCCTCTCCTCGGGGGTGCTGGCGTTCTGTGGCGTGGACCACAGCGCCATCAGACGCCCGGCCAGCGCTCCCGTCAGGAGGCGTTCTTCCAGGAGCCGACGCTCGCAGCGGCTCGCAGAGAGGTGATCGGCGCGGCGCGAGCGCTCGCCGTGGCGGCGCGCCACGCCGAGGTGCCGATCTTCCTGATCACGACCGAGCACAGCCGGGACCGCTCCACGTGGACGCTGAGCATGCTCGACGATGATCAGGGCTACCTGTTTCCTGGCGAGCCTGGCACTGCGGTGGTCCAGGAGCTCGATGCCGAGGGCATGACCCGGATCGAGAAGACTCGCGACAGTGCCTGGTTCGGCACCGACCTGCTGCTGCGGCTGCGCAACCTCGGTGTGGGCCGGGTGGTGATGGCCGGGGTCTCCACCCACGCGTGCATCGCCCAGACAGCCCGCGACGCCTACGCGAACAACGTCCGCGCCATGATCGTGACCGACGCCGTGGCCGATGAGCGCCAGGACCACAAGGAGATGGTGCTCGAGCAGCTCGTGAGGGATCGCCAGGCAGAACTCGCGACCGTCGAGGAGGCCATCGGGAGATGGGCACCTACTCCGAGCTGAGGAACGCCTCGACCTGCTTGGCCAGGTCCTGCAGCGGGGCGTCGCCATGGCCATGATGCTGGAGCGGGCGGACGGTCTTCTCGCGGACCGCGAGGTTCAGCACCACGGCCAGCAGGGCGCGGCCCGCGAACGCGGGATCCGTGTCCTCGCGAAGGAGGCCCTTCTCATCCAACGTGCTGAAGCATGTCTCGAGCATGTGCTCGTGGACCCGGCGCAGCCGTGCGAGCCGGTATCGGCCCGGATGGTCTTCGCTGACGCTCTCGGCATCGAGAGTGGCCAGCAGGCGGATCGGGAGCGAAGCGGGATGCCAGATCGTGGTGAGGCCGCGCAGCAGGGCGTCGCGCCCGTCGTTGAACTCATCGATCCGGTCCAGTGCTGCCTGCGCGTGCTCCTCCATGCGGTCGATCACGCCGTCGAGCAGGACATCCTTCGCACCGAAGTGGTGCAGCATCCCGGAGTGGGAGATGCCGATGTGGTTCGAGATGTCCCTCAGGCTGGAGCCGTGGTATCCGTGCTCCGCGAACATGTCGGCGGCTCCGTCGAGGATCTCTTCGCGCCGCCCGGCGCGTGCGGGGGTGCGAGCCGGGACGGGGTCAACGGCCGGTCCCGCCTTCGCGAAGGGCGTGTCGCTGTCGAGATCGACCTGATGGTGCTGCTCCGGCGCGAACTTTTCGGTCATCGTTCTCCTGGGTCGAGCCCGCTCAAGAGAGGAGCCGCCCTGCGGTGGGTGCGGGCGAGGCGGTCCGCGTGGGGTGCTCTCGCACCCCAGGGATGACTCTAATGCATCGCTGGGTGCTTCGTCGCGATCGGCGCCGGTCGCTCGGAGGGCGCCGCAGCGCCGACCGGCAGGTCAGGAGCGCACGAGTCGCGCGATGGCGGCAGAGGCCTCCTTGAGCTTCGCCTCCGCTTCCTCGCCGCCGGCGCGCGCGGCATCGACCACGCAGTGCTGGAGATGGTCCTCGAGCAGACCCATCGCCACGCCGTCCAGCGCACTCTTCAGAGCGCTGATCTGCGTGAGGATGTCGATGCAGTACTTCTCCTCGTCCACCATGCGGTGCAGCCCTCGGGCCTGCCCTTCGATGCGCTTGAGGCGGGCGAGGTAACGGGACTTGTCGGAGATGTAGCCGTGGTGGTGCTCGTGCGCCTCGTGCACCTCGTGCTCCTCGGTCGTGGGGAGAGCGGGGGATGCTGGCAGTCGGGTCGGTGGTGGTCATGTGACTCCTTCGAGTGACGGGCTGGTCAGGGGCGTTCAGTCGGCGATGGTGGGCCGAGGTGCGGCCGACCCCGCGGCGGGGGCGGGCGTCGCAGCCTCGTGCGCCCGACTGCGGAAAGAGCGCAGGCGCAGGCTGTTGCCTACTACGAAGACGCTCGAGAACGCCATCGCGGCCCCGGCGAGCATCGGGTTCAGCAGTCCCAGCGCGGCCAGCGGGATCGCTGCGACGTTGTAGGCGAAGGCCCAGAACAGGTTGCCCTTGATGGTGCCGAGGGTGCGACGGGACAGGCGGATCGCGTCGGCCGCACTGCGCAGATCCCCGCGCACGAGCGTGATGTCCGACGCTTCGATGGCGACGTCCGTGCCGGTGCCCATGGCCAGGCCCAGATCGGCCTGGGCGAGCGCGGCGGCGTCGTTCACGCCATCGCCCACCATCGCCACCACCTTGCCCTCGCCCTGCAGCCGGGAGATCACATCGATCTTGTCCTGGGGGAGGACCTCGGCGATCACCTGCTCGATCCCTACCTCCGCAGCGATCTGTTCGGCCGCCGCCCGGTTGTCGCCGGTGAGCAGGAGCGGGGTGAGCCCGAGCCCCTTCAGCTGGGTGATGGCCTCGGCGCTGGTGGGCTTGACGGTGTCGGAGACCACCAGCACGCCGCGCGCCCGGTCACCCCAGAACACGACGACCGCCGTCTGCCCGCGGGACTCGGCCAAGGCCTTGGCCTCGGCCAGCTGTGCGGGTAGTCCCTGACCGTCAACGAGAGTGGCGCGGCCGACGAGGACCGAGCGGCCCTCGACCGTTCCCCGCACGCCGCGGCCCTCGAGATTCTCGAACTGCTCCACGGAGGGAAGAGCGCCGAGCTGCTCGGTGGCGCCCTTGGCGATCGCCTGGGCGATGGGATGCTCCGAGGCCTCCTCGACGGCACCGGCGAGGCGCAGCAGCTCGGTGCGGTCCGCGCCGTCGGCCGCGATCGCCTCGGTCAGGGTCATCCGGCCGGTGGTGACGGTGCCGGTCTTGTCGAGCACCACGGTGTCGATCTTCCGGGTGGATTCGAGCACCTCGGGACCTTTGATGAGGATCCCGAGCTGGGCGCCGCGACCGGTGCCGACCAGCAGGGCCGTGGGGGTCGCGAGCCCGAGCGCACAGGGACAGGCGATGATCAGCACGGCGACCGCTGCGGTGAACGCCGCTTCGAGCGGGAACCCGGCCCCGATCCACGCACCGAGCACCACCGCCGCGAAGGCGATCACGACCGGCACGAAGATCCCCGAGATCCTGTCGGCGAGGCGCTGGATCTCGGCCTTGCCGGACTGGGCGTCCTCGACCATCGTCGCCATCTGGGCGAGCTGGGTGTCGCTGCCCACCCGCGTGGCACGTACCCGCAGGCGGCCGCCCGCGTTGACGGTGGCGCCGGTGACCGCGTCGCCCACGCCGACCTCGACCGGCACGGACTCGCCGGTCAGCATCGAGGCGTCCACTGCCGAGGTGCCGGAGGTGACGATGCCGTCGGTCGCGATCTTCTCGCCCGGCCGGACCACGAACTCATCGCCCACGACGAGCTCGGACACGGGGATCCGCACCTCGCTGCCGCTCCTCATGATCGCGACGTCCTTCGCGCCCATGTCCATCAGGGCACGCAGCGCAGCCCCCGCCTGCCGCTTCGAACGCTTCTCGAAGTAGCGGCCCAGCAACAGGAACATGGTGACCCCGGCAGCCACCTCCAGATAGATGTTCGCCGCGCCGTCGGAGGGGCCGATGGCGAGCGAGAACTCGTGGGCCATGCCGGGGGCACCGGCAGTGCCCAGGAACAGTGCGTACAGCGACCACAGGAATGCCGCGACAGTGCCCACGGAGATCAGCGTGTCCATCGTGGCCGCGCCGTGGCGCAGGTTGATCAGGGTCGCGCGGTGGAAGGGCCAGGCGGCCCACACGACCACCGGCGCGGTGAGGGTGAGCATCGCCCACTGCCAGTAGGTGAACTGCAGCGCCGGGATCATCGAGATCACGATGACCGGCACCGACAGCAGCACCGCGCCGATGAGGCGCTGGCGCAGGGAGGTCAGCTCCGGATCCTCCTGCTCCTGCCCGTCCTGCCCTTCAGTGCCCGTCGACCCGGCTTCCCGTGGCGCGGGGAGGGCGGCGGTGTAGCCGGTCTGTTCCACCACCGTGACCAGGTCGCGGGGGTCATAGCCCTCAGGCACGGAGACCCGCGCCTTCTCCGTGGCGTAGTTGACCGCGGCGGTGACGCCCTCGAGCTTGTTGAGCTTCCGTTCGATCCGGTTCGCGCACGAGGCACAGGTCATCCCGCCGATCTCGAGCTCGATATCGGCAGCCGTCGGCGGCTGCAGCGGGGAGGGGGAGTGGTCACGGGGAGAGATCCTCTCTCGCGAGCGGGCGGCTCGCGGACTGTCGAACGGAGGCGGTCAGGGCTCGGGGCTCAGTGCGTGGGCCCGGCGTCTCCGGCCCACTGGGCCACCCATTCGGCGGGCACCAGCACACCGGCCAGCAGGTACGACGCGGCGAACAACGCCACCAGCAGCAGGCCGTAGAGGGCCACTTTCGTGCCGGCGCGCATCAGGCGCGGACCGCGGAGTACCCGGCCTCGGTGACCGCTGCGAGCACGGCGGCCTCGTCCACCGGCTGCGAGGCGGAGACGCGCAGCACGCCGGACTCGTGGCTGACTTCGACGCCCTGGACGCCGGCGACCTCGCTGACCTCCTCGCGCACGGACATCTCGCAGTGGCCGCAGGTCATGCCGGTCACCTGGAACTGGGTCGTGGTCGCGCTCATGGTCTCTCCTTCGGATCATTGATACCCGGGAGGGGTATCTGCTCTCCCTCCTTTATACCCCTATGGGGTATGTCAGGCAAGGGCCTTCGGTCCCTGAAGAGGGGTATCGCCCGTGCGGCGCGAGTGCTTCGATGAGCTCATGAGCATCGACGCCATCGCCCACATCGAGCAGGAAGCGGACCGGCTCGCCACCGTCCTCTCCGCCATCGATCCCGAGCAACAGGTCCCCACCTGTCCCGACTGGACCGCCGTGGATCTTCTGTGGCACCTCATCGAGGTCCACGAGTTCTGGGTAAGGATCCTCGCGGACCGCACCACCACCGACGAGGAGGCGATGGCGATTGAGGAGCGCGGCACACCGCGGCCCGAAGGGCAGCATGAGCTTCGCGAGCGCCGCGCAGCCGCTACCGAAGCCCTCCTCGCCCAGCTCTCCACACGCGCCGACGAGGAGCCGGCATGGTTCTGGTACTCGCAGGAGCGGACCGTCGGGGCGACTCGGCGGATGCAGACCCAGGAGGCGACCATCCACCGAGTCGACGCCGAGCTCACCGCTGGCCTTCCCCTCAGCCCGATCAGCCCCGAGGTCGCAGCCGCCGGTCTCGAGCACGTGCTGCACGTGATGTGGCCGGCAGGGTACGAGTGGATCCCCGACTGGGCGAGCATCCGGCCGGTCGCAGCGGTCGAGATCCGACCGTCGGGAGGCGGGACCCGACTGCTCGGCATCAGCCGCTGGTCCGGCACGAGACCGCGCGACGGCAAGACCTTCGACGCCCCCGTCGGCCGCCTCCTGGCGGATCCCGCCGATGCGGAGGAGGGGCTGCCGCGCGCGACCGCCTCCGGGAGCGCTCTGGCCCTGGACCTCTGGGCCTGGGGGAGGGCCGCGGCGCTGGATCATCTCGCGGATGGCCCGGATCTCGTCGAGATCCATGGGGATCCGGCGGCGATCATGCAGCTCGAGTCGCTGATCGCCGAGGGTCACGACTGAGCAGCCCTGGCACAGCGGCCCCTGGCACAGCGGCTCAGCGCCGCGGGGTGAGCGCCTCCGCCTCGACAGGGATCTCCGGGACCTTCTGGGACCGCAGCCGGCCCTCGAGCAGATGCACCGCGGCCGCGATCGCGAGGAACGCCACCAGCACCACCGCCGTGGTGATCAGCACCTGCGCCCAGGAGGACGCCGTGGGGTCCAGGAACTCGTACGGGTACCAGCCCGTCACCCCGCCGCGCACCCAGGTGCCCGCCAGGAACACCACCGGATACAGCTGCCACCACAGGAGGCGCTGGGCCGACGGCGCACGGCGGCGGAGCGAGAGCCCAGTCCAGGACAGCCACCACCGGGGCCAGGCGATGCAGCACGATCCCGGTCCAGCCGATGTCCCAGCGCAGCAGCTCATCCAGCGGAGCCACCAGCAGCGCATAGATGATCCCGGTCATCGCCAGATAGAACGCGACCGCGCCCCGGACGTCGTCGAACCACGCGGCACGGCGTGATCCCGTCGCGAGACCCGCGATGATCAGGACCACGAACATCAGGTTCGACTGATTGGTGAAGTAGGAGACGTTCTGCGCGAGCAGCCCGTCCTGCCCTGCAGCGATCGCATTGCTGACCAGCGCGGCGGTGACGAGCAGCGCCACCAGAACGCGCACCGCCAGAGCCGGTGACCTCATGCGTTCTGCGGCCAGTCGTCCCTCACCGGGGCCCCGCCCTCGACGACCCGCTCCTCGGCACCGGGCAGCGCGGTCCACGAGTCCTGCGGACGGTATCCCAGCTCGAGCGAGGTGTTGGTCAGCGACCAGCGCCGGTTGGGGTTGTCGGAGATCGCGTAGTAGAGCCCGAAGCCGACGTCCGCCTCGATCGCGCGGATGACCACCTGGGTGCAATCCGCGGGGCTGAGCCACATGGCGCGCAGGATGTCCTCCTCAGCCTCGAGCGGATCCTCGGCGAACCAGCCGATGCGCAGGTTGATCACGTCAAGACCATGCTCATCGTGGTAGTACCGGCCGAGCGCTTCGCCGAAGATCTTCGAGACCCCGTAGAGGGAGTCGCCCCGTGGCAGCTGATGCGGGTAGACGGGCCACTGCTCGTAGCGGTCGTACATGCCCATCGCATGGTTCGAGGAGGCCAGCACCACCCGGCGCACTCCTGCCTCACGAGCGGCCTCGAGCACATTGCGCACCCCGATGAGGTTCGCGTCGAGCACGAGATCCCAGCTCGAATCGGGCGAGGCGGCACCGGCCATGTTGACCACGGTGTCCACCCCGTCCATCAGGGCCAGCACCTCGTCGTAGTCGGAGAGGTCGGCGATCTCGAGCTCCACCCCTCAGGGGCCTTCTCGGGGCTGCGCCCGTGCAGCACGAGCTCGTAGTCCTCCGCGAGGGCGGTCGCCAGATGGGAGCCGATGCCCCCGGTGGCGCCGGTGATCAGTACACGTCTGCGTCTCGTCGAGTCCGTCATGCCCCCATTATGGGCTGTGGGGCGCGCCACTGTCCGGGCTGGTCTGTTCGGGCATCGGCCGGATGTCCGCCCGGAGCCGCTCCATGCGCAGATCGAGGTCCGCGGCGACCCGTGCGGCGTCGTCGAGCTCGTCCTGCAGGCGTGCAGGTAGATTCTTGTGGTATTTGTATGACAGCTTGTGCTCGGTGCTGGCCCAGAAGTCCATCGCGATCGTGCGCAGCTGCAGCTCCACCGGCACCATCTCCGTGTGCTGCGAGAGGAAGACGGGCACCTGGACGATGAGGTGCAGGGAGCGGTAGCCGTTGGGCTTCGGGGCGGCGATGTAGTCCTTGACCGTGAGCACCTCGAGATCCTGATGGCGGCTGAGCATGTCCGCGATCCAGTAGACGTCCGAGACGAAGCTGCAGGTGATCCGGATGCCGGCGATGTCCGTCACCCGTTCGCGGATGGCGGGGATCGACATCTCGCCCCCGGTGCGCACGGCCTTCTCGATCAGGCTCTCGGTGGATTTGAGCCGGGAGCGGACGTGCTCGATCGGGCTGTACTCGTGGATGAGCTCGAACTCCTGGCGCAGGATGTTGACCTTCGTCTGCACCTCGTCGATCCCGAACTGGTAGTGCATCCGCAAAGTGGTGAGCTCCTCGTACACCTGGCGCAGTCTCGCTGCGATCTGCTCGGGGTCGGAGTCGGAGCGCAGCAGGAGCTCCTGCTGGGCGGCGACCAGCGCGCCCACCTCGGCAGAGACCTCGGTGTTGCTCGGAGCTGTGTCGTCCATGGCGCTGTGTTCCTTCCGGGGCGGATCGGTGCCCCGACGATGCCAGAACTGCCTGGGCGGGTGGTGGAACCGCGATGAACAGCAGCGGACGTGCCCGGAAATGGCTGGTCAGCGGTGTGCTGTGGCCTCTCGCGCGGCGCGCAGATCGTTGAAGGTGTAGACGTGGGGCCCCAGCAGCGCGAGCCCCGGCTCTTCCGCGGCCGCCGTGCCGAGCTCGTCGAGCAGAGGGCCGGGCTCCCACCGACCGGGCGAGAGCAGTCGGCGCATCCCGGGATCCTCCCCGCCGAGCAGGCGCAGTGAACGGCCCACGCCGATCCGGGCACCGATCCGCAGCAACCGGGCGGTGCCCACCGCGGCGGCGATCCCGGGGCGCACCGGCAGGGTGATGTCGGCGTCCCGGAGCTGCCGGGTCCACTCCAGCAGCGGCGCGGCCGCGAAGCACATCTGGGTGACCGCATAGGTGGCGTGCTCCGCCTTCACTTGCAGCAGCCTCGTCGCCTCCGCGTCCGCGAGATGCGGATGACCCTCGGGATGAGCGCCGACGCCCACCGTCATCGCGGATCCGGCGGAGGAGAGGGTCTCGAGCAGCTCGAGGGCACCGGGGAAGTCGCCCGCCGGCAGTGATGCGTCGCCGGCGATGACGAAGATCTCGGCCACGCCCGCCTCGGCGAGGCGCTCCAGCAGCTCCTCCACCTCGCTACGGCCGTGGAGCATACGGGCGGCCAGGTGAGGGATCGCGCGGAACCCCTGCTCGGCCAGCTCGCAGGCCGTCTCGATCGTCGCGGGCAGTCCCTGCGCTGGGGACGCGGTGACGGTCACCCGTGCGCCGGGCGGCAGCTGCGCGGCGACTTCGCGGGCGATGCCGCGCAGCGGGATCACCTCGTACTGAGGCTCAGGGCCCAGCGCCCCGGCGACGGGCGGGGGAGGGGCCATCTCAGGTCCCGGTGCCGCTGCGCGCAGAGTCCGTCCCGAGGGAGGTCACGTCGCTCTTGGGCTGCTCCTTCGACGGATCGATGAACGGCTTGGGCACGACCTCCGCGTCCACCAGCTCCTTCCCCGAAGGCTTCTGGGCACCGGGGCGCTCACCGGTGTCGACCAGGAAGCGGGTCCCGATCTCAGAGAGCGCGGACGGGACCAGGGCGAGGCCGATGTTCTTCTCGAGCCTCGGCGAGTAGCAGGCGGAGGTGACGCGGCCGACCACCTCACCCTCATGGTGCACGGGGAAGGCGTCGATCATGGAGCCGTCGTTGTAGCTCCCGAGGGGATCCCCGCCGAGTTCCAGGCCCACCAGCTTCCGGGCTGGGCCCTCCTGTTTGATGCGACGCAGGGCGTCCTTGCCGATGAAGTCGGCCTCCTGGTCGAGGTCCACCATCCAGTCGTAGCCCATGCCGACCTCGAAGGGAGTGGTGTCCACCGTGATGTCGGCGCCGTGAGCGAGCATGCCGCCCTCGATGCGCCGGATGTGGCAGGGTCCGATGACCCGCAGCCCGTGGGGCTTCCCGGCATCGAGCACCAGGTCCCACAGACGTTCGGCGTCCCGCGAGGCGTTGTGGACATAGATCTCGTAGCCGATCTCCCCGGTGTACCCGGTGCGCGAGACGGTCACCTCGATCCCGTCGATGGTGTAGTCCTGCAGGTAGTAGTAGCGGATATCCGCCACCGAGCCGCCCAGCAGGTCACGCATCAGCGCGAACGACTTCGGGCCCTGCACCTGCACCGGGCCTACGTCGATCTCCTCGATGCGCACGTCCATCCCGGCGTGGGTGGCGACTCCGCGGGCCCACAGCAGGATGTCGGAATCGGCCAGGGAGAGCCAGAAGCGGTTCTCCTCGAGGCGCAGCAGGATCGGGTCGTTGAGGATTCCGCCGTGCTGGTCGGTGAGGAACACGTACTTGCACTGCCCGACCGCGCATTTTGAGAGGTCACGGGTGACGAGCAGGTTCGTGAAGTCGAAGGCGTCCGGGCCGGAGATCTCGATCTGCCGTTCGACGCCGACATCCCAGAGGGTGACGCCCTCCAGCAGCGCCCAGTACTCGGCGACGGGGTCGCCGTAGTGCCGGGGTGGTAGGTGTGGTTGTACACGCTGTACATCTCGACCCCGTGACGCCGCGAGGCGTAGAAGAACGGGGACTTGCGGATGCGGGGGTACAGCAGCACTTGGGGATTCGGGTTCACGGTCATCGTGGCCTCCAGGAATCGGGTCCGTACCCTACTGTGGCATCGTGGTGCGCTCTACGCAATGGCATGCGAACTGCGCATAGCCAGGAGGGAGAGCGATGACTAAAACGACGGGAATCCGTTCGAGCGCCGGAGCAGCGCAGCTACAGCGCGTGGCCACCCGGGCAGGCGGCGTGCAGTCCGTGGACCGGGCGGCGCAGGTGATGGAGATCCTCGCGCGCGACGGGAGCTCCGGGGTGGGCCGGATAGCGCAGGAGCTGGGCGTCCACCAGTCCACGGTCTCCCGCCTGGTCGCCGCCCTCGAGGCCCATGATCTCGTCGAGAGGCGGATCGAGGGAGGGCCGGTGCAGCTCGGGATCGGCATCCTTAGGCTCGCCGCCGCCACCCGTTCCCGGCAGGATCTCACTGCTGTGGGCGGTCCGGTCTGCGAGGCGCTCGCCGAGCAGCTCGGGGAGACGGTGAACCTCGCCGTCTATCGCTCCGGTGCGGCAGTGAACCTGTACCAGGCCCAGGGTGGCCGTACCGTCGCCCTGCACAACTGGGTGGGCGATGCGACCGTCCTGCACGCGACCTCGAGCGGGAAGATGTTGCTGGCACACCTGCCGCCCGCCCAGAGCGAGGCGGTCCTCGCCGCCGAGCTAGAGCGCTTCACCCCGCGCACGATCGTCGAGGCCGACGCTCTGCGCGCACAGCTGCAGGAGGCGGCCGCGCACGGCTGGGCGGTGGCCGAGGAGGAGTACGAGGAAGGGTTGAACGCGGTGGCCGCAGCGATCTGCGGGCCGGAGGGGAGCGTCATCGCGGCGCTGTCCGCGGCCGGGCCGGCCTACCGGCTCGATCGAGGCCGGCTGCCTGAGGTCGCAGAGCAGGTGCGACTGGCGGCCGCGGAGATCTCCCGGCGCCTGGGGCACCGCCCTGAGATGACGGGCTGAGCAGGATCGCCCGGCGCGCAGCCGGGCTCAGCCCTTCATCCGGGCATCGTCCGGGTCGAACGCCGGGGTGCGGCCGACGGTGAGCACCTCGGCCGGCAGGCGCGTCCCGAGGTACTCCACCTGCAGCGCGGTGCCCTCCACCGCCTGCGCAGGAGGGAGGTAGGCCAGCAGCAGGTAGCGCCCGAGGGACGGGGCGGGGCCCGCCGAGGTCACGAAGGAGCGCCGGCCGCGAGCATCGACGAGGACCTCGCCGTCCGTGGAGAGCACCGGCTCACCACCGGCCGGGCACCGCGCCGCCGCAGGGTCCGACGGGGGCCGGCGAGCGCGAGCGTGCACAGCATCGCCGCCGGGCCCCGCTCGCGGGAGGCGAGGTAGGCGGCCTTGCCCACGAAGTCCGCCCGCTTGACCTTCGGCAGGGCCAGATCCGCCTCGACGGGATCGTATTCCCCGGTGAGCTCGGCGCCCATCAGCCGGTAGCCCTTCTCGAGCCGGCCCGTGGTGCCGTACACACCTATGCCGGCCGCGATCGCGCCGTGCCCCTGCCCGGCCTCCCACAGCCGGTCCCACAGCCGCGGTGCGAGCTCGGCGGCGACATGCAGCTCCCAGCCCAGCTCGCCCACGTAGCTGATCCGCAGCATTGATACCGGCACCCCGCCGATCACCGCGTTGCGGGCAGTGCCGAAGGCGAAGGCGGCATCGGAGAGATCCTCCGTAGTGAGAGGCTGGACGAGGTCGCGGGCCCGCGGGCCCCACACCCCGATCGTGGTCACCGCCGAGGACGAGTCCGTCAGCTGCACCGAACCGTCGGCCGGCAGGTGGCCTCGCAACCACGCGAGGTCCCGGCCGCCCTCGGCGCCGCCCGTGATCACCCGGAAATCCGCCTCGCCGCGCCGCACGATCGTGAGATCGCTGCGGAAGGTGCCGGCCGGGGTGAGCAGCGGGGTGTACACGACCCGGCCGACGGGCACATCGATCCGCGCCACCGCGAAGTGCTCGAGGAAGGGCAGCGCACCGGGGCCGGAGACATCGAAGATCGCGAAGGCGCCGAGGTCCACGAGCGCGACGCGCTTGCGCATCGCGAGGTGCTCGGCTTCGATGAGTGGCGACCACCAGCGGGAATCCCACTCGTGGGTGCGCTCGGCAAGGCGGTCCGCGAACTCCTCGAGCAGCGGCGTGCTCGACGCGTACCACTGGGGACGCTCCCAGCCGGCCGCCTCGTAGTGCTCCGCCTCGAGCGCGGTCGTGCGGGAGTGCAGGGGGCTGGTGCGCAGCGGCCGGTCCGAGAGCCACTGCTCGCGCGGATGACTGATCCCGTACACCTTCGGGAAGCCCTCGGCGGCGCGTGCGCGCACGTGCTCGCGGGTGCGCTGGGACGGGTGGAAGCGGGCGATGTCGGAGCCGTGCGCGTCGATCTCGCTGCTGCCCTCGGTGAGCAGCTCGGCGACCATGCGCCCCACTCCGGCCGCTTCCTTGATCCATACCGCGGCGGCGGACCACAGCCCCGCCACCTCGGGTGTCTCTCCGACCAGGGCGCCGCCGTCGGGAGTGAGGGAGAGCAGGCCGTTGATCGCCGCCTTCCGCGGCGGCTCCGGATCCGTGAGCAGGCTCGGGAAGAGCTCGCGGGCATGGGCCAGCTGGGCGGTGAAGTCCTCCTCGGTGAAGGGGAAGCTGGTGGGGCTCGCCTGCCCGGGGTGGCCGCCGACCGGCGGGATCTCGCTCGGATCGTGCAGGAGGGGGCGGTGCGCGTAGGAGCCGATCTCGAGGTCCGCGCCGCGCTGACGCTCGTACATGAGGTTGTCCATGTCGCGCAGCAACGGGAAGCTCACCCACTCCTCGGTCTCGGCGAGCGCGGGGATCGGGCCCACGTCGAGCATCTGGTGCACGGCCGGGGTGAGTGGAATCGCGGCCCCGGCGAGCGCCGCGACCTGCGGGCTCCACACCCCGCAGGCGATGAGCACGAGCTCGGTCTCGATCTCGCCGCGATCGGTGAGCACGCGGCGCACCCGCCCGGAGGCGACGTCGATCCCGGTCACCTCGGTCTCGGCGACGGTGGTGAGCGCGCCAGCGGCCTCGGCCCGCTCGCGGAAGAGCTCTCCGGCGCGCAACGGGTCCACGATCGCCCCGGTCGGGGTGTGGAAACCGCCGACGAGCAGGCTCGAGTCGCAGTACGGCACGAGCTCCTGGATCTCCGCGGGGAGATCAGATGAGCCTCGACGCCCCAGGCCCGGGCCGAGCTCATGCGCCGGGTGAGCTCCTGCATTCGCTCGGCGCTGCGGGCGGCCTCGATGCCGCCGCATAGGGTCAGCACCCCGAGCTCGCCGTACTGGCGCAGGGAGTCGACCGTGAGGTCCGTGATCTCCTTGGAGTGGTCCACCGGGAAGACGAAGTTCGAGGCATGGCCGGTGGAGCCGCCCGGATCGGGCAGGGGCCCCTTGTCGATCTGGACGATGCTGCGCCATCCAAGATCGGCGAGGTGGGCGACGGCGGCGTTGCCCACCACCCCGGCTCCAATGACGACGATGTCTGCGCGGTCCGGCAGCTGTGCCATGGCGTCCTCCCGACCTGCCTGTGGCCCCCTTACGGTAGCCCTGAAGCGCGGCTGTGCCCAGAGGTGGGGCCGCTCGGTTCAAGGAGGCGCAGTTCGAGGAGGCCTCACTCGGGCCACAGCGACCAGGAGGAAGCGGGAACTCTAGGATGGGCGCATGCTGCTCATCGCCCAGGCCCCGCAGGACGAGATCCTCGCCGCCTTCGCCCCCTTCCGGTTCCCGATGATCCTGCCCGGATGTGGAGCGTGGGACCGACCGCGCCCAGCGGGTGGACCGCAGCCTGGGTCGAGGAGGAGGCGGTGCTCCCCGAGTCCTGGGATCTGGTGCTCCTCGGAGAGATCGGGGATCCGCGCGTGGTGCGCGTGCGCTCCGGGGGATCGGAGCAGAGGTTCGCCTGGGACGCCCAGGACCGGAGCATTCCTGCACACGTGCCCGCCGTGATCGCGGAGACCCTCAGAATGCCTGGAGCTGTGGAGTCGTTCCGCAGCGCTCTTGAGGAGCACCTGCTCGGGGAGACGACGACGGAGGAGGAGGATTTCATCCTCGCCCAGGTCGCCGGGGCCCTCAGCGGGGCGGTGGGCGGGCTGCTCCAGCTGGAGAACGACACCTACCGGGAGATCCTGCTGGATCGCGGCGATGCCTCGCGGCGCCGACGCCTCGCCGAGGAGTTCGCCCATGATGACGAAGGATGGGTGCTGACAGAGCTCGGCGCGGACTGGTTCTCGGTGCATTCCCCCGACATCCCGGAGCTCGGCCCCGACCCCTTCGATCTCGACTGCACGTCGGGGAAGGACCGCCCGGTGCTCTCGCTGTGGCGCGGCAGCGGCTCCGGCGCCGTCCTCCAGGACCGTGAGGACCTCATGGAGCTCATCCAGTGGAACACCGGCTGGGTGGAGCAGATCGACGACTCCGCAGAGCGTGCCGCGGCCGGCGATGCGCTGGATGCGGCCTTCGGCCCGGTGGCGGGGCAGCGCCGGCTGCGCGAGCTGTGCAGCGCGCAGACCGTGGATGGCGATCCGATCGCCCGGCTGCTCGAGCTGCTGAACATCCCCCGCACCGCACTGCTGGTCCTGGACGATGACCCGTCGGCTCCCGAGCCGACGGTGATCGAGGCCCCGGTCGGTCTGCTGGGGGCCTGAAGCGGCTCTTCGGCGGGCGCGGCTGAGGCGGGCCGACGGGGTCCGCGGCCGCTCGGGCCGCGTGCCCGCGGAGGTGCGCACCACGACGAGGGCCCCGGTGAGTACTCACCGGGGCCCTCGTCCTCTTGGGGTGATCGACGGGATTTGAACCCGCGACCGCCTGGACCACAACCAGGAGCTCTACCAACTGAGCTACGACCACCATGTGCGGGGCGAAACCCGCAACGAGAGAACAATATACCGGTTCGCCAGGGCACTTCCCAGCCCAGAGGGGCCCGAGGCGGTGTGAGACACATTGCATCAGTCGCGGGGCGGCCGGCGCCGCGCCGCTTCCACCCACGTGCGGTGGGGGCGGGAGCGAGCGGGCCGTGCAGCGGGGGTGCTTGCTCCCCGTTCGTCGCGAGCGCGCTGAGCGCGCCCGTTCACAGCAGCTCGGCGCGCAGCTGCTCGGGGGACTTCGGGGAGAGCAGGCCCGGGGCCACATCGAAGGGGGTTCGCGCCGTGCTGACCATCGGCGGCCATCCGTGCCGCGGCACGGGCGTAGGCGACGACCACGCTCGCGGTGAACTCCGGGTTCGAGTCCTCCTGCAGGCGGTACTCGATGGTCTGGGTGGTGCCCGGGGAGGACTCGGCGGAGCGGATCACGAAACCGCCGTGCGGCATGTTCTGGTGATCGCGGGCGAGCTCGTCGGCGCTGAGGAAGGTCACCGTCGTCTCGAAGGGCTCGAAGTAGTGCGGCATCGTCACGATCTCGTGGCGCACGGCCTCGGCATCGGCGCCATCCTCGAGCACCACGAAGCACTCGCGCGTGTGCTTCTCCCGGGTGCTCAGCTCGGGCCGCTCACCGGCGCGCACGCGGTTGATCGCCTCCGGCGAGGGATCGTGTACTGGACGGCGGCGGCGACGCCGTCGATCCGGCGCAGCGCATCGGAATGGCCCTGCGACAGGCCGCGACCCCAGAACGTGTAGGTGGAGCCGGAGGGGAGGATCGACTCCCCGTACACACGGTTGATCGAGAACAGGCCGGGATCCCATCCGGTGGAGATGATCGCCGTGGTGCCGGCCCTGCGTGCGCTGGCGTCGACGTTCGCGAAGTGCTCGGGGATCCGGGCATGCGTGTCGAAGCTGTCCACGACGGTGAACCGTTCGGCGAGCAGCGGGGTCTGCTCGGGGAGGTCGCTCTTGGATCCTCCGCACAGCACGAGCACGTCGACCTCGTCCTGCATCCCCTCGAGCGCATCCATCGGATGCACGGGGGTCTGCTCATGCACGGTCGCGACGGCGGACGGCTTGCGGCGCGTGAACACGCCCACCAGCTCCATGTCCTCCTGGAGGGAGACGGCGATCTCGACGCCGCGTCCCAGGTTGCCGTAGCCGACGATACCGATCCGGATCGAAGTCATGGTCCTCATTCTGTTCGTTGGCGAGGCCGGCCCGGGCGCGGGCCGGCGGGGCCGATCCTACTGAAGGTGATCGACCCCGGCGGAGGAGGGCCCGCGCCGCTGAGCGGGCGGGCCTGCACACTCAGAGAGTGCGGTCGAGCTGCCCGTCGCGCAGCGCGGCGGCGAGCGTCGGCGTCACTGGCAGGCGGGGGATGAGCGTGGCCTGCAGGGCGTGGTAGATGTCCGGCTTGCCCGGCCAGGTCTTCCCCTGCGGCTCGTTGTCCGCATCCAGCTCGTGGAACCACGAACCGTTCTCGGGATCGAGCAGGTAGGTCGAGATGTACTCCCACCACTGCTCGTAGCGCTCGGCCCAGATCCGGTCGCCGGTGACCTGGTGGATCACCGCGGCCGCGGCAACGGCCTCAGCCGCCACCCAGTGCATGCGCTCGGTGGTCACGGGGAGCCGTCCCAGTCCACGGTGTACACCCAGCCCGGTGCGCCGTCGGCACCGAAGGCCGCGGCAGACTTCTCCATCAGGGCGATGGCGGCCTCGAGCATCCACTCGGGGGCCTCGCCGTCGAGCGCGATCAGCGCGGCGCGGGCATGCAGCACCAGGCGTGCCCACTCGATCCAGTGACCGATGGTCGCGCCGTAGGGGCGGAACTGATGCGCGGGCTGGTCCTTGTTGTAGTCCAGCATCGGGTTCCACTCGACGTCGTAGTGCTCGGGCAGGGCCCAGTCGTTCAGGCGTGCGAACTCGTCGATCGCGCGGGTGGCGATGCCCACGGCGCGGTCCAGCCAGCGGCGCTGTCCGGTGACGTCGGCCGCTGCGAGCAGCGCCTCGACGGTGTGCATGTTGGAGTTGATGCCACGGTAGGGCTCGCACTCGCCGAACTCGCGGTCGAAGCTGTCCACGCTCATCCCGGCGGTCTCGTCGAAGAACTTCTCATCGAGCACCTCGAGCGCCTCGTCCAGCAGCTCCTTCGCGCCGGGACGCCCGGCGGCGAGGCCGGATGCGGCGGCGAGCACCACGAAGGCGTGGGCGTAGGCCTGCTTGGAGTCGTCGACCGCGCGGCCGCCGGCGACAGAGGAGTACCAGCCGCCGTGCACCTCGTCGCGGAACACCCCGCGCAGGGAGGCCAGGCCGTGGTCGGCGAAACGGCCGAAATCGGGGTGGCCCAGCAGATGGCCGAGCGCGAAGCTGTGCGTCATCCGGCAGGTCAGCCACAGCTCGGAGGGCCGGGAGAGGTCCGGTGCGCCCTGCTCGTCGAGCCAGGCGAAGCCGCCGTCCTCCCGGTGGGACTCGGAGGCGAAGTGGAGCAGCTCCAGGCTCGCCCCCTCGAGCCAGGCGCGGTGCGAGGCGCGGTCCAGCCAGGGCACATGCGCGACGGGCGTCACCGCGGCGGGCGCCGGGGAGGGGGTCTCCTCGCGCAGCTCGAGGCGGCGGGAGGCCTCCCGGGCCTGCGCGGTGGTGGGGCCGGGTGCGTCCACCAGCAGCACCTCGCGGTAGTACTTCAGCTCCTGGATCGACTCGCGGATGTCGGCGAGAGCGCGGTGGCCGCCGTGCTTGGCGGGGATGTTGTAGTAGACCCGTGGGAACCAGCGCTTGGCGAGCTCCTTGAAGCTCGAGACGTCGATCGTGCGATAGGACAGCCAGCTCGCGAACTCGGGGACGTCGCGGTCCAGGAACACGCGGTCCGTGCCGACGCTGTTGCCCGCGAGCGGAGCCTTGCCGGGCTCGGGGCAGTACTGGCGCACGTACTCCAGGCACTGCGCCTGCGCCTCCTCGAGCGTCATCCCGCCGTCGAGCTCCTCAAGCAGGCCGGAGACGGTGTGCATGTTCACCACGAAGGGGTCCATGCCCTCGAGCGACTCGGCCGGGGGCTTGATGACGACGTCGACGCCGTCCCCGAGGATGTTCAGATCTGCGTCGGTCACGAGGACGGCGATCTCGACGAGCGCGTCGCGCTGTTTGTCGAGGCCGGTCATCTCGCAATCGACCCAGATGATGCGGTCATTGATGGCACGAGTGGAACTGGAGGTCACCGCACAACAGTAGCGCGGGCACGCATGATGAGCACGACGGGCCGACGGCGGGCCGGACGTCCGGCAGTTACTCTATGGTCACCTGCACTCATCGACGAGAAGCTGCACTCCTGGAGGATTCCGACGTGAACCTTTACTTCCGCCTGCTGCTGTTCATGGTCCGCGTACGCTTTCGCAGGCGCCTCGGCATCTGGGACACCTCGCACGTGACGTTCCGAGTGAATCCGTTCGACCTGGACGTCATGCGGCACATGAACAACGGCCGCTATCTCACGCTGATGGATCTGGGCCGGATGGACCTCATGCTGCGCTCCCGTTTCTGGCAGCGCATCACTGCGCAGGGCTGGTACCCGGTGATCGCAGGGCAGACCATCACCTACCGCAGGTCGCTGATGCTGTGGGAGAAGTTCGACCTCGCCTCTCGGGTGATCGGATCCGATGACCGCTGGATCTACATGGAGCAGGTCTTCCGCCGTGACGGAGAGGTCGTGGCCGATGCGATCGTGCGCGCTCGTCTCCTGCGAAAGTCGGGTGGGTCGGTGCCGATGGACGAGGTGCTCGAGCTGGTGCGCCCGCTGCCCGATCATCTCGAGCTGCCGGAGTGGATCGCGAAGTGGAACGAGGGGTCCTCCCTGCACAGCCGGGAGCTGTGAGGCCGACGGCGACGCCCCTCATCGCCCCACGGGGATGGCGATGCCCGTTTCGGGGCGAGCGGTTCAGCGGTTCAGCGGTTCAGCGGCTTCTTGGATGCTGCGAAGACCGCCCGGTCCCGGCACGCGCGCTGCGATCCTTGCGGCGCCGCAGCTCCTCGATCAGGCTGAGCACCAGCAGTACCACCACGACGGCCAGCAGGATCCATTGCTCGAACAGGACCGCGAGGACGCCCGCGAGCAGCAGGGCCACGAGGAACACGATCTCCAGCACCCGCTGCGGGATCCCGAGCAGCCGCGCGCCGAACCGAGTGCGCGCCAGCCGCAGCAGGATCAGCAGCGCGATCGCGGCGAATGTCAAGATTCTCAGCATGGCCAGGGGCTCCTCACACGGCCGCGGCAGGGATGTGGACGCCGGCCTGGGCGCCTCCAGCAGGACTCGAACCTGCGACCGACGGTTTAGAAGACCGTTGCTCTATCCGCTGAGCTATGGAGGCATGGGTGCTCGCGCGCACGACGGCTCTGAGCACCCGGAGAAGTCTACCGATCCCGCCGACGGGCTCGCGCACCGCCGTGCACCGGCTCACGGCCGGGCACCGTCGTCGACCTGCCCGGCGCAGCCTGGCAGTGGGGGCAGAACCACAGCACGCGCGGTTCGGTGCCCGCGAGGCGGGGCTCACCGAGCTCTCCGCGCACGATTCGGGTGGCGCAGCGCCGGCACGGCTTCCCACCGCGTCCGTAGACCCACAGGTCGCCATCCCGTCCCATCATCCCGCCGGTGGTCACCCGCACGGCGCGGTCACTGTTGAGCACCAGCAGGCGGCGGCTGAGGTCGACGAGGACGCCGAGATCGCCGGCCGCGGAGACCGGCGCCGCGGGGTGCACCTTGCGCAGGAAGCACAGCTCGCTGCGGTAGATATTGCCGATTCCGGCGAGCAGGTGCTGGTCGAGGAGGGCGAGGCCGATCGGGCGTTCCGGCTCCGCACCGAGATTCGCCACCGCACGCTCGCGCAGGCCCGGGTCCTCGTCCCAACCGGGGTCGAGCAGATCCGGCCCCAGCTGCCCGATCAGCGTGTGCTCGTCGGCGGTGCGCACCAGGCGAACGTGCTTCACGTCGTAGGCGATCGCGCGCGCCTCACGACCGTCCAGGTGCCGGGCGGTGAGAGCGATACGGATCGTGTCCGCGGGGCGCGGCCCGGCGCTGGTGTCGCTCGAGCGCAGCGCCTTCCCGTCCACGTGCCAGATCCCGTCCATCATCAGATGCGTGTGGAGGGTCAGCGGCGCTCCGCCGGGGGACGGAGGTTCGAGCCGCATCAGCAGATGCTTGCCGCGCGGTCGCACCTCCCGCACGGTCCAGCCGGTCAGATCCGCGGTCGCGGCGCGCGGCACCCGCAGGTCGCAGGTGGTGAGCACAGCCCCGGCGAGGGCCTCGTGCAGCATCCGGCACTGCCGGGCGACGGTGTCTCCCTCGGGCATCAGCGGTCACCCGCCCGCAGGCGGATCGACCGCGGTGAGCGGTAGCAGCCCGCCGTGACCAGCGCCTCGCCGATCGCGGAGACCGGGCTGCTGTCGATCGGATGGCCGTTGATCCGTTCGATCCGCAGCTGGAGGAGCCGTGAGTCCTCGGCGATCGCACGCACCAGCTGCTCGGCGGCGGGTGCGGTGGCGGTCTCGTCGGCCCACCACAGCAGGTGCTTCGCCCCCTTGTCGACGACCGCGAGCACGTGCCCGTCCTGCAGCAGCACGAGTGCTCCGGCACGTCGCGCGGGACGCACGGTCGCTCCCTCGGGCGGGGTGACCGACAGCGCCGGCCAGGGGAGCGCCGCTCCATAGGGGTTCGCGGGATCGGTCGCCGCCAGCGCCACGGTCGAGGCGTCGGGGTCCGGCCCGGCCCGGTCGCCGTCCGCGCCGCGTGCGGCCTCCGCCTCATGGTCGCGGTCGCGCAGCCGGTCCACCGCTTCGACCGGGGCGAACTGGGAGGCGCCGAGGCCGTCGACGAAGTAGCCGCGCCGGCAGCTGCCGTTCTCCTCGAGGACGGACAGCACCCGGTACACCGCGGCGAAGCTTCCGGGCACGTCCTCGACATCCATGGCGCCGCGGGTGAGGACCCCGTGCCGGTCCAGCAGCAGGGTCGCGAGTGCGGCGGCCCGGGCCGAAGGATCGACGGGGTCGACCCTCACCGCGGACCAGCGACCGGCACCAGCAGGGCCCGTCACCAGCTCGGAGGGCGAGGACGCGCCCTGGTGCATCATCGCCGCGGACAGCCGGGCCGCGCCGCGACGGGTGAGCGGCCGGGAACGGCCGGCGCCACGGGAGGAGCGTGACGTTGCCGGGCCGCGCCCGTAGCTGCGCAGCGCCTCGAAGGAGTCGTTCGTGAGCAGGCCCGAGAAGGCCAGGTCCCACAGCGCCTGGTGGAGATCTGCGGGGGCTGCGGCGTCCCCTTTGGCTGCGAGGGCGGTGAGGATCTCGCCCTGGCGAAGCGCCCCCGGGGTCCCGCGCAGCAGGGCGAGCAGCCGCTGGGCGAGAGACCCGTCGGCCAGGCCTGCGGCGGTCTCCTCGAGCGCCTCGGCGTCGAGCCCGAGCGGCAGCGCATCGGCGAGATGGAAGCGGATCCAGCCGTCGTCCCCGCCGAGCCGGCCATGCCCCGTCCACATCAGGTCCCCGGAGGCGAAGGCCGCATCAAGCAGTGCGGGCGTGACGTCGGGCAGTCGCGAGGGGAGCACCTGGGACTCCCAGGCCGACAGCGGCAGGGAGACCCCGGCGAGCTGGTCCACCACCGACAGCAGACCGTCGTGCCCCCTCCATGCCGCACGCTCGCGCCGACCGTCCGGCGCCGCCCGGCGAGGTGCTGCCACTGGCCGAGGAACCGCGCATAGACGGGTCCGGAGACCGGGGCGATCTCGCGCCGGGAGGCCGCCAGGCTCGCGCGACGGATGCGGCGCAGCACCTCCGCATCCACCCATTCCTCGCCCTCGCGCCCGGGCGTGAACTCTCCCTGCTGGAGCACGCGTTGCTCGGTGAGCTGTTCGAGGGCTCCGCGCGCCACACCGGGTGCGAGGCCGAACGCCTCCATCGGTGCCTCGGCGACGAAGGGGCCCCGGCCCCGGGCCCAGCGGGAGAGCAGCTGGGCAACAGCCCCGTCCACGGGCGTCCGGTGCGCCTGCGGCACCCCCGGCGGCAGTGCCACGCCGAGCGCGTCGCGCAGCAGGCCGGCGTCCTCGATCGCGGCGAGATGCTCGCGGCCCGCGATCCGTACTTCGATCACGCGGCGTGCACCGTGCAGGCCCTCGAGCTCCGCGTCGAGAGCGAGCTCCTCGGTGCTGCGGGCCACGATCTCCTCCCGGGTCAGAGGTCCGAGGCGGCGCAGCGCATCGGCGATCTGCTCGGAGCCTCGCAGGGCACGTTCCTCGGTGAGGCCCTGCAGGCGCTGCTCCACCTCCGCGATCACCTCGGCGTCCAGCAGCTCTCGCAGGCTCACCGATCCCAGCAGCTCCGCCAGCAGCGCCTGATCCAGGGCGAGGGCGGCGGTGCGCCGCTCGGCGAGCGGGGCGTCCGCGTCGTAGATGAACTGGGCGAGATATCCGAACAGCAGGGAGCGGGCGAAGGGTGAGGGGGTCGGTGTCTCGACCTCTCGCACCTCGAGGCGACGGCGCCTGATCTGTGTCATGAGCTCGATCAGAGCGGGCAGGTCGTAGACGTCCTGCAGGCACTCGCGGGCGGCCTCGAGCATGATCGGGAAGTCCGGGTGGGGGCGGGCCACCTCGAGCAGGTGCGAGGAGCGCTGGCGCTGCTGCCACAGCGGGGCCCGCTGGTTCGGATCCCGCCGCGGCAGGAGCAGTGCGCGGGCGGCGCATTCGCGGAAGCGGGCGGCGAACAGGGCGGAGGAGCCGACGAGCCGGCGCACCTCCTGCTCGATCTCCTCGGGGGTGAAGACGAACAGGTCCGCGCCGGGCGGTTCCTCTCCGTGCGGGATCCGCAGCACGATCCCGTCATCGGCCGCCATGACCTGGCCGTCCAACCCGTACCGCTCTTCCACCCGGGCGCCGACGGCCAGAGCCCACGGCCCGGTGATCCGCTGCCCGTAGGCGCAGTGCAGCACCACCCTCCAGTCGCCGAGCTCGTCGAGGAACCGTTCGACGACCAGCTGCTGCGGTCCGGGGACCGTGCCGGTCGCCTCCTGCTGCTCGGCGAGATGATCCAGCAGCACCGTGCGGGCGTTGTCGTCGAGCCCCAGGCCGGCCAGACGCTCGAGGGCCTCTGGCCGGGGAAGGGCCGCGAGCTCGCTCTGCGCCGTGGCGATCGCACGGCCGAGCGTCGCGGGACGCCCGTCACCGTCGCCGTGCCAGAACGGGATCCGACCGCTCAGGCCGAAAGCGGGGGAGACGGTGACGCGGGAGGCCGTAATCTCCTCGATCCGCCAGCTGGTGGTGCCGAGCGTGATCACGTCTCCGCGCCGTGACTCGTAGACCATCTCCTCGTCGAGCTCACCCACCCGGCGGGGCTGCTTGTCCTCATCGCCCGCCACCAGGTGCACCGGGTAGAGCCCGCGGTCGGGAATCGTGCCGCCGCTGGTGACGGCGAGACGCTGCGCGCCGGGGCGGGCCGAGAGAATGCCGGTGTCGTGGTCGTGCACCAGCCGGGGCCGCAGCTCCGAGAAGTCGGTCGAGGGATAGCGCCCGGCGAGCAGATCGATCGTCTGGTCGAAGGCGGAGCGGGGCAGCCCACGGTAGGGGTGCGCGGAGCGGACCAGATCGAACCACTCGTCGATCTGCAGATCCTCCATGGCGGCGGCCGAGACCGTGTGCTGGGCCAGGACGTCCAGCGCGTTGCGGGGCACCGAGAGCGGCTCGATCCGTCCCGCGAGGGCCTCCTGCACGGCGACCGCGGAGCGGAGCACGTCTGCGGCGTGCAGGGGATGGAGGGCACCAGTCGAGGTCGCACCGACGTCATGCCCCGCGCGCCCCACCCGCTGCAGCAGGCTCGAGACGGACATCGGCGCGGCGACCTGCAGCACCAGATCCACCGCTCCCATATCGATCCCCAGCTCGAGGGAGGAGGTCGCGACCACGCAGCGCAGCGTTCCGGATCTCAGCTGATCCTCGATCTGTGCGCGGATCTCCTTGGACATCGACCCGTGGTGGGCACGGGCGATGTCCTCGACGTCAGCACTCCCAGAGCCCTCCGCGCCGGTGCCGTCGGCGTGCTCATCGCCCTGCGCGGCGAGCCGTCGCGCATGCAGGCGATTGAGCTTTCCGGTGAGGCGCTCCGCCTGGCTGCGGGAGTTGGTGAACACGATCGTCGAGCGGTGGGCGAGGACCTGCTCGAGCACGGCCCGCTCCACATGCGGCCAGATCGTGCCGGAGACGTCCTCGTCGTCGACCGCATCGGCCGGGGGCTCGATCGCCTGCAGATCCGCGACCGGCAGGGTCACCGACAGGTCCCAGCTCTTGGTCGACTCGGGCCGCACCACCGCCACCTCGCGGGAGCGGCCGGCGCCGGTGAGGAAGGCGGCGACCTCGTCGACGGGCTCGACCGTCGCGGAGAGGCCGATGCGCTGCGCCGGAACCTCGAGCATCGCATCGAGCCGGGCCAGGGACAGCGCCAGGTGGACGCCGCGCTTGGTGCCCGCCACCGCATGCACCTCGTCGAGGATCACGGTGTCCACCTCGCGGAGCGTCTCCCGCGCCTGCGAGGTGAGCATGAGGAACAGGGACTCAGGTGTGGTGATGAGGATGTCCGGGGATGGGTGATCAGGCGCCGACGCTCCGCGGCCGGGGTATCGCCCGTGCGTACCCCGACGCTGATCTCCGAGCGAGGGGCACCGAGGCGTTCCGCCGCCCGCGCGGTCCCCACCAAGGGGAGGTCAGGTTCCGCTCGACGTCGACGCCGAGCGCCTTGAGCGGGGAGAGGTACAGGACCTTCGTGGCACCTCGCCCGCGCCGGGCCCGTGCGCTGGAGCGTGTGGGGAGTCCGTCCGATCGGTCAGTCGATCCGCCGGGAGCGGCTCCGTGGCCAGGCGGTCGATCGCGGTGAGGAACGCGGCGAGGGTCTTCCCTGATCCTGTCGGTGCGACCACCAGGGTGTCGTCACCGCGCTCGATGGCCTCCCATGCCGCTGCCTGCGCCGGGGTGGGCGCCTCGAACGACTCCTCGAACCATGTCGAGGTGGCGGCAGAGAAGGACGAGGGGAGTCGGTGGCGGGACGCGGCCATCGCACCATTGTGACCCGACGGTGCGACACCGGACGATCACAGCCCCCTGACCGTCTCGCGAAGACGCCTCCGCCCTGCCTTCTCAGGGCGCATCGTGGCAGGATGGACAGCACGGCGGATCCCGCACAGCAGGCTCCGCACCCACCACGACGAAGGGATGATCCATGGCTGACTACACGCTTCCTGATCTCGATTACGACTACGGCGCGCTGGATCCCTCGATCTCGGGGAAGATCATGGAGCTGCACCACTCAAGCACCACGCGACCTACGTCAAGGGCGCGAACACGGCGCTGGAGAAGCTCGCTGCGGCGCGTGAGGCGAATGATTTCGGGACGGTGAACCAGTTCTCGAAGGATCTGGCGTTCAACCTCGGTGGTCACACGAACCACTCGATCTTCTGGAAGAACCTCTCGCCGGAGGGTGGCGACAAGCCCACTGGTGAGCTGGCGCAGGCGATCGAGGAGTTCTTCGGTTCCTTCGATGCGTTCCGTGCGCACTTCACCGCTGCGGCGCTGGGCATCCAGGGCTCGGGCTGGGCTGTGCTCGCCTATGAGCCCCTCGGTGGGAAGCTCGTGATCGAGCAGTTCTACGATCAGCAGAACGGTGTGCCGGTGGCGACGATCCCGCTGTTCCAGCTGGACATGTGGGAGCACGCCTTCTACCTCGATTACCAGAACGTGAAGGCCGATTACGTCAAGGCGATCTGGAACATCGTGAACTGGGCTGATGTCCAGGCACGCTTCGAGAACGCGCGGAAGAACGCGTCCGGCCTGGTCATCCCCAGCGCCTGATCTCCTGAGCCGTCCCGGTGCGATGCCGGGCCCGCTCCGTGCTGCGGCCGGTCCCTCTCGTGGAGGGGCCGGCCGCTGCGCTGTCCGGATCCGTCCGGCCGGCGTGGTCACGACAGAGCCGACCGTTCCTCCACACCCCACGGTCATCCACAGGATCAGCGCGGCCCTGGAGCGGGCGGCGCGCTCGGGGAACGCTGAGGGCATCGGCAGGGAGCCGACGCCGGGAAAGCCCCGGATCTGAGGAAGGACACCGCCATGCGCGATATCCAGACCACCCTTATCGGGAACGCCACCGGCGATCCCACCGAGCACAAGCACGACAACGGCACCGTGACCGCGAAGGTGCGGATCGCGGTCACCGGTCGTTACTACAACGCGTCCGTCCAGGACTTCGCCGATCGCAAGACGGAATTCATCACGGTGTTCGCCCGCAGGCAGCTGGCGCGCAACCTGCTCACCTCGGTGCGCAAGGGGCAGCCGCTGATCGTCACCGGCCGGCTCAGCACCTCGGAGTGGACCGGAACGGACGACATCCCGCGCCACTCGCTGAACATCCAGGCCGAGGCGATCGGTCACGACCTTACGTACGGGACCACCATCTACACCCGCCCCCTGCGCGTCGAGGACGTGCCCGAGCATGATCCGCAGACCGGAGAGGTGATGGAGAACGGGGAGACCGGCGACAGCGAGGATGACCCGCTCAGCACCGAGGCGTCGAACGACGACACACTGGCACCGGCCTTCTGAGGCGGGCTCAGTCGGTGCTGCGGAGCGTCTGGACCAGCGCCCGGGTGATCTCCGGCAGCAGCGCGGCGCCGAGGACGTAACCCTTCTCGTCGCCGCGGTCCAGCGCCGACCAGGTGGTGCCGTCACCCAGCGCAGCAACCACCACCCGCAGGGACCGGTCAAAGGAAGCTCCCCTCAGCCTCGCCCTCGCGCACCGACCAGGCTGACGGTGCGAGGTCGCAGATGATCGCACCACCTGCGGCCAGATCCGGCCACTGGACCGACTCCAGTGCGGTGAGGGGATCGGAGCTGACGGGGGAGCCGTCCTCGAGATCGATCGGGGTCAGGTGCAGATCGTCGGGGGCGCCCGTGCCGTCGCCGTCCGCGCCGAGGAGCGCTGCGAGTGAGGGAGAGGCCTTCATCAGCTCGCCGCTGCGTGCAAGTGCGAAGAGGCGTGGGGAGGGCAGATCAGTCCCCTCGAGGTGGCGTGCCACCTCGAGGACGGCGGCGGCGAGGGCCGCAGTCGGGGCGTCGAGGGGGTCGGTGGCCGGAGTCGTCATCGGATCGAGAGGTCCCTTACAGGTTCGGCCTGACAGAATAGGAGGACCGCCGCTTCCCGCGGCGGCACCACACTGTACCCGGAGCCTCGGTCACCCCTCCTGCACTGCAGCAGCGACCGCGGGCCCCGACACCGAGGCACCTGAGGTTATCTGTGAGTTTCTCCGCCCCGTTCGGCGATATGCCACGGCCGCGTCCACGTCCTGCCCCCGATGCGAGTTCCAGCGGTCCGAGGCGGATCTCCCCGCTGGCGATCACGATCGGCGTGCTCGTCGCGCTGATCGTCCTCCTGGTCGTCGCCTCGGAGGTGTGGACCAAGTACCTCTGGATGGACCAGCTCGAGTTCACGGACGTGCTCATGACGCGCTGGGGAACCCAGGCGGTGCTGTTCCTGAGTGGTTTCGTGGTGTTCGCCGTTCCGCTGTTCCTCAGCCTGCGGATGGCCTACTCCAAGCGTCCCGTGTACCCGCCGGTCACGCGTGAGCAGGAAGCCCTCGAGCAGTTCCGCGCGGCTGTGGACCCGCTGCGCCGCGGCCTCACCTACGGCGCCCCCATCGTGATCGGTGCCTTCGGCGGGCTCGCCCTGTCCCGGCGCTGGCAGGACGTGCAGCTCTTCCTCCACCCGCAGGACTTCGGTCAGGTCGACCCGATCTTTGAGAACGACATCTCGTTCTACGTGTTCACCCTGCCGCTGATCGACCTCTTCATCGCCTTCGGGCAGTTCGTGCTGCTGGTCTCTATCGTCGGCGCGCTGGTCGGGCACTTCATCTACGGCGGTGTCAGCTGGGGTCAGGACAGCGGTCTCGAGGTCACCAGGTCCGCCCGTCGGCACCTCGGAGTGCTGGCCACGATCTACGTGCTGTTCCTCGGCGCCGGCCACTGGTTCCAGCGCTATGACCTGCTGACCGCAACCCACTCGCGGTTCGAGGGCGCCTCCTACGCGGACCACAACGCCATCCTGCCCGCCCAGACCATCCTCGCGATCGCCTCGATCGTGGTGGCCGCGCTGTTCGTGGTGTGGATCTTCCGCTCCGACTGGCGCATCCCGGCGATCGGCGCGGGTCTGATGATCCTGTCCACCCTGGTGGTAGGCAATCTCTACCCGTGGGCGATCCAGCAGTTCCAGGTCCAGCCCAACGAGCGCGCGCTCGAGCAGCCGTACATCCAGAACAACATCGACGCCACGCGCGCCGCCTTCAACCTCGACGACGTCAACGAGGTGCCGTACACGGCCACCACCGACGCCGAGCCGGGAGCGCTGCGCGAGGACGCCTCGACCACGGCGCAGATCCGCCTGATGGACCCCAACATCATCTCGCCCACCTTCGAGCAGCGTGAGGCGAACCGCCGCTACTGGGGCTTCGACGACGTGCTGAGCGTGGACCGCTACGAGATCGACGGTCAGCTGCAGGACACCGTCATCGGTGTGCGCGAGCTGCGTCCGGACAAGTTCGGCCTGGCCGATCGTTCCTGGGTCGACCAGCACATCATCTACACGCACGGCTACGGCACCGCTGCCGCGCACGGCAACCGCCGCAACGCCGACGGCGAGCCCAGCTTCCTGCAGTCCGGTGTGCCGGGTGACGGAGCCTTCGCCGAACACGAGGAGCGCGTCTACTTCGGCCGCCACTCCCCGGACTACTCGATCGTCGGCGCTCCCGAGGGCAGCGAGCCCGAGGAGTTCGACTACCAGCGCGGCAGCACCGATGACGAGGAGGGTGGCGACCAGGTTTACAACACCTTCGAGGGTGATGGCGGGCCGGCCGTGAGCAGCTTCTTCAACCAGCTGCTGTATGCGATCAAGTTCCGCGATCCGAACATCGTGATCTCCAACTACCTCAACGACGAGTCGCAGATCCTCTACGACCGCGACCCCCAGCAGAGGGTCCGCGAGGTCGCTCCGTTCCTGTCCCTGGACTCCCAGATGTATCCGGCCGTGGTCGATGACCAGCTGGTGTGGGTGGTGGACGGCTACACCACCACCACGGAGTACCCGTACGCCCAGTCCGTGGACCTGGACCAGACGGTCAACGACTCCCAGACGAACCCGAACAGCACCGCGAACAACCGCGAGCGGTCCGCGAACTACATGCGCAACTCCGTCAAGGCCACCGTCAGCGCCTTCGACGGCTCGGTGACGCTGTACACCTGGGACACGGAGGATCCGATCCTCAAGGCCTGGTCCGAGGTGTTCCCCGACGCGCTCCAGCCCGCCTCGGAGATCAGCGGCGAGCTGATGTCCCATCTGCGCTACCCGGCGGACTACTTCAAGGCCCAGCGAGAGATCCTCGCGACGTACCACGTCACGGATGCGGACGACTTCTTCACGCAGCAGGACTTCTGGCAGGTCCCGCCGGACCCGACGGTCCCGGCACCGACGAACCCCGATGGCACCACGGGGGAGCAGGCACCTCAGCCGCCGATGTATCTGACCATGCAGATGCCGGACGCGGAGGACCCACGCTTCATGCTCTCCTCGAGCTTCATCCCGTCCGAGGGGCAGAACGTGCTCACCGGCTACCTCGCGGTGGACTCCGAGACGGGCAACACCGAGGGGAACCCGGCTGACACCTTCGGGGACATGACGCTCCTGGTGCTGCCATCCTCGAACCCGGTCAACGGCCCCGGCCAGGTGCAGGCCACGTTCAACGCGGAACCGAACGTCTCGCAGGCGCTGAACCTGCTGAAGTCCGGTAACTCCGAGGTCAAGAACGGCAACCTGCTGACACTGCCCGTGGGCGGCGGGCTGCTGTACGTCCAGCCCGTCTACCTGCAGTCCTCGCAGGCCGGCGGAGGCACCCAGTACCCGCTGCTGCAGATGGTGCTGGTCTCCTTCGGCGAGAAGATCGGCTTCGCGCCCACCCTGGACGAGGCGCTGGACCTCGTCTTCGGCGGCGACTCGGGTGCCGAGGCCGGCGACGCAGCAGAGGTCATCGACCCCGATGCACCCTCGGGCACTGCCGACGCCGAGACGGGCGATGGCACCGTCGAGGAGGGCGAGGAGGCCCCAGCTGAGGATGAGGGCGGCGAGGAGAGCCCGGCACCGCCGGCGGCCGGCTCCGCCCAGGAGCGCCTCGACCAGGCCCTGACGGACATGGACACCGCTGTGGCGGACGCTGAGACCGCCATGGCCGACGGCAACTGGACCGCATACGGCGAGGCCCAGGAGCGGATGGCCGATGCGCTCGAGAGAGCGATCGCGGCGAACCAGGAGCTCGACGGCACCGGAAGTCCGGAGCCCTCCGACGGCGCAGCCGGCTGACCGATCGCCGACCCAGGGACGCCCGACCGGCTCCGGTGCTTCACCGGATCCGGGCGGGCGTTCCGGCGTTCAGGCAGGTGAACGGCCCGTGAACGTGTCATGGCACACGTTGGAGGGCCTCTGGTTGGACGCGAGGGCGACGGGGTCGTAGAGTTACACATGTCGACGCGGGGTGGAGCAGTTCGGTAGCTCGCCGGGCTCATAACCCGGAGGTCGTAGGTTCAAATCCTGCCCCCGCTACGAGATAGGGACCCTGGCCAGTGGAAACACTGACCGGGGTCCCTTTGCTTTGCCCTCTAGAGCGCGAACCTATACGCAGACCTATACGCAAGCATCCGAACGCCGCACAGTGAAGCACAGTGAAGGTGGGCGAGCCGCCTGCCGAGGGGCGAGAGTTCTTACGAGTTGCCCTGCTGTCTCCCGACATGGATACCCTCAGCGCATGGACGACATGGCGGAGTACGAGCGGCTCGGAGATCTCGCCGTTCCGTTCAGTGTGAGCAAGGAGGCCGAGAGCGCGCAGGGTCAGGTTTCGAGGCTTCACGACGCGCTACGGTGTGACGTCCCAACGCTCACCTGGGAGCAGTACAGCGCTGGAGAGCCCTGTCCAGGATGCAGTCGCCCTTACAGAAGGGACGGTTCCTGGGAAGACAAGGGCTCGATGTACTACACAGAGCAGGAGCGGGCCATGTACGAGGAAGAGGATGCCCTCTTCCGCCAGGAGCATGGCGATTGCCATGCGATGCGGCACTCGACTGTTGGGGCGCTGACAATGCACTGCGGTCGATGCTGTCCACCGCCGCCGATGTCGCCGTCTCAGGTTACGGAAGTTGCCCGGACCCTGTTCGGCCCGAGGCGGCCCGAGGAGCTCACCACCTGGAGACTTCGGCTCTACTGCGGACGAGTTCATCCGCCTGATCGGGGCGTATCTGTACCAGTCACGACGTCTACGCACAGAGGATGCAGCGGCGATCGAAAGCCGCGCTAACTGAACGATGGATACTGAAAAGATTGCCGTCGACGCCGTCTCTGCGCACTTCACCCGGATTGACCGCATGGGACTGCTGCACTCGTACGCCGCGCACCCACAGAAGGACTTCGACTGGGAGCCGGTGTTCTCCGTCGCGCCCCGCACGAAGGCTCCGGTGGTGCGCGAGCACTACGACGAAGAGATGGGCGAGGTGCAGCGGACCGTGGAGTTCGCGCGCTGGGGCTTCAAGCCCGCTTGGGCCAAGGAGATGGGCCCGCGACCCATCAAGGCGCGCTTCGAGACGGCGCACACGAACGGCATGTTCCGAGCCGGCTTCGCGAGCTCCCGCGCGGTGGTGCCGATGACCGGCTACTTCGAGTGGGTCGAGATGGACGACGGCACGACACCGATGCTGCCGAGCGTGAAGACGGCGTCGCCATCCGTGCTCACGTGGCTCATGCCGCGGATCGCCTGGATCGCGTCCCTCAGCAGGTTCCGTGCAGAGGCTGCTTCGTCGAGCAGGGCGAAGCCCTGCCGTTGGGAAAGATCCGGATGCAGGCCGGGCCGACGTTCTCCAGAGTTTGAGGTCGAGTCCAAGGCTGTGCCTGCTTCCGGGGTCGTCCGCCGAGAAGATCAGCCCGCGCTAGGCGGCAACGGGCTGATCCTGATGGCGCGAGAGTAGTACGGAGCCCGACGGACGATGAGATCTGACGGGGCCGGCGAAGCCGCCGGCCGAATGCTTATCCTCCCGAGCGAGCTGCTTCATCCCCCTAACAACTGAGTAGAAGAGGCCCGTCCTCAGCCATGAGCTGGGACGGGCCTCTTCCATTTCTCGCGCGAGATCAGCACACGCGGTTGCACCTCTCGCAGGCGGGACCACTCGTTTCATTGCAGCAGCTGAGCAGCACGCCACCGCATGAGGTGATCGCGCAGAAGATGCACGCGCCCGTTCCCGAACACGCGATGCAACCGACGCAACCTGCCGCGGAGAGGATGCAGGAAACGACGCTCGAGGAGTAGCAGCTCTCGCGGAATTCTTCGCCACCGACCCGGCAGATGCCGTTGCATCCTCCGCAGGGGTCCGGGTCATCCGCAGCGACATCAAACGTCGCCCGACCCTCGCTATCAACGACACCGTCGAGACGCCTCACGAGCGCACCGTTGACGCTCTTCTCCCGGATCTTGAAGGAAGACTCGTTGAAGTTGTCCGGGTCCTCGGTCACCTCGAGAACCCAGGCAATTGAGGCACGGCCGTCGACGAGTTCGGAGTTCTCCTGCACGACGATCATTTTGCCTGTCTGCTTGTCGTACGTGTACGACGCCTCGGAGATGGTTCCGTCGGCAAGTGTCATGCGCTTCGCCCCGACCTCCGGTGTCCCGGACGTCGATGCGGTCTGCGCTGTGGCCGTCGAGAAGGCTAGGACGTTCTTGGCGTCGGCGGAGTCCAGTTGCTTCTGAAGAAGACTCAGAGCTGATGCTTCGTCGAACGTGTCCTCGCCGGAAACCTGGAGATTCGACGTGGTGCCCCTCGCAAATGCAGCACCAGACATACCGGTCACGGTGGCGGCACCCGCTGCTAGTCCGGCGGCACCGAATGCCAGCCGGGCGAGGCCACGACGGCTGGTCCGGGCTCTGCTCACCGTGCCCCATCGGCCGCCATTGGCCTCGAGGCGGAGTTCGCCGATGTTCTTGAGGGCGCGCGCTGCGGCCTGAGGTCCGAGTTTCGACCCCAACACAGGGCCGATCTTCCAACCGACCCATCCATCGAGTGCTGTGCCGTCCGAATCCACACGGATCAGAGTGGGTGCCCAGGGCGGGTCGGAGAAGACGTCGGTGCGCCACTCCTTCATCTGGGGGTTATTCAGAGGGAGAACGTCGACCGCCGAGCCGACGTCGCTCTTCAATTGCTTGGCCATCGAACTGCATTTGCCGCACGAGGCATCGAAGCCCAGGACGAGTCGAGTGTCGCTGGTTCTCTGCGTTCCTTGTAGCACGTGCTGTCTACTTTATTGGGAGGCGTAAGATTAATGCTTCTTGGAATCGCTAGCCGCCCTCATCGAGACCACGAACAGTGGTATGGCGGAGAGCAGCATTAACACCCCCAACCATGCTATACCTGAGTCAACGATCAATTGGGACAGCCCCGCGAGGGCTACTATGACCCCGACGACCAGAAGTGTTGCTATTCTTCCGCGTGTCATGTTCCTCCAATGACAGTTGCGTGCGGGACCATTAATCCGATCTCGGGTGACCCGAATCACAATCGACGCTATCATGGTCTAATATTGAGGTCCACCCCCTCGCTAAAGCTCACCGCCCTGTTCGCGTTGTGCGAATGGCATTGTGTCCGAAATTGGCGATATGTATGCCAGGCGATCGAGTAGTGAGTAAACCATGCTGATCCGCGCGGCCGATACGGACCGGACTGCGATGAGTAACGCTCCGCTGGCGATGTTGCCCAGTTCGACTCCACCGAGGACAGGCAGCTCGCCCGGGGGCAGCGACACCCGCGGCTATAGAACGCCAGATCCCGAGACTCGCTGAGCGAGCAAATCCCGCACCCGAGCCCTCGACTAGATGTCGGGGGCTCCTCTCGTTCATGCACTTCACCTGCTTCCCCAAGGAGACCCGGCCATGTCCGGAACACCGACCGACCAGCACGCTTCCTCGCCTCTCGCCACCGTTCCTCCGGCGACCGCGGCTCCGACCAGGGACACCAACCCGAGTGCGACCGACTACGCCGTCGCACCGGGGAGTACCTGCGGGAGTGGATCGACGACACCGACACCCGCGCCGAGGACGCGGCCTTCAGTCTTAACCTCCTGCCGGAGGAGCTCACCCTCTTCCTCGCCGGCGAGTACGCGGTCACCGTGCTCTTGCTGAGGACCTCGCGACGCTCGCCGACATCCCCGACACAGCATGGCTGGCCTACGACCGCCACTACGTGGCCGATCGCGAGCGCCTGGCCGCCGCCGGCGGGAGAAGGGTGGCGCGACTGTCGCGGCCCGTCAGGTACGTCGGGGGCAAGAGCGCAAGGCTGCTTCGCCAAGGCGACACCGTCGCCCTGCGGGATCTCTCCGACGACAGGGTCCTGCAAGGCTCAGCACTGATCGTCGCGGTGACGCCGCATGATGCTCTCGCACCGCGACCGCTGACGTGCTGCCCCCCGCTCGGGATCGCCGTCGTCACCCTGGTCGGCGCTGTTGCGGCGACCAGGGTGACCGACCATCCACCGGGCGCGGCGCCATACGTGCTCGTCCACGCCGATCACGGCAACGCCATCGAAGCGGGCCGGGTCATCGATCAACAGGCGCTGGCCCTCAGCCAGAACCGCGTCGTTGGCGGTATGCCAGGCCACGCCCAGCCCAGCAGCGACGCGTGCGATCGAGAGGTGATCGACCACCAGCGCTTCCAATGCCCAACGGATCCCGCCGCGAGTGAGCTTCGCCCGCTCCGGGGCGATGGTCGAGGTGTCCTCGCGCCAGCGGTTCCCGCAGTGATCGCACCGGTATCGGCGGATCCGCACCAGCAACGTCGTGGGACGGTGCCCGAACGGGGCATGCGCCAGCGACCTCGAGACCGTTCCCCGCGAGGTCGAACGTGCTCCACAAGCCCGGCACCACGGATCTTCGTCGGCGAGGCGACATTCCAGCACTGCCCGCGCGGGAGTGAGGTGCTGGCCGACCACGACCAAGCCGAGCTCATCCACACGAGCGAAGGTCGTCAGGTCAGGGGCGTCGAAGGTAGCGTTGGGCACGTCGAGGTCTTTCGGATGGCGAGCGTAGGAACTTCCATCATCGGAGGACCTCGACGTCTATCCCGCCACCGACGCGCCAGCCCCACGCACCGCAGCTACCCCCACCTGCGAAGAGCCTGAAAACTCGGCCGGCGCGGTGGGATCCACCACTGCGTACGGCGCCCTTCTGAGAGGGTCCGCTCGCCATGTAGCGGTCTACGACATCGCCACCGAGAAGACTGAAGCTGCTCACCATGAGCTGAACCGGTGGGACGGGAATCGCTGTTCAGCGGCCTGGTTCCCAGGCGCCAGGCGTGCTCAGGAGCCGTCGCGCTGATCCTCCAGGCGCGTTGCAGTGAAAGAGATCTGGTCGAAGACGACGTCGCAGCCCTCGCCGGTCGGCGACTGCACCTCGAAGCCGATCTGCAGAGAGCCGGGGAGTCGAGGGCGAAGAGGCGCACCATGTCCCACCGCAGGCCGTCGAACGAGCTGTGGAACGCGTAGATGCCATCGATCCGGCTGATCCGCAGCCACACCTGCTCGCCGTCGACGATCATCGCGTTCGCGTCATCGGAGACTGTGCGGTTGACCACCGACACCACGGTCGCGCTGCCGTCCGGAGCGGACTCGAAGCACAGCTTCGCCCAGTGCTCCTCATCGTGCCAGAGCATCAGCACCCCGGCATCGAACTTCGAACGGAAGCCGACCGTGACCCGTGCGCTGAGCTGGAAGTCGCCCTCGGGCGCTGTGCCGAACAGGGTCCCCGCATCGAGCGTCGGCTCCGCGCCGGGGAACGGCGCGATGAAGATGTCGGTTCTGGGCTGGGAGGTGGCCCGCAGCTCGTCCTCTCCGACGACCTCCCACGGAGCCCGCGACGGGACGAGCGGGAACGGGAGCGCGGGCAGGGTGAGGGCAGGCATCACAGAACTCCTACGAGTCATCCGAGGTGGGGCGGTCGCGAGCGGGATCGGCATCGGACGCGCAAGCGGTTGACGGCGAGTCTACGGCGCGGAGTTCGGAAGCATCGTCGGGTCCATCGTCGAAGACCCGATGGTGGCAGCCGTTGCGCTGCGAATGGCCGCAGGTCATTCGAGCTACTTCTGCAACGCATTTCTGGCACGATGTCCGCCATGACTGCGACCACCGCCCCCGCCTCCCGCACCCTGCTCTTCATCGGCGACTCGATCACCGACGCCGGACGACGAGAGGACCCCGAGGAGCTCGGGCACGGCTACGTGCGCCTGCTCGCGGATCACTACGCGGCCCATGAGCCGACCGCGACGGTGATCAACCTCGGGATCGGCGGGGACAAGGTCGCTGACCTCGAGGCCCGCTTCGGCCCTGACTGTCTGGATCTCGCCCCCGACCTGGTGACGATCTACGTGGGAGTGAACGACTCCTGGCACAGCTTCACCCGCGGCGAGCACGTCAGCGAGGAATCCTTCGAGCAGGGCTACTACGGAACCTGCTGGCACAGCTGGCGGCCACCGTGCCCCATGCACCGGTGCTGATGATCATCCCCTTCGTCGCGGACGTCGACGAGCAGACGGCGCGGATCCACAGCGACCTCGACGGCAAGGTCGCGATCATCCGTCGTCTCGCTGCTGAGCATGGCCACCGGACCGTGGACCTCGAGCAGGTGCTGGCAGACGCCCTCGCGGCCGGGCACACACCGAGCACCATCGCCGAGGACGGAGTGCATCCCACCCCGCCCGGGCACCGCCTGATCGCCGACGCCTGGCTCGACGCAGCGCGGCGCTGAGCAGGCACCAGGGTCAGCGCAGCGGGCCGGTCACATCCACCGAGAGGAACCCGCGCCGGAAGCTGCGGGCATCGATGACCAGCAGGTGCTCAGGACGCCATGGATTGCGAAGCCGCACATGGCCGCTGTGTGCATTGGCCCCGACCACGGCGAACACATGGTTGCTCGGCAGCGGCCCGGCCATGGTCGACACCCGTCCGCTGAAGGGATGCGTGGACGCGGCGATCGCGCGCCCCTCGCTGCGCCAGGCGATGATCTGTGCGGCGCTCGGCATCCGCAGCTGCGAGTGCACCCGCTCGCCCAGCAGCAGCTCGAAGCCGAAGCGGGCGAACCCGCGCTGCAGGAAGGCGTAGTCCGCGGCGAGATGGGCGGCGATCGCCTTCTCGAGCGCGCCCACCCATCCTGGGTTCGCTCCGTCCCGTCGGCCGTACTGGAACACCCCGTGCTCGTCGACGGGGAAACGTCGATCCACGCGCAGCGGCGTCGCGACACCGGGCAGGCGTACGGTCACGATCCCGTGGCTCTCGGCGGTGAGCAGCGCCCGCAGCCGCTCCGGTGCAGTCTCGTGGAGCGCGAGCATCGGAGCCATCACCCAGCAGTCTCCGAGCCTGCCCTGGCGGGGCCGCAGCAGCCGGGCCGGGGCGAGGGGTCCGCGGTCCTCCATGAGCGCTGTCGCGGCCGGGCCGGGGCCCAGGTGGAGGATGTCGGAGTCATCGGTCCCCGGATGCGCTTCGCGCGCCCGCCCCGTCAGGGCGAGCGCGCGAAGGGTGCGGCGCCAGGTGCGCACGCGGGGCCGCCGAGCGCTGCTCAGCATGTCGGCGGCCCTGTCGTCCTCAGCCGTATCAGCCGGCCTGGGCGGGGACGATCTTCTGGCCGGTGCGCTCCATGACCTCATGGAACCAGGGCTGGGAGATGTCGAAGGCCTTGTGCCCGGCGACGCGCTCGAACTCGACGGCGCGCAGCACATCGCCCCGCTCCTCGTCGTGCCCGATCAGGCCCGAGCCGCCCTCGAGGGCGACCTGCACGGCGTAGTCGGTCATCGACTTGATCAGGCGCAGGTCATCGGCGTTCGCCTTCGCGGATCGGGAGAAGTAGCCGGACTTCTGGACCATGACCTTCTCCGCGCCCAGCTTCTCGGCGAACTGCTTCGCGAACCACTGGCCGGGGTTGATCGTATCGATCTTGACGTGGCCGAAGGGATCCTTCTCCGGCTCCTCGCCACGCGCCTGCATCTCGGCGACGATCTCCGGGATCCCCGCACCCTCGGAGAGGAAGATGTTCACGCAGCCGGCATCGTCCATGACAGCCTTGAGACGCTCGGCCTCGGCGTCGATGTCCAGTGCCAGCTCGGGCAGGAACACGGCGTGAACGTCCCAGCGCTCGGCGCGGTGCCCGATCCCGGGCAGCCACTCCTGCTGGGAGTGCCAGGTCTGGTAGTACTCGGCTGCCTGCGCGGTGAGGTAGCCGCAGGCGCGGCCCATGATCTCGTGGATGATGAGCATCTTCGGGTTCGAGCCGTGCTCGGCGACGATGTTCTGCGCGAAGACGCTGGACTGCTCCGCGGCGGACTGTGCACCGAGGGACTGACGGATCGGCACGATGTCGTTGTCGATCGTCTTGGGCAGGCCCACGACCTGCATCTCGTGGCCGTTGTCGTGCAGGTACTTCGCGAGGTCCGCGGCGGTGGTGTTGGTGTCGTCGCCGCCGATGGTGTGCAGGACGTCCACGCCGTCGGCCTTGAGCTTGTTCGCGGCGACCTCGAGGGCGTTCTGGCCCTCCTGGATCAGACCGCGCTTGACCAGGTCCGCGGTGTTGGTGAGCTTCACGCGGGAGTTGCCGATGGGGAGCCGCCGTAGTTGTGCAGCAGGCCGGCCTTCGCACGCACCTCGTCATCCACCACGAGCTTCTCCCCGGAGAGCAGCCCCCAGTAGCCGTGCTTGTACGCGATGATCTCGACGTCGGGCACCAGCTCGGTGTACCGCTCGATGAGACCGCCGACGGCGGAGGACAGGCAGGGGGCATAGCCACCTGCGGTCAGGAGGGCGACGCGCTTGACGGTCATAGGGGGATGTATCCCTTCACAGTTCGGGGTCACGACGTCACGAGTCTACCGATGGCGTGCACCCCGAGGCGCCGGAGGCCCCTGGGCGGACCTCTGAAGGTGATCCGGGGCCCATCGCAGGTCAGCGAGTCTCAGCCCCGGCGCTCGGCGAGAGCCTCGAGGACCTCTTCGTGCAGCAGCCCGTTGGTCGCCACGGCGTCACCGCCGAAGGGGCCGTCCTCGCCGTCCAGCGAGGTGAAGCGCCCTCCCGCCTCGGTGAGGATCGGGGCCAGCGCGACCATGTCGTGCAGCGCGAGCGCCGGTTCGCAGGCGGCATCCACCGCCCCTTCGGCCACCAGCATGTAGGACCAGAAGTCCCCGTAGGCGCGAGTGCGCCAGAAACGCTGCATGAGGTTCAGCATCTGCGGCAGCCGCTCCCGCTCCGCCCAGCCGTGCAGCGAGGAGTACGACAGCGAGGCCTCATCGATGCTGTCCACGGAGGAGACCTGGAGGCGGGAGGCGCTGTTGATTCGTGTGCCCGTCCATGCACCCGCACCCTCGCCGCCCCACCAGCGACGTCCGAGGGCGGGCGCGGAGACCAGGCCCACCACGGGCCGACCATCCTCGATCAGCCCGATCAGCGTGCCCCACACCGGCACCCCGCGCACGAAGTTGCTGGTCCCGTCGATCGGATCGATCACCCACTGGCGCGGGGAGGCGCCGGTGCTGCCGAACTCCTCACCGATCACCTGATCACGGGACCGGGAACGGGAGAGCTGCGAGCGCACCAGCTGCTCGGCGGCGCGGTCCGCGTCGGTGACCTCGGTGAGGTCGGGCTTGGTGGAGACCTCGAGGTCCTGCGCCTTGAAGCGGGACATCGTCAGCTGGTCCACGGCGTCGGCCAGCACGTGGGCCAGGCGCAGGTCATCGGCGAATCGACTCGACATGCGCCCACACTACGGGCCCGGGAGCCCCGCTCCGCGCAGCGACGCGGACCCTGCGGGACACCGGGTCACATCGAGCGTCCGACGGCCTGTACGCAGGTCACAGGTCCCATGGGTCGTTCTCCTGCAGTGCGGTCGCCAGGCGCCGGTAGGAGACCAAGCGGGCGGGCCCCGCAGTGCCGGCCCCGCCGTCGGCGACCCAGGGCATCCAGCGCGCAGTCCGGGGCGTCCTCGAGATGCGAGCAGCCGCGCGGGCAGTGCTCGGCCAGTGCCGAGAGATCCGCGAAGGCGTCCAGCAGCTCACCCGGATCCACGTGACCCAGGCCGAAGGAGCGCACCCCGGGGTGTCGATCACCCAGCCGTCATCCTCCGGCAGCTGCATCGCGAGCGCAGAGGACGAGGTGTGCCGGCCGCGCCCGGTGACATCGTTGACCACGCCGATGGCGCGGTCCGTGCCCGGCACCAGGGCGTTCAGCAGCGTCGACTTTCCCACTCCCGAATGGCCGATCAGCACGCTGATCCGACCGGAGAGCCGCTCCCGCAGCTCCTCCAATCCCACGATGCCGAGCGCCTCCGCAGAGACCGCCTCCTCCGGGGACTCCCGCCGCGTCACCACATGCTCGAGGCCCAGCGGCGAGTAGGAGGTCAGGAACGCCTCGGGAGAGCGAAGATCGGTCTTGGTGAGCACCAGCAGCGCCTCGATCCCGGCGACATAGGCCGCGACCAGGCAGCGATCGATCATGCCGCCGCGGGGCTCGGGGTTCTCGACGGCGGTGACCATCACCATCAGGTCGACGTTCGCGACCAGGGGCCGCTCCGTCGGGTCGTCGTCGTCGGCGCTGCGCCGCAGGAAGGAGCTGCGCTCCTGGATCCGCACGATCCGTGCGAGGGAGCCCTCGCGCCCGGAGACGTCACCGACGAGACCTACCAGGTCGCCGGGCACGATGGCGGAGCGGCCCAGCTCCCGGGCACGCATCGCGGTGACCGCTCGCTGCTCTTCGGTGCCTTCGCCGACGACGGTCCGCCACCGCCCGCGGTCCACGGAGACCACGCGGGCGGTGACGGCGTCCTCATGCTTGGGCCGATCCTTCGTACGAGGGCGGGAGCCGCGCCGATTGGGGCGGACGCGCACATCGCTCTCGTCGTAGTCGCGGGCCGAGCGGCTCACGCGTCGTCCACCGCCGGCTCCGGGTGCAGCATCGCCAGCCACATCCCCACGAAATCGGGGAGGGTCTTCTGCGTGGTGCCGATGTCCACCACCCGCAGGCCCGGGACCCGCAGTCCGATGATCGCGCCGGCGGTGGCCATGCGGTGATCCTCGTAGCTCTCGAACACTGCTCCCTGCAGCGGCCCGGGGTGGATCTCCACCCCGTCCTCGAGCTCGACGGTGCGGGCTCCGAGCTTCGAGAGCTCCGTGGCCAGGGCCTTCAACCGGTCGGTCTCGTGACCGCGCAGGTGGGCGACCCCGGTGAGGCGGGATGGGGAGTCCGCGAGAGCGCACAGCGCCGCCATGGTCGGCACGAGCTCGCCGACCGCGGACATGTCCGCCTCGATGCCGCGGATGGTGCCGGTGCCGCGCACGCAGACCGACTCGTCCTCGCGCCAGACCTCGCCACCCATGCGGGTCAGCAGCTCACGGTAGGAATCGCCGGGCTGCGTGGTGGTCTCCGGCCAGTCATCGACAGCGATCGTGCCGCCGGTGACCATCGCCGCGGCCAGGAACGGGCCCGAGTTCGACAGATCCGGTTCGATCGTCACCTGCACCGGACGGATCGGGCCGTGGGTGACGCTCCAGCTGTGTCGCCCGTCGTCGTCCACCCGGTGGGAGGCATCGACGCCGGCCTGACGCAGCGTATCGAGCGTCATCTCGATATGCGGCAGCGAGGGGAGCACCGGCCCGACGTGCACCAGCTCCAGATCCTGCTCCGCCCGCGCCGCCACCAGCAGTGCGTTGGAGACGAACTGGCTGGAGGCCGACGCATCGACCTCGACCCGGCCGCCGCGCAGACGGCCGGTGCCGTGCACGGTCAGCGGCAGGTGCCCGGGCTCACCGTGCTCGGTGACCTCGACCCCCTGCTGGCGGAGCACATCGATGACCGCATCCATCGGGCGCAGCAGCGCTGCATCGTCACCGGTGAAGCGGACATCGCCGTGATGCAGCGCCGCGAGCATCGGCACGAATCGCATCACCGTGCCCGCGAGGCCGGTGTGGATCTCGACCGGGTCGCCGGGATGCTCTGTGGGCGGCGGCAGCGGTGAGACGTGCAGCGAGCCGTCTCTGACCTCGAGCACGGCGCCGAGCCGCTCGAGCGCATCCCGCATCAGGCGGGTGTCGCGCGAGACCAGGGCACCGCGCAGCACGGAGGGCTCAGCGGCTGCGGCGGCCAGCAGCATCCAGCGCGCCGTCAGCGACTTCGAGCCCGGGACCCGCACCAGCGCGTCGACCGGCTGGGCGGCGACGGGTGCGTTCCACAGCACATCAGACATCATCGTCTCAACCCTGCTGGACCGAGAGCTGCTTCTGAGCGGTATGCACCGCCCCCTTCGCCTTCTTCTCCAGTTTCCCGGCCTTCTTCTCCAGCTCGCGCTGCTTGGCCGCGGCCTTCTTCTGGCTGCGCTCGATGAAGCTGTTCGCGCGGTAGCCCAGCGAGGGGCGACCGTCGTGATCGACCACGGCCAGGAGAACACCGCCGAGGAGACCGGCGTCGGTGAGGATGGACTGGACCTCGTGGGTCAGCTCCTCGCCCCGCAGCTCCCAGACCTTCTTGCGGCCCGCCCAGCCGACCGACGTGGTCAGCAGCAGAGCCGCCGCGGCCGTGCGGGGGTAACGGTTGGTGGCGTAGAGGATCCCGGCTCCGGCTGCGATGGCGCCCGTGGCCCGCACCACGGTGCGTGCGTCGAGGAAGCCGGGGGCTGGGCTGTTGGAGATCGCAGAATCGACCGCGTCGAAGGCCTGCGGGTAGACATCGATCTCTCGCTCAGGGTGCAGTGCGGTGCGCACGCCCTCGAAGATGAAGGGAGCGGCGAGCAGCGGTCGTGCGATGCGACGGACCAGGGCCATGGTGTCCTCACGTTCTTGACGGGTGTCAGCAGGTCCGGTGATCCGGCCGTGTCCGGCAGGTCACCGGCGTCCAGACTACAGCGGAGGGAACATCCGCCGGGCCGGAGGCGTTGCACCCGGTGGTGAGGCAGGCTGGATTCGGCCTGACCACGCAAGGTCGGCCGCGGCCGGGAGAGGAGACGATGCATGACCGCAGGACTGATAGAGCGCGCTCCGCACCGGCCGTGTGGCGTAGGTTGGAGGGCGATGATCCAGACAGATCCCACCCCGAGCCCTGATGCGGGCCCTCCAGATGTCGACCGCACTGCCGTCGACACGTTGCCGGACGCTGCCGCGGACTTCGACTTCGAGTCCGAGGCGCTCACGCATCTGGACTCCCTCTACGGCGGCGCGCTGCGGATGACCCGCAACCCCCACGACGCCGAGGATCTGGTCCAGGACACCTTCGTCAAGGCATTCCGGGCGCGTGACCGGTTCACCCCCGGCACGAACATGCGGGCGTGGATGTATCGGATCATGACCAACAGCTACATCTCGATCTATCGCAAGAAGCAGCGTCGGCCCAAGGAGGCCTGGACCGACACGGTCGAGGACTGGCAGCTTGCAGAGGTCGCCGGCCACACCAGCAGCGGCCTGCGCTCCGCCGAGACCGAGGTGCTCGACACCCTGCCGGATTCGGCTGTCAAGGACGCCCTCGGAGAGCTGCGTGAGGACTACCGGATCGCGGTCTACCTCGCCGACGTCGAGGGCTTCGCCTACAAGGAGATCGCCGAGATCATGGACACGCCGATCGGCACCGTCATGTCGAGGCTGCACCGGGGCGCCGCCAGCTGCGCGAGAAGCTCTCCGACTACGCCTATCGCAGCGGCTTCCTGCGCGAGGACCCGGAGGCCGCGAGCGCCGGCTCCGACTCACAGGACAGCAACAGCACCGGATCCAAGGACCGGGAGGAGGAAGGATGAGCCACAGCGACCCCGCAGCGCACGAGAGCGCGCAGCTGCGGCGCGGGCGGGACCTGCGCTACGGCCTCGAGGAGGCACTGGACGGAGAACTGCCCCAGGAGCTCGTCGAGCGGATGCGCCAGCACACTGCGGACTGCCCCGAGTGCCTCGAGGAGTGGGAGCAGGTGCGACTCATGAAGGAGCTGGTGCGCCGCAGCTGCGCGGACCGCGCTCCCTCGGAGCTGCACGAGCGCATCGCCGTGCAGTGCCGCACCGTCTCGGTGACCCGCACCGAGACCGACGGCAGCACGGTCAGCGTGACCACCACCTCGACCACCACCCGCCGCACGTACCCCGCGCCCTGAGCGGCGCGGACCACGACATGACGAAGGGCCCCTCCCGCGTGGGAGGGGCCCTTCGTCATGTCGCTCTCGGCGACATCACGGTCAGCTGTTGGGGCGCTTGCCGTGATTCGCGCCGCTCTTGCGGCGAGCCTTGCGCTTGCGTCCTCGCTTGCTCATCACGATCTCCTTCCTTCGCCCGGTAACCAGACGAGTATGCCACACCGCGACCGGCGCGGATCTTCGCCGCAGGGGGCCGCGGCCAGTGCTGAGGCAGAGGTCACTCAGCATGGACGCTGCCCACGGGGCGAGGTCAGGAGGAGGTGCCCAGCCAGGAGCCGAAGCCCGCGTGTGCAGCACCAGCCAGGCCATCAGCCCGTACCCGGTCTGCCCCGGGTGATCGCCGGGGACCGGGCGATGTCGCTCTCCCACTGGTCGTGGCCCGCCAGGCCCCCGACCGTGTCGACGTAGGGGATCCGACGACGGGAGCAGACATCCTCGTAGGCGGAGGAGAGCTCGCGCACGCCGTTCGTGATGCCGGGGTCGGCGCTGGGCGGAGGGCCCACCACGAAAGCGGGGATGCGCAGGCGTTCGAGCCCGTCGAGGATCTTGGCGAGGTTGAGCCGAGACCGGGCCAGGGAGATCCCCGACCCTACGTCGGCGCGACCCATGGCCACGACCACGCGGTGGTCGATCGACCCGTCGGCCTGCCCCTGCGTGGAGAAGCGCCGCTGCACGTCCGCGTCCCATCGCTCCGAGAGGTCCGCAGAGGACTCCCCGGGCAGCGCCGCGGCGAAGACGTCGATGCGGCTCTCGGCCCCCTGCTCGCTTGCCACCGCTCGGCCGAGCCACCCCAGGGCGCGCATCACCGACCCCGGCGAGGAGCTCGTCTCCGAGCGCGATGATCCGGATCCGGGAGTCCGGATCCGGGGCGGGCGTCATGGGCACGGTGGGCACCGGGACCTCCTGTGGGACGGGAACCTCAACACTAACGGCGTCGCGGGCCACGGGGCGAACCCGTGGCCCGCGAGCGGGATCAGGCCTCGAAGGCCCGATCGAGCAGATCCTCCTGCTCGATCTTGTGCGTCGAGTTCGAACCGGTGGCCGGGGAGGCGGATGCCGGGCGGGAGACCACCCGGAGCGTGCGACCGACCTCGACGGCGAAGTTCATCGCCATGAAGGTCCATGCGCCCTGGTTCTCCGGCTCCTCCTGGACCCATACCAGCTGCACGTCCTGGTAGCTGTCGACCGCCTTCTTCAGCTGCTCGGCGGGCAGCGGGTAGAGCTGCTCCACGCGGATGATCGCGGTGTCGTCGGCTTCGGTGGCCTTGCGACGGGCCACCAGGTCCCAGTAGACCTTGCCGGAGGCGATCAGCACACGCCGCACGCCGGCCGGATCCACGGTGGTATCCGGCAGGACGGGCTCGAAGGTCCCGGAGGTGAAGTCCTCCACGGAGCTCACCGCGGCCTTGTTGCGCAGCATCGACTTCGGGGTGAAGACGACCAGCGGCTTCTTCGGGTCGGTGAGAGCCTGCTTGCGCAGCAGGTGGAAGTAGCTCGCCGGGGTCGACGGCGCCGCCACCCGCATGTTCTCCTCCGCGCACATCTGGAGGAAACGCTCGATGCGGGCGGAGGAGTGGTCCGGCCCCTGCCCCTCGTAGCCATGGGGGAGCAGCATGACCACGCTCGAGTTCTGGCCCCACTTCTGCTCGGAGGCGGAGATGAACTCATCGATGATGGTCTGCGCGCCGTTGACGAAGTCGCCGAACTGCGCCTCCCACAGCACCAGGGCCTGGGGGCTCTCGACCGAGTAGCCGTACTCGAAGCCCAGCGCCGCGAACTCCGACAGCGAGGAGTCGTAGACGTTGAAGCGCGCCTGATCGTCGGAGAGATGGGACAGCGGGGTCCAGGTGTCGCCGTTCTCGTGATCGATGAGCACGCTGTGACGCTGCACGAAGGTGCCGCGTCGCGAGTCCTGGCCCGCCAGGCGCACCCGATGCCCCTGCAGGAGCAGCGAGCCGAAGGCGAGCAGCTCGCCGAAGGCCCAGTCGATGTTCCCGGACTCCGCCATCTGGGTACGTCGCTGCAGCACGGTCATCAGCTTGGGATGGACGGTGAAGGACGCGGGGACCTGGCTGTGGGCCGTGCCGATCTGCTCGAGCACGGAGGCGTCCACGGCAGTCTGCGCCTCGGCCGGTGCCGAGGAGCCCTGCTGCGAATCGGGCAGATCCAGGCCCTGCACGTTCGCCTCAGCGGCGCCGGACTTCGAGTCGCGGGTGGAGGCGAACGCTTCGTCCAGGTGCTCCTGGAAGTTGCGCACCAGCCCCTCGGTCTCCTCCTCGGTGAGGTCGCCGCGCTCGATCAGGGCCTCCGTGTACAGCTTGCGGGTCGAGGGCTTCTCGCCGATCAGCTTGTACATCTCCGGCTGGGTCATCGAGGGGTCATCACCCTCGTTGTGACCGCGGCGGCGGTAGCAGACCATGTCGATGACGACGTCGCGGTGGAACTTCTGCCGGAACTCGAAGGCGATCTCGGCGACCCGCACACAGGCCTCGGGATCGTCGCCGTTGACGTGGAAGATCGGCAGCTGCGTGGACTTGGCGACGTCGGTCGAATAGAACGACGAGCGCGAGGAGTCCGGCAGCGTGGTGAAGCCGATCTGGTTGTTGATGATCACGTGGATCGTGCCGCCGGTACGGTAGCCGCGCAGCTCCGAGAGGTTCAAGGTCTCGGTGACCACACCCTGCCCGGCGAAGGACGCATCGCCGTGGACGAGGACCGGCAGCACCGGGAACTCCTCGGGCCGTTCGAGGCGGTCCTGCTTGGCGCGGACGATGCCCTCGAGGACCGGGTTCACGGCCTCCAGGTGAGAGGGGTTCGCGGCGAGGTAGACCTTGGTGGATTCGCCGTCATGCGAGGTGTAGGTGCCCTCGGTGCCCAGGTGGTACTTGACGTCGCCGGAGCCGAGCTTCTGGCCGTAGTTGCCCTCGAACTCCTGGAAGATCTGGCCGTAGCTCTTCCCGGCGAGGTTGGAGAGCACGTTGAGCCGGCCACGATGCGACATGCCGATGGCGACCTCGTCCAGGCCGTCGTGGGCCGCTCCATGCAGCACGGCGTCGAGCATCGGGATGACGGCCTCGCCGCCCTCGAGGGAGAAGCGCTTCTGGCCCACGAACTTCGTCTGCAGGAAGGTCTCGAACGCCTCGGCGGCGTTGAGGCGATCCATGATGTGGGTCAGCTCCGTCTTGTCGAACGGACGGCGCGGGGTCTCCATCTTCTGCTGGATCCAGGCCCGCTCCTCCGGATCGGAGATGTGCATGTACTCCACACCGATGGTGCGGCAGTACGCATCGCGCAGCACTCCGAGGATCTCGCGCAGGGTGAGCTGGTCCTTGTCTCCCAGCCCGCGCGTGGGGAAGGAGCGGTCGAGGTCCCACAGGGTCAGCCCGTAGGTCTCGACGTCGAGATCGGGGTGGGTGCGCACCTTGTACTGCAGCGGATCGGTGTCCGCCATCAGGTGCCCGCGCACGCGGTAGGAGTGGATCAGGTCCATCACCCGCGCCAGGCGCTCGGATTCCGTGTGCTTGAACGGATTGTCCGGGACCCAGCGGACCGGCTGGTAGGGCAGACGCAGCGCGGCGAAGACGCGGTCGTAGAAGCCGTCCTTGCCCAGCAGCTTGTCGCCCATCCGCTTGAGGAACTCGCCGGAGGCGGCGCCCTGGATGATGCGGTGGTCGTAGGTCGAGGTCAGGGTCATGACCTTCGAGATCGCGAGCTCCGCGAGGGTCGCGGGGTTCGCGCCCTGGAACTGTGCGGGGTAGTCCATCGCGCCGACGCCCACGATCACGCCCTGTCCCTGCATGAGACGGGGGATCGAGTGGACGGTGCCGATGCCGCCCGGGTTGGTCAGCGACACGGTGGTGTGCGAGAAGTCGTCCATCGTGAGCTTGCCCGCGCGGGCCTTCTTCACGACCTCCTCGTAGGCCTTCCAGAAGCCGCGGAAATCGAAGCGCTGGGCCGCCTTGATGTTGGGCACCACCAGGCCGCGCGAACCGTCGGGGCGCGGCATGTCGATGGCGAGGCCGAAGTTGATGTCCTCGCGCTTGAGCAGGAGGGGCTTGCCCTTCTCATCGACGTCGAAGCCATTGTTCAGGTCGGTGATCTCGGTGATCGCCTCGATCATCGCCCAGCCGATGAGATGAGTGAAGGAGACCTTGCCGGCGCGGTGGCGCTTGAGGTGGTTGTTGATGACGAGGCGGTTGTCGAACAGCAGCTTCACCGGGACGTCGCGCACCGAGGTGGCGGTCGGGACGCCGAGGGACTCGTCCATGTTCCGCACGACAGCCGCAGCCGGTCCGCGCAGCTTGACCCGCTCGGGCTCGCGCAGCTCCACGGAGGGGATCTGCGCGGTCGTGGTGGGGACCTTCGCAGGGCGGTCCGACGTGGTGGAGACGGCCGGCGCCTTCTTGGCCGGCTTCGCTGACGTCGCGGGATCGTCGTTCACGGCAGGTGCTTCCTTCGCGGGCTGGGAAGAGGCCGCGGGAGATGCGGCCGAGGTGGAGGAGGATTCGGCGGGGGCCTTCGAGGGCTTCGCCGGCGGGGATCAGCCTTCGCGCCGGGAGCGTCCTGCTCCGGTGCGGGCTCGGGGTCCTTCGCAGGCGTCGTCGTCGACGCCTCGGAGGAGGTCGAGGTGTCCCCGGACGAGCCGGAGGGCCCGGCGTTCACCACGCTGTCGGCGAAATACTCCGCCCAGCTGGGGTCGACGCTCGAGGGATCCTCTTGCCACTGCTCGCGGAGCGCGTCCACGAGCCACTGATTCGGACCGAACTCCGCGGAGTCGGAGTCCTGTGTCTGCTGTGACACTCTGAGATCGCCAGCCTTCTCACGGTCGAGAGATACGGATGTCCACAGCCTAACGTCACCAGGCCTGCGACGCGCGCGGTCGAGGGCTCCTCGCGAGGTGGGAAGCGCACGGGGTGCGGGATATCACGCCGTGGGGGAGTCGAGCGGGAGCACCACCCGGATCAGTGAGGAACGGCCCTCCTGCGCGTGCGGGCTGCGGGGGTCGTCGAGCACCTCGATGGTCCCGCCGTGCAGCCCCACCGCCCAGCGTGCGATCGCGAGCCCGAGCCCGGTGCCTCCCGAGGAGTCCGCGAAGCCGCCGCGCTGGAACCGCTCGAACACCCGCGAGCGGTCCTCGCGGGCGATGCCCGGCCCCTCGTCATGGACGTCGATCCGCACTCCGTCCGCCTCGGAAAGGCGGGCCGCCGAGATGTGGATGCGCCCGCCTGCCGGTGAATGCCGGGCGGCGTTCTCGAGCAGGTTGTAGATGACCTGGTGCAGGCGCGCGGCGTCTGCCGGGACCGATAGGTCGGGTGGATCCACCTCGATGATCCAGCGCACGTCGCGGCCGCCCGTCGCCAGTGCGGCGGCGTCGGAGACTTCGTGGAGGAACGGGGTCAGCTCCACCGGTTCGACGTCCAGCTCGACCACACCGGCATCCAGCCGGGAAAGATCCAGCAGATGGTCGACCAGCTGGGAGAGGCGCTCGGTCTCGGTCAGCGCGACCTCGAGGGCGGCCGGATCCGGTTCCGTGACCCCGTCGACCAGGTTCTCGAGCTGGGCGCGCAGGCCGGCGACCGGGGTGCGCAGCTCGTGGGAGACGTTCGCGACCAGATCCCGGCGCATCCTGTCCGTCTGCTCGAGCTCGGAGGCCATGGTGGAGAAGGCGGCGGCGAGCTGACCGACCTCGTCGCGGCTGCTGGCCCGGACCGGCCGGCTGTAGTCGCCTCGCGCCATCGCCCGGGCCGCGCCGGTCATCTCCCGCAGGGGTGAGGTCATGCCGCGGGCGAGCAGCTGCGTGAACACCAGCGCCGCGATCACCACCAGGGGCAGTGCGAGCAGCGGCTCGATGCCCGCACGGATGCTCACCTGCGTGAGCAGGGCCGCGACGGTGACGCTCGCGGAGACCAGGACTCCCAGCTTGACCTTGAAGGAGCGGAAGCGATCCAGGGGACGCACATCGAGGCGGTCGGGAACCCTGCGGCGGGAGCCGGCCAGCTCGGCCGAAGGGGTCACGAGTCGTCGTCGGGCAGGTTCGGGGTGGGCAGCGAGGCGAGGTCCGAGGGGCCTCTCGGTGCGGGCGCTGCCGTGCCGTCCTCCGGCTCCTCGGGGATCTCCAGCGCGTAGCCGACGCCGTGGACGGTGCGCACCAGATCCGCACCCAGCTTGCGCCGCAGCGCCTTGACGTGGGAGTCGACGGTGCGGGTGCCAGTTGCATCGACCCAGTCCCAGACGTCCGCGAGCAGCTGCTCGCGGGTGAGGACGGTCCCGGGCGCACCGGCCAGGCACAGCAACAGGTCGAACTCGGTGGGGGTGAGGTGGGCGGGAGCTCCCGCGCGCATGACCCTGCGCCCAGCACGGTCGATCACCAGATCACCGAACTGCAGCGCTTCCTGCTTCTCGGCCTCGGTGGGGGCGGGGGCTCCGGTGCGCCGGACCCTGCGCAGCAGCGCCTTGAGCCGTGCGACGAGCTCGCGAATAGAGAAGGGCTTGGTCATGTAGTCGTCGGCGCCCACCCCGAGCCCCACGAGCATGTCGGTCTCGTCATCGCGGGCGGTGAGCATGAGCACCGGCACGGGTTCGTCCGCCTGGATCCTGCGGCACACCTCGAGACCGTCGAAGCCGGGGAGCATCACGTCCAGGACCACAACGTCGGGACGCACCTCGCTCACCATCCGCACACCTGAGGGCCCGTCCAGGGCGGTGGAGACCTCCCAGCCCTCGGCGGTGAGTCGGTCGGCGATCGCGCGGGTGATCGTCGGCTCGTCCTCGATCACGACCACGCGCACGGGCGCGGTGCCGCTGGATGAAGTCTGGTCCGGGGTCGACATAGGGGCCACTCTAGACGGCGCCGCCCGGATCTCCGCGGTGTGACCCACGGATCGTCCCCGAGGCGCCGCAGGTGATCTTGCGCCTCTGTGCGGCCCCTGCTCGTCAAGATCGGGCAACCTTTGGGGCGTGATGGCAAAAACTTGGCAATGACCCGGTTGACCTGCTCGTCCAATCGCCGCCGTGGCACGTAGGTTTGGCGAGGTTGTTCGGCGACGCGTACTTCCCCTGTCCGGCGTCGCGTGCGGACAGAAGATATTGACGAGAACTACGCAGTCGCAATGGAAGAGGTCAACACGTGGCGAATCATCGCGCCGACGGACGCGCCACGGTGCGCAAGCACCGTGCAGTCGGAGGGACCCACCGCGACTCCGCTCTGCCGGCGAGCGCCTTGAAGGTCGGTGTCCTGGGAGTCCTCGCAACCGCCACGATCGCCGCCCCGCTCGCCGCCGCCGCGGCCGGGATCGACGAGGCCGCCCCGCAGGGTGAGGCCCTCGCCCAGGCCCAGCCCGCAGCCCCCGCCCAGCAGCCCGCCGCCGCGATCGCCCCGGTGGCGCTCCCCGCCGCCGAGGACGCGCAGGCCAGCAACGCCGCCGTCGAGACCCGCGACGAGGACAGCGACGCCAGCCGCAGCGAGGAGCGCACCTCCCCGGCGTCCGACGAGGCCGAGAAGGCGGAAGAGGCTGAGGAGGAGGGCACCGGCATCGAGGTGTCGCTCCCCGAGCCCGAGCCTGAGGTCGCCCCGCAGGGTGAGGCCGCCGAGCAGGGCGGGGCCGCTGAGCCCATCGGCTCCTCCGGCTACCTCCGTCCGGTCGACGGACCGCTCACCTCCGGCTACGGCGGTCGCATGCACCCCGTGCTCGGCTACTACAAGAGCCACAACGGTGTCGACTTCGGCGCCTCCTGCGGCACCCCGGTCTCCGCCGCTCAGTCCGGCACCGTCGTCGCAGTCGAGTACAACAACGCCTCCGGCAACCGGGTCAAGATCGACCACGGCAACGGCGTCATCACCGGCTACTACCACCTGCAGGGCTTCAACACCTCGGTCGGCGCCACCGTCTCCGCCGGCGAGACCATCGGCACGGTCGGCTCGACCGGCCGCTCCACCGGCTGCCACCTGCACTTCGCGAAGATGGACGAGGCGGGCAACTACTCGAACCCGATGTCGATCCTGCGGTGACGACCACGTCGGCCCCGATCGTCCTCGGCGTCGAGTCGTCCTGCGACGAGACGGGCTTCGGCATCGTCTCCGAGGGCAGGCTCCTGGGGCAGGGGCTCGCCTCGAGCGCCGCACAGCACGCCGACTTCGGGGAGTGGTCCCCGAGATCGCCGCCCGTGCCCACCTCGATGCGGTCGTCCCCACCCTGCAGCTCGCCCTCGACGACGCAGGCGTGCAGCGCGAGGACATCACCCATGTCGCCGTGACCTCGGGCCCCGGCCTCGCCACCGCCGTGCACGTCGGCCTCGCCGCTGCGAAGGCGATCGCCTGGTCGCTCGACACCCCGCTCTACGGCGTGCACCACCTGGCGGGCCACGCTGCGGCGGACATCCTCGAGCACGGTCCGCTGCCGGAGCGCAGCATCGTGCTGATCGTCTCCGGCGGCCACACCTCGATCCTGGCCGTCGGCGATCTCGTCCGCGACCCGATCGAGCACCTCGGCGACACCCTGGACGACGCCGCGGGCGAGGCGTTCGACAAGGTGGCTCGCCTGCTCGGGCTCGGCTACCCGGGCGGCCCGGTCATCTCGCGCGCCGCGCTCGAGGGTGACCCCACCGCCTTCTCCTTCCCGCGGGCGATGCTCCGCCAAGGCGATGCGCCGTACACCTTCTCCTTCTCCGGGCTCAAGACCGCTGTCGCCCGCACCGTCGAGACCCTCGAGCGCGCCGGCGAACCGGTGCCGGTCGCGGACATCGCCGCCTCCTTCGAGCAGGCCGTGGTGGACGTGCTGGTCAAGAAGTCCGTGCGCGCGGTGCGCGAACGCGGACTGGACACCCTGGTCATCGTCGGCGGGGTCGCCGCCAATGCTCGCCTGCGCGCGGTGGCGCAGGAGAAGTGCGATGAGACCGGCATCGAGCTGCGCATCCCGCCGCCGAGGCTGTGCACCGACAACGGGGCGATGATCGCCGCGGTCGGTGACCTGCTGGTGCGCTCGGGAGCGGAGCCCAGCGGGCTCGGCATCGCCGCGGACCCCTCTGCAGTGCTCCACGGGGCCCAGCTGCCGCTGCTGTGATGAGGTCCCGCTCACAACCGCCGTCCGCGCCGCGGGCAGGGTCGTCCCTCGCGCCGAGGTGTTGCTAGACTTTCGTGGTCGGCCCGCGTAGCTCAGTGGATAGAGCGTCCGCCTCCGGAGCGGAAGGTCGTAGGTTCGAATCCTGTCGCGGGCACCAAGAGGAAGAGCCGGGGCATCGTCGAGAGACGATGCCCCGGCTCTTCCCTTGTCCGGGTGGGACGGTCAGTTCTTCTCGCCGCGCAGCTCGAGCAGTCGCTTCAGCACGCCCCGGACCGCCTCGGTGTCCGCGATCCGCAGTCGTGCGGCGGTGTCGCCGCCGCCCACCTTGATCCCCAGGTCGCTCTCGCCGAGCTGAGCGAAGACGGACTCGTCGGTCACGTCATCGCCCAGGTAGAGCCAGGCATCGGCGGCGCTCGCCCGCGCCAGGGTGTCGACCGCCACGCCCTTCGAGGTGGGGACCACCGCGAACTCGATGACCTCCTTGCCCGGGGTCACCGTGACATCGGGCAGGGTCATCGCGTACTCGAGAGCGGAGTCGGTGGCGTTGATGCTGCCGCGTCCCTTCGCATTGCGTGTGTGCAGCACTGCGGCGGTCGGCTTGGTCTCCACCTCCGTGCCCGGATGGGCGCGCGCGATCCGGCGCAGGGTCGTGGTGATCGAGGCGAGCAGCTCCTCCTTCTCCGGTGACATCGCCAGGGCGGACTTGTCCAGCACCTCGGACTGCATCCACGGCGGGAGCGCGCCGACCTCCGCGCCGTGCGAGCCCACCAGCACCACCGAGCTGGGCATGCGCGTATGGGAATCCAGGTCGGCCAGCGCCCGGCCCGAGACCAGCGCCACGGCGACGCCGGGCAGCTCCGAGAGCTCCCGCAGCGCGCCGAGCGCCGGAGCGTCGGGCTGGACCGCATCTCGATCCGCGACGATCGGGGCGATCACCCCGTCGAAGTCCGAGGCGATCAGCAGCCGCGGCACCTCGGAGAACTGTGTGAGCGCGGCATCGACGGCACCGGCCTCGCTCGGGGTGTCTCCGGTCAGGTGGACGGTCGGAGTGACCACCTGCTCCGGAGTGCCCGACTCCTCGAGCTGCTGGAGGAAGTTGTGTGCCCAGGTCTGCACGTCATGCTCCATCACCTGGTGGCGCAGGGAGCGCATCGCCTCCTCCTGCTCCTCGGCAGGCATGGCCAGCGACCGCAGAATCGCCGACTTCAACTCGTCGATGTCGTGCGGGTTCACCAGCACCGCGGCGCGCAGCTCGTCCGCGGCGCCCGCGAACTCGCTGAGCACGAGGACGCCATGCAGATCGGGTCGCGAGGCGACATACTCCTTGGCCACCAGGTTCATGCCGTCCCGCAGCGCCGTCACCAGCACCACATCAGCCGCCATGAACAGCGCCGTCATGTCCCGGCGGTTGAAGGAATGATGCTGGTACGAGACCGCTGGGCGCCCGATCGGGGCGTGCTCGCCGTTGATCCGCCCCACGGTCAGCTCGACCTCGTCGCGCAGCTGACGGTAGGCCTCCACCCGTTCCCGCGACGGGGTCGCGACCTGGATCATGACGGTCTCGTGCGGGTCGATGGACCCGTCGTCCAGCAGCTCGCCCCAGGCCTTGAGGCGATGCCGGATGCCCTTGGTGTAGTCGAGCCGGTCCACCCCGAGCACGACCTTCTCCGGATCGCCCAGGTCGCGGCGCAGCTGGATAGCGCGCTCGCGGATCTCCGGATCCTCGGTGGGGCGGAGACGGCGGCGGAGTCGATCGAGATCGGGAAGGTCTGGACCTCGACCTCGCGCACCGGAGCGGCACCGAGGCCGGGGACGAAGATCGTCATCCCCTCGACGTGGTAGCCCAGCAGCTTCCGCACCGCCGAGACGAAGTTCAGGGAATCGCTCTCGCGCTGGAAGCCGAGCAGGTCCGAGCCGAGCAGACCCCGCAGGATCGAGTTGCGCTTGGGCAGCTGGGAGAACAGCTCCACCGAGGGGAAGGGGATGTGGTTGAAGAACCCGATCCGCACATCGCTGCGCTTAGCACGGATCATCTGCGGTACCAGCTGGAGCTGGTAGTCGTGCACCCAGATCGTGCCGCCGGGTGAGGCCACCGGGGCGGCGGTCTCCGCGAAGCGCCGGTTCGCGGAGAGATAGGTGTCCCACCAGCCGCGGTGGAACTCCGGATCGACGATGACGTCGTGGTACAGCGGCCACAGGGTGGCGTTGGAGAAGCCCTCGTAGAACCGCTCGATGTCCTCTTGGTCCAGACGCACCGGGTACAGGCTCATGCCGTCCGCGTCGAAGGGGTCCGCAGCCTCCCCGGCGGAGCCGCCCCACCCCACCCAGGCGCCCGAGTCGACGGTGCGCATCACCGATTCCATGGCCGTGACCAGACCGCCGGGGCTGGTCACCCATTCGGTGGCGCCATCAGGGAGGGTCCGCGAGTCCACCGGAAGTCGATTGGCGACCACCACCAGCTCGTGCTGGCGCTGACCGTGCTGGGTGGAAGATGCTGAGGGCACCGGATCTCCTTCGCGTCGATTCGTATGAGAGCGCGAGGAGCCGCGCCGGACGCCGGAGGGCGATGGCGGTCGGCTCTCGCGCGTTACCTCGACACTATCAAGTGCGATCGATCACCCGGACCGTGCGGAGGTCCCGCCCTCGTCACCTGAGCTGGGGTTCTGACCTGCGCGGACAGTGCCCGACCGGGTGGAAGGACACCGCTGCGACGGCGTTCGCGGAGCGGACGGAACTGCGTCGGCGCTCGCCCGCCGCCTACGCTCGGAGGGCGCCGACGGCGCGACCCTCCGGCCGCTGCGCCGGGGCGGATGTGCGAGACCAGGAGCAGATATGCGCGCCCACGAGGCCGGAGCCCTCCACGGCAACGATGCGGCCCCCACCTGGCTGCCCTACCCGACCGATGTGAACACCCTGATCGACGGCCTGTGGTCGCGGACCACCGCCCGCAGCGCCGAGGGCTCTGTCGAGGTCGGCGGGGTGGACGTGCATCGCATCGCCGAGGAGGTGGGCACCCCTGCCTTCATCCTCGACGAGGACGACTTCCGGCACCGGGCCCGCGCCTTCCGCGACGCCTTCGCCGAGGCCTTCGCACCCCACGCCGGCGCCGACGTCTACTACGCGGGCAAGGCCTTCCTGTGCGGCGCGGTCGCCCGCTGGGTCGAGCAGGACGGGCTCGGCCTCGACGTCTGCACCGGCGGCGAGCTCGCCGTCGCGCTGCGCGCAGGCTTCCCACGGCGCGGATCGCGCTGCACGGGAACAACAAGTCCGATGCTGAGATCCGCCGCGCCCTCGAGGCCGGGGTGGGACGCATCGTGATCGACTCCCTCGACGAGATCGGCAGGGTCGACGCGATCGCCGAGGAGCTCGACCTGCGTGCCGCCGTCATGCTGCGCGTGACCACGGGCGTCGAGGCGCACACCCACGAGTTCATCGCCACCGCCCACGAGGACCAGAAGTTCGGGCTCTCGCTCACCGGGGAGACGCCCTCGAGGCCGTGCGCCGCACGCTCGCCGCGTCGCGGCTGGACCTGGTGGGGCTGCATTCCCACATCGGGTCCCAGATCTTCGACACCGGCGGCTTCGACGTCGCGGCACGCCGTGTGCTCGGACTGGTCGCCCAGGTCCGGGACGAGCTCGCGCACACCATCGACCAGCTCGACCTCGGCGGCGGCTTCGGCGTCATGTACAACTCCCAGCACACCCCGCAGAGCCCCGAGACCCTCGCCGGCGGCATCGCCGAGATCGTCGTGCGCCAGTGCCGAGAACTCGAGCTCGAGGTGCCGCACCTGTCCTTCGAGCCGGGCCGCGCCATCGCGGGGCCGTCCACCCAGACCCTGTACTCGGTGGGCACGATCAAGGACGTCCGCCTGGGCGGTCCGCACCATCGTCTCTACGTCTCGGTCGACGGCGGCATGAGCGACAACGTGCGCACCGCGCTCTACGACGCCGACTACTCATGCTTGCTCACCGGCAGGGTCTCCGACGCCAGCCCCGAGGTGGTGCGCGTGGTCGGCAAGCACTGCGAGAGCGGCGACATCGTGGTCAAGGACGAGTACCTTCCCGGTGACGTGCGCACCGGCGACCTGATCTCGGTGCCTGTCACGGGGGCCTACTGCTACTCCCTGGCCTCGAACTACAATCACGTCCCGCGCCCGCCGGTGGTCGCGGTGCGCGATGGCGAGATCCGCACCCTGATCCGTCGGGAGACGGAGGAGGATCTGCTCGGTCTCGACGTGGGCTGATCTTCCCGCCGCCCGCCCGTCGCAAACGTTCATGCAGGGTCACAGGACGCCCCCGCCCTCGACTACAGTGCGAGGGCCCATCTCAGCCCGCCCGTCGGACCCCGTGGAAGGACCACCTCGCAGATGTCACTGCACCACTCCGGCAGCCCGGCCTCCCCGGGCCTCCCGATCCTCCGTGTCGCCGTCCTCGGCGCCGGCACCGTCGGCACCGAGGTGCTGCGTCTGATCTCCCAGCAGGGGAGCGAGCTCGCCCACCGGATCGGCGGCCGGCTCGAGGTGACCGGTGTGGCCGTTCGCGAACTGGGCCGCGATCGCGGTGAGCACGTGCCCGCGCACCTGCTCACAGACGATGCGGAGCGCCTGGTGCGCGAGGCGGATCTGGTCATCGAAGTCATGGGCGGAATCGAGCCGGCGCGATCGCTGCTGCTGGACGCCATGGCCCACGGCGCCAGCGTGGTGACCGCGAACAAGGCGCTGCTCGCCCAGGACGGCGCCTCGCTCTACGAGGCCGCAGACGCCCACGGGGTGGACCTCTACTTCGAGGCCGCCGTCGCCGGGGCGATCCCGCTGGTGCGCCCGGTGCGCGAATCCCTCGCCGGTGACCGGATCCAGCGCGTGCTCGGGATCGTCAACGGCACCACGAACTACATCCTCGACGCCATGACCCGCTCCGGAGCGAGCTTCGACGACGCACTGGCCACCGCGCAGGAGCTGGGATACGCCGAAGCGGATCCGACGGCAGACGTCGAGGGCCATGACGCCGCGGCGAAAGCCTCGATCCTCGCCTCGCTGGCGTTCCACAGCAGGGTGCGCCTGGCCGACGTGCACTGCGAGGGGATCACCGCGGTCACCGCGCAGGACATCGCCGCAGCAGCACGGATGGGGCGCACCATCAAGCTGCTCTCCATCGTGGAGCGCATCGAGGAGGAGGGCGGCGAGAGGATCTCCGCCCGCGTCTACCCGGCGCTGATCCCCGACGAGCACCCGCTGGCCTCCGTCGCCGAGGCGTACAACGCCGTGTTCATCGAGGCGGACGCCGCAGGGTCGCTGATGTTCTACGGCCAGGGCGCCGGGGTGCACCGACCGCCTCCGCGATCCTCGGCGACGTGGTCTCCGCCGCGCGCGCTCGCGTGCACGGGGGAGTGGGGCCCCGCGAATCCCGCTACGCAGAGCTCGAGTCGATCCCGCTCGACGAGCTGCGCAGCGCCTTCTACATCTCGCTGACCGTGCAGGACCGTCCCGGCGTGCTCGCCGAGATCGCGGGCACCCTCTCGAGCTACGGGATCTCCATCTCGACCATCCATCAGGAACTGCTCGAGGAGCATCGCGAGGAGGGAGAACAGGTCCGCGCCCACATCGGCATCAGCACCCATCGGGCGCTGGAGTCCGCGATGACCGCGTCATTGGACGTGTTCTCCTCCACCGCCACGGTGCTGAGCATCGATTCCGTCCTGCGCATCGAAGGAGAATGACCAAATGGCACATCAGTGGCGCGGCGTCCTCGCCGAATATCTCGAGCACCTCCCGTTCAGCGAGAACGACACCCTGCTGACCCTCGGCGAGGGAGGCACCCCGCTGGTGCACGCCCCGGCTCTGTCCAAGGCTGTCGGCGCCGACGTCCACGTCAAGGTCGAGGGCATGAACCCGACCGGGTCCTTCAAGGACCGCGGCATGGTCTCGGCGATGTCCAAGGCGCTCAACGACGGAGCCACCGCCGTCGTCTGCGCCTCGACCGGAAACACCAGCGCCTCCGCCGCGGCGTACGCCACCGCGGCCGGTCTGACCTGCGCGGTGCTCCTGCCCCAGGGGAAGATCGCAGCGGGCAAGCTCGCCCAGGCCGTGGTGCACGGCGCCAAGCTGATCCAGGTCGATGGCAACTTCGATGACTGCCTCGAGATCGCACGCAAGCTCGACGCCGAACACCCGATCGAGCTCGTGAACTCGGTGAACCCCTACCGCCTCCAGGGCCAGAAGACAGCCGCCTTCGAGGTGAGCGATGCCCTGGGGAGGGCCCCCGACATCCACATCCTCCCCGTCGGTAACGCCGGCAACATCTCCGCCTACTGGATGGGCTACCGCGAGTACCGCGAGGCGGGCATCACCGACTCGCTGCCGCAGATGTGGGGCTTCCAGGCCGCCGGTTCCGCGCCGTTCGTCGCAGGCCATCCGATCGCGGATCCCGAGACCATCGCCACCGCGATCCGCATCGGCGCCCCGGCGTCCTGGAACCTCGCCGTGGAAGCCCGCGACGACTCCGGCGGCCTCATCAACTCGGTCACCGATCAGCAGATCCTCGACGCTCAGAAGCTGCTCGCAGCAGAGGTCGGCATCTTCGTCGAGCCCGCTTCCGCGGCCGGCGTCGCCGGGCTGCTGCAGCAGTCCGAGCGCGGGCTGGTCCCGACCGGTGCGACGATCGCGATCACCGTCACCGGCAACGGGCTGAAGGACATCGACACCGCGATGACCCAGCACGATCTGACCCCGACCGTGGTGCCGGTGGACATCGCCGCCGCAGCGGAGGCCATCGGCCTGTGAGGATCCAGAACACCCAGGTGGCTGTCCAGGTCCCTGCGACCTCGGCGAACCTCGGCCCCGGCTTCGACACCCTCGGCCTCGCGCTCGACCTGTGCGATGAGCTCAGCGTCGAGGCGACCACCGGGTCGGTGGAGATCGAGGTCCAGGGGAGGGCTCCGGCAATCTGCCCGAGGGTGAGGGCCACCTGGTGGTGCGGGCGCTGCGCCGTGGACTGGACCATGCCGGAGCGCCGCAGACCGGCCTGCGGCTGCACGCGGTCAACCGCATCCCGCACGGCCGAGGCCTCGGCTCGAGCGCTGCTGCGACCGTCGCCGGTCTTTTGCTCGCCCGAGGGATGATCTCCGACCCCCGCGCACTGGACGATCCCACCATCTTGCAGCTCGCGACCGAGTTCGAGGGCCATCCCGACAACGCCGCGCCGGCCCTCATGGGCGGGGTGGTGCTGTCCTGGATGGAGGGCGGCGCCGCGCGTGCGGTGCCGCTGTCCTGCGCCGATGGAGTGCTGCGTCCCGTGGTGCTGCTGCCGAGCGCGACGCTCTCCACCCACCAGGCGCGCGGATTGCTGCCCGAGCAGGTCCCGCATGCCGACGCGGTGCACAACGCCTCCCGGGCGGCGCTGCTCGTCCACGCCCTCGCCGGGGCCCCCGAGCTGCTGCTGGAGGCGACCGAAGACCGCCTCCACCAGGAACAGCGCGCGCCGGGCATGCCCGAGAGCATCGAGCTGATGAGGGTGCTGCGCCGTGAGGGCCACCCCGCCGTGGTCTCGGGTGCAGGGCCCTCGGTGCTGGTGCTGTCCGGCCATCGCAGCGACCTCGCCCCGCTGGTGCGACGCTTCGTCGCCGATCCCACCGCCTGGCGGATCGCCGAGGTGCCGCTGCGGGAAGTTCCCTCTGCCCCTGTGGTAGGTTGAGCCTGCGTCCAGGCGACATCGCACGCCGCTGAACCCTGCCGCAGATCCCTCGTGGATGCTGTGTGCAGAACTCCGCGTCCCGATGTGCCCCTGAGAAGTGCCCTGCACGGTCCACGCGCACCATTCACTCTGTGATCCGCGGTCCCGTGCACCTGCGCTGGCGCACCCCGAATCACACCGGCAGGCCGACCGCGGATGCCTTGCATCGTGGGGAGAACCCTGCTCGGACCAGTTGCTGCAGCACCCGGAGACCAAGAGCTCCCGGTGCTGCGCGGCACCCAGACCAGAACAGAGCCGGCGAGAACGGCTCGACAGGAAGGAACCCGGGTGAACGACACCACCTCCGGCGCAGACCTTGCGGCGAAGAAGCTTCCCGAGCTGCAGGCCATGGCCGCCGAAATCGGCATCAAGGGCGCCCGCCGTCTGCGCAAGAGCGAACTGATCGACGCGATCCGCGGGGGCGGATCGCCCTCTGCTGGACAGGCCGCCTCCACTCCGGCCGCCAGCGGCGACGCCCCTGCGCAGGCCGAGGCTCCCGCCCAGCAGTCCGCGCCGGCCGCCGAGCCTGCGCAGTCTTCGCAGGGCGAGACCGATCGGGACCAGAACGACTCCAGCACCCGCAGCCGGTCCCGCTCGCGCCGCTCGAATCAGAGCGGTGCGCCTCAGGACTCCGCCGCCCCCGAGCTCGGCATCGAGTTGCCGGACCGCGGCGATGCGCGCGAGCGCCAGGACGAGCGTGGCGAGTCCCGCAGCCAGCAGGATCGCGGCCAGCAGGACCGCAGCCAGCAGGACCGCAGCCAGCAGGATCGTGGCCAGCAGGCCCGTAGCCCGCAGGACCGCGACCAGCAGTCCGAGACCCGTCAGGATGACGGCCAGCAGGACGGTGGCCAGCAGGACGGCGGCCGCGACCACGGCCGCGGTGGCCGCAGCAACCAGCAGGGTGGCAACCAGCAGAGCAGCAATCAGCGCCGACGTCTCGAGGACATCGAGCTGCCCGACCGCTCCGGCGAGGGCGACGACGACCAGGGCGGGGACGGCTACGACGATGATCGTCGCGGTCGCTCCCGCAGCCGCAACCGGTCCCGCGACCGCAAGCGTCGCGGCCGTGGCGGCCCGAACGACCAGGGTGGCCCGAACGACCAGGGCGGCCAGCGCAGCCAGTCCAGCCAGGGCAACCAGACCAATCAGGGCGGCCAGAACGACCACGGCGGCCAGCAGAACGACGGCGGTGCCCGCGAGGGCGACGAGCTGATGACTATCGCGGGCATCCTCGACATCCGCGACAACAACGCCTACGTGCGCACCACCGGCTACCTGCCCGGCGCGAGCGACGTCTACGTGACGATGAACCAGGTCCGGCGTGCAGGTCTGCGCAAGGGCGATGCGATCACCGGTCAGGTGAAGACGCCGCGTGACGGCGAGGACCACCACGTCGAGCAGCAGCAGCACCATGGCGGCGGCCGCAATCGTCGCGGCAAGGGCGGCGGCAACCAGCAGAGCAAGTACGCGGCGCTGGTGCAGGTCGACACCGTCAACGGGATGCCGCCCGAGCGTGCCCGTCAGCGCGTCGACTTCAGCAAGCTCACGCCGCTGTACCCGGATGAGCGCCTCCGCCTGGAGACCGCCCCGAACGCCATCGCTCCGCGCCTGATCGACCTGGTCTCGCCGGTCGGCAAGGGGCAGCGCGGTCTCATCGTCGCGCCCCCGAAGGCCGGCAAGACGATCATCATGCAGCAGATCGCCAACGCGATCACCACCAACAACCCCGAGGTCCACCTCATGGTCGTGCTCGTCGACGAGCGCCCCGAGGAGGTCACCGACATGCAGCGAACGGTCAAGGGTGAGGTCATCGCCTCCACCTTCGACCGCCCGGCCTCGGATCACACCATCGTCGCCGAGCTCGCGATCGAGCGTGCCAAGCGCCTGGTCGAGATGGGGCGCGACGTCGTCGTGCTGCTGGACTCGCTCACTCGCCTCTCCCGTGCCTACAACCTCGCGGCCCCGGCCTCCGGGCGCATCCTCTCCGGCGGTGTGGATGCCTCCGCGCTCTACCCGCCCAAGCGGTTCTTCGGCGCGGCACGCAACATCGAGCACGGCGGCTCGCTCACCATCCTGGCCTCGGCCCTGGTGGAGACGGGCTCCAAGATGGACGAGGTCATCTTCGAGGAGTTCAAGGGCACCGGCAACATGGAGCTGCGGCTGTCCCGCCACCTCGCGGACAAGCGCATCTTCCCGGCTGTGGATGTCAACGCCTCCGGCACCCGCCGTGAAGAGGCGCTCATGGGCAAGGATGAGCTGGCCATCATGTGGAAGCTGCGCCGTGTGCTCGGCTCCCTCGAGCAGCAGCAGGCTCTCGAGCTGCTGATGGAGCGGACCAAGAAGACGCAGTCGAACACCGAGTTCCTGATGACGGTTCAGAAGAACACGCCCAGCGTGGGCGGTCGCAGCGACTGATCCGATCGATCGCTCCAGGATCGCGTGCGGCGCGGCCCGGGAGCAGCGACGAGGGGCACCCCACCACGGTGGAGGTGCCCTTCATCGTTCCGCGGGACCACAGCGCCACCTGGAACGAAGCTCCGTGCGAGCCATCGTCGACGGTCCGGCTTGTGGGGCCAGCGTGTTCGGGATAGCGTGGTCCTAGTCGTGAACGTTCACGGCGCGGTGTTGCAGTGCCTGACCCCGGGCCCGCAGACTCTGATCCCGATATCGATCCCGATACCGATCTCGACCACGAAGGACGACGACGTCTCCATGAGCACTTCCTCCACCCCGTTCCGCTGGGCAATCCTCGGCCCGGGCGGCATCGCCCGCCGCTTCGCCTCCCAGCTGCCCGACTCGCAGGACGGCGTCCTGGTCGCCGTCGGCAGCTCGTCGGCGGAGCGTGCCAGCACCTTCGCGACGGAATTCCCCCTTGAGCAGCCCGCGCTGATCGGCAGCTACGAGGAGGTCCTGGCCTCCACCGAGGTGGATGCCGTCTACATCTCCACCGTCCACACCGGCCATGCCCGGCTCGCCGCCATGGCCCTCGAGGCGGGCAAGCATGTGCTGTGCGAGAAGCCCCTGACGCCCAACGCCGGTACCTCGATGGCGCTGCTCGACCTCGCCGCGCGCTCCGGCAAGGTGCTGCTCGAGGCGTACATGTACCGCTTCCACCCTCAGACCCAGCGCGTGCTGGATCTCGTGGCCGAGGGCGCGATCGGCACCGTCGCCCATGTCGACGCCTCCTTCGCCTTCGACACCGGCGGCCGCACCGGTCGCCTCTTCGAGACCGCCACCGCCGGGGGCGCGATCCTCGATGTGGGCTGCTACCCGATGTCCCTCGCGCGCTTCGTCGCCGGGGCCGCACAGGGCCGCGCCTTCGCCGATCCGCTCACCGTCAGCGGCAGCGGCACTCTCGGGGAGACCGGTGTGGACGAATGGTCCACCGCCGAGCTCACCCTGCCCGGCGGGATCACCGCGAGCCTGCGCACCGGGCTGCGCCTGGCGGATCCCCAGTCCGCGACCATCACCGGCTCCCGCGGCGTGATCCGCCTGAGCGACCCCTGGGGTCTCGGGCAGGAGCCGCAGGTCATCGAGCTCGACGTGGTCGGTGAGCAGCCGCAGCGGATCGAGATCCCCGGCGCCTCGCCCTACGCGCTCGAAGCCGATGCTCTCGCCCGCGCGGCCCGGGGCGACGGCGTGGTCCCCGAGCTCACCGGGGAGAACTCCCTGGGTCAGGCGCGCGCTGGACGAGTGGCGCGAGCAGATCGGGCTGCGGTACCCCTTCGAGACGGACACCTCCGACATCCCCACCCTCACCGGGCGCCCGCTCGCCCACGGTTCGGTGCAGGCGGGCCCGGCCATGACGTACGGGAGCATCCCGGGCATCGAGAAGCAGATCTCGCGCCTGGTGATGGGCTGCGACAATCAGATGAACCTCTCCCACGCCTCGGCGATGTTCGACGCCTTCTACGAGATCGGCGGGACCACCTTCGACACCGCCTACATCTACGGCGGCGGATACATCGAGAAGCTGTTCGGTCAGTGGGTGCGCAACCGTGGGGTCCGTGAGGACGTCGTGGTGATCACCAAGGGCGCGCACACCCCTCACTGCGACCCGGAGTCGATCACGCGCCAGCTCGAGGAGTCCCTCGAGCGTCAGGGCACGGACTACGCGGACCTGTACATGATGCACCGCGACAACCCCGAGATCCCGGTCGGGGAGTTCGTGGACGTGATGGACGAGCACCTGCGTGCCGGCCGGATCCGCGCCTACGGCGGTTCCAACTGGACCCCGGCCCGCGTGGACGAGGCCAATGAGTACGCCCGTGCCAACGGGCGCACCGGGTTCACCGGCGTCTCCAACCACTTCGGCCTCGCCGAGGCGCTGGACGTGCCGTGGGCCGGCTGCGTCCACGCGACCGACGCCGAGTCCAAGGCCTGGTTCGAGGAGCGCGGCATCGCGCTGCTGCCCTGGTCCTCGCAGGCGCGAGGCTTCTTCACCGGCCGCGCCCATCCCGAGGACCGCTCGGATGCAGAGCTGGTGCGCTGCTACTACAGCGACGAGAACTTCGAGCGCCTCGCCCGGGCCGAGCAGCTCGGTGCCGAGCGCGGCGTGCCCGCCACCGCGATCGCCCTGGCCTTCGTGCTGCACCAGCGCTTCCCGACCTTCGCCCTGTTCGGTCCGCGCAGCATCGCCGAGATGCGCTCGTCCACCCTGGGTCTGGGCGTCGAGCTGACCGCGGAAGAGATGGCCTGGCTGGACCTGAAGTCGCCGGTGCGATGAGCCGCGCGTCGCGTCGAGCCACGATCGTCGATGTCGCGGAGCGGGCTGGGGTCTCCCGGCAGACCGTCTCGCGCGCGATGAACGACCTGCCCGGGATCAGCGCCCCGACCCGGGAGAAGGTGCTCGAGGCGGCGAAGGAGCTGAACTACAGGCCCTCGCGCTTCGGTCGCGGACTCGTCGAGCAGGGCCCGATCACGCTCGGCCTGGTAGTGGAGGACCTCTCCAACGCCTACTTCGCCGAGCTCGGCGCCGCAGTGGTCCGGGCCTGTTCCCCGTACGGCTGGAACGTGGTGCTCGCCGAGGCGATGAACGCACCGCGCCCCGAGCAGGTGGCGGGGGACCTGGCGCGACGGGTCGACGCGCTGGTCGGCTACGGGGTGCTGACCGCGGACATCCGCGGCCAGGGAGGGATGCCGGTGGTCCAGCTCGACGCCGGCATCTCCCACCTCGAAGCGGGAGGCGTGGTCGAGCTCTCACGCGATGTGGCCATGGCTGATCTGGCCGAGCATCTGGGGCGGGCCGGTGCCCGCCGGCCGGTGGTGCTCGACCTCGCCGGCGGCCTCGGCCGCGCCCGCAGCCTCGCCCTCGCCGCCGCGCTCTCCCCGCTGGTGGAGGAGCGCGAGGTGCCCGTGCTCGAGGTGGACGCCCGGGAAGGGCACCGGGAGTTCCTCGAGGAGATGCTCGCCGAGGGGGTCGACACCATCGTCGCCTTCAACGACGAGCTCGCCGTCCGCCTCCTGCGAGCCCTGCGGGTGCTCGGGGTCACGGTGCCGGATCGGGTGCGTCTGGTGGGTGTGGACGGCCTCGAGATCGCCTCGCTCGTCACTCCCGAGCTCACGACGTTGAGCATCGACATCGAGGCCGTCGCCGAGGCGACGGTCGCACTGGTGGCCGGGATGCTGGACGGCTCGGTCCCGCTCACGGGGAGGGGGCCCACAGGGCCGTGCCCTATCGGTTGGAGATACGCGCCTCGACCTAGCCGACCTAGAAAGTGCGACGCGATGTTGCGCACGCCGCACCCACAGCCCTCGCCCGCAGCGGGAGGGACGTGGCAGACTGTGACGTCGGTTCTGGTTCACGGTGCCCGCCGGGCGCCGACCCAGCGACCCCGAGCAAGGAGAGACATGAAGGCTGAGATCCACCCCGCATACGGCGAGACCCAGGTCACCTGCACCTGCGGCAACTCGTTCACCACCCGCAGCACCAAGAAGAACGGTGCGATCAGCACCGAGGTCTGCTCCGAGTGCCACCCCTTCTACACCGGCAAGCAGAAGATCCTGGACACGGGCGGCCGCGTCGCGCGCTTCCAGGCCCGCTACGGCAAGAAGAACTGATCGACGTCTCCGACGCCGGTGCACGCCTGCGGGCGTGCACCGGCGTCGTCGCATGTGAGGGCTCAAGGCCCGGCTCGCCGAGGAGGGAGCGCCGATGAGCGCGCACGACGAAGGTGACCGTCTCGCGCCGCTGCGCCTCGAGCACTCCCGGCTCCAGGAGTCGATGGCCGATCCTGCCCTGCACGACGACCCGGCCCGCGCACGGCGCGTGGGCCGCCGCTATGCGGAGCTGGAGAGCGTCCTCTCGGCCGCGGCCCGGCTGGACAGCACCGCCGCGGACCTCGAGACCGCACGCGAGCTGATGGAGCTGGACGACGAGGACGAGGAGCTCGCTGCCGAGACCGAGCAGCTCGCCGCCCGTCTGGCGAGCGAGCGCGAGCACCTCGATGACCTGCTCGCCCCTCGTGATCCCGACGACGCCCGGGACGTGATCCTCGAGATCAAGGCCGGCGCGGGAGGAGAGGAGTCCGCCCTCTTCGCCGCCGAGATGCTGCGCATGTACCGCGCCTACGCCGAATCCAAGGGCTGGCGCGTGGAGGTGCTGACCTCGGCCGAGTCCGATCTCGGCGGGCTCAAGGACATCACCGTCGCGATCGCGTCCCGCACCGTGAGCGGTCCCGGCGACGGCGTCTACGCCCACCTCAAGCACGAGGCTGGGGTGCACCGGGTCCAGCGCGTCCCGGTCACCGAGTCGCAGGGCCGGATCCACACCTCCGCCGTCGGCGTGCTGGTGCTCCCCGAGGCCGACGACACCGACGAATCGGAGCTGCTGGCCGAGGCCATGGCGCCCGCGAACCTCCGCATCGACGTGTTCCGTTCGAGCGGCCCCGGCGGCCAGAGCGTGAACACCACCGACTCCGCCGTGCGCATCACTCATCTCCCCACCGGGGTGGTCGTCTCCTGCCAGGACCAGAAGAGCCAGCTGCAGAACCGTGATCAGGCGATGCGGATCCTGCGCACCCGGCTGCTGGACGCACGCCGCGCCGAGCAGGAGGCGCAGTCCTCCGCGGCCCGCCGCTCACAGGTGCGCACCGTCGACCGCAGCGAGCGCATCCGCACCTACAACTTCCCCGAGTCCCGGGTCGCCGATCACCGGACCGGCTACAAGGCCGGCAACCTCTCCCAGGTCCTGGCCGGGGATCTCGAGGAGATGATCGCCTCCTCCCGGGATGCAGAACGCGCAGCACGTCTGACCGACGCCCAGGCCGGCACTCCGGAAGGAGCATCCTGATGCGCGATCCGGAGCTGCGCGATCGCCTGCGCGCCGCCCTGTCCGAGACCACGCAGCGGCTGGGAGCGGCCGGGCTCGCGTCGCCGAGCGTCGATGCCCGGGCCCTGATCGCCCGCGCCGCACGCACCGAGAGGCCGCTGGTGATGCTCGACGAGCTGCCTGCGGATTTCTCCGCCCGGCTCGAGGAGCTCACCACGCGCCGTGAGCAGCGCGAACCCCTGCAGCTGATCCTCGGGCGAGCCCCCTTCCGGCGACTCATGCTCGCGGTGCGGCCCGGGGTCTTCATCCCCGGCCCGAGACCGAGCTCGCGCTCGACCTGCTGCGCGAGCACAGCACCGGTGACCTAGCACAGGTGGTCGACCTCTGCGCGGGCAGCGGAGCCCTCGGCGCCGCGGTGCTCGACGAGCTCCCCGCATCGCGGGTGCTGTCCGTCGAGATCGACGCGGTGGCCGCGGAGCTCACCGCCGAGAACCTCGAGCTGGCCGGGCCCGGGCGCGGCCGGGTGCTGCAGGCGGACCTCATGGGGAGATCCCTGAGCTCGCCGCCGCCGCGCCGGTCGACGCCGTCCTGTCCAACCCTCCCTACATCCCGCCCGGCGCCGTGCCCCGGGATCCGGAGGTCATCGAGCACGATCCCCACCGCGCGCTGTTCGGCGGCGGCCAGGACGGACTCGAAGTGCCCCGCGCCGTGATCGCCTGGTCCGCCCGCCTGCTGCGGCCCGGGGAGTGCTGATCATGGAGCACGCCGATGTCCAGGGCGCGGCGGCTCGTGCCGCCGCCGCAGAGCACGGCGGCTTCGACCTGCTGACCACCGCCCCCGACCTGACCGGCCGCGATCGTTTTCTCATCGCGCGTCGTGCCCCGGAGGCCCCGACCCCCGGAAGTGAGAGACTGTCACGGTGAGCGTGCATGACACCCAGAACCCAGAGTCCCGCGAGGAAGCCCTCGCCGCCGCCGTCGATGCCGTGCGCGACGGCGAGCTGATCGTCCTGCCGACCGACACGGTCTACGGCATCGGCGCCGATGCGTTCACGCCGGATGCCGTCGAGGCCCTGCTCGAGGCCAAGGGGCGTGGCCGCGACACCCCGCCGCCCGTCCTGATCGGCGACCACGCCGTGCTGATGGCCCTCGCCGTGGAGCTCCCCGACTACGTCGAGGACCTCACCGAGGAGCTCTGGCCCGGGCCCCTCACCCTGATTCTCAACGCGCAGCCCTCGCTCACCTGGGACCTCGGGGACACCCGCGGCACGGTCGCGCTGCGGATGCCCGAGGACGAGGTCGCGCTCGAGCTGCTGCGCCGCACCGGCCCGCTCGCCGTCTCCAGCGCCAACCGCCACGGCAAGCCCGCGGCGCAGAGCGTCCTGGAGGCCGCCACTCAGCTCGGCGATTCCGTATCGATCTACCTCGACGGCGGACCAGCCCGCATCGGCGAGGGTTCCACCATCCTGGACACCACCGTCACCCCGGCGGAGATCGTCCGCCAGGGCTCTTTGTCCAAGGAACGCATCATCGAGGTGGTCGGGGACATCTTCACCGCACCCGAGCCGGAGCCCGAGGATGCGGAGGACGAGGAGAAGATCCTCGACGTCGCTGAGGCGAGCGAGGAGGAGGCCACCGACGAGGGCTCGGCCGACACCACCGCCGACACCACGACCGAGGCACAGCCAGATCAGGGCGCGGTCGCGTCGAACGGCTCCGTCCTCGACCTCCCGTCGGAGCCCGAGCAGCCCGCGTCGAGCGCTGAGCTGCCGCTCGCCGAGACCCCGCTGACAGGGGTCGGTGAGAGCGCGCCCGCGGACGTCGGGACGGAGGACGACTCGAAGAACACGCCCGGGTGAGGGTCTATCTCTTCCTCCTGCTGCTCGCCGCGGCGGTCGCCTACCTGGTGACTCCGGCGGTGCGGCTGCTGGCTCGCCGCGCGGGGGCGATGACAGCGGTGAGGGACCGGGACGTGCATGACGCGGTCACCCCGCGCCTGGGGGACTCGCGATGCTCGCAGGCGTCGCCTGCGCCCTGCTCGTGGCGAGCAACATCCCCTTCCTCGAAGGACTGTTCCGGGACTCCCGCCAGCCCTGGGCGATCCTGGCCGCCGCCGGCCTGGTGTGCTTGCTCGGTGCGGCCGACGACAAATGGGATCTGGACTGGGTCACCAAGCTCGCCGGGCAGGTGCTGGCCGCCGTGCTGCTGGCCTGGCAGGGGGTCAGCCTGGTGACGCCCCGATCAACGGCGTCACCGTGCTGTCCGGCCGCACCGCGCTGATCCTCACCGTGCTCGTGGTGGTGGTGAGCATGAACGCGGTGAACTTCGTCGACGGGCTCGACGGCCTCGCAGCCGGTGTGATGGCCATCGGCGGCTCGGCCTTCTTCTTCTACGCCTACACCCTCACCCGCAGCGCCTCCTCCACCGACTACTCCTCGCTGGCTGCGCTGCTCACCGCGGTGATGATCGGGGCCTGTCTGGGTTTCCTGCCGCACAACCTCACCCGGGCCCGCATCTTCATGGGCGATTCCGGTTCGATGCTGCTCGGGCTGCTCCTGGCCGCGAGCACGATCGCGGTGACCGGACAGGTCGACCCCGGCCGGCTCTCGGGTGCGGACTTCTTCGGCCAGTTCCTGCCGATCCTGCTGCCGATCGGGGTGATGGTGATCCCGTTCCTCGATTTCGCCCTCGCCGTGGTCCGGCGCATCGGCTCCGGCAAGTCGCCGTTCCACGCCGACAAGGCGCACCTGCACCACCGGCTCCTCAGCCTCGGCCACAGCAAGCGCACGGCCGTGCTGATCATGTACACCTGGACCGTTGTCATCTCCGTAGGGATGCTGCTCCCGCTGGTGCTCTCGATGCGTGCCGTCGTGCTCTTCTGGGTGATCGGCCTGCTGATCGCCGTCCTGCTCACCTTCGACCCCCTCAGATGGCGCTCCGGCCGTCACCGGAAGGAATCCGATGTCCTCTCAGCCTGAGACCCCCGTCTCGCCCCGCAAGGTTCGACGCGCCGCGGGCGACCGTGCCATGCAGCGCGCCACGCTGCTCGCCCTCGTGGTGGGCGCGGCCCTGGCCGCGGTGGTCGTCGTCATCGCAGCTTCGCGCCCCGAACCCGCAGCCTTCTGGGGCGCCCTGGTCGGCTCCGCGCTCACCCTCGTGATGGTGCTGCCGACGGTCGGCATCACCTTCCTGGGGAAGCGGCTGACTCCAGTCTCGATGGCCGCGACCGTGCTCGGCAGCTGGGCCGTCAAGATGTTCATTGTGATCCTCGTCCTGATCGCCGTGAGGGACCTCGAGAGCATCTCCATGCCGTGGATCGGGCTCGCACTGCTGGTCGGCGCAGTCTCCGCGGTTCTCGTCGAGGCCGTGCTGCTGGCCCGCGCCCGCCAGCCCCTCGATGTCGAGCCCCATCAGAGCGCTGAGGAGGAGCAGGGCACAGCCTCCGGAGCATGAGTCTCTGTTATGCTTCCGGAGGCGCTCGACCGCTGATCACGGCACATAACCGTGAGTGAGACGAGCGCTGATCGACCACCCGGGAACGCCATGGCGTCGTCCATCGCCGTACGCACGGTGGCCGCACCGCGAGTGAGCTCGATCTGGCATGACCATCCAGGCCGTCCCCGACGGTCGAACGAACCTGGGAGATCGAGCTGAACACCGCAGACCTCAGTCCCGCACTCTATGCAGAGGACTCCTTCTTCCATATCCCCACGCTGGGGAGTTCTTCCCGGAAGCGCTCCTCTTCGAGGGGACCTGGTTCGAGTTCAACCGCGTCCAGCTGGTGCGACTCATCGTCCTCGCCGTCGTGCTGATCGCCATGTGCATCATCGCCTCGCGGGCCAAGCTGGTCCCCGGCCGCGTGCAGAGCGTCATCGAGCTGGTCATCGACTTCGTGAACAACAACATCATCGCGAACACGCTCGGCCTCAAGGATGGCAAGCGCTTCGCCCCGATGCTGATCACGATGTTCTTCTTCATCCTGTCGATGAACCTGGCCGGCGTGATCCCCGGCCTGAACCTCGCCGGCACCTCCGTGATCGGCCTGCCGCTCCTGCTGGCGCTGTGGACCTTCGTCACCTACGTCGGTGCAGGCATCAAGAAGCACGGCTTCCTCGGCTATCTCAAGTCCGAGACGATGCCCCCGGGATCCCGTGGCCGATCTACATCCTGCTGATCCCGATCGAGCTGCTGCAGGTCGTCGTGATCCGCTGGGCCTCGCTCACGATCCGACTGCTCGCGAACATGGTCGCCGGCCACATGATGATCGTCGTGTTCATCGGCATGACCCACGCGTTGCTGTTCTCCGGCGACTGGCTGATCGCGATCAGCCCCTTCGCCGGCGCGATGGCCATCGGCATCTACGGCTTCGAGATCTTCGTCGGTGCGCTGCAGGCCTTCATCTTCACGATGCTGACCGCCGTGTACATCCAGCTCGCCACGAGCGACGAACACTGACCCCCGCCTCAACCGGGCGGCCAGTGCGCCGTCCCTGAGCGGTTCCCCCTGACCCAAGACCTGATCGTCGCCCCCACGCGGCACAACGAAAGGAAACCCCCATGGAGCCCACGATCCTCGCTGAGGTGTCCGGCAACATCGCGACCATCGGCTACGGCCTCGCAGCGATCGGCCCGGGCATCGGCCTCGGCATCCTGGTCGGTAAGACCGCAGAGGCACAGGCTCGTCAGCCCGAGATGCGCTCGCAGCTGCAGACCACCATGCTGATCGGCGTCGCCTTCACCGAGATCCTCGCGCTGCTGGCGATCGTCACCGGCCTGATCTTCTGAGGCAGAGCAGATGATTCTGGCAGAAGCAGGGGAGAAGTCCCCGGTTGGCGGCTGCTCATCCCGCTCCCTCAGGAGATCGTCTGGTCGGCGATCTTCCTGCTGATCTTCGTGCTTGTCTTCACGAAGTTCGTGCTCCCGCGCATGAACGCCGTGCTGGACGAGCGCTCCGAGAAGATCGAGGGCGGCATCCGCAACGCGGAGAAGGTCCAGGAGCAGGTGGACCAGCTCAAGAGCGATCAGGAGCAGGAGCTCGCTGCCGCACGGCAGGAAGCCGCTTCGATCCGCGAGAAGGCCCGCACCGACGGTCAGAAGATCGTCGACGAGGCCCGTACCCGTGCCGAGGGCGAGAACGAGCGTGTGCTCGCCTCCGGTCGTCAGCAGCTGAGCGCCGAGCGGATCGCCGCCTCGACCGAGCTGCGTGGGGAGGTCGGGACGCTCGCGAGCGACCTGGCGTCCAAGATCGTCGGCGAGTCCCTCACCGACGATGAGCGCTCACGCCGAGTGATCGACCGGTTCCTGGACGACCTCGAGTCGAACCAGACCACCACCCGATAAGGAACCGTGATGCGAGGAACCTCCTCCACCTCCTTCGCCGAGGTGCTCCGGCTGACCGAGGCCGCCTTCGCCGGCGACCGCACTGCGCTGGAGCCCGCTGCCCAGGAGCTGTTCTCGGTGGCCGACGCCATCGACTCCAGCAACCAGCTCGTCCGCACGCTCTCCGATCCCGGCCGCCCGGCCGAGGTCAAGGAGGCCACCGTGCGCTCGCTGTTCGCCGACCGTGTCGGTTCGCAGACCCTCGAGGCGAGCCTCGAGATCATGCGACGCCGCTGGTCCGAGCAGGAGGACATCCTCGATGCCCTCGAGCTGCTGGGCGTCACCGCCCTGCTGGAGCAGGCGCAGTCCGAGGGTGTCCTCGAACAGGTCGAGGCGGAGCTGTTCGACGTCTCCCACCTGATCGACGACAGCGGTGAGCTCACCGTCGCCCTCGACGGCTCACGGGAGGATCCCTCGCAGCGCGCGATCATTCTGCGCACTCTGCTGGACGGCCGCGTCCACCGGCTCAGCGTCGCGCTCGCGGCTCGGGCTGTCGGACGGCGCATCGACACCAAGCCGGCCCGGCGGGTGGAGGAGTTCGCTCGCTTCGCCTCCGATCGTCGTCGGCGTGCCTTCGCCTCGGTCTCGAGCGCAGTTCCGCTCAACGAGGCGCAGCAAGCCCGACTCGGTGCTGTCCTGGCCGGTATCTACGGCCGAGAGGTCCAGATGAACCTCCAGGTCGACCCCGACGTCGTGGGTGGGCTTCGGATCCAGGTCGGCGACGACCTCTATGACGCCACCGTGCTGGCCCGGCTCTCGCGAGCCCGGTCGCAGCTCGTGGCCTGACTCACCCGACGCCCCGGCGTCCCCAGCATTGTTCAGACCATCCCCGTGACGGGGAGACCGAGAGGAAGCGAAGCAGCAGATGGCGGAGCTCACGATCAGCCCGGAGGAGATCCGGAACGCCCTGGACACTGCGGTGTCCACTTACCAGGCAGGCGCCACCGAGCGCGAGGAGATCGGCCGTGTCAGCGAGGCCGCTGACGGCATCGCACGCGTCGAGGGCCTGCCGAATGTCATGGCCAACGAGCTGGTCCGCTTCGAGGACGGCACTCTCGGCCTCGCCCTGAACCTCGAGCTGCGCGAGATCGGCGTCGTGGTGCTCGGCGAGTTCTCCGGCATCGAGGAGGGCCAGCAGGTCCGCCGCACCGGCCAGGTGCTCTCCGTGCCCGTCGGTGACGGCTACCTCGGCCGCGTGGTCGACCCGGTCGGCGCCCCATCGACGGCCTCGGCGAGATCGAGACCGTGGGCCGCCGCGCCCTCGAGCTGCAGGCGCCCGGCGTCATGCAGCGCAAGGCGGTCAAGGAGCCCCTGCAGACGGGTCTCAAGGCCATCGACGCGATGACCCCGATCGGCCGCGGCCAGCGCCAGCTGATCATCGGCGACCGCCAGACGGGCAAGACTGCTATCGGGATCGACACGATCCTGAACCAGAAGGCCAACTGGGAGTCCGGCGACCCCGACAAGCAGGTGCGCTGCATCTACGTCGCGGTCGGCCAGAAGGGCTCGACCATCGCCTCGGTGCGCGCGACGCTCGAGGAGAACGGCGCGATGGAGTACACCACCATCGTCGCCGCCCCGGCCTCCGATCCGGCCGGCTTCAAGTACATCGCGCCCTACACCGGCTCGGCGATCGGCCAGCACTGGATGTACGAGGGCAAGCACGTCCTGATCATCTTCGATGACCTCTCGAAGCAGGCAGAGGCCTACCGCGCCGTGTCGCTGCTGCTGCGCCGCCCGCCGGGCCGTGAGGCCTACCCGGGTGACGTCTTCTACCTGCACTCGCGTCTGCTCGAGCGTTGCGCGAAGCTCTCGGACGAGCTGGGCGGCGGTTCGATGACCGGCCTGCCGATCATCGAGACCAAGGCCAACGACGTCTCGGCATACATCCCGACCAACGTCATCTCGATCACGGACGGTCAGTGCTTCCTGCAGTCTGACCTGTTCAACTCGAACCAGCGCCCCGCGGTCGACGTCGGCATCTCGGTGTCTCGCGTCGGCGGCTCCGCCCAGACCAAGGCCATGAAGTCCGTCTCGGGCACGCTGAAGATCGATCTCGCCCAGTTCCGCGACCTCGAGTCCTTCGCGATGTTCGCCTCCGACCTGGATGCCGCCTCGAAGCAGCAGCTGAGCCGTGGCGCCCGCCTGATGGAGCTGCTCAAGCAGTCCCAGTACTCCCCGTTCCCGATGGAGGAGCAGGTCGTCTCCATCTGGGCCGGTACCAAGGGTAAGTTCGACGACGTCGAGGTCGAGGACGTCCGCGACTTCGAGGCCCAGCTTCTCGAGCACCTGCGCCACAACGGCGGCGTGCTCGAGGCGATCCGCACCACCGGCAAGTTCGAGTCCTCGACCGAGGAGGAGCTCTCGAGCATCCTCGATCAGGTCAAGCAGGACTTCCTCGCCGGCAAGGGGCAGGGCGCCGCCCGCAGCGACGAGAGCGGCCGTATGGACGCCGGTCAGATCGAGCAGGAGCAGATCGTCCGCGGCTGATGCGAGATGCCGCCGCCCTCCGGGGCGGCGGCTCCCGCCGAGGACGCATCCACGCCGCACGAGGAGAGACATGGGAGCCCAGCAGAGGGTATACAAGCAGAAGATCCGTTCGTCCCAGGGGATGAAGAAGATCTTCAAGGCCAAGGAGATGGTCGCGGCCTCGCGCATCGCCAAGGCGCACGCCCGGGTGATGGCGACGACGCCGTACGCCGATGCGCTCACCCGCGCCATCGGCTCGGTCGCCACCCACTCCGACGAGATCAAGCACCCGTTCCTGGACAGCTCGCGGAAGCAGACCGGCCGTGCCGGGGTCCTCATGGTCACCGCGGACCGCGGCATGACGGGCCCGTACTCGCACAACGTGATCCGTGCTGCCGAGCAGCTCGCGAACACGTTGCGCGACGAGGGCAAGGAGCCGGTGATGTACGTGATCGGCAGCAAGGGCGAGTCCTACTACCGATTCCGCAACCGCCCCCGCACCGGGCGTGGACCCCGTACAAGGAGAACGAGCTGCCGGATCTCGGCCGCGAGGTCTCCGGGGTGCTCACCGCCGATCTCCTCTCCGAGGATCCCGAGGTGCACCTCGATGAGCTGTACGTGGTCAGCACTCGCTTCGAGTCGCGCTTCCTCCAGCACACCACGTCCGTCCGGATGGTGCCGATGGGTCTGGTGGAGGCCGAGGCCGGCCATGCCCAGCCGACGTACCCGCTGTACGAATTCACCCCCGACGCCGACACGGTCGTCGAGGAGCTCATGCCGCGGTACATCGAGTCCCGCATCATCAACATCCTGCTGCAGGCGATGGCCTCCGAGCACGCTTCCACGCAGCGCGCGATGAAGACCGCCACCGACAACGCGGAGACCCAGATCGACAAGTTCACCCGGCTGGCGAACTCCGCCCGCCAGGCGGAGATCACCCAGGAGATCACGGAGATCGTCGGCGGCGCCGATGCTCTCTCGGGATCCGGCCGCACCGAACGCTGAGACCCTGGCCGACAGCGCCCTGCGCACCGGCCCGACATGGAGAGAACGCACATGACCACCACTGCCCCCGTTCCGACCGCGACCGCTACCGGGCGCGTCGCCCGCGTCACCGGCGCCGTCGTCGACATCGAGTTCCCCCGGGCAACATCCCGGAGCTCTACAACTCCCTCAGCATCGAGATCGAGGACACCGGCTCGGGCCTCGAGGCCTCGACCCTGACCCTCGAGACCGCCCAGCACCTCGGTGACGGCATGGTCCGCGCGATCGCGCTGAAGCCCACCGACGGTCTCGTGCGCGGCCAGGCCGTCACCGACTCCGGCGCCCCGATCTCGGTGCCCGTCGGCGATGCGACCCTCGGCACCGTCTTCGACGTGGTCGGCAACCCGCTGAACAAGCCGGCCGCCGAGCTCGAGGTCTCCGAGCGCTGGCCCATCCACCGCAAGGCCCCGAACTTCGATCAGCTCGAGTCCTCCACCACGATGTTCGAGACCGGCATCAAGTCGATCGACCTCCTCACCCCGTACGTCCAGGGCGGAAAGATCGGCCTGTTCGGCGGTGCGGGCGTCGGCAAGACGGTGCTCATCCAGGAGATGATCTACCGCGTGGCCAACAACCACGACGGCGTCTCCGTGTTCGCCGGCGTCGGCGAGCGCACCCGTGAGGGCTGGGACCTCATCGAGGAGATGACCGAGTCTGGCGTCATCGAGAAGACCGCACTGGTCTTCGGCCAGATGGACGAGCCGCCGGGCACCCGTCTGCGTGTGGCGCTGTCCGCACTGACCATGGCGGAGTACTTCCGCGATGAGCAGGCGCAGGATGTGCTGCTGTTCATCGACAACATCTTCCGCTTCACCCAGGCCGGCTCCGAGGTCTCCACGCTGCTGGGCCGTATGCCCTCGGCAGTGGGCTACCAGCCGAACCTGGCGGACGAGATGGGTGTGCTCCAGGAGCGCATCACCTCGACCCGCGGCCACTCGATCACCTCTATGCAGGCGATCTACGTCCCGGCGGACGACTACACCGACCCGGCCCCGGCGACCACCTTCGCCCACCTCGACGCCACCACGGAGCTCTCCCGTGAGATCGCCTCGCGCGGTCTGTACCCGGCGATCGACCCCCTGACCTCCACCTCGCGGATCCTGGACCCGCGCTATGTCGGTCAGGAGCACTACGACACCGCGGTGCGCGTGAAGCAGATCCTCCAGCGCAACAAGGAGCTGCAGGACATCATCGCGATGCTCGGCGTCGATGAGCTGTCCGAGGAGGACAAGGTCATCGTCTCGCGGGCGCGCCGCATCCAGCAGTTCCTCTCGCAGAACACCCACCTCGCCAAGCAGTTCACCGGCGTGGACGGCTCGGACGTCTCGATGCGGGACACCATCGAGGGCTTCAAGGGCATCTGCGACGGCGAGTTCGACCACATCACCGAGTCCGCCTTCTTCAATGTCGGCGGCATCGACATGGTGCTCGAGAACCAGCACCGCATCGACAAGGAGCTCGGCGCGTGAGTGCCCTCGAGGTCACCTTCGTCACCGCGGATCGCACTGTCTGGACCGGTCAGGCCGCGCAGGTGGTCGTGCCTGCCGTGGACGGCTCGATGGGCATCCTGCCGCAGATGCAGCCGACCTTGGCGATCCTCGGCACCGGATCGGTGCGGATCATCTCCCAGGACGGCCACGTCGAGGAGCTGTCCGTCGAGGGCGGCTTCGTCTCGGTGGACTCCGACGTCGTCACCATCGGGGTCGATGACGCGAAGCCCGTCGAGTCCGGCGACTCCCGGATCTGACCCGCACGCGCGACCATGAATGACCTGAGCATCCCGATCCTCATCCTGGGGATCGGGATGCTCTTCGTCGTGGTGGCGTTGCTCCTGGTGCTCCGCCCGCTGGTGGTCTCCCGCCGACGAGGTGCCTTCGAATGCACGCTGCAGCGTCGCGGCCTGGTGGGCGGAACCAGCTGGCAGCACGGGCTGATGCGGTTCGGCAATGATCGTCTGCGCTGGTTTCGGGCGTTCTCGCTGCGGGTCCGACCCGAGGTGGTGATCCGGCGCGTCGACCTCGTGGACGTCTCACGTCGTCGGTTGCCCGCCCAGGTCGAGGGCGGGGAGGACAGCTACCTGCTCGAGTTCAGCCTGCGGGGCGGGCGGGAGATCAGTGCGATCGTGGATCTGGTCTCCGGGGCCGCGCTCAACTCCTGGCTGGAGGCGGCGCCCACCGGGACGGTGCTCGGCGACGCCGACTGAGGACCGCCTGGCAGGACGGACCCTGGTCAGACCGTAACCGGTGCTCCCGCCCGCAGCACGCGCACCGCGGCGAGCTGCGCATCGACGAGCACCACATCTGCGCGCCGCCCTGCGGCGAGCGATCCGATCCGGTCCTCCATGCCCAGCACCGCAGCCGGGACCGAGGAGGCGGCACGCACCGCACGGACCAGGTCCACTCCCGCCTCGGTGACCGCGAAGCGGACCACGTCCAGCAGGTGCGCGGTGCCCCCGGCGATCGCGGCGGCGCCGGTGAGCGTCGCCACCCCTGCGTCCACCGTGACGTCGAGAGCTCCGAGCCGGTACTGGCCGTCGGGCATCCCCGCGGCGGCCATCGCGTCGGTCACCAGCACTACGTTCTCCTCGGCCGCGAGGGCGAAGACGTGCGCGACGGTGCGGGCATCGAGATGGACGCCGTCCGCGATCACCTCGACCACCAGGTCACCGCGGGCCGCGGCGTCCAGCGCGGCGAGCGCTGGCCCCGGGTCACGGTGATGGATCGGTCGCATCCCGTTGAACAGGTGGGTCGCGGTGGGTAGGGCGGACCGGCCGCGCTCCCGCCGCAGCTCGGCGACGGACAGCTCCACCGCATGGGTCATCTGCGAGCTGCTGCCGTCGGTGTGGCCGAGGGACGGCAGCGCCCCGACCTCGGCGAGAGCCTCGATCACGGCGTCGGCGTCCTCGGCCTCGGGGGCCACCGTCATCGTGGCCAGAGCGCCTCCGGCCAGCTCAGCGAGCTCGCGCACGAAGTCGGCGTCACCGCCGGTGATGTGCTCGGGGTTCTGGGCGCCCCGTCGCTCCACGGAGATGAACGGCCCTTCGAGATGGATCGCGGCGATCTCTCCGTCGGCCGCGAGCTGTGCGAGGTCCGCCACGCGGGAGCGCAGCGTCGCGGCGTCGGCGGTGACCAGGGAGGCGACCAGGCTGGTGGTGCCGTGGCGGCGGTGCTCCGCGACCGCGGTGAGCATGTCCTCGGTGCCGGTCGCGTCGGGGAACGAGGCTCCGCCGCCTCCGTGGCAGTGCAGGTCCACCAGGCCCGGGAGGATCATGCCGTCATGGGAGATCAGCTCGTCGGCCTGATGGGGCGGCGCCTGCGAGGCCGGCCCTGCCCAGATGATGTCCTCGCCGCTGATGAGCAGGAGCGCGTCGGGGACCAGTCCCTGCTCGAGCACAGCGCTGCCGCGCAGCGCCAGGTCAGCGGTGGGGGCGGGGGAGCGGAAGGGCTCGGCGGGGCTCATGGTCTCTCCTGGTCACGCGAGGGCCGCCGGGGCCGGCGGAGTGGTCAGAACAGGCGGGACTCGGCGTCGTCGATGCCGCGCAGGGCGTCGTAGTCCAGCGTCACGCAGTCGATGCCGCGGTCTTTCGCGAGCACGCGCGCCTGCGGCTTGATGGCCTGGGCGGCGAAGATCCCCCGCACGGGTGCCAGCAGCGGGTCCCGGTTGAGGAGCTCGAGATAGCGGGTCAGCTGCTCGACGCCGTCGATCTCCCCGCGGCGCTTGATCTCGATCGCGACCGATCCGCCCTCTTCGTCCCGGGCGAGGATGTCCACGGGCCCGATGGCGGTGAAGTACTCGCGCCGCACCAGGGACCAGCCGTCGCCCAGGGTCTCGATGTTGTCCGCGAGCAGCGCCTGGAGATGCGCTTCGACCCCGTCCTTCTGCAGGCCGGGATCCACGCCGAGCTCATGGGAGGAGTCCTCGAAGACCTCGTGCAGGCGCACCCGCAGGCGGTCCCCGGACTTGTCATGGACCACATCCCACTGCTCGATCCAGTCTCCTTCGGGATCGGCCGCGGCCTCGTCATCACTGCGACGCGAGGTCGACAGCGTGCACGGAGGGGTCATCCAGTTCAGGGGCTTGTAGCTGCCACCATCGGAATGGATGAGCACGCTGCCGTCGGCTTTGATGATCAGCAGCCGAGGGGCCAGCGGGAGATGGGCGGTGAGCCGACCGGTGTAGTCGACAGAGCAACGGGCAACGACGAGACGCACCAGGCCAGGGTACGGCACCGGGCCCGCTGGGGCTGTCCCGGGCTGCGGGATGAGAGGACGATGAGGCGTTCATGAGAAGCGCTTTACCCAGGTGCAGATGCTCACTCGGCACTGTTCTGGAACCGGAGTCGCTCGTATCGTGGGCAGGTCCGCACGTCCGGGTCGAGCCCGGGCCCCCTGAAGGAGCTTCCTACCGTGCAACGACCGCTGGCAGTCCTGCTGGTCCTGATCGGAGTCATCGGACTCGTGCTGGGCCGCCTGGGTGAGACCACCTGGGCTCCCGAGACCGAGACCACGGCCGCGGTCGACCTCGCCGATCCCGGCTCCGCTGTGGTCATCGACCCGGGAGTGCTCTACGTGGGCGCTGAAGAGGGAGAGGTCGTCATCGAGGGCGCCTCCGACGTCTCCGTGATCACCGCGGCGAACGGTGACATCGACGCCTACCTCGAGGACGTGCGGCACACCCGGATCACCGGCGCCAGCGACTGGACCACCCTCAGCACGCAGGAGGTCAACCCCGATGGCGCTGAGGAGCTGGCCTCGCCCACCTCTTCGGACCTGTGGCGCTCCGTCGAGACGCAGCCCAGCCCCTACCGTCTCGACGTCTCGGAGTTCCGGGCGGGGAGCATGGTGACAACGCCCAGCCCTACCGCGCGATTCTGATCGTCACCGACGGCACCGAGCCCGGTGCGGACTCGATCTCGATCACCTGGCCGGTCGATGCCGAGAACGAATGGGTCCCCTTCGCCTATGCGGGCGGTGCCGCGATCGCGGTCATCGGGCTGGTGCTGCTGGTGGTCTCCCTCGGCGGCCGTCGACACGACGAGGACGAGGACAGCCTGGAGACGGACGCCCAGCACGAGCCCGCACCCCAGCCGGCCGGCGCCTTCGCTGTCACCGACACCGACACCGACACCGAGCTCGAGACCGGGGCCGAGCCCGTGGGCGCCACGGCCGCCGACATGCAGGAGCCGGCTCCGGCCCAGGACGACCTCGACGGACTGTCCACCCCGGCCGGGCCGCCGGAGCGGGAGGAGAACGTCTGGTCGTTCGGCGAGCAGACCGCCTCCGAAGCGGACGCGGAGGAGCCCGCCCTCGACGAGGGAACGGCGCACGAGGCCGGCGCCGAGCAGGAGAGCGCCCCCGAGGACGAGCCCGATGAGGATGCGGGCGGACCGGTCCGTCTCTTCGGGAACGATGAGGAACGCCGATGACCCGCCACGACCTGCGCCGCGCGGCGCGGAAGGACACCATCATGAAGAGCGGACCACTCGGCCGCCGCGGGCTCCTCCTGGGAGCCGGCACGCTCGTCACGAGCGGCGTCCTCGCCGCCTGCAGCTCCGAGCCGGAGCCGCCGCCCGCCCCGCCGCAGGGCAAGGCGCTCGACGCTCCGACCCCTGTGCAGACCTCCGAGCAGTTCTCCGCGATCGTGCCCGAGGTGAACGCCGCTGTCGCAGCGGCCGATGAAGCCCGCGACGCGGAGAAGCTCTCCCCGCGTGAGCGGCTCCGCCGCAGAATTCCGCACCTCCGCCTACGCGATGATCGAGAAGGCAGAGGAGTGGGCGGAGGATCTCAAGACCCCCGGAGCCGAGCTGATCGTCTCCATGACGTCGGTCTCCGAGGAGTTCCCGCGCGCAACGCGATCGCCCTGGTCGAGGACACCGTGGACGAGGGCGGGGTGCCTTACTTCCTCGCCCTCCAGCAGAGCGATGCGAAGACGCCCTACACGTCCTGGGGCTGGGCGCAGCAGGCCGTGGGCATCGAGATGCCGATGGTCGCCCACGAGCTCGTCGGCGCGGAGCAGGTGACCGTCGAGAGCGACGGGCTGGTGATGACCCCCGCCGAGGCGCTCGCGCTGTACGCGAAGGTGCTCACCGATGGCGACGCCTCCGATCCGGACGATCTGCTCGCCCCGAACCCCTTCCAGACCGGCACCCATGAGCGGATCCAGACCGAGCGCACGGAGCTCAACGCGGGAGTCGAGTGGGATGAGGCCGCGACTGTGCGCGAGACCTACACGGTCGACGACAGCGAATTCGCCGGTCTGCGCACGGACGACGGCGGTGCGCTCGTGATGGCCACGCTGCGTTCCAGCCGCAAGGTCTCCATCAAGGACGGCGCCACCATGCGCGCTACGCGGAGGACAACAAGTACACCAAGGTGATCGGGAAGAAGGAGTTCACCTCCGAGTACGTCCGCACCTTCGGAACGCACATCGCGCTCTACATCCCGGCGAAGGATGTCGGGGGCCAGGTCCAGCCGATCGGCGCCACGCAGACGGCGCTGGACGCCAGCGGCGAGTGAGGACCGGCTCAGCGCATCCTCGGCCCGACTCCTTAGACTGAGCACGTCCCGCAGTCATCGAAGGAGTTCACCTGTGACCGATCCGTACGGAATCATCGATCTGGCCGCCCTGAAGCAGCCCGCCGGCGGTCCTGCCGCGGGTGCCCCAGTCGGCTCCGGCACCCCGTCCGCGCACGAGGTCGCCGTCACCGAGCAGGGCCTCGAGCAGCTGATCGCCGACTCCCAGCAGGTCCCCACCCTGCTGCTGGTCACCAGCGCCCGTGTGACCGAGGGCGAGCAGTTCCTCGCCTCGCTGCGCCGCGCCGTCGACGCGCAGAGCGGGGCGCTCCGCCTCGCGATCGTCGACGCCGACACCCAGCAGCGGGTCGCCACCGCCCTGCGCGTCCAGCAGCTGCCCACCCTGCTGCTTCTGATCCAGGGGCAGATCCAGCCGATCGTGCAGTCCGTCCTGCCCGACGCCGAGATCGAGAGCCTCGTCACCCAGGTGCTCGAGGTGGCGCGTCAGCAGGGCATGGAGGTCGTCGGCGGTGAGGGCGAGCAGCAGGCTCCGCCCGAGGAGCCGCTGCCGCCGCTGATCGCCGAGGCGTACGCGGCGATCGAGACGGGCGATCTCGATGCCGCCGTCGCTGCGTACGAGAAGCAGCTGCAGGAGGCGCCCGCCGATGCCGAGGCGAAGGCGGGGCTGGCGACCGTGAACCTCATGCGACGCACGCAGGATGCTGAGCTCGCCGCCTCCCGTGATGCCGCCGCGCAGCGCCCCGACGATCTCGACGCCCAGCTGTTGGTCGCCGACCTCGACATGCTCGGCGGCCACGTCGACGACGCCTTCGCCCGTCTCCTGGACCTGCTGCGCGGCGCCGACCAGGAGACCAAGGACGCGGTGCGGGCACGGCTGCTGGACCTCTTCGAGGTCGCCGGCCCGGCCGACCCACGCGTCGCCCCGGCCCGCAAGCGCCTGGCGAATCTCCTGTTCTGACTTCAGACCTGTTCTGACTTCCGACCAGGCCGGGCCGATGCCCGCCTCCGCACGCTGACAGAGCATGAGCGCGCGGCGTCCACCTGCGGACGCCGCGCGCTCATGTGTTCGCGGACGGGGGAGGAGCGCTCAGCCTTCGCGCAGCCGCTCGGGGACGAGCACCACCGCGCCCAGCGGCGGCACCGAGAGCCTCACCGAGTGCTCCCGGCCGTGCTGGGGCAGCGCCTCGGCGTGCACCCGGCCGAGGTTGCCGACGCCACCGCCGCCGTACACGGGCGCATCGGAGTTGAGCACCTCGAGCCACGCACCGCCTTCGGGCAGCGGGATCCGGTACTCATGCCAGGGCTGGGCCGAGAAGTTCAGCACCACGACCACCGGGTCGCCGGCCTCGTCGCGCCGCGCGAAGGACATCGAGTTGTGTGCCGCGTCGTCCCCGATCAGCCACTCGAAGCCACCCGGGTCCTGGTCACGCTGGTAGAGCGCGGGGAACTCCGCCTGGAGGGCGTTGAGGTCCCGCACCAGCTGCTGGGCCCCGCGGTGCAGGGGGTACTCCAGCAGCCACCAGGGCAGCCCCGCCTGCTCCGCCCACTCGGTGCCCTGGGCGAACTCGATGCCCATGAACACCAGCTGCTTGCCCGGATGGGTCCACTGGAAGGCGAGGTAGGCGCGGAGCGTCGCCGCCTGCTGCCAGTCATCTCCGGGAGCCTTGCGCAGCAGGGAGCCCTTGCCGTGCACGACCTCGTCGTGGCTCAGCGGGAGGATGAAGTTCTCGGAGTACTGGTACACCATCGAGAACGTCATCTCGCCGTGGTGGTGCTGACGGTGCACGGGGTCCTCGCCGAGGTACTCGAGGGTGTCGTGCATCCACCCCATGTTCCATTTGAAGCCGAAGCCCAGCCCACCGGTGTCGGTGGGACGGGTGACCCCGGGGAACGAGGTGGATTCCTCCGCGATCATCACGATGCCCGGGGCGCGCTTGTACGCCGTCGCGGTGGTCTCCTGGAGGAAGGCGATGTTCTCGAGGTCCTCACGACCGCCGTGGTGATTGGGCACCCACTGCCCGTCCTCGCGGGAGTAGTCGCGGTACAGCATCGAGGCGACCGCATCGACCCGCAGCCCGTCGACATGGAACTCCTCGAGCCAGTAGCAGGCGTTGGCCACCAGGAAGTTGCGTACTTCGTTCCGCCCGGTGTCGAAGATGTACGTGCCCCAGTCCGGGTGCTCCCCGCGGCGCGGGTCGGCGTGCTCGTACAGCGGGGTGCCGTCGAAGCGCCCCAGCGCCCACTCATCCTTCGGGAAGTGAGCGGGCACCCAGTCCAGGATCACGCCGATGCCGGCGCCGTGGAGCGTGTCGATGAGGTGGCGCAGCTCGTCGGGGTGCCCAGGCGTGAGGTGGGGGCGTAGTAGCCGGTCACCTGGTACCCCCAGGAACCGCCGAATGGGTGCTCTGCGACCGGCATGAACTCCACATGGGTGAAACCCATCTCGCCCACGTAATCGGTCAGCTCGGTCGCCAGCTCGCGGTAGCCCAGGCCCGGCCGCCAGCTGGCCAGGTGCACCTCGTAGATCGACATCCGGGAGGACACTGCGTCCTTCGCTGCGCGCTCGGCCAGCCAGTGATCGTCCGTCCACTCGAAGCTGCTGGTGGTGATCACGGACCCGGTGGCGGGCGGTACTTCGGCGAATCGCGCCATCGGATCGGCCTTGTCCCGCCAGACGCCGTCGGCGCCGAGGATCCGGTACTTGTAGGTCTCGCCGTCCCCGATCCCGGGGACGAAGACCTCCCAGACCCCGGAGGAGCCCAGGGAGCGCAGGGCATGCAGGCGCCCGTCCCAGCCGTTGAACGAGCCGATCACCTGCACGGCGCGGGCGTTCGGTGCCCAGACGGCGAAGGACGTCCCCTCGACCGCGTCCGCTCCCTGGCTCTCACCACGGAGGACGCGCACATGCGAGCCCAGCGCCTGCCACAGCTCCTCGTGCCTTCCCTCCCGGATGAGGTGCAGATCCAGCTCGCCGATCGTGGGCAGGAAGCGGTAGGGCTCCTCGAGCTCGACCGGCTCAGCACCCTCCGTCCAGGTCACACGGAGGCGATGGGCGGGGAGCTCGGCCTGCGGCAGCGAGACCACCCAGATGCCGTCGTGCTCGTGCTCCATGGCGTGCGTGCTGCCGTCGGGCAGGAGCACGGAGACCTCGTGCGCGAGAGGCTTCAGGGTGCGCACCGTGGTCGCGCCCTCGTACTCATGGGCACCGAGCACCGAGTGGGGCTCGTGGTAGCTGCCCGTCGCGGTGGCGCCGAGCTCATGCTCTCCCAGAGGCATCACCGGGCTCGCAGGTCTGGCGGCACCGCGGCCGGGGGCGGCTCCGGTCGTGGAGGGGGTCGCGGCACGGTCGGGAGTCTTGGTCATCTCAGGTCTCCTCGGGGTGGATGATGCGCAGGATGTGTGCGGGCCTGTCGACCGCGCTGAGGATCACGTAGGGATCGCGGTCCCAGCGGAACCGTTCGCCGGTCAGCAGATCCTCGACCTCGAAGGACTCGCCCACGCCGAGCGCATCGAGATCCAGGTGCAGGGTGGTCGAGGCGCCGCGGTCGTGCGCGGTCAGCGAGACCACCAGCACGGTGTCCGGGGCCCCGGTGCCGCTCGCGGCGGCGTCGAGATGTTTGGAGAAGACCAGCACCTGCTCGTCCTCGGCCTCGTGGAAGCGGATCGTGGTGAGGGTCTGCAGCGCGGGATGCTCGCGACGGATCCGGTTCAGGGTCCCCAGCAGCGGTTCGAGGCTCTCGCCCCGGGCGAGCGCCCCGGCGTGGTCACGAGGCTTGAACTCGTACTTCTCGTTGTCGATCTGCTCCTGCGCCCCGGGGCGCGGGACGTCCTCGACCAGCTCGTAGCCGTTGTAGATGCCCCAGGTGGGGACCAGGGTGGCGGCGAGTATCGCCCGCAGCACGAAGGCGTTGCGGCCGCCCGAGCTCATATAGGGCGTGAGGATGTCGTGCGTGGTGGGCCAGAAGCTCGGCCGCATGTACGGCGCGGCTTCGACGAGCTCCTCCAGATACTCCCGCAGCTCCGCCGCGCTCTCGCGCCAGGTGAAGTAGGTGTAGCTCTGGTGGTAGCCGATCTTGCCCAGGGTGTGCATCATCGTGGGCCGGGTGAAGGCCTCCGCCAGGAAGATCACCTCGGGGTGCTTCTCGGCGAACTCGGCCAGCAGCTCCTCCCAGAACCGCACCGGCTTGGTGTGGGGGTTGTCGACCCGGAACAGCGTCACGCCGTGCGCGACCCACAGCTCGAGCATGTCGCGGACCGCCGCGTACAAGCCCTCGTAGTCGGTGTCGAAGCTCAGCGGGTAGATGTCCTGGTACTTCTTCGGGGGATTCTCCGCGTAGGCGATGGTGCCGTCGGCCTGCACCACGAACCACTCGGGATGCTCCTTCACCCACGGATGGTCCGGCGAGCACTGCAGCGCGAGGTCCATCGCGACCTCGAGGTCGAGCTCCTTCGCGCGGGCCACGAAGGCATCGAAGTCCTCCATCGTGCCCAGCTCGGGATGGATCGCGTCATGGCCTCCCTCCGCCGCGCCGATCGCATAGGGGAGCCGGGATCGCCGGGCTGCGGGTCCAGGCTGTTGTTGCGGCCCTTGCGGAAGGTCGAGCCGATCGGATGGATCGGCGTGAGGTAGGCGACGTCGAACCCCATCGCAGCGATCCGGTCCAGGGACCGGGCGGCGGTGCGGAAAGTGCCGGAGGTCCAGCCGTGCTCGGGGTCGAAGGCAGCACCCTCGGAGCGGGGGAAGAACTCGTACCAGGAGCCGTACAGCGCACGTTGCCGCTCCACGACGAGCCGGTACGGGCCGGAGACGGTCACGCCCTCGCGCAGCGGGCGCTCTGTGAGGATGCCTCGCAGATCTGCTGCGAGCGCGGGCGCGATGCGGGAGGCGACGGGAAGCCCGGGGAGCGCAGGCTCGCCAGGGCGGCGCGGACCACGGGCCCGTCGGCGGCGGGGCGGGAGCCGTCTTCGATCTCGGCGAGCACCCGCTCGAGCACGAGGGGCGCCTTCGGCGCAGACCAGCTCGGAGTCGATCCCGGCGGGGATCTTCACCTCGGCGACGTGAGCCCAGGTGTCGTAGGGGGTGGAGAACGCCTCGATCCGGAAGCTCCAGCGTCCGGTCCGCTCGGGACGGATGGTGGTCTCCCAGCGGTCCAGACCGGGCTCGACGAGATCCAGGGCCTGCCGCTGCTCGGTGCCGTCGGGCGCGATCAGCACCAGCTGCACGCCCATCAGATCGTGCCCCTCGCGGAAGGCGTTGGCGCTGACCGTCACCGTCTCGCCTTCGACGCAGCGTGCGGGGAACCTCCCGCCGTCGACGACGGGCTGCACCGCCATGATCGGGATGCGGCCGATCCCGGCCCTCAGCCCCGTGCGGTCAGTGGTCTCGGACATGGCCTCTCCTGCCTGAGCGCTCGCGCGGGACGAGGTGCTCTGCGACGGACGTGGTGACGGTCCTCACGATAGCCGTTCCGTCGGGCCCCCTGCTCCATCGGGGGTGATGCCGAGGACCACCACGCTGCCGGGCGCCACCGGGACTGAGCGGTCGACGAGCGGGCCGGCGGGCAGATCCTCCGGCGATTCCAGGGAGGTGTCCAGCAGCAGCCGTGCGGTGCCCTGCGGCCAGGGCGCACCCGGGAGCTGGACACGGATCTCCTCGGCCTCGGTCGAGAGGATCACCAGCAGATGCTCCGAGCCCGTCCTGCCCGGGATCGCCGGGCGCAGCATCGCCAGCAGATGCTGGGAGGGGTCCATCCAGTCCTCATGCGCCAGCTCTCGCCCCTCGGCCCCGAACCAGGCGACCTGCCCGGCATCGAGCGCCGCAGGATCGGCGGGGCGCAGGAAGTGCGGGGTGCGCAGCTGCGGATGCTCGCCCCGCAGCTGCAGCAGACGGGTGACGGTCTCGCGCAGCTGATCGGCGCGCCGGGTCCGGCGCCAATCCATCCAGGAGATCTCGTTGTCCTGGCAGTAGGCGTTGTTGTTCCCCTGCTGGCTGCGGCCGCGCTCGTCGCCCGCGGTGAGCATCGGGGTGCCCGAGGCCAGCAGCAGGGTGGCCAGGATGCTGCGTGCGGTGCGTCGTCGTGCCTGCTCGATGCGCCCCGCGTGCTCGTCGCCCGGCTCGAGCTCGCCCTCGTGCCCGTGGTGGAAGGAGCGGTTGTCGGAGGTGCCGTCGCGGTTGTCCTCGCCGTTGGCCTGGTTGCGCTTGTTCTCGTAGACGGTCAGGTCCCGCAGGGTGAAGCCGTCGTGCGCGGTGACGTAGTTGACCGAGGCCCACGGTGAGCGCAGGCTTCGCCCCGCCGGGAGCTCAGGAGGATCCTGCCCGGTGAGCAGATCGGAGGAGCCGGCGAGGCGGGTCGCGAGGTCGCGGACCCCGCCGATCGCGTCGTTGCCCGTGCGTTCGCGCACCGCCCGGTCGGAGAGCCAGAAGGCGCGCACGTCGTCGCGGAAGGCGTCGTTCCACTCCGTGAATGGGGCGGGGAAGTTGCCGGTCTGCCATCCGCCGGTGCCCACATCCCAGGGCTCCGCGATGAGCTTGACCCCGCGCAGCACCGGGTCGGTGAGGATCGCGCGCAGCAGCGGATGGTCGGGGCTGAAGCCGCGGTCATCCCTGCCCAGCGTGGCGGCGAGGTCGAAGCGGAAGCCGTCCACGTGGACCTCCTGCACCCAGTAGCGCAGCGAGGCCAGGATCAGGTCCATCACGTGGCGCGAGCGGGGATCCAGCGTGCCGCCGGTGCCGGTGACGTCGAAGAAGGTGCCGTGATCGGTCCAGTAGTACTCGCGGTTGTCCAGGCCGCGCAGAGACAGTGCGGGACCGTCGGCGCCGCCCTCGGCGGTGTGGTTGTAGACCACGTCGAGGATGACCTCGAAGCCTGCGGCGTGGAGGCTGCGCACCATGGTCTTGACCTCGTCGACGACCGCCTGGGCGCCCGCGTGCTGCGCAGCCGCAGTGGCGAGCGAGGGATCCGGGGCGAAGAACGACAGGCTCGAGTAGCCCCAGTAGTTGGTCAGCCCCAGCCGGGTCAGATGGGGCTCATCCATCGCTGCATGGATCGGCAGCAGCTCGACGCTGGTCACCCCGAGGCTGCGGAGGTAGCCGGTGACCGCCGGATGGCCGAGCCCGGCATAGGTGCCTCGCTGTTCGGGAGGCAGCTCCGGGTGCAGCTGGGTGAAGCCCTTGACGTGCAGCTCGTACAGCACGGTGGAGTCCCAGTCCACCATGGGGCGCAGATCGTCCTGCCAGTCGAAGGCGTCCGAGACCACCACGGACCAGATCGCCGCATCGCCGCTGTCCACCTCGCTGCGGATCGCGTGGTCACCGACCCGGTCGAGCATGGCATCGACTTCGAAGGGGAAGAACGAGCTCAGCAGCGAGGAGGAGTGCGAGATGCCTCGGGCCCACGGGTCCAGCAGCAGCTTGCGAGGATTGCAGAACAGGCCGGCGGAGGGGTCCCAGGGCCCGTCCACCCGCAGCCCGTACTGCGTGCCGGCCGTCATCCCGCTGACATGGTCCCAGCGCAGCCCTCCGTCGAAATGGCGCAGGCGCTGGCGATGCTCGGTCGTGCCTCGCCGGATGCAGAGGTCCACCGATCCGGCGCGAGGAGCGGCGACGGCGAAGGTCCCGCGGCCCTGAGCGTCCACCACGAGACCGGGGAGGTGGGGGCGACAGGGGGCGTCGCACGGTCGAAACGGTCTGCTAGCACCCGAGCATCCTCCCATCACCGCCGTCCGCTGAGGGACCGGAAGCCACCCGGGGGCGATAGGTGCCGCTAGGATCGGCGAGGTGATCCCGGATCCGCCCTCGGCGACCGCAGGTTCACAAGCACGGCCACGGCCGGTCAGGCCTCCGGCCACCTCGGGGAGGGGCGGAGGGCGGGGCCGAGCCCATGAAGCATCAGAAGCACACGCCGCACGAGTCGAACGCATGACGGGGAGCCCCAGCGCATGAGCAATCCACCCAGCCAGCCGCCCGGGAGCCAGGGACGGCCCACCGTGCCCGCACCGCCGTCGGGGCAGCCGGCCCCGTCCGCGTCGGGCCCCGGCCGCCCAGCGGGAGCTCCTTCTGGAGCCCCTTCGCGCGGCCCCGGTGGGTTTGCGCCGGCGAGCGCCGCGATCCCTCGCAGCGAGCTCGAGCGCGCCAGCGCGCTCATCTCCACCATCTCCGGTGTCTTCCAGTCCCGCGTGGTCGGCCAGGAGAACCTCCGCATGACCCTGCTGACCGCGCTCGCCGCCGGAGGGCACGTGCTGCTGGAGTCCGTGCCCGGGCTCGCGAAGACCACCGCGGCCAGTGCGCTCGCCTCGTCGATCACCGGCTCGTTCGCGCGCATCCAGTGCACGCCGGATCTGATGCCCAACGACATCATCGGCACCCAGATCTTCAACTACGGTTCGGGCACCTTCACCACCCAGCTGGGCCCGGTGCACGCCAACGTGGTGCTGCTGGACGAGATCAACCGCTCGAGCGCCAAGACGCAGTCCGCGATGCTCGAGGCCATGCAGGAGCGCCAGACGTCCATCGGCGGCGAGGTCTACCGCCTGCCGGAGCCGTTCATGGTCCTCGCCACCCAGAACCCGATCGAGGAGGAGGGCACCTATGTCCTCCCCGAGGCGCAGATGGACCGCTTCCTGATGAAGGAGATCCTGACCTACCCGCGCCCGGCGGAAGAGCACGAGATCCTCGACCGCTCCACGGCGGGGAGCCTCACCGGCCCGCGCGAGGCGGTGGGCACCGTGACCTTGGAGGACGTCCGCTTCCTGCAGCAGATGGTGGATCAGGTCTACGTCGATCCGGCGGTCAAGCGCTACATCATCGACCTGATCTTCACCACCCGCGGCTCGGGGCCGCGACCGGTCCCGAACCTCACGCAGTCGGTGCGGGTCGGGGCCAGCCCCCGCGGCTCGCTCGCCCTGATGCGGGTGGGGCAGGCGCACGCCCTGCTCGACGGCCGCGACTACGTCACCCCCGATGATGTGCGAGCCATGCGGCACGGCGTGCTGCGCCATCGCCTCGTGCTCACGTTCGACGCGCTGGCCAGCGGCATCAAGCCCGAACAGATCATCGACGCGGTGTTCCACGCCGTGCCGATGCCCTGAGCGGCAGCGACGACTGAGGAGGGCGGGACCTGATGGCGACCTCTCTGCTGACCCGCGTCAAGGCGCGGGTGGATCTGCACACCTCGAACCGTGCGCGAGGTCTCATCCAGGGCCGGGGACGCTCGCTGTTCAAGGGCAGCGGCGAGGACTTCGACGACCTGAAGTACTACCAGCCCGGGGACAAGATCTCCGACATCGACTGGAAGGCCACCCCCGTTCCGGCGAGCCCCTGATCCGGCAGTTCAACGAGGAGCGGGTCCGGCATCTTTCGATCGTCGCGGACACCTCCTCCGCGATGGCGGCCACCGCCGCCGACGGCACCTCCAAGCGCGACGCAATGATCATCGCTGCGGGGATGGTGTGCTTCCTCGCCCAGAAGAACGGCGACATGGTGGGCATGGTGGCCGGGAGCGAGGGCCGTCCCATCCAGCTTCCCTCCCGCTCGAGCGATGGCCATCTCGAGCTGATGCTGCGCACGGCGCAGCAGGCCGCCACCACCGCGGCCCCCGCGGCGGACAGCTCATGGCTGCTCGAACGGGCCTTCCGCGTCACCACCCACTCCACCCTGATGACGATCATCACCGACGAGGCCCACCCGACCGTCGAGGACTTCACGCTGCTGCGGCGCCTGAAGACACGGCATGACCTGATGGTGATCCGCATCGCCGATGCCGATCCGCTGCAGGGCTCCGCCCTGGACCACGACGTGGTGGACGTGGGGTCTCCCCGCGAGATCGCCTCCATGGCGCGCACCTCACGACGTGTCGCGCACGACGTCGCGGCCTACCGGCAGGCACGCCGGGACGGCATCGACGAGATGCTGGACCGCCTGCACATCAGCCACATGCTCACCCAGGGGAGAGCACCGTGGTGGACGACATGATCGCGCTCCTGCGGTCGAGGGAGTACCGCCATGCCCGTTCCTGAGCTGCTCGCCGGGGCGCTGCTGGCCGAGCCCGCACCCCCGAGATCATCGCCCCGCCCCAGTACTCGATCGCCTGGGTGATCCTGGCGCTGCTGTGCCTGGTGGTGATCACGGCGCTGATCGTGGGGACCCTGAAGATCACCCGGGCGATCGAGAAGCGCATCGCCTATCGTCGTCGCCCCGATGACGTCGAGACGCTCAAGGCGGAGTTCCTGCGAGCTGTGAACGACATCGCCGACCGCCACGAGGCCGAGGAGCTCGGAGCTCGCGAGGGCCATCATGAGCTCACCGGCGTGATGCGGCGCTTCGTGCGCCGCACCACTGGGCACGACGTGACCAGCCAGGACCTCGCGACCCTGCTGGCGGATCAGCGCACCCGCGCCGTGGGCGAGCTGATCGCCGATCTGTACGAACCCGATTTCGCCATGTCCTCGGACCGCGACCTGCGCGATTCCGTGCGCCGGGCGAGGGAGGTGATCCGTTCATGGTCATGATCTTCTGGTGGGTCACCGGGCTGCTCCTGCTGGCCGCGCTCGCGGTCTGGGCGATCACCTTCTGGAATCGTCGCGCGATGCGGCGGGCCCCCGTGCTGGTGGCGAACTCCCAGTACATGGAACGGATCCCCAGCTTCGTACGAGCTCAGCGCACCGCCCGCATCGTCCGGGTGCTGCAGGTGGGCATCGCGGTGCTCGCCGTGATCGCCGCCTCGGTGCTCTCCGGGCGGATCGCGAGCGAGCGGATCGAGACGCCGGAGTTCTCCTCGCGCGACATCGTGCTGTGCCTGGACGTCTCCGGCTCGATGTACGAGTACGACACCGAGATCCTCGCGACCTTCGCCGAGCTGGTGGACGGCTTCGAGGGGGAACGGGTGGCGCTGTCGATCTTCAACTCGACCAGCCGCACCGTGTTCCCGCTGACGAACGACTACGACCTGATCAAGCGTGAGCTCGAGTCAGCGTCCGAGGCGATCGACTTCGACGAGTTCGGGTACCGGCTGGGCACCCAGGACTACTCCGATGACAAGGTGCGGCAGTACGTGGATTTCGTCGACGGCACCCGCGGCATCGCCGACGAGGCCTCGATCGTCCCCGATGGCCTCGCCTCCTGCGCGCAGGTCTTCGACCAGGCGGAGAAGGACCGTTCGCGCTCGATCGTCTTCGCGACGGACAACGAGGTCAACGGTGAGCCGATCTTCACCCTCGAAGAGGCGACCGAGAGGGTCGCCGCGCGCGACATCGACCTGTACACCTTCTATCCCGGGGCCTACGAGTGCGGTCCCCGCTGCTTCGAGGAGCTCCAGACCGCCACCGAGGACCAGGACGGCGAGCTGTACGAGTCCTCGGACCCCGAGGCGATCCCCTCGATCATCAACCAGATCCAGAAATCGCAGGCGGAGCTGCTGGGCGCGACCCCGACCGTAGTCCGCACCGACCATCCGACGGTGGGCTTCGTGCTGACCTTCCTGTCGCTGCTGGGCATCCTGGTGCTCGGATGGAGGGCACGCTGATGTACTTCGAGCATCTGATCCCGCTGTGGGCCACGATCCCGCTGTTCGGCGCCATGCTGATCCTGTGCGCGGTGCTGCTGATCCTGCGCCCGCGGCAGCGGATGGCCTGGGTGCGCCGGCTTCTGATGGTCCTGCTGCTGCTGGTGGTCGCCCTGCGGCCGGTCACCCCGATCGAGGGCGAGCAGACCCAGCGCATGAACGCGAACGTGTTCTTCGTGGTGGACCGCACCGGGTCGATGAACGCCGAGGACTACGCGGGCGAGCAGCCGCGGCTGGACGGCGTGAAGGCGGACATGGAACAGGTGATGGGGATGACCGAGGGTGCGCGCTACTCGGTCATCGGCTTCGACTCCACCGCCACGAAGCAGCTGCCGCTGACCACCGACGCCGGGGCCGCGCACGCCTGGATCGACACCCTGGCCACGGAGCCCACCTCCTATTCGAAGGGGTCGAACGTGGATCGCGCGCTGACCTCGCTGCTCGTGGAGATCTCCGAGGCCCGCAGCGAGGACCCGGACTCGAGCGTCCTGGTGTACTTCCTCTCCGACGGCGAGAACACCGACGAGCAGGAGTCGGAGTCCTTCAGCCAGGCCTCCGGATTCATCGATGGCGGAGCGGTGCTGGGCTACGGCACCGCCGAGGGTGGTCCGATGAAGGCGCAAGGCGGCGAGGACGACGGCGAATACATCACCGGTCCCGACGGCCAGCAGGGCATCTCGAGCATCGACGAGCAGCAGCTCGAGACCATCGCGGGGAGATGGGCGTGCCCTACCTCCACCGCGACGACCCGGAGGCCCCGATCGAGGGCACTATGGAGGGCATCGACCTCCGGCCCATCCCGATCGAGTCGCGGCGGGGGTGGCGAGTTTCGAGGACTGGTACTGGGTGGCCGCGATCCCGCTGGCCGCACTGCTGATCTGGGAGCTCGGCGAGATGACCTACCGCCTGCCGCGCAAGCTCGACCGCTACGACATCTCAGGAGCGCAGAGATGAGCACAGGACAGCCCCAGGGACGCCCTGCCGCGGGCTCGGGCGCCTCAGCCGAGACGCCAGCGCTCGCGCAGGACGAGCGCGGCAGCGCCAAGGACTTCGGCCTGAACGTGCGCCGACTGCGACTGACCCGGATCATCGTGTTCGCGATCCTCTCCCCGGTGCTGATCGCGCTCGCGCTGCTGATGGTGAAGTTCGTGTCGATGCCGATCGCGCAGGTCACCCACCTCAGCGCCTACGAGGACGAGAACTACCCCACGGCGATCGAACGCCTGGAACCGGTGGAGTTCGCCAACTGGTTCGAGCCCTACCTCCCGCACCTGTCCAAGGGCACCGCCCTGCTGCAGCAGGGAGAGGACTCCGCGGCCGAGGCGGAGCTGCGCACCGCCCTGGACGAATGGAACGACCACAGCGACCTGAACTCGCCGATGCACGCCCAGTGCAAGATCATCAACAACCTCGCGATCTCGATCGAGCGCCAGGCCGAGCTGCTCGAGGACCCGCAGCAGCGGGCCGATCGCCTCTTCGAGGCCGAGGAGCTGCTCGCGCCCTGCGCAGGCGGCGGAGGCGGCGGCGAGGGCGAGGGTGAGGGCGGCGGAGGCGCCGGGAACGAGGACTCCGAGACCACCGAGGACAACGGCGAGCGGATCGAGGAGAAGCGCCGCGAGGCCGACGAAGAGGCCGGGAACGATCCGGACGAGCGCGGAGGCACGGACGGCGACGAGCAGGGCGGGACCCCCGGCCAGCAGGATCCCGGGGACCCCACCCGGGAGGACCCCGAGGGCGATGGCCCCGACGAGGAGGCGCCGACCGACGGCAACTCCGAGAACGACCAGAAGGACGACGAGCTCGAGGAGCGCAACCGTGACTCCCAGGGCGGCGAAGGAGAGGACGAGGGCGGCTCGGAGCAGGACCCGGTGAAGCCCTGGTGAGCCTCCACGAGGGCGAGCGCGCCTACCTCGATCACGCCGCGACCACGGTGCTGCGGCCCGCGGCACGGGACGCCTTCCTCGAGGCCGCGGCAGTGCGGGGCAACCCCTCCTCGGTCCACTCCTCGGGCCGACGGGCACGTGGGGTGCTCGACGAGGCCCTCGAGCAGATCGCCTCGCTCCTCGGTGTCCGCCGCTCCTGGCTGATCATTACCTCGGGAGGCACCGAGGCGGACAACCTCGCCCTGCGCTCCGTGGCACTGGGCGTGCACGCCAATGACCCTGCGCGCACCGCGGTCGCAGTCGCTGCGACGGACCATCCGGCGGTCATCGCCACCGCCCGTTCCCTCGCCTCCGGCTCCCCTGCGATCGATGCCCGCGAGCTGCCGGTGGACCCCGTCGGCGTGCTGCGCCCCGAGGGGTGGCCGAAGCGCTCGCCGATGGCGGCGTCAGCGTGGTCAGCGCCGCGCTGGTCAACAACGAGACCGGCGCCGTCCAGGATCTGGCCGCCCTCGGCGCAGCCGCCCGACCCCACGGCACGCTGGTCCATACCGACGCGGTGCAGGGGTGGGGCACGTGCCCCTGCCGTCCTGGGAGGACGTGGACCTGATGTCGCTGTCGGGACACAAGATCGGTGCCCCGGTGGGAGTGGGAGTGCTCGTGGCCAAGCCCGAGGTGCCCTTCGCCGTGACCAGCACCGGTGGGGGACAGCAGCGAGGGGTGCGCTCCGGAACCCTGGATGCGGCGCACACCGCGGCCTATGCGGCCGCACTGCAGGAGACCCTCGCGGAGCGCGAGGAGCAGTCCCTGCGGCTGCGGGCGCTCGCGTCCCGGCTCCGGGCCGGCATCAGCGCCATCGATCCCGACGCCCGCTTCACCCTGCCCGAGGATGCCCCGCAGTCCGGGCACATCGTGCACGTGATCTTCCCCGGCGCCGATTCTGATTCCCTGCTGTTCCTGCTGGACGAACGTGGGGTGGACTCCGCGGCGGGCTCCGCCTGCTCGGCCGGGGTGACGCAGGCCAGCCCGGTGCTCGCGGCGATGGGCGTCAGCGATCAGCAGGCGCGCGGGGCGCTGCGCCTGTCCCTGGGCTGGACCAGCACCGAACGGGACATCGACCTCCTGCTCGCGGCACTGCCCGAATCGCTCGAGAGGGCCCGCGCGGTCGGTGCGCTCTTCGGCTGATCACCGCGCAGCGGGCGGCAGGGCTCAGCCGACCAGCTGCGCGATCTGCCGCAGCCCCACCCGTTCGAAGGGCTCGTCGCCCACGCCATGCGCCCAGGCTGCCGTGCCGATCGCCTCGACCACGAGCGTGCGCCGCCACAGCCCCGCCTCGCGCGGATCGTGCCCGTATCCCTGCAGGAACGCGTGTTCGAGCGCGGGATCGCGGGCGAAGTCCTGCCGGGCCAGTCTGGCGAAGTCCTCGGCCGCGGGCCGCAGATCCGCCCTGCCGAAGTCGATCACTCGCACGGTGCCCTCGTCGATCAGCCAGTTGCGGGGCTGCCAGTCCCCGTGGTTCGGCACCAGGGTCACCTCACCGCTGCGGGGCCACGTGCTGATCTCGGCTCGCAGCGCGGCTGCGGACGGGGCATCGATCCGGTGGGGACGGTCCAGCCAGTCCAGCGCCCGCTGCGCGAGGCGGGTGCCCCACTCCGTCGAGGTCTCCGTGTGCTGCGCATGGAAGCGGGCGAGCAGCGCTCCGGCCTGCCGGTAGGTGTCCGGATCGTCCTGCGCGCGGTGGCCCTCCACCAGCTGCCCCGGGAGGAACCGGGTCATCAGCAGCTTCGCCTCCTCGTCGGCGGCGAGCAGCTGCGGGGCATGCCCGGTGCGCACCCAGGGCCGGAGCCACTCACGATGCGCACGCAGCTCCGCGCCAGATGATGGTCCGCGGGCCCGCCGGCCTTGAGAATGACCGTGCCGCGTTCCGGGTCCTCGAGCTCGAGCACCGTCGTCTGCACCAGCCCCCAGCTGTGGTCATGGACGAGCGCGGCGTGAGGTGCCCACTGCGCGAGCAGCGCCTGCTGATGATCGTCGAGGCCGGGGTGATCCATGCCGCGATCGTAACCAGGACGCCTCCGAGGTGCCCTCCCCGGGAGCTGCGGAGGCGGGTCGCAGATCACGTATCGCACCACCCCGGCGGGGGAGCCCCGCTCCGTACACTGGACAGCCGGAAGAGCAACATCCGGACGAGCGAAAGGCGGACGTGGTGAAGGTGCTGGCAGCGATGAGTGGCGGGGTCGACTCCGCTGTCGCCGCGGCGCGGGCCGTCGACGCGGGCCACGAGGTGGTGGGCGTGCATATGGCGCTGTCCAAGAACCGGGACCAGACCCGGACCGGCTCTCGGGGCTGCTGCACGGTCGAGGATGCCTCCGACGCCCGTCGCGCGGCGGACCGCATCGGCATCCCGTACTACGTCTGGGACCTCTCCGATGACTTCCATGACCTGGTGGTCGAGGACTTCCTGTCCGAGTACGCCGCCGGCCGCACCCCGAACCCCTGCGTGCGCTGCAATGAGCGGATCAAGTTCGCCTCGCTCCTGGAGCGCGCGACCGCGCTGGGCTTCGACGCCGTGTGCACCGGCCACTACGCGACCATCCGCACCGACGGACCGGGCGGCGCCCCCTCCCTGCACCGCTCCCTCAACATGGCGAAGGACCAGTCCTATGTGCTGGCCGTCATGGGGCCCGAGGCCGTGGGCCGCTCGCTGTTCCCGCTGGGGGAGTACGCGACCAAGGATGAGGTGCGTGCCGAAGCGAGGGCCCGCGGTCTCGGCGTCTCCACCAAGCCTGACAGCTATGACATCTGCTTCGTGGCCGACGGGGACACCCGCGGCTTCCTCGAGCGCAACCTGGGCGAGGCGCCCGGCGAGATCCTCGACGACAGCGGCACCGTCCTGGGCACCCATCGCGGCACCCACGGCTTCACCATCGGCCAGCGCAAGGGGCTGGGCATCCAGCATCCCGCGCCCGACGGCGCCCCGCGCTACGTCGTGGACATCGATCCCTCCTCCCGCCAGGTCGTGATCGGGGCCGGCGAGCTGCTGTCCACCCGCGAGCTGCGCGCCACCGATGTCATCTCCTTCGAACCGCTCGAGGCGGGGCGCGAGGTCCATGCCCAGATCCGTGCCCACGGCGAGGCGACCCCGGCGACGATCCTCGAGGTCCCCGCCACCGCCGGCGCCGAGGATTCCTCCGCCGGCGCCAGCCTGCGAGTCGAGCTCAGCACCCCGATCCGCGGCGTCGCCCCCGGGCAGACCCTCGTCCTCTACGACGAGGACAGGGTCCTCGCCGCCGCCACCCTGGAGCGCCGCTCATGAAGCCACTGGTCACCCTCACCGGAGACGGCACCTTCCGCGCGCCCACGCCGCAGGAGGCCCTCGCGCTCCATCTCCCGGACGATCCGCACCTGGCCGCGCTGTTGCGCCTGCGCGCACTGCTCGGCGACGACCTCGAGGAGCAGATCGCCACCCGGCTCTACCTGCCCTCGGCCCTCGGCCTCGACGAGACCGACCATCTCCTGCCGTCCACCCTCGCCCTGCTCGCCGAGACCACCGGGGACCTCGTCAGCTACGGCTGGCGCCTGGGCACCGGCACCGGACTCGCCTGGCAGCACGCCCGGGAGCTGCGCGAGCGGATGCTGGATGCGGCACGGATCGCGATGCTGGGCTACGAGGGGGCGCTGATGACCACGGCGCTGGGGCCGGCCACCCTCGCCGGAGCGACGTTCCTGCAGTCGGGGGAGCGCACCCTGGGCGACCCCGGCGCAGTGCGTGATCTGCCGATGCTGCTGGCCGAGGGGCTGGTCGGCCATCTCGAGACCCTGCAGGACCGGGTCCCGGGAGCACAGCTGCACGTGCTGCTGCTGCGCGAGGACGCGGTGGCCGCCGTGCATGAGGGACGCATCCCCACCCCGTCCGGGCGGCGCCGCTACGCACCGATCCCCGCCCCCGAGATCGGGGTGCTCTGGCGCTCCCTCTTCGTCGCGCTCGAGGACTTCGGGCTCGGCGCGGACTCGGTGACCCTCGGCGTGGGAGCGGACATCGAGCTGCTGCGCGCCGCACGCGACGCCGGTGCGCGCCGGATGGCGATCTCGCCGCGCCGCCTTCCTCCGCTGACCAGCCCCCAGGGCAGGGTGCTCTGGGAAGGCATCGCCGAGGCCACCGACCAGGGCTGCGTCTTCGAGCTCGTCGTCGACCCCCGCCCCGGAGGGCTGCTTGGCCCCGAGCTGGAGATGATGTTCGAGTCCTGGCGGCGCCTCGGCCACAGCGACGCGGAGGCTGCGGGAGTGGCTGTCATCGCCCACACCGGCGCCTCCCACGCCGTCCACAGCGGGCTCGTGGACCCCTCCGCGCAGCCGTCGGCCTCGACGCTGCTCGACGAGTCGGCGCTCGAGGCCCTGCTGCGCATCGCCCCCTCCTGGGCCGAGCGATTGGTCGACTGAACAAGACGGCGCAGGCCGACAGGTGTGAAGGCGGCCTGTGAGGTGTCGCGGGTGTGCGCAACAATGTCCTGGTGACCAAGAACGAGCAGGACCCCCGCACCGCCGATGAGACCGCGCAGCAGCGCATCGCCGAGCTCACCGCTCAGATCGAGCAGGCGCGCGTCGACTATTACGAGCACGACGCGCCGACCATGGCCGATGCCGAGTACGACGGGCTCGAGAAGGAGCTGCGGCAGCTCGAGGAGGAGAACCCCCAGCTCGCCGCCGAGGACTCTCCCACCCGCACCGTGGGAGGGGCGCTCGCTGCAGGACTGCCCACGATCGACCACGCCGAGCGGATGCAGAGCCTGGACAACGTCTTCTCGACCGAGGAGCTGCGCGAATGGTGCGCGCATGCCGCTGCCGAGCTCGGCGGCGAGGCCCGCTACCTCACCGAGCTGAAGATCGACGGGCTTGCGATCAACCTCCGCTACGAGCACGGCGAGCTCGTCACCGCCGCGACCCGCGGGGACGGGCGCACCGGCGAGGACGTCACCGTCAACGCCCTGGCCATCGAGGGGATCCCGCAGAGCCTGTCCGGCAGCGGCCATCCGCCGCTGGTCGAGGTGCGCGGCGAAGTGTTCATGCCCACAGCGGACTTCACCCGCCTGAACGACCTCCAGGTCCAGCTGCGCGAGCGTGTGGTCGAGGAGTCGCGCCTGCGCTGGGAGTCGCGGCAGGCGAGCGGGCGCCGCGCCTTCGACGAGGACCGCGAGATGCTCGCCGCGACGCGCCGCTTCCCGACCTTCGCGAACCCTCGCAACACCGCGGCCGGGGGTCTGCGCCAGCAGCTGGAGAAGAAGGAGGGCCTCGAGCGCGAGGCGGGCGAGGCCCGCCTGTCGATGCTGAGGCTGACGGTGCACGGGCTCGGCGCCTGGCCCGATCCGCCGGTGGGATCCCAGAGCGAGATGTACGAGCTGCTCGCCTCCTGGGGCCTGCCCACGAGCGACCACATGCGCGTCGCCCGCTCGATAGACGAGGTGGTGGAGTACGTCGAGCACCACGGCGAGCACCGTCATGACGTCGAGCATGAGATCGACGGGATCGTCGTCAAGATCGACACGTTCGCCCAGCAGAGGGCACTGGGCTCCACCTCCCGCGCACCGCGCTGGGCGGTCGCGGTGAAGTTCCCGCCCGAAGAGGTCACCACCAAGCTGCTCGACATCCAGGTCCAGGTGGGCCGCACCGGGCGCGTCACCCCGTTCGGCGTGATGGAACCGGTGACGGTGGCAGGCTCCACCGTGGAGAAGGCCACTCTGCACAACCAGTTCGACGTGGAGCGCAAGGGGTGCTGATCGGCGACACCATCATCCTGCGCAAGGCCGGGGACGTGATCCCCGAGATCCTCGGCCCGGTGGAGTCGCTCCGCGACGGCACCGAGCGTCCCTTCGTGATGCCCACCGCCTGCCCGGCCTGCGGCACCGAGATCCGTCCCGAGAAGGAGGGTGACAAGGACTGGCGCTGCCCCAATCAGAAGGACTGCCCCGCCCAGGTCGCCGGCCGGGTCGAGCATGCCGGCGCCCGTGGCGCCTTCGACATCGAATCGCTCGGGGAGGAGAGCGCGATCGCGCTCACCGACCCCGACAAGCGCCGCGGCGAGGCCCTGGCCGCGCTCGCCGAGGGCCACGCGGTGCACCTGCCGATCCGTGACGCCTCGGACACCGAGGAGGACCGCTTCGCGGTGGTGAAGAACGGCGAGGTCACAGAGGGCACCGACGGGGTGCCGCTGCTGCGGATCACTGACGTGGACGATCCGCTGCTCCCGGCCCCGCAGCGCGGGGTGATCACCACCGGCGCAGACCTGTTCGATCTCACCCCCGAGGCGCTGCGCGAGGTGTTCGTCTGGCAGCCGGAGCGGCGCGACGGGGAGCCGACGGGGGACTGGCGCATCCAGCCCGCCTTCTGGTCACGACCCCAGTTCCGCCACTACAAGCGCGAGGCGGTCTGGAAGCAGCAGAAGCCCTCGACGGTGCTGAAGTCCACCGAGATGCTGATGTCCGAGCTGGAGAAGGCGAAGGACCAGCCGCTGTGGAGGGTGCTGGTGGCGCTGTCGATCCGTCACGTGGGGCCCGCGGCGGCGCGGTCCCTCGCAACGGCCTATGGCTCGATGGACGCGATCCGCGAGGCGAGCGTCGAGCAGCTCTCGGACACCGACGGGGTGGGCGAGATCATCGCCGAGGCCGTCGTGGAATGGTTCGCCGTGCAGTGGCACTGCGAGCTGGTCGACGGCTGGGCCCGCTCGGGCGTGCGGATGGCCGACGAGGTCGCCGAAGGGTTCGTGAAGACCCTCGAGGGCCTCACCGTGGTCGTCACCGGCGGGCTCGAGGGCTTCAGCCGCGACGGTGCCAAGGAGGCGATCATCTCCCGCGGCGGGAAGGCCTCCGGCTCCGTCTCGAAGAAGACGGACTTCGTGGTGGTGGGGAGAACGCCGGCACGAAGGAGACCAAGGCCCGTGACCTCGGGCTGCGGATCCTCGACGAGGCCGGCTTCGTGGCCCTGCTCGAGGGCGGCGCCGAAGCGGTCAGCGCCGAGGAGCCCGCCCCCGACACCGAGGCGGACCCGGGCTGATCCCCACCGGTCGCGTCGGAGCGCTCACCCCTTCAGCGCGAGCGCGAGCGGCAGCACGGGACCGGAACCGGCCCGGCGCAGCATGCGCCCGGCCAGGGTCATCGTCCACCGGGTGTCGATCTCGTCGTCGACCAGCAGGATCGGTGCGCCGTCGAGCGCGGTGATCGCCTGGGCCAGCTCCTCGGTGAGCACGAAGCGGTCCCACAGCGACGCGATCCGGAAGGCGCTGTTGCGGGCACCGTGCAGGGGAGCGGCGTCCGGGGCCAGGGCGAGCTCGCCGAGGTCCTGCATCCTGCCCACTCGGGCGATGCCCGCGGCCAGGTCGCGCACCAGCTGCGGGCGGGTGGTCGAGCCGATCGCGAGCACGGCGGCAGGCCGCTGAGCCCAGCCCCATTCGCCCAGCACCTCGATCACCCGCTGTGCGATCGCCGGGGTGAGGGAGGCATCGAGCCGGTGGCCCTCCGCGTCGACGGCGAGGAGCTCGCGCAGCTGCATCGCCCATCCGAGATCGGAGATGCGCGCCATCGCCCGGCCCTCCTCGACCCGCTCGCCGAGCGGGATGTTGCCCCGCAGCGGAGAGCCGGATGCGGTGGTGATCCCCAGGCGGTCCAGCCCCTGGGGCCACTGCTTGCGGGCATCGACGGGCACGCCCACCCGGTCCAGCACCCTCGAGACGGCCGCGCGGGAGGTCTCCGCGGCGTCGGCGCCGCCCTCCTGTCCGGAGGCCGGCAGCGGGTACCAGGGCTCGGCGCACACATCGCAGCGCCCGCAGGGCGTGGCGGTGTCGTCATCGAGCTGGCGGGCGAGGAACAGCATCCGGCACTGCTGCGGATCTCCCGGCTGCAGCCGCTCGTATTCGAGCATCGCCTGCTGCTCCTCGCGCCGGGCCCGTGCCACGTGCTCGTAGCGCGGGGCGTCATACGTCCACGGCATGCCGGTGGTGACCCAGCCGCCCTTGACGTTCTGCACCGCCCCATCCACCGCGAGGACCTTCAGCAGCAGATCGAGCGCAGTGCGCCGCACGTCCACCCGTGCCTCGAGCGCGGCGGTGCTCAGGGGGCGATCCGCCTCCGCCAGGGCTGCGAGCACACTGCTGGCGCTCTCCTGCGAGGGCATCGAGGCGGTCGCGAAGTACTCCCAGATAGCGCGGTCCTCACGGCCCGGCAGCAGCAGCACGTCCGCGGTATCGGTGGCGCGGCCCGCACGCCCCACCTGCTGGTAGTAGGCGACGGGCGAGCTGGGCGCGCCGAGATGGACCACGAACCCCAGATCCGGCTTGTCGAAGCCCATGCCGAGTGCGCTGGTGGCCGCGAGCGCCTTGACACGGTTGTCCTTCAGCGCCTGCTCGAGCTCGGCCCGTTCCTCGGCATCGGTGCGGCCGGTATAGGCGCGCACCGGCCGATCAGGCCTGTCCAGCAGGTCCGCGAGGTCTTCCGCGGCGGAGACCGTGAGGGTGTAGATGATGCCTGAGCCCGGGAGCTGGTCGAGATGCTCCACGAGGTAGGCCAGGCGCGCACGGTCGTCGGAGAGGGACAGCGAGCCCAGGCGCAGCGAGGCACGGGTCAGCGAGCCGCGCAGGGTGAGCACCCCGGCGTCCGCACCGCCGCCCTCCGGTGCCTGGACGCCGAGCTGTTCTGCCACATCGGCGACCACACGGGAGTTGGCGGTGGCGGTGGTGGCGAGGACCGGCACCTCGGGGCCGAGCTCCGCCACCAGGTCCCGCAACCGGCGGTAGTCGGGGCGGAAATCGTGGCCCCAGTCGGAGATGCAGTGCGCCTCGTCGATCACCAGCAGCCCGCAGCGAGCCACCAGCGCGGCAGCTGCTCCTCCCGGAACCGCGGATTGACCAGGCGCTCGGGGAGACCAGCAGCACGTCCAGCTGATCGGAGGCGAGCGCCTGCTCGATATCGGACCACTCGGTGGGGTTCGCAGAGCTGATCGCCTCCGCCCGCACCCCGGCGCGCCGCGCCGCCGCCACCTGGTCGCGCATCAGCGCGATCAGCGGGGAGACGATCAGCGCCGGGCCCGCGCCTCGGCGACGCTGAAGCAGGGCCGACAGGAAGTACACCGCGGATTTGCCCCAGCCGGTGCGCTGGACCACGAGCACCCGTCGCCGGTCCTCGACCAGGGCGGAGATCGCCTCGAACTGGCCGTCGTGGAAGTCGGCGTCCTCGCGGCCGGTCAGTGCCCGCAGCGCGTCTCGGGCCTCCTCGCGCAGCGAGGAGGGGACGGGCGGATCAGGGGTCTCGATGCCGGCGCTCATGCCCCCAGTGTGGCAAGCCCGCATGACGAACGAGCCATCGGCCGGCTATGTGGTGCTGTGCTCAGTCCTCGGGGGTGCTCGGCGAGGACGCGGAACTCTCCCGCTCGAGCCTGCGCAGCCGCTCCGAGGTCGACTCGCCGTCCCGCAGCGGATCGTCCTTCGTGGCCAGCGCGCGGCGCATCTTCGCCTCGAGCTCCTGGGCCTCGCGGAGCACGGGGTCGTCGGAGCGCTCCTCTCCGTCCTCAGGATCATGGGCGTGGTAATCGATGTTCGGGTCGACGGACATGTCGAGGTCCCTTCGTGGTCCGGTGGAGAGCGAAGTCTAGCGAGGAACGGCCAGTGGGCGGCACCTGCCTCCCTGCGGCCTCGGTAGGCTCGGAGGGTGACTCGACGCTCGAGAGGCTCCGCCTCGACCCCGACCCTCCGCCCGCTTCACGGGAGCCGCCTGCTCGAGACGCTGATCGCCGGCTGGCAGCCGCTGCAGCGCCTCGACGTGGACGGCTTCTCGCTGCTGCGCTCCCGCGGCGTGACCCGACGCGCCCACAGCATCGTCGCCCTCGACGCCCCCAGCGCCGAGGATGACCTCCTCGCCGCGCTGGGCCGGGTGGAGTCCCTGGTCGCGATGGCGGGGGAGCAACCGGTGCACCGGATCATCGAAGGTGTCTCGCCCGCGACCCTGGACGGCACGCTCGCCGCCCGCGGCGATGTGGTCGCCGGGAGCAGCGAGATCCTGGAGCGGGAGCTGGCCGGCACGCTGCCGCGTCCCCATCCGTCGGCCGTGATCTCCACCGGCGCCCTCGATGAGGACTGGTTCGAGTCCGCCTGGCGCCTGGCCCCACGCGAAGGGGACGGCGCCCGCGACACGATGCACGACATCCTCGCCGGCACCCCGGCGATCCAGGTGCGCCTGCCTGCGCCCGGTACCGGCACCGACGCCGCCGTCGGCCGCGCCGCGCTCGTCAGCGCCGGGAAGGAGACCGTCGCGGTGCTGAACATGATCGTGGTGGACCCGGAGCACCGCCGCCGAGGCCTGGGGCGTGCGCTGTCCGGGGCCCTGCTCGCCCTCGCCGCCGTGCAGGGGCGCGCCGCGCGCTGCTCGAGGTCGAGTCGGACAGCACCCCGGCTCGTCGCCTCTACCGCGACCTCGGCTTCCGCCGGATCGGCGGCTACCACTACCGGGTGGGCGCCGGACCCGTCGACCCGGCCTAGAATGCTCCTATGCCTTCGATCGGACGAGATGACGTTGCACGCCTCGCCGACCTCGCACGGATCCAGCTCACCGATGAGGAGATCGCCCGCTTCGCCGGCGAGTTCGACTCCATCATGGACGCTGTCGCCTCCGTCTCCGAGGTCGCCACCGAGGATGTTCCCGCGACGTCCCACCCCATTGCCATGACGAATGTCTTCCGTGAGGACGTCGTCGAGAACACCCTGACCCAGGAGCAGGCGCTGGCCGGCGCTCCTGAGGCGCAGGACGGCCGCTTCGCCGTCCCGCAGATCCTGGGCGAAGAGTGAAAGGAGCGTGAACCCACCGATGAATGACATCATCCGCCGCAGCGCGGCCGCTCAGGCCAGCGCACTCGCCGCCGGTGAGGTCTCCTCCGAGGAGCTCACCCGCGCCCACCTGGACCGCATCACCGCCGTCGACGGCGATCTGAACGCCTTCCTCCACGTCAACACCGACCAGGCGCTCGCCGCCGCCAAGGACGTCGACTCCCGCCGCGCCGCCGGCGAGGAGCTGCACGGCCTCGCCGGCGTGCCCATCGCCGTCAAGGACGTCGTGGTCACCGAGGGCCAGCCCACCACCGCCGGTTCCAAGATGCTCGAGGGCTGGATCCCGCCCTACGACGCGACTCTGGTCGCCGCGCTGCGTAAGGCGGGCCTGCCCCTGCTGGGCAAGACCAACATGGACGAGTTCGCCATGGGCTCCTCCACCGAGACCAGTGCCTTCGGGCCCACGCGCAACCCCTGGGACCGCGACCGGATCCCCGGCGGCTCGGGCGGCGGCAGTGCCGCGGCGGTGGGCTCCTACGAGGCCCCGCTCGCGATCGGCACCGACACCGGCGGTTCGATCCGTCAGCCCGGCGCCGTCACCGGCACGGTCGGTGTGAAGCCCACCTACGGCTCCGTCTCCCGCTACGGGCTGATCGCCATGGCCAGCTCGCTGGACCAGGCCGGCCCCGTCACCCGCACCGTGGAGGACTCGGCACTGCTGCATGAGCTCATGGCGGGTCATGATCCGCTGGACTCGACCTCGCTCACGGATCCGGTCGGCGCTTTCGCGCAGGCCGCGCGCAGCAAGGACGTCAAGGGTCTGCGCGTGGGCGTCATCGAGGAGCTCGAGGGCGAGGGCTTCGCCCCGAGGTCAGCGCCCGCTTCAACGAGTCGCTCGAGCAGCTCGAGCGCGCCGGAGCGGAGATCGTGCGCGTGAAGTGCCCGAACTTCCGCTACGCGCTGGGGGCGTACTACCTGATCATGCCCTCGGAAGCATCGAGCAACCTCGCGAAGTTCGACGGCATGCGCTTCGGTCTGCGGGTCGTCCCCGAGGACAGTCCCACTGCGGAGAACGTCATGAAGGCCACCCGCGGCGCCGGCTTCGGCGACGAGGTCAAGCGCCGCATCCTGCTGGGCACCTACGCCCTCTCGGCCGGTTACTTCGACGCGTACTACGGCTCCGCCCAGAAGGTGCGCACGCTCGTGCAGCGCGACTTCGCCGCCGCCTTCGAGCAGGTGGACGTGCTCGCCTCGCCCACCGCACCCACCGTCGCCTTCCGTCTCGGCGAGAAGATCGACGATCCCACTGCGATGTACATGAACGACATCGCGACCATCCCCGCCAACCTCGCCGGCACCCCGGCGATCACGATCCCCAGCGGTCTGGCGGAGGATGGCCTGCCCGCCGGCATCCAGTTCCTCGCCCCGGTCCGGGCCGACGAGCGCCTGTACCGGGTGGGCGGCGCCCTGGAGGCACTGCTCGAGGACTCCTGGGGCGGCCCCCTGCTGGCCAAGGCCCCCGAGCTCACGAACGGAGCGAAGTGATGAGCACTGCAGCAGACATCGACCTCGTCGACTACGACGAGGCCATCGCCCGCTTCGACCCGGTGCTCGGCATCGAGGTCCACGTCGAGCTGGGCACCGCCACCAAGATGTTCGACGGCGCGCCCAACATCTTCGCCGCCGAGCCCAACTCGGCGATCACCCCGACCTCGCTGGGCCTGCCCGGTGCGCTGCCGGTCGTTAACCGCAAGGCCGTCGAGTACGCGATCAAGATCGGGCTGGCGCTGAACTGTTCGATCGCCGAGACCTGCCGGTTCTCGCGCAAGCAGTACTTCTACCCGGACCTGTCCAAGAACTTCCAGACCTCGCAGTACGACGAGCCGATCGCCTATGAGGGCTGGGTCGACGTCGAGCTCGAGGACGGCGAGATCATCCGCGTGGAGATCGAGCGCGCCCACATGGAGGAGGACGCCGGGAAGAACACCCACGTCGGCGGCTCCACCGGGCGCATCCACGGCGCGACCCACTCGCAGGTCGACTACAACCGCGCCGGCGTGCCCCTGGTCGAGATCGTCACCAAGCCGATCCCGAACACCAAGGGCCGTGCCCCCGAGGTCGCCGCCGCCTACGTGCGCACCCTGCGCGACATCTTCCGGGCCCTGGACGTCTCCGAGGCGAAGATGGAGCGCGGCAATGTGCGCGCCGACATCAACGTGTCATTGCGCGCGAACCCCGAGGCGGAGCTGGGCACCCGCACCGAGACCAAGAACGTGAACTCGTTCCGCTCGATCGAGCGGACCGTGCGCTTCGAGATCTCTCGCCAGGCGGGCGTGCTCGATGCCGGGCAGAAGGTCATCCAGGAGACCCGCCACTTCCACGAGGACACCGGCGGCACCTCCTCGGGCCGCCCGAAGTCCGATGCGGAGGATTACCGCTACTTCCCCGAGCCGGACCTGGTGCCGGTGGCCCCGAGCCGCGAATGGGTCGAGGAGATCCGCACCAGCCTGCCGGAGCTGCCCGCCGCCCGTCGGCGCCGTCTGCTCGGCGAGTGGGGCTTCAGCGACCTCGAGATGCGGGACGTCATCAACGCCGACGCCCTCGACCTCATCGAGGCGACCGTGGCCGCCGGTGCGAGCGCCCAGAGCGCTCGCAAGTGGTGGATGGGCGAGCTGGCCCGCATCGCGAAGGACCGCGACCTCGATCTCACAGTTCTTGCAGTCTCCCCAGTCCAGGTCGCCGAGCTGCAGGGCCTGGTGGACGGCAAGAAGATCAACGACAAGATCGCCAAGCAGGTCCTCATCAAGGTGCTGGACGGGAAGGGCGACCCTGCTGCGATCGTCGAGTCCGAGGGCCTTGCGGTGGTCTCCGACGACTCGGTGCTCACCGGCGCCGTCGATCAGGCCATCGCCGACAACCCCGATGTGGTCGCCAAGATCCAGAGCGGCAAGGTCCAGGCGATCGGCGCCTTGATCGGCCCGATCATGAAGGCCACCCGCGGTCAGGCCGACGCCGGCCGCGTGCGCGAGATCATCATGGAGAAGCTCGGCGTGAGCTGAGATCCCGTGAGTCACGGACGGCCCGGCCCCCGATCAGGGGCCGGGCCGTCCGCTGTCCGGATGGTGACACCGCCATCTCGCATGGCGGCGTAGCATGCCTGCATGGTTCAGCTCCGTTCCCGCACCTCTACCCACGGCCGCAATATGGCCGGCGCCCGCGCCCTGTGGCGCGCCACCGGCATGAAGAGCGGCGACTTCGGCAAACCGATCATCGCGATCGCGAACTCGTACACCCAGTTCGTGCCGGGTCACGTCCACCTCAAGAACATGGGGGACCTGGTCGCCGGGGCGATCGAGGAGGCCGGCGGCGTCTCCAAGGAGTTCAACACCATCGCCGTGGACGACGGCATCGCCATGGGCCACGGCGGCATGCTCTACTCGCTGCCCAGCCGCGACATCATCGCCGACTCCATCGAGTACATGGTCAACGCCCACACCGCGGACGCCCTGGTGTGCATCTCCAACTGCGACAAGATCACCCCCGGTCACATGATGGCGGCGATGCGCCTGAACATCCCCGTCATCTTCGTCTCGGGCGGCCCCTCCGAGTCCGGCAAGCCGATCGAAGGCGTCACCGAGCACCGCATCGACCTGGTCGATGCGATGTCGCTCAGCGCCGACGACTCGATCACCGACGCCCAGCTCGCCGAGGTCGAGGAGAACGCCTGCCCCACCTGCGGCTCCTGCTCCGGCATGTTCACGGCGAACTCCATGAACTGCCTCACCGAGGTGCTCGGCCTGTCGCTGCCGGGCAACGGGACGACGCTGGCCACGCACGCGTTCCGCAGGGAGCTCTTCCTCGAAGCCGGGCGGAAGATCGTCGAGCTCTCCAAGCGCTACTACGAGGACGAGGACGAGTCGGTGCTGCCGCGCTCGATCGCCACCAAGGCCGCCTTCTCCAACGCCATGGCGATGGATGTGGCGATGGGCGGCTCGACCAACACCATCCTGCACATCCTCGCCGTCGCGATCGAGGGCGGCGTCGACTTCGGCCTCGACGACATCGATCGCATCTCGCGCCTGGTGCCCACGCTGTCGAAGGTCGCGCCCAACGGCACCGCCCACGTCGAGGACGTCCACCGTGCCGGGGGATCCCCGCGATCCTGGGCGAGCTGGACCGTGCCGGGCTGCTGGACCACAACATCCACACCGTCCACTCCCCGGACCTGGCCAGCTGGCTCGCCGAATGGGACATCCGCGGCGGAACGGCCTCGAAGAAGGCAGAGGCGCTGTTCCACGCCGCTCCGGGCGGGTGCGCACCACCCAGGCCTTCTCGACCACGAACACCTGGGACGAGCTGGACACCGACGGCGAGAACGGGGTGGTCCGCTCGGTGCCACATGCCCACACCAAGGACGGCGGCCTCGCTGTGCTCAAGGGCAACCTCGCGCGCGACGGCGCGGTGTTCAAGACCGCAGGCATCACCGAGGACCTCTTCCACTTCGAGGGCAATGCGGTGGTCTGCGACTCTCAGGAGGAGGCGGTCCAGAAGATCCTCGAGAAGACGGTCAAGGACGGCGACGTCGTGGTGATCCGCTACGAGGGGCCGCAGGGCGGGCCCGGCATGCAGGAGATGCTCTACCCGACCTCCTTCCTCAAGGGTCGCGGCCTCGGCAAGACCTGCGCCCTGATCACCGACGGCCGCTTCTCGGGCGGCACCAGCGGTGTCTCCATCGGGCACATCTCGCCGGAGGCGGCCGAGGGCGGGCTGATCGGCCTCATCGAGGACGGCGACAAGATCATCATCGACGTCGACAAGCGCCTGCTCGAGCTCGATGTCCCCGAGGACGAACTGGCGCGCCGCCGCGAGGCGAAGGGCCCGCTGCCCTGGCGCCCGGTGCATCGCGAGCGCAAGGTCTCCCAGGCCCTCAAGGTCTACGCGCACCTGGTGCGCTCGGCGACCTACGGCGCGACCCGGCGGCCCTTGGACTGAGCCGAGCCAGACTCCATCCCCTCTGAGCTGTCGCATAGCATGCGCCGTGGCGACAGCTCAGAGGGGATACTCGTGGGCTGCGGTGCTGCAGCACTGCAGGGCCCCAGCTCCTGCCCGCAGTCCCGTCCCTCAGGCGCCCAGCACGGAGCGGTAGCGATCCGCCGCGATCTCGGCGATCAGCGGGTGGTCACCCAGCGGCGCCGCCACCAGATCCGCGCCGACCTGCCGCAGCTGGGCATGGAAGTAGCCGGGCGCCAGCAGATAGGTGGCGACCGCCACTCGGGTTCCGGTGCGCTTCCGAGCCTGAGCCACGGCATCGGCGACCGTGGGCTGCGCCGCGGCGATGAAGCCGACGGTCACCTCGCGCTGGAGCTGTGCGGAGAGCAGCGCACCCATCTGCGCGGCCATCTCCTGACCCGCCCGGTCGCTGGTGCCGGCGACCGCCATCACCACTGCGTCGTCGGGCCGTGCTCTTGCCTCCTGAAGTCGCTGCGCCATCACCGCGGCGAGCCGGGGATCAGGGCCGAGAGGCGCTGCGGCCAGCGCTTCATGACCGGCGACAGCACCGGCGATGTCCTCGCCCACGTGGAAACCGGTGGACAGCAGCAGCGGCACCACCACCGCAGCCGGCGGGGTGTCCTCCTCACGAGTGCGCACCGTGGCGCACGCCGGGGCCAGCTGGCTCACGACCTCGGTGACCTCCGGGCTCTGCACATCCACGTACGCCTCCCGCACAGCGACGGAGGGGAGCTGCTCGGCGATCCGGCGCAGGATCGCCCGGATCACGTCACGGCCCTCGCGCAGCCGGGTGCCGTGCGCGCAACCGATGAGCACAGGCACCGCGGTGCGGTCCGTCTGTTCGGTCGCGGGCAGCGCCTCCTCCCTGCCCCGCGTACCTGAGCGGCGGGAGAGCCGGGGGATCCGGGGAGGCAGGGGAGTCGCGTGAATCGGGGGAGTCGCGGGAGGGAGCCTCCAGGAACCCCTCGGCAGAGGTGCGACCCACCGTGATCACCGCCGGGTAGCCGATGCCAGCTTCCCTCACCGTCCCTTCGATCGTGGCCAGGGTGCCGCGCACGCTCCGCTGCTCGGGCAGGGTCGCGCTCTGGATCACCGCGACCGGGGTCTCGGGGCGACGCCGTTCAGCAATGCTTGGGAGACCAGCCGGGGCAGCCACCCCACGCCCATCATCAGCACGGTGGTGGTGCCGGGATCCCGGAGCGCCGCGAGATCCGCGGGACCGAGATCCCCGTGGGCGTTGACCACGTGCAGAGCGACCGCGGCACCGCGATGGGTGACCGGGACATCCCCGGCCGTGGGGCCGGCGATGGCGGAGGTCACGCCGGGCACCACCTGCACCTCGATACCGGCGGCGCGGCAGGCCAGGACCTCTTCGCCGCCACGTCCCAGCAGGAACGGGTCCCCGCCCTTGAGTCGCACAACGCGGCGGCCGGCACGTGCGTGCTCGACCAGCAGCGCCCCGATCTGCTCCTGGGTACGGGAGGGATGGCCCGGCTCCTTGCCCACGTCGATCAGCGCCACCTCCGGCCCCAGCAGCTCGGTGAGGCCGCGCGGCCCCAGCCGGTCCATGACCACGACGTCCGCCTGCTGCAGCAGGTGCAGCCCGCGCACGGTGATTAGGTCGAGGGCGCCGGGCCCGCCGCCCACCAGAGCCACGGAGCCGGGGAGAGCACCGCGTCGCCCAGCACCCCGTCGAACGCGGGGAGAGCGGCGGTCACGGGGCGATCCCGGTGGCACCGGCTGCGAGCGGGCGCGGCGCGACGGAGACCAGCACCCTGCCGTCCCGCACCTCCGCCTCATGCACTGCGATCGGGAACTTCTCGCCGCCGCCGGCGTCGAGCACCTCACCGGTGTCGAGGTTCCAGACCTGCTTGTACATGGGCGAGGCGATCGTGGGCACAAGCTCCACGGGCTCTCCATCGTCGGCGCTGGCCTCATGCGAGCCGACCAGCCCGCGCGAGAGCACGTTGGTCCCGGAGTACGGGTCGCGCTGCTGGCAGGCGCGCACGGAATCGTCGACCAGGCGGAACACCGCCACCTGATCACCTCCGATCAGCGCTGCGGCGCCGCGCTCGACGGAGAGGTCGCTGAGCGCGCAGATATCGATCATGGTCGGTTCCTGGGTGGTCATCAGCGGATCTCCTCGCCGTCGACGGAATCGCCCAGTGGGCTGGTCGCCCCCAGGCTGAGTGAGGCCAGCGCCCGTGCCCGCACCGGATCGGGGGCGGTGTGCTGGTCCATCTCGTGCGCCGGTCGCATCTGACCGCGCTCGGGCACCCAGGCGAGATCCGGATCGGCCACCCCGGGCGCATTGATGAACGAGACGAACTTCGCCAGGCGCTGCGGGTCGTCGAGGGTAGCGGTCCACTCGTCCTCGTAGGTCGCGACGTGGTTGGCCATCTGCGCCTCGAGCTCCTCGCCGATGCCCAGGGAGTCTTCCACGATCACCCGGCGCAGCTCCTCGATCCCGCCCGCGCGGTCCTCGACCCAGCGCGCGGTCCGCTGGACCTTGTCCGCCTCCTGGATGTAGAGCATGAGGAAGCGGTCGATGCACTTGACGAGGTTCTCATCGTCGAGGTCCTCGATGAGCAGCTGGGCATGAGCGGGTTGTGCGCCGCCGTTGCCGCCGACGTACAGGTTCCAGCCCTTGGTCGTCGCGATCACGCCGACGTCCTTCGCGCGGGCCTCGGCGCACTCGCGGGCGCAGCCGGAGACCCCGACCTTGAGCTTGTGCGGGGAGCGCAGTCCGCGGTATCGCCGCTCGAGCGCGACGGCCATCGAGGTGGAGTCCTGCACGCCGTAGCGGCACCAGGTGGAGCCCACGCAGGACTTCACCATCCGCAGCGACTTGCCGTAGGCGTGGCCGGATTCGAAGCCGGCGTCGACCAGCCGCCGCCAGATCTCGGGCAGCTGATCCAGCCGCGCCCCGAACATACCGATCCGCTGGGCGCCGTTGAGCTTGAGGTACAGGCCGTAGTCGATGGCGACCTGCGCGAGGACCAGCAGCTGCTCGGGCGTGACCTCTCCGGCGGGCATCCTGGGGATCACCGAATAGGTACCGTTCTTCTGGATGTTCGCCATCACGTGGTCGTTGGTGTCCTGGAGCGAGCCCAGCTGTTCGCCGACCGGCGAGTGCAGGCGCCCGGAGGTGGTGCCCAGGCTCGACAGCAGCGAGGCGACCACCGGCTTGCACACCGCGCAGCCGCGGCCCCGCCCGAAGGCGGTGACGATCTCGGTGAAGGTCTGCTGACCTCCCTCCTTGACCAGCTGGTACAGCTCGGCGCGGGAGTGGGCGAAGTGCTCGCACATGGCGGTCGAGACGGTGATGCCGGAGCGTTCGAGCTCCTTGTTCAGCAGCGTCGTCAGGGTGGGCACGCAGGAGCCGCACACCGTGCCCGCGCTCGTGCACTCCTTGACCTCGCCGAGCGTGGTGCAGCCGTGCTCGGTGACCGAGGCGCGGATGGTGCCGGCGAAGACGTTGTTGCAGGAGCAGACCACCGCATCGTCGGGCAGCTCGGCATTGGCCATCGCGTCCCCACCCTCGGGGGGCGATCACGGCCGACGGGTCAGCGCCCAGGGGGCGGCCGATCAGCGGGCGCAGCTGGGAGAACAGCTCGATGTCTCCCACGAACACGCCGCCCAGCAGCACCTTCGCATCGTCGGACATCACCAGCTTGCGGTACTTGCGGTTCACCGGGTCGACGAAGGCGACCTCGAGGGCCCCGGGGTGACGGCGTTGACGTCGCCGAAGGCGGCGGCGTCCACTCCCACTCCCTTGAGCTTGGTGCCGTCGTCCGTGCGCTGGTGGGTCCGGGTGCCACCCAGGAAGCGGTCCACGACCACGTCGGCCATGTCGTTGCCCGGGGCGATGAGCCCGGCGCAGGACTCCTGGAAGGAGGCGCATTCGCCGATCGCCCAGATCGCGGGGTCGGAGGTTTGGCAGGAGTCGCCGACGACCACGCCACCGCGCTCGCCGATCGCGAGCCCGGCCTCGCGGGCGAGCCGGTCCCGGGGGCGGATACCGGTGGAGAAGATGACGATGTCGGCATCCAGCGTGGAGTCGTCGGAGAGCACGGCGGTGCCGACCTGCCCGTCACCGGCGGGCTGGAAGCGGGAGGCACCCACCCCGGTGCGCACGTCGATGCCCTTGTCCTGGATCAGGAGGCGGAGCATCTCGCCGCCGCCCTGGTCGAGCTGGACCGCCATCACCCGGTCGGCGAACTCGACCACGGTCGAGGCGGCGCCGAGATCCTGCAGCGCGGCGCCGGCCTCGAGGCCCAGCACGCCGCCGCCGACCACGACGCCGCGGACCTGGCGTCCCAGCGTCTTCTCGCGGAGCGCGACCCATTCGGCGATCTGCTTGACGTCGCCCACGGTGCGATAGGAGAAGATCCCCGGCAGCTCGCGTCCCTCGGCACGCGGTGCCCAGGCCCAGGAGCCGGTGGCGAGGATCAGCCGGTCGTAGGGCACGGTGGTGCCGGACGTGGTGGTCACGTGAGCGGCGACCCGGTCGATCGTCTCCGCCTTGTCCCCGGTGAGCAGGCTGATCCGCGGGTCCTCCCAGACGGAGACGTCCAGGGAGAGCAGGTCGGCGTTGCGGGAGGCGAACCAGTTCGACAGGTGCACCCGGTCGTAGGGCTGCTCCGGCTCCTCACCGATGACAGTGAGCGTCCACCGACCTTCGGGGTCCTGGGCACGGAGGCGCGCGGCGAAGCGATGGCCGGTCATGCCGCCGCCGATCACGACGATGCGCTGATCGGCCAGCGGCGCGTGCTCTGCGGGGGCGATGAGTGGGGAGTGTCCTGGGGTGCTCATGGCTGCTGTTCTCGAACCTCTCGGGGGTCGGGGGAATCGCTCATATGGTAGGCGGCGAAATCGCGCTCTTCGCAGGACCTTTGTCTGTCCGGCAGGGGGCCGCAGGTGGCGCGGCACGACCCTGCTGCCCGCCCGGTCTCGCGATCCGGACGGGTGGCACGCGGGATGTGAAAAGGCCTAGTCTGTCGGCATGCAGACGATCCTTCTCGTAGTTACCGAGCGCGGCTGACGCCCTCGTCACTACGAGCTGTCATCCGCGCCCCTCCCGAGCCCCAGGCGGAGGGGCTTTTTCGTGCGTCGGACACAGCACGGAGGAGGGACCGGAGGTCGACGCAGCAGTTCACCGCCACGCCCACCGTCCGAGACGACGAAGGAGTTCCGATGACCGGACAGCAGATGACTGGCGCGCAGGCGCTGGTCGAGTCCCTCAAGCACGCCGGGGCAGAGGTCGTCTTCGGCCTTCCCGGCGGCGCGATCCTGCCCACCTACGACCCGCTGATGGACGCCGAGGGTCTCCGCCACATCCTGGTCCGCCATGAGCAGGGCGCCGGCCACGCCGCCAGCGGCTACGCCCACGCCACGGGCAAGGTCGGCGTGTGCCTGGCGACCTCCGGCCCCGGGGCCACCAATCTGATCACCGCGATCGCGGATGCTCAGATGGACTCCATCCCGATGGTCGCCATCACCGGCCAGGTCGGCTCCGCGTTCATCGGCACCGATGCCTTCCAGGAGGCGGACATCGTCGGCATGACGATGCCGGTCACCAAGCACAACTTCCTGGTCTCCAAGGCGGACGACATCCCGAAGGTGATCAAGCAGGCCTTCCACATCGCCTCGACCGGCCGGCCCGGCGCCGTGCTGGTGGACGTCACCAAGGATGCCCAGCAGGCGACGACGAACTTCGTCTGGCCCGAATCCCTGGACCTCCCCGGCTACCGCCCGGATCCGCGCCCGCACAGCAAGCAGATCCGTGAGGCCGCCTCGCTCCTGATGGAGGCCAAGCGGCCGGTGTTCCTGCTCGGCGGCGGCGTGATGCGCGGCCGCGCGAGCGAGGAGGTCGCAGAGCTGGTCGACGTCTCCGGTGCACCATTCGTCACCACCCTGATGGCTCGCGGCGCCCTGCCCGACTCCCACCCCAGCCACCTGGGGATGCCCGGGATGCACGGCACGGTCGCCGCAGTCTCCGCACTGCAGCGCTCTGATCTGATCGTCAACATCGGCGCCCGGTTCGATGACCGCGTCACCGGTGTCCTCGAGTCCTTCGCCCCCGGCGCGAAGATCGTCCACGCCGACATCGACCCGGCGGAGATCTCGAAGAACCGCGAGGCCGATGTCCCGATCGTCGGCCAGGCGGGCGAGATCGCCCGGGCGCTGGCCGCGGAGCTGCGGGAGCGCATCGCCGCCGCGGACACCCGTGACTACGGCACCTGGTGGAACACCCTGGACATGCTCCGGGACAACTACCCGCTGGGCTGGACCGAGACCGAGGACGGTTTCACCGCACCGCAGAAGGTCATCTCCCGCATCGGAGAGATCTCCGGGCCCGAGTCGATCTACGTGGCGGGCGTGGGCCAGCACCAGATGTGGTCCGCCCAGTTCATCAGGTACGAGAACCCGTACACCTGGCTGAACTCCGGAGGGCTCGGCACGATGGGCTACTCGGTGCCCGCGGCGATGGGCGCGAAGGTCGGCCAGCCGGACAAGGTCGTGTGGGCGATCGACGGCGACGGATGCTTCCAGATGACCAACCAGGAGCTCGCGACCTGCGTCATCAACAACATCCCGATCAAGGTCGCGATCATCAACAACTCCAGCCTCGGCATGGTGCGCCAGTGGCAGAACCTGTTCTATGACCAGCGCTACTCCAACACCGACCTGAACACCGGGCACGGTTCGCGCCGGATCCCCGACTTCGTCAAGCTCGCCGACGCCTACGGCTGCGCCGGACTGCGCTGCGAGCGCGACGAGGACATCGACGCGACCATCCAGCAGGCGATGGAGATCAACGACCGCCCGGTGGTCGTCGACTTCACCGTCAGCGCCGACGCGATGGTGTGGCCGATGGTGCCCGCCGGCGTCTCCAACGACGAGATCCAGATCGCGCAGGGCATGAGCCCCGAGTGGGAGAGGGACATCTGATCATGAACGCCCCGAACAGCATGAACACCTCCGACTTCGTCTTGACACCCGAGAGTCAGACCCTCTCGGTCCTGGTGGAGAACAAGCCCGGCGTGCTCACCCGCGTCACCGCGCTGTTCTCGCGCCGCGGGTACAACATCTCCTCGCTCGCGGTCGGACCGACCGAGCATCCGGAGATCTCCCGCATCACCGTGGTGGTCGACGTCGACCAGCGACGCCTCGAGCAGATCACCAAGCAGCTGAACAAACTGGTGAACGTGCTCAAGATCGTCCAGCTCGACGCCCGCTCCACCGTGCAGCGCGAGCTCATCCTGATCAAGGTGACCGCGGACAACTCCACCCGCACCTCGGTGCTGGAGATCGTCCAGATGTTCCGGGCGAAGGTGGTCGATGCGGCCGCCGACTCGGTGACCGTCGAGGCCACCGGCACCCAGGACAAGCTCAGCGCGCTGCTGGGGATGCTGGAGTCCTTCGGCGTCCGCGAGATCGTCAAGTCCGGTGAGGTCGCCATCGGCCGCGGTGGACGCGCGATCACCGACCGCAGCCTCCTGAGCTGACCCCACCCCGCGGCGTCTCCACAGTTGAGACGACCGCCCATCATTCAAGACAACCGGCGATAGGATCGACCTGTCGCCCGCACCCCGAACACGAAGGAGCACATCGTGGCTGAGATCTTCTATGACGACAACGCCGACCTGTCCATCATCCAGGGCAAGAAGGTCGCCGTCGTCGGCTTCGGCTCCCAGGGCCATGCCCACGCGCTGAACCTGCGCGACAGCGGCGTCGAGGTCCGCGTGGGCCTGCGCGAGGGCTCGAAGTCCCGCGCCAAGGCCGAGGAGCAGGGCCTGGGCGTCGGCACCGTCGCCGAGGTCTCCGAGTGGGCTGATCTGATCATGATCCTCACCCCCGACCAGGATCAGCGGAAGGTCTACGCCGACTCGATCCAGCCTCACCTGAGCGAGGGCAAGGCGCTCGCCTTCGCCCACGGCTTCAACATCCGCTTCGGCTACATCGAGGTCCCCGCGGGCGTCGACGTGCTGCTGATCGCTCCGAAGGCCCCGGGCCACACCGTGCGTCGCGAGTACGTCGCCGGCCGCGGCATCCCGGACATCGTCGCCGTCGAGCAGGACGCCACCGGCTCCGCCTGGGAGCTCGCGCTGTCCTACGCCAAGGGCATCGGCGGCACCCGCGCCGGCGTCATCAAGACCACCTTCACCGAGGAGACCGAGACCGACCTGTTCGGTGAGCAGGCCGTGCTCTGCGGCGGCATGAGCCACCTGGTCCAGGCAGGCTTCGAGACCCTCGCCGAGGCGGGCTACCAGCCTGAGATCGCCTACTTCGAGGTGCTCCACGAGCTCAAGCTGATCGTCGACCTCATGTTCGAGGGCGGCATCGCCAAGCAGCGCTGGTCGATCTCCGACACCGCCGAGTACGGCGACTACGTCTCCGGCCCGCGCGTCGTGAACGCGGACACGAAGAAGGCCATGAAGGAGGTCCTCGCGGACATCCAGAGCGGCGCCTTCGCCAAGCGCTTCATCGACGATCAGGACGCGGGCGCCCCCGAGTTCAAGGAGCTGCGCGAGACCGAGGCGAAGCACCAGATCGAGGTCGTCGGCAAGGACCTGCGCAAGATGTTCTCCTGGAGCGCCCAGGCGATCGACGAGGACTACGTCGAGGGCAGCGCCGCGCGCTGATCGACCCTTTCCACCGCGACGGCGGGTGCACCCTCGAGGTGCGCCCGCCGTCGTCGTTCGTGCATGATGTGCGATGACCGACAGCAGTGCAGCGCCGGCTCGCGCGGGCCGGCAGGGGAGGGGCGCACATGGCGCAGCGCAGGACGACACGACGGACGGCACTGGCAGGGCTCGGGGCCCTCGGGGTGATGACCACGGCAGGGGCGTGCTCGCTCCTGCCCGGCCTCGGCGGGGAGGAGGAGCCCACAGGCACCGCGGCGCCGCAGGACGAGAGCGATGCGAGCGAGGACGACGCAGAACCCTCCGAGGAGCCCACCGAGGAGCCGGGCAGCACCTTCGACGGCTGGGCGAGCGAGGAGGACCTCGATCTCGTCGAGCTCGACCTCGCCGCGGCCGATGAGGAGTTCGGCACCGCCAAGGGTCAGTTGGAGCGCGAAGACCGCTATGGCACCTGGTGGTCCCCGGGCTTCGCCGACGATTCCCCCGTCTTCACCATGGAGCCGCAGCGCATCGACGAGCGCGCCGAGGAGGCCTTCGGCGGTCGCGAGGAGGTGAGCACGGCCGCCACGACCGTCCTGGTGCAGACGATCGTGCAGATCCTCGACACGCCCCTGCTGCTGGAGGAGGACAACTCCCGCTCCGGCGAGATCGCTCCCGCGCTGGTCGAGGCGTTCGGCCTCGAGGGCGTCGACGTGGCGGTCTTCGACGGACTGTTCGCCGAGATGCCGGTCTCCGGTACACACGATCATGAGGACGGCCTCCCCGAGGGGTACGGCTTCGAGCCGCTCGAATACCCGGCCGACGGGCCGCGCATGAGCATCCTCGATGCCGCCACCGAGGTGGAGCACCTCGAGATCGACGGGCTCAGCGGGCCTCTGTTCCTGGCCTCCGTGCGCGGCGCGCTCCCGGTCCGGCGGGACGGCGAGGAGCTGCCGCTGGTGCGGGATGTGACCTACGGGCTCGCACTGGACGAGGGCAACGGCACCGTGCTCATGGTTTACCGCGTCAACTCCGCGCCCAGCGTGCACATCGAGGATCCCTCCTCCCTTCCGCTGGTCGAGGGCACGGAGGTCCCCGGCGACTGGACCGAGCACACTGTGCGGGGTCTGAAGCTCGCGCTGCCGCCCGGGATGGGCGATCCGGACGTGACCGAGGTGGGGCTGATGTTCCAGGGCGGGGATCAGCGGGGTTCGGTCATCCGCACCGGGCTGGGCACGCCCTCCCCGTACCCCCTCTCCGCGACCCGCTACGTCGCGCGCGCCGAGGTGCCCGGGGCGGACCTCGCCGTGTTCGCCATCGGGATGGGGCTCGACTCGACATACTCCGTGGGCGTCACCCTCCACCGGGAGAAGGAACAGTTCATGGTGCAGCTGCACGATGTCAGCGAGGAGGAGGCCCCTCTCCTGGCCCATCGGCTGCTGGCGGGACTGGGTCTCGCATCCTGACCGAGATGACCGAATGGCGGACAGGGCAGTAGTCTGTGCTCGGCCCTGACGACGGCTCTCCCCGCCGCCGCCGAATCGTCCCGGAAGGTACCCCCAGTGACCCGTCCCGTCGTGCTGCTCGCCGAAGAACTCTCGCCCGCCACCATCGAGGTCTTCGGCGATGATGCCGATGTCCGCCACGTCGACGGCACCGATCGCGGTGCCCTGCTCGAGGCCGTCGCCGACGCCGACGCGCTCCTGGTCCGCTCCGCGACCCAGGTCGACGCCGAGGTCTATGCCGCCGCCAAGCAGCTGAAGGTCGTCGCGCGCGCGGGCGTGGGCCTGGACAACGTGGACGTGCCCGCCGCCACCAGCGCGGGCGTCATGGTCATCAATGCCCCGACCTCGAACATCACCTCCGCCGCGGAGCTCGCGGTCGCGCTGATCCTGGCCTCGATGCGCAATCTGGGCCGTGCTGACGCCTCCGTGAAGGCCGGGAAGTGGGAGCGCAAGCAGCTCAGCGGCGTCGAGCTGCTGGGCAAGACCGTGGGCGTGGTCGGCTTCGGCCGGATCGGCCAGCTGGTCGCCGAGCGCCTGGCGCCCTCGGCGTGGAGCTGCTCGCCTACGACCCCTACGTCAACCACACCCGTGCCGCCGAGCTCGGAGCCCGCGTCGTCGAGCTCGACGAACTGATGCGCGAGGCGGACGTCGTCACCGTGCACATGCCGAAGACCCCGGAGACCACCGGCCTGATCGGCGCCGAGCAGTTCGCCCTCGCCAAGCCCTCCCTGCACGTGGTCAACGCCGCTCGCGGCGGCCTGATCGATGAGGAGGCCCTGTACGAGGCGCTCTCCTCCGGCCGCATCGCCGGCGCCGCGCTCGACGTCTACAGCTCCGAGCCGCCGGCCGCATCCGAGACCGCGAAGCGGCTGCTCGAGCTCGAGAACATCACCCTCACCCCGCACCTCGGCGCCTCGACCGCGGAGGCCCAGGAGAAGGCCGGCGTCGCGGTCGCGAAGTCCGTGCGCCTGGCGCTGGCCGGCGAGCTGGTGCCCGATGCGGTCAACGTCGCCGGCGGTGCGATCGATGACGTGGTGCGCCCCGGAGTCGCTCTCGCCGACCGTCTCGGCCAGCTGTTCACCACCCTGGCGGGGAGTCGCCCGAGCTGCTCGACATCGAGGTCCACGGCGAGATCGCCTCCCGGGATGTCACCGCGCTGAAGCTCTCCGCCCTGCGCGGCGTGTTCCGCTCCGTGGTCACCGAGCAGGTCAGCTACGTCAACGCCCCGGTCCTGGCCGAGGAGCGCGGGATCACGGTGCAGCTGGTGACTGATGAGAGCACCGAGCGGTTCCGCAACGTCATCACCCTGCGCGGCACCCTGCGCGACAGCACGGTCGTCACCGTCTCCGGAACGCTCAGCGGCGTGGACCAGGAGCACAAGCTCACGGAGGTCTTCGGCCACGCCCTGGACGTCCCGCTGAGCGACCACCTGCTGATCATCCGCTACGAGGACGGCCCGGGCCTGATCGGTCAGTACGGGCTCCGGCTCGGCGAGGCCGGCGTGAACATCGCCGGCATGCAGGTCTCCCGCGCGGGCCGCAGCCGCGGCGCCGAGGCCCTCGTGGTCCTGGACCTCGACGAGTCCGTGGACCGCGAGTTCGCCGAGGAGCTGGGCGCGGCCATCGACGCCCGCTCGATCCACGCCGTCGACCTCGTCTACTGATCGCTTCTCGAAGAACCGGAGTCCTGCCATGAGCACCCCCAGCGCCCCTGCCCCCTCGTCCGTCCTGAAGCTCGCCGTCATCGAGGGCGACGGCATCGGCCAGGAGGTCGTCCCGCAGGGCCTGCGCGCCCTGCGCGCCGCCCTCGAGCCCGTCGGCGTGAGCGTCGAGACCACCGATTTCGACCTCGGTGCGGGCCGCTGGCACCGCACGGGGAGACGCTCACCGACGAGGACATGGCACGCCTGGCCGAGCACGACGCGATCCTGCTGGGCGCCGTCGGCGATCCGGGAGTCCCCTCGGGCGTGCTCGAGCGCGGTCTCCTGCTCAAGCTGCGCTTCGCCTTCGACCACTACGTCAACCTGCGCCCCACCAAGCTCTTCCCCGGCGTGACCTCGCCCCTGTCCGATCCGGGGAGATGGACTTCGTGGTGGTCCGCGAGGGCACCGAGGGCCCCTATGTGGGCAACGGCGGCTCGCTGCGCACCGGCACCGAGCTCGAGGTCGCGACCGAGGTCTCCCTCAACACCGCAGTCGGTGTGGAGCGCGTGGTGCGCTACGCCTTCGAGCAGGCCGAGCGCCGTCGCAAGAAGCTCACCCTGGTCCACAAGCACAACGTGCTGGTCCATGCCGGGCACCTCTACCGCCGGATCGTCGAGCAGGTCGGTGCCGAGCACCCCGATGTCACGGTGGACTACGCCCACGTGGACGCGGCGATGATCTACCTGGTCACCGATCCCTCCCGCTTCGACGTCATCGTCACCGACAACCTCTTCGGCGACATCGTCACCGACCTCGCCGCAGCTGTCGGCGGCGGCATCGGCCTGGCCGCGAGCGGCAACATCAACCCCACCGGCGCCTTCCCCTCGATGTTCGAGCCGGTCCACGGCTCGGCCCCCGACATCGCGGGCAAGGACCTCGCCGACCCCACCGCCACCGTGCTCTCGGTCGCGCTGCTGCTGGACCATATGGGCCACCTCGAACCGGCCGCCGCGGTGCGCGCCGCAGTCGAGAACGACCTCGCCGCCCGCGCCGGCTCCGAGGAGCTCGCCGCCCGGGGGACCTCGCAGATCGGCGACGACCTGGTCGCGGCGATCTCCGGGCGCTGAGCCCCGGCCCCTGACACACTGACCTTCACACCTTCACCGAGGAGAACCCCGTGAGCGCGCTCGACTTCACCCAGACCAGCACCACCCGTCGTGTCGGCGACGACGAGCGCGCCCAGATCCTCGCCGACCCGGGCTTCGGGCAGCACTACACGGACTTCATGGCCCGCGCCCGCTGGACCGTGGACGGCGGATGGGGCGAGGCGGAGGTGGTGCCCTTCGGCCCGCTCCAGCTCTCGCCCGCCGCCGCCGTGCTGCATTACGGCCAGGAGATCTTCGAGGGGCTCAAGGCCTTCCGCCACGCCGATGGCTCGGTGTGGACCTTCCGGCCCGAGGCCAACGGTGAGCGCCTCCAGCGCTCCGCCCGCCGCCTCGCGCTCCCGGAGCTGCCGGTCGAGGACTTCCTCGCCTCGCTGAAGGCCGTGACCGCGGCGGATGAGCCCTGGGTGCCGGAGGCCACCAGCGAGGAGTCGCTGTACCTGAGGCCGTTCATGTTCGCCAGCGAGGAGTTCCTCGGCGTGCGGGCCTCGCACACCGTGGACTACTACGTGATCGCCTCGCCCGCCGGCCCGTACTTCCCCGGGGCGTCCAGCCCCTGGTCGTGTGGATCACCGACGAGTACGCGCGCGCCGGAGCCGGCGGCACCGGCGCGCGGCGAAGTGCGGAGGCAACTACGCCTCCTCGCTGCTGGGCAAGAACGAGGCGGCCGAGCACGGGGCCGACGAGGTGCTGTTCCTGGACTCCGAGACCCACACCAGCATCGACGAGCTCTCCGGGATGAACGTCTTCGCGATCACCCGCGACGGGCGGCTGCTCACCCCGGCCCTGACCGGCTCGATCCTCGAGGGCGTCACCCGCCACTCGATCCTGCGGCTGGCCGAAGATCGCGGCCTCGAGGTCTCCGAGCAGCGCCTGGTCATGAGCGAGGTGCTCGAGCAGGTCACCAGCGGGGAGATCACCGAGATGTTCGCCTGCGGCACCGCCGCGGTTATCAACCCGATCGGCGAGTTCCGTGCCCACGGCGGCTCCTGGACCGTGGGCGATGGCGGCTCCGGGCAGGTCACCCTCGCCCTGCGCAAGGAGCTCACCGACATCCAGTACGGCCGGATCCCGGACCGTCACGGCTGGCTGACCCGACTGGTGTGAGCGCGCGATGACCACCGCAGCCACCGAGGCGATCGCTCCCATCCCGTCGTTCCATCTCTACGACACTACCCTGCGCGACGGCTCCCAGCAGGAGGGGCTCACGCTCTCCGTCGCAGACAAGCTGGCCGTCGCCCGCCACCTCGACGAGCTCGGGGTGACCTACATCGAGGGAGGATGGCCCGGCGCCGTCCCCCGCGACACCGAGTTCTTCGCCCGCGCCGCCCAGGAGCTCGAGCTGCGCAGCGCACGGCTCGCAGCATTCGGCGCCACGCGCAAAGCCGGCCTCGCGGTGGGGGAGGACCCCCAGGTCGCGGCGCTGGTGGACTCCGGCGCACCCACCATCACGCTGGTCGCCAAGTCCGATCTGCGTCACGTCACCGGAGCCCTGCGCACCACCGCTGAGGAGAACCTCGCGATGGTGCGCGACACGGTCGAGCACCTGGTGGGCCTCGGCCGGGAGGTGTTCCTCGACGCGGAGCACTTCTTCGACGGCTTCATCCACGATGCGGAGTACACGACCTCGGTGCTGCTCGCCGCCTATGAGGCCGGCGCCTCCGTGCTGGTGCTGTGCGACACCAATGGCGGGATGCTCCCGCACCAGGTGACCGAGATCGTCGACCAGCTGCGCGCCCGGCTCACGGCCGCGGGAGCGGGGAGGCCCGCCTCGGCGCCCACACCCACAACGACACCGGCTGCGCGGTCGCGAACGCGATCTCCGCGGTGCGGGCCGGAATCACCCACGTCCAGGGCTGCATCAACGGCTACGGAGAGCGCACCGGCAACGCGGACCTCGTCACCCTGATGGCGGACCTCCAGCTGAAGATGGGCATGGATCTGGTCCCCGTCGAGACGTTCGAGGAGACCACCCGCATCGCCCACGCGATCGGCGAGATCGTCAACATGCCGGTGAACCCGCGAGCCCCGTACGTCGGCGCGAGCGCCTTCGCCCACAAAGCGGGCCTGCACGCGAGCGCGATCCGGGTGGACCCGGACCTCTACCAGCACACCGATCCGAAAGCCGTCGGCAATGACATGCGGATGATCATCTCCGACATGGCGGGCCGCGCATCGATCGAGCTCAAGGGGCGCGAGCTCGGATTCGACCTGGCCGGTCATCCCGAGCTGCTCTCGCGCCTCGCGGCGACGGTCAAGCAGCGCGAGGCGATCGGCTACTCCTATGAGGCGGCCGATGCCTCCTTCGAGCTGCTGCTGCTGGATGAGCTCGGGCAGGCCCCCAGCTATTCGATCGTCGAGTCCTGGCGCGCCACCTCGCAGCTCGGCCGCGACGGCAGCCTCGAGAGCGAGGCGACCGTGAAGCTGCTCGCCGACGGCGATGGGCCGCACGAGCGCAAGGTCGCGATCGCCGAGGGCAACGGCCCGGTCAACGCCCTGGACCTCGCACTGCGCGAGGCGCTGCGTGAACGCCACCCCGAGGTCGACGATTTCGAGCTGCGCGACTTCAAGGTGCGCATCCTCGACGCCCACCACGGCACCGACGCCACCACCCGGTGCTCGTGCGCACCTCTGGGCGCGGACTGGAGTTCCAGACCGTGGGCGTGGGCCCGAACGTCATCGAGGCCTCCTGGGAGGCCGTCTACGACGCGTACACCTACGGTCTGTACAAGGCCGGGGTCTGATCCCGGGACCCATGGTCCCGGTCGCGGCGCGGGGGCTACCCTGAACGCATGACGCCCCATGTGACGACAACCACCTATGTGCTGACCGCCATCGGAGACGACCGCCCCGGCCTCGTCGCCGCCCTCGCCGCCGCCGTCGACGAGCACGGAGGGAACTGGGTCGACAGCCAGCTGGCGCTGCTCGCCGGCAAGTTCGCCGGCATCGTCCAGGTCGAGCTGCCGGACGAGAGCGTCGCGGCTTTCCTGGGGGCGCTGCCCGCCCTCGCCGAAGAGGCCGGTCTCGCGGTCGAGGCGACCGAAGGGGCGGTGGAGGGGGCGGATTCAGGACCGCGGACCGCGCTGCGCCTCCACCTGCTGGGGCAGGACCGCACCACCGGGATGGTCCGCGAGGTGACCTCCGCGCTGCGCTCGCAGGGTGCGACCATCGACGGTCTGCGCAGCTGGACCCGGGAGGCTCCGGAAGGCGGCGGCATGCTGTTCGAGGCGGAGGCCGAGCTGCGGCTCCCCGCCGAGGCCGAGGAAGCCGATGTGCGCGAGGCGCTCGAGACGATCGCCTCCGAGCTCATGGTGGATCTCGAGCTCGACACCCCCGAGTGACCTCTCATCACGCTCAATTACGTGACGCCCGCATTGCTGAATTCGCATTCTTCGAGAATGCACCGACACGACCGTCCATAAAGCACTGGAAACGAAGAGGTTCCCCGAATCCATGATTTCCGGGACCGAAGTCCCCTAGTCTGAGCCTCAGGGTCGAGGACCCTTGAAGGGTGAAGATCACCCCTCGCGACGCGTCACCGGGCAGTCCTCGATCCACGCACTTGCCCTCGAGCGTGGAGAGTCGACCATGACCGCGTCCCCCGTCCCCAGAGCCGCCGACACCAACGCCGTCCCAGCCGGAGCCTGGCGTGCACTTGCCCTGGTCACGCTCGGATTCGGGTGAACTTCTGGGCCTGGGCACTGCTGAGCCCCCTGGGCCCCGTCTACGTCGAGCAGGGCCTCGCCGCCGATGCCTCCCTGATCGTCGCGATCCCCGTCCTGGTCGGGTCGCTGGGCCGCATCGTGATGGGAGGCCTGACCGACCGCCTCGGCGGGCACCTGATGTTCCCGGCCGTATCGGTCATCACCGTCATTCCCGTCCTCTTCGTCGGATTCATCGGCCAGCACACCTACCCCACCCTTCTGCTCGGCGGATTCTTCCTCGGCATCGCCGGCACCACGTTCGCGATCGGCGTGCCCTATGTGAACTCCTGGTTCCCGCCCGCTAAGCGAGGCATGGCCACCGGTCTGTACGGCGTGGGCATGGGCGGCACCGCGATCAGCGCCTTCACCACCGTGCCGCTGGTCAACTCGGTCGGCGACGCCGCCCCCTTCGTGCTCACCGCGATCGCCCTGGTGCTCTACGCCGTGGTGGCCTGGCTGTTCATGCACAACGCCCCCACCTGGCAGCCCTCCCGGAAGAACATGGTCGCCCAGTCGCTGGCCGTCATGAAGCTCACGGTGACCTGGCAGGCCTGCTACCTCTACGCGCTGTCCTTCGGCGGCTACGTGGCCTTCTCCGTCTTCCTGCCCACGATGCTGCAGAACTGGTACGGACTCGACGCGGCGGACGCCTCCTTCCGCATGGCCGGGTTCGTGATCGTCGCTGTCGTGATGAGACCCCTCGGCGGCACCCTCTCGGACCGTCTGGGCGCAGCGAACACACTGCAGCTCTCCTACGTGGCTGTCGCGCTCTGCGCAGCGGTGCTCGCCTTCCAGCCGTCGCTGATGCCCATCGGCACGGTCGCCTACATCGTCATGGCAGGCGGCCTCGGGCTCGGCTCCGGCGCGGTGTTCGCCCTGGTCGCCCAGACCAGCGATCCCTCGGTGGTCGGCTCCGTCACCGGGTTCGTCGGCGCCGCCGGCGGTCTGGGCGGCTTCATCCCACCGCTGATCATGGGCGCGATTCATGCCGACAGCGGCAGCTACTCCTTCGGGATCGTGCTGCTGCTGCTGGCGACCCTCGGCGCGATCGTGGTGACGCTCTTCGTCGCACGAGGAGCACGCGCGAGCGCTGCGGCCCCCAGCCCCGTGTCCTGATGACCGTGCCTCGTCCCGATCGTCCCGCACCCCTCGTCTCCAGGAGGAGCACCTCATGACCATCCAGGACCGCCAGGCGCCGAAGGATCGGCCCGCCAAGCCCGCCGCCGGGATCGACTCCCCGCTGTTCGACGCCCTCATCGGCGCGCGGAAGATGTTCAGCCGCTCGGAGAAGATCAGCGACGACAACCGTGAGACCCACAAGGTGGGCGGGCGCGGCGGCGACTCCTTCTACCGCGAGCGCTGGAGCCACGACAAGGTGGTGCGCTCCACCCATGGCGTGAACTGCACCGGCTCGTGCTCCTGGAAGGTCTACGTCAAGGACGGCGTGATCACCTGGGAGTCGCAGGAGACCGACTACCCCTCGGTCGGACCGGACAAGCCCGAGTACGAGCCGCGCGGCTGCCCCCGCGGCGCGTCCTTCTCCTGGTACACCTACTCGCCCACCCGGGTCCGCTACCCCTATGTGCGCTCGGCTCTGCTGCAGATGTACCGCGAGGAGAAGGCGAAGGCCCCCGGCCACGATCCGGTCGAGGCCTGGAAGGCGATCGTCTCCGACCCGGAGAAGGCTCGCCGCTACAAGTCCGTGCGGGGCAAGGGCGGGCTGGTGCGAGCCTCCTGGGACGAGACCGTGGAGATGATCTCGGCGGCGTACGTCCACACCGTCAAGGAGTACGGGCCCGATCGCGCCACCGGCTTCTCGCCGATCCCCGCGATGAGCCAGGTCTCCTTCTCCTCGGGAGCGCGCTTCCATCAGCTCATCGGCGGCTCCATGCTGTCGTTCTACGACTGGTACGCCGATCTCCCGCCCGCCTCCCCGCAGGTCTTCGGCGACCAGACCGACGTGCCGGAGTCCGGGGACTGGTGGGACGCCGCCTACCTCATCATGTGGGGCTCGAACGTCCCGCTCACGCGCACCCCGGACGCCCATTGGATGGTCGAGGCCCGCTACCGCGGGCAGAAGGTCATCTCGATCGCGCCCGACTACGCCGAGTCGGTGAAGTTCGCCGACGAATGGCTGGCACCGCATCCCGGCACCGATGCCGCGCTGGCGATGGCGATGGGACACACCATCCTGCGCGAGTTCTACGTCGACCGGCAGACCGCCTACTTTGACGCCTACTCCAAGCAGTACACCGACCTGCCGTTCCTGGTGCAGCTCGAGCAGCGTGAGGACGGCACCCTGGTGCCCGGCAAGTTCCTGGTGGCCAGCGAGGCCGGTGAGCAGCGCACCGCCGAGGCGGCCACGGAGCACGCCGACTTCAAGCCGATGATGTTCGACGCGGCGACCGGCGCCCCGTGGTCCCCAACGGGACCCTCGGCCACCGCTTCTCGGAGGACGGCGTGGGCCGCTGGAACCTCGAGCTGGGAGACATCGACCCCGCGCTGAGCCTGCTGGGCCACCACGAGGAGGTGGCCGAGGTGCTGATGCCCCGCTTCGACACCGTCGGGCAGGGCGGCCGCGGGGACGTGGCCCGGGGCGTGCCGGTGCGTCGGATCGACGGCCGCATCGTCACCACCGTCTTCGATCTGCTGCTGGCCGAGTACGGCGTGGGCCGCGAGGGCCTGCCGGGGCAGTGGGCCACCGGCCTCGACGACGCCGAGGCTCTCTACACCCCGGCCTGGCAGGAGGGGATCACCGGGGTTCCCGGCGTGGCCGTGGCCCGGATCGCCCGAGAGTTCGCGCAGAACGCGATCGACTCCGGCGGACGCTCGATGATCATCATGGGGGCTGGCACCAACCACTGGTTCCACTCCGACACCATCTATCGCTCCTTCCTGACGCTGACGAACCTGTGCGGCACCCAGGGGGTCAACGGCGGCGGCTGGGCCCATTACGTCGGCCAGGAGAAGGTCCGGCCCATCACCGGCTGGATGCATCTGGCCAACGCCCTGGACTGGTCCCGGCCCCCGCGGCAGATGACCCAGACCACCTACTGGTACATGCACACCGATCAGTGGCGCTACGACCGCTTCGGGGCCGACACGCTCGCGGCGAAGACGGGGGCCGGGCACTTCTCCGGCACCACCACTGCTGATGCGGTGGCGCTGTCCCAGCGGCTGGGCTGGCAGCCCTTCTTCCCCCAGTTCGACATCTCCTCGCTGGACGTGGCGGACCGGGCCGCCGAGGCGGGGGAGGAGACGATCCCGTACCTGGTGGACCGGCTCAAGGACGGCACGATCAAGTTCGCGGCCGAGGACCCCGACGCCCCGGAGAACTTCCCGCGTATCTGGTCGATCTGGCGCGCCAACACCCTGGGCTCCTCCGCCAAGGGCGACCAGTACTTCTTCCGCCACCTGCTGGGGGTGGACTCCGCGGCGACGGAGGAGGAGACCCCGCCGGAGTTCCGGCCCCGGGACGTGAAGTGGCGCGAGGAGGCACCGACCGGGAAGGTCGACCTCGTCCTCACCCTCGACTTCCGCATGACCAGCCAGACCCTGCACTCCGATGTGGTGCTGCCGGCGTCGACCTGGTACGAGAAGCACGACCTGTCGACCACGGACATGCACCCCTTCATCCACTCCTTCAACCCCGCCATCACCAACCCCTGGGAATCCCGCACCGACTGGGAGGCCTGGGCGGCGATCGCCAAGAAGTTCAGCGAGCTGGCCGAGACCCACCTGGGCACCCGCACGGATGTGGTGGCCTTCCCGCTTCAGCACGACAGCCCCGGCGCGATGGCCACCCCGCACGGCCGGGTGCGGGACTGGAAGGCCGGTGAATGCGAGGCGATCCCGGGCCTCACCATGCCCACCCTGGTCGAGGTCGAGCGGGACTACACGCAGATCTATGACAAGTTCAGCTCGATCGGGCCCCTGCTGGACACGCTCGGCATGACCACCAAGGGCATCACCTACGAGGTGAAGGAGTACGTCGAGGAGCTGGGCCGGCTCAACGGGGTCAAGCGGGACGGGGCGGCCGCCGGCCGTCCCAAGATCGAGACCGACCTGCAGGCGTGCGAGTTCATCCTGGCGCTGTCCGGGACCACCAACGGCCACATGGCCACCCAGGGTTTCAAGACCCTCGAGAAGCGCACCGGCGTCAAGCTCCACGACCTCGCCGCCGAGCACGAGGGCAAACGGATCCACTTCGCCGACACCAAGGCGGCCCCGGTGCCGGTGATCACCAGCCCCGAGTGGTCCGGGTCGGAGACCGGCGGGAGGCGCTACAGCCCCTTCACCATCAACGTCGAGCGCAAGAAGCCCTGGCACACCCTCACCGGGCGCCAGCACTTCTACCTCGATCACGACTGGATGCTGGAGATGGGGAGGCGCTGCCGGTGTTCCGACCCCCGTTGGACATGACCGCCCTGTTCGGCGAGACGCCGATCGGGGACAAGGGCGCCGACGGGATCAGCGTGCGCTACCTGACCCCGCACAACAAGTGGGCGATCCACTCCATGTACCAGGAGAACTTCTACATGATGAACCTTTCCCGCGGAGGGCAGAACATCTGGATGAGCGTCGAGGACGCGGAAGCCGTCGGCATCACCGACAACGACTGGGTCGAAGCCGTCAACCGCAACGGCGTGGTCGCGGCCCGCGCCGTGGTCAGCCACCGCATGCCCAAGGGCACCGCCTTCATGCACCACGGCCAGGAACGCACCGTGAACGTGCCGGTCACGGAGCGGGATGGGAAGCGCGGAGGCGTCACGAACTCGCTGACGCGGATCATGATCAAGCCCTCGCACCTGATCGGCGGCTACGCGCAGCTCTCCTACGCCTTCAACTACTACGGACCCACGGGCAATCAGCGCGACGAGGTGACGATGATCCGCAAGCGCACCGCCCCTGTCGAGTACTGATCCCCCGAACCCACATGCAGAGCGAAGGAGAGCCGCGATGAGAGTCATGGCCCAGATGTCGATGGTGATGAACCTCGACAAGTGCATCGGCTGCCACACCTGCTCGGTGACCTGCAAGCAGGCATGGACCAACCGCTCCGGAACGGAGTACATCTGGTTCAACAACGTCGAGACCCGGCCCGGGCAGGGATATCCCCGCGGCTACGAGGACCAGGAGAAGTGGAAGGGCGGGTGGGAGCTCGGCAGGAACGGGCGCCTCAAGCTCAAGGCCGGCGGCCGCATCACCAAGCTGATGCAGCTGTTCTCGAACCCGAAGCTGCCAGGCATCGAGGACTACTACGAGCCGTGGACCTACGAGTACGACAACCTGCTGAACGCCCCCGCGAACTCCAAGAACATCCCCACCGCCCCGCCGAAGTCGCTGATCACCGGTGAACGGCTGGATATCCAGTGGTCCGGCAACTGGGACGATGACCTGGGCGGGACCTACCTGCACAAGGACAAGGACCCGATGCTCAAGGGCATCGAGGACAAGGTGCAGTTCGAGTTCGACCAGACGTTCATGTTCTATCTGCCGCGGATCTGTGAGCATTGCCTGAACCCCACCTGCGTCGCCTCCTGCCCCTCCGGCGCGATCTACAAGCGCGAAGAGGACGGCATCGTCCTGGTGGATCAGGATGACTGCCGCGGCTGGCGCATGTGCATCACCGGCTGCCCGTACAAGAAGATCTACTTCAACCACCAGACCGGCAAGGCCGAGAAATGCACCTTCTGCTACCCCCGCATCGAGCAGGGGGAGCCGACGGTGTGCGCCGAGACCTGCGTGGGTCGCCTGCGGTACATCGGGCTGGTGCTCTACGACGCGGACCGGGTCACCGAGGCCGCGTCCACGAAGGACGAGCAGGGCTTGTACGAGGCACAGCGCGACATCATCCTGGATCCCCATGATCCCGAGGTCATCGCGGGCGCCGAACAGGCCGGGATCCATCACGACTGGATCCTCGCCGCCCAGAAGTCGCCCACCTACAAGCTGATCAAGGACTACGAGGTCGCGCTCCCGCTGCACCCTGAGTACCGCACGATGCCGATGGTCTGGTACATCCCGCCGCTGTCCCCGGTGGTGGATGTCGTCCGTGACACCGGCTACGACGCGGAGGACGCGGAGAATCTGTTCGCCGCGATCGATGCGCTGCGGATCCCTGTGGAGTACCTCGCGAACCTGTTCACCGCGGGGGACGTGCCCACGGTCGAACGGGTGCTGTATCGGATGGCGGCGATGCGCTCGTACATGCGCGACATCAACCTCGGCAAGGAGCCGAGGGAGGGGATCGCCAACGCCGTCGGCATGGACGGCCAGACGATGCAGGACATGTACCGCCTGCTGGCGATCGCGAAATACGAGGACCGCTATGTGATCCCGTCAAGCCATCACGAGTCCGCGCACGATCTCGAGTCCACCGGCACCGACTGCTCGCTCAACGTCCCCGGCGGTCCCGGGATGGGGATGTCCCTGCCCGAGGAGTCGATGGGGATGTCTGGGCCCGGCTTCTCCTCCAAGCGCCAGGAGGCTGCGGTCGATCGGCCCGAGGGCGTGCGGATCAACCTGCTCAACTGGGACGGCAACGGCCGGCCCGACGGTCTGTTCCCGACCGCTGCCACCGGGAGCGCCTGATGGGCGCCCTGGCACGGCTGCTGAGCCGACGCTCCGAGGATCCAGGGAAGGGAGCCACGGCGCTCGCTCCGTCGAAGGCGCGCTCGCCGCGGGACCTGCTGCACGCCTCCGGGATGAGCACCGAGCAGCTGCGGTTCACCTGGATCGCGGTGTCCTGGCTGCTGACCTATCCGGATCAGGAGACGCTCTCGCGCTATCCGGCGGTGCGCGAGCTCGCCGCCGGGCTCCCCGAGCCCGCTCGCTCCGCACTCCTGCGCACGGTCGACATGCTGGCCGAGCGGGACGCGCTCTCGGTGCAGGAGGAATATGTCGACACCTTCGACACCCGCCGACGCGGGTGCCTGCACCTGACCTACTTCAGCCATGGCGACACCCGTCGGCGGGGCATGGCCCTGCTGCGCATCAAGCAGGACTTCCGCACCGCGGGCCTCGAGATCGGCAGCGAGGAGCTGCCGGACCACCTGCCGGTGGTGCTCGAGTACGGGGCGGCCCATGACGCCGAGCGCGGTGCGAAGATCCTGCGTTCGAACCGACCCGGCGTGGAGCTGCTGCGCCTGCATCTGGCGGACATCGGCTCTCCCTGGCACGGGGCTCTGGTGGCTCTGTGCTCGACCCTGCCTCCCCTGGACGTCGAGGACCGCGAGGCGGTGCTGAAGCTCGCCGAAGAGGGCCCCGAGAACGAGACCGTGGGCCTGGACGGCTACGGACTCGAGGGCGACGCCGGGGACATGGCAGGGCAGACCTTCGCCTCGAGCGGCTGCGATTCCGGTGCCGCGGCTCCCGGCCCTGTCCCGGTGGACCTGTTGAGAGGACGACCCTCATGAATGACGTGACCACGCTCCAGCTGATGCTGTGGGTGGTGTTCCCCTACATGGTGCTCGCCGTGTTCGTGCTCGGGCACGTGTGGCGGTTCAAGGCGGATCGCTTCGGCTGGACCACCCGCTCCAGCCAGATCTACGAGTCCAAGCTGCTCTCAATCGGGTCGCCGCTGTTCCACTTCGGGATCATCGGGATCTTCGTGGGGCATGTGGTGGGGCTCGGCATCCCGAAGTCCTGGACCCAGTTCTTCGGGATCAGCGACCACGTCTACCACCTGATGGCCATCACGATCGGGCTGGCCGCGGCGGTGGCCTGCGTGGGCGGACTGCTGATCCTGCTCTATCGTCGGCGCACCAATCGACGCGTCTTCGGCGCCACCACCGCGGGCGACAAGCTCATGTACCTGCTGCTGGCGATGACGATCTTCTGCGGTGTCCTGGCGACCGTGGTGCACACGGCCTTCGGCGCCTACGACTATCGCGAAGGGGTCTCGATCTGGTTCCGCAACTTCTGGACCCTCCAGCCGGACCCTTCGCTGATGGCGCAGGCCCCGCTCTTCTTCCAGCTGCACGTGCTCAGTGCGATCGCGCTGTTCGGGATCTGGCCGTTCACCCGCCTGGTGCACGTCTTCGCGGCGCCGCTGGGCTATCTGACCCGGCCGTACATCGTCTATCGCAGCAAGGACCCCCGCAAGGAGGCCGAGCGCCGCGGTTGGGAGAAGGTGAAGTTCTGATGGCTGCGAGACCCCCGGTGACCCTGCAGGAGGATTGGGAGACCGCCCTCCTTCCTTGGTTGGAGCGAGTGGCCGAGATCCTCGATGTGGACGGCGTGGATCTGGACGTCGACCGGGTCCACCTGATGACCGGGGTGGTGGCCGACGGAGTGCAGCGCTCGATGGCCCCGATCTCTGCCTTCCTGGTGGGCGCGGCCGTCGCGCGCGGAGCGAGCCTCGAGGAGGCGTGCGCCGCGGTCGAGATCGCGACGCGCGAGCGCGCCGCGGCCTGAACGCCCGGCGCGCCCGAGCTCGGAGGTACTTTCGTCTGGATCTTGCCAGGCCGACGACTCCGACCGCTCGCCCGCGGCTGCGTGGCGGACGATCGTCCAGAACCCGGCAGCACCTGTGCAGACAGCGGCGGGCGCGAGGATCTGGGCACCTCCGGGGCGCAGGCTGGTCATCGTCCGAACGTCCCAGGGGCCGGTGACCGGCCGGTCACCACGTACTTTCGACCCCTGCCGTGATCTGGCTCACGCCCCGTACGGTGTGGTCCGCGGCCAAGGACGGCCGCTCCCGTCCCCACCCCTCGGAAGGATCCTCACGGTGACCCACGATCAGGAACCCCAGGACCATTGCACGCCGTTGACGCACCATCTCGGGCGCGGCGCACGCGTCGCCGGAGGTGTCGCCTTCGCGGCGGCGCTGGCGTTCGGCGGCGCCGGGCTGGCCTCTGCGGAGCCGGCCGATGACCAGTTCGAGAGCACGTCGTTCTCGCAGTCAGCCCAGGAGGACGCAGCGGGCTACTGGACCGCGGAACGGATGGAGGCGGCGACTCCCGCCGACGAGCTGATCGAGGGCAGCGAGGCCCCGGACGGTCAGGTGGAGTCCTCGAGCACGGTGCAGGTGCCGAGCATCGACGCCGAACCCGCGATCGCCGCAGGCGGACAGGGCGATGGTGAGGCGGAGGCCGGCGACTGGGGCTGGGACGAGGATCCCAGCGCCGCAGCAACCGACAGCGCGCACATCGGTAAGGTCTTCTTCACCGTCGGAGGCAGCGACTACGTGTGCTCCGGCAACTCCGTCGCCTCCGACAACGGCTCGACCGTCTCGACCGCCGGGCACTGCACGAGCGAGGGCGGGACCTGGGCCAGCAACTGGGCCTTCGCCCCCGGCTACGACAACGGAGACACGCCCCACGGCCTGTGGAGCGCGACCGAGCTGTACGCCCCCAGCAGTGGGTCGGCCAGGAGGACATGAACTACGACATCGCGTTCGCTGTCGTCCAGCCGAGTCCGGCAGCCAGGACCTCGCGGACACCGTGGGCGCCTCCGGCATCGAGTTCAACACCCAGCGCGGCGAGCTGTACACCTCCTACGGCTACCCGGCCGCGGCCCCGTTCGACGGCGAGAGCCTCGAGCAGTGCCAGGACTACGGAGTCGACGACACGCTCGGCGGCACCGACGACCAGGCCATCGACTGTGACATGACCGGTGGCTCCTCCGGTGGTCCGTGGTTCGTCGGTGATGGCGCCGACGGCATGCAGATCTCCGTGAACAGCTTCGGCTACACGGCGCAGCCGAACGTCATGTACGGGCCGTACCTGGGTGATGTCGCCCAGGAGGTCTATGAGGAGGCTGCGGCGGCCTGACCACGAGGCTCGACGCACGATCCGCAGGTGCCGGTCCCCGAGGGGGCCGGCACCTGCCCACGTGCGAGGGAAGGCACGAGCACCTTGTGATTGCCCTCACGCCGGGTATTCTGGGCATAGCGGACTTCCCCCAAAGCCGTCCAGCTTCCTTCGAGAGGACCAGAATGATGAGATCTGACATGGAGGGGACTCACGTGGCGCCCCGAGCGCGCCGCTGGATGGCCCGGGGGCTCGGCTCGCAGGAGGCGCCGCTCTCGGGATCGCGCTCGGAGTCGCCGGCGCCGGCGCCGCCTCCGCCGTCGAGGTGAACCCGTGGAAGGTCACCACCCCGCAGGTGGAGGTGAACCCGTGGGTCGAGGTCAATCCGTGGGTCGAGGTGAACCCCTGGGTCGAGGTCAATCCCTGGTGACCCCTCGCTGACGTGCTGCGCCGCGCTCGCCGCGCGGGCGCGCAGCAGGAGGCCGGTGCCCCGATGGGGCGCCGGCCTCCGTGCTGCTGTCCAGGAACTCCCTCAGGGGCGGGAGGCGTGGTCGCCGACGTGGGTGATAGCGAGCACCGGCTCGCCCGCCTCATCGGTCGCCTCGAGGTCCAGCTCCGCTTCGATCGCCCAGTCATGGTTGCGCTCCGGGTCTTCGATCACCTGCCGGATCCGCCAGATCTTCGACTCCTCGGTGATCTGCAGCAGCTGCGGCGAGCGCGCGGCGCCGTCGATGCCGACGTCGTCGTAGGAGTCGTAGTACTCGTCCATCGCCGCCGCCCAGCGCGGGCGATCCCAGCCGGAGGCGCCGTCGAGCTCTCCCAGGCGCGCCTCCCGCTCGAAGGCGAAGTGCTCGATCCGCTGCCACATGGCGGCGCGCACCATGGTGCGCAGCACCTTCGTCTGCGAGGAGAGCCCGCGCGGGGTCGTGGGGCGGATCTCGGAGGCGCCGTCGGGATCGGCATCCTCCGGATGGGTGAGCGCCTCCCACTCGTCCAGCAGGGACGAGTCGATGCCGCGCACCAGCACCCCGAGCCATTCGATGAGGTCGTCGAGATCCTCGGTGCGCAGATCCTGCGGGATCGTGCGCCGCATCGCCTGATAGGCGTCGGAGAGATAGCGCAGCACGATGCCCTCGGAGCGCTGCAGGCCGTAGCGCTGCACGAACTCGCTGAAGGTCTGCCCGGTCTCGTAGATCTCGCGGACCACGGACTTGGGGGAGAGGTCATCGGTGCGCACCCAGGGGCGGGAGCGCGCGTAGATCTCGAGCGCGGCCTCCAGATCCTCCTGCAGCGGCTTGGGCCAGGTCACCTCGTCCAGCAGCGCCATCCGCTCGGTGTACTCGACTCCGTCGGCCTTGAGCTCAGCCAGCAGCTCGCCCTTGGCGGAGTTCTGCTGGGCGAGGAGGATCTGGCGCGGGTCCTCGAGGACCGCCTCGATGATCGAGACGGTGTCGAGGGTGAGGGACTCCGACTCCTCGTCGAGGGAGTCGATCATCGCGATCGCGAAGGGCGCCAGCGGCTGGTTCATGGTGAAGTCCAGCTGCAGGTCCTCGACCAGGGCGAAGCGCCGGCCGAGATGGTCAGGGGCATCGAGGATCTCGATGATCTCCGACTCCTTGAGGCCACGGAAGATCTCCACGGCGTCCTTGACCAGCTTCAGCTTCTGCGCCGTCGTCTGATGGCTCGTCATGATCAGGTGGCGGCCGGAGGCGATCGCATCGCCTGGGCGCGAGATCAGCGCCAGGAGCATGCCGGCGGTGATCTTCAGGTGCGGGCGCAGCGGCTCGGGAGCATTCTCGACCAGCTTGGTCAGGTTCGTCTCCGACCAGCTGATCGCGCCCTCCGGGATGCGGGGCTTGGGCTCCTTCTTCCGCTTCTTGGCGCTGTGGGGCGTCTTCCCCGTCTCCTCGCGCGCTCGCTGCTTGGCCCGTTCCTTCTCGAACTCGATGGTCCACGTCGGGGCCTGCACCACGACGTGCCCGATGGTGTCGTAGCCCGCGCGGCCGGCGCGGCCGGCGATCTGGTGGAACTCGCGAGCGTTCAGCAGCCGCATCCGCTTGCCGTCGAACTTCGCGAGCCCGGTCAGCAGCACGGTGCGGATCGGCACGTTGATGCCGACTCCGAGGGTGTCGGTGCCGCAGATGATCTTCAGCAGCCCGGACTGGGCGAGCTTCTCGACCAGTCGCCGATACTTGGGCAGCATCCCGGCGTGGTGCACGCCGATGCCCTCGCGCACCAGGCGGGAGAGGATCTGCCCGAAGCCCTTGGAGAAGCGGAAGTCTCCGATGATCTCGCGGATCTGCGTCTTCTCCTCGCCGGTGAGGATCTTCTGGCCCTGAAGGGCCTGTGCCTGCTCGAGGGCGTCCTTCTGCGTGAAGTGGACGATGTACACGGGCGCATCCCGGTCCTGGAGGATCGTCTCGATCGTCTCCGGCAGTGGGGTGAGCGACCAGCGGAAGTCGAGCGGCACCGGGCGCGGCGCATCGGCGATGACCGTGGTGTCCCGGTCCGTGCGCTCGGTGAGGTCGTCGACGAAGCGGGTCACATCCCCGAGGGTCGCGCTCATCAGCACGAACTGGCAGTGGGGCAGCTCCACCAGCGGCACCTGCCAGGCCCAGCCGCGCTGCGGGTCGCCGTAGTAGTGGAACTCGTCCATCACCGCCAGGCCCACACCGCTGCCGGGCCCGTCGCGCAGCGCGTGGTTGGCGAAGATCTCAGCGGTGCACACGATGATCGGGGCGTCGTGGTTGACGGCCGAATCGCCTGTCATCATGCCCACGTTCTCGGCACCGAACTGGGCGACGAGGTCGAAGAACTTCTCGCTCACCAGCGCCTTGATCGGGGCGGTGTAGTACGAGCGCTGGCCGCGGGCCATCGCGGCGAAGATCGCGGCATAGGCGATGGTGGTCTTGCCCGAGCCGGTGGGGGTCGCGGCGATGACGTGGTCACCGGCGGCGATCGCCAGCAGCGCCTCCTCCTGGTGCGGGTAGAGGGTGCGGCCCACGGTCTCCTGGGCCTCGATGAACCCGTCGACGATCGCGTCCTGTCCGGCGTCGGTGGAGCTCTCGGGCAGGAACGGCATCAGGATCGACATGTGCCCAGTCTGCCAGGGTGGTCAGACGCCGTCGGACTCCGGGCGGAGATCACGCCGGCGGATCCTCCCATTCACTGCGGGAACGGGGCGAGGACGGCCAGCAGCCGTTGCCGGAGCGCATCGGCCTGCTCGGCCAGCCCGCGCTGTCGCCGCACATACTCCGCCTTGCCCGCAGGGGTCTCGATCGCGACCGCGCCGTAACCCAGCGGGCGCACGTCGTACGGGCTCGCCTCCATGTCCAGCACCCGGGTCGCGCGGGCATGCTCGAAGCAGTCCAGCACCAGATCTGAGGGCACCAGCGGCGTCAGCTTCATCGCCCACTTGTACAGATCCATCCCCACGTGGAGGCAGGCCGGGTTGTCGTTCTCGACCTGCGTGGCGCGAGTGGGCTCTGACGCATTGCGCGGTGCGGCCGACGGGGTGAAGAAGCGGAAGGCGTCGATGTGCGAGCAGATCAGCTTCTCCCGCTCCACCACCTCGTCGGTCTCCGCCGGGGTCAGGCGCAGCGGCAGGTCCTCATGGCGCTGACCACCCTCGGGCACCCGATGCACCATCGCCCACTCGTGGAGGCCGAAGCACCCGAACTCGGGCCGGCGTCGGGCGAGTGAGGACGCCGAGAGCAGCCGCGTCATGAAGCCCAGCGCATCGCCGCGCTCGGCGAGATAGCGCTCGACATCGGCGCGCCTCACCGGACGGGGGCCGGGGAGTCGCGGTACCAGGAGCGGTGCCCGGCCTCATCGACGTCGGGGATCGAGGGCTCGCCGTCCCCACCGAGATCCGCGGCGAGCTCGTACGCGATCTCCCATCCCGGGTGCCAGCGGCGCAGCTTGGCGGGGAGAAGGGGTAGTAGGTGAACAGGAAATCCTCGACAGGGTGCTTCTCGCCCCGACTCTTCCGCTCCCGATGCGCGGCGGTGAGAGCATCGGCCCGCTCCTCGTGCGCACGACGGGCCGAAGCGGCGTCGTCCGCCGAGAGCACACGAACCGCTGCGGTCTGGGGCGGGTCGGCCACGGGTCCTCCTGGTGGGGGCGAGATCTCGACCGGCCCATCCTACGAGGCCGACTGTTCCTCCCCATCTCCACTTCGTCCACAACGACGCGACGGCCATGGCCCCGGGCCGATCGGCGTTCCTACCGTGTTCCACATCTCCGGGCATGGTGCCGCGGAGGGAAGGAGCGACCGGGATGCCGGACATCGACTACGACTGCACCAGCTGCGGCCGGCGCCACGACGGCGGCGACGGCACCGAGGCCAATCCCTGGCCCCTGATCGACTTCGCGCGGCCCGAGGCGCTGCTGCAGATGAACCGCTGGGAGCAGCTGACGCGCTCCCGCTCCACCGAGGAGCTGTGCCTGATCGACAACGGCAGCTCGGTCGACTGCTTCCTGAGGGGGTTCCTGTCGCTCCCCGTGCAGGGGAGGAGGCGCTGCTGATCTTCGCGCCGTGGGTGAAGGTGAGCGAGGACGACTATCTGGACCTGGTCGAGCAGTGGGAGCACCCGAGATTCCGCGGGGAGTACCGGGGGACGCTGGCCAATCTCCTTCCGGGGCATGAGGATTCCCTGTCGGTGCCCGTGCAGGTGAGCGCGCCGGGCCGGCTGCCGCCCGTGATCGTGCCGGACGAGTCGTCGGGGCACCCGCTGGCGGTGGAGGAGCGTTTGGGCATCAGCCGAGAGGAGGCCGAACTCCGCCTCCGCTCGATGCTGCTGGAGGATGCGGAGCTCTGATGTGACTCGCGAACTCGCCCCGGCCGACCGCGGGGCCGGGGACGTGCGAGCTCAGTCCTCGTCGAAAACGGAGGCCTCCGGCGGCTGCGCCGCGAGCAGCTCGCGCACGCGCGGGATGACCTCGGTGCCATACAGCCGGATCGACTCCATCAGCTGCTCGTGCGGCATCGGGCCGCTGGAGTACTTCAGATCGAAGCGGTCCACGCCGAGGGAGCTGATCGTCGTCGCGATCTTTCGCGCCACCGTCTCGGGCGAGCCCGCATACAGAGCACCGTGCTGCATCTCGCCGTCGAACTCCGCGATGCCTGAGGGGCCCCAGCCGCGCTCGCGGCCGATCTCATTGCGGTTGTGGATCCAGTGCGGGGCCAGCTGCTCGCGGGCGGTGGCGTCATCGGCGGCGATGTGCCCGGGGAGTGCACCCCGACGGGCAGGCGGCCGTTGCCGAGCTTCTCGTTCGCCTCGTGGAAGAGCTGCACGTACGGAGCGAAGCGCTGTGCCGGGCCGCCGATGATCGCGAGCATCAGCGGGAGACCGTGGCGGGCAGCTCGCACCACCGAGTTGGGGCTGCCTCCTACAGCGACCCAGGTGGGCAGCGTCCGCTCGAGCGGCGGATAGAGGGACTGCTCCTTCAGCGGGGGCCGGGTGGCCCCGGTCCACGTGATCGGCTCGCCGGTGATCGCCGCGGCGAGCAGGTCCAGCTTCTCCTCGAACAGGGTCTCGTAGTCCTGCATCGCGAAGCCGAACAGGGGGAACGACTCGGTGAAGGAGCCGCGACCCACCGTGAGCTCGGCGCGACCCGTCGAGAGGGCATCCAGGGTCGAGAAGCGCTCGACCACCCGCAGCGGGTCGTCGGAGCTCAGCACGATCACCGCAGTGCCGAGCGTGATCCGCTCGGTGCGGGAGGCGAGCGCAGCCAGCACCACGTCGGGCGCGCTCACGGCGAAGTCGGGGCGGTGGTGTTCACCGATCGAGAAGTGGTCGATGCCCACCTGGTCTGCCAGCTCTCCCTGGGCGACGACGTCCCGCAGCACCTGCGAGGCGGGCACCGGGTCGCCCTGGGCATCGACGGTGACATCCCCGAAGGTGTCGAGGCCGAAGGTGATGGACTGCGGATCGATGCTCAATGACTCTCCCGAACTTTACGATTGAACAATAAACAATACTGTGTCGAGGGTCAGAGAGCCAGGGGTGAGCGAGGAGAGTCAGAGGGCGCCGTGCAGCCAGCTCCGGTGCGTCTCGATCGCGGCGCGGGCAGGACGCGCCGCGTGCATCAGATCAGGTCCGTGGTCGTACAGGGATTCCCCGCGGTACAGGGTGCTGTGCGAGTTCGTCAGCGCGCTCTTCAACCGCCGACCATCCCGGGTGACGATCACGACTCCTCCGCGGTTGAACCAGTACCGGTCGATCTCGACCACCCTCACCTCCGGCCACTCGACGCGCCGGGTGGAGAAGTGACCGCGCAGCTCCACTCCCCGGGAGGTCACGGTGAAGGCAGGGCGCAGGATCAGCAGGAGCATCCCGCCGACGAGCACGAGCGGCACGAGCGGTGCCGCGGCGAGGAGGAGCATCGGACGCTCCGGGGCCAGCAGGGCCAGCGCCGTCCAGCCCAGCAGGGGGACGATGAGGATCAGCAGGAGCACGGCGACGATCACCTTGTACAGGGTCGAGGGCCCGGCCCGATAGATGAGCCTCGGCCCGCTGTGCGGTTCCGCTCCGGGTGCGTTCACGGAGGGCCTCCTCGCGGTCGACTGCTGGTGGCGCTGATCGTATCGGGAGGCGACGGAGCGACCGCCTAGACTGACAGGCATGCGCATCGCTCGATTCACCACCGGCGAAGATCCCATGTACGGCATCGTCCAGGAGAAGGACGGCCAGGACATGGTCTACGGAATCACCGGTGATCCCCTGTACACAGAGATCCGACCGAACGGCACCATCGTGCCGCTGGAGGACGTGCGCCTGCTGGCCCCCGTCATCCCCCGCTCGAAGGTGGTGTGCGTCGGCAAGAACTATGCCGCCCACGCCGCGGAGATGGGGGATGAGGTTCCCGAGCAGGCCCTGTTCTTCCTCAAGCCCAACACCGCAGTGGTGGGCCCCGGCGATCCCGTCGTCCTGCCCACCTACAGCGAGGAGGTCAGCCTCGAGGCTGAGCTCGCCGTGGTGATGAAGCGGATGGCCAAGGACATCACGCCGGAGCAGGTGGCTGACCACGTGTTCGGCTACACCTGTGCGAACGACCTCACCGCCCGGGACGCCCAGCGCGCGGAGAACCAGTGGTTCCGTGCCAAGGCCTTCGATACCTCGTGCCCCATCGGCCCCTGGATCGAGACGGATCTCGATCCTGCCTCGCTGGCCATCTCCAGCAGCGTCGACGGCGAGGTCGCCCAGCAGGGCACGACCGCGGACATGGTCCGCTCCGTCGCCGAGCTGATCGCCGAGATCTCCTCCGTCGTCACCCTCCTGCCCGGGGACCTGGTGCTCACCGGCACGCCCGCCGGGGTGCGCGCCGTCCCCGCTGGCGCCACGGTCGACATCACCATCGAGGGCATCGGCACCCTGTCCAACCCGATCGTGCGCCGCTGAACAGCGCGCCGACGAACATTCACCCCGACATCTCACAGGAGTCCCTCGCGTGACCACCGCTCCCGCATCACCCGCCACCCCGACTGATGAGGTGCGGGTGCGCTTCTGCCCCAGCCCCACCGGCACGCCGCACGTCGGCATGGTGCGCACCGCCCTGTTCAACTGGGCTCATGCCCGCCACCACGGCGGCAAGCTCATCTTCCGCATCGAGGACACCGACGCCGCCCGTGACAGCGAGGAGTCGTACCACCAGCTGCTGGACGCCATGCGCTGGCTCGGCATCGACTGGGACGAGGGCGTCGAGGTGGGAGGGCCTGATGGTCCCTATCGCCAGTCGGAGCGCGGCGAGATCTATCAGGGCGTCATCGCGAAGCTGAAGGACGCCGGGCACATCTACGAGTCCTACTCCACCGCCGAGGAGACGGTCGAGCGCCACCGCGCCGCAGGCCGCGACCCGCAGCTCGGGTACGACGGCTACGACCGCGACCTCACCCAGGAGCAGAAGGACGCCTTCCGCGCCGAGGGCCGTGAGCCCACCTGGCGCCTGCGGATGCCCGAGGAGGACATCTCCTTCACCGACATGGTGCGCGGCGAGATCACCTTCAAGGCCGGCACCACCCCGGACTTCGTGGTCGTGCGGGCCAACGGTCAGCCGCTCTACACGCTGGTCAACCCCGTCGACGACGCGCTGATGCGGATCACCCACGTGCTGCGCGGCGAGGACATCCTCTCCTCCACGCCCCGCCAGATCGCGCTGTACCGCGCACTGATCGATGTGGGCGTCGCCGAGCAGGTGCCCGAGTTCGGTCACCTGCCGTACGTCATGGGCGACGGCAACAAGAAGCTCTCAAGCGGGACCCGGAGTCGAACCTGTTCCTCTACCGCGATCAGGGCTTCACTCCGGAGGGGATGGTCAACTACCTGTCCCTGCTGGGCTGGGGCTACAGCGCCGACGAGGACATCTTCAGCCGTGAGCAGCTGATCGAGCGCTTCGATGCGGGCGATGTGAACCCGAACCCGGCGCGCGTGGACCTCAAGAAGGCCACCGCCATCAACGCCGACCACATCCGGCTGCTGCCCGAGGCCGAGCTCTCCGAGCGCCTGATCCCCTACCTCCAGACCGGCGGGATCCTCGGCGAGGAGATCACCGAGGCGCAGCGCGCCCTGGTCTCCGCAGCGACCCCGCTGGTCCAGACCCGGATGAACCTGCTCGGGGAGGCGCCCGAGCTGATGGGCTTCCTGTTCATCGCCGATGAGGACCTGGTGGTGCAGGAGGATGCGCTGAAGAAGCTCGGCGACGATCCGGTCGCCGTGCTCGACCGCGCGATCTCCGAGATCGAGTCCGTCCCCGAGGAGTCCTTCGCCGCCGCCGCACTCGAGGAGGCCCTCCGGGCCGCGATCATCGAGGAGATGGGCATCAAGCCGCGCCTCGCCTTCGGGCCGCTGCGCAGCGCGATCTCCGGGCGCCGGGTCTCGCCGCCGCTGTTCGAGTCCATGGAGCTGCTGGGCAAGCCCTCGAGCCTCGCGCGGCTGCGGTCCCTGCGCGAGCGTCTGGCCACCGCGGCCTGAGCTGGGTGAGCGCTGTGAGGCAAGGTGCCGAGCCTCACAGCGCTCAGGGGCCTTCTCGCTTTGTGCTCCGCCGAAGAAGCCGGTAGAGTCTTACCTCGGTACGGCATGCAGAACAGTTCGGAAAGTCCACGGAATCCACCGGGGAACGGAACGGGAAAGACTGCAGAAAGTGCTTCTGGCCATGGGGTATGGTGTAATTGGCAACACAACGGTTTCTGGTACCGTCATTCTAGGTTCGAGTCCTGGTACCCCAGCGCTGCGCGTCAGTTTCGACTGACGCTTGGCTCGCGCCCCGTTCGTCTAGCGGCCTAGGACGCCGCCCTCTCACGGCGGTAACACCGGTTCAAATCCGGTACGGGGTACGACGCGTGATCCACGGATCGCGCTCGAGTGAGGCCTGCGGGTCTCGCGTCCGCCCCGTTCGTCTAGAGGCCTAGGACGCCGCCCTCTCACGGCGGTAACACCGGTTCAAATCCGGTACGGGGTACGAGCAGGAGTCGGCATCTTCGGATGTCGGCTCCTTCGTCGTTTCCGGGGTCTTCCGCCAGATCCCGGACCGTGACGGCTTCTTCGGAGTATCGTCGTGACATGACGCACAGCACTTCTCCGCGAATCACGGTCGGTGTGTTCGATGCCGACGAATCCGATCAGGCGGTCCGCTGGGCCGCCCAACACGCCGCCGCAGTCGGCGGCACCCTCCATCTCGTCCACGCCTTCGTCTGGACCGAGCTGGATGTCAACATCGACCCGATCTCCGGCATGGCCGGCTCAGGCTTCCGCAATGCCGCCCACAGCCTGATCCAGGACGCCGTCGCGATCATCCGCGAGGCGCACCGGGACCTTCCGGTGACCTCGGAGATCGTCGACGGAAATGCAGTGCCCGTGCTGGTCGAGGCGAGCTCCGAGGCGGACCTGCTCGTGCTCGGCGGTCGCGGGATGGGCCGCCTGATGACCCTCATCGTCGGCTCCAAGAGCCTCGCGCTGGCTGCCCGCTCGCACTGCCCGGTGGTGGTGGTCCGCGGCGATGTCGAGGGGCGCGGACCGATCGGGCTCGTGCACCACGAGATCGCCACCGAGGCGGCGATCCGCGCGGCGGACCTCGCCGAGGCCTACGGAAGGGACATCCACCTGATCGTCCGTCCGGAGACCACTCCGGAGCAGGCGCAGGAGATCCTCGCCGGCACCGCGCAGCGGATCGCGCTGACCCATCCGGCGGTCTTCGTGCGGGACGTGACGATCGCCGCCTCCGACAGTCCGCGCGAACTGGTGCAGGCGAGCGAGGACGCCTGCCTCATGGTGGTCGCGGGGGAGCGGTCGGCGGGGGCGGGGGCAAGGTCGGCGCTCCCCGGCAGCTGGTCAACGTGCTGCGCTTCGCGAACACCCCGGTCTGGATCGAACGCGACTGACCGAGGTCAGGAGCCGGCGCGGCGCAGCAGCTCGGTGAGATGGTTCGCCGAGCTCATCACGGACGCGGCATGCAGGCGCCCCGGCTGACGGGTGATGCGTTCGATGGGTCCGGAGATGCTCAGGGCAGCGACCACCCGGCCGTTGGGGCCGCGCACCGGAGCCGAGACGGAGCCCACGCCGGGCTCGCGCTCACCGATCGACTGCGCCCAGCCCCGCCGGCGCACAGCTGAGAGCTGGGTGGCGGTGAAGCGGGCACCGAGGAGTCCGCGGTGGAGACGATCCGGCTCCTCCCAGGCCAGCAGGATCTGAGCAGCGGAACCCGCCCGCATGGTCAGCGCCGAGCCCAGCGGCACCGAGTCCCGCAGGCCGATCGGCCGCTCCGCGGCGGCCACGCAGATGCGGTGATCGCCCTGGCGGCGGTAGAGCTGGGCCGATTCCCCGGTGTGATCTCGCAGGGCGGCGAGGACGGGTCCTGCCGAGGCGAGCAGGCGGTCCTCGCCGGCGGCGGCGGCCAGTTCGCCCAGCCGCGGGCCCAGGATGAAGCGGCCCTGCATGTCGCGGGCGACCAGATGGTGATATTCGAGCGCCACCGCCAGGCGGTGGGCGGTGGGCCGGGCCAGGCCGGTCGACTGCACGAGCTGGGCGAGGGTCGCGGGGCCTGCTTCGAGGGCGCCGAGCACGATCGCCGCCTTGTCGAGCACGCCGACGCCGCTGCCGTTCTCCTCCGAGGTCTTGTCCATGCTCCGATACTGCCGTCTTATTTGGTGAGACGCAAGTGCGTGCATCGTGGACCCGCCCACCATGGAGATCTGCGCTCGCACCACGAGTGCATCTCAGCATTCAGGAACGCGCCCGCATCCCGGGCGCAGGGAAGGATCGACATGGCGGGGACCCTCGCGGAGAAGGTCTGGGCGGATCACGTGGTCCGTCGAGGAGAGAACGGCGAACCGGACCTGCTGTACATCGATCTCCAGCTCCTCCATGAGGTGACCAGTCCGCAGGCCTTCGACGGCCTCCGCCAGGAGGGGCGCCTCCCGCGCCGCATCGACCAGACGATCGCGACCGAGGACCACAACACCCCCACGATCGACATCGACAAGCCGATCGCGGACATCACCTCGCGCACCCAGATCGACACCCTGCGCCGCAACGCCGAGGAGTTCGGCGTGCGCATCCATTCCCTCGGGGACAAGGACCAGGGCATCGTCCACGTCGTCGGCCCGCAGCTGGGCCTGACCATGCCGGGCATCACCGTGGTGTGCGGCGACTCGCACACCTCGACCCATGGCGCCTTCGGTGCGCTCGCCTTCGGGATCGGCACCAGCGAGGTCGAGCACGTCCTCGCCACCCAGACCCTGCCGCTGACCCCCTTCAAGACCATGGCGATCACGGTCACCGGGACTCTGAAGCCCGGCGTCACCGCGAAGGACGTCATCCTCGCGGTGATCGCGAAGATCGGCACCGGCGGCGGCGCGGGCTTCGTGCTCGAGTACCGCGGCGAGGCGATCCGCAGCCTCTCCATGGAGGGGCGGATGACCATCTGCAACATGTCCATCGAGGCCGGTGCCCGGGCGGGCATGATCGCCCCGGACGAGACCACCTTCGAGTACGTCAAGGGCCGCCCCCACGCCCCGCAGGGCCAGGACTGGGAAGACGCCGTCGAGTACTGGAAGACGTTGCGCACCGACGACGACGCGACCTTCGACTCCGAGGTGTTCATCGACGCCGACGAGCTCGAGCCCTTCGTCACCTGGGGCACGAACCCCGGACAGGGCCTGCCCCTGTCCGCCTCCGTCCCCGCCCCCGAGGACTTCACCGACGACAGCGCCCGCAATGCGGCAGAGCGTGCACTGGAGTACATGGACCTCGTCCCCGGCACCCCGCTGAAAGACATCAAGGTCGACACCATCTTCATGGGCTCGTGCACCAACGGTCGCATCGAGGACCTGCGCGCTTTCGCCTCCGTGCTCGAGGGGCACACCAAGCACCCGGACGTGCGCGTGCTGGTGGTCCCCGGTTCGGCGCGGGTGCGCCTGCAGGCCGAGCAGGAAGGGCTGGACAGCATCTTCCTCGGCTTCGGTGCCGAGTGGCGCCAGGCCGGCTGCTCGATGTGCCTGGGCATGAACCCGGATCAGCTGGCGCCCGGCGAACGCGCGGCCTCCACGTCGAACCGCAACTTCGAGGGCCGGCAGGGCAAGGGCGGGCGCACCCACCTGGTCTCGCCCGTGGTCGCCGCCGCCACCGCCGTGCGCGGCACCCTGTCCTCCCCGTCGGATCTGCAGCCGGTCGCCTGAGCGCCGCTGCCCCAGAACTCAGGAGCACCACCATGGAAGCTTTCACCACCCATACCGGCATCGGCGTCCCGCTGCGCCGCAGCAACGTCGACACCGACCAGATCATCCCCGCCGTCTACCTCAAGCGGGTCACCAAGACCGGCTTCGACGACGGCCTGTTCAACGCCTGGCGCACGAACGATCCCGAGTTCGTGCTGAACCAGCCCGCCTACGCAAAGGGTTCGGTGCTGGTGGCCGGTCACGATTTCGGCACCGGCTCCTCCCGCGAGCACGCCGTCTGGGCCCTGCGCGACTACGGCTTCAAGGCTGTGCTCTCCTCCCGCTTCGCGGAGATCTTCCGCGGCAATGCCGGCAAGCAGGGCCTGGTCGCCGGGATCCTGTCGCAGGACGACCTCGAGCAGCTGTGGAAGATCCTCGAGGAGAACCCCGGCACCGAGGTGACCGTGGACCTGGAGAACCGTCAGGCGCATGCGGGCGACGCGACCTTCCGCTTCGAGGTCGACGACTACACGCGCTGGCGGCTGATGGAGGGCCTGGACGATATCGGCCTCACCATGCGCCACGAGCAGGCCATCACCGATTTCGAGGCGACGCGTCCCTCCTGGATGCCGAAGACCCTCCCGGCGCGCACCGCCGACTCGCTCTGACGGTGCCGGGATCCCGGGCCCCCGAGCAGACTGCTCCGGTATGGTGACCCGGTCAGAGACGGGCGTCAGCGACGTCCGACCGTCGAGGCAAGGACACCATGAGTTCGACATTCCATGTGCGCGGAGGACGCCCTCTCGACGGTGAGATCACCGTCCGCGGGGCGAAGAACCTGGTCTCTAAGGCAATGGTCGCCGCCCTGCTGGGCGAGGACCCGAGCGTGCTGCGCTCGGTCCCGGACATCTCCGACGTGCGGATCGTCTCGAACCTGCTGTCGATCCACGGCGTGAAGATCGAGCACGACGTCGCCGGGGGCACGCTGCGGCTGGACCCCTCGAACGTCGAGAGCGCGCACGTCGTCGACATCGACGCCCATGCGGGCAGCTCGCGGATCCCGATCCTGTTCTGCGGCCCGCTGCTGCATCGGCTGGGCGAAGCGATCATCCCCGACCTGGGCGGATGCCGGATCGGGGACCGCCCGATCAACTACCACCTCGATGTGCTGCGCAGCTTCGGCGCCACCGTGGACAAGCGCGAGATGGGCATCTACATCACCGCGCCGAACGGACTGCGCGGCACCAAGATCCATCTCGAGTACCCGAGCGTCGGCGCGACCGAGCAGGTGCTGCTGACTGCAGTGCGGGCGAAGGGCGTCACCGAGCTGACGAACGCCGCCGTCGAGCCGGAGATCGAGGACCTGATCGCGGTGCTGCAGAAGATGGGCGCGCTCATCTCCCTGCAGACGGACCGCACCATCACCATCGAAGGCGTCGATCGGCTCGGCGGCTACGAGCACACCGCGCTGACCGACCGCATCGAGGCGGGGTCCTGGGCCTGCGCCGCGCTGGTCACCAAGGGCTCCGTCTTCGTGCGCGGCGCTCAGCAGAAGCCGATGGCGACCTTCCTGAACGTCTTCCGCAGGGTCGGTGGAGGGATGGAGATCCGCGAGGACGGCATCCGCTTCTTCCATCCCGGAACCCCGCTGAAGGCGATCGCGCTGGAAACCGACGTCCACCCCGGCTTCATGACCGACTGGCAGCAGCCGCTGGTGGTCGCCCTGACCCAGGCCGACGGCATCTCGATCCTCCATGAGACGGTCTACGAGAACCGGCTCGGCTTCACCTCTGCGCTGGGCGACATGGGCGCCCGGATCCAGGTGTACCGGGAGTGCCTGGGCGGCTCGAGCTGCCGCTTTGGCCGCTCCAACTACAACCACTCCGCAGTAGTCTCCGGGCCCAATGCGCTGCACGGCGCGGACATCACCGTCCCGGACCTGCGCGGAGGCTTCTCGTATCTGATCGCGGCCCTGGGCGCCGAAGGGGTCTCCACCATCCGCGGCATCGATCTGATCGATCGCGGGTACGAGTCCTTCCGCGACAAGCTCGGGGCCCTCGGCGCCGAGTTCTGGGAGGAATCCCGATGACTGCCGACGGCCTGTCCGGTGAGCCGGTGGCCGGGGCGGCAGGGTCGCTCGCGCTGCGCGACATCCCGATCCCGGACTACTGCGATGTGGTGATCGTGCCCACCGCAGGGGTCGACGAGCAGGACCCGCGGGTCTGGGCCGACGCGATCTTCTCGCACGAGAACACCCCGCTGACATCACGGGGCTGCGTGCGCTGCGCGACGAGGCGATCCGCCTGTTCGACATGGTGCCGCCCCCGAGAAGGAGTTCGTCGCGGACGAGGTGCTCGGCTCCGAGGCGCTGATCATCGATGACGACGAGAAGCTGACCGTGCGCATCGGCGTCGCGCTCCTGCCGGGCGGAGAGCTGCTGCAGGTCACCACCGCCGTGAAGTACCGTTCGGTGCGCGGCCGCCTGGCCTTCGCGCCGCGGCGCCTGATGCATGCCGCAGCGGTGAACACCCTGGCCCGCCGGGCACCCACCACGCTGCGCCGCCGTGCGCTCGCGAGGAACCCGGCCGCAGCCTCGCTGACCGGCCAGGTCTCGCGGAAGGCGCTCGGCCGAGGCTCCTCGGCAGGACGCTGATGTCCCTGCTGCGCAGCTGGGACATCGGCACCGCGCGCATCCCTCCGCGACGTGCCGGAGCGATCATCTTCCTCGCCCAGCTCCCGCTGCGTCCGCTGATCACACTGCTGTCCAGGCCGCGCTGGCGCGGCACCGAGCATCTGCCGCAGGCCGGCCCGATGATCGCCTGCGGGAACCATCTGAGCGCTTTCGACCCCTTCGCGTACGGGCACCTCCTGCAGGCGGGCGGCATCGCCCCGCGCTTCCTGGCCAAGGACGTCCTCTTTCGCATCCCCTTGCTGGGCATCCTGCTGCGCGCCGCGCGGCAGATCCCGGTGCGCCGCGGCACCTCCCGCAGCTCAGATGCGCTGGCCGACGCGCGCGCGCCCTCGAGCGAGGCGAGCTGATCATGCTCTTCCCCGAGGGCACGTACACCCGGGACCGCGAGCTGTGGCCTATGCAGGCTCGGACAGGCGCCGCCCGGCTCGCCCTCGAGACCGGAGCGCCGCTGTTGCCGATCGCGACCTGGGGAGGGCGTGCGCTGTGGCCCGTCGGCTCCCCGGTGCCGCGGCCCGGCCCCGGCCGGCGCGTGCAGATGCTGGTCGGCGAGCCGTTCACGGTCTCCATGCTGGACGGGGAGACGATGCACGAGGCGGCGCTGCGCGTTACCGGGGAGCTGATGGTGAGGATCACCGGGCTGCTCGGCGAGCTGCGCGGCCAACAGCCGCCCACGGCCCTGCACGACGGCCGTACGGACACGCACCGTCCCGAGGTGGGCAGGCCCCAGCCGGGATACCGAGCCTGGAAGCAGATCTCATGAGCCCCACCACCCGTCTCGCAGTTCTCGGCGCCGGCAGCTGGGGCACCACCTTCGCGCAGGTCCTCGCCGACGGCGGCGCCGAGGTGACGCTCTGGGCGCGCCGCGAGGAGGTCGCCCACGAGATCCGCCAGGAGCACCGCAACAGCACCTACCTCGGCGAGCATCCGCTGCCCGAGAGCATCCGCGCCACCTCCCACGTGCAGGAGGCGCTCGAGGGCGTCGACGGACTGGTGGTCGCGATCCCTGCACAGGCGATGCGCGCGACGCTCGAATCGTGGCCCGCCCTGCCCGCAGTCCCGGTGCTGTCGCTGACCAAGGGCATCGAGCGCGGCACCGATGCCCGCATCAGCGAGATCCTGACCCAGGCCGGCGGCGCCGCTCCGGAGCTCGTCGGCGTGCTCTCGGGCCCGAACCTCTCGGCGGAGATCCTCGAGCGCAGACCCTGCGCGAGCGTGGTCGCCGCCCCTCGCAGGAGCTGGCGGACACGATGGCCACCTGGAGCGAGGCGCCCTACCTGCGCACCTACACCTCGACCGATGTGATCGGGGTCGAGGTCGCGGGGGCTGTGAAGAATGTCATCGCGATCGCAGTGGGCGCGGCGGTCGGCCTCGGACACGGCCACAACACCACCGCCTCCCTGATCACCCGCGGCCTGGCGGAGATCACCCGGCTCGGCGTGGCGCTCGGCGGCCGGCGCGAGACCTTCTCCGGGCTCGCCGGCATGGGGGACCTCGTGGCCACCTGCTCCTCGCCGCTGAGCCGCAACCACCGCCTGGGCCTCGCCCTGGGCAAGGGCCTGGACGTCACTGCGGCCGCCGCTGAGGTGGGCCAGACCGCGGAGGGCGTCGCGACCGCCCGTGCCGTGGCGGAGCTCGCCACCCACCTGGGCGTGGACATGCCGATCACTCGCGCCGTGGTGGCGGTCGTGGACCATGGCGCTCGCATCGAAGAGGTCACCTCGGCCCTGCTGGCGCGCTCGGTGCGCCCGGAGTGAGCATCAGTGAATATCCTGGGCTCATGAGAACCACCGTCGCCCTCCTGTTCGGCGGCCGCAGCGGGGAGCACGGCATCTCGTGCGTGACCGCCGGCGGCATCCTGGCCGCGATCGATCGCGAGCGCTTCGACGTGATCGCCATCGGCATCACCCGCGAGGGCCGCTGGATCCACGTCTCCGATGACCCCAGCGACTGGACCCTCGTCGACGGCGGCGCCCCGAGGTGGACCCCGCCGGGAACGAGGTGCTGCTGCCCGGCTCCCGCCACCGCCCGGGGAGCGGATCACGCTGCGCACCCTCCGTGAGGGCGCAGTGCACGATCTCGCCGACATCGACGTGATCTGGCCGTTGCTGCACGGCGCCTACGGCGAGGACGGCACCGTCCAGGGCATGCTCGAGATGCTCGACATCCCCTACGTGGGCAGCGGCGTTCTCGCCTCGGCCGCCGCGATGGACAAGGCGGCGGCCAAGCTCGCGCTGCGCGCCGCCGGCCTCGAGTGCGCTCCCGGCATCGTGGTCCATGAGGACCGCTGGGCGGCGGAGTCCCACCGGGTCCTGGCGCATCTGCGCAAGAACCACCCTCTGCCCTGGTTCGTCAAGCCTGCCCGCGCCGGCTCGAGCCTCGGCGTGACACGCGTGACGGACCCCTCCCAGCTCGAGTCCGCGATGAAGGATGCCTTCGTCGAGGATCCGAAGGTGCTCGTGGAGGAGGGGCTGGATGCCCGCGAGGTCGAGTGCGGTGTGCTGCAGGGCCGCGACGGTCAGGAGCCGGGCACCACGCTGCCCGGTGAGGTGAAGCTCGGGGACGACCTCGAGTTCTACGACTACGAGGCGAAGTACTTCGGCAAGGGCACGGTCAGCATCGATGTGCCCGTCGCCCTGCCTGATCCGCTGCTCGAGGAGATCCGCGAGACCGCCTCCCGCGCCTTCATCGCGCTCGGGCTGGAGGGACTGGCACGGGTGGACATGTTCGTCACCCGCGATCAGCGGGTGCTGATCAACGAGGTCAACACGATGCCGGGCTTCACCCCGTACTCGATGTTCCCGGTGCTCTGGGAGAACATGGGCCTGAGCTACACCGAGCTCATCGCCGAGCTGATCGACCGCGCTCGCACCCGTCGCCTCGGCCCTCGCTGAGGGCTACTCGGAGCCCTCGTCACCCGGGCCCACGCAGTGGGCGGTCGCCTCGATGCTCCGGCTGACCACCTGGGAGAGGTCCAGCGCAGCACCCGAGGGCTGGTCCGGCGCGGCCGAGCGCGGCACGGTCACATCGATCGCGGGCTCGCGACCGTAGGTGGTGTAGAGGAACACGCCGTCCTCGAGCTCGCGCACGATCCAGTCGACCTCCACCCCGTTGGCGTCGGCAAGGCGGGTGCACATGTCCGTGGTGGGCCCGGGCGGGGTCACTCCGCAGCGCATCACCACGGTGTCCTCGCCGCCGCCCCACGCGGCGGTGCCCTGGCTGGACGTCTCCTGGCGCTCCAGGCCCAGCACCTCGGGCGGAGCGCCGAGGATGACATCGGCGCACACGGGATGCGCCGCCTCGGGCCCGGCAGGCACCTGGACGGTGCCGCAGGAGACCAGACCCAGGGCCATCAGACCGGCGGCGGGGAGGGCGAGCAGACGGGATCGGAGCACGTCACGAGCCTACCGGTCGTGCACACTGGGGGCATGGCAGGCGACGTTCCCCACAGCTCCATCCCTCGCGGCGAGGCCGCGCTCCTGGCCCGCATGCTCCCGCACCTGCGGCTCGGTGCCGAGGTGGAGCTGGGCCCGGGGACGACGCCGCCGTGGTGCGCCTGCCCTCCCCGCGCCTGGTGGTCACCACCGATTCACTGGTCGAGGGCCACGACTTCCTCCGTCATGTCACCACCGCACGCTGGATCGGTCACAAGGCGGCGGTCCAGAATCTCGCCGACGTCGCCGCGATGGGAGCGAGGCCGCTTGCGCTGGTGGTCGCGATCTCCGCCCCTGCCGACACCCCCGCAGCCGTGTTCGAGGAGCTCACGATCGGGCTCACCGCACGCGCCGAGGCCGACGGCGCGAGCATCGTCGGCGGCGACCTCGGGCGCGCCGATCAGCTGATGGTCACCGTCACGGCCATGGGCACCCTCCCCGAGGAGCAGCGGGCCATCACCCGCTCCGGCGCCCTGCCGGGCGACGTCCTCGCCATCGGTGCTCCCCGCCTGGGCCGCTCCGCCGCCGGACTCGCGCTCGTGCTCGGGCGGCGGGCCCTGCTCAAGACAGCCGACAGCGGACGCCCCACCCTCATGCTCAGCGGCATCCAGGACCCCTCGGCCGCGGAGCATGTGCGCTGGCATGACGCCCCGGATCCCGATCTCTCGCTGGGCTGGACCGGCGGCCGCGCCGCCCACGCCATGATGGACCTCTCCGACGGCCTGGTCCGTGACGGCGGGCGACTGGCCCGTGCCTCCGGCGTCACCATCGACCTGGACCGCGGTGCGCTCGCGTCCGACGTCGCGCAGCTCGCCGGACTCGCGGCGGAGCTCGGCGCCGACCCCTGGGAATGGGTGCTCCACGGCGGGGAGGAGCACGCGATGCTCGCGACCTTCGCAACAGAGGAGCTGCCGCCGGGGTTCCGGGCGATCGGCCGCGTCCTGCCCCCCGCACCGCAGGGGCCGGGCGTGCTGCTGGGCGGCGTGCCCATCGAGGGCGAGGGCTTCGACCACTTCGCCTGAGCGCGGCTAGGCTGTCGGATGGCGCTCTCTGCGCCCCCGAGACCGACCCGCCGGAGGAATGTTCATGCCGATCACCGTGAAGGCCCTGCAGAAGACCGGCCACGACCAGCCGTTCCGCGTCACCACTATCGAGCGCCGCGACCCGCGCGCCGATGACGTGGTCATCGACATCAGAGCCGCCGGGATCTGCCACAGCGACATCCACACCATCCGCAACGAGTGGGGCGAGGCCAGCTTCCCGCTGACCGTCGGCCACGAGATCGCGGGCGTCGTCTCCGCTGTCGGCGAGGACGTCACCGGCTGGAAGGTCGGGGACCGCGTGGGCGTTGGCTGCATGGTCAACTCCTGCGGCACCTGCGAGGAGTGTCGCGCCGATCAGGAGCAGAACTGCCTGGAGGGCAATGTCGGCACCTACAACGCGAAGGACGTCGACGGCACCGTCACCCAGGGCGGCTACGCCGAGAAGGTCGTGGTGAACGAGCGCTTCGTGTGCCGCGTCCCTGACGAGATGGCCTTCGAGGCCGCAGCCCCGCTGCTGTGCGCCGGGATCACCACCTACGCCCCGCTGCGCCGCTGGGGCGCCGGCGAGCAGGTCGCCGGCCGGGCCAAGCGGGTCGCAGTGCTGGGACTGGGCGGGCTCGGCCACATGGGTGTGCAGCTCGCCGCAGCCATGGGCGCCGAGGTCACGGTGCTCTCGCGCTCCCTGAAGAAGGAGCAGGACGCCCTCGCGCTCGGCGCGCAGCGCGTCCTCGCCACCACCGACGAGAACTTCTTCCGCGACCACAGCGGCGAATTCGACCTGATCCTGAACACCATCAGCGCCGACATCCCGGTGGACCGCTACCTGCGGCTGCTCACGCCTCGCGGTGTGATGGCGGTCGTGGGACTGCCTCCCGCGAAGCAGCCCGTCGGCTTCGGCTCCCTGATCGGTGGCAACAAGGTGCTTGCCGGCTCCAACATCGGCGGCATCGCCGAGACCCAGGAGATGCTCGACTTCTGCGCCGAGCACGGCCTCGCCGCGAAGATCGAGGTGATCGGGGTCCAGGACGCCGACGCCGCCTACGATCGCGTGGTCGCCGGTGACGTTCACTTCCGCGCCGTGATCGACACCTCGACCTTCGCGGACGTCGCGGCGGAGTGAACGACGGCGGGGTGGACGACGGGGAGCGGGCGGCGCGGCGCGGCGGTTCCGCCCCGTCACGCCGTCCGACGTCGACCGCGACGGCCACCGCTTCGAGTGGCTGAAGCCCGACGGCTGGCGCGAGGGCTTCCGTGCCCTGGTGCTCGAGATCGACGATCCCGGGGCCGGCCGCCCGCTTGTGATCGGCGTGGGACGTATCGGCCCGAACATCGTCCATCCGCAACAGGATCTGGTCGAGATCGAGATCGACCCCGCGCACCGGCGCCAGGGCCACGGCACAGCGCTTCTCCGCGAACTCGGTACGCACAGCGATAAACCGCTGTCCAGCAAGGTGGTCCCCGGCTCCGAGCGGGACGCCTTCCTGCGTGCCCACGGCGCCGTGACCTACCTCGACGTGCCCTTGCTGCGCGTCGACGTGGCCGCGGACCGCACCGCCCGCTGGTGCGCTGCGGTCCGCGAGAGCCACGACGGCGCCGCGCGAGCTGTCCCATGGAACGATCTGCCCCGCGAACAGCTCGTCGACGCCCTCACCGACCGCTACACCTGGCAGCACGCGAGCTGGTCACCGACCGCTCCGCGGAGATCCTCCGCCCCGAGGCGGGGGAGGGGTTCTACGAGGGGTCCGTGCACGAGCACTCCTGGGCCGTGGTCCGCGACGGCGTGATCACCGCGCTCGCAGACCTCTACGACGAGCCGGTCGGCGCGCGCCGCGAAGGCTGTCTCGAGGCCGTCGATGCCGCCGCCCCGCACGCCCGGGCCGACGTCGCCCTCTGCCTGGCTGCGATGCTCGAGGACCTGCACGGGCTGAGCGTGGAGTCACTCGACCTCGACAACCATCCCACCGACCCGCACGCCGCCCCGCTGCTGGTCACCCTGCGCCGCACCGAGGTGGACCCGGTGCAGCTGGTAGAGATCCCGAACGGCCTCACCGCGCAGCTGCGCGACGTGCCCTGAGGGTCAGCGCAGCCGCCGCACGGGCAGATCGGTCTCCACTGCGGCGCCGTCGGCCCCGCGTTCGATCCGGGTGACCCGCGCCCCGTCGATCTCCGCGACCGCCTCGACCAGCTCATCACCGCGGAACAGCAGGCCCGTGCCGTCGTCGGTGCACAGCGCAGGGCCCAGCGTGCCTGCGGCGACCAGCTCGCGCAGCAGCGGCCGTCGGCGGTCCTCGGAGTCCATGTGCACGCCGTTGGTGCCAGGCAGGAAGCCCAGGCCGTTCGTCACCGGTTGCAGATCAGGGCCGAAGGAGTCGGTGACCCCGCCCTCGAACCAGCAGATCGACCCTGCGGAGATCCCGGCCAGCACCACTCCGTCCTGCCAGAGCCGGTGCAGGATCTCGGGCAGACCATGCGCACGCCACACCGCGAGCAGGTTCACCACCGAGCCGCCGTTCACCCACAGCACGTCGTATCCGCGCAGGTAGCCCTCGGTGTCCTCGACGTTCGGCTGCGCGAACAGGCTCAGGTGGTGCAGGACGTATCCCGCCTCCCGTGCAGCCTCCTCCATGTCGCGCTGGAAGCTCTTGTCGTCACCGCTGGCGGTGCCGATGTTGCAGATCCGCGGTGGCCCGTCCGCGAGGGGCCCCTGCTCCCGGGCGAGCTCGATCGCGAAGGCCATCATCGGACCGAAGCCGAAGCGCAGCCGGGGGTGCGGACGGTAACCGGCGCTGGTGGCCAGGATGGTGGGTGCTGACGCGGGCATGAGGTCTCCTCGGGCGTTGCTTCCGGCGTCCGGGCAGGATATCCAGGCGCGCGGAGGAGCATGCCTGCCTCGAGGCGCCGGCCCCGGGATGCACGAAAGCCCCCACCCCGAAGGGTGAGGGCTCACGCGGATGAATCTATGCGGTCTCGCTCAGGCACCGAGCGTGCTGACCTTGCCTGCCTTGAGGCAGGAGGTGCACACGTTCACGCGCTTGCTGGTGCCGTTGATCACAGTGCGGACGGACTGGATGTTCGGGTTCCAGCGACGCGAGGTGCGGCGGTGCGAGTGAGACACGGCCTTGCCGAAGCTAGGGCTCTTGGCGCAGATGTCACACGTGGAAGCAGCCACTGTCGTCTCCTGGTACGTCGATGTTCTGATCGCGGTGCCCGCTCCACCCCCGCGCCGGAACGGCGGGGTCGGTGACCTGGGTGAGCACGGAGGTGCGAGCCCCCGGCGGTCAGGGCAACCACGGAATCATAGCTCAGAAGCTGGCGGGCAAGAAGTGGAGGACCGTTCTCCCCTTGTGGACTCCGTCACGGCACTGCTGGACAGTGGCACGATAGGGCCTCGCACGCTGCACTGTACGGGACCGACGACGAGGAGCTGCCCACATGGCCAGGAGGCAGGAGTCCGCGCGCGGCTCGATGCCGCTGTCGGAGCTGTTGATCTCGAAGGAGTCCAAGGCCATGGCGTCCTTCGGGGTGCGGGACCTGGACACCATGATGCGATTCGCGCCGCGCCGCTACGTCGTCCCCGCCCCTCTGCGATCCCTGCATGAGGTCAACGAGGGCGAGGAGGTCAGCGCCGTCGTCTCGGTGGTCTCGCTGCGCGACCGCGCGATGCGCAGCCGCCGCGGCTTCATCCTCGAGGTGATCGTCTCCGACGGCATCGAGGACATGCCCCTGACCTTCTTCCTCACCAAGCCGCACCAGGTCCAGTGGCACCGCGGCAGGCTCCCCATCGGCGCCCACATCGTGATCCACGGCACCGTCGGCCGCAACGACTACCGCGGCGAGCTGCAGATCGCCCACCCCACTTACGAGCCCTACGAGGACACCGACGAGGGCCGCATCCAGGCACAGCGCCCGCGGCCGGTGTACCCGCTGCGCCAGAACATCGCGCAGTCCACGATGCGCTCCGCCACCGAGAAGGGGCTCGAGTTCGCCGACTCCCTCTCGCGCCCCGTGCCCGACGAGACTCTGCTCAGGCGCGGCCTGCCCCTGCTGCCCGAGGCCTCCCGCCTCATCCACACCCCACTCACCCTCGAGGACACCCAGCGCGGCATGGCGCACCTGCGCTACGAGGAGGCCTTCGTGCTGCAGGCGATCTTCGCCCAGCGTCGGGCCCAGGACGAACGCACCCCGGCACCGGTCCTCGCTGCCGAGGGGCCGCTCCAGGGGCTGTTCGACGAGCGCCTCCCCTTCACCCTCACGGACGGCCAGCGCGAGATCGGCGAGAAGATCACCGAGCGCATCGGCAACGGCCACCCCACCAGCGCGCTGCTGCAGGGGGATGTCGGCTCCGGCAAGACCGTCGTCGCCCTGCGGGCCATGCTGCGCGCCGTGGACTCCGGGCACCAGGCCGCGTTGCTCGCCCCCACCGAGGTCCTCGCAGAGCAGCACCACCGCACCCTCACCAGCCTGCTGGGCGAGCTCGCGCGCGCCGGCCAGCTCGACGCCCACCCCGACGCCACGCGCGTCCGCCTGCTCACCGGCTCCCAGCGCACCGCCGGCCGCCGCGAGACCCTGCTCGACATCACCTCCGGCCAGGCCGGGATCGTGGTGGGCACCCACGCCCTGCTCACCGAGAACGTGGAGTTCGCCTCGCTGGGACTGGTGGTGATCGACGAGCAGCACCGCTTCGGGGTCGACCACCGCCGACGCCTGCGCACCAAGGGCCCCGCCGGGCAGAGCCCCCACGTGATCGTGATGACAGCGACCCCGATCCCGCGCACCGCAGCCCTCGCGACCGTCGGCGACCTCGACGTGCTCACCCTGCGCGAGAGCCCCGGGCAGCGAGCCGGGGTCACCAGCTTCGTGGTCCACGAGAAGCTCCCGAAGTGGGAGCAGCGGATGTGGGCACGAGCCGCCGAGGAGATCGCGGCCGGGCGCCAGGTGTTCGTGGTCTGCGCCCGCATCGACGAGGACGAGGCGGACGCCCCGGCCCCGCCCGTGCTCGACGAGAATGGCAAAGAGCAGCCGCCCGCGCTCGACCCCGCCCGGGGCGTCACCCAGACGGCCGCACGGCTCGCCGCCCGCCCCGAGCTCGATGGTGCGCGCCTGGGCATCCTCCATGGCCGCCTCTCTGGAGAGGAGAAGCAGGAGATCATGGGGCAGATGGCACGCGGGGAGATCGACCTGCTGGTCTCCACCACCGTGATCGAGGTGGGGGTCGACGTCCCCAACGCCTCGACCATGATCGTGCTGGATGCGGAACGGTTCGGAGTCTCCCAGCTGCACCAGCTGCGCGGCCGCGTGGGGCGCGGCGAGCACGCCGGCATCGCCTTCTTCGACACCTCCGCCAGGCCGGGCCTGGAGCACTCCCAGCACCTCGAGGCCATCGCCGGGGCGACCGACGGCTTCGACCTCGCCGAACTCGACCTGCGCCGCCGCGGCGCCGGCGACCTGGTGGGGGAGGAGCAGTCCGGGCTGCAGCGCACGCTCAAGCATCTCGACGTGATGCGCGATGCCCGCGCCATCGAGCAGGCCCGCGAGGATGCCTTCGCCGTGGTCGCCGCAGATCCCGAGCTCACCGCTCACCCCGCTCTCGCCGGCGCCATCGCGGACCGCCTGCGGGATGCCGACCCTGATGTGGAGAGGAGCTGACATGCCACGCATCGTCTCCGGCACCCTTGGCGGCCGGACCATCCCCGGACCACCCGGCAAGGGGACCCGGCCCACCTCGGACAAGGTCCGCGAGGCCCTGTTCAACCGCCTCGAGGGCTGGGACGCGCTCGTGGGTGCCCGCGTGCTCGACCTCTATGCCGGCACCGGGGGCTCGCCTTCGAGGCCCTCTCCCGCGGCGCCGAGCACGCCCTGCTGGTCGAGCTCCACGGCCCCACCGCCAAGCAGCTGCGTCGCACCGCGAGCGACCTCGGCCTCACGGACCGCGCCGAGATTCGGGCGGGGAGAGCCGCGACAATCGCCGCACAGCTCGCCGGGCACGGTGCCACCCTGGTCTTCCTCGATCCGCCCTACGACGTGACCACCGAGGCCCTCGAACAGCTCCTCCCCGCCCTGCGCCCCGCCCTCACGGACGACGCACTGGTAGTCATCGAACGCTCCTCACGCACGCCCGCTGTGACCTGGCCCGAGGGCTGGGCCGACGACGGCACCAAGGGCTACGGGGAGACCGTGCTGCAATTCGGCGGACCCGCCTGAGCCGGTCGCGCGAAGGTTGACGGGCGGCGAGATGGGCCGCCCGCCAGCATTGTCCACATTTCCCACGACGCGCTTGCACTGCTGAATTCAATGTGCATTGTGCGGGTTGCCCCTGTGGCCAGCGGATATATGAAACGTGACGAATGCAGGGCCGTGTGCGGCCCGGCGTCCGGATCGCCGCGGCGTGCAGGTGACCTGTCGGTATCCACATTCAGTGCATGAAATGTGGAAACCTCGACCTTTCCTCCACAGCTGCCGGTTATCCACAATTGCACGCACGATGCGTAAATTCGTTGCATCTTTCGAGCGTGCGTTCTAAACTGTGGGGAGAAAGTAGACGGTAGGTGGGCCGACAGCAGCGGTCGGCGGAGCGGAGGGAGGACGCGATGGAGCAGCAAGGCATCGAATCTCGTCCCGATGAGCCTCCCTGCGCTCCGGTCCAGGCCCGCAGGCCGCTCACTGCGCAGTCTCTCGTCGAGCGCGCCGACGTCGCGCCCCGGACGCCTGAGGCCGAGACGGTGCTGCGCATCTTCCGTCGTCGGCGGGACGAGCATGCCGCGCTCTACGTCGCAGAGACACGAGACCTCGCCTCGCTCTGGTCCGAGGAGGACGAGGGGGACGAGAAGGCGCTTCTCGCCCTGGCCGCCGCGACTGGCCTGCGGGTGAAGCTGCCCCGCGGCGAGGACCTCCTGCGTGACGCGCACGTGGCGGTCACCGATCTGTCAGTCTGCTTCTCCCGTGTGGCCGAGGGAGCCCTGCCGGTCGACTGGTTCGAATGGCTGATCCAAAGCGTTCTCCGCCTGACGGCCCACCAGCGCCGCCTGGTCGATGAGCGGGTCGCCGCCTGGCAGCTCGAGGCGATCGATGTCGAACGCTTCTACCGGGAGCTGCGCATCCTCATCAAATGGTTCGGCCGCGAAGCAGTCCAGGAATCTCCCGAGGAACAGCGCAGCGTGTTCATCAAGCCGTCACCGGAGGGGGACGGCACGGCCTGCATCACGATCCGTGGCCCGATCCCGGAGATCACCGCCTTCGGTCAGCGGCTCGATGCCGCCGCACGTGCCATCCAGGACGCCCAGCGTCGCGCCCTCGAGAAAGGCGAGCCGATCCCCTTCGACCTCGACGGCGACGCCGCCCACGATGGCCGACACCTGTCGCTCGCGGCGCTGCAGTATGCGGTGGCGATCCGCTCGATGCTCGAGACCGGCGCCGTCGAGGTGACCGAGCCGGCCTTCCGCCTCTCGGTCGTGGTCCCCGTGCTCACCCTGCTCGGCCTCTCGAACGCCCCCGCGACTCTTGACGGCACCGTTCCGATCCCGCCTCGCATGGCGCGGGAACTGGTCGCCAAGGCGCCCGCCTTCGAGCGCGTGCTCACCGACCCGGTCTTCGGCGATCACCTGCCTTCGGCCTCCCGCACCTACCGCCCCACTGCGGCGATGGCCGAGAACCTCCGCCTGATCGATCCTGTCTGCGCGGTTCCCAGCTGCACCCGCAACGTGATGACCGTCGGGGAGATGGACCACGTCGAGGAGTTCGACCTCGAGGCTCCCACCCGCGGCGGCCCCACCACGATCGAGAATCTTCACCGTCTGTGCCGGATCCACCACCGGATGAAGACTGCCGGCCTGCTCGACCCCGTCCGGGACGAAGCCACAGGCACCACTCGATGGCGGATCGGCGATGCGGCGGTGTGCGACACCATCCGGAACACGGACCTGGTCACCCGGGAACTCTCCGAACAGCTTCAGCACGCCTGGGAGCAGTACCGCAGCGATCTCGAGTTCGAGGCCCTCACCCGGCTGGGGTTCTTCGAGGAGTCTCCAGCCGAGATCACGGAGCATGAGGAGGCCTACCGATGGGGGCTCCATCTCCTCGAGCACTACTCCCGTCCGGACTACGACGAGCTCGACGATCCCGGCCCGCCCCCGCTGCAGCCATTGCTGGAGCATCGACCGGTGCCGTTCTGAGCACGCGGCTACCCTGGCGCGATGACACGCACACTCGCCGAGCTCGACCTGCCCCTGCACACCGAGCGCCTCGTGCTGCGACCCGGCCGCTCCGAGGACGCCGCGACGATCTGGCCCTGGTACCGCCTGCCCCAGGTGCAGGAGTGGACCACCACGCTCAGCACCACCGCCGAGGACCATCAGCAATGGTGGGACGCCAGGCTCGACAGCTGCATGGTGGGACTGCTCGACGGCGAGATCGTCGCCACCGGCATGGTGGGGCTCCAGGACGCCTGGTCCCAGGCCGACATGGTCGAGCAGGCCAGAGGGCAGCAGGCCGAGATCGGCTGGGTGCTGGACCCCGCCGCGCACGGCCGAGGCTTCGGCACAGAGTTCGCCGCAGCCCTGCTCCGTCTCGCCTTCGAGGAGCTGGGAGTGCGCCGCGTCGAAGCGGACTGCTTCGCCGAGAACCTCGCCTCCCGCCGCGTGATGGAGAAGATCGGGATGCGGCACGAGGGGACATTCCGTGAGGAGTCCCTCCACCGCAGCGGCCGCTGGCTCGACGGCATGTCCTACGCCCTGCTGGCGAGCGAGTTCGATTCCCAGCAGACCGCCTGAGACGGATACTGGTGCTATGACCACCCTCAGTGCCACCTTCACCGTGCAGATGAGCCCCGGCGAGCAGCTCCCCGCCGCCGAGGGCCGCTTCGACCTCGCCAAGACTTGGGCTGGCCAGATCGAGGGAACCTCGCAGGGAGTGATGCTCACCGCTGGCGATCCCTCGAGCGGCAGCGCCGGCTACGTGGCGACGGAGACCTTCGAGGGCACGGTCGACGGCCGCCGCGGCACCCTCGCCCTCCAGCAGCTCGGCGCCATGGACGAGGGTGAGCCCACCCTCCACTACGTCATCGCCCCCGGCTCCGGCACCGATGAGCTCGCCGGGCTCACAGGCTCCCTGACCATCGGCACCGTCCACGACGACGGCCGCCACGAGGTGCAGCTCGAGCTCACCTGAGCCCTCTCGGACCCGGAGCCGCAGAGCACTAGAGTGGCTCCATGAGCACCGTCGTCCTGCCCGGCTCGTTCGACCCCTTCACCCTGGGTCACCTCGACCTCACCCGCCGGGCCGCAGCCCTCGGCCACCACGTGATCATCGCCGTCTCCCACAACCCCTCGAAGAAGGGGATGCTCGACCTCGAGGCGCGGAAGTCGGCGATCACGCAGACCCTCGCCCAGGAGCAGCTCTCCGAGCAGGTCGAGGTCCGCACCCTGCCCAAGGGGCTGCTCGTCGACTTCTGCCGTGAGGTCGGCGCCGGTGCCGTCGTGCGCGGGCTGCGCTCCCAGCTCGACCTCGCCTATGAGGAGCCGATGGCGCGGATGAACCAGCACCTCGCCGGCGTCGACACCGTCTTCCTGCTCACCGACTCGACGCTCGCCCACATCTCCTCATCGCTGGTGCGGGAGGTCCACGCCCTCGGAGGTGATGTCTCCGACATGCTCCCCGAGCCCTCCCTGGACGCCCTGAGCGCCGCCACCGCCGTATCCTGAATGACCCCCACGACACGAACAGGACCGTCACCGATGTCTTCCGACGCCACCCCCAGCAGCTCGCTCGATACGTCGCTCAAATTCGATGCGATCGACCTCGTCGGCCGCACCGGATCGCACCGCAGCGTGGAACGCACCGTCCCCGCCCCGGGTCGTGAGGCCGGCGGCGTCGCGATGCAGGTCCCCGAGGGCCAGGACATCGCCGTCGAGGCGGAGCTCGAATCCGTGGTCGAGGGAATCTACGTCCACGGCACCGTGACCGCCCACCTCGAGGGCGAGTGCTCTCGCTGCCTCGACCCGGTCGATCAGGACGTCTCCGCACGCCTCGACGAGCTGTTCATGTACCCCGAGAAGGTCAAGGCAGAGGACAGGGAGGACTCCGTCCTCTTCGAGGACGACTACGTCAACGTCGGACCGCTGGTCCGCGACGCCCTCGCCATGGAGGCCGACGAGCGTCCCCTCTGCCGCGAGGACTGCCCCGGCCTGTGCAGCCAGTGCGGCTTCCGGATGGAGGACGATCCGGACCACGCCCACGACATCATCGACCCCCGCTTCGCCGCGCTGCAGGGCCTGCTCGACGATGAGACGAAGAACGAGGAGGCCTGATGGCGCGCAGGCGCCGCGCCACCGAGGCCGCCGCCCCGCAGGGTCTGCTCGACCGTCTTCCCTGGACGGTGCACAGGCCGCTGATCTCAAGGCCTCCGGGCTGCTCGAGCTGGCGCTGACCCATCGCTCCTACTCGTACGAGAACGACGGGCTGCCGCACAACGAGCGGCTCGAGTTCCTCGGCGACGCGGTGCTGCAGCTGGCCGTCACCGAGCACCTCTACGCCTCCCACCCCACACTGCCCGAGGGCGACCTCGCTCGGCGACGGGCCGCGACCGTGAGCACCCGCGCGCTCGCCGTGATCGCCTCAAGCTCGACCTCGGCGCCTACGTGCGGCTGGGCCGCGGCGAGGACCTCACCGGCGGTCGTGCGAAGGCCTCGATCCTCGCTGACACCACCGAGGCCGTGATCGGAGCGGTCCATCTGGCGCTGGGACAGGACGTCTCGCGTCGGTTCGTGCTGGACCTGCTGCGTCCGCTGCTCGACTCCGATGAGTTCCTCGAGACCGGGTATGACTTCAAGTCCCGGCTGCAGGAGATCGCGGCCGCCGACGGCGCGAGCGTCGTCTACGCGATCACCGAGGCCGGCCTCGAGCACCAGAAGACCTTCACCGCGACGGTCACCGTCGACGGCATCGTCACCGCCAGCGGCGACGGCGCCTCGAAGAAGGATGCCGAGCTCGCCGCGGCCCAGAACGCGGTGCGTGGAGTCCTCGCCGAGCGCGGCGAGGCCCTGATCCCGCGAGGCTGAGAACATGCCCGAACTGCCAGAGGTGGAGGTTGTCCGCCGAGGTCTCGAACCCCGCACCGTCGGCCGCACCATCACCGAGCTCGAGCTGCTCGACGCCCGCATCATCCGCCGCCAGACCGGGGAGTGGACCGGCTGCGCGCCGTGCTGATCGACAGCACCCTCACCGCCGTGGTGCGGCGCGGCAAGTTCCTGTGGTGGCGGCTGGCCGACGCCGACGGCGCCGACACCGGCGAGGCGCTGATGGCGCATCTGGGGATGAGCGGGCAGCTGCGGATCGGCACCGCGGACGGTGCGCCGTCGGCCCCCGTGGTGCCCTCGGAGGGACCGGCCTCCGATCCGCTGCGCCACCGCCGCCTCTCGCTGCACCTCGACGACGGTGCTCGCGTGGACCTCGTCGACCAGCGCCTCTTCGGCGGGCTGTGGACCAGCGAGCTGGTCGAGGCGGCCGACGGTGCGCTCGCGGGGAGGGGCAGCCCCGATGAGCTGCTGCCCGCGGACACCGCTCATGTCGCACGCGACCTGCTGGATCCCGCGATCGACCTGCCCACCGTCGCCCGTGCACTGCGCATGCGCCGCAGCGGCGTGAAGACCCTGCTGCTGAACCAGCAGCTGGTCTCCGGGATCGGGAACATCTACGCCGACGAGGCGCTGTGGGCGGCCCGCAACCGCTTCGACACCCCGGCATGGCGCTGAGCCAGCGGAAGGCGCTGGAGATCCTCCGCGCCGCGCGCGAGGTGATGGAGCGGGCTCTCGAGGTGGGCGGCACCAGCTTCGATGCCCTGTACGTCAACGTGGACGGCCGCAGCGGCTACTTCGCCCGCTCGCTCGCGGTGTACGGGCGCACAGGGCAGGCCTGCCCCCGCTGCGGGGGCGTGATCCGACGCGAGATGTATGGCGGGCGCTCCTCGCACTTCTGCCCGAGGTGCCAGCGCAGGGCCGCCCCCTAGCCGGTGCGGTAGATTGCATCGTCGAGAGATCGATGGGAGACGGGCGCAGATCCCGGCCCCGATGCCGAGGCAGCGCAGGATTTCGTGAGGGATTTCGTGAGGAAGGACGCTCAGTGACAGCGACCGAACAGCCAGGCCCGATCCGCGTGATGCTGGTGGACGACCACGAGGTGGTCCGCCGCGGGATCGTCACGGTCATCGACGCCCATTCCGACCTGAGCGTGGTGGGTGAGGCCTCCTCGGTGACCGAGGCGAACCGTCGGCTGCCCGCGATCCGTCCCGAGGTCCTGGTGGTGGACCTCCAGCTGCCGGACGGCACCGGCATCGACGTCATGAAGGCGGCGCGGGAGCTGAACCCCGAGCAGCTGATGCTGGTGCTGACCAGCTTCGACGATGATGCCGCGCTGCGGGAGTCGAAGGCTGCGGGAGCCGCCGGGCTGATGCTGAAATCCGCGCGGTCGCAGGAGATCGTCGAGGCGATCCTCGCGGTGCGTGCCGGCAAGTCGATCTGGCCGGCCGAGCACGCCGACGACGAGCAGGGGCTGTCGGAGTCCGATCAGCGGGTGGTCGAGCTCATCGGCGACGGCCACTCCAACCGCGAGATCGCCGAAGCGCTCGGCATCGCGGAGAAGACGGTCAAGAACCGCGTCACCGTGATTCTGCAGACCCTCGGCATGCAGCGCCGCACCCAGGTCGCGGCGATGGTGGCCGCCCGCCGCCGCGCCAGCTGGAAGCAGTGATCCGAGCGCTCAGCTCGTCGGCAGGGTGACCCGCCAGGAGATCATCGTGCCCGGCTCGAGGTTGATCGCGTCCACCCAGCCGGAGTGACGCCGCGCCCGGGAGGACATGTTCGCCAGCCCGCTGCGGCGCCGCACCGAGGGATCGATCCCGCGCCCGTTGTCGGAGACGTTGACCTGGACGACCCGGTCGACACCCTCGGAGAACACGCTCACCGACACCGCGACCGCACTGGCGTGCGCATGCCGCGCCGCATTCGCCAGGCACTCGCGCACCACCGCCACCACGTCCTCGGCGATCTCCCCGGGCAGCTCGGCATCCATCTCCGAGGGCCGCGGAGGCAGCCGCATCGAAGGGACGAACCCCAGCCCGGCTGTGGCCAGGCCGACCTCATGGCGCAGCTGCTCGGTGAGCGTGGCCTCGGCGCGTTCGCGCCGCAGTGACTGCACGATCTGTCGGATCTGTGCCACGGCGTTCTCGACCCCCTGCACGGACGTCGCGACCGAGCTGCGGATCCGGGCTTTGGACGGCGTGACGTCGGGGGAGCCCAGGGACTCCACCAGGCTCTCGAGCTCCATCCCCACCGCGAACAGCTCCTGGATCGCGAGGTCGTGCAGATCGCGGGCGATCCTGCCGCGCTCATCATCGATCTCGCTGCTGGAGCGCAGCGTCGGGACGCGGAGGGTGAGGGTGACCAGGCCTGCCAGCGAGTCCAGCCGTTCACGGTCCGCTTCGGTGAACGCAGGGGAGTCCTCAGCGCGCAGCACGGTCAGCAGCCCTGAGCCGTGCTCGGCGGCGTCGGCCACCGCCACCAGGGCGCGGCAGCTCTCCTGGCCGACCTCGAGCGTGCCGATCGCCTCGAGGGCGTCCGCGTCGGCGCGGTGCAGGGCGAGCCCGACGCTCGACTCGGCGGGGATCTCCTCTCCCAGCAGAGCTGCGGCATCGGGCCCCTCGACCATCTCCACCGCCCAGGCGCCGGGGCTCAGCGGCATCACCAGTGCGGCGCTGCGGGCGACCAGATCCGTGCGGGCAGAGTGGAGCAGCAGGTCGAGCAGGTCCTCGGTCTCGCTGCCCGCAAGGACGGCACCGGCGAGAGATCTGGATACGGGGCCGATCGGCCCGTGCAGGCGGGGTGGTCGAGGTCATCGGCTCTCCTCGGAACGAGCGGGGGCGGCGGTGCCCAGACGCAGCACCGGAGTGCCGTCGGGGATCGCCTCGACGCGGTGGGTGACCACCACGACGGTCGTCTCCGCGGGCACCAGGGAATCATCGCCCGGATCGAGCAGAGCCCGCAGCAGCCGATCGCCCAGGGCGGTGTCAAGATGCTCGGTGGGCTCGTCGAGCAGGAGCACGGGCCCGCCGCGCGCCACGGCTCGCGCGAGCAGCAACCGGCGCCGTTCACCGCCGGAGATGGTGGTCCCGTCCGGTCCGAGCATCGTGTCCAGCCCGCGGGGCAGCGTCGCGACCCAGCCATCGAGGCCGACGGTGGCCAGCGCCGTCTCCACCTGATCGTCCGTGAGATCCCCGTGCACCACCTTCAGGTTCTCCCGCACGGTGGTCGCGAAGACGTGACCGTCCTCGGCGAACATCGTCACCCGTGACCGCACGGCGTGCGGCGCGAGGGAGGCGAGATCTTCCCCATCGAGCTCGACCCGGCCATCGAGCGGATCGAGCAGTCCGGCGAGCGTGGCCAGCAGCGTCGACTTGCCGCTGCCCGAGGGGCCGACGACTGCGAGCCGTGCCCCGGCGGGCAGTTCGAGGTCGAGCCCCGTCACACGTGGCGCCCCGGCGGTCCACCCGGCGCTCAGATCCACTGCCCGCAGACTCGCTGATGTCGGTCGCGCTGATGCGGGCCGCGCCGTCCCTGCACCGGGAGCGGCCGGGGCCTCGACGCGAGGGCCCACCAGCGTCGCGAGGCGCTGCGCGGCGGCGCGGGAGCGGGCGTACTGGGTGGCGGCGGCCGGCAGCGCGGTCGCGGCCTCGAAGGAGGACAGCGGGAGCAGCAGCAGGATGCCGATCTGCCCGGCCGAGGCTCCGCCGTCGAGCCAGACCGTCCCGGCGGCCAGCAGGGACCCGGACACGGCGAGGATCATCGTCAGCGGCACCGCTGCGGAGGCGACCGCGGAGGGCAGGGCGGCGCGGTCGATCGCGGTGTCATGCGCCGACTGCCCGCCGCGGAGCTCCTCCAGCGCGGTGTCGAGGCGGCCGTCGATCTGCAGCGAGGTGGCGTCGTCGAGGATCTCGAGCACCTGGGCGCTCACCGCCGAGCGGGTGGTGACCACGGCCTGCTCGGTCAGGCGTGCGGCGCGGAGTGCGGCGAGCGGTGCGAGCACGCTCGCGACCAGCAGCGCCGCGAGCATCGTGAGGGTTGCGAGCCATGACAGGGGGCGAATGTCGCCAGGACGGCCACGAACATGACCACGGCCACCAGGCCCGGGACGATCGCCTTGATGACGTGGTCGCCGAGCTCCTGGGCGTCGTCGCCGAGGCGGGCCAGCAGGTCGCCTCGGCGCAGCCGCGTGAGGGCATCGTCGGGGCGGGCGGCCAGCGCCGTGAACAGGTTCGTGCGCAGGGAGACGACGCCCCGCAGGGCGAGGTCATGGGTGAGCATCCGCTCGAGCCAGCGGAACACTCCGCGGGAGACGCCGAGCGCCCGCACCATCACCACGGCCACGGTGAGGTCCAGCACCGGCGGCATCGTCCAGGCCCGGGTGACCAGATAGGCGGAGACGGCGGCAAGCGCGAAGGCGGAGCCGAGGGTCGCGCAGGCGGCGAGCACGGCGGCGAGCAGACGACCGAAGGGGATCTGCAGCGCCTGCTCGGCGCGGCGAAGGTCGGAGGGGGCGGAGTTGGTGGTGCTCATCGCCCGGCCTCCACTCGCGCGACATCATCGGCCACGTCCACCAGCCGCGAGCGGTGGGCGATGACGATGACGGTGCGCCCCTGGGCCCGCAGGGCGTCGATCAGGTCGAGGACCACCTGCTCGGTGGCACCGTCGAGATGCGCGGTGGGCTCATCGAGCACCACCAGCGGGGCGGGGGAGAGAGCGCGGCCCGGGCCAGGGCGAGACGCTGCCGCTCCCCGAGGGAGATCCCATGCCCGGCACGGCCGAGGTCCGCGTCCCAGCCGCGCTCGGCGATCACCGCGTCCAGGCCCGTCGCCGCCGCCGCGGCATCGAGCTCGGCCTGCCCGGCGCCCGGGCGGGCGCCGGCGAGCACGGAGCGGATCGTCCCAGGTGGCAGCACCGGCCGCTGGGGAGGAGCACCACCTGGTCCCAGAGGCTGCGCCGCTGCACCTCGCGCACACCCGTGACCGCGCCGTCGGCGGCGAGGATCTCGGCCCGGCCCTCGTCGGCCTCGAGCAGTCCCAGCAGCACCTGCGCCGCGGTGGTCTTGCCCGCCCCGGAAGGGCCGGTCAGCGCCAGCACCCGCCCGGGCCGCACCTCGAGCTCGGCGCGGTGCGGCGCGAAGCCGTCGCGGGAGCGCACCGAGACCCCGCGCAGGCGGAGGGTGGAGGTGCGCAGATCGGGCGCCGGCCGGGTGCCGTCGGCCGTGGGCTCCTCGTCGAGCACCTCGAAGGCGGCGCTCACCGCGGCCAGGCCGTCGGTCGAGGAGTGGTACTGGGAGCCGACGTTGCGCAGCGGCTGATAGATCTCGGGCGCCAGCACCAGCACCGCGAGCGCCGGGGCGAGCTCCATCTCTCCATAGACCAGCCGCATCCCGATGCTCACCGCGATCAGGGCCACGCACAGCGTCGCCAGCAGCTCGAGCACCATCGAGGAGAGGAAGGCGTACTTCAGCGAGCCCATCGCCGAGGCGCGGTGACGATCACCGAGATCGCGCACCATCTTCTCCGGGCCCCGCTCGCGTCCCAGCGCCCGCAGTGTCGGCAGGCCGTCCACCAGATCCAGCAGCTGGCTCCACAGCGAGCGCATATCCGCGATCAGCCTCTCGGAGCGTCCCACCGTGAGCTTGCCGACCAGGATCATGAACAGCGGCACCAGCGGAAGGGTCACCAGCGCGATCACGGCGCTGATCGGATCGAGCAGGCCGATCGTCAGCAGGCACAGCGGGGTCACGGTCAGCGAGAGCATCAGCTGCGGCACGTACCCCACCAGGTAGGGGCGCAGGTTCTCGATGCCGGTGGTCGCGAGGGAGGTGAGGTCTGCGCCCCGCCCCGCCCCGGCACGCGGGCCGAGCCGGGCGGCATGGCCCACGATCCTCCCGCGCAGCTCGCTGATCGCCTCGGTCGCTGCCCGGTGGGCGGTGGCCTCCTCGAGGAGCACCGCGCCGGCACGCAGCGCGAGCGCCATGACCAGCACCAGCAGCAGCGAGGGCGTCCCCTGGGGGATCGCGCGCTCGACCAGCAGCTGCGAGCCGAGCCGGGCGATGACCACAGCGGTGACGATGATGCACGCGGACTGCACCAGCCCCAGGGCCACGGTGCGCGCCACATGTCGGCGAGCCGCGCGCACCTCCCGCACCAGCCGGGGTCCAGCGGCGCTCGGCTCGGGCGCGGCGCGGAGGGCGCGTCGGGGCCGGTGGCAGTCGGCTCTGCGGTGGTGGTGGTGGTGGTCATCGGGGCCAGTCTGTCAGTCCTGCTCGAAGGCTTCCCGGTACCCCTGCTTGGCCTTCTCCAGCAGTTCCGAGCCGGGAGCCGGGGAGTCCTCGTCGCGCACCCGGTGACGGAACACCCGATAGGTCCACACGGTGTAGGCGAGCACGATGGGCATCAGCACGCACAGCGCCACCAGCATCACCGTCAGCGTGTGCGCGGTGGAGGAGGCGTTCGCGACCGTGAGCGAGTTCGCCGGGTCGTTCACCGCCGGCATGACGTAGGGGAACAGTCCGCCGAACAGGGCGATCGAGGCGGCGGCGATCGCGGTGGTGGTGGCGCCGAAGGCGAGCCCCTCCCGGCGGCGCCGGTTCAGGGGCACCACGGCGATCAGGGCGAGCGCTGCGACCGCGACCGGGATCAGGGTGAGCCAGGTGTTCGAATGGGCCAGCTGGAACCACAGCAGGAACGCGGCACCGGCCACGATGGCGGGCCATGCCAGGCGCCCCGCCCACCGGTTCGCGTCCTCGCGCAGCGGACCCTCGATCTTGAGGGTCAGGTAGAGGGTCCCGTGCAACCAGAACAGCAGCACGAACACCAGCCCGCTCAGCAGCGCGAAGGGATTCAGCAGCTCGAGCAGGGTGGTGGTCACCCAGCGGTTCTCGTCGATCGAGACCCCGGCGACGATGTTGCCGAAAGCCACTCCCCACAGCAGGGCGGGGGCGAAACCGCCGATGACGTGTACGACGTCCCAGCCCGTGCGCCAGCGGTCGCTGTCGACCTTGTCGCGCCATTTGAAGGCGCACACGCGCACGATGAGCACGAGCAGCAGGAGCAGCAGGGCGAGATAAAAGCCTGAGAACAGCGTGGCGTACCACTCGGGGAAGGCCGCGAACAGCAGCGCGCCGCCGGTGATCACCCAGACCTCGTTGCCGTCCCAGACGGGGCCGATGGTGCGCAGCACGGTGCCGCGCGTTCCCGGGCCTCGCTTCCAGGAGGTGGCGACGTTCATCTGCACGCCGAAGTCGAAGCCCTCGAGCACACGAAGTAGCCCAGGAAGAAGAAGGCGATGATGAAGAACCACAGGGTCTGGAGGACCGTGGGGTCGAGCATGGCATCCATGATCTGGTCTGGTCCTTGTCTCAGTAGTCGAAGGAGAGGGTCGGGGTGTCGGGCTCGCCGGTGTCCGGATCACGCTTCGCGAGCGGCGCGCCCTTCAGGGCCGCCTTGCGCATCATCTGGAACCAGATCACCGCCAGGACGCCGTAGACCAGCGTGAAGGCGACCAGGGAGGTCAGCACCATCCAGCCGGGATTGGCGGAGACCCCTTGCAGGGTCATCAGCCGCACCGTCGGGTCGAGCGGGTTCGGGTGGACCACCCAGGGCTGACGCCCGATCTCGGTGAAGACCCAGCCCGCGGAGTTCGCGAAGAACGGCATCGGGATCGACAGCACCGCGAACCACTGGAAAAGCTTCGATCCCGTGGTGCGGGCCTTGTCGCCCTTGCCGCGGGTGGCCCACAGCGCCCAGAGCGCGAGGACGCCGCTGAACGCCGCCAGGCCCATCATCAGGCGGAAGGACCAGTAGGTGACGAAGAGGTTGGGGCGGTAGTCGACCTCGACCTCATTGCCGCGGATGTCCAGCGCGGTCTCCCCGAACTGCTCCTTGTACTGCGCGTTCAGATCATCGACGCCCTGCAGCTCGGCGAAGGGGTCGTTGGTCGCGAGGATCGAGGTGACGTAGGGGATCTCGATGAGGTGGGTGACGCCGTCGCAGTCCTCGCTGAAGGCGTTCGGGCCGCCGACGGTGAGGATCGAGAACGGGACCTCGGAGTCGGTGTCGCAGTGCGCCTCGGCGGACGCCATCTTCATCGGCTGCTGCTCGAACATGATCTTGGCCTGGAAGTCCCCGGAGACCACCAGCACCAGCGCGGAGATGAACATCGCGACGACCCCGAAGCGAACGGTGGGGCGGTACAGGTCGCGAGCGGCGAGGTGCTGCTCCTGCCCCTCCTCGGTGTCCAGACCCAGGGCTCGGGCGCGGTTGTGATGGCGCACCATGTGCCAGGAGGCGACGCCTGTGAGGAAGGCGCCGGCGACCAGCCAGGCGCCGGAGACCACATGCGGGAACGCCGCCATCGCGGTGACGTTGGTGAGCACCGCGAGGATCGAGCCCTGCGAGGGGTCGAGCTCGGCGCGTCCGGTCTCGGGGTTCAGCATCGCGCCGACGGGGTGCTGCATGAACGAGTTCGCGGCGATGATGAAGTAGGCCGACAGGGTGGTGCCGACCGCGACCGCCCAGATCGTCAGCAGGTGGATCTTCTCGGGCATCTTGCCCCAGCCGAAGATCCACAGACCCAGGAACACGGATTCGAGGAAGAAGGCCGCCAGGCCCTCGAGTGCGAGCGGGGCGCCGAACACATCGCCCACGTAGCGCGCATACTCCGACCAGTTCATGCCGAACTGGAACTCCTGGACGATGCCGGTCGCGATGCCGATCCCGAAGTTCACGATCAGCATCGAGCCGAAGAACTTTGTCATCCGGGTCCAGGCGTCCTTGCGCACCGGGTCCTTCGAGAACACCGCCCTGGTCTGCATGATCGCCACGAGGAGCGAGAGCCCGATGGTGAGCGGCACGAAGATGAAGTGGTACACGGTGGTGATGCCGAACTGCCACCGGGCGAGGTCGAGGGCTTCCATGGATCCTTCCGGGAGGACGACACGACGCCATGAAAGCTACGGGTCGGTCACCGGCAGTGGAAGGACGATGGTCCCGACGCAGGCGCGGGGATTCCGTGCCCCCTCATGCGCGCATGTCGCTCGCGGTGCCCGATGAGCCCTGTGCCATACTGATCGCGGCACTCTCCCGCTCCGTACCGGGTGGGAGAACCTCCCGGCGTCGTGACGTCGGAGCACCGGCTACGCGGACGACCGCGACCGCTGTGCTCCCTCGGTCGGCATCGCAGCGCTTCCACTGGGGAGCTGCGCGACGGCGAGGGCTTGAGACTTCCGTCCACTGAGACGATGACCAGACGGGACCAGGGTGCGCTGGTCCTCCAGAAGGAGACGGCCGTATGGCTGACAGCACCCATAATCCCGAGAACGACTCGTCGGACGAGACGCAGACCACTGCTCCCGTACGCCGTCGGCGCCGCGCAGGAGCCCCCGCGGGTGCCCCCGCGTTCACGCCTCCCACCGTCGAGCAGCCGAAGACCACTGCTCCGCGCACCGTGGTGGCACTGCAGGAGGCCGCCCCGGTCGAGGAGCCGCCGGCACCCGCCAAGCGCCCCCGCCGACGCGCCGGAGCACCGGCCGGTGCCCCGACCTTCACCCCCGCCGCAGAACCGGTCGAGGAGGCCGCGGCCCAGCTGCCGGTCGAAGAGTCGCCCAGCGAGGAGCCCGAGCCCGTCCAGGAGCCGGGGAGCGACGGCAACCCGGTCGTTGACGACCTGCGTGCGCTGGCCTCGGCCCGCGGCGCCTCGGATGATGGGGTCGATGACGATCGCGCTCGTCGGCGAGAGCAGGTCCAGATGGACTTCGCCTCCCTCCTGTTCCAGGCCCCCACTCCGCAGCCCCGCACCACGGTCGGTGCCCAGGACGCCCCGGTCGGCACCGCCGACCTCTCCTTCGCGAACGTCGCCGAGGACGAGCACGAGGACGAGGAGTCCGCTCAGGACGAGCAGGAGACCCCCAGCCGTTCGCGCCGCAGCCGTTCGCGACGCTCCTCGCAGCGTGGCGCCGGTGCCGCCGTTTCGGGCGCCTCCGACGATGTCGACACGGGCTCCGATGCCGGGTCCGAAGATTCCGAGGATTCCGAGGACGACAGCAGCGAGGACCGCCACGCCTCGGAGGGCATGAATGGCAGCTCTCGCCGTCGCCGTCGTCGCGGAGGCCGTGGCCGCCGTGGCCGGGGACGCGGCGATGAGGACGGCTCGGACTCCGAGGACGACTCGGGCGAGCCGTCGTCGGACCATGCCGAGGCCGGCTCCGACTCCGCCTCGCAGGACAACTCCGAGGACGAGGATCGCAGCGACGAGAGCGGTGACTCCGGCTCCTCGAGCTCCTCCGGCTCGCGTCGGCGCCGTCGCCGTCGCCGCTCCGGCAGCAGCAGCAGCGGCAACGACGACTCCGGCTCGCCGGATGATCCGCCGAACACCGTGGTCAAGGTCCGCGAGGCCCGGGACGAGGTCCAGGCCGTCAAGGGCTCGACCCGTCTCGAGGCCAAGCGTCAGCGCCGTCGTGAGGGTCGTGACGCCGGCCGTCGCCGCAACGTGATCACCGAGGCCGAGTTCCTGGCCCGCCGCGAATCCGTCAAGCGTTCGATGGTGGTGCGCGAGCGCGCCGGCCGCACCCAGATCGCCGTGCTCGAGGACGATGTGCTCGTCGAGCACTATGTGGCCCAGAAGGCGCAGACCTCGATGGTCGGCAACGTGTACATGGGCAAGGTCCAGAACGTGCTGCCCTCCATGGAGGCCGCGTTCGTGGACATCGGCAAGGGCCGCAACGCCGTGCTGTACGCCGGTGAGGTCAACTGGGATGCCGTCGGCCTCGAGGGCCAGCCGCGCCGCATCGAGCTCGCGCTGAAGAGCGGCGATCCGGTGCTGGTCCAGGTCACCAAGGACCCGATCGGCCACAAGGGCGCCCGCCTGACCAGCCAGATCTCGCTCCCCGGCCGCTACGTGGTGTTCGTGCCCGGCGGTTCGATGACCGGCATCTCCCGCAAGCTGCCCGACAACGAGCGCGCACGGCTGAAGAAGATCATGCGCCAGATCATCCCCGAGGATGCGGGCGTCATCGTGCGCACCGCCGCCGAGGGCGCGAGCGAGGCAGAGCTGACGCATGACGTCGAGCGCCTCCGCGCCCAGTGGGAGAAGATCCAGAAGGCGCAGAAGAGCAGGTCCGCCCCGGTGGCCCTCTCCCAGGAGCCCGACATCGCGATCAAGGTCGTGCGGGACGTCTTCAACGAGGACTTCACCTCCTTGATCGTCGAAGGCGACAAGGTGCACGACGAGGTCCACGCCTACGTCAGCGATGTCGCCCCGGATCTCCTGGAGCGCGTCACGCGTCACGTCGGCGAGAAGGACGTGTTCGCCAAGCACCGCATCGACGAGCAGCTGCTCAAGGCCATGGATCGCAAGGTCTACCTGCCCTCCGGCGGCTCCCTGGTCATCGACCGCACCGAGGCGATGACCGTGGTCGATGTGAACACCGGCAAGTTCACCGGGACCGGCGGCTCCCTCGAGGAGACCGTCACCAAGAACAACCTCGAATCCGCCGAGGAGATCGTGCGCCAGCTGCGGCTGCGAGACATCGGCGGCATCATCGTCATCGACTTCATCGACATGGTGCTCGAGTCCAACCGCGACCTCGTGCTGCGGCGCCTGGTCGAGTGCCTCGGCCGCGACCGCACCAAGCATCAGGTCGCCGAGGTCACCTCGCTGGGCCTGGTTCAGATGACCCGCAAGCGGGTCGGCCAGGGCCTGGTCGAGACCTTCTCCAACACCTGCGAGCACTGCAGCGGTCGGGGACTGGTGGTGGACGTAGACGGCACTCACAGCCACAGCGACGGCGGCGGCAACGGGGGCGGCAACGGCGGGGACGACTCCTCGAAGTCCTCCCGTCGGCGTGGCCGGCGCTCCCGCGGCGGTGCCAAGGACGAGGGCGAGCTCGGACAGCGGCGCCGAGGAGGCGCAGGCCGATGTGCATCGTCTCGAGGACGATGCCGACAGCCGTGCCCTGGCTCGCGCCACCATCGCGTCGATCGCCGCGGCCTCCGGAGCGAACGCCCAGCCCGAGGTGGTCGTCGACGGCGAGCCCGTCACGAGCGAGCCCGCTCAGGAGGCCTCCGAGGCCTCGGCGGCCACCGAGGAGCAGGGCACCTCTGACGAGGGGTGATGTGTTCCACAGGGTGTGACCGCGTTCTCGCAGGTCGGACCGTGTCTGGTGGTTGACCGGCGGGTGCAGGGATCGTAAGCTGTCCCCTGGCGCAAAACGTGCCGCAGTCGTGATTCCGGTGGGCATCGCGCGACCGCATCTCCCGCTTGACCCTGCTCGTGCAGGGGCCAGGCCCGGTTGACGGTCGCAGGTCCGCGGTGACACCCGGCAGGAAACATGACTCGACGAGCAGTCCGAATCACAAGATGGAGCAGTGACGTGGTGTACGCAATCGTCCGCGCAGGCGGTCGTCAGGAGAAGGTGTCGGTCGGTGACACCATCGTGATCAACCGCGTGGCAGGCGAGGCGGGCGACACCGTCGATCTCGCTCCCGTCCTGCTGGTTGACGGTGACAAGATCACCTCCGCCCAGAACGAGCTTGCCAAGGTGAAGGTCACCGCCGAGAAGGTCGAGGACCTCCGCGGCGAGAAGATCCGGATCCTCCGCTACAAGAACAAGACCGGTTACAAGAAGCGCCAGGGCCACCGCCAGGAGCTCACCCGGCTGAAGATCACCGGAATCGCCTGAGCGATCCCCCGAACAGACAAGGATTGATCCCAGATGGCATCTAAGAAGGGCGTCAGCTCCTCCAAGAACGGGCGCGATTCCAACTCCCAGCGCCTCGGCGTCAAGCGCTTCGGCGGCCAGATCGTCGGCGCGGGCGAGATCATCGTCCGCCAGCGCGGCACCAAGATCCACCCCGGTGACGGCGTGGGTCGCGGCAACGACGACACGCTGTTCGCGCTCACCGCGGGCACCGTGGAGTTCGGTCGCAAGCGCGACCGCAGCGTGGTCAGCGTCGTCGAGACGGTCTGAGCACCCGCCCCGGTTCTCCGGGGCGCATAGCTTCCTTCGAGGGGCGGAGCCGACGCTCCGCCCCTCGATGTTTGTCCCCACCATCATCGGAGTGCACCCATGGCCACATTCGTCGACCGCGTCCAGCTGCAGGTCGTCGGAGGAGCGGGCGGAAATGGCGCCGCGTCCATCCGGCGCGAGAAGTTCAAGCCCCTGGCCGGGCCCGATGGTGCCAACGGAGGTCGCGGCGGCGAGGTGATCCTCGAGGTCGACGCCTCGACCACCACGCTGCTGGAGTACCACCACAAACCCCCAGAGAAGGCCACCAGCGGCGGCTTCGGCAAGGGTGACCTGCGCCATGGCGCCGCCGGTGACGACCTCGTGCTCGCCGTTCCCGACGGCACCGTGGTCACCGATGAGCACGGCACCGTGCTGGCCGACCTGATCGGCATCGGTACCCGTTTCGTGGCCGCTCGCGGCGGCAGCGGGGGCTCGGCAACGCGGCTCTGGCCAACGCCAAGCGCAAGGCGCCCGGCTTCGCCCTGCTCGGCGAGCCTGGGCAGGAGCGCACCCTCGTGCTCGAGCTGAAGACTGTCGCGGACGTCGCCCTGGTGGGTTATCCCAGCGCCGGCAAGTCATCGCTGATCGCCGCGATGAGCGCCGCGCGGCCGAAGATCGCCGACTACCCGTTCACGACCCTGGTGCCCAACCTCGGCGTGGTCGAGGCGGGGGATCACCGCTACACGATCGCGGATGTCCCCGGACTGATCCCGGGCGCGAGCCAGGGCAAGGGCCTGGGCCTGGACTTCCTGCGCCACATCGAGCGCTGCCATGTGCTGGTGCATGTGCTGGACTCCGCCGCGCTGGAATCCGAGCGCGATCCCGTGGGCGACCTGGCCACCATCGAGAACGAGCTGGCCACCTATGCGGCTGGGCTCGACGAGGAGGCCGGCACCCGGGTGCCGCTGATGGAGCGTCCCACGGTGATCGTGCTGAACAAGACCGATCTGCCCGACGGTGCCGACATGGCCGACATGGTCCGTGCCCAGCTCGCTGAGCGCGGCGTGCCGATCCTCGACGTCTCCGCTGTCTCCCGCAAGGGGCTGCGGGAGCTGTCCTTCACGCTCGGCGAGCTGGTCGAGCAGGCTCGCGCCACGCTGCCCGCGCCGGAGCGGGCGCCGATCGTGCTGACCCCCAGGGCCGTCGACGAGAAGGGCTTCCAGGTGGTCACCGAGCAGTACGACGGCGACAACGCCTTCCGCGTCCGGGGCGACAAGCCCGAGCGCTGGGTCCAGCAGACCGACTTCACCAACGACGAGGCCGTCGGCTACCTCGCCGACCGGCTCGCGCGTCTGGGCGTCGAGGACCAGCTGTACGCCGCGGGCGCTGTGCCCGGCTCGACCGTGCTGATCGGCGCGGGCGCCGATGCGGTCGTCTTCGACTGGGAGCCGACGATGGTCGGAGGCGCCGAGAACTTGGGCCGCCGCGGGACGGATGACCGTTTCGAGGACCACAGCCGCCCCACCCGTGAGGAGAAGCGGGAGGTGCAGCGCACGCGCACCCAGCAGCGGATGGACCGGCTCGCGGCCATGGAGGCAGAGCGCAAGGCCGGCCACTGGGCCGACCCCGCCCCGCAGGACGAGGACCGGTGAGCTCGGCGGAGCTGCGCCAGCCCGAGCGGATCACCTCCCGTGAGTCGCTCGGCGCGGCCCGCCGCATCGTCGTCAAGATCGGCTCCTCGAGCCTCACCGATGAACGCGGGAGGCTCGATCAGCGCCGCATCGAGCAGATCGCGGACACCGCCGCGGCCCTGGCGCGCCGCGGCACCGAGCTGGTGATCGTCTCCTCCGGAGCGATTGCCGCGGCCCTGGGTCCGCTGGGGCTGCCCGAGCGGCCCACGGAGGTCGAGCTGCAGCAGGCCGCCGCAAGCGTCGGGCAGGCCCTCCTGGCCGGTGCCTGGTCGAGCGCCCTGGGTGCTCACGGACTGATCACCGGGCAGGTGCTGCTCACCGAGTCCGATGTGATCCGTCCCGAGACCTACCGCAACGTGCGCAGTGCGCTCGAGGCGCTGCTGGCCCTGGGCACCGTCCCGGTCGTCAACGAGAACGACACCACCGCCACGCACGAGATCCGCTTCGGGGACAACGACCGCCTCGCGGCGCTGGTCGCACAGCTGCTCGGCGCCGACGCGCTGTATCTGCTGACCGACGTGGACGCCCTCTACACCGCGCCGCCGCGGGAGCCCGGCGCGCAGCGCATCTCCCAGGTGGACGACGTGGCACGGCTCGCGGGGGTCAGCATCGGGTCGGTGGGCTCCAAGGTGGGCACCGGGGGATGGTCACCAAGCTCTCGGCGGCCCAGCTCGCCGTCACCACCGGCACTGCCGCCCTGATGACCACGGCCGAGCACTTCGCCGCCGCGCTCGAGGGCGCCGAGGTGGGCACCTTCTTCCCGGCCCATCACGGGCGCCGTCGCTCCCAGCTGGTCTGGCTGCGCTTCGCCACCCGCGGGGCGGGGACGCTGCACCTGGACGAGGGGGCCGCCGAGGCTGTACGCAGCCGTCGGCGCTCGCTGCTGGCCGTCGGCGTCACGGAGGTCCGCGGCACCTTCCCGGCGGGCGTCCCGGTCGATGTCGCCGCCCCGGACGGGGAGGTGATCGCCCGCGGGATCGCGTCCTTCAGCAGCGATGAGCTGCGGGCGATGGCAGGCCGCGGCACCGATGAGGCGCGCGAGCGACTGGGGGAGCGGTTCCGCCGCCCCGCCATCCACCGTGACCAGCTGGTGATGCTCTGAGCCGTCGCGAGGTGCGGACACGCCTGAGCGATGGATCCGCGCTCTCGTAGACTCGAGGGATGGACGCTCTGACCCCCACCAGCGTGGACCCCTCCCTCTCCGCGGCCGTGCTCGAGGCGGCTCGCGCCGCCAAGGACGCTCAGCCAGCCCTCGCACGGCTCCACCGCGGCGCCAAGGACCAGGTGCTGCTCGCGATGGCGGAAGCGCTCGTGGCGCGTGCAGACGAGATCGTCGCCGCCAATGCGCGGGATCTCGCGTCGGCAGACGCCGCGGGCATGGCCGCCGGACTGCGTGACCGGCTCGCGCTGGATCCGCAGCGCGTCGCCTCGATCGCCCAGCAGCTCCGTGACGCCGCGTCCCTGCCCGATCCGGTGGGCGAGGTGGTGCGCGGCTCCGTGCTCGACAACGGCCTCGAGCTGCGCGAGGTGCGCGTGCCGATGGGCGTGATCGGGATGGTCTATGAGGCGCGGCCGAACGTGACCGTCGATGCCGCCGGCCTGGCGCTCAAGGCCGGCAGCGCGTGGTGCTGCGCGGCGGTTCGGCGGCGCTGCACTCGAACACCGCGCTGATCGCCGTGCTGCGCTCCGTGCTCGCGGACCACGACCTGCCCGAGGACCTCATCGTCGGGATCGACGCGCACGGCCGCGAGGGCGTGGACGTGCTGATGCGCGCCCGCGGCCTGGTCGACGTGCTGATCCCGCGCGGGGGCGCGGGTCTGATCCGCCGCGTGGTCGAGCACTCGCTGGTCCCCGTGATCGAGACCGGGACCGGGAAGACCCACGTGCTGGTGGACGCCTCTGCGGATCTCGATCAGGCGGTGGAGATCGTCGCCAACGCCAAGACCCAGCGGGTGGGCGTGTGCAATGCGCTCGAGACGCTGCTGGTCCATCGCGACATCGCCGGGGAGGCGCTGCCGCGCCTCGCCGCCCCGCTCGCGGAGGCCGGGGTGCGCTTCCACGCCGACGAGGAGGCCTCCGCGATCCTCGCCGAGTCCGGCACCGGGGCCGAGGTGATCCCGGCCGTCGAGGAGGACTGGGAGACCGAGTACCTCGCCCTGGACCTCGCGGTGAAGGTGGTCGCGGATCTCGACCAGGCGCTCGCCCACATCCGCGAGCACTCCACCGGGCACACCGAGTCGATCCTCACCCGCGACAGCGTCAGCCAGCATCGCTTCCTGACGGAGGTCGACTCTGCGGTGGTGATGGCCAACGCCTCCACCCGATTCTCCGATGGCGGCGAGTTCGGCTTCGGCGCGGAGATCGGCATCTCCACCCAGAAGCTCCACGCCCGCGGGCCGATGGGTCTGCGTGAGATCACCGCGAGCAAATGGCTGGTGGTGGGGCAGGGCCAGTCACGGCCGTGACCCCACTCCCATCATGCGCGCCGTGGCCTGAGCCTGCACGTCGCTGTGGGATGATGGCCCCGTCACCCGTGGAAAGGCCTTCAAGAACATGACTGACCAGCTCGTGATCCTCGCCGAGTCCGGCGCCCTCGCCAGCGAGGGCATCCCTGCGCCCGCGATCGGCATCGGGATGTTCATCATCCTGATGTCCCTGCTGGGCCTCGTCTGGCTCACCGGCGGTGCGCACCACCGCAGCCTGGACAAGAAGAACCCCTCCGGTTCCGACGACTGACCTCGTGGAGCTGCAGCGACGCCGGATCGGTGTGATGGGCGGGACATTCGATCCCATCCATCACGGCCACCTCGTCGCCGCGAGCGAGGTCCAGAGCGTCTTCGCGCTCGACGAGGTCGTCTTCGTCCCCACCGGCAGGCCCTGGCAGAAGGAAGATCGGGAGATCTCCGATCCGGAGCACCGCTATCTGATGACGGTCGTGGCCACCGCCGCGAACCCCGTGTTCACGGTCTCGCGCGTGGATGTCGACCGTCCGGGCGCGACCTACACGATCGACACGCTGCGGGACCTGCACCGCGAGCAGCCGGAAGCGGACCTGTTCTTCATCACCGGCGCGGATGCGCTGCAGAACATCCTGACCTGGAAGGACACCGAGGAGATCTTCGAGCTGGCCCATTTCGTCGGGGTCACCCGGCCGGGTCACGAGCTCGACACCTCGGGCCTGCCGGATGACGGCGTCACCCTCATCGAGGTCCCTGCGATGGCGATCAGCTCGACCGACTGCCGCACGCGGGTGGCGGCCGGCGCACCGGTCTGGTACCTGGTCCCCGATGGCGTCGTCCAATACATCAACAAGTACGCCCTCTATACAGGAGGTGACGGCCGATGACCGAGCCCGAGACCACTCCACGGCGCGGACGCCGCGCCCGTGAGCTCAGCCCCGAGGAGAGCGCCGCACTGGAAGCACGCGCAACCATGGAGACCACGCGCGAGCCGCAGTCCGCGCCTGGAGTGAGGGGAGCCGTGGCACCTCCGACCGCCGACGCCCAGCGACCTGCCCTGCGCAAGTTCGGGCGCCGCGCCCGGATCATCGAGCTCAGCGAGGAGCCGACGCCGGGTGGCGATGCCGCGCCGGCGACCGCCGAGGGCGGGAGCACGAGCACGCTGACGCACGACCACGACGGGGTGGAGCTCGGTGAGCTCTCCGTCACCGAGGCCCCCGAGCCGCGCCCTGCGCCGCGCTTCGACGGGAAGGTGCTCCATCGCCCTGAGCGCTCCGGCGGCCGCGCCCTGGTGTGGTTGGTGTGGGCCCTCATCGCGGTCGCGATCATCGTGCTGGTCGCCCTGCTGCTGACCGGGGTCATCGGCCCCTCAGCGGCGTCCGCCGCGGACGCCGCCCTGTTGGATCTGTTCATCGACCATCCCGTCCTGGAGGAAGCTGCCGCGTGAGCGCTCCTGAAGAATCCCTCGATCTCTCCCGTGTCGCCGCGCAGGCCGCCGTCGACAAGTTCGCACAGGAGGTCATCGGGCTAGATGTCTCCGAGCTGGTGGTGATCACCGACGTCTTCCTCGTGTGCAGCGGGGACTCCGAGCGTCAGGTCTCCGCGATCGTCGACGGCATCGAGGAGGTGCTGCTGACGGAGCGTCGCCGCAAGCCGCTGCGCCGCGAGGGCGAGCGGGACGCCCGCTGGGTGCTGCTGGACTACGGAGACATCGTCGTGCACGTCCAGCATGCCGAGGACCGTGCCTTCTATGCGCTCGAACGGCTGTGGCGCGATGCCCCCGTCATCGATCTGCAGACCGACCAGGCCCGCTCGGAGTGAGGGCCCCTCGTGCACGTCTGATCCTGGTGCGCCACGGTCAGACCGATTACAACCGTGAAGGCCGCCTGCAGGGACAGGTCGACATCCCGTTGAATGCGACCGGGATCCGGCAGGCGGAATCCCTCGCCGACACGGTCGCTGCGGATCCGCCGGCTGTCATCGTCGCCTCGCCGCTCGGGCGGGCGCTCGAGACCGCGCGCATCATCTCCCGGGACACCGGCCTCGAGGTCACCACCGACGAGGCCTTCCTCGAGCGCGGATTCGGCCGCTGGGAAGGTCTCAAGGGCGAGGAGATCAAGCACCGCTGGCCCGCGGAGCACGCGGACTGGCGTGCGCACCGGCCGGTGCTCGGCCTCGACGTCGAGGATCGGCCCGTGGTGGGGGAGCGGGTCGCCGCGGCCTGCCGCAAGCTGGTGGCCGAGCATAACGGCGGCACCGTGATGGTGGTGGCGCATGGAGCGGCGATCACCCTCGGCATCACCGCGCTGCTGGGCCTGGACACGAACGGTTTCCGGGGCCTCGCGGGGCTCGAGAACTGCCACCGATCCGTGCTCGAGCCGCTCATCGGCGAGCCCGCGGACGGGCTGATGAGGTTGGTGTCACACAACCTGGCCCCGGATTTCACCTGAGGTCAGGAGCGGGGTAATATCGACGAGTCGCCTGCGGGCGGCACCCGATGAGGGGCTATGGCGCAGTTGGTAGCGCGCTTCCATGGCATGGAAGAGGTCCGGGGTTCGAATCCCCGTAGCTCCACTCGAGAAACCGTGAGACAGTGACTCGTCAGAAGGGCCCCACCGGCTGGTGGGGCCCTTCTGCTGTCCGGGGAGGGCCGGGGCAAAGGCGCCGTTCGTGAACCCTGCCGGGGCTGGCAGGGCGAGACCGTATCGAGACCTACGGAACTGACGTGCTGGTGTACTGTGGCGAACATCCCTTCTGAGAGCGCTCTCAGAACTAGCCCTTGAAGAGAGCGCTCTCAGATCCACATCGCAGCAAAAGAACGAAGGAGTTCACCATGAAGATCACGCGCAGGTCAGCCCTGGCAGCCTCGGCCGCGACCGCCGCCACCGCCGCGATCGCGGGATGCGGGAGCAGCTCCGGCGGAGGCGGAGGCGGAGAGGGTGACGACGTCTCGCTGACCGTCGCCACCTTCAACGAATTCGGCTACGAGGAGCTCTTCGCGAAGTACGAGGAAGAGAACCCCGGCGTCAAGATCACGCATAAGAAAGCCGCAACCAGCGATGATGCCCGAGCGAACCTCATGACCGGGCTCGCCGCCGGTTCGGGCCTGGGGGATGTCGAGGGTGTCGAGGTCGGCTGGTGGGCCGAGCTCGCCGAGTACTCGGACATCTTTGAGGACCTCGCCGATCCGTCGGTCGAGGGCCGCTGGCTCGACTGGAAGGTCGACGCCGCCACGATCGACGGCAAGCTCATCGGCTACGGCACCGACATCGGCCCCGAGGCTCTCGCTTACCGCGGGGACCTCCTCGGCAAGAGCGAGCTGCCCAGCGACCGCACCGAGCTCGCGGAGAAGCTCGCCGGTGACTGGCGCACCTACTTCGAGGCTGGTCGGCAGTTCGTCGAGGACACCGGCATCCCGTGGTTCGACGGTGCCGGCGGCACCTACAACGGCATGGTCCAGCAGCTCACCCACCCCTACGAGACGGCCGACGGCACCCCCGTCCCGCTCGCGGAGAACACCGACGTCAAGGCCATCTACGACCTCCTGGTGGAGTTCGCGGACGTCTCCGCCGGGTTCAAGCAGTGGGAGGAGGACTGGACCGCCGCGTTCCAGTCCGACGGCTTCGCCACCATGCTCTGCCCGCCCTGGATGATGGGCCCTGCTGGCAGGCAACGCCGACGGCGTCGAGGGCTGGGACATCGCCGATGTCTTCCCCGGCGGCGGAGGGAACTGGGGCGGCTCCTACCTGGCCGTCCCCTCCCAGGGCGAGAACATCGAGGCGGCGAAGAAGCTCGCTGCGTGGCTCACCGCGCCCGAGCAGCAGGTCGTCGCGTTCCAGGCCGTCGGGGCCTTCCCCAGCCAGGTCGACGCCCTCGCCGACGAAGGCGTGACCAGCGACGTCAACGAGTTCTTCAACGACGCCCCCGTCGGCGAGATCTACTCCGAGCGCGCCACCGCGATCGACGTGCAGCCGTTCATGGGGCCGAACTTCTTCGTCATCAACACGGTCGTGTCCGATGCCATCACCCGTTGGGACGTCGACGGCATGGACCCCGCGGAGTCCTGGGAGCAGGCGCTGACCGCCTACGACGAGCTGGGTCTCTGACCCAGCCCATCCGCTGACCGCATGCGACGGGCGGCGGCTCGCTCCCGCAGGAGCCGCCGCCCGTCGTGAGGTCCTGCCGAAAGGAACCCGGTGACCACTTCGATCCGCCCGACCCCCGGCCCGAGGCGAGCCCCGGCTCGTCCGGCCCACACCCGACTCGGGCCCCGCGCCGCGCCGTCCGCGGCCCGCCTGGCGCACTGCCCTGACGCGCCTGGACATGCGGTTCACGCCGTTCCTGTTCATCAGCCCGTTCTTCGTGCTGTTCATCATCACCGGGCTGTTCCCCATCCTGTACACCGCATGGGTGTCGCTGCACGACTGGGACCTGATCCGTGGTCAGGGCGACTTCGTGGGCCTGGCGAACTTCGAATTCGTGCTCGGCACCGACAGCTTCTACAAGGCGCTGCGCAACACCTTCTCGATCTTCATCCTGTCCTCCGTGCCGCAGGTGATCGCTGCGATCCTCATCGCGTACGTGCTCGATGCGAACCTGCGCGCGAAGACGTTCTGGCGCATGGGCGTGCTGGTGCCGTTCGTCGTCGCGCCCGTCGCCGTCTCGCTGATCTTCGCGAAGATCTTCGCCGACAGCTCCGGCATCGTGAATGGTGCGCTGACCGCGATCAACCTGCCCGCCGTCGGCTGGCACTCGGACGCGCTCGCCTCGCATGTCGCGATCGCCACCATGGTGAACTTCCGCTGGACCGGGTACAACGCCCTGATCTTCCTGGCCGCCATGCAGGCGGTCCCGCGCGAGATCTATGAGGCCGCGATCATCGACGGCACCGGGCGGATGAAGCGGTTCTGGCACGTCACCGTGCCGATGCTGCGCCCCACCATCGTGTTCGTCGTCATCACCTCCACCATCGGTGGCCTGCAGATCTTCGACGAGCCCCGCATGTTCGACACCGGTGGCCAGGGCGGCGCCTCACGCCAGTGGATGACGATGACGATGTACCTCTACGAGCTCGGCTGGGGGCCGCAGGTCGCCTTCGGACGCGCCTCGGCCGTGGCCTGGCTGCTGTTCCTCATCATCCTCGCCTTCGGCATCCTCAACTTCTTCATCACTCGCCGCATCGCGAATGCCGGCGGCCCCGCCAAGAGCTCGCGGTAAGGAGCAATGACCATGCAATCGACCGCTGCCATCGAACAGTTCGCCGGCAAGGGCGCGGCCCGAGCCGCGCGCCGTCGCCTCAAGGGCGGGGGAGGTGCCGACGCTCGCCCCCACTGGTGGAACTACGTCCTCCTCGGCATCGTCCTGGCGATCTCGTTCTTCCCGCTCTACTACGCGCTGCTGCTGGCCTCCTCCGACGCAGGCTCCATCGCCCGCAACCCGCTGCCCTCCCTGCTGCCGCAGGGGAACCTGCTGTCGAATATGCGCGAGGTGATCGCCTCCGACATCAATTTCTGGTCGGCGATGCTCAACTCGGTCTTCGTGGCGACGGTGACCTCGCTGTCGGTCGTGTTCTTCGCGACCCTGGCCGGGTTCGCCTTCTCCAAACTGCGCTTCCGAGGGCGTCGGGGCCTGCTGGTCTTCGTCATCGCCACCATGGCGGTGCCGGTGCAGCTCGGCGTGATCCCGCTGTTCATCATCATGGCGAAGATCGGCTGGGTCGGAGACCTCAAGGCCGTCATCATCCCCGGCCTGGTCACCGCCTTCGGCGTGTTCTGGATGACCCAGTACCTCGAGGACGCCCTGCCCTTCGAACTCATCGAGGCGGCTCGGGTGGACGGCTGCAGCCTCATGCGCACCTACTGGCATGTCGCGCTGCCCGCGGCCCGGGGCGCCGGTGCGATGCTGTTCCTGTTCACCTTCGTGGGATCGTGGACCAACTTCTTCTGGCCCTTCATCATCCTGCGCGGCGACAGCCTCACCCTCCCGGTGGCGCTGCAGCAGCTGCAGGCCTCCTACTTCAAGGACTACTCATTGATCATGTCCGGTGTGGTGATCTCCGTGATCCCGCTGCTGCTGCTGTTCCTCCTGGCCGGCCGGCAGCTGGTCCAGGGCATCATGCAGGGCGCGGTCAAGGGCTGAGGGGAGACACGGGCATGGGCAAACTCGACGAGCTCGACAGCTCCGGGCCCCTCGGCCGGGGCGCCACCCTGGAGGACGTGGCCCACGTGGCCGGGGTCTCCCGTGCCACCGTCTCCCGCGTGGTGCGCGGGGACGTGCAGGTGCGCCGGGACAAGGTCGCGAAGGTCGAACAGGCGGTGCGAGAACTGGGTTATGTGCCGAACAACGCGGCACGCAGCCTCGCCAGCCGGCAGACCGGCGCTGTCGCGCTGATCGTGCCCGAGCACGAGTCGCGGGTGTTCACCGATCCCTTCTTCGTCAGCGCCATCTCCGGGGTGACCGCCGGGCTGGACGTGAGCGACAAGCAGCTGCTGCTGGTCCTCTCCAGCCCGGAGGACCATGCCCGCACCCGCCGCTTCCTGCGGGGCGGGCACGCCGACGGCCTGCTGGTGGTCTCGCACCACGAGGGGGACCTCTCGGTCGAGCTGCTCCAGGAAGCCGCGGTGCCCGTGGTGTTCATCGGGCGCCCGCCGGAGGGGCTCCCGGCACCCTTCGTGGATCTCGACAACATCGCGGGCGGGCGTCTTGCCGCCCGGCATCTCATCGAACGAGGACGGCGCCGGATCGCGATGGTCTGCGGTCCCCAGGACATGCCGGCGGCGGTCGACCGTCGGGAAGGGTTCGAGAAGGAGCTGGCCGACGCAGGGATCGAGCCTGCTTGGCTGTCCTTCGGGGACTTCACCCTCGCCTCAGGCGAAAGGGAGACCTCAGCGCTGCTGGAGTCCGGGACCCGCTTCGACGCCCTCTTCGCCAGCAGCGACCTGATGGCACTGGGGGCGCTGAAGAAGCTCGAGGGGCAGGGCATGCGGGTGCCGGAGGATGTCGCGGTGATCGGCTTCGACGACATCGCCTCCGCCGCCGATGACACCATCTCGCTGACCACCGTGATCAACCCCGGCCGTCATCTCGCCGAGCTCGGCGCGACGATGCTGCTGGACCTGATCGCCGGCCGGGACGTCGAGCAGCAGGTCGTGCTGTGCCCGGAGCTGGCGGTGCGCTCGACCACCTGAGAGTCCGCGCCGGGTGCGGCCTGCGTCCCTCTCCTGCGTGGGCCGGATCATGCGGTCGTCACGGGGTGGTGCCCTTCTCGACCTCGATCAGCGCGAGCTCCATGTGGTGCAGCACCCGCAGGGTCGCGGTCAGCTCGGAGCCGGTGAGATCCCCGCCGACGCGGCGGAGCAGGGCCTGCTCCCTCGCGGTCACGGCATCGATGGCGCGCCCGCCCTCCGGGGTCAGACGCACCAGGTGGGAGCGCCGATGCGCCGGATTCTCCACCAGCTCCACCTGCCCGTGCGCGAGCGCGTCGTCCACCATCCGCTGGGTGAACTGGCGGCTCAGCTCCTGGGCGCGGGCGAGCTGTGGGACGGTGCGGTCCCCGCCGCGCCGCAGCTGGTCCAGCACGTTGCGCACCCCGACCGAGAGGCCGCTGAGCTCCTCGTCGTGCGCCACGATGCGGGCCACGCGACGATATACCGGCCCGAGTGCGACGTAGACCTCGCCGAGGCGCTCGGCGAGCTGATCCGGGGGAGGGGTTCCGTCATGGACAGAAGTCTGACACCTTGGGTGTCATGATGGTGACGACGCAGTTCCTCGACCTCCCCGACCAGCGGATCGCCTATGTCGACTCCGGACCTTCCGAAGGGAGGGTTCTGGTGCTCCTCCACGGCGGCGCGCTGGACAAGCGCAGCTGGGGCCCTCAGCTCTCCGCCTTCCCCGGCCATCGCGTCCTCACCGTGGACGCCCGGGGCCACGGCGAGTCCTCCGACGCCGAAGCCCCCTACCGCCTCGCCGACGACGTCGTCGCCCTCCTGGACTCCCTCCAGATCGCTCGGGCGGTGCCGATCGGCCTCTCCATGGGAGGCGGGACGGCGGTTGATCTCGCGCTCGAGCACCCGGAGCGGATCGAGGCGCTCGTCGTGGCGGGTACCGGTTCCAGCGAGCCCGTGTTCACCGACCCCTGGGCGCTGCAGAACTTCGCGGACTGGAGCGCGGCCGAGCAGGGAGGGGACCCCGAGGTCTGGATCGACGTGCTGCAGCGATTCACCGCCGGCCCGCGACGGTCGCTCGAGGACGTCACCCCGGGCGTGCGGCAGCTGATCGACACGATGGCGCGCGACACGCTCGCGCACCACCTGCGGCTCGGCCCAGATGGTGTCCCGTTGCCGCCCGTGCCGCCGACCGCGGTCGAGGACACCTGGGCACGACTGCCGCAGATCGATGTGCCTGTGCTCGCGATCGCCGGTGAGCTCGACGGCGATGATCATCGCCGGATGGGCCGGCGCCTGGCGGACTCCGTGAGCGGCGGGGCCCGCTATGTCGAGATCGCCGGAGCCGCCCACTACCCGAACCTCGAGAACCCCGCCGCCTTCGACACGGAAGTGAGCGTGCTGCTCAGCGAGCTCTGAGCTTCCCCTCTTCTACGATCAGCCCGTGCAGCTCCGCGAGCTCTCGGACGTCGAAGCTCGCGCTGTCCAGTGCGGGAAGGATGGCGTGCCGGAAAGCTGGATAGGTTCCCGGCACCGCGGCGCCGCGGTCCCGCAGCACTCGCCGCGCGTACTCATCGCACAGGAAGGCGGGACGGCCGAAGCAGTACAGCGAGATCGCATCGGCCGTCTCCTGGCCGACGCCCTCGATCCCGAGCAGCTCGGCGCGCAGGATCGTGTCGTCCAATGCGTCCGCCCCGTCGGCGCGCTCGGTCCACCAGCAGGCGAGGGCCTGGACCCGGCGCGGCTTGGTCCGGGGAAGCCCGCAGGACGCACCAGCTCGCGGACGGTCTCCTCATCGGCCGCCGCGAGGGGTGCGGGAGCGAGCAGCCCTGCCGCGCGCAGCGCCGAGATCGCCGCAGCGGCCTGCTCCCAGCGGCTGCGCTGGACCAGCATCGCGGCCACGGCGATCTCGAAGGGCTCCTCGCCGGGCCACCACCAGCCCTGCGGGCCGTGCCGGGCACGCAGCTCGCGCTGCAGAGCGCGCAGATCGATCATGCCGAGTAGGTTGTCACAGTCTCGGGGGAACCTCCAGAAGCACCCGTGCACCGGGCTCGAGATGGCGCGCGGCGACCTCCTGGGGCGGGATATCCGCGGCGATGTCCTCGGTGCGCACCCGCACCAAGTCGCCGCTGGGGAGAGGGACCGCACGGTGCGGGGGAGACCGGCGGCATCGGCCAGGCGCACCTGCGAGGGGCGGAAGGCGACGTTCACCTCGGCCCCGGCAGGCAGGTCCGTATGGACGGCCAGCCGCGTCCCATCGGGCAGAACGACGGCGCCCCCGTCCCATCGTCCGGTGACCAGGTTCAGTCCGGCGAAGCGGGCGGAGAACGCGGTGCGGGGCCGGCTGAGCACCTCGTCGGTCGGGCCGTGCTCCATCAGGCGGCCGTTCTCGAGCACGGCGATGCGGTCGGCGAGGGTGAGCGCATCGAGCACGTCATGGGTGACGATGACCGCGGTGCGACCGGTCAGGAAGCGACTCAGCTGCTCCCGCAGCGCAGGGGCGACATCGATGTCGAGCGAGGCCATCGGCTCATCCAACAGCAGCAGTCGCGGATCCGCCGCCAGGGCGCGGGCGACCGCCACCCGCTGCGCCTGCCCTCCGGAGAGCGAAGCGGGCCGACGGTCCGCGAGCTCGGGGATGCCCAGCTCGGTGAGCCAGCGCTCGGCGTCCTGACGGGCCCGCGATCGGGGCACGCCCTGGGCGCGCAGCCCGAACATGATGTTCGCCCGCGCCGTGAGATGCGGGAACAGCACCGGGTCCTGGGAGAGGGTCGTGACCTTCCGTAGATGCGGCGGGACCCAGCGGCGCCCGGTGCCGGTGAGCACCTCGCCGCTCACCCGGACCTCCGACCCCGCGGGGCGGAGCGCACCGGAGATCAGCGACAGTACTGTCGACTTCCCGGCCCCGTTGGGGCCGATCAGGGCGAGGGTCTCGCCGTCGGCGACCGTGAGCTCGAGGTTGACCCGGCGCTCGGGCACGACGGCCCGCACCGCGAGGCTCATGCCGGCACCCTGCGCCGGGCGATGGCGATCACCAGGACCGCGACGATCATCAGCACGAAGGACAGGGCTACAGCGGCTTCCGGGTCGCTCTCCCGCTGCAGGTAGATCTCCAGCGGGAGCGTGCGGGTGGTGCCCTGGAGGGAGCCGGCGAAGGTGATCGTGGCGCCGAACTCGCCGAGCGCCCGAGCGAAGGAGAGCACGGTGCCGGAGAGCAGCGCCGGCATCACCAGCGGCAGCGTCACCTGCAGCAGCACACGGGATGGTCGCGCGCCGAGAGAGGCCGCCGCCACCTCGTAGCGGGTGCCGGCGGTGCGCAGCGCTCCCTCGAGGCTGAGCACCAGGAAGGGCAGAGCCACGAAGGTCTGCGCGAGCACCACCGCCGTGGTGGAGAAGGCGATCTGGAGGCCCAGCACCTCGAAGTGCCTACCCAGCAGGCCCTGTCGGCCGAAGGTGTGCAGCAGCGCGATGCCACCCACCACCGGCGGCAGCACCAGGGGGATGAGCACCAGCGAGCGCAGGAGCGTCAGGCCGCGGAACTCGGAGCGGGCCAGCAGCAGCGACATCGGCACGCCGAACAGCACGCAGAGCGCCGCGCTGGTCGCCGAGGTCTGCAGGCTCAGTCGGAGCGCGGCGAGCGAGGACTCGCTGCTGACCAGCTCTCCGAAGTTCTCCCACCGCACCTGCAGGGCCATCGACACCAGCGGCAGGAGGACGAACAGCCCGCCGAAAAGGGCCGGGATCAGCATCCAGCGGGGCAGGGTGCTCATGGCGCGGTGAACCCGTATTCCTCGAGGACGGCCTGCCCGCTCGCCCCGGACGAGGTCCACGAACTCCTGGCCGAGCTCGGCGTTCTCCGCGTCCTTCACCGTGGTGATCGGGTAGCGGTTCACCGCACTGGCGGCCTCAGGGAAGGCGATGCCCTCCACGGAGTCCCCGGCGCGGAGGACATCGGTGACGTAGACCAGGCCCGCATCGGCCTCGGCGCTGGTGATCTTGTGCAGGACGTCGGTGACGGACTGCTCCTCGCTGACCGGCGCGAGCTCGAGGCCCGCGGCCTCCTGGACGGTCGCGGTCGCTGCGCCGCACGGGACCTGGGGCGCGCAGACGACGAGGTTCAGGTTGTCAGCGGTGAGGGAGGAGAGGTCGGAGACCTCAGCGGGGTTGCCCGCCGGGACCGCGATCATCAGCGTGTTGCTGGTGAAGTCCACGGGAGCGGCGCTGTGGAGACCTGCGTCGACGAGCGTGTCCATGGTCGAGGTGTCCGCGGAGGCGAAGACGTCTGCCGGGGCGCCCTGCCGGATCTGTTCGACCAGGGTGGAGGAGCCTGCGAGATTGAACTGCACCTCGACCCCCTCATGCTGCGCCTCGAACTGCTCGCCGAGCTCCTCGAAGGGTTCCTGCAGGGAGGCGGCGGCGAAGACCTGCAGCGTGAGGGACTCCTCGGTGCTGTCGGTGCTCGCGCAGCCGGCGGCCAGCACGATGACGCCTGCGGCCGCGGCAGCCAGCCGGGCCCGGTGCTTCATGCGGGCTCCCCTTCCCTGGACGGGTCGGGCTCCGCCTCGATCACGACCTGGGTGGCCTTGACGACGGCGCTGGCGACCTTGCCGGGGGCCAGTCCCAGTTCGCGTGCGGCCTCGCTGCTCATCAGGGACACCACGCGGAAGGGCCCGCACTGCAGCTCGACCTGCGCCATCACGGTGTCCATCACCACATGCGTCACCAGACCTACGAAGCGGTTGCGCGCGGAGGAACCGGTGGCCCCGGGGACCTCCGGGGTGACCGCCAGCTCGCGGGCGAGCCGGGCGACCTCGGTGCCCTCGAGCACCTTGCGTCCCGCGCCGTCGCTGCCCGCCTCGAGTGCTCCCCGGTCGATCCAGCGGCGGACAGTGTCTTCGCTGACGCCGAGGAAGAGCGCTGCATCCCGAACCCGCAATTGCGTCATGATTGCGATGATACAGGCGCATATGCGGGAGAGTCCGGGTCAGGTGGCGAGGAGGACTCCGCCGAGAGCGAGGGAGGCGACCAGCAGCGTCGACAGCGCTGCGAGCGCGAAGGGCCGCGGCCCCACCTGCAGCAGCCGGCGCACCCTTACACCCGTCCCGAGCGCGAACATCGCGGCCGCGAGCAGGCCCGTCTGCAGCATCGCCCCGATCTCCAGGACCGGCGCGGGCAGCGGGGCGACGGAGCGCAGCACCACCATCGCCAGGAAGCCGAGCACGAACAGCGGCACCAGGGGAGGCCGCTTCCCCTCGGCCATGCCCTCGCGGCGCTGCTGCAGGCTCAGCGTCGCCATCACCGGCGCGAGCATCAGCACTCGAGCGAGCTTGACGATCACCGCGAGCGTCAGCGCCGTCCCGCCGAGCGCACCCCGGCGGCGACCACCTGCGCGACCTCATGGATCGACGCGCCGGCCCAGAGGCCGGCCGCTTCAGGGCTCAGCTGGAGCAGGGCGGCGACGGCCGGGACCGCGGCGATCATCAGCGTTCCGCACAGCACCACCAGCGCGATCGCGGTGACCGTGCGCTCCTCGTGCTCCTCCTCGGGGTCGGTCACCCCAGCCGCAGCGGCCACCGCGGCGGCCCCGCAGATCGAGAAGCCGCAGGCCACCAGGATCGTCAGCCCCTTCTCGACGCCGAGCAGGCGACCGATCGCGACGGTGCCGAGGATCCCGACGGTGACCACTACGACCACCACGGCGAGCATCGGTGCCCCCAGGGCGAGCAGATCTCCGAGCGCCACCTGCAGACCCAGCAGCACGATGCCCGCACGCAGCAGCTTCTTGGCCGTGAACTGCGTGCCCGCGATGAGCGCGGGCGGGAGCACGGTCAGGTTCGCGACCATCACCCCCACCACGATCGCGATCACCAGGGCGCTGATGCCCGGCAGTACCTGCGAGGCCAGCATCGACACCGCCGCCACGCCCAGTGCGAGCGCGATGCCCGGCCAGGGCGAGGTGTGCTGGGCCGGGGGAGCAGAAGGTGCGATGACGGACATGAGCTGTACCGTCCCATCCGGCGCGGCCGGCGACTAGACAGCAGTTCGAGAGCACGGCATATGATTCTGATATGCCCGCTGCCCTCCCGAACCTGCAAGCCCTCGCCCTGTTCGTCGCCGTCGTCGACGAGGGAGGCCTCGGCGCAGGCGCACGGCGTCTCGGCATGCACCAGCCCAACGCCAGCCGCATGATCGCCCAGCTCGAAGCGCAGGCGGGCACAGCACTGCTGGACCGTGACCCGCGCGGCTCACGCCCCACCTCCGCCGGGCTCCTCTACGCCGCCCATGCCCGCGAGCTGCTCGAGGCCGCCGAGGAGTTCACCGCCTGGCTCCAGCACAGCCGCGACGAGGACGCGCGCGAGCTGAAGGTCGGGGTGAGCATGACGATCGCGGAACATCTGATGCCCGCCTGGCTCACGGAGATGCGACGCACCAGCGCCCGGGTGCGGGTGGACCTCGAGGTGCTGAACTCCACCCAGGTGCTGGCCGGAATCCACGACGGACACCTCCAGGTCGGCTTCGTCGAGACGCCGCACGTCCCGCGCGGGGTCCATGCCCTGACCCTGCGGGAGGACGAGCTGGTGGCGGTCGTCGCCCCCGAGCACCCCTGGGCACAGCGCACAGAGCCGCTCGAGCTCACCGAGCTCGCCTCGACCCCGCTGGTGGTGCGTGAGGGTGGATCCGGCACCCGGGACGCCTTCGAGGAGCTGGTGCCCGCGGCCTCCCGCACCCCACCGGTCCAGGAGCTGGGCAGCAACGCCGCGGTGCGGATCGCGGTCGCCTCAGGGGCGGGCCCCGCCGTGCTCAGCATGCTCGCGGTGCGCGCCCCGCTCGAGGCCGGCCAGCTGCACCGGGTCCCGATCGCCGGGCAGCGCCTGCGCCGACCGCTGACCGCGGTGTGGAGGGGCCCGCGCAGGCTCAGCGGACCAGCAGCGGACCTGGTCGCAGCCGCCACCTCACGCGTGCACCCCGAGCGCTGAGAACAGCGGGTACGTTCGGGTATGCCGATCCTCACCAACACTGCCGCGCAGCCCGACGAGCCCGCCCGCGGTGCCGTCTGGTCCATCGCCGAGCCTGACCGCGAGCTCGACTCCAACCTGATCCGGCTGCCCGCGGGGGACTCCATCCCGGCGCACACCGGGGCGGAGGTCGACACGTTGATCCATGTGGTGAGTGGCCACGGGGTGCTGGTCACGGACGCGGGCGAGGAGCCGCTGCGCCCGGGTGACCTCGCGCTGCTGCCCCGCCGCACGGTGCGCGGATTCCGTGCGGGCGAGGACGGGCTGGAGTACCTCACCGTGCATCGTCGGCGGCAGTCGCTGCAGATCGGCGGTCGGGCGCAGGCCGGCTGAACGGCCAGAGGTCGTCAGCACCGCCGCCGACCAGGCACACTGGAGGCATGGCAGAGTCCCAAGATCCCCGCGTCGCCGTCTACCTCGACTTCGACAACATCGTCATGTCCTGGTACGACCGAGTGCACGGGCGGCAGGCCTACAGCCGCGACCGCCTGCGCATCATGGAGGACCCCACCGAGCCGGAGATCGCGGAGCGTCTGGCCAAGGCCACGGTCGACGTCGGTGCGGTCATCGACTACGCCGCCTCCTTCGGCTCCCTCATGCTCACCCGCGCCTACGCGGATTGGTCCTCGCCCGTCAATGCCATCTACCGCAGCCAGCTGGTGGCCCGCGCCGTGGACCTCGTGCAGCTGTTCCCCGCCGCCGCCTACGCGAAGAACGGCGCGGACATCCGGCTCGCGGTCGACACCGTCGAGGACCTCTACCTGATGCCCGACCTCACGCATGTGGTGATCGTCGCCGGAGACTCCGACTACGTCCCCCTCGCCCAGCGCTGCCGCCGCCTGGGCCGCTACGTGATCGCGATGGGCGTGGCCGGGTCCACCGCGAAGTCCCTCGCCGCGGCCTGCGACGAGTTCGAGTCCTACGAGAACCTGCCAGGCGTCGAGCAGCCCGCGGCGCCGCAGAGGACCCGCTCCCGCCGGGCGTCCAGCGGCGCCGTCCAGAACTCCGGCGACAGCGAGAGCAGCGGCGGCGGGGGCGGGCGCACCCGGTCCCGGCGCTCCGCCGACGCCGATGCCAAGGCGCGCGCGGCTGACCGCGCTGCGGAGGAGGCCGCCGAGGCGGCGGAGGACGCCGAGGATGAGGAGACCGCCGAGGATCCCCGGGAGGCGGCGACCCGCCTCCTCCAGCGCGCACTCCAGCTGGGCGATCGTGGGGACAGCGAATGGTTGCACGCCTCCGCGGTGAAGTCCCACATGCGCCGCATGGACCCCTCCTTCAGCGAGAAGGCGATCGGCTTCAAGTCCTTCAACGACTTCCTCAAGGGCAACGCCGAGATCGCCGAGCTCTCCGAGAGCGGCCACGAGCGCCTGGTCCGCGCTAAGGACTGACCTGATACCAGAACCGCGATCGTGTGACAGGGAGCACGCCGACGGGCGATACTGGTAGACCCCGTCGAAGGAGTCGCATCGATGAACATGCTGCTGTGGATCCTGGCCTTCGCGCTCGCCGCGGTCTTCGCCGGTTCGGGGGCCGTGAAGCTCATCAGCACCCGTGACCAGCAGATCGACCGGACCCCCTATGTCGAGGATTTCCCGCAGAACGTGATCCGGGGATCGGCGCCCTGGAGATCCTCGGAGCGCTCGGCCTGATCATCCCCGCGCTGACCGGCGTCGCCACGATCCTGGTCCCGATGGCCGCCGCAGGCCTGGCGATCACCATGGTCTTCGCGGCGCTCGTGCACATCCGCCGCGGTGACGGCACCCGGGCCGCGCTGCCCTCGATCGTGCTCGCCATCTGCTCGGTGGTGGTCACCTGGTCCCGCTTCGGTCCCTACCCGCTCTGACCACGGAGCCTCGAGCTGCTCGCATCGCAGGTGGCAGTGCGGATCCGGTACAGGCTCGTGGTCGCGACGATGTAGAGGGTGGACCCGTCCTCGCCGCCGAAGCAGAGGTTGCCCACCTTCTCGGGGACGGGCAGGTCCAGCAGCCGCTCACCGGTCGGGGCGAAGACCTGCACGCCTGACAGGCTCGAGCTCCAGATCCGGCCCCCGACGTCCACCCGGATCCCATCGGGCAGCCCGGGGAGACGTCAGTGAGCGGGCGACCGTTCTTCGCGTGCCTGCCCTCGATCACGTCATACACGTGGATCGCGTGACCGCGGGGCCGAGCGCTCGTATCCGCCTGCCGGTCCGCGGGGCTCAGCGAGGAGTCCGCGACGTACAGCAGCGACTCGTCGGGGGAGAAGGCGAGACCGTTGGGCGCCTCGACGTCGATCACGACCGGGGTGAGGGTGCCGGTGCTCTCGTCGTACCGGAACACATAGCGGTCGCCGTATTCCTCCTGCCCAGCATGCCCCTCCTCAGGGCGCTTGATCCCGTAGGAGGGGTCGGTGAACCAGATCGCGCCGTCGGACGCGACCACCACATCATTGGGGGAGTTCAGACGGTGCTCGCCGAAGCGGTCCACCACCGTGGTGGGGCGGTGCTGGTCCCCGGGGCCGACAGCGGTGTCGCGCTGCACCGCGCGGCGACCGTGGGAGCACTCCACGACGTTCCCCTCCAGATCGAGGGTGCGGCCGTTGGTGAACTCGACGCCCTCGGAGAACACGGTGAGCTCACCGGTCTCCTCCGAGAACTCGAGGATCCGGTCGGAGGGGATGTCGCTGAAGCGCACAGCACGGCGGCGGGGCAGCCAGACCGGGCCTTCGGCCCAGGTCGCGCCAGTGGCGACCTGCTCGAGCGCGGCATCGGGAGCGAGCAGAGGAGAGATGGTCATGCCTCGGAGACTAAGCCAGAGTCGCGGCCCGGTGTGACGCTCAGCAGTGATCACATTTCCATCACCATGCATCGTCATGCCCGCCTGGAAGTGCAGCGAGCGCTGTCCGGGACTAGTGTGCGGGACACCACCCGGTGTGTCGCCTCACATGCGATGCCCGGTTCCCACGCTGCCGTGGCACCCCGCGGCACGTCACGTTCCTCTGGAGGACCCCCATGTTCGATGCCGCCTTCACCCCCAAGCGCCGTGCTGTGCTGCTCTCGATGGCCGGGGTCCCGGTCCTCCTCACCGCCTGCGCGGAGACCACCGACGGCGGCGGCGGGGGCGGCGGAGGAGGTGGCGGCGGCGGCGATGAAGGCGCACTCACGGTCGGCACCACCGACAAGGTCACCGCGCTCGACCCCGCGGCCGCCTACGACAACGGCTCCTCGACCGTATGGACACAGGTCTTCGGATACCTCCTGAACACCTCGATCGGCTCCGAGGACGGCGTGCCCGAGCCCGACCTGGCCGAGTCCGCCGAGTTCACCAGCGAGAACGTCTACACCGTCACCCTCCAGGAAGGGCTCACCTTCGCCAACGGGAACGAGCTGACCAGCGAGGACGTCAAGCACACCTTCGACCGCCAGCTGGCGATCGCGGACCCCAACGGACCCTCGAGCCTGCTGGGGAACCTCGAATCGGTCGAGGTCATCGACGATCTCACCGTCGAGTTCCACCTCAAGGAGCCCAACGACCAGACCTTCCCCTACGTGCTGTGCAGCCCGGTGGGCCCGATCGTCGATGCCGAGGTGTTCCCGGCCGATGAGATCCTCCCGGACGCCGAGATCGTCGACGGAGCAGCGTTCTCCGGTCCGTACAAGATCACCAGCTGGAAGATCAACGAGCTGGTCACCTTCGAGGCCGCCGACGGCTACAAGGGGCTCTTCGGCACGCCTGCCACCGCGAACGTGTCGATGTCCTACTACGCCGACCAGAACAACATGAAGCTCGATATCCAGCAGGGCAACATCGACTGCGTGTGGCGTTCGCTGTCCGCGACCGACATCGCCGACCTCGAGAGCGACGACGCGGTCGCCGTGCATGAGGGCCCCGGCGGCGAGATCCGCTACATCGTGTTCAACTTCAACACCAACCCCCACGGAGAGTCCACCGAAGAGCCGGACGCCGACAAGGCCCGGGCCGTGCGCCAGGCGGTCGCGGACCTGCTGGACCGCCAGGCGATCGCGACCTCGGTCTACAACGACACCTACACCCCGCTGTACTCCTATATCCCCGAGGGCCTGCCCGGCTCCGGCACCCAGTTCCAGGACATGTACGGCGACGGCTCCGGCGGCCCGGACCCGGACCGTGCCCGCACGCGGCTCGAGGACGCCGGGGTCGAGATCCCCGTGAGCCTGTCCCTGCAGTACAACCCCGACCACTACGGCAACTCCTCCGGCGACGAGTACGCCGCGGTGAAGAACCAGCTGGAGGCCGACGAGCTGTTCGAGGTCGATCTGAAGTCCACCGAATGGGTGCAGTACTCCGACGACCGCGTCAACGACGTGTACCCCGCCTACCAGCTCGGCTGGTTCCCGGACTACTCGGATGCGGACAACTACCTCTCGCCGTTCTTCGTCACCGAGAACTTCCTGGCCAACCACTTCTCGAGCCCCGAGGTGGACGAGCTGATCGCGAAGCAGCGCGGCACCCAGGATCCGGATGAGCGGGAGGCGCTGTTCGTCGAGATCCAGGACCTCGTCGCCGAGGAGATCTCGACCCTGCCGCTGCTGCAGGGCGCACAGATCGCGGTGTCGACCACCGAGGTCCAGGGAGTGACCCTCGATTCCTCCTTCAAGTTCCGCCTGTCCCCGCTGTCGAAGTGACCGCGCAGCTCGACGACGACCTCCAGGCCCAGCCGGCCCCCGACCGGAGCGCAAGCGCTCCGCGGGGGCCTCGGCCGGTACATCCTGGTCCGCTTCCTCCTCATCATCCCCACCGTGTTCATCCTGATGACCGTGGTGTTCTTCCTGATGAGGATCACCGGCGACCCGATCACCGCAGCGCTCGGCGGTCGCCTCACCCCCGCAGAGCTCGCCGCGCGGCGGGCCGAGGCCGGCTACGACCGACCGCTGATCGTCCAATACTTCGACTACCTCGGCGGGGTGCTGAGCGGTGACTTCGGCACCACCTACACCGACCGCACCCCGGTCACCGAGATCCTCACCACCTACGGTGCGGCGACCTTCGAGCTCGTCGCCTACTCGGTGGTGGTCGCGCTGCTCCTCGGCGTGCCGCTGGGCATGATCGCGGCCCGCACCCGCGACCGCTGGCCCGATGCGGTGCTGCGCATCGTCGCGATCCTCGGCTACGCCACCCCGGTGTTCTTCGTAGGTCTGCTGCTGAAGCTCGTGTTCTCGGTGGGTCTGGGCTGGCTGCCGGTGGCCGGGAGGATCTCCACCCGTGGCGAGATCACGATGAGCACGATCCTGAACCCCTCTCCGTTCTACCTGCTGGACGCGCTCCGGCTGGGGAACATGCAGCTGCTGAGCGATGTGGTCACCCACGCGATCCTGCCGGCGGTGGCGCTGGGCATCCTCACCGGCGGCATCTTCCTGCGCCTGGTGCGCACGAACATGATCGGCACCCTGGAGATGCAGTACATCGAGTCGGCCCGCTCCCGCGGGGTTCCCGAGTCCCGGCTCACCGCACGCCACGCGCTGCGGCCCGCACTGATCCCGATCGTCACCGTGATGGGCATGCAGATCGCGATGATGCTCGGCGGCGCCGTGCTCACCGAGACCACCTTCGAGTGGAACGGACTGGGCTACATGCTCGCCCAGTACATGAAGGCGCGCGACTACGTGGCCGTGCAGGGCATCGTCATGATGCTCGCGGTGATCGTCGCACTGTCAAACTTCGTGGTCGACGTAATCGCCGCCCTCATCGACCCCAGAGTGAGGTACTGAGATGACGCTCTCGAACCCTGTGCCCCCGGGCGAGGAGAGTACGGCCGATACGGACCTGGCCGCCGAGGCGGCGACCGTCGCCGCCGGCGCCGGCTCGCCCTGGTACCTCCGCCTGCCGATCCTCAGCCACCTGCGCCGCAGCGTCGGCCTCCAGCGAGGAATGCTGGTCACCGGCCTGGTGCTGGTGCTCGGTCTGCTGATCACGGCGCTGCTGGCACCGCTGCTGGCGCCCTACGGCTTCGCTGCCACCTCGGCGGACGGCACCGCCTTCGGCACCCAGCAGCCGCCGTCGGCCGCGCACCCGCTGGGCACCACCGTGACCGGCTTCGATGTGCTCTCCCGCGTGATCTGGGGGACGCGCACCGCCGTGGCCGTGATGGTCTGCGCGGTCGCAGCCTCCCTCTTCCTGGGAGTGGCCCTGGGCCTGCTGTCCGGCTACGTGGGCGGCTGGCTGGATCGCGTGCTGGTGATGCTCGCCGACGCGATCTACGCCTTCCCCCCCCTGCTGCTGGCGATCGTGATGTCGATCGTCATCTCGGGCGGGCAGTCCAACGCCTGGGGCGGCATCCTCGCCGCCGCGCTGTCCATCACCGTGGTGTTCATCCCGCAGTACTTCCGGGTGATCCGCGCGGAGGTGGTGCGGCTGAAGGCCGAACCGTTCGTGGAGGCCGCGAAAGTGGTGGGCACCGGGCATCGGCGCATCATGGGCACCCACCTGCTGCGCAACGCCACCCGCACCCTTCCGCTGATCTTCACCCTCAACGCCTCGGAATCGATACTCACCCTCGCGGCCCTGGGCTTCCTCGGCTTCGGCATCGAACCCACCAGCGCCGCAGAGTGGGGCTACGACCTCAACCGGGCGATGTCCGATGCCACCAGCGGGATCTGGTGGACCGGCCTGTTCCCCGGCCTGGCTATCGTGCTCGCCGTCCTCGGGGTGACCCTGGTCGGCGAATCTGTGAACGACCTCAACGATCCCCGCCTGCGCACCCGTCGCAAGCGCCGTCGCAGCGAGAAGAAGGTGGCGGCATGACCGACACGACGACCCCTGCCCGGCTCGAGATCCGCGACCTCGACATCCACTTCGCGACCGACGCGGGTGACGTCCACGCGGTCGACGGGGTGAGCCTCACGGTGCAGCCCGGGGAGATCCTCGCGATCGTCGGCGAATCCGGCTCCGGGAAGTCCGTCACCGCCCGCTCGATCCTGGGACTGCTGCCGGACACCGCCGAGGCCACCGGCGCGGTGCTGATCTCCGGGCGCCGACGTGGTGGCGCTGAGCGGTCCGCGGCTGCGCGCCCTGCGCGGCGAAGACGTCTCGATGATCTTCCAGGAGCCCTCGAGCGCCCTGAACCCGGTCTTCCCCATCTGGTGGCAGATCGGCGAGGGGCTGCGGGCGCACCGCCCGAAGATGACGCGCAAGGAGATCCGCGCCGAGGCGGTCTCCGCGCTCGAGGCGGTCGGGATCCCGGACGCCGCCGAGCGCATCGACCGCTACCCGCACGAGTTCTCCGGCGGGCAGAAGCAGCGCATCATGATCGCCATGGCGCTCGCTCTGGGCGCCGAGCTCATCGTCGCCGATGAGCCCACCACCGCCCTCGACGTCACCGTGCAGGCAGAGATCCTCGATCTGCTGCGCGACGTGCGCGACCGCTTCGACACCTCGCTCATCGTCATCACCCACAACATGGGCGTGGTCGCCGATCTCGCCGATTCCGTGGCCGTGATGTACCGCGGCCGGATCATCGAGCGGGCCGGGGTGAAGGAGCTGTTCGCCGAGCCCCGCGAGGAGTACACGAAGAAGCTGCTGGCTGCGGTGCCGCACCTGGGACGGCGCTCGGCCTGGACCGCGCTGAGCGAGGAACAGCAGCAGGAGATCGAGGAGGCCCCACCGGTGGTCGTCGCCGAGGACCTCGTCATCGAATACCCGGGCCGTCTCGGCAAGCCCGCCTTCCGTGCGGTCAAGGGCGTGGATTTCACGATCCGCGCAGGCCAGGTGTACGGCCTGGTGGGGGAGTCCGGCTCGGGGAAGACCACCATCGGGCGGGCCATCGCGGGGCTCGAACGCACCACCGGCGGCAGCCTGCAGGTGCTCGGGCATGAGATGAACGGGGTGCGGGAGAAGGCGTTCAAGCCCGTGCGCCGACGCATCGGCTTCGTGTTCCAGGATCCTGCGACCTCCTTCAACCCGCACCTGACCATCCAGGAGTGCATCGCTGAACCGTTGATCGTGCACGAGAAGGCGCTGTCTGCGGGTCAGCGGGAGCAGAAGGTGCGCTCGCTGCTGGAGGCGGTGGAGCTGCCGGGCGACTACGCCCGTCGCTACCCGCACGAGCTCTCCGGCGGGCAGCGCCAGCGGATCTCCCTCGCCCGGGCGCTGGTGCTCGAGCCCGAGCTGCTGATCGCGGACGAGCCCACCAGTGCACTGGACGTCTCGGTCCAGGCGACGGTGCTGGAGCTCTTCCGCGAGCTGCAGCAGCGGCTGGGCTTCGCGGCCCTGTTCATCAGCCATGACCTGGCGGTGGTGGACTCGCTCGCCCACCGCATCGGCGTGCTGTTCCGCGGTGATCTGGTCGAGGACGGCCATGGCCCGGATGTGCTGCAGCGGCCACAGCATGACTACACACGCAAGCTCATCGCCTCGCTGCCCGTCCCCGATCCGGCCGAGCAGGCGAAGCGGCGCGCGGCCTTTGCACGGGAGTGGGGCAGCGGCGCGGCGGCGTCGTGACCACTGTCAGCGGGTGAATCGGGGGCTCGCGCCCGCGAGGATCTCCTGGACGATGGGGATATCCGGCTCGGCCCACTCGCGGTCGGCGAGCCTCGCGGGCTCCGCCCACTCCAGCCGGTCGTGGTCGGTGCTGGTGGTGGGGGCGGGCCCCGTCGGCCGTGCCCAGTAGCAGTCCAGGTGCAGTTCGCGCTCACCGGCGCTGCCGAGTCCGCGGCCGATCAGCCAGCCCACCTCGACCTCGATGTCGAGCTCCTCGTGCAGCTCGCGGATCAGGGCGTGCTGGGGCGACTCTCCGGGTTCGATCTTCCCGCCGGGGAACTCCCAGAGGCCGGCTGCTCGGGTGCCCGGTCCGCGGCGGGCCGCGAGGATCCGCTCACCGTCGATGAGGACCGCCCCGACCACTCGCAGCGGGGCCGGCGGGGGCGGGATGGTCTCGTCAGTGCGGCTGTCCCATATCTCCTCGCCCTCCTCGGCGAAGCCGACGTCATCGGGCTCCCACTGGTGCTCACAGGCCTGGCACTCGCGCTCAGGCCCGAGGCCCGTGCAGCCCTCCCAGCGCACCCAGGCGGGGGAGGTCTCCATCGCCTCGAACAAGGGCATGCCGATGATGTGGTGGAGCACCTGGTCGCTGCCGCAGCGGGGGCAGGTGCCACGCACCCAGTGGATCGTCATAGGCCCATTCTCGCCGAAGGGTGTGACGAGCGGCCGGGGCTCAGGACCAGATGACCGGCAGGTCCGGATCGGCCATGTCGACGCTCGGCACCGAGATGCCGCCTCCGATGATGAGTTCGCAGCCGCCGGTCTGGCCGTCCTTGGTGCACTCGAACTCGGTGTTCACGGCGCCGACCGACTCGCCGCGCACGAAGGTGGGCTCGTCGTACCCGGGGTGGCCTCCATGGTGTCGATGTTCCGCTGGCTCTCCTCGGCGAGCGTGCGGGTCACCGTTCCTTCCACCGCGGTCCACCCGTCGCTGCTGGTGCCGGTGGCGGGCACAGCCGCCATGCCGCATCCGACCTGCAGGGTCTTCTCCGCGATGCAGGCATCCACGGCCGTCTGCACGGCCCCGCGGAAGGTGGTCAGACCCTCCTCGGTGAGGGCGGGCTCGGGCCACTCGACCCTGTCGTCCGGGCGGAGGATGATCATCGGATCCGTGCTGCTCGGCGCAAAGGTCTCCAGGCCGAAGGCGATCTCGTAGGCACCGGGGAGCAGATGGAAGTCGGTGCCCTCGGCGACCTCGGTGCCGTTGAGCGTGGCACCCAGTCCCGCGAAGTTGGCGGGCAGATAGTTGTATCCCCGTTGGGCGTCAACGTGTGGACGTCGTCGCCGTCGTAGTCCTCGACGGTGAACTCGGCCGTGGCCGCCTGGTCGCCCACGGTGTAGTCGACGTTCACGGTGCCGGCCCTGCCGGACTCCTCCATGACGGGTGCGGCGATGACGACCTCACCGACGGGGGCGGCGGCCAGCGCGGCGTCGTACACCTCGACGGGCAGGTACTCGGCGCCGGCGACGTCGAGCGGGGGCATCAGCTCGATGATGCGGTCGCTGAGTCACCGGCCTCCAGTGCTGCCATGTAGTCGGTGACCAGTTGCGTGGCCTGCTCCTCGGGGAGAGCGCCGCGATGTCGGAATCGGTGCCCGCGCCGCTCTCGCCACCGCCGCCGCGCACCGCGAAGACGATGATCAGGGCGATCACCAGCAGGATCGCGAGGAGGCAGCCACCACCGGCGATCAGGCCGATGATCAGGCCGGTCTTCTTCTTCGGCGCCGGGGGCTGTCCCTGCTGTCCATAGGGCGAGGACGGCATCTGCTGCTGCCAGTCAGGCAGCTGTGCGCCGCTCTGCTGCCCGTTCGGCGTTCCGGGTGCGGTCACGGTGCTTCCCCTCGTCGGTCCTGGTCATTGGGGGAAACGATAGCCGAGATCCGGGTCAGCCCGGCAGCGCTTCCAGGATTGCGTCGCCGTACTCGGCGAGCTTCTTCGCGCCGACGCCGCTGACGGTGCCCAGCTGGGCGACGGATTGCGGGCGCAGCTGCACGATGGCGACCAAGGTGGCATCGGAGAACACCATGTACGGAGGGATCTGCTTCTCCTTGGCGACCGAGGTGCGCCAGGTGCGCAAGGCCTCGAAACGCTCCCGCTCGGCGACTTCCAAGCTTTCGGCCGCGCGTGACCCACCACCGCTGCGCCCGGAGCGCGAGCGGGGTGGCTTGGCCGGGGTGCGATCTACGGCGAGCTCGATCGTGGTCTCGCTGCGCAGCAGCGGACCGGCCTGTGGGCCAGGGACCAGCACCCCGTAGTCGCCCTCTGCCTCGATGACGCCGCGGGCCAGCAGCTGCCTGATCGCGGTGCGCCATTCCTTCTCGCTGAGCTCCTCACCGATGCCCCAGACGCTCAGCTCCTGGTGACGGGACTGGGTGGAGCGCTCGTTCTCGCGGCCCAGCAGCACCTCGATCACCTGCCCGGAGCCGAACTTCTGGCCGCGTTCGCGGTCCAGCCGGATCAGCGCCGACAGCAATTTCTGGGCGGCGACCGTGGCATCCCACGTCTGGGGCGGGTTCAGGCAGGTATCGCAGTTCCCGCAGGCCTCGGTGTCCATCTCCTGCCCGAAGTAGTGCAGCAGCTGCACGCGGCGGCAGGAGACCGTCTCACACAGGGCGAGCATCGCGTCGAGGTGGGAGCGGGCATTGCGTTTGAACTGCTCACTGGCTTCCCCAGAATCGATGAACCGGCGCTGGTTGACCACATCGCCCAGGCCATAGGCCATCCAGGCAGTGGAGGGCTGGCCGTCGCGCCCGGCGCGCCCGGTCTCCTGGTAATAGCCCTCGATGGACTTGGGCAGATCGAGGTGGGCGACGAAGCGGACGTCCGGCTTGTCGATCCCCATGCCGAACGCGATCGTCGCGACGATGATCAGGCCGTCCGCGCGCAGGAACCTCTCCTGGTGGTCCTGGCGGACGGCCGCATCGAGGCCTGCGTGATAGGGGAGTGCCGGGATGCCGCGGGCGACGAGCGCCTCGGCGGTCTGCTCCACACTCTTGCGGGACAGGCAGTACACGATCCCGGATTCACCCTCGTGCTCGGTGGTGATCAGCCGCAGCAACTGTTCGCGCGGGGAGGCCTTGGGATCGATGCGGTACTGGATGTTGGGCCGGTCGAAGCTGGAGACGAAATGCTCCGCCTCCTGCATCCGCAGCCGCTCGGTGAGCTCACGGTGGGTGGCCTCGGTCGCCGTCGCGGTCAATGCAATGCGGGGCACCTGCGGGAAGGCCTCGGCGAGCACGGACAGCCCCATGTAGTCGGGCCGGAAATCGTGCCCCCATTGGGAGACGCAGTGCGCTTCGTCGATCGCGAACAGGGCCAGCTCGGCGCGACGCAGCAGGTCCTGGGTGCGGGGGGAGGACGAGCCGCTCCGGCGCCATGTACAGCAGGTCCAGCTCACCGGCCAGCAGCTGCTGCTCGACCGCCTGCGCCTCATGGAAGTCCAGGGTCGAGTTCAGGTATGCGGCCCGGATGCCGACGCTCTCGAGCGCTGCGACCTGGTCCGCCATCAGCGCGATCAGCGGTGAGACCACGATCCCCGTGCCCTCGCGCAGCAGCGAGGGGATCTGGTAGCACAGCGACTTGCCCCCGCCGGTGGGCATCAGCACCACGGCGTCCCCGCCGCGGGCGACATGGTCGATGATCGCGGCCTGCTCGCCGCGGAAGGAGTCGTAGCCGAAGACGGTCGACAGGATCTCCAGCGCGCGGTCGGTCTGCTCGGCATCGCCCTCGCGGAGAGCGGAGATCGGGTCGGTGGCGTACGGGGCATCCATGATGGCCACTGTATTCGGGCCGGAGGATGGGCGGGGACCCGTGGCCGCGGCTGTGGACGGCGACGGATACGACTCCACGAGGTGCCGACATCCTGCACGCCGCCGTCGGCTGGAACTCGTCGGGGACGTCGCCCTGCCCCGTGCGCTTGCGGGGACAGCGGCTTCAGTCCGCCTCGACCTCGGTGACGAACTCGTCCACGAGCGCAGCGATCTCCTCCGGGTGCTCACCGTTGATCGCATGGCTCGCGTCCGGGAACACCTCCACCCGTGCGTCCGGCAGCGCCGAGCGGGCGGTCTCCTCCGCTGTTGCCGGGTCGTGCATCACCGAGCGCCCGGCGAGGATGGCCAGGACGGGCACCTCGAGCGTCCCCAGCCGCTCCGGGGAGATCCGGGTCGGTGAGGGCTGGGCCATGCGGTAGTTCTTCATCCCGGCCTCGATCATGCGCGCCAGCGGGACGTCCTCCACCGGGCGCCGCCGGCCGTGTAGGAGTTGAAGGAGTCGCGCCACGACCTCGGCATCCAAGGGAACGCGGCGGGGATCGAGCGCAGCGCGGTGCCGAGGGGGATGTCGTCGAAGGTCTGGACCGGATCCAGGACGGTCAGGCTCGCGACGTGCTCGGGATGGTGCAGCGCGAGGTTGGTGGCGGTCCACCCGCCGATCGAGAGGCCGAGCACATGGAACTGCTCCTCTGGGAGGGCGGCGAGGGTCTGGTGGAGCCAGGCCGCTTTGTCCTCGTCCGAGGTGAGGGGCCTTTCCTGGATGCTGTGACCGGGCTCGCCGAGGAGGTCCATCGCGTAGACGTCACCGCCCTCCAGCAGGGAGGGGATGTTGTCCGCCATGACGGGGAGCCCGACGCCGTGCCCGGCAGGAGCACGACCGGATGCTCGGCATCGCCGGTGCCCTCGAAGCGGTACACCCGCACGACACCGAAGTCGGTGCGGATGTCGAGCGTCTCGGCCGGTGCGGGCAGTTCCGAGAAGGCGACTTCGTAGGCCTGGAGGTACGCGGCACGCCCTTCAGTCGAGCGCCAATGACCGATCGGTGCCGCTCGCGTGGCGCCGAGGAGGTACCCCGTGCCCAGCGCGCTCACCACGAGGAGCGCGATCAGGAGGTGGCGTCTGCGTGGGCGGCGGAGCCGACGGACGCTCTGGTGCTCGGTCATGCCGAGTCCCTTCGGTGGAGGACGGACGCATAATCGACCATGCGGTAGATTAGGCGTCATGTCAACCGGGAGAAGAGCCGGCCGTCCCGTCGGCGCACCGCAGCCACGGCGAGAGCAGCTAATCGCGCTGACGATCGAGCTGGTGGGGGAGCAGGGCTATGGGGACGCGACCCTCGGCCGCATCGCCGAGCGGGCAGAGCTCAGCAAGGCGAGCGTGCTCCACCACGTCGGCTCGGTCGCCGCACTGCTCGGCGCCGCCCACGAGCGGGTGATCTCGCAGATGGTCGCCGAGGTCGGGGCTGCGGTGGAGGCGGCTCCGAAGGCAGCGCGACCCCGTGCCTATATCACCGCGCTGATCGGATACTTCCGGGCGAACCCGCACCACACCCGGGTGGCCACAGAAGCCCTTGTGCGATGGGGGCATCCCGGGGAGTCCCGTGAGCGATGGGGACCGCTCGCGCAGCTGCTGCGCGAGGCGCGGGATACCCACGGCCTGTCGGGACCGGCGAACCTTCGCACGGCGGCGCTGGCAGTGGGCGGCGCCATCGACGCGATCGTCGCCGAGCACCAAAAAGACCCGTCCTACGACAGCGCACAGGCTGCGGAGGAGCTGGCTGGCGCGGTGGAGCGCCTGGTGGCGGCCCGACCGGAGGGGTGAGGCGCGGAGCGCAGGGCGGGTCGCCGTCTCACACCGCTGCGGCGACCTCCTGCGGAAGCTCCTCGGCGAGCGGCGGCTGCGCCCCGGCACGGCCGACGGTGATCGCCGCGCTGCGCAGCGCGATGCGGGCCCACGCCTCGGCCTGATGCCGGTGCATGGTGCCCGTGCGGAGCCCCGTATCCCCGCCGGAGGCCAGGATCGCGAAGAGCAGCCCCGACATGAACGAGTCCCCGGCGCCGATGGTGTCGACCACCGGGACCGAGGGGGCCGGCAGCTCGCTGCGCCAGCCCGGAGCGGCGAGCACGCAACCCTGGACGCCGCGCGTCACCACCAGCAGTCGCACCCCCAGCCCGTGCAGCCGCTCGGCGACCAGGTCGAGGGAGGCTCCCGGGTACATCCAGGAGAGGTCCTCATCGCTCATCTTCACCACGTGCGCGTGCCGTGCGGCGAGTTCGCACCGCGCACGCACCTGCTCCGGTCCCAGGCCGAGGCTGGGCCGCACATTCGGATCGAGGCTGATGAGAGTCCCGGGATCCGCCGCCGCGAGCGCCGCCACGACGTCTTCCGCCCCCGGCTCCACGACTGCCGCGAGCGAGCCGGTGTGGAGGAGACGGACGGGACCGGCTTCGAACGGGCCCGGGTCCCAGGAGATGTCGAAGTGGTAGCTCGCGGCGCCGTCCGCGTCCAGCCGGGCCTCCGCCGTCGAGGTCGCCGAGGGCGCGGGACCCATCGGCGGGCGCAGGACGACGCCGGCCGCGGCGAGGTGAGCTCGCAGAGCGGCGCCGTGCGCATCGGGACCGAGAGAGCACAGCAGCTCCGTGCTCACCCCGAGCCGGGCCAGGCCCACGGCCACATTGGCCGGGCTGCCGCCTGGTCGATGCCGCACCTTCCCGTCCGGCGAGCGGACGACGTCCATCAGCGCCTCTCCGACGACGAGCGCGACCGGCTCGCTCATGCGCCGGGCTCGACGTGGACGGTGGCCTCCGAGGCGCCGGGGAAGATCTGCTGCGACACCAGGGCACGGCCGCCGTCCAGCTCCAGGTCGATGCAGGAGCGATCGACCACCAGATCGAAGGAGACCTCCTCGGTGCCGGCTGCAGGCACATAGGGCGCGGAGCGGCCATGATCCCGGGCGAAGGTCGTCTCATGAGCGGCGCTCCGATCGACCACGATCTGTCCTGCGGCGTCCACCGAGAGCACCAGCTCGCGCGCCAGGTCGTCCTGGTCGAAGCGCAGCACGAGGCGGTGCGGGGTGCGCGCGGAGAGCACGCCGCGCAGGCGGAACGGCTCCGCGGCATCGAGCACCACCGGGCGGGCAGCGGCGGACAGGGCGCCGAGGTCCACGGTCCGAACCGCCTCGGGGACGATCAGATGCTGGATCAGGTCGAGGGTGCCGTCGGCCGTGGGCTCCAGATGGAGCGTCCGGGGCAGGGTCATCGACGATCGCCACGGAGCGGTCGGGGTCTGATGGGCGTAGTCCCAGTTGTTCATCCAGCCCATCAGCACCGGGTTGCCGCCCACCCCGGAGAAGGAGACCGCCGCATAGCAGTCCTGGCCCAGATCAAGCGGGCGCGGCGGCGCCTGCAACGTGAAGCTGCGGCCGTCGAAATCGCCGATCAGCACGTAGGTGCCGGAACCACCGGCGGGGCCGCCCGGATTGGTGCTGAGCACCATCACCCAGGCCTCGCGCGCGGATTTGCCAGCGGAGCCGGCGACCGGCACCCGCAGCAGATCGGGGCACTCCCAGATGCCGCCGTCGATCTCAGGGTGGGTGAAGACCGAGGCGTGCTCCCACGAGAGCAGATCCGCAGAGGTGTGGAGATGGATCTGGAAGTCCACAGCCTCCACCGTGACCATGACCCATCGCTCGCTCTCCGCGTGCCAGAACACCTTCGGGTCCCGGAAGTTCGCGGAATCGCGATCCAGCACCGGATTGCCGGCGTAGTGGGTCCACTCGGTGCCGCCGTCGGTCGAGTAGGCGATCGACTGGGCCTGGATGCCCGCACGGGTGGGATGGGCCGCGGTGTACGCACTGGTGTAGAGGGCCACCAACGGGCCCGGCTCGCCCGGCGCCGCCAGCCCCGAGCTGTTCTGCGCGTCGTGGACGACGCTTCCGGAGAAGATCATCTCCTGCTCGGAGAAGCGCAGTGCCACAGGCAGGTGCGTCCACGTCGCCAGATCGTCGGAGACGGCATGGCCCCAGGACAGGTTGTCGTGATCGCTGCCCAGCGGGTTGTTCTGGTAGAAGAGATGCCACCGGCCGTCGTGAAGGATCATGCCGTTCGGATCGTTCATCCAGGTCGATTCAGGGGTGAAATGGAATCGGGGGCGGTGCACGTCGGTGCGAGACACATCGGCGCTGGTGCTGGACAGGGACTGCTCAGTGGTCGTCATTCTCTTCTTCTCTTCGGGGTCTGTCGGGAAGTGGTGGCAGCAGGCAAGACAGGGTTCAGGGGTCAGGCGTTCTCGAGGAAGCGGTCGTAGGCGGTCTGGTACACCTCGACGATCTCGGGCAGTCCGATCGACTCGAGCTGGGCGACGTAGCCGTCCCACTCGTCCTCGATGCCTCCCTTGACGATCCAGGTGGAGACCTTCTCGTCCACGAGCGTCTTCACGTCGGCCTCGATGGTGCTGATCCGGTTCAGCTCCTCGACCGACAGCATCACCGGCGGGTACTTCTCGTTGGCACGGTGCGGCGCGTAGAACTCAGAGATCTGGGCCTGACGCTCGGCGGCCCTCGGCTCGGGCAGGACGACCGTCTCGAAGTCCTCGGCGGTGATGATCTTCGGCCCGCCGGGGGCGACCTTCACCCGGCGCTCCTGCTCGGTACCGCCACCGGTGACAGGGATCTGCTCGAGCATCCCCTGGTCGTTCAGCTCCTGGGACACGCCGACCGGTCCCCAGTTCGCCTGTGCGCTCATGGCCGGGTCGAACAGCATGTCGGCCCAGCGCAGCGTCGCCGCGGCGTACTGGTTGGTACGGCTGATGGCGAAGGCACCGCGGTTGATCTCCTGGTTGTTCTCGACACAGGCGCGCTGCACCCCGTCGGGCCCGGGGAAGATCGGCACGAGCTGGTACTGATCAGCCCGCTCGGCGCCGACCACCTCGGAGATCTCCCAGAAGTAGAACGAGCCGAGGCTCTGCGGCTCGGCCTTCCCCTCGCGATGAACTTGACGTAGTCCTGGGCGAAGGACTCCTGGTCGATGAGCCCTTCGCCGTACCAGGTGTGGAGGGTGGCGATCGCATCGCGGAAGCCGTCCTTGTCCGCGGTGAACACGACCTTCCCGTCCTGGACGATGCGGTGGTCGGCATTGTCGGCCTGCCCGCCGATCGCGGCGATGAGGTCCGCGATGTCCCCGGCGCCGATGAAGGACAGGGGCAGCACGCCGGAAGGGCCGCCCCCCTTGAAGGCGAGCAGGGCCTCGTGGTATTCGTCCACCGTCGTGGGCATCTCCAGGCCGTACTGGTCGAGCCAGTCGGTGTTGATGAAGAGCATCCGCGGGAACTCGACGAGGCCGAGCTCCTCGACGCTCGGCAGCGTGTAGATGTGCCCGTCGGACGCGGTCATCGCGGATCTGATGTCCGGGCGCTCCTCGAGGATGCCGTGCAGCGTGGGTGCGTGCTCGGGGATGAGCTCCTCGAGGGCGATGAAAGTGCCGTTGGCGCCGTACTTCGCGACCTCCGCGTCGGACAGACCGGTGTTGAACAGGGCGTCGGGGAGCTCGCCGCTGGCGAGCAGGAGGTTCTTCTTCTCGTTCCAGACCTCGTCCGGTTCGTTGACCCAGTTGATCGTGATGCCTGAATCCTCCGTCCAGGTCTCGGCGAGCTCCATGGTCTCGTAGTCCGGGGCGAGGGCGGACTTCGCGCCGCCGAATTTCAGCGTGAGCTCCTCGCTGACGACCGGAGCCCGGAGTCGGTGAGGCCGGCGTCGGCGGAGAGATCCTCGGTCTCCTGCGCGGAGGGCCGGCTGCAGGCGGCGAGTCCGACGGTCAGGGAGAGAGCGGTGGCACCGAGGGTGAACTGGCGACGGGACAGCATGAGGGGACTCCTTCGTCGTGGCTGTTGTGCGGTTGTACGTATGACTGGGTGTTCGGGATGCGCGCGGATAGGAGAACGGTCAGCTCTTGAGCGCACCGAGGGTGGCGCCCTTGATGAAGTGGCGCTGGAGGAACGGGAACGCGATGAGCAGCGGGATCGTGGAGACCACGATCATCGAGTACTTCAGCAGCTCGCCCATCTTCTGGGCGGCGGCCGTGGAGTCCATCGAGGCCATGTCCATGCCGGAGGCGGAGGCCTGCGACTGGATGAGCACGTTGCGCAGGATGAGCTGGAGCGGGTACTTCGACTCGTCGCTGAGGTAGATCATCGCGTCGAAGAAGGCGTTCCAGTTCGCGACGATGTGGATCATCGCCATGAGGACGATGAGCGGCTTCGACAGCGGCAGCGCGATGCTGAAGAAGAACCGGAAGTCGGAGGCTCCGTCCAGCTGCGACGCCTCCCGCAGCTCGGGGAGAGGTTCTGCTCGAAGAAGGTGCGGGCGATGACCAGGTTCCAGACGCCCACGGCGCCGGGCAGGACCACGGCCCACATGGTGTCGAGCATCCCCAGCTCCTTCACCACGAGGTAGCGGGCGATCATGCCGCCGTCGAAGAACATCGTGATCACGAACAGGATCATGAAGAGGTTCCGACCCGGCATGTCCTTGCGGGCCAGGGCATAGGCCCCGAACAGGATCATCGAGACGCTGAGCACGGTGCCGACCACCGTGTACAGCACGGAGTTGAGGAAACCGCGCACGATGGTCGAGGTGCTGAAGATCGTGACGTAGCCGTCGAAGGTGATGCCCCGCGGGAACAGGACGACCTTGCCCTGCTGGACGAGGTTCGGATCGGAGATCGACGCGATGACGATGAAGTACAGCGGATAGACGATCAGGAGGATCGCGATCGCGATGATCCCGTAGGTGACGATCACGAAGAGCGGATCGGCGATGCGGTTGACGAAGGTCTGCCTGCGCGGCGTGAAGGAGCTGCGCTGGAGAGGATGGGTGCTGTTCTGGGTTGTCATCGGGATCACCACAGGCTCGACTGGTTGGCCTTCTTCGCGACCCAGTTGAAGGTCACCAGAAGGAGGAGGTTCAGGACGGAGTTGAACAGTCCGATGGCCGCCGAGTAGCTGAACTGGGCGCCCTGCAGACCGACCTTGTAGACGTAGGTGTTGATGACCTCGGAGGTGGGCAGGTTGAGGTCGGTCTGCATGAGATAGACCTTCTCGAAACCGAGGTTGAAGATGTTGCCCACGGCCAGGATGAACAGGATCGTGATCACCGGGAGGATGCCCGGGATGTCGATGTGGCGGATCCGCTGGAAGCGGTGCGCGCCGTCCATGCGTGCCGCCTCGTGGAGCGAGGGGTCGATCGCGGTGAGCGCGGCGAGGTAGATGATCATCGAGAAGCCGGCGTTCTGCCAGACGTCGGAGCCGATGTAGAGCGGCCTGAACCACTCGGGCGCTCCCATGAAGAAGATGGGTTGCCCGCCGAAGGTGCCGATCAGGTGGTTGACGAGGCCGGAGCTCGGCGAGAACAGCAGGTGGATCATGCCGACCACCACCACGACCGAGATGAAGGACGGCGAGTAGAGGATGGTCTGGGTGAGCCTTTTGAAGCGCTCGCTGGGCAGCTGGTTGACGATCAGGGCCAGGATGATCGGCACCGGGAACGCGACCAGCAGGCCGACGGTGTTGATGGTCAGCGTGTTGGCGACGATGCGCTCGAACTGGAAGCTCGTGATGAAGGTCTGGAAGTGCTCCAGACCGACCCATGGGCTCCAGAAGAAGCCGTCCACCGGGTTGTACTCGCGGAAGGCGATCTGTGCGCCGTACATCGGCCAGTACTTGAAGACCACAGGTAGATGACCGCAGGAGCCAGTAGTACGTATAACTGCCAGCTTTGGACGATGCGTCGCACCCGCGTGCGGCGCGCAGTGGCACGCGGGGACGGGGGCGGGGTCGGGGCCCCCGGCGGTGCAGCGGTCTGCGGGGCGGGAGGTCCGACGGCGGTGTCGGTGGTCATGCGTCAGCGTCCTTTCGGGGGCGACGGATCCGCGGTGGATCACGGGACAGGGGATGAGGTGGGTCTCGGGGCGGGCTGCGGGATCCAGCACGAGGGCGGCGGCACGCTCGCCCATGGCGATGAACGGCAGCTGCACGGTGGTCAGCGGAGGGTGGAAGAAGTCCCGCAGGACGTCCTGGTCGTCGAAGCCGACGATCGAGACGTCCTCAGGGATGCGCAGGCCCAGCTCCGCGATGGCCTGGTAGGCGCCCAGCGCCGTCCGGTCGTTGCCGCAGAAGATCGCCGTCGGCGGATCCTCGAGCGCGAGCAGGGCCTGCACCCCCTCGTCGCCGCTTCGATGGATGCCCTCGCCGGCATGGATGAGGCTCGGGTCCAAGGCGATGCCCGCCTCCTCCAGGGCGCGCTGGTGCCCGCGGCGGCGACCGCGGGCGGCGGGAATCTCCTCCGTGGGATGGATGTTGATCATGCCGATGCGCGTGTGCCCAGCCTCCAGCAGGACTCGGGTCGCGTCGTACCCGCCCTTCTCCTCGTCGGGGATCACGCTCGGGGTGCTCCCCGTGAGGTCGCGGGCATTCAGGGTGACGGTGCGGGTCTCCAGAGCGCTGCGCGGCACCTCGAGCTCGCGGTGGTACATGGCCGTGTACAGGATCCCGCGCACCTGATGGGACAGCATCGTCTCGATGGCGGCCGCTTCGAGTGCGGCGTCCCCGCCCGTGTCGACGGTCATCAGCGTGTTGCCCTCCGCCCACGCGCAGTCCTGGGCGCCCTTGATCATCTGCCCCGAGAAGGGGAGGTGGCGACCTCGTCACCCACCAGGCCGATGATCTCGGAGACGCCGGTCTTGAGCGTCTTCGCCTGCAGGTTGGTGCGGTATCCGAGGCTCTCTGCCGCCTCGCGGATCCGCTCTGCGGTCCGCTCGGAGGCGCGCCCCGCGTAGCGCCCGCCGAGCACGAGCGACACGACGGCCTGGGACACACCGGCTTCGGCGGCCACGTCGTTCATGGTGGGGCGCTGCGCCATGCCGTGCTCCTCGGTACCGGGTCCCTCGGGCTTCCGAGCGACGGACGTTATTCGTATGACGTAGATACTGAGGGTTGTGATCCCCGGCTGTCAAGAGGCGCAGGGTGGCGAAAATCGATGATTCTGATGGTGAGGGGGCAACATGGCGCCCGCGCGCTCGCCATCTCCATCGCCGGCGACCCGGGACGGCCCGGGCCGCCCAGCGGCTCAGTCGCAGGTGTCGCAGATGCCCGTCGCCGGCAGCGCGTAGAAGCAGCTCGGGCAGAAGCTCAGCCGCTCCTCGCCCTTGGACGAGGTGGCCGAGCGGGGACGGAAGGAGGACAGCGCCAGGCCGTGCCATTCCGGATCCGGGCGGTCCTCGGGGGCGAGCCCCTTGCGGAACTCCACATAGCCCGGGTACAGGTACATCACCGAACGGCCTTCGGAATCCTGCGCCGTGACGCTGCCGTTGGAGGATGTGCGGTAGAAGGTGAGCGCCTCGACCCGGTCGAAGTGCTCACCGATCAGTCGGATATCTCCGACGGACCAGTCGGGGTTCCAGCCCAGTGCTTCGGTGCGGGTCATGCGCCGGCGGTGGGAGAGATCGACAGTCATCTCCCCAGTAGAGCACGCTTCCGCCGGGACCGCGCCGTGAGGGGGCCTCCCAGATGGCTCGCCGCGCGCCGGATATCCCCTACCCGGCGCGCGAACCGCGAAATCTTCTCACAAGCTGGTGGTGCCGCGGGCCAGGGCAGCGGCGGGCTCGATACGCTGTGGGAAGGCCAGGCCCACCACCACCGGGGCACGGGCCGAGGAAAGGCGGTTCCATTGACCCTCACAGATCTGCTCGAGGCGCTCGATGCGGGCGACAGGATCGTGGCGGACTCGCCTCTGCACGAGGTGATGCACTCCACCAGCCAGGAGGCTCTGCGGATCACCGGCGAGCTCAACGGCGGTTACCGCGAGCCGGCCCGGGTGCGGGAGCTGCTCGCGGAGCTCACCGGGCGCGAGATCGACGAGAGCGTGACCCTGTTCCCGCCGTTCACCTCGGATTTCGGCAAGAACATCCGTCTGGGGAAGCGCGTGTTCCTCAATGCCGGCTGCCGCTTCCAGGACCAGGGCGGGATAGAGATCGGCGACGACTGCCTCATCGGCCACAACACCATGATCGCCACCCTCAACCACGACCTCGTTCCCTCACGGCGCGGAGACCTGCAGCCGGCGCCAGTGATCATCGGGCGGAACGTCTGGATCGGTGCGAACGTGACGATCCTTCCCGGAGTCACCATCGGTGATGATGCCGTCGTCGCCGCCGCCTCGGTGGTCACCAAGGACGTTCCTGCCAAGGCTCTCGTCGTCGGATCCCCGGCGCGCGCGCTGCGCAGCGTGGAGGAATGAGGCCTCAGCGCTTGTGGTAGAGCTGCTTGCGCAGGAACCGAGGCTCGGAGGTCACCGAGATCCCGAGGTTGCGGAAGATGTCCTCGTCCACAGTGCCCAGGATCGTGGTGGTGTGCACATCGCAGCCGGCCAGGCTGCGCAGCTGGTCGATCGCACGGCGCGCGTTCTCATCGCTCGAGGCGGAGACCGACAGGGCGATCAGCACTTCATCGGTATGCAGGCGGGGGTTGCGGGAACCCAGGTGCTCCGTCTTCAGCGTCTGGATCGGCTCGATCGACGAGGGGAGAGCAGCTGCACCGCATCCTCGAGGCCAGCCAGGTGCTTGAGGGCGTTCAGCAGCATCGCGGCCGAGCAGCCCAGCAGCGGTGACGTCTTGCCGGTGATCAGCGTGCCGTCGGCCAGCTCGATCGCTGCCCCCGGCTCCCCGGTGCGGGCCTCGACCGCGAGCGCCGGCTCTACCACCGCCCGGTCGCTCAGCGAGCATCCCGCCCTGGACATGATCATCCCGATCCGCTGCGAGACGACATCGTCCTCGTCCCCGATCCGCTCGGACATCAGTGCCTTGTAGTAGCGGCGGATGATCTCCTGCTTCGAGGCGTCACGGCACACCTGATCGTCGATGATGCAGTCGCCCACCATGTTCACGCCCATGTCGGTGGGGGAGGCGTACGGAGAGGCGCCTGTGAGCCGCTCCAGCAGCGTGCGCAGCAGCGGGAACACCTCGACGTCGCGGTTGTAGCTGGTCACCTGCTCGCCATAGGCGGCCAGATGGAAGGGGTCGATGAGGTTCAGATCGTCCAGATCAGCCGTCGCCGACTCGTAGGCGAGGTTCACCGGATGCGAGAGCGGGAGGTTCCAGATCGGGAAGGTCTCGAACTTCGCGTACCCCGCACTGACCCCGTGGGCATGGTCGTGGTAGATCTGCGAGAGGCAGGTGGCGAGCTTCCCCGAACCCGGGCCCGGCGCGGTCACCACGATCAGATCCCGGCTGGTGCGCACGTACTCGTTCGCACCGAACCCCTGTTCGGAGACGATCCGTGCAGTGTCCTGCGGGTACCCGGGGATCACGGTGTGCCGGGCGACGTTCAGCCCCAGCCGCTCCAGCCGTTCGATGAACGCGTGCGCCACATGGTTGGAGTCCTCCAACTGGGTCAGCACCACGTTCTCCACCAGGAAGCCGTGCTCACGGAAGATGTCGATCAGCCGCAGCAGATCGTCCTCGTAGGAGATCCCCAGATCGGCGCGGACCTTCTGCCGCTCGAGATCCTTCGCATTCAGGCAGACCAGGATCTCCAGCTCGTCCCGCAGCCGCTCCAGCATCGCGATCTTGTTGTCGGGGGTGAACCCGGGCAGCACCCGCGAGGCGTGATGGTCGTCGAAGAGCTTCCCGCCCATCTCGAGGTACAGCTTCCCGCCGATCTCGTCCCGGCGCTGCTGGATGTGCCGCGACTGCAGCTCGATGTACCTCTCGCGGTCGAAGCCGATCGCGGGGGAGGGGGACGGGGAGCTGGAGAGAAGATCCGAGACGGTCACCCCGGCACGCTAGCACCGACCCCAGCCGGAAGCGGGCTGCTGGCGCTCAGTGCTCGCGAGGGAGCCAGATCCGCATGGCACCCGGCCCCCGATTCCCCCAGCGGGAGAAGCGCACCGCGGTGACGGTGACGGACTCGGCGTCCGCCTCGGAGGCCTCCTGCCCGTCGAGGGAGCGGTAAAGCTCTCCGCCGGAAGGACGGTGACGCAGCGAGAGCTCGAGCGTCCCGTCCTCCCTCGCGCTCGCCGTCGCCCCGGCAGGGACCAGCAGATCATCGACCTCGACGCCGCCCGGCAGATCCACCTGCTCGATGCAGTGGACGAGAGGCCCGCGCTCGAGGGCCACACAGCCGCGCGTGGCGTCCACCCGCGGATGCGAGACCGTCCAGCGCGGCGGCATGTCGAGGACGATGACCGTGCCGTCGACCTCGTCCAGCGGCAGCTCGAGGCGCTGCGCAGCGAGCTCCCCGGCGGCGAGCGGACGCTCGGGCCCGGCTGCGGGGGTGAGCGTGCCGCTGCGCACCCATCCCGGGATGCGCACTCCGAGCCGTGCTCCGTCGGCCGCGTGCAGCGGGGCGAGCCGGAGGTGGAGGGTGCCGGAATCCGGATAGTCGGTCTCCACGTGGAGGGTTCCGCTGCCCACCTCGGCGGGCAGTGCGATGGACATGTCCGCCAGCTGGAGGATTTCGAGGCTCGCCCCATGCTCGTCCTGGCGGAGCCCGGCGACGTAGGCGCCGAGCTGGGCGATCGTCCGGGCGATGTTCGGCGGGCAGCAGGCGCAGGAGTACCACTCCTGCCGCTCGGCGGGGGCGTTCTCCTCGTCGAAGCGGTCCGGCCGGCGCTGCAGCGGGTTCGAGTAGAAGAAGCGGGTGCCGGTGGCGTCGACCGAGGCGGCCAGGGCGTTGTGGATCTCGCGTTCGATGACGTCCGCATGGCGGGGGTCGTCCCCGGCGAGCATCATCCGCCAGGTCCAGTGGAGGTCCGCGATGGTCGCGCAGGTCTCCGCATAGGCGCGGTCCGGCGGCAGCTCATGGTCATTGCCGAAGGACTCATCGCGGTGGCGTGAGCCGAAGGCCCCTGAGAGGTACATCTTGCGGGTGTGGACGCGATCCCACTGCTCACGCATCACGTCACCGAGCGCCGTCTCCCCGGTCTCGAGGAACAGGTCGGTGACGCCCGCGTTGAGATACAGCTGGCGCACTGCGTGACCGATCGGGTCGACGGCTTCCCGCACCGGCAGGTGATCCTGGAAGTAGTGGGCGCCGAAGCCGCCCCCGGGCAGGAGGTCGCGCCCGCGCTGGTCAACGAGGTGCTGGGCGAGGTCGAGGTGCCGCTGCTCGCCGCTGTGGCGGAACAGCTCCACCAGCGCCGTCTCGATCTCCGGGTGGCCGGGGATGCCGTTCTCCCGGCCGGGGCCGAAGCGACGCTCGACGAGTTCGACGAAGCGGAGCGCGAGATCGAGCAGGTCAGTGCGGCCGGCGGTGCGTGCCAGGGCTATGCCGGCCTGCAGCCAGTGCCCGAGCACATACATCTCGTGGGTCCAGTGGAGCTCGGAGAACTTCTTCTCCGGGCGGACGCCCTGGACCCAGGTGTGCAGGTAGCCGCTGGGCTCCTGGGTCCGAGCCACGAGTGCGATCATCTCGTCGAGCCAGACATCATGCGCCGTGGTGCCGGAGCGGCCGATCTCCCACGCCACGGCTTCGATCACCTTGTACAGATCGGAATCGGCGAAGACGAAGCCGCGATGCTCCGCCCCGGATTCCCCGCTCAGGCGTCGGAAGTTGTCGATCACCCCGGAGCTCTCGAGCTGTGCGATGCAGTGCGGGATGGTGGCGGACGCGTTCAGCTCCTGCCAGGCGCCGAGGGCCCCGCGCGGATGCAGCGTCACGTGGGTGAGATCGAGGGGCGCAGTCCGGAATGCTGCGGGGAACGGGGGAGCGCGGGTGCCGGACGTGCGGAGCGCTGTGACTGGGCAGGCAAGAGGTCTCCTCGTCGAGATGTCGTGCACGCCATCCTCGACGGCTCATCGGCCCAGGTCAAGGGGTAGCTCAACGTGGGAAACGGGCGGGCCCTCCCCGAGGTGAGGGTGACAGCTTCCACAGCACCGCAGGCCCTAGTCATGCTTTTGGCTTGCATAAGATGTCTGCATGTCCGATGCGCAGCCGTCCTTCGACGCCCACCAGATCCTCACCGCCGTGCTCAGCGGAGCGCCCGAGGCGAGCGAAGCCCTGTCCACCCTGCGCCCCGATGTGCTCTCCCGCACCCGTGACGCCTACGACGCGCTGTACCGCGAACCCCAGCCGCTGCCCGCGCCCGTGCTGCACGCACTGGCCGCCATCTCCGCGGACTGGCAGGGCAGCGGCGTGCTCGCCGACTGGCACCGCGCCCAGGGCGCCTCCGCGCAGCTGACCGCCTCGGATCCGCTCGCCGAGGATCCCGCGCTCGCCGCGCTGCGCGACCAGGTGGACCTGCTGTCGGTCTCCCCGGCCCTCGCCACCCTCGCCGACCAGGAGCATCTCGCGGCCGCGGGCCACGACTCCCGGACCGTGGTCCTGATCAGCCAGCTGGTGGCCTTCGAGAGCCACCTCCAGCGGCTGATCGCCGGTCTCGCCGCCCTGCACGGCCTCGACGTCCCGTCGGCCGACGCGCCGACCCGCATCCCCCGCTCCCGCGGACGCGCCGCCCAGCACGGCGGCACCACTCCCAGCGGCCGCACCCGCCCCTCGGCCTTCACCCGTGACCAGCTCCAGTGGGAGCCGTGGATCCCCGTCCCCTCCGAGGACGAGCTCACCGAGGAGCAGCGCGACTCCTTCGCCTCGAAGGCGAGCACCAACAGCGTCTACTTCCGGATGCTCTCGCTGACCCCCGGCATCACCCGGGCGCGCAGCGAGCTCGACAACGCGATCTTCCTGCCGCGCGACGGCATGCCCAAGGCCGAGCGCGAACTGGCCGCTGCCGTGACCAGCAAGGTCAACGACTGCATCTACTGCGCCTCCGTGCACGCCCGCAAGGCCGCCGGCTTCTCCAAGCGCGAGGACGACGTCGACGCCCTCCTGGACGCAGTGCTCGAGCGTGACGAGGACTGGGTCTCCGGCGACCTCGCACCGCTGGCAGGCGGCCAGGACGAGCGCTGGAGCGCGATCATCGACGCCGCAGCCGAGCTGTCCCGCCCGCGCCCGGCTCTCGGCGCCGCCCAGATCAGCGCCCTGCGAGACCAGGGCCTCGACGATCACGAGATCACCGATCTGCTCACCGCCGCAGGCTTCTTCGCCTGGGCCAACCGCCTCATGCTCAGCCTCGGCGACCCGTCGCTCCCCGACGCCGCCTGACCATCCCGAACGAGGAACCATGACCACTGCAACCGCCCGCCGCCGGCCCACCCGGCGCACCCTGCTCGGCGCCGCTTCTCGCCACCCTGCCCGTCCTCGGACTCGCCGCCTGCGGCGACGTCACCGTCGAGGGACAGGCCGACGCCACCGAACAGCTCACCATCGTCGACGACCAGGACCGTGAGGTGGTCCTGCCCGGCCCTGCGCAGACTGCCGTCGTCGTCAACAGCTACTCGAACGAGTTCGTCCGCGCCATCGGCGCCGGCGACCGCGTCGTGGGCGTGGACCGCGCCTCGCTCGACCGCCTGCCCTACCTCGACCTCTCCGAGGATCAGGTGATCGCCGAGGGCCTGGATCAGCTCAACTACGAAGCCATCGCCAAGATGCGGCCCGACGTCGTGATCCTCCCGCGCAACGCCGTGTGGCAGGAGGCGCTCGAGCAGCTCTCCGCCTTCGACATCCCTGTCGTGATCGCCACCGCCTGGGACACCGAGGTGGTCGATGCGACCCTCACCCTGCTCGGGCAGGTCTTCGGGGTCGAGGACGGCGCTCAGGCCGTGCTCGACTTCCGCGCCGAGATCGCCGAGCTCCTCGAGGAGCGGCTCGTCGACGTCGAACCGGTCCCGATGTACTTCGAGACGGTCGAGCCCTACCTGACCACGCTGCCCGGCTCCGGCTTCCACGCCATGATCGAGGCCGCCGGCGGCACCAACATCTTCGACGATGCCTCCGGGGAGACGCCCAGGAGGAGCTGACCGTCGACCCCACCGAGGTGGTGCTGCGCGATCCGCAGTTCGTGATGCACGAGTTCGAACCCTCCGCTGAGCCCGCCGACCGCTTCGACGCCCTGCGCGAGGGCCTCGAGGCCCGGCCCGGCTGGGGCGGGCTGGACGCCCTGGCCGACGGCCGGGTCGCGATCGCCAACGGCTGGGCCACCAGCGCGCTGGGCAAGTCGATCGGTGCCGTCTACCTCGCCGCCTGGCTGCACCCCGAGCAGATGGACGGCGTGAAGCCCGACGACTACCTCACGCGCTGGGTGACCGAGTTCCAGGACACCGAGCTGTCCGACGTGGCCGACTACGTCCAGGGGCCGCTGGGATGACCGCGACCCTCGAGAAGCAGCCCGCCCCCACGCCCGCGCCGGCCCCGGAGCCGGCGAGCCCGTCCCGCGGCCGGGAGCTGCGCAAGTCCCTCGTCCTCGCCGTCGGCGTGGTGGTCTCCGTGCTCGCCCTGATCGCCTCGGTCACGATCGGCACCGCCGGTGTGGGCTTCGGCGACGTGCTCCGCTCGCTCCAGGTGAGCATCTTCGGCGGCACCATCAGCGCCGAGTTCGCCTCCTCCTACGCGGTGATCACCCAGCTGCGCCTGCCCCGCGTGCTGCTCGCCTTCACCGCGGGTGCCGCGCTGTCCGTCTCCGGCGTGCTCATGCAGGGCCTGCTGCGCAACCCCTGGTCAGCCCGTTCACCCTCGGGGTGTCTCCGGCGGCCGCCTTCGGTGCGGCGCTCGTGATCACCCTGGCGGGCACCAACCAGCTGCCGGTGTGGGCCACGATCGCCGGCGCCATGGTGATGGCGCTGGCCGTCTCCGCGGTGGTGCTCGGCATCGCCACCGCCCGGCGGATGGCCGTGGCCACCCTGCTGCTGCTCGGCATCGCGATGACGCAGATCTTCGAGGCGCTCACCTCGGCGCTCCAGTTCACCGCCAACGAGAACACCCTGCAGGCCATCATCCGCTGGACCTTCGGGTCGGTGAACGACGCCACCTGGTCCGACGTGCTGATCGTTGGTGCGGTCACCGTGGTCGCGGTCCCGGTGACGCTGCTGTTCTCCAAGGACCTCAACGCGATCGCCTTCGCCGGCGACGACGCGGCCCGCAGCTTCGGAGTGAACGTCGGCCCGGTGCGGATCGGACTGATCGCGCTGTCGGTGACCCTCGCCGCCGTGGTCGTCTCCTTCTGCGGGATCATCGGGTTCGTCGGCCTCGTCGGCCCCCACATCGCGCGCCTCGCGATCGGCGCGGACCATCGCCACCTGCTGCCCTTCGCGGCGCTGTCCGGCGGTCTGCTGCTGCTGGTCGCCGACGCCGTGGGACGCACCGTGATCGCGCCGGCCGTGGTGCCCGTCGGCATCGTGGTCGCCTTCATCGGCGGCCCGGTGTTCATCTACCTCATCCTCACACGAAGGAACACCCTGAAGTGAGCCTCTCCGTCTCTGACCTGTCCTTCTCCTACGGCACTCGCACGATCCTCGACGACCTCTCCTTCAAGGTCGCTCCCGGCACGTTCTGCGCTCTGCTGGGCCCCAACGGCTCGGGCAAGTCCACGATGGTCAAGGCCCTCGCAGGGGTCCACCGCGCCAAGAAGGGACGCATCTCGGTCGAGGGTCATGACACCGCGAGCCTCGGCCGTCGCGAGCTCGCGAAGCTCGTGGCCTATGTGCCGCAGGCCGGCGATGCCCCCTCGACCTCACCGTGCGCGAGGCCGTGATGCTGGGCCGCACACCGCACTTCGGGATCGCCCCGGCACTGCCGACCGTGCGAAGGTCGAGGACGCGATCGTGCGGATGGGGCTGACGGATATCGCCGAGCAGTCGATGTCCGAGCTCTCCGGCGGTCAGGCGCAGCGTGCCATGATCGCCCGCGCCCTCGCCCAGGACCCCCGGGTGCTGCTGCTGGATGAGCCGACCTCCGCACTGGACCTCCGCTACCAGATCGAGACCCTGCAGCTGGTGCGTCGGATCACCCGCGAGGAGGGCATCAGCGCCCTGATCGCGATCCACGATCTCAACCACGCCGCCCGCTACTGCGACCAGGTGATCGTGCTGCACGGCGGTCGTCTCGTCGCCGACGGCGCCCCCGCGGAGGCGCTGCGCGCACCGATCCTGCGCACGGTGTACGAGGTCGACGTCGAGGTCGCCGAGCGCGATGACGCCGTCGAGGTGCGTCCCCGCGTCGATGCGGCCGGCTTCACCCGCACCGGTGCCCGGCTCGACGAGCTGGACGCCGATGGCGAGGTGCGTACGGATCTCGTCCCCGCCGTCGCCCGATGAGCACCGTCGAGCGCAGCAGCTTCGATGACGGTGATCGTCGGGGAGGGCCGCGCGGGGTGGCCACCGTGCTGCGCACCGCGACCCGCGTGGCCGTCGCCGGCACCTCTCCCGTGCGCCTGGCCGTCATCGATGCCCTCGCCGTGGGACCGGGCGCGACCTGGTTGATCGACCAGCCCGGGCAGTACCTCAACAACACCCAGGCCGACGCCACCACGGTCCACCCCGACGACTCCACCCCCATGAGCGGGCCGGCCGGTCCCGGACCGGACCTGGTGGACTGGGCCCGACGCATCCGCGCCGACGGCGGGCACCCGGCGGGCCACTGGGTGCTGGAGGAGGCGGCCGCGCTCACCGGCGCCTCCTTCCCCAGCCGGCGACTGCAGGGCGTCTACTTCCGCGACCAGCTCGACGCGGCGATCTCGAGGGGCACGGTCGAGGTCACCGAGGTCGTGGGACGCGCGGTGGACCTCGAGCGCTCGGGCGAGGACACCGTGGTGGTGCTGGAGGACGGCCAGCGCCTGGCAGCACCCACCGTCGTGCTCGCCCAGGGCATGGTCCAGTCGCAGCGGAGCCCCGAGGTCACCGCCCTGGCAGACTTCGCAGACCGCTTCGCGCTGCGCTACGCCGAGCCCGGCATGCCCGCGGAGCGCACGTACACCGGTCTGCCCGCCGGCGAGACTGTGCTGGTCAGAGGCTTGGGCGCGAACTTCTTCGATGTGATCGGCCAGCTCGTCGACGACTGGGGCGGAACGTTCGAGCCGGTCGAGGGCGATGACCGCGGACGTCTGCGCTACCTGCCCAGCGGCCGGGAACCGCTCCTGGTGGTCGGCTCCCGCCGCGGTGTGCCCTACCGCTCCAAGCCCGAGGGCGGACGCGCGGTGCGACCCTTCACCCCGCGCTGGGCCGACGAGGAGTGGTTCCGCTGCCTGGGCGAGCGCTCCGACGTGGATTTCGCGATCGAGGTCTGGCCGGTGCTCGCCCGCGAGTTCGCCCGCGTCTACCTCGAAGCGCTCACCGACTACGCGCCGGACGCCGTCGCAGGGGAGTGGCTCGCAGGCCTCGACGTCGCCGACACCCAGGACGAGGTCGACGCCGTGCTCGAGGCCGCCATCGGCGACCCGCACTGGGCCTGGACCATCGAGGAGCTGCACCGTCCCACGGTCGGCGAGCAGGTGGGGGCGAAAGCCTGGGCGCAGCTGGTCCGGCGCCTGGTCCTCGACGAGCTGGGCTCGATGTCCGATCCGTGGCACCACCCGCGCGCCGCCGTCAACGGCGCGATGGGGGCGCTGCGCCGGCACGTCGGCCGGCTCACCGGAGGCGGAGCCTTCACCGGCGAGTCCCTCGCCCGTGACGTGCTGGGCTGGTTCGATGGGAACTCCCTCGCCCTGGCCTCCGGTCCGCCCGCAGAGCGGGTGCGGTTCGTGCTGGCACTGATCGAGGCCGGGATCATCGAGCTGATCGGCCCCGAGATGCTGGTCGAGGCCGACGAGACCGCGGGGCTCTTCCGCGCCGCTTCACCGATCACGGGCCGCGTGGTGACGTCCTCGGTGCTGCTGGAGACGCGGATGTCCAAGGGCAAGATCCCGCAGACCAGCGATCCGCTGCTGCGCAACCTGCTGGGCTCGGGCCGCGCCCGGATCCACACCGTCGACGGCGTGCAGACCCACAGCATGGAGGCCACCCGGGCCGAGCTGGGCGAGGATGTGCTGACCGGTCACAATCTCATCGCCGCTGACGGCGCAGTGGACGAGTCCGTGGTGGTGCTCGGCATCCCCGCGTCCTCCACCCAGCCCGGCTCCGCCATCGGTGCGACACCGGGAGTGCCCTCGCCGCTGCTGGCCGGCGCGGATGTCGCGGCGAAGCAGATCATGGTGCGGGCGAGGGTGGGGGCTTCGGCCTAGCGCGCCTCTCAGATGTCCCGGAACGTCTCGATCCGCGCGCCGAGCTTGTTCAGCCGTGCCGCGAGGTCCTCGTAGCCACGGTTGATGACATAGACGTTGCGCAGCACCGAGGTGCCCTTCGCGGCCAGCATCGCCAGCAGGATCACCACGGCCGGGCGCAGCGCCGGCGGGCACACGAGCTCTGCACCGCTCCATCGCGTCGGCCCCTCGATGAGCACACGGTGCGGATCCATCAGCTTCACGTTCGCGCCCAGCTTCGTCAGCTCGGTGAGGTAGATCGCCCGGTTCTCGTAGACCCAGTCATGCAGCATCGTCTGGCCGTCCGCGGTCGCGGCGATCACCGCGAAGAACGGCAGGTTGTCGATGTTCAGGCCTGGGAACGGCATCGGGTGGATCTTGTCGATCGGCGCCTTCAGATCCGAGGGATGGGTGGTGACGTCCACCAGGCGGGTCTTGCCGTTCTCCGCCATGTACTCATCGGAGCGGTCGTAGCGAAGACCCATCTCCTCCAGGAGCGCCAGCTCGATCTCCATGAATTCGATCGGCACCCGGCGCACCGTGATGCTGGAGCGGGTCACGATCGCGGCGGAGATCAGGCTCATCGCCTCGATCGGGTCCTCGCTCGGGGCGTAGTCCACATCGGTCGAGATCGAGGACTTGCCCTGGACGCGCAGGGTGGTGGTGCCGATGCCCTCGATCGCCACGCCCAGCTTCTCGAGGAAGAAGCACAGGTCCTGGACCATGTAGTTCGGGCTGGCGTTGCGGATGACCGTTTCGCCCTCGTACAGCGCCGCCGCGAGCAGTGCGTTCTCGGTGACCGTGTCCCCGCGCTCGATGAGGACGATCGGCCGCCGCGCGCCGGTGACGGGGGAGGTGGTGGCCTGATAGTGGTGATCGGTCGCGACGACCTCGAGGCCGAAGTGGCGCAGCGCCGACATGTGCGGTTCGACGGTGCGGGTGCCCAGATCGCATCCCCGGCGTAGGGGAGCTGGAACCTGCCGGCGCGATGGAGCAGCGGGCCCAGGAACATGATGATCGAACGGGTGCGGCGCGCTGCCGCGGCATCGATCGAGGCGAGATCGAGAACCGCGGGGACCCGCAGCTCGAGGTCATTGTCCGCGTTCAACCAGGTGGCTTTCACCCCGATGGAGGTCAGCACCTCGAGCAGGCGGTTGACCTCCTCGATGCGCGCGACCTTGCGCAGGATGGTGGTGCCTGTGTTCAGCAGGGAGGCGCACAGCAGCGCCACGCCCGCGTTCTTGGACGATTTCACGTCGATCGCACCGGAGAGCGTGGTCTCACCCTGGACACGCAGGTGGCTCGGCCCGGAGGTGCCCAGGCCCACGATCTCCGAGTCGAGGGCGGAGCCGACGCGCGAGATGGTCTCCAGCGTGAGATTCTGCTGCCCCTTCTCGATCCGGTTCACCGCGCTCTGGCTCGTGCCGAGCTTCGTGGCGAGCTGAGCCTGGGTGAGGCCGGAATGCTGACGGGCATCGCGGATCAGAGCGCCGATCCGGGCCAGGTAGTCCTCGTTCTCAGTCATTCTGCGACCGTATCTCATGAATGAGATATCTGCAGTTCAGGCTGGGTGCGGTGATGCTCACGTTGCAGAATGCGCCGGAAGCGCAATCACGCGCTGATCAGCACCGGGAGCCCTTCGACGTGGCCGCCCACCCTATAGGCGAGTGCGGGATCGAACGGCTCGACGCGCAACGGCATCCCCGCCTCCGCGGGGGTGCGGTCCGCTTTGCGGTTATTGCACTCCTTGCAGGCAGAGACCAGGTTCGTCCATGAGGACGGGCCGCCGCGGGAGACCGGCAGGATGTGGTCCACCGTGGCGAGCAGCGCCTCGCAGGGGGCGTCTTCGAGACGCTGCGACCGCAATACGCGCAGGACCAGTGATCTCGCTCGTGGACCGCGCGGTAGGAGAAGCCGATCGAGCGCTGTCCGGCACCTTCCACCCAGGCGCCGCTGAGCTCTCGGGTCAGTTCGAGGGCGGTGGGCACGATCCGGTCCTCGACCATGGTCAGCTCGACGGGATCGGCGACCTCGCGCCGGATCATCCCGAAGGCGTGTCGCACGCTGGTGGTGTGCAGCAGCTCGCCGATGCCGGTCTCGGGGTGGTACCCGAGGTTGTAGACCCTGACCTGTGCCATTTCGCCACCTCCCATCGCGGTGCTGCCAGCACGCTGCGGACCGGTGGTCGGCGCGCAGCGGCCGAGCAGCTCCAGTCTCACCCACGGAGGGGAGAGGTCCACAGAATTCTTGCGGGCGTTCAGGTGACCGTCCGCTGTCCACGGAGCGACCGTCTGTGATGCGTGAGCTCGGCTTCGCGCTGGCCAGCGACGCCGCCGGGCGTCATGCTGGAGGGATGGAGGACCAGCAGAAGGCGCAGCAGCGCGAGCGCGAGCTCGTGCTGTCCGAGTACGGGACCTGGCGGATCACCGCCGATGAGGACGCCCCCGCGGTGGACGAGGTGCGCACGCTCGAGACCCTGCTGCGACTGAAGACCGAGCAGCTAGGCAGCCCCGACCCCGGGCTGTGGACCGAGGTGCTCGCCACCGACCTGCTCACCGAGGTCGTGCCCCGCACCGTGATCCAGCCGCGCGAGCAGGTGATGGACATGGTGCCCACGCTGACCCGCTTCTTCGCCTATCTGCGCGAGACCGGGCGCTGGCATGAGGAGTCGATGAGCGTCTCTGCCGCACCCGCGATGCTCGCTGGGCTCGAGTTCGCCGCCCTCGAAGCCGCGGATGACCCCACTCGCCGCTCCTTCTCCACCAACATCCTCGGATACGGGATGTCCCTCGGCGTGGACCTCGAGGACGAGCAGGAGCTCGCCGCCTATATGCACTGGTACAACTCCCTCGCCGACGAGGCGCGGGTCGCGCTCAGCGAGACCGGCCGTCCGCCCGAGCCGGCACCTCTCTATGACCGGCTCGCCGCGCTGGAAGCAGTGCGGGAGGAGCCCGCCGAGGGCTCCTGGCCCTCGTTCCTGCCCGGCCCTGCCGGCTCGGCAGACGCCCTCAGGGCTCGTGACCTCGAGCCGCAGCCGCAGGACTACGCGGACCTCGACTTCGTGCGCTTCGCGGTCGCCCTGCTCGACTTCCTCGACACCCCCAGGCGCGTGACCGCCACCGGGGCTCTCGGCCGGGCGGACACCGCCGCCCTGCTCGATCGCTGCGGGATCGACCGGCCGGTCCGGAGCATGTGGGACCACCCGGAGATCGTCGGACCCTGGGTGGCCCTGCGCGACGGAGGATGGGTCGACGTCGTCGGCGGGCGGGCGCGCCGGGAGCACGGCCCCGCCCGTTTCGTCACAGCTGACGGCGACCCGGAGCTGTTCGTCGAGTTCGGCCATGCGGTGCTCACCGCGCTGCTGCTGGGACGCGATGCGCGTGGCGCGGAGGACGGAGGGTTCCGGGGCATGCCCGATACGGCGGCCGCCCTGATGGCGGCCTGCGGCGAGGACGGGCTGCAGATGCAGGACCCGCTGACGGCAGACCCCACGGTGCTGCCGGACCACGAGGAGGTCGGCCGCTGGATGCGCGTGATGCACGATCTCGAGGATCTCGTCGCCCTGGGAGCGCTCGGCCGGGACGGCGACAGGTTCACCGGGTCCGAGGCGCTGCTGATGGCGCTCGTGGCGCTGCTGAGGGACCGCGACTGAGTGGTCAGCGCACCCCGCGCATCGCGACGCCGACGGGCTTCGCGACCAGCAGCATGAGCACACCGATGCCGATCGTGATCGCACCGAGGGCACCGAAGTAGAGCCCTTCGGTCTCGGCGGAGTAGAAGGTCGCGAGCGCACCGGACAGCGAGGTGCCCAGGGCGACCGAGAGGTTGTACAGGGCCATCATCATCACCGGGTACGCGCCCGGGGCCAGCTTGGTGGCCAGGGACAGCCCCACGGGGAGAGCCACAGCTCGCCGATCGTGGCGACCAGCATGATCAGCGCGATCCACATGACCGGCACCTTGACCACGGAGGCCATGGGCAGGAACAGCAGGAACGCGGAGCCCATCAGGATGATGCCCACGCCGAACTTGCGCGGGGTGGAGGGCTGACGTGGGCCGAGCTTCGTCCACACCGCCGCCAGCACCGGCGCCAGCGTGATGATGAAGAACGGGTTGAAGGACTGCACCCAGGAGATCGGGATCGTCCAGCCGAAGATCTCACGGTCCAGGCGTGTGTCCGAGTACAGGGTGATCACGGTGAACTGCTGCTGGAACAGGGCGAAGAACGCCGCGGTGCCGATGAACAGCGGGATGAAGGCGACCACGCGTGAATGCTCGTCCGCATCGAGCTTCTTCGAGGTCAGCAGCAGCGCGAAGATGACGATCGCGCCCACCACCGCAAGGCCTGCGACCACGGTCGCGAGGTTCCCGGCGTTCAGCACCCCGGTGAGCACCAGCACGATGACCAGAGCCAGGGCACCCGCGCCGATGCCGGCCCACAGGGGGTACTGCGAGCGGGGCAGCGGATCCGGGACGGTGTGGACGCTCGCGGGCAGTCCCTTGCGGGTCATTGCGTACTGGATCAGCCCCACGAGCATGCCGACGGCCGCGAGGGCGAAGCCCAGGTGGAAGCCCCACTGCTGCTGGGCGAAGCCGGTGACCAGCGGGCCCAGCAGGCCGCCGATGTTGATGCCCATGTAGTAGATCGAGAAGCCGGCGTCGCGGCGCGGATCGTCTCGTGTGTACAGGGATCCCACGAGAGTCGCGGCGGTGGACTTCAGGCCGCCCGAGCCGACGCCCACCAGCAGCAGACCGGTGATCAGGCCCGGGACGCCGGGCAGGGCCGCCAGGGCGATGTGCCCCAGCATGATCATCACGGCGCTGCCGAAGAGAGTCTTCTCAGGTCCCAGCAGGCGGTCGGAGACGAGCGCGCCGAGGATGGAGAAGAGGTAGACGGAGCCGCCGTAGGCGCCGACGATGCCCAGCGCGACGGTCTCGTCGATCCCCAGGCCGCCCTGCGTGGCGGCGAAGTACATGTAGATCGCGAGGATGCCCTGCATGCCGTAGAAGCTGAAGCGCTCCCACAGCTCGACGCTGAAGAGGTTCGCGAGGGGACCGGGCTGGCCCATGAAGGAGCGTCCGGAGGGGTTGTGCGCCGCTGCGTCCTCGACCGGCATGCCGGGAGGTGTCGGAGCGGGAGCAGGGCCGTCTGATGAATTCACGGTGAGTCATCTTGCGGTATGTGGTAACGCAAATCAAAGTAGAAGACCCGTGGTGTGACAAGTCAGTCGCCGGCGTCAGCAAACCCCGTGGCTGACGGGGCGAGGTCAGGCATCTCGTCGATCCCGAACTCGTGGCGCAGCACGCGACGGGCGGCATGCCACCCGGACATGCCGTGCACCCCCGGGCCGGGAGGGCTCGCCGAGGAGCACAGGTACCACCCCGTGTCCGCCAGCCGGTAGGGGTCCCAGCGGGCGGTGGGTCGGGCGATCATCCCGGTCATCGTCACCCGGCCCATCGAGATGTCCCCGCCCACGAGCGACGGATTGTGTGCGGGCATCTCCGCCGCCGGGATCCCGCGAGAGGCGACGATCAGATCCCGGAATCCGGGCGCGAAGCGTTCGATCTGGCGCGTGACCAGCTCGGTGGGGTCGGTGGTGTCCCCGGCGGGCACATGGGCGTAGGCCCACAGCGGGCGCAGCCCGCCATGGATCCTCGAGGGGTCCGCCACCGAGGGGTCGCTGACCAGCGTCACCGGATGATCGGGCACCCGCCCGGCGGCCACCTGCGCCTCCGCCTGCGCCATCTGTTCACGGGTGCCGCCGAGGTGCTGGGTCCCCGCCTCGCCGACCTCCGGATCCCGCCACGGCACCGGTCCGGACAGCACGAAGTCGACCTTCGCCGCCGCATCCCCGTGGGGAAGCGCCGCAGCGCCCGCTCGAGCGACGCCGGCAGCCGGTTGGCGAGGATGTCCGCCGCAGCGCCGGCCGGGGTGTCCAGCAGCACCGCCCGGGCGGGCGGCACGTCGCGCCAGGTGCGGACATGGTGATCGGTGACGATCTGCCCTCCGTGAGCGCGCAGATCTGCGACCAGGGTGTCCACGATCGATTGCGAGCCGCCGACGGGGATCGGCCAGCCGACCCCGTGCCCGATCGTGCCGAGCAGCATCGCCGTCGCCGAGAGCGCCAGGGAGGGCATCGTCCCGATCGCGTGCGCGGCCACACCGCTCAGGAGCGCGCGAGCCCGTTCGGTGCGGAAGGGGAGATCCCAGGCAGGGGTGCCCTGGAGACCGATCATGGCGCCGAACAGGGGCGCGGTGAGCAGGGTGCGCGGGGTGAGCAGCGCCGGCGGGACCGAGCGCTTGTCGCCGAGGGCGAGCTCGACCACCAGGTCCTCGTGCCGGGCGAGCGTGCCGATCGTGGCCCGCCAGGCGGGGCCGTCGGCGCCGAGGCCCTCAGCGGTGCGCTCGAGATCGTGCCAGGCGATGGCTGCGGGCTGAGCGTCCAGCGGCTGGGCGTAGGAGGCGGCCGGGGCGATCGCACGCACCCCGCGGGCGCGCACGTCGAAGGCGTCGAAGAAGGGGCTCGCCAGGGCGAGCGGATGGGCGGCTGAGCAGATGTCGTGGACGACGCCCTGGGCGAGGCCCAGATCGAGGGTGCGGGCCCCTCCGCCGATCGTGGGCTGCGTCTCGAGAACCTGCACCGAGAGGCCGGCCCGGGCCAGCGTGACAGCGGCGGCGAGGCCGTTGGGGCCGGAACCCACCACGACCACGTCGACCTCGGGAGGGGGTGCGGTGCTCATCCGCCCAGCCTAGAGGAGGTGGGAGATGCCTCCCCTTCCTATTTACGAAACACTCCTGTCGCGTAATATGGTGAGCATGCAGACCACCACAGACACTTCCCCTCCTGCCACAGCGCCCGCAGCGCGTCCCGCGCGCCGGAAGCAGAACCAGGCCGTGCTCGAGGTGCAGGGCAAGACCCGCATCTCGCCGCGCCTGCTGCGCCTCACCCTCGGCGGCGAGGGCTACGCGGAGCTGAACCGCAATCAGAGCACCGACGCCTACGTCAAGCTCCTCATCGCCGACCCCTCTTCTGGCCTCCAGCCGCCGTACGACATGGACGGCCTGCGGGAGAACAGCCCGGAGCTGATGCCCGCACGCCGCACCTACACGGTGCGCCGGTGGGATGACGAGAAGCAGCTGATCGAGATCGATGTGGTCCTCCACGGGGAGGGGAGGACAACGGCGTCGCCGCGCGCTGGGCCGACGAGGCGCTTCCCGGCGACCGCATCGCCATGTCGGGGGCCGGCGGCGCGTACACCCCTCTGCCCGGGTCGCGGCGCCACCTCATGATCGGCGACCACGCCGCAGTGCCCGCGATCGCCGCTGGGCTGGAATCCATGGACGCCGACGCCGTCGGCACCGTGCTGATCCAGCTCGACCATGACGAGGACCGTCTCGATCTCGAGCACCCCGCCGGGGTGGAGCTGCGCTGGCTGATCGGTGAGCGCGAGCTGCTCGTCGACACTGTCGCCGCGCTCGATCTCGGGGACCACGAGGGGTTGCAGGTGTTCTGCCACGTCGAGCGCGGCATCACCAAGCAGCTGCGGAAGGTGCTGGTCAAGGATGCCGGCATCCCTCGCGAGCAGATCTCGATCTCCGCGTACTGGGCGCTGGGGCGCATCGAGGACCAGTTCCAGGCCGAGAAGCGCGAGCCCGTCGGCAAGATCGACGACTGAGGATGGACCTGGTCGTCGGCCCTGACGGACTCGTGCGTCCCGCCTGGGCGGCGGTCCATGACGACCTGCGCGAGTACTACGACACCGAGTGGGGCATGCCGGTGCGGGACGAGCGCGGGGTCTTCGAACGGCTCGCGCTCGAGGGCTTCCAGTCCGGGCTGAGCTGGGCCACGATCCTGCGCCGACGGGAGGGCTTCCGACGGGCCTTCGCGGGCTTCGACGTCGACGCTGTCGCCGCGCTCGGACCTGACGATGTGGAGCGGCTGCTCGGGGATACCGGCATCATCCGTCACCGCGGCAAGATCGAGGCCACGCTCTCCAACGCCCGCGCCACCGTCGCGCTGCGGGAGCAGGAGGGGCCCGGCACCACCCTCGCGGACCTGGTGTGGTCCTTCCAGCCGCAGCGCACCCCGATGCCCCGCACCCCGGCAGAGGTCCCCACCACCAGCGCCGAGTCGACCGCGCTGGCCAAGGAGCTCAAAGGCCGCGGCTTCCGCTTCGTGGGCCCCACCACCATGTTCGCGCTGATGGAGGCGCTGGGCGTGGTGGACACCCATCTGCTCGGCTCCCACCGTCGCGGCACCTCCGGGGTGTGGGCGGCCGATGGCACACCCGTGGCGGAGGGCCACATTCCGTCATAGACCTCGTCCGCGCGGGCGCCCTTTCGCGACGATGATCAGGCGAGCGACGACGAGACCGAGGAGGCGCGATGAGCACGGCAGGTATCCATGCGGGCTGGAACGCCGTCGAGGATGGCCACGGCGCCCTCACGGTGCCCGTCTACGGCTCGAGCGCCTACGCCCAGGCGTCCCACTCCGCGCTGAAGGCGCTGTTCCAGCGGCGCGCCGAGGGGTTCGCCTACTCCCGCTCCGGCAACCCCACCACCGCGGTGCTCGAGCAGCGGATCACCGCGCTCGAGAAGGGGATCGGCGCGATCGCGGTCGCTTCGGGGCAAGCAGCCACCAGCATCGCGCTGTGCGCGCTGGCAGCCCCGGGCGGGCACGTGGTCGCTTCCTCGCGGCTGTACGGCGGCACCACCGAGTTCCTCGACGACACCCTCGCCGACCTCGGAGTGACCTTCACCGTCGCGGACCCGTGGGACCTCGCGGCCTGGGAGGCGGCCTTCACCCCCGCCACCCGCGCTGCGATCGTCGAATCGATCGCGAACCCGGGCGCACAGCTCGTGGACCTCACCGCGCTCACCGCGATCGCCCATGACCACGACGTGCCGGTCATCGTGGACTCGACCCTCGCCAGCCCCGCCCTCTATCGCCCCGGCGAGCACGGCGCGGACCTCGTGGTCCATTCCGCCACCAAATACCTGTGCGGCCACGGCACCACCATCGCGGGCCTGATCGTCGACACCGGGCGCTTCGACCCGCGCCGCCGGCCCGAGCGGTGGCGATGTCTGACCACTCCCAACCGGCGCTTGGCGTCACCTTCGCCGATGAGTACGCGCACGGGGGCTCCGGCCTGCTGGCCTATGCCCGCGCCAAGCACGTCACCGACTTCGGGGCCACCCTGCCCGCCGCGAGCGCGCAGCAGATCCTGGTGGGCATCGAGACTCTCGACCTGCGGATGCGGAAGGTCAGCGCCGACGCCGCAACCCTCGCCGGCCGCCTGCACGGCCTCCCCGACGTCGCGCGGGTCGAGCACCCCAACATCCCGGGCCGACCCGACGCGCACCTCGCGGACCGGGACTTCCCCGACGGCACCGCCGGCGTGTTCTCCTTCGAGCTCGACGGGGAGAGGCCGCGGCCGCGGCGTTCTGCGATGCGCTGCGGCTATGGACCATCGCGGTGAACCTGGGGGACGCCCGCTCCCTGGTCTGTCATCCGGCGACGACCACCCATTCGCACCTCAGCGATGATCAGCGGCGCGCCTGCGGGGTGGGGCCCGGCACGGTCCGGCTCAGCGTGGGGCTCGAGGACATCGAGGACCTGTGGCAGGACATCGCCAGGGCACTGAGCGCCGCCCGGATCGCCGAGGCTGCGCCCAGTGCCGCGTGAGACGTGTCGCGGCGCGGAACACTGCGATGTCGTGCTCCGTTGCACCGGGTATGGAGACCTTGGATGTGGTGGTGATCGGTGCTGGGCAGGCGGGGCTGTCCGCGGCCCATCATCTGCTGCGTCGAGGCGGGCTGCGCTTCGCGGTCCTCGACGCGGAGGACGGGCCCGGTGGGGCGTGGCGTCACCGCTGGGACAGCCTCACCATGGCCACCGTCAACGGCATCCGCGAGCTTCCCGGCATGCCCACGGTCGAGGCGGACGATGCCGAGCCGTCGAACCGTGCGGTCCCCGCGTACTTCGCCGACTTCGAGCAGCGGTTCGCGGTGCCGATCCAGCGACCGGTCAGGGTGACACGTGTGGAGGAGGATCCTGACTCCGACGGACCCGGCCCGCGCCCGCTGCTGGTGCACTGCACTGACGGGGACGGCACGCGGCGCGCCCCGCTGCGCACCCGGGCCGTGTTCAACGCGACAGGCACCTGGACTCGGCCCTTCCGGCCCGCCCTCCCCGGCGCTGCGGACTTCCGCGGCACGCAGCTGCACACCGCGGACTACGTACGCGCCGAGGACTTCACCGGCAGACGGGTGGGGGTCGTGGGCGGCGGCATCAGCGCGCTCGGCCACCTGCTGGAGATCGCCGAGGTGGGGGAGACCTTCTGGTACACCCGGAGCGCCCCCGTGTTCAGGGACAGCGCGTTCACGCAGGAGCTGGGACGTGAGGCCGTGGCCGGGGTCCAGGACAGGGTGCGCCGGGGACTGCCCGTGCGCAGCGTCGTCTCCGCGACCGGCCTGATCTGGACCCCCGAGCTGAGGGAGGCCGAGCGGCGAGGGCTCCTCGCACGCCGACCCCTGTTCACCCGCATCACGCCCCACGGGGTGGTGGAGGCCGACGGGACCGAGACCGCGCTCGACGTGATCCTCTGGGCCACCGGGTTCCGCCACGAGCTGCGCCACCTCCGGCCCCTGCGACTGCGCAATCAGCTCGGCGGCATCGCCCTCGACGACACCGCAGTCGCCGAGGATCCCCGGGTCCACCTGCTCGGCTACGGGCCCAGCGCCTCGACCATCGGTGCCAACCGGGCAGGCCGCGCCGCCGTGAACCGCCTGCTGAAGGACCTCACCCGGGAGCAGGTCGCCGCCTAGGGTGGAGACCATGAACCCCTCAGACGCGACGCTGCCACCACTGCCTGAGGACGGGGTGCAGAGGGTGCTGTGCATCGTCGCCCACCCCGACGACATGGAGTACGGCGCCTCCGCCGCGGTCGCCGCCTGGACCGCGGCCGGGATCGAGGTCAGCTACCTCCTGCTCACCCGCGGCGAGGCCGGGATGGCGGAGGATCCGGAGATCGTCGCCCCGCTGCGCGAGCGCGAGCAGCGGCGCGGGTGCGAGATCGTCGGCGTCTCCGACCTCCGCTACCTCGATCACCCCGACGGGATGCTCGAGGGCAGCCTCGCCCTGCGCCGTGATATCGCCCGTGTGATCCGGCAGGTGCGCCCCGACCTGGTGCTCACCGCGAACTTCGAGGTCGAGGCCTACGGCGGGCTGAACCAGGCCGATCATCGCGTGGCCGGCCTCGCAGCGGTCGACGGCAGCCGCGACGCCGCGAACCCCTGGGTGTTCCGCGAGCTGGCCGAGACCGAGGGCCTGGCGGCGTGGAAGGCACGGGCGCTGCTGGTGGCCGGGCACCCGGCACCGACGCATGCCAAGCACGTCGACGCCGAGCACGTGCAGGCCGCCGTCGAGTCGTTGCACGCCCACGAGGCCTACCTGGCCCACGTCCAGGATCATCCGCGGCCCGAAGAGTTCATCCCCGAGATCCTGCGCGGCGGGGAGAGGCCGCCGGGAGCGAGCACGCTGTCGCGCTGCGCGTCTTCGACCTCTGAGCACCGACCGGCTGGTCGCGGAACATTGCGGCCACCGGCGGCGCACTCCTACTGTGGACAGGTCAGGCACGATCTGTCACGGATCCGCCGGGAGGGGACCCTTCCCACGGCGACGGTCCGAGAAGGAGTCATGATGACCATGTCCATGCACAACGGCCTCGACCTCGACCAGATCCCGGAGCTCGCCGCCCAGCTGCGCGTCGACTCGGTCCGCAGCTCGACCAGCGCCGGCTCCGGCCACCCCACCTCCAGCCTCTCCGCCGCGGACCTGCTGGCCACGCTCATGTCACGCCATCTGCGCTATGACTGGGACACCCCCGAGGCCCCGGGCAACGACCACCTGATCTTCTCCAAGGGCCACGCTTCGCCGCTGCTGTACTCCGTGTACAAGGCCGCAGGCGTCGTCTCCGATCAGGAGCTGATGGAGGGCTACCGCCGCTTCGGCCAGCGGCTCGAGGGCCACCCCACCCCGGTGCTGCCCTGGGTCGACGTCGCCACCGGCTCGCTGGGGCAGGGACTGCCCGACGGCGTCGGCATCGCACTGGCCGGCAAGCACCTGGACCGCGCGCCGTACCGGGTCTGGGTCCTGGCCGGGGACAGCGAGCTCGCCGAAGGCTCCATGTGGGAGGCCCTGGCGACCGCTTCGCACTACAAGCTCACGAACCTCGTCACCCTGGTCGACGTCAATCGCCTGGGCCAGCGGGGCGAGACCGCCCTCGGCTGGGACATGGACGCGTACGCCGCGCGCGTCGAGGCCTTCGGGGCCCGCGCCGTCATCATCGACGGCCACGACATCGCCCAGATCGACGACGCGCTCGCCCGCGCCGACGACGAGCTCGACCGGCCGCTGGTGATCCTCGCCCGCACCATCAAGGGCAAGGGAATCGTGGGCGTCGAGGACGAAGCCGGCTGGCACGGCAAGCCGATGCCCGAGGAAAGGGCCGAGGAGGCGATCACCGCGCTCGGCGGCGAGCGCACCCTCCAGGTGCGCGGACCGATGCCGCCGACGATCGAACCGGCGCCCTCCGGGAGGGGCACGGTCGAGCTGCCCGTCTTCGACAAGGGTGAGGAGATCGCGACCCGCAAGGCCTACGGCCCCGCCCTGGCCGCGCTCGCCGCCGCCGACCCCGGGTGGTCGCCCTGGACGGAGAGGTCTCCAACTCCACCGGCGTCGCCGACTTCATCGAGGCCCATCCCGAGCGCTTCTTCGAGATGTTCATCGCCGAGCAGCAGATGGTGGCCGCCGCCACCGGCCTGTCCGTGCGCGGCTACCTCGCCTACGCCTCCACCTTCGCCGCGTTCCTCACCCGCGCCGCCGACTTCATCCGCATGGCTCCCGTCTCCCGGGTGGATCTGCGGCTGATCGGCTCCCATGCCGGGGTCGAGATCGGCGCCGACGGCCCCTCCCAGATGGGCCTGGAGGATCTCGCGATGATCGCCGCCACGCAGGGCTCGACCGTGCTCTACCCCTCCGATGCGACCTCCACCGCCGCCCTGGTCGCGGAGATGGCGGACATCAGCGGGGTCAGCTATCTGCGCACCACCCGCGGCGGATACCCGGTGCTCTACGGGGCTGACGAGCGCTTCCCCGTCGGCGGGTCGAAGACCCTGCGCAGCTCCCCGGACGATGCCGTCACCCTCATCGGTGCCGGCGTGACCCTCCACCAGGCGCTGGCCGCAGCCGACACGCTCGCCGAGCAGGGGTGCGGGCCCGCGTGATCGACGCCTACTCGATCAAGCCGATCGACGCCGAGGGGATCCGTGAGGCCGTCAGCGAGACCGGCGGGCGGGTGGTGGTGGCCGAGGACCACCACGCCGAGGGCGGTCTGGGCGCCGCGGTCCTCGCAGCCCTCGCCGCCGAGCCGATCACCGATTTGCATCTGAAGCATCTCGCGGTCGACGGGGTGCCCGGCTCCGGGACGACGGAAGAGCTGCTCTCCTGGGCCGGGATCGACTCGGCGCACATCGCCGAGGCAGCCCGCGCCACCCTCGAGGGCTGAGCCCCCGGGCTCAGTCCTCCTGGCGGCTCTGTCGTCCGCGGCCCAGCTCGAGGGTGTCCATGTCCTCGAGCTCGCGGTCCTTCGTCTCCGGCACCCAGTAGTACACGAACGCCAGGCTCAGCAGGGCGAAGAAGGCGTACAGGCCGTAGGCGAAGGTCAGGCCGATGTTCGACAGCGTCGGGAAGGACGCGGAGACAGCCCAGTTCGCCGCCCACTGAGCGGCGGCCGCGACCGCGAGCGCGGAGGCACGGATCTGGTTGGGGAATATCTCGCCCAGCAGCACCCACACCAGCGGGCCCCAGGTGGTGCCGAAGAACATCACGAAGGCGTTGGCAGAGATCAGCGCGACGGTGGACCACGGGTCGGGCAGCGTGATCGCGTCGCTGCCGGCGGCGACCTCACCGAAGGAGAAGGCGAGTGACATCAGCCCCAGCGACGCCGCCATGCCGGCCGAGCCGACCAGCAGCATCACGCGGCGTCCCACCTTGTCCACCAGCAGGATCGCAATGATGGTGGCGACGATGTTCATCACCGAGGTGATGGTGCTGGTGAGCAGGGCCTGCGACTCGTCGAAGCCGACGGACTGCCACAGCGTGGTCGAGTAGTAGAAGATGACGTTGATGCCGACCAGCTGCTGGAACAGCGACAGCAGGATGCCGAGCCACACGATGGGCTTCAGGCCGAAGCGCCCTCCCAGGAGATCCCGCAGGCTCTCCTTCTCCTCCCGCTCGAGCGTCTTGCGGATCTGCTCGATCTTGAGGTTGACGTCGGGCTCGCCGGTGAAGTCGTAGAGCACCTTCGAGGCCCGGTCCACCTCGTTCTTCCGGATCAGATAGCGCGGGGACTCCGGCAGGAACAGAGCCATCACGCCGTAGGCGGCGGCGGGCACCGCCTCGATCATGAACATCCAGCGCCACGCGGCGACACCGAACCAGAAGGACTCCGAGGAGCCGCCCGCCGAATTCGCGATGATCGCGTTCGAGAGCAGAGCGGTGAAGATACCGAGCACGATCGCCAGCTGCTGCAGGGAGCCGAGGCGCCCACGGAACTTCGCCGGGGCGACCTCCGCGATGTAGGCGGGGGCGATGACGCTCGCGGCGCCGACGCCCAGACCGCCGACCACTCGCCACACGATGAGGTCCCACACCCCGAAAGCCAGACCCGAGCCGACGGCGGAGATGAAGAAGAGGATCGCGGCGATCACCATCACCGGGATACGGCCGAAGCGGTTGGAGAGGGCACCGGCGAACCAGGCGCCGACGGCGCAGCCGAGCAGGGCCGAGGACACCGCGAAGCCGGTGAGCCCGGCGCCGAGGGAGAACTCGTCGGAGAGCGCATTGACGGCGCCGTTGATCACCGAGGTGTCGAAGCCGAACAGGAAACCGCCGACGGCGGCGGCGACGGAGATCCCGACGACTTTCGCGTTCAGGCGCTGGGTCGGTGCAGGGCCTGCACCGGAGCGGGTATCGGGTGTGGACATGGCGAGATCGCCTCCTTGCCGAAGAACTCGGGCGGCTACCGTAACCCCTCGGCGCCCGGACAGGGCACCGACCGGCCGCGCGGTCAGCCCGCGCGCCGCACCTCGGCGGCGTAGGCGTCCAGGATGCGGAGGATGCCGAGGTGCTGCCACACCCGGTGCCGTGAACGGCCGGTCGCCTCCTGCAGCACACCGGAATCGGTGAGCTGGGCCAGGGCGCGCTGGGCGGTCATCGCCGGCACTCCGAGGGTGCGCTGGATGTGGGCAGCCTTCACGATCGGCTGACCGATCAGCCTCGGGAGCACCGTCCATGCCAGGGCGTGACGGCGCACCCCGGTCAGCCGCTCGCGGTCCTCCGCGAGCTGCCCGGCGAGGTCATCGACCAGCCGGGTCCCGGTGACCGCGGCGTACCGGGCCGCCCGGGCGAATTCCTCGACGATGGGTCGCGCATCCCCGGCACGGAAGGCGGTCAGCGCGGTGGTGTACGCACCGAGGTTCGTCAGCAGCCCGGCGGATACCGGGGCGGTGGTGGATAGAAGACCCTTGCCGCTCAACATCGCATGGACCAGCGCACGGCCGGTGCGTCCATTGCCATCGGTGAAGGGATGGATGGTCTCGAACTGGGCATGGGCGATCGCGGCGTGCACGAGCACGGGCAGATCGTCACGGGCGACGAAGGCGAGGAGATCCTGCATCGCGGCGGGAACATCCTCGGCCTCCGGAGCGATATGGACGGCGCCCAACGGGCTCAGCCCGCTGCGGCCCACCCAGACCAGCTGCTCGCGCAGACGGCCTGCATCCTCCGCACCGGCCAGCAGCTCTGCATGCATCGCGAGGATCGCCTCGAGATCGAGCTCCGCAGCCAGCCGAAGCGCAGCCTCCATGGTGCGGACGTTGGCGACCACGGCACGAGCATTGCTGCTGCGCGACTCATCCAGCTCGGCGAGGGCAAGCTGACGCGCACCGACGGTGAGGTCCTCGATCTGGGAGGAGGAGGCAGACTCGGTGCGCAGCAGCACCGCGCTCATCGGTCCGAGCGCGGGATGGTCGGCGCCGAGACGGGTCGCGGCGTGGGCATCGAACGCCACCAGTGCGGTCTCCGCATCGGCGACATCGGCCGCGAGCCCCCGGGCACGGCGAACATCTGGGCTACGAGGGCCGCGGGGAGCGTGGCCTCATACGCGCCAGTGCCGCGCGAGCGGGCGGAGCGGGAGGCCAACCCGTCGTCGGCGACCCGCCACAGGCCCGGTCTGCGCCCCACGGGTGGCACGGGAAGCGGCGATGCCGGAACTGTGCTCACGACCCCAGTGTAGTAACAGTTTCTAGAGAAAGTGTTACTACAACGGCTGGGGAGTCACTGTTCCGCGTCAGCCTCGAGACGCTCGAGTTCCTGCTCGGCGACACTCGGATCGAGCTTGACGAAGATCGGGGTGGGCTTCACGACTGTCTGTCCGACGCCGACGGGGTGGTGCGCCCAAGCGGGCACATCCGTGTAGTCACCGGTGATGATCGGATAGCCGGGGCCGCCGTCGAGATCCTCGACCTCGTCGATGCGCGGCATCGGGGCGATCTGCCGAGTGCCGCCCAGCGCCTTCTCCACCGCGTTCGCGGACTGCGGCAGGAAGGGGGCGAGCATCGTGTTCAGGTCGGTGACCGCCTGGGCCAGCACGTGCAGCACGGTGAGCAGGCGCGGACGCTGCTCCTCGGCCTTCATCTTGAACGGCTCGGTGCGGGAGACGTAGGCGTTCGCCTCGCCCACCAGATGCATGATCTCGGCGATCGCGGCGCGCTGACGGTGCGCCTCGATGAGCTTTCCGACGGTGGTGAAGCCCTCGCGGATCTGATCCAGCAGTGCGGTATCGACTTCCTCGAGATCGCCCGCAGCAGGGATCTCGCCGACGTTCTTCGCGATCATCGCGGCGGTGCGGTTGACCAGGTTGCCCCAGCCCGCCACCAGCTCATTGTTCGTGCGGGAGACGAAATCCACCCAGGTGAAGTCCGAGTCCTGGTTCTCGGGGCCCGCGGCGGAGATGAAGTAGCGCAGCGCGTCGGGCTGGTAGCGCTCCAGCACATCGCGCACGTAGATGACCACACCCTTGGAGGAGGAGAACTTCTTGCCCTCCATCGTCAGGAACTCGCTCGAGACCACCTCGGTGGGCAGGTTCAGCTCTCCGAACTTCCCGGGCTGACCGCCCTTGTCCCCCTTGCCGTTCTGGGCGATCATCTCCGCCGGCCAGATCTGGGAATGGAAGACGATGTTGTCCTTGCCCATGAAGTAGTAGCCGAGCGTCTCGGGATCGTTCCACCACTTCCGCCAAGCCTCGGGATCGCCGCTGCGACGTGCCCACTCGATCGAGGCGGAGAGGTACCCGATCACCGCGTCGAACCACACGTACAGGCGCTTGTTCGGCTGGTCCTCCCAGCCGGGCACCGGGATGCCCCAGTCGATGTCACGGGTCATCGCGCGGGGACGGATGTCCTCGAGGATGTTCTGGCTGAAGCGGATCACGTTGGGACGCCACATCCCGGTGGCCTCACGCTCATCGAGCCAGCGACCCAGCTCCCCGGCCAGCGCAGGCAGGTCCAGGAACCAGTGCGAGGTCTCCACGAACTCGGGGGTCTCCCCGTTGATGCGCGAGACCGGGTCGATCAGATCGGTGGGGTCCAGCTGGTTGCCGCAGTTGTCGCACTGGTCGCCGCGGGCGCCGCCGGCGTTGCAGATCGGGCAGGTGCCCTCGATGTAGCGGTCCGGGAGAGTGCGGCCGGTGGACGGGGAGATCGCACCCGAGGTGATCTGCTCGACCATGTAGCCGTTGTCCCGCACCGAAACGAACATGTCCTGCACCACCTGGTAGTGGTTGCGGGTGGTGGTGCGGGTGAAGAGGTCATAGGACAGCCCGAGCGCGACCAGGTCCTCGACGATGAGGCGGTTGTTGCGGTCGGCGAGCTCGCGGGCGCTGATGCCCTCGGAGTCGGCGGCGACCAAGATCGGGGTGCCGTGCTCATCCGTGCCCGAGACCATGAGCACGTCGTGACCGGCCATCCGCATGTAGCGCGAGAAGACGTCGGAGGGAACGCCGAAGCCGGCGACATGGCCGATGTGGCGGGGACCGTTGGCGTACGGCCAGGCGACCGCGGACAGGACTGTGCTCATAGCTGTCGATTCTAGGGGAGGGCGGGGGCCTTCTCCGACGTCTACCGCGATAGAGCTACGGGGAGGCCTCAGCCGGCGGTGTGGAGCACGGCGTGCCAACCGAACTCGGCGGCTCCGCGCACGTGCCGTGGGGAGTCGTCGAGAAAGGCGACCTGCTGTGCGTCCAGCGCTCCGCCGAGCTCGGCCTCGATCCGTGCATGGGACCGCACGAACGCCTCGCGGTCGGGCTTGGCGGCATCCAGGTCCGCCGTGTTCAGCAGGAAGCGGCGGCGCGTTCCGAGGAAGTCGCCCAGGCCGAGCTCGTCGAGCTCCTCGGGCACCCGATCGGTGCCGTTGGTGAGCACGAACACCCCTAGACCTGAGGCGCGCAGCCGCTCCATCTCGGCGAGCACCTCCCGGTCCACCGTGGCGGTGGAGGCCAGCCACGGATGTCATGGTCGCGGACCAGCGCGCGCAGAGCGGCCAGGGAATCTGCCATGGCGCCATCGTAGGCGGGTGATATTCCCGTGACAGAAAATGCCGGTCCTCCTACGGTGGCTGCCATGTCGAGTTTCTGCCAGTGCTTCGCGGCCATCGCGCCGCGCCCCCGCGCCCGTCGCTGACGGCGGCGCCCCAGCACACCCCTTCGCGTCGTCGTCCGGATCCAGACCGGGCGGCATCTGCCATGCCCGGTGACTCCCACCGGAAGGCACGACATGGCTTCGTACACCCCTGTTCAGACGTCACCCGCCGCGCACCTGCGTGCCCGGGACCTCCACCTCGCCCGCGGCGGCCGCGTGCTGCTGCGCGGGGTGGACCTCACCCTCTCTCCGGGGGACCGGCTCGCCGTGGTCGGCGAGAACGGCCGCGGGAAGACCACCCTCCTCGAGGCGCTCAGCGGCGATCTCATACCCGACGGCGGCAGCATCGAGCGGCACGGCGGCCTCGGCCTCGTGCGGCAGGAGCTCGTGCTCGCAGAGGCGGGGCCCCGCACCGTCGGCGATCTGCTCGATGAGCTCCTGGCCCGCCCCCTGGCGGCGCTGAGAGAGCTCGACGTCGCTGCGGAGTCGCTCCGGGAGGACACGGCCGCCGCAGCGCAGCGCTACGACGATGCGCTCACAGCGGCCACGCTGCTCGACGCCTGGGACGCTCCGCGCCGCCTCGAGGTGTCCCTCGCCGAGGTCGGGGCGATCACCGACCGCGGGTGCCCCCTGGGGTCGATGTCGGTGGGCCAGCGCTACCGGGTTCGGCTGGCAGGGGTGATCGCGGCCCGCGACGACCTGCTTCTGCTCGATGAGCCGACCAACCACCTCGACGCCCGCGGGCTCACCCATCTGGCCCTCGCGCTGAAGGAGCACCCGGGTGCCGCAGCGATCGTCTCCCACGATCGTGCCCTGCTGGCCGAGGTCGCTACGGGCTTCCTCGACCTCGATCCCACCAGCGACGGCAGACCGCTGCTGGTGAGCGGCAATCTCGAGCAGTGGCAGGAGGCGAGGCGCCGCCACCGCGCCGCCTGGGAGGACGCCCACCGGGCTCAGCAGCACGAGCACGAACGGCTGCGCTCCCGGGCGGATGCGGCGCGATCGCGGCTGTCCACCGGATGGCGGCCCGACAAGGGCACCGGGAAGCACCAGCGCCAGAGCCGGGCGCCCGGCGTGGTGCGCGCGATGAACGAGCGGATCGACCAGCTCGAGCAGCACCGTCTCGAGGTGCCCGCGCCCCCGCCCCGCCTCCGTCTGCCCTCCGCCGAGACCGGATCCGGCACGCCCCTGCTGCGGGCGGACCAGGTGCGTGTGGACCGCCCCAGCGGCGGACCGGCACAGCTGGAGGAGACCACGCTGCGCCTCGAAGGCGGTGACCGCCTGTTGGTGGTGGGGCCCAACGGCGCAGGCAAGACGACGCTGCTGCGGGTGCTGGCAGGGGAGCTGCGGCCGTCGGCCGGAACGGTGCGGTCGCTGGGTGGCGCACGCACCGGACTGCTCGCGCAGGAGGACGACGGCGGGCCGGTGTCTCCATCGGGTCATCACGGCAGCCCGGGGAGCGCAGACGGCGCGCCCTCGCAGCGCTGTTCGCCTCCCGGCCCGACGTGCTGCTGCTCGATGAGCCCACCAACCACCTCGGCATCAGCGGTGTCGATGACCTGCTCTCCGCACTCGAGGAGACCGCCTCCGCTGTTGTGCTCGCGACGCACGATCGTTCGGTGCTGCGGGCGCTTGCCCACTGGCCGCGGCTCGAGCTCGGGCATACTGCTCATGCCGGGGTCGACGAGGATCGAAGGGGAGGACCATGCGAGGGGTGAGCGGCATGCGCCGAGGACTGCAGGCGCTGGTGATGCTGGTCAGCGGGGTCGCACTGATCGGGTGCGGTGCCGCAGAGCCGAGCGGCGGGCAGACGACGGCGAACGAGACGGAGCAGGGGAGCGAGACCGAGCCGGCGAGCGAGACGGAGCAGCAGTCTGACGGCGGTGGTGACGAGCGGTCCACGGAGGAGCCCACCGCCGCCGAGACGGCGTGGTGCGAGGTTCCCGCTTTCGACCTCACCGTGCTGCGCAGCGACGATGGTGTCTCCTGCCGGGAGGTGGAGGAGATCTTCGCCGATGTCGACACCTGGAGCTACGCCGACGGCACCGCCGAAGAGGACCCCGGAGCGTGGAACTGCGCGATCGCCTCCGGGCAGGTGCACACGCCGAGCGTCTTCACCGAGGTGCCCATGTGCGTCTTGGACGACTCCCACCTCACAGCGCTGCCGAAGGGCACCGTCCCCCTGGACGGCTTCGCGGTCGACATGAGCGAGCATGCCGTGTTCGGGTCCCAGGGCGCCGAGTACGGCTTCACGGTGCCCGGCTCCGACCTGGTCTGCTCGATCGTGCCGGGAGAGGGCGAGGAGCGCGGCCATGCCGGATGCCACGGCACCTTCGAGGAAGGGATCGAAGCGCCGGCGCCCGACGGCACAGGACCGGCCAACACGATCGAGATCAGCGAGGACGGCGCCGGATTCGCTGCGCACAGTGACCCCGCCTACTGGCCCCTGGGGCCGGACGGTGACTTCGCCGACGACGTCACGGAGCTGCCCGCCGGCGCCGTGCTCTCCGCCTACGGCGTGGTGTGCCAGAGCCTCAAGGGTGGGACGGTCAGCTGCACGGCGGGGGAGGAGACCGCGATGACGGTCTCCGCGACCTCCCACGAGTTCCGCCCCTGAGCCTGCGTCGTGCGGCACGCCCCGACCCCGATACCCTGGTGACATGAGCATCGAAGGACTTGCCGCAGCACAGCAGAAGATGGCCGACGCAGGCGTGGCGCAGACGGCGATCGACGTCTTCTCCCACTACTACGGTCAGCTCGAGGACGGGGTCACCGGCTCGATCCCCGAGGACACCATCGAGCCGTACCTCGACCCGCCGCAGCTCGAGGACGTGAAGATCGACGTCGGTCACGCGAAGCAGGTCTTCGACCAGCTGGCGATCATCAACCTCAACGGCGGCCTGGGCACGTCGATGGGCCTGGACAAGGCCAAGTCGCTGCTGCCGGTGCGTGACGGGAAGAGCTTCCTGGACATCATCGTCGAGCAGGTCCTCGCCGCCCGCCGCGGCACCGGATCGCGCCTGCCGCTGATCTTCATGAACTCGTTCCGGACCCGCGAGGACACCCTCGACGTGCTCGCCAAGTACCCGGACCTGCCCGTCGGCGATCTGCCGCTGGACTTCCTGCAGAACAAGGAGCCCAAGCTCCGCGTCGACGACCTCACCCCCGTGCAGTGGGAGGCCGAGCCGGACCTCGAGTGGTGCCCGCCCGGCCACGGTGACATCTACACCGCCCTGCAGACCTCCGGCCTGCTCCAGCAGCTGCTGGACGCAGGTTTCAAATACGCCTCGGTCTCGAACTCGGACAACCTCGGCACCGTGCCGAGCCCGGTGATCGCCTCCTGGTTCGCCTCCACCGGTGCGCCCTACGCGGCGGAGCTGTGCCGCCGCACCGCCGCCGATCGCAAGGGCGGCCACCTCGCGGTGCGCAAGTCCGACGGCCGGCTCATCCTGCGTGACACCGCGCAGACCCCGGAGGAGGAGATGGACTTCTTCACCGATGAGCACCGCCACCCGTTCTTCCACACCAACAACCTCTGGTTCGATCTCGAGCAGATGGCCGCAGTGCTCGCCGAGCGCGACGGCGTGATGGGCCTGCCGCTGATCCGCAACGAGAAGACCGTGGACCCGGCCGACAAGACCAGCACACCCGTCTACCAGATCGAGTCCGCGATGGGCGCCGCGATCGAGGTGTTCGACGGGGCGACCGCGATCGTCGTCGGTCGGGACCGCTTCCTGCCCGTCAAGGCGACCAGCGATCTGCTGCTGGTGCGCTCGGACGCCTACGCCCTCGACGAGCGGGCCGCTCTCGTGCAGCAGGTGGACAACGTGCCCGAGGTGTCGCTGCACAGCGGCTCCTACAAGCTCATCCAGGACTTCGAGCCGCGGTTCCCGCACGGCGTCCCCTCCCTCAAGGAGGCCGCCAGCCTGGACGTGCAGGGCGACTGGACCTTCGGCGCCGACGTCTCCGTGGTGGGCGATGCCGTGCTCGGCGAAGAAGGCGGAGAGGTCCCCGAGGGCGCGAACGTGGGCACCGCCTCGGCCAGCTGACCCTCGGGCTCAGGAAGAGCGCTCACCGCGCGGGGCGCGTGCTGGCTGCTGCTCGTCGGATCGCACCAGCCACTGCCCGATCGGAGGATCGGTGACCCAGCGGGTGAGACGGCCGACTATCCCGGTGGCCAGCACGGCCGTCAGGCCCAGACCGGCGCCCACCAGCATCAGCGTTCCCCACCAGGTCTCGACCCAGGTGGGGAGCGCCTCGGCGTAGCGGACCGGCAGCAGCAGCACCGTGTGCAGCAGGTAGATCGTCAGCGAACGGGCACCCACCGCGGTCAGCGCGGAATTCCCCGCGGTGTGACCAGCAGCAGGGCGAGAGTCCCGACCACTCCGACGACCAGCACGCCCACGCGCACCGCCACGCTCCACAGCACGGTCGCGTCCTCGTCATAGGCGCTGCGGAGGTAGAAATGCGCGTTGTGGACGTCCTCCCGCAGCAGGAAAGCGCAGGCCACAGCCGCCAGCAGGACCAGTGCTCCCACCCAGCGGTGGCGGAAGGAACGGATCCGCTCGAGCACCTGCGGCGTGCACACCAGACCGAGCACGAAGAACGGCAGCATCCCCACCAGCCGGCCCAGGGTCAACGTCGAATCCAGGTCAGGATCCAGCGGGGCGACCACCGAGACGGCCACCGCGAAGAGCAGCGGATGGCGCAGCTGGCGCAGCACCGGGGTGAGCAGTCGCCACAGCAGCAGCGCCAACAGGAACCACATGGTCCAGGCCGGCATGAACAGCTGCAGCTCGAAATCCTGACCGAGCAGCAGCGCCTTGCCTGCTTCGTGCACCATCTGAAGATCACGTAGGGCACGAGCATCGCGGTGAGCAGCCGCTTCACCTGTCGCGGCTCATTGCGATAGGACCTCGACAGGTACCCCGAGATGATCACGAACGCGGCCATGTGGAAGGAGTAGATCGCCTTGTACAGGGTGCCGCCGAGCACGCCCTCGATCACCGAGAAGCTCTCGAGCGTATGACCCACCACCACCAGGGTGATCAGGATCCCGCGCGCGTTGTCGAGAAACGGGTCCCGGGCGCGCGGGCGCGCTGAGGTGTCGTCGGCCATGGGATCTCCGTCAGAGGGCGAATTCGTCCGATGCAGGCTACGGTCTCAGGCCTGCCCGCGCGACCAGCCCTTCCCGCCGGTGAGATCCAGCGGATGCGGCAGCGGATTGCCGTAGCGGTGGTTCGTAGCGCTGATGGCCTGCTCGCGCAGGAAGGGAAGCAGCTCCACTCGACCGCTTGCGACCACAGGCCCGGTGAACAGCGCCACCTCGATGTGTGCGGCGATCGCGTCGCGCAGAGCGGGATCCGCCTCACCGAGCAGCCGGATGCGGGACTGGGTGAGAGCGGGGACGCGGGCCGCGAAGCTCGCAGCGTCCTCGACCGTCACCCTGTCCTCGGGCAGGCCCGCCGCGCGAGCGATCTCGGCCAGCTCCGAGTGAGCTAGGGGAGACCTCCACCTCGGCGCCCGCGGTCGCCGCGGCTTGCAGCACCCGCTCAAGCGCCCACGGCGCGGTGCCCTCAGCGGCACGGAGCATCACCGGCAGCGGCAGATACCGCAGGATGTTGATCTCGCCGTGCAGGTCCTGCACATCCCGTGGGGCGAAGATGCTCGAGAAGTGCTCGCGGTCGCTGTGCCGTGCCGCCGCAGACCAGGCTGCAGCGTCCGTGGCCGGGTCCGGGACCGCTGCGCCGTCGACCCAGTCCATGAGGTGGACGAGGTAGTTGGGGCCGCCGGCCTTCGCGGTCTGGCCCACCGAGGAGCGCTTCCAGCCCCCGAACGGCTGCCGCTGGACGATCGCACCGGTGATGCCGCGATTGACGTAGAGGTTGCCCGCCTCGACGTGCTCGGTCCACCAGGCGATCTCGGAGGGCTCGAGGGACTGGATCCCGGCGGTGAGCCCATAGGCGGTGCCGTTCTGGATCCGCACCGCCTCCTCGAGGGTGTCGGCATGGACCACGCCCAGCACCGGTCCGAAGTACTCGGTGACGTGGAAGGGCGAGCCCTCCTCGACACCGGTGCGGACCCCGGGGAGAAGAGCGTGCCGGTCTCGTCGAGCTGCCGGGGCCGGGAGAGCCAGGCCTCGCCGTCGGAGAGCTCGGTCAGGCCGGCACGGAGCTTCTCCCCGGGCGGTTCGACCACGGGCCCCATCTGTGCGGTGGGATCGGTGGGCCGGCCCACGTGCAGGCTCAGCACCGCGTCGGCGAGCTGTGCGGAGAAGCGGCGCGAACGGGTCACCGAGCCGACGGTGATCACCAGCGAGGCCGCCGAGCACTTCTGCCCGGCATGCCCGAAGGCGCTCGCGGCGACGTCCCGGGCGGCCAGGTCGAGATCCGCCTGCGGGGTGACGATGATCGAGTTCTTGCCGCTCGTCTCGGCGAGGATCCGCAGTTCCGGGCGCCAGGACGCGAACAGCGAGGCGGTCTCCGAGGCACCGGTGAGGATCAGCTGGTCGATCCGGGGATCGGAGATCAGCGCGCGTCCCACCTCATCCTCCGGCACGTCGACCAGAGTGAAGACGTCCTGGGGGACGCCGGCCTCGTGGAGCAGCCGCCCCACCAGGGCACCGGTGCGGCGGGACTGCGGAGCCGGCTTCATGATCACGCAGCTGCCGGTCACGAGCGCGGCCAGCGCCCCGCCGGTCGGGATCGCGACCGGGAAGTTCCACGGCGGGGCCACGAGCGTCAGCGGGCGCGGCGCGGCCAGCAGATCGCTCCGGGCCGCGAGCCGCTCGGCCTGCTCGGCGTAGTAGAGGGCGAAGTCGATGGCCTCGCTGACCTCGGGATCCCCCTGCTCGAGGGCCTTCCCCGTCTCCGCCGCCATCACCTCGAGCAGCTCGGCACGGTGCGCGGCGAGGGTCCCCGCAGCCCGGCGCAGGATCATGGCGCGCTTCTCCACCCCGATCGCCGCCCAGTCCGGCTGTGCGGCGAGGGCCCGCGCGATCGCGGAGTCCACGGCCTCGATGGTCTCCAGGCGCGCGGCCCGGGCCTCGTCCAGACCGAGCTCGGAGCCGCGGATGCGATGGGTGATCCGTCCGGCCCACTCCTGGTTCGCGGGGGACGACAGGTCGGTGTCCGGCGTATTGCGGAAAGCGCCGGGCACGGCCGGCAGGCCGGGGAGCCGAGCGGGAGCATCCCGCGCGCACCGGCGACCTCGGCGGAGCGGTCCTGATCGCGGTGAGTGGGCAGGGAGTCTCCTCCAGCGCGCGGTCCAGGGCGCGGACGAAGCGCTGCTGCTCGCGCTCGAACAGCTCCTCGGACGTGTCCAGCTCGAAGGCGGCCGAGAGGAAGTTCTGCGAGGACGCGTTCTCCTCGAGGCGACGCACCAGGTAGGAGACCGCGACGTCGAAGTGATCGGGGTGCACGATCGGCACGTACAGCCGCATGGTGCCGGTCGCCTCCCGCACCACCGCCTGCTGCCCGGGAGCCATCCCGGCGAGCATCTCGAACTCGACACCGTGGCCCGGGCCCGAGGGGATGCCGCGCTCACGCATCAGCAGATGCGCGAAGGCGACGTCGAAGAGGTTGTGGCCGGCCACCCCCAGGTGGACGGCCTCGAGACGGGCGGGATCCAGGCCCTCGAGCAGCATCCGCTTGTACTGCGCGTCGGTCTCCTCCTTGGACAGCAGCGGTGCTTGCGTCCACCCGTGCACCGAGGCGTCGACCTGCTCCATCGCCAGGTTCGCGCCCTTGACCAGGCGCACCTTGAGCGGTGCGCCGCCTGCCGCGACCCGCCGCTCGGCGAAGCGCCGCACCCGAGCCATCGCCGAGGGGGCGTCGGGAAGGTAGGCCTGCAGCACGATGCCCGCATGGAGGTGCTCGAGCTCAGGACGGTCCAGCAGCTTCTCGAACACCTGCAGGGTCAGCTCGAGGTCCCGGTACTCCTCCATGTCCATGTTGAGGAAGGTGGGCCGGTCCCGGCGTGCGGCCTCGAGGTACAGCGGCAGGAGGGTCTCCACCGTGTGGTCGACCGTCTCGGCGGCGGCCCACAGCGGCAGATGGTCCACCAGCGAGGAGACCTTGATGGACAGGTAGTCGAGATCTTCACGCTCCACCAGCTCGCGCACGCCCTGCATCCGGCGCGAGGCCTCCTGCGCACCGAGCACCGCCTCGCCGAGCAGGTTGATGTTGAGCTTCGTGCCGTCGGCCGTGAGGCGCGCGATCGAGGCGCTCAGCGGGCGAGGGCGTGCGTCCAGGATGAGATGGCTGACCATGCGGCGCATCGTGGCCTGTGCGGTGGGCACCACCGCGGTGGGGGCGAGCTGGGAGGCGAGACCGCCCAGGCCGAGCACGCGGCGCAGCGCCGCGGGCAGGAAGGCGGGCGGATCCTGGGCCAGGCGGCGCAGCTCCACCGCCGCGGCGCGCGGATCCTCGGTGCGGATGACGCGATCGACGAAGCCGAGGGTGAAGTCCAGACCCTTCGGGTCCCGCAGCAGGTCCGAGAGCATCTTCGCGGGGCGCGGTACGGGGCGGAGAGCAGCGGCCTCCACCCAGCTGCGCACCTGGGCGGAGACGTCCTCCACCGTCACGGAGCTGGACACGGGATCATCGAGCGGAGACTGCGAAAGGGGCATCGGGGACAACGAAGTCTCCTTCTCGTTCAGAGCGACGGTGCGGGCCTCAATCGTAGGTCCTCGATCGGCCTGAATACGGGGCCAGGGGGCCCGCGACGTGGAGGTTCTGTGACCGATCTGGGACCGAAGTGGGACGAACCCCGCCGCGCCTGCCACTGCCGTCCCATGGACCGCTCGGTCGGCGAGCACCTGCCATGGCGGCGAGGCTGTGACACGATGCGGTGCACAGACACCGGACGACCCTGGAGGCACTGATGAAGAAGTTCATTTTCCTGGCCGGACTCGCGATCGGCTTCGTCGTCGGATCCCGCGCCGGTCGCGGTCCCTACGAGTCGCTCGAGCGCAGCGCCCGGCAGGTGGCCGACGACCCCGAGGTCCAGCGCCGCGCCACCCAGGCCAAGGAGACGGCGACCCGGGTCGCGCAGGACACCGCATCGACCGTCAAGGAGAAGGCGCCCGAGGTTGCCTCGAACGTCCAGGGCAAGGTCTCCGATGCCGCCGGCAGCGCCAAGGAGCGCCTCAGCGGCGATCAGGACGACGCTGCCAAGAGCGCCGCGGACACCGCGAGCGCAGGCGGCGACGCCGAGGTCGGCGAGGACAAGCCGCTCAGCTCCTGAGCCCCTCAGCACCCGGACGCGCCTGTGTCACCCCAGGACGGTGACGCCGGCGCGTTCCTGTTCCTGCATGAAGCACGGACCGCACAGCGACATGTAGGTCACCTCCGACCCGTCGATTGCGACCTGCTCGCCCTCGAACACGAATCGGCCGTCCAGAGCGCGACAGTTGAACTCCGCCTGCGAGCCGCAACGGCACATCGTGGGCAGCTTCTCGATGTTGTCCGCCAGCTCGAACAGACGGGACGCACCGGGGAACATCTCGGTGCGGAAGTCTGCCCGCAGCCCGTAGCAGATCACCGAGATGCCGTCCTGCTTGGCGATGCGGAACAGGTCGTCGATCTGAGCGGGCTCGAGGAACTGCGACTCGTCCACCAGCACGCAGTGCAGCGGGCGCAGCCCGCGCTCGTCGGCCGTGGCCTGGACCCGGGCGCGCACATCGTCGCCCGCGGCCGCGAGCACGTCGACCCGTCGGCGTGCGCCGCCGCGCGCCACCACCCAGTCCTCGCCCTTGGTGTCGAGCTCAGGCTTCACGGTGAGCGTGGCCAGGCCCCGCTCGTCGTAGTTGTACGCGGTCTTGATCAGCGTGTCGGACTTCCCGGAGTTCATCGCTCCGTACTTGAAGTGCAGCTTGGCCATGCAGGGGGCTCCGGGGTCGGTGGGGCGGGGTCAGAAGGCATCCAGGACGCTGGGCCGAGGGCCGGCCAGCAGGGCATCCAGGAATGTCTCGGCGGCCGGATCGGCCACCGCGGTGAGATCGAGTCGGCGGGCATCGGCGAGGCGCCGGCCACCCACCAGCAGCAGGGACACCGCGTGGATGTCGAGGCGGATCGTGCCGAGCAGGTCCTCGGTGGTGCCGTCGTCGGGCCCGGCGCTGATGCGGCCGTCGGCGGCCGAGACCAGGAAGGTGCCGGCCCCGTGACAGGTGCCCGCCGGGACGGTGTCGTCCTCGACCAGCAGCCGCACCGCTCCGTGCAGGCCGCCCGGCGCAGGGCGCGCCCGCAGCGTCGCTGCGGTGTCGATCACGCGCATCATCACGAGCGGCACCGGGTCGGGATCGGGGCGGGCACCGCCGCCGGGCAGCGCGTCCAGCACCGGATCCTCGCTGCGCACCCGCAGTCGGGCCAGCTCCGTGACCGTGGACCACGAGCCCAGGGAACGCAGCAGTGCGAGGCGGTCGGCGCGGGTGCGGCCCATCAGCTCATGCACCTCGAGCCCGACGCCGTCCGCGGCTTCACCACGACGGGTCCAGGAAAGGTAGCCGTGGTCGGTGCCGGATCCATCCTCGAGCAGCAGTGCGGACCAGCCCCCGCCGGGGAGGCCCTCGTCGAACAGCGGCGCCTCCCGGCGCAGCATCCCGTTGTCATGCGCGCTCAGCCGGTGATAGAGCTCCCGCAGCCGGGGCATCGTGGCCTCGGTGACGGGGACAAGTCGCCGATCCGGCACGGCCGCGATCCGCTGCAGATCCACCAGCGGCACGATCAGGGACTCGCTGCGGGCGACCACCTGGTAGCCGTACCGGCGATAGATCGCCGGGTTCGAGGGGTAGAGCATCGACAGCGGCAGGCCCTCGGCATCGCAGCGCGCGATGACCGCCGTGAGCAGCTGCCCGAACAGGCCATCGCCGCGATGGGCCGGGTGCACGGCGAGTCCCGCCACACCGCCGCAGCGGGCCACACCGCCGCCCAGGGTGACCCGGTCATGGCGGATCCGCGCCCCGGCGGCGATGACCCCGTCGAGCCCGCCGGGCACCGACGCGGCGTCGATGCCGATCGCGGTCTGGCCGGGCGAGAAGTCGCGTGCCGCCCCCGGTGAGGAAGGATCGAAGGGGCCCCCGAAAGCGCCTGAGGTCATCGTCTTGTAGACGACGAAGTCCTCGGCGGTGAGATCGCGAACAGACATGCCGGAGAGTCTAGGCGCGCCGCCTGTTGCATACTGACCACGCCCGCTCAGTCCTGAGGAGATGCCGTGAGCCCACGCCGTGACCGTCATTCGACGGATGCGCCGCGAGACGGTGCCCGCAAGCCCTACACCCGCCCCAACAGCGCTCAGCGTGCCGCTCGGGAGGCGCTGTCCAAGCGGCTGTCGGCCGGAGACCCCCGCAGCGACCAGGCGCCTCAGCGCCGGATCCCGGTGGGCCTGTCGACTTCCTCCGTGTTCCCTGCCGGGGCCGAGGAAGCCTTTCGCCTGGCGCAGAAGATCGGGTACGACGGGGTGGAGGTGATGGTCTCCTATCCCAAGGACAGCCAGGACCCCGCCCTGCTGCGCGAGTACTCGCAGCGGTACCAGCAGCCGATCCTCTCCCTCCACGCACCCACCCTGTTCTTCCTGCAGGGGCTGTGGGGGCGCGACGCCTGGATCAAGATCGAGCGCACCGTCGAGATCGCGAAGGAGCTCGAGGTGCCCACGATCGTCGCGCACCCGCCCTTCCGCTGGCAGGGCAGATACGCACGCGGCTTCGTCGAGGGCGTCCGCGCGCTCGAGGAGGAGCACGGCATCGCGATCGCGGTGGAGAACATGTACCCGTGGCGGCTGGGGGTGCGGGAGCTGCTGAACTACCTGCCCGATCACGACCCCACCGATGAGGACTACGCCCACGTCACCGTGGACCTCTCGCACGCCGCGACGGCCGGCGATGACGCGCTCGAGATGATCGATCGGCTCGGCGACCGCCTCACCCACCTGCACCTGGCCGACGGCTCCGGCAAGACCACCAAGGATGAGCACCTGCCGCCGGGCGAGGGCAACCAGCCCTGCGCGGAGGTGCTGCGACGCCTGGCCAACCGCGGCTGGGAGGGCTCGGTGCTGCTGGAGGTCTCCACCAGCAACAATCCGGAGATGCGCGAGCGCACGCTGCGCCAGAGCCTCGCCTTCGCGCGCCACCACCTCGGGCACCATCTCGACGAGGAATCCGATGGCGACGACGTGGGATCGACCACCTCATGAGTGTCTCCCCAGGAGCGGGTGTGACAATGACGGATGCATGTGCGGGGGCCGTTCCGGACCCCTGCGACGACGACGAGCACACGGACTGACGAGGTAGCGCACGCTGATGGGGAACGGGAACACAGGGATCGTCCACAGGAACACCAGCCTGCTGGCGATCGAGATGAGCCTTCCGCAGGTCACGGTCACCTCGGATGAGATCGACGAGATGCTCGCACCGGCCCGCAAGCGCCTGCGGCTGCCCAAGGGCGTGCTGCAGAGGGTCGCCGGCGTCTATGAGCGCCGCTGGTGGCGCGACACCCAGAACGGCTGGAAGCAGGGCGTGGTGCTCGCCGCAGAGCGCGCCATGGCCAAGGCCGGGATCATGCGAGACCAGGTCGGCCTGCTGATCAACGCCTCCGTCTCCCGCCAGCACCTCGAACCCGCGGTCTCCACCGGGATCCACCACTCGCTGGGCATGCCGCCCGGCTGCATGAACTTCGACATCACCAACGCCTGCCTCGGCTTCGTCAACGCGATGACGATGGCCTCGGCCATGATCGATTCCGGGCAGATCAAGTACGCCCTGGTCGTCGGTGCGGAGGACGTCGAGGAGGTACAGCGCGGGACCGTGGAGCGACTGAACTCGAAGACCTCCACCCGCGCGGATTTCAACAACCAGTTCGCCTCCCTGACCCTGGGCTCCGGCGCCGCAGCCGCCGTCCTCGGACCGTCCGACGAGCATCCCGAGGGCCACCGGCTGAAGCACACGCAGGCCCGTGCCGGCACCGAGCACCACGAGCTGTGCGTGGCCGACATGCAGGACATGCGCACCGACTCCGCCGGCCTGCTCGAGAACGGCATCCAGCTCATCCTGGACACCTGGAAGGGCGCCAACGCGGCGGGGCACGACTTCAAGAACCTCGATCTCGTGATCCCCCATCAGGTCTCCACGGTGTACATCCGGAACTTCTCGAAGATCACCGGAGTGGGGATGGACCGCATCCCGATGACTCTCGGGGACTGGGGCAACGTCGCCGCCGAAGCGGTGCCGATGACTCTCGCGCACATCCAGAACGACATCCAGCGAGGGCAACGCGTGCTGCTGATGGGGGTCGGCTCAGGTCTGAACACGGCGATGATGGAGGTCGAGTGGTGAGCACCACCCGCAGCACAGGGCGCCGACGCGCTTCTTCTCCCGGAGACTCCGGGATCCCGGCGATGCCCGGGGTGGATCCCCGGCTCAGCCGCACCCTTCAGGTGCGCGACCATTCGGGCGAGCTGCGCCGCTGGCATCTGCTGGACTCCGGTCCGCTGCTGGCCGAGCGCGGGATCACCCCGCGCGGCACCCTGCTGGCCGTCCACGGCAACCCCACCTACTCCTTCCTGTTCCGCTCGCTGGTGCGCGCGGACATCCCCTGGCGCCTGATCGCCGTCGATCAGCTGGAGATGGGCTGGTCCGAGCGGACCGGCATGAAGCGCCGCTACCAGGACCGCGTCACCGACCTGTCCCTGCTCACCGATGCGCTGTCCCTGCGGGGCCCGGTCGTGACCGTCGGCCATGACTGGGGCGGCCTGATCTCCGCGGGCTGGGCACTGGACAACCGCCACGACCTCGCCGGGATGATCCTCACCAACACCGGCGTCCACCAGAAGCTCGAGGAGGCGCTGCCCAAGGCGCTGCAGCTCGCGACCGCGCCGTGGTTCCGCACCCCCTCGACGTCGCTGACCGACACCTTCCTGCGCACCACGCTGGCGCTGTCCAAGCCCGCGCTGCCCAAGGAGGTGCAGGACGCCTACCTCGCGCCGTATCGCACCCGTGCCCGCCGCCAGGGCATCGACCAGTTCGTCGCCGATATCCCGGCCGCGGCGGATCACCCCTCCCGGCCCACCCTCGAGCGGGTCGCCGATGGCATCCGCGAGCTGAACGTCCCCACCCTGTTCGCCTGGGGGCCGAAGGACATCACCTTCAACGACCGCTTCCTGCGCGACCTCATCGAGCGGGTCCCGCACGCCGATGTCCACCGCTTCGAAAAGGCTTCCCACCTGGTGTGGGAGGACGCCGACGTCGCCGGCATGGTCGCGGACTGGCTGCACACGAACTTCGGCACCGCTGAGGAGCCCCGCACCGAGGCGCCCGTCTGGCGCTCCGTCTCCTCCTACGCCGAGCCCGCACCCGAGCGCCATATCGGCGCGCCGATCGTCGAGCTCGCCGCCGACCCGGTGCACGCGCACCGCGCCGCCGTGGTCGAGCTCGGCGGTGACGACGGCGAGGACCGCCAGATCTCCTGGTCCCTGCTGAACCGCCGAGTCGACGACATCGCCGCCGGACTGCTCGCCCACGGCGTGCGCCCCGGGGACCGCGTGAGCCTCCTGATCACTCCCGGTGCGGACCTGACCGGGGTGCTCTACGCCTGCTTCCGCATCGGTGCCGTCGCCGTGGTCGCCGACGCGGGCCTCGGCCTGCCCGGCCTGACCCGCGCGGTGATCGGCTCGCACCCCGACTGGTTCATCGGCATCAAGAAGGCGCTGGTGGGCGCCCGCGCCCTAGGCTGGCCCGGCCGCCGCCTCTCGGTCGAGCAGCTGCCCACGGTGGACCGCGTCGCCCTCGGCGTGGAGACCTCGATCGCGGAGCTCGCCCGCTCCGGCTCGGTGATGCGCGAACTCGGCGCCCCGCTGGACGCACCGTGGCCCGATCCCGAGGCCGACGCTGCGATCCTGTTCACCTCCGGCTCCACCGGACCGGCCAAGGGCGCGGTGCTCACCCACCGCCAGCTCGGCGCGATGTTCACCGCGGTGGGGGACACCCTGCAGCTGGCACCCGAGCGCGGCCTGGTCGCAGGGTTCGCGACCTTCGCACTGCTCGGCCCCGCCCTCGGAGCGCCGACCGTGGTGCCCGACATGGACATCACCCGCCCCGGCGAGCTGACCGCACCGGCGCTGGCCGCGGCGATCGCGGCACTGGGCCGCCCCGCCGTGTTCACCGCCCCCGCGGCGCTGCGCAACATCCTCGACACCGCCGACCAGCTCGACGACGCCGGCCGCGCCGCCATGGCCGACGCGGCGAGCTTCTTCTCCGCCGGTGCGCCGATCCCCGCGCACCTCCTGCGCGACCTGCGCTCGCTGATGCCGAACGCGCGGGCGCTGACCCCGTACGGCATGACCGAGTGCCTGGCCGTGGCCGCGATCGACCTCGAGGGCATCGAGGAGGCGGGCGAGGGCTCCGGCGTCTGCGTCGGCCGTCCGGTGCCGCGCGTCGAGATCGCGATCGCCGAGATGGACGAGCTGGGACGCACCACCGGGGCGATCATCGACGCCCCCGGCGTGAGCGGCGAGATCCTGGTGCGCGGCCCGCATGTGCGGGACCGCTACCTGATGCTCTGGCGCACCACCCACACCGCGATGCGCTTCGAGGGCTGGCACGCCACCGGCGATGTCGGCCACCTCGATGAGGAGGGCAGGCTGTGGGTCGAGGGTCGCGCGGACCACGTGCTGGCCACCGCCGGCGGCCTGCTCACCCCGGTCCAGGTCGAGGAGGCCGCCGAGTCGGTGCCGACCGTGCGTCGCGCCGGCGCCGCCGTCGTCGGCCCCCGCGGCACCCAGCAGGTGGTGGTCATCCTCGAGACCGAGGAGGGCTACCGCCCCGGTAAGGCGGGCCATCCGCGCCCGGCCGAGCCGTCCCCTGCAGGAGGCCGTGCGGCGCGCTGTGCGAGACCGCTGCGGCGCCGAGGTGGTCGCGGTGTTCACCACCCGCGCACTGCCGACGGATATCCGTCACAACTCGAAGATCGACCGTGCGGCCCTGTCGCGCTGGTCCGAGCAGACCCTGCAGGGGAGAAGGCGGACGCCCTGTGAGCGCGCCCACCATCCTGGTCACCGGTGCCTCCGGCATGCTCGGCGGCGCCGTCGCCACCATCCTCCGCGACCGCGGCGCGACCGTGCGCGCCTTCCAGCGCCGGCCCGCCGGGCTCGAGGGCATCGAGGACGTGCGCGGATCGCTCACCGAGCCGGAGGACGTGCGCCGGGCGGTCAAGGGCGCCGACGCAGTGATCCACCTCGCCGCCAAGGTCTCCATCTCGGGCCCGGAGAGCGAGTACCGCGCGATCAACATCGACGGCACCCGCAACGTCCTGGATGCGCTGCGCGCCAACGGCGGCGGCGCACTGGTGAACATCTCCTCGCCGTCGGTCGCCCATCTGGGCCGCGCGATCGTGGGACTCGACGCCACCCCCGCCGACCCGTCACAGGCCCGCGGCCCCTACGCACGCACCAAGGCTGCCGCCGAGCTGCTGGCGATGGAGGCCGACGGCACCGACGGGCTGCTCGTCACCTCGATCCGCCCCCACGTGGTGTGGGGACCGGGGACACCCAGCTGGTGGGCCGGATCGTGGATCGCGCCCGCAGCGGCCGTCTGCCGCTGCTGGACGACGGCATGGCCCTGATCGACACCACCTACGTCACCAACGCCGCCGACGCGATCGTCGCCGCGTACGACCGCATCGAGGCCGTACACGGGGAGAGCTTCGTGGTCTCCAACGGCGAGCCCCGCACCGTGCGCGACGTATTCGCCGGCTGGTGCGACGCCGCCGGGGTCCCGCATCCGCGCATCCACCTGCCCGGCAGCGTGGCCCGCTTCGCCGGCCGCGTGATCGAGCGGATCTGGGAGAAGCGCCCCGGGCACGACGAACCTCCGATGACGGAGTTCCTGGCCGAGCAGATGTCCACCGCGCACTGGTTCGATCAGCGCCGCACGCGCGAGCGCCTGCAGTGGGCCCCGCGCGTGAGCCTCGACGAGGGCAATGAGCACCTCGCCGCCTGGTTCCGCGAGCACCCGGTCGTCTGAAGGGCGCCTGCACGATGAGCGAGAAGCACCCCACCGACTCCCCGCGCGACGATGCGGCCCTGCTGGCCGAGATCGACGCGGAGCTGGCCGCCGAGCGGTCCTCGAAGAGCCGCGCCGGCAGGCGGCTGACAGGCCTGGTGCTGCTGATCGGCGCGCTGGTGGGGTGGATCGCCTCGCTCGAGCTGCAGCTCGGCAAGGAGATCCTGCTCGAGAACCCCGACGCCACCCTCTCCTGCGACGTGAACCCGCTGATCTCCTGCGGCAACGTGATGATGACCTGGCAGTCCTCCGCGCTGGGGATCCCGAACATGGCGCTCGGGCTGGGTGGATTCGCGATCATGGGAGTGGTCGGCGCGCTGATGGCCTCCGGCACCGTGCTGCCGCTCTGGTCCCGCTGGGCCCGGCTGGGCGGGATGACCTTCGCCTTCGGCTACGTGCACTTCCTGGCGATCTCGGCGATCTTCCTGATCAAGGCGCTGTGCCCCTGGTGCATGGTGATCTGGACGGTCACCGCCCCGATGTTCTTCGCCTCGCTCGCCCACACCATCGAGAGCGGCGACCTGCGCCCGCCCGCGCCGCTGGCGAACCTGCTGCGCCGCTGGGTGGTGCTCACGCTGCTGTGGTACCTGCTGGTGGTCGTGGTGATCGCCATCGCGTTCCGGCGCCAGTGGCTGGTCATGCTGGGCCTCGGCTGAACCCAGCGGAGCGAGGCAGGACGGTTCCTCCACAGCGGTCCTGCGTCCCCAGGCCTCGGGCTGAGCCGGCTCGGGAGGGCCCGATCCGTCTAGGTTCGCGGGCATGGGAGCACAGGCCGGATCCGAGGGACCGAGGCGAGGTCGCGCCGGGAAGCATCGCCGTACCGGTCAGGCGCTGATCGAGCGCCGCGATCACACCGCTGCGAGACCGCAGCGACGGCTGTCGCTGCCTTCTCCGTCGCCCTCGGCACTGGTCGGGATCGCGGTGCTGGTGCTGATCGCGGTCGGAGCGATCCACCTCTCCGGCTCGGGCACCGCCGTGCCGCTCGAGACGGGGCCCGCGGCGGAGGTGCAGATCGACGAGGCCGAGGAAGAACCCGAAGAGGAGCCCGAGGAAGAGTCCGAGCTGCCGGCAGCGCCGGAATCGCCCACCGCTGCCGCCCAGGAGGCCACCGAGCTCGTCGTCCACGTCTCCGGGGCGGTGGAGGCGCCGGGCGTGGTGCATCTGCCAGCTGGGTCCCGTGTGCATGATGCGCTGGACGCCGTGGGCGGGATCAGCAGTGAGGCTGACCTGTCGGTGGTGAACCTCGCGCGCCCGGTGGAGGACGGGGAGCACATCCATGTCCCGGCGCCGGGGGGCGCGCCGATGACACCCGCACCACAGGACCCGACAAGCGAGCAGCCGGCCGCCTCCGGCGCCGGCGGGACGATCGATCTGAACACCGCGAGCGCCACCGAGCTCGAGGAGCTGCCCGGAGTGGGCCCCTCGATCGCTCAACGGATCATCGAGCATCGCGAGAAGAACGGTCCCTTCACCGCCGTTGACGGCCTGCTCGAGGTCTCCGGGATCGGCCCCGCCACCCTCGAGAAGATCCGAGAGCGGGCATCGGTATGAGCCGCGCGGACCTGCGCCTGCTGCCCGGTGCCACGTGCGTGTGGGCGCTCGCGGTTCTCGGTGTGACGGCGGGGACCGCAGCGGCGGTGGCTGGCGGCGCCGTGCTGGTGGCGCTCGCGCTGACCGTGATCACGCTCAGCGGCGGCACCCGCACCGCCCAAGGCCTCTATGCCCACCTGGGGATCGTGGTGCTGGCAGGCATCCTCCTCTTCCCGGCCCTCGAACGCCATGGCGGCACCGACGCACTGCTCGAGGACGCCGCCGCCGACGGGCTGATCGTGGAGCTCAGCGTGGTCGCCGCCGCAGATCCAGCCGCGCCGAGCGGCGGGCCGAGCTGGGCCCAGGACGGGCTGCAGATGCGCGCCCGCACCGTCCAGGGTGCCGCTCGGATCGGCCGTGAGGACACCACGCTGCCTGGGTCGCTGCCGGTGCTGCTGCGGGCCTCCGGCGACGCGGAGGAGGGCCTGGACCGAGTCCGCGACGGAGACACGGCCCAGGTGCGCGGGACGGTCACCGTCAGCGGGTCGCTCGTGATCCTGCGTGCCACCGAAGTGCAGCCCGTGGCCACCGGCGGAATGGAGGGCCGAGCGCAGAGTGCACGGCATGCCCTGCGGCAGCTTGCCCGGGACGCCACCGCGCATCTGCCCGCTGACGAGGCCGCGCTGGTGCGAGGCATGACCACGGGGGACACCAGCGGCATGAGCGAACGGACCGAGGAGATCATGCGCCGCGCCGGAATCTCCCACCTGGTCGCTGTGTCCGGGGCGAACATTGCGCTGGTCCTCGCCGCGGTGCTGATCCCCCTGCTGCTGGCCGGGGTGCGTCGCCGCCCTCGCCTGCTCGCCGCCGGGATGATGGTGGCGGGCTACGTGTGGCTGGTGGGGGACGAGCCGTCCGTCCAGCGCGCCGCGACGATGGCCGTCCCGCTGCTGGCCGCGCGCTTCGCTGGGGTACGGGCCTCACCAGTCGCCGCCCTCGCATTCACCGTGGCGCTGTGGTCGGTGCTCGACCCCGTCACCGCCGCCTCCGTCGGCTTCCTCCTCTCCGCCCTCGCGACCGCAGCGATTCTGCTGGCCGCACCACCGCTGGCCACCACCCTCGTCGAACTCAGCGGAGGGCGGCTCGGCCGCACGGCCGCTCTCGTCCTCGCCGTGCCCCTGGTCGCTCAGCTCGCATGCACCCCGCTGCTGATCCTGCTCACCCCGGAGATCTCGATCTGGGCGGTGCCGGTGAACATGATCGTCGGACCGCTGGTGGGGCCCTCCACCGTGATCGGGTTGATCGCACTGGTGCTCGGTGCGTTCTGGCCGCCAGCCGCGCAGATGCTCTACACCGCCGCGAGCGGGGAGCGCACCTGGTGCTGCTGATCGCCCGCACCGCCGATGCCCTCCCGGGATCACGCATCTCCGTCCCCGAAGGAGCGACCGGGGCGCTGCTCGCGATCGCCGTGGTGCTGGTGGCGGCGATCGCTCTCGCGGCACGCCGCCTTCCGCTGGTGCGCTGGATCGTCACCGCCCTTCTGGTGACGGCCCTGGCCCCTGGGGTCGGCCGGTTGCTGCCGGTGAGCACCGGACCGGACTGGAGCCTTGCCCTGTGCGCCGTCGGCCAGGGCGATGCGGTGCTGCTGCGTCTCCAGGCGCCCACCCGCGACGGACCCACGATCCTCCTGGACACCGGTCCCGATCCCGCAGCGCTGCGCCAGTGCCTGGACCGGCTCCAGGTGACGCGGATCGACCTGCTCGTGCTCACCCACCCCCATCAGGACCACACCGGCGGCGTCGACGCGCTCAACGGCCGGCGACAGCCTGCAGAGCAATGGGTGTGCCCGCTGCCGGAGGCGGCGACGCAGGTGGCCGCCGGCGCCCGGTCACCGTCGCCACCACCGGCGAGACCTGGTCGCGGCCCGGGCTCGCCGTGCGCGTGCTGTGGCCGGGATCTGCGGAGGACGCGCTCAGGGCCAGCGCGGCACTGGGAGGATCGAGCGAGGGGGACGCAGCGAATGACTGCTCGCTCGCGCTCGAGGTCGTCTGGGCGGATGGCACCCGCCTGATCACGCTGGGCGATCTCGAGCCCGCGGCCCAGGCCGAGCTCGCCGCACTCGCGCCCGGAGCGGCGGATATCGTGAAGGTCGCCCACCACGGATCCCGCTTCCAGCACGCCCCGCTCTACCACCAGCTCGACGCCGACCTGGCCCTGGTCCCCGTCGGACAGGACAACAGCTTCGGGCACCCCACCGACGAGCTGCTGGAACTGCTGGAGGACAGCGGCTCCCAGGTGCTGCGCACCGATGTCCACGGCACCGTCGTGCTACCGGCCGATGGGCAGGCGGTGCCGCGCAGCGTCGGCCCGGCCCGCTAGGATCGACCAATCCACCCCAGCAGTGAGGAGCCCCCGTGAGCGATGTCGAGTGGCATAGCGTCGCCCTCGCACCGATCGTGCTCATCCACGGTACGGAGACCCTGATCGCCGATCGCGCCGTCCAACGGCTGAGGTCCCTCGCTCGAGAAGCGGACCCCTCCGTCGCGGTCCACGACCTCTCGGGTGACGCCCTCGCCCCCGGCGCCCTTGCCCAGGTGGCCAGCCCCTCGCTGTTCGGCGAACCCCGCTTCGTGGTCGTCCCCGAGCTGCAGGCCGCCCCGGACGCCCTGGTCGGCGAGCTCCTCGACTACGTCAAGGCGCCTGAGCCGGAGGTTGCTCTGGTGCTCGTCCACCGCGGCGGCAACCGCGGCAAGAAGCTGTTGGACACGCTCAAGAAGGTCGGGGTGCCGAGAGTCGATGCGAGCCCCGTCAAGCGGGTCGCGGACAAGCAGGCCTTCGTCGCCGCGGAGTTCGCCCGCGCTCAGCGACGCATCCAGCCCGAAGCCCTGGTCGCCCTGGTCGACGCCTTCGGCACCGACCTCGCGGAGCTCGCCGCGATCAGCCATCAGCTCATCGAGGACTCCACCCCCGACCCGGGGAGAAGCCGATCCAGGTGACCGTCGAGGACGTCCACGCCCTCACCGCCGGGCGGGTCGAGTCCACCGCCTTCGCCGTCGCGGACGCCGCGATCGCCGGCCGCGAGCAGGACGCGCTCCAACTGCTCCAGCAGGCCCAGCTCGCCGGCGCCGACCCGGTGCCGATCGTCGCAGCGATCGCCTCCAAGATGCGATCGCTGGCGAAGGTCACCGCCCCCGGCGCCAGCCCCCGCACCCTCGGGATGCCGGACTGGATGCTGCGCAACCTCTCCCGCGAGGCGCGGCACTGGAACGACCGCTCCCTGGCCCGTGCGCTCGAGGCCGTGGCCCGCGCCGACCACGAGGTCAAGGGTGCGGGCCGCGACCCTCAGTGGTCAGTGCAGCGGATGGTGATGGGGATCTGCCGCGCCCGCCGGGCGCGGTGAGTCCCGCACGGCTCGTTGGGCTCAGCCCCGCAGTCTCTGCCCGGATATGACCCGGACATGACGAGGCCCCGCACACCGTCGTGGTGTGCGGGGCCTCGTGGGGTCAAGCGGGTGAAGCTCAGGCGCCGACTGCGGCGACCAGCTTCGCGAGACCGGACTTGCGGTTCGCGGCCTGGTTCTCGTGGATGACACCCTTCGAGACGGCCTTGTCGAGCTTGCGGGAGGCGGTCTTCAGCGCCTCGCCGGCGGCCTCGGCGTCACCGGTGGAGATGGCGGCCTTCACCTTGCGGGTGTAGGTCTTCAGCTCGGACTTGACGGCACGGTTGCGCAGGCGCGCCTTCTCGTTCGTCTTGTTCCGCTTGATCTGGGACTTGATGTTTGCCACGGGGACTCTTCTCTAGTGCTGCTGCGGTGGATCTTCCGCGACGGCCGAGGAACGGGACCGACGGGGACGGCGGTGGGGACTCGCCTGGAGACGTCGGGCCCGGGTCGCTGCCACGGGTACTCGCCCGGGTCGCACGAATCGTCGCCCCTGACACGGCGGGACCACGTCATGCGCACACCGAACGGTATGTCACACATACAGGGAAGGACACTACCAGAGGCGACCCCGGGGACGTCCCCGGTGTGCGGCGTGTCTCGTGACCGTCGGGCCAGGTCAGCGCCAGCCATGGAGGGCCCGGACCGCGGCCGCGACCCGATCGTAGCGTTCGCGATCCAGGCGCGCTCCCTCGCGGCGCACGGCCTCGGGCGCCAGACGCAGCAGACGGTCCGCCCGCACCTCGGAGGGGCGGCCCTGGCTGTCCCAGGCACCGGCACCGATGTCCACCCAGGTCGAGCCGTGCTCATCGGTGCTCACCTCACCCTCGCCCGCGATCACGGGAGGTGAGCATCAGCGCGATCAGCACCTCCCCGGCGCCGTCGGCCCCGCCGATGGAGGCGTCCTCCTCCGCGATCACCAGCACCGGGCGATCCTTCCCCTGGGAGAGGTCCTCCTCGAACGGCACCCACCCCCACACCACCTCGCCCGGATCAGGGCGGCCGTCCTCACGCGGGGCGTAGTCGAAGGACAGGGGGCGGTGCCCGTGCGGTCCGCGAGGGCATGCGCGCTGTCCCCGCTCGAGGGTCGCCGCTGCGGCTCCTCGGGCACGGACCCTCGACTGCGCCCGGAGGGACGTCCCTGCTCCTTCACCGCCCGGACCGCCGCACGGCCGAGACCGCGGGCGCTGCGGCGGACGGCGGGGCTGCGCGCCGCGGAGCGGAGGGCTGAGGTGAACCGGGAGACCAGGGACATCGGTTCTCGCTTCCTGGGCGATCTGCGCCACGAGAGGGCTGGGACGATGTGAGAATGGTAGGCATGTCTGCCTCTCTCGCTGTTCCACAGCGCCCGGACCGGTACCGGCGGCGACGAGATGTTCGCTCCCGACGGATCCGTGCACCCCACCTATCAGGCGCTGCACGACGCCCTGGCCGGACTGGGCCTGGAGGAGTTCCGCGCCCGCTCGGAATCCTTGGCCCGCAGCTACCTCGATCAGGGCATCACCTTCGACTACGCAGGCGAGGAGAGGCCCTTCCCGATCGACGCGATCCCGCGGGTGATCGCCGCCGAGGAATGGACGCGCGTCTCCGCCGGGGTCACGCAGCGTGTGCGCGCGCTCGAGCGGTTCCTCGATGACCTCTACCAGGATCAGCAGGCGATCACCGATGGCGTGATCCCCGCCGAGCTGGTCACCTCCTCCACCTATGTGGTCGACGCGATGCGCGGCTACACCCCGCCCAACGGTGTGCGGATCCATATCTCCGGGATCGATCTGGTGCGCGACGGGGCCGGAGACTTCCGGGTGCTCGAGGACAACGTGCGCACCCCCAGCGGGGTCAGCTATGTGCTCTCGAACCGTCGGGCCATGGCACAGGGCTTCCCGGAGCTGTTCGCCGCCCGCCCCGTGCGCCGCGTCGGCGAGTACCCCGGCAGGCTGCTCGCAGCCCTGCAGGCCGCCGCACCGGACACGGCGGGCGAGGAGGCCACGGTCGTGGTGCTCACCCCGGGCCGCTTCAACAGCGCCTACTTCGAGCACTCCCTGCTGGCGCGCACCATGGGCGTGGACCTCGTCGAGGCCTCGGACCTCGTCGAGCGCGGCGAGCGCATCTACATGCGCACCACCGCCGGCCTGCGACGCGTGGACGTGATCTACAAGCGCACCGACGACGAGTTCCTCGATCCCGAGGTGTTCCGGCCCGACTCGATGCTCGGGGTGCCCGGGCTGGTGCGCTCGATCCTCGCCGGCAACGTGGTGGTCGCCAACGCCATCGGCAACGGCATCGGTGACGACAAGCTCACCTACACCTATGTGCCGGACCTGATCCGCTACTACCTCGCCGAGGAGCCGATCCTGCCCAACGTCGACACCTGGCGTCTGGAGGAGCCGGAGTCCTTGGAAGAGGTGCTGGACCGGCTCGACGAGCTGGTCGTCAAGCCGGTCGACGGCTCCGGAGGCAAGGGCATCGTGATCGGCCCCGCCGCCTCCCTCGAGGAGCTCGGGGTGCTGCGTGAGCGCCTGCAGGCCGATCCGCGCGGGTGGATCGCCCAGCCCGTGGTGCAGCTGTCCACCGTCCCCACCCTGGTCGAGGAGGGGCCCGAGCCGCGCCATGTGGACCTGCGCCCCTTCGCGCTGAACAGCGGCGATGACGTGTGGGTGCTGCCCGGCGGGCTCACCCGCGTGGCGCGCTGCCCCGCGGCGAGATGATCGTGAACTCCTCGCGCGGCGGCGGCTCGAAGGACACCTGGGTGCTCGCCCCGGTGCGCACCCCTGACGCCGGCCCGACGCAGTCCCAGTCCCAGTCCCAGGCCCCGGAGGCGGTGGTCGACGACATCGAGGACCCGCTGGACGACAGCTACGACGAGTACGACGACCCTCGCGAGGACCGGGTGGAGCCGGTGGAGGCCGAGCCCGAACCCGTGACCTCGGCGATCCCCCTCATCGACATCGATGACGTGGCGGACGAGACCGGGGCGCCCGCCGACACGGCCGAGGAGGCCCGCGATGATGCTCAGTAGGATCGCCGATTCGATGTTCTGGATCGGTCGCTATGTCGAGCGTGCCGACCAGACCGCCCGCATCCTCGACGTCATGCTGCAGGCGATCACCGAGGACGCCTCCCTCGACGCGGCTCCGGCCTGCCGCGGCGTCTACCAGATCTTCGGTGTCGAGGACGTCGAGGACTCGGACCTCACGGTGCAGCGGGTGCTGGATCGCCTGGTCACCGACCGTCAGAACCCCTCCTCGGTGGCAGGCGCCCTGCAGACCGCGCGCGAGAACGCCCGGGGCGTGCGGGAGGCGCTGTCGACGGAGGTCTGGGAATCGCTGAACACCACCACCCTGGGGCTCCCGCGCGGTGTGCGCCCCTCCCGGATGCACGGCGCCTTCCAGTTCGCGAAGGACCGCTGTGCGGTGGTCGACGGGCTCGTGGACTCCTCGATGACCCGTGACGAGGCGTGGCTGTTCCTGCGGATCGGCCAGCTGCTCGAGCGGGTCGACATGCTTGCGCGGAACCTGCAGGCGCATGATCTCGAGGACTCCTCCGATGCCGCGACCGTGATGCTGCTGCGCTCCTGCAGCGCGCACGAGGCGTACATCCGGTCATATCGGGGTCGGGTGCGGGCGGCGCGTGCGATCGAATTCCTGCTGTTGGACTCGATCTTCCCGCGCTCGGCCGCGCACTGCCTCGGAGAGATCGACGCGGCGCTCGAGGCGCTCGCGAAGCTGCACGGCAACAGCTTCGACCGCCTCGGCACCGCCGAACCCGGCAGGCAGATCGTCGGCCGTGCGCTGGCGAGCCTGCGCTTCCGTCCGTTGGACGACATCGTCGAATCCTTCGACGACGAGATGGAGCAGCTGCAGATGGTCACCGGCGCCGTCACCCGGGCTCTGGGCACCACCTACTTCCATCCTGCGAACTGACCGGCGCAGGCGGAACATCCGTTCGGGGACGGGTGTGACGTCCGCCCGGCGCGGCGAGCAGGCGCGGGTGAGCACCCCGCGCGCGTGAGACCATTGACCGATACCGGCACAGCGGTGCCGGCACGCCATCGACGAGAGGACCAAAGCCGGTGACCCCGAGGATCGCTGCCGACGAGGCACGGGACATCCTTCCCGCGTCCACGCCCCAGGAGCGGCTCCGCAACTTCTGCATCATCGCCCACATCGACCACGGCAAGTCCACGTTGGCCGATCGGATGCTGCAGATCACCGGGATCGTCGAGGACCGCGCGATGCGCGCCCAGTACCTCGATCGCATGGACATCGAGCGCGAGCGCGGCATCACCGTGAAGAGCCAGGCCGTGCGCATGCCCTGGCAGGTCGATGGCGTGAACTACGCGCTGAACATGATCGACACCCCCGGTCACGTCGACTTCACCTACGAGGTGTCCCGCTCGCTCGCCGCCTGTGAAGGCGCGATCCTGCTGGTCGACGCCGCACAGGGCATCGAAGCGCAGACGCTCGCGAACCTGTACCTGGCGATGGAGAACGACCTCACCATCATCCCGGTGCTGAACAAGATCGACCTGCCAGGCGCCGACCCCGAGAAGTACGCAGCGGAGATCGGTCAGCTCGTCGGGGTCGACCCCGACGACGTGCTGCGCGTCTCCGGCAAGACCGGCGTCGGTGTCGAGGACCTGCTGGATCATGTGGTCCGCACCCTCCCATCCCCGCAGGGAGACCCCGAGGCTCCCTGCCGCGCGATGATCTTCGACTCCGTCTACGACACCTACCGCGGCGTGGTCACCTACATCCGTGTGATCGACGGCAGCCTCAAGTCGCGCGACCGCATCGACATGATGTCCACCGGCGCCCACCACGAGCTGCTCGAGATCGGTGTCAGCTCGCCCGAGCCGCGCGCCACCCAGGGCATCGGCCCCGGCGAGGTCGGCTATCTGATCACCGGCGTGAAGGACGTGCGCCAGTCCAAGGTCGGCGACACCATCACCACCTCCATCCGCGGCGCGACCGAGGCCCTCGAGGGCTATTCGGAGCCCAAGCCGATGGTGTACTCGGGACTGTTCCCGATCGACGGCTCCGACTACCCGGTGCTGCGCGACGCCCTGGACAAGCTCAAGCTCAACGATGCCGCGCTCCTCTACGAGCCCGAGACCTCCACCGCGCTCGGCTTCGGCTTCCGCGTCGGCTTCCTGGGGCTGCTGCACCTGGAGATCATCCGCGAGCGGCTCGAGCGCGAGTTCAACCTCGACCTGATCTCCACCGCCCCGTCCGTGGTCTACCAGGTCCTGATGGAGGACGGCAGCGAGGTCGAGGTGCTGAACCCCTCCGACTTCCCCGTGGGCAAGGTCCACGAGATCAGCGAACCGATCACCAAGGCCACCATCCTGGTGCCCAGCGAGTTCATCGGCGCCGTGATGGAGCTGTGCCAGTCCAAGCGCGGCACGCTCGGAGGGATGGACTACCTCAGCGAGGACCGTGTCGAGCTGCGCTACACGCTGCCGCTGGCCGAGATCGTCTTCGACTTCTTCGACCAGCTGAAGTCCAAGACTCGCGGCTACGCCTCGCTGGACTACGACGTCTCCGGCTCCCAGATCGCCGACCTCGTCAAGGTCGACATGCTCCTGCAGGCCGAGCCCGTGGACGCCTTCAGCGCGATCGTGCACCGCGACAAGGCCTACAACTACGGTGTCGAGATGGCCGGCAAGCTCAAGAAGCTGATCCCGCGCCAGCAGTTCGAGGTGCCGATCCAGGCCGCCATCGGCTCGCGCATCATCGCCCGCGAGAACATCCGCGCGATGCGCAAGGACGTGCTGTCCAAGTGCTACGGCGGCGACATCTCTCGCAAGCGCAAGCTCCTGGAGAAGCAGAAGGAGGGCAAGAAGCGCATGAAGAACATCGGCTCCGTCGAGGTCCCGCAGGAAGCCTTCATCGCCGCGCTCTCCTCCGACGAGGGCGACATGCCCAAGGACAAGGACTCCAAGAAGAAGTGAGCACCGGGACCGGACGCATCGCGGCGGTCTGCACCGTCGCCCAGCTCTTCCCGGTCGCCGCGAGCGGCCTGATGAGCGGCATCGACAAACGACCGGTCGACGGCCCGGTCCGGCTGCTGCCCCACGGGGTGCTCGGCGACGTCCAGGGCGACCGGGAGCACCACGGCGGGATCTTCAAGGCCGTCTACGCCTTCGCGCGCGAAACCCGTGAGGCGCTGGCCGCGGCGCATGGACTGGACCTGCCCGATGGATCGTTCGGGGAGAACCTCGTGACGACCGGGCAGGACACCGACGAGACGGTGATCGGGGAGCGCTGGCGGATCGGGACCGCCGAGCTCGAGGCCACCGCCGTGCGCAATCCCTGCGGCACCTTCGCCGCCTGGATCGGGGACCGACGCTGGGGCCGTCACTTCACCGCCGCGGGCCGCGCAGGTGCCTACTTCCGGGTGCTCGTCGAGGGGAGACCTCCGCCGGCGACACGATCGAGGTGCTGCACCGACCCGAGCACGGCGTCACCATCGGGAACGCCTTCCGCGGGCTGGACCCGCAGCAGGCCCGCGACCTGCTCGACTGGGCTGAGGTGAGCGGAACCGTGCTGTACGACTCGCTCGTCGGCAGCGCCCAGAACGCACTGCGACGCGCCGGTGAGGATCCCGGCTTCCCGGACCGCTTACGCTCGACGGGCCGAGGGCTCGGATTGGGGATGGGCCTGTGAACCCGTTATCCGTCTACATCCACGTCCCCTTCTGTGCGGTGCGCTGCGGGTACTGCGACTTCAACACCTACACCGCGACCGAGCTCGGCGGGGAGGTTCCCAGGCCGAGTACGCCTCCAACGCGATGCGCGAGATGGATCTGACCCTCGCGAGCGACCGCGAGGCCGGATACGACTACGACCAGGTCTCCACCGTGTTCTTCGGCGGCGGCACCCCCACCCTGCTGCCGGCCGATGACCTGGTCGCGATGCTCGAGCACCTGCGCACTCTGATCCCCCTGGCCGAGGACGCAGAGGTCAGCACCGAGGCGAACCCCGACTCCGTCACCCGCGCCTCGCTGTCCCGGCTCGCCGCCGGTGGCATCACCCGCGTCTCCTTCGGCATGCAGTCCGCCGTGCCGTCGGTGCTCGCCACCCTGGACCGCACCCACGATCCCGAGAAGGTGCCACAGGCCGTGGCCTGGGCCCGGGAGGCCGGCCTCGACGTCAGCCTCGACCTCATCTACGGCACCCCGGGCGAGACGATAGACGACGTGGAGACCTCGGTGAAGGCTGCCCTGGCCTGCGGAGTCGATCACCTCTCGGCGTATTCGTTGATCATCGAGGGCAACACCGCGATGGCACGGCAGCTGCGCCGCGGCGAGCTCGAGGCGCCGGACCCGGACGACATGGCCGACAAGTACGAGCTGGTCGACGACCTCGCCCGTGCCGACGGTCTGTCCTGGTACGAGGTCTCCAACTGGGCCCGCACCGAGCAGCAGCGCTCCCGCCACAACCTCGCCTACTGGCGCGGCACGGACTGGTGGGGGATCGGCCCCGGAGCCCACCGTCACCGCGACGGTCTGCGCTCCTGGAACGTGAAGCATCCCAGCCGCTACGCGAGGATGCTCGCCGCGGGCGAGATGCCGGTGGCGGACTCCGAGCGGGTCGCCGCCGAGGATCGGCTGGTCGAGAAGATCATGCTCGAGCTGCGGATCGCTGATGGCCTCTCCGTCGACGTGGTCCCCGAGGAGCGACGCCCGATGCTCGCGGTGCACCGCGAGCGCGGGCACCTCGACCCGGAAGCGCTCGACGCCGGCCGCGCCGTGCTCACCCGGCAGGGGCGGCTGCTCGCCGATGCAGTGATCCGCGACCTGGTGCCCTGAGCCGGGTGTGAGCGCAGAGCAAGAGCCCCCGGGATCCGTAGATCTCGGGGGCTCTTGTGCTCACGGCGCTCTGAGCGCCGGGGAGGTCACTTCACCAGGCGGAGATTGACCGGGTAGGTCCAGTACTCACCCTGGTTGGCCTTGACCGCGCCGATGATCGAGAAGATCAGCTGGAGCAGGGCCGGCAGCCCGACCAGCGGGTACAGAGCCCAGCCGATCCCGAGGGTGACCACGCCGAAGATCGTGACCGCGATGGTCAGGACGATCTGCGCGATGACCACGGCGATCGCGCCGTTCAGAGCTTCCGCGGCATGGAAGCGCACGAAGCGATCGCGGTCCTTGTACATCAGGAAGATGATCAGCGGGCCGACCCAGCCGAGGAAGCCCCAGCTGACCACGTGCCCGAGGACCACTGCGAGCTGCGAGAACATGCCCCACATGCGCGAGTCGGAGCGGCTGAGCGGCTGACCGTCCAGCGGCCCCTCGTAGACGCCCTTGGTGCCGGGAGCCGGCTGATCGGTCCCGTCACCGGCGGGTGCGGACTGCGGGGCACCGTACGGGGACTGTGCGCCGTACGGGGACTGAGCGCTGTATGCCGGGGCCCCGGTCGCCGCCGGGGCGCCGTAGGGATCGGCGGCAGGCGCCTGCTGCGCGGCAGGGTTCTGCCGGGTGCTGTCGTCGTAGGCGAAGGGATCGTGAGGGTGGAGGGCGGGATCCGACGTCGGGCTGCCCGGCTCGGCGGCCTGCGGTTCGGGGGTGCCGGGCTCGGTGCCGTACGGATCGTGAGGGTGCGGAGTCTGGCTCATGGTTCCTTCTCCTGGTCGGGCCGGTCCGAAGACCGGCATCGGGATGATGGGCTCAGCCTATCGAGCGCGGTTCCCTGCCGTCAGCGTGGCGAGCCGCCGCATCGGGTGGGGGATAACCCCCGCTCAGGAGTGATCGACGGTGACGAAGTCGATGAGCTCCTCGATGCGGCCCGAGAGGGTCGGCTCGACGTCGGCGTAGGAGCGCACCGTGGACAGGATCCGCTTCCAGCCCAGGCCGATGTCCGCCTTGTCCTCATGGGGCCAGCCGAGCGCGGCGAGCGAGCCCACCTTGATGTCGGTGCCCTTGGGGATGTGTGGCCACCGGGTGAGGCCGACGCGCGCGGGCTTGACCGCCTGCCAGACGTCGACGTACGGGTGGCCGAGCACGGTGACGTTGCCACGGGCGCCGGGCAGAGCCATCACCTCAGCGGCGATCCGCCACTCCTTGGACCCCTTCACCAGGTGGTCCACGAGGATTCCGAGCCGACGGCCCGGAGCGGGCCCGAACTCGCGCACCCGCTCGGCGAGATTGTCGGCGCCCTCCAGCTGCTCGACGACGATGCCCTCGATGCGCAGGTCGTGGCCCCAGACCTTCTGCACCAGCTCGGCGTCGTGGGTGCCCTCCACCCAGATGCGGGACGCACGGGCGGTGCGCGCCTTCACCCCGTCCACATAGACGGAGCCGGAGGCGGAGCGCTTGCGCGCTGGTGCAGAGGACGTCGCGACGGCGCGGCTGAGCACGACGGGCTTCCCATCGATCATGTACCCGGGGCCGAGCGGGAAGGTGCGCCGGACACCGCGCCCGTCCTCGAGCTCGACGACCAGCTCGCCGGCGATCTTCTCGACCCGGGTCACGGCACCGGTGAAGCCGGTCGAGGCCTCTTCGACGACCAGCCCCTTCTGCGCGGCGACCTCGCGGGCGACGGGGCGCCGACGGTGATGCGCGGGAGGGCCGGAGGAGAGCACGTCACGGCCGTACCGGTCGGGGAAGCGAGCGGAGGGAGCAGACACGCGCGATACCGTACACCCGTGGCGAACGCCTCCCCGCGCAGCGCGCCGGGACGCGTAGGATTGGCACCTGGCATGAGAGAGTGCCAATCCAGACCACACGAGACGGACGCACGCAGCGCAGGAGGTGAGCGAGACGGACGCCCGCAAGCTCCAGATCCTCGGCGCGATCGTCGAGGACTATGTCTCCACGCGCGAACCCGTCGGCTCCAAGTCGCTCCTGGAGCGCCATGAGCTCGGAGTCTCCGCCGCGACGGTGCGCAACGACATGTCGCTGCTCGAGGAGGAGGGGCTGATCCATCAGCCCCACACCTCGGCGGGCCGTGTCCCCACCGACAAGGGCTATCGCGCCTTCGTCGACCACGTCGCGACCATCAAGCCGCTCTCGGCGCCCGAACGTCGGGCGATCCGCGCGCTGCTCGAGGACGCCGGCGACGTCGAAGAGTTGCTGGGCCGCACCGTGCGCCTGCTCGCGCAGCTCACGCAGCAGGTGGCCATGGTGCAATACCCGGCCCGGCGGCAGGCGAGGATCCGCCACGTCGAGCTGGTCAAGGTCGCCGACTCGCTGCTGCTGGTGGTGCTGATCACCGAATCCGGCCGCGTGGACCAGCGCACCGTTCCCGTCATCGCGGGCAAACCTGCTGAGTACTACGCGGTGCTGCGCGATCACCTCAATCGGACGGTGGCGGGCCGCGAGGTCACCGACCTGGCGACGCCTCTGGCCGACTATCTCGCGTCGCTCCCGCAGCCCGATCGCCCTGCCGCCGCTGAGGTGGCGGAGGCGTTGACGGCACTGGCGGCGACTCGTGCAGAGGGCCGGATCATGATGGCCGGCACCTCCAACATCGCGCGCTCCGCCGAGGACTTCGCCCGTGATGTGGAGCCTCTGCTGGACGTGCTCGAGGAGCAGCTGGTGCTGCTGCGCCTGTTCACCGACATGCATGCCTCCCCGGGAGCCGTCGAGGTGCGCATCGGTTCCGAGCTCCACGAGCAGGCGCTACACCAGGCCGCCGTGGTCGGTGCCGGGTACGGCGCGGGCTCCCATGTGGCGATCCTGGGGCCCAGCCGGATGGATTACGTCACCGGAATCTCCACCGTCCAGGCCATCGCCCGCTACGTCTCCCGCTTTCTCGAATAGCCTCGTGCGGGCTCCGTGGACCACCGCCCGCCCTGCCATGCCTCTCGACGCCCCGGGCCCGCCGCCCGCGGCCCCGACTCCCCGGTAAGGACCCCACTGCAGTGAACGACGATTACTACGACCTCCTCGGCGTCTCCCGCGAAGCCTCGACCGAGGAGATCAAGAAGGCGTACCGCAAGCTCGCCCGCACCCTCCACCCGGACGTGAACCCGGATCCGGAGGCGGCGGAGAAGTTCAAGCGCGTCTCCCAGGCGTACGAGACGCTCTCCCATGCGGACAAGCGCCGCCAGTACGACATGGGCGGCGGCCCCGGCATGGGCGGTTTCCCCGGAGGCGGCGGCGCCGGCTTCGACTTCAACGACATCTTCGACATGTTCGCCGGTGCCTCCGGCATGCGCGGCCGCGGCCAGGGCCCGGTCCCGCGCCAGCGCCGCGGCGGCGACGTGCTGCGCCGCGTGAAGATCGACCTGCGCGACGTCGTCTTCGGCACCGAGGAGGAGGTCAGCTTCCGCACCGCGGTGCTGTGCGAGCGCTGCACCGGCTCCTGCTGCGAACCCGGCACAAGCCCCACCCGCTGCACGGCCTGCAACGGCTCCGGCCATGTGCAGCGCGTCGCCCAGTCGCTGCTCGGCCAGATGGTCACGATGGCGCCCTGCCCCACCTGCGAGGGCCACGGCGACGTCATCGAGAGCCCCTGCACCGGATGCTCGGGCCACGGCCGCACCGTCTCCGAGCGCACCGTCACCGTGCGGATCCCCTCCGGTGTGGAGAACGGCACCCGCATCCAGCTGCGTGGCGAGGGAGAGACCGGCGAGGCCGGCGGCCCCTCCGGCGACCTCTTCGTCGAGCTCGCCGTCACGGACCACGAGATGTTCGACCGCGCCGGCGATGACCTGGTCACCACGGTCGCGGTCCCCATGACCTCCGCGGCGCTCGGCGCGACCATCCCGCTGGACACCTTCGACGGCGTCCAGGAGCTCGATGTGCGCCCGGGTTCCCAGCCCGGTGAGGAGATCCTTCTCAAGGGCCTGGGCGTCACCCCGCTGCGCCGCGAGCGCCGCGGCGACATCCGCGTGGTCCTGGACGTGGACGTGCCCACCTCGCTCAGCGATGAGGAGCGGGACCTGCTGCAGCAGCTCGCGGCCCTCCGCGGTGACGAGGTCACGCGCCGCACCAAGGGCCACGGCCCGTTCGCGAAGCTCCGCGAGCGCCTGCGCGACTTCTGAGCCGACGGGAGAGCGCCTGATGCCCAGCACGCCGCCGAGCTTCCTGATCCTCGACGACGCCCTGACCACCGCCGTCAAGGGCGATGCCCTGGCGCTGGCGGGCGACGAGGGGCGGCACGCCGCGAAGGTGGCGCGGATCGGAGTGGGGGAGCAGGTGCTGCTCACCGACGCCCCCGGTCGTCAGGTCCTCGCCGAGGTGATCGCCGCCCGCAAGGAGGCGCTGGATCTGCGCCTGCTTGCTGATCCCGCCCCGGCCGTGCAGCGCCTGCCCCACCTCACGCTGGTGCAGGCCCTGGCCACCGGCGGGCGCGATGAGCAGGCCGTGGAATCGGCCACCGAGCTCGGGGCCGACCGGGTGGTGCCGTGGATCGCGCGGCGCTCGGTGTCCGTCTGGCGCGGTGAGAAGCTGCGCAAGGGACGCGCCAAGTGGGAGGCGACCGTGCGCGCCGCCGTCAAGCAGTGCCGTCGGCCCGGGATCCCCGCGGTCGGCGAGCCCGTGACCACCAAGCAGCTCGTGGCCGAGCTGGGGGAGCGGTCGGCGGAGGACACCCTGGTGCTGGTGCTCCATGAGCAGGAGTCCGTGGGGCTGGTGAGCCTTGCCGAAGACTTGCGCGCCGCGAGCGAGAACGGTCTCGAGGAGATCCTCGTGATCGTCGGCCCCGAGGGCGGCATCGATCCCGAGGAGCTCGCGCAGCTGCGCGAGACGGGCGCCCGCTCCGTGCTGCTCGGCCCCGAGGTGCTGCGCTCCTCGACCGCCGGCCCCGCCGCGATCGCCGTGCTCAGCGCCCTGGTGGGGCGCTGGGGCTGAGCCTTCGGCCGCACCGTTTGGGGCACTGCGTGCCCGCACGGTCCGCTCGCCACGCCGACAGCAGAGCGCCGAGAACACCGATTCCTGTCAGATATGCACGGAATCGGTGTTCTCGGCGTTCGTGGTCCGGCGTGTCTCGGGTGGGCCTGCGTGTCTCTGTCTGGCCGGGTGCGCTGGGTGGCCCGGGTGGTCCGGCATAACTCGGGTGGTCCCGCGTGTCCCGCGTGTCCCGAGCAGGCCGGAGTGGCCGGGGTGTTTCCGATGGCCGAGAACGGCCCGGTCGCCCTGGACCGCCCGCGCTGAAGGTCAGCCGACGTTGGAGAGCGCGCGCTGAGTGATCGTGCTGAGATGCTCACCGAGCGCGGCGGTCTTCTCCTCGGCGACGAACAGCTCGCCCTCGACGGAGAGGTCCTCACGGAATCCCAGACCGATCGAGCCGATGACGTCGGCGCCGAGGCGGGTCATCAGGGTCTCCAGCTGCGGGAGCACCTCGCCGGCGGATCCCCAGCCGTAGCCGACCAGGAGCGTGGGCAGCTCGCTCCATTCCTCGTAGAGGAAGTCAATCGCGGTCTTGAGATTGCCCGGGTAGGAGCCGTTGTACTGCGGCGTGAGGATCACCAGGGCGTCGAGTGCGCCGATCCGCTCGCCCCAGGCGCGGGCGTGATCCGTCTCCTTGGGCAGGCCCTGCTTGGGGCTGGTGGTGCCGTCGAAGGCGGGCAGGGCCACCTCCCGCAGATCGATCAGATCCACGTCCACGCCGGTGGGGACGGCGTCACGGACCCAGCGGGAGACATGCTCCCCCACACGGTTCGGGCGGGCACTGGCGAGGATGATTCCGAGTTTCGTCATAGTGATTAAAACTTCGCATACCTTCCGGGTGTTCCCCAAGCCGTGGTGGTGTTCCTCGCTCCCGTAGACTCCCGAGCATGGGAAACAGCCTCACCGAGCCCGTCACACAGCGTCACGATCCGGACTGCATCTTCTGCAAGATCATCGCCGGGGACATCCCCTCCGAGCGCGTCCACGAGGACGACCACGTGGTCGCCTTCAAGGACCTGCACCCGCAGGCTCCGATGCATGTGCTCGTCGTGCCCCGGGCACATCGCCGGGACGTGACCGAGCTCGCGCAGGACCCCGCGCTGCTCGCCCACACCGCGCAGGTCGCTGCCGAGGTGGCCGCCGCGCACGGTGATGGCGACTTCCGATTGATCTTCAACACCGGCGCGAACGCCGGACAGACCGTGTTCCATGTGCATGCGCACGTCCTGGCGGGCGGGAAGCTCGCAGAAGGAGAACTGTGACGGACGCTCTCGGCCCGGCCCCCGGACGCACCCCGGAGGTGCGTGAGCGGAAGCTGGCGATCCCCGACCATCTGAGCCCCTTCCAGGTGCTCGGGGAGAACGATCAGGCACTGGCCGCCCTCGAGGACGCGGTGCCGGACACGGACGTCCACGTCCGTGGCCATCAGGTGACCCTGCGAGGCACCGAGGAGGCGCTGCGGCGCGGGGAGCACATCATGCGCTCCCTGATCGAGCTGGCGAGCACGGGCCAGGCGGTCACCGCCGAGGCTGTCCAGCGTGCCGCGAACCTCTACGGAGATGATCGCGCGGCGGGAGAGAAGCTCGAGCAGGTGCTCTCCCGCACCATCCTCTCCTCGCGCGGGCGTTCCATCCGGCCCAAGACGATGGGGCAGAAGACATACATCGAGGCGATCGAGTCCTCGACGGTGACCTTCGGGATCGGTCCCGCCGGTACCGGCAAGACGTATCTGGCGGTCGCGATGGCCGTGCAGAAGCTGCTGAGCAAGCAGGTCGACCGCATCATCCTCACCCGTCCGGCGGTCGAGGCGGGGGAGCGGCTGGGCTTCCTGCCCGGCGGGCTCAGTGAGAAGATCGACCCCTACCTTCGCCCGCTCTATGACGCGCTGCACGACATGCTGGACCCGGAGTCGATCCCGCGCCTGATGAGCGCCGGAACCATCGAGGTCGCACCGCTGGCCTATATGCGCGGGCGGACTCTGAACGACGCCTTCATCATCCTCGACGAGGCACAGAACACCACCCCCGAGCAGATGAAGATGTTCCTCACCCGGCTCGGGTTCAACTCCACCATGGTGGTCACCGGCGATGTCACGCAGGTGGACCTGCCCGGAGGTCAGAAGAGTGGACTACGGGTGGTGGAGCAGGTGCTCGCCGGGATCGACGACATCTCGTTCTGCCGCATGTCCTCGCGGGATGTGGTGCGGCACCGACTGGTCAGCGAGATCGTCGAAGCCTACGGACGCTGGGAGATCCAGCCGGGCGGCAGCCGCGATGCCCGTCATCGCACGAACAAGGGGAGCCGAGCATGACCATCGAGATCCGCAACGAGACCACCGCGGTCGTCGACGAGCGGGAGTTCGTCGAGCTCGCCCGCTTCGTGTTCGAGGCGATGCACCTGCATCCCGCGACCGAGATGTCGATCCTCTTCGTCGACGAGGAAGCGATGGAGAAGCTGCACGTGCAGTGGCTGGACCTGCCGGGCCCCACCGATGTGATGAGCTTCCCGATGGACGAGCTCACCCCGGCAGCGCCGATCACCCCACCGAAGAGGGCCTGCTCGGCGATGTGGTGCTCTGCCCGAGCGTGGCCGCGAAGCAGGCGGCCGAGGCGGGCCACAGCGCCGTCGAGGAGATGCTGCTGCTGACGGTGCATTCCATCCTGCACCTGCTGGGCTACGACCATATGGAGGAGGAGGAGCGGACGGTCATGTTCGACCTCCAGCGCAAGCTCCTGCTCACCTTCCTCGCCTCCCGGCCCGGGCGCTGAACATCCGCACCGTGACGCCGCCGCCCACGCCCACCCCCGCACGGCCATGCTGAGCACCGCGCTGCTCGTGCTGGTCCCGCTGGTGATGCTCGCGGGGTTCGTCGCGGCGATGCTCACCGCCGTGGACTCAGCGCAGCTGGCCGTCTCCCGCGGCGGTCTCGAGAAGGCCGTGGCGGACCGTCCGGAGTCCGTGCGGGCACGCGTCCTCGCCCAGCACGCGGACTCTCGTCGCACGCTCGCCTCCGTCGTGCTGGGACGGGTGCTCGCCGAGGTCGTGATGGTGGCGTCGATCGCGGGGATCGTGTTCGTGGCCTGGGACCGTCTCGGCCTGGTCGGAGGGTGGGTGCTGCCGCTGCTGGTCACGCTGGTGATCGCCGGTTCCCTGGTGCTGGTCGTCCTCGCGCTCTCCCCGCGCGCGATCGGTCGGCGTCGGCCCGAGTCGGTGCTGATCACCACGCGGATGCTGATCACCGTGGTGCGCGCACTGCTGTGGCTGCCGGCGGGTGCGCTGACCCGGGTCGGGGCATCGTTCGAGAAGCGACCCGCCAACCAGACGAACCCTGAGGACCGCGCCGAGAAGGCCCGTCAGAACGTCGACCGCGCGCTCGAGGACGAGCACGTGCGCGACGACGAGCGGGACATGATCCAGGGCGTCTTCGACCTGCGCGGCACCATGGTGCGCGAGCTGATGGTCCCGCGACCGGACATGGTCACGATCACCGCGTCCTCGAGCGCCGAGAAGGCGATGCGCCTGTTCGTCCGCTCCGGGTACTCCCGGATCCCGGTCACCGGGGACAGCGCCGACGACCTGCGCGGGATGCTGTACGTCAAGGACGTGATGCGCGCGATCCACTCCCCGTGGGACCCGAGCCCGCAGCGCGCGGTGCACGAGATCATGCGCGCGGCGCGCTTCGCCCCGGAGTTCGTCGCGGCCGACGAGGTCCTGTCCCAGATGCAGACCAGCAACGTGCACATCACCGTGCTGGTGGACGAGTACGGAGGCGTCGCCGGGATCGTCACGATCGAGGACATCCTCGAGGAGATCGTCGGCGACATCTCCGATGAGCACGACCGCGCGGAGCCGGAGATCGTGGACCTCGGCCAGGGCCGCTACCGCGTGCCCGCCCGCGCCGGGCTCTCCGAGGTGGGGGAGCTGTTCGACCTCGATCTCGATGATGACGACATCGACAGCGTGGGAGGTCTGCTGGCCAAGGCCACAGGGCGGGTGCCGATCCCCGGCACCCGCGCCACCACCCACGGGCTCGAGCTGGAGGCCGAGAAGACCGCCGGCCGACGCAAGCGGCTGTCCAGCGTGCTCGTGCGCCGAGCCCCGGACGACGATGACATGCAGGACAGTGACCAGGAGGACGACCATGACCGCTGACCAGAACCCGAGCACCGAGCCCGTCGAGGATCCCGCCGCAGCCCCCGGGCACAGGTCCGGCTTCGTGGCCCTGGTGGGCCGCCCCAACGTCGGCAAGTCGACGCTGACCAATGCGCTGGTGGGGGAGAAGGTCGCGATCACCTCCAGCAAGCCACAGACCACCCGGCGCGCCATCCGCGGGATCGTCACCCGGGAGGACGCCCAGATCATCCTGGTCGACACCCCCGGCGTGCACCGCCCGCGCACCCTGCTGGGCGAGAGGCTCAACGACCTGGTGCGCGGCACGCTCGGAGAGGTCGACGTGGTGGGATTCTGCCTCCCCGCGGATCAGAAGATCGGCCCCGGCGACCGCTACGTCGCCGAGGACCTCAAGGAGCTGCGCCAGGGCCGGCGCGGCCCCAAGGTGATCGCGGTCGTCACCAAGATCGACCTGGTGGGGCGCGATGCGCTGGCCGAGCACCTGATGAGCGTGGACCAGCTGATGAGCTTCGACGACATCGTGCCGATCTCCGCGGTCAAGGGCGAGCAGATCGATGTGCTGCTCGACGTGATCTCGAGGCGGCTGCCCGAAGGTCCGCAGCTGTACCCCGATGATCAGCTCACCGAGGAGTCGCGCGATGATCGCATCTCCGAGCTGATCCGCGAGGCCGCGCTGGAGGGGGTGCGTGACGAGCTCCCGCACTCGATCGCCGTGGTGGTCGAGGAGGTCGTCGAGACCGATCCTGATGACCCCTTCGCCGAGATCGCGCCCGGCGAGGGCCGCCTGGTGGTGCGCGCGACCCTCTACGTCGAGCGCGACAGCCAGAAGGGCATCATCATCGGGAAGGCCGGCTCGCGTCTGAAGGACGTCGGTTCCCGGGCCCGTGCCGAGATCAACCACCTGATCGGCCGCAAGGTGCACCTGGACCTGCGGGTGAAGGTCGCCAAGGAGTGGCAGCGGGACCCCAAGCAGCTGGGCCGGCTCGGGTTCTGAGGCCTCGGGGAGACCGCACGGTGTTCGCATCGTGAGCGATCCCGAGCAGAGCGACCGGCGGTGCTACCGTGACGCTCATGCGTGGATCGCTGCTCCTGCTTAGCCGCCGCGACGGGACCTGAACGCCGGGACCCCGCCGCGGCTGAAGTGTTGTCCGGCGACCGGTACTCCAGCGAGAAGGACCCCCTGATGACTGATTCCACGATCACCTCCACCCCCGCGGTCGCCCCTGTGGCGGCAGAGGGTGACCCCACGGCTCCCGTTGTCGGCACCACCGGCGATGCGCCGCAGCAGCCCTCGGGGATGCCGACCCACAAGTACCTGCCCTTCCACGAGCAGATCCAGGTCGAGCTGCCCGACCGCACCTGGCCCGCCCGCCGGATCACCCGCGCCCCGCGCTGGTGCGCCGTGGACCTGCGCGACGGGAACCAGGCGCTCATCGACCCGATGAACTCAGAGCGCAAGCTGCGGATGTTCGAGCTGCTGGTGCGGATGGGCTACAAGGAGATCGAGGTCGGCTTCCCGGCAGCCTCCGCCACGGACTTCGACTTCGTGCGCACCCTCATCGATGAGGACCGTATCCCCGAGGACGTCTCCATCCAGGTCCTCACCCAGTCGCGCGAGCACCTGATCGAGCGCACCTACCAGGCCATCGCCGGTGCCAAGCGCGCCGTGGTCCACCTGTACAACTCCACCTCGGTGGTCCAGCGGGACGTGGTCTTCCGCGCCGACGAGGACGCGGTGCTCGACATCGCCGTCCAGGCGCGCTGCTGTGCAAGAAGTATGAGGAGACGATCCCGGACACGCAGGTCACCTACCAGTACTCCCCGGAGTCCTACACGGGCACCGAGCTCGAGTACGCACTGCGGGTCTGCAACGCCGTCACCGAGGTCTTCAAGCCCACTCCGGACGACAAGATGATCATCAACCTGCCGGCGACGGTGGAGATGGCGACGCCCAACGTCTACGCCGACTCGATCGAGTGGATGCACCGCCACCTCGACCGCCGCGACTCGATCGTGCTGTCGCTGCACCCGCACAACGACCGCGGCACCGGCGTGGCCGCCGCGGAGCTCGGTTACCTCGCCGGCGCGGACCGCATCGAGGGCTGCCTGTTCGGCAACGGCGAGCGCACCGGCAACGTGGACCTGGTGACCCTGGGCCTGAACCTGTTCAGCCAGGGCATCGATCCGCAGATCGACTTCTCCGATCTGGATGAGGTGCGCCGCACCGTCGAGCACTGCAACCAGATGTCGGTCCCCGAGCGAAGCCCCTACGGCGGCGACCTCGTCTTCACCGCCTTCTCCGGCTCCCACCAGGACGCCATCAAGAAGGGCCTGGAGCGCATGGAGGGTGACGCCGAGAAGGCGGGCAGGAGGTCGACGATCTCGTCTGGCGGGTGCCGTACCTGCCGGTGGATCCCAAGGACCTGGGCCGCTCCTACGAGGCTGTGATCCGCGTGAACTCGCAGTCCGGCAAGGGCGGCATGGCCTACCTGCTGCGCACCGAGCACGGCCTGGACCTGCCGCGCCGCCTGCAGATCGAGTTCTCCGGCATCGTCCAGCAGAAGACGGACTCCGACGGCGGAGAGGTGAGCCCTGAGGCGCTCTGGGACGCGTTCACCGACGAATACCTGCCGGCGACCGACGACTCCAGGCGGTGGGGCCACTTCTCCATCACCTCGATCCATCAGGAGTCCACCGGCGAGGGCGGCGACCGCATCACGGTCACGCTCATCGCTGATGGCGAGGAGCACACCGTCACCGGCATCGGCAACGGCCCGCTGGACGGCTTCGTCAAGGCGCTGGCCGAGCGGAAGATCGAGGTGCGGATCCTCGACTACGCCGAGCACGCGCTGACCGAGGGCGATGACTCCCTGGCCGCCTCGTACATCGAGTGCGAGATCGGCGAGAGGATCTTCTGGGGCGTGGGCATCGACGGCTCGATCACCCGTGCCTCCCTCGAGGCGATCATCTCGGCCCTGAACCGCGAGCAGCGCACCCGGGACTGAGCCCCTGGGGCGGGGCGGCGCGCCTTCCGGCCCGGCCCGGCCCGCTGCGCGTCGTTCTGGTGCGCCGTGCCCTGGTGCGTGCCTCCCCGCCAGAAAATTCCAGCCACGTCCTGAAAGGTGCCAGCTAACTGGCACCTTTCAGGACGTGGCTGTGTTTTTTGGGCCCGGGGAGGTGCTGGGGTGGGCGGTCAGCGGCGAGGCTCGGTGTGCGGGGCCCCGCCCTCAGTGCGCGCCGTCGCGCCCTCGGTGCGCGGCGCCTCGCCCGGGGAGTGCGGCACGCTGGCCTCGGCGCGCGGCTCCCCGTCCTCAGGCGCCTCCTCGGCCCACAGCGCGGCCTCGCTGAGCATCGGCATCTCGCCGGTGACGGTTGCGTGGGTGGGGGTAGGCAGATCCCAGCCGGGCAGCTCGTCCGCCGGGTGCGGGTCGGCGGGGAGGTGCGGCGCGCGGTCAGGGTGATCCCCACGCTCGCCCCCACCACCAGCACCGCCGCGCCGATGCGCAGCACGGTCGCCTCCTGGCCGATGAGGAGGACGCCTGCGATCAGCGCGATCACCGGCTCGAGGCTGAGCAGGATGCCGAACACGTGCCGCGGCAGCCGTCGCAGGGCCGCGAGCTCGAGGGTGTACGGCAGCACCGAGGCCAGCACCGCGGTGGCGGCGGCGAGCCCGAGCAGCCGCAGGTCCATGATCCCGGTGAGTGCGCCCGGAGCACCGAGGGGAAGGACCACGAGGGCGCCCACCGCCATCGCGACGGCGAGGCCGTCCTGGCCGGGCACGAGGCGTCCCACCCGGGCGCTGCTGAGGATGTAGAGCCCCCAGAACACGGCGGCGATCAGGGCGAACAGCACGCCGAGGCCGTCGAGGGAGGCGGCTGAGGTCAGCGACTCGAACCCGAACAGGCTCACCCCGGCGAGGGCGAGCACCACCCACAGCAGGTCGCTGCGACGGGTGGAGAGGACTGCGGCGACGGCGAGCGGCCCGAGGAACTCGATAGTGACCGCGGTGCCCAGCGGGATCCTGGCGATCGAGGCGTAGAAGGCGCCGTTCATCGCCCCGATCGCACCGCCGAACAGCAGCACCGCGATCCACTGCTCACGGGTGAAGCGATGCAGCTTGGGGCGCACGATCACCAGGAGCACCAGCGCGGCGATCCCCAGACGCAGCGCGGTGGTGCCCCAGGAGCCGAGCTCGGGGAAGAGCTGGGTCGCCAGCGCCGCACCGAACTGGAGCGAGACGCAGGAACCGAGGATGAAAAGCACCGGCGTCATCGGGGCCCCGGTGCCGCCGCGTGCGGAGCGCGCAGGGGACGCCGACGGGGCAGGAGCGGGAGCGGAAGACGTGGTCACCCTCCTACTGTGGAGCCTCCTGTCCGGCCCGGTCCAGCGAATGTTGTCGACCTGTACCGTGAAGCAGAACTTCACGATAGGAGGCGGGGCCGTGCTCAACCTGCATCGGCTGTTCCTGCTGCATGAACTGCGCAGGCTGGAGACCATGTCGGCGGTCGCACGCGCGCATTCGATGTCCCCTTCCGCAGTGTCCCAGCAGCTCTCCCACCTGGAGCGGGAGACCAAGGTCACCCTCTTCCAACAGGCCGGGCGCCGGGTCGTGCTCACTGATGCGGGCGTCCAGCTGGCTCGGCGCGCCGAGGAGATGCTGGGACTGCTCGAGGCCGCGGAGGCGGAGCTCGCCCACGCTCAGAGCGATGCCGGCGGTCTGCTGCGGGTGGCCTCCTTCCAGACCCCGATGATCGCGCTCGCCCCTGCGGCCGTGAGCGTGCTGGCGCAGCACCATCCCGCGCTCCATCTCGAGATGGCTCAGCAGGAGGTCGAGGAGGCATACGAAGGGCTGCTCGCCCACCGCTACGACGTGATCCTGGGCGAGGACTACCCCGGGGGCCAGCAGGTGGTGCGGCGAGGCACCGACCGGGAAGCACTGCTGCGCGATCCCCTGCTGCTGGTGCTGCCGGCCTCCGGACCGTGGGCCGAGGCGCGCTCGCTCGTCGGGCTGGCCGAGGCGCCCTGGGCGCTGGACCCGCCGGGGAGCCGCACCGGGATTTGGGCACGGACCTATCTGCGCTCCGCGGGCGTGGAGCCGCAGGTCCGCTTCACCACGCCGGATCCGCTGCTGCAGGTGCACCTGGTGCGCTCCGGTCATGCCGTCGCCTTCGTCCCCGGCATCATCGCCTCCGAGCACCTCGGCGGCACGCGCGTGCTGCGCCTGCCCGCAGACCCCCATCGCTCGCTGTACACCGCAGCGAGATCGGGCGCAGCGCAGCACCCCTCGCTGCTGGCCTTCCGCTCCGCACTGCTCGAGGCCGCAGGCACCCTCACCGCGCTGACGGGGCTGGCGACACTCGGCACCTGAGCACTGCGGTGCTCGCAGACATGATGTGCGCTTCTCCTCCGCACGCAGGAGGCGGCAGGTCCTCCGAGGCTGTAGAAAGTAGCCATGACCTCATCTCCCGGCGCGGACGCCGGTCCACCCCCGCATCACCCCGCCCAGACGACCGCCGGTGCTCCCAGCTGGCACGCCCTGGCGCTGCTGCTGGTCCTGCTCGCGGTGATCGCCGCCGGCGTCGCCTCCCGCGGCGTCACGGCCCCGGTGGACGCCGCTGCCGCCACCGACGTCTTCAGCGCCGCGCGCGCCTCCCAGGCGGTCGCGCCGGTGGTCGCGGAACCCCGTCCCGTCGGCTCCACGGCCAACGACCGCGCCCATACGGAGCTCTCTGAGCAGCTGGACGCCCTCGGCTTCGAGACCCGGGCCCAGGAGGGGCTCGGGGTGAGGGAGAACGGTGACGAGGCCTCCAGCGGCTATGTTCGCAACCTGGTCGCCACCCGCCCGGGCTCGGATCCCACGGGCACGATCGTGCTGGCCACCCATATCGACTCGGTGCCGAACGCGCCGGGGGCCGCAGACGCCGGCGTCGGGCTCGCCGTGATCCTCGAGACGGTGCGGGCGCTCGGACCCGAGGCGCTGCGTAACGATCTGGTGGTGCTGCTCGTCGACGGGGAGGAGCGCGGCCTGCTCGGCGCCGAGGCGTACCTGGATGAAGCGGCCGAGAAGCTCACCGCACCCGTGGTGGTGCTGAACCACGAGGCCCGCGGCATCTCGGGACGACCCATGGTCACCCGGGCCGAGGGCCCCATGCACGCCGTGATCGGTGCCTCGCCCAGCCCTGAGTACGAATCCTTCACCGATGCGCTGTTCGGGATCATCCCCAATGACACCGACTTCACCGCCTACCGCGAGGGCGGCTGGTGGGGGATGGACATGGCGATCATCGACGGCGCCTGGGCCTACCACTCCGCGCAGGACGACGTCGAGCACCTCGATGCCGGAACCCTCCAGCACTACGGGGAGCTGACCCTCGCCCTGACCCGCGACCTCACAGGGCGGGATCTGGCCGAGCTCGAGACACGGGCTGCGGAACAGCCCGTCCAGACCACTGCTCCCTGGGGAGTGGTAGCTCTGCCGCCGTTGCTGGTCACGGTGCTCGGCCTGCTCGCGCCGCTCGCCGTACTCGCGGCAGCGCTGGTGGCCCGAGGGCGGAGCGAAGTGAGCCTGCGCGGGGTCCTCGGCGGTGCGGCAGCCTCGCTGCTGACCCTGGCCGTCGCAGTGCTCGGAGCCACGTTGCTGTGGAGCATCACGGCCGGTGCCACACCGTCGATGCTCTCCCAGACCACCCGTGAGCCCGTGCGCGCCGAGCCCTTCCTCCTCGCCGAACTGGCACTGGCGGGCGCGGTGGTGACGGCCGGATGGGTGCTCACCCGAATGCTGATCTCCCGCGCAGCCCTCCTGCTGGGCGGATCGCTCCTGGTGACGGCACTGCTCGCGGCACTCGCTGTGTACTCTCCTGCCCTGGGCGGATCGATGATCCTGCCGGCCGCGATCGCCGCCGGCGGGATCGTGCTCGCCGCCGTGCTGCCGCCCCTGCCAGGACTGGTGGTGCGGCTGCTCGCCCTGGTGCCCACGGGATGGCTGCTGGGGACACAGCTGCAGGCCCTCGGCGAGTTCGGCATCGCCTCGTCCGCCGGCGGTCTCGCCGGCACCGCTCTGATCGGTCTCGGAGCTGCCGGTGCGCTGCTCCTGAGCCGGCCCGGGACTGAGCCACGCCCGTCCCGTCGGCCGCGCCGGCTGCTGGCGCCGCTGCTGCCCGCCGTACTCGTCGCCGCTCTCACGATCGGTGGCACGGCCTGGACCCTCGCGGCTCCCGAACCGACCCAGGAGCGGGTCGTCGCGCATGTCGACGCCGGGGACGGCGCGACGACCTGGGAGGTCTCGGGCAGCACCGAATGGGGACGTGCGCTCGACGGCACGCAGGCGACCTCCGAGGTCGAGATGCCGACGCTCCAGGTCGCCGAGGCGGGCGACGGGCGGGTGGAGATCTCCTTCACCGCCGTGCGCGAGGCGTCTGCGGTGGAGCTGACAGTCGGCGAGGGCAAGCTGTCGCAGGTGAGGGTGGACGGTGTCGAGGTCGACTCCTCCGCAGGCCTGAACTCCTTGGGCATCCACGGGCTGCGTGCCGGGCAGACGGTCGTGGTCACGGCCGACGCCGCAGCCGGCACCGAGCTGGTCGCGGTCGAGACCAGCTTCGATCCCTCCCTGGCCACCGGATGGGACGCACCGGGCGAGGAGGTCTCCCTGATGCAGCCCTGCATGGAGGTGGTCCTCACCGCCCAGCTCTGAGGGCTGCGCGTCCGAGAGCTCAGGACCCGCCCAGCGGCACGGTGCCGAGCACCTCGTGACGGGGACCGCCGGAGCGGCCCTGCCCGAGATGGGAGCTGAGCAGCTCGAGCTCCTCCGCGGACCAGGAAGGTCCTCGGTAGACGGACAGCGCGTGCACGGCGCTGGACAGCAGCAGCTGGGAGGGATCGGGCGGTCGCCGCTCGCCCCGTCGGCGACGAGGTGCCCGTGGGGCGCGGGCCGAGACCCTGGCGACGGTCAGGTGCGCGCGGCGCCGCTCGCGATCCTCACCGCCCAGCAGCTCCTCGCCCATCAAAGCGGTGAGCTGCGGCGTGTCCCCGCCCACCCCGATCCACAGGGTGCGGGCACCGAACATCCCGGCTCCGCTGAGCTGCAGCGTCATCGGTGCATGGTGGGCGGCTGCATGCGCGAGGTTCTCGAAGGTCTCCGGGATCGCGCCCTCGGGCAGGTCGGGATGGAAGGCGAGGGTGAGGTGCCACTGCTCGGGATCTCCCCAGCGCAGCGAGAGCCCCGCGCTGCCGCGCACCTCCTCGAGCGCCGAGTCGAGGTGCTCGAGGGCTTGCGGGGAGGGGCGGATCGCCGCGAAGACGCGCATCAGCCCACCTGCGGGAAGCTCTTCCGGGCGGCCTTCGCGATCCGGTTCAGCTGAGAGCGGTCCATGAGGGCGCCGAGCACCGCGCCCAGCCCCGGGATCGCCTTGCCGAACAACCGCACCGAGCGCAGCCCGAAGCGGCGCAGCAGACGCCCGCCGATCGCATTCGCCACCTGGGACTGCGGGCGCGACGGCAGCTGTTTGGCGACGCTGCGCGCGGCGACCCCGGCGACCGGCCCGAGACCGACGTTCCTCAGCACCTCACCGGCCTCCTCGCCCAGCAGGGAGGCGAGGACCCGCACGCGGATCTCCTCGTCCTCGAGGTCATAGCCGCGCACCGCCGCGATCGCCCCGACCATGCGGGTGGACTGCACATAGAACTCGACCACATTGGTGGGCAGCAGGATCGGCAGGGTGAAGATGCCGCCGAGGCCCGTGACGAAGCCGCCGGCCGTCACGCCCCAGCGATGCCTCCGCACGAGCCGTCGCACTGCTACCTCCGGGCGGCGCTTGCCGCGACCGCGCTGGGCGTGCCGGGCGATCTCGGCGGCGGAGGCGTAGGTGAGCTTCCCGTCCAGACCGATGTCGCGGATGATCGTCACCACGCGCTCGAGCGCCCCGCCCTCCGGCGCCTCGTCACCGCGACGCGCCTCCTTCATCGCCTCACGGGCTGTGCTCCGGGCCGAGCTGTCGCGGCGCAGCATCGAGAAGATCCCCATCCCGGCCACCTCCTTCTCGTCGTGCACCACGGCGCGCGCGGTGCGGCGGATGATGCTCCCATCATGCCGTGCTGCACCGCTCGCAGGCCCGAGCCCGACCAGTCGGTGGGACGGGTGTCGGGCGCGTCGTGAGCGAGCTCCCGCACGACACCGTGCCCGCCTGCGCCTTGCGGCACCGCGCCGGTCGTAGGCTCGAAGGACCATGCAGCAGAAGCTCTACCGTGACGATGCGATCGTCCTGCGCACCCATCCGTTGGGTGAGGCCGATCGCATTATCACGCTGCTCACACGCCGACATGGCAAGGTGCGTGCGGTTGCGAAGGGCGTGCGCCGCACCGGGAGCCGCTTCGGGGCGCGGCTGGAGCCGTTCAACCTCGTCGACGTCCAGCTGCATGCGGGGAAGAACCTGCACACCGTCACCCAGGTGGTGACCATCGACGCCTTCGCCGTCGGGATCAGCGCCGACTACGGGCGCTTCACCGCCGCGAGCGCGATGCTCGAGACCACCGACCGGCTCACCGACGAGATGGTCGACCCCAATCAGCGAGGCTTCCTGATGCTGGTCGGCGCCCTGCGGGCGATGGGGAGGGCCGCCTTGCCCCGCCGCTGATCCTCGACTCCTTCCTCCTGCGCACCCTCGCCGTCTCCGGCTGGGCACCGGAGCTGCGAGTCTGTGCGACCTGCGGCGCGCCGGGCCCCCACCACGCGCACGACATCCGCGCCGGCGGCCTGGTCTGCACCCCCTGTCGTCGGCCGGGCGCGATCGCTGTCCGCCAGGCCACGATCGAGCAGCTGATCTTCCTGATGGCCGGAGACTGGGAGAATGTCCTGACGGCCGAGGAGTCCGTCATGCAGGAGGCCGGCCGACTGATCACCGACACGGTGACCTGGCACCTCGAGCGCTCGGTGCGCTCCCTGCATTACGTCGAACGCTGAGCGCGCCCGCGCGACGCTCACAGACCGCTGCGACCGATCCAGGAGGATCCCATGCCCGGTGCACCCCGACACGGGTACCAGGAGCCGCATCCGCATCCCAGCGGTGCGCAGCCCCGCAGCTGCCCGCCCCGACCATCCCCGCGCACATCGCCGTGGTGATGGACGGCAACGGGCGCTGGGCGAACCGGCGAGGGCTGCCCCGCACCGCCGGGCACGAGGCCGGTGAGGCGGCACTGCTGGACGTGGTCGCCGGCGCGCTCCAGATCGGCGTGACGCACCTGTCCGCCTACGCCTTCTCCACCGAGAACTGGAAGCGCTCCCCGGAGGAGGTGCGCTTCCTGATGGGGTTCTCGCGCTCGGTGCTGCGCCGCCAGCGCGACACTCTGAACTCCTGGGGAGTGCGCATCGTGTGGGTCGGCCGGGAGCAACGGCTGTGGGGCAGCGTGATCAAGGAGCTGCGTGAGGCGGAGCAGCTGACCTGCGAGAACACGCGGATGACGCTCTACATGTGCGTGAACTACGGCGGGCGCTCCGAGATCATCGATGCGGTCCGCTCGATCGCGGAGGACGCCCGCGCCGGCCGGATCAGCGGCAGGAGCATCACCGCCAAGAGCTTCGCGCGGCACCTGGACGACCCCGACATGCCGGACGTCGACCTGTTCCTGCGCACCAGCGGCGAGCAGCGCACCTCGAACTTCCTGCTGTGGCAGTCCGCCTATGCGGAGCTGGTCTTCGTCGACGAGCTGTGGCCGGACGTCGACCGCCGGGTGCTGTGGCGGGCGATCACCGAATACGCACGGCGCGACCGGCGCTATGGCGGTGCGATCGACGCCCCGGATCAGCCCTCGACGGTCTGATCCGCGCTGGGGGCGCTGGCGGGGCGCTCCACACCGCTGGGCACCTGCTCGGCGCTCTCAGCATCCGGTGCGGGGGTCATCACGCCACCGGTGCGCCGACGATGCTGCAGGAGCACCGCGATCAGCACCACGATCATCCCGAGCGCCGCGACCGCGGCCCAGGGCGAGAGCAGGAACAGCTCGAACCACGCCATGAACGCCACCAGGCCCACGGTCGCGTAGATGAACGCCCAGGCGAGACCGCCGATGGCGAGGGCGGGGACATAGCGCCTGGCCGGCATCCCGGTCAGGCCCGCAGCGGCGTTCGCCGCCGTCTGGAACCCGACGGTCAGGAAGCTCAACGCCACCACCGGGGCGCCCCACCGGTTGATCAGTTCCGTCGCGCGCTGCACGTTCCGCGACTCGAGGAACCGAGCGATCCTGCCCCTGTCGGCAGCCTTGCGGGCACCGCGGCCCAGCAGATAGGTGGCGCCCGCTCGGCACCAGATGACCACGTACAGGAACGCCACTGCCGGCAGCAGCGGAAGCTCCCCGACCCACTCCATCATCGCGTGCGTGCCTCGTCCTCGTCGTCCTCATCAGGCTGCTCGGGCTCGGAGTCAGCATCCTGGCCCGAGTGGTCGGTGCAGAGCCCGAACACCTCCAGGGTGTGGTCCACATCGGTGAACCCGTGCTCATGGGCGATCGCGCTCATCGAGCTCTCGAGCTTCGGTGCGAGGAACTCCACGGTGCGGCCGCACTCCCGGCAGACCAGGTGATGGTGGTGCCCGGTGTCCTCGCACTGGCGGTACAGCGATTCGCCGTCGCCGGCGACGAGCACGTCGAGACGGCCGGAGCGCGCGAGAGTCTGCAGATTCCGGTACACGGTGGCGAGGCCCACGGTCTCGCCATCAGCCTTCATCTGCTCGTGGATCTGCTGGGCGCTGCGGAAGTCGTCCTGGCGCGAGAGCGTCTCGAGGATCGCGGTGCGCTGGCGGGTGTTCCGTTGCATGCCCTCATTCTCCTCCACCGCGACCAGGACTTCTATCAGTCGTGGGGCGTTGCACGTGCGGCCGCGGGCAGGGCCTCCGCGCGCGCGGGACCCGGACCGCCGACGGCGGGCACCTGGCGCGCCGGCCGCACAGCCCGGACGCACAGCCCCAGGATGTAGGCGGCGACGGTGAGCAGCACGATCACACCGCCCGGCGGCAGGTCGACGTAGACGGTGATCAGCAGGCCGCCCAGCGAGCAGACCACGGCGATCGCCATCGCTGTGCGCATGGTGCGCGTGAAGCCGACCACCAGCTGCTGCGCGGCGGCGACCGGGACGATCATCAGCGCCGAGACCATCAGGGCGCCGACGATCCTCATCGACAGGGTCACGGTCAGGGCGGCCAGCACCGCGATCAGCACGTTCACGACCCGCACCGGCAGACCGGAGGCGCGTGCGAACTCCTCATCCGCGGTCACTGCCGCTAGCAGCCCGGACAGGCCCACTCCGATCAGCAGCACCAGCACGGCGAGCACGGTGGAGATGACCGCATCCAGCGCGGTGACGGTCGAGAGGGAGCCGAAGAGGTAGCCCATCAAGTTCTGGGAGGTGCCGCCGGCGAGCTGGATGATCACCACGCCCCCGGCGATCCCTCCGTAGAAAAGGATCGCCAGCGCCACATCGCGGCTGGTGTGGCTGATCTCCCGGACGTACTCGATGAGCACAGCGCCGATCACGGAGGCCGCGAGCGCACCGGGGATCGCGAGCAGGTCGGCAGGGGAAGCGCTGATCCAGGCACCGACCAGCCAGCCGACGGCCACACCGGTCAGGGCCACGTGCCCCAGACCGTCGCCGAGCAGCGACAGCCGCTTCTGGACCAGGTAGGTGCCGACGACGGGGGCGGTGAGGCCGATGAGCACCGCGATGATCAGCGGGTAGCGCAGCAGTTCGGAGGTGAGGATGTCGAGCGGCGAGATCATGAGGGGTGGATCTCCTGTCCGAGGCACTGGTCGAGCGGGGCGGCATCCTCGGGATGTCCGTGCCCGGGGTGGAGGCGGGGGCGATCGACCTCGGGCCCGTCATGGACGACGCCCGTGGTCGAGGACCACTGCCCGGCGGATGTCATCTGTCAGGGGGCCGGTCTCGTGGAGGACCACGAGGATCGAGGTGCCGACGGCGGAGAGCTCGCGGAAGAGCTCGGAGATCAGCTCCTGGGTGGGCAGGTCGACCCCCGAGAACGGCTCGTCCAGCACCAGCAGCTCCGGCTCCCGCACCAGGGCCCGCGCGATCATCACCCGGCGTCGCTGGCCGCCGGACATCCGAGTGATGGGGCGACCGGCCAGATCGGCCATCCCGACCGCCTCGAGCGCAGTCATCACGCGGGCATCGCGACGGTTCGGCCACCAGGACCGCGCCCCCAGCAGCCCGCTGGCGACGGTCTCCCGCGCAGTCGCGGGGATGGAGCCCGCCTCCGTGGAGTCCTGGGGCACGTAGCCCAGCCGGTCGTGGGAGGTGCTGCGCTGCACGGGAGTGCCGAACAGGCGCGCCGAGCCGGTCTCCAGCGGCAGGATGCCCACTGCGGCACGCAGGAGAGTCGACTTCCCGGAGCCGTTGGCGCCCAGAAGCGCCACCAGTTCGCCGGAGTCGATGCGGAGGTCGACGTCATGGAGCACCCGCTGGCCGCCGCGGGTGACGGACGCCCCGGTGACCTCGATGACGGGTGGGGTCGGTCCGGTCATGCCCAGCTCGCGACCAGCGCGGTGCAGTTGTCTCGCATGACCTGAGCGTAATCCGCTTCCTCGGACTGCTGGGTCTCGAGGTTGTCGAGCTCTGCGCTGTCGATGCCGAGGTTCCGGGCGAGGGTCTGGGCGACCTTAGGGGAGGCCGAGGTCTCGAAGAACACTGTCGTCACGCCCTCCTCCTCGGCGAGCCCCTCGAGTGCGAGCAGCCGCTGCGGGGACGGCTCGGTCTCGGGGTCCACACCGCTGATGCCGATCTGGTGCAGGTCGTAGCGCTGGGCGAGGTAGGTGTATGCCGCGTGACCGGTGATGAACGGCTTTCGGCCGTCGACCGCGCTGAAGGACTCCTCGAGCTCGGCGTCGAGCTCATCGAGCTCCTCGCGCAGCGCCTGTGCGGAGGCGGTGAACTCCTCCGCGTGCTGCGGCGCGAGCTCTCCCAGACGTGCCGCGAGGGCATCGGCGAGGTCCGCCATCAGCAGCGGGTCATGCCAGAAGTGGGGGTCGTTCGGGCCGTGGTCGTGGCCCTCGTGGCCCTCGTCGGAATCGTCGTCGGCATGCTCGGTGTGCTCGGCATGCTCAGCCTCGGATTCGTCGGAGTGATCGTCGTGACCGTCGGCCGCACCGATCGGCAGCAGGGTGATCACCGAGGAGACATCGAGCACGTTCTCACCGCCGTGGGAGGCGATCGCATCGTCCAGCGCCGCCTGGAAGCCGGGGATCTGGAGCACCAGGTCGGCGCTCTCGACCGTCATCACCTGCTTGACCGAGAGCTCCAGCCCGTGGGCGTCGGCCCCCGGGGTGGTGAGATCAGTGAGGGCAACGTGCGCCCCGCCGATCCGGGTCGTCAGGTATGCGAGGGGATATGCCGAGGTCACCACGGACAGGCCGTCCTGCCCGCCCGCACTCGAGGAGCCGCACGCAGCCAGGAGGGCGGCGCCGGCGCCGAGGCCGGCAGCGGCGAGCAGGGAGCGTCGTGAGGGGTGCGGGGTGAACGACATGACAATCATTCTCACCAGTGCGGTCCGGCTGCGCAAGTCGACGGGCCATGAGCGTGGCCCGGCGTGGGGACGCTCACAGCAGGGCGGATGACTATGCTGGAGAGGTTCTGACCGATCCCGTCACCAGGAGTATCCCCGTGGCCAAGGCCCCTGCCAGCACGCTGGACAACGTCATCGCACTCGCCAAGAAGCGCGGCTTCGTGTTCCCGGCCGGTGAGATCTACGGCGGAACCCGCTCAGCGTGGGACTACGGACCTCTGGGAGTGGAGCTCAAGGAGAACATCAAGAAGCAGTGGTGGCGGACCTTCGTCCAGTCGCGCGGCGACATGGTGGGCCTGGACTCCTCGATCATCCTGCCCAAGCGCGTGTGGGAGGCCTCCGGCCACGTCGAGACGTTCACCGACCCGCTGGTGGAGTGCAAGAGCTGCCACAACCGCTTCCGCGAGGACCACCTGCTGGAAGCCTTCGAGGCGAAGAAGGGCCGGGCCCCGAGAGCGGCATGGCGGAGATCGCCTGCCCCAACTGCGGCACCCGCGGCGACTTCACCGAGCCCCAGGAGTTCTCCGGCCTGGTCAAGACCTACCTCGGCGCCGTCTCCAGCGAGGCCGGCCTGCACTTCCTGCGCCCCGAGACCGCTCAGGGCATCTTCGTGAACTTCCTGAACGTGGTCACGGCCACCCGTCAGAAGCCGCCGTTCGGCATCGGCCAGATCGGCAAGGCGTTCCGCAACGAGATCACCCCAGGCAACTTCATCTTCCGCACCCGCGAGTTCGAGCAGATGGAGATCGAGTACTTCACCCCGGCGGACGAGGCAGAGGCACAGTTCGACGAGTGGGTCGAGGCCTGCTGGAACTGGTTCATCGACCTCGGCATCGATGCGGACAACCTGCGCCGCTTCGATGTCCCGGACAGCGAGCGCGCCCACTACAGCGCCGCCACCATCGACCTCGAGTACCGCTTCGGCTTCCAGGGCAGCGAGTGGGGCGAGCTGATGGGCATCGCCAACCGGACCGACTTCGACCTCGCGAGCCACACCGAGGCCTCGGGCACGAAGATGCAGTACTTCGACCAGGCCGCCAACGAGCGCTACACGCCTCACGTCGTCGAGCCCAGCTTCGGCCTGACCCGCTCGATGATGGCGTTCCTCGTCGACGCCTACACCGAGGACGAGGCCCCCAACTCCAAGGGCGGGGTCGACAAGCGCACCGTGCTCAAGCTCGACCCGCGCCTGGCCCCCATCAAGGCCGCAGTGCTGCCCCTGTCCAAGAGCGAGGACCTGGTGCCCCGCGCCGAGGAGCTCGCGGCGCGGCTGCGCAAGCACTGGAACGTCGACATGGACGTCACCCAGGCCATCGGTCGGCGCTACCGCCGCCAGGACGAGATCGGCACCCCGTTCTGCATCACCGTGGACTTCGAGACCGCCGAGGACCAGTCCGTCACGATCCGTGAGCGCGACACCATGACGCAGGAGCGCGTGGCCCTGGACCAGGTCGAGTCCTACCTCGCGGCACGCCTGCTCGGCGCCTGAGCGAAGAGCCGGCACGCAGGAGGCCCCGGGGAGGACAGGTACGTCCTCCCCGGGGCCTCCTGCGTGATCACGGCGTCCGAGGCCCCGCGCCGGTGCGGTGATGGCACAGTGAGCTCATGGATCATGAGCCCACCTCCGGCATCGAGCTGTCCCGGGCGTACTGGGAGCAGGTGGTGCGACCGCTGCTGGCGCGGCGCCGTCCCGGGCTCGCGGTCGCGGCGGCACGCCTCGGTTCCGGATCGGATGTCCTCGGCTATGACGATGCACAGTCCAGGGATCACGATTGGGGCCTGCGACTGACGCTCCTGGTCGAAGACAGTAATGCCGCCGAGATCGATGCGCTGCTCGAGCGGGAGCTGCCTCAGCGGTGGCAGGGCCTGCCCACCCGCTTCGAGACCACCTGGGAGCCCGTCGTTCGGCAGCGGGCCGAGGTGGCCTCCGCCGCCGAGTTTGCCGCCTCTCGCATCGGCATAGACCCTGCGCGGCTCACCGACCCGCACGGGCTGCAGCTGACCGACTGGCTGTCCCTCACCGGGCAGGCCGTCCTCGAGATCACCGCGGGCCCTGTCTTCCATGACGGCCCCGGTGTGCTCGGTGCGCTCCGGGAGCGGCTGTCCTGGTATCCGCGGGATGTCTGGATGTACGCGCTGGCCGCCGACTGGCATCGCCTCGGCCAGGAGTTCCCGGACGTCGGCCGTGCCGGCCTGCGCGGGGACGAGGATGGCTCCGCAGTGATCGCCGCGCGGCACGTGCGCACGATGCTGCATCTGGCCCATCTCCTGCATCGGCGCTGGCCTCCCTACGGCAAATGGCTGGCCCGCTCGGCCGCTGAGCTGCCTGGAGGAGCGGTGCTGCGCAGCGCCGTGCACGAAGTGCTCCGGGCGCGTGACTGGCGTGCCCGCCAAACCGCGCTGGCGGACGCGGTGGAGCTCCTCGCCGCCACACAGGGCGCTCGAGGTCTCCCGACGCTAGACCCCGCGACAGAGGCCTTCTTCGAGCGTCCGCACCTGGGGGTGCGCGATCTGCCGGCGCTGCTGCTCGACCTGGTGGAGGATCCGGAGGTCCGGGCGCTGCCAGCAGGCGTGGGCACGGCGGAGCAGATCAGCGACAACGTCACGGTCCTGGTCGATCATCGGGCCCGTCGACGGCTGGTGGGCGGGTGAGCTTCCAGGGTTCTCACGCCGGGACGACGGCCGACGCCGGCCCTCAGACGGTCGCGGCCCGCAGGCGAGGGACCACGTGGCGTCCGAAGGTCTGCAGCACCCGGAGCTGATCTGCGACGGGGACGCCGAAAGGCAGCACCAGCACGATCTCGTCGGCGGCCTGCACGACCACATCCGCGAACAGCGCCTGCGCGACGGTCGCGGGGTCATCCAGCACGATCCTGCTGAACACTGCAGGCCGGCCACCGATCTCCGTGCTCAGGTGCTCCCCGGAGACGGCGGGATCCGCGGTGCGTTCCCTGGGCAGCAGCGAGACGTGATGCTCAAGCTCCGACTCGTCCTCGACCGGGATCATCTGACGGCTGACCATCACGTGCCCTTCACCGAATCCAGCCGACCGAGAGGCCTCCCGATAGGCGGTCAGAGCCTCCAGCTGGAGCTGCTCGAAGGATCGGCCGGAGCCGTCATCCGGAGTCATCGTGGCCAGCTGCAGGCCCAGTCCCAGCTGACCGGCCAGCGCCGCTCGGTGCGGGCTCGCCGCACCGTAGGCGAGCCGCGTACGCACCGCCGGAACCTGCGGCTGGACCCGCAGCGGGCTGCCGCGGTCGACGCCCTCGATATGAGAGTCAGCCCCGGCGACGATCTCGCCCTCCAGCAGCGCCAGCAGATCATTCAGCACTCGGTCGACGTGGTCGGAGCGCTCGTCGCGCAGAGCACCGAAGGCTCGGGCGTAGCTCGCATCATGCGCCGAGTGACCGGAGCTCACCCCGGGCCGGAGCCGGCCGCCGGTGAGCAGATCCGCGGTGGCGAGGTCCTCAGCCAGCCGGCCCGGGTTCTCGAAGCGCAGCGGGATCACAGCGGTGCCGAGCTGGATGCGGCGGGTGTGCTGGCCCAGTGCCGCGAGGAACAGCAGCGGAGAGGACAGAGCGTCCTGGAGGTGGCGGACCCGGACGTAGCCGACGTCGTAGCCGAGCTCCTCGGCGGCGACGAAGAGCGCGATGCCGTCGGCGAGTCCGCCGCTGGCCGCGCCAGGTCCCGTGCTGGGACCTGGGGTGTGCTCGACCTGGGTGACGAAACCGAAGCGGGGTGCTTCCGCGCCCCCTGAAGCTGATGCGGACATCTCGCGCCTCCTTCTCGTGACTGCCGGGACGGCGCCGGGAGAGGGAAGGGCGATGCGCCGCTGCCTTCATTGTCCTGCCGGACGGCGCGGAGGACCGGGACCTACCGCCCGGATCTCCCCTCCCCAGGACACCTCGACGCACATCACCTCGTCCCTCCCTCCCGGACGTCGGGCGGTGATGGGACAATCGAGACGATGACCACCCTCGACGCCTCGTTCCCGGCGACCCTCACCGCCGTCGACCGGCCGCGCGGCCCTGTGCCCGCCGCCGGTGACGTCGCGACCCGTCGCACCCTCACCATCGGCCCCCACACGATCGACACTCCCGTGGTGCTCGCCCCGATGGCCGGGATCACCAACATGGCCTTCCGCCTGCTGTGCCGCGAGTTCGGCGCCCTGCACAGCGACGACGACGGAGGACTCTACGTCGGCGAGATGGTGACCACGCGAGCCCTGGTCGAGGGGCACAAGGAATCCTGGCGCCTGGTCACGATGGGGGAGCGCGAGACCCCCGCTCCGTGCAGCTGTACGGCGTGGACCCCGCCACCGTGCGCCGCGCGGTGGAGATGATCCGCGAGCGCGACCTCGCCGACCACATCGACCTCAACTTCGGCTGCCCGGTCCCGAAGGTCACCCGCCGCGGCGGTGGGGGAGTGTTGCCGTGGAAGACGGAGCTGTTCACCCGGATCGTCCGCGCGGCTGTGGAGGCGGCGGGCCCCGAGGTGCCCGTCACGGTCAAGACGCGTATCGGGATCGATGACGACCACCAGACCTTCCGCGACGCAGGCCTGATCGCCCAGGAGGTCGGCGCGGCCGCGATCGCGCTGCACGGCCGCACCGTCGTCCAGCACTACTCCGGCAACGCCCGCTGGGACGCCATCACCGAGCTCAAGGAGCTGATCACCGACATCCCGGTGCTCGGCAACGGGGACATCTGGTCCGCCGAGGACGCGATCGAGATGATGGAGCAGACCGGCTGCGACGGCGTCGTGGTGGGCCGCGGCTGCCAGGGACGGCCCTGGCTGTTCGCCGACCTCGCCGCAGGATTCGCCGGCAAGCCGGACCGGGTCCAGCCTTCGATGGGGGACATCGCCGTGATCCTGCGCCGGCACGCGGAGCTGCTGATCGAGTTCTTCGAGGATGAGGGCCGCGCCCTGCGCGATCTGCGCAAGCACGTCGCCTGGTACTTCAAGGGCTACCCCGTCGGCGGGGAGATGCGGCATCGCCTCGCGACCATGGAATCCCTCGCCGACCTCGACGCGAAGCTCGCCGAGCTGGACCTCGACAGCCCCTACCCGGGCTCCGCCGTCGAGGGCCCGCGCGGCCGTGCCGGAACCCCGAAGAAGGCTGTGGTCCCCGAGGGCTGGATGGCCTCGCGGGAGCTCAGCGACGCCCACGCCACCCGCCTCCACGAGGCCGAGCTCGACACCTCGGGAGGATGAGCAGATGACCACCGCGCCCACCGCCGGCTACACCGCACCGGACTTCGAACGCTGGGTCCCCGAGCCGCCGAAGTCGCAGGCCCGCACCCCTTCCAGCGGGACCGCGCCCGCGTGCTGCACTCCTCCGCACTGCGCCGGCTCGGCGCCAAGACCCAGGTGCTCGGCGCAGGGGCGAACGACTTCGTGCGCACCCGGCTCACCCACTCGCTCGAAGTGGCCCAGGTGGGACGGGACATCGGTGCTGAGCTCGGCTGCGACCCCGATATCGTCGATGCCGCATGCCTGTCCCACGACCTCGGCCATCCGCCCTTCGGGCACAACGGCGAGAAGGTCCTCGACGCTCTCGCCGCGGATTTCGGCGGTTTCGAGGGCAATGCGCAGACCCTGCGCCTGCTCACCCGGCTCGAACCCAAGGTGGTGGGCGAGGACCGTCCCTACGGCCTGAACCTCACCCGCGCGAGCGTCGACGCCGCGATCAAGTACCCCTGGACCCGGGGCCAGGGCCCTGACCCGACCTCGGTGAAGTTCGGGGCCTACGCCGATGACCTCGAGATCTACACCTGGGCGCGTGAGGGCGCGGTGCCCGGCCGGCAATGCTTCGAAGCGCAGGTGATGGACCTCGCCGACGACGTCGCGTACTCGGTCCACGACATCGAGGACGCCATCACCGGGCGCACCCTCGACCTCGAACGGCTCGCCGATCCGATGGAGCGGGCGGCCGCGCTGTACGTCGTGCAGGACTGGTACATGCCCGACGAGTCCATCGACTCCCTCGACGAGGCCCTCTCCCGGCTCGAGGCCGAGCCGTACTGGATGCCCACCTTCACCGGTTCGATGCGTTCGGCCGCCGCGCTGAAGGACATGACCAGTCAGCTGATCGGCCGCTTCACCCGCTCCGCGATCACCGCCACCCGCGCCACCCACGGCGAGGGCGCCATGTCGCGTTACGCCGGAGAGGTGGTGGTGCCCGGGCAGACCCACCTCGAGATCGCCGTGCTCAAGGGCCTGGCCGCCGCGTACGTGATGTCCTCCGCCTCGCAGCAGCCCGTGTACGAGGCCCAGGAGGAGATCATCCGGGATCTCTACTCCCGCCTGTGGAACACCGGCACCCACTACCTGAGCCCGTTGTTTGCCGAGCTCTGGCAGAGCGCCGCGGACGATGATGCCCGCCGGCGGGTGGTCGTCGACCAGATCGCCTCCTACACGGATGTGACCGCGCGGCGCCTGCACGCAGAGCTGTTCGACCGCGACCTCACTCACGTCACCGCCGCAGACACCCCGCTGCCCGGCCTCGGATCGGAGCTCTGAGCCGGTGGCCCAGGGTCTGATCCGCCGCTCCGACGTGGACCTGGTGCGCGAGCGCTCTCGGCTGGACGAGGTGGTCTCCGAGCACGTGACCCTGCGCACCGCCGGGATCGGCTCGATGAAGGGTCTGTGCCCCTTCCACGACGAGAAGACCCCGTCGTTCAACATCCGCCCGCAGCTGGGCCACTGGCATTGCTTCGGCTGCGGTGAGGGTGGGGACGTCATCTCCTTCGTGCAGAAGGTCAGCCACCTCAGCTTCGTCGAGGCGGTCGAGATGCTCGCCGGGCGCTACGGCGTCCAGCTGCACTACGAGGACTCCACCGGTGGCAAGGGCGACCGCCCCGACTTCGGCACCCGCAGGCGCCTGATCGACGCCCATGCGATCGCCGAGGAGTACTTCCGCGAGCAGCTGCGGGGCCCCGCCGCGGAGGTGGGCCGGCGCTTCCTCACCGAACGCGGCTTCGACCAGGACGCCGCAGACCACTTCGGGGTGGGCTTCGCCCCCGAGGGATGGGACTCCCTGACCGGTGTGCTGCGCTCCCGCGGGTTCACCGAGGCCGAGCTCACCGCGAGCGGGCTCGTCTCCCAGGGGCAGCGCGGGGTGTACGACCGCTTCCGCGGGCGGCTCGTCTGGCCGATCCGCGACATCACCGGCAACACCATCGGCTTCGGCGCGCGGCGGCTGCTCGAATCCGACAAAGGCCCGAAGTACCTCAACACCCCCGAGACCGCGATCTACCACAAGTCCAACGTGCTCTACGGCCTGGACATCGCGCGCAAGGAGATCTCCTCCCAGCACAAGGTGGTGGTGGTCGAGGGCTACACCGACGTGATGGCCGCGCACCTCGCAGGGGTCACCACCGCTGTCGCCTCCTGCGGCACCGCTTTCGGCCCCGATCACGTGAAGATCGTGCGCCGGGTGATGGGGGACTCCAACCCCTCGGCCGGTCTGCGGCTGAACACCGACGGCCGTGGGCTGGCCGGCGAGGTGATCTTCACCTTCGACGGTGACGCCGCCGGGCAGAAGGCCGCCCTGCGCGCCTTCGAGGAGGATCAGCGGTTCGTCGCGCAGACCTACGTCGCCGTCGAATCCAGCGGGATGGACCCCTGCGACCTGCGGATCCAGCAGGGGGATCAGGCGGTGCGCGACCTCATCGAGAGCCGTCGGCCCCTGTTCGAGTTCGCGATCCGCTCCGCGATCGCGCAGGTCGATCTCGACACCGTGGAGGGCCAGGTCACCGCGCTGCGCATGGCAGCACCGGTGGTGGCCCGCATCCGGGACCGTGCGATGCGACCCGAGTATGCGCGCCGCCTCGCCGGCTGGCTCGGCATGGAGGAGCGCACGGTGCTGCGTGCAGTCCATGACGCCGCCCGCAGCGAGGGCCGCGGCGCGCACCGAGCGGAGGAGCCCCGACCCGAGCTGGAACGCTCGGGGAGCGCGGACACGGGGCCGACGGGGATGGGCCCAGCCTCCCTAACGCCCGGCTGGCAGATGTGGTCAATCCGCGCGATCCCGTGGGCCAGGTCGAGACGCAGTCGCTCGCGGTGATGATGCAGGCGCCCCAGCTGCTGGAGGCCGAGAAGGTGGCCTCGCTGCCGGACGACTCCTTCCACGTCCCCGCACTGCAGGGCGTGTGGGACGTAATGCTCGCCGCCGGGACCCTGCTGGATGCGGTTGAGGGGACGCTGCACCCCGCGCGCTACCTCGAGCAGGTGCTCGAAGTCTCTGGCGAGACCGTGCGGCCGCTGATCGTGGAGATCGCGAACCTCGACCTGCCCGCACGTGACGAGGAAGGTCTGCAGAAGTTGGCGGGTTCGCTGTTGGACCGTCTCAGCGAGCTGTCGATCACGCGCGAGTACTCGGTCCTCAAGCAGCGACTCCAGCGCACCGATCCCGGCGACGCCGAGCGTTATCAGGAGCTCATGACGCGGCTTGGCCAGGTGCAGGTCAAGCGCCGCGCGCTGCGCTCTAGCGACGACTGATCGGCGAACAGCGAGCTTGCGAGAGCTTGCGAGCGGGAGGAGAGGCGATCTCCTCGTGGGCGCAGGCGATGGCTGCATGTGACGCTCGATGACGGAAGATTTCGCTGGCCTTGGTGCCCACGGCCAGCGCTTCTATCGTCGACGTCATGACCACCACAGCAAGCATCCAGTCGCCCGTCGTCCCTGAGATCACCGCCGAGGCTCGCGCCGATCGCCTCACGAATGCCGGAAGCGCGTGGGCCGGGCGCATGGCTGCCGATCGCTCGAAGGCCCATCTGACCTACGCGGTCGAAGGTGCTGGCGTCGGTTCGGTTGCTACGACTGTGCGTGCAGGCAAGCACTCCTTCGTCGTCGACGAGCCCGCGGCGCTGGCCGGGGATGACGCCGGCACCAGTCCGGTCGAGTACGCGCTCGGCGCGCTGGTCGGCTGCCAGGTCGTCGTCTACCGGCTCTACGCGCAGCAGCTCGGCATTCCCTTCGATGACATCGTCATCAGGGCCGAAGCCGACCTGGACGCGGCGCGTCTGTTCGGTGCCGACGAGTCCGTGCGCGCCGGCTTCTCCGAGGTGCGGCTCGATATCGAGCTCACGGGACCGGAGTCGAACGAGCGCTACGACGAGCTGCGCCGGATCGTCGATGCCCATTGCCCGGTGCTCGATATTTTCCAGAACCCGACCCCGGTCAAGACCACCGTCACCCGCGCCTGATCATTGTCGAACCGGTCAGGGCCTGCTGCCGCCGTTGCGGGGCCTCTTCCTGCGCTTCCTGCTGGGGCCGAGCACAGCCAAGATCTCTGTGAGAAGTTCAAGGATCAAGGTCATACCGGTTCCTCTCTCGGTGTGACGGGACTCTTCGTCGAAGTCCCGGTTCACAGTGGCCCAGCCGGGGCTTGAACCCGGGACCGACGGATTATGAGTCCGCTGCTCTAACCCGCTGAGCTACTGGGCCGTCCGCTCCCTGAGGAGCGCACCTGAATCTACCGCACCCCAGGTGCCTGTACACACGCCCTTCCGGCCTGCCGGAGCCCTGACGGTGCGGCGTAATCTTCGTCATAGTGGCCGGTGGGAGGGTAGAACGGAGATGCGAGCACCCGCCAGATCCTGCTACAGTCGGTCTGGTCGATCCCGCATAGCTCAACGGCAGAGCACTCGACTGTTAATCGAGCGGTTCTTGGTTCGAATCCAAGTGCGGGAGCCCAAGGAGCACAGCCCCGGATACTTCCGGGGCTGTCTCACTTCCTGATGGTTCTCGCGAAGGAGAAGGACGATGCCCTCCGTCCCCGACGATCGATTCGAGCTCCCGGAGGACTTCGGCCCCGGCAGCGTGTGGGCGGACCGCTCCGGTCACCGCACCCTGGTGGGCCGCAACCAGCGCGGCGTGGAGATCCCGATCGGCCACGGCGAGGGCGAGATCAATCCCGGGGAGCTGCTGAAGCTCGCACTGATCGGCTGCGCCGGGATGAGCAGCGACATCAACCTGGCGCGGCGCGTGGGGAGGACTTCGACATGCGCCTGTGGGCGCACGGCACCTCTGATGAGGCCGAGAACCGGTACCTCAGCATCGCCGAGGAGGTGCAGCTCCCGCTCGAGGGGCTCACCGAGCAGGAGGTCGCCACCGTGGTGAAGGTGTTCGGGCGTGCGGTCGCCGCCGGCTGCACCGTCGAGCGGACGGTCGTTCCCGGGGTCGAGGTCACCCATCGGGTCCTCGGCGCAGGCCAGGAGCAGCAGGCATGACCATCCGTCCCATCCGCATCATCGGCGACCCCGTGCTGCGCACTCCCTGCGACCCGATCAAGAAGATCACCGACGGCACCCGCTCCCTGGTGCGGGACCTCCTGGACACCGTCGACGACGAGGGCCGGGCCGGCGTCGCCGCGAACCAGATTGGCGTGAACCTGCGCGCCTTCTCCTGGAATCTGGAGGAGAAGGACGGAGTCGGCTACATCCTGAATCCTGTCATCGTCGAGCTCTCCGAGGAGCTCCAGTATGACGACGAGGGCTGTCTCTCCGTTCCGGGCCTGTTCTTCCCGCGCACCCGTTCCGCCTACGCGCGCTGCGTCGGCACGGATCTGGAGGGCGGGGACGTCGAGCTGGAGGGGAGGGGCTCATCGCTCGCCTCATCCAGCACGAGGTCGGCCATCTCGACGGGGCGCTGTACATCGACGGCCTCGAGAGGTCTGTGAAGAAGCGGGCGTTGCGCCAGATCAGGGAGACCCTCTAAGCTCTGTACCGACAGGCACCTGCTGTCATCAGATCCATCCGCGGTACCGATTCGTTGGGGAAGACGCATCGGACACCGGAAGGAACGAGATGACCCAGGGCGTTCTGTATGTTCACTCCGCTCCGCGGGCCCTCACGCCGCATATCGAATGGGCCGCCAGCGGAGTTCTCGGCGTGCCCGCACGCATTCGCTGGGAGGACCAGCCGGTGGGCCGTGGTCTGCAACGTGCCGAGATGACCTGGCGCGGACGCGAGGACACCGGGGCCCAGCTGGTGAGTGCGCTGCGCGGCATGAACGAGGTGCGCTTCGAGGTCACCCAGGAGGCCACCGCCACGGTGGATGGCGCCCGTTGGAGCTGCACCCCGGAGCTCGGCATCCATCACGCCGCCACCGATCATGCGGGGAACATCGTCCTCACCGAGGACCATGTGCGCGGCTGCATGGAACGGGCAGGGAACGACCCGCACGCCCTCCGCCACGAGCTCGACATCGCCCTGGGCGCCCCCTGGGACGAGGATCTCGAGATCTACCGTCATGCCGGTGAGGGTGTGCCGATGCGGTGGCTGCACCGCGTGAGCTGAGCGCAGCTGCACCCATCCCTGGAAGCCCAGTCCATGGAAGCCGAGAACGGCGCCCGGCACAGCTTCCGGTGAGGGAAGTGTTCCGAACGCCGTTCTGCGTGCTGCGCGGTGGACCGGGTGCTGTGCGGCGCGGCGAAGCGCCGCCCGGCACGTCGATCAGGCGCTGGTGAAGACCACTGCGATGTCGTGGCCGCCGAAACCGAACGCGTTGTTCAGCACGGCGATGTCGCCGCCGGGCAGCTCGACCGGCGTGTTCTGTGCGATCCGCATCGGGGTCTCGGGATCGAGGTTCTCGATATTGATCGTCGGCGGGGCGAGGCGGTGGTGCGAGGCGAGAGCCGAGAAGACGGACTCGAGCGCCCCGGCGCCACCCAGCAGGTGGCCCGTCATCGACTTGGTCGAGGTGACCACGATCTGGTCGGTGACCCCGCCCAGTGCGGTGGAGACGGAGTTGAGCTCGCCGATGTCGCCGAGCGGGGTGGAGGTGCCGTGGGCGTTGAGGTGCACGATGTCCTGCGCCGCGACATCCGCATCCTCGACGGCCTCGCGCACTGCGCTGGCCTGGCCCTCGGGAGAGGGGGCGGAGATGTGGTGCGCGTCGGAGGCCATGCCGCGCCCGGAGGCGTAGGCGTACACGCGAGCACCGCGGGCGGCGGCGTGCTCCTCGCTCTCGAGCACCAGGATGGCTGCACCCTCGCCGAGGACGAAGCCGTCGCGGTCCACGTCGTAGGGGCGCGAGGCGTGCTCGGGATCATCGACCCGGCTCGAGAGCGCGGGATGTTCGCGAAGGCGGCGATGGTCATCGGGTGGATCGATGCCTCGGTGCCACCGACGACGACCACGTCGGCCCGGCCATCACGGATCATCCCCATGCCCAGGGCGACCGCTTCAGCGCCGGAGGCGCAGGCGGAGACGGGGGTATGGGCACCGGCGCGGGCGCCGAGCTCCATCGAGATGTGGGCGGCCGAGGAGTTCGCCATCAGCATCGGGACGGTGAACGGATTGACCCGGCGGGCGCCGCGCTCTCGCACCACGTCCCACTGGTCCAGGGTGGTCCAGATGCCGCCGATGCCGGTGCCGACCACGACGCCGAGTCGGTCGGAGGCGACCTCGGGAGCGCCGGCATCGGCCCAGGCCTCGCGCGCGGCGACCATCGCGTACTGCCCGGAGGGGTCCAACTTCTTGGACTCGGGGCGGGTGAGGGAGTCGAGCGCGCCGGGAACGATCTGGCAGGCGAAGTCCACGGACAGCCCGTAGCGCTCCTTCCAGTCGTTGTCGAAGGTGCGCGCGGTGGAGGTCCCGGCCAGTGCGGCCTCCCAGGTGGAGGCGACGTCACCGCCGAGCGGGTTGACGGTGCCGAGGCCGGTCACGGCGACTCGTGAGCGGGAAGCGGACATACGGACCTCCGGGTCTGAGGGGCTGAGGGGACGGCGACGCCCGGGACGGGATGCGTCCCGGGCGTCAGGCGGGGCTCAGTTCTGGGCGCCCGCGATGTACTTGACGGCGTCGCCGACGGTCGCGAGGTTCTTGACCTCTTCGTCGGGGATGCGCACGTCGAACTTCTCCTCGGCGTTGACGACGATGGTCATCATCGAGATGGAGTCGATGTCGAGGTCGTCGGTGAAGGACTTCTCGAGCTTGACGTCCTCGGTGGCGACACCGGTCTCCTCGTTGACGATCTCGGCGAGGCCCTCGAGGATCTCGTTCTCGGTGTGTGCCATGGGTGCTCCTTCAGGTGTGCGGATGTGTGGCGGTCACAGACTACCCGTGCTACCACTTGGTAATCGGCCAGCACGGATCGTGTCAGCCGTGGGGGTGATGCGGGTGACAGTCCGCCCACCGGGCGATCAGGGCAGGATCAGCACCTGACCGGCGTAGGCCAGTCCGGCACCGAAGCCGAACTGCACCAGCACGTCGCCACTCTGGGCCGCGCCCTCCTCGATCAGACGGTGCGTGGCCAGCGGGATCGAGGCGGCGGAGGTGTTGCCGGTCTCGGCGATGTCCCGGCCGACCACCACGTCCTCAGGCAGCTTCAGCTGCTTGACGAGCTCATCGATGATGCGCATGTTCGCCTGGTGGGGGACGAACACGTCGATGTCTTCGATGCCGATCCCGGACTGTTCGAGCATCTCGCGGATCTTCTTGGCGGTGTGCCACACCGCCCAGCGGAAGACGGTCCGGCCGTCCTGCTCGAGGGTGGGCCACTCGGCCTTGCCGTCGCGGAAGTCGATGGACGAGCCGGTCATGCGGATCGTGTCCCAGTTCTCGCCGTCGCTGCCCCACACGGTGGGGCCGATCTTCGGCACATCGCTGGGGCCGACGACCGCTGCGCCAGCACCATCTCCCAGCAGGAACGAGATCGAGCGGTCGGTGGGGAGACGAAGTCGGAGAGCTTCTCCGCGCCGATCACCAGGACATTGCGCGCGGCGCCCGAGCGGATCAGCGAGTCGGCCTGACCGATGCCGTAGGCGAAGCCCGCGCAGGCGGCGGAGATGTCGTAGGCGATGACGTCGGGCCGCCCCAGCTCACCGGCCAGCAGGGTCGCCAGCGACGGGGTGGGGTAGGGGAACGAGATGGTCGAGACGATGATCGCGTCGAGGGTCTCCAGATCGATGCCGGAGCGCTCGATGGCCTCCTTCGCCGCAGTCAGAGACAGGTCCTTCACTCCGACGTCCTGGCTCGCCCGGGTGCGGGTGATGATGCCGGTGCGCTGCCGGATCCACTCATCGGAGGAGTCGATCGGGCCGACGAGGTCGTCGTTGGGGACCGAGACGTCGCCGCGAGCCGCGCCATAGGCGAGAATCTGCGAGCCGACGACGGTGGGCTGGTGCGTGAGCGAGACGGCCATGTCAGTTCTCCTGATCCGTGGGGGCGACGCCTGAGTGCTCCCGCATCAGGGTGCGGGCCGCCTCGAGATCGTCAGGGGTGTTCAGGTTCGCCAGCGCGATGCCCTTCAGCTCGCGCTTGGCCAGACCTGTCAGGGTCCCGGCCGGGGCGACCTCGATCATCGCGGTGACGCCCTGGGCTCGGAAGGCTGCCATGCAAGCCTCCCAATCGACCGGGGACGCGACCTGGGTGACGATCAGGTCGAGATATCGGCTGCCAGAGGTGACGACTTCACCGCCGGCGTTGGAGATCAGCGGAACCACCGGGTCTGCGGGGGACAGGCTCGGAGCGAAGGCGGCCAGCTGCTCACGGGCGCCCGTCATGTACGGGGTGTGGAACGCTCCGGCGACCTGCAGGGGGATCACTCGGGCCTTGGCGGGGCCGTCCTCTCCCAGGGCTGCGATCGCCTCACGGGAACCTGCCGCTACGACCTGGGCGGCGGAGTTGATGTTCGCGGGGTGCAGGCCATGACGCTCGATCGCGGCGATGACCTCTTCGCGCACTCCGCCGACCACTGCCGCCATCGAGGTGGGCTCGGCTGCGGCGGCCTCGGCCATCGCCTGCGAACGGACGGCGACCAGACGCATCGCGTCCTCATCGCTGAGCACCCCGCCGAGCGCGGCGGCCGTGAGCTCGCCGACGCTGTGTCCGGCGAGGACATCAGCAGCGGGGAGGTCCTTCCCCTGGTGGAGGGCCCCGGCGGCGAGGATGCCCGCCGCCACCAGCAGCGGCTGAGCCACGGCGGTGTCGCGGATGGCGTCCGCGTCGGATTCGGTGCCGTGACGCAGCAGGTCGATGCCTGCGGCCTCGGAGAGCCCCGCGAGGGCCTCGTCGACACCGGGGAGCTCACGCCATGGACTCAGGAAGCCGGGCTTCTGAGCCCCCTGACCGGGGCAGACGATCGCGAGCACGGGAAACCTCCAGGGGAGAGAAGGGGACGGCCCGCTCACGAGGCGGAGCGGGCCGGCAGGGCAGAGACCGCCGGGCCATCCATCACAGGGATGGACGGCCCGACGGGGTGATCAGGACTCGCCGCCGAACGATCCGGACTGGCCGGCGTTGACGTTGGTCAGGTCGTACTTGTCGATGGCCTGGCGGACCACCGAGGGATCGACCTTGCCTTCCTTCGCGAGCAGCTGGAGGGCCTTGACGACCATCGAGTGCGCATCGATCTTCAGGTGACGACGCGCAGCCGGACGGGTGTCCGAGAAGCCCCAGCCGTCGGCGCCGAGCACGCCGTACCGGCCCGGGATCCACTCACGGATCATGTCCGGGACCATGAAGTCGTAGTCGGAGGTCGCGACGAACGGACCCTCGACGCCCTCGAGCCGCTGCGAGATCCACGGTGTGCGCGGCTCCTCCGGGTTCAGGAGGTTGTACTTCTCCACCTCCTGAGCCTCCTTGCGCATCTCGGTCCACGAGGTGACCGACCAGACGTTGGCCTGCACACCCCAGTCCTCGGCCAGCAGCTCACGCGCGTGCAGCGCCCACGGGACACCGACGCCGGAGGCGAGCAGCTGTGCCTCAGGACCGTCGCCCTCGGGCTTGGGCTCGAGCAGGTACATGCCCTTGAGCAGCCCCTCGACATCCAGGCCCTCGGGCTCCTTGGGCTGCACCATCGGCTCGTTGTAGACGGTGATGTAGTAGAAGACTTCCGCCACACGGTCGTCCTCGCCGTACATGCGCTGCAGACCGTCGCGGATGATGTGGCCGAGCTCGTACCCGTAGGTCGGGTCGTAGATGACCGCACCGGGGTTGGTCGCGGCGAGGATCGGCGAGTGGCCGTCCATGTGCTGCAGGCCCTCGCCCGCCAGCGTCGTCTTGCCGGCGGTCGCGCCGATCACGAAGCCCTTGGCCATCTGATCGCCGGCGGCCCAGAAGAAGTCACCGGTGCGCTGGAACCCGAACATCGAGTAGAAGATGTAGAACGGGATCATCGGGAAGTCGTGCGTGGCGTACGAGGTGCCCGCCGCGGTGAAGGCCGCGGTGGAGCTGATCTCGTTGATGCCCATGTGCTTGATCTGGCCGGAGGTGGACTCCTTGTAGGCCAGCAGCAGGTCGCGGTCCACCGACAGGTAGTTCTGACCGTCGGGGTTGTAGATCTTCGCCGCCGTCGGGAACAGCGAGTCCATGCCGAAGGTGCGGGCCTCGTCAGGAACGATCGGGACCCAGCGCTTGCCGGTCTCCTTGTCCCGCATCAGGTCCTTCAGCAGCCGCACGAGCGCCATCGTCGAGGCGATCTCCTGCTTGCCGGAACCGCGCTTGACGACCTCGTAGGCCTTGTCGCCGGGCAGGTTGAGCGGCTTGTGCTCGGTGCGGCGGGAGGGGACCGGACCGCCGAGGGCGGCGCGATGCTCCTTGAGGTACTTCATCACCGGCGCGTCGGCGTCGGGCAGGTAGAACGGTGCGTCGTAGAGGCTGCCGGAGTCGAGCTGCTCATCGCTGATCGGGATGCGCAGGGTGTCACGCAGCGTCTTGAGATCATCGAGGGTGAACTTCTTCATCTGGTGGGTCGCGTTGCGGCCCGCGAAGTTCTTGCCCAGGCGGTAGCCCTTGACGGTGTGGGCGAGGATCACGGTGGGCTTGCCGTTACGCTCCGTGGCCTGCTTGAACGCCGCGTAGATCTTCTTCGCGTCGTGGCCGCCGCGGTTGAGCTTCCACCAGATGTCCTCGTCGGACATGTCCTCGACGAGCGCCTTGGTGCGCGGGTCACGCCCGAAGAAGTTGTCGCGGATGAACCCGCCGGACTCGGCGCGGTAGGTCTGGTAGTCGCCATCCGGGGTGGCGTTCATCAGGTCGATGAGAGCGCCGTCGGTCGACTCCTCCAGGAGCGGATCCCAGCCGGCGCCCCAGATCACCTTGATGACGTTCCAGCCGGCGCCGCGGAACTGGCTCTCCAGCTCCTGGATGATCTTGCCGTTTCCGCGCACCGGGCCGTCGAGCCGCTGCAGGTTGCAGTTCACGACGAACGTGAGGTTGTCCAGGTGCTCCTTGGCGGCGATGTGCAGCGCGCCACGGGACTCGACCTCGTCCATCTCACCATCACCGAGGAACGCCCAGGTGTGCTGGTCGCTGGTGTCCTTCAGGTCGCGGTTGTGCAGGTACTTGTCGAAGGGCCTGCTCGATCGCGGCGACGGGGCCGATGCCCATCGAGACCGTGGGGAACTCCCAGAAGTCCTGCATCGCGCGGGGATGCGGGTAGGAGGGCATGCCGTGCTCGCTGGAGACTTCCTGGCGGAAGCCGTCGAGCTCCTCCTGCGAGAGGCGGCCCATCATGTAGGCGCGCGAGTAGATTCCGGGGAGGCGTGCCCCTGGAAGAAGACGTGGTCGCCGCCGCCGGGATGGTTGCGACCGCGGAAGAAGTGGTTGAAGCCGACCTCGTACATCGTGGCGATGGAGGCGTAGCTCGAGAGGTGACCGCCCACGGACACCTCGGGGCGCTGGGCGCGATGGACGACCATCGCCGCGTTCCAGCGGTTGATGTTCCGCAGCTCCTTCTCGAGCTCCACGTCGCCGGGGTACTCGGGCTGCTCGTCGACGGGGATCGTGTTGACGTAATCCGTCATGAGCGAATCGGGAAGGTGCAGATCCTCGTCCCGCGCATGCTGGATCAGGCTCTGGACGATCTCGGAGGCGCGCTCTTGGCCGCGATGCTCGACGAGACCGTCGAACGATTCCAGCCACTCCCGGGTCTCCTCCGGGTCCGGATCCTGCGCATGGCTCGGCAGGTTGATGCCGATGGGACGAGGGGTCTCGTGCGAACTCACACTGTCCTTCTCTCTACGGGAGGGGATGGACCGGCCATGGGAGCTGGGAATCGCCGGTGGGCCCTGCTCCGGCGGCCTCGGTGCGTGCAAGCCTACCTGCGCCGAGTGGGTGCGGGACCTTCACCGAGCCTCCGCATATGTGACACGTCGGACATCGGAATTCTTGGCGGGCGGAGAGGGACTCTCGTCCCGGAGTGCACGCGCGTGTCGGGTGACATAGAATCAGGCCCGCGCAGCACGCCGTGAGGTCGATTCGGCTCCTCATGCTGCACAGTTCGAACCCCCTCTCTTAAGGAGTCCTTTCTTGTCACCGTCGTCCGACGCCCCATCGTCCAGCTCCCTCTCCGAGGTGCTGAGCTTCACCACGGGCCAGATCGTGCAGGAGATCGGTTACGACGACGACGTCGATCTCGATCTGCGCGATGCGATCGAGGACCTCATCGGCGATGAGCTGGAGGAAGAGGACACCCAGGAGATCGTGGACGCCGTCGTGCTCTGGTGGCGCGATGGCGACGGTGACCTCACCGACGCCCTCGTGGACACCCTTCGCAACATCGAGCCCGGTGCTCCCGTGTGGGTGATGAACCCCAAGGCGGGACGCCCCGGACACGTGATGCCGGGGAGATCCAGGAGAGCGCCGGCATCGCCGGTCTGCGGGTGATGAGCACGGTGACCCTCGCCCCGGATTGGACCGGCACTCGCCTGGCCAGCCGCGTCAACTGACCGCCGTAGTGGCGTGACACTCCCGTGAGGAGCGTCACGGTTCCCGATCTGTCGTGGACCACGGGGTGCCGCCCCACCCGGGTCGTTAGCTCAGTTGGTCAGAGCGCCTGGTTTACACCCAGGAGGTCGGGGGTTCGAGCCCCTCACGACCCACCCGACGAGACACAGAGATCTCAGGATGTCAGGATGCCGCGCATGTCCGGAACCGGAGCGCCCGCTGCGCCGCGCGCGCGGGTCGAGATCATCGACTACTACCGCCTCGCAGCCGCCCTTGCTGTGATGGCATTCCACTATCTGTACAACGGCATCAAGAACGGGAAGATCGGGAGCATCTCCCACGAACCCGTCGCTGCGATCGCGCAGTACGGCTACCTCGGCGTGAACCTGTTCTTCATGATCAGCGGATACGTGATCACCACCTCCGTGGCCGGGAAGACGGCGCGACAGTTCGCCGTCGGTCGCGCTCTGCGGCTCTATCCGGCCTTCTGGGTCGCGCTGCCCATCACCGCGGTCTTCGCCCTCTTGCTCGGCGGCGAGCGGATGGGGGTCACGGTCGAGCAGTTCCTCGCCAACCTCACCATGATCCCCACGGTGCTGGGCCAGCCGTTCGTCGATGGCGTGTACTGGACTCTCCTGTACGAACTGCAGTTCTACGTCGCGGTCTTCCTCCTGATCCTCTTCGGCCAGGGGCATCGGGTGGCGGCGCTGATGCCTGCCTGGGCGATCGGGATGCTGTATCTGACCGTGGCCGCACCAGGGTTGACGGGAAGCGCACCGCTGCTCGGCAACTACTTCATATGGTTCGCCGCCGGCGCGATCATCGCTTCCATCGCCGAGTCGGGATGGTCCGCCTACCGTGTGCTCGGGCTGCTGGCCACCTACATCCCGATCTCCTCCCTCGAACTGACGCTGACCACGGTCCTCAAGACCGGGATCTTCCTGATGGTCGTCGCGACCGTGGTCCCACAGGTGCGGAACCTGAGACTTCCAGGGTCGAAGACGGCCGGTGCGCTGACCTATCCGGTGTACCTCCTGCACGCCCATATCGGATACATGCTCCTGGATCGCTTCGCGACCGAATCGAACAAGTGGCTCGTCTACGGCGCGGTCGCCGGGTTCGTCCCTCGCCCTCGCCTACGTGCTGCACGTGACCGTCGAACGTCATCCGGTCTCGCGACGCTTCTGGGCCTGGGCGTTCGGCTCGACCCTGGGCCGCGCTGTCGATCTGATGCAGTCCTGTGTGGATCATGTCCGCGCCTTCGAGCATCGGCGCGGACGAGCCCGAGGAGCGTTCGCACCGGTCGAGCCCGCCGCACCCGGCGAGGGATCCGTCCTCAGCGGGTGATCGTGTACAGCAGCACCAGCACGATGGGCACGGCGACGATCAGGCATCCCCAGGTGATAGCGGTCTTGCGGTCCTGAGCCTTCTGATCGGACGTGCGCTCCGGGGCGTCGGGGCGCCCATCGCGCTCCCACAGCTCCTTTTCGCGCTGGCGTCGGACCAGCAGCTGACCGATCAGGAGGACCACCGAGACCAGGATCGCCACGGCGAGCGCGAGCAGGATGAGGGTGTTGATGGCGGTGCCTCCGAAGGGTCGCTGGGACGGCTGGCTGTGCACAGGGTCTCACGGCCCGCCGTGTTGACCTGAGCGCTTCCTATACTGGCAGGGCAGCCATGACCGGCGCGCTCCGCAGCTCGCGGAGCCACGGCCGGAGCCCCGTAGAAGGAGGAGCCGCGCAGGTGAGTGCACCCAGCAGAGAGTTCGACGTCGAGGCGATCCGCGCAGACTTCCCGATCCTCACCCGGATGCTCGATCCGGATACGCCGATGATCTACCTCGATGGCGGTGCCACCTCGCAACGCCCCCGTCAGGTGATCGATGCGGAGGTCTCCTACCTCTACAGCGACAATGCCGCGGTCAAACGCGGCGCACATCGCATGGCGGGCCTCGCGACCGACGCCTACGAGGGTGCCCGCGAACGCATTGCGGAGTTCATCGGCGCCCCTTCTCCCGACGAGGTGGTGTTCACCAAGAACGCCACCGAGGCGCTGAACCTGGTGGCCCACTCCCTGGGCAGCGGCGACGCCTCCACCCCGCCCCGTCTGCGAGTGCGGGAGGGTGACGAGATCCTGGTGACCGAGATGGAGCACCACGCCAATCTGGTGCCCTGGCAGGAGCTGGCCCGGCGCACCGGTGCCACCCTGCGGTGGATCCCGGTCGCCGACGACTTCACCCTCGACCTCACCGACTTGGACTCCCTGGTCACCGAGCGCACCAAGGTGATCGCCTTCACCCATCAGTCCAACGTGCTGGGCACCCTGAACCCCGTCGGCCGCCTGGTCGAGGCCGCTCGCGGCGTCGGCGCGCTCACCGTGCTGGATGCCGCGCAGTCCGCCCCGCACATGCCGTTCGACGTCGCAGAGCTCGGAGTGGATCTGGTCGCGCTGTCCGGGCACAAGATGCTCGGGCCCACCGGCATCGGGGTGCTCTGGGGACGCTACGAGCTGCTCGAGCAGATGCCGCCCTTCCTCACGGGCGGATCGATGATCGAGCTGGTCGACATGGAGCGCTCCACCTTTGCGGAGCCGCCGGCTCGCTTCGAGGCCGGCACCCCGCCGATCTCCCAGGCCGTCGGCCTCGCCGCCGCCTGCGACTATCTCGACGCGCTCGGGATGGAGCAGATCGCCGCGCACGAGAAGGCGCTCACCCAGCAGGCGCTGGCCGGCCTGGCCGGCATCGACGGGGTACGGATCATCGGCCCGGCCCTCTCCGCGGAGCGCAGCGGCGCAGTGTCCTTCGACGTCGCCGGCCGTCATCCGCACGACGTCGGCCAGGTGCTCGACTCCCTCGGCATCGAGGTGCGTGTGGGCCACCACTGCGCCTGGCCCCTGCACCGGCGCTTCGGAGTGCACGGCACCACCCGTGCGAGCTTCTCCGTCCACACCACCGCCGCCGAGGTCGACGCCTTCGTCGACGGCGTCGCCCACACCATCGACTTCTTCGGATCCCTCTCATGAGCAGCCCTCTGTCATCCCTGTACACCGAGCTCGTGATCGAGCACGACAAGCGCCCCCTGCACGCCGGGCTGCGCGAGCCGTTCACCTCCGAGGTCCACCACGTCAACCCCACCTGCGGGGACGAGATCACCCTGCGCCTGCAGCTCACCGACGGCCGTACGCGGATCGAGGACGTCTCCTACGACGCGGTGGGCTGCGCCATGAGCCGGGCCTCCGCCTCGATCATGGCCGATCTGCTGATCGGCCGGACGACCGCCGAGGTCGAGCCGGTGCAAGAGCATTTCGAGGCCGCGATGCGTTCACGAGGACGCCTCGCCGGTGATGAGGAGCTGATCGGTGACGGCATCGCACTGCTCGGGGCGGCGAAGTTCCCCGCCCGCGTGAAATGCGTGCTGATGTCATGGAAGGCCTATCAGGCGGCGCTGGTCGAAGCGCAGACGCTGGGAGCGTGAGCACGGTGAGCAGCACACGGACCGTAGACGCCGTGATCGGCGCCCTCGAGGAGGCATATCCGCTGAGCTGGGCGGAGTCCTGGGACCGGGTGGGCCTGGTGCTGGGGGAGAGGGGCGCCGAGGTGCGCCGGGTGCTGCTGGCGGTGGATCCCACCGTCTGCGTGGCCCGGGAGGCAGTCGAGCGTGATGCGCAGCTGCTGGTCACCCATCATCCGCTGCTGCTGCGCGGAGCCAGCTTCCTGCCCGCGGATGAGGGGAAGGGCGCCGTGGTGACGACCCTGCTGCGGCACGGGACGGCCCTGTGGTGCGGGCACACCAACGTGGACCGCTCCACCCGCGGCACCGTCGGCGCCTGGATCTCGGCACTGGACCTGCAGGACGCCGCACCTTTGGTCCCGGGGAGCCGCCGGCTGCGGCGGCGCACGATTCCCATCGCTTCGGATTGGGCGCGGTGGGCACGCTCCCCGTGGCCACCACCGTCGGTGGGCTGGCCTCCGCGATCGCGGATCTGGTCCCGGCCACCGCCCGGGGATCCTGCACACAGGTCCCGCTGAGCGTCCGGTGCGCCGGGTGGCTGTCTGCCCCGGGGCCGGGGACTCGTTCCTCGGCGCGGCGGTCGCTGCTGAGGCCGATGTCTACATCACCTCTGATCTGCGCCACCATCCGGCGCTCGAGCATCTCGAGTCCGCTGTGGATCCCTCCGCAGCGCCGGCGTTGATCGATGTGCCGCATGCCGCGAGCGAGGCGCTCTGGCTCCCGCTGGCCCAGCAGCTGCTCGGCGAGGTGCTGCCGGGGCTCGAGGTGCTCCTCAGCGAGCACACCACCGACCCCTGGAGCGGCCGCGTCCCCTGAGCGGCTCAGCCCACCCGGTCCACGATGACGAGCCGATCCCCTTCGAGCTCGATCTGCAGTCCGCCGAGCCCTGCGCCCACCGCATCGACCACCTCGTCCGGCGTGGCCGGTGCCGAGTCCAGCGAGAGCAGCACCTGTGCGACCAGCCCGCGGTATCGCTTCGCGTCGTGGGAGATGACCTTCCGTGTTCCATCCCGCTCCTGCACCGGCGCCACCTCGAGCACGCGCACACCCTCACCTCTGCGCATCGGCATCATCGAGCGGTAGGCCCCCGAACGGCAGTCGATGACGACCGGGGAAGGGGCCGTCTGCGTGTTCGGCGCGCAGTTTCTCGGCCAGCGGTCGCAGCTGGCGCCCCCACCAGGAGCCCGCCTTCCCCAGCTGCGCGAGCGAGGAGCTCGCGGAGAGGCGGTAGGCGGGGATCCGGTCTTGTGTGACGTCGACCAGGCCGAACAGGGCGCTCTGGACCAGCATCTGACGATCCTGCGCGGGGACACCCCCTTCTCGAGCTGATCGAAGAGCACCCCGGAGTAGACCTCCAGGGGAGCGGCGACGGGCTCCTGCGCGAGGTGCAGCATGCGACCCACCAGCTCCGGTGCCGAGGCGGGCACGCCGAGCCGCTTCCCGGCGTCGGGGCCGGCGGCGGTGTGCTGTGCGGCGCGCAGCATCTCCTCCCGCGCGTCCCGAAGACAGGGCAGGGACATCACCGCCAGATCGAGCGTCTCGGCACCGACCTCCGAAGGGCGCGTCTTCGTCTCCGAGGGCGGCAGCAGGATCAGCATCCCCCATTCTGGGCCGCCGGCGCTGTACGGCCCGACAGGGGCCGGGGAGACCTTCCGCACGTCATCTCCCTCGCCCTGCAGGCACCCTCAGGCGGGCCGTAGGATGGCCTCGGACCAGTCGGCCGGGCAGTCGCGTCCTCGGAGCTCCGGCTCCGCGGCCGAGGAAAGTCCGGGCTCCATCCGGCACGGTGGTGGGTAACACCCACCCGGAGCGATCCGCGGGACAGTGCCACAGAGAGAAAACCGCCGCCCGCACCCCTTGGGGCACGGGCGGTAAGGGTGAAAGGGTGGTGTAAGAGACCACCGCGGTCTCGGTGACGAGGCCGGCACGGTAAACCCCACCGGGAGCAAGGTCAGACAGAGGGCATTCGAGGGCGCCGGCCCGAGTCCTCGGGTAGACCGCTGGAGGTCGTCGGCAACGGCGATCGTAGAGGGATGGCTGCCGATCACAGAACCCGGCTTACAGGCCGGCTGGTCCACTTCCGCGGGCCCCGCCCCGGGGGGCGGGACCCGCGCGGCGACGCTCAGCTCTTCGAGGCGTCCTTCGCCTTCTTCTTCTCCGTCGTCTTCGCGACCTTCTTCGCGGCCTTCCGCAGAGACTTCGTCTCCAGCTGCGCGAGCGCGGCGGCGCCGACGATCCCCGCTTCGTTGCGCAGCTCGGCCGGCACGATCTCTGTCTTCAGGTCCAGCAGCGGCAGGAACTTCTGGTGCTTCTTGGACACGCCGCCGCCGACGATGATCCGGGTGGGGCTGAACAGGAACTCGACGTGCGAGAAGTACTCCTGGAGGCGCGCACCCCAGGTCTCCCAGTCCAGGTCCTCCTTCTCGCGGATGGAGCTGGCCATGTAGCGCTCGGCGGAGTCGCCGTGCAGCAGCAGGTGGCCGAGCTCGGTGTTGGGCACCAGCTTCCCGTCCACGAACATCGCGCTGCCCACCCCGGTGCCCAGCGTGATCACCATGACCACGCCCGGGGCCCCCTGGCCCGCACCGAACTCCATCTCCGCGATCCCGGCGGCATCCGCGTCGTTGACCACGAACACGTCGTGCCCGGTGCGCTCTGTCAGCAGAGCGTCCACATCGGTGCCGATCCAGGACTTGTCCACGTTCGCGGCGGTCTGGGCGACGCCGGCCTTGATCACTGCGGGGAAGGTGACGCCCACGGGCATGCCGTCCTCGATGTCGAAGGAGGCGATCAGCTCGGCGACCTTGTCCGCCACCGCGTCAGGGGTGGAGGGCTGGGGAGTGTCGATCCGCACGCGTTCCGCGGTGAGCTCGCCGGTGCTCAGATCGACCGGGGCCCCCTTGATGCCGCTGCCGCCGATGTCGATCCCGAAGGCTTTCTTGCTCATCGTGTCTCCTGGTTGCCGTGGACGGGGCGGGACGTCGCGCCCTGCAGAGTGCGGGCACCGGGTGTGGCGATGCTCACGGCGGCCAGAATACCCGGCGAGCCGGTGGCGGCGGCGCGGGGTCCGCGGAGCCTCAGACCACGGTCAGCAGCTCGGGGCCCTCCCCGGTGATCACCATGGTGTGCTCGAACTGCGCGGTGAAGGAGCGGTCCTTGGTCACGATCGTCCAGCCGTCGTCCCACTGCTCCCACGCCTGGGAACCGATCGTCACCATCGGCTCGATCGTGAAGGTCATGCCCTCCTCGATCACGTCGTCGAACATCGGTGCGGAGTCGTAGTGGGGGATGATCAGGCCGTTGTGGAAGCCTTCGGCGACGCCGTGGCCGGTGTAGTCCTGCACCGACTCGTAGCCGTGCCGTGCCACGAACTTCTCGATCACGCGGCCGATCACGTTCACCTCACGCCCGGGCCTGGCGACCTTGATGCCGCGCATCATCGTCTCGTGCGCGACCGTCACGAGCTCCTGCGCCCGGGGATGGACATCGCCGACCAGGAAGGTCGCGTTGCAGTCGCCGTGGACGCCGTGGATGAACGCGGTGACATCCACGTTGAGGATGTCGCCGGACTGCATCACGGTCGAGTCCGGGATGCCGTGGCAGATGACCTCGTTCAGGCTCGTGCAGCAGGACTTCTCGAAGCCCAGGTAGCCGAGGGTCGAGGGGTAGGCGCCGTGCTCGATGAGCACGTCATGGACGACGGCGTCGACCTGGTCGGTGGTCACCCCGGGCCGCGCGGCCTCGCCGGCGGCCTGCAGGGCGAGTGCTGCGATCCGCGACGCCTCGCGCACCCGCTCGATCACCTCCGGAGTCTGCACGAAGGGACCGCTGTCCGAGACCGCTTCGTCCTTGCCGACGTACTCGGGGCGCTCGATGCGTGCCGGCACGCTGCGGCGGGGGCCGATGATGCCGGGCACCAGCAGCTCGCGGCCTTCTGGACGGGTCCATTCCTGCTCTACAGTCATGTCCACCAGTCTCTCACCGACTTCGAAGGAGCCCGACGTGAGCGAGGGCACGCAGTTCTACTACAACCTCAGCACCGGCAACGTGGAGCAGGGCCGTCAGTCGCCTGGCTCGGAGCTGATGGGTCCGTACAGCACCCGGCAGGAGGCGGAGCAGGCGCTGAAGACGGCCGCGAGCCGCAACGAGAGATGGGAGCAGGACGACGACGCCTGGGACGACTACGGCGAGTCGTCCGGGGAGGCGAAGGGACCGCGCTGATCCCGAGCGGTCACTCGAAGGAGTGCTCGGCGCCCGGGTAGCTGCGTTCGCGCACCTCGGTGCGGTACTGCTGCGCGGCCTGCTCCAGCTGGCCGCGCAGATCCGCGAACGCCTTCACGAAGCGGCCGTGGAATCCCGAGAGCCCGGCCATGTCCTGCCAGACGAGCACCTGGCCGTCGCAGTCAGGTCCCGCGCCGATGCCGATCGTGGGCACGCCGACCTTCTCGGTGACGCGCGCGGCGACCGCAGCGGGCACCAGCTCGAGCACGATCGCCGAAGCGCCCGCCTCCTCGAGCGCGAGCGCGTCGGCCAGGAGCTTCTCCGCGCCCGCATCGTCACGCCCCTGCACCCGGTGGCCGGACAGCGAGTTCACCGATTGCGGGGTGAAACCGAGGTGGCCGAACACCGGGATACCGGCATCGACCAGCGCCCGCACCTGCGGCGCGATCTCGGCCCCGCCCTCGAGCTTGACCACCTCCGCGCCGGCGCGGACCAGCTCGACGCCGTGACGCAGCGCGTCCACCGGACCGGTCTCATAGGTGCCGAAGGCGAGATCAGCGACCACCAACGGGCGGCGCACGCTGCGCGCCACCGCCCCGGTGAAGGTGAGCATGTCCTGATGGGTGGTGGCGGTGGTGGAGGCGTGGCCGAGCACGGTGCTCCCCACCGAGTCGCCCACCAGCAGCACCTCGATCCCCGCGGCCTCGAAGACCTGCGCGGAGAACTGGTCATAGGAGGTGAGCATCGCGAAGGGCTGCCCCTGCGACTTCGCCTGCTGCAGATGACGCAGACGGATCTTCGCCGGGCCGGCGGGGACTCAGTGCTCACGGGGCGCTCCTGTGCGGTGAACGGGAGGATGATCCTCACCAGCCTAGCGCCGTCCGCGCCCGCCCCGGCCCGACGGCCGGTGCCGGAATGTGTCACCCTGGTGCCGGTCGACCAGGAGGAGAGCGCGACGTGACTTCGAGGACCTGCGGCATCATGCGCCGTGCCGCTGTGGGCGCTGGCGCCTTCGCGCTCGCGCTGGGCGCTGTGGCCTGCACCGGTGGCGACGACGAGCAGTCCGAGACACCGGAGAGCACTCCGACGGCCACGGACTCCCCAGCAGAGGGCTCGGAGGCGACGCCGTCGGCGAGCGACGGCGGCGGGGCGCGGGACGCCGGCCCGTTCTCCGACGAGGAGCTCGAGGACGCCTCGGCACGATTCGTCGACGGCCTGCACCTGCTCGATGACCAGGACTGGGAGGCCGCCTGCGGCCTCGTGCTGGATCCGAGCACCGGGACGGCCCCCGAGGGGGAGCGCCTCCAGGAGTGCGCCGATGGTGTGGAGCCTGCGGTCGCCGCCTACGCCGACGTGCTGGAACCCGGCATGTTCGATGCCATCGAACCGTCCATGGTCGAGGCCACGGACAACGGTGACGGCACCGTCTCGCTCAGCATCGCGGACCAGCCGGTGGACATCCCGATGGTCCAGGGCGACGACGACGAGTGGTACTTCTCCATCCCGTTCTGACTGCGCTAGCCCGTGCCTCCTGCCCGCGGGGATGGGGAGTTCTCCCCAGCGACGGCGACGCCGTCCCGTGCCATCCTGGGCGCAGCCGGCATCCGCGCCGACTGTGAGAGGGAGGACGAGGACATGACGTCGATCATGCGCAGAACAGTTCGAGGAGCCGCGGCGGGTCTGGGGGCCCTCGCGATCGTTGCCGGCACAGCGGCCTGCGGTGGACTGCTCGGTGGAGACGCTGAGGAGGACAGCCCCTCCGTCGAGGAGCAGGACCCTGCCCAGGACGAGGGTGATGACGGCGCCGATGAGGAAGCCGACCCCGCGGAGACCGAGGAGGGGTCGGCCGAGAGCGACGGCGCGGGAACGGACGATGCCGACGCGGGCGAAGACACGGAAGCGGGCGACGACGCGGAAACCGGCGACGACGCTGACAATGATGACGCTGGTGGCGGAGAGACCCTCGGCGAGGAAGACCTCACCAAGGCCGGTGACCGCTTCTACGCCTTCTTCGAAGCGATCGGGAACGAGGATCCTGAAGCTGCCTGCAGCCTCGTCATCGACTATGAGACAGGCGAGCCGACCACCGGAGCCGGGCTGGAGAAGTGCATGGCGTCCTTCGAGGAGGAGTTCGGTGCGGACTTCGATCCCTCGATGATGGATATCCTCCAGCGCGAGATGATCGAGGCCTCGGACAGCGGTGACGGAAGCGCCGAGATCTCGGTGATGGGCGAGAGCACCGAGATGTCGATGCAGAAGGCCGACGACGGCGAGTGGTACATCGTGGCGGACACCGGCTTCTGAGCCCACGCCACCGCAGCAACGGCGCCCCGGCATCCAGCACTCGGATGCCGGGGCGCCGTGTATCCGGCGCCTGCCGCTCCTGAGGCACACTGGGCGCATGGGACATCTCCACGACGACGTCATCCGCACCGTCTCGGATCAGGACGTGCGCTTCATCCGGCTGTGGTTCTGCGATATCGCGGGGACGCTGAAGTCGATCGCGATCTCTCCCTCCGACTTGGAGATCGCCTTCACCGAGGGCATCGGGATCGACGGCTCCACGATCGAGGGGCTGACCCGCAGCTACGAGTCCGACATGATCCTGCGTCCCGACCCCGGGACCTTCGAGCTGCTGGCCTGGCGGGGCGAGACCAACGCGACCGGCCGGATGATGTGCGACGTGCTCACCCCCGATGGTGAGCCGGCCGCCTCGGATCCGCGCCGCGTGCTGCGGGAGGCGCTGGGCCGCGCCGAGGAGAAGGGGCTGGAGTTCTTCACCCACCCCGAGATCGAGTTCTATCTCTTCGAAGAGCCGTACAGGCAGGGTGAGCCGCTGCGCCCGATCGACAACGCCGGCTACTTCGACCACGTCCATCGCGGGCAGGGCCAGGACTTCCGCCGCAACGCCATCCAGCACCTGGAGGCGATGAACATCCAAGTCGAGTTCTCCCACCACGAGAACGGTCCCGGCCAGAACGAGATCGATCTGCGCTACGCGGACGCACTGACCACCGCGGACAACATCGTCACCCTCCGTACCGTCGTCAAGGAGGTCGCCCTGTCGATGGGGCAGGTCGCCACCTTCATGCCCAAGCCGATGATCGACCAGCCCGGCTCCGGCATGCACACCCACCTATCCCTCTTCCAGGGTGGGAAGAACGCGTTCCACGCGCCGGGCGCCGAGTACGGGCTGTCCAAGATGGGCCGCCAGTTCATCGCCGGGCTGCTGCGCCACGCCCCGGAGTACAGCGCGGTGACCAACCAATGGGTCAACTCCTACAAGCGGCTGTGGGGTGCGCAGGAAGCGCCGAGCTACGTGTGCTGGGGCCACAACAACCGCTCCGCCCTGGTGCGGGTGCCGTTCCACAAGCCCACCAAGGGCACCAGCTCGCGCGTCGAGTTCCGCGGGCTGGACTCCTCGGCCAACCCGTACCTCGCATTCTCGGTGCTGCTGGCCGCAGGGATGGCTGGCATCGAGGGTGAGTACGAGCTGCCGGAGGGTGCGGAGGACGCCGTCTGGGAGCTCACCGAACGGGAGCGCCGGGCGATGGGCATCGAGCCCCTCCCCTCTGATCTGTTCCGTGCGCTGGAGGTCTTCGAGAGCTCCGAGCTGATGGCGAGCACCCTCGGCGAGCAGGTCTTCGAGTTCTTCCTGCGCGACAAGCGACAGGAGTGGCAGCGCTATCGCGAGCAGGTGACCGACCACGAGCTGCGCTCGACCTTCAGCCGGGTCTGAGGGGGCCGCCCGTGAGCACCGAGCCGCCCACCACCACCGGAGCCCTCGCACGCCTGGGCTTCAGCCGCACCGACAGGGTCCAGCGCTTCCTGTCCGAGCCCGTGCTGTCCCGGCTGGGGCAGGACGCCGCCCGGGCCCTCGGGCGCACCGCCGACGGCGACGACGCGGTGCTGGGCCTGCTCCGCCTCGCCGAGGCCGCGCAGGAGGCCGGCCGGAAACGGCTGATGGATGAGTTCCTCGACGACATCGGGGCAGGTGGTGCTGCCGGCCGGCGCCTGATCCGGCTGCTGGGCACCTCGGTCGCGCTGGGCGACTTCCTGACCCGCCACCCCGAACGGCTCGAATTGCTGCGCGACGGCGATGACGAGCTCACGATGCCCGCGAGCGCGGTCCGCACGATGATGCTCGAGGCCGTCGGCGCAGACCCTGAGGCCGAGGTCCCCGTCGCCGCGGAGAGCGATCGTGAGATCCGGGATGCGCTGCGGATCTCCTACCACGGCCGCCTCACGCAGATCGCCGCCGCGGACGTCTGCGCCGCCGACCCCGCCCAGCTCCAGCCGCGGGTCTCGGTCGCGATCAGCGACCTGGCCGACGCAGCGCTCGAGGCGGCCGCCGCGATCTCCCGCGCCGCCGTCGACGGCGCCGAGAAGGTGCGGTGGGCGGTGATCGCCCTGGGCAAGACCGGGGCCCGCGAGCTCAACTACATCTCCGACGTCGACGTGATGCACGTGGTCGCCCCCGCCGGCGACGACCACGGCGAGGGCGAGCTCCCGCCGGAGGTCGAGGAGGACGTGATCACGATCGGTGCGGCGCTGGCCCGAGAGCTCGCGCGAGCCTGCTCCGAGCGCACCGGTGAGGGATCGTTGTGGCAGGTCGATGCCAACCTCCGCCCCGAGGGCCAGGACGGCCCCCTGGTGCGGACCATCGCCTCCTACCGGCGCTACTACACCGAATGGGCGAAGTCCTGGGAGTTCCAGGCGCTGCTGAAGGCCCGCGCCGCAGCCGGGGACCGCGCACTGGGGCTCGACTTCGAGCAGATGGTCGAGCCGTGGGTGTGGCAGGCCTCCACCCGGGAGGGCTTCGTCGAGGACACCCGCGCGATGCGCCGCCGGGTGGTCGCCCACATCCCCCGCGCCGAGGTCGAACGGAACATCAAGCTCGGCCCGGGCGGGCTGAGGGACGTGGAGTTCACCGTCCAGCTCCTGCAGATGGTCCACGGCCGTGCCGATGAGGTGCTGCAGGGCCGCTCGACCCTCGACTCGCTCGCCCGGCTCGGCGAGGGCGGGTACATCTCACGGGATCACGTGGCGGAGATGGACGAGGCCTACCGCTTCCTGCGCTGCGTCGAGCACCGTCTGCAGCTCCACCGCCTGCGACGGACCCAGGTGCTGCCCACCGCGGCCTCCGATCTGCGCCGGCTCTCGCGTGCCCTGGGGCTGTCGACCGACGAGTTCCACCAGAAGTACCACCGCACCCGGCGCCGGGTGCGGAAGCTGCATGAGGAGATCTTCTACCGCCCGCTGCTGCTGACCGCCTCCCAGCTCAGCGATGGGCAGATCATGCTCAGCGAAGAGGATGCCGCGGCGAGGCTGGCCGCGATCGGCTACCGGGACCCCGCCCGGGCCCGCGGGCACATCTCCGCCCTCACCGAGGGCATCTCCCGGCGCGCCAAGATCCAGCGCCAGCTGCTGCCGGCGATGCTCGAATGGTTCGCCGACGGGGTGGACCCGGATCTGGGGCTGCTGGCCTTCCGGCGCCTGTCGGACACGATCGGCTCCGCGCACTGGTACCTGGGACTGCTCCGCGACTCCGGTCTCGCCGCCAAGCGCCTGACCCGGGTGCTGGCGGCCGGGCGCTACGTCGGCGAGCAGCTCGAGCGGATCCCTGAGGGGGTGCGGTGGCTCGCCCGTGATGAGCAGCTGCGGCCGCTGTCCCGCGATGTGCTGGGGCGGGAGTTCCTCGCGGTCATCTCCCGCGTCGATGATGCCGAGGTGGCGCGCGACGTTCTGCGCCGCACCCGCAACCGCGAGCTGCTGCGCATCGGCCTGGCGCATCTCACCGCGGTCGCCACGCCGCAGCAGGTGGCGCGGGCGCTCACGGACCTCGCCGAGGCCGTGCTCGAGGCCGGGATGCTGGTCGCCCTCCATGTGGTCGCCCGCGACCGCGATGCGGTGGGTGACGACGCGGAGACCCTCGACAGCGTCACCGAGGTGGACGTCGACACGGCGCGCCGGCTGCGGGAGAAGCGTTCCGATCCCGCACGGGCGCTCGGCATCGAGATGGCGATCATCGCACTGGGCAGCTTCGGCGCCGGCGAGATGGGCTACGCCTCCGACGCCGATGTCCAGTTCGTCGTCATCGACAAGGGTGCGGGCGGGGCTGCTGTGGAGATCGCCGGCGCTGTGGCGACCCAGCTCCAGCGCATCCTCAACGCCCCCACCGCACGCTCCGATATGCGGGTGAACGCCGATCTTCGCCCCGAGGGCAAGGTGGGCCCGCTCGCCCGCAGCCTCGACTCGTGGAGCGACTACTACCGGCGCGACGCCGAGACCTGGGAGAAGCAGGCCCTGCTGCGGGCACGCCCGGTCGTCGCCTCCGAAGCCGTCGCCCAGCGACTGCGCGAGGAGATGGATCGGCATCGCTTTCCGGAGGGCGGCCTGGACCCGTCGGCCCAGCGCGAGATCGTCCGGATGAAGGCGCGGGTGGAGTCCGAGCGGCTGCCCCGCAACGCCGACCCCTTCCGGCACGTCAAGCTCGGGCGCGGTGGCATGACGGACGTGGAATGGTGCGCGCAGGTCCTCGCCCTCGAGCACGGTCACGAGATCGAGGGGCTGCGCACGCCCTGCACGCTGGACCAGCTCACCGCGGCTGCGGACGCAGAGCTGCTCAGCGCCCGTGATGCCGAGGAGCTGCGCGAGGCCTGGGCGCTGGCCTGGCAGGTCCGTCGCTGTCTGTTCCTGTGGAAGGGGCGGGAGGGTGATGTGCTGCCCACCGATCGCCACGATCTGCGGGCGCTCGCCCTGCTGATAGACGGCGAGGACGGCTCCGCCTCCGAGCTCGAGGAGCGCTACCTGCGCCTGACCCGCCGCGCCCGGACGATCGCCGAGCGCATCATCTTCGGTGAGGAGGACTGAATGCCACGATGTGATCCGGGGAGAGCTGCGGCGCGTCCAGACCAGTGCTCGCCCCCGCCCAGCCGGTCGCGGCGTACCGTGGTCGTCGTCCGTCATCCCCGTCGCCCCGGCGACGCCCGTGCCATCCCGAGGATTCATGACCACGCCCTCCCTCAGCGCTGATACCCCGCGCGGCCGCATGTACCGTCTCGAGCCGGACGGTCCGCTCATGTACCCGTCGATCACCACCGTCGCCGGTGCACGGGCGAAGGACTTCCTGCAGGGCTGGTACGCGACGATGGCCTCCAAGCGGGCGCTGGACATGTACGCCTGGCTGGACCGCAACCCGCAGCGGGCCCCGCGGGAGATCTCACGCGTGACCCGTGACCGCTGGGGCGCCCAGAAGCGCATCGCCGCGGCAGCGCCGGAGTACACCCGCTCCGCGGCGGACTTCGGCACCCTGGTGCACACCGCCTGCGAGGACTGGGGCACCAGCGGCACCCGGCCGGACGCCGCACGGATCGGCGAGATCATCGAGCAGATGCGCGCCGCCCAGGGCTGCTTCTCTGCCGAGAAGGACGCCCAGGCCCTGATCGCCCGCGCCGATGTGCGGCTGGACGGCTACGGCCGCTTCCTGGACGACTACCAGCCCGAGTTCCTCGAGATCGAGCAGACCGTCGTGAACCACACCGTGGGCTACGCCGGCACCACCGACGCGATCGTGAGGATCGGCAACACCGTGCTCAGCGCGGATATCAAGACCTCGAAGAAGGTGCGCGGGGACTACGCCCTGCAGGGCGTCGCCGTGTGCCGCGCCGAACTGCTGCTCGACGACGACGGCACCACCCGCGAGATGCCCGAGCTGACCGGCGCCTTCGTCATCCACCTGCCCGAGGCCGGCGGATATCAGGCGGTGCCGCTGCGCACCGGGGACGCCGAGTTCGAGGTGTTCCGCTCCTTGCGCGCCGCCTGGTCCTTCGAGCCGGACGAGTGTGCGCTCGAAGCGGCCTCCGGGCCCAAGGACCTGCTGCTGTCGCTCCTGCGCAGCAAGGGTGGGATCGACACTCTGGGCTGACCCCTGACGGCGGGCCTGGCTCGCCAGCGCCTGCATTGCCAGCCAGAACCCCTTGCCCTGCGTTGAACACGTGTATAGCCTATTGAACACCCGTTCAGCCGTAGTGCGAGGGAGCCCCATGGACATCACCCCACCCGCAGAGGAGCGCATCCTCCAGGCCGCGCTGCGCCGCTTCGCGGTGGACGGGCTGGGCGCACCCCTGCGCGCCGTCGCCCAGGATGCCGGGGTCAGCGCGGGCCTGATCATCCACCATTACGGATCCCGCGCTCAGCTGCTGGAAGCCTGCGACCAGCGCGCTCTCGAGGTCACCCGCGACAGCAAGCAGGAGGTGTTCTCCGGCGGCGCGGGCGTGATGCTCGCGCAGCTCGCGGAGGCCGAGCGCTACGCCCCGGTGGTCGGATACGTGCTGCGCCGACTGCAGGACGGCGGCCCACTCGCGATCCAGCTCGTCGAGGATTTCGCCGCCCACGCCGTGGAGTACTTCGCGCAGGGGGAGGAGGCCGGGGTGATCAACCCCAGCAGGGATCCCGTGGCCCGCGCCCGGGTGCTCACCGAGATGGCGCTGGGGGCGCTCCTGCTCCAGCTTCCCGCCCAGCGCGACCAGCTCGACCTCGAGGAGCTCCCCGCCTGGCTGCGCGGCTACACCGATGCGCTCCTGGTCCCGCTCCTCGAGCTCTACACAGTCCCCCTGCTGACCGACAGTTCCATGCTCGACGCCTACCTCGCCGCCCGCCCCGACGCCGATCGCACCACTCCGACGACCGATGGGAAGACGCCATGAAACGCAACGACACCCCAGCGCACGATCCGACCACTGCCACCGCCACCGACGCAGCCGTGGTGGTCCGTGACCTCACCAAGGTCTTCGGCTCCACCCGTGCTCTCGACGGATTCAGCCTGACCGTGCCCCGTGGGCAGGTCACCGGTTTCCTCGGCCCCAACGGCGCCGGGAAGTCGACCACCATCCGCGTCCTGCTCGGACTGCTGAGGGGCTCCTCCGGCAGTGCTGAGGTGCTCGGGAAGGATCCCTGGCGGGAAGCGGTGGATATCCATCAGCGCCTCGCCTACGTCCCCGGGGACACGAACCTCTGGCCGAACCTCACCGGGGAGAGGCGATCGACGTGCTCACGCGCGGGGAGAAGGGCGCGGCGCACCGCCGCCGACGCGGGGAGCTCATCGACCGCTTCGAGCTCGACCCCACCAAGCGCTCGCGCACCTACTCCAAGGGCAACCGGCAGAAGGTGTCTCTGGTCGCCGCGCTCTCCCGCGACGTGGACCTCTACATCATGGATGAGCCGACTTCAGGGCTGGATCCGCTGATGGAGGCGATCTTCACCGAGGAGGTCGCGCGTTTGCGCGCCGACGGGCGCACGGTGCTGCTGTCCAGCCATATCCTCGCCGAGGTCGAGAAGCTCTGCGACACGGTGACCATCATCCGCGCCGGCAGGGACGTCGAATCCGGCACCCTGGATCAGCTGCGCCACCTCACTCGTTCCACCGTCGCGGCGACCACCACCGCCGACCCCACCGGTCTGGCCACGATGGACGGCGTGCATGATCTCGTCGCCGAGCACGGACGGCTCCACTTCGACATCGACGACGGCGCCATGCACGACGTGCTCCCCGTGCTGACCCGCATGGAGGTCACCGCGCTGACGATCACGCCTCCCTCCCTGGAGGACCTGTTTCTGCGCCACTACGGGGACGACCTCTCCGCACAGGCCGCAGCAGCTGAGGGGTCCTCATGAACGCCCCCGCGGCGCACCGCCCCGCAGCTGCTGCGCCGCAGTCCCACCGGCGGGACGTCGCACCGGCGTCGGCCCTGACCGGCCTGGGCTCCCTGGTGCGGCTCTACGGACGGATCTCGCGCCGCCAGATCATCATCTGGACGCTCGCGATGCTCGCCCTCGTGCCCGCCTCGATCCTCGCGATGGAGGAGGCCTATCCCGATCAGGGCGCCCTCGATGCCCGGGCGATGCTGCTGGATAACCCTTCGGCCGTGATGATGACCGGCCCTTACTTCGCGGAGGACAGCTACACCTTCTGGGCGATGGTCGCCAACGAGCTGCTGCTGTACGTGCTCATCGCGGGAGCGATCATGAGCGTGCTGCTGGCCGTCCGCCATACGAGGGCGGAGGAGCAGTCCGGCCGGCTGGAGATGATCCGGGCGCTGCCCACGGGCCGGCTCGCACCTCCGCTGGCGGCCCTGGTGATCGTCACGCTGGCGAACCTCGCCGTGGGCGCCGCCGTTGCCGCGGGTGCGCTGATGAGCGGCGGCCCGGTCACCGACTCGCTCGCGCTGGGGCTCGCGACCGCGCTGACCGGACTCGTCTTCGCCGCGATCGCCATGGTCACCGCGCAGATCACCGAGAACGCGGGGACCGCCAGCGGAATGGCCCTTGGGTTCCTCGCGATCGCGTTCATGGTGCGGGGCATCGGCGACGTGATGGACCGTCAGGGCTCATGGCTGTCCTGGTTCTCGCCGCTGGCCTGGGCGCAGCAGACCCGGGTCTACGTCGATCTGCGCTGGTGGCCGCTGCTGGTCTCGCTCACGGCGATCGTGGTGCTGCTCGTGCTCGCCGCCGCGCTGTCGAGGCGACGTGACGTGGGCGCCGGCCTGCGCGCGGCACGTAACGGCACCCCCACGGCCTCCTCCGCTCTCCTCGCCCCGGGAGGACTGACCCGCCGCCTGGTCACCCCCGGCATGCTCGCCTGGGGCATCGGCCTGTTCCTGTTCGCGATTGCCTTCGGCTCCCTCGCCTCCTCGCTGACGGATTTCGTGGAGCAGATGCCGGCGATCGGGGAGTGGGCGCCGATCACCGCGGAGGACCTCACCGGCTCCTTCGCCGCCTTCGTGCTGACCATGCTGACCATCGGGCCCGTGGCGCTCATCGTCTCCGGGGTGCTGCGGATGCGCACCGAGGAGCTCGAGGGCCGGCTCGCCGGCCTGCTGCTGGCCGGCACCTCCCGAACCCTGCTCGCCCTGCTCTGGTACCTGGTGGTGCTGGTGGAGGTCGCCGTGATGCAGGTGCTGCTCGGCCTCGGCGTGGGCCTCGGCGTCTGGCAGGCGACCGAGGACTGGGCCTGGATCGGCGAGATGACCGCGGCCTCCCTCGCCTATCTGCCGGCGATCGCCCTGTGCGGCGCGCTCGCCCTGGCACTGTTCGGGCTGCGGCTGCGCGCCACCGGCCTGGCCTGGCTGCTGGTGATCTGGGCTGCCCTGGTCACCTTCCTCGGCGACCTGCTCGGCCTGCCCCAGTGGGCGCGGGACGTCTCGCCCCTCGAGCACGTCTCGCTCGTCCCCTCAGAGGACCTCGAGTTCGCGCCGCTCGCGCTGATGGGCGGGGAGCCGTAGTGCTCGTGGTGGCCGGTCTGCTGCTCCTGCGCCGCCGGGATCTGGTGGCGGGGTAGGCCCGCGGCGTAGAAGACCCCGCCGGACGGAGGCGGCTCATGCCTTTGCAGGACCCGGATCCTGCACCTTCGCAGGAGGCGGCCGAGGAGCACCGGGAGCACACTGCTGGCATGACCTCCTCCGTGTCCCTGCCAGTGGCTCGACCGATGCTGCCGGTGATCGCGCTCGTCACGATGCTGATCGCACTGGGTCTGCCGCCGAGCGTTGCGGTACCGCCAGACCTCGACGACACGGGCGACGGGTCCCAGGAACTGCAGCAGGAGATCGACGTCCTGTTGGAGGAGCACGTCGGGGTCACCACCCCGGGAGCGATGGTGACCGTCGTCGGCCCCAAGGGAGCCCTCCTCACCGAGACCGGCGGATGGGCTGATCCGCTCTCCCGCACGCCTCTCACCCCGGCATCGCGCACCCCCGTCGCGTCGGTCTCCAAGGTGGTCACCTCCCTGACCGCGCTGCGCCTGCACGACGAAGGTCTGCTGGACCTCGACGCCGACGTGCGCGACCAGGTGGCGGTGACGGACCGACGCGACCCCGCGGTGGCCGGGCCCGTCACAGGACGGCATCTGCTGACCCATCACTCGGGGCTCAGCGAACCGCTGCTGGTCCACCCGGCCCTGCCGGACCCGCCGCCCACCGACCTGCAGGGGCTGCTGGAGCAGAACCCGCCGGTGCTGACCCATCCCGCCGACGCGGGCCTGCACTATTCACCGCTGCAGGCCCACACCATGCTGGGCGCGATGATCGAGGAGGCCACCAACACTTCGTTCGAGCAGGCCACCACGGACTGGGTGCTGGAGCCTGTCGGCGCCGACACCGCCGGCTTCGAGGGGGCGACCGCCACCGGCGACGTGGCGCTGATGGCCAAGGACGGTGAGCAGTGGGTCGCGTCTCCCTGGCCGGCCGTGCCCGAGACGCCGGCGGCGATGCTCACCTGGTCGCTGCAGGATGCCTCCGCACTGCTGACCGCCCTGGTCGCCGAGAACAGCCCGCTTCCGGACCCGGTGGTCGAACAGGCCACCACGGTCGCGGTGCGTCCCGCGCACGGGGGAGGCGGACACACTCAGGTGTTCTTCGAGAACTGGCGCTCAGGGGTGCCGGTGCTCGAGCACGCCGGTGCCAACGGGCTGGCCTGGCTCGCCCTCATCCCTGAGGCCGAGATCGGCGTGTTCGTGGCCGTCACCACCGAGGATCCTCAGGCCGCCGAATTCACCACCGCCGTGCTCGACACCCTCGCGGACTGGACCGCCAGGAGCCGCCGCGCCGAGCGCGAACCGATGCCGCGCGACGGGATGGCCACGATCACCCCTCCCTGGGCCGAACCGCTCGCCCCGGCCGATCCCGTCGGCACCCACCAGGAGCGCCTGTTCGCAGGGCGGGGACCAGAGCTGCTGCTGCGCACCGTCACGGGACAGATCACCGTCACGCGCGATGGGGATGACGTGCTCCTGGGCGAACGGAGGCTGACGCCCTCGCAGACGCCCGGACGCTGGTGCGACAGGCAGGGGTGCCTCGCCGCGGTCACCACGGAGGACGGGGAGTGACCGTGCTGCGCAGCAATCGGGCCATGCTGCAGCAGACCATGACCCCGGCGCCCTGGTGGGCTGATCAGAGATTCGTGCTCGTCGCTGTCCTCGGGACTCTTCTGACCGCCGTGGTCGTCCTCTGCGGCGCAGTACGAGCATGGTGGCATCGCCGCCGAGGCGTGGAGCCGCCCCCGGCGGTGTCCAGCGTGTTCGCCGCCGCCTGGGTGCTGGCGAGCCTCGCCCTGGTGGGAGCGACAGTGCTGCTGCCGCTGTCGGTCCTGACCGCCCCGACCGTCGGCTGGATCCGTGCCGAGGGCCCGGCAATCTGGGGCCTGCGCGTGCTCACCCTGATCCAGCTGCTGCTCGGTGCGGCATGGACCCTGCGAGCCGTGTCCCGCTGGCAGCGGCTGGGCCCGTGGCAACGGGCGCTGGTGCCACCGGCGCTGGCGCTCGGCGCAGCGATGTCCGTTGTGCTGGTCAGCTGGGCGCTGCCACTGCTCTGATCAGCCGGCTCCCGGCTTCGAGGCTCAGAACGGCCCGATGCGCACCACGGCACCCTCGAGATCCATGTCCCAGGGGATCTGGCAGGTCAGCCGCGAGGTGGGCTCGCGCTCCGACTCGGTGAGGCTGTCCAGCACATCGGCCTCGTCCTCGTCGATCTCGCCGGCGGTCTCGAAGGAGACCTCGTCGAGGAAGGAGTGGCAGGTGGAACATGACGCGTTGCCGCCGCAGATCGCGAGGATCGGGAAGCTGTTGCGGACGAGGCACTCCATGAGGGACTCGCCGTCCTCCCACTCCACGCCCGGGGTCTTGACGCCTTCGCGGTCGATGACTGTGATCTCGATGCTGCTCATACCCCTATTCCATACCCTCCGAGCCGTTGGGGCCAATCGCGTCCGCCCAGGGCCGCCATTCCGGGTGGAACAGGCCCGATGAACCGGGCGCGCAGCGATGGCACCGGTCAGGGGTGTTCAGGACCCGTCACGATAGGCCTTCGCCGCTGCCTGGAAGTACTCCATGAGCCCCTGGCGCTGCTCCTCGCTCAGATCGGTGACCACCTGCGCGATGGGATCGCGGACCTGCGCCAGACGGTCCATGACCGCAGCAGGCAGGTGGCCGGTGTGGGCCACCATCACGCGGCGCCGATCTGCCTCGTCCGGGTTGCGCTCGGCGATGCCTGCGGTGATCAGACGGTCGATGACCCGGGTGGTGGCACTGGGGAGAGCCCGAGCCGCTGTGAGAGCTGACCGGAGGTGAGCGGACCGTCGAGGTCCAGGATGCTGCTGGCCTGATAGTCCGTGGGGTGGAGACCGCCGGCCTCCGCCGCGGCGAGATGGAACTGGGTGACCGCCGAGAGGTAGTACCGGTACTCGCGATCGAGGTTGTGGCCGCGCTGGGCGGGGTCGGGGTTCATGGTCCCTCCGGGGTCTCGGTGGCCCTCAAAGGGTACCTCTTGCGCAATAGTTGCATGCCAGCAATGATTGCATGGCGGCAATCATAGTCCATGAGGCGCTCACCGAACGGAGACACCATGACGAATCTCGAGGCCCCCAGCGTGTACGCGACGAAGACCCCATACATCCCGACCCGGCGGCCGACGGTGGTGCCGGGGCCCGCACGGAGGAGCTCGGGTCCGCAGCAGGACCGCGCGGGGCCCTCCGCGGGCGACGCCGACTGCTGACCGCCGCCGGCGCTGTCGTCGGGCTCCTCGCCCTGGTGGGAGCCGGTGGGTACGCCTGGCTCTCGACGTCGAGCACTGTGCAGGCCACCGGGGTCGAGAACTGCCTGCAGGTGCCCACCAGCAGTCAGCTCTCCGCCGGCGAGGAGTCGGCCGCCAGGGAGTCGATCTGCGGCACCCTCGATGCTCTGTCCACGGCCTGGGCCGGGCAGGATGCAGAAGCCTATGGGGCCGAGTTCACCGAGGACGCTACCTACACCACCTTTGCGGGCACTTATTACAGCGGACGCGAGGACATCGTGGGCTCCCACGCCGCCCTGTTCGACGACGTGCTGGCCGACACGCAGCTCGCCGACCGCTTCCTTGAGCTGCGGATGCTCACCTCCGAGGTGGCCGTCCTGACCACCAGGGGCGACAACTACGAAGGTGAGGACCCGGGCGAGCTGACCAAGGTGCAGACCTATAGCCTCGTGCGCGAGGGCGAGCAGTGGAAGGTCGCCTCCTTCCAGAACACCCAGCGCCAACCGGTCATGGAGCAGATCCAGTACCTCTGGATGCCCGGCACCCGGCCCGCGGCAGAGCGCACCGACGGCTGAGGGTCGCTGCCTGTGAAGGGGGACCGGGCGCTTCTACGGCACGGCTCAGCGATGACCACGCTGGACGTTCACGCGCACCTCTGGCCGGACATGGAAGACGCCGTGCGGTCCGCCATCCAGAAGGTTCTGGCGGACCGCACGGCGATGTGAGGACATTCTGAGGACACGCGGTCGGTGAACTAGCAGGTCACCAGGGCGTACGACTCAGATGTCGTAGTACAGCTGATAGAGCCTGTGACCTGCGGTTATGTGTATTCGTGCATCTACCGTGCAATAGCGTCTTGGGTGAGCGAGAGCGGCTCGAGCAGCGCACGAACTCCCTCTGCCGCTGGTGCTTTCATCGTCTGTGAGTCTATCGGCGCTCACGTAGACTCCGAGCATGGCTTGGGACTGGACGCGCGATGAAGTGATCCTCGCTTGTGATCTCGTGAGCCGGAACGAGTGGCGTGAGCTCAACCGGAAGTCACCGGCGCTCGAAGAAATGTCGGACCTGTTGAGGGCCGCGGACATCCACCCCAGGGCAGGGAGACCGGACAACTTCCGGTCTTTGGGCAGCGTGCGCAGGAAGGTCGCAGACATCGCTTCCCAGCACCCGTCGTACACCGGGAAGCCGACTCGCGGTGGATCCCACGACAAGCCGGTGCTCCTGGAGTTCATCGCCAACACTTCGCAGATGCAGGCTGAGGCTGCGCGCATCCGAGAGGGACTCATCCGTGGTGGCAGGTTGCTTCCGATCGAGCTCGACGTCGATCATGCGGTGCTCGAAGCCGATGAGGGCCGGGAACTCTTCGTGCAGCACTTGCGACGCGAGCGGGACCGTGCGCTGAGGGCGTCGAAACTCTCAGCTGTGCGCGCAGAGGGGCGCCCCATCGCGTGCGAGGTCTGCGGGTTCGACTTCGCGGCCACCTACGGCGCACTGGGCGAGGGGTACATCGAGGTACATCATCGTCTTCCGCTCCATGCGTCGGGGCCCGTCAAGACCCGGCTGGAGGACCTGGCGCTGCTCTGCTCCAACTGCCACCGGATGATCCATCGGGCGCGGCCCTGGCTACGTCCAGAGGAGCTCGCCAAGGTGATGTCCTCTGCGCACCATCCCTAGGCTCCGCAGGCACCCTCAGAGGCCCTTCCACCACCTCCGAGAGGCCTTCCAATGAAGGGGGTCGTAGGCCTCCTTCGTGCGCAGCAACGCCTTGAGGCTCGGGTACTCGTGCGCTGCAGAGCTGCGTAGAGCCGCCAAGTAGCGGGGGTCAGTAGCCTGCGCTCGGATCGACCTCTCCTAGAAGCCCCAGGTGTCGTTGGTGACCCGTTCCTCGCCTCGCAGGTCGATCTCGTCTTCACAGAGCTGTAGGTACTGGTGGATCACCAGACGGTCCTCCTTGCGAGGCTTCCCACCACGCTCGAACTCGCCGGAGCGGCGATCCATGAGCGCCCAGTACCGCTCCACGTAGAGCGCCTCAAAGTCACGATGCATCTGCCGCGTCTGAGCCACGATCTGCGTCGCGGCGAAGACGATCGACAGCATCGTCAACGCCGAGATGATCAGACCAGCGATGTCGACCCAAGTCACCTCGCTCACGGGGCTCCGCCCTGATCGGGGGATGGCGGTACTGACGGTGCTCCTGGGGCGGGCACCACGTCCCCCTCGGCCGTCACTCTGAGCAGCCCTGCATCGAGCGCAGTGTGGTGGTTGGCGCAGAGGATGCGGATGTTGTCGGTGCTCGCTGCACCACCCTTGCTGTCCGGGATGACATGGGCTGCCTCGAGGACCTGCTCGACGTCCAGCCCGCAATACATGCACCTGGCGCCGTAGCGGCGCAGCGCTGCCTCGCGGAGGGGAGCTTGATGCAGCCGGTGCTTGGTGACACGCTCGATATAGCGACGCTCGAACTCGACGTCCTCGTCCTTGACGGGTTCTGACTCTTCCTCCACGGGAGCGCCGCTGGTGCCGAGGAGGGACCCCAGGTAGGGGTTGTGCCAGTCAGCTCGCCGGGAGGTCGCCCTTGCCTCGCTCGTGGCTGTGAGAGCGTCCAGGAACTCCGGATCATCCAGTGCCGCGATCAGGTCATCTAGAGTCGCACCGTGCACGCCTGTGTCGCCATTGTCCGCGGTACTGAGCCACATGTGCTCCGACTCAGGCAGCTGTGTGGCGAGGTCGGCGGGGAAGCGAGCTCCCCACTCTGTGACCAGTCCGCTGGCCGACTCGAACCACACGTAGAAGAGCTCAATGCCACCACCGGAGATCGTGGCGAAGCGCTGATGATCTGTCGGACCGGCCCAGCTTGGCATCGCGGAGACGCCCCAGCCCTCCGACCGATCAAGACCCGCGGCAGTGAGGTACGCACGCAGCATGGCAAGGGCTGTCGGAGCGTCAGGCATCGACAGCGCGTAGGAGAACGACTCGAGCGACCGTGTACCGCCGCGCCTGCCTCTCTTGAACCTCCACGGCGACCGCTCGATGCCGAGGTCCGCAATCAGATCCCTCTCGCGGCGGATCAGCTCCGAGGAGTCCGGCTGAGCCGCGTCGAGGACCTCGGTGACTAGCTCGGTCACGCCCACAGGCGCTCGCCTCCGTCCCTGCGGCGCCCCGTTGAGCCCTGCGTCTAGTAGGCGCTCGAGCGAGAGCTCTCCTCGGAGGGCTGGCGGCACAGTGTGCAGAAGCGAGAGCCTCATCCACGTCCGCTTTAGACGCTCCTCGAACGCTGCAGCGTCGATCCAGAACTCGCGGTCGTCGAGCATGTCGTCGCTTTCGATGCCCGTCTGGACGACTTCGCAGACGTGGGTGATCGTTTGGACCGGCTTCACCTGATACAGGAACACACGATCCCCGTCGTGGATGTGAGCGCTGGACGTCTCGCTCCAGTCCACGACAGTGCGCTCAGAGAACGCGCGGTTGACATCGAACTTCGCCCCATCCGAGGCGATGAGCCAGTCCGTCATGATGCTGTTCCCTCGCTGCCGAGCGCAGGCAGGCCCTCCGTGATCTCCACCGTCCGCACTGACACCGTGACGACCTTCTGGATCAGGTCGAGGATGTAGCGGGGATTGCCATGCTCCAGGCCCCACCGGTTCGGGTCATTGACGATCCCGGAGGCCTTGTCGGTGGTGACCTGGTACTGCCGGATGATCCACTCGATCGCGCTGCGGGAGCCGAGCTGGTAGCGGTAGGCCTTTTCCGGGATACCTGTGACGGTGAGGTTGGGGTTCAAGATGAGTGTGTCGGGGGCGTCGGCGGCTCGCTTCCCGGCGGGGAAGCGGATCTTCTCGACGCGGTAGTACTCCTCTTCGCCGCCCATCGGCGGCTGCTCGCCATCCTTGACCGTCAGCGGGTAGGGCTCGGCATCCTCGTAGTCGGCATGCAGGGCGAATAGCTCCCGGCCGGCCGACGTGAACACCCCGAATGACTCAGCAGGGACGTTCGGGATTCGGGGAGCATCTGCTTCAGCTCTGCGGTGTAGCGCTCTCGGTACTCGGGGAGTGGAGTAGGCCGTAAAGGAAGAAGAAGATGTCGTCCTTGGTGACCTCGGCGCCGTAGCGCTTGCTAATGAGCCGCTGGAACTCGTCGGTGATGTTGTCGACGCGGCGGTAGCCCTCGACTATGTCGTCGTTGAGGCCAAGGTCAAGTTCTCCGTCCGGGAGAGGGGCCCAACTGAAGCGGGCGAGAAACTGGCCGCTTGACGATCCCCATAACGCAAGGTCTGGGATTAAGCGCGACCCCAGAACAGAGAACTCTTTGTCAGAGCCGGCACCAGTCACATAGAACCCGAAATTAGGGTGGCGAGGGGTGGGAAAGTAACGTCGAGAGATAGCGGGCCTGTCAACAAGGCCAGCGCTGACGTTCAGGTGTTGAACGTAAAACGGGCGGTAAAGTGCGCCCGAGAGTGAGAGCACGGTGGGCGTCGCGGGATCAAAGGTGGCCCAGTCAATACGGGACTGCTCGAAATCCGCAAGCCCCAGGCGCCGCACTGGCACGGACTGCTCCCGGATCGTCTCCTCCGCCGTTGCACCCCAATGCGTCGTCGTGGACACCACCAGGCGCTCCGTGAAGCCCCCACGCCCCGAGGCAGCGAGGAACTTGTCCAGATCCGCCTTCGAGACCCTGTGAGACGGCGCGTAGAACTTGCATTGGATCGCCGTGAGCCCGCCATCGCGGCGCTCCGCCACCAGGTCGATCCCGGAGTCATGACCCCACTTATCCGGCCACTGATCCCACATCCACACCTTCGCGAACTGCTCCGACCACAGCGGATCGACCTGGAGGAAGGATGCCGTGAACCTCTCGAACTGCGTCCCTTGGTCCGACGTCGACGTGGCCCGGTTGTACAGGTCGTCCAGGAGCTTCATCGGGGAGGTAGCGGTGGGAGTCGACATGGACCCAGTATCGCTGAGATGAGTTCGTGCGTTGCACGAAAAGCGGGCAGGACGGGTTGCACGGTTCCGGGTCTCATCGCAGGCAAGTTTGGGTTCCTCGGCAGTGCCCAGGGATCGTCCGCGGGATTCATCGGTAGGTAAGCAAGACCACCGAAGGTGCACCCGGGCTGTGCCCAAGTACACGGTTTCGCTTGGGAGGAGCGAGTCGGCGAGGGCTGCTGACTCGGCAGGTCACAGTCCGCTGGCCGCGCGCCGCTGCACCCGGTCACGCGTGCAGACAATGCCTGACTGGAGCCTAGAGGAAGCGCTGAAAGATGCTTGTACTGCACATTTATTGCGCGCTATTGGAGCAGCTTCAAGGCGGTCGACCACGAGCCCTTCGTCGGAGCGTTCAAGATGATCACGAGCCGACATGGTCAGGGTCCAGTGAGCTTCGCAGATCAGGCCGCGTTTATCGCCGCCACCGACCGGGGAGCGACAGGATTCATTCGCGGGCCACGAACCCCTCGTCACCCCGCCGACAGTTAGACGCACGAGCGGAGGCTTCAGGGCCTCATGGCAGCGATGAAGTGCTGCAGGTCCGTGAAGAGGCGGTACCGTCCTTCCTCTGAGTCTCCAGTATCGACCCACACGACAGAGGCTGCGCGGGCTCCGTAGGGCCAGGTGTTGGTCACCGCGACGAGCTCATCGGAGGTGAGCACCTTCGCCGGGTCTACTTCGAGTGCCGCACGAATGCCGGAGGGGAGGTTCTGCCACCACGTGAGGACCTCGTGCATGTCTTCGAAGCGGTAGACACCTTCGCCGGGCACCCTCAGCGCCACCACGGCACGCGTCTGTCGACCATCAGACGAACGCGAGGCCGGCGACCAGAACACGACTCCCTTGGACGCCTCAACGGATCGCTGGGCGGCCTGTACGGCGTCATCAAGCGTCCTGTAGACGCCTTGCTCTTGATCCCCACCGTCGTGCATGAAGCGGATGTCTCCCATGCCAGGAATGTACATCGCTCAAAGTGCGGGCCGCCGAGGACCTCGCCCGGGCGTCGCCGCGCGATCTTGACGCTCACTTAAGAGGACTGGCCTGGTACGACCCTGCGGGTTCGGTGAGTTCGATGTACGTCATCTCTTGAGGCACTTCAGGGCCGAGGAGCCATACAGTCTTCTTCGCGGTAGGGCTGGCGGAGGTATCGAGGTATGCGTTGTAGACGTCGATCCCCTGGGAGTTCAGTGGCCCGTACTCGTCTTCTGAGATCTCCGTTCCGTCCGGCATGGAGTACCAGTACCCATCGTTCACGTCCTCGGGGCCGTCGTCACGCATCGTCGGGCCCCACTCATCGATGACGATGAAGGCAGACTCGTACTCGTACTCCTGGCCCTCGGAGTCCACAATGGTGATGCCGTTCGGTTGGGCGTCCTCGTAACCGTTCGAGTTGTCGATCTCGACCTTGATGTACCCGACGGGCTCCTGTCCGGTGGCTTCCCTGTACGCCTCGATGTCGTCCGGCCCTGAGGCAGGGATCGTCATGATGAACCCCGCGCCGGTCATGTTCATCGCAAGATACTCACCCTGCGCGTAGTACCCCTGTTCCTCAGCGTCGTCGACGTCGGGCCAAGCAGAGGACTCATCGCCGTCGGAAGGCACATCGGTCTGTTCGACGCTTGCGGTCTCCTCCGTACTTGAGTCGCTCTCAGGATCGGAGTTTCCGCACCCGGCGAGGACAAGAGCAGCTAGTGCGGGGAGAGCGAGGGAACGGAGCGTGCGGTTCATGGGATGCCTTTCTTGACACGGGGCTTCTAGTTGAAGATTCCCATACAGGCCAGACACTCCAGGGCCCAGTGGCCGAACCGTAATCCGGCTGTGCTGCAGTCATCAGGCGACCGGCGTGCGGACTGGCCACCGACATCTGTAGCCGTTCAGCACCAGGACCTCAGCCTCGCAGCCACACTCGCTCAAGGCCCCACAGCTCCTATGCACCGTCGTTCCGGATACCTGCCACCGGATGCCGGCGGGCAGAGGCAAGACCGCTATCCTGCCTTCGCCTGCAGAACGCCACACTCGCATGGCGGCTGCGGCCAGTGGGTCCAGCCAGTACGAGTACGGATCCGATCAGACGCGGGCACAACGTCGGACACGGCGCAGACAGTCGGTCTGAATGTCGTGTCAGGTGGTTGGAGCGGCCTCCGGTTGATCGGGCTTGTCGTCCCCCTGCGGGGATGGCAACTACCTCTGAGGTCTCTGAGTCACCGTTCTGCGCCTCAGCGACCTTTCTTCGGGAGGCTCGGAACAGCCCGACGTTCCAGTCGGTAAGGTGACCATCCATGCGGTCCAACGCTTCGTATGCCTCGAACACGTTGATGCCGATCATGGGGAATCTGTCGCCATAGTTCTTGGCAACTTCATCTAGGGCGTTCTGCATTTCATCGCGTTTGGGGCGAGAGTCGAACCGCGACATCGCCTCGTCCAAGATGTGCGTCGCCATGCCTCGTGTGACCGGGGGCCTGCGTGGGAGTGTCGCTGGGAATGATCGTCTTCGCGCTCGGGCAAGCGTACGTACAGCTCCCTCCAGATCACGGCGAACGGCGTGAAGTCTGGGGATCCAGCGATGGCCGTATAGTCGCCTTGCTCGACCCGCCACTGGAGCCGTCGACTCGATTTTTGCGGCCGCTTGGTGCGACCCGCGACCCCGACGTGCCCACGGAGGAACACCCGGTTCTTCGGTGCCTCCTTTAAGACGTCGGGGATCACGCTCCAGTAGTCGAGTAGGAACGTCACCCGGGCATACGGCTCAAGGCGGACGACCGTGTCCGTGACTGCTTGGTCAGGGCCGAAAGACCTCTCGGTGGCGAACAGCCTGGGCACTAGCGTGTAGTTCTTTTTCTGGTGTCCGGTAATAGGCAAGCCGGGCGAATAGACGGTGACCGGTATCTTGCCCGGATTCTCCACCACGAGTTGGGCGAGTTCCAAGGCGCGGCCGTGGGTTACGCCTTTGCCAGGGCTCTCCGCATTCAGCAACTGACGTCCAGACCGGTTGGTGGCCAGCATGTGCTCCGGCTCCCAGGCTGCGGCGTTGAGGTAAACCCGGACGCGGCCTCCGTCCAGAAAATGCTTCACTACCTGCCACCCGAGGGCAACGAGCGCGATGCCGAAGCTGAGTATCGACACGATCAGGGCCCATGTAGCGACGGGCATGCCGAAGAGTTCAGTGGGATTCATGCGCTACCTGGTCCGCTCTCGTTGGGAGGATGTGTCGGAGCCGAGTTACGGATCCGTGTACTGCTATTTAGAGAGATCAGGGCGCGACAGGCGTCGTCTGGTCGCTGCTCGCACGGCTGATGTAGCTCACAATTGTATTCGTCAATCCCACCGCGTTGAACGTACGGACGCGAGGCCGCCCCAGGCGATACGGGAGACCTCGTGCCGGGCACGGCACCGCGCCTGCTCACGACATCAGTGAAGCCTTACCCGACCAGGTGTACACGTCACCACCATTATGTGTACGCATGAGAGGCCCGTGAGCCTGCTCCGAGGGTCTTCCCGTGTCTAAGTTCTGGTGAGTCTCTCCATCGGCGAGCGGCGGCAAGAGCAGAACGGCCCCGAGCACTGCAGCGCAGAGCCAGCAGCACGGGGGCCGTTCATAGTGGAGAAGCGTCAGAGCCTTCTGCTCGCGAGCATTCTTCGTAGCATCGCGATCGCGCCCTCGAGGTACGCGACTTCAATGTCCGTTGCGGCTATGCCCGAGGCGGCATCGAGGAGATCTCGAAGTGCTGCGTCTCGCTGTTCGGCCACGTCCTGCCATCCGCGGAGCCAAGCGCATTCTGAGAGAACACGCAGACCGTGCCGGTCCTCAGGTCGTTCACCCATCACTGCGGCTCTTCCGCGTTCGCTTCCTTCGGCTCGAGGTCGGCGCGTCTTCCGCTGTACGTGCGCCTGCAGGACCGGACACCTCTCGATCGCGATGCCTTGATCTGCTTGGCCTTCGCACCCCACCCCTTACGGGGGTGGTGGGGTGCGTGGTTGAACGGTGCGTGGTTGCCGTGGTTGCTTCCGTGGTTGTGTGGCCTGCTGGAATACCGGGAGCATGGTCAGTAGAGAGGGCCGTGGTTGTTCTCGACTCGACCACGGCCGTGGTTGCTCGCGTGGTTGCTCCGTACCGCTTCTGCGGACGACCACCATGTGCCGCCGGCACCTCTCCGAGCAGCTCCGCGAGGCGCTCCGAGCAGAGCCGCTCGAGCTTCCGTCGAGCCCTCTCCTTCTGGTTAGCAGTCGGGTTCTTGGTGTCATTCATCAGACCGGCAAGCTCGGTCGCCGTGATCCCCGACGGGGACGACCGCAGCAGAGCCAGAGGATCCGACCCGTCGACAACGCGCGAGACTCCCGCCGTGTGATCATGCTCGATTTTCAGCGGTCCCACAGTCTCCATGACTGGCTTCAGGTTCCGCATCTCGACGAGCGCGTCGCCCGCTTCACCGATCAGCACGAGCACCGAACCGGCGCCGCTCGTGATCCAGGTCGACCCGTACACCTCCGCGAGACTGGACGGCGCTGAACCGTTCGCACCCCGCTTCACGAGGTGATGCAGCTCGAGCACATCGATGCCTGCGGCGATCGCCGTCTGTCGAGCTCGGTTCCACCCAGCTCCTACCTCGTCCTCGACGAGGCCGACCGCGGCGTCCTTGAGACTGTCGACGATGATGACGTCAGCGCCGGCCGCCTGCGCCATGTCGCGAAGCACTTCCGGGTGCTGGGCGAGATCTACGGGTGGTGGTCCCTCCCAGGTGTCCAGCTTCGCGGAGGCGGCTCGTTGCTCCTCAGGTCGAAACGGCCGAGCCAGTGCTCTCGCGATCTGCCTTGGGCGATCCATAGCGAGGTACAGAACTCGAGTGGCGGGCACTACGGGGAAGCCGAGCACCTCGTCCTGCAGGCCGAGCAGGGCACGTACGAGCTGGCCAGCTATCGTCGTCTTCCCGGTGCCCGGCGAGCCGGTCAGCAGAAGCGCCTCGCCTCGTGCCCAGAGGATGTCTGACCCTTCGCCCCAACGTGCCGGGACCTCCTGCGGTTGATGGAACAGCCAAGAACCTCCGTTCCGAAACTTGTACTGTTTGCATGTGCATTTGTTGAGCGAATTGTTGCAGCGGTCGCATTCTCGGGCGCTCATTCAGATACCGCCATGAAGAAGTAGCCGCTGGGGACGAGTCGGATATCCTTGAAGGGCGTCGCCACAACGCTCCTGGACCGCTCCGGAATCGACTCCGGGCCGGTCCCCGACTTTGTCTCGCTCAACGGTCCTCCCTCACCTTCGCGGTAGGGATCGGGCGGAGCAGTTCCTCGACCTCACGCAGATCGACGCGGATCGCACGTTTGCCGACCCGGTATCCGCTGAGGCGACCTTCGGCGATGAACTTGCGTACCCCGCCCTGGGTGAGGCCGAGATATTCAGCTGCGTACTGGATCGAGACGTACCTGCGGGTCTCGGTGGATGGGCGAATCTTCGTACTCATGTGTTGTGTCCTCCACGCGCACCATGGGGTGCACTAAAGAGGCCGCACCGAAGCTTGGCCTGGAAGACGGAGAGTGTTCGCCGACACCGGATCTACACCCGGCATGTTGCGCACAGTAGCACTCAGTACCGCGTGGTTGGCAACATCGCCAGGAGCTCCAGTGAGATCGTCACCTGACCGTCCTCTGCCCAGCCGTCGAGAGCCCGGTTCAGCACGCCCTCGTCGAGGGACGCCTGGATGCCACAGGGGCACTCGAAGTCGTACCGCCGTTGATCGATGCGGGTGATGTCATCGAGCTCCACTTCGCGTCCTGATCGGGTATCGATGTAGACGGTGATCAGACGTTCCTCGGAAAGGTCGTCGGCGCGGCCTGGCCCAAGCGACATGATCGAATGTCCTGCCGGCATCCGCTGGAGCTCGACGCGGTATACGTGTTGCGCAGCATCGATGATCCGCTCGCTTGACGGGTGCCGGCCCTGGGACCAATCCCCGGAACGATGCCGAGAACGTAGAGGCGGATCGGGCTTCCACCGGGTTCGAGCGCGCGTGAAAGTCTCAATCTCCTGGCGACCTGATCGTTCGTGATGAGGCCTGTGCCCATTGCAGAAAATGTGGATGCGGTCATTCATCGGGCGTCCCTTCAGCCCCTGGGGATGAAACGGAGAAGGCTCCGCCCAATGCATCGGCAATGCTCTTGTCGCGCTCCTTGGCTGCATGCTGGTACCGCATGGCAACGGTGGGGGACGTGTGCCCGAGGCGTGCCATCAGCTCGCGCGTCGTCGCCCCTGTCTCGGCTGCCAGCGTGGCGCCGGTGTGCCGGAGGTCGTGAGGCTTGAGATCTGCCAGTTCGGCGGCCTCAGCTGCGCGGGCGAACATGTGGAGGTACGCGCCGTAGGAGAGCGGCTGACCGCCGCCTCGTGGAGACGGGAACAAGTGGTCGGTCGGCGACGGTCCCGTGTGCGTCTTCAGATGCCCTAGGACGACCTCCTGGAGGGCTGACGGGTAGTGGACGGTCCTCACGCTGCTCGCGGTCTTGACGGGACCTACACGCGCAGAGCCGGCGTGCACAGCAGAAGCTGTCTCACGGATGTTGAGCGAGTGGCTCCGAGGGTCGACGTCGCGCCGGCGGAGTCCGAGCACCTCTCCCGGGCGAAGGGCGCAGAAGGCACCGAGGAGGATCGCCAGTCGGCGGCCCTCAGGAACTCTCTCGGAGAGCATGAAGACCTCGGCGGCCTGCAGAGCATGTCCTTCACGCTTCCGGGTGTACTGGCCGGCGCCTTTCATCCTCACCGGCGACTCGGTGACGATCCCGTCTTCCACGGCTGCACGAAACACCTGGGACAGGACCCTGTAGGCGTTGGCGCGAGCAGCCGGGGTATCCGAGGGGAACCCGCCAACCCACTTGCGCACCATCGCCGGGGTGACAGCGCTCATGGGAGTGGTGCCGAAGGTGGGCTTGATCCACTTATCGAGGTTCACCTGGTAGTGGTACCGCGTGCGGTCGCGCACCTGGAGCGCCTTGGCCCACTGGTCCGCGAATTCGCCGACGGTCGTGCGGTCGTCGCGGCCACGCCACGACCCGCTCTCGATGGCGGCTCGCTGCATCGCCAGCCACGCATCCGCGTCCATCTTGGCTGTGAACGTCTCCGGGGCGGTACGGCGCGTCCCCGCAGGGTCCAGGTAGCTCGCCTGGTACCTGCCGCTGGGAAGCCTCCGTACCGCCCCGAATGAGCGACGTCCGCGACGTCGAGTAGTTACCACCCTTTGACCTCCAAGTCATGCGACAACCGTGCGATAGCTCGGTCGTACTCCGTATGACTTGAGCCTACTGCACGCGTGCAACAGATGTAGTTTCATGGACTATGAAACTGCAGGTCAGGAGGCAAAAATGACGCCATATCCCTCAGATGTCGTAGTACAGCTCGAACTCGTGCGGGTGCGGGCGGTAGCGGAACGGATCGATCTCCGTGGTGCGCTTGAGCTCGATCCAGGTCGAGATCAGATCCTCGGGGAACACGTCGCCCTCGGTGAGGTAGTCGTGATCGGCCTCGAGGGCGTCCAGGGCCGCACCGAGCGACTCGGGCAGCTGCTTGATCTGCTTGTGCTCCTCCGGGGGCAGCTCGTAGAGGTCCTTGTCGATCGGCTCCGGGGCTCGATGCGGTTGCGGATGCCGTCGATGCCCGCCATCAGCTGCGCGGCGAAGGCCAGGTACGGGTTCGCCGAGGGGTCCGGTGCACGGAACTCGACGCGCTTGGCCTTGGCGGAAGCGCCGGTGACCGGGATGCGGATCGCGGCGGAACGGTTGCGGGCCGAGTAGACCATGTTCACCGGTGCCTCGAAGCCGGGCACCAGGCGCTTGAAGGAGTTCACCGTCGGGTTGGTGAAAGCCGTCAGCGAAGGGGAGTGCTCGATGATCCCGCCGATGTACCAGCGGGCGATGTCGGACAGACCCCCGTAGCCGCGCTCGTCGTAGAACAGCGGCTCGCCGTCCTTCCACAGGGACTGGTGGGTGTGCATGCCCGAGCCGTTGTCACCGAAGAGGGGCTTGGGCATGAACGTTGCGGTCTTGCCGGCGTCCCACACGGTGTTCTTCACGACGTACTTGAACTTCATGACGTCGTCAGCGGCCTGCTGCAGCGTGTTGAAGCGGTAGTTGATCTCCTGCTGGCCCGCGGTGCCGACCTCGTGGTGGGCACGCTCGACCTGGAGGCCGGTCTCCTCGAGGACGGCACAGATCTCGTCACGCAGGTCGGCCATCTGATCGTTCGGGGGACGGGGAAGTAGCCGCCCTTGAGGCGGGTCTTGTAGCCCTGGTTGCCGCCGTACTCGGACTCGTCGCGGTCGGTGTTCCAGACGGCCTCGTCGGAGTCGATCTGGTAGAAGCCGGAGTTCACTCCGGTCTTGAAGCGCACATCGTCGAAGATGTAGAACTCGGCCTCGGCCGCGAACAGCGCGGTGTCGGCGATGCCGGTCGTCTTCAGGTACTCCTCCGCCTTGGAGGCGACCGTGCGGGGGTCACGGGAGTAGGGCTCATCCGTGAACGGATCCACGATCGAGAAGTTGATGATGAGGGTCTTGCGGTCGCGGAACGGATCCAGGTACGCGGTCTCCAGATCGGGCACGAGCTTCATGTCCGACTCGTGGATCGCCTGGAATCCGCGGATCGAGGAGCCGTCGAAGAGCTGGCCGACCTCGATGGCCTCCTCGTCGAAGGTGCTCGCCGGGATGTTGAAGTGCTGCATGACGCCGAGAAGGTCGCAGAAGCGGATGTCGACGAACTCGACACCCTCCTCCTCGATGTACTTCACGACCTCGCTGGGATTGTTGAACACATGTCCTCCATCCGCGCTCTCCGGCGCGTGTTGTGCTGTCTGACCCCGATGTGCGTCACCAGGCGAGCTCCGACGGTCGCGGCGGACCCGAGCTCGGGTGACCCCAATCCTAATGCGGTGCCGCCCGGCACAACGGGCCGTTCCGTTCCCAGACCGACGGACTATGGTCATGCTCGTGATCGAACGCAAGGACCTCGGCTCGTGGATGGACGGCGCTCCCCATGAGGAGGGCTACATCAAAGGCTCCTCCGTCGGCCTGCCCGCCGAGGGGCCCGGATCCGTCGCGCCGTTCTGGCGCCGGCCCCTGTCCCTGGTGATCGACTGGGCGCTGTGCATGCTCATCTCCGCCCTCGTGTTCCACGGTGATCCGCTCGCGAACCTGCTGCTCTTCGTCGCGGTGAACGTGCTGTTCCTGACGCTTTTCGGGGCCACACCGGGACAGTTCGCCCTGAGGCTGAGGGTGATGCCCGTACGCGGGCGGACCCCGATGATCGGGCGGGCTGTGGTGCGGACCGGACTGATCCTGCTGCTGCTGCCGGCCGTGATCTGGAACCGCGACGCGCAGCCCCTGCACGACGTTGCCGCGGGCACCGCGGTCGTGACCGTCTGAGCGTCTCGTCGCACCCTTCGCGGCGGTGCCGGCGTTGTCCCGCTCCGGGACGGCTCCTGCCGCTGACCTGCAGTTCTGATTTTGGTGACGATACGATCACGACCGGTCCGGATGCCTGTTGCACGGACCCACCGTCCCACTCCCGGGACCAAGAAGACCCCTCCTGAACGGGCAGGAGGGGTCTTCGCGAAGGGGTGCTGGGCTCAGCGGCCGCGCATCGCCTTGCGGTTGGGTCGCGCGCGCATCGGGTCCACGCCCTTGGGGATGGACTGGCGGAGCGAGCGGTGCAGCGCGTTCAGCCGCTTGGTGACCTGAGCGGCTTCGTCCTTGGTCAGCTGCTTCTTCATCCGCTGCATGTGGGTGGGGAGCTTGTGCAGCGGGATCTCGCCCTCGCCATCGCCCACCACGAGCTGATGCACCGGGACGTTGTCGTGCTGGAGCACGCGGCGGATGCTGCGACGCTCCTTCTCGAGCATCTTCATCGAGACGGAGGACGAGTCCTCTGCCACCACCGCGATGCCGGCCCGGCCCGAGGCACGGAACAGCATCTTCTGGCTGCGGGGATCGATCTGCACGGGCTCATCGTCCACGTGCCACCCGCGGCGGATGGACTGCATCGCAGCGAGCGCCGCGCCCGGCTGCCCCTTGATGCGGCCGAACGCAGCGCGCTCCGCCTTGCGGGCCAGGATCATCATCGCGATCAGCACGCCGATCGCGAGCCCCATGAAGATGCCGTACCAGGGGCTGGAGAAGATCAGCGTCGTCAGCAGCACGCCGACGGCCGTGGAGACGGCCAGCGCCACCAGCATCAGCGGCAGCGTCGAACGGTCGATCTCCTGGGTGTACTTGAACACCTCGATGATCTGCTTGATCCGCCCCGGCTTCTTCGTGCCGTCGGCGTTCTTCTTGCCCTTCTCGGGCTTGGTCTCGGACTTGCGAGCCATGTGCGATGGGTCCTCTCGGGGCCGGGCGGGCGTCAGCTCGCGGCGGCCTGCTGGGTGCGGGCTACGACGCTCGCAGCTTCCTGACGGGCGGGCTGGTTCGAATCGAGATGCAGGAGGTTCTCCGGGATCTCACGGCCGAGCTTCCGCATCGCCTGCGCCCAGAGCTTCCCGGCGCGGTAGGACGAGCGGACCATCGGCCCGGCCATCACCGCGAGGAAGCCCATCTCCTCCGCGGTCTGGGACAGTTCGACGAACTGCTGGGGCTTGACCCAGCGGTCGATCGGGTGATGCAGCTTCGAGGGCCGCATGTACTGGGTGATCGTGAGGATGTCGCAGCCCGAGTCGTGCAGGCGCTGCATCGAGTCGATGATCTCCTGATCGGTCTCACCCATGCCCAGGATGAGGTTCGACTTCGTGATCATCCCGGCATCCTTGCCCATCGTGATCACGTCCAGCGAACGCTCGTAACGGAACGCGGGTCGGATCTGCTTGAAGATCCGCGGGACGGTCTCGAGGTTGTGCGCGAACACCTCTGGCTTCGCCTCGAAGACCTTCTCCAGGTGCTGGCCGTTGCCCTTGATGTCATCGATCAGGAGCTCGACGCCGGTCCCGGGGTTCATCGCGTGGATCTGCTCGCAGGTGCGCGCGAACAGCCCGGCGGCGCCGTCCTCGAGGTCATCGCGGGCCACCCCGGTGATCGTCGAGTAGCGCAGGCCCATCTCCTTGACGGACTGCGCGACCTTGAAGGGCTCCATCGGGTCGACGGCCATCGGCTTGCCCGTGGCGATGTTGCAGAAGTCGCAGCGCCGGGTGCAAGTGTCGCCGCCGATCAGGAAGGTCGCCTCGCGATCCTCCCAGCATTCGAAGATGTTCGGGCAGCCTGCTTCCTCGCAGACGGTGTGGAGCCCCTGGCTGTGCACACGCTTCTTCATCGCGGTGTACTCCGGGCCCATCACGGCGCGCGTCTTGATCCATTCCGGTTTGCGCTCGATCGGGACTTCGGCATTGCGTGCCTCGATGCGCAGCAAGCGCCGGCCTTCGGGGGCGTTTGTCACCCTGATGCCTCCTCATCTCGACGTTCCATGGAGTCTATCGACCCGGCCTGGTCGAGGGGGTTCAGCTCACGCGGGCCGAGGTGCGGTGCGCCACCAGCTCGGACATCGCGTCGGCCGCGATGTCGATGACGTCCGCGACCGCGATGCGGTGCCCGGCCTCCCTGCTGAGGCTGGTGACCCCCGCATCATCGATCCCGCAGGGGATCACGTTCTCGGCCCAGGAGAGGCCGTTCGCGCAGTTCAGCGCGAACCCGTGCATCGTAGCGCGCTTCGAGACCCGCATGCCGATCGCACACACCTTGCGTGGCTCCTCGCCCTCGGGCGCGACCCAGACCCCGCTGCGGCCCTCGACGGGGACGGTGGCCACTCCCACGGCGGTGCACACCTCGATCAGGGTGCGCTCGAGGTCGCGCACGAACCCCACCACGTCGATCGGGATCGGGAGCTTCACCAGCGGGTAGCCGACCAGCTGCTGCGGGCCGTGCCAGGTGAGCTTCCCGCCCCGGTCGATGTCGACCACCTCGGCGCCATCCCGGGGCGCTCATGGTCCTCGGTGAGCTTGCCCGCGGTGTACACCGGCTGATGCTCGAGCAGCAGCAGCGTATCGGGGCGCTCTCCGGCGACCACCTCCGCGTGGAGCTTGCGCTGCAGCGCCCATGCGGCGCGGTACTCGACGGGCCCCGGGGGAGGTCGAACTCCTCATGCCGGTCTCCACCGGGGAGGGTCTCGCTGAAACCGAGGCGAATCACATCGAGCATCGGTCCAGGTTACTCCGCTCCTCACCTGTGCGTTGTGGATGAATCGCGGAGCGGTCCCGAGGGTGCTGTTGACTGCGGTCATGGAGGAGATCGATGAGGAGCGCTTCCGACGCGGGCCCCGGCCGCTCGGGATGGGGCTGGGATCCCAGAAGCAGCCCGTGGCGGAAGGGGAGGGGCCGCGGAGTTCCCTGGCGTCAGGCCCGGACCGTGAGGAGGTCCTGCTCGGCTCTACGGGTGGGCGCCCGCGGGTGCAGGTGAGGGGTAGGACCCCTGCCGGTCGCAGCGCGATCCACGAGGAGCTGCAGCTGCTTGCAGCGCTCGAGGTGGCCGGCGTCGGGGCGGCACCGGCGGTCCTGGAGATCCAGGACGACGGCTACACACGGGAGTCAGCGCCGCAGCTGCAGCGCCGCACGGGCAGGCGCGCTGCCGACGACGGCGTGCCGCCCACCGCTGAGCGTCTCGCACTCACCCGTGCCCGAGATGATCTCGATGAGCTGATCGACGATCTCCACCGACGCGGCTGGGTGCTCGGTGCTCCGACGGCGCACGGGCTCGGGGTGCGCTCCGACGGCAGCATCGTGGTGCTCGAGCTGGGCGGGCTGCGGCGGCACGAGGGTTTTGCGGAACGACAGGCGGATCGTCGCTGGGTGGATTCAGTGCTCCAGGACCAGGAGCGGACCCTGCGCCGCAGGGTGAATCGAACAGGCTCCTCGTGGGATCTGCCGGATCAGGCCCTCAGCACGACCCCTTCCGCGGTCCCCGTGGCAGCGCAGGACGACGCTCCGACTACCGTGCGCAGCACGAACGGCCCTGCAGCCCCGCTCCCTGTGGCAGCCCCGCTCCCTGGGCCGCGGAAGAATCTTCGACGCAGGCAGAGCGGCCCAGCCCAGGAGCTCCTTCCAACATCTCTCTCCCGACGGTCGCTGAACGCGATCCGGGACGTGCTGAGCCAGCCCCCGCTGCGGCGGATCGCCGCGATGAGCGCCCTGGTGGCTCTCCTCCTCGGAGGCACCACCGTGCTCGGTGCCTGGTGGGTCAGCGGGCGCCACACGGAGACCCCGGAGCAGCGAGTCGCAGAGCCTGTCGCCGCCACCACGGAGAGCGCCGTGGTGCCGGGGATCGAGGATCCCTGGGAGCTCGTGGCGGAGCTGGCCGGGGCGCGGCACGCTTACGTGACCGGTACATCCGAGGAGCCGGTGGCCTCACCGGGCAGCGCCGCCCGCACCGAGGATGAGGCGACACGCCAGGCCTACCGCGACTACGAGGTGCGCGGTGGCGGACCGGTGATCCACGAGGCCGAATTACTCGAGGGCCCCGGCGCGGAGGGCACGGCAGTGCTGCGCGTCGTGACCTCGACGGCGGAGCACGAGCTGGAGGACGCGCAGGGCCGGAGCACCACGGTCCCTGCGACGGAGCCGATCGAGGTCCGCCTCTCCCTGCGCTGGGACGGCGCGCGCTGGCTGATCGAGGCCGCGGAGGAACAGCACGGGAGCGCCGGTGGCGCATCGGACTGACCGCGGTACGGCACGTCGCCGACTCGGCCCCGGACAGCGGAGGGCCCCGGCACCATCGTGATGGTGCCGGGGCCCTCCGGCCTCGTTCAGGAGGTCACCGGATCACAGACCCAGCTCGGCCTCGAACGCGCCCTCTTCGAGCCGCTTCTTCATGGAGGTGAGGAAGCGGGCGGCGTCGCCGCCGTCGACCATGCGGTGGTCGTAGGAGAGGAACAGGTACATCATCGAGCGGATCGCGATGGTGTCGTCGCCCTCGGCGTTCTGGATCACCGCGGGACGCTTGGTGATCGTGCCCGTGCCCAGGATGCCCACCTGCGGGGCCGGGACGATCGGGGTGTCCCAGAGGGCCCCGCCCGAACCGGTGTTGGTGATCGTGAACGTGGCACCGGCCAGATCGTCCGGGACGAGCTTGCTGCTCTTGGCCCGACCGCCGAGGTCACCGATCTGGCGCGCGAGGCCCGCCAGGTTCAGGTCGCCAGCGTTCTTGATGACCGGGACCACCAGGCCACGCTCGGTGTCCGCCGCCATGCCGATGTTCTCGGAACCGTGGTAGACGATCTTGTCGCCGTCGATGGTGGAGTTCAGCTGCGGGTAGGTCTTCAGACCCTCGATGGCCGCCATCATCAGGAACGGCAGGTAGGTGAGCTTCGCACCCTCGCGGGCGGCGAAGTCGTCCTTCGCACGTGCACGCAGCTTCGCGATCCGGGTGAGGTCGACCTCGACCGCGGTGGTCAGCTGCGCCATCCCGTGCAGGGACTCCATCATCCGCTGGCCGATGACCTTGCGGATGCGCGGCATCTTCTCCTCGGTGCCGCGCAGCGAGGAGACCTCGACCTTGGGCGCGGACGGTGCCGCGGCAGGAGCCGCAGCGGCCTCCGGAGCAGCCTCCTGGGACTTCTGCGCGTCGATCGCCTGCTGGACGTCCTGCTTACGGATGCGACCGCCCAGACCGGAGCCCTTGACGTTCGACAGGTCGACGCCGGCCTCAGCCGCCATCTTCCGCACCAGGGGGTGACGTAGCCGGAAGCCTCGGCGCCGGTGACTGAATCGGCAGCCTTGGGCGCGGGGGCCGCGGCCGGAGCCTCGGACTTCTTCTCGGGAGCCTTGGGGGCCTCGGGCTTCTTCTCCTCCGCCTTGGGCTTCTCAGCCTCGGGCTTCTCCTCCGGAGCGGATTCCTGCTCCGGTGCCTTTTCGGCTTCCGGAGCCGGTGCGGAGGGCTCCTCGGCGGGAGCGGAGGCCGCATCGGCCGAACCGACCACGGCGAGCACCGCGCCGACCTCGGCGTCCTCGTCCTCCTGGACCTTGATCTCGAGCAGGGTGCCCGCGACGGGGAGGGGATCTCGGTGTCGACCTTGTCGGTCGAGACCTCGAGCAGCGGCTCGTCGACCTCGACGGTCTCACCGACCTCCTTGAGCCAGCGGGTGACGGTGCCCTCGGTGACGGACTCGCCGAGCGCGGGCATCGTCACCTCCTCGCCAGAGGCGGCACCACCGGACGCGCCGGAATCGGCGTCGTCCGAGGCGTCAGCGGGCTTCTCGGACTCGCCGGAGGGAGCTTCCTCGTCGGTGGAGGGCGCGACGGTCTCGTCGGAGGCGAGGTCCTCGCCCTCGGCGGGAGCCTCCTCCTCGGATGCGGACCCAGCCTCAGCTTCAGCCGCAGCACCGGAGTCGTCGGAGCCGGAGTCCTCGGAGCCGGATCCGTCGCCGATGACGACGAGATCGGCGCCGACCTCGGCGTCGTCGTCCTCGTCGACCAGGATCTTCTCGATCGTCCCCGCGACGGGGAGGGGATCTCGGTGTCGACCTTGTCGGTCGAGACCTCGAGCAGCGGCTCGTCGACCTCGACGGTGTCGCCGACGGACTTCAGCCAGCGGGTGACGGTGCCCTCGGTGACGGACTCACCGAGAGCCGGCATCTTCACGGTTTCAGACATGGGGTTTCTCCTCCTGGGAAGGCTCAGGCGTGGGCGTGCAGCGGCTTGCCGGCGAGCGCGAGCGCGGCCTCGCCCAGGGCTTCATGCTGCGACGGGTGGCCGTGGATGAGGGAGGCGACATCCTCGGGGTAGGCCTCCCAGTTGACGATGAGCAGTGCCTCGCCCATCAGCTCGGACGTGCGCGAGCCGATCATGTGGACACCGATGATGGGGCCGTCCTTCTCGCGCACCAGCTTGATGAAGCCGGTGGTGCCGAGGATCTGGGACTTGCCGTTGCCGCCGAGGTTGTACTCGTAGACCTCGACCGCGTCCTCGCCCAGCTGCTCCTTGGCCTGCTTCTCGGACAGTCCCACTGAGCCGAGCTCGGGCTCGCAGTAGGTGATGCGCTCGATGCCGGACTCGACGATCGGGGCGGGGTTCTGGCCGGCGATCCGCTCGGCGACGTAGATGCCCTGGGCGAAGCCGCGGTGAGCGAGCTGCAGGCCGGGGACGATGTCGCCGACGGCGTACACGCCGGGCACGTTGGTCTCCAGGGTCTCCTTGTCCGCGAGCACGAAGCCGCGATCCATCTCGATGCCCTGCTCCTCGTAGCCCATGCCCGAGGTATTCGGGCCACGGCCGACGGCGACCAGCAGGTAGTCGCCCTCGAAGACCTTGCCGTCGGCGAGGGTGACCTTCACGCCGTTCTCGTCCTGATCGGCCTTCTCGGTGAAGACACCGAGCGAGAACTTGATGCCGCGCTTCTTGAACGCGCGCTCGAGGGCCTTGGACAGGGCCTCGTCCTCGTTCGCGACCAGGTGGGGAGCCCCCCTCGACGATGGTCACGGACTCCGCGCCCAGCGACTTCCACACCGAGGCGAACTCGACGCCGATGACGCCGCCGCCGAGGATGATCGGGTTCTTGGGGATCTCCGGCAGCTGCAGTGCGGCCTCGGAGTCCAGGAAGCGCCCGCCGAGATCGATGCCCGGGAGGGTCTTCGAGAAGGAACCGGAGGCGAGGATGATGTTCTTGCCGGTCAGGGTGCGTGCACCGGACTCGGTCTCCACCGTGATGGTGTTCGGGCCGGTCAGCTTGCCGAAGCCCTCGACGTACTCGACCTTGCGGGACTTCACCAGGCCCTGCAGGCCCTTGTGGAGCCGCCCGACGATCTTGTCCTTGAACCCCAGCACCTTCTCGGCATCGATGCTGTTGAGGGTGAGGTCTACGCCTGCTGCGGCGGCCTGGGACGGTGCGTCGGCGAGCTCTGCTACATGAAGCAGCGCCTTGGTCGGGACACAGCCGCGGTGCAGGCAGGTGCCACCGAGCAGGTCCTTCTCCACGAGGGCGATCTTCTGGCCGAGCTGGGCTCCGCGCAGCGCGGCTGCATAGCCGCCGCTGCCACCTCCCAGGATCACGACGTCGAACTGGTCAGTGGTTGTCTCAGCCACCTGTGTGCTCCTCGGTGTGTACGTGTACTCCGCGACCCGCTCGGACCTGGATGGCCGACGGCGCCGCCTGCGTGTCCCATGCTAGGGCACCAGGCGGCGCCGGGCCGACTGCTTCGCGCGATCCCTCAGCGCGGAGTTGCGGTGAGCGTCACGCCGCAGGGCGAGAGGCGACGTCCGCGAGGAGCTGGAGGACGGTGCGGGTGCTCATCCCGGTGGCGCCCTTGCCCATGTAGCCCAGCGGCGATGAGGCGTAGCCCGGACCCGCGATGTCCAGGTGCGCCCACTCCGTGTCGCCCACGAACTCGGCCAGGAAGATCCCGGCCGGAGAGCGCACCGCCGCCCGGTCGGTCGCCGATGTTGCGCAGATCGGCGACGCGGCCGTTGAGGTCGGCGCGCAGCTCGCTGGGGAACGGCAGCGGCCAGAACGGCTCGCCGGTGCTCTCGGCGGCGGCCATCACCAGATCGCGGCCCTCCTGGGTGCCCATCACGCCGGCTGTGCGCTTGCCGAGGGCCACCACGGCCGCACCGGTCAGCGTGGCGACGTCGACCACCAGATCGGGGTTCTCGGCGACGGCGTCGACCATTGCATCGCCCATCACCATCCGGCCCTCCGCGTCGGTGTTGAGGACCTCGACGGTCTTCCCGTTGCGCATCGTGACCACGTCGCCGGGGCGCTGGGCTCCGCCGCCGGGCATGTTCTCCGCCAGGGCGAGGTAGGTCGTGACCTTCACTTCGAGGCCGAGGCGGGCGGCGCCGATCGCGGCGGCGAGCACGGTGGCGGCACCGGTCATATCGGAGGTCATGTCGTCCATGCCGGCGGCGGGCTTGAGCGAGATGCCGCCGGTGTCGAAGGTGATTCCCTTGCCGACCAGGGCGACAGAGCTTGTGGCGGAGGCGGGGGTGTACTCGAGGCGCACCAGGCGGGGCGGACGGGTCGAGCCCTGGCCCACGCCGACGATGCCGCCGTAGCCGCCCTCTGCGAGCTGCTTCTCGTCCAGGACGGTGACGGTGATGGGGAGGTCGCCCACGAGCTCCTCCGCACGGCGGGCGAACTCAGCGGGGTAGAGCAGGTTCGGGGGAGTGTTGACGAGGTCGCGCACGATGGTGACGACCTCGGCGAGCACGCCGGAGCGGTCGACTGCGGTCTGGGCCGCTTCGGCGTCCCCGTCGGCGACGAGGGTGATCGCGCCGAGCGCACCCTTCGGGGCCGAGGCACCGGTTCCGGTCTTGAAGCCGGTGAAGGCGTAGGCGCCGAGTGAGGCACCCTCGAGCGCTGCGGCGCGCTGCTCCGTCGTGCCGGTGGGCAGTGCGATCGCGGCGTTCGCGATCCGCTCAGCGAGCGGGTGGCGGCACCGAAGGCCAGCCGGAGGTCCTCATCGGAGACTGCGGAGAGAGCCTCGTCACCGAGGCCGACCAGCAGCAGGGAGCCCGCTGAGGCGAGTCCGTAGGAGGGGATCCGGTGGAGGTCACCGCGACCGGCGGAGGCGTCGAGACCTGCGATGGCCTCGGAGATCTCTGGTGCGCCGGGCACGGTGGAGGGGTTCCGTCGGCTCCGGGGAGCAGAGGGAGGACGAGGACGTCGGCGGCGACGTCGCGCAGGGATGCATCGGTGATGGTGATGGTGGGCATGCCTCTATCGTAGGGGCGGGTCGGACACGGTGTCGCGGACCTGTGGACGAAGGCGGAGGTCTCATGACGGTGCTGAGCATCGTGGTCGCGGCGATGTGCGGGATGGTCGCCTTGTTGGGCCTCTACTACACCGCGCGCGACCTGAGCGCCGATCTCGTGCTCCTGGGCGCCGGCGTCCTGCTGGCCCTCGCCTGGGCGGTGCTGGGAGCGGCGCTGGGGCTGCGGGATCTCGGCGGCTCGACCCCGCCCGAGCGGGTCACTCTCTACGGCTACCTGCTCACCGCGGTGCTGATGGCCGTGGGCGGCGGCTGGGTCGGGCTGTTCGAGCGCAGCCGCTGGGGGAGCCTGGTCATCGCCGTGTGCGCGATCGTCTCCGCCGTGCTGCTGATGAGGCTCCACCAGGTCTGGCCGGGAGGCTTCGCATGAGCGCCCCCGCTCCGCACCGCAGGCCGGTGAGCGCAGCGGCCGTGGCTTCGAGATCGTCCTGATCGCGGTCTACGGCATCTTCGCGCTCTCCGCGACGGCGCGCAGCCTGGTCCAGGTGACGCGCGACTTCTCCTTCGCGCCGGTGGCGTACAGCCTGTCCCTGCTGGCGGCGGTGACCTACATCGCGGTGACCATCGCCCTCATCCGCCGCGGTCGACGCTCGACGCTCGCACGCACGCTCTGCATCGCGGAGCTGGCCGGTGTGGTGATCGTGGGGACCCTGTCGCTGCTGCTGCCCGCGCTCTTCCCCGATGGCACGGTCTGGGGTGTGTACGGGCAGGATTACGGCTTCGTGCCGCTGCTGCTGCCCGTGATCGCGCTGGTCTACATCGCACGCGCCGGCCGAACGGGACGTTCGGGCTGAGAACAGGCCTCGCGACCGCGTACGGTATCCCTCGTGACCTCTGACGACACCACTCGACGCGGGCCCTATGCCGTCCTGTTCCGCCACGTCCTGAGTCGGCTCGACCCGGAGCAGGCGCATCGGCTGACCATGCGGGCCCTGGCGGGCGCACACGGCCTGCCCGGCGGGCCGCGCCTGTTGCGCGCCCTGTTCAGCACTCCGGACCCGATGCGGGAGAGCGGGGGCGCCCGTCGCGTCCTCGGCGCCGCGCGTCGCAGCCCCCTGGGCCTCGCCGCTGGCTTCGACAAGGACGGCGAGGTGCCGCTGGCCCTGCTCGACCTCGGCTTCGGTCACGTCGAGGTGGGCACCGTGACCGCGAAGGCCCAGCCGGGCAACCCCCGGCCGCGCTCCTTCCGCCTGGTCGAGGACCGCGCGCTGATCAACCGCATGGGGTTCAACAACCACGGAGCGCAGGCCCTCGCGCGCCGCCTGGCCAAGGCCCGCCGCACCGAGAGCGGCCAGCGCGCCCTGATCGGCGTGAACATCGGCAAGTCCAAGATCACTGCCCTCGAGGACGCCGCCGAGGACTACCGCTTCTCCGCCCGTCTGCTCGCGCCCTATGCGAGCTACCTGGCTGTCAACGTCTCCAGCCCGAACACCCCCGGGCTGCGGGACCTTCAGAGCGTGGAGATGCTCCGCCCGATCCTCGAGGCCGTGGTCGAGGAGGCCGACGCCGCTCGGGTCCGTCTGCGCCGTGAGGTGCCCGTGCTGGTGAAGATCGCCCCCGACCTCCATGACGAGGACGTGCGCGCGGTGGCCCAGCTGGCGATCGAGGTGGGGCTGGCCGGTGTGATCGCCACCAACACCACGATCGCCCGGCCCGACACGCTCGCCGCCCGGCCCGCCCAGATTGCGCAGATCGGTGCCGGAGGCCTCTCCGGGCCGATGCTCGCCGAGCGCTCGATGCAGGTGCTGCGGCTGCTGCGCTCTCACCTGCCGGCAGATTCCGTGATCATCAGCTGCGGGGGAGTGACCACCGCCCAGGACGTCCGGGACCGTCTCGAGGCCGGCGCTGATCTGGTCCAGGGCTACACCGCGATGATCTACGAGGGCCCCTCCTGGCCGGGACGGCTGGCCCGTGAACTCGATGAGCTCGATGCCCGATGAACTCGGTCCCCTCGCCTGAGGGCCTGCGCTCGCGCGTCGTCTGTCCGGCCTAGGCTGGGGGATGGACGAGGACCTCTTCTCGCTGGGCGGTGACGCGCCCGCGCCGCGCACGCTGTCGGACCGCAACCGGGACCATCGCGCCCCGCTCGCGGTGCGGATGCGCCCGCGCACCCTCGAGGAGGTGGTCGGGCAGCAGTCCGCGCTCGAGCCCGGCAGCCCGCTGCGCCGGCTCGTCGGCGCCGACGACTCCCGGACGGCGCCCAGCTCGGTGATCCTGTGGGGGCCTCCGGGCACAGGGAAGACCACTCTTGCCTATGTGGTGGCGCAATCCGGGGACCGCGAGTTCGTCGAGGTCTCCGCAGTGCTCGCCGGGGTCAAGGACATCCGCGAGGTGGTCGACCAGGCCCGCTCGCGGCTGCGCACCGTCGGCCGCGAGACCGTGCTGTTCGTCGACGAGGTGCACCGCTTCTCGAAATCCCAGCAGGACGCCCTGCTGCCGAGCGTCGAGAACCGCTGGGTCACCCTGATCGCCGCGACCACGGAGAACCCCTACTTCTCGGTGATCTCCCCCTGCTGTCGCGCTCGATCGTGCTCACCCTGGATTCCCTGGGGCGCGAGGACCTCGACGCGCTCGTCGACCGCGCCCTCGAGGACGAGCGCGGATTGGCCGGTTCCGTGACCCTCGCCGAGGATGCTCGTGAGGCTCTGCTGCGCCTGGGCGGAGGGGACGCCCGCAAGATCCTCACCTCGCTCGAGGCGGCCGCGGCCGCGGCGCTGATGAAGGACTCTGCGCAGATCGATGCCGCGACCCTCGCCCAGGCCGTCAATCGCGCTGCGGTGCGCTACGACCGGGCCGGGGATCAGCACTACGACGTCACCAGCGCCTTCATCAAGTCGATGCGCGGGAGCGATGTCGATGCAGCCCTGCATTACCTGGCACGCATGATCGAGGCGGGGGAGGACCCGCGGTTCATCGCCCGACGGGTCGTGATCGCCGCTGGCGAGGAGGTCGGGATGGCCGATCCGACCGCCCTCCAGGTCGCGGTCGCCGCGATGCAGGCGGTCCAGCTGCTCGGCATGCCCGAGGGCAGGATCCCGTTGGCCCAGGCCGTGGTCCACATCGCGACCGCCCCGAAGTCCAACGCCTCGTACCAGGCGCTGGATGCGGCGATCGCCGATGTGCGCGCCGGCAAGGGTCAGGCATCCCCGCCCATCTGCGCGATGCGCACTACGCGGGGGCGAAGAAGCTCGGCCACGGCACGGAGTACCTGTACGCCCACGACGCCCCGCACGGTGTGGTGGCGCAGCAGTACGCGCCCGACGATCTGGTGGGGGTGGATTACTACCACCCCAAGGGGCATGGGAACGAGGAACGGACCGGCCGCAGGCTCGAGGCTCTGCGACGGATCCTGCGCTCACGACCCCCGCGCGAACCGCAGGCGTGAGGCACTCCACAGGAAGCAAGGCGTGACCAGCGCCGTCGACCGTGGACCACGGGCTCCGGCTGCGGTAAGGTGGGTCGTTGAATCCGCGGCTGCAAGACTGGATTCACCACACGCGAACAAGAGGTATACCTCGTGACCAACGTCACCCGCGCGCGCCGTCAGGCGCGCCTGTCCCGAGCTCTCGGGCTCCCGCTCACCCCGAAGTCTGTCAAGTACTTCGAGAAGCGCCCGTACCCCCCCGGCGAGCACGGCCGTGCTCGCCGCCGCACCGAGTCGGACTACGCGGTGCGACTCAAGGAGAAGCAGCGCCTGCGCGCCCAGTACGGCATCCGCGAGAAGCAGATGCACCAGTCGTACCTGGACGCCAAGAAGGAGCCGGGTCTGACCGGTGAGAGCATGGTCGAGCTGCTCGAGATGCGCCTGGACGCGCTCGTCCTGCGCTCCGGCTTCGCCCGCACCACCCTCCAGGCCCGCCAGGCCGTCGTGCACCGCCACATCCTGGTCGACGGCAAGCTGGTGGACCGCCCCTCCTACCGCGTCTCCCCGGGCCAGACCATCCAGGTCAAGCCCAAGTCGCAGGCGATGGAGTCGTTCCAGATCGCAGCTGAGGGCGGCAACTCCGACGTCCTCGCCAGCACCCCCTCGTACCTCTCGGTCGAGCTGCCCGAGCTGAAGGCCCAGCTCGTCGCGCGCCCGAAGCGTGCCGAGGTTCCTGTGACCTGTGAGGTCCAGATGGTCGTCGAGTACTACGCGCGCTGACCTTTCTCACCGCGGCACGACAGGCCCTGGCGGGTGTACTCCGGTACCCTGACCGGGGCCTTCGTGTCTGAAGATGCCCGCCGCCCGCTCAGCGGGCCCACCCCGGCTGTTCCTGGAAGGACACCTCTCGACCATGCGCACCTCCGAGATCCATCGACGCTGGCTCGACTTCTTCGCGAAGAAGGACCACGAGATCGTGCCCAGCACCTCGCTGGTGTCCTCCGACCCGTCGATCCTGTTCACGATCGCCGGGATGGTCCCCTTCATCCCGTACATCGTCGGCACGGAGAAGGCGCCCTACGCGCGCGCCGCGAGCGTCCAGAAGTGCATCCGCACCAATGACATCGAGAACGTCGGCCGCACCACGCGGCACGGCACCTTCTTCCAGATGGCCGGGAACTTCTCCTTCGGGGACTACTTCAAGCAGGGCGCGATCGACTACTCGTGGGAGTTCCTGACCAGCTCCCAGGAGGAGGGCGGCCTCGGGTTCGACCCCGAGCGGCTGTGGTTCACCGTGTGGGAGCAGGACGAGGAGTCCTACCAGCACGTCACCGAGGTCATCGGCCTGGATCCGAAGCGCGTCGTGCGCCTCCCGCGCGAGGAGATCTTCTGGGACACCGGCCAGCCCGGCCCCGCCGGTCCGTGCGGCGAGTGGCACTACGACCGCGGCCCCGAGCACGGCCCGGATGCCGTCACCGGTACCGTCCCGGAATGGCCCGGGGATGAGAAGGGCGAGGATCGCTACATCGAGATCTGGAACCTCGTCTTCGACCAGTTCCTGCGCGGCGAGGGCAAGGGCAAGGACTACCCGCTGCTCGGCGAGCTCGAGCAGAAGTCGATCGACACCGGCCTGGGCGTCGAGCGCGTCGCCTACTTGCTGCAGGGCAAGCAGAACATGTACGAGATCGACCAGATCTTCCCGGTCATCGAGAAGGCCCAGGAGCTCTCCGGCCGTGCCTACGGCGCGGACGGCGAGGACGATGTGCACCTGCGGATCATCGGCGACCACGTGCGCAGCGCGCTGATGCTGGTGGCCGACGGCGTGCGCCCCGGCAACGAGGGCCGCGGCTACGTGCTGCGCCGTCTGATCCGCCGTGCGGTGCGGTCCATGCGCCTGCTCGGCCACTCGCAGCCGTCCATGCCGGAGCTGCTGCCGATCTCGAAGTCCCTGATGGTCGAGTCCTACCCCGAGCTCGACGCTGATTTCGGCCGGATCAGCGAGATCGTCTACGCGGAGGAGGAGGCGTTCCGCCGCACCCTGGAGACCGGCACCACGATCTTCGACCAGCTCGTGGGCCGCGTGAAGCAGGACGGCGGCGGCGTCGTCCCCGGTGACGACGCCTTCCGCCTGCACGACACCTACGGATTCCCGATCGACCTCACGATGGAGATGGCGCAGGAGGTCGGCCTGCAGGTCGATGCCGATGCCTTCCGTGGAGCGATGCAGGAGCAGCGCGAGCGGGCGCGAGCCGACGCCGCGGCGAAGAAGGCCGGCCACACCGACACCGCGATCTACAACCGTCTGCTCACCCAGCGCGGCGGTGAGGTCCCGTTCGTGGGCTACACCGACGACACCGTCTCCACCACCGTCGAGTCGGTGCTGGTGGACGGCCAGCTGGTCAGCTCCCTCGAGGCGCCCGCCCAGGTCGAGATCGTGCTGTCCACCACCCCCTCTATGCGGAGTCGGGGGCCAGCTCGCCGACCAGGGCCGCATCACCCTCGCCGGGGGCGGCCTGATCGAGGTCGACGATGTGCAGAAGCCGGTGCGCGGGCTCATCGTCCACCGCGGGCGGCTGGTCGAGGGCGCTGTGGCACAGGGCGCCTCCGCCATCGCCACGATCGACCTCGAGCGTCGTGGTGCGATCGCGCGCGCTCACACGGCGACCCACATGGTGCATGAATCTCTCCGCGAGGAGCTCGGTGGCAGCGCCACCCAGGCCGGTTCCGAGAACTCCCCGGGACGCATGCGTTTCGACTTCCGCTACGGCCAGGCCCTCCCGAAGTCCGTGCTCGAGCAGATCGAGGGACGGGTGAACACGCTGCTCCAGGACGAGCTGACCGTCACCGATCAGCAGATGTCCCTCGACGAGGCGAAGGCGCTCGGCGCCCAGGCGCTGTTCGGCGAGAAGTACGGCGACGTCGTGCGTGTCGTGTCGATCGGCGGGGACTGGTCCCGGGAGCTGTGCGGCGGCACCCACGTCGCCAGCACCGGCGCCATCGGCACCGTCCAGCTGATGGGAGAGGCGTCCATCGGAAGCGGCGTGCGCCGCGTCGACGCGCTGGTGGGCCTCTCCGCCTACCGCCACCAGGCCAAGGAGCACGCCCTGGTCTCCCAGCTCTCCGAGATGCTCAAGGTCGGAGCAGCCGAGGAGCTGCCCGAGCGGGTCCGCTCGCTCACCCAGCGCATGAAGGACATGGAGAAGCAGCTCGCCGCTCTGCGCGGACAGCAGCTTCAGGCCGAAGCCGGGAAGCTGGTGGAGACCGCGACCGACGTCGCCGGTGTGCGCCTGCTCGCGCACGACGCCGGCGAGGGGGTCGCCGCGGGCGATCTGCGCACCCTCGCTCTCGATCTGCGCGCACGCCTCGGCGACGACTCGCCCGCAACGGTCGCGGTCGCCGGGCACGAGAACGGCCGTGCGGCGCTGGTGATCGCCACCAACGCCTCTGCCCGCGAGCTCGGACTGGCCGCCGGCACGCTGCTGCGCACCGCTGCCGAGGCGATGGGCGGCCGCGGCGGCGGCAAGCCGGACATGGCACAGGGCGGCGGCGGCGAGCCGTCGCAGGTGCCCGCGGCGCTGACCGCGGTGCGCGAGTCGATCGAGACGGTCCGAGCCGGATGACCCCTGTGGCAGGCGAGGAGATGCAGCAGCCCGAGGGCCTGCCGCGCGGGGTCCGTCTCGGAGTCGACGTCGGAGACGTGCGAGTCGGGCTCGCACGCAGCGACCTCGACGGGATGATCGCCACCCCGATCGAGACCCTCGAGCGGGGCACGGCGGTGCGGCGTGTCGTCGAAGAGGCTCAGGAGCTCGATGCCCATGTCATCATGGTCGGGCTCCCGCGCTCCATGAACGGCACCGAGGGTGTCGCGGCACAGAAGGCGCGTACTTTCACCGCCGAGCTCATGGTCTCGCTGTCCACCGACGCCCCGGACATCGAGGTCAGGCTGATCGACGAGCGGTTGACGACCGTCTCGGCGCACAAGGCGCTGCACAGCTCGGGCCGGAAGGGCCGCAAGCACCGCCAGGTCGTCGATCAGGTCGCTGCGGTGATGATCCTCCAGCAGGCGCTGGACACGGAGAGGTCCACCGGGGCCCGCACCGGAGAGAGGGTCGAAGCGCCCGGCGTCCACGACCCGGCCCAGGAGGAGACCCGATGAACGATGAGGACCTCTCCTTCGACGAGCTCGCAGAATCACAGGGCCCGGGCTCGCCCCCGCAGGGGAGGCCCTCGGGTCGGGGGAGACGTCGCGCACCGAAGCGAGGCGGTTTCTTCCGTGGTGCTGCCGGTGCTCCTGGTGCTCCTGGTCGTCGGCGGCATCGCGGTCGGCGGAGTCCAGGGCTATCGCTGGGTCACCTCCAACGTCAACGTCGAGCAGGAGGCGGCGGACTATCCCGGCCCCGGCAGCGGCGAGGCGATCGTGGAGGTCGCGGAGGGGGATACCGGCACCGACATCGCCGGCACGCTGGTCGAGCAGGGCGTGATCAAGACCCCCGGCCCCTTCGTGAACATCTTCTCCAACACGCCCGACGCCTCCCGCATCGAGCCGGGCATCTACCAGCTGAAGCTCGAGATGACCTCGTCGGACGCACTCGATGCGCTCTTGGATCCGCAGAACCTGGCCGGCCATCGCGTGATCATCCCCGAGGGCAGGCGGGTCGCCCAGATCTGGGAGCAGCTGGCCGCGGAGACCGACATCCCCGTCGAGGACTTCGAGGCAGCCGCGCAGGACTACACCAGCTACGGCATCCCCGAGAACTCGGCGAAGTCGCTCGAGGGCTACCTCGCACCGGGCCGGTACGACATCTACGAGGACGCCACCGCCGAGGACGTCATCACGATGATGTGGGAGCGCATGGAGAAGGAGCTCACCGGTCGCGGCATCGCCGAGGCGGACTGGCACGAGTCGCTGACCATCGCTTCCCTCGCCGAGATGGAGGTGCGCAACCCGGAGGACTACGGCAAGGTCGTGCGCACCATCCGCAACCGACTCGAGGGAGCCGGCGAGGCCGACGGATCCCCGATGAAGCTCCAGTTCGACTCCACCGTGCACTACGTGACGGGGAAGTCCGCGAGCGTGGGCACCACGGACGCCGAGCGCGCCACGGACAGCCCCTACAACACCTACCGCTATGGCGGTCTGCCGCCCGGCCCGATCGCCGCGCCCGGTGCGAACGCGCTCGACGCGGTCGATGCACCGCCAGAGGGTGACTGGCTGTACTTCGTCAGCGTGAACACGGACACGGGCGAGACCAAGTTCGCCGCCACCTGGGCGGAGCACGAGGAGAACGTCGCGGAATGGCAGGCGTGGGCGGCGTCGAAGGGATGAGCTCGCTACGTTTCGCGGTCGTCGGCTCACCGGTCCAGCACTCCCTCTCGCCCGTCCTGCACCGCACCGCCTACGAGCTGCTCGGCATCGAGGACGCCGCCTACGAACGGCATGAGGTGCGCTCCGGCGAGCTCGCGGACTTCCTCGCACGCGGACCGGGGCGCGAGCTGCGTGGACTCAGCGTGACCATGCCCGGGAAGCCGGAGGCGTTCGCGCTGGCGGCGGCGACCGACGCGACCTCCCGCCGCCTGGGCATCTCGAACACCCTGATCCGTGTGGACGGAGGCTGGCGTGCCGAGAACCACGACGTCCACGGCATCGTCGCGGCGCTGCGCGACCATGGCGCGGAGGCACCGGGAACGGGCGGCGTGCTCGGCTCCGGAGCGACCGCGCTGAGCGCCCTCGCCGCGCTCATCCAGCTCGGTGCGCATACGGTGCTGCTGACCGCGCGCAGCCCCCACAAGCTCGCCCCGCTCGAGCAGTTCGCACGCTCCCACGACGTAGTCGTGACCCAGATCCCGTGGGAACGGCACCACGAGGTGCTGTCGGCGGACGCCGTCGTGAGCGCGCTGGCGATCGACGGCGCACGCTCCGTCGCCGAGCAGTGGCAGGCGCGTGCCTCCCTCCCCGCACCGGGAGTGCTGCTCGACGTGCTCTACGACCCCTGGCCGGCGCCGATCGCGGCAGTGGTCCAGCGTGCCGGGGAGAGGTCGCCGACGGACTCGAGATGCTCGCCCATCAGGCCGATATGCAGCTCCGCTCGATGCTCGGCGTCCCCGCGGCGCCGGTGGAGCGGATGCTCGCCGCGGCACGCACGGAGCTGGAGCGCCGGCACCGCAGCACCGGGATGTGAACCCGCGCTTGTCCCACCGGGTAAAGCAAGGGTAAAGTGACCGGTGTCGCACGGCCCTTGCCGGGCCCGGGAACGAGCACGAGGAACTCACTCATGGAGCTGGAGCGAGCAGTGGACGAGCGGATCGCCGCCATGACGACGGCTGCCTCCGGGAAGCCCGCCGTGATCGGGCCTCACCGTGCCGAGATATCCCATCCCTCCCGTCTCGACGCCTCCGTGTCCACGCCGATGCTGCGCCTGTGCACGGCGCTGGCCGCGCGGGCCCGGGTGGAGCTGCTGTCCGAGAACCGCCATGCCGCGGCGGACGAGCTCTCCGCTCTCCTCGACACCATGGGCGGGTGGGAGCCGGAGCTGCTCGATGCCCCGGACCCCACGATGACCGTTCTTTGCGCCGCAGCGCTCCAGGATCTCGCCGAGCGCCTGCCGGACCCGGGCGCCGAGCTGTCCGCACGCGTCGGCGCCGTGCTGGCGCTGCTCCATGGCGTGATGGAGGACGGCCGCGTCGTGGCGTCGGCGTGATTGTCTTCACGTTCCCCCTGGCAGGGCCGCTTTCGGGTGCGAACCACCCTCGCGTGCGTGCTAATCTTCTCTAGTCGCTACGAGCGGCCACCTGTCCGGGTGGCGGAATTGGTAGACGCGCTAGCTTGAGGTGCTAGTGCCCTTTATCGGGCGTGGGGGTTCAAGTCCCCCTCCGGACACGCGATGAGAACCCCGATCCACTCAGTGGATCGGGGTTCTTCGCATCCCCGGAGTTCGGCCATGCGCCCGCACGCCCACCGCTACGATGCGAGCGACACCTCCGAGGCAAGGAACCGCCGTGGCAGCATCGCCGGACGCAGCGCCCCTTCCCGCCGCGGCGACGCTCGAGCGTACTCCGCCGTGGCGCTACGCCCTGGGGATGTTCGGCACCTCCATCCCGATCACCATGATCAAGAGCTCGATCGTGCTGTTCTACGTGGACATCCTGGGCCTCGATGTTCGCGCCTACGCCGTGGTGATGGTGCTCTACGCGGTCATCGATGCGATCGACAACCCGCTGCTGGGCTACCTCTCCGACCGCACCCGCACCCGTTTCGGGCGCCGACGACCCTGGCTGCTGATCGGTGCACCCCTGCTCGCCGCATCGATGATCGCCCTGTTCAGCCCGCCGTCGGCCCTCGACGGCCTCGCGCTGGTGCTTTGGTTCGCCGTTTTCGCGATCCTCTCCGAGCTGTTCGACTCGATGCTGAACGCCAACTACGGAGCGCTGCTGCCCGAGCTGTTCCCGACCGAACGGCGCCGAGGGCTCGCCAACGTGCTCCGACAGGCCTTCCAGCTGGTCGCGATGATCATCTCCCTCGCACTGACACCGGTGCTGACCACCTCCCTGCTGGGGACAGAGGAGACCACCGAGGGCTTCACCCTCACCGCGATCCTGTACGCGCTGCTCGCCGTCGCGGTGATCACGGTGATGGCGCTCGGGGTGCGGGAGAACCCCGGCATGCCCAGGAGCATCGCCCGCGCCTGCTCCCGGCGGTGATGCAGATCCTGAAGAACCCCCTGTTCTGGGCAGTGGGCCTGACCAGCGCCTGCTACGGCATCGCCCTGGCGATCGTGCTGTCCGGGGTGCAGCTGTACGTCCGCTACACCCTCGAGCTGCCCGTCGCCTACGCCTTCGGGCTGCAGGGGGTCGTGATCCTGGTCGCCGCGGGGGCGCTGTTCGGATGGCTGCGCCTGATCACCCGGATCGGGGCGCTGCGCACCTGGCGGATCGCGTTCCTCGTGCTCGGGGCCTCGTTCGGCCTGATGTACTTCGCGGGATCTCTGCCGGCCGCGCTCGGTGCTGGGGCGGTGCTGGGGCTCGGGTGGGCTGGGATGATGGCGACCAACGATCTGGTCGTCGCGCGGGTCCTCGATCTCGACGCCGCGCGCAACGGGGTGCACCGCGAGGGGCTGTTCCTCTCCGCCTTCGGCGTGTTCGGCCGGCTCAACGGCGCGGTCACCGGAGTAGCGCTGGCCTCCCTCGGGCTGCTGTACGGCTACTACTCCGGAGATGATCCGGGCACGGACCCCGGACAGGCGTTCCGGGTCTACCTGTGCGTCTATCCGTTCATCCTCTGCAGCATCGGTGCGATCGCCTCCCGGTTCATCCGGGTCCCACCGCCTCCGTCGGAGTCGTCGCAGCTCGCGAACTCCCGGAGCGGACCGTGACCCGGCGCCTCGTCATCACCGCCGATGACCTGGGACGCGACCATGCCGGGACCGCGGCCATCCACGCTCTGCACCTCGCCGGAGCGATCACCCGGGCCACGCTGATCCCGGTCTCACCGCATGCAGCGCAGGCCGTGGAGACGTTCCGTTCCAGCGGTGTCGATCCGCAGCTCCACCTCACGCTGACCAGTGATGCAGGGCCCGGCCCCTGGCGACCGCTGACCGCCGGGGCGACGCTGCGTGACGAACAGGGCGATCTGCCCGCCGACGCCCGCCGGGTCGAGCTCACCGCTGATCCCGAGCAGGTGCGGGCCGAGTTGGATGCCCAGCTGGATTGGATGCACCGTGCAGGGTTGGAACCCCGTACGGCCGACTCCCACGCCGGCGTCCTCTACGGACTGCGCGGTGGTGAGCAGCTGCTGCCGATGGTGCTCGCCTGGTGCGCAGAACATCGGCTCAGTTTCCGCTTCCCGCGGGAGCCCGTTCATCACCCGGGATCCGGTCTCGAGCCCTGGGTAGGGGTACGACACCGTGAAGCGGTGGAGCTGGCCGATGCCCATGGGGTACGGCTGCCCGACGCGCTCCTGACCAGCCGCCGCACCACCGCTGATCATGGCGGATACCAGGCCCTGCGGGCCGAGCTGATCGACGGGCTGCGCCGACTCCCGGAGGGCACCAGCGAACTGTTCCTGCATCCTTCGGGCCCCGGGCCCGGGATCCCGGAGGTGAGGACCTGGGAAGCACGCCTGCTCCAGGATCCGCACTGGCGGCGAGCGCTGGACACGGAGAAGATCGAACTGGTGGAGGAGTGGTGAGCACAACCCCGATCGTGCATCGGCTCGAGCTGGGTCTCGAGCAGCAGCTGGAGCATCCCGTGCACACGGTGGCGTTCGATGTGCCCGCAGGGACCCCGAGCCTCGAGGTGCATCTGATCCATGACCGCGAGGCGGCCACGATCGACCTCGGGCTCGAAGGCCCGGGCGGCTGGCGCGGATGGTCCGGAGCTGCACGCGACCGCTTCGTCATCCGGCACGACGCCGCCACCCCCGGCTACCTCCCCGGGGGCTCGAGCCCGGCCGCTGGGATGTCCAGCTGGGCCTGTACCGCATGCCGGCAGCGCCGCTGCCGGTCACGGTCGAGATCCACCTGCCGGCTCTCTCACCGATCCCTCCGGAGCCGCTCGCCCGCGCTCGCGCCGAGACGCCCCGGGCCAGTGCACGGGCTCTGCCCGCAGCCCCGGGCCTGACCTGGCTGGCCGGCGATTTCCACAGCCATTCCACCCATTCCGACGGCGAGCAGTCCCTCGATGAGCTCGCCGCCCTCGCCGCCGGGCACGGGCTGGACTTCCTCGCCGTCACCGAGCACAACACGGTCTCCCACCTGCCGCATCTCAGCAGCGTCGGGGCGCGGCACGGGATCACGCTGCTTCCGGGCCAGGAGGTCACCACCCCGCGCGGCCACGCCAACGCGCTGGGGGATATCTCCTGGGTCGACTTCCGCCGCGACCCCTCCCACTGGCGCACACAGGTGGAACGTGAGGGCGGCCTGCTCAGCGTCAACCACCCCTCGCCGATGACAACGCCTGGCAGCATCCGCTCGCTGTCCTGCCGCCCGCCCTCGAGCTGTGGCATGTCAGCTGGTTCCTCGAGCGCACCGCCACCGCACCGTGGGCGCTGCTTTCGCGGTGGCCGCGCGGGACGATCCTGCTAGGCGGCAGCGACTACCACCACCCCCGCCACGGCTACCTCCCGGGAACGCCGACCACCTGGGTCGCTGCGGAGGACCGCAGTCCGGAGGCGATCCTCGACGCCGCACGCGCGGGCCGCACAGCCCTGACCACGCTGCCCACCCCGGACGCTCCGGCGCTCGTGAGGCGCGAGGACGAGCTGATCGCCATCGGCGCCGACGGCACCGTGCTGCGCGACCTCGAGGGACGGGCCCGGCTCCTGCACGGGCAGCGCGTGGTGATCCCGGCCACCGGCCAGGGCCCCTTCCGGCTCGAGACCCCCGGCGGCGAACTGCTCGCGATCTCTCCGTGAGCACCGGCGTGGAAGAATCTCCGGCATGGTCCACGTCTTCCTCCACGAGCCCGCGATCGCCGGCAACACCGGCAACGCGATCCGGCTCTCGGCCGTCACCGGCGCCCGCCTGCACCTGATCGAGCCGCTCGGCTTCGACCTGGAGGACGCCAAGCTGCGCCGTGCCGGGCTCGACTATCACGATCTCGCTGATGTCAGCATCCATCCGGGCATCGAGCAGGCCTTCGCCGCGGTGCCCGAGGCACGGGTGTTCGCCTTCAGCTCAGGCACGGACGTGTCCTTCGAGAGCATCGAATACCGCCGCGAGGACGTGCTTCTGTTCGGGACGGAGCCGACAGGCCTGCCCGAGGAGGTCATGGCTCACCCGCGTATCACCTCGAGGGTCCGGATCCCGATGCTTCCCGCCCGGCGCTCGCTGAACCTCGCCAACGCGGTCTCGATCGCGGTGTACGAGGCCTGGCGGCAGCTCAGCTACGACGGAGCCGGAGCATGAACGAGAAGCAGTCCTCTTCGCGCAGCGGCCCCGGGGCACCCCGGCGCTGCCGGCACACATCGCGCGACGCAACGCTCTGTTCCAGCAGTGGCAGGCACTGCTGACCAACCGCACCAAACGCACCCGCACCGGCGAGATGCTCATCCAGGGGTGCGCCCGATCTCCCAGGCCATCGCCCACGGCGTCGAGATCCGGGCGCTGCTCTCCGACGGCCGGGACCAGCCCTCACGCTGGGCGCAGCAGCTGCTGGAGAACCCTCCTGCACCGGTGGTGGTGCTCGCCCCCGAGCTGATGGCGGAGCTGGGCGAGCGCGACGACGGCTCACCGGAGCTCCTGGCGCTCGCGGCCGTGCCCTCCGATGATCCGCAGCGCCTCACCCTGACGGCCTCCACCGTGCTGGTCGCCTTCGACCGCCCCTCCAGCCCGGGCAACATCGGCTCGCTGGCACGCTCGGTCGACGCCCTCGGCGCCGACGGGCTGCTGATCACCGGGCGCTCCGCGGACGCCTGGGATCCCGCAGCGATCCGCGCGAGCACCGGCTCCCTCTTCGCGATGCCGGTGCTGCGCCTGCCCTCCCACCGCGAGGTGATGAGCTGGATCGATGGTCGACGCGACCTCGGTGAGCCGTGGACCGTGGTCGGCCTCGACGAGGCCGGCGGGAACGAGCTCGCGGATACCGACCTGACCGGCCCCACGCTGCTGGTGCTGGGCAACGAGACGACCGGGATGAGCGCCGGTTGGAGGGAGGCCTGCGACGTGGTCGCGGAGATCCCGATGACCGGAAGCGCCTCCTCGCTGAACGCCTCCGTGGCAGGCTCGATCGCGCTGTACGAGACCCGGCGTCAGCGCCGCGCAGGGGTCACGGCCAGCTGAGCGGCTCAGCCGGTGCCGAGTGCGGCACCCACCAGGGGAGCGCCCAGCAGCCCCAGGAACGGGCAGGCAAGGAGCACCGGCCCCAGAGCGAAACGCACCCCCGCGCGACGGGTCACCGCGATCACCGCCGTCCCGACAGCACCGCCCACCAGGGCGACTCCCAGCAGACCGGCGATCAGCACCTCTCCGCCCAGCGCGGCGGACATCCCCACCACCACCGGCACCGTCTTCGCATCTCCCATGCCCAGCAGCGGGGGAGCGAGCAGGCTCACCAGGATCGCCCCGATCCCGAGCACCAGCGCGAGCACCGCGGCGGTGCGCAGGCCCGGCCTGAGCTCGGGAACCATCAGGGCGAGCAGCAGCAGCGAGAGGCCCACCCCCGCGGTGAGGCCGGCGACCCAGCGGTTCGGCAACCGACGCTCCCGGCCATCGACCCATGACAGCACCACCGCGGGCGGCAGGTACACCACCAGCAGCACAGCGATCAGCAGCGGGGAGCTCTCGGGCACCAGGCCATTGGACCAGACACGGGCGGGCGCGGCAGGTTTCCGCGGTGCACTGTGGACAACCGCCCTCCCGGCTCCGGCCGGACTGGCCTGGGGGCTGCTAGAGCGTGGACTGCACCCGGATGATGCGGCGGCGCATCCAGACCTTCTTCCCACCGCCGATGTACAGACGGGTGCGGGCATGCTCCCACCTGCCATACTCGGCCTGCTCGGCCAGCTCGGCGCGCACCTGCCCGAAGGAGATGCCGCGCGGCACCGTGAAGATCTGGAACTCGTAGTCCGCCGCGCGCCGACCGCGCTCGACGGGCAGGTCCCGCCACCCGCGGGGATCGCTCACGTGCTGGACCCCGGCGACGAGAGGGGTGCGCGGTCGGATCAACAGATTTCCTCCTGTGCTCGGTGACCAGCGACAGCAATGGCCCGCGGGGCTGCTGCGACTGCGGCGGATTCGTGATCATGACGAGCACGGCTCCACTGTCCATTCTGCCGCCAGACGGGGTACCGTCCAACCATGAACACGGATCCTCGCTCCGCTCTTGCTGCGCTGATCGCTGCCCTCGAACGTCACTACGAGGCCGCCGCCGCCTCGCGGGGTGACGACGATCCCGCCCTGGACTCCGCCACCGAGCGCCTCGCCACCGCCTTCGACACCTACGACGACGCCCTCTTCGACGCCTACGACGTCGCCACCCCGCTGATCGTCTTCGACGACGACGACGATGATGACGATGATGATGACGACTTCGACGATCTCGACGACTTCGACGAGGACGATGACGATGACGATGACGACTACGACGATGAGGACTACGAGGACGATGGCGACGAGGACTCCGCGCGCTGAGCGCTGAGGCCCTCCTCCGTACGTCTCCGCACCTCCACGTAGTCTTCACCACTGCTCCGCTGCGCGGCGCCGGGCCCACTGCCCGGCGCCGCGTACTCTGTCCGGGGTCCGGCACCGTCCCTGCGCGGCGCGGACAGCCCCCTGAAGCCATCGAGGAGTGTTCATGTCGTTCATCGAGGCGGTGATCCTGGGCCTGGTCCAGGCGTTGACCGAGTTCCTCCCGATCTCCTCGAGCGCGCACGTGCGCGTGGCCGGAGAGCTGATGAACCCCGGGCAGGATCCGGGCGCCGCGTTCACCGCGATCATCCAGCTCGGCACCGAAGCGGCGGTGCTGATCTACTTCTGGTCGGACATCACCCGCATCATCGGCAGATGGTTCAAGGCGCTCGCGGGGAAGGTCCCGCACTCCGACCCCGATGTCCGGATGGGCTGGCTGGTGATCATCGGCTCGATCCCGATCGGTGTGCTGGGTCTCCTCTTCGAAGATCAGATCGATCACACCCTGCGGAACCTCTACATCACCGCGATCATGCTGATCGTCTTCGGGCTCCTCCTGGGCATGGCGGACCGCATCGCCCCGCAGCGCAAGGAGCTCAAGGAGCTCACCGTCCGCGACGGCATCATCTTCGGCCTGGCCCAGGCCCTCGCCCTCATCCCGGGCGTCTCCCGGTCCGGCGGCACGATCACCGCAGGACTGCTCATGGGGTACACCCGGCAGGCGGCCGCCCGCTACGCCTTCCTGCTCGCGGTGCCGGCAGTGTTCGCCTCCGGGCTGTACAAGGCCGCCCAGGAGGTGCCGGTGCTCCTGACGGCCGACGGGCGGGCCGCGGCGGCGGCCGCGGGGGAGCCCTCGCTCCTGGCGATGGTGGTCGCGACCGTGGTGGCCTTCGTCCTCGGCTACGCGGTGATCGTCTGGTTCATGCGCGTGATCGAGACCCGTTCGTACCTGATGTTCGTCATCTACCGCGTCGGCGCGGGCCTGGTGCTGCTGGCATTGCTCGGATTCGGTGTGGTGGATCCGCTGGGAGGCGCCTGACCCTCGCACGGCCCGCGGATCGTATGATCATCTGGTGCTCTCCTGGACCTCTCCCGCGCTTCGCCCCCTGCCCGCCTCCGACGTACCGCTGAGGCTGTACGACACTCGGACCGGGCGCATCGCGCCGATCATCCCCCTCACCCCAGGACGCGCACGGCTGTACGTCTGCGGGATCACCCCTACGACTCCACTCATCTCGGTCACGCCGCGACCTATCATGCGGCGGATCTGATGCGGCGAGCTCTGCACGACACCGGCGTCGAGGTCGAGATGGCGCAGAACATCACCGACGTCGATGATCCGCTGTTCGAGCGCGCCGAGCGCGACGGCCTGGACTGGCGCGATCTCGCTGCCTCCCAGGTCGAGCTGTTCACCTCCGACATGGCGGCGCTGCGGATCCTGGCCCCCGAGACCTACCGCTCCGTGAGCGAGGCGATGGACCAGATCATCGCCGTGGTGCTCACCCTGCATCAGCGCGGCCGCGCCTATCCCGTGGAGGCGGCTGATGCCGACGGGCCGGACTGGTACCTGGACCTGTCGATCGACGGCGCCCTGGGCGACGTCTCCGGGTGGACCGAGGAGCAGATGCTCGAGGTCTTCGCCGAGCGCGGGGAGACCCCGACAGGGAGGGCAAGCGCGGGCGTCTGGACCCGCTGCTGTGGCATGCCGAGCGACCGGGCGAGCCGGCCTGGGAGGCCGGGGAGCTGGGCCGCGGTCGGCCGGGATGGCATGTCGAATGCGTCTGCATCGCCGAAGAGGCGCTCGGCCTCCCCTTCGACATCCAGGCTGGCGGCAGCGATCTGATCTTCCCCCATCACGATCTCAGCGCCGCCCACTCCGTGGCCCTGGGCCGCCCCTTCGCGACCAGCTATGCCCACAGCGGCATGGTCGCCTACGAGGGCGAGAAGATGAGCAAGTCGCTCGGCAACCTGGTCTTCGTGCACCGCCTGGTGCGCGACGGCGTGGACCCGATGGCGATCCGGCTGGTGCTGATGGCGCACCATTACCGCTCGGACTGGGAGTGGTCGGAGGAGGAGCTCGAGCTCGCCCTCTCGCGGCTGGAGAGCTACCGCCTGGCCGCCCGCCGCGGCGGGCACCACCCCGCGACGGTGCAGGCCCTGCGCGCGGCTCTGCGCGATGACCTCGACACCGCGACCGCGCTCGAGGCCCTGGACAGCTGGGCCGCGGGCGGCAGCACCGCCCGCTCCGACGACCTGGCCGAGGCCCCCGGCGACGTGGGCGCGGCCGTCGACGCCCTCTTCGGCATCGCCCTGGTCTGATCCCGAGGGGTCAGCTCACTCCTGGCCCCGGCGTCGGCGCAGGAACTGCTCGAACTCCTTGGCGATCGCGTCACCGCTGGCCTCCGGGAGCCCGGCTGCATCCTGCGCCTGCTCGAGATGGCGCACGTAGTCGGCGACGTCCTCGTCGGTGCGGGCGAGCTCGTCGACCCCTCGCTCCCAGGCCTCCGCGTCCTCGACCAGCTCATCGAGCGGGATCGGGGCGCTGATGACCTCCTGCACCTCCCGCATCAGGCCGAGCACCGCCTTGGGGGAGGAGTTCTGCGAGACGTAGTGCGGGACCTGGACCCAGATGCTCGTGGTGGGCAGGCCTGCGCTCGCGGTGCGACGGGCGAGGATCGTGGGGACTCCGATCGGCCCCGAGTACTGCTCCTCCCCACCGGGGTGGGCAGGCACCGATTCGGGCTGGGTGGAGACCGGCAGGGGCCGGCTGTGCGGCGAATCCGCGAGCAGCGCGCCCAGGGAGAGCACCGATGCGGCGCCCAGGATCTGCAGCTGCTCGAGCACCTCGTCGCAGAAGCGCTTCCAGTGCAGCGACGGCTCCGGACCGATGACGGCGATGATCTCCGGGCCCTGCGGCGGCGTGATCAGGTGCAGCTGGGTGTCCGGCCAGTCGATGATCCGCGTGCCGTCCTCCGCAGTGCGGATCTCGGGGCGGTTGACCTGGAAGTCGATGAACTCCTCGGCGTCCACCGCACCGACCGGCCGCGAGGGCCAGACCTCGAGCAGATGCTCGATCACCCCGGTGGCGGCTTCGCCGGCATCGTTCCATCCGCTGAAAGCCGTGATGGCGATTCGACTCATCCCTCCATCATAGGGTCCGTGCGGCATCGAGCCGGTGCGCAGGGGGAGCGGCTATCCTCGGCCTGCCCTGGGAGCCGCCGCCGGGGACACGGATGGAGACGGATGATGAGAAGCCCCACGCTGCGCCTCGGAGCGCTGCCTCCGATCCGTGTCAGCCCGGGCACCCTCGTCACGGTGCTGCTGCTGGCGGTGCTGATGTACCCGGCACTCAGCCGCGGCGGCGCGGAGCAGGGCGTGGTGGTGCTGCTCTCCATCGCGATCGGCCTGTTCATGATCGTCTCCGTGCTGGTGCACGAGGCCGCGCATGCAGTGACCGCGCGCGCCTTCGGCGCCACGGTCGACCACATCGCGCTCACCCTGTGGGGTGGTCACACGCAATACCGCGCCCGCCAGATGCCAGCGCTGGGATCGGTGCTGGTCTCCCTCTCCGGGCCTTTTGCGAACGGCGTGCTGGCCGCGCTGGCCGCCGGTGCGACGCAGCTGGCGGAGCCGGGCTCCTCCCTCGCGGTGTCTTCTCGGTCAGCGCCTGGCTGAACCTCGTCCTGGCACTGTTCAACCTGCTGCCCGGCCTACCGATGGACGGCGGCAGGGCGCTCGAGTCGCTGCTGGGCGCGGTGCTGCGGAACCCGGTGCTGGCCACCCGGATCACGGCCTGGGCCGGGCGTGCCATCGCCGTCGCCGTCGTGGCCTACCCGCTGCTGCAGATCATGCGCACGGGCGGGGCCGGCAGCCTCTCCCTGCTCACCCTGGTCTGGGCGATGCTGATCGCCGGGCTGCTGTGGCAGGGCGCCACCCGGGCGCTCGAGGGCGCCTCGATGCAGGCCCGCATCCGCACCCTCGACGCCGTCGGCCTCGCCGTCCCGATGCGGATCGTCCCGCCGCATGCGCCGCTGGCGCAGCTCGGGACCGACGAGGAGCTCGAGCAGGTCCTGCTCCTCGATCGTGCCGCCGCCGCACCGGACCGGATCGGCCGGGCCTACCGGATCGACCTCACGGCCGCAGGCTCCGTCCCGCCGGAGCACCGTGCCGCCACCCCGGCGCACGCCGTCGCCGGATCCGTCGGAGACGTCGCCGTGCTCCCCGCCGCACTGCAGGGTGACGCGCTGATCGAGGCGATGCTCGCCCGTCCTGCGCCTGCATACCTGGTGCTCGCGGAGGACGGCACGGTGCGCGGTGTGATCCTGAGCGCCGATGTCAATGCGCTCCTGCGCCGGCGGTGAACATCACGACCCGTGCCTCGGTGCACGCCATATGCTGGAACCCATGACTGATCAGCCGCAGCCCGCCGCCCACCCCGGGGCGCAGGAGCCCGCCCCCGGGCACCGAAGCGCGGACTCGACCGCACCGGTCCCTTCGATCTCGGGGACAAGGTGCAGCTCGCAGATTCCAAGAACCGGCTGCACACCATCACCCTGAAGCCCGGCGGAGAGTTCCACTCCCACCGCGGAGTGCTCCGCCACGACCTGCTGATCGGCGCCGAGGACGGCGTGGTGGTCGAGGACAGCCACGGCACCCGCTACCAGGCGCTGCGTCCGCTGTACGCCGACTACATGCTCTCCATGCCGCGCGGCGCCGCGATCATCTATCCCAAGGATTCCGCCCAGATCCTGATGTGGGGCGACATCTTCCCCGGTGCCCGGGTGCTCGAGGCCGGGGTCGGCTCCGGTGGCCTGACCACCGCGCTGCTGCGCGCCGTCGGCCCCGAGGGCCGGGTCCACTCGATCGAACGGCGCGAGGACTTCGCTGAGGTGGCTCGGGAGAACGTCGAGACGTTCTTCGGCGAGCCCCACCCCTCCTGGCAGCTGTCGATCGGCGACTTCCAGGACGTCGCCCCGACGCTCTCGCCCGAGGAGCCCTCCGTGGACAGGGTGGTGCTGGACATGCTCGCGCCCTGGGAGTGCGTGGACTCGGCCGCTGAGGTGCTCGTCTCCGGCGGGGTGTTCCTCGCCTACGTCGCGACCGTCACGCAGCTCTCCCGCACCGCGGAGGCCCTGCGCGACCACGGCGAGTTCACCGAGCCCTATGCCTGGGAATCGTTCGTGCGGCCCTGGCACCTGGAGGGCCTCGCGGTGCGACCCGAGCACCGGATGAACGCCCACACCGGCTTCCTGCTCACCGCACGACGCACCGCGCACGGCACCCCGGCCCTGACCCGGGTGACCCGGCCGGCACCCGGTTCGCGACTCGAGGAGGAGCTGAACCACCCCGACAACGAGGGCTTCGGCGGCTCGGGCGGGGACTGGGAGCCGCAGGACCTCGGGGAGCGCGGCGTCGCACCGCGCAAGCTCAAGCGGGCGCTGCGCGACATCCGACAGGGCCGCGATCGCTGATCGAGCCCGGGAAGGGGAACGTGATGACGATGAAGACGTATGCCGAGATGACCGCCGAGCTCGACAAGCTCGCAGCGCACAACGAACGACTGGTCGGGGGCTCCGCGCCGCCCGTGAGCAGATCGTCGATCTCAAGAAGGATCTGGAGCGGGTGGGCGATCCGCCGAACTCCTACGCCACCTTCCTGCGCCGCTGTGAGGGCAGCACCATCGACGTGCTCCATCACGGCCGCCGCCTCCGCGTCGCGACCGCCGCGAGCCTCGACCTCGAGGCGCTGGTCCCGGGGACCGAGCTGCGGCTGAACGAGGCCCTCGCCGCCGTCGAGGCGGTCGCGCAGGGCGACGCCGGCAATGTGGTGCCGGTGGTCGAGGCCCTCGCCGACTCCCGCATCCTGGTGGCCGTCGCCCCCGACGACACCCGGGTGCTGGGCCGCGCCGGCGCGCTCACCTCGGAGCAGCTCCACCCCGGTGATCACGTGCTGGTGGACCTCAAGTCGCAGCTGGTGCTCGAGAGGATCGACCGCGCCGAGATCACCGATCTCGTGCTCGAGCAGGTCCCGGAGGTGTCCTTCGAGCAGATCGGCGGGCTGGGCGAGCAGATCGAGGCGATCCGCGACGCCGTCGAGCTGCCGTTCCTCCAGCAGGATCTCTACCGCACCTACGGTCTGCGGCCCCCGCAGCAGGGCGTGCTGCTCTACGGGCCTCCCGGCTGCGGCAAGACGATGATCGCCAAGGCGGTTGCTCACGAACTGGTGCTGCGCAGCGCCGAGGTGCGCGGGGTGAGCGTCGCCGAGGCGCTCGAGAACTCCGCCTTCCTCAACGTCAAGGGCCCGGAGCTGCTGAACAAGTACGTCGGCGAGACCGAGCGCTCCATCCGCCTCGTCTTCGAGCGCGCCCGCGAGAAGGCCGCCGCCGACCATCCCGTGGTGATCTTCTTCGACGAGATGGAGGCGCTGTTCCGTACCCGCGGGACAGGCCTGTCCAGCGATGTGGAGACCACGATCGTGCCGCAGCTGCTGGCCGAGATCGACGGCGTCGAGGGGCTCGACAACGTGATCGTGATCGGTGCCTCCAACCGTGAGGACATGATCGATCCGGCGATCCTGCGCCCCGGCCGGCTCGACGTGAAGATCCGGGTGCGCCGCCCCAACGCGCGGGCAGGTCGGGAGATCCTGGGCCTCTACCTCGATGAGTCGGTGCCCGTGCGCGAGGACCGCGAGCAGCTGCTGGACCTCGCGACGCGCGAGATCTACGACGGCAGCCCGGCCTCGGCCTTCGTGCGCGTCGAGTACTCCGACGGGGGCCACGACACGCTCCACTTCCGGGACTTCGTCTCCGGCGCGACCCTGCGCAACATCGTGGACCGCGCGAAGAAGCTCGCGGTCAAGGATCAGATCGCCACCGGGATCGTCGGCGTGGGCGCCCAGCACCTGCAGGACGCCATCACCGCCGAGTTCGTGGAGAACGAGGACATGCCCTCGGCCGCCCACCCCGAGGACTGGGCCCGGACCACGGGACTGCCAGGCAGCGGCCGGCGCCGCGTCGATGCGGTGGTCCCGCTGCAGGGACGCACCCAGGGCTCCGCCGCCCACGACGAGGCCACCGAGGAGGTCCCCTCATGAACGACGCCGCCGAGCAGACCCCCGCCACCGCGCTCACCACCGAGCGGGTGATGGGCATCGAGACCGAGTTCGGGGTGGCCCATGCCGACCTCGAGGATCGCGCCCGCTCCGGCGCCGGCAGCTCGATCCTGCTGTCGCATCTGGTGATCGGGGCCTACGCGCTGCTCGACCCCCAGGAGGGTGAGCGAGGCGTGCGCGTGCGCTGGGACTACGGGGACGAGACCCCGCTGCGCGACGCCCGCGGCTTCGAGCTGCAGCGCGCCGCCGCCCACCCCTCCCAGCTGACCGACGAGGTCCGGGACGCCCACGTGCCCAGCGTCGAGATGGACATCCCCCTGGCCGGCCCCGAGATCGCTCCCGACGGGGACGACGCCGAGGTGCTCGCCTGGGCCTCCCAGCGCTCGATCGGCAACGCGGTGCTCCGCAACGGCGCCCGCTGGTACGTCGACCACGCGCATCCCGAGTACTCCGCCCCCGAGGTGCTCCGCGCCCGCGAAGCTGTCGTCGCGGACCGTGCCGGGGAGGAGATCGCGCGCCGCGCGATGGAGATCCTCGCCGCCGCCGACGGCATCCCCGAGGTCGCGCTGTACAAGAACAACACCGACGGCAAGGGCGCCTCCTACGGCACCCACGAGAACTACCTGGTGGACCGCGCCGTCCCCTTCGAGCGCGTGGTCTCCGCGATGCTCCCGTTCCTGGCCACCCGCCAGGTGCTGGTCGGCTCCGGCCGGGTGGGGCGCGGCACCCGCGGCCAGGAGCCCGGCTACCAGCTCTCCTCCCGCGCCGACTTCATGGAGGCCGAGGTGGGGCTCGAGACCACCCTGAACCGGCCCATCGTCAACACCCGCGACGAACCGCACTCGGACCCGACCCGCTTCCGGCGCCTGCACGTCATCATCGGCGATGCGAACCTGCTCGAGGAGTCCACCTTCCTCAAGCTCGGCACCACCTCGCTGGTGCTGGCCGCGCTCGAGGCCGAGCACCGCACCGGCGCCGCGATCCTGCCCGATCTGCGCCTCGCGGACCCGGTCGCCGCGGTGCGCGCCATCAGCCACGACCCGTCGCTGCGCACCACCGTGCCGCTGGCCGACGGCCGCGAGCTCACCGCCCTCCAGATCCAGCGCGCCCACCTCGAAGCCCTCGCCGCGGTCGCCGACACCGCCGACGAGGAGACCGCGACGGTGCTGGATTCGTGGGGTGAGATCCTCGATCTGCTCGAGCAGGACCCGATGCTCGCCGCCGAGCGCGTCGAGTGGGTCGCCAAGCTCCAGCTGCTGGAGCGCTACCGGGCCGGCACGGCCTGGACTGGAATGATCCGCGGATGTACATGATCGACCTGCAGTACTCCGATCTGCGGCCCGGACGGGGCCTGTTCGACAAGCTCCGCACCGCCGGCGCGGTGCCCCGCATCGTGGGCCAGGACGAGGTCGAGGAAGCGGTGCACACCGCCCCCTCCAGCACCCGAGCCCATCTGCGGGGCGGCCTCATCGCCGCGCACCGCGCGAACGTCCCCTCCGCCGGATGGGACGCGATCACCCTGGCGGGCCCCGAGGGCGGGCACCGGCTGCGGCTGGCGGATCCCCGCCTGGGCTCCGCGCTCTGGTGCGCGCAGCACGGGATCGACCCGGCCGACGACCCCACGACGATCCTCGACGCCCTGCGCCGAGCCGTCACCGACTGAGAAGGAGGACCCCATGTCCCAGCAGTCCCTGAACGCCCCCGGCGGCGGAGGCGAGGACGAGCAGAGCCCCGAGATCGTGACCGGCGGTCAGACCTTCGCCTCCGCGCAGGCGGCGGACGATCTGCTCGACGAGATCGACTCCGTCCTGGAGACCAACGCCGAGACCTTCGTGCGTTCCTTCGTGCAGAAGGGCGGCCAGTGAGCCGATGAAGCGTCGAGTCGGAGGACTGGAGACCGAGTTCGGCCTGGTGTGCGTGCGGGCCGACGGCTCGCGGGCCCTGGAACCGGAGGCGGCCGCGCGAGAGCTGTTCCGACCGGTCGTGGCGATGGGCCGCTCATCGAACGTGTTCCTCCGCAACGCCGCACGGCTCTACCTGGATGTCGGCTCCCACCCGGAGTACGCGACCGCCGAGTGCGACGACTGGTGGGAGCTGGTCGCCCAGGACCGTGCCGGGGAACGGATCTTCGCCGATCTCACCGTCCAGGCCAATGAGCGCCTGGCCGCGGAGGGTCAGGATGCGCGCATCCACCTGCTGAAGAACAACGTCGACTCCGCGGGCAACGCCTTCGGCTCGCACGAGAACTTCCTGGTGGACCGCCGCGGCGAGTTCACCCGGCTGCCGCGCTACCTGCTGCCCTTCCTGGTCACCCGTCAGATCGTGACGGGCGCCGGGGAGTGGTGCGCCCGCAGAGCAGCGACGGTGCGGATCCCGCAGAGGCGCAGTTCGTCTTCTCCCGCCGCAGCGACCACATGTGGGAGGCGGTCTCCTCGGCCACCACCCGCACCCGGCCGATCATCAACACCCGCGATGAGCCCCACGGAGACCCCAGCCGGTACCGGCGCCTGCACGTCATCGTGGGTGACTCCACCATGAGCGAGGTCTCCACCCACCTCCGGTTCGCGACCACCGACCTGGTGCTGCGCGCGATCGAGGGCGGGCGCGCCCTGCCTGAGCTGACCCTCCACGACGACATCGCCGCGATCCGGGCCGTCGCCCGCGACCTCAGCGGTACGGCGCCGATCCCCACCGCCGGCGGGGGCACCACCACGGCGATCGAGGTGCAGCAGCGCTGGCTCGATCACGTCACGGACTTCGCCGACGACTCCGAGCAGGAGGTGCTCGAGTCCTGGCAGAAAGGGATCGACGCCGTCCGCACAGGAGACCGTTCCTGGGCTGCCACGCATCTGGACTGGGCGATCAAGGAACGGCTGTTCGAGCAGGTCACCGCCCGTCGCGGGATCGATCTCGGCGATCCGGCGATCGAACGGCTGGATCTCGCCTATCACGACATCGATCCAGGGCAGGGCGTGTTCTACGCCCTGCAGCGCCGGGGCCTCGCGCCTGCGTCCCTGCCCGAGGAGCGGATCGAGGCGGCCAGGTCCACCGCGCCGACCACCACTCGCGCGCATCTGCGCGGACAGGTGGTCACCGCGGCGCAGGAGCACGGCGTGGACCACGTCGTGGACTGGACCACGATGCGGCTGACCCGCCCGGGCTCCAGGCCTGTGCAGGTCCTCGACCCCTTCGCCACCGAGCTGCCAGCGGTCGACGCCCTGCTCGAGGAGATCCGCGATCTGGGCAGCGGCCCGGGAGCCGATCCGGCGCCCTTCGCCTGAGCACTCGCGCACACCTCAGCGTCCTGCCACCTGCCTGCCCGTACCCTGGTGCCTGCCCCGGCTCACGGGGCCGCCGATCCGAAAGGTCCTGACTTGATCCGCCGCCGCACCCTGCTGACCACCGCCCTCACCGCGACCGCCGCCATAGGCCTCGCCGCCTGTACCGATGAGGGCACCGATCCGGAGGCCAGCGGTGGTCCCTCCGACGGGGGCGGCGACGGCGAGGTGCTCTCCGGCGTCACCGTGAGCGACGATCTCGGCACGGAGCCGACGGTCGAGTTCACCACCCCGCTCGAGATCACCTCCGCCGGCGCGCAGATCATCGTCGAGGGCGACGGCGACCTGGTCGCCGAGGGCGACACCATCATCTGGCGTCACATGTACGTGGACGCCTCCACGGGCGAGACGTTGCAGTCCTGGTGGCAGGGAGGACCGGCCGGCGGCGTCCAGGTCACCGCCGACGGCATCGGTCAGGCCGCCTTCGACGTGTTCACCGCCATGGCCGTCGGCTCCCGCTTCGTGATGGCCGGCTGGCAGCAGAGCAGCAACGGCCAGGCCTACTCCCTGCTCCAGGTGGGCGACGTGGACCGCGTCGTCTCCCAGCTGCGCGCCGAGGGGAGCCCGCGGAGCCGTCCGGCACCTTCCCCACCGTGACGCTCGCCGAGAACGGTGCACCCACACTCGACGCCCCGCCCGAGGGTGAGGCGCCCGCTGCGACCGTCCGCGAGGAGCTGATCCTCGGCACGGGCGACACCACTCGCGCCGGCGATTACCTCACCATGCAGTACTCGGGCTGGAAGTGGTCCGACGGCGAGCCGTTCGACTCCTCCTGGGATCGTGGGGCCCCCTTCTCCTTCGCCCAGGGAGAGAGCCAGGTGATCCAGGGCTGGGAGGAGAACCTGCTGGACCTCCCCGTGGGCAGCCAGGTCATGCTGGTGGTCCCGGCCGCGGAGGCCTACGGCGACCAGGGCGATCTCGCGGGCGAGACCCTCATCTTCGTCGTCGACATCCTCGATGCCGCGCACAGGGCAGACTGACCCCGGAACAGATTCACCCACCACAGGAGGACCGCATGACTGATCGCACCAAGCCCGAGGTCGACTTCCCCGAGGGCCCTGCGCCCACCGAGCTGGTCAGCACCGACGAGATCGTCGGTGACGGCGAGGAGGCCGGCCGCGGCGACGTCGTCGACGTGCATTACGTGGGCATCTCCCACTCCACCGGCGAGCAGTTCGATGCCTCCTGGGATCGCGGCGAGCCGCTGCGCTTCCAGCTCGGCGTGGGCCAGGTCATCTCCGGCTGGGACCAGGGCGTGCAGGGCATGAAGGTCGGCGGCCGGCGCCGTCTCGACATCCCCGCAGCCCTCGGCTACGGCGACCAGGGCGCCCCGCCCGTCATCGCTCCGGGCGAGTCCCTGATCTTCGTCTGCGACCTGGTGGCGGTGCACAAGCGCTGAGCAGCACCGCCGAGGGAGCGGCGGGGGAGCACGCAGGAGGGCAGGAGCCCCTCTTCGCGGCCCCCGCCGTTCCTGTTCCCGCCTCCCCGCCGGCCGCCGCGCCGAGCGACCCGGGCCGCCCTGCCGCGGCCCGGGCCTCCGGCCTGCGCACCACCGCCGGCTTCGACGTGGTCGAGGAGCTCCCGGTGGCGAGCGTGCGCCTGGTGGGAGTGCTGCCTCACCTGGACCGTCCCTTCGAGTACGCCGTCACCCCCGCCACGCAGGCCGCAGGGCCCGGGATGCGGGTACGGGTGCGCTTCTCCGGCAAGGACACCGAAGGGATCGTGCTCGGGCGCCACGCCGCGCCGACCACCGATCGCGCCCTCGCCCCGCTGCACCGCCTGGTCTCCGAGGACGTCGTGGTCCCGCCCGCGATGATGCGCGTGTGCGAGGAGGTCGCCGAACGCTGCGCCGGGACTGTCGGGGACGTGCTGCGCCTGGCCCTGCCGCCGCGCCACGCCCGCGCCGAGAAGGCCGATCGGGCCGCCGCCGAGAAGGAACCCGAGGCGGGCGAACCTGCTGAACCCCGTCGGCCGCGACGCCTGACGCGGACGCACAGCCCGCCCCCGCCCGCCCCGGGGACCGTTACCCGGGACTCGCCGCCCTGCTCGCGCGCGCCGGCAGCCAGGAGGGACCGGTGCCCCGCGCCAGCCTCACCCTGGACGCGAACGACACCTGGACCGAGATCGCCGCCGATGCGATCGGAGACCTCGATACCGAGCAGGGAGCGCTCGTCATCGCCCCCGATCAGCGGGACGTCGCCCGGCTGAGCCGGGTGCTCGACGAACGCGGCATCGCGCACGAGATCCTCGCCGGCACCGAGGGCCCCGAGAAGCGCTACCGGACCTTCCGCCGGATCCTTCGCGGCGCGACCCGCGTGGTGCTCGGCAACCGCTCCGCCGCCTTCGCCCCGGTCCAGGGGCTGGCGCTGGTCATCTGCTGGGACGAGGCGGACGATCTGCTCGAGGAGCCTCGTTCTCCCTACCCGCACACCCGCACCGTGCTGCAGTGCCGCTCCGCCGAGGAGCGCTGCGCGCTGCTGTTCCTCAGCGCGAGCGACTCCGTGACGCTGCGGGCCCTCGGCGATCTGGGCTACCTCGCGCGCCTGGAGCCGCTGCCCGGCCCCGTCACCGCGGTGCGACCACGGATCGTGGCGATGGACGAATACCTGCGTGAGCGCGAAGGAGCCTCGGGACGCTCACGGCTGCCGCAGGAGGCGATGCGGGTGATCCGCCGCGGGCTCGAGAAGGGGCCGGTGCTCGTCCAGGTGCCTCGCTCCGGCTACGCGCCCGCGATCGCCTGCACCTTCTGCCGCACCCGGGCCCAGTGCCCGCACTGCTCCGCCCCCCTCTCGCAGAGCGGCCGCAACGGACCCCTCCACTGCCGGGTCTGCGGCCGCCGCGAGGACGGGTACCGCTGCCCCGAATGCGACCGCACCCAGGTGCGGGCCATGGTCATCGGATCCACCCGCACCGCCGAGGAGCTGCACCGCGCCTTCCCCGGTACCACGCTCAAGGTCGCGGGCGGGGCGCACGGCGCCGTCGAGGACGACGCCGTGCCGGACCAGGCGATCATCGTCGCCACCCCGGGCGCCGAACCCGCACCCCCGGGCCGCTACGCCGCCTGCCTGCTGCTGGACGCGGACGCGCTGCTGGGACGCGCCGCCTTCGACGCGGACATCGAGGCGGTGAGACGCTGGCGCGGCGCGATCGCCCTGGTGCGCAGCGCCGACGAGGGCGGGGAGGTGCTGGTGGTGGGCACCTCCACGCTGCCCGCGATCCGGGACCTGGTGGCGCACCGCTCCACGTTCTTCCTCGACCGGGTGCTCGAGGACCGCCGTGAGCTGGACCTGCCGCCGTTCCGCCGCGTCGCGGAGATCGTGGGAGACCGCGAGGCCTGCCGCGCCTTCCTGGAGGCCGTCGAGCTGCCGGACGGCACCGACGTGTTCGGCCCGGTCGATCTCGAGGGGCCCGATGCCGCAGGCCGGGCCCGGGCCGTGGTGCGCATCGAACCGGCCCGCTCGCGAGAACTCGCCGTCGCGCTGCGCGCCGGAGTCGCCGCGCGCAGCGCCCGTAAGGCACGCGGATCGCTGCGTGTGCGGCTGGACCCGCCCGACGTGTTCTGAGCGGAATCTGCGCCGGTTCCCTCCTGCTCCCGTAGTGTGCGGTGTCACACGTGCCACACCGCGACGATGCGATGCAGGAGACATGATGACGCCCCACACCGGGAGCACGCCGCAGGAGTCCTCGACGGAAGACCGTCCCGATCTCTCCGAGGGGGAGCGCGCACCGGCGGAATCCGGCCGCACCCTGCTCGTGCGTCGACTGGGCCTGGCGCTCGGGCCGCTCTTAGCGGTCGCGATCTACCTGCTCATGCCGGCCGATGTGCCCCACGGGGCCAAGCTCACCGCGGCCATCGCGATCCTCATGGCCGTCTGGTGGATGACGGAGGCACTGCCGATCCCCGCGACCGCACTCGTGCCGCTGGTGGTCTTCCCCGTGCTGAACTCCGAGGTCGCGGTCGATGACGTGGGCGCCTCCTACGGCAACAACGTGATCTTCCTGTTCATGGGCGGGTTCATGCTCGCGCTGGGGATGCAGCGCTGGAACCTCCACCGACGGATCGCCCTCGCGATCGTCGGCTCGATCGGCGCCAGCCCCTCCCTGCTGGTGCTCGGCTTCATGGTCGCCACCGGCTTCATCTCGATGTGGGTCTCGAACACGGCGACCGCGGTGATGATGCTGCCGATCGGGCTGTCGGTGCTGATGCTGGTGAACAAGCTCCGCCTGGAGGACGCCGCGGCCAAGGGCGAGGAGCCCGGCGAGGGCGTGGACCCCCATCCGGAGGAGGGAGCCCCGGGCCCCTCCTCGGAGGCCGTGCGGTCGAACTTCGGCACCGCCATGATGCTCGGCATCGCCTACGCCGCCTCGATCGGATCGCTCGCCACGATCATCGGCACCCCGCCCAACGCGCTGCTGGCCGCGCACATGAGCCAGGAGTTCGGCATCACCCTCGGATTCGGCCGCTGGATGCTGGTGGGGGCCGCTGGCTGTGATTTTCATGGTCATCGCCTGGCTGCTGCTGACCAAGGTGCTGTTCAAGCCCGAGATCGCCGAGATCCCCGGCGGCGCCGAGCTGATCCGTGAGGAGCGGCGCAAGCTGGGCCCGCTCTCCTCCGGTGAGATCCGTGTCGCGGTGATCTTCGTGCTGGCAGCCCTCTGCTGGGTGTTCATCCCGCTCATCTCTGATGCCCTCGGTGCCGAGGACCCGCCGATCTCGGACGCCGGGATCGCGATGCTCGTCGGCCTGGTGCTGTTCGTGATGCCCGCCGGCGCCGCCCGCGGCGTGCGCCTGCTGGACTGGGATGCGGCGGTGAAGCTGCCCTGGGGCGTGCTGCTCCTGTTCGGCGGCGGCCTCGCGCTGTCCTCGCAGTTCAGCTCCTCGGGCCTGACCACCTGGATCGGCGAGGTCACCGCCGGGCTCGGCGGCCTGCCGGTGGTGCTGATCGTGGCCATCGCTGCAGCCGGCATCCTCTTCCTCACCGAGCTGACCTCCAACACTGCCACCGCCGCCACCTTCCTGCCGGTGGCCACCGCGGTCGCCGTGGGCATCGGCATCGACCCGATGCTGCTCGCCATCCCGGTGGCGATCGCCGCGACCTGTGCCTTCATGCTCCCGGTCGCCACACCCCCGAATGCGATCGCCTACGGCTCCGGCTATGTGCAGATCCCGCAGATGGCGAAGGCGGGCGTGGTGCTGAACCTCATCGGGATCGTCCTGATCACGGCCGCCACCATGAGCATCGCCGTGTGGGTGTTCCAGCTCGTCTACTGACCAGTGACGCCGCCGTAGACTCGGGGCATCATGCGTCTCCTCTTCGCCGGCACCCCCGAGGCCGCCCTCCCGTCCCTGCGCACGCTGCTCGACTCCTCGCACGAGGTGGTGGGCGTGCTGACCCGACCCGACGCCCCCTCCGGCCGCGGCCGCAGGCTCGCGCCGTCCCCCGTCAAGGCCCTCGCCCTCGAGGCGGGGATCCCGGTGCTCACCCCGCGCACGCTGCGCGACGACGCCGTCCAGCAGCAGATCCGCGAGCTCGCCCCCGACGCCGCGCCCGTGGTCGCCTACGGGAACATGGTTCCGGCCGCAGCGCTCGAGATCCCCCGCCTTGGCTGGGTGAACCTGCACTTCTCACTGCTGCCGGCCTGGCGGGGTGCAGCCCCCGCCCAGCGCGCCGTCCTCGCCGGACAGCGCAGCACCGGCATGAGCGTGTTCCGGCTCGAGGCGGGCCTGGACACCGGTGACGTGATCGCCACCGAGCAGACGGCCGTCGGCGAGTTCGAGACCTCCGGCGAGCTGCTCGAGAGGATGTCCATCGACGGGGCCGCAGTGCTGCTCCAGGCGCTGGACGCCCTCGAGGACGGCACCGCCGAGCTCACCCCGCAGGACCACGACGCCGCGACCCACGCTGCGAAGCTCACCACTGCAGAGGCGCGGATCGACTGGACCCGCAGCGCCGACGAGGTCAGCGCCCACATCCGTGGCATGAGCCCGCAGCCCGGCGCCTGGACGCTGCTGGACGGCGCCCGTGCAAAGATCCTCGGCGTCGAACAGGCCCCGGAGCACGCACCGCTCCCACCCGGTCGGATCGAGGCCACCAAACGCCAGGTGCTCGTGGGCACCGGCACCGATGCCATCGCCCTGTCCACCCTCGCACCGGCCGGGAAGCGGCCGATGCGGGCGGCGGACTGGGCCCGCGGCGCGGCGCTGGACGCCGAAGCCCGATTCACCGACGAGCTGCAGGACGGAGAGAGCGCATGAGCGAGGAGCGACGGGGAGGTCAGGACCGCGGCCGCCGCGACGAGGCCAGGGGAGCAGCCGCGGCCGAGGACGCGACGGGGACCGCTCCCGCGACGCCCAGGGCCGTGAACGCTCCGGCTCCCGCGGCCAGGGCGGCCCGCGCCGTGGCTACTCCACCTCCCGCCCCTCCGAGCGCTCCCGCAGCTCGACCCCCTCCCGCCAGGTCGCCTTCGAAGGGCTGCGCCTGGTGCGCGAGGAGGACTCCTACGCCAACCTGGTGCTGCCGCGCCTGCTGCGCAGCCACCGCGTCTCGGGGCGTGACGCCGCCTTCACCACCGAGCTGTTCTACGGCTCGCTGCGCGCACAGGGACGGCTCGACGCGATCCTCGCCGCCTGCGTGGACCGCCCGCTGAAGGAGGTCGATCCGGCGCTGCTGGACGTGCTGCGGCTCGGCGCCTACCAGCTGCTGGACATGACCGTCGCACCGCACGCCGCGACCTCCGAGACCGTGGCCCTGGCCCGCGCCGAGGTCGGCGCAGGTGCGGCGAGCTTCGCCAATGCGGTGCTGCGCAAGGTGGGACAGCAGGATCTCGAGCAGTGGATCACCGAGGTCGCCCCCGACCGCGAGAAGGACCTCACCGGGCATCTCGCCGTGGTGCACTCCCACCCGCGCTGGGTGGTGCGCGCCCTGACTGACGCGCTGGCCGGTCACGGACGCTCGCGCGAGGAGATCGACGAGCTGCTCGCCGCCCAGAACGCGGCTCCGGCCGTGTCGCTGGTGATGCGTCCCGGCCTCACCGACCTCGACGAGCTGATCGATCACGGTGCGAGCCAGGGACGGCTGAGCATCTTCGCGGCCTCCTGGCCCTCCGGCGACCCCGGCGGCATGGACCCGGTCAAGGAGGGCCGGGTCGCGGTCCAGGACGAGGGCAGCCAGCTCGCGGCCCTCGCCCTCGCCCTCGGCGCCGACGATCTGGTCCTCGCCGAGGACGAGCACTGGCTGGATCTGTGCGCGGGCCCCGGCGGCAAGGCCGCGCTGCTGGGCGGCCTGTCCGTCGGCCACGACGCGGATCTGCTCGCGGTCGAGCTCCAGGAGCACCGCACCGAACTGGTGGACCGCGCCGTGGCCACGCTGCGCGAGGCCGGTTGCGAGATCACCACCCGCACCGCCGACGGAACCACCCTCGGCACCGAGCAACCTGGACGCTTCTCCCGGGTCCTCGTCGACGTCCCCTGCTCCGGCCTCGGCGCGCTGCGCCGCCGCCCCGAGGCCCGCTGGCGCCGCACCCCCGCGGATGTCGGCCAGCTCGGCGGGGTGCAGCGCGCCCTGCTCGCCTCCGCCCTCGACGCGGCCGCGCCCGGGGGAGTGGTGGCCTACGTGACCTGCTCCCCGCATCTGGCCGAGACGCGGCTGATCGTCGCCGATGTGCTCAAGCGGCGCGATGACGTCGAGCAGCTCGACGCGCGCGAGGCCGTGCGCGCTGGGGTCCTGCCCGCCGCACAGCAGGACATCGAGCTCGGCGAGGGCCCTGCAGTCCAGCTGTGGCCCCACGTCCACGGCACCGACGCCATGTACATCTCCCTGCTCCGCAAGCAGCACGCACCCACCGAGGAAGGACTCCCGACGGCATGAACACCCCGTACTCGACCGACGGTCACTACATCCACCCCAGCATCCTGAACGCCGATTTCATGACGATCGGCACCGAGCTGGACAAGATCTCCACCGCCGACAGCGTCCACGTCGACGTGATGGACAACCATTTCGTCCCGAACCTGACCTTCGGCCCGTCCATGGTCGAGCAGATCGTCGAGCGCAGCAGCATCCCGATCGACGCCCATCTGATGATCGACGATGCGGATGTCCAGGCACCCGTCTTCGCCGAGGCCGGCGCCTCCTCGGTCACCTTCCACCTCGAGGCCGCCCGCGCCCCGGTGAAGCTGGCCCGGGACCTGCGCCGCAAGAACGCGCAGGCGGGCATCGCCCTGCGGCCCGCCACCGCGGTCGAGCCGATCCTCGACATCATCGGCGAGTTCGACATGCTGCTGATCATGACGGTCGAGCCCGGCTTCGGCGGTCAGAGCTTCCTGGAGACGATGCTCCCGAAGATCCGCCGGGCCCGCTCGGCGATCAGCGAGTCGAACCTCGAGGTGTCGATCCAGGTCGATGGCGGGGTCAGCCGCGAGACCATCGAGCGTTGCGCGGAGGCCGGGGCGAACGTCTTCGTCGCTGGTTCTGCGATCTACCGCGCGCAGGATGCGGCCGAGGAGATCTCCGCCCTGCGCGAGCTCGCCCGGGGTCACGCCGCCCACTGAGCGACGCGGCCCAGCGCCCCACCGTTCACGGCCCCGTCACAGGTGTTCACCCCCACACCCGGTGACGGGGCCATCGGTCTAAGATGACCTGGTCACAACCAGTGACGTGCTCCGGGGTCGGTGAAATTCCGAGCCGGCGGTGATAGTCCGCGACCCGCTTCGGCGGTGGAGCCGGTGAAATTCCGGCACCGACAGTACAGCCTGGATGAGAGGCGCACGTCCTGCAGGTCCTCGGGGCGCTCTGCGCGCGCCGTGATGCCCTGCCGGAACCCTTTTCCCCCGGAGCCACTGCATCCGACGGCGAAAGGACCGACATGGATCTCCTGCAGTGGCTCTTCGACGCGCGAATCGATTTCGCGGGCGGACAGTTCCTCCTCCTCAGAGAGGTGCTGGGCAATGTCTTCGGACTCCTCAGCGCCCTGGGCGGCATGCGACGAAAGGTCTGGGCCTGGCCCATCGGGATCGTCGGCAATCTGCTGCTGCTCACGGTCTTCATGGGCTCGGTGTTCGGCAGCGCGAACACCGTGGACCTGCTCGGCCAGGCCGGACGACAGGTCATGTTCATCGCGACCAGCGTCTACGGCTGGGTGCGCTGGCAGCAGGCCAAGCACGAGGGCGGCATCGCAGTGGAGCCCCAGTGGGCCTCCTGGGGTACCCGCGCCCTGCTGCTGGTCGCACTCGTCGGCGGCACCGCCGCACTGACCCCGCTGTTCCGGATGCTCGGCTCCTACGAGCCGGTCTGGGCCGATGCCTGGATCTTCATGGGCAGCCTGCTGGCCACCTTCGGGATGGCCAAGGGCTGGGTCGAGTTCTGGCTGATCTGGGTGGCGGTCGACATCGTCGGCGTGCCCCTGCTGCTCAGCGCCGGCTACTACGCCAGCGCCTTCATGTACCTGTTCTACGGAGCCTTCACCCTGGTCGGCTTCTTCGTCTGGTGGGGCGTGCGCCGACGCCACGATGTCGATGAATCCCGGGTGACGGTGGAGACCGCCCACCTGGATCCCACGGTGCGCCGGGAGTGAGACTCCTCCCGGCAGGCGGTCCGATGAGCGGACCACCTGCCGGGGCGCGTACTCTGGGCGCGTGAAGGATTTCGAGGCACTGTTCGCCGAGCTCACCGAGAAGGCCCGCACCCGACCCGAGGGGTCGGGCACCGTCCGCGAACTCGATTCCGGCGTGCATCAGATCGGCAAGAAGATCGTCGAGGAGGCCGCCGAGGTGTGGATGGCCTGCGAGTACGAGTCCAAGGACGATGCGGCGATGGAGATCAGCCAGTTGCTCTATCACCTGCAGGTGATGATGATCGCCAAGGGCATCTCCCTCGACGACGTCTACCGCCAGCTCTGACCCCGGCGGTCGTTCCGCGCCGCCCCCTCTGTCGTCCCTCCCTGTCCACCCATCTCGTGGCCGCTGCGCCGGCCGAGGAGGATCTGTGCTCCGCATCGCCGTGCCCAACAAAGGCGCCCTGTCCGACCCCGCCGCCGACCTGCTGCACGAGGCCGGGTACCGCCGCCGCGGCACGGCCAAGGAGCTCGTCGTGGTCGACGAGGAGAACGACGTCGAGCTGTTCCACCTGCGCCCCCGGGACATCGCGGTCTACGTAGGCTCCGGCACCGTGGACGTCGGCATCACCGGGCAGGACATGCTGCTGGATTCGCGCACCCCGGCCGATGAGATCCTGCCGCTGGGCTTCGCCCGCTCCACCTTCCGCTTCGCCGCGCCAGCCGGGACCCGCACCGACGTCTCCGAGCTGCAGGGCGCACGCATCGCGACCAGCTACGAGAACCTCGTCGAGGATTATCTCGCCGAGCGCGGTATCACCGCAGAGGTCGTGCACCTCGACGGCGCGGTCGAGTCCTCGATCCGGCTGGGCGTCGCAGATGTCATCGCCGATGTGGTCGAGACCGGCACGACGCTGCGCCAGGCCGGTCTGGAGCCGTTCGGCGAGCCGATCATGACCAGCCAGGCCGTGCTCTTCTCGCGCCCCGGGCTGGAGCTCGACGAGAAGGGCGCGCACGTGCTCGATGTCCTCGCGCGCCGCATCCGCGGTGTGCTGGTCGCCCGTGAGTACGTGATGCTCGACTACGACATCCCCTCCGCGCTCCTCGAGCGTGCCGTCGAGATCACCCCGGCCTGCAGTCGCCGACGGTGTCCCCGCTGCACGGCGGCGAGTGGTCTGCGGTGCGCGCGATGGTGGACACCCGCTCCGCCCACCGCATGATGGACGAGCTCTACGACGCCGGCGCCCGCGCCATCCTGGTCACCGCGATCCAGGCCTGCCGCATCTGAGATGCCGATGAGCACCCCGGAGCGCTGGACGGGCACGGGGACGGGAATGCCACGATCGTGCTGCGTCCCCGCGCAGTGCGCGTGGCCGCCTATCTCAGCGCCGCGATCGTCATGGCCGGCATGATCGCCGGCGCAGTGATGATCACGAGCTTCCAGCTCGGCGGCCGCATCGGGCTGCTCCTCATGGGCGTGCTCGTGGCCGTCTTCTGCCACCTGGAGGCCTCGGTGATGGTCACTGCGCGACCCCAGGAGCTCGTGGTCCGCAATCTGATGCGCACCCGCACCCTGGAATGGCCGGAGGTGATCGGGATCAGCTTCCCGATGGGTGACCCGTGGGCGCACCTCGATCTCGCGGACGGCACGACCCTCGCCCTGCATGCGGTGCAGCGCTACGACGGGCAGCGGGCGATCGCTGCGGCCCATCTTCTGCGCCGCCTCGTACGCGAACGAGGAGAGGCCAGTCGCGGGGACTGACGTCTCAGTCACGCGCGGCGAGGGTCGCGGCGCAGCGACCGGCGAGGGCCGCGTACTGGAACGCCGCGGGATCCTCCGCCAGGGTGCGGCCCATCGTGGTCATCCGCACGGGCATCTCCTCGAGCGCATCGCGCAGTCCCTTGGCGTCGACCTCAATGAGGTGGTGCAGCACCCCCGCTTCTTCGCCGGCTTGAGGATCGTGGTTTTCACCTGTTTCCGCACGGACTCATGAAAAGGGTTGTAACGGCTGTCGTTCCGGGGAGCACGGGGAGGTGCACGGGTGCCAGGAGCGCGCGGCCGTAGGCGGTCGAGGAGTGGTGCGAGAGGCCTCGGTGGCGCTTGCGCTCGTCGGCCCCGGAGACCCTGAGCGTCGCGACCGGCCGGCCGCCCAGCACTGCGGCGGCATGGATCGCTTCCGCGGCCTGCACTCCGGAGAAGCCCCAGCCGGTCCCCGTGCCGAGGTTGCCCGGGCCCTGGATCACGATCGCGACATCAGCGCCCACCACGTGCTTCGCCCCGAGCAGTGCGGAGTGGACGGTGACCGCTTCGAAGTCACCCCCGAAGGACTGACCGGCGCTGATCACTGCGGAGAGCAGATCCGCGGAGCGGAGTCGGGCGGCGCTGCGCGAATAGGCGGCCGGCAGGGCGGCGGCGTCGGTGTGCACGTAGGCGATCTTTGCCGAGCGTCGCTCGGCCCGGATTCCCGCGATGATGGCCGGCAGCGAGGAATGGAGGTCCGCGACCACCACCGGCATCCCGTCGATCCCCTTGGCGGTGCGGATGGTCTCGTAGTGCTCGCTTTCGGGATCATCCAGCGCGTTGACCATGGTCTGCATGGGCGTGTAGCGGGCCTTGACCATGTGCCCGCCGATCTCCTCGGGCTCGGGCAGCACGTCGAGGCGGGCCACCACCATGGCGTCCCCGCCGGTGCCCAGCTCGCGGCGCAGGGCGTTGGTGTTCAGCAGCACCCGCTCACCGACCCGGGGCTGTCCGGTCAGCTCGCGGTACGCGATCGCGGTGATCGTGCCTGCCTCGTCCTCGAGCTCGATCTCGAGCCGATCCACACCGTGCCAGGAGCTCAGCGCGTCCTTCACGGTTCCCCGTTCCCATCGCAGCATGGGCCCAGCCTAGGGCCGACGGGTGCAAGCGGCCCACTCCCGGTGCTCGGCCCGTTAGTCTGACCATGTGGCTTCGAAGAATGTGGAGAGACTCCTCAACGTCATCATGACGATCGGATCGCGGCGCCGGATCGACCGCGCCAAGCTCTTCTCCGTCATCCCCGATTACGCGAATGCAGTCTCGGACCAGGCTGCGGAGCGCATGTTCGAGCGTGACAAAGCGGCGATCCTCGAGCTCGGGCTGCCCCTCGCCACCGAGCGCGACGTGCTCGACGAGAACACCGTGTACTACCGGATCGAGACGGCGCAGTCCGGTGCGGTGCTCGATCTCACCACGGAGGAGTACACCGTCCTGCTCGCGGCGAGCCGCGCCTGGGATGCCGCGGCGGCCGGGGAGCGGCCCGCCGGGTCCGCTCCAAGCTGCTCAGCCTCGGGCACGACGCCGACCCAGATCTGCTGCGCCGTACGCCGCGCGGCGCGATCGAATCGCTCCCCGTGCTCTCGCCGCTGCTGGACGCGGTCGTCGCCGGCCGCTCCGTGCGGTTCTCCTACCGGGGCACCCATGGCACCCCGTCCGAGCGCCGCGTCGAGCCCTGGGTGGTCGGTGTCCACGACGGGCACTGGTACGTGTACGGCTGGGATCGCGATCGCTCCGCGCCGCGACTGTTCCGTGCTTCCCGCATCGAGTCCTTCCCCGCTGACGGCCCCGCCGCCCAGCAGGCCCGTCCCGAGGTCACGGATCTCTCCGCGATCCTCGAGCGCATGCTCGACAGCGACGACCGGGCCTCCGCCGTGCTGCGGGCCGCCCCCTACAAGGCGCTGTCCCTGCGTGACCGTGCCGGTGCGGCGATGGAGGCCGAGCAGCTGGTCCTGCCGAGCCTCCCGCGCCCGGCCGCACGTCGCCTGCTGCTGGGCGACATCCGCTGGGTCGAGCTGATCGAGCCCTCGCCGTGGCGGGAGGAGCTCGCGCAGGTGCTGCGCACCATCGCCGATCTCCACGAACGACAGGCTGATCTCTCGATGCTCGAGAGCGCCCCCGCGCGCCCCTCGCCGCGCATCCGGCTCACGCCGCAGAGCGGTGATCATCTCTCCCGGCTGATCTCCGCAGCGTCCTACGTGATGAGCCGGGGCGAAGCCGATCTGTCGGAACTCGCCGAGGCGCTCGACATCAGCGAGAAGCAGCTCGTGACGGACCTCCAGGTGCTCTTCGTCTGCGGTGACATGGGCGCGGGCTGGGAGGACCTGATCGAGGCGGAGTGGGAGCACGGCACGGTGCGCGTGCGCAATGCCGAACCGCTGCGCCGCGCGCTGAGCCTCAGCGCCGTGGAGATCACCGCCCTGCTGGCCGGGCTCGCGGCCCTCGAGCCCGTCGCGGGCCGGACCGAGGAGATCGTCGCCGGAGCGCGGGAGAAGCTGCTCGCCGGCATGCACGACGCGCCCGCCGATCCGGCGCGGGCCCCCACCCGCACCGAGCTCGCCGAGGCGCTCAGCGCCGATGAGATGGCCGCCCGCACCGCGGATCGCGCCGAGGCGGTCCTTGCCGCCGTGCAGGCCGCACTGCATGCCGAGACGGACGCCGAGGGCTCCTCGCTCACCATCCGGTACTCCTCCTCCGATCGGCCCGGCACCAGCGTGCGCCGGATCCGTCCGCTGCGCATCGAGACCGGTGGCGCGAGGTCCTACCTGCTGGCGGATTGTGAGCTGGCCGGTGCCGAGCGCAGATTCCGCCTGGACCGGATCGTCGAGATCCTGCCTGCCGGCACGGCGATGAGCCACGCGGACGCCGGGGAGGTGCCGCGCTCGCGGGAAGGGTCGACGGCGAGGTCTGGCTCCGCCTCGAACCTGCCGGACACTGGATCGCCGAATCGTTCGGGGCAGCCTCCCTGCGCGACGGCGAAGAGGACACCACCTACGCCCGGCTGGACTCCCCGCTACTGGCGCCGCTGGTGGACGCGGTGCTGGAATCCGCCGGCGCCGCCGAGGTGCTCTCCCGGACGGTCTCAGAGACACGATCGTGACCGTGGCGCGGGACGCAGTGGTACGTCACACGTCCTAGGAGCCGTTACCCTGGGACGACCCGCCGTGCGGTGGGCCGAGCCGCCACCGGGGTGGCCCGTCCGGCGCCCAGTCCGCTGTGGGATGATAGGTGCGCCCGCGCTGTCTCGTGGCGCTGTTGAAAGGGACTTCCATGAACTTCTTCCGCAACCCCTGGGCGATCGTCCTGCTGATCGTGCTCGTGATCCTCCTGTTCGGGGCCAACAAGCTCCCGGGCCTCGCCCGCAACATGGGCAAGTCGATGCGCATCTTCAAGAGCGAGGTCGAGGAGCTGCGCGGCGACGAGAAGGGCTCCGAGGACGAGGATGACGAGCGTCCCACCCGTGCCGCTCGGCCGCGCGATGACCGCGCCGACGACCGCCGCGCCCGTGATGAGCGCGAGTACGACCCCGTGATGACGCCGAACGCGATCGTGAGCCGATCCGTGCGAACGAGGATGACGACTCCTACCGTCGCGACTGAGCATCTCGACGCAGAACGCGTCGTCGACAGCGGGTCCGCGCGGGTGACCGCACGGGCCCGGAGCGCTGGGAGGAAGCAGATCCGTGGCGAGTGATACGCAGGGACGCGAAGGATCCGCGGCGAAGCCCGCGAAGAATCTGGGCAGGGACCCCGAGGGCCGCATGTCCCTCGGCGAGCACCTCATCGAGCTCCGCAACCGGTTGATGATCAGTGCGATCACCGTGCTGCTGCTCTCGATCGTCGGCTGGTTCCTGTTCCCCTGGGTCTTCGATGCCGTCAAGGCACCGATCGAGGCCGCGGGCAAGGACTCCGACCTCCAGGCGCTGATCAACTTCCAGGGCGTGGGCCAGGGGCTGAACGTCAAGCTGCAGATGGCTGCGTACATCGGCCTGATCCTGTCCTCCCCGATGATCATCGCGCAGATCTGGCTGTTCGTGATGCCGGGCCTGCACAAGAACGAGCGCAAGTACGCGATCGGGTTCTTCGGCAGCGCGATCCCGCTGTTCTTCCTCGGCTGCGTCGCCGGCTACTGGGCCGTGAACCAGCTCGTGCCGGTGCTGATGAGCTTCACCCCCACCGAGGGTGCGACCTCGCAGATCATCCCGTACGACCAGTACCTGGCCCTGCTGATCAAGACCATGCTCGCCTTCGGCGTCGCCTTCGTGATCCCGGTGGTCATGGTGCTGCTGAACTTCATGGGCCTGGTCAGCGGCAAGGCGATGCTCAAGGCGTGGCGCTGGATCATCTTCCTCAGCTTCGCCTTCACCGCCGTGATGGTGCCGACGCCCGAGCCCTTCACCCTGATCGCGATGTCCGCCGCGATCGCGAGCCTCTTCTTCGGCGCGATCGTGATCTCGCTGATCCATGATCGTCGCGCGGCCCGCAAGAGCGGCGACGAGGATCTCGGGGACGACGAGGCCAGCCGGATCGATGACGAGGTGGAGAAGATCGACGGCCCGTCCAGCCTGGACGACGCCGACGAGGACGGGCGGTGAGCAGGCTCCGCGTGGGCCTGCTCGCCAATCCGACGGCGGCCCAGGGGACCGCCCACCGGGTCGGTCGCCAGGTGGGACACCTGCTGCGCCTGGCGGGGATCTCCGTGGTGGATCTCTCCGGCCCCTCCGCGCACGTCGCCCGGGCCCGTGCGCTGGAGATCCGTGACTCCTTGACCGCCCTGGTCGTCGTGGGCGGGGACGGCACCGTCTCGCTCGGGGCCGAGATCGTGGCGGGCTCCGCTGTGCGGCTCGGCATCGTCCCGGCGGGCAGCGGCAACGATTTCGCCCGTGCTCTGGGGCTGACCGTCAACGATCCGGAGGAGTCCACCCGTGCGCTGCTGCACGCGCTGTCGCGCCCGGTGGTGACGATCGACGCGATCGAGATCCTCGCCGCCGGCGAGCACGCGCTGCCGCACCGGTCGCTCGCGCTCGGCAACGTCAACTTCGGTTTCGATGCACTGGTCAACGAGCGGGCAAACGGCTCCCGGGCCGGGCACACGGTCCGCTACACCGCCGCGATGATGCGCGAGCTGCCCGCTTTCTCGCCCCTGCCCTACTGGCTGGAGATCGACGGCGGTGAGCGGATCGAGCTGGATGCCACGATCCTGACCCTGTGCAGCTCCGGGATCTTCGGCGGCGGGATGAGGATCGCTCCCGACGCTCGGATCGACGACGGCGCGCTGGAGCTCGTCTCGGTCTCCGGCATCGGGCGCAGGCAGCTGCTGCGGCTCTTCCCCCGCGTCTACAAGGGCACCCACACCACGCTGGACGCCGTCGACATCACCCCGGTGCGCGAGGTGACCGTGGGGCTTCGTCACGGCCGCTCCGTCCGCGCCTACGCGGACGGCGAGCCCCGCGCGGTGCTGCCCCTGACCGCCAGGGTGCTGCCCGGCGCGGTCCGCCTGCTCGCGGACCTGCCGGGCGCTCCTGGGGGCGCCGACTACAGCGGAGGAACGCCATGACCTCACCCGCAGACCGCTACGCCCGATGGAGGACAGCGCAGCAGGACGAGCAGCCCGCCGCCGAGCTGGCCGCCTTCAGGGACCGCTATCCCTTCGAACTCGACGACTTCCAGCTGGCCGGCGGGCGCGCGCTCGAGCGCGGCAGCTCGGTGCTGGTCGCGGCCCCCACCGGCGCCGGCAAGACGGTGGTCGGGGAGTTCGCGGTCCATCTGGCGCTGGCCCGCGGCCACAAGGTCTTCTACACCGCCCCGATCAAGGCGCTGTCGAATCAGAAGTTCGAGGAGCTGGTGGACTGCTCGGCTCCGACCGGGTCGGGCTGCTGACCGGCGACACTTCGATCCGGCCCGACGCGGACGTGGTCGTGATGACCACCGAGGTGCTGCGCAACATGCTGTACGCGGATTCCGACCTCCTCGAGGGTCTCGGGTTCGTGGTGATGGATGAGGTGCACTACCTTGCCGACCGCCTGCGCGGGCCGGTGTGGGAAGAGGTGATCATCCACCTGGACCGCTCGGTGCAGCTGGTCTCGCTGTCCGCGACGGTCTCCAACGCGGAGGAGTTCGGCGCCTGGCTGCAGGAGGTCCGCGGCAGCACCGACATCATCGTCTCCGAGACCCGGCCGGTGCCGCTGTGGCAGCACGTCATCGTCGGGGACGAGCTGCTGGACCTCTTCGTCGACGCCGACGGCGAGGCCGTGGTCTCCCAGGGCCCCGGAGCCCGCAGCGACCGGCAGGTGAACCCGCAGATCGAGCGGATCACCTCCTTCTCGCTGCCGGTCGATGAGCGCTCCGGCGGGCGCGCGGCAAGGGGTATCGGGGGCGCAGGGGCACCAGCGGGCGTCACCGCCCGCGGGGCTCCGGGCAGCACCGGCCGCCGCACAGGCGCAAGGGGCGCGGTGGCGGTGGGCACCCCGGCGATGACGCACGTCGCAACGATCATCGGGAGGGTCCCCGCGGCGGCGCCCACGCCGGGGAGGCCCGGGCGGGGCCCAGCGGCCGATGCGTCGGCCGGAGGTGGTGGAGCTGCTCGATGACGCCGCACTGCTGCCCGCGATCATGTTCATCTTCTCGCGCGCGGGATGCGAGGGCGCGGTGCAGCAGTGCGCACGCGCGCGCCTGCGCCTGACCGATGACGCGGAACGTCGGGAGATCCGCACCGTGCTCGATGATGAGCTCGCAGGGATCGGCGTCGAGGACGAGGAGGTGCTCGGCATCACCGCCTTCCGACGGGCGGTGATGGACGGCTACGCCGCGCACCACGCGGGGATGCTGCCGCTGCTGAAGACGGTGGTCGAGCATCTCTTCGCACGCGGGCTGATCAAGGTCGTCTTCGCGACCGAGACCCTCGCCCTGGGCATCAACATGCCTGCCCGCTCGGTGGTGCTCGAGAAGCTGGTGAAGTTCAACGGGGTCGAGCACGCCGACCTCACACCGGGCGAGTTCACCCAGCTCACGGGCCGTGCGGGACGGCGCGGGATCGACACCGAGGGGCATGCGGTGGTCGTGGGCGGCCCCCGCTTCGACGCCCCGGCCGTGGCCTCGCTCGCCTCGAAGCGCACCTATCCGCTGCGCTCGGCGTTCCGTCCCACCCCGAACATGGCCGTGAACCTGCTGGACCGTTTCGATCTCGCCCGCGCCCGCGAGACACTCGAGACCAGCTTCGCCCAGTTCCAGGCGGACCGCTCCGTGGTGGGGCTGGCCCGTCGCGCCCGGGAGATCGAGGACACGGTCGCGTCCTATCGCGACGCGGTGACCTGCGATCGCGGTGACCTGCTGGAGTATGCGGAGATCCAGGAGCAGGTCGCCGAACGGGAGAAGACCCTCGCGCGAGCCCGTGCGGCCGCGGACAGGGATCGCACCCGCACCGTGCTCGGGGACCTCCGTCGCGGCGAGGTGATCGCGCTGCCCGGCGGGAAGCGTCGGGGCTACGCCGTGGTGCTGGACGTGGATCGTGCCGTGCTCGGCGGCCCCCAGGTGGATCTGCTGGACACCGAGGGCCGGCGTCGCAGCCTCCGCCCCGGGGACGTGCCCTCACCCCCGCGGTGATCGACACCCTCCGCCTGCCGCGCCAGGACTCCCTCGGCAGCGGCAAGGTGCGCAAGGACACCGCCACCGCACTGCGACAGCGCCTCGCCGGACAGGACGATGACGCCCGGCAGGAGGTGCGCCGGCGCGCCGGACGCACCCCCTCGACCGCTGCGACCGATGAACAGCTGCTCGCGCTCCGCGAACGGATGGACGCCCATCCCTGCTCCGACTGCCCGGACCTCGAGTCCCATCTGCGCTGGGTGGGTCGCTGGCGCAAGTCCCGCGCGGAGCTCGAGGGCGTCCACCGCCGTATCCGGGGACGCACCAGCTCGCTGGCCCGCCAGTTCGATCGCCTCACGGACCTGCTCGTCGAGCTCGGCTATCTCGAGCGCACCGGACCGACCGAGCAGGAGGGATTGGAGCAGGAGCTGCGCCCCACGGCCAGCGGCCTGCGGCTACGGCGCCTGTTCAGCGACCGTGACCTGCTGATCGCCGAATGCCTCGAGCACGGGGCCTGGGCGGGACTGACGCCCGCGGGGCTCGCAGCGGTGGTCTCCGCCGCCGTCCACGAGACGCGCCGGGACGACCGCGCCCCGGAGATGATCCCCGAGCCCGCCGTCGGCGTCGCACTGGAGGCCTCCACCCGCATCGCCGCACGTCTGCAGTCCGCGGAGACTCGCCACGGGATCACCCCCACCAGCTCCCCGGATCCCGCGATCGCCGCGATCGTGCACCGCTGGGCCCAGGGGATGCACCTCGCCGCCGCGCTCGAGGGCAACGATCTGCCGCCCGGGGACTTCGTGCGGCACTGCCGTCAGGTGATCGACCTGCTCGATCAGCTCACCGCCGACGAGGAGCTCGGACGCGTCGCCCGGGAGGCGATCAGGGCCGTGCGCCGCGGGCTGGTGGCCCAGGAGATCGACCGATGAGCGTTCTCCCAGGCGGACGCGAGAAGCTGGGGGACGTGCCGAAGAACGACTTCTCTGCGACCGCCCCCGGGCAGACTGCCCCGCCGACCCTCTACACCGGCATCGTGCTGTACAGCGCGAACGATCCCGAGGCTTCGGCGATGCTCGTCGCCGATGGCCTGATCGCCTGGACCGGGCCTGAGGACACCGCCCACGTGCTCCACGGGGACGCCCTCCACGTGGACGCCACAGGCTGCCTCGTCACCCCGGATTCGTCGACGCCGCCGCCACCCCGGACGGTTCCGCACCGCCCGCTTCCCAGGACGCCCAGGCCGCGTCGCTCGGAATCGTGCTGCGACTGCCGGGCCCCACCGGTATGCGCGAAGGGGTGCGCGTCGTGGCTCCGGTCACCGAGAGCGCCGACTACCTGGATCTGCTCGCCGATGGCACGCCCCTCGCCTTCGGCTCCGCCGGTGAGCCCGCCGCCGCCGATCCGTGGGACTGGGTGCGCGGCGCGGCCCGCACCAGCCCTGCTCCCCAGCGCATCAGCGACCGGGCCGCGTTCCTCGCCGCCTCGCGCGGCGGGCAGCGCGTGGCCGGGCACCGTCATCCCGGGACGCTCCAGACGGGGATCGAGGCGACGTTCGTGCTCTGGGAGCCGTGGGACCTCACCGTCCGCTCCCATGCCGAACGGGTCGACAGCTGGTCCACCGACCCACGCTCCCGCACCCCGCTGCTGCCGGACTTCGACCAGGGCTCCCCGCGCGCGCTGCGCACGGTGGTGGACGGCCGCATCGTCCACGACAGGCTCCAGCAGGACGGCGCATGACGGCGACCGCCCGGGCCACGACGGCGAAGCCGCGCGCGGTCGTCGGCCGCGTGACGAGTTCGATCCCACCCCATGGCCCGTCGCACTGCTGTGCGGCGGCTTCGGCGGGTTCTGCGCCCTGCTGGCCTTCCCTCCGTACGGCATGTGGATGCTGCTCCCGGTGGCGATCGCGCTGCTCGGGGCAGGGCTGCTGGTGCGTTCCGCCCGGCTGGCCGTCCTGGTCTCCCTGATGTGGGGTGCGGCATTCTTCATCCCGCTCACCCAGTGGGCGAGCACCTACGCCGGCTCGATGCCCTGGATCGCGCTGGGGCTGTTCGAGGCCCTCTATATCGTTCTGTTCGGGCTGCTCGCCCGCACCGTGATGGTGCGCCGCGGCCTGTGCGTCACGACCGCCCTGTTCGTCTCCGCGCTCTGGGTCGGGGTGGAGACCCTGCGCAGCAGCGCCCCCTGGGGAGGGCTGCCCTGGGGCGCGAGCGCCTTCGCCCTGGCAGATTCCCCGCTGCTGAACCTGGCGCCCTGGATCGGGATGGCCGGGCTCGCCCTCGTCGTCGCCCTGATGGGTCAGCTGCTGCTGTTCGGCGCACTCGCCCTGCTGGGCAGGCGGCGACGCGGCCTGACCGGCTTCTCCGGGGTCTGGCCCTGCGCTGTCGCGGTCGCCGCGGTGCTGGTGACCGTGGTGGTCCCGTATCCCCAGAACCGGGCGCCCAGCGACCGGCCGACGATGACGATCGCCGCGATCCAGGGATCGATGGACGGGATCGACCCGGTCTCCTACACGATGCCCGACGACGTCTTCGACAACCATCTCGCCGTCACCCGCACGACCATCGACACGGCAGCGGAGAAGGGGGCCGAGCTGGATCTGATCGTCTGGCCCGAGGACTCGACCGGCTGGGACCCGCGGCAGGACCCGCACCTGGCCTCCCAGCTGACCTCCGCGGCGCAGGACGCCGGGGCGCCCATCCTCGTCGGCACCCAGACCCGGGTGGGGGAGACGGAGCGGCTGAACCAGTCGGTGCTGTTCACTCCCGAGCAGACCACGCCCTACCAGTACTCCAAGCGCCACCCCGTGCCCTTCGGCGAGTTCATCCCGATGCGGGACGTGTTCCGCATGGTCACCGACAAGGTCGACCTGGTCTCGCTGGACATGATCGCCGGCGAGGAGGTCGGGGTGATGGACCTGGCCGCACTGGATCAGGGTGAGGGCCGGGTCGGGATCCTGATCTGCTTCGAGATCGCCTATGACGCCCTCGTCCAGGACATCGTCGATGACGGCGCCGAGGTGATCGTCGTGCAGTCCAACAACGCGCTGTTCGGCGATTCGCATGAGGCGATCCAGCAGCTTGCCCAGGCGAAGGTGTCGGCGGTGATGTCCGGCCGCAGCGTCGTGCACATCTCCACCGTGGGTCATTCGGCGATCTTCAGCCCCGAAGGGCGTCAGATCGACTTCGTCGACCACTGGGAGGAGGGCGTGCTGATGGCTGACGTCCCCCTGCGCACCGGCATCACCCCTGCGGTCGCCGCCGGGCCATGGATCTCGGTGGGGATCGCCGCCCTGGGCATGGTGGGGCTGCTGCTCGCACTGTCCACCGACCGCCGGGCCCTCGCCCCCGCACCGTCCGCCGAGCTCGAGGTCAGTGACCATGCATCCCTCCCACGCCCCCTGCCGCCGACGCTCATCGTGATCCCCACCTATGACGAGCGTGAGGCGCTGCCGGGCACACTGGCCCGTCTCCGTGCCGCAGTGCCCGAGGCCCACGTGCTGGTGGTCGACGACTCTTCACCGGACGGCACCGGGCAGTGGGCGGAGTCGATCGCTGCGCAGGATCCGGCGGTGCATGTGCTGCACCGCGCGGGGAAGCAGGGCCTGGGCCCGGCCTATCTGGCCGGGTTCGCCTGGGGCCTCGAACGCGGATACCGGCTGCTGGGAGAGATGGACGCGGACGCCTCCCACCGCCCGGAGCAGCTGCCCGGCCTGCTCGAGGCGGTCCGTCGCGGCGCCGACCTCGCGATCGGCTCGCGCTGGGTCCCCGGTGGTGCGGTCCACGACTGGCCCCTGCACCGGCAGCTGCTCTCGCGCGGCGCGAACCTCTACGTGCGCGTGCTCATGGGCCTCGGCGTATCCGATGCGACCGCCGGCTTCCGGGTGTTCCGCGCCGAGCTGCTCGAACGCCTCGTCTCCGACGACATCGCCTCGCAGGGCTACTGCTTCCAGGTCGACATGACGCGGCGCGCCCGGGATCTGGGGGCCGTGATCAGGGAGGTCCCGATCGACTTCGACGAGCGCACCGAAGGGGCGAGCAAGATGTCCTCGGGCATCGTCCGCGAGGCGCTGGTCAAGGTCACGCTCTGGGGACTGGCACGGCGCACCCAGCCTCTGCGCAAGGCCCTGCGTTAGGCTGAACGGATTCGTCGTCGCAGGAAGGGAGCCACCCATGGCCGCACAGCAGCGCAGCAGGCCTGACGCCTCCGGACGCCCTTCCGCAGACGGCACCGACACCGGGCGCGCCCGCTCCCGCTGGGGATCCGTCGTTCCCTTCGCGATCGTCCTGCTGGGACTGCTCGAGCTCACCATCCTGGTGCTGATCGGCATCAACACGAGCCTGTGGTGGTCGGTGCTGATCATCGCGATCGGCTGGGTGATCGGGGTCGCCCTGCTGGTCGCCGCCGGTCAGCAGTCGTTCGTGCGACTGCGCTCGCTGATCCGGGCCGTGCGCGGCCGCGGCGACGTCCAGGACCACCTCTCCCGTCCCGCGTTCACGCTGCTGTCCGCACTGTTCTTCTTCTTCCCGGGGATCCTCACCGATCTCATCGGGCTGGTCCTGCTGCTGACCCCCGTCCAGCGCCGATCAGTCAAGGCGATGGGGCTCAGCAGCGGCTCCGAGGGTGCCCGCACGGTGCTCTACCGTCGCTCCGGCACCGGCGTGATCGACGGGGAGATCATCCTCGACAACAGCCCCGCAGATCCTCCGCGGGGCGAGAACGGCACGCCGCCCACGATCACCCAGGACTGAGAGGTCCCACGGAAGCGCCCCCGCTCCGCCGAGAGGCGGAACGGGGGCGCTGTCGCGTGCTGAGCGTGTTCAGAGATTGCGGCGCTGGTGGAGCTTTCCGGCGCGGAGCAGTGCGAGGCGCTGATCGAGGAGCACCTGCAGGTCCTCCTCGCTGCGCCGCTCGAGCAGCATGTCCCAGTGGGTGCGCACGGGCTTGCCGGGCTTCACCTCGGGACGCTCATGGTCACGCAGCAGCGCGGAGGCGCCGCAGCGGCACTCCCAGACGGCCGGGACGTCGGCCTCGACCGAGAACGGGAGGACGATGTTGTGGCCGTTGGGGCAGTCGTAGACGGCCTCCTGGCGCGGTGCGGCGAGGACGCCCTCGTCGGTCTCCATGGAGAGGGAGCCCAGTCGGGTGCCTCGGAGGCTGCGGCTGTTCATGCGGTTCTCGCTTCCTGCCGGGGATGGGGGTCGGACGGGGTGCCGTCCGATGAGGTCTGTGGGGTGGTGGCACCCGAAGGTGCCAACGCGCACGGGGCCGGGAATGTTCCCGAGCCTGGGAGCACTCTCGAGTCTCAGGCGCTGTCGAGCAGCTCGGAGAGCGTATCGACCCGATTGGTGATGATACCATCCACGCCCTTGACCAGCAGATCCTGCATGGTCGGGGCATCGTCGATGGTCCAGACGTGCACCTCGCACCCCGCGCGGTGGGCCGCGGCGACGTTGGCCTCGGTCACCACCGGGACGCCTCTGTAGGTCGGAGGCACCTGGAGCGCCCCGTAGGGCGCGAGGATCCGACGGATGACGGCCTGCGGGGATTCGACGGCGCGGGCCGCGAGGAAGCTCCCGATGACGCCCCGAGAAGGGCTGCGCACCGGCAGCACGCCGGTGGCCGCCTGGATCGTGGCGACGGTCTTGCGGACCACGTCGCCGTCGAAGCCCGCGACGCAGATCCGGTCCGCGCTGCGGGTGCGGGCGATGGCCGCGACCGCGGGCCCGATCGCCGACGAGGCTTTGATGTCGACGTTGATCGGGACGTCGGTGAAGGTCGCCAGCACGTCCTCGAGCATCGCGAGCGGTTCATCGCCCGCGAGTCGGATGGAGCCGGCCTCGCGGGCGCTGATCTCTTCGATGCGTCGCTCATCGCCCGCGACGCGCAGCAGGTCCTCGTCGTGGAAGGCGAGCGCCAGCCCGTCCTGTGTGGCCCGGGTGTCGGTCTCGAGCATGTCGGCGCCGGCCGCGAGAGCGTCCTCGAAGGCGCGCATGGTGTTCTCCGCCCCGTCGAGGGCGAGTCCTCGATGGGCGATCCGGCGCGGCCTGGGGCCGGGCAGGAACCTCGAGCTCGGCGCGGCTGCGCGCTCACGGCGCCTGCTGATCGATGAGGGCATCCTCTTCCTCCTCGTCCTGGCCCCGGCGCCGGGCGCGGACCGCACGGCGGGGACGATGGTCATTGGGTCGTCGGGACGGGCCTCGCGGTGAGGAGGCGGGCTCCTCGCCGGCTCGCGCCGTGTCCGTGTCGGAATCGTGGTGCTGCGCAGGCTCTCGCCGCCGGGCTCCTCCTGCGCAGGGTCCTGCTGCCGCTGCTCATCCTCCGCGACGTCCAGGAACAGCCGGCGGGTGCGGTAGATCAGAGCGCCGGGGAAGAACAGCGCGAAGATCCACCACTGGAAGGCATAGGAGAGATGCGGGCCGAGCCCGGTGTCGGGGGAGGGCAGGGCAGTGGGCCGTTCAGCGGCCGGGTCCTCCTCGGCCAGCTCCCCGTACGCCTGGGCGACCAGCTCGGAGTCGTCCACGCCCATCAGCCCGGCGGACTGGCGCGGATTGACCGAGTGGGTCTGACCCTGCGGAGGCTCCCGATCCAGCACGGGCTCGGCATGGCGCATGCGCACGGTGACGGAGATATCACCCTCGGGCACCGCGGCCGGGTCAGCAGGCGCAGACTCGTCCTTGTCCTGCGGCACCCAGCCGCGCACCACCAGGAGGGTGGTGCCGTCGTCGGCCCGGAACGGCACCAGCTGCCAGAACCCGACCTCACCGGAGAGCTGGCGGTTGCGCACGTACAGGACGCAGTCGGCATCGGTGCAGTAGCTGCCATGCAGCGTCACCGGCGCCCAGGCGTGCTCCGCTGCGAGAGGCTGCTCCACATCGGGCAGCACCTCGTCGAGGGCAACGGGGGCCGCCTCGTAGTTGCTGTTCACCACCGCAGCTTCATCGCGCCGATCCTCGTAGCGTCCGTACTGCCACAGGCCCAGCAGCACACAGACGCCGGCCAGGACCAGCACAGCCACCAGTCCCACCAGGGTCTCGCGGCTGAACAGGATCTCCCGGCGGGCGGAACGTCCCGTCATTCGGCGACCGGTGCGGCAGCAGCCGCCTCGGGCCCCGGCACAGCGAGATGCAGGTGCCCAGCGGCCTCGCCCAGGACCGTGGCGAGATCCTCGACGGCGAAGTCCACCAGCATCACGAACATGATCGCGGTGAGCGCGGCGATCACGAAGCCGAGCACGGTCACGCCGATCGTCATCCCGAGCCTCAACCGCGGGCGCTGGGTGCGCTGCTTCGCGGGAGGGAAGCCGTAGTCCTCCGCCTGGAGGTGGTTCTCCGTCCACATCCCCGGGTTCAGGACAGCGACGGGGTACTGATCCACCCGGTTCCGCGGGCGGGCACCGCTGGCAGGGACGTCCTCGGAGTCCTGCAGCGGTGCCGCGCCCCGGACCGCCGAGTGTTCCTTCAGCCATAGCCTCCACCCCGCCGGCACCGGGCCCCAGGTGTGCTGGGGTCGGAAGTCCGCTGGCGGGAGCCATCCGTCATGGGGCGGCTCCGGCCAGTTCGGCGGAGGGTTGAAGCGCTGGCCCTGGGTCACGCAGGGACGTCCCAGGAGTAGTTGTCGGTGTAGGTGTTGAAGTCGAGCGTGAGACCACCAGCACGCTGGACGTCGAAGAGGATCTTCATGGTGTACTCGTCCCCGGCCTTGAAGTCCATCGGTCCATCGGTGCCGGAGCCCGCCAGTCCGAAGGTCGCGGAGGCGGGCGAGATCTTCCGCCGTAGGGGGTGTTGACGCTGAACTGGTGCGGGTTCAGGCTGAGCTCGCCCTCGGCGACGGTGAGCTTGGCGGTGAGGACGAGGTACTCGTCCCCGTTCTCGGGCTCGTCCATCGCGCCGCCGTAGCTCCGCTCGAGATCGCTCGCGGGCACGTAAGCCATGTGCACGGCCATGGTGCCCGTGCCGTCGGTTCCCACGATGTTGACGGCTTCCTTCTCCGCCTCGGGGTCGATGGTGGGCAGATCCGTGGGCCAGGGAGTCTCTTCCTCGGTGGTCTCCTCCGTGGCCGGATCCTCCTCCGCGGAGGTCTCCTCCTCGGTGGTCTCCTCCTGAGTGGTGGTCTGACCGTCGCCCTTGGCCTCTTCCCCGCCGGAGCGGTTGAACAGGACGAAGCCACCCACGGCGATCAGCGCCAGGACCAGCAGCAGGACGAAGAGGCAGCCGACCCACCAGAAGCGCTGGATGATGCCCTTCTTCGGGGGCTCACCGGCTCCGGTCGAGGCGGTCCAGGCGGACCCGGAGTCGACGCCGGGGACTGCTGGCCGTAGCCCTGGGCAGGGTAGTCGGAAGCAGAACCCTGGCCCGGGTACTCCGGACCGGACGTGGGACCGTAGCCCTGAGCGGGGGAAGCCTGGCCATAGCCCTGGGAAGGAGACCCCTGGCCGTACCCCGGTGCAGGGGAAGCCTGGCCGTACCCCGGTGCAGGGGAAGCCTGGCCGTACCCCGGTGCAGGGGAAGCCTGACCGTAGCCCGGTGCGGGGGATGCCTGGCCGTACCCCTGTCCGGGCTCCTCCGGATGGCCCTGGGCAGCTGCTGCGCCGCCCATCGCCGCGGCACCACCCGCAGCTGCGCCAAACCCGGCACTCTGCTGGCTGTCATCGGTCTCGTACGGGGCCTGCTGTGCGAGCCCGGCATCGAGATCCGGGCCCTGGTACTCAGCGGTCTCCGCGGAGCCGCCCTCCTTCGCGACCGGCTCCTCGGCGGCAGCGGCGACGTCGTCGCGCTCTCCGGAATCGGTGACATGGGTGGCATCGTCCGCGGCCTCAGCCGCAGGCTCTGCGGCATGGCGCCCGGTGGGCGCCGGGCTCTCAGCTGCGGGCTGCGCGACGTCCTGCTCAGGCGCCGCCCCATAGGGGTTCATCATCCCGTACTGGCCCGCGGGCTCCGGCGCTGCGGCAGCGGCAGGCTCCTCAGGAGCAATCGGCTCCTCGGCGGGGGCCGGCTCGCCCGCCTGCTCATCCGTCGAGGCGACGTGCGTGGCGTCGTCATCCGCGGAGGCGGCGGGGGTCTCCGGCTGCTCCGGCTGCGCTGCCGGTGCCTGCTCGGCCGAAACCCAGAAGTTCCATCCCTCGGGGGCGGGGCCCCATGACGGATCCGGCTGCCATCCCGGAGGCGGGCTCCAGTTGGCATCGTCGATCGGCCAGTTCGGCGGAGGATTGAAGCGATATGCCATCGGGTAGCACCTTCCGGGGCGATGTGCGTGGACGGGCTCCCCCATGGACCCCGACACTGTCTCGCCCCGTATCGTAGAGCACGAGCACACGCCGAGGCATTCGCCCTCGCCGCGTGGCACAGCCCTCCGTGGCACCATCCGCCCCGTCCCGATCCGTCATCCAGGAGTCCGTATGTCCGACGCCATCACCGAGCCGCGCAGTGTCCTGATCACCGGCGGCAATCGAGGGATCGGCCGCTCGATCGCCGAGGAGTTCCTCCGTCGCGGCGACAAGGTGGCCGTGACCAGCAGGTCCGGCGAAGGTGGCCCGGAAGGTGCGCTCACCGTCGCTGCCGATGTCACCGACGGTGAGAGCCTCGACACCGCGATCAAGGCCGTGGAGGAGGCTCATGGTCCGGTCGAGGTGCTGGTCGCGAACGCAGGCATCACCGACGATCAGCTCCTGCTGCGGATGGGGGACGAGTCGTTCGAGAAGGTCCTCGACACGAACCTCACCGGGTCCTTCCGCACCGTCAAGCGGGTCATCAAGTCGATGATGCGCAAGAAGAAGGGCCGCATCGTCCTCATCAGCTCGGTGGTGGGCCTGTATGGCTCGCCCGGGCAGGTCAACTATGCGGCATCGAAGTCCGGGCTCATCGGCATCGCCCGGGCGCTGACGCGCGAGCTCGGCTCCCGCGGCATCACCGCGAACGTCGTGGCTCCCGGGTACATCGACACCGAGATGACACAGGCGCTCTCGGAAGATCTCCAGGCCTCGTACCGCAAGGCCATCCCGGCAGGCCGTTTCGCGGACCCCACCGAGGTCGCCAAGGCGGTCGCGTTCCTGGCGAGCGATGATGCGGCGTACATCTCGGGAGCCGTGATCCCGGTCGATGGCGGCCTCGGCATGGGACACTGAACCCGTTCCCTCACCATCGATTTCCTAAGGCGTGAACGCACCTCCATGTCATCTTCCGACCCTGACAGTCGCCTGCTCCTCCTGATGCGCCACGGGAAGGCGGAGAGCGGATCCGGTCAGCCGGACCACGACCGCGCCCTGGCCGAGAAGGGCGTCACCCAGGCGCAGCTGGTGGGGGAGTACCTCGCCGCACAGAGCGTGCAGGTCGCCCAGGTGCTGGTCTCCGACGCACAGCGGACCCTGCAGACATGGGACTCCGTGGCCACGAAGATGCCCGGCTTCGACGGACAGGTCTCGTTCCACGAGGAGATCTACACCGGAGGCGCGGCAGAAGTCCTCGCCCTCGTGCACGGCGTCGATGCTCATCTGCCGGTGGTGCTGGTCGTCGGTCACGAGCCGACGATCTCGACCCTCGCCTCGGCCCTCGCGGGCGACGAATCGGACGCGAGCGCGATCGCCCAGGCCCGGATCGGCATGCCCACCGGCAGCGTGGCGGTGCTCTCCGGAAATCTCAGCAGCTGGCAGGACCTGCAGGAGGAGTCGCTGACCCTCCACACCATCGTCCGCCCCTGACCGGGAGGAACCGGCCGGGGTGAGCACGGCTGCTCATGCCCGGCTGGCAGCTAGTCATGCCCGGCTGGCAGCCTCGAGGTGAGGCCAGGCGTCCCACAGGGACTCCCCGTCCAGCACCACGTCGGCCACCTCGCGCAGGGCGGGCTTGGCCCTGAACGCGATCCCGGTGCCCGCCGCGACCAGCATCTCCCGGTCGTTCGCGCCGTCGCCCATGGCGACGGTCCGAGCCGTCGACACGCCGTGCCGCTGCGCGAACTCCTCGAGGGCGACGCGCTTGGCGGCACCATCGATGATCGGCCCGGAGACCCTCCCGGTGAAGCGCCCGTCGACGATCTCGAAACGGTTGGCGCGCACATAGTCGATGCCCGCCTCGGCGGCGAGCTCATCGATCACCTCGTGGAAACCGCCGGAGACCAGAGCGGTCACCCAGCCGGCCTCCTTCGCACGACGCACCAGCTCGAGCGCGCCGGGCGTCGGCACCAGGATGCCGCGCACAGTGGCGAGAACAGTCTCATCGAGGCCCTCGAGCAGCGCCACTCGCGCACGCAACGACTGCGCGAAGTCGAGTTCGCCGCGCATCGCCGCGGTGGTGATCTCCTCGACCCGGTCACGCACCCCGGCATGCTCGGCGACGAGCTCGATCACCTCCTGGGTCAGGAACGTGGAATCGACATCCGAGACCAGCAGACCCGTCGCCACCACAGGCGCCGCCTCCTTCACTGCGCTGCCGGTCACGGCGTGATGACCGTTCCCTTGCCCAGCACCGTGATGCCGGATTCCGTGACCACCCAGCCGCGGGCACGGTCCTTCTCAGGATCCAGGCCGATCTGCGTGCGCGGCGGCACCACCACCCCTTATCGATGATCGCGCGATGGATCTGGCAGTGACGGCCCACGATCACGTCATCCATCAGCACCGAGTCCGACACGTTCGACCAGGAATTCACCCGCACACCGGGGAGAGGACCGAGCTCGAGACCTGGGCCCCGGAGACGACCACCCCGGAGAGATCACCGAATCGACAGCGGAGCCGACACGGCCCGGACCGGCATGGACGAACTTCGCCGGCGGCGGCGCGTTGCGGTGCCCCGTGAAGGTCGGCCACTCCTCGTTGTAGAGGTTGAAGACCGGATGGATCGAGATCAGATCCATATGCGCGTCGTAGAAGGCGTCCAGCGTGCCGACATCACGCCAATAGTCGCGGTCACGATCGGTGGATCCGGGCACGTCGTTGTGGATGAAGTCGTAGACGGCGGCGTCGCCCTCAGCCACGAAGGCGGGCACGATGTCCCCGCCCATGTCGTGCTTGGAGGAGTCGTCCTCGGCATCCCGGGTGACCGCCTCGACCAGCGCGTCGGCGTTGAAGATGTAGTTGCCCATGGAGGCGAGGATCGAGCTGGGGTCGTCGACCAGCCCCTCCGTCACGCTCGGCTTCTCGACGAAGGCCTTGATCGTGGTGGGATCGGCGGCATCGGTCTCGATGACACCGAACTGGTCGGACATCTCGATCGGCTGGCGGATCGCCGCGACCGTGCAGGACTTGCCCGACTCGATATGGGCCTCGAGCATCTGAGAGAAGTCCATGCGATAGATGTTGTCGGCGCCGACGACCACCACGTGCTCGGGCTTCTCGTCATAGATCAGGTTCAGCGACTGCGCGATCGCATCAGCGGAGCCGCGGAACCAGTGCTTGCCCATGCGCTGCTGCGCCGGGACCGGGGCGACATAGTTGCCCAGCAGCGAGCTCATGCGCCACGTCTGGGCGATGTGCTTGTCCAGCGAGTGCGACTTGTACTGCGTCAGCACGACCACGCGCAGATAGCCGGAGTTGGCGATGTTCGACAGGGCAAAATCGATCAGGCGGTAGATACCGCCGAACGGGACCGCGGGCTTAGCCCGGTCGAGGGTCAGCGGCATCAGCCGCTTCCCCTCACCGCCGGCGAGAACGATGGCGAGGACCTTTTTGGACGACATGATGCGAGGATAGTCCAGACGTGGCACCCATCACGCGGGGAGCGTTCCTTTCGGACCCGGCGGTGTCCCGAGAGACTCCGACGCACCCCGCCCAGAACGAGAAGGAACCCGATATGCGTGTCGATCTGCTGACCAGGGAGTACCCGCCGGAGATCTACGGCGGGGCGGGAGTGCACGTCGCCGAGCTCACGAAGGTGCTGCGGCCCCACATCGACGTGCAGGTCAGGGCCTTCGGCGCCCAGCGGAACGAGGAGGGGACCCACTCCTACTCGACCCCGGCAGAGCTCGCAGGCGCCAACGCTGCGCTGAGCACCCTGGGCACGGACCTGCTGATGGCCGCGGACTGCGCGGGAGCGGACCTCATCCACTCCCATACTTGGTACGCGAACTTCGCCGGGCACATGGCGTCGCTGCTGCACGGCGCCCCGCATGTGCTCTCCGCCCACTCCCTCGAACCGCTGCGGCCCTGGAAGGCCGAGCAGCTGGGCGGCGGCTACGCGGTGAGTTCCTTCGCCGAGCGCACCGCCTATGAGGGCGCTGCCGGTGTCATCGCCGTCTCAGCCGGGATGCGCGAGGACATCCTGCGGGCTTACCCTCGGTCGATCCAGCCAAGGTCCACGTGGTCCACAACGGCATCGACATCGACGCCTGGTCCCCGAACCCCGAGACCTCCGCCCTCACCTCGCGAGGCATCGATCCCGAGGCGCCCACGATCGTGTTCGTCGGCCGCATCACCCGCCAGAAGGGGCTCCCGTACTTCCTGCGCGCGGTGCGAGAGCTGCCCCCGAATACCAGGTGGTGCTGTGCGCCGGGGCGCCGGACACCCCGGAGATTGCGCAGGAGGTGAACACGCTGGTCGAAGAACTGGCCAAGGAGCGAGGCAACGTGCACCTGATCACCGAGATGCTGCCGCGCCACGAGCTCACCCAGATCCTCACCCATGCCACCACCTTCGCGTGCCCGAGCATCTACGAGCCTCTCGGCATCGTGAACCTCGAGGCCATGGCCTGCGGCATCCCCGTGGTCGCCTCCGCCACGGGTGGCATCCCGGAGGTCGTGGTCGATGGCGAGACCGGATACCTCGTGCCGCTCGAACAGGTCACCGACGGCACCGGCACACCGGTGGACCCGGAGAAGTTCATCGCGGACACGCGCGACGCACTGGTGCGGATGGTCTCCGATCCGGAGCGCGCGAAGCAGATGGGCGAGGCGTCCCGCCGCAGGGCCGCCGAGCACTTCGCCTGGACGTCGATCGCCGAGCGCACCCTCGAGCTCTACCGGACGGTCCTCGCACAGGCGTCCTGACCCCGGACGGGCTCGGTCGGCCTCAGCCCGTCTCAGCGGCCAAGATCGCGTCGACCGCTTCGACGAGCGCCCCGCGCGCTGCGTCGTGCAGCTCATCGAGGAGGCCGCGCCGCGCGAGCGCCTCTGCCAGGTGCACCGTGTGGCCGTGGCCCTCCTCGATCTCGCCGCGGGTCAGGAGCAGCGTGCGTGCAGCGAGCACCAGCAGGTGCGCCGAGGACCGTTCGAGGTGCCGCGGCAGCGCGGTCGAGATCCAGGTGGCTGGGATCCGCGCCGGCTCGACCGGCTCCTCGGGCACCAGGTCCAGCTCGATCGATCCCTCGGCCGCGCGGCGCAGTGCATGCAGCAGCTCCTGACGGGCACCGCCGGAACCGGCCGACGGAGGGACATGCGCGCCCATCGGTGCGGGCACCCGCATCCACGTGACCGCGGTGGCCGGACGCTCCTCGTGCTCGACCGCCATGGTGAGCGGGATCAGCGTGTGATCAGCGATCCCGGCACCGGTGACCACGATGGCCTGCTCCGCCTCAAGTGCCGGACCGATCGCCGCCGGAGGGCCCACGAGCCCGGCGAGACGACCCGGGGCGGGCAGCACCAGGCGCAGCTGCGCGAGCGGCAGCCGGCGCAACCCGGTCATCCACGAGAACAGGTCCTCTCCCTGCCCGCTGGGGCCGGAACGGCCCACCCCGTAGCTCATCTGCGCGGCGTCGTCCGGGCCGAGATCTCCACGGAGATAGGCGGCGGTCCACAGCATCAGCACCGCTGCACGGGGAGTGCGACCAGGTCCCTGCCTGCGGCGGCCTCGCTCATCTCACGTCCCCGTCGGCCGGGACGAACTCCGCCCGACGGGCGACCGTATCCACGGAGTCGAGCCGGACCCGCACCAGATCGCCGACGGAAGCGTCCATCGGCACCCACGCCGTCACCGGGGGATCGGTCAGCTGCACCTCTACCCTGGTGGGGGCACCGCCGTTGCCGTCCTTCGACTCGCTCGCCTCTCGCCGCTCGATCACCGCGGCCTCGAAGGTCTCAGCCTCCCAGGCGGCGAGCGCAGCGGTCTCGACCAGCTCGATCGCGGCCCGCTCGAGGCTCCCCGCCCGCGTCCCGGTGGAGCGCATCGCCTCGGGCACCTCGACCAGCGCCGCCAGCAGCTCCTGCGCCGGCCGCACCCCGCGCACATGGTCGTGGCAGATCATCAGCACGAAGCGGTCCACCAGGCGGCGCAGAGGCGCTGTGGTGTGGGCATAGGGCGCGGCGATCGCGGCCTGCGCCGGATCCTCGGGAGCTTCTTCCGCTGTCGTGAACGCCGCGTAGGAGGCGCCGCGGAACAGGGACGTGGCCTGGTTCAGCAGGGCCAGGTGCGCCGGCTCCCGCCAGTCCAGCGAGCGGAGGAACTCCCCGTAGCTCTGCGCCTCGTCCCAGGGCACGCCGAGCACCTCGCTCTGGCGGCGGAACCGGTCCACGGCCGGCTGCTCCGCGGGCGGCATGGTGCGGAGGATCCCCACGCCGTGCTCGAGCATCAGCGTGGCGGCGGCCATCCCGGTCATGAGGGAGATCTGTGCGTTGGCGTCCTCGATCGGGTTCGGGCGCCGCCAGCGCAGCCGCACCAGGTCGCCATCGGCCACGACCTCCTGCTCGGGCACGTTGAGGCTCGCCCCGCCGCGCTCCGCCTCGAGCCGGGTGCGCAGGGCCCCGATCTCCTGGAGCAGGAGCATCATCGGATGCCCTTCTCCGCGGTCCAGCTCCTCCTGCACCTGGTCGTAGGCGAGCTTCACGATGGACCGGACCAGTGCGCGCTCGAGGTCGATGCCGCGCACCTCCCCGGCCTCGTCCAGTTCCAGCACCCATACGAAGGCCGGGGTGGGCTGGTCCGGCAGCAGGGAGGCGACCCCTTCGGAGAGCACCTCGGGATGCAGCGGGATGCGACGATCCGGCAGGTACAGCGTTTCGCCGCGGCGCCGCGCCTCCTGGTCGAGCGGGCCGCCGAGCTCGACGAACCAGGGCACATCGGCGATCGCGTAAAGCACCCGGTAGCCGGCCTCGGTGCGCTCCAGATGCATCGCCTGGTCGAGGTCCGTCGAACTCTCGGGATCCAGGGTCACGAATGGGACCTCGGTGCGGTCGGTGCGCTCGGCGGGCGAGTGGTCACGGGCTGCGGCGTGCTCGGCCGCGGCGAGGACCTCGGGCGGGAAGACCAGCGGCACCTCGCCTTCCTTATCGGCGAGAAGAGCGTCGATGCCCTCCCGGATCACGTCGGCCGCGACCGAGCCGCGAGGTGCGTGCAGGGAAACGGGCCGATGCGCCACGGGGCCTCCTGGAACGGCGGTGCTGTTCCGACCAGTCTATGGGCGGCCGTCGGGCCCACGGGTGCGCCCCGACGGTGTGTGCGACTACTCGGTGTCGGGGCGGGGACACGTCGAGCGCGCGGGGATCTGGCAGCGGTTCTGACGATAGGCTCGGAACATGTCCGTCTCAGCAGCTTCACTGAACGATGTCACCGTCCGCCGCAGCGGCGCCGCGATCCTCGACGGGGTGTCCCTCGAGATCGGGGAGGGGGAACGCTGGGCGGTCCTCGGCCCCAACGGTGCCGGCAAGTCGACCCTCGTGCGCCTGCTCTCCGCACGGATGCACCCCACCGCGGGCACCGTCGAGATCCTCGGCGAGCGGCTCGGCAAGGTCGACATCTTCGAGCTGCGCCCGCTGATCGGTCTGGCCAGCCAGGAGCTCGCGGATACCGTCCCGGTCGAGGAGAGCGCCGAGAACGTCGTGGTCACCGCCGGGTACGGCGTGGTGGGTCGCTGGCGCGAGGAGTACGACGAAGTGGATCTGGAGCGTGCCCGCACCCTGCTGGCCGCCTTCGGGGTCGGCGACCTGGCCTCCCGGATGTTCGGCACCCTCTCCACCGGCGAGCGCAAGCGCGTGCTCGCCGCCCGCGCCCTGATGACCGACCCGGAGCTGCTGCTGCTCGACGAGCCCGCCGCAGGGCTCGATCTCGGCGGCCGCGAGTCGCTCGTGCGCACCCTGGGCCGTCTCGCCAAGGACCCCGCGACCCCGGTGACGGTGCTGGTCACCCATCACGTCGAGGAGATCCCTCCGGGCTACACCCATGTGGCGCTGCTGCGTGAGGGCGGCGTCGTCGCCGCGGGCCCGATCGGTGAGACGCTCACCTCCCAGAACCTCACCCGCACCTTCGGCCTGCCGCTGGTGGCCGAGCAGCGCGGGGAGCGCTTCACCGCCCGCTCGCTGTCGTTGAACTGACCCACAGGTGGAGCACCCTCAGCTGCGGAAGGTCACCGACCTCGCCGATCCGGCGCTGGACGACTACCTGCGCATGACCGATGTGCGTCTGCGCTCCCGCGTCGAGGTGGAGCGGGGCCTGTTCATGGCCGAGAGCTACGAGGTGATCTCCCGGGCGATCGAGGCCGGGATGGCGCCGCGCTCCTTCCTCATGAACGAGCGGTGGCTCGCGAAGTTCGCTCCGCTGTACGAGCAGTTTCCCGAGGTGCCTGTGTTCGCGGGAGAAGAGTCGCTCGTCGAACAGCTCACCGGCTACAACCTCCACCGCGGGGCACTCGCGGCGATGCAGCGGCCGGAGCTGCCCGCAGCCGCGGACCTGCTGCGGGAGGCGCGCACCGTCGCCGTGCTCGAGGACCTCGTCGATCACATGAACGTCGGCGCGATGTTCCGCTCCGCTGCGGCGCTCGGCGTCGATGCCGTGCTGGTGACCCCGCAGTGCGCGGACCCGCTGTACCGCCGCTCGATCCGCGTGTCGATGGGCACCGTCTTCCAGGTGCCGTGGACGAAGCTCGAGGCCTGGCCGGGTGCCGGGATGGACCTGCTGCACGAGGCCGGCTTCGACGTGCTCGCTCTCGCCCTGACCGAGGGCGCGGTGGAGCTGGACGCTGTAGATCTGAGCCCGGAGCGGAAGGTCGCCTTCGTGCTCGGCGCCGAGGGCCACGGGCTGAAGCCCGCGACGCTGCAGGCGGTCGACGAGCACGTCGTCATCCCGATGGCCGGGGAGTGGACTCGCTGAACGTCGCTGCGGCGAGCGCGGTCGTGTTCTGGCAGCGACGGTCGGCGCTCACGGCGAGCTTGCCGAGGTAGCCGCTGTCGGCCTCGATGGCACGCTGGCGGTCCGCCAGCGTGCCATCCAGGTCCAAGAGGACCCGCAGGTGGGGCCTCAGAGCGCGATCTGGATCTTCACATCCGTCGGCCTGCCCTCGAGGAAGCGCTCGAAGGCCTGCACTGAGTCGTCGAAGGCGAAGGTCTCCGAGACGAAGCGGGAGAGGTCCACGCCATCGGTCGCGGCGAGGTCGATCGCCTTCTGGTAGACGTTCGCGTAACGGAACACCGTCTCCAGGGAGATACCGCGGCTCTGCGCGGTCGCGATGTCGAAGGGCACCGGGTCCACCGGCATGCCGACCAGCACGATGCGGCCGCCCGGAGCGGGCATCTCCCAGAGCTTCTTGTAGGCAGGCGCGGCGCCGGTGGCCTCGAACACCACCTGCGGGCCCCAGCCACCGGTCTCAGCACGCACCCGCTCGCCCAGGTCCTCCTTGGTGGCGTCGACGGTGACGATGCCCTCGAGCCCGTCTAGCAGGGCCAGCTTCTGCGGGAGCACATCGGAGATGAAGACGGTGCTCGCACCGCCCGCGCGAGCAGCGATCGCGGTCATGATGCCGATGGTGCCGGCGCCGACGACGGCGGCCACGTCTCCGGGCTTGATGCCTGCCTTCGTCGCGGCGTACATCCCCACGGAGAACGGTTCGATGAGCGCGCCCTCGGCGAAGCTGAGGTTGTCGGGCAGCTTGAAGGTGTAAGCGGCGGGGTGGATGACCTCGTCGACGAGGCAGCCGTGGACGGGCGGGGTGGCCCAGAACTGCACTCCGGGGTCGACGTTGTAGTTGCCTTCACGCACGGCGCGGGAGGTGGGGTCCGGCACGCCCGGCTCCATCGCGACCCGGTCCCCGGGGAGAGGTGCGTGACGCCCTCTCCGACCTCCACGACGGTTCCGGCGCCCTCATGGCCCAGGATCATCGGTGCCTCGACCACGAACGGCCCGATCTTGCCGTCGGTCCAGTAGTGCACGTCGGAGGCGCAGATGCCGACGGTGTGCATCGTGATCCGGACCTGTCCGGGGCCGGGGTGCCGACGGGCTCGACCTCCTCGATGGACATCCGGTTCTTCTCGTGCAGCATCAGCGCGCGCATGGGTCTCCTTCGAGGGGCGGGGCAGGCGGGTCATCGCCTCGCAGGAGACTCTGCCACACCGTCGCGCACCGGTGAGTGCTGGGTCACCGGTCGATCATGTCAGCGGCGTCGACCGGCTGCGCCCCGTTGCTCACCGCGCGGATGAGGATGGCGAGCAGAAGCGTCGCTGCGGCGAGAAGCCACCATCCCCACCCGCCGCTGAGCGCGATGGCGCCGCCGGGGACCGCTGGCGCGGCGGAGGACGTCAGCCCGTTGCTGATCCCGTAGAAGGCGCCGTATTGGCCCTGCTGCTGAGCCGGTGCCAGCCGGAACAGCAGCTCCATAGTGCCGGCGCTGTACAGCACCTCGCCCGCAGTATGGGCCACCAGGAAACCGATCAGCATGATGACCAGTAGGGGCGGTGAGACTGACCAGCCGGAGAGGAAGAAGAGGTAGGAGGCCGCAAGGAAGACGGCACCGATGAGCAGGCGCCTGCTCGCGGCGCCGATGCTCACGATCCCGGCGCTGGCCGGTATCTGGAAGGTGGCGGTGAGCAGAGCATTGAGCGCGATCAGGAGGCCGACGATCCACATCAGCTCCGGATGGTGGATCACCGTCCACAGCGGGAGCGCGAAGGACAGCACGTGCAGGTAGATGCCGATCGCCCCGTTGGCGAGCGAGAACACGGCGAAACGCCTGTCAGGAACGACCGGGTACGGCCGCCCCGTCGCCCCGTCCGGGGCTGGCGGCAGGGTGATGCGCGTGAGCAGCACAGCAGCGATGACGAAGGTAAGTGCATTGCTGAGGATCGCGATCTGGAACGCGGCCAGGCTGCCGCTGCCGAGCACGAGCCCGGCCAGCAGGGCACCGGCGGAGATACCGAGGGTCAGCAGCGACCTCAGCGATGCTCTGGCAAGCGCTGGGCTCTCCTGCGCCAGCCGGCGGATAAGTGCCGTGTTCGAAGACATGCACAGCCCCTGCCGAAGACTGATCACTCACAGCGCGACGACGAAGCTCACCTGATCCCAGACCACCAGCAGCAGGGCGGTCGCGATGGCCGAGAGTACGAGTCCGGCCAGGAGCACCGGCTTCGGACTCGAGGCATCGGAAAACCTGCCGCTGATGAGGTCGCCCCCGATCGCGAGCAGGGTCGCGGCGACGAGGCCAGCGGAGACGAAGCTGACGGAGAAGCCGAGATGTTGGGTGTAGAACAGGATGCCGATCGTTGCGAACAGCCCGTTGCCCAGGGCGTTCACTCCGGTCAGGAGTCCGAGTGTGCGCATCGCGGGCGAGGCCGTCAGCGTTGCGGCGGCGGAGGCGTATGGGGCTGCGAGCATCGCCCCGAGAGAGGGGCGTCGGCGGTCGCGCGCATTCTTCTGCATTGCCCGACAGTAGCTCTTGTGTGGTGCGCTTAGCATTCTTCTTCATAGCCTTATAGCGCCTCTGGCCGGTGTGTTACCGTGCCGAGATTTCTGTCGACGGGGCGGTGATGGAAGTCCTCCCGTTAAGGATTTTCGTCGCGGCTTTCAATAGGGCTCGGCGAAGATTGTGGGAACCGCCGTGAGCCTTTTGTCAATCACGGAAAGCATCAGGGCTCCCCGTCCAGTCTTCTGCAGTGGGCAGTCGGCGACGGCGGACTGCGCGACCTTTCCTCCACAGTGGCCGTTCATCCACAATGCCCAGCAGTACCTTTCCTCCCCACCGCCCACTTATCCACATTATCCACAGATTCAGGGAGAGGTCTTGCGCCAGCGTCGGGCGGCACTAAAATAATGGGACGACGTTTATTCGACCTGGCGGCATTCTGCGATTCTGCCCCATGCGGGCAATCTGCAGCCATGTGATGGGAGGAGGTGTGTGCGATGGGTGAACTCCGCGAAAGTGCGAACGTGTCGTTCGATGAGGACGACAGCGACGGGAACTTCGCCCGGCAGAGCGTTTCCGGCGCCGTCGGGCCGGCGCTCGGGGCGACCGGCGACGCCACGCCTGAAGGGTCCCCGGACCCCACTCCCGCAGCGCCCGTGCTCCCGCCCCACCTGCAGCCGGTCCATGCCGCATCGATCGAGGAGAGCCGCCGGCTCGCCACCCGCTTCACCGCGCTCGCACCGTCTTTCCACGACTCGGAGGGCGAGGACTATGACGAGGACGTGGCCGAGGCCGAGCTGCTCTCCGTGGCGCTCGCCCTGCGCTGCACCCGCACCGTTGCGGACCGCATCCTCCACGATGCCCACATCGCAGTGACCCAGCTGCCGCGCACTCTGGTCCACCTGGACAGCGGGGAGTACCCCGCGGCATGGTTCGACCGCATCCTGCGCCGAACCCGCCACCTCACCGCGGGCCAGATGGGCTTCGTGGATGCCACCGCCTCACTGTGGCCCACGACCCTGACCACGGAGCAGTTCCACCAGCGGCTCTCCCGGCTCCTCGGTCGGCTGGAGTCCCAGCTGGAGACGCCCACGCACCTGACCCCGGAGGGGCGGCGCCGAGTGGAGCTGCTTAAGGACCGGGATGACGGGATCGGCTGCCTGCGAGTGACCGGCCCGGCCCCGGAGATCCTCGCTCTGGCCCAACGACTCGACGCCGCAGCCCGTGCCGTACAAGGCGAGCAGCGCCGCGCCCTCGAGGCGGGGGAGGTGCCGCCGATGGACCCGCGAGGCACCGTCGCCGAGACGGCGATGCCCGCCTCCCTCGCCCTCCTCCAGTACGACCTTCTGGGAGGTGCGGTTCTCGACACGGACGGGGTCCAGGTGCCGAAGCCCCGCTTCCGCCTCAACATCACCGTGCCCGTCATGACCCTGCTCGGCGGCTCCCAGGAGCCCGGCATGCTGGAGGGCACGATCCCGATCCCTGCGGCGATGGCGCGGGAGCTGGCCGGGCAGAGCGAGACCTGGTACCGAGTGCTCACAGATCCGTGCAGCGGCGTCTTCCTGCCGCTGCCCGCGCAGCGCTACGCTCCCACCCGCGCCATGCTCGAGCATCTGCGCCTGCGCAACACCACCTGCGCGGTCCCCGGCTGCACCCGGGCCACTTCCTGGGCCTCCGAGGTTGATCACATCGAGGAGTACGACCACGGGGACCCGGAGCGCGGCGGTCTCACCGACATCGAGAACCTGCACCTGCTGTGCTGGCAGCATCACCGCGCGAAGACCTCCGGCCTGCTCGATCCCACCCGCCTGCCGTGCACGCCCGGCCTCCCCGGACAGACCTCCTGGTCACTCCGGGACCGGGCACACGTGATCGTCCGCGACAACACCGACCTCGCCACCCCGGCCATGACCACGGAGCTCATGGACTCCTGGACCCGCTACCAGGCAGAACGCGAGGCGCGACAGCGAGCCCTCGAGCGACGGAAGAACCCTCCACCCCCGCCGTTCTGACCACTTGCATTCCTCAGCGGACCAGCCGTACTTCGGTGAGGTCGAGCGTCTCGTCGTGGAAACGAGCTCCGTCAGGAGTGAAGCCGTTGCGCTCGTAGAACCGCCGGGCGCGCGGATTGTCCTCGGCGACCCAGAGCTGGGCAGGGGTGCCGACCGGCAGGACCGCCTCGAGCAGGGCCTGACCGGCCCCGCTGCCGTGGTGCGCGGCCAGTACATAGAGCGAGTACAGCTCTCGATCGCGTACCGGAGCATGTGCGCCGACCTGCCGCCCGGAGCCAGCGATGGTGAACCCGACGATCAGCTCGCCGGACTCCGCCACCGTGACAGCAACGCCGCCCTCCAGCCATCGACGCCAGGTCTCTGCGCGCCGCTCGAGCGTGTCCGTCTCCCAGTGCGATGCCGGGAGCAGCGCGGAGTACGTCTGGACCCATGACGTGTGGTGCACGCTCGCACAGCCGTCGGCATCGCCCGGCACGGCTGGACGAAGCACGTGCGGAGCGCTGTGGAGCTGTGCCATCCGGCGATCCTGCCCCATCTGTCGGACCTCTCCGCAATGCTTCGCATGCATGTTCGAAGCCACAGCCTGGATACCTTGAGGCGCCCCCTCCGGGGCGTACAGTTCGAACCCCTGTTCGAGCATGTGTGCGAAGAGGCGTCCGGATCGGGAGGAGGACACATGGGGAGCACAGCCCTCCAGGTGGAGGATCGTGAGCAGCGCCTGTCCCGAGCCCGGGCCGCGCTGGGTGCGGCCGAGCGCTCCGCCGCCCGCTGGGGTGGGCGGATCGATCGCACCGCCCTGCAGCCGTCGGTGCAGTCCCTCCCGGACTCCGCCGACGACGGGCTCGGCACCCGGCTGCCGGTGCCGGGACCGCTGGCGACCCTGTTCCCGCGCGGCAGCCTGCGCGCCGGCAGCTCCGTGGCGATCGAGGGTGCCGCGACCACCTCTTTGCTGCTGTCCCTCGCTGTCGCCGCAGTGGGGAGGACTCCTGGTGTGCGATCGCCGGCATGCCCGACCTGGGCCTTCGCTCCGCCCTGGACGCCGGCCTGGACCCCTGCCGCCTCGCCCTCGCCCCGGCCGACGGAGACCAGCGCCCCCAGGTGCTCTCCGCTCTGGCCGACGGGGTGGGCGTGCTCGTGCTCGGCCCTGACCTGGACCTCGCCCCCGCACTCTGGCGCAGCCTGCTGAACCGGGCCCGCACCGCGGACACCCTGGTCCTCGCCGCCGCCCCGCCGCCGGGCCGATCGGACCTCACCCTGCGCGCGGTCACCCAGGGCTGGGCAGGGCTCGGGGCCGGCTCGGGGCGGCTGCGCAGGCGCCGCCTCGCGATCACCGCAGAAGGGCGGGGGTCGCCGGTCATCGCACTGCCGAGGTACTGCTGCCGCAGGTCAGCGGCATGATCTCGGATGCTCCGCAGCGCCCTGCGGTCCACGCGAGCGCGGAGCCCATGCGCCTGCTGCGACCGGTGAGGAGGGCTGGCTGATGAGCACGGCCACCCGCACCGTCGCCGTCACCGTTCCGGACTGGCCGCTGCTCGCGGCACTGGACCGCCACCAGCGCCGCACCGAGAGCGAGACTCAAGGTCAAGCTGAGGTTGAGGTTGAGGGTCCGTCCGTTCTCGATCCCGCCGCCGCTCCCGTGATCCTGCTCGATCAGCACCGCGTCACCCACGCCGGGGCCGCCGCACGGGAAGCGGGAGTGCTGCCGGGGATGAAGCGTCGCGCCGCTCGCGCCGCCTGTCCTGAGGCGCTCGTGCTGGAAGCGGACCGGGAGCATGAATCCGCCCTGTTCGAGCTGGTCGCCGCCGCGGTGGACACGATCGCCGCCGGGGTCGACGTGCTGCGCCCCGGAGTGCTGCTGATGTCGGCCCGCGGCCCTGCCCGCCATCAGGGCGGCGAAGAGCCGCTGGCCGAGAGGATCCTCGACGCGGTCGCCGAGCTCACCGGCTGGGACTGCGCGGTCGGCATCGCCGACGGCCCCTTCGCCGCCCTGCTCGCCTCCCCGCGCGGGCGGATCGTGCGTGAGGGCCGCAGTGCCGAGTACCTCGCCCCGCATCCGATCACGACGCTGCGCAGTGCACCCGTAGGCCCCGGCTGGGGGCATCGCGGCCAACCCTCGGCCACCCGCCCGGAGCGGCGGCTGGACCTCGCCGAGACCGTCGACCTGCTGCAGCGGCTCGGCATCGCCACGCTCGGGGACCTGGCCGCGCTCCCGTCGGCCGCAGTCGCCGACCGCTTCGGGCCCGACGTCGCGACCCTGCACCTGCTGGTCCGCGGCCAGGAGCCCACTCCGCCCGCGGCGCACCATCCCACCCAGCCGATCCTCGCCGAGACCACGCTGGAGACCCCGCTGGTGCGCACCGACCAGGCGGCCTTCATCGCCCGCCCCTGGCTGAGCAGCTGCACACGATGCTCGTCGCGAACGGACTGGTGTGCACCCGGCTGCGGATCGTGGCCCGCACCGAAGGCGGCGAGGAGATGGAGCGCACCTGGCGGCACGACGGAGCGCTCACCGTCGCAGACGTCGTGGACCGCATCCGCTGGCAGTGCGACGGCTGGATCACCCGCGCCCGACTGGGCGGCCCCGCAACCGGGGCGATCACCCGGATCGGCCTGCATCCGCTGCAGCTGGCCCCGGCGGGGGAGAACGCCCCCGCGCTGTGGGGCAGTGCCGGAGAGGCGGCCCAGCGCGCCTCCCGCGCCCTCGCCCGAGCCCAGGGGCTCGCCGGGGAGGACGCGGTGCAGGTCCCCGTCCTCACCGGCGGGCGGCTCCTCGCCGAGGAGATGGCCCTGGTGCCCTGGCGCAGCGAGAAGCCTGCCCGGCGCGACGGGCCCTGGCCGGGCTCCCTGCCACGCCCGACGCCCGCCACTGTGTTCCGGCAGCCTCCGTCGGTGCGTCTCGAGGATGCCTCCGGCCGGCCCGTCGTGGTCACCGCCCGCGGCCTGCTGAGCGCCGCGCCCGCCCGGCTGCTCATCGCCGCGCCCGGTCTCCCGGCGCTGCAGCGGGCGGGGCTGCGCGCGGGCTCCGGCTACCCGGTGCTCGGCCACGGCGCGCCCACCGTGATCGATGAGCGCTGGTGGGCACGGGACGGCCACCGGGCCGCGCGTCTGCAGCTGGTGGTGCGCGGCGCGAGCGCGGAAGAGACCGCGGTGCTCGCGCTGTCGAGGACGGGGGAGTGGACGGTGGAGGGGTTGTATGACTAGGGAGAGTCGTTGATGGCCCGCTGGTTCCTGGGGCCCCCGCGTGGAAGGACCTCGAGGCGATCCTCTCGGACCGTCCCGCCGAGCTGGTCTCCCCGCCGGTCGTCATCGAGCACACCGGACAGACCGCCGAGGACGCCTACCGGCCTGCCCGCACCGTCGACTACGCGGAGCTGCACGCCCACTCCCACTTCAGCTTCCTCGACGGCGCCTCGAGCCCCGAGGACATGGTCGAACAGGCCGCCCGGCTGGGGCTGGGGGCGATCACCCTGGTCGATCACGATGGCCTGCCCGGGGCGGTGCGCTTCGCCAAAGCTGCGGGGGAGGCGGGGATCGCCACCGTGTTCGGCGCCGAGCTGACCCTGGGCCTCGAACCCGGAGCACAGGCCGCGAGCACCACCCCGGTGATCTCCGCGCCCCGCGCCGGTGTCCCGGACCCGGAGGGGGAGCATCTGCTGGTGCTGGTGCGTGACACCGCCGGTTACCGGCAGCTCTCGGCCGCGATCGCCCGCGCCCACCTCGACAGCGGGCAGAAGGCCGCCCCGCGGTACCGGCTCGCAGAGCTCTCGCGCCTGGCCCGGGACGGGCACTGGCTGGTCCTCACCGGCTGCCGCAAGGGCGCCGTGACCCGCGCAGCGGCCCCGCACCTGGAGCTCGGGGACCTCGAAGCGGCAGCACATGCAGCAGCGGAGGCGATCGCCCGCCTGGTGGAGCTGTTCGGTCCCGGCAACGTCGCGGTCGAGCTGATCGCGGGTGGCGGGGGAGAGGCGGATGAGCTGCACGACGCCCTCGCCCAGGGCGCCCGCCTGGTGCGGGAGTCGCATGGTCTGGACGAGATCTCGCTGCCGCTGGTGGCGAGCACCAACGCCCACTACGCCCGCCCGGCGGACAAGCGTCTCGCAGACACCCACGCCGCCCTGCGCGCCGGGGTGCCGCTCGCCCAAGCCGATCCGTATCTCTCCTCCCGCCCCGCCCACCTGCGCAGCGGCGAGGAGATGGCCCAGCTGCTGCCCCGCTATCCGGGAGCGATCGCGCAGGCCGCGCGGCTGGGCCGGGACTGCGCTCTGGACCTGCGGCTGCTGGCCCCGGATCTGCCGCCCTTCCCGGTGCCGGCCGGGCACGACGAGGCCAGCTGGCTGGTGGAGCTGGTGGAGATCGAGGGCCGGGAGCGCTACGGGTCGCGGCCCGCGCCCGGGCGTCCCGAGCGGATCCCGGGGGCATGGGCACAGATCGACCACGAGCTGAAGGTCATCACCGATCTGAACTTCCCCGGCTACTTCCTCATCGTCCACGAGATCGTCGACTTCTGCGCCGAGGAGGGGATCCTCGCCCAGGGGCGCGGCTCCGCGGCCAACAGCGCCGTCTGCTACGCGCTGGGGATCACCGCGGTCGAGCCCGTCGGCCACGATCTGCTGTTCGAACGCTTCCTGGCTCCTGAGCGCGATGGGCCGCCGGACATCGACATCGACATCGCCTCCGACCGTCGCGAGGAGGTGATCCAGCACGTCTATGACCGCTACGGCCGGGAGAACGCCGCTCAGGTCGCCAACGTCATCACTTACCGGGCGAAGCTCGCCGTGCGTGATGCGGCCCGGGCACTCGGCTACGACACCGGCGCGCAGGACGCGTTCTCCAAGCGGATCGAGCGCTCCTTCTCCTCGCTGGCCGATGCCGATGTGCCCGAGGACGTCGTCGCCCTCGCCCACCAGCTGCGCGACGCCCCCGCCACCTCGGCATCCACTCCGGCGGGATGGTGCTGTGCGATCGGCCGGTGATCGAGGTGTGCCCGGTGCAGTGGGCCGCGATGGAGGACCGCTCCGTGCTGCAGTGGGACAAGGATGACTGCGCCGACGCAGGCCTGGTGAAGTTCGATCTGCTGGGCCTGGGGATGCTCACGGCGCTGGATCATGCGTTGCAGATCGTCGCTGAGCATCACGGTCAGCGCTTCGAGCTGCGCACTCTCCCGCAGGAGGACGAGGCGGTGTACGACATGCTGTGCGAGGGGGACAGCGTGGGCGTGTTCCAGGTGGAGTCCCGTGCCCAGATCTCCACGCTGCCCCGGCTGCGGCCCCGCTGCTTCTACGACCTGGTGGTCGAGGTGGCGCTGATCCGGCCCGGCCCCATCCAGGGCGGCTCCGTGCACCCCTACATCCGGCGCCGGAACAAGGAGGAGGAGGTCACCTTTCTCCATCCGCGCCTGGAGAAGTCCCTGGGCCGCACACTCGGCATCCCGCTGTTCCAGGAGCAGCTGATGCAGATGGTGGTCGACGTCGCCGACTTCACCCCCGCCCAGGCTGATCAGCTGCGCCGCGCGATGGGATCCAAGCGCTCCACCCAGAAGATGCTCGACCTCTCCGACGCCCTGTTCGAGGGGATGGCCCGCCACGGCATCGTGGGGAGGACGCCGACGCGGTCCACCGCAAGCTGCTGGCCTTCGCCAACTACGGCTTCCCCGAGTCCCACGCGTACTCCTTCGCGTACCTGGTGTACGCGAGCTCCTACCTGAAGTGCCACTACCCGGCGGCGTTCACCGCGGCGCTGCTGCGCTCCCAGCCGATGGGCTTCTATTCCCCGCAGTCGCTGGTCGCGGATGCCCGCCGGCACGGTGTGCTCACCCGCGGTCCGGATGTTCTGCGCAGCCGTTCCCGCACGGATCTGGAGACCGACGAGGACCACATCGGTTACCGGGTGGATCCGCCGCGCGAGCAGATCCAGGGGAGGCCGCGGCGGCCGGGCCCGCGATCCGGCTGGGCCTGGACCAGGTGCGCGGCATCAGCACGGAGACCGCCGAGCAGATCGTGGCTGAGCGGGAGCGGGGCGGGACGTTCGCCTCCGTCCCGGATCTGGCCCGACGGGTGCGGCTGACCGCCCGGCAGCTCGAGGCGCTGGCAACGGCCGGGGCGCTGGATGCGCTGGCGAGCTCGCGCCGGCAGGCGCTGTGGGCCGCGGGGGCCGCCGCCCAGGAATCCCCGGACACCCTGCCGCACCTCGCGATCGGGGCGCAGGCGCCGATGCTGCCGGGGATGAGCGACGCCGAGCTCGCGGCCGCTGATGCCTGGGCCACCGGCATCACCCTGGACGATCACCCGATGGCGCTGCTGCGCGAGGAGCTCACGGCCGACGGGGTGCTCTCGATCACCGGCACCCGTGAGGCGGAGGACTCCACCCGGATCCGGGTGGCCGGCGTGATCACCCACCGTCAGCGTCCGGCGACCGCCGGGAACGTGACCTTCCTCAGCCTCGAGGACGAGACCGGAATCCTCAACGTGGTCTGCTCCCAGGGTTTCTGGATCCGTCACCGGGCGCTGCTGCGCACCGCCCGCGCGATCGTGCTGCGCGGCATCGTGGAGAACCGCAGCGGTGCGGTGAACCTCGTCGCCGACGACGTCGCGTCCCTGGACCTGGTCGCAGCCGGCAGGTCCAGGGACTTCCAGTGACTCAGACCGCGGCCGGGACCGCCCCGCCGCCCACCCGCTCGGAGCGTCCAACGAGACGCGCCCGGCGAGAGGCCACCAGGGTCAGCACCAGCGACACCGCAGCCCACGCCACGATCGCCAGCAGGGTGCTCGAGGTGCTCACCAGAGAACCGCCGAGCGCCGCATGCACCAGGCCCTGGGTGACGATCGACAGCGGCATCAGCGAGCCGATCGACTGCAGCAGCTCGGGTGCGGTCTGCACCGGCACGATGCCCACCAACGTCACCACCTGCAGCACCATCAGCACGACCGAGGCGATCCGGCCGATGCGGTCACCCAGCACCGTCAGCAGCATCTGGTGCAGGGTCGCGAACATGAGCGCGCCGGCGAGAGCCACCGCCCCCACCGACAGCGGTGAGAGCGGGGAGATCCCGATGGCGGTCAGCACGGCCAGCACCGCCACGGCCTGCACCACAGCGATCAGCAGCGCCGGGGCCAGGGAGCGCAGCACCACCCGGGACATCGGCAGCGCCCGATCCAGCAGACGGCGGGACAGGGCCGGCAGCAGCAGGAAGGTGCCGAAGGCACCCAGCCACAGCGCGAGCCCGGTGACGAACGGGAAGGTCGCGGTGCTCGCACCGTTCGCCTCGTTCTGGCGCTCCGCCTCGGTGCCGACGGGGAGGAGGCCATCTCCGCCATCCTGGTGCGCTCCGCCTCGGAGTAGGAGGGCACTCCCTCGGCGCCCTCGCGCAGACCGCCCGCGAGCTCCTCGGTGCCCTCTGCCAGCTCGGTGGTGCCCTCGGCGAGCTCCTCGGTGCCGTCGGCGAGCTCCCCGGTGCCATCGGCCAGCTGCCGATTGCCCTCGGCGAGCTGGTCCGCGCCGGTGCCCAGCGCGTTCGCACCCTCGGCGAGCTGATCGGTGCCGTCGGCCAGCGCACCGGCGCCGTCGGCACTGGTCCGGGTGCCGGTGGCGAGCTGCTGCGCGCCCTCGGCGAGTCCATCCACGCCCTGGCCGTACTGGATCAGGCCCTCACGGAGGCCGCTGATCCCGCTGACCAGCTCGCCGGCGCCGTCGGCGCTGGCCTGGGCGCCGGTCGCGAGCTGCTCGGCGGAGGCGGTCAGGCCCGGGTTCTGCGCGGTGCCGTCCCCCTCGAAGGCCGTCTCGATGCCCTCGGCGTAGGCGACCATGCCCTGCGTGCCCTGGACCAACCCGGGCTGGCCCTCGGTGCCGTTGATGCCGTCGGCGATCTGCTGGACGCCGTCCGAGGCGGCCGAGGCGCCGTCGCCGACGCCCTGCGCGGTCGCCGTCAGGCCGGGGTTCTGGGCGGTGCCGTTACCGTTCACGACCGTGTCGAGACCGGAGGCGTATCCGTCCACACCGGCGACGTACTCGGTCATCCCGCCGGCCTGCTCGCAGAGCATCTGCGCCTGCTGATCATCGGGGTAGCGCTCGGCGAGCGCACACGCGGATTCCTGCATGCTCCCGGACAGCGCGGTCATGCCCGGCTCCTCCGCGGTGCCCGCACCGTCCACGAGCTGGTCGAGGCCGCCGGCGATCTCGCCGGTGGACTCTGAGTAGGCGACCACGCCCTCGGCGCCCTGGGCGAGGCCCGGCTCCTCTGCGGTGCCGGCCAGGCCATCGGCCGCCTGCTGGGCACCCTGGCCGAGCTCCTGGGTGCCCTCCGCGACGCTCTGCGCGGTGGGGACCAGGCCCGGGTTCTCGGCGGTGCCGTCACCGGAGACCGCGGTCCCGGCCTGGGCGACGCCGCCGGAGAACTGCTCGAGGCCGGTGGCGAGCTGCTCGGCTCCTGCCTCCAGGCCCGGGTTCTCCGGCGTGCCGTCGCCCTCGACCCCTTCGGCCAGGAGCGAGGCGCCGTCGAGCAGGCCCGGCTGGCCGTCGGTGCCGTTCAGGCCGTCCTGCAGCTGGAGCACGCCGCCGGCGAGCTTCGCTGCCGGTGGCGAGCTCATCGAGGCCGTCGGCGAGGGTGCGGGTGCCGTCGGCGGACTGCCAGGTGCCGTCGGCGAGGGTCCACACCCCACCGGAGAACTCCTCCGCGCCGTCGGCCGCATCCTGGGTGCCCTCGGCCAGGTCGCGGCTGCCCTGTGCGAGCTCCTGTGTGCCGTCGTCGAGTCCAGTGGTGCCCTCGGAGAGCTCCTCCGCACCGTCGGCGGCCTCGCGGAATCCGTCACCGAGGTCGTTGAAGCCCAGGTAGAGCCCATCGAGATACTGCTTGGCCATCGTCCCGCCGGTGGTGGAGGCCGAGGCCTCCGTCACCGCGGTGCCCACCAGGGCGTTGATCTGGCCGCTGGCATCGTTGGTGACGACCTCGAGGATCGCCTGGGTGGCTTCCGGGGTGCCGATGGAGGCGAGATCCTCCGAGAAGTTCTCCGGGATCACCACGACCGCGGAGTAGGAGCCGTCCTGCAGGCCCTCCTCGGCATCGTCCTGGCTGGTCAGCTGCCAGTCGAAACCGGTGGTCTCCGGGGCGTCCTGCCCTTCGACGGTGCCGGGCTGGGTGAGCGCCCCGGCGAGCAGACGGCCGAAGGGCACGGTCTGCACCTCGCCGTCGGCGTCCTCGATCTCGGCGCCCTTGTCGAGGTTCACGACCGCGGCGGGCACCGTGTCGAGGCGGTCCACACGACCGCTGAGCGCCCACATGCCCAGCGCGGCCACCAGCAGCGGCAGCACCAGGACCACGATCAGGGTGCGGGGATGCGTGAAGCGGCTCATGCGAGGGCTCCTTCGGGGGTCGAAGCGGTGGAGCGCTGGACGGACAGGGCGAGCAGCCGTCGCGGATCGCGCAGGCTCCTGGCCAGATGGCGTTCGGCGTCGACGGGGTTCTGGGCGCGTGAGCCCACGATCACGGTCGCGCCCTTCTCGAGCATCGCGTCGAGGCGCTCGATGAGGGTGTCGTCGCTGACGGTGGCGGCGTGCGCGAGATCCTCGATCTGCTCGAGCACGATCACCGAGCGACCGATACCGCGGCCGTCGATCTCGGCCAGACGCCGGGCCACCGGGGCGCCGGCACCGATCCAGTGGGCGCGGCCCTGGATCGCACCGAGGTCATCGGGTGCGAGCCGATCGTGGACGGCGAGGATGCCGGAGCTGGGGAGACCCGGCCCGCGGCCATCGCCAGGAAGGTCTCCCGGGCGGCGTCGTCGGGGGCGCGGACCACCAGCAGGGTGCCGGGGGCGACGGACCCGGTGAGCGGGCCGATGCTGCCGGCGACCCCCTGCAGCGGGGCGACGGTCTCCTCGAGGCGGAGGGCATGGGCGCCGTGCTCCTCGGTCCAGTGACGGTGCTCGAGCACACCGGCCAGGCCCTCGCCCTCGACGTCGACCGTGGGCAGCGCTCGGGACAGCCATCCCGGAAGCCACCAGGCGTGCCGGCCCAGCAGGGCGAGCACGGCCGGCACGAAGGTCATCCGCACCACGAAGGCGTCGACCAGCACGCCCACGGCGAGCGCGACCGCGATCGGCTGCAGCATGAACCAGCCGGAGGTCACGAAGCCGGCGAACACGGCGACCATGATCAGCGCGGCGGCGGTGACCACCGGCGCATTCGCGGTGAAGCCCCGCTCGATCGCTCCCCGGGCATCGCCGGTGTGCACGAACTCCTCGCGCATCCGGGAGACGAGGAAGACCTCGTAGTCCATCGCGAGCCCGAACAGCACACCCATCACCATGATCGGCATGAAGGAGACGACCGGGCCGTTGACGTCGACGAACAGAGGTCCGTTGAACCAGCCGTACTCGAACACCATCGAGGTCACGCCGAAGGCCGCCGCGACCGAGAAGAGATAGCCGACGGACGCCTTGAGCGGCACCCAGATCGAGCGGAACACCATGGCCAGCAGGATCAGGGAGAGCCCGACGACGAACAGCCCGAAGGGCAGCAGCGCATCGGAGAGCTTGTCGGTGACATCGATGCCGACGGCGGTGGCGCCGGTGACCGTGACGTCGGAGATCGACAGATCACGCTCCCAGCCCTCGGCGCTGTCGCGCAGCGCCGCCACCAGGTCCTTGGTGGACTGATCGGTGGGCCCGCCCTCGGGGATGACGACCACCACAGCCATATCGGCTCCCTGGTTGGGGGTCGCCATCTGGATCTCTCCTGACGTCGTCCAGGGCGGCGACGTCGCTCTCGAGCTCATCGACCACACCGAGCGGATCGGTGGTGTTGATGATGTCCGCAGTCACCAGGAGTGGACCGTTGTAGCCCGGACCGAACTCCTCGGCCACCACGTCATAGGTGTCGCGGGCGGCAGTGCCCTGCGGCTCGGTGCCCAGGTCCGGCAGGGCCAGCTCGAGGTCCTTGATCGGGATCGCGAGGGCGCCGACGCCGACGACCACGATCAGGATCGTCAGCGCGGGCACCTTGGTGACCAGGCGCACCCAGGTGCGGCCGATGCTGCGCGGGGGCGTCGCCTGCGGGTCGGGAGCGGGCAGGGCGCCGTCGTTCTCCGCCATCAGGCGGCGGATCCGGCGCGGGCGCAGGCGTTCACCGAGGATCCCCATGATCGCCGGGAGCATGGTGAGTGCGACCACCACGGACAGCGCGACGGTCGCGGCCGCGGCGACGCCCATCACGGTGAGGAAGGGGATGCCGGTGATGAACAGGCCGACCAGGGCGATGATCACGGTCATGCCGGCGAAGATCACGGCGCTTCCCGAGGTGGCCAGCGCCTTGCCGATCGATTCGTGCACGTCATCGCCCTGGCTGAGCTGGTCGCGGTGACGGGAGAGGATGAACAGCGCGTAGTCGATGCCGACGGCGAGGCCGAGCATCGCGCCGAGCGCCGTGGTGACCGAGGGGATGTCGATCCCGGCGGAGAGCGCGACGAGGGCGAGCATCGAGACGCCGACGCCCACGATCGCGGTGACGATCGGGATGAGGGCTGGCAGCAGGGACCGGAACACGATCGTGAGGATGATCAGCGCGACGACGACGCCGATGATCTCGCCGGCTCCGAAGGGGATGTCGGCGCTCTGGAGCACCTGTCCGCCGAGGTGCGCCTCCAGCACATCGGAGTTCGTCTCCGAGACCAGCTCGGTGATCTCGTCGACGGATCCGGCGGGGTACATCCCTGCCGGGAAGTCCATCTGGAACTGGCCGATCAGCGCGCTGTCGTCCTCGGCGCGGGTACCGGGGAGAGGTCGTCGAAGGGAGACGGAGCGACGGAGACGTGCTCGACCTCTCCAACCTCGGTCATGAGCGCGTCGATCTCGTCCTGGTGCTCGTCGACCGGGGAGCCATCCTCGGTCACGAAGACGATCTGGCCGGCGGTGCCGCCCATCTCGGGGAACCGGTTGGCCAGGGCGTCGATGCCTTCTTGACCCTCGGTGCCGGGGATCTCGATGTCGGTGGAGAAGGTGCCGGCGAGGCCGATGGCGAGGGCGCCGACGATCACGAGCAGCGCCAGCCAGGCCCCGACGATCTTCCAGCGGAGCGAGGCCATTCGCAGGCCGAGACGGTACAGGGACGAGGACACACGGCCTCCATGGCGAGCACGAGCAGGGGAGACGCCGGACCTCCCCACTCGAGACGCCCACGCATTCGATACACGAATGTATCGATGCGATAGTATCGGGCGATCTAGCGGGACATCAACGTCCGCTGAGTGCCGCGGAGTGAGAGTCATCCCACCCGCCCTTCCCCTCCGAGGAGCCATGACCGATCTGTTCGAGCCGCTGCCCGAGTCCACGGGCACCCGGCGCCGGGAGAACACTCGCACCAAGCTGGTGCGAGCGTCGCTCGAGGTCTTCGTGGAGAAGGGTGTCGATGGCGCGACGGTCGACGACCTCGTGAAGGCCGCAGGGTTCACCCGTGGGGCCTTCTACTCGAACTTCTCCACCAAGGAGGAAGTCTTCAGCGCACTGTTCGACGAGGTCACCGCGGAGCTGATCGCCATCGCGAACAGCGCGGTCGACTCCGCAGTCGCTCAGGGCACCCCTCAGGAGGGCCGGGAGGTTCCGGATCTCGACGATGCCGGCGTGATGCTCGCGGTGTTCGAGGGGATCCGACCTTTCGGGCGGCAGTGGTACCTGCTCTACTCCGACGCGATCGCGCGTTCTCTGCGCGACGAGCAGATGCGCGCCGAGCTCGCAGTCCAGCGCGAGCGGCTGCGCGACCAGATCGGTGCGCTGCTCACGATGCGCCTCGAGGCCTCCGGTGCCCGTGCACTGCTGGCCCCGGAGGATCTCGCGCAGCTGCTGATCGGCATCTTCATCGATCTCATGCTGCGTGAGCACATGGAGGAGCGGGACGTGACCGAGCTCGCCGCGACCACCATCCTGGGCACCCTGCATGCCTTCATAGCGCCGCGCTGATCTGTCCGATTCGTCGAGACACGCCTGGTTCGCGCAGCCCGTGGACAGCGAGGGGTGGCGGGGGCGTACGGTGGTCCAGGTGTGACGGCCGTCGCACCGCGCTTCCCCTCTTCCCCAGGAGACGCCATGTCGTCGTACCGCCCCCGCCATCTCGCACCTCCTCCCGCCGCCTCTGGAACCTCCCGCCGCTCCGTCCTGCGTGGGGTGTGCTCGGCGCCGCCGCGCTCAGCACCGGCACCGCCGCTCTCGCCGCCCCGTCCGCGAACGCCGCGGGCATCCACGGCCAGGATGTCTCCGGCTGGCAGGGGAGGTCGACTGGGCTGCGCAGGCCGAGCTCGGTTCCCGGTTCGCGTACGTCAAGGCCACCGAGGGCCGCACCTATCGCAGCCCCGACTTCGATCATCAGTACCTCGGTGCGGGTGGCGCAGGCCTGGCGCGCGGCGGATACCACTTCGCGCGCCCCGACTCCGGCGACCCGGCGGAGCAGGCCGATTTCTTCCTCAACAACGGCGGCGGCTGGAGCGAGGACGGCATCACCCTGCCCGGCATGCTCGACCTCGAGGGCTACAGCGGCATCCCGCGCAACTACGGACTCAGCCAGCAGGAGATGCGCGACTGGATCATGGGCTTCTCCGACCATTACCGCGAGCAGACCGGTCGTCGGCCGGTCCTGTACACGAACCTGCACTGGTGGAACGACGTGGTGGGGGACTGGACCCCGGTGAACTCCCCGCTCTTCCTCGCCTCCTACAGCAGCGAGCCTCCCACCACTCTGCCGGGCCGCTGGTGGGGCTGGGAGATGTGGCAGTACTCGGACTCCGGCCCCTTCGCTGGCGACTCGAACCTCTGGCACGGCAGCGAGGAGCAGTTCGCGCGCTTCGTCGGCGAGTACGACTACGGCGCCGACGGCATCTGAACGCACCACCGGCCGGCTGTGTACCCTGCCTCGGTGACTTCAGAACAGAACCCCACTCCCACCGCTGAGCAGTCTGGACGCCCGGTCGGCGCCGTCTACGCCGACCGGGGCAGCTCTCACTTCGACATCCTCCTCGCCGCCATGGTCACCGTGGTGGTGCTGTCGGGGATCGGCGCCGCCAAGGGCGTCAGCTTCGGGACAGTCCCCGGCACCGGCTTCGAGATCATCACCGATGGCGGCTTCTTCCTCTTCCCCCTCGCCTATGTGCTCGGCGACATCATCACCGAGCTGTACGGTGCCCGCAGTGCCCGCCGCGCGATCCTGACCTCCTTCGCCGTCAGCATCCTGGCCTCGATCAGCTATCAGGTGACATCATCGCGCTGCCGCCGTTCCCCGACGAGTACGGCCTCGCCAAGCAGGAAGCGCTCGAGCTCGCACTCGGCCCGGTCTGGATCGTGGTGCTCGCGGGCCTGGCCGGCTTCCTCGTCGGTCAAAGCCTGAACTCCTTCGTCGTCACGCGCATGAAGCGCCGGATGGGGGAGAGGGGCCTGATCGCTCGCCTGTTCACCTCGTCCGGACTCGGCGAGCTGGTGGACACCATCATCTTCTGCTCGATCGCCTCCGTCGCGATCGGGATCACCACCATCGAGCAGTGGGCCGAATACACGATCCTCGGCGTCCTCTACAAGGTGCTCGTCCAGTACGCGATGATCCCGGTGACCTCCGCCGTGATCCGCTGGATGAAGCGCACAGACGCCAGCTACCAGCGTCGGCTCGCCGAGGTGCAGCGCACCGACGGATGACGCAGGGAAGTCGCCGGACGCCCCGACGAAGGTCGAACAGGCGCTGACCGATCCGTGCATGTGCGCTGCGGCACCGGCGGGGGGGGTGGACCCATGGATACGACGATTCCCCACTCCTCCCCTCCGCCGACCGTCGACCCCCTCGAGACCGCTGGCGCCCAGAACCCGGCACCTGCCCAGGCCGTGGACGACACCCGCTTCTTCGGCACGCACCTGCGGATGCGCTGGTGGAAGCCGCTGGTGATCATCCCGGTGCTGCTCATCGCTATGTTCGTGCTGCAGATCCTGTTCACCCTCATCGTGATCCTGGTGGAGCAGGCAGCCTTCGGGCGGGACCCGATGGACATGACGATCTCCCCGCTGATGATGGTGGCGATCAACCTCAGCCTCGCCGCGATGGGACCGCTGGCCGTGCTCCTGACCGCGCTGATCGGTCGGGTGCCGTGGCGTTCCCTGCTGGCCTCCCCGCGACGGATGAGCCTGCGGCGCTGGGGCGTGTACTTCGGCGCCTTCTCCCTGCTGGTCCTCGTCGCGCTGGGGCTGTCCGCGCTGGTCGCGCCCGAGGCAGCAGGCCTGAAGAGCTTCGCCATCACCGGCACGACCGTCGGCCTGGTGCTGGTGGCGCTGCTGACCACTCCGCTGCAGGCTGCAGGGGAGGAGCTGCTGTTCCGCGGCGCGGTGATGCCCGCCGTGGCCAGCTGGGTCCGCGCCGCCAAGCCCGCCCTGATCGTCGGCATGATCGGCTCGAGCGTCATGTTCGGCCTGGTGCACATGTCGATCGATCCGTGGCTGCTGACCTACTACACCGCCTTCGGTCTCTGCATGGCGGCGATGGCCGTGATCAGTCGCGGGCTCGAGGCCCCGATCGCCTTCCACGTCGCCAACAACGTGATCATGATGGTGGCCGCCGCGCTGTTCGCCGGAGGCCAGGGGATCGAGATCGACCGCTCCGTCGGGATGGGCGGACCGTTCATGCTCCTGTTCATCGCGGTGGACCTGGCCGCCGTGGGCATCGTGTGGATGTACGAACGCCGTCAGCGCTCCTGAGATGACCTGAGGCCCGCAGCCTCGGCAAGACCCCTTCACTGTCAGCTGCGGGCAGACATAGGATGAGAGCTTCGAGCCGGGCGAGATCCCTGGAGGGATCCGCGCGGCTCGACGCATGCCCATTCCGTTCCGCGCCGCCAGGAAGGCCCGCAGTGTCCCGCGCCGACGACACCTCGAACGAGGAGCCGACCCCCACCGTGACCGGTGGCATCCCCACCATCACCGGGGCGATCCCCACCATCACCGGTTCGATCCCCGTGCTCGAGGACCCAGCGGACCACGAGTTCGCCCAGCGGCCCACCGAAGAGGAGCTGCGCCGCACCCGCGGCAAGGTCACCGCCATGGTGATCGTGGTGCTGACCACGCTCAGCGCGATCGGCCCGCTCGCGACGGACATGTACATCCCCGCGTTCCCGGAGGTCGCCGCGGAGCTGGGGACGACCGCCTCGCGGATGCAGCTGACCCTCACCGCCTTCTTCCTGGGCACCGCGAGCGGACAGGTGGTCGCCGGACCGCTCTCGGACCGGATCGGCCGCCGCGCCCCGCTGCTGCTCGGGATCATCCTGTGCCTGCTCGCCTCCGTGGGCTGCGCCTTTGCCCCGAGCGCCGAGGTCCTGCTGGGAGTGCGGGTGCTGCAGGGCATCGGCGGAGGGTTCGGGATGGTGCTGGGACGGGCCGTGCTGATCGACATGACCGACGGCCCTGAGCTGTTCCGGATCATGAACATCATGCAGGGCGTGGGCGGTGTCGCCCCGATCGTCGCTCCGCTGCTGGGCGGGCTCATCCTGGTGTTCGGTCAGTGGCAGGAGATCTTCCTGGCGATCGCTGTGATGTCGCTGATCTCGCTGATCGGCGTGCTGTTCCTGATCCCGGAGTCCCTGCCCGTCTCACGTCGCCATTCGGGCGGGTTCCGCACCTTCCTGCGGAACGTGCGCACACTCCTGCGGCGACGGATCTTCGTCGCATACATGCTGGTCAACGCGTTCTCCGCATTCGCGCTGATGGCGTACGTGTCCGCCTCCTCCTTCGTGGTCCAGGAGATGCTCGGCTTCACCTCGACCGAGTACTCGGTGAGCTTCGCGATCAACTCGGTGGGCATGATGACGCTGTCGCTGCTGTCCGCCCGGCTGACCCGCACCATCCATCCCCGCAAGCTCATCCGGGTGGGGCTGGCCGTCGTATCGCTCGCGAGCTTCTCGCTGCTGATCGGGAGCCTGTTCCTCGATACCCCGGCATGGATCGTGCTGCCGGCGTTCTTCTTCACCGTCGCGCCGCAGGGCATGATCTTCGGCAACGGCGGAGCGCTGGCCTCGGACCAGGCGCGGGAGTTCGCGGGCACCGGCTCTGCGATGCTGGGGCTTGGCTTCTCCTTCTCCGCCTCGATCGCGGCGCCGCTGGTCGGGATCGCCGGCACCCATTCCGCGCTGCCGATGGCGATCGCGATGGTGGTGGGATCGATGCTCTCGGTGACCTTCTTCGTGCTCGCGGGCCGGGGAGCAGCACCGCCAATCCCCATACCGGCGTGGTCTGACGGGCGACGGGGATACCGAGACAGCGTACGCGAGGCTGTGACCTGCAGGAACGTTACGTTAGTGGAGGTCAGGGGACTTTTTGGTGCCTGTCAGGGGAGCGGCGCGACTGGACCGTTCCGGTGCGGCTGGGGCCGTGAGGCGGCTGCGGAGACGTCGTGTGAGGGCGTTGGTCGAGCTGGCCGACCTGGCCTACGCCCGTCACGTCCTGCCGCGGTGAGGGCGAGATCGTCGGGGCCGGCTTGTCGATGCCTGTGTTGCGGATGCCTGTGTGCGTCGTCTGGTCGCGTGTGAGAACGGCGCTGGGCTCTGTGCGGCGTGCTGGTGGGGCTCGACAGTCCCGACAGTGTCGATCAGGGCCCCAGCTGCGTCTGAACAGCCCTCTCGATACGCCGCCGATAATGTACGTTATGTAAAGTGGGACTGGAGGTCGGCAGGGACTGCTCTACGAGCTGTGCTCCCCTCAGAGTGCTGCCACGACCGCGCTGTCGCCGTCCCAGGTCGCGCGCAGGCGCACCACGCCGTCCAGATCGCCGAGCGTGCGCGCGATGGTGAACGGCGTGCCGTCCAGCAGCTCGTCGCCGGTGGGCGGCTCCTCACCCTCATCGACCTCGAGGCTCAGCGTCACGCTCTTCGGCAGCGTCTCGCTCAGTGCTCCATCCTCGTCATAGATCTCGAGCGCCGCCTGCTGCTGCTCCCCACAGATCGCGCGCCGGAAGCAGTCCAGCGCGGTCTCATCGGCCAGACCGTCGTACACGAAGCGATCGCCGAGCACCGAATGCTGCATGGTGGCCAGCAGATACGCCTCGGCATCCTCGACGGGAGCAGGACGATACGAGAGCGGCAGATGGTAGATCGTCTCCCCACGCGCACCAGATGGCACTCCACACCGACCTCGCCGGCAGGATCATCGAAGCGGTACGCGCCGAGCAGCTCGAGCTCACCGGACTCTCCCCAGGAACGCCCGGACAGGAAGTCACGCAGGATCTCGGTCTTGGAGGGGCTGAGCTCGGCTCGGTAGATGATCGCCATACCTCCCACGGTAGTGCCCTGCTCCCCCGCGACACGCATGAGAGCGTCCACATCGTGGATTCACCTCGATCTCACCGAGTGTTCATAGACTCCGGATATGTCCACCTCGTCGCCCGCACCCGCGGACTTCAGACCGTTGGCCCAGCACCGGGCAGCTCTCAGCCTGATCGTGGTCGCCGTGATGATCATCGTCATCTCGCTGGTGTTCCTGCTGGCGCATCAACGCACCACCGGGCTGCTATCGCAGAACCTGCATACCGTGTTCTGGTACTTCGACGTGGGTCGCGAGTACAACATGGCGACCTGGTACAACTCGGGGCTGTGGCTGCTGATGGGCGTGGTGGCGGCGGTCATCGCGTGCTCTCGTCCGGTCCGGCGCGGAGCATGGTGGCTGGTGGCGGCCATCGCCCTGTTCGCCTCTGTGGACGAATACCTCGAGGTGCATGAGCGGCTCGACCTCCCGGCGGACCGCCTGCTCGAGCACCTGCCCTTCGACCTCGGGTTCTCGTGGGTGCTGTTCGGGGCACCGATCGCACTGGTCATCGGGCTGCTGCTGCTCCGCCTCGTCCTCGACCTGCCGGCACGAGTCCGCAACGGGCTGATCTTCGGCGCGGCGCTCTTCCTGCTCGGCGCGATCGGCGTCGAAAGCGTGAACGGGATGGTCCTCGCCGGCAACGACCACATCGTGAACAACGCCTTCATCTACGGGACGATGCTCGAGGAGCTGCTGGAGATGAGCGGCGTCGCGATCGCCTTCGCTTCCATGCTCGGACTGTTCCAGCGTGACGCGCACCGTGGGGTGCTTCGCCTGGATCCTGCGGTGCTGTCGACTCCCACCGGAGGCTCCCGGCCAGTCACTCACGTCGGCTGAGCCGTGCGCCGAGCGCGGGCAGCGACGTCACCCGCTCTGCGTCCCCGGCTGCCAGTTCGACGCCAGCGGTCTCCAGCAGCACTCCAGGCACTCCGGCGGCGCGGGCTGCGGCGATGTCGGCGGGCCGGTCCCCCACCGCGAGGCAGTCCTCCGGCGCGAGCGAATGCCGCTCGAGGAGAGCCAGCACCATCGCCGGATCGGGTTTGCGCGCGAAGCCATCAGGCGCGCAGACCATGTCGTCGATCGGCAGCTCCAGAACTTCGAGCAGCGCAGCAGCGCTCCCCCGCTCTCGATGAGTCGCCACCAGGTTCAGCCCGCCGGCCCCGTGCACGGCCTCGAGCAGGTCCCGGGCTCCCTCCATCGCCGCCGGCGGATGCTCCTGCCAGTGCAGCTTCGTCGCCTCGTAAGCGGCGCGCAGACGGTGCTCTGCCACCTGGTGCCGCGCGGCAAGGGTGCTGATGGCGCGGGAGCTCGAGATCCGGGTCAGCTGCGCCACCTCGTGCAGCAGCTGCTCATCGGGCTGCGGATCGAGCGCCGAGGCGAGGGCCCGATCCACATCGGGATAGGTGTCGATCAGCGTTCCGCCGAGGTCCCAGATCACTGCGCGCATCGGACCAGTCTGCCAGCGCCGCATTCGTGGCGCTGCTCACGTGAGACCGACAGCCGGGCTGGAATAGGTCCGGGTCCCGCCACGTTGTAGGAGTCGTCACCCGCGCCGCTGTCCCGCGGCCCGTCGCCCTGGAGGTCATGATGGATCCGACGACCCTGTTCAGCTACGAGCGTCACGTCGATTCGCGCGCGTTGCGCGGCCGGACCCTGCTCGTCACCCTCGGCGCCTACAGCGATGCTGGCGATGCCCAGCGGCTGGTCGACGACCAGCTGCTGAACACGCTCGAGAGCCGCGTAGTGGGCCGCCTCGACATGGATCAGGTGTACGACTACGCCGGGCATCGCCCCGAGGTCACCCTGCAGCTGGACCACTTCACCGAGTACGCGAAGCCCGAGATCCTCCTGCACGAGGTGACCGCGCTCGACGGGGACACCTTCTTCCTCCTCACCGGCCCCGAGCCGTCCTTCCAGTGGGAGCGGGTCGCGAACGCCCTGCGGATCGTCGTCGAGCAGCTCGGGATCGAGCGGACCCTGCTGCTGCAGGGCTTCCCCGCACCGGTCCCCCACACCCGCGAGCTGCCGGTGACCCGCTTCGCCGGCGACCCGGAGTCGATCGCGGTGCGCCGCACCATGCCGGGCACCTTCCGGCTGCGCGCCCCCTTCACCGCGCTGCTGACGATGCGTCTGGCCGAGGGCGGGCACGAGGTGGTGGGGCTGACAGTGCACGTCCCCCAGTACCTCCACGAGATGTCCTATCCCGACGCGGCGATCGCCCTGCTCGGAGCGATCACCGAGGAGCGCGGCCCACAGGTGCCTCTCGAGGCCCTCGAGGCGCAGGCCGCGCCGGTGCGCGAAGCGGTCGCAGCGCAGATCGATGCCCAGCCCCAGCTCCAGGAGATGGTCGACGGGCTCGAGAACCGCTTCGACCGGATGATCACCTCCGGCGCAGGAGCGGAGGTCCCCACGGCCGACGCGATCGCCGCCGAGGTCCAGGAGTACCTCGCGAGCTTCGAAGAGGACACCGGGGACGCCGGCGGCTCCGAGGAGCCCCCACGCCGCAGGATCCCGAGGACCCAGAGACCCCGAGCCTCTGAGAGGCCTGCCTCAGCGCAGCGTGACCTGCTCCCCGTGCTCTCGCGGGGCAGCCCCGGATCGACCACTGCGGTGACCTGGATGCCGGTCAGGGTGACGTTCCCGGCCAGGGTGGTCATGAAGGCCGTGTCGGCCGCGTCCTGCCCGGTCGCGATCCGCACCATCGAGGCGCGCGGCGCCAGATGCGTCGCATCGAACACCCGCCAGGTCCCCTCGATCAGCGCCTCGACCACCAGGTGGAAGTCCATCGGGGTGAGCCCCGGCGCGTAGACCGAGGAGCATCGTGCGGGGATGCCGCTCGCCCTCAGCAGCGTCGCGGTGAGGTGCGCGTAGTCGCGGCACACCCCCTGCCGCGCGAGATAGGTGGAGCGGGCCGAGTCGGTGATCGTGCTCGAGCCGGGCACATAGTCCAGGTGACCATCCACCCAGCCGACGACGGCGTCCGCGGCCTCGGCGCCCTCGCGCCCGCCCACGATCTCCGCGGCGATCCTCCCGAACTCATCGACCTCGCAGTAGCGAGAGGGTCGCAGATGCATCACGGCGTCGGACTCCTCGCTGTCCGGAGCCTCGGCAGCGCTGACCCCGGATGCCTCGTAGACGATCTCGACAGGCCCCTCGGGAAGGCCGTGCAGCAGGTGCAGGCGATTGCCGAAGCGATCGCGGGTCTCGGTCACCGGCTGGATGGCACCGTCGGCGAGGACGCTCAGCTCCTCCTGCGCCGCGGGGGCGTCGGAAACCGCGACCAGCAGGGCGATGTCCGTCCCCTCGGCCACCTCGGCCCTCATCCACGCACGCACATGTCTCTCCATGCGTCCAGTCTCCTGCACTCGGCGCCTCATGGCACCTCCAGGCTTTGCTGGGACCTGATCGCCGACATAGGCTTGTGAACAAGCCGACATCAGCGACCCACCGGCCCGAGGAGCAGGCAGTGCAGATCTCCGTACAGCTCTACAGCGTGCGCGACAGCTTCTCCGCCGACCCAGCCGGCACCCTCCGCCGGCTCGCCGAGATCGGATTCACCGCGGTGGAGCCCTACCGCTTGCTGGAGAATGCGCAGATCCTGCGGACGCTGCTGGCCGAGAACGGCCTGGCCGCACCCTCGGCCCACGCCTCCCTGATGACGCAGGAGGATCCCGCCCGGGTCTTCGCCGCCGCCGCGGACCTGGGCGTGCGCACGGTCGTCGAACCCCGCTGGGACGCCGAGAAGTGGACTGACGAACGAGACATCGAGCGCACGGCCGAGCGGCTCGGCGAGCTGGCCTCCATCGCCGCCGAGCACGGGGTGCGCGTGGGCTATCACAACCATGATGTCGAGGCCCGGCCGGTGTTCGACGGCCGGTGCGGGCTCGAGGTGCTGGCCGATCACCTCGACCCCGGGTGGTGCTCGAGCTGGACACCTTCTGGTCGGCCGTCGGCGGCACCGACCCGGCCGCACTGCTGGACCGGCTCGGCCAGCGCGTCCAGCTCGTCCACCTCAAGGACGGCCCGCTGCAGGGTGAGGTGAAGTCCCAGCTCAGCCTCGGAGAAGGGGACATGGACCTGCCCTCGATCCTCGCGGCCGCCCCGTGGCTCGAGATCGGGGCGATCGAGTTCGACGACCACGACGGGGACATCTTCGACGCCGTCGGCCGTTCCTTCACCACCCTCGTCGAACTCCTGCGAGAGGCCCCCGGTACGACACCGGCGGGCGACGTCCACCCGACCACGCCCCTGTGACCACCCCTTCCACGAAGGAGCTCCCCGTGCCGGAACCCTCCCCCCGCCCGCTCGGCGTCGCCCTGATCGGCTACGCCTTCATGGGTCGCGCCCACTCGCAGGCCTGGCGCACCGTCTCCGCCGCGTTCGACGTCCCTGAGTTCGCCCGCCGGGTGATCGTGGGCCGTGATGAGGAGGAGGCCGTCGCCGACGCCGCCCAGCGCCTGGACTGGGAGGAGCACGCCACCGACTGGCGCGAGGTGATCGCGCGCGATGACATCGACATCGTCGACATCTGCACCCCGGGATTCCTGCACGCCGAGATCGCCATCGCCGCGCTCGAAGCGGGCAAGCACGTGCTGTGCGAGAAGCCCCTGGCCAACGACACCGCCGAGGCCGAGGCGATGGTCGAGGCCGCCCGCGCCGCCACCGCCAGGGGCCAGGTAGCGGCCCTCGGCTTCACCTACCGCCGCGTGCCGGCGCTGGCCCTGGCCAAACAGCTCGTCGACGCCGGGCGCCTGGGCAGCATCCGCCAGGCGAAGGCTGCGTATCTGCAGGACTGGCTGGTGGACGCAGAGGCGCCGATGAGCTGGCGACTACGGAAGGAGACGGCCGGCTCCGGAGCTCTGGGCGATATCGGCTCGCACGCGATCGACCAGATCCAGCACCTCACGGGAAAGCGCGTGACCGCAGTACGGGGCAGGCTGGCGACGATGGTCCCCGAGCGCCCCGGCGACGACGGCCCGGAGCCGGTGACCGTGGACGACGCGGCCTGGGCGAGCCTCGAGCTCGACGGCGGCGCGATCGCCTCCGTGGAGGTCTCCCGCATGGCCACCGGCGCGAAGAACAGCCTGAGGATCGAGCTGTTCGGCGCCGACGGAGCGCTGCGCTTCGATCTCGAGAGCCCCAACGAGCTCTGGTTCCTCGACGCCACCGTCCCGATCGCCGAGCAGGGCTACGCCCGGATCCTGGTCACCGAGCCCGAGCACCCCTACCTCGAGGCCTGGTGGCCCCAGGGACACGTGCTGGGCTGGGAGAACGCCTTCACGAACCAGGCACGCGACCTGCTGCTCGCCATCCACGACCGTGACCAGCCACGCTTCTCCCCGACTTCGCCGAGGGCCTCGCGCTGCAGCGTGTGCTCGACGCGATCATCGCCTCCGACGCCGCCGACGGCACGACCATCACCCTCTGAGAAGGAGCATCACCGATATGTCTCACCCGCACACCCTGTTCACCGGCCAGTGGGCCGACCTCACCCTGGACGAAGTCGCCGAACTCGCGGCCGGCTGGGGATACGACGGCCTCGAGATCGCCGTCGCCGGCGAGCACCTGGACGCATCCCGCTGGGACGATGACGAGTACATCGCCGAGCGGCTGGGGATCCTGGAGAAGCACGGTCTGAAGTGCTGGGCCATCTCCAACCACCTCAAGGGCCAGGCGATCTGCGACGACCCGATCGACTTCCGTCATGAGGCGATCGTGGGCTCCGCCGTCTGGGGCGACGGCGACCCGGAGGGTGTGCGCCAGCGCGCCGCGGAGGACATGAAGAACACCGCGCGGCTCGCCCAGAAGCTCGGGGTGAAGACCGTCATCGGCTTCACCGGCTCGAAGATCTGGAAGTACGTCGCGATGTTCCCGCCGGTCCCCCAGTCCGTCATCGACGAGGGCTACCAGGACTTCGCCGACCGCTGGAACCCGATCCTCGACGTCTTCGACGAGTGCGGGGTGCGCTTCGCCCACGAGGTCCATCCCTCGGAGATCGCCTACGACTACTGGACCACCCAGCGCACGCTCGAGGCGATCGGGCACCGCGAGGCCTTCGGCCTGAACTGGGACCCCTCGCACTTCATGTGGCAGGAGATCGATCCGGTCTCCTTCATCACCGACTTCGCCGACCGCATCTACCACGTGGACTGCAAGGACATCCGTGTGCGCGTGACCGGGCGGAACACGCGCCTCGGCTCCCACCTGCCGTGGGGCGACCCCCGCCGCGGCTGGGACTTCGTCTCCTTCGGCCGCGGGGACGTCCCGTGGGACGCGGCGTTCCGCGCACTGCGCTCGATCGGCTACGAGGGCCCGATCTCGATCGAGTGGGAGGACGCCGGCATGGACCGCCTCCACGGGGCGAAGGAGGCGCTGGCGCACCTGAAGACCCTCGACTACCCGATCTCCGAGGTGTCCTTCGACGCCGCGTTCTCCCAGCAGGGCTGAGATGACCGGCAGCCGGAACGAGCACGAAACCGAGCGCGAGGAGTTCGCTGCGACCTTCCTCGCGCTCGGCGCGGAGGCACCGACGATCCTGCCCGGATGGGATGCCGCCGCTCTCCTCGAGCATCTCCATCTGCGGGAGCGGGCCCCTCACCTGATGCTCGCCGCCCGGCTCCCCGGCCGCTGCGGACGCGGGCCCTGGAGGCGCTCGCGAGATACCGGGAGAGCTCCTGGCAGCAGCGGGTCGCCCGCTTCCGTGACGCTCCCGGCCCGCTCTCCCCATCGGCCGGCTCGATGCGCTGAGCGGGCAGGCGGAGCTGCTGATCCACCACGAGGATCTGCGACGCGCGCAGGATCACTGGGAGCCCCGACGGCTCTCGGCCGCGTCCACCGCGGGGGCCTGGCGCGCCGTCGGGCTGATGGCTCCGCTGGCGATGCAGGTGCAGGCCGACGTCACCCTCGTCTCACCGCTCGGCGGGCGCCAGGTGCGTGCCCGCCACTCCGCCGGGGGCCTGCGGGTGTACGGCGATCCGCTCGAGCTGCTGCTGTGGGTCAGCGGCCGTGACGAGGCGGCCAGGGTGAGGGTCCATGGAGAGCCCGCCGCGCTGCGCGCGCTGCAGGACGGCCGACGGGGGCTGTGAGCCCCGGGCTCAGCCGCGCTCGAGGAGGAAGAGCCGCGGGTGGTGGCCCTTCTGGAAGAACCGGTGCTCGCGGAGGAGTCGCCAGCCGGAGGCTGCCTCCTCGAGCACCCGGTGCATCCGGGTGATCTCGTGGGTGAGCACCCCCAGCCGGGCCTCGGGAGCGGCCAGTTCGGCGGCGCGACGGAGCAGATCGGCGAGCAGCTGTTCGTTCGAGTCGTGCTCGCCGTGGAGGGTTCCCCACGGCGGGTTGGTCAGCAGACGGGTGAAGCCCGGCTCGAGCGGTGCCTCGAGCACATCGGCGGCGACCCACTCCACCTGTCCTTTGCGACGGGCCGCACGCTGATGGGCTCGGGCGGCATCGATCGCGGACGGGTCCAGGTCCACTCCCACGGCGCGGGCAGGCGCTTCCACATGCAGCTGCTCCACCAGGAAGGTGCCAGATCCGCAGGTCATGTCGAGCACCGAGTCCTCGGGTCCCACTTCGAGCTGGTCGAGCACGGTCGCGGCGATGGTCGCGTTGACCGCTCCGGGGTAGTCGACCGTGCGCCATGCCCGGGTGGAGAGCGGGCGCGGGGTGGTCCGCAGCAGCACCTGCCAGGTGCCGGGTGGGGCGCCGCGACGCACCCGCACCACCAGGTCGCCCTCCTCATCGACCGGGACACCGGCGAGATCGGCCATGGCTGCGGCGAGCCGACGCATATCGGGGGTGTGGGCGCCTGCGGCCTCGAGGCGCAGCCCATGGAAGCGCAGCCGCGGCCTCTGACGCCGGATGTCCTCGAGCAGCTCGCCGAGGCGCTGCTGCACCGAGGTCTCCAGCAGCTCCCGGGGGCGCCGGGCAGGGACCGTGAGGCTGCTCGATGCCGCGACCACCCGTCGCAGGGAGCGCACTGCGTCGAGATCGGAGCTGTTCAATGTCAGCTCGGTGGGTCCCACCAGCCGGGCGAAGCCGAGCCGGCTCGCCTCCTGCAGAGCGCTCTGGCCGCAGCCGTCGAGCACCTCGAGAACGAGCTCATGCGTGATCTGGCCCATCGTCTCCCCCTTTTCCAGTGTCCTTCGGACGATTCACGCAGGTTACCGCCCGTCGTGCACTCGGAGTGCAGGGTCGGGTCGGTAGACTGTGGGTGTGTTCATCGTGAGTGTGTGTTCCCTGAAGGGCGGCGTCGGCAAGACGTCCGTGACCCTGGGCCTGGCTTCTGCCGCCCTCCATCAGGGGTGAACACCCTCGTGGTCGATCTGGACCCGCAGGGTGACTCGACCCTCGGACTGCTCGGGGAGCCGGCGAGCACCCTGGACATCGCCGAGGTGCTGTCCTCCCCGCGCACCGAGACCATCGATCGGGCGATCATCGAGACGCCCTGGTCGTCGGATGCCACCTCGCACCTCGACATCATCCCGGGCTCCAGCCGCTCCGCGATCATGGACTCCCCGCGCCCACATCCAAGGATGTGCGCCGCCTCCTGCAGGCTCTGGACAAGCGCACCCATCAGTACGACATCGTGCTCATCGACTGCCCGCCCTCGCTCAACGGCCTCACCCAGATGGCGCTGGCCGCCTCGGATCGGGCCCTGGTCGTGGCGGAGCCCGGCTTCTTCGCGGTGACCGCTGCGGACCGTGCGCTCAAGCTCGCCACCGAGATGCACGAGGACGGCATCGCGCCCCGCCTGCAGCCTCTCGGGCTCGTGGTCAACCGCTACCGCCCGCGCTCGGTCGAGCACCAGTACCGGCTCGCGGAGCTGCGCGAGCTCTTCGGCGAGGCTGTGCTCGCGCCCGTCATCGAGGAGCGGGTGGGCCTGCAGCAGGCGCAGGGCGGAGCCGTCCCGCTGCACCGGTACGAGGGAGCGTCCGGCAAGCGCCTCACCGAAGACTTCGACGCCCTGCTCGCGACCGTGATGGATTCGCGCCAGAACTCCTGAACGTCGGGGGCTGCGGCCCTCTCCGACCCTCGCGCTCATACACAAGAACGGCGAGCCCCTTCCCAGGGCTCGCCGTTCTTGGGTGTCTGTGGGTGCCGGTCAGCCGGCCTGGCGGGAGCGCCGGCGCGCGGCCAGCTCGTCCTGCAGCGCGAGGGCGGCGTCATCGGCGGGGTTCACGCCGGGCAGGCTCAGCAGATCGTTCTCGACCTCGCGCCAGACCCGGCCCACCGCGATGCCGAATACGCCCTGGCCGCCCTGGACCAGGTCGAACATGTCCTCGGCAGAGGTGCACTCGTAGACCGAGGCGCCATCGCTCATGAGGGTGATGCCCGCGAGGTCATCGATGCCTCGCTCACGGAGCGCGCTGACGGCGACACGGATCTGCTGGAGGGAGACTCCGGTGTCGAGCAGTCGCTTGACGACCTTCAGCACGAGGATGTCGCGGAATCCGTAGAGGCGCTGGCTGCCGGAGCCGTGCGCCGCGCGCACGCCGGGCTCGACGAGACCGGTGCGGGCCCAGTAGTCCAGCTGCCGGTAGGTGATGCCGGCGGCCTTGCAGGCTGCCGGGCCGCGGTATCCGAGCTCGCCGGGAGTGTCCACGACATCATCGAAGAGCACGCCCTGGGCGGGCTCTGCGGGGACGGTGGTCTGCTCAGTGCGATCATCGCCGCTCGTGGCGTTCACAACTACCTCCGGGTTCCGGCTCTCCGAGGGGAAGGATGAGAGCGCACGCTCAGACTAGCGCGAAGTACCCCTCGGCCGACAGCAACGCGCCGTCCGAAGATCACGGAGAGGTGACGGACGCGCTCCGGCTCAGTGCTCCCGCAGCGACATGCGGAGCACGGCCCCGTGGACGGTGATCATCGATTCGCCCAGGTCACGCGCGAAATCTTGGGCTTCTCCCTGTGCTGCGGAATCCCCGGCGCGGGAGCGCGGACGCGCGACCGAGCGGATCATGTGGGCCTGCCGCTCCGCAGCGGTGCGCAGCATCACCAGGTGGCGCGGGTGCAGGCCCTCCTCGGCGAGCTCGCGTGCGGCGCGGACGAGCTCGAGCTCGGTCGACCCGTAGAACAGGGCACCCTCCTCCAGCAGTCCGTACTGCTCGAGCTCGGCCAGGAAGTCCTCGTCGACGGAGGCCTCGCGGCCCAGGCCCCTGCGGTCCAGCCGGACCGCCTGCAGAGCGGAGCTGGGCCCGGGACGAGAGGCGATCGAGGTGACCTCGGAGTCGATGCCGTGCTCGAGCAGATGCTCCTTGATCACCTTGAGCGGCCAGAACCGATCCCGCTGCGCTCTGAGCACGAACCGGAGCCGGTCCACGTCCTCGCGGCTGTACTTGCGGTATCCCGCCGCGCTGCGCTCGGGGAGATCAGCCCCTCGGACTCGAGGTAGTGAAGCTTCGAATGCGCCAGATCGGGGAACTCGTCCCGCAGCATCTCGAGCACCTGACCGATGCTCAGCCTCGTGGCAACGGAGGAGCTCGGCCGGCGCGCAGCGGAGGCCGGCATCAGATCAGTCCTGCCCGTGGAACGGGTGATAGGTCAGGCGGTACTTGCCGATCTGGACGTCCTGGCCCGCCTGGAGGCGTGCCTCGTCCACCCGGTCCTTGCCGACGTACGTCCCGTTCAGCGAGCCGAGATCCCGGACGAGGAAGCCGTCCCCGTCGCGCACGAACGCGGCGTGCTTGCGGGAGACGGTCACGTCGTCGAGGAAGATCTCGCTCTTGGGGTGACGTCCCGCGACGGTGGTCTCGGAGTCGAGCAGGAAGCGCGCCCCCAGGTTCGGACCCTTCTGGACGATCAGCAGCGCACTGCGCGGAGGCAGGTTCTCGATCGCTCGGCGATCCTGGGACGAGAGACCGGACTCGGTCTCCTCCAGGGGATCGCTGGGCGAGATCGCGCTCAGCTTCGACGTGTGGTCGAGATTATCGTCGTTCCACTCGGTGTTCCCGGACACCGCGCACCCCTTCCTGGCCTGCGACGGACCCTGGGCGATGACCGCACAGGATTCGGCTCGCCCATCTTCGCATGCGATCAGCCCCTCAGGGGACCTTCAGGGCGATGCAGCGTCAAGAATTGACGATCACTTGACCACCCGGGAGTGTTCCGGGGCGGTGAGCTCGACCGTGGCCTCTATGAGGATCATGTCGTCGGCCGTCGCCGCGAGCGTCCCACCGTCCCCGGCGACCGAGTCCGCCGCGCCCCCGGGGATGCGCAGTGCCGGTTCCATCACGGAGGGATCGCCGATCGCCCGCACGACGTACGGCGCTTCGATGGGGGTGCCGTCCACCATGAGGCTCCCGCCGGGGCCGGTCGTGACGGAGGTTGATGCGATCACTCGCACCTGACCGATCTGGATCACCTCGGCGCCGGCGTTCCGCAGCTCCTGGACCACCCCGAGCAGCGTCGAGGCGCGCACCGTGGCCTCCGGATCGGCGATCGAGACCACCACGCCTCGCCCCTGGGCGGGCGCCGTACCAGCGAGGATCTCGAGATCCTCCAGCCGATCCTCGGCCGCATTCTGAGCGGCGACATCTCCCTCCCGCCCCGAGCGCAGCGCCTCGAGCGTGCGATCGAGCTCCGCGTTCTCCACCTCCAGAGCAGAGGCATGCCGCCCCGATTCGTCCAGCAGCCGCACCAGCTCTTGCTGGGTGGCGCCCTCGAGCGCGTCATCGCCCTGCCTGACCTGGGCCACGATCGACAGCCCCAGCAGCAGGCACAGCAGGCCCACGATCGCCTGCGAGAGGGTCGCCTGCGGGCGCAGGGTCTCGCGCAGCCGCCGCCAGACCTGCTTCTGCTGCTCGGGGAGCCGGCGATGCGGGTGCCGTCGCTCATGACCGGAAGAGCAGGCGCCTGATCGCCGCCGCGTTGGAGAAGATACGGATCCCGAGCACGACGATCACCGCGGTCGAGAGCTGGGAGCCCACCCCGAGCTGGTCGCCGAGGAACACCAGGAACGAGGCGATCAGCACGTTGAACAGGAACGAGGTGATGAAAACGTGGGAGTCGAAGGCACCGTTCAGGCTCGCCCGCAGGCCGCCGGCGAGGGTGTCGAGCGAGGCGACCACGGCGATCGGGAGATAGGGCTGCAGCACGGCGGGGACGTCGGGCTGGACGACGACGCCGAGCACGATGCCCAGCGCCAGTCCGATGATGGCGATCATGGGGTCTCCTCCTCGGCGCCGCGTCCGGCGGCCGACGGGTCGGTCGGGTTGATGGTCTGCGGGGTCTCCGGCGTGCTGGTGCTGCCGTCGTCGGGCACCGACGCCTCCCGGAGCGTTCCCACCGCGCGTGCGGGGACGGTGAGCTCCTCCTCGCTCTCCCAGGACATCCGGATGCCGTAGCGGCTCGAGATCTCGTCGAGGTACTCCCCCGCCTCGCCCTCGGACACCGCGGAACGCAGCTGCTCCGGCTCACCCAGCGCGGTGATGCTGTACGGCGGGGAGAGAGGCCGGAAATCGACCAGGATCGCGGAGCCCGCGGTGCGGATCGCGGTGGTGGCGCTGATGCGCTGGCCGTTGATGGAGACCGCCTCCGCCCCTGCGGCCCACAGCCCGTTGACGGCGATCTGCACATCTGCGTCGGTCACGCGGTTCACGCTCCCGGCACCGCCACCGGGGCTCGAGGGCAGCGGTGCGGAATCCTCGAGCACGAGCACCGCGCCCGGACCGCTCAGGGATACACCGCCCCCGGCCTGCTCGTAGGAGGTGAGTCGCTCGGGGGCCCCGTCGCCGGTCCCTTCGAGGACGACGCCCTGCGCCTGGGCGATCTCCCTCTCGAGCTCCTCCTGGCGCTGCGTGAGGAGCTCCGCTTCGCCGCGGGTGTCGAGCACCTCCTGCTCGAGCAGTGCGCGCGGGCTGTCCTCCGCTGCCGCTCCCTGTCGCAGGTCCAGGACGGAGACCGCGACGACGAAGCCGAGCAGCAGGGCCAGCAGCAGGGTGATCGCACGGGTCGCCCCGACATCGGGCGGTGCCGCCTCCGCCGCCGGATGCTCATGCTCACGCAGCGTGTCGACACCGTAGGGGTCGGCGGTGAGGGCGCGCAGCAGCGACGTCGGCGAGTACGGAGTCTCGCCGTGAGGTGTCGAATGGTCTGCCTTGCGCATGTCTGCAGTGTAGGAGCGTGGCTCTGGCCGGGGAGGCAGACCCGCCCGGCGAGGACGCCGCAGTGCTGCGGTCCCCTATCGCATCGTGCGCTCCGGGCCCCACGGCGACTCAGGTGCCGCAGGTCACGCCGGTTCCGGTTCGCCTCGAGGTCGAGGTCGGGGTAATGTGTTCCACGGTCCTCCGGTGACGGAGGGTTTCGGGCTGTGGCGCAGCTTGGTAGCGCACCTGACTGGGGGTCAGGGGGTCGCAGGTTCAAATCCTGTCAGCCCGACCGAAACGCCGAACGGGCGTCTTCCGAGAAGATCGGAAGGCGCCCGTTCGTCATTCCTGCAGTGTCGGACCGGTTCAGCTGCGCACCGGCCCCACCCAGATCTGCTGGGCATTGGTGAATTCGCGGATGCCGTGCGGTCCCAGCTCGCGGCCGTAGCCCGAGCGTTTGATCCCCCGGAGGGCAGCCGTGGATCCGACTTCACGATCCCGTTGACGGAGACCTGTCCCGCCTCGATGCGGCGGGCCATCTCGACCCCGCGCTCGGTCGTGGTCCAGATCGCCGCACCGAGCCCGTACGGGGTGTCGTTCGCGAGCGCCAGTGCATGTTCCGCGTCGTCCGCGGCGATCACCACGGCGATCGGACCGAAGGTCTCCTCCGTGCAGGCCGCCATCCCGGGCTCGACGCCGGTGAGCAGCGTCACCGGGTAGAAGAACCCCTCCCCTCCGGCATCTCGCCTCCCATCACCAGGGTGGCGCCGGCCTCGACGCTGGTGGTCACCTGGCGGTGGAGATTCTCGCGCAGCTCCTCCCGGGCGATCGGCCCGACCTTCGTGGCCTCATCTCGGGGGTCGCCGACCTTCAGGCCGCGCAGCTGCGCGGTGAGCAGCTCGACGAACTCGTCGTGCACGGAGCGCTCGACGATGACCCGCTTCGCCGCGATGCAGGACTGGCCGGCATTGATGATCCGCGACAGCGCCGAGACCTCCGCGGCCTTCTGCAGGTCCGCGTCGGCCAGCACGATGCAGGGATCCGAGCCGCCGAGCTCGAGCACCGCGGGCTTGATCTCGCTCGCCGCGATCGAGGCGACCTTCGCCCCGGCCCGGTCGGAACCGGTGAAGGAGACCGCCTGGATGCGCGGGTCACGGATCGCCTGCTCGACGTCCTCGGTGGCGGCCAGCAGGGTCTGGAAGATCCCCTCGGGGGCGCCGGCGGCCCGGAACACCTCCTCGAGCGCAGCAGCGCATCCCGGCACATGGGGGTCGTGCTTCATCACGCAGGTGTTCCCCGCCATCAGCGCCGGAGCGCAGAAGCGGAACGCGACCCAGAACGGTGCGTTCCCAGGGAGGATCCCCAGCACCGGGCCCAGCGGCAGGTACTGGACGTAGGAAGAGGTCGCATCGGAGTCCAGGTGCTCGTCGGCCAGGTACTTCGCAGCGTGCTCGGCGTAGTGTTCAGCGGCCCACGCGGATTTCGCGACTTCGCCGTGCGCCTCCCCGATGGGCTTGCCCATCTCCTCGGTCATCAGCGGCGCGAGCTCATCGGTGTGCTCGCGCAGATAGGCAGCGACACGGCGCAGCACCTCGGCGCGCTCGGCGACGGTGGTGTCCTTCCAGGTGGTGTAGGCGGCGTGGGAGCGGTCGATGATCGCGGTGATCTCTGCCGGGGTTGCAGCGGGCACCTCGCGGACGACGGCCCCGGTGGTGGGATCAGTGGCGGTCAGCATGGTCATGGTGCAGCTCCTCTCAGAAGCTCGGCGCGACGCCGGCGGCGGTCGGGAACGACCGGGCGGCGCTCGCGTGGATGGTGAAATCCTCGGGCAGCGTGAAGAACGACGCGCAGCCGTCCTCGGTGATGCGGACGGTGTCCGAGATGCCGACGGTCTTGTTCCCGTCCACACCCCACATCCACGGGAGCAGATGGAAGGTCATCCCCTCCTCGAGCGGGCGTTCATCGCCCTCGAGCAGGGACACGATGTAGCCCTCATCCCAGGACGGTGGGAAGGCGATGCCGATCGAGTAGCCCGCCCGGGTGACCAGCTGCGCCCCCACCTCGTTGCTCTCGATGCGGGAGCGGGTGAGGTGGGCGACCTCGGAGATGGTCACCCCGGCTTCATCAGGGTGCGCAGCTCCGCCAGGGTGTCCTTCATCCGCTCCTGCGCGGAGTGCATCGACGCCGACAGAGCGCCGTTGACCGCCGTGCGCATCATGGCGGTGTGGTACCTGCGGTAGCAGCCGCCGACCTCGAGGAACACATGCTCGCCGGGTCTGATCATCCGGCCCTCCCAGGTGGAGTGGCCGATCATCGAACGCGGCCCGGAGGCGACGTACGGCAGCACCGCAGGGAACTCCCCACCAGCACGGAACATCGCGGAGGTGATGGCGGCGGCGACGTCGTTCTCCGTGGCGCCGGCCATCGCCGCATGCAGTCCCGCGGCCATCCCGGCCTCCCCGCGTACGCGGCCAGCTGCATCACCCCGATCTCCTCGGCGGACTTGCGGATCCGTCCGGCTTCGACGATGCCGAAGCAGTCCACCAGCCCCTCGCCGAAAGCGTCGTGGAAGCGATCCTGCTGATAGGCGGGGAAGTAGTAGCTGTTGCGCTCGTACCCCACCCTCGAGTCCCCCAGTCGCAGATCGCGCAGGGTGCTGACCAGCTCGAGGATCGCATCCCCGTCATCGGGATAGGCCCGCGAATGCTCGAGCCAGGTCCGCGAGACCACGTTGGACTCCTCCAGCGCACGGGTGATCATCACCGAGTCCGCCTCGAGCGGGACGACCAGCGCCTGGAAGAAGGAGTACCCGGTGGTCTGGTAGTCGGTGAGATACATGAGGTTCTCGGGGTCGGTGATGATCACCGCATCGAGCTCGCGCTGCGCCATCCGCTCGCGCAGCTCCCTCAGCCGGCGCTCGTACTCCTCGGGAGGAAACGTCATGCTGGACCGGCGGCGCATCAGACGGCCCTCACCGCAGCGGCGATGGCCTGGTCGAGAAGGTCCAGCCCCTCGCTCAGCTCATCCTCGGGGATGGTCAGCGGCGGGATCAGCTTGATCACCCGGCCTCCGCTCCCGCAGGGGCCGATCAGCAGACCGCGCTCGAAGCACTCCTGCTGGACCTGCTTGGCGAAGGCGCCGTCCCCGGTGTCCAGAGCCTGCATCATGCCCTTGCCACGCACCTCCCAGTCACGGTCCGGATGCTTCGCCGCGATCGCCTCGAGCGCCTCGCGCATCGTCTCGCCCTTGGACAGCACGTCGGCGAGGAACGCCTCGTCGGTGAAGTAGTCCAGCGCGACGGTCCCGGCGACGAAGGAGAGCCCCTGCCCGCGGAAGGTGCCGGTGTGGGCGCCGGGCGACCAGTGGGCATCCACCTCGGGCTTGTTGAGGTTCATCGCGATCGGGGTGCCGAAGCCGCCGAGTCCCTTAGCGAGCGTGATGATGTCCGGATCCAGGTCCATGCCGTCGAAGGAGAAGTAGCCGCCGGTGCGGCCCACGCCAGCCTGGATGTCGTCGATGATGAACAGCGCGCCGACCTCCCGGGCCAGGTCCTGGATCTCGTGCAGCCATTCGCGGCTGGCGATGTTGACTCCGCCCTCGGCCTGGACCGGCTCGATGAGGAAGGCCGCGGGGGCGGTCACCCCGCTCGAGGGGTCCTGCAGCGCGGCGGCGTAGTCGGCGATCCCGGTCCGGCCGCCGGGGGCGGTCTCGAAGGGAAGACGCACGACGTCGGTCAGCGGCACCCCTGCCCACTGGCGGAAGGCATGGTTCGCCGTCGCGGCGAGCGACCCGAGGGTCATGCCGTGGAAGCCATGGCTGAAGGCGACGATCTCGCGCCGGCCGGTGACGAGACGGGCGAGCTTGAGCGCCGCCTCCACCGCGTTGGAGCCCGTCGGTCCCATGAACTGCATCCGGTGGTCCATGCCGCGCGGCGCGAGGATCACCTCGTGGAAGCGGGAGATGAAGTCGCGCTTGGTGGTGGTGTAGGTGTCCAGGCTGTGCGCCACGCCGTCCGCCTGGAGGAAGGCGATCATCGCCTCCTTCATCCGCGGGTTGTTGTGCCCGAAGTTCAGCACTCCCGCCCCGGCGAAGAAGTCGAGGTAGCTGGTGCCGTCCTCGGAGACCTGGCGGGCATTGGAAGCGGAGGCGAACACTGTCGGATAGGCACGGCAGTACCCGCGGATCTCGGACTCGTGCTGCTCGAAGATGGTGGTGTCCATGGGGGCCTCCCGTCACGGTGCAGGGCGGCCTCGCTCGTCACGCCCGGCCGCATAGCGAAGACCACCCCGTCTGGCAAGTAGGTGCCGGTGTGCTGACCCTCACCCGGGGTGCTCACCCCGTCAAGCACCCGCTCCCGGGGTCGCACCCCGATTCTCCCCGTGCAGGTCACCGGCCCGACCGCTTGGTAAGGCGTCACGCGAAGAAGCCCTCTCAGTGCAGGTCGTCGGGGGATTCCTCGTGGATCCAGTCCGCGTTCTCCACCGAGATCTCTGCCGCCATGTCGTCGAGGAACCCGATCACGATCTCCCGCCCGGCGGGCGTGAGCCGCTTGGCGGCGTCGACGCGACGAGCGTGCTGCGCCCCGACGGTGCGGATCGCCGAGGCGCGGGTCGCGGGCTCGATGCTGATCACCAGCGCGCGGCGGTCCGAGGGGTGCGGTGCGCGCCGGATATGACCTGCGCGCTCGAGACGGTCCAGCAGCTTCGTGGTCGAGGCGCTGGAGATCTCGAGTGCTTGAGCGATCGCGCCCGGGGTCGCGAGCGTCTCGGTGTTCTCGCAGACGATCAGGAAGTGCAGGGCGCGCATATCGGTCTCGCCGAGCCGCATGTAGCGCAGTGAGGCCTCCGAGAGAGCTCCTGCTCTGCGGCCCGCAGGCGCGAGAGCGCGGCCATCAAGGCATCGATCTGAGCGATGTCACGCGCATCCATGCCCGTGCGGTCGACCAGCTCGTGATGGCGGTCGCTCGAATCGATGGAGAAAAGAGGTGGCAGCGAGGAGGACTGCTCACGGCCGCCCTCGCCGGGGTGGGGCGAGCTCATGATCCCCATCATAGATCGCTCTGCTCGCCGGCAATGTATCTCGCCGAGCTAGCGACGTGTGCCAGACTGTGCTCGGCTCACCTCGACCACCGAAGGATCACCATGGCCTCACCGGCGGACGCCCCCGTCTCCACAGAGAACACGCACCGACGCAAGGTCCCCGGACCGTACGCCCGCTGCGGATCCTGCTCCCGGCCCTCCTGATCCTCGGCTGGGTGATCGCTGCGGCGATCGGGGGACCGTACTTCGGGCGCGTCGACGAGGTCTCCTCCAACGACCGCACCACGTACCTGCCTGATTCAGCGGACGCCACCCAGGTCGCCCAGCGCGCGGCCGACTTCACCGGCTCCGAATCCATCCCCGCGATCATCGTGATCACCTCATCGGATGAGCTGGATGAAGAGGCCGCCGCAGCAGTCGGCGAGACCACCGAGGCGCTCGCCGAGATCGACGCGGTCAACGGCGAGATCTCCCCGGCGATCCCCTCCGAGGACGGCCTCGCGGTCCAGGTGTTCGTCCCGATCGACTCCGACGCCGATCTGGCGCAGACGATCACACAGGTCGAGGAGGAGCTCGCCGCGGATCTCCCGGAGGGGCTCACCTCCTATGTCACCGGACCTGCCGGCTTCTCCGCCGACCTCGCCGCAGGCTTCACCGGCCTGGACGGGCTGCTGCTCGGTGTCGCGCTCGCCGCCGTCTTCGTCATCCTCATCATCGTGTACCGCTCTCTGCTGCTGCCGCTGATCGTGCTGTCCACCAGCGTGTTCGCGCTGTGCGCGGCGCTGCTGACGATCTGGCACCTGGCCGCCGCGGACGTCCTGCTGCTGTCCGGTCAGACCCAGGGCATCCTGTTCATCCTGGCGATCGGTGCGGCCACCGACTACTCCCTGCTGTATGTCGCCAGGTACCGCGACGAGCTGCGAGGCACGAAGGAGCGCTGGCCGGCCACGGTCCAGGCGCTGCGGGGCACCCTCGAGCCGGTGCTCGCCTCCGGCGGCACGGTCATCGCGGGCCTGCTGTGCCTGCTGCTGTCCGATCTGAAGTCCAACAGCACGCTCGGTCCGGTCGCTGCGATCGGGATCGTGTTCGCGATGGCGGGCGCCCTGACGTTCCTGCCTGCGGTGCTGTACGTCACCGGCCGGGTGGCCTTCTGGCCCCGTCGGCCCCACTACGCGCCCGAGGCACCCGATGCCGGTGCTGATCCCTCCGCGCACGGCATCTGGGGCCGGGTCGCAGACGCGGTGCGGCGTCGCCCGCGGCCGCTGTGGATCCTCACCGCGATCGTGCTCGCGGTGGTCTGCCTGGGCGCCACCCAGCTCAAGGCCGACGGCGTGCCGCAGTCCGACCTGGTGCTCGCGCAGTCCTCCGCCCGCGACGGCCAGGTCGCGCTCGGCGAACACTTCCCTGCCGGTGCCGGCTCCCCCGCGCAGGTGATCGTCGCGGAGTCCTCGCTGCAGGCGGCGACCGACCGCCTGCTCACCCAGGACGGCATCGACTCGGTGACCGTCACCGCCGAGGACTCCCCAGCGGCTCCGCGCCTGTGACCGAGGACGGCATCCAGCCCCAGGGCCCGCCCGGCACTCCCGCCGCCGAGCCCACAGTGGTGGACGGGGACGTGCTGCTGCAGGCGACGCTCTCCGACGCCCCGGACTCCTCCGCAGCGGAGCAGACGGTGCGCGACGTCCGCGCGGATTTCGCCTCCGAGGACGTCACCGCCCTGGTGGGCGGGCCCACCGCGACCTCGATCGACACCAACGACGCCTCCGCCCACGACCGGGCCCAGATCATCCCCGTGGTGCTGGTCGTGATCGTGCTGATCCTGATGCTGCTGCTGCGCTCGATCCTCGCCCCGGTGCTGCTGGTCGCCACCACGGTGCTGTCCTTCGGCACCGCGATGGGCGTGGCCGCGCTGGTGTTCAACCATCTGTTCGACTTCCCGGGCGCTGATCCGGCGGTCCCCCTGTACGGGTTCGTCTTCCTGGTGGCGCTCGGCATCGACTACAACATCTTCCTCATGACCCGGGTGCGGGAGGAGTCGCTCCAGCACGGGACCAGGGAAGGTGTGGTGCGCGGACTCGCGGTCACCGGTGGGGTGATCACCTCGGCGGGCCTGGTGCTCGCAGCGACCTTCGCGGCGCTCGGCGTGATCCCGATCCTGTTCCTGGCGCAGATCGCGTTCATCGTCGCCTTCGGCGTGCTGCTGGACACCTTCCTGGTCCGCACCGTGCTGGTGCCCGCGCTCGCGCTGGACCTCGGAAAGGTCATCTGGTGGCCCTCGAAGCTGTGGCGTGAGGGGCGGCCGTGAGCAACCCCGCCCGCCCGGATGCGGCCTCAGCGCGCCGCTCTTCCTAGAATGGCGTCATGAGCAGTGCTATCCCCCTCTCCCAGACCCCGCCCGAGTCGTCGTCGGCGCTGAACGAGTTCGTCCTCACCGTGGTGTGCGCGGACGCTCCCGGCATCGTCCACGCGGTGACCGGAGCGATCGTGGAGATCGGGGGAACATCAGCGAGAGCCGCCAGTTCGAGAGCGGCACGACGCACCGGTTCTACCTGCGGCTGCAGGTCCTCACCCCCGCCACGCTCGAGGAGTTCGAGACGGCGCTCGCCCCCGCGGTGGAGCAGTTCGGCCTCGAGCACAGCATCGATGTGGTGGGCCGCCCCCTGCGCACGCTGGTGCTCGGCTCGACCGCGAAGCACTGCGTGAACGATCTGCTGTTCCAGGTCGATTCGGGGAATCTGCCGATCGAGGTGCCGCTGATCCTCGCCAACCACCCCACCCTGGACCGGCTCGCCGACTTCTACGAGGTGCCCTTCTTCGAGCACCTGCCCACCAAGGGCGAGGGAGCGAAGGCCGCCTTCGAGGACCGGGTCCGGGAAGCTGTGGTCGAGCACGACATCGAGCTGGTGGTCCTGGCCCGCTACATGCAGATCCTCTCCCCAGAGCTGTGCGCCGAGCTCGCCGGGCGCTGCATCAACATCCACCACTCGTTCCTGCCGGGGTTCAAGGGCGCCAATCCCTACCGGCAGGCGTATGCGCGCGGCGTGAAGCAGATCGGCGCCACGGCCCACTTCGTCACCAGCGACCTCGATGAGGGACCCATCATCGAGCAGGACGTGATCCGTGTGGATCACACCCGCTCCCCGAGGGAGCTGATGGCGATCGGTCAGGACGCCGAGGCGCGCACGCTCCGCCAGGCGGTGACCTGGTTCGCGCAGTCGCGGGTGCTGCTGGACGGGACCCGCACCGTCATCTTCCGCTGAGCCGGCCCCACCGCGCTCAGAACACGGGCGCCCGCCTGTCACTCCCAGCACCGTCCCGGAGACGTAGCTCGCTTCCGAGGGGCTGGCGAGGAACACGAACGCCCCGGCCACCTCGGAGGGCTGCCCGGCGCGGCCCAGCGGCGTGTTCGCCCCGAACTCGACGTAGTCATCGCTCACCCGCGTCGCGACGTTCAGCGGGGTCCAGATCGGGCCCGGGGCCACGGCGTTCACGCGGATCCCGCGCGGGCCGAGATCGGCTGCCAGGTTGACTGTGACGTTGTTGATCGCAGCCTTCGTGGCGGCGTAGTCCATCAGCGGCACCGACGGGTCATAGCTCTGGATCGAGGAGCAGTTGATCACGCTGGATCCCTCGCCCAGATGCGGCGCGGCCTCCTGGGTGATCCAGAACAGCGCCTCCAGGTTCGTGGCCAGGGTGCGATGCAGGCGCGCGGACTCGATGCCCTCGAGGCCCTTGGGCTCCGCGCGCCCCCACTGGAAGGCCGCGTTGTTGACCAGGATGTCGAGCCTGCCCAGCTCGGCGACCGTGCGGGCCACCAGCGAGCGTGCCAGCTGCTCGTCGCGGATGTCCCCGGGGAGCAGCAGAGCGCGACGCCCGGCGTCCTGGATCCAGTGCCGGGTCTGTTCGGCGTCCTCCTGCTCCTCGGGCAGGTACGAGATCGCCACATCCGCGCCCTCTCGGGCGTACGCGATCGCGACGGCCCGCCCGATGCCGGAGTCCCCTCCCGTGATGAGAGCGGTGAGGCCCTCGAGGCGGCCGTGGCCCACGTAGGAGCTCTCACCGTGGTCGGGAATCGGCTGCATCGGCCCGGTCAGCCCGGGCGGATCCTGGTCCTGGGAGGGGAACGACGGCTGACCGTCCCGGGTGGAGAGTTCATGGGCGCGGGCGGCGACTTCGGGCGTGAGGGTCCGGTCGGCTTCCTCGGTCATCGTGGCTCCTTCGACAGTGGACGGGGATGATGAACCACGCTAGCTGTCGGTGGTGCCGAGGTCACGGCGCCGGGCGACCGATCGGACGGAGCGGTCCGAATGCCCGGCGCGCCGCGGGCTCAGCCCTTCACCCCGCCGGCGGCCGCGAAGCCCTGGCCGAGGGTCCGGCCGAGGAACAGGTAGAGCACCACCACCGGGATCGAGTAGAAGATCGAGAAGGCGGCGAGCTGGCCGTAGGCGACCTGCCCGTACTGGGAGGAGAAGGTGTACAGCGTCACCGCGGCCGGCAGGTTCTCCGGGCTCAGCAGCAGCATGAAGGGGACGAAGAAGTTCCCCACATGCTCACGAAGGTGAAGATCGTGGCGACCGCCAGTCCAGAGCGCATCAGCGGCAGCACCACGGACCACAGGGCCCGCAGCACCCCCGCGCCCTCGGTCCACGCCGATTCCTCGATCTCCACCGGGACCCCGTCCATGAACCCCTTGGTCAGGAAGATCGCGTAAGGCAACGAGCTGGCACCGAGGAACAGGATCGCTCCGCCCATCGAGTCGATGAGGTTGACCTGCACGAACAGTGAGTACACCGGGATCATGATCGCGGTGATCGGCAGACCGGTCGAGAAGATGATCGTCAGCAGCAGCGGGCGCTTGGCCCGGAAGCGGAAGCGCGACATGGGGTAGGCGCACAGCACCGCTGCCGTCATCGTGACCACTGTCGCCCCGCCGCAGAGGATGAGCGAGTTGGCGAGGGGCCGGAAGGTGGTCTCCGTGTTCCAGATCGCGGAGAAGTTGCCGAGGCTCCAGGAATCCGGCCATGCCACGGACAGCGATGCCTCGACATCGAACGAGGCGAGCACCACCCACAGCAGTGGGACCAGGAATGCCAGGCCGATCACGACCATCGCGGCACTGCTGGCGGTGGCCGCGCTGCGAGCCCTGGAGCTCCGCCTCGTGACCGGGATGTTCTGAGTGCTCGCGCTCATCGCTTGTCCTCCTCGGGCAGCAGACGCAGGTACACCAGCGAAGCAGCGGCACCGATCAGGAGCAGCAGCAGCGCCACGGCGGTGCCGTAGCCGAGCTGGCCGTAGGAGAAGGCCTGCTCGTACATGTACAGCGGCAGGGTCTGGCTCTGGCGAGCGGGACCGCCGCCGGTCATGATGAAGATCAGCCCGAAGACCGACAGGGTCTGCAAGGTGGTCAGCATCAGGTTGGTCGCGATCGCGGGCCGCAGCAGCGGCAGCGTCACGGAGCGGAAGCGGCGCACGGGCCCCGCACCGTCGAGGGCCGCGGATTCGTAGACATCGGCGGGCACAGAGCTCAGCGCCGCCGAGTACACGAGCATCGAGAAGGCCGTGCCGCGCCAGATGTTCGCGAAGGAGACCGCGAGGATCGGGGCGCTGAACAGCAGATCCTGCGCCGGCAGCCCGATCGCGCCGAGGAGCGTGTTCAGACTCCCCTCGTCGGCGAAGAAGGTGTAGAGCAGGTATCCCGCCACCACCTCCGGGAGGATCCAGGCGGCGATCACGAGCGAGGTCACCGCGAAGGAGAGGATCCGGTGGGCACGCTCCATCAGCAGCGCCAGCAGCATCCCCAGCACGTTCTGGCCGATCACCGCGGAGACGATCGTGAAGACCAGCGTCAGCGCCACCGAGTTCCAGAAGTCACTGTCGGTGAAGGCGTCCACGAAGTTGGACACGCCGACGAAGCTGGTGTCCGAGGCGCCGTCACCGCGGATCGCGCTGTCGGTGAAGGCCAGATAGAGGGAGTAGAGGATCGGGCCGAGCATGAAGCCGATCAGCAGCAGGCCGGCCGGGAGCATCGGCAGGGCCCGCGCGGTGGTGAGCCGGTCCCCGAGGTGACTGCGGCCGCGCCGGGGCGGCGCCGTCCGTTCAGGGGCGGTGGGTGCGTCGGTGCTCATACCGCGGCCTCCTGCACGTTCTCGGGTCCGACGATGTCGGTGATGGCGGAGTCGTATGCGGCGGCGGCGGCTTCCGGCGTAGCACCGGTCATCACGGCTTCCATGGCTTCCTGCAGTGCGGAGGAGACCTCCGGATAGGCGGGGAGGGCGGGACGGTAGTAGGCCGTCTCCAGGAGGTCCGTGAAGTACTCCACCGCCGGGGAGTAGGAGAGGTACTCCTCGTTCTCCGCCACATCGGCGCGCACGGTGATGTGGTTGTCAGCCTGCGCGTACCGCACCAGCGTCTCGGTGGAGACGAGCTTCTCCAGGAACTGGAAGGCGATCTCGCGATCGGTGACATGCGCGGGGATCGACAGCCCCCAGCCTCCCGCGAGGGTCACCGTGCCGGGGCCCTCGCCGTCCTGCGTGGGCATGTCGGCGAGCCCGATGACGTCGGGCCATTCCGGCCAGGGTCGGGCGGCGCTCTCGGTCCAGTTCTGCGAGATCCAGGATCCGTCGATGAGAATCCCGAGCTTCCCCTCGGGCAGCAGCGAGGTGTAGATGGTCTCCGAGATGTTCGGATCCAGGTGTTGACCCAGCGATGCGGTGAGCTCCTCTTCGAACAGGGTCTTGAGGAAGGCCAGGGACTCGACGAAGCCCGGGTTCCCGAGGATCCACTTCTCGTTGTCACGGTCGTAGAGGCCGGTGCCGTCCCCGGTGCCGTACAGGAGCATCTCGAAGCCCTGCATCGAGGCCTTCTCCCCCTGCGGGGTGCCGGCGAACATGAAGAAGGGGATCGCCTCGCTGCCGGAGTCGCGGATGGCCCGCGCAGCCTCGAGGATCTCCTCCCAGCTGCCCGGCTGCCAGTCCTCGGGCAGGCCCGCCTCGGCGAAGACTTCCCGGTGGAACCACAGTGCGCGGGTGTCCGTCGTGATCGGGACGCCGTAGATCTCGCCGTCCTCGCCGGTGACCGCTTCCTTCGACGCGTCGGCGATGTCGTCCCAGTGCGGGAATCCCTCGACCAGATCGGTGATCGGCTGGAGGTAGCCGGCGCCCACGTCGGAGAGCAGGATGAACGAATCCTCGTACACGAGGTCGGGACTGGTCCGGGGCGAGCTCATCAGGAGCTCGTTCTTCGTGAAGTAGTCGTTCTCCGAGGCGACGATCGGCACCAGCTCGACCACGAGCTCCGGGTGCTCACTGGAGAACTCCTGCGCAGCGGTGGTGATCCACTCCTGCTTGATGGTGCCGGAGCCGAACTGCTGGAAGGCGATCCGGATCGTGCTGGGATCGCGGGATCCTCCGCTGCACCCGGCGAGGGCGGTGAGCGGGAGCACCGCTGCAGCACCGGCGGTCAGGCGCAGGAAGCTGCGACGATCCGGTGGCCGCGGAAGGGGCGGGGATGGGGGCACGGTGACCTCCTCGTCAACGTTGACTGGCCCCCGAGCCTAGACCGTGTGGGAGGTGCGTCACATGAGATGACGCGGCGCGCCGCCGATCAGTCGGTCGGTCAGCTCCTCCGGGGGCGGGGCCGTGCACGTCCCACCGATTGGGCCCGCTCGGCCTCGGCGTATCGCATACCGGCCGGCACCTGTGCCAGGTCGAACCAGGCGGCGGCCCGCGGCAGCAGCCTCACGTCCTGCCAGGGGATCTCGAAGCCGGGGGCACGCCACAGCGTCAGCCCGACCTCGTCTCGACGCCCCGACGCGACCAGTGCCAGGCGCCGCAGGCGCGACAGCGGATGCGGATCCGCCCGGGCCGCCTCGGGGATCGTGACGGCTCCCCGAGATCCAGCGGCCAAACGGTCTCCCCCCAGTGCAGGGTCGCACGTTCCGGGACGCCGCAGATCACCGCCGGAGGGCGCAGGTCAGCGGCGGTCACCGGGGTGGGGGCGAGCGGCGTGCCGCGTTCGAGCACCTCAGGCTGCACCCAGGCGCCGGGGATCAGGATCCTCTCCCCCACGGACACATCGACCAGGAGCGCCTTTTCGAAGGGCTGCAGCGGTGCGCTGAGCACCCCGCCCCGGGCCATGTCCCGCTGGGGTGCGGCGATCACGCGCACGGTGGCGCTGTCGCCCGGGCGGTCGGTGAGGGCGATCTGCACTCGGGTGCCGGGGAGAGGGTCCAGACGCCTCATCGGCGGAACCGTGCTTCGGGACGATCCTCGCGGGCGAGTGCCAGCTGGGCCGTGAACCGCTCGTTCATCGGAGGTGGCGCGTCGATCGGGAACCAGCGCGCTTCGGAGTTCTCACCGTCTGCAGGGTACGGCTCGGCCTCGTCATCGGCCTCGCACAGGAAGCAGAGGTCCAGGTACTGGGCGTGATCACCGCTCGGGTGGATGACCGGCGGGAGGCTGCGCACCTCGAGCAGGCGCAGGGCCGTGCACCGGATCCCGGCCTCTTCGGCGACCTCACGGGTCGCCGCACGGGCAGGCTCCTCCCCGGATCGATGATCCCCGTGACCGGGGTCCAGGTGCCGTCGTCGGCACGCTTCACGGCGAGCATCCTGCGACGGTCCCGGTCCAGGACCACGGCAGAGACGCCCGGCATCCACAGCAGCTGGTGTCCTATGCGCTCACGGAGCGAGAGGACGAAGTCCGGGGTGGCGATCGGAGCTCCTCGTCGGTCGAACGGGTGGGTGGGACGTCAGCCGCCCATCAGGAACGGCAGGGTGGCCACGCCGAAGATGAGCACCAGGAAGACCACATACACGATGATGAACAGCACGCCCAGGCCGACCATCACCCAGAAGAGGACCCAGCCCACCTTGTTCATCTTCTGCGCCGTGTAGGGATCGGAATCCATCTGGACGAGAGCGATGATGCCGAAGATCCCCGGCAAACCCCGCCGCAGAGGAAGCCGATGACGATCAAGATGATCGCGCTGGTCTGGAGGGAGCCACGGTCCGGCAGAGGGCCCTGGGGGTGATAGCTCATCGCTCGCGGTGTCCTTGTCCCTGGTGCGCGGTGATCGGTCAGTCCTTCAGGGGGCGGCCGTGGGCGTCGTTGAGGAACGCCTCCGACTTCGCAAGAACCATGATCCCCTCGACCAGACCCCAGATCCCGGAGATGAAGCTCAGGAGACCGCAGCTGAGAACTGTGATCGCCACCTGGATGATGCCGATGGTGGTGTAACCCATCAGGAAGCGGTGCACGCCGAAAGCTCCGAGGAAGATCCCCAGCAGCCCGACCAGCACACGGCTCTGCGGCTCACCGGTCGGCGCCGGACCGCTTGCGGCGAACGGCGCCTGGCCGGCGCTGGGCTGCCCGTACGGGGCGCCGCCCTGGGAGTACGGATCGGAGGCCGACGGGCCGGAGCCCGGTGCCGGGGACCAGTTCTGCTGGCCCTGGCCGTACGGGTCCGAGGCGGAGTTCACGGAGGGCTGGCCGTAGGGGTCCTGCTGGCCGTACGGATCCTGCTGGCCGTACGCGTCCTGCGGCGCGGCGGGCTGCTCCGCAGGCGGCTGCGCCCAGGGATCCTGCTGCGGCTGTGCGTAGGGATCCTGTGCACCTTGCTGGGCGTCGAAGTCGTTGCCCTGGGGGTTCCAGGAGCCGTTGTCACCGGGGTTGCTCATGGCCCCCACGATACGTGGCCTCGTGGGGGCGCTGCACCTCTGCCGCTCCTGCGCTCAGCGGCTCCGCTTCTCGCGGATGCGCACGCCGATCACGATCGGCGAGCCGGGGAAGTCGAAATCCTCCCGCAGGCGGCGCTCGATGAACCGGCGGTAGCCGTGCTCGAGGAAGCCGCTGGCGAAGATCACGAAGCGCGGCGGCCGGGTGCGGGCCTGCGTCGCGAACAGGATGCGGGACTGCTTGCCGCCACGGACGGGGTGAGGATGGGAGGCGACCAGCTGGCCCAGGAAGGCGTTGAGCCGGCCCGTGGCGATGCGTCGGTCCCAGGACTCCAGCGCCGTCTCCAGCGCGGGAACCAGCCGGTCGGCATGACGGCCGGTCTCAGCAGAGATGTTCACGCGCGGAGCCCAGGCCACGTGCGAGAGATCACGCTCGATCTCGCGCTCGAGCGCCTTGTGGCGCTCCTCGTCCAGCAGATCCCACTTGTTGAAGGCCAGCACGAGCGCTCGCCCGGACTCGAGGACCATGTCGATGATCTTGAGGTCCTGCGTGGAGATCGGTTCGGAGGCCTCGAGCAGCACCACCGCGACCTCCGCCCGGTCGAGGGCGGCCCGGGTGCGCAGCGAGGCGTAGTAGTCGGCGCCCTGGGACTGGAGCACGCGGCGGCGGATGCCCGCGGTGTCGACGAACGTCCACTCGCGGCCTCCGAGCGTGATCTTCTCGTCGACGGGGTCACGGGTGGTGCCGGCGACGTCGTCCACCACCACGCGCTGTTCCCCGGCGAGCCGGTTGAGCAGCGAGGACTTGCCGACGTTCGGGCGGCCCACCAGAGCCACCCGGCGCGGGCCATGGTCGGCCGGGGTGCCCCGTCCCTCCTCGGGCATCGCCGCGAGCAGCGCGTCCAGGAGGTCGCCGGAACCGCGGCCGTGGAGGGCGGAGACCGCGTACGGCTCCCCCAGTCCGAGGTTCCACAGGGCTGCGGCCTCGAGCTCACCGCGCTGATCGTCCACCTTGTTCGCGACCAGCACGATTGGCACCTTCGACTTGCGCAGCACCTTGAGCAGCTGCTCATCGGTGGTGGTGATGCCCACGTTCGCATCCACCACGAACATGACCACGTCCGCGAGGGAGACGGCCACCTCGGCCTGCTCGGCCACGCGGTAGGCCATGCCCTGGACACGCTCCTCCCAGCCGCCGGTGTCGACCAGCCAGAAGTCCTTGCCGGTCCACTCGGCCTCGTAGAACACCCGGTCCCGGGTCACGCCGGGACGGTCCTCGACGACCGCCTCGCGGCGGCCCAGGATGCGGTTGACCAGAGTGGACTTGCCGACGTTCGGGCGGCCGACCACGGCGACGACGGGGAGATTGCGCTGATTCTCGGGCCGGAGCTGCTCTTCCTCCCCTCCGGTCAGGAGAGCGAGGTCCTCGTCATCGAGCTGATAGTCGGAAAGGCCCGCTCGCAGGGCGGACTCGATGTCCTCGTCGGTGGGGCCGTCGGCGGAGGCATCCGTCCCTGAGGCCGCCACGTGGCCCCTGTCGGTGGCCGGCTCGGCCCTGCCGTACAGCGACTCCTCCTGCGCGCTCTCCGCCGCGGCGACGAGCATCAGGATCTTCTCCACCACATCCTCGATCTCGAGGCCGGTGGTGTCGACGGTCTCGACCCCCTCGGCGGCGGTGAGGAACTCCGAGACGGTGGAATCGTCCCGGTCCCGGCGCAGCACCTGATCGGCCATGCGCTCGCGGGTCTCCTCGGTGTCCTCGAGCTGGAGCTCGACGGCACGGCGGCGCATCCGCTCCTCGTCGGAGGCGAGCAGCAGCACGCGCACCTGGGCGTCGGGAGCGACCACGGTGGTGATGTCGCGGCCCTCGGCCACGCAGAAGCCGCGCTCGGCGGCGGTGGCGTGCAGCAGCTCGCGCTGTCGGCCCTGGAGGATCGTGCGGACCATGGTGTTGGTGGCGACGGTCGAGACCTGCTCGGAGATCCGCTCGGTGCGGATCTCGGCGGTGATGTCCGTGCCTGCGACGGCGACCGTGGCACCGGCGGGGTCCGTGCCGAGGTCGAGATCGAGATCCTGGGCTGCCTGGGCGACCGCTTCACGGTCGGCGAGGTCGATGCCGCGATCCAGGCAGAACCAGGCCACAGCGCGGTACATCGCCCCGGTGTCGAGGATGCCGCCCTCGAGCGCATCGGCGAGCAGACGGGAGACGGTGGACTTGCCCGATCCTGCCGGTCCGTCGATCGCGATGGCGATCCCCGGGCCGGTGCTCGCAGGGGAGGAGGGGTCGTGCGGCGCGCTGGTGTGCATCTGGCAAGGATACGGGGCGTTCAGGCCTCCGCGACGGTCCAACCCCGCGCGGACAGCTCCCGGGTGAGCAGCTCCTCACGGGAGGCGTCCACCGCGAGGTGCCCGAGCCCCACCTGACGCCCGTAGTTGTGCTCGAGTCGGAAGTCTTCGAGGTTCACCCCGATCTCCCCATCTCGGTGAAGAGCCGGCCCAGCTCGCCCGGGCGGTCGGGCACCAGCACGGTGACCGTGGCGAAAGCGTCCGAGGTGCCGCCGTGCTTGCCCGGGATCCGGCGCACCCCGCGGTTGCCGTCGACGATCAGCTCCGCGAGCGCACGTCGCGAGCCGACGGCCGGGTCGGGGTCTCCCGGCATGGTCGCGAGAGCCTCCAGGACGTCGTCGATCCGGTCGCGCACCCCCTCGAGCGAGCACCCCGGTGACGGCCGCGGCGTTGGCACCGAGGATCTCGACCCATAGACGCGGATCCGAATCCGCGATGCGCGTGGTGTCGCGCAGCCCCTGACCGGACAGCGCGAGCGCACGCTCATCCGGATCCAGCAGCGTGGTCGCCAGCAGGCTCGAGAGCACCTGCGGCACGTGGGAGACGTGGGCGACGGCGGTGTCGTGCTCGGCAGCGGGCAGCACCACCGGCACGGCGCCGATCGCGGTGGCGATGCCCTGGAGCAGCCCGACCGCCTCGGGACGCGTCGTCGCATGGGGCACGACCACGAAGGGCCGGCCGCGGAACAGGTCGCCCCGCGCGGAGATCACCCCGGACACCTCACGGCCCGCCATCGGGTGGGCGCCGATGTAGCGCGTGAGCATCGCGGCATCGACGGCCCGGGCCACGCCCTCCAGCACGACCCCCCTCACGCTCGCCACATCGGTGACCAGGGTGCTGGGCCAGGTGCGCAGGGCTTCGGCAATCAGCTGGGCCGCCGCGTCCGGCGGTGCTGCGACGACGACCAGCTCCGGGTCCGGGTCCTCGGGAGTGGCGACGTGGCCCACGCCCAGCTCGACGGCGAGAGCGGTGGTCCCCGGGGAGACGTCCTGGACCTGCACGCTCGCTCCGGCAGCTCCGAGCGCCATCCCGAGCGAACCGCCGATCAGGCCCGTGCCGATGATCCGCACCGAGGAGGGGACCAGTGCCATCACAGACCGACCTCCGCCATCAGGGTGCCGAGCTCGCGGCCGGTGAGCTCGCGCGTGGCGCCCGGGTCGAGGTCTCCCAGCAGCACTGGTCCGATGCGGGTGCGGACCAGAGCCGTCAGCTCGAAGCCCTGGGAGGCGAACATGCGCCGCACGATGCGGTTGCGCCCCTCGTGCAGGGTCACCTCGACTACCGCCTCGCGACCGTCCTGGGCGAGCACCCGGGCACGGTCCGCGCGCGCCGGCCCGTCCTCGAGCTCGACGCCCTCCCGCAGGGTCTTCACCAGGCCGCGGGGCGGTCCGCCGGGCGCATCGAAGCGGCACACGTAGGTCTTCTCGACCTGGAAGCTGGGGTGGGTGAGACGGTGGGCGAGCTCGCCGTCGTTCGTCAGCAGCAGCAGCCCCTCGGTCTCGTAGTCGAGACGCCCCACGTGGTAAAGACGCTGCGAGTAGGGCTCGGTGAACTCGGTGAGGTCCCGCCGGCCCTCGGGGTCGCTCATCGCGGAGACGACGTGGCGCGGCTTGTTCAGCACGACCGTCAGCTTGGTCTCGTCCAGCTGGAGGCGTCGGCCGTCGACGTGGACGATCTGGGTGCTCGGATCGATCCGGATCCCCTGCTCCTGCGCCACCTCGCCGTCGACGCGCACCCGGCCCGAGCTGATCAGGGTTTCGCACGCCCTGCGCGAGCCGAAACCGGCGCGGGCCAATACCTTCTGCAGTCGCTCGCCGTCCGTGCGGTGGAGTTCGGGGCCGACGTCACCCAGCTCCGCTACGGGGGCGACCGGCGTTCCCGACTCATCGCGCAGGCGCACCTGCTTCGGCGGGGTGAAGGCACTGCGCCGGCGCCGGGGCGGGCGGCTGTCACCGGAGCGGCGGGCACCGGAGGTGCCGCTGCCGGATCGGTCCGCGGCCATCACGCCGCGCCGCCGCGGGAGATGAGCTCCCGGGCGAGCTGGCGGTAGGCATCGGCGCCCTTGGTGGAGGAGGCGAAGGAGATGATCGGCTCCGCCGCCACGGATGCGTCGGGGAACTTCACGGTGCGGTTGATGGTGGTGTGGAAGACCTTGTCGGGGAAAGCCCCCACCACGCGCTGGCACACCTCACGGGCGTGCAGCGTGCGCGGATCGAACATGGTGATCAGGATGCCGTCGAGCTCGAGACGGGGATTGATCCGGTCCTGGACCTTCTCGATGGTCTCCACCAGCAGCGCCACGCCGCGCAGCGCGAAGTACTCGGCCTCGAGCGGGATGATCACGCCGTGGCTGGCGGCCAGCGCGTTGACGGTCAGCAGACCGAGCGAGGGCTGGCAGTCGATGAGGATGACGTCGTACTCGTCCGCGACGGGACGCAGCACGCGGGCCAGCGCCATCTCGCGGGCGACCTCGTTGACGAGGGTGACCTCCGCGGCGGAGAGGTCGATGTTGGCGGGGAGGACATCGAGGTTCTCCGTCGGGGTCTGCTGGATGACATCGTGCACGTCATGGCCGCGCTCCATCAGGAGGTTGTAGACCGTGACGTCGAGGTCGTACGGATTCACGCCGGAGCCCGCGCTGAGGGCGCCCTGCGGGTCGAGATCCACGAGCAGCACCTTGCGTCCTAGCTCCGCGAGGGCCGCACCCAGGTTGATGACGCTGGTGGTCTTCCCGACCCCGCCCTTCTGGTTCACCATCGAGATGATCCGTGCCGGGCCGTGGGAGTCGAGCGGTGCCGGCTCCGGGAGCTCCGGCATCGGTCGGCCGGTCGGGCCGAGGTCGATGTCCAGCTGCTGGGAGGAGGTCGGGCTCACGTCGGTGTCCTGTCGTCGGAGTCGTGGTCTGGGTGGGGCGTGGGACGATCCGCGAAGGACCGGAGGTCATCCGGTCCCTGTCCGGGGAACGACGGCCGCACCGCGCCGCCATCATCTCGCACAGGACGTCCCCGGGAGCGGGTCCGTGCGGGGATGTCGCGCCGGACAAGTCTAAGCCCCTCACCGGGCACGGGGGTGGGCACCGGCATGGGTCTCGCGCAGCGTGTCCACAGTGACCTGCGTGTACAGCTGGGTGGTGGTGACCGAGGCGTGCCCGAGCAGCTCCTGCACGCTGCGCACGTCGGCGCCCCGTGCAGCAGATGCGTGGCGTACGAGTGGCGCAGTGTGTGCGGGCTGATCGGCTCGGCGAGCTCGGTCAGCTCGGCGGCCTCTGCGGCGTGCTGCACGACCTGCCAGGCCGCCTGCCGGGTCAGCCGGGTGCCCCGCGACCCCAGGAACACCGCCGGGGTGCCGCTCCCCCGGGCCGCGAGCGTCGGCCGTCCGCGCGTCAGGTAGGCCTCCAGGGCGTCGAGCGCGAAGCGGCCGACGGGCACCACACGGTGCCTGTCCCCCTTGCCGCGCAGCACTGCCGCGCGCTCCTGGGGGTCGATGTCGTCGACGTCGAGGCCGGTCGCCTCCGAGATGCGGGCACCGAGCCCGTACAGGATCTCCAGCAGCGCACGGTCACGCAGGGCCCGCTCGGTCGCATCGCGCCCCGTGCCCGGCTGGCCGGCGGCCTTAATGAGGGCTTCGACCTGCTCGATGCTCAGCGGGTGCGGGAGCCGCTTCGGCAGCGTCGGGGACGGCACCAGGCGCGACGGATCACCGGTGGTGGAGACCCTCTCGGCGTCGAGGAAGGAATGCAGCCCGCGCACTGCCGCGAGAGAGCGTGCGGCGGAGGCGGCCGAGAGCACGCTCCGCCGTCGGCGCCGGTGCGCAGCGCCTGCAACCATCTCCCCAGCTGCTGAGGATCCACTGCGGAGGGATCGATCTCCTGGCGGGCCAGATCAGCGAGATAGCGCTCGAGATCCCGCCGATAGGCGCCGAGGGTGTTGGCGGAGAGCCCGCGCTCGATGCGCAGGTGGCTCAGGTACTGCTCGAGGATCCGTCGGTCACCGGGACGCAGCGTCGACTCCCTGTCGGGTCGCGGAACGCCGCCTCCGGTCACAGGGTGACGAAGGGATCGATCGCGAGGGCGACGAACAGGACGGTCAGGTACGTGATCGAGCCGTGGAACACCGTCATCGGGGCCAGCGCCTTGCCGGTCAGGCCGCGGCGGACGCGCAGTGCGTAGCGCACCACCAGGTAGCCGAACCACAGTCCGGAGCCGACGGCGGCGACGCCGTACACCCAGCCGGTGGACCCGAGCGGGATGATCGCGAGGCTCGAGGCGACCATCAGCGCGGTGTGCATGATCATCTGGCGCGCCACGGTCGTCTTCGAGGCGACGACCGGGAGCATGGGGACGCCGGCCGCGGCGTAGTCATGGGAGAACTTCTCGGCCAGCGGCCAGTAGTGCGGCGGGGTCCAGAAGAAGATCACCAGGAACAGCAGCACTGCGGTCCAGGACACGGTGCCGGTCACGGCCGCCCAACCGATCAGCACCGGCATGCATCCGGCGATGCCGCCCCAGACGATGTTCTGGCTGGTGCGGCGCTTGAGGATCATCGTGTAGAAGACGACGTAGAGCAGGATCGCACCGACCGCGAATCCGGCAGAGGCCCAGTTGACCAGCAGCCCCAGCCACAACGCGGAGATCACCGAGATCGTGATGCCGAAGATGAGTGCGGCGCGCGGTGAGACCGCACCGGAGGGGATCGGACGGTTGCGCGTGCGCTTCATCTTCGCGTCGATGTCACGCTCGAGGTACATGTTGAGCGCGTTCGCACCGCCCGCGGCGAGGTATCCGCCGATCATGGTGTTCAGGATCAGCCACAGCGAGGGGAACCCTCCCGCGGCGAGGAACATCGTGGGGATCGTGGTGATGAGCAGCAGCTCGATGATCCGAGGCTTGGTCAGCGCCACATAGCTGCGGAGCACGGAACGTGCTGACTGCGGGGTCCTCCCGCTGCCCTGGCGTGCATCCTGGATCGAAGCTCCCTGGGTGGCGGTCACCGCCCACCGTCCTTCCTCCTGAGCGCGACACGGCGGTCGCGTGAACCACGCCAGTCTAGGCTGAACCGCTCCCCGGCGGCACCAGGCGCAGAGGTGAGAACCCGCACCGTGTCGCCCGCGGTCTTGCGCGAGGCGATCCATGCGCCATGCGCCATGCGGCGATCGATGCGGCAACAGGTTGGACGGACGAGCGTCCGAGCCCCGACCACGACTAAGGTGGTGCTGTCGCCTCGCGGAGGAACCCGCACGTCACATCGCGTGCCCAGGGTCCGCCCGCCGAGGCCTGTCGATCCAGGCGGCCGCAACGGTCGCACTCCGGTGAAAGGTTGGACTGCATATGACCGAGAACTTCAAGGCCCCCGAAGGCTGGACCGAGCTGGACAAGCGCGCGGTCGACACCGCGCGGGTCCTCGCCGTGGACGCCGTCGAGAAGGTCGGCAACGGCCACCCCGGCACCGCCGTGAGCCTCGCCCCGGCCGCGTACCTGCTCTACCAGGATCTGATGCGCCACGATCCGACCGATCCGACCTGGATCGGCCGCGACCGTTTCGTGCTCTCCGCCGGGCACTCGAGCCTGACCCAGTACATCCAGCTGTTCCTCGCCGGTTTCGGCCTCGAGAAGAAGGACCTCGAGGAGCTGCGCACCTGGGGCTCCAAGACCCCGGGTCACCCCGAGAACTTCGTGACCGATGGTGTCGAGATCACGACCGGCCCCCTCGGCCAGGGCATCTCCTCGGCCGTCGGCTTCGCCATGGCCCAGCGCCGCGAGCGCGGCCTGCTGGACCCCGAGGCCGCTGCGGGCACCAGCCCCTTCGACCACTTCACCTACGTGATCGCCTCCGACGGCGACCTCCAGGAGGGCGTCAGCAGCGAGGCCAGCTCGCTCGCCGGCACCCAGCAGCTCGGCAACCTGATCGTCCTGTGGGACGACAACGAGATCTCCATCGAGGGCGACACCTCGATCGCCTTCACCGAGGACACCGCCGCACGCTACGAGTCCTACGGCTGGGACGTGCGCACCGTTGACTGGACCCAGGGCGGCACTGAATACGTCGAGGACGTCGCAGCGCTGAAGGCCGAGATCCTCGAGGCGCAGAAGGTCACCGACAAGCCGACCTTCATCCGCCTGCGAACCGTGATCGGTTGGCCGATCCCGGAGCTCGCCGGCAGCCACACCGTCCACGGCGCGAAGCTGGGCGCTGAGGGCGTGGCCGGGCTGAAGAAGGCCGTCGGCTTCGATCCCGAGCAGCAGTTCCAGGTCGATGAGGACGTGCTCGCGCACACCCGCGGCCTCGCCGAGCGTGCCGCCTCCGCCAAGGCCGAGTGGGACAAGGGCTACCAGGCATGGCGCTCCGCGAACGCCGACGCCGCGAAGCTCCTGGACCGCCTCAGCGCCCGTGAGCTCCCCGAGGGCTTCGCCGACGCCTTCCCGAGCTTCGAGGCCGATGAGAAGGGTCTCGCCACCCGCGCCGCCTCCGGCAAGGTCCTCGAGGCCCTCGCCCCGGTGATGCCCGAGCTGTGGGGCGGTTCCGCCGACCTCGCCGGCTCGAACAACACCACCATGAAGGGCGAGTCCTCCTTCCTCCCGAAGGAGATCAGCTCCTCCGAGTTCAGCGGCGACCTCTACGGCCGCACGCTGCACTTCGGCATCCGCGAGCACGGCATGGGCGCGATCCTCACCGGGATCTCGCTGCACGGGCTGACCCGCCCCTACGGCGGCACCTTCTTCCAGTTCTCCGACTACATGCGCGGCGCGGTGCGCCTCGCCTCGCTGATGAAGGTCCCCGCGACGTACGTGTGGACCCACGACTCCATCGGCCTGGGTGAGGACGGACCCACGCACCAGCCGGTCGAGCACCTCGCCGCCTACCGTGCGATCCCGAACCTCTCGATCGTGCGCCCGGCGGACGCCAACGAGACCGCGCAGGCCTGGAAGGCGCTGCTGGAGCGCGACAGCGGCCCCGTCGGCCTCATCCTGAGCCGTCAGGCGATGCCCACCTTCGACCGCAGCGAGTACGCCGGGGCCGAGAACCTCGTCAAGGGCGGCTACATCATGAAGGAGGCCTCGGCCGAGCCGCAGGTCATCCTCATCGGCACCGGCTCCGAGGTGCAGTACGCGGCCGAGGCGCAGAAGCAGCTCGAGGCCGCGGGCGTTCCCACCCGACTGGTGTCCATGCCCTCCGTCGAGTGGTTCGACGAGCAGGACGAGGACTACCGCGAGTCGGTCCTGCCCTCCTCGGTGGCCGCGCGCGTCACCGTCGAGGCCGGCATCGCGATGCCGTGGCACCGCTTCCTCGGCACCCATGGCCGTGCGGTCTCGCTCGAGCACTACGGCGCCTCCGCCGATGCGAAGACCCTCTTCGCGGAGTTCGGCTTCACGGCCGAGGCCGTGGTCGAGGCCGCGAAGGAATCCCTCGCCGCCGCTGGAGCCTGACTGATCGCGGGGCGGGGCCTGCGGGCCCTGCCCCGCTCTGCCGCTCCTTCTCCCAGGCATCGAGCACGGGAAGAAGGAGCGGCCCCTTCGCGTTGATCCCGACGACCTCAGTTCGACACAGGGCGCTCGACGCCCGGAAGGAACGGACATGACCCAGAACGCCAACACCCAGGCCCTCTCCGACGCCGGAGTCTCCATCTGGCTCGACGATCTCTCCCGCGGCCGCCTGCAGACCGGCAACCTCGCCGAGCTCATCGCCTCACGCAACATCGTGGGCGTGACCACGAACCCCTCGATCTTCCAGGCCGCCATCTCCGGTTCGGACGAGTACGACTCCGACATCACCCGCCTGGCCGGCGAGGGGAAGACCGTCGACGAGATCATCGAGGTGCTCACCACCGATGACGTGCGCAGCGCCGCAGATCTCTTCGCCGACCTCCACGCCTCCTCCGACGGCTTCGACGGCCGCGTGAGCATCGAGGTCGACCCGCGCCTGGCGCATCAGACCGAGAAGACCATTGAGCAGGCGGGGCACCTCCATGAGGTCGTCGGCCGCGAGAACGTCATGATCAAGATCCCTGCCACGGAGGAGGGCCTGCCGGCCATCACCGCGGTGATCGCCGAGGGCATCAGCGTCAACGTCACCCTGATCTTCTCCGTCGACCGCTACAAGGCTGTGATCGACGCCTACCTCGCCGGGCTCGAGCAGGCCGCCGAAGCCGGCAGAGACCTGGCCACGATCCACTCCGTCGCCTCCTTCTTCGTCTCCCGCGTGGACGCCGAGATCGACGGGCGCCTCGAGAAGCTCGGCGGGGACGATGCGCTGTCGCTGCGCGGCCAGGCCGGTGTGGCCAACGCCCAGGCGGCCTTCGGCACCTACCTCGAGGTCTTCGGCTCCGAGCGCTTCGCAGCGCTCAAGGCCAAGGGCGCGAACGTCCAGCGTGCGCTGTGGGCATCCACCGGGGTGAAGAACCCCGACTACCCGGACACCCTCTACGTCGACAACCTGGTCGCCGACCCGACTGTCAACACCATGCCGGAGAAGACTCTCGACTCCGTCGCGGACCACGCCCAGCTGAAGGCCGGGTTGGACGCCGAGGCCGCAGCTGCGGGCACGGCGGCCCTCGAGCGGGTCGCCGGCGCCGGGGTGGACCTGGTCGAGGTCTTCGCCCTGCTCGAGCGGGAGGGCGTCGAGAAGTTCGAGAAGGCATGGAACGAGCTCATCGCCACCGTGTCGACCTCCGTCGAGGCCGCCCGCGCCTGATTCACCGAGGAGCACGGCCACGCCCACCGCGGCAGGCCGTGCTCCTCCGTTCCGTGTCCGAGAAAGGACGAACGTGACCGACTCCCCACTCCCCCGCCGGGGCCGACGCGCCGAACCCGCTGCGCGATCCCCGCGACCGCCGACTCCCCCTCATCGCCGGCCCCAGCTCCATGGTGATGTTCGGTGTCACCGGCGACCTCGCCCGGAAGAAGCTGCTGCCGGCGATCTACGACCTCACCCATCGCGGGCTGCTCCCACCGAGCTTCGGCCTGGTCGGTTTCGGTCGGCGTGAATGGTCCGACGACGACTTCGCCGACTACGTGCGCAAGTCCGTCTCCGAGCACTCCCGCACCGGCTTCGACGAGAGCGTCTTCGAACAGCTGCGCGGCGGACTCCGCTTCGTCACCGGCACCTTCGACGACACCGCCGCCTTCGAGCGGCTCACCGAGGTCGTCGGAGAGCTCGACCGCACCCGTGGCACCGGCGGCAACCACGCCTTCTACCTCTCGATCCCGCCGGACGCCTTCCCGCAGGTGTGCGGCCAGCTCGCCAACTCCGGGCTGAACACCGCCCGCGACGGCTCCTGGCGCCGCGTGGTCATCGAGAAGCCCTTCGGGCACGACCTCACCTCCGCCCGCGAGCTCAACGCCGTGGTCGAGCAGGTCTTCCGCCCAGAGGACGTCTTCCGCATCGACCACTACCTGGGCAAGGAGACCGTCCAGAACATCCTGGCGCTGCGCTTCTCGAACCAGCTGTTCGAACCGATCTGGAACGCCAACTACGTCGACCACGTGCAGATCACGATGGCGGAGGACATCGGCATCGGTTCCCGTGCCGGGTACTACGACGGCATCGGCACCGCACGCGACGTCATCCAGAACCACCTGCTCCAGCTGCTGGCGCTGACCGCGATGGAGGAGCCGGTCACCTTCCGCGCCTCCGACCTGCGGGCGGAGAAGGAGAAGGTCCTCGCAGCGGTCGAGCTGCCCGAGGATCTGTCCGCGCACACGGCCCGCGGCCAGTACGTGGGCGGATGGCAGGGCGGCGAGGAGGTCCGTCCCTACATCGAAGAGGACGGCATCCCGGCCGACTCCACCACGGAGACCTTCGCCGCGATGCGCCTGGACATCGCCACCCGGCGTTGGGCAGGGGTCCCCTTCTACCTGCGTGCGGGCAAGCGCCTGGGCCGGCGGGTCACCGAGATCGCGGTCGTCTTCAAGCGTGCGCCCTTCCTGCCCTTCCGCTCCACCGACACCGCGGACCTCGGGCAGAACGCGATCGTCATCCGCGTCCAGCCCGATGAGGGCGTCACCATGCGCTTCGGTTCCAAGGTGCCTGGCACGCAGATGGAGGTGAGGGACGTGACCATGGACTTCGCCTATGGCATGAACTTCACCGAGGAGTCGCCCGAGGCCTACGAGCGTCTGATCCTGGACATGCTGCTGGGCGATCCCCCGCTGTTCCCCCGCCAGAAGGAGGTCGAGCTGTCCTGGCAGATCCTCGATCCCATCACCGAGCACTGGGCACAGCACCTGGACCCGGCCCCCTACCGCCCCGGCACCTGGGGCCCCGATACCGCGCACGATGCTCGCCCGTGACGGGCGTACCTGGAGGCGACCTTGATCACCACCCTGACCGACACCACCGCGTCGGCGATCGACAAGCAGATGATCGAGATGCGGGAGACCTTCGGCGCGAACACCATCGGCCGGGTCCTCACGCTGATCATCATCGCCACCGGCGACATCGAGGAGCCGCTCGAGGCGGCGATCGCCGCGAGCCATGAGCACCCGGCGCGGGTGATCGTGGTCGATGCGGACCCGGAGGCGGAGAACTCCGGTCTGGACGCCGAGATCCGTGTGGGCCGCGATGCCGGCGCCGGCGAGATCGTGATCCTCCACGCCCGCGGGGATGTGCTGTGGGCGCTGGACACGCTCGTGATGGCCCTGCTGCTGCCGGACGCCCCGATCGTCACCTGGTGGCCGGAGAACGCACCCGGCTCCCCGTGCACGATGTGCTGGGCTCCATGTCCCAGCGCCGCATCACCGACTCCGCGGCCTGCGCGGATCCGCTGGCGACCCTGAAGCGGCTGCGCCGCGGCTATGCCAGCGGCGACTCCGACTTCGCGTGGGCACGGCTGACTCGCTGGCGGGGGCTGGTCGCCAGCGCGTACGAGGTCCCGCCGATCTCGATGCCCACCAAGGTGCAGGTCGCCGGGACCGTGGACAATCCCTCGGTCGTGCTCATGGCCGGATGGCTCGAGCACGCCCTCGGGGTCGAGGCCGAGGTGCTCCCTCCGCCGAACGAGGAGAGCGACTTCGCGGGCGTCCACAGCGTCCGCCTGGTCCGTGAGGACGGCACCATCGAGCTCACCCGCGTCGATGATGAATCGATCGTCATGAAGCTTCCGGGCGACGACACCGGCCAGCACGTCACGATGCCGCGGCGCACCCTCGCCGAGCTCATCACCGAGGAGCTGCGGCGGCTGGATCCCGACGAGGTGTACGGCGAGGTCCTCGCCACCACCTACAGCAGCATCGACGACACCTCCACCTTCGCCGACGGCAAGCCCGAGCCCACTGATGTGGTGGTGCCCGATGCGGATGCGGTGGCCGCCGCCGCCGCGGAGCGCACGGCGCAGCAGCTCGCCGCCGCTCTCGAGGAGCGGCCCCTGGCCCATCTTGTGCTCACCGGCGGGACGGTCGGCACGAAGACCGCGGCCGCGCTGCCCGCGGCGCTGGACGCGGCAGGGGTCGACGTCACCCGGCTGCACCTGTGGTGGGGCGATGAGCGCTTCGTGGGCCCCGACTCCGAGGAGCGCAACGAGGTCGCGGTGCGGGCTTCACTGCTCGAGCCGCTCCAGGAGCGATCCGGCCTGCCGGCCCGCAACATCCACGTGATGCCCTCTCCTGCCGACGGCATGTCCCTGGACGATGCCGCCGCCTGGTACGGCCAGCAGCTGGACCAGATGGGCGGTGATGAGCCGTTCCGCACCCGCGGTCGGGCGTTCTTCGACGTCCTGATGCTGGGGTGGGACCGGATGGTCACATCGCCTCGCTGTTCCCGAAGCACCGTGATCAGCGCCAGGTCACCGCGAGCGCGACTGCGGTCACCGAGTCGCCCAAGCCGCCCTCGGAGCGGATCTCGCTGACCTGGCCGGTGCTCAACTCCGCCCGCCATGTGGCGCTGCTGGTCGCCGGCGCGGAGAAGGCCGGCGCGGTGCGCGACGGTCATGAGGGCATCAGCCCGTGGGAGGTCCCTGCCTCCGCCGTGCGCGGACTGGAGTCGACCACCTGGTTCCTCGACGCCGCTGCCGCAGGCGAGCAGCCGGGCTGATCGCTCCGCCTGGGAGCTGAGACAGCGGAAGACAACAGAAGGGCCGGTCACCGAAATGGTGACCGGCCCTTCTATGCGCGCTCAGAGCACGCGAGGTCTCAGAGGAACTTCTCGACGATGCCGAGGCCCACGGCGCACATCCCCCAGCCCACCGCCGCTCCGACGGTGATCCGGTTCAGGTTGCGCTCCGCTACACCGGAGGCGCTGGCCGAGGACGAGACGCCGCCGCCGAACATGTCGGACAGGCCGCCGCCGCGCCCCTTGTGCAGCAGGACGAGCATGATCGTGAGCAGGCCGAGGACGGCCAGCATGATCTGAAGGACGAGCTTCAGCAGGGGCAGATCCACGAGGGCAGACACCTTCCACGGAGACAGGACGACCGATACAGCATACGCCACGGGCCGGATCCTTTCCGGACCCGGCCCGCGTGGTGAGGCTCTCGCCGCAGTCTTATGTCAGCCCTGGTAGCCCGCGATCTTCGCGAACTCCTCGGCCTTGAGCGAGGCGCCGCCGACGAGTGCGCCGTCGACGTCGGCCTTGCCCATCAGCTCGACCACGTTCGAGGACTTGACGCTGCCGCCGTACAGGACGCGGACGGCGTCGGCGACCTCGTCGCCATGAGCGGTGCGCAGCGCCTCACGGATCGCGGCGCACACCTCCTGTGCGTCATCCGCGCTGGCGACCTCGCCGGTGCCGATCGCCCAGACCGGCTCGTAGGCGATGACGATCTGCTTCGCCTGTGCGGCGTCGAGACCGTCGATGCCGCCCTGGAGCTGCGCGAGCGTGTAGGCGACGTGGGTGCCGGCCTGACGCTCCTCGAGCGGCTCGCCGACGCAGAGGATCGGGGTGAGATCCGCTGCGAAGGCAGCGCGGACCTTGGCGTTGGTGACCTGCTCGTCCTCGCCGTGGTACTGGCGACGCTCCGAGTGGCCGACCGCGACGTAGCTGCAGCCCAGGGTCTTCAGCATCTGGCCCGACACCTCACCGGTGTACGCGCCGGACTCGTGGGCGGAGATGTCCTGCGCGCCGTAGGCGATGGGCAGCTTGCCCGAGTCGACAGCGACCTGCACGGTGCGCAGATCGACGTAGGGGGCAGCACGACGGTCTCGACCAGCGAGGTGTCGACGTCCTTGAGCTGCTCTCCGAGCTCCTCGACCAGGGCCAGGCCCTGCTTCCAGTCGAGATTCATCTTCCAGTTGCCCGCCATCAGCGGGGTACGGGTGGTCACTTGGCGTCCTCCTCGAGGATCGAGATTCCCGGCAGTTCCTTGCCCTCGATGAGTTCGAGGCTCGCACCACCGCCGGTCGAGATGTGCGAGAACAGTGTTTCATCGAAGCCCAGGATGCGCACCGCAGCGGCGGAGTCGCCACCGCCGACGACGGTGTACCCGTCGGTCTTCGACAGCACCTCGGCGACGGACGTGGTGCCCTTGGCGAAGCTGTCGAACTCGAACACGCCCATCGGGCCGTTCCAGAAGACGGTCGCGGCATCAGCGATCTTCGACGCGAAGAGCTTCGCGGTCTCCGGACCGATGTCCATGCCCTCCTGATCGGCGGGCATCTGATCGACCGTCACCACGGTGGCCGGGGCGTCGGCGGAGAACTCGGGAGCGACCACGGTGTCGACCGGCAGCACCAGCTCGACCCCGTTGCTCTCGGCGCGCTGCATGTACTCGCGCACCACGTCGAGCTTGCTCTCGTCCAGCAGCGACTGGCCGACCTCGAGGCCCTTCGCCTTCTGGGAGGTGTAGGCCATGCCGCCGCCGATCAGGATGCGATCGGCCTTGCCCAGCAGGCTGTCGATGACGCCGAGCTTGTCGGCGATCTTCGCCCCGCCCAGGACCACCACGAAGGGGCGCTTGGGGGAGTCGGTAACCTTGCGCAGCGACTCGACCTCGCCGAGGACCAGCTCGCCCGCTGCCGACGGCAGGAGAGTCGCGAGCTCGTACACGGAGGCCTGCTTGCGGTGCACGACCCCGAAGCCGTCGGAGACGAAGGCGTCTCCCAGAGCGGCGAGCTCGCGGGCGAACGAGAGGCGCTCCTCGTCCTGCTTCGCGGTCTCCCCGGGTTGAAGCGGAGGTTCTCGAGCACGGCGACCTGGCCGTCCTGCAGACCGGCGACGACCTCCTGGGCGGAGGTCCCGACGGTGTCGGTCGCGAAGGCGACGTCCTGGCCCAGCAGCTTGCCGAGGCGGCCGACGACGGGCTTCAGGGAGTACTTGTCCTCGGGGGCGCCCTTGGGGCGGCCGAGGTGGGAGATCACGGCGACCCGTGCGCCCGCCTCGACCAGGCGGGTGAGGGTGGGCAGGGCGGCACGGATGCGGCCGTCGTCGGTGATCGTGGTCCCGTCCAGCGGGACGTTCAGATCAGCGCGGACGAGCACGCGCTTGCCGCGCAGCTCTCCGAGCGAGTCGATGGTCTTCAGCACTGTGGTGCTCCTTCATGGTCTGGTGGTCGCACCGCATGCGGCGCTGACTCTCTGGACGACCGGAGCCCACCGGCACCGACCCCTCGGGGTGGTGACCGGCGGGCTCCGGGGCGATCCTGGCCGTCAGCTCGACGGCCCGGGGATCAGAGGGACTTGCCGACGAGCTGCGAGAGCTCGACGAGGCGGTTGGAGAAGCCCCACTCGTTGTCGTACCAGGTGAACACCTTCACCATGTTGCCGTTGACCTTGGTCAGCTGCCCGTCGACGATCGAGGAGTGCGGATCGCCCTCGATGTCCTTGGACACGATCGGGTCCTCGGTGTAGCGCAGAACGCCCTTGAGCGGGCCCTCGGCGGCCTTCTTCAGCGCGGCGTTGATCTCCTCTGCGGAGACCTCGCGGGACGCCTCGAAGACGAGGTCGGTGATCGAGCCGGTGGGGACCGGGACGCGCAGCGAGTAGCCGTCGAGCTTGCCCTTGAGCTCCGGGAGCACCAGCGCCACGGCCTTGGCCGCACCGGTGGTGGTCGGGATGATGTTCAGCGCGGCGGCGCGTGCACGGCGCGGGTCGCTGTGGGGGCCATCCTGCAGCACCTGGTCGGAGGTGTAGGCGTGGATGGTGGTCATCAGGCCCTTGACGATGCCGAACTCGTCGTTCAGCACCTTCGCCACGGGGGCGAGGCTGTTGGTGGTGCAGGAGGCGTTCGAGATGATGTGGTGAGCGGCGGGATCGTAATCGCCCTCGTTGACACCGATCACGAAGGTCGCGTCCTCGTTCTTCGCCGGAGCGGAGATGATGACCTTCTTGGCGCCGGCCTCGGATGTGGGCCTTGGCCTTCTCGGCATCGGTGAAGATGCCGGTGGACTCGATGACGACGTCCGCGCCGATCTCGCCCCACGGGATGTTCTTCGGGTCGCGCTCGGCGTACGCCTTGAAGGTGGTCTCGCCGACGGTGATCGAGTCGTCGTCGTGCGAGACCTCGACGGGCAGGACGCCGCCGATCGAGTCGTACTTGATCAGGTTCGCGAGCGTGGCGTTGTCGGTGAGGTCATTCACACCGACGATCTGGATATCAGCCTTCTGCTCGAGCGCGGCGCGCAGAAAGTTGCGGCCGATGCGACCGAATCCGTTGATTCCGACCTTAATGGTCACGGTTTCCTCCTAGATTCACAGGGGATCTGCGAAATATGGACTTGGCGCGCACGCCCTCGTACGCTCGGACGGCGCCGGAAGTGACCGACGACCGTGACGATCCTATCAACGTCCTGGGTCGGGCGACGGTGGCAACCGGTCCTCGTCCACTCCGTGGTCGGTCCCGGGCATGCCGAGCTCCTCCGCGCGTTTGTCGGCGGTCGCGAGCAGGCGGCGGATCCGACCGGCCACGGCGTCCTTCGTCAGCGGCGGGTCCGCGAGCCGTCCGAGCTCCTCGAGGCTCGCCTGCCGATGCTCGAGACGCAGCTGACCCGCGGCCTGGAGGTGCTCGGGGATCTCATCGCCCAGGATCTCCAGCGCGCGCTGCACCCGCTGGCCCGCGGCGACCGCGGCTCGGGCGGAGCGGCGCAGGTTCGCATCGTCGAAGTTCGCCAGCCGGTGAGCGGTCGCCTTGACCTCGCGCTTGGTGCGGCGCTCCTCCCAGATCTTGACGGTCTCGTGGGCGCCCATGCGGGACAGCAGCATCGAGATGGCGTCCCCGTCGCGGAGCACCACGCGATCGGTGCCGCGCGCCTCCCGCGCCTTCGAGGCGACGCCCAGTCTGCGTGCAGAACCCACCATCGCGAGCGCGACCTCGGGGCCCGGGCAGGACAGCTCGAGCGCCGAGGAGCGGCCGGGCTCCGTCAGCATCCCCCGTGCGAGGAAGGCGCCGCGCCAGGCGGCCTCCGCGTCGATGGTCGCGCCCCCGACCACGAACGGCGGCATCCCCCGCACCGGACGCCCGCGGGCGTCGAGCAGGCCCGTCTGTCGCGCGAGCATCCCGCCCTCGCGCTCGACGCGCACGATGTACCGCGTCGTGCGGCGGATGCCGGACGGGGCGAGGACGGCAAGGTCCGCCCGATGCCCGTACATGTCCGCGATGATCCCGTGGAGCCGACGTGCCACCGCGGCGGAATCCAGCTCCGCCTCGACCACGACCCGTCCCGCCACCAGGTGGAGGCCTCCTGCGAAGCGCAGGATCGCCGCCGCCTCGGCCTTGCGTGCGGAGGGCCTGCTCACCTCGAGGTGGCTCAGCTCCTCCTTCGCCTCACCCGTCAGAGCCATGCAAGTCCTCCTCGGTGGTGGGAGCAGACGCTCCCGACGTTCGGTGCGGGGTGCCCTCATGCTCGGCATGTGCGGGCTCGACATCGCCGTAGGCGTCGTCGAAGAGATCACGGTACGCGGCGGCGAGCCGGACAGGGTCGTGATGCGGTGTACCGTCCCCCACGCTCACCTGCCGCAGCAGGGTGCGGATCCCGCGGGCCTGCGCCGCCTCGGCGAGCTCGAGAGCATCGTCCAGGGTGGTCGGATCTGCGAGCAGGGCGTCGAAGCGGCAGTCCGGCGCCCGTTCGAGGAGCACGTCGAGCATGTCCAGGCTGGTCATCCCCTCCGCCTCCTGCGCACCGACTGACAGGTTCGTGGTGATGCAGCGCCGGGCGGGGCTGTTGCGGATCGCCTCGGCGATCTCCGGGATCATCAGATGGGGCAGCACGGAGGTGTACCAGGAGCCGGGGCCGACGATGATCCAGTCGGCACGGCCCAGCGCATCGATCACGTCCTGCGCGACCCGCGGCCTCTCGGGGATCAGGCGCACGCTCTCGACACGGCCCTCCGCGGTCGCGACCTGCCACTGCCCGGAGACGGTGCGGATCTCGTCGTCGAGGCCGCGCACCTGAGCCTCGATGTCCAGCGGTTCCAGCGCCATGGGCAGCACCCGGCCTCGGGCCCCGAGCAGCTCGGCCATCTGGTCGAGTCCTTCGATGGGGTCATCGAGGATCTGCCAGAGGGCGACGATGAGGAGGTTGCCGAGGGCATGGCCGTCGAGCTCGCCGTCCGTCGAGAACCGGTGCTGGATGACATCGCCCCAGATCGATCCCCAGTCGGAGTCCTCGCACAGCGCCGCGAGCGCCATCCGCAGGTCCCCGGGGGAAGCACTGGCATCTCGGTGCGGATCCTCCCGGAGGAGCCGCCGTTGTCGGCGACCGTCACCACAGCGGTGATGTCGTCGGCGAGCAGCCTCAGCGCGCGCAGGTTGGCGGCCAGCCCGTGCCCGCCTCCGAGGGCGACCACGCGCAGCGGGCGCTGGGGATCGCCCCGCCGGCCCCGTCGCGCTCTTGCGGAGAGGTCGGCACCGCGCAGACGGTGGCCCCGGGAGCGGGGCGCGATGCTCATTCGCGCCCCAGGTCGCGGTGGCGGATCCGCACCGGGTGCCCGATGCGGCGCAGCTCGTCGCCGATCTTCTCCGAGACGGCCACCGAGCGGTGCTTGCCGCCGGTGCAGCCGATGGCGAGCGTGGTGAAGTGCTTGTTCTCGGCGCTGTACCCGCGCAGCACCGGAGCGATCATCTCCAGGTAGCGGTCCACGAACTCGCCCGCGTTGGCGTCCCCGAGGACGAATTCCGCGACCTCGGGATCCGTGCCTCGTTTCGGTTTCAGCTCGGGGACCCAGTACGGGTTGGGGATGAACCTCACGTCGCTGACGTGGTCGGCCTCGAGCGGGATCCCGTACTTGAAGCCGAAGGAGAGCATCGTCACGGTCAGGCGCTGCTCCTCGTCCGTCCCGAAGACGGTGCGCATCTTCATCGTCAGCTGGTGCACGTTCAGCGGAGAGGTGTCGACGACCAGGTCGGCCATCCGTCGGTACGGCGCGAGCATCTCGCGTTCCCGTCGGATCCCCTCGAGCACGCCCTCCTCCCCCTGGAGCGGGTGGGGGCGACGCACCGAGTCGAAGCGTCGCACCAGCGTCGGTTCGTCCGCGGTGAGGAACAGCAGACGCAGCCGCAGATCCGCCTTGCGCAGATCTGCCACCACGTCGGAGAGCTCGCTGAAGAACGGCCCCGAGCGCGGATCGACCACCACGGCGAAGCGGTTCTGGCGGCCGACGGCCGAGGCGCGCAGCTCGTAGAGCGTCCAGATCAGCTGCGGGGCGATGTTGTAGACGACGTACCAGCCCATGTCCTCCAGGGCATGGGCTGCGGTTTCTCGGCCGGCACCGGCGAGGCCCGTGATGATCACGACATCGCCCCTGGTGTCGGTGGTGGGGGCAGTGAGGGCTCCTCGGTCACGAGCGCTCCTTCCGGGTCGGCGGGCAGGGGGCAGAGGAGACCGGTCAGCGGTCGAGGATCTCGCCGGTCGCCATGTCCACGGTGACTGCGAGCTCGCCGTCCTCGAGGACCGCCTGCGTCTCGTCCCCCTGGTCGGATCGTAGCGCGGCGGCGATCTGCGCGGCCAACGCGGGCCCGATCCCCTCGACGTCCACCAGCTCCTCCTCGGCTGCCGCACGGATCGCCGAGACCGTCACGAAGCGGTCCAGGAGTGCACGCCTCCGCGCCGGTCCGAGCCCGGGGATACCGTCGAGGGCGCTGGCCTGCATGGCGCGGCCGCGCTTCGAACGGTGATACGCGATCGCGAAGCGGTGCGCCTCATCCCGCAGCCTCTGGACCAGGAACAGCGCCTCGCTGGTGCGGGGCAGGATCACCGGGTAGTCGTCTCCGGGCAGCCAGATCTCCTCGAGCCGCTTGGCAATGCCGGCCAGGGCGATGTCGGTGATGCCGAGATCGTCGAAGGCTCGCTGCGCCGCAGCGACCTGCGGCGGGCCTCCGTCGACCAGGATCAGCGAGGGGGCGGGTAGGCGAACCGGCGCCTGTCCTCCTCCGACTTCTCCGGGGGATCGAGATGGTGCTTGAGGCGGCGCGAGATCACGTCGTACATCGAGGCGGTGTCGTCCCGGGCGGCCGCGCCGCTGACGGAGTAGCGACGGTATTCGCTCTTCTTGGGCAGGCCGTCCTCGAAGACGACCTGGGAGCCGACGACGTTGGTGCCGTGGGAGTGGGAGATGTCGAAGCATTCGATCCGCAGCGGCGGCTCGGCCAGGTCCAGTGCCGCTCCGAGATCCTCGAGCGCCTTGGTGCGGGCGGTGAGATCGCCGGTGCGCTTGAGACGGTGCAGTCGCAGCGCCTCGGTCGCATTCTCACCCACCGTCGCCAGCAGGTCTTTCTTCTCCCCGCGCTGCGGGACGCGCAGGTTCACCGTACGGCCCATCAGCTCCTGGATCTGCTCGCGGTTCGTGGGCAGGATCGGGACCAGCACCTCCTTGGGCGCCGCGCCCTCGGAGTACAGGGTGGTCAGCGCACGTTCGATGAGGTCCGGCGCGGTCGAGTCGTCGAGGATCTCCGCGGTCCATCCGCGCTGGCCGCGGATCCTCCCACCGCGGACGTGGAAGACCTGCACCGAGGCTTCGAGCTGGTCCTGCGCCAGTCCCACGAGGTCCGCATCGGTGGCGTCGGAGAGCACCACCGAGCTCTTCTCCATGATCTTGTTCAGGGTCTGCAGGTCATCGCGCAGGCTCGCGGCGGTCTCGTAGTCCATCGCGGCGGCGGCTGCCTGCATCTGCCGTTCGATGCGGCGGGTGTAGGTGGCGGTGTTGCCGGCCATGAAGTCCGCGAACTGCTCGGCGAGCCGCCGGTGCTCGTCCTCGGAGATGTCACCCACGCAGGGTGCGGCGCATTTGCCGATGAAGCCCAGCAGACAGGGACGGCCCGACCGCTCCGCTCGGCGGTAGACGCCCGCGGTGCAGGAGCGGATCGGGAACACCCGCAGCATCAGATCGAGCGTCTCGCGGATCGCTCCGACCTGCGGATAGGGGCCGAAGGTGCGGTCCCCTTTCGCGCGAGGCCGACGGGTGATGTGCACCCGCGGCACCTTCTCCCCCATCGTCAGCACCAGGTAGGGGTAGGACTTGTCATCGCGGAACTTGACGTTGAACCGCGGGTCGAACTCCTTGATCCAGGTGTACTCGAGGATCAGTGCCTCAACCTCGGTGCCCACCACGGTCCACTCCACGCCGGCGGCGGTGGTCACCATCCGCCGGGTGCGCTCATGCAGCGCGGCGAGGTCCTGGAAGTAGTTGGACAGGCGCTGGCGGAGGTTCTTCGCCTTGCCCACGTAGATGACGCGGCCGTGCTCGTCCCGGAACCGGTACACCCCCGGTCTGGTGGGGATGCTGCCGGCCGCGGGACGGTACGTGGTGGGATCAGCCATCAGGAGAGCTCCGCTCAGCGCTTCCTGGGCAGACCCGACCGTCGGCCCGCGAGCATCGGGGCGAGGAAATGCCCGGTGTAGGAGCCGGGGTCTCGGCGACCTGCTCGGGCGTGCCGGCGGCGACGATCCGGCCTCCGCCCGCACCGCCCTCGGGGCCGAGGTCGATGACGTGATCGGCGGTCTTGATGACGTCGAGGTTGTGCTCGATGACGATCACCGAGTTGCCCTTGTCGACCAGCCCGCCCAGCACCTCGAGGAGCTTGCGGACATCCTCGAAGTGCAGGCCGGTGGTCGGCTCGTCCAGGACGTAGATGGTGCGTCCGTTGGAGCGCTTGTGCAGCTCGGAGGAGAGCTTGACGCGCTGCGCCTCACCGCCGGAGAGGGTGGTCGCCGACTGGCCGAGCTTGACGTACCCGAGCCCCACATCGACCAGGGTCTGCATCTGGCGGCGGATCGCGGGGACCGCGTCGAAGAACTCGAGGGCCTCGGCGATCGGCATGCTCAGCACCTCGGCGACGTTCTTGTCCTTGAACTTCACCTCGAGGGTCTCGCGGTTGTAGCGCTGGCCCTTGCAGACCTCGCACTGGACGTAGACGTCCGGCAGGAAGTTCATCTCGATCTTCAGGGTGCCGTCGCCGGAGCAGGCCTCGCAGCGCCCGCCCTTGACGTTGAAGGAGAAGCGCCCGGCGGTGTAGCCGCGGATCTTCGCCTCGTTGGTCTGCGCGAACAGGGTGCGCACCCGGTCCCAGACCCCGGTGTAGGTGGCGGGGTTGGAACGCGGGGTGCGGCCGATCGGCGACTGGTCGACGTGGACCACCTTGTCCAGGTGCTCGAGGCCGGTGACCCGCTTGTGGCGCCCCGGGACGATGCGGGCGCGGTTGAGCTCCCTCGCGAGCACGGAGTAGAGGATGTCGTTGACCAGGGTCGATTTCCCGGAGCCGGAGACACCGGTGACCGCGGTCAGCACACCCAGCGGGAAGGCGGCGTCCTGCCCGGCGAGGTTGTTGGCACGTGGGGCGACGACCTTCAGCATCCGCTCAGGATCGATCTCGCGGCGCTTCTCCGGAAGCGGGATCTCCAGCTCTCCGGAGAGGTATCGGCCGGTGAGGCTGTCAGGGTTCTGCTTGAGCCCCTCTACCTCGCCGGAGTACACCACGCGCCCGCCGTGCTCGCCGGCGAGGGGGCCGATGTCCACCACCCAGTCCGCGGCGTTGAGCGTGTCCTCGTCGTGTTCGACGACGATCAGCGTGTTGCCGAGGTCGCGAAGCCGTTCGAGGGTGCCGATGAGCCGTTCGTTGTCCCGCTGGTGCAGCCCGATCGAGGGCTCGTCGAGGACGTACAGCACGCCCACCAGTCCCGAGCCGATCTGGGTGGCCAGGCGGATGCGCTGGGCCTCGCCGCCGGAGAGGGTGCCTGCGGCCCGTGCAAGGGAGAGGTAGTCCAGGCCCACGTCGAGCAGGAATCCGAGGCGGGAGCGGATCTCGCGCAGCACCTCGTCGGCGATCGCCGCCTCGCGCACGCCGAGCTCGAGGCCCTGGTGGAACTCGAGGGCGTCGCGCAGGGACATCTCGCAGACCTCGGCGATGATGGATCGCCGCCGACGGTGACCGCGAGCACCTCGGGGCGCAGCCTCGCGCCCTTGCAGGTGGGGCACGGGACCTCGCGCATGAACTGTTCGTAACGATCCTTGGCCCAGTTCGACTCGGTGTCGTTGTGGCGGCGCTCGAGGAAGTGCATGACGCCCTCGAAGCCGGTGGAGTAGGTGCGCTCCCTGCCGAAACGGTTGCGGTACTTCACATGGACCTTGTGGTCCTTGCCGTGCAGCAGCGCCTCGCGGGCGCGCTCGGGCAGCGCCCGCCACGGGGCATCCATCGAGAAGCTGAGCTCCTCGGCGAGCCCGGCCATGACCTCCAGATGGCGGTCCACGGATCCCATCGCCCAGGGGGCGATGGCGCCCTCGGCGAGGGAGAGGTCCTCGTCGGGGATCACCAGTTCGGGATCCACCTCGAGGCGCTGCCCGAGGCCCGTGCACTCGGGGCATGCGCCGTAGGGGGCGTTGAAGGAGAAGGTGCGCGGCTCGATGTCGTCGATCGCGAGCGGATGGTCGTTGGGGCAGGCGCGCTTCTCGGAGAAGCGGCGGATGCGCCCCGGATCGTCCTCCTCGAGATCCACGAAGTCGACCACCAGGATCCCCTCGGCCAGGCGCAGCGCCGTCTCGACAGAGTCGGTGAGGCGGCGGCGGGAGTCGGGCTTCGCGGCGAGCCGGTCGACGACCACCTCGATGGTGTGCTTGAACTTCTTGTCGAGCGTGATCTCCTCGTCGAGCCGGCGGTTCTTGCCATCGATGCGTGCGCGGGCGTAGCCCTGGGAGCGCAACGAGCTGAGGAGGTCGACGTGCTCGCCCTTGCGGCCCTGGACCACCGGCGCGAGCAGCTGGAAGCGGGTGCCGGCGGGCTCCTCGAGCAGGGTGTCGACGATCTGCTCGGCGGAGGACGAGGAGACCTTCTCACCACACACCGGGCAGTGCTGCTCACCGGTGCGCGAGAAGAGCAGGCGCAGGTAGTCGTAGATCTCGGTGATCGTGCCCACCGTCGAGCGCGGGTTGCGGTTGGTCGACTTCTGGTCGATGGACACCGCGGGCGAGAGGCCCTCGATGAGGTCGACGGACGGCTTGTCCATCTGCCCCAGGAACTGCCGCGCATAGGCGGACAGCGACTCCACGTAGCGCCGCTGCCCCTCGGCGAAGATGGTGTCGAACGCCAGGGAGCTCTTCCCGGAGCCGGACAGCCCGGAGAACACCACCAGCTTGTCGCGGGGGATGTCGATGTCGATGTTCTTGAGGTTGTGCTCGCGCGCACCACGGACGACCAAGGAATCACTCACCGTGCCATCTTAGAGGCGGAACCCGAGCTTCGAACAGTTGTTCGGAGGAGAGGTGAGCGACATACTGGGTCCATGAGCGATCATGAGTACACCGGACACGTCGAACCCGGAGGCGAGCCGATGGTGCGCGACCTCCACCACCTGCAGATCCGCAAGCTCTCCGTGGGGCCCATGGACAACAACGCCTACCTGCTGACCTGTCGGTCGACGGGGGCGCAGCTGCTGATCGATGCCGCAGCGGACACCGACTCGCTGCGACGCATGGTCGCCGCGGGCGGGGAGCACAACGGGTTGGACCTCATCGTCACCACCCACAGCCACCACGACCACGTGGGAGCGCTCGCGGAGATGATGGAGGCCACGGGAGCCCGCACCGCCGCGGGCGAAGCGGACGCCAAGGAGATCACGGAACGGATCGATCTTCCCCTCGTGCACGGAGACGTGCTCGAGTTCGGCCAGCAGCAGGTCGAGATCATCCATCTGCGCGGTCACACCCCTGGCTCGATCGCGGTGCTGTGGCGCGGCGGCGACGAGGGCGATCACCTCTTCACCGGCGACTCCCTGTTCCCGGGCGGCGTGGGCAACACGAACCAGGACCCGCAGCGCTTCGCGCAGCTCATCGACGATGTCGAGCAGCGGATCTTCGACCAGCTGGGCGACGACACCTGGGTGTACCCCGGTCACGGGGACGACACCACTCTCGGGACCGAGCGAGCCTCGCTGCCGACGTGGCGCGAGCGGGGCTGGTGACCTCACCTGCCTCGCCCGCATGGTGTGTCCTCGGCCGCGGGGAGGGCGGGCGCACGCTCCTCCTCGCGCTGGATCCGAACGGCTCCCCGTCAGGCTCCGAGGAGGCCGAGCCCGAGCACCTCGCCGCTCTCGTCTCGCGGTGGGAGGCGGAGCACTCCCCCGCTGGGTCTGGAGCGATGCGGCAGCTTGGTACCCGCGGCTGCTCGCAGCCGGCGTCACTCTCGAGCGCTGCCACGACCTGCGGCTGATCCACCGGATCCTGCGCCACTCGGAGCTGGTGCGGGACGCCGGACCGCTGCGGGACGCTAGCGACTGGGACACGCCGCTGGATCCGCAGGAGCCGGAGCGGGACCCGGGGGCGACGCTCTTCGAGCTCGATGCGACCGCCCGACGCTCCGGCGCCGTTCCCTCGGACCTGGAGGAGACGCTCGCCGAGTTCACGCGGCAGCGCACCGCGATCGACGCCGCGCACGACTCGGCACGCCTGCGCCTGCTGGTGGCAGCGGAGTCCGCCGGAGCGCTGATCGCCGCAGAGCTGCAGACGGCCGGGATCCCCTGGGACATCACCGAGCACGATCGGATCCTCACCGCAGCGCTCGGTCCGCGCCCCCCCCCGGCTCCCCACCCGCGCGCATGGTGGAGGCCGGCGCCGAGGTGCGCACGGCCCTCGGCGACCCGCTGGTGCCGCTCGACTCCCACCAGAGGCTGCTGCGCGCCCTGCACCGGGCGGGGATCGACGTCCCCTCCACCTCCCAGTGGGAGCTGCAGGGACACGATCATCCGGCGATCGAGCCGCTGCTGCGGTACAAGAAGATGTCCCGGCTGCTCACCGCGAACGGCTGGGCCTGGCTCGACGAGTGGGTGCACGAGGGCCGCTATCGCCCGGTGTACGTGCCGGGCGGGGTGGTCACCGGGCGCTGGGCCAGCAGCGGCGGCGGGGCGCTGCAGATCCCGCGGCAGCTGCGCCCGGCTCTGCGGGCGGATCCCGGCTGGTGCCTGGTCAGCGCCGACGTCTCCCAGCTCGAGCCCCGCGTGCTCGCGGCGATGTCCGGGGACCCGGCGATGATCGCCGCAGGGGCCGGGAAAGACCTCTATTCCGGAATCGTCGAGGCCGGCATCGTCGCCTCCCGGCAGGAGGCGAAGATCGGGGTGCTCGGAGCGCTCTACGGCGGCACCACGGGCGACAGCGGCCGGGTGGTGCCACGGCTGCGGCAGAACTTCCCGGCCGCCATGGCGCTCGTCGACGGCGCGGCCGCGACTGGTGAACGGGGCGGCACCGTGACCACCTGGCTGGGTCGCTCCTCCCCCGCTGTCGAAGAATCGTGGACGCTGGCTCAGCGCAGCGCGAATCAGCCCGAGGCCCCGGCCGGCTCGTCGGAGGCCGCCCGGCGCTCCGCCCGGGATCGCGGCCGCTTCACCCGGAACTTCGTGGTCCAGGGCACCGCGGCGGAGTGGGCGCTGTCCTGGATGGCGGCGCTGAGACTGCGGCTGTCACGATTCGGCGCGGTGCCCGAGGCCCATGCGGCGGTGCCCTCCGGGCCGGTCTTCTCGCGCCGTGCCCACCTGGCGTTCTTCCTCCACGACGAGGTGATCGTCCATGCCCCGGCCGAGCAGGCCGAGGCCGCGGCGACTGCGATCCGCGAATCCGCCGACGCGTCGGGCCGGCTGCTGTTCCCGGGCAGTCCGATCGACTTCCCGCTGGACCTCGAGATCAGCGAGCGCTCGGCGGAGAAGTGAGCGCGGTAAGCGCCGCGGCCAGAGCTGTGACGCGCTCCTGCCCGAGCAGCGGGGCGAGAGGCTCGTCGAACCATTGCTCCCACACGTCTTCTAGCTGTGCGGTGGTGATGCCGCCGTCGATGTGGAGGATCTCTGCGATGGCCTCGGCCTCCGGTCGGTACTCATCGGCCGGGGTCCCCTCGGGGCTCCCGGGCGCCAGCGCCATGGGGTCCGCTTCGATGAGCAGCTCGAGCACGCCCTCCTCGAGATCGTCGACCTCGGACGGCTCAGGTGCCCGTTCGTCGAGGACGGTCACCATCAGGGTCAGCGCTCCGGAGGCGAGCCCCATCCATACGCGGGGCGCGCGCACTCCGCGCCGGCGCAGCAGATCCTCGATCCCGCGGTCCAGACGGATGCCCGCCACGGCGGACCCGGCCACGATTCCGCCGAGGGCAAGGCTGAAAGCACCCTCGCGGAGGGACGGGGCCCTCCAGCCGGGTGCCGCCGTCGGCCTCTCGGCGGCGGCGCCCGGAGTTCCTCGCTGCAGCGCGATGAGTACGATCCCCGCCGTGAAAGCTGCCGGGAGCACGATGTAGCCGGTCCGCACCGCGTGCGGCAGGCGATGAAGGGGATCATCCCGACGCCGGTCGACGCAGCAAGGCCGACGGTGTGGGAAAGGATCCGGGAAGCGGTGGTCTGGGGCACGGGGCTCTCCTCGCTCGAATGCGGCTGCGCACGGGATGCTCACCCGGGTCCCCCGATCGAGCTGTCGACGCCGTCATGACGCTATCGGGCGGGAGCGCTGCGGCAGAGCGACGATCGTCGGGGCCACAGCTGACCTTCGCAGGAATACCTCTTCCGCTTCGGTGCCGGCTTCCGGTGATCCGTCTTGGTTCATCGCCCGCACACTGCCGTGCTGAGGGCGGGGATCGTGCGGCAGGATGGGTGCATGCGCCTGTGGTCACTGCACCCCCGCCACCTCGATCGTCAGGGCCTCACGGGGTGCTGGCGCGAATCGCTGCTCGCCCAGGCTGTGCTCGCGGGGCGCACGGCGGGATACCGCTCCCACCCGCAGCTGGAACGATTCCGGGCGCAGGGCGATCCGCTCGCCGCGGTCGGCGCCTATCTGGAGGTGCTGGCCGTGGAGGCTACCTCGCGGGGCTACCGCTTCGACCGGACACGGATCGACTCCTCACCGGGCGACGGGGCGGCACCGGATCGCATCCCGGTCACCGACGGGCAGCTCGCCCTCGAGTGGAAGCATCTGCTGGCGAAGCTCGAGCACCGCAGTCCCGAGCGCTGGCAACGCGAGCGCCTCCTCCCAGCCGCTGAACCGCATCCGCTGTTCACCGTGGTGCCCGGTGCCGTCGAATCGTGGGAGCGCGCGACCGGCTGAGCCGGGATCGGGCGTGCCGCGCTGGCGGCGCTTCAGCTGCTGGGCTGATCCCAGCTCAGGAGCGCTGCACCGCCCGCAGCTCCTTCTTCAGCTCCTGCACCTCATCGCGCAGCCTCGCCGCGACCTCGAAGTTCAGGGTCTCGGCGGCCTGGTGCATCTGCTGGGTCATCTCGTCGATCATCCCGGTCAGTGCTCCCACCGGATCATCACCGAGGTCCACGCTGCGACCCTTGACCGCGTCGACGGCGTTCGCGCGGGCCCTGTCCCGGCCACCCGCTCCTTGCCGGAGCGGTAGTCGGTGGACATCAGGGTCTCGGTGTCGATGTCCTCGCGGGCGAGCATGTCGGTGACGTCCGCGATGCGCTTGCGCAGCGGGGTCGGGTCGATGCCGTGCTCGGTGTTGTAGGCGATCTGCTTCTCGCGGCGGCGGTTGGTCTCCTCGATCGCGGACTCCATGGAGTCGGTGATCCGGTCGGCGTACATGTGCACCTGGCCGGAGACGTTGCGGGCCGCACGCCCGATCGTCTGGATCAGGGAGGTGCGCGAGCGCAGGAAGCCCTCCTTGTCCGCGTCGAGGATCGCGACCAGCGACACCTCCGGCAGGTCCAGGCCCTCACGCAGCAGGTTGATGCCCACCAGCACGTCGAACTCGCCCATGCGCAGGGAGCGCAGCAGCTCCACTCGGCGCAGGGTGTCCACATCGGAGTGGAGGTACTGGACCCTCACCCCGTTCTCCAGCAGGAAGTCGGTGAGGTCCTCGGCCATGCGCTTGGTGAGCGTGGTGACGAGCACCCGCTCGTCGCGCTGGACCCGCTTCTCGATCTCCTCGCGGAGGTCGTCGATCTGTCCCTTGACAGGTTTGACGATCACCTCGGGGTCGATCAGGCCCGTCGGGCGGATGATCTGCTCGACGTAGCCGTCGGACTTCCCCAGCTCGTAGGCGGCTGGGGTGGCGGAGAGGTAGACCGTCTGGCCGGTGCGCTCGGTGAACTCGGAGAAGGTCAGCGGCCGGTTGTCCAGCGCCGAGGGCAGGCGGAAGCCGAAGTCCACCAGGGTGCGCTTGCGGGAGCGGTCCCCCTCGTACATCGCGCCGATCTGCGGGACGGTCGCATGCGATTCGTCGATGACCAGCAGGAAGTCTTCAGGGAAGTAGTCCATGAGGGTGTTCGGGGCCGTGCCCGACTCGCGCCCGTCGAGGTGGCGGGAGTAGTTCTCCACACCATTGGTGGAGCCCATCTGTCGCAGCATCTCGAGGTCGTGGGTGGTGCGCATCCGCAGCCGCTGCGCCTCGAGCAGCTTGTTCTGCGCCTCGAGCTCCTCGAGCCGCTCGGCGAGTTCGACCTCGATCGTCCCGATCGCGCGCGTGAGCCGTTCGGGGCCGGCGACGTAGTGGGAGGCGGGGAAGATGTGGATGTGCTCCTCCTGCCGGATGACCTCGCCGGTCATCGGGTGCAGGGTGTAGAGCTCGTCGATCTCGTCGCCGAAGAACTCGATGCGGATCGCGAGCTCCTCGTACATCGGGATGATCTCGACGGTGTCCCCGCGCACACGGAACGTACCGCGCTCGAAGGCGATGTCATTGCGGTCGTACTGCATGTCCACGAAGCGGGTGAGCAGCTCATCGCGGTCCATCTGCTGACCGCGGGAGAGCTGGACCATCCGGTCCACATACTCCTGCGGGGTGCCCAGGCCGTAGATGCAGGAGACCGAGGAGACCACCACCACGTCCCGGCGGGTCAGCAGCGAGTTGGTGGCGCTGTGCCGCAGCCGCTCGACCTCGGCGTTGATCGAGGAGTCCTTCTCGATGTAGGTGTCCGACTGCGGGACGTACGCCTCGGGCTGGTAGTAGTCGTAGTAGGAGACGAAGTACTCCACCGCGTTGTTCGGCAGCAGGTCCCGGAACTCGCTCGCGAGCTGGGCCGCGAGGGTCTTGTTGTGCGCCATGATCAGCGTGGGGCGCTGCACCTGCTCGATCAGCCAGGCGGTCGTGGCTGACTTGCCGGTGCCGGTCGCGCCCAGCAGCACCACGTCCTGCTCGCCGTCGTTGATGCGGCGGGTGAGGTCGGCGATCGCCGTCGGCTGGTCCCCCGAGGGCGAGTAGTCGGAGACGACCTCGAAGGGATGCTCGGCGCGGACCAGATCAGTGACGGGACGCATGCCTCGAGCCTACGACTCGGGGGCGACGGACGACATGGTCGCCCGCTGCCGTCAGCGCAGGGCGGAATCCTCGAGCTGGTCGAGGACCTCGTCGAGGGCGTGCAGGGCACGTGCGGTGAGGGCCTGTCGGTCCGAGGTGTTGAGCACCAGGCGATCGGCGCGCCGGATCCGCTCGAGGTCGCTGACCTGCGCGGCCATCACCGACTCGACGTAGGCGCGATCCTTGCCGCGGTCGCGCATCACGCGGGCGATGCGGTCCTCCCGGCGGGCGAGCACCACCACGACCGCGCGGTAATCAGGGTCACTGCCCTTCTCCAGCAGCAGCGGGCTGTCGTGGACGATGAGCCGCTCCCCGCTCTCGCGGCCTCCCGCTCCTCGCGTGCGACGGCCTCGTCCACCCGGGACAGGACGATCCGTTCGAGATCCGCGCGGGCGGCGGCGTCGGTAAACACCAGGCGTGCCATCGCGGCGCGGTCGATGGTGCCTCCCGCCGCGCGGAACTCCTCCCCGAAGCGGGCCACGGCCTCCTCGACCCCGTCCCCGGGGACGTCGAGCACAGCCCGTGAATGGGCATCGAGATCGATCACCCGGTGCCCGGCCTCGCGCCAGATCGCCGCGACGGTGGACTTCCCGGAACCGATGCCGCCGGTGAGGCCGAGACGGAGCGGGACGGTGAGATCAGGCATGCTCCGATGGTACGGCCGTAAGAGCGGTCACGAGTAGGTCCCCGCAGGTGGCGCGCAGGACGTACGGTTCTGGGGTGGACCCTCTCGAGCTGCTGATCACGAACGACGTGCTGCGCGCCATGGATCTGCTGGGCGTGTTCGTGATGGGCGTCGCGGCGGGTGCGCTGGCCTCCCGTCTGAACTTCGACGCCGTCGGCTTCGCGATCATCGGCATCGCCGCCGGTCTCGGCGGCGGCATCGTCCGCGACCTGATCCTCGACTACGGCGTCCCCGCCGCGTTCTCCGGGCCCTGGTACCTCGCCTGCGCGCTCGGCGGCGCAGCGTTCTCCTTCACCATCTCGACAGACGGTCCCTGGTGGCGCCGCCTGGTCACGGTGCTGGACATCGCGGCGATGGGGCTCTGGGCGGCGACCGGGACCGCGAAGTCCCTCGGCTACGGCCTGGACGTGCTGCCGGCGATCCTGCTGGGGGTGGCCAGCGCTGTGGGTGGAGGGGTGATCCGCGACGTGCTGGTGGGAAGGATCCCCGCGGTCTTCGGAGGCGGTCCGCTGTATGCCACCGGCGCGCTGGTCACCGCGGTGCTCACCTGGCTGGTGGTCGCCCTCGGCCTGCCCTCCCCCGCTGGTGCTCATCGCCGTCGCCGTCGGCTCGCTGCTGGCCGGTGTCGCGGCCTGGCGGCGGTGGACCCTGCCGGCCCACAGCGAATGGCAGGTGACGATGTCCGCCGCGCAGCTGAAGAGCCTGGTGCGCCGCACCCGCAAGGATGAGCGCGAGCGCGTCGCGCTGGAGACCGGTGCGATCCCGGTGGTCGATGGGAGCTCCGACGCCTTCGCCGACGACTCCGCTGCGGAGGACCGCGACGCCGCCGGATACGAGGACCGGATCTTCCACGAGACGGATCCCGCGGAGCTTCCCGGCACCGCCGAGCACGAGGATCGCGAGGGTCCCGCGGACCAGGGCCGCTGACCCGCGGTCAGGGGCGCAGGAGCTCCAGCATCTGCGCCACGTCCTCAGCGGCGAGCTGCCCGGGTGCGGAGCCGGCCCCGGCGGTCGCGAAGGTCGCGGCGCTGCCGAAGGTCTCGGCCGCGACCCGGCTGCTCACGCCGAGCGTGCCCATGCTGATCGCGATGTGCGGGCCGCTGAGCTCCTCGGCGACGGTGAGGCTCGCCGAGAGCAGCGTGAGCACGTCCCTCGGGCTGTGCGGGGTCACTGCGATCTTCGGGACATCGACGCCGAGCCGACGCTGCGAGCGCAGGATCTCGATCAGGCGCTCCTCGGACGGAGTGGACTCCATGTCATGGAAGGAGCCCACCACCACCGTTCCGTGGCGATGCGCGGCCGCGATCACCCGGGCGACCGTCGCGGGGTCGCGGGAGGTCTCGATGTCGACCAGGTCGACCGCGGCTTGAGTGCCTGCCCGGCGCCCGCTGATCAGGCTCTCGAGCAGGATGCCCAGCTCCCGGTCCGCGATCGCACGGGCCCCTCCCTCGTGCGCGGTGCGGAAGGTGGCCAGCAGGGCACGGTCCGGCCCCAGCGCGCCGCGCAGCGCGGGCAGCGCGCCGAGCACGGCATCGCGATGTTCGGAGACGTCCTCGAGGTCCGGTCGGAAGCGGTCCAGCCGCCACTCCAGGATCCGGGCACGGGTCCTCGCCGCCCTCGCTGCCTGCTCCAGGAGCTCCTCCTGGTCGGATTCGACGAGGGGGACGATGATCTCCGGACGGCCACGGCCCAGCTCGATGCCGCGCACCGTGGCGGTGCGGCGGCGCACGTCGGTCTCCGGCGTTGCGCCCGCCATGGCGGGCTCGTCCTCAGGCGTGATCTCGTCGTCCATATCGGTGCTCACTCCTCGGTGATCGCGGCGTAGGCGGACAGCAGCAGCGCCGGGTCCGGTCCCTCGATCCTGGACACGGTACCGATGCGGTCCAGGACCACGAAGCGCAGCAGCCCGGCCCGGGTCTTCTTGTCCCGCTTCATGGCGTCCTCGAGCTTCGGCCACTGCCGGTCACGGTAGGTGGTGGGAAGCCCCAACGAGGTGAGGATCGAGCGGTGGCGGTCCACCCCGGCCTCGGAGAGCTTCCCGGAGAGGTGGGACAGCTCGGCGACGAACATCATGCCCACGCTCACCGCGGCGCCATGCCGCCACAGATAGCGCTCGTTGCGCTCGATCGCGTGAGCGAGGGTGTGACCGTAGTTGAGGATCTCACGGTTCCCCTGCTCGGTGAGGTCCCCGGAGACCACCTCGGCCTTCAGCCGGATCTTGCGTTCGACGAGCTCACGGAACGCGTCGCTGGAGACATCGAGCGCTGCGCCCGGGTCCTCCTCGATGATCTCGAGAATACGCTCGTCGGCGATGAAGCCTCCCTGACGACCTCCGCCATGCCGGCGGCGACATCGTTCGCACCCAGACCGGCGAGCACGTCGAGATCGGCGATCACCGCGATCGGCGGGTGGAAGGCACCGACGAGGTTCTTGCCCTCGGAGGTGTTGATGCCGGTCTTCCCACCCACTGCGGCGTCGACCATCGCGGCGACCGTGGTGGGCACCTGCAGCACGTCCACGCCCCGCAGCCAGGAGGCGGCGACGAAGCCTGCCAGGTCCGTGGCGGCGCCGCCGCCCAGCCCGATCACCAGGTCGTTGCGGCCGATCTCGGCCTGCCCGCACACGCCCCACAGGAAGCCGGCGACCTGGGCGGTCTTCGCCTCCTCGCCGTCAGGAATCTCGGCGGCGAAGGCCTTGCGTCCCGTGTCCGCGATCGACTCCCGGATCTGCTCGGCCACCTCGCGCAGGCTCGGCTGGTGGATGATCACCACTCGGCGGGCGCGCTCCGGCAGCAGGGCGGGGAGGTCCGCGAGCAGGCCGCGGCCGACGTGGACGTCATAGCCTCCGGTCGGGGTGGTCACAGGGATCACGGTGGTGCTCATGCGGTCTCCTTCTCGGGGCCGGTCGGCAGATCGAGCTGCAGGGACCGGATGATGGTGCGGGCCACGTGCGCGGCGCTGCCGTGCCCGGAATCGATGCGGTGCGCCGCCAGGTCCCGGTATCGGGGCCCGCGTTCGTCGGCGAGCTCGCGCCAGCGCGCCATGGGGTCCTGGCCCTCGAGCATCGGCCGTCCCACGCCGTGGGCCAGTCGGCGGGCGGCGATGGATTCCTCGACCTCGAGGAGCACGACGGGCCTGCCTCGCAGCTGCTCGGCGGAGGCCGGGTGCATGGGTGCTCCGCCGCCGAGCGACAGCACACCGCTGCGCTCGTTCAGGGCTCGGGCGAGGATGTCGGCCTCGATCTCGCGGAAGGCAGTCTCCCCCTCCTCGGCGAAGAGTCGGGGGATGCTGCGACCCGCCGCCCGCACGATCAGAGCGTCGAGGTCGGCGAAGTCCACGCCGAGCTGGGAGGCGAGCGATCGCCCCACGCTGGTCTTCCCCGCAGCCATCGGGCCGATCAGGATGGCCAGAGGGCCCGTCACGGGGTCGAGTCCGGCCGGCGGTCGGTCAGTGCCGACTGCAGAGCGTTCGTCCCCTCCAGGTGGGCGCGGATCTCAGCGACGGAGTCCCCACCGGTCTTCTCCAGCAGCGCATCAGCCAGCGTCAGCGCGACGACCGCCTCGGCGATCACCGCAGCCGGTGCGACGGCGCAGGTGTCGGAGCGCTGGTGGTTGGCGGTGGTCTGCTCGCCCGTGGAGACGTCGACGGTGCGCAGGGCCCGCGGAACGGTCGAGATGGGCTTCAGGGCACCGCGCACGCGGATCACCTGCCCATTGGTGATGCCGCCCTCGAGCCCGCCGGCGCGGTTGCTGACGCGCGGGAAGGTGCCCTCGGAATCCGCCTCGGGGATGAGGATCTCGTCGTGCGCCTGAGAGCCTCGGCGCCCGGCGGTGGCGAAGCCGTCACCGATCTCGACGCCCTTCATCGCCTGGATGGACATGATCGCCTGTGCCAGCCGGCCGTCGAGACGTCGATCCCACTGGATGTGAGATCCCAGGCCCACCGGAGCGCCGTAGGCGAGGACCTCGACCACACCGCCGAGGGTGTCGCCGTCGGCCTTGGCACCATCGACCTCGGCGACCATCGCCGCGGAGGTCTCCTGGTGGAAGCAGCGCAGCGGGTCCTCGTCGAGTGCCGCCAGATCATCCGGGGTGGGCAGGTCCGCGCCCTCCGGCACTCGCACGGAGCCGACCTGGAGGGTGTGGGAGACGAGACGGATGCCGGCCGCCTGCTCGAGCAGCGCCGCGGCGACGCGCCCGGCCACCACGCGGGCGGCGGTCTCACGTGCACTCGCACGCTCGAGGATCGGGCGGGCCTCGTCGAAGCCGTACTTCAGCATCCCGGAGAGATCCGCATGGCCGGGGCGGGGGCGGGAGAGCGGGCGATTGCGGGCGATCTCGCGCTCGTCCCCGGTGCCGGCATCGATCAGGAGGTCCTCACGGTCCACGGGATCGGCGCTCATCACCTTCTCCCACTTCGGCCACTCCGAGTTGGCGACCTCGATCGCCAGCGGAGAGCCGAGGGTGAGGCCGTGGCGCAGCCCGCCGTGGATGGTGAGCGCATCCTGCTCGAACTTCTGACGGCTCCCGCGGCCGTGCCCGAGCCGACGGCGCGCGAGCGCATCCTTCAGATCGTCACTGGTCAGCTCGATACCGGCCGGGACGCCATCGAGCAGGGAGATGAGAGAGGGGCCGTGGGATTCCCCGGCCGTGAGCCAGCGCAACATGGCCGTCATTCTGTCATGATCCCCCGCTGGCCCGGACAGGCGTCCGGGCCGTGGGAGGCGATGCCAACCCTCGTCCCGGTCAGTCCTCGTCCAGCTCCACGGATTCGATCGGGGTGAGCCTGCCCACCAGCGGCACCACATCCGCTATGCCGTCCAGCACCACCGTGGGGCGGTACGGGTACAGGGCGATCTCCTCCTCCCGAGTGGAGCCGGAGAGCACCAGCACCGAGCGCATCCCGGCCTCGAGGCCGGACTTCACGTCGGTGTCCATGCGGTCACCGATCATGATCGAGGTCTCCGAATGGGCGCCGATCCGGTTCAGCGCCGTGCGCATCATCAGGGGTTGGGCTTGCCGATGTAGTACGGCTGGGTCCCGGTCGCGGCAGTGATCATCGCGGCCACCGAACCGGTCGCGGGCATCGGTCCCTCCGCGCTCGGTCCGGTGACATCGGGGTTGGTGGCGATGAACTTCGCCCCGCCCTTGATCAGGCGGATCGCGCGGGTGATCGCCTCGAATGAGTAGGTGCGGGTCTCCCCAGCACGACGAACTCGACGTCCGAATCGGCGAGGATGAAGCCCTCCTCGTGCATGGCGCTGGTCAGGCCGGCCTCCCCGATCACATAGGCGGCGGCGCCGGGCTGCTGCTCCGCGAGGAAGCGGGCGGTCGCCAGGGCGCTGGTCCAGATCGCGTCCTCGGGGATGTCGATGCCGCTGCGCCAGAGCCTCGCCCGCAGATCTCGCGGGGTGAAGATCGAGTTGTTGGTCAGCACCAGGAAGGGGCGACCGTACTGCTGCAGTGCGGCGATGAAGTCAGCTGCCCCGGGCAGCGCGGCGTCCTCGTGGACGAGCACGCCGTCCATATCGGTGAGCCAGGAGTGGATCGGGTGGTCATCGAGCGCGTTGGTCATGGCACCAGTCTGCCGTAAGACCGCCACCGGACGCGAAGACGGGCGCCACCCGAAGGTGACGCCCGTCGTGATCGATCGCTGATCAGTCGATCAGCATCGGATCAGTTGCCGGTGAGCTTGGCGCGCAGGGCCGCCAGTGCCTCGTCGGAGGCCAGGGTGCCCTCGTCCGAGGAGCTCGACTGGTAGGAGGCCTGTGCAGCCGGGGCTGCGGACTCCGAGGAGGAGGACGAGGACGACGAGCTGGTGGACGCGGCGGCCGGAGCGTTCGCGGACTCCTCGTCGGCCTTGATGGCCTCGATGACCTGAGCCTTGTGAGCGGTCCAGCGCTCGTAGGCGGCCGCGTACTGGCCCTCCCACTCCTCGCGCTGGCTGTCGTAGCCCTCGAGCCACTCGTTGGTCTCCGGGTCGAAGCCCTCGGGGTACTTGTACTCGCCGGCGGCGTCGTACTCCGCGGCCATTCCGTACAGAGCCGGATCGAAGGTCGAGTCGTCGCCCTCGGGATCGACGCCCTCGTTGGCCTGCTTGAGGGACAGCGAGATGCGGCGACGCTCGAGGTCGATGTCGATGACCTTGACGAAGACGTCCTGGTCGACGGTGACGACCTGCTCGGGCAGATCCACGTGGCGCTGGGCCAGCTCGGAGATGTGCACCAGGCCCTCGATGCCGTCCTCGACGCGCACGAACGCACCGAACGGAACCAGCTTGGTGACCTTGCCCGGGACGACCTCGCCGATGGCGTGGGTGCGAGCGAAGAGCTGCCACGGGTCCTCCTGGGTCGCCTTCAGCGACAGGGAGACGCGCTCGCGGTCCATGTCCACGTCGAGCACCTCGACGGAGACCTTCTGACCGACCTCGACAACCTCGGAGGGGTGGTCGATGTGCTTCCAGGACAGCTCGGAGACGTGCACCAGGCCATCGACACCGCCGAGATCGACGAAGGCGCCGAAGTTGACGATGGAGGACACAGCGCCCTCGCGGACCTGGCCCTTCTGCAGGGTCTGCAGGAAGTCGGAGCGGACCGCGGACTGGGTCTCCTCCAGGTAGGCACGGCGCGACAGGACCACGTTGTTGCGGTTCTTGTCGAGCTCGATGATCTTCGCCTCGATCTCCTGGCCGACGTAGGGCTGCAGGTCGCGGACGCGACGCATCTCGACGAGAGAGGCGGGAAGGAAGCCGCGCAGGCCGATGTCGACGATGAGGCCGCCCTTGACGACCTCGATGACGCGGCCGGTGACGACGCCCTCGTCTTCCTTGATCTGCTCGATCGTGCCCCAGGCGCGCTCGTACTGAGCACGCTTCTTGGACAGGATCAGACGGCCTTCCTTGTCCTCCTTCTGGAGAACAAGCGCCTCGATCTCGTCGCCGACCTCGACGACCTCGCCGGGGTCGACGTCGTGCTTGATGGACAGCTCGCGCGAGGGGATGACGCCCTCGGTCTTGTAGCCGATGTCCAGGAGGACCTCGTCGTGATCGACCTTCACCACAGTGCCCTCGACGATGTCACCATCGTTGAAGTACTTGATGGTGGCATCGATGGCGGCCATGAGTTCGTCGGCGCCGCCGATGTCATTGATGGCGATCTGGGGGTCGTGGTGTCGGTCATGTAGGTAAGGACTCCGTCGGGACAGGGAATGAGTAGGGTCGATGGACCTGCAGGCACTCCGGAGAGGGCCAGTCGATGCTCGGGCCGCTGCCGACGTGGGGACCACGACGGTGATGGCTCGCGCAGAGACCTTCAAAAGCCTAACAGCCCGGCCGAGGTTCCGCGAGAGCGGGGAGCCCTGCGGAGCGATCCGGCGATGTGAGATCCGTCCTGGTCCTCCGGCCGTCGGTTCCTGCGGCGGGGTGCGTCAGTGCGCGGCCTCGCGCCAGGTGCGACCGATCCCGATCCCGACCTCGAGCGGCACCGAGAGCTCGTAGGCCGAGTCCATGCCGTCCTCGACGATCTCGCGGACCTGGTCCAGCTCGCCGGGAGCCACCTCGATCACGAGCTCGTCATGCACCTGGAGCAGCATCCGAGAGGTCAGCTGCGCTTCCCGCATGCGCCGCTCGACAGCCAGCATCGCGAGCTTGATGATGTCCGCCGCGCTGCCCTGGATCGGCGAGTTCAGGGCCACCCGCTCTGCGTTCTCCCGACGCTGACGGTTGTCGGAGGTGAGATCGGGCAGGTAGCGGCGGCGGCCGAGGATCGTCTCGGTGTATCCGGTGGTGCGAGCGGTCTCCACGCTCTCGCGCAGGTAGTCGCGCACGCCGCCGAAGCGTTCGAAGTAGCCGTCGCGCAGAGCGGTCGCCTCGGCGCGCGAGATGCGCAGCTGACGGGAGAGGCCGAAGGCGGAGAGGCCGTACGCGAGGCCGTAGCTGACCGCTTTCGTCTTCGATCGCATCGCCGGGTCGACCGCGTCGGGGCTCACCCCGAAGACCCTGGAGGCGACGAAGTTGTGCAGGTCCTCTCCGGAGTTGAACGCCTCGATCAGGCCCTCGTCCTCGGACAGGTGCGCCATGATGCGCATCTCGATCTGCGAGTAGTCCGCGGTCAGCAGGGTCTCGAAGCCCTCGCCGGCGACGAAGACGTCCCGGATGCGCTGCCCCTCGGCCGTGCGGACGGGGATGTTCTGGAGGTTCGGCTCCGTCGAGGCGAGGCGCCCCGTGGCCGCAGCCGTCTGCTGGAAGGTCGTGTGCACGCGCGAACCGCTGTCCACGACCTTGTCCAGGCCCACCAGGTACCCGGTCAGCTTGCTCATCTCGCGGAAGCGCAGCAACCAGGACAGGAAGCGGTGACCTGCGGACTCCGGGTCGAGCGCCTCCGAGAGGTCGGTGAGGGACTCGGCATCCGTCGAGTGGCCCGAGGAGATCTTGCGCGTGGTGGGCAGGGCGAGAGTCTCGAACAGCACCACCTGGAGCTGCTTCGGCGAGGAGAGGTTGACCTCCTCCCCCACGATCTCTCCGGCCTCGCGCTTGGCCTGTGCGACGAAGCCCTCGAACTCGTCACGCAGCGTGGCCACGGCCCCGCCGTCGAGCGCGATCCCGCGCTCGTGCATCGTCTCCAGGATCTCCTGCAGGGGCCGCTCGATGTCCTCGAGGATGGTCCGGGCCCAGGCGGCCTCCTCGAGACGCGAGGTGAGCTCAGCGGCGGCCGGGTGCAGCGCCGCGGCGGCACCGGCGAGGCGGGCACCCGCCCGGGCGACGTGCTCGGCGCGAGCCTCGGGCGTCTCCTTCTTCAATGTCGACGGGGCGGGCTTACGGGGGCGAGGCTCGAAGCTCGCCCCGGCCAGATCGGCGCCCAGGGACTCGGCGTCATAGCTGCGGGCACCGGGGCGCAGCACGAAGGACTCGAGCGCGAGGTCCCGCATCCGTGCACTGGGGTGGTACCCGTTCTCCGCGAGCCAGGAACGGACCGCCGGCGCATCGGCGACGCGGATCTCGGCGGCTCCTTCGAGAGCGGCCGCCAGAGCGGAGGATCCTTCGGAGTCAAGCTCGGTCAGCTGGATCGCGCCACGGGCCGTGACCGTGGCCAGGCCCAGCAGCGCACCGCCGCGCACATCCTCGACCACATCGAGGGCCAGGACGTCGCCATCAGCCCCCAGCAGCTCCTGCAGAGTGCCCGCATCAGCGATCGCGAGCACCTCGGAGGCCTGCTGCTCCTCCTCAGCGGCCGCCACGGCGACTGTCTCGCCCAGCAGCGCCGCCGGCAGATCACGCCGGATGGTGTCCCCGAACGCGAGGTCGTCGAACACCTCGAGGACCCGTGCACGGTCCCCGCCGCCGAGCGCGTAGTGGTCCAGGCCCCGGGGCACGTCCAGGGTGGTGAAGGCGGCGTTCATCAGCCGGTTGCGCTCGACCGCCTCGAGGTGATCGCGCAGGGACTGTCCCGCCTTGCCCTTGATCTCGCCGGCATGGGCGATCACTCCGGGCAGGTCGCCGTACTGGACGATCCACTTCGCGGCGGTCTTCGGGCCGACGCCCGGCACCCCGGGGAGGTTGTCCGCCGCCTCGCCCACCAGCGCGGCGAGATCGGGGTAGCGCTCCGGGGTGACGCCGTACTTCTCCTCGACGGCGGCAGGGGTCATGCGCCGCATCTCGGTCACGCCCTTGATCGGCTGCAGCAGGGTGACCTTCTCCCCCACCAGCTGGATCGCGTCACGGTCGCTCGAGACGATCAGCGCTTCATCGCCTGCCTCCTCGGCCCGGGTGGCGAGGGTGGCGATGATGTCATCGGCCTCGTAGTCCTCGTAGGTCAGCCACCGCACGCCGAGCGCGTCCAGCACCTGCATGATCAGGGCGATCTGGCCGTGGAAGGCGGGCGGGGTCTCGTCGCGGCCGCCCTTGTACTGGTCGTAGATGCGGTCGCGGAAGGTGCCGCCGGGGAGATCGAAGGCGACTGCGATGTGGGTCGGCTTCTCCGAGGCGACCACGTTGATGATCATGCGGGTGAAGCCGTAGACCGCATTGGTGGCTTGGCCCCTGCCGTCGCTGAACCCGTCGGCGGGCAGCGCGAAGAAGGCCCGGAAGGCCATCGCGTGCCCATCGATGAGGAGGATGCGCTGGTCGTCGGTTTCACTCGCATTCATGGGGAGCAGTCTCCCATGTCGTACCGACGCCTGCTCACCTCCTCCAGCTGTGGCACCCTCGTGCCATGACCGCACGCCGCACCGCCTCCGAGACCGCCGCCGTTCCTCCGCCGATCAGCGAGGAGCTGCGAGCGCATTTCGCGCCGCTCCTGCGCGGCACCCTGATGGAGCGCTGCGGGATCGAGCTGCTGACGCTGGATGCGCGCGGCGGCACCGCGAGCATGCCGGTGGAGGGCAACGTGCAGCCGGCCGGGCTCCTGCACGGCGGAGCCACGATCGCGCTGGCCGAGACCATCGCCTCCTTCGCGGCGATAGTGCAGGCTCGCGAGGTCCACGGTGAAGGGGCGCAGGCTGTGGGCACCTCGGTCTCCGCTCTGCACCACCGTTCAGCGCGGGAGGGGTCGGTCACCGCGACCTGCAGCGCCCGTCACCTAGGGCGTCAGATGGCGAGCTATCTCGTGGATGTCCATGATGAGGCGGGCACGCTGCTGAGCACCGTGACGGTCGCGACCCAGCTGCTGCCGCCGCGCTGACCCGCGCAGCGGCCAGGACCGCTCACTACGCGGCTTCGAAGCCTGTCGGGTTGCCGAGCTCCATCACGTTCGCGTCCGACCAGGTGTATTCGCGCATCTGCCCGGTGCGGGCATCGGAGTGCGGTCCCAGCTCGAGCGGGCCCATCCGGCCGGTGTATGCCACCGTGGCGCGACCCCCGGCCTCGAGCGCCGTCTTCATCACCCGGCGGCATTCCTCGTAGTCCGTGCAGTCCTCGGAGCCGGTGAGGACCGCGGGGAGCCCCGCCGCGAGCGCCGTCCCTTCGACGGATAGGGCGTGCTGCGCCGCGAGGCAGAGCATCGTGAACGCGTCGTACCCATGCTGCGAGTAGGCGTATCCGGTGCGCAGGAACTCCGTGCTGCGGTTGAGCATCATGTTCTCGTGCGGGACCGTGAGCGCGTCCCCGGGCTCGAATCCGGTCGCCGAGGCCAGGCAGCCGGGGACGAGATCCTCCGCCACCGGTTCCTGCGAATAGTCGATCGTCGCCGCAGGCGCGAGCCGCTTCGGGAACTCGACCTCCGGACGCTGTCCGCCGTCGAGGGTCGCCGAATGCAGCGCCGACAGGAACGGTGCCGCTTCCTCGCCGCCGTTGAAGACCAGCAGCGCCGGAGGATCGGCGAGCACCTTCTTCACCCGGGCGCCGATGTCCCCGAAGTCCCCCACGGCATAGAACTGCTCCGAGACGATGCTCCCGCCCTGTGGATGGAGCACCTGCTGCAGCTCGTAGAGCAGGCTCCTTCCCTGGAGGGTGTCCTCGGAGAGGTACGCCACAGTCCCGGTCGGGCCTGCCTTGTCCGAGGTGCTGCCCAGGGAGACCTCGGCGTACTGCGCTGCGATGGTCGCGTCGTTCGGGCAGAGGCGCACCAGGAGGTTCGCCGTCTGCACCTCGGTGGTGCGCAGATCTCGCCCGGAGGTGAAGACGTCGATCACCGCCATCCCGGCTTCGACCAGCGCCGGCATCGCCGCGATCAGCGATTCCTCATCGATCGAGGTGATCACACAGGTGACACCGGAGCCGGCCATCTCCTGGATGACGGTCGTCAGGTCCTCGCCCGGCTCCTGCATGACGTAGCGCTCGGCGAGCTCCACCTCATGGCCGAACAGGCCGTCCCAGCGAGCGTTCACGTCGAGCCGGGCGCAGGCGATCGCGACCTCGATCGCCTTCTCGAACTTGGCCATCCGGCCGTAGTTCGCCCCGATCTGCCCGATCACCAGGGGGACATCGGGCTCCGAGAGGGCCTCGGCCGTGGGTGCGGTGGTCGTCGGTCGGCGTCGACCCCGGCTAGGCATGCCGCTCTCTCCGCAGGCGGTCAGCGCACCCGCACCGAGGACTCCTGCTCCGAGTCCTCGCACGAGAGTGCGTCGTGAGATCGCCATCGCTCAACCGCCCCTTCTCGCCCCGGCACGCCCCCGTTCCGGTGGACTCAGTCCTTGCTCTGGCCGCCCAGCTGATCGATGACTGCGTCGGCGACCTCGCGCATCGTCAGACGACGGTCCATCGACGTCTTCTGGATCCAGCGGAACGCCTCCGGCTCGGAGAGGCCCATGTTCGTCTGCAGCAGCCCCTTGGCGCGGTCCACGCGCTTGCGGGTCTCGAACCGCTCCCCCAGGTCAGCGATCTCGGACTCGAGCTGGGTGATCTGCTGGAAACGAGAGATCGCGATCTCGATCGCCGGCAGCAGGTCCGCGGGGGTGAAGGGCTTGACCACGTAGGCCATCGCACCGGCGTCGCGGGCACGCTCGACGAGCTCCGCCTGCGAGAACGCGGTCAGCATGACCACGGGGGCAAGGCTCTCCTCGCCGATCCGCTCCGCGGCGGTGACGCCATCGACCTGCGGCATCTTGACGTCCATCACCACGATGTCGGGACGCAGCTCGCGAGCCTTCGCGACGGCGCTCTCCCCGTCGCCCACAGCCGCGACCACCTCGTAGCCGGCCTCGGTGAGGGTTTCGACGATGTCCATGCGGATGAGGCTCTCGTCCTCAGCCACCACGGCCGTGCGGCGTCGAGCGCCGTCGTCGGCCAGGGTCTCGTCCTGGGCGTCGTCGGGAAGGGAAGTCGTTTCGTCAGTCATGTCGCCCTGTGTCTCGAAGTGGGCCTGCGCGGAGGTGGCCAGCACCCACGCGGTCAAGGCCGGTGGTCATCAGCGGTATCCTAATCCAGCCCTCCCCTGTGGGGGCCAGCCGGGTTGGCGGAATGGTAGACGCGGCGCACTCAAAATGCGCTGTCCGTGAGGGCGTGCGGGTTCGAGTCCCGCACCCGGCACCACAGTTATATGGTTATGGCCTGCAATGATGCGCCGACGATGCCGCCAGTCGGCCGGTTTCGGGTGCGAAATGCACAGATCCTGACATGCACCGCAGCCCCGTGGCCGCATGGAGATTATCCGAGGTCACAGAGGTCAGCGGTGACTCACCACACCGCATGGCCGCCTCATGCGAATGCCTCGGCCCGAGAACGCCGACCCCACGGAGCACGGCCCTCTTCGGCTGGGCTTCCGCGCCTGCGTGCTGTGCGTCGAAAGAACGGCGCCCGACGGCCAGATGGCCGCGGGCGCCGCTCTCGTCACAGCAGGCGGATCAGCTCTACGGGCGTGGCCGATCCCCTGCCTTCTGGTGTGTCAGCCCTGCGGGCCGGCGGCGATGCGGTCCGCCTCGATGCGTGCCGACTCGGTGCCGTCGAGGTCGCCGATGCGGTGAACGCGCAGGGTGTTGGTCGAGCCGTGCACGCCGGGAGGCGAACCGGCCGCGACAACGACGAGGTCGTTCTTCTGCAGGCCCTTCTGCTCGCGCAGGAGCTCGTCGACCTCGCCCACCATCGCGTCGGAATCCTTCTGCATGGGCACCAGGTGCGCCTCGACGCCCCAGGTGAGGGACAGCTGGCGGGCGACCTCCGGGTACGGGGTCATCGCCAGCAGGGGGATCGTCGGGCGCAGCCGGGACAGACGGCGGGCCGTGTCACCGGACTCGGTGAAGGTCACCAGATACTGCGCAGAGAGCTGATCGCCGATCTCCGCGGCCGCGCGGGTGATCGCACCTCCGCGGGTGTGCGGGATGGTTCCCAACGGGAGGATGCGGTCCGCGCCGTTCTCCTCCGTGTTGGTGATGATGCGGGCCATCGTGCGCACGGCCTCGAAGGGGTACTTGCCCACGCTGGTCTCGCCCGAGAGCATGACCGCGTCGGCACCGTCGAGGATCGCGTTGGCGCAGTCCGACGCCTCAGCGCGGGTGGGACGCGGGCTCTCGATCATCGACTCGAGCACCTGGGTGGCGACGATCACGGGCTTGGCGTTGCGGCGGGCGAGCTCGATCGCGCGCTTCTGCACCAGCGGGACCTGCTCGAGCGGCATCTCGACACCGAGGTCGCCGCGGGCGACCATGATGCCGTCGAAGGCGCCGACGATCGAGCGCAGTGCCCGAACCGCCTGCGGCTTCTCGATCTTCGCGATCACGGGGACCCGGCGGCCCTCCTCCTGCATGATCCGCAGGACGTCGTCCATGTCATGCGCGTCGCGCACGAAGGACAGGGCGACGAGATCCGCACCGAGGCCGAGACCGAAGCGGAGATCCGCCACGTCCTTCTCGCTCATGGCGGGGACGGACACGGCGACACCGGGCAGGTTGATGCCCTTGTTGTTGGACACCGGTCCGGGGACCTCGACGACGGTGATGACCTCGGTCTCGGTGACCTCGGTGACGCGCACCGAGACCTTGCCGTCATCGATCAGCAGGACGTCGCCGGGGCGGCAGTCGCCCGGCAGGCCCTTGAACGTGGTCGAGACCCGCTCCCGGGTGCCGTCGATCTCGTCGGTGGTGATGGTGAGGCTGTCACCCACCTCGAGCTTGTGCGGGCCGTCGGTGAACTTGCCGAGGCGGATCTTGGGACCCTGCAGGTCGACCAGCACGGCGACGTTCTTGCCGAGGTCCTCCGCGGCACGACGGATGTTCGCGTACACCTTCGCGTGATCATCGTGCGTGCCATGGCTGAAGTTCATCCGGGCGACATTCATCCCGGCTTCGATCAGCGTCCGGACCTGCTCGTAGGAATCGGTCGCCGGCCCGAGTGTGCAGACGATCTTCGCTTTGCGCATGTCAACCCATCTGTAGTTCGTGTGTAGGGCCGCGGCCCTCTCAGCGGGCCCGCGCGCGTGCGCTGCCCGAGGGCCGCAGCATCGCGTGTTCGGACCCTAGTCTTTCATACTGTGACAGGCTTCTCGCCGGGACGCACAGGCCGTGGCAGGGACGTCACCCCCATCAGGTGCTCATCCACCGACGCCGCGCACGAGCGACCCTCCGCGATCGCCCACACGATGAGGCTCTGACCGCGAGCGCAGTCGCCCGCGGTGAACACCCCGTCCACGGTCGTCGCCCAGTCAGCATCGTGCACGATGTTGCCGCGTGAGGTGATGTCCACTCCGAGCGAGGTGAGCAGCCCCTCCTCACGGGCGCCGGTGAAACCCATCGCGATCAGCACGAGCGTGGCGGGCAGCACCGTCGCGGTGTCGGGGGTGGGCATTCGCGCACCGTCGAGGAAGCGGGTGCGTGCGACCTCGAGCCCGCTGACCGCTCCTCGGCGTCGACCTCGAATCCGGTGGTCGAGGCGAGATAGGAACGGTCTCCGCCCTCCTCATGTGCGGTGGACACCTCGAAGAGGATCGGGTGGGTGGGCCAGGGCTGGCGCTCGTCCCGCGCGAGGGGCGGCTGGGTGCCGATCGCGAGGGTCGTCACCGAGCGGGCGCCCTGGCGCAGGGCAGTGCCCAGGCAGTCGGCACCGGTGTCGCCGCCGCCGATGATCACGACGTCCTTGCCCTCGGCCGAGAGCGGATCCTCGATCCAGTCCCCCTCCACCAGACGGTTGGCCTGGGTGAGGTACTCCATCGCCGGGTGGATGCCGGTGGCCTCGCGGCCGGGGACGGCGAGCTCGCGCGGGGCGCTCGCGCCGGTGGCGAGCACGACCGCGTCGAAGCGGGAGCGCAGCTCCTCGACGCTCAACGCCCCCTCCCCGGTGCCGCCCACGTCGATTCCGGCGCGGAAGCGGGTGCCCTCGGCGCGCATCTGCTGGAGGCGTCTGTCCACGAAGCGCTTCTCGAGCTTGAACTCGGGGATGCCGTAGCGCATGAGGCCGCCGAGGCGGTCGTCGCGTTCGAGCACCACCACGGAGTGGCCGGCACGGGTGAGCTGCTGCGCGGCGGCCAGGCCCGCGGGGCCCGAGCCGACGACGGCGACCGAGCGGCCGGTCTGGCGGGTGGGCTCGACCGGGTCGAGCCAGCCCTCCTCGAAGGCCCGCTCGACGATCGAGAGCTCGATGTTCTTGATCGTCACCGGTGGCTGGTTGATGCCCAGGACGCAGCTGGACTCGCACGGCGCCGGGCAGGCGCGGCCGGTGAACTCCGGGAAGTTGTTGGTGGCGTGCAGGCGTTCGCTCGCCTCCCGCCAGTCCTCCCGGTAGACCAGGTCGTTCCACTCGGGGATCAGGTTGCCCAGCGGGCAGCCCTGGTGGCAGAAGGGGATGCCGCAGTTCATGCAGCGTCCGGCCTGGCGGGAGACGACGTCGAGCGTGCCCTGCTCACGGGCCTCGTACACCTCGCGCCAGTCCATCAGTCGCAGCGGCACGGGCCGGCGGGCCGGCAGCTCGCGGTCGCGGTAGCGCAGGAATCCGCGGGGATCAGCCATGGGTGGCCTCCAAGATCTCGTTCCAGACATCGTTCGCATCGGGGTCGTTGCCCCGGGCCACCGCGCCCTCCCGGAGCGCGGTGATGGTGAGGAAGGCGCGCGGCGCGATCTCGGTGAGCCGTCCGCACAGCTCCTCCTCGTCCGCGAGCAGCGCGACCGCCCGGTCGGAGCCGGTGCGGGCGGCGTGATCGCGCACTGCCTCGAGCACGAACTCGCGGTGCTCGTCCTTGACGGGGCTGAGCTCGAAGCCGGCGGCGTCGGCCGGATTCAGGCGGCTGGGGTCCAGGTCCAGCACGAACAGCGTGCCGCCGCTCATGCCGGCGCCGAGGTTGCGACCGGTCGGGCCGAGCACGAGCACCGCGCCGCCGGTCATGTACTCGGCGCCGTGATCGCCGATGCCCTCGACGACCAGGGTGGCCCCGGAGTTCCTCACACCGAACCGCTCGCCCGCGGACCCTGCCAGCAGCAGGCGACCGCTGGTCGCGCCGTAGGCACAGGTGTTGCCCGCGATCGGGGCGGAGGTCAGCGACGGGGCGGTGCCCGCGCCGTGCCCGACCGCGATGATGCCGCCTGAGAGGCCCTTGCCGACGTAGTCGTTGGCGTCGCCCGTGAGGTGCATGCTGATGCCCCGCGGGAGGAAGGCGCCGAAGGACTGCCCGCCCGTGCCCTCGAGGTCCAGCACGATCGCGTCGTCCTCGAGGCCGTCGCCGCCGGTGCGGCGCGTGACCTCGTGGCCGAGCAGGGTGCCCGCGCTGCGCTGCACGTTGCGCAGGGTATCCCGCAGGTGCACCGACTCCGCCGCGCCGCTGAGCACCGCGTCGGCCTGCGCGATCCAGGGATGGTCGGGGGCACGGTCCAGGTGGTGGTCCTGGCCGCGCCGGCGACGGGGGAAGTCTCCCTCATGGACGGTCGGCGCGGCGAGGATCGCCGCGAGGTCCAGACCCTCCCGCTTCGCGGCGCCGAGCGCGGTGCCGGCATGGCCATCCTCGGCCAGGGCGAGCAGGTCGCTGCGACCGATCGCCTCGTCGAGGGCGCAGCCCAAGCGCCGCGAGGTGCTCGCGCACCTGCTCGGCGATGAAGCGGAAGAAGGTCACCACGTGCTCGGCCTTCCCCGTGAAGCGAGCGCGCAGCTCGGGGTTCTGGGTGGCGACGCCCACGGGACAGGTGTCCAAGTGGCACACGCGCATCATCACGCAGCCGGAGACGACCAGTGGGGCGGAGGCGAAGCCGTACTCCTCGGCGCCCAGCAGTGCGGCGATCACGACGTCGCGCCCGGTCTTCAGCTGCCCGTCGACCTGCACCGTGATCCGGTCCCGCAGGCCGTTCAGCAGCAGGGTCTGCTGCGTCTCCGCCAGGCCCAGCTCCCATGGGGTGCCTGCGTGCTTGAGGGAGTTCAGCGGGCTCGCGCCGGTGCCGCCGTCATGGCCGGAGATCAGCACGACATCCGCATGCGCTTTGGAGACGCCCGAGGCGACGGTGCCCACGCCGAAGCGGGAGACCAGCTTGACGTGCACGCGCGCTGCGGGGTTCGCGGACTTCGCGTCGTGGATCAGCTGGGCCAGGTCCTCGATCGAGTAGATGTCATGGTGCGGCGGCGGGGAGATGAGCCCGATGCCGGGAGTGGAGTGCCGGGTGCGGGCGATCCACGGGTACACCTTCTCCGGCGGCAGCTGACCGCCCTCGCCGGGCTTTGCGCCCTGAGCGATCTTGATCTGGATGTCCTTGGCGAAGGTGAGGTACTCGCTGGTGACGCCGAATCGGCCGGAGGCGATCTGCTTGATCGCGCTGCGGCGCTCCGGGTCACGCAGGCGCTCGGGGTCCTCGCCGCCCTCACCGCTGTTGGACATGCCGCCGAGCTGGTTCATCGCGATCGCGAGCGTCTCATGGGCCTCCTGGGAGATCGAGCCGTAGCTCATCGCGCCGGTCATGAAGCGACGGGTGATCGCGTCGATCCCCTCCACCTCCGTCAGCGGCACCGGGTCCAGGGCCCCGGTGCGCAGGCGCAGCAGGCCGCGGATCGTCATCAGGCGCTCGTGCTGGTCATCGACCTCGTCGGTGTAGCGGCGGAACTCCTCGTACTGGCGCGTCCGGGTGGAGTGCTGGAGGCGGAATACCGCCTCGGGGGTGAACAGGTGCGGCTCACCCTCGCGGCGCCACTGGTACTCGCCGCCCACGGGGAGGCTGCGGTGCGCGGGGCGCTGGCCGTCCACCGGGTAGGCGAGTGCGTGGCGGGCCGCGTTCTCCTTCGCGATCACGTCCAGAGTGATGCCGCCGATCCGGCTGATGGTGCCGGGGAACCACTCCTCCACGAGGTCCTGGGCGAGACCGACGGTCTCGAAGATCTGCGCGCCGCGATACGAGGCGACGGTCGCGATGCCCATCTTGGACATGATCTTCAGGACGCCCTTGCCGAGCGCCCTGTTGAGGTTCGCGACCGCCTTCGCGGGGGTCACGTCGCTGATCACGCCGCGCTCGACGAGCTCCTCGACGCTCTCCATCGCGAGATAGGGGTTGATCGCGCTCGCGCCGTAGCCGATCAGCAGCGCCGCGTGGTGGACCTCGCGCACGTCGCCCGCCTCGACCAGCAGCGCCGCAGAGGTGCGCCGCCCGGTGCGCACCAGGTGGTGCTGCACCGCGCTGGTCAGCAGGAGGGACGGGATCGGGGCGAGGGCCTGATTCGCGTCACGATCCGAGAGCACCAGGAAGGTGGCGCCCTCGTCGATCGCGCGCCCCGCCTCCTCGCAGATCTCGTGCAGGCGCAGCTCGAGCGCCGCAGTGCCGCCGCCCACGGGGTACAGGCCCCGCAGGCGCACCGTGTGGAAGTCGGCGGTGGCCGGGTTCGCGTCGATCGCGATGATCTTCGCGAGCTCGTCGTTGTCGAGGATCGGGAAGTCCAGCGACAGCTGGCGGGCGTGCTGCGGGGTGGCGTCCAGCAGGTTGCGCGAGCGACCGAGCGCCACGGCCAGCGAGGTCACGATCTCCTCGCGCAGGGAGTCCAGGGGCGGGTTCGTCACCTGCGCGAACATCTGCGTGAAGTAGTCGAACAGCAGACGCGGACGTTCCGAGAGCACCGCGATGGGGGTGTCTGTACCCATCGCCCCGAGCGGCTCGGCGCCCATGGACGCCATTGGTGCGAGCAGGATGCGCAGCTCCTCCTCGGTGTAGCCGAAGGTCTGCTGTCGCCGCACGACGGAGGCGCGGGAGTGGGTGATGTGCTCGCGCTCGGGCAGCTCGGAGAGGGCCACCTTCTGCTCTCGCACCCAGGTGCGGTAGGGGTGCGCGGTGGCGACGGCGCGGGTGATCTCCTCGCTGGGGACGATCTCGCCCCGCTCGAGGTCGAGCAGGAAGATCTCCCCGGCGCGACGCGGCCGGTGCGCACCACGCCGCTGCGCGGCAGGTCCACCAGGCCCGTCTCCGAGCCGAGCACCACCAGGTCGTCCTCCATCACCCAGTAGCGCAGGGGTCGCAGCCCATTGCGGTCCAGGCGCGCACCCACCCGGGTGCCGTCGGTGAAGACGACCGCGGCCGGGCCGTCCCACGGCTCCTGGAGCGCTGCATGGAACTCGTAGAACGCCCGCAGGTCCGGGTCCATCGAGCGGTCGTTCTCCCACGGCTCGGGGATCAGCATCATGAGCGAGTGGACGAGGGAGCGGCCGCTGAGGTGGAGCAGCTCGAGCGCCTCGTCGAGGCTCGCCGAGTCCGAGGCGCCGGGGGTGTTCACCGGCAGCAGGCGGGCGAAGTCCTCCCCGAATACGTCGGTGGACATCGTCCCCTCGGCCGCGCGCAGGCGGTTGCGGTTGCCGATCACGGTGTTGATCTCGCCGTTGTGCGCGAGAGTCCGGAAGGGTTGGGCGAGCGGCCAGGCCGGGAAGGTGTTCGTGGAGAACCTCGAGTGCACGACCGCGATCCGGGTGGCCAGGCGCGGATCGCGAAGGTCCGGGTAGAACTCGTCGAGCTGGAACGGCGTGAGCATGCCCTTGTAGACCATCACCCGAGTGGAGAGCGAGGGGAAGTACCCGGCGGTGGCGTGCTCGACCTGGCGGCGCACCGCGAAGGCCGCGCGCTCGAGGTCCAGCCCGCTGCGCACACCGGCTTCGTCGGCGAGGAAGACCTGCACCATGTCCGGTCGCACGGCCTCCGCCGAGGGGCCGACGAGCCCGTCGGTGGTGGGAACCTCGCGGGTCCCCAGGAGGCGCAGCCCCTCCTCCTCGGCGATGCGCTCGAGCGCCTCGAGCACCTCGGCTCGGCCGGCCTCGTCGCGGGGCACGAAGGCGGTGCCTGCGGCGTAGGAGCCGGCGGGCGGGAGGTCGAGGCCGCTGACCTCGCGCAGGAAGGCGTCGGGCAGCTGGAGGATGATGCCGGTGCCATCGCCGGTGTTCTCCTCGGCGCCGACCGCGCCGCGGTGGTCGAGGTTCCGCAGCGCCGTGAGCGCGTGCTCGACGATGTGGTGTCCGGGCTCGCGGAGGGTGGCGATCATCGCCACGCCGCACGAGTCGACCTCGGAGTCGGGGTGGTAGAGGCCCTGCGGGCCGGGGAGGGACGAGAAACGGGAGGTGAGCGGGAGCATGACGCAGAGAGCCCTTCCGGTGGGCGGCCAGTGACGGGTTCGTCGTATTCGACGAGCACCCGGTGCCGGGGCTCGCCACCCGTCCTAGCGATCTGCGTCGCTCGGGGTGCGGTGCCTACGGTCCGGGTGAGGGATCCGTGGCAGGGGAAGGAGGCGTGCCGGACTTCTCGGTCTCGTCCTCGTCGGGCCCGTTGCCCGCGGTCTGCGCAGCAAGCTCGAAGGAGCCGTCGGCAGCGACGACCTCTCCCCCGCGCTGCTGCTTGCGGATCGTGAGCAGAACGAACACCAGGACGCCGACGAGCGCCATGACGAGGGCGACCAGAGTATGGATGCGCATCGACCCGATCATCAGCACCGGCTCGCTGCGGATCGCATCGATCCAGGCGCGACCAGTCGAATAGATCGCCACATAGGCCCAGAACACACGACCGCCGGCCCACTGGAAGCGGCGGCTGAGCAGTAGCAGCACGGCCAGGCCGGCGAGGAGCCACAGCTGCTCATACAGGAAGGTGGGGTGGTAGGTGCCGGGCACGCAGCCGCCGATGGTCTGCCCGTTGGTCACGCAGGTGACGTCCCAGGCCCACCAGGTGTCCAGCGGCGGCCCGTAGAGCTCCTGGTTGAACCAGTTCCCGGTGCGTCCCAGCGCCTGGGCGATCATCAGGGTGGGACCGATGGTGTCCGCCAGCGCGGTGAAGGAGACGCCCTTGATCCGCGCCATGATCCATACCGCGATCGCGCCCCCGGCCACTCCGCCGTAGATCGCGAGGCCGCCCTGCCAGATGTACAGCACCGCGAGCGGGTCCCCGTCCGGGCCGAAGAAGGGCTCGGGCGAGGTGAGCACGTGCCAGATCCTGGAACCGACGATCCCTGCGACGACCGCCGCGAAGACGATGTCGAACAGGGTGTCGCCGTCACCGCCGCGCTTCTCCCAGCGCTTGGTGGCCCACCACATCGCCACTGCGATCCCGGCGAGGATGCACAGCGCGTAGAAGTGGATCGTCAGCGGCCCCAGGGACAGCGCGGAGATCGGCGAGCTGGGAATCATCGCAGCGTCTCCTGTTCTCGGGTCATCGGCTCAGGCGCGAGCGCGCTCGACGCCGGCACGGAGGTCATCGGCCACTGCTGCCAGAGCAGTGCGGGCGGCACGGTCATCACCCTGGTTCTCGAGCAGCGCGCGCACGAAGGCGGAGCCGACGATCACTCCATCAGCGTACGCCCCGACCTCCGAGGCCTGTTCACCGTTCGAGACGCCGAGCCCCACGCAGACATTCTTTGCACCTGCGGCGCGCGTTCGCTCCACCAGGCCCTCGGTGGCCGCGGAGACGCTCGCCCGGGTTCCGGTGACGCCCATGGTGCTCGCCGCGTAGACGAAGCCCCGCGTGTGGGAGACGACATGCTCGAGCCGGTCGCGCGGGGAGCTCGGTGCGACCAGGAAGATGCGGTCCACCTCGTGCTCCTCACTCGCCGCGATCCAGTCCGCGCCCTCATCGGGGATGAGATCCGGGGTGATCACGCCGGCGCCGCCGGCGGCCGCGAGATCGCGGGCGAAGGAGTTGGGCCCGTAGGCGAGGATCGGGTTCCAGTAGCTCATCACCAGGATCGCGGCGCCGCGGCCGGACAGGGCCTCGACGGCCTGGAGCACATGCCGGGTGCGGGTGCCTCCGAGCAGTGCGGCCTTGGCGGCCTCCTGGATCACGGCACCGTCCATGACAGGGTCCGAGTACGGCAGTCCGAGCTCGATCATGTCGGCGCCGTGGTCGATGAGGATCCGTGCGGCCTCGATCGAGCGCTCCAGATCCGGGAACCCGGCGGGGAGGTAGCCGATGAGCGCGGACCGATTCTCCGCCCGGGCACGCTCCAGGGCGTCGTCGGCGCGCAGCCGGTGGGTGTCGGCGATGGTCATCGGGACTCCTCTGCCTGATCGGTGGTGGTCGCGCGGGCAGCATCCCGCAGCGCGGTCAGATCGGCGCGGGCGGGTTCGTCGCCCACCAGGCCGAACCACTTCGAGGCGGTGTCGACGTCCTTGTCCCCGCGGCCGGAGAGGCTCACCAGGATCACGGCGTCCTCGCCGAGCTCACGGCCCAGCTGGAGGGCGCCGGCCAGGGCATGGGCGGACTCGATCGCGGGCATGATCCCCTCGGTCATGGACAGCAGAGCGAAGGCCTCCATCGCGGGGGCGTCGTCGACGACCCGGTACTCGGCGCGGCCGATATCCGCCAGCCAGGCGTGCTCGGGGCCGACGCTGGGGTAGTCCAGGCCCGCGGAGATGGAGTGGGACTCGATGGTCTGCCCGTCCTCGTCCTGCATCACGAAGCTACGGGCGCCGTGGAGCACGCCGGCGGAGCCCCGTTGAGGGTCGCAGAATGGCGGCCGGAGGAGATCCCATCTCCGCCGGCCTCGCAGCCGATCAGCCGCACCAGCGGGTCGGTGTCGTCGAGGAAGGCGTGGAAGATCCCCATGGCGTTGGATCCGCCGCCCACGCAGGCGACGACCGCATCCGGCAGGCGGCCCACCCGCTCGAGCGTCTGGGCGCGGGCCTCTTCGCCGATGATGCGGTGGAAGTCGCGCACCATCGCCGGGAAGGGGTGGGGTCCGGCGACGGTGCCCAGCAGGTAGTGCGTGGTCTCGACGTTCGCGACCCAGTCGCGGAACGCCTCGTTGATCGCGTCCTTGAGGGTCCGAGAGCCCTGCTCGACGGCGATCACGTCGGCGCCGAGCAGCCGCATGCGGGCGACGTTCAGCGCCTGGCGCTCGGTGTCCTCCCCGCCCATGTAGATCGTGCAGTCCAGTCCGAACAGCGCGGCGGCGGTCGCGGTCGCGACGCCGTGCTGGCCGGCGCCGGTCTCTGCGATCACGCGCGTCTTGCCCATGCGCTTGGTCAGCAGCGCCTGGCCGAGGACGTTGTTGATCTTGTGGCTGCCGGTGTGGTTCAGATCCTCCCGCTTGAGCAGGATGCGGGCGCCTCCGGCGAGCTGCGAGAAGCGCGGGGCCTCGGACAGCAGGGACGGTCGCCCGGTGTATTCGGCGGCGAGTCGGCGGCAGCTCTACGGTGAACTCCGGATCGATGATCGCCTTCTCGTACACCTCGGTGAGCTCGTCGAGTGCGGGCACGAGGGCCTCGGGCAGGAAGCGCCCGCCGAAGTCACCGAAGTAGGGGCCCGCCTCTGAGCGCAGCTCGGAGGTCGGCCGGGTCAGATCTGGCAGGACGGGTTCGTGCTCGGGGCTGCTCATGCCTGAGCTCCTTCCGTGACGGGTCGGCCGCGGCGGGCGACCTGGCGGTACGAGGCTGCTTCGGCGGCGGGGTCGCCGGAGGTGACCAGCGCTTCGCCCACCAGCACGGCGTCGGCGCCGGCGGCGGCGTACTCCTCGACGTCGGCGCGCGTGACCACGGCGGATTCCCCGATCGCGAGCGGGCCTGCGGGGATCCGGCGCAGCAGATCGGTGGCACGCCCGAGATCGACGGTGAGGTCCTTCAGATTGCGGGCGTTGACGCCGATGATGTCCGCCTCGAGGGCGAGCGCGCGTTCGAGCTCGTCCTCGGTGTGGGTCTCCACCAGCGCCTGCATGCCGAGTTCGGTGGTGAGGTCGTGGAGGTCGCGCAGCTGGGCGTCATCGAGGGCGGCGACGATCAGCAGCACGAGGTCGGCGCCGTGCGCGCGTGCCTCGAGCACCTGGTACGGCTCGACCACGAAGTCCTTGCGCAGCACGGGGATGTCGACCCGAGCCCGCACCGCGTCGAGGTCGGCGAGGGTGCCGCGGAACCGGCGCTGCTCGGTGAGCACGCTGATCGCGGATGCGCCGGCGCTCGCGTAGGTCGCGGCGAGCTCGGCGGGCTCGGGGATCTCGGCCAGCGCGCCCTTGGAGGGGCTGGAGCGCTTGACCTCGGAGATCAGGCCCATCGTGGTGCCGTCACCGACGAGGCTGGCCCGTGCGTCCAGGGCAGGTGCCGCGGCACGGGCGCGCCGCTCGATCTCGGCGTCGGGCACCGCGGCGCGGCGCGGCGCGAGATCTTCACGCACTCCGACGATGATCTCGTCGAGGACGGTTCCGGTGGTGGTCACGCATGCCTCCTGCAGCAGGTCGGAGCGGGGGCGGCACGACGGGCCGCCGGGAGCGTCGGGGCGGTGCTCAGCCGCCGACGTAGGAGATCGGGGCGAGGAACCAGAAGGCCGGCAGGTTCCTCAGCACGGCGTACAGCGCCGCGAAGCCGACCAGGACCAGCAGCACGGTGCGGGAGGGCATCAGGTCCGTGCGCAGGCCTCGGGCACGGCGCGCGGCCCATGTCACGAGCCCGATCCCGACCAGCGGGATCGCGATGGTGATCAGGGCGTTGTTCCGCAGCGCGAGCAGCACGTCACCTGCCAGCAGCGCATGGACCGAACGGATCGCTCCGCAGCCGGGGCATTCCAGACCCGTGAGGTGGTTGAGCACGCACAGCGGTATGTGGGTGCGGAACGGGTCGAAGACCAGCTGCACCCCGATGGCGACGGCGAGCCCTGCGGCACCGATCGCGAGCGGCAGGAGGGCCCGGTGCGGGCCGCGGCCGGGAGCATCGGGCACGGCTCCGCCGTGCCGCTCCCGCGCCGCCGCTGTCACCTGGCGTCGGCCTCGGCGGGACGGTCGGAACGCGCATTGTGATCGTCGCTGTCTGCGGCGGTCTGTGCGGCGTGGACCATCCCGTAGCCACGGGGCTGGCCGAGTCCTGCCAGCGAGAGCGCCACGCCGACCACGATCGCCAGCGCGATGATCCCCGCACCGATCCAGATCAGGATCTCCATGTCCGACAGGATCATGCCTGCGGCGATGGGGACTGAGCCTGCGACGATGCCGAGGTTCATGGCCCAGGCCGCGATGGTCTTGCCCTCGTTGTGATGAGGGGGCGGCGGCACAGCGTAGGTCTTAGGCATGATCCTTCTCCAGTCAGGGTCCCTGTCGAGGCCATTGTGCCACGTCATCACCGCACCAAGGGCTGAGGTCCGCCGCGTGGCGGCAGCGTCTTCGCGCACCGCGTGAGCAGCATCACCGCGGGGTGCGACGATCTCCCTCGGCAGGCGGCTCGGCGGTGTCTTCGTTGTCGTCTTCGTTGTCTTCGTCATCTTCCGGCAGGCTCGGGTCCTCCCCCGGGTGAGGGCGTCCCATGCCGCCGCAGGGTCTTGCCCGGGATCCGCGGTGGCGACGACCGCGGCGCTGCGATACCGGGTGCCCACCGGCCAGCCCCTGCCGACGACCAGCACCAGCACGCCGATCCCCGCGACCACCAGAGCGGGCACGAGGGTGAGCAGCGGCCAGGCTGTCGGCTCGGCCTGGACTGCGGATCCGAGCACGCCGGTGGCGGACCCGACGGCGGAGCGCGCGGCCTCCTGGGGCGCCTGCACCGCCCCCAGCGCGGCGATCACGGAGCCTGCCCCGGTGGCGATCAGCACCGGCCCGGTGACGAAGCGCAGCCAGTGGGACGAGAGAGCTGTGGCGAGCGAGGCCGCGATCGCGACCAGGGCCAGGGCGAGCACGGCCGGGGCCGCATCGGAGCCGGTCACCGTGACCTGCTGCGCCGTCCCGGCCAGGTCGGGGGCCGTGGCGTTGATCCAGGTGGTGCTGGTGGCGCCAGCCAGCAGCGCAGCTGCCGCGGTCCCCGCGAGCACCGTGGCGCGGCGAGTGGGCCGGGCACGGCGGAGGGCGGGCGTCTCCTCGCTCATGCCGGACGCAGGGTGTCGGCAGCTGCTGCGGCCCGCAGCGCGGCAGCGGCCTTCGACTGGGTCTCGCGGTGCTCCATGGTGGCATCGGAATCGGCGACCACTCCCCGCCGGCCTGGACGTGTGCGGTGCCGTCCTTGATGACGGCGGTGCGGATGGCGATCGCCATGTCCATGTCGCCGGCGAAGTCGATGTAGCCGACCGTGCCCCCGTAGACCCCGCGCCGCACCGGCTCGAGCTGATCGATGATCCGCATCGCCGAGGGCTTCGGCGCACCGGAGAGCGTCCCGGCCGGGAACGTCGCCCGCAGCGCGTCGTAGGCCAGAGCTCCTTCGCGGAGGTGACCGGTCACGTGGAGACGATGTGCTGGATGTGGGAGAACCGCTCGATGTGCATGAAGTCCCGCACCACGACGGTGCCAGGGGCACAGAACTTCTGCAGGTCGTTGCGCGCGAGATCCACGAGCATCAGGTGCTCGGAGCGTTCCTTGGGATCGGCGAGCAGCTCGCTGCCGAGGCGCTCGTCCTCCTCGGGGTCGCTCCGCGGGGCCGCGATCCCGCGATCGGGTGGGTGGTCGCGGTGGTGCCGCGCACCGTCACCAGCGATTCCGGGCTCGCCCCGACCACATCGATCGGCTCGCCGTCGGCGTCGACGGTCCGCAGCAGATACATATAGGGGCTGGGGTTCATCCGCCGCAGCACGCGATAGACGTCCAGCGGGTCCGCCGCGACCGGCAGCGAGAACCTCTGCGAGGGCACGACCTGGAAGATCTCACCGTCGATGATGTCCTGCACGGCGGAGCGGACGGAGCGCTCGTACTCGAGCTGGGAGGTGCGGGCCTTGGGCTCGAGATCCCGTGTCGTGTCGTACACGACCGGTCCGGTGCTCACGGGGGTGCGCAGTCGTTCACGCATCTGCTCCAGCCGTGCCAGGGCGTCGTCGTAGGCCGCGTCGACGCCGTCGGCCGTCGCGTTGAGGTTCAGCGCGTTGGCGACCAGCACGACGGTGGAGTCGTGGGCGTCGTGGACCACGACATCCTGGGCCAGCAGCATCGAGAGGTCCGGCAGACCGATCTCGTCGGGCGGGGAGGCGTCGAGCTTCTCCCAGTGACGCACGGCGTCGTAGGCGACGAAGCCCACCAGCCCACCGGAGAACGGCGGCAGATGGGGCTGTCGCGCCGCCCGGAAGGCGCTGGTGACCTCGCGCAGAGCCTCCACGGGGCTGCCGGAGGTGGGGACTCCGGCGGGGACGTCGCCGCGCCAGTGCGCCTCGCCGTCACGCTCGGTGAGCACGGCGCGGGCGCGGGTGCCGATGATGGAGAAGCGCGAGGCTTCGCCCTCCCCGGCGGATTCGAGCAGGAAGGTCCCGCGGGTCTCGCCGTCCGCGGTGAGCCTGCGGTAGAGGGAGACCGGGGTGTCCTCATCGGCCAGCAGGCGCACGCTGAGCGGCACCACCCGCTGGCGTGCCGCGAGCTCGCGGAACGTCGCACGGTCGGGGACGATCACGCCGAGCGCGTCGCCCTCGCGCCCGCCGACCTGTTCCGGATAGGCCTCGCCGGGGGCAGCGCCCGAGGCGTCGGGGTCGGTCGCGGTGTTCTCGTTCATGCTGTGCGCTCCGTGGGGTCGAGGACGAGGGCGTCGAGGTCGCCGTCGTCGAAGCAGGTGTCGGTGCCGCGGTGGCAGGCTGCGCCGACCTGGTCGACCCGCACCAGCAGGGTGTCGGCATCGCAGTCGAGCGCGACCGAGCGCACCCACTGGACGTGGCCGCTGGTGTCTCCCTTGCGCCAGTACTCTCCGCGGGAGCGGGACCAGTAGGTGGCCCGTCCGCTGGTCAGCGTGCGGTGCAGCGCCTCGTCATCCATCCAGCCCACCATCAGCACCCGGTGGTCGGTGGCGTCCTGCACCACGGCGGTGATCAGGCCGTCGGGGTCCCGCTTCAGGCGGGCGGCGAGCTGCGGGTCCAGATCCGTGTGCGGGGCGCCAGAGCGATCGGGGGTTCTCACAGGGCGCGCCCCAGCTCCTCGGCGCGGTCCGTGCGCTCCCAGGTGAACTCCGGCAGTTCGCGGCCGAAGTGGCCGTGCACGGAGGTGAGTGCGTAGATGGGGCGCAGCAGGTCGAGGGCGTCGATCAGCGCGGCCGGGCGCAGGTCGAAGACTCTGCGCACCGCCGCGGCGATCTGGTGAGAGGGCGCATGGCCGGTGCCGAAGGTCTCGACGTACAGCCCGACGGGCTCGGCGACGCCGATCGCGTACGCCACCTGGACCTCGCAGCGGTCGGCGAGTCCGGCGGCGACGATGTTCTTCGCGATCCACCGCATGGCGTAGGCGCCGGAGCGGTCGACCTTCGAGGGGTCCTTGCCGGAGAATGCGCCGCCGCCGTGGCGGGCCATCCCGCCGTAGGTGTCCACGATGATCTTGCGGCCGGTCAGGCCCGCATCGCCCTTGGGACCGCCGAGCACGAAACGTCCGGAGGGGTTGATGTGGATGGTGACGTCCGAGGTGTCCAGGCCCGCATTCTCGAGGTCCTCGAGGACCGGCGCGATGACGACCTTCGAGATCGCCGGTGCCAGCTGGCTGAGGAGGTCGACCTCCTCGCTGTGCTGGGTCGAGACGACGATCGCGTCGACGCTGCGGGCCACGCCGTCCTCGTCGTAGCCGATCGAGACCTGGGTCTTCCCGTCGGGACGCAGGTACGGAAGCACCCCGTCGCGGCGGGCCGAGGAGAGGTTCCGGGTCAGGCGGTGCGCGGCGTGGATCGGCAGCGGCATCAGCTCGGGGTGTCCCGGCAGGCGTAGCCGAACATCAGGCCCTGGTCCCCGGCGCCGAGCCGCGCGAAGGCCTCGGCCGCGACGTCGCCCCGGGTCTCCAGGGAGTTGTCCACGCCCTGGGCGATGTCCGGCGACTGTGCGCCGATCGAGACCTGGACGCCGCAGGAGTCGGCGTCGAAGCCCTTCTCCGAGGAGTCGTACCCGATCTCCCGGATGACGTCGCGCACGATCGTCGCGACGTCGCTGTACCCGGAGGTGCGGACCTCGCCGGCGACATGCACGAGCCCGGTGGTCACCAGGGTCTCGACCGCGACGCGGGCATCGCGATCCTGGGCAAGCAGATCATCGAGGATCGCGTCGGAGATCTGGTCGCAGATCTTGTCGGGGTGCCCTTCGGTGACCGATTCGGACGTGAAGGTGCGCAGCTCGCTGGAGGTCATGGGGATCAGGATACTTCCGGGAGGAGCGCGATGAGCTCATCGAGCACGGCGTGAGCGACAGCGGTCTTGCTGCCCTCCGCACTGGCCACTTCCTCCCCCTCGCGGTCGAGGACGCGCACGGAGTTGTCCGCCGCACCGAACACTCCTGCGCTGATGTCGTTGAAGACCAGCAGGTCGGCTCCCTTGCGGCGGGCCTTGGCCCGTGCGAGGTCGATGGCGGAGGCGCCCTCTCCCCGGTCTCCGCGGCGAAGCCGACGATCGCGGGCCGTGCGGCATCTGCGCGGTCGAGCACACTGTGACGCAGGATGTCCTCGGTGCGTCGCAGCGCGATGGCCGGCACGGAGTCGTCGTCGCCGTCGTCCTTCTTGATCTTGGAGCCCGCACGCTCGGCGGCGGTGAAGTCCGCGACGGCCGCCGCCATCACCAGGGCGTCCACCTGGCCTCGCTGCTCAGCCACGAGAGAGGCGAGCTCTGCGGCGCTGCCCACATCGGAGCGCTCGGCGCCGGGCGGGGTCTCGAGCTCGACATTCGCCGCGGCCAGGCGCACTCGCGCACCCCGCACGAGCGCGGCGTGCGCGAGGGCCCAGCCCTGCTTGCCCGAGGAGTGGTTGGCCAAGAAGCGCACCGGGTCGAGATCCTCACGGGTGCCGCCCGCGGTGATCAGCAGCTCGCGGCCCAGGAGGTCGCGCCGGATCGCTCCGTGCTCGCCCCGGGGCGCGGAGATCGCGGCGCGGGCCGCGTCCAGAAGGGCAGCCGGCTCGGGCAGCCGGCCGGGGCCGGAGTCCGGGCCGGTGAGGCGCCCGACGGCCGGTTCGAGCACGGTGATGCCGCGCCGGCGCAGCACGTCCACGTTCTCGCGGACGGAGGCGTGCTCCCACATCTCGGTGTGCATCGCGGGAGCGACCACGATCGGGGCGCGGGCCACCAGCAGAGAGGCGCTGAGGAGGTCGTCGGCGCGGCCGATGCGCATCCGTGCCAGCAGGTCCGCAGTGGCGGGGGCGATCACCACCAGATCGGCCTCCTGGCCGAAGCGCACGTGCGCGACCTCGTCGACATCCTCGAAGACGGACGTGAGGACCGGGTGGTGACTGAGTGCCTCCCAGGTCGCGGCGCCGACGAACTCGAGCGAAGCGGTCGTGGGCACGACGCGGACATCTGCCCCTTCACCGACAAGACCGCGCACCAGGTGCGCGGTCTTGTATGCGGCGATCCCTCCGCCGATGCCGACCAGGACGCGGGCCCCCTCGAAGGAGCGCGGCAGGCTCTGCATTCAGATCATCCGGCGTGAGCCGGGATCAGAGCGGGAAATCGGTCGACGGGATCTCGGGAGCGTCGTCGCCGAGGAGCAGCGGGGCCGGAGCGTTCGGATCCGGCTCGTTCTGCGCGGCGTACTCCTCCTCGTCGATCTCGCGGACGGTCAGGAGACCCTCGTCGATCTCGCGGAGCGCGATCGAGAGCGACTTCTCCTGGTTGTCGACATCCACCAGCGGGCCGACGAACTCGAGCAGTCCTTCGGAGAGCTGCGAGTAGTACGCGTTGATCTGGCGTGCGCGCTGGGAGGAGTAGAGCACCAGGGCGTACTTGGAATCGACGGTCTCGAGGAGACGGTCGATCGGGGGTTCGTGATGCCTTCGGGCTGAGCGACTGTTCCGGCCACGGATGTCCCTTCATGAGTTTCGGCGTGCGACGCTTCAGGATACGCCCTTCTCCTGTGCGGGGAGAGGGCGGGAGCGTGCAAGGTCAGGTGAGGTCGCGCACGCCGAGCAGGCGGGCGAGCTCGTCCGCGGCGCGATCCACGGTGTCGTTGACGATGGTGACGTCGAACTCGCTCTCTGCGGCGAGCTCGATCTTCGCGGTCGCCAGGCGGCGCTCGCGCTCCTCGGCGTCCTCGGTGCCGCGGCCCACGAGCCGGTCCACCAGGGTGTCCCAGTCCGGCGGGGCGAGGAACACGAAGCGCGCCTCGGGCATCGATTCACGGACCTGGCGCGCGCCGGCCAGATCGATCTCGAGCAGCACCGGTCGCCCCTCGGCGACCTTCGCCTCGACGGGGCCGCGCGGCGTGCCGTACTTGTTACGGCCGTGGACCACGGCCCACTCGAGCATCTGCCCGTTATCGATCAGCGAGGAGAACTCAGGCTCGCTCACGAAGCTGTAGTGGACTCCATCGATCTCGCCGGGACGCGGGGCCCGGGTGGTGGCGGAGACGGAGAGCCAGATCTGCGGATAGCGGGCGCGGATCGCTGCGGAGACGGTGCCCTTGCCGACCGCGGTCGGGCCGGCGAGCACAGTCACCGGGGCCGGCGCCCTGTCGGCGTCGGCCCCGGTGAGGTGATCAGTCACTCGGAGAAGTGGGCGACGAGCTTCTGCGCCTGATGGGAGCCCAGGCCGCGGATCTTGCGAGACGGGGAGATGCCGATCTCCTCCATGATCTGCTGGGCCTTGACCTTGCCGACACCCGGGAGGGCCTCCAGCAGCGCGGAGACTCGCAGGCGACCGACGACCTCGTTGGTCTCGGCCTCCGTGAGGACCTTCTGGATCTCTTCGCCGCGGTGACCGGCGCTGTCCTTGAGCCGCGCCTTGATGGCCGCGCGCTCGCGACGAGCCTCGGCGGCCTTCTTCAGGGCGTCGGCCCGCTGCTCAGGGGTGAGGGGAGGGAGAGCCACTGTTCTTACCTCTTGTTCTCTTGCTGGTGACGTGGAGATCCGGGAGGACCTCGGTGTGGGAAGAGCGTAACCCCATATTCGTGGCGGAGCGCACTTTCGACACGCTTCGCCGCTGGTCCGGTGCAGATCGGTGGCCGATGAGGGGTGTCGGAACACCTCCCGCCGGACGTTGCCGGACTTGGGTCAGGCGGTGGTGACGACGCCGCCGTACTCGGAGCGCAGCTCCTCGGCGCGGCGGCTCAGGGACTCCGCGGCAGGCCCGGCCCCGAGAAGACCTCGAGACAGCGAAACCAGCACGTGACCTGCGTTGTCGCCGAAAACCTCTGCCATCTGCGCCGGTCCTGCACCCTGCGCGCCGAAGCCTGGTGCGAGCAGCGGCACCGAGGGCGCCGCCTGGTCCAGGCCCAGTCGTCGGTAGGCGTCCCCGACGGTCGCGCCGACCACGAGACCTACGCTCGACCAGCGGTTCGGATCTCCTCCCCCGATCTTCTCGGCGTGTCGCGCGATCTCGCGCGCCACCGGCGTGTCCGCTGCCGAGCGGGCGTGCTGGACCTGGGGTCCGTCCGGGTTCGAGGTGAGCGCGAGCAGGAACATCCCCTTGCCGTGCTCGGCCGCGAGCTGCGCCGCGGGGTCCAGCGAACCGGTGCCCAGGAACGGGCTGACGGTGATCGCGTCGGCCTCCAGCGGAGCCCCCGGGAGCAGGTGCGCCTCGGCGTAGGCGGCCATGGTCGAACCGATGTCGCCCCGCTTGACGTCCAGGATGGTGAGCACCCCGCGTGCCCGGGCGTCGGACAGGAGCTCCTCCAGCACCGCCACCCCGGCGGAGCCGTGGCGCTCGTAGAAGGCCGATTGCGGCTTGATCGCAGCGACCCGGCCGCTGACGGCCTCCAGGGCACGCAGCGAGAACTCCCGCAGGCCCTCCGGAGTGTCCGGCAGCGACCAGTCCGCGAGCAGCGAGGCGTGCGGATCGATGCCGGCCACGATCCGCCCCCGTTCGGCGACCGCCTGCTGGAGGCGATCGCCGAAGTTGCGGCTGCCGGTGCTCATGCGTGCGCCACGCGGGCCCGCGACGCGGCCAGCCGCGCGGTGTGCGCCTGCAGGCTCAGCACCTCGAAGGGCTCGACGGGCCGTGCCTCGATCGCCTGCACCGCCGCCTGGAACTCCTGGAGGGTGGTGATCATCGGGACGTCCATGCTGGTCGCGGCGGCGCGGATCGCGTAGCCGTCCACCCGCGCGTTGGAGCCGGAGGGGTGTTCATCACCAGGTCCACCTGGCCGTTCTCGATCAGCTCGATGACGCTGGCCTCGTCCCCGGGCTCCGAGGCCTTTCGCAGCACGCGGCACGGGATGCCGTAGCGGCTGAGCACGCGGCCGGTCCCCGCCGTGGTGAGGATCTCGAAGCCGAGCGCCGCCAGCCGTGCCACCGGCAGCGGCAGCGAGCGCTTGTCGCGGTCGGCGACCGAGACGAAGGCGGTGCCGGAGATGGGCAGCCCCTGCCCGGCGATCGCGAGCTGCGACTTCGCGAAGGCCAGCGGGAAGGTGGAGTCCAGCCCCATCACCTCGCCGGTCGAACGCATCTCCGGTCCGAGCACGGAGTCGACGGCGCGGCCCTCGCGGGTGCGGAAGCGCTTGAAGGGGAGCACCGCCTCCTTCACCGCGATCGGGGAATCGTCGGGCAGATCCGTGCCGTCGCCCTCGGCGGGCAGCACGCCGCCGCGGCGCAGGTCCGCGATCGAGGTGCCGGCCATGAGCAGGGCTGCGGCCTGCGCCAGCGCGACGCCGGTGGCCTTGGCGACGAAGGGCACGGTGCGGGAGGCGCGCGGGTTGGCCTCGAGCACGTAGAGCACCCCGTGGGAGAGGGCGAACTGGATGTTGAGCAGTCCGCGCACGCCCACGCCCTCGGCGATCGCCAGGGTCGAGGTGCGGATGCGGTCCATGACCGCGTCGCTGAGGGTGATCGGCGGGAGGGTGCAGGCCGAGTCGCCGGAGTGGATGCCGGCTTCCTCGATGTGCTCCATCACGCCGCCGATGTAGAGGTCGGTGCCGTCGTAGAGGGCGTCGACGTCGATCTCGATGGCGGTGTCGAGGAAGCTGTCGATGAGGATCGGGGCCTCGGCCCGTCCCCCGTCGGGCAGGTTGCGAGCGACGTAGTCCACGAGGCCGGCCTCGTCGAACACGATCTCCATGCCGCGCCCGCCGAGCACATAGCTCGGGCGCACCAGCACCGGGTAGCCCACCTTCGCGGCGACCTCGGTCGCATCGCTGAGCCCCCAGGCGGTCCCGTAGGGCGGTGCAGGCAGGTTCGCCTCGGCGAGGACGGCGCCGAAGTGGCCGCGGTCCTCGGCGTTGTCGATCGCTGCGGGGCTGGTGCCGATGATCGGCAGGCCCTCGGCTTCGAGCCGGCGCGCGAGCGAGAGCGGGGTCTGACCGCCGAGCTGGACGATCACACCTGCCACGGGACCGGCAGCCTTCTCCGCCTCGTACACCTCGACCACGTCCTCGAAGGTGAGGGGCTCGAAGTAGAGCCGGTCGGCGATGTCGTAGTCGGTCGAGACGGTCTCGGGGTTGCAGTTGATCATGACGGTCTCGTAGCCGCCGCCGGGCAGATCCCGGTTGCCGAGCGCCATCGCGGCGTGCACGCACGAGTAGTCGAACTCGATGCCCTGGCCGATGCGGTTGGGGCCCGAGCCGAGGATGAGGATCGCGGGACGCTCCCGGGTCTCGACCTCGGTCTCCTGGTCGTAGGTGGAGTAGTGGTACGGCGTGCTGGAGGCGAACTCCGCGGCGCAGGTGTCGACCGTCTTGTAGACGGGGTTGATGCCCAGCGCCTCGCGCACGCCCTTGACCACGTCACCGCTGCGGCCGCAGAGCGCGCCGATCTGGTCATCGGAGAGACCGTGGCGCTTGGCCAGCGAGAGCAGGTCCGCGTCGAGCACCTCCGTGCCGCGGATCTCGGCGGCGATCTCGGCGACCATCAGCATCTGGTCGAGGAACCAGCGGTCGATCGCGGTGGCCTCCACCAGCCGGTCGAGGGTCTCGGCGGGGTCGAGGATCCCCTCCGCGGCGGACCACAGGATGCGGGAGATCGTCACCAGTCGCTCCGCGGTGGGTGTGCGCACCTGGTCCAGCAGCTCCGTGACCTCGGCGGCCGAGGGCGGCGCGTCGCGATAGCTGAGGCTGGCGTCCTTGACGTCGATGGAGCGCTGCGCCTTGCCGAGGGCTTCGGTGAAGTTGCGGCCGAGCGCCATCGCCTCGCCGACGCTCTTCATCGTGGTGGTGAGCGTCGGGTCCGCGGCGGGGAACTTCTCGAAGGCGAAGCGCGGCACCTTCACGACCACGTAGTCCAGAGCCGGCTCGAAGCTCGCCGGGGTGGTGCCGGTGATGTCGTTGCGGATCTCGTCGAGGGTGTAGCCGATCGCCACCCGGGCCGCGATCTTCGCGATCGGGAAGCCGGTGGCCTTCGAGGCCAGCGCCGAGGAGCGGGAGACGCGGGGGTTCATCTCGATGACCACCACGCGGCCGGTCTCGGGATGGGTCGCGAACTGCACGTTGCAGCCGCCGGTGTCGACGCCGACCTCGCGGATGATCGCGATGCCGAGGTCGCGCAGCTTCTGCATCTCGACATCGGTGAGCGTGAGGGCGGGGGCCACGGTGACCGAGTCGCCGGTGTGCACGCCGACGGGGTCGACGTTCTCGATCGAGCAGACCACGACGCAGTTGTCCGCGCTGTCGCGCATCAGCTCGAGCTCGAACTCCTTCCAGCCCAGGATCGATTCCTCGAGCAGCACCTCGGTCGTCGGCGAGTAGTGCAGGCCGTCGCCGCCGATGCGGCGCAGGTCCGCCTCGTCGTAGGCCATGCCGGAGCCGAGACCGCCCATGGTGAAGCTGGGGCGCACCACCATCGGGTACCCGAGGTCCTCGGCGGCCTCGAGCAGATCGTCGATCGAGTGGCAGATCCGCGAGCGCGCGGATTCACCGCCGACCCGCTCGACGACCTCCTTGAACAGCTGACGGTCCTCGGCCTTGTTGATCGCGTCCAGGCTCGCGCCGATCATCTCGACGCCGAACTCCTCGAGCGTGCCATCGCCGGCGAGGGCGATGGCGGCGTTCAGCGCGGTCTGGCCGCCGAGAGTGGGCAGCAGGGCGTCCGGCCGCTCCTTCTCGATGATCGTGCGAATGATCTGGGGATCGATCGGCTCGATGTAGGTGGCGTCGGCGATCTCCGGATCGGTCATGATCGTGGCCGGGTTGGAATTGACGAGGATGACACGCAGGCCCTCCTCGCGCAGCACCCGGCAGGCCTGGGTGCCGGAGTAGTCGAACTCGGCGGCTTGTCCGATGACGATCGGGCCGGAGCCGATGACCAGGACGGACTTGATATCGGGACGACGGGGCATCAGGACTCCTTGGACGCAGAGGCGGCGCGGTGGGCGACGGCGAGCTCTGCCAGACGATCGAAGAGGGGCGAGGCGTCGTGCGGGCCGCCGGCCGCCTCGGGGTGGTACTGGACCGAGTACGCGGGACGGTCGAGGCATCGCAGGCCTTCGACCACACCGTCGTTGAGTCCGACGTGGGAGACCACGACACGGCCGTAGCGCCCGTCGTCGTGGGGAGCGATGTGCTCGCCTTCGATCGGGAGGTCGACGGCGAAGCCGTGGTTGTGCGCGGTGATCGCCACTGCGCCGGTCTCGCGATCCTGCACGGGCTGGTTGATGCCGCGGTGGCCGAACTTCAGCTTGTAGGTGCCGAAGCCAAGGGCGCGTCCCAGCAGCTGGTTGCCGAAGCAGATGCCGAAGAACGGGATCCCGGCGTCGAGGACGCCGCGCAGCAGGTCGATCTGAGCGGTCGCGGCGGCGGGGTCGCCCGGTCCGTTGGAGAAGAACACGGCATCCGGGGAGAGTGCGAGGAGGTCCTCGAGCGAGGTGCTGGCCGGCAGCAGGTGCACGCGCAGTCCACGTGCGAGCATGCTGCGCGGCGAGGCCCCTTGATGCCGAGGTCGACGGCGGCGACGGTCGCGACCGCTTCGCCCTCTGGCTCGAGGACCACCGGCTGGGCGATGGTGACCTCGTCGAGGAAGCTCGCGCCGGTCATGGACGGCTGTTCGCGCACCTGGGCGAGCAGCTCCTGCTCGGGCGTGGAGAGCGCGTCGCCGGAGAAGATCCCGCCGCGCAGGGAGCCGGCATCGCGCAGCAGCCGGGTGAGCATGCGGGTGTCGATGTCGCTGATGCCGACGACGTCGCTGCTGATCAGCAGATCGTCGAGGGTCTGCTCCGCGCGGTAGGAGGAGGCGATGCGGCTGGCATCGCGCACGGCGTAGCCGCGCACCCACACCTTGCGGGACTCCATGTCCTGGGCGTTCGCGCCGGTGTTGCCGATGTGCGGGGAGGTCTGGACCACGATCTGGCCGGCGTAGGAGGGATCCGAGAGGGTCTCCTGGTAGCCGGTCATCCCCGTGGTGAAGACGACCTCACCGAAACGGGTGCCGCGGGCGCCGTAGGCGGAACCGCGCAGCACGGTGCCGTCCTCGAGGATCAGCAGGGCCTTCTCGCGGCGGGCGCGAGAGGCCGGGGGCCTGGTGGAAGCGGTGGAAGTCATGCGTGCTCCTTCCGGGAGAGCAGGAGGTCGTGGTCGGCGCGCCGGGCGAGGCGCAGTCCGGTGTCGAGGAGCTGGTCGCCCAAGCGCCAGCGGATGATCAGGAGGCCGTCGCCTCCGATGAACTTGCCGGCCATGCCGGGCCCGGAGGTGATCTCCGAGACGGCCGAGCCGGGGATGGTGAGATCTGCGGGGCCCTCGCGTTCAAGGCGCCAGGAGCCGCCGTCGCCGAGGGTCACGGCCGCGTTCGCGCGCTGACCGAGGCTGTGGGCGACGATCCGTTCGAGGGGCTGCTCGGCGAGCACGGTGTCGACGTAGACGGCGTCCACGGGCCCGTGGTCGATGCCCTCGCCGAGCTCCTCGAGAGAGGAGTCCAGCGGCGCTGGCAGGTGCTGCTGGGAGCGGCCTCGGCGACGCCACCCCCAGGCCATGGCGGCCAGGATCAGCACGAACAGCGCGGCCAGCAACAGGACGGGGATCAGCTGTCCGCTCATCGCTCCACCACCTGGCCCTCGCGCACCGTCGGTCGTCCGCCCAGCACGGTGAGGCGATTGCTGCCGGGCAGCTCGAGCCCGGCGAACGGGGAGTTGCGGCTGAGGGAGGCGTGCTCGGCGGGGTCGGCCACCCGCACCGGATGAGGGTCCCAGACCAGGAGGTGGGCGGGGGAACCGGGCTCGAGCGGTCGGCCCTGGTCCTCGTCACGGCCGATCTCCGCTGGCTTCTCGGAGAGCACCCGGGCGACGTCACGCCAGCTGAGGCGTCCCTCGTCGACCATGGTCAGCTGCACCAGCGACAGTGCCGTCTCCAGTCCGGTCATGCCCATCGCGGCCTGGTCCCATTCGCGATCCTTGGCGTCCCGCGGATGCGGCGCGTGGTCGGTCGCGACGATGTCGATGGTGCCGTCGGCGAGGCCTTCCCGGACTGCGTCGACGTCCGCGGCCGTCCGCAGCGGCGGGTTGACCTTGAAGACCGCGTCGAACTGGCGCACGTTCTCATCGGTCAGCAGCAGGTGGTGGGGCGTCACCTCGGCGGTCACGGCGATACCTCGCTGCTTCGCCCAGCGGATGATGTCGACGCTGCCGGCGGTGGACAGGTGGCACACGTGCAGGCGCGATCCGACGTGCTGGGCCAGCAGCACATCACGCGCGATGATCGATTCCTCGGCGACGGCCGGCCAGCCGGTCAGGCCCAGCTCCGCGGAGACGACGCCCTCGTGCATCTGGGCGCCTTCGGTGAGCCGCGGGTCCTGCGCGTGCTGAGCGATGACGCCGTCGAAGGACTTCACGTACTCGAGCGCGCGACGCATCAGCACCGGATCGTCGACGCATTTTCCGTCGTCGCTGAACACTCGGACCTTCGCGCGCGAATTGGCCATGGCGTCGAGCTCGGCGAGCCGCTCCCCCGCCAGGCCCACGGTCACGGCGCCCACCGGCCTGACCGCGCACCAGCCGGCGCTGTCCCCGCGCCGCGCGACCTGCTCGACGACGCCGGCGGTGTCGGCGACGGGGGTGGTGTTGGCCATGGCGTGCACGGCGGTGAATCCGCCGCGGGCGGCGGCCCGGGTCCCGGACTCGACGGTCTCGGCCTCCTCACCGCCGGGCTCGCGCAGGTGGGTGTGGAGGTCCACCAGGCCGGGCAGCACGATGCAGCCCTCCGCCTCGATGATCTCCACGCCGTCGGGCGCCTCGAGGTCGGTGCCGACGGCCTCGATGCGTCCGTCGGCCAGGAGGATGTCCTGGACCTCTTCGCCGTAGGGGCGACCGCCCCGGATCAGCAGGGGCGCGTGGTTCACGCCGGCGGTGCCGGTCGTCATGCCGTTCTCAATGGTCACGGGGTGCCTCCCAGGCGTCGGTGGCGAGCAGGTGGTAGAGGACGGCCATGCGGACGAACACGCCGGAGGCGACCTGTTCGACGATCACGCTGCGCGGGGAGTCGGCGACCGCCCCGGCGATCTCGAATCCGCGGTTCATCGGGCCGGGGTGCAGCACGATCGCGTGCTCGGGCAGCGTGGCTGCCCGGGCGGTGGTCAGGCCGTAGCGGCGGGAGTACTCGCCGGCGGTGGGGAAGAACCCGCCGCCGACCATCCGCTCGCTCTGGACCCGCAGCATCATCACGGCGTCCGGCCCGGTCGCCAGGGCCGCGTCGAGGTCGTAGCTGATCTCGCAGGGCCAGGCGGTGGCGCCGACAGGCACCAGGGCGGGCGGGGCCACGAGGGTGACGCGGGCACCGAGCAGGCTCAGCAGCAGCACGTTCGAGCGCGCCACCCGCGAATGCAGCACGTCGCCCACGATCACCACGTGCAGCCCGGCGAGGTCCGCGGTCGGGTCACCGGGTCGCAGGTGCCGTCGCATGGTGAAGGCGTCGAGCATCGCCTGAGTGGGGTGCTCGTGCGCGCCGTCCCCGGCGTTGACGATCGGCTGGTCGATCCAGCCGGAGTGCGCCAGCAGATGCGCCGCGCCGGAGGAGCTCGAGCGCACCACGACTGCGTCGGCACCCATCGCCTGGAGGGTCAGGGCGGTGTCCTTGAGCGACTCCCCCTTGGAGATGCTGGAGCCCTTGGCGGAGAAGTTGATGACGTCCGCGGAGAGCCGCTTCGCAGCGGCCTCGAAGCTGATCCGGGTGCGGGTGGAGTCCTCGAAGAAGAGGTTCACCACGGTGGTGCCGACGAGGGTGGGCAACTTGCGGATCGATCGGGACTGGGTCTGCGCCATGTGCTCGGCGGTGGCGAGCACGGCGAGGGCGTCCTCGCGGGTGAGATCCGCGATCGAGATGAAATGCCTCATGACCGCTCCCCTCGGTCCCGGCCCCGCTGGGTCGCACGATGTCGACCGCGTCGCTCCCGTCCGTCTCGCTGAGCTGGACGTGCACCCGCTCGCTGCGCGAGGTGGGGGAGGTTCTTGCCGACGTGGTCGGCGCGGATCGGGAGCTGCCGGTGTCCGCGGTCCACCAGCACCGCGAGCCGGACTGCGGCGGGGCGACCGATCGCGCTGAGCGCGTCGAGCGCGGCGCGGATCGTGCGCCCGGAGTAGAGGACGTCATCGACCAGCACCACGAGGCGGCCGTCGATGCCGGAGGGCGGGATCCGCGTGGGGCTCGGGGCGCGGGTGGGGTTGCTGCGGAGGTCATCGCGGTACATGGTGATGTCCAGCGCGCCGTACAGCTCGCTGAGGTCATCGCCGTCGGGGCGGCCCTCAGCACGGGCGATCTGCTCCGCGAGGCGGCGGGCGAGCGGCACACCCCGGTGGGGGATGCCGAGCAGGACCAGGTCCTCGGCGCCGTGTCCGCTCTCGAGGATCTCGTGGGCGATGCGGGTCAGCGCACGCCGGATCTCCTCGGGCCCGAGCACACGGGAGGTCTCCGCGGCCGGTGCTGGGTGGTTCGTCGCGGGCCGGGGCCTGCGGTGGGGTCGTCATTCATCTGTGGTCTCCCTTCCACGCCTCTCAGGACGTGTCGTTAAAGGGCGGGGGTGCTCGAGCGAGCGATGCCGAGTCTAGGGTGCCGATCCCGGGCAGCGGCCGGGTGACCGCCCCTCGGACCATGCGGGGGCAGGAGCGCCGCGTCCTGCCCGCAGCAGGTCACGGCGCGAGCTCTCAGGAGAGCAGGCCGCGCATGTCGACCAGGCGCTGCAGCAGGCCGTTGACGAACCGCGGCGAGTCGTCGGTGGAGAGCACCTCGGCGATCTTCGTGTATTCGCCGATGATCGCTCCGCGCCCGGTCTCGTCCGCACCGTGGAGCGCCTCTGCGCTGCCCAGGCGCAGGATCGCGCGATCCACCGCGGGCATCCGGTGCAGCGGCCAGTCCCGGGAATGGGTGGCGAGGTCCTCGTCGATGTCGATCGCATGCGGCGCGTACAGCTCGACCAGCTCGCGGGCGCGCAGCGGCAGCGGGGTCTGCGCAGCAGTGCGCTTCAGACGCTGTGCGAGCACGTCGAGCACGTCGGCCTGCTTGGCATCGGCCTCGAACAGCACGTCGATCGCACGGATCCGGTCGCGCGAGCGTCCGTGGAGCCGGTCGGCAGGGGCCGGGATGGTGCGCTCGAACTCGACCTCCGCACCCTCGCGGGTGGGGTGAGGCAGCCCGGGGGCCCGGCGTCCTGCCGGGCCCCCGGAGCTTCCCTGCGCAGAGCCTGAGGTCACTTGACGCGCTCGATGTAGTCGCCGCTGCGCGTGTCGACCTTGACCTTGTCGCCCTGGTTCAGGAACAGCGGGACCTGGATCTCGCGACCGGTCTCGAGGCGTGCGGGCTTGGTGCCACCGCTGGAGCGATCACCCTGGAGACCCGGCTCGGTGAACTCGATCTCGAGCGTCACAGAGGCCGGCATCTCGACGAAGAGCGCCTCGCCCTCGTGGAACGCGATGACCACGTCCTGGCCCTCGAGCATGAAGCCCTTGGCGTCCCCGACGATCTGCTCGGTGAGGCTGGTCTGCTCCCAGTTCGAGGTGTCCATGAACACGTACATGTCGCCGTCGAGATACGAGAACTGCATGTCACGGCGGTCGACCGTCGCGGTCTCGACCTTGAGGCCGGCGTTGAAGGTCTTGTCGACGCCCTTGCCGGACATGATGTTCTTCAGCTTGGTGCGCACGAAGGCGGGGCCCTTGCCGGGCTTGACGTGCTGGAACTCGACCACGCTCCAGAGCTGCTGGTCCAGCACCAGGACCATCCCGTTCTTCAGATCATTCGTCGTCGCCATGGGTCTCCTCGGTAGTCGTCTGGGCGTGCCCAGGATAGCGCGCAGGCACGCCCGCGCCAGGCCGGGGACGGGGTCTCAGCGGACCGACGTGAGGTCGATCATGCTGAGCAGGCGCACGGCCAGCGGGTGCGCGGCGCTCTCCTCGCGCCAGCCGCTGGTCTTCATCGCGCGCGAGACCGTCTGCTGGGTCACCCCGAGCTGCTGCGCGAGCTGGGTCTGTGTGGCGCCGGGGTCCTGCCGCAATGCCCTGACCGTCTCCCACTGCCCGCGGTTGCGGCGACGGACCATCCAGCCCACCAGGCGGAGCACAGCCTCCGCATCGGCGGCGGTGTCGCGGTGGCGTTCGTCGGCGGCACGCACGGCCAGCGGGACCTGGGAGGTCGTCGCGGCGGCTCGCTGGGCCGCGGCGGCGGCCTCCACCGCGGGTCCGGAGATCTCGCGGACGACACCGGGGAGAGGCCGGGTCACAGCGCCGACGCCGAGCCCCACGGCCAGGTCACCGATCTCTGCCGCACGCAGCAGCACCTCGAGCGCGACCTCGGCGCGGCCGGCCAGCACGAGGGCCTCCGGCCCCATGGTGCGCTCAGGCGGCAGCAGCAGGTCCAGGCCCTCCAGGGCGGAGAGCAGTGCGGGGACGGGATCGCTCCCGTCGCGACCATGGCCGGGACGGCCGGACAGGGAAAGGACGAACACTGAGAACTCCTCACAGCTTGTTCAGTATGTGCTGGAGAGTACAGCGGATTCCCGCTGGATGTGCGGAGCCCTGACGCGGTCCGGCGCGTCGTGCCCAGCTCAGGCCAGCTCGATGAGCTCCTGGTACTCGGCGTTCCACAGGTCCTCGACCGCGTCGGGCATCATCAGCACCCGCTCGGGGTTCAGCGCCGCCACGGCGCCGGGATCGTGCGAGACCAGCACGACGGCGCCCTCGAAGGCGGCGAGGGCCCCGAGGATCTCCTCGCGGCTGGCGGGGTCGAGGTTGTTCGTCGGCTCGTCCAGCAGCAGCACGTTCGCGCTGGAGACGACGAGGGTCGCGAGCGCGAGACGGGTCTTCTCACCGCCGGAGAGCACCCGAGTCGGCTTGTGGACATCGTCCCCGGTGAAGAGGAAGGAGCCGAGGATCTTGCGGGCCTCGACCTCGGCCAGCTCATAGGCAGCGGTCATCATGTTCTGGAGCACCGTGCGGTCCAGATCGAGAGTCTCGTGCTCCTGCGCGTAGTAGCCGATCCGCAGACCATGCCCGGGGAGCAGCCCGCCGGTGTCCGGCTCATCGACTCCGGCGAGGATCCGCAGCAGAGTGGTCTTACCGGCACCGTTGAGCCCGATGATGACGACCTTCGAGCCGCGATCGATCGCGAGATCCACGCTGGTGAAGATCTCGAGGCTGCCATAGGACTTCGAGAGATCCTCCGCCATCAGCGGTGTCTTGCCGCACGGGGCGGGCTTGGGGAAGCGCAGCGAGGCGACGCGGTCCTGCTGCCGCTCCCCTCGACCCCGTCGAGCATCCGCTCGGCACGCTTGAGCATGTTCTGCGCGGCGACTGCCTTGGTGGCCTTGGCACGCATCTTCTCGGCCTGGGCGGTGAGCTGGGTGGCCTTCTTCTCGGCGTTCGACCACTCGCGCTTGCGACGCTTCTCGTCATCCTCGCGCTGGCGCTGATACAGCTTCCAGCCCATGTTGTACATGTCGATCGAGGCTCGGTTGGCATCGAGGTAGAACACCTTGTTCACGACGTGCTCGACCAGCTCCACGTCGTGGCTGATGATGATCAGCCCGCCGCGGTAGGTCATGAGGTAATCGCGCAGCCAGACGATCGAGTCATGGTCGAGGTGGTTCGTGGGCTCGTCCAGGATCATCGTGGACGCCTGGGAGAACAGGATGCGCGCCAGCTCCACGCGGCGACGCTGGCCTCCCGAGAGGGTGCCCAGCTCCTGCTCGAGCAGACGGTTGGGCAGGCCCAGGTTCGCGGACATCCGCTTGGCCTCGGCCTCGGCCGCATAGCCGCCCGCCGCATCGAGCTCGGCCTCGATCCGCGGGTAGCGGTTCATGGCCTTCTCACGGCGCGCCTCGGTGAGGCTCATGTCCCCCATCTCCTCCTCGGCGCGGCGCAGCTTCTTGAAGATCCCGTCGAGCCCGCGGGCGGAGAGGATGCGGGAGAGCACCGGTTCGGTGTCCTCGCCGCTGTGGGTGTCCTGGGGCAGGTAGCCGAGCTCGCCGGTGACCTCGACGCTGCCCTCGGAGGGGTCCAGCGTTCCCGAGAGCACCTTGGTGAGGGTCGTCTTGCCGGCACCGTTGCGGCCCACCAGCCCCACCCTGTCGCCGGCAGTGATCTGGAAGGAGACGTCGCTCATGAGCAGCCGGGCGCCGACGCGGATGGCGAGGTCGTGCACGGTGATCACGGGATGATGCTCCTGTTCGAGAGGGGTCGCTCGGTGCGCGGCGGTCAAACGAGGTCGCACAGAGCCGGGTCGAGTCTAGGGCCGTGGCGCTCCGACGGGCTCGTGAATACCGCCCACGGTGCCGTGTTCCACAGCGCCTCCGCCCGCGGAGGTGACATGCTGGCCCGAGCGGCCCGGATCGAGGCCGAGGAACGCAGCAGAGAGGCGCGACATGCGGATCGGGGTACCCCGGGAGATCAAGAACAACGAGAACCGCGTGGGGCTCGGCGCAGCCGGCGTCCACGAGCTGGTGGCGCGTGGCCACGAGGTCGTGGTCGAGGCCGGTGCCGGTATCGGCTCGCGCGTCAGCGATGAAGATTACCTCGCAGCCGGCGCGACGATCCTGGAGACAGCCGACGAGGTCTGGGAGCAGGCCGAGATGATCATCAAGGTGAAGGAGCCGCTCCCGGAAGAGCACGGCCGCCTGCGCAAGGGCCAGGTGCTGTTCACCTATCTCCATCTCGCAGCCGACAAGGACCTCACCGAGGCGCTGCTGGCCTCGGGCGCCACCTCGATCGCCTATGAGACGGTGCAGCGCGCGGACCGCTCCCTGCCCCTGCTCGCTCCCATGAGCATGATCGCCGGTCGGCTCGCGGCGCAGGTCGGCGCCTATCACCTGATGGCCCCGCTCGGGGCTCGGGTGTGCTGATGGGCGGGATCCCCGGCACCACCGAGGCCAACGTGCTGGTCGTCGGCGGCGGCATGGTCGGTGAGCAGGCTGCGGTGATGGCGCTGGGGATGCATGCCGACGTCACTGTCATGGATCTCGACGTGGACCGCCTCGGGCAGATCGCTGCGATGCACCACGGCGACATCCGCACCCGCTACTCGACCTCGCTGGACCTCGCGGAGCAGGTCGCCCGAGCCGACGTTGTCGTCGGCTCCGTGCTGATCCCGGGAAAGAAGGCGCCGAAGCTCGTGACGGACGAGATGGTGGCGGCGATGAAGCCCGGTTCCGTGCTGGTGGACGTGGCGATCGACCAAGGCGGGTGCTTCGAGCATTCCCGCCCCACCACGCACGACGACCCGATCTTCCGGGTCCACGACACCATCTACTACTGCGTGGCGAACATGCCGGGCTCCGTGCCGGTCACCGCGACCGCCGCCCTGAACAACTCCACCCTGCCCTACATCCTGAAGATCGCCGGGGCGGGCTGGCGTGAGGCGCTTCGCTCCGACTCCGCGCTCGCCAAGGGGCTGCACACCCACGCGGGGATGCTGACCCACGACGGCACCGGCGAAGCCCATGGTCTCGAGGTCACCGCCGTCGAGACCGCCCTGCGCTGACGGTTCCGTCTCGGGCCCCCACTGACGAAGAAGGTCCCCGCAGGCCCGATGCAGTCACTCGCATCGGTCCCGCGGGGACCTTCTTCGTGAGGCGCGGTGCGCGCCTGGAGCTCAGCTCACAGGTTGAAGCCGATCGCGCGCAGCTGCTCGCGGCCGTCCTCGGTGATCTTCTCCATGCCCCACGGCGGCATCCACACCCAGTTGATGCGGTGGGATTCGGTGATGGCGTCCAGCGCCGCGAACGTCTGCTCCTCGAGCACGTCCGTCAGCGGGCAGGCGGCGGAGGTGAGGGTCATATCGACCACGGCGTTGCCGTCCTCGATGTTGACGCCGTAGACGAGGCCGAGATCGACGACGTTGATCCCCAGCTCGGGGTCGATCACGTCCTTCATCGCCTCGATGACGTCCTCGGAGCTCACGGTCGACGAGGGAGTCGTCTGTTCGGTCATGGCATCCTCCCGAAGGGGAAATGGGTCGCATCCGCGACCCCTGATGGGTGCTGCCGGACCGGCCCGGGATCACTCCCGAGCCGATCCGACGGGTGAGGTCAGGCGCCGACGAGGAAGCGGTCGTAGCCCTCGGCCTCGAGGCGCTCGGCCAGCTCCGGGCCGCCCTGCTCAGCGATCCGGCCGTCCACGAAGACGTGGACGAAGTCCGGCTTCACGTACTGGAGGATGCGGGTGTAGTGAGTGATCAGCATGACACCCACCTCGGTCTCCTCCTTGGCGCGGTTGATGCCCTCGGAGACCACGCGCAGCGCATCGACGTCGAGGCCGGAGTCGGTCTCGTCGAGGATGGCGATGCCGGGCTTGAGGAGCTGCATCTGGAGGATCTCGTGGCGCTTCTTCTCGCCGCCGGAGAAGCCCTCGTTGACGTTGCGCTCGGCGAAGACGGGATCCATCTTCAGGCCCTCCATGGAGCCCTTGACGTCCTTGACCCAGGTGCGCAGCGAGGGAGCCTCGCCGTCGATCGCGGTCTTGGCGGTGCGCAGGAAGTTCGAGACGGTGACGCCGGGGACCTCGACCGGGTACTGCATGGCGAGGAAGAGACCGGCGCGGGCGCGCTCGTCGACGCTCATCTCGAGCACGTCCTCACCGTCGAGGGTGACCTCGCCGGCGGTGATCTCGTACTTGGGGTGACCGGCGACCGCGTAGGCCAGGGTGGACTTGCCCGAGCCGTTGGGGCCCATGATCGCGTGGGTCTCGCCCGACTTGATGGTGAGGTCGACGCCCTTGAGAATCTCCTTGGTGCCCTCAGGGGTCTCGACGTTGGCGTGGAGGTTCTTGATCTCCAGAATCGACATGTGTGGCTCTCCTTGACCAGGGGTGCTGGTGGAATCGTAATGACGGATGGGCGCCGCAGGCGGAGCCCGAAAGGTTCAGGTGGCGGGGGCCGCGGTCGGATCCACGAGGATCTCGCCGCTGCTCTCGTCGATGCGCACGGGGAACACCCGCACGGGAAGGACGGCCGGCAGCTGCAGTGGACGACCTGTGACCAGGTCGAACTGGCTGCCGTGCTTCCAGCATTCGATGGTGCACCCCTCGACGTCCCCATCGCTCAGCGCGATCTCATCGTGCGAGCAGAGGTCCTCGAGGGCGTGGACGCCGCCGTCCTCGTCGCGCACCAGGGCGATCTCGAGGTCGCCGATGGCGACATCGATCGCCTCGCCGGGGGCGAGGTCAGCCAGGGCGGCGACGGGGACGAAGGCGTCCGACATCAGTTCATGCTCCGTGAGAGCTCGTCCTCGATCGAGGCCGAGAGGCGCTCGCGGATCTCGGGCACATCGATCTGCTGGATGATCTCGGCGAAGAAGCCGCGCACCACCAGACGACGGGCCTCGAGCTCGGGGATGCCGCGGGCACGCAGGTAGAACAGCTGCTCGTCGTCGAAACGACCCGTCGCAGCGGCGTGTCCGGCGCCCTCGATCTCACCGGTCTCGATCTCGAGGTTCGGCACCGAGTCGGCGCGCGCACCCTCGGTGAGCAGCAGGTTGCGGTTGAGCTCGTAGGTGTTGGTGCCCTCGGCCTCCTTGCGGATCAGCACGTCGCCGACCCACACCGAGCGGGCCCTCTTGCCCTGCAGCGCGCCCTTGTAGGCGACGTTGGAGGTGCACTGCGGGGCGCTGTGGTCGATGAAGAGGCGGTTCTCGAAGAACTGGTCCTCGTCGGCGAAGTACAGGCCGAGCTTCTCGATCTCGCCGCCGGGGGCGGCGTACTCACCGATCGAGTTGAGGCGCACTGCGCTGCCACCGAGGGTGACGGCGACGTGCTTGAGCTTGGCGTCGCGGCCCACGCGGGCGTGGTGCGTGGCGATGTGCAGTGCGTCATCGTCCCAGTCGTGCAGGGTGATGACGGTCATCTGCGAGTTGTCACCCGCGATCATCTCGACGTTCTGCGCGTACTGCGCGCTGCCGGAATGATTGAGGATGAACGTCGCCGAGGAGGACTCCTCGGTCTCCAGCACGATGTGCGCGCGTTGGCACGACGGTCCGCGCCACGGCCGGTCACATCCACCCGGAACGGCTCGTCATAGGCGACGTTCTTCGCGGCGACCAGGTGCAGCGCCTGCTCGCAGCGAGCGGAGGCCACCGCAGTCGGCAGGTCCTCGGGCACCAGCACGGTGCCACGGGGGCCTCGCCGGGAGCCAGGCAGGGGGTATCCGGCGCCCCTTCAGGAACCGTGACCTGGTAGTCGACGGCGGGGTCGCCCTCGCGGTCGTCGGTCGCGACGTCCTCGAACAGCGGCGCGAAGCGGCGCAGCGGGGTGAAGCGCCACTCCTCGATGTCGCTCTTGGGCACTTCGTGGTCGGAGACCTCGAAGGACCGTTTGCGTCCGCCGCGGTTCAGTGCGGCCTGGGCCGGTGAGGACTGCTGCCCCGGCAGGGTCAGGCTCTCCTCCTCCAGCTCCGGTGCGGCGGTGGTCTCGACATCGTCGAGGGCCGTCTGGGCGGCGACCGGGGCGGCCCCTGCGGCGTGGCCCACGGCCTCGTTCGCCGCGGGGTCCCCCGCGTTCTCGGCACCCTTCAGATCAGTGGTCGTCATCAGCCGACTGCTCCTTCCATCTGCAGCTCGATCAGGCGGTTCAGCTCCAGGGCGTATTCCATCGGGAGCTCACGGGCGATGGGCTCGATGAAGCCCCGCACGATCATGGCCATCGCCTCGGCCTCATCCATGCCGCGGCTCATCAGGTAGAAGAGCTGCTCCTCGGAGACCTTGGAGACGGTGGCCTCGTGGCCCATCTGGACATCGTCGACACGGACGTCGACGTAGGGGTAGGTATCGGTGCGGGACATGGTGTCCACCAGCAGCGCGTCGCACAGCACGGTCGAGGCGGAGTGCTCTGCACCCGGCATCACCTGCACCAGGCCGCGATACGAGCTGCGCCCACCACCGCGGGAGACCGACTTCGAGACGATCGAGCTCGAGGTGTGCGGTGCCATGTGCACCATCTTCGAGCCGGTGTCCTGCTGCTGGCCCTCGCCGGCGAACGCGACCGAGAGGGTCTCGCCGCGGGCGTGCTCACCCATCAGCCACACGGCCGGGTACTTCATGGTGATCTTGGAGCCGATGTTGCCATCGACCCACTCCATGACGCCGCCCTGCTCGACCGTGGTGCGCTTGGTGACGAGGTTGTACACGTTGTTCGACCAGTTCTGGATGGTCGTGTAGCGGACGCGGGCGTCCTTCTTCACGACGATCTCCACGACTGCGCTGTGGAGCGAGTCGGACTGGTAGATCGGGGCGGTGCAGCCCTCGACGTAGTGCACGTAGGAGCCCTCGTCGGCGATGATCAGCGTGCGCTCGAACTGGCCCATGTTCTCGGTGTTGATCCGGAAGTAGGCCTGCAGCGGGATCTCGACGTGGACGCCCTTGGGGACGTACACGAAGGAGCCGCCGGACCACACCGCGGTGTTCAGTGCGGAGAACTTGTTGTCACCCGAGGGGATGACGGTGCCGAAGTACTCCTTGAACATCTCGGGATGTTCCTTGAGCGCGGTATCGGTGTCGAGGAAGATGACGCCCTGCTCCTCCAGATCCTCGCGGATCTGGTGGTAGACGACCTCAGACTCGTACTGTGCGGCGACGCCGGAGACGAGGCGCTGCTTCTCCGCCTCGGGGATCCCCAGGCGGTCGTACGTCTCCTTGATGTCCGCGGGCAGGTCCTCCCAGGAGGTCACCTGCTTCTCGGTGGAGCGGACGAAGTACTTGATCTGCTCGAAGGCGATCCCCGAGAGGTCGGGGCCCCAGGTGGGCATCGGCTTCTTGTAGAACAGCTTCAACGCCTTCAGACGGCGCTCGAGCATCCACTCGGGCTCGTCCTTGCGGGCCGAGATGTCGCGCACGACCTCCTCGGACAGTCCGCGGCGCGCGCTGGCCCCGGCGGAGTCCTCGTCGTGCCATCCATAGGCGTACTGGCCCATGGAATCGATGATCTCATCCTGTGAGAGCTTTTCTGGTGCGCTCGTCATGATGTCCTTCCCTCGGTGAGCGGAATGTGTGTCGTGCAGGCATGCGCCCCCTGCGCCAGAGTGGCCAGGCGTTGGACGGGGGCGCCGATGATTCGGGAGATGACTCGGGACTCTGCTTCGCACAGCTCCGGGTGGTCTGCGGCGATGTCGAGGACGGGGCAGTGCCCATGGCACAGCTGCGCCGTGACGAGCGTACGCGGGTTCGTCCCGGGCTGCGCGCTCGTGGCGGGCAGCGGAACATGCAGCGGCCGTACCGTGGAGGCGTACCCCCGCTGCGTGAGCATCTCGGAGAGCAGCTCGAGCCTGCGGGCGACGGTGACCGTCTCCCCCGCCGCCTCGAGCTCGGCGACACGCTGGTCATGGGTGCTCTCCCAGTCGGCGATGCGGCGCTCCGCGAGGGCTGTCACCGCCTCGTCCCCGCCCAGCCGGGCGAGCTCCTCCACTGCCATCACGGCCAGTTCGTCGTACCCGCCGGGCAGGTCCTCATGGGCTGACGGCGAGAGCACGAACGACTTGCTGGGGCGGCCCCGGCCGCGCTGGGCGACGAGGACCTCGTGCTCGGCGATGACTCCCTCCGACTCGAGGGCTGCGAGGTGCCGGCGCACGGCGGCGCTGGTGAGGCCGAAGCTCTCCGCCAGGCGGCGTGCCGTGATGGGCCCATGGGTCGATATCGCCTCCACGAGGCGGTCCCGGGTGGTCTGTGGGGCACCCGTCTCGAGCTCCGGTGCGGTCATCGTGGCCTCCTCCCGTCGATCGCTGTTTTTATTTTACAACACAACCCTTGCCTAATACCTACCGAACGACTGTGCCGCACAGCACGAAGGGTCCCCTAACCTGCGCGATCGCCCCGTCGGCACGCATGCGCGGCCGCCCCCTTTCTTTTATTATCAGTTTCAACTACTCTGATCTCGACGCCTCCCCGACCCGAAGGGACAACCCTATGTCCACCGAGAACTCCGCCCCCGAGGACCACTCGACCCGCGGCGCCTATGTCGCCGTAGGCGAAGAAGCCTTCGACCGCGACATGAACTACATCGATGACCGCATCACCCGTGACAGCCGGGACGGCTGGCCCGTCGAGGCCGGAAGGTACCGCCTGGTCGCCGCCCGGGCCTGCCCCTGGGCGAACCGGACGTTGATCTCCCGCCGGCTCCTCGGGCTGGAAGACGTGATCTCCGTCGGGATGCCCGGCCCCACGCACGACAAGCGCTCGTGGACCTTCGACCTCGACGAGGGCGGTGTGGACCCGGTGCTGGGCTACGAGCGGCTCCAGGAAGCATATTTCGCCCGATTCCCGGACTACCCGCGCGGCATCACGGTCCCGGCGGTCGTCGATGTGCCCAGCAAGGCGGTCGTGACCAACGACTTCCAGCAGATCACCCTCGACTTCGCCACCGAGTGGACCGAGCACCACCGCGAGGGTGCCCCGGACCTGTACCCGCAGGCGCAGCGCGAAGAGATCGATGCGCTGAACCGATGGCTGCTCCACCACGTCAACAACGGCGTGTACAAGACCGGCTTCGCCGGCTCCCAGGAGACCTACGAGCAGGAGCACCGCTCCCTGTGGGCAGCACTGGACGAGCTCGAGGAGCGGCTCGGGCGCAGCCGCTACCTGATGGGCCCTTCGATCACCGAGGCCGATGTGCGCCTGTTCCCGACCCTCATCCGCTTCGACCCCGTCTACCACGGCCATTTCAAGGCCAACCGTCAGACCCTCGCGAGCATGCCGAACCTCTGGGACTACACCCGGGACCTGTTCACCACTCCCGGCTTCGGTGACACCGTCGACTTCGAGCAGATCAAGCGGCATTACTACTTCGTGCACGAGGACATCAACCCCACCCAGATCGTGCCTGTCGGTCCCGACCTGAACCCTCTGCTCGAGCCGCACGACCGCGACCGCTTCGAGACCGACACCTGGGGCCCCGGGGGCACTGCGCCCTCCGCACCGCTCGCCGCCGAGGTCGTCGATCCTGCGCACACCCCGCTGCAGGTCACCGGCCGCTGAGCCCACCGGGCCGCTCCGCGGATGACCGGTCGCTCACGTCCTGTGCCCGGTCCTGCGCGGCGCGGCCTACGATGGTGCGCGCCATGGACGACCACTCCCCTGCCCTTGTCGCCGACGACCTCACGCTCAGCTACGGCTCCGTGCGTGCGCTCGACGGTCTGAGCCTGACCGCAGAGCGCGGCGCGGTGACCGCGCTGGTGGGCTCCAACGGCGCTGGCAAGACCACCGCGATCTCCTGTGCCACCGGCCTGCTGCAGCCCGATGACGGCACCGTGCGGGTGCTCGGCGCGGATCCCTGGCGCTCGAGCCCTAAGCACCGTGCGCGGGTGGGGGTGATGATCCAGGACGGCGGTCTGGCCTCCGGCGCGTCGGCGATGCAGCTGCTGCGGTACGGGGCGAGCCTCCACGCGGCCCCGCTGGACGTCGACGAGGTCGCCGAGCACCTGGGCATCGATGCCTTCGCCCGCACCCTGGTGCGGCGGCTGTCCGGCGGGCAGCGTCAGCGCCTGGCCCTCGCACTTGCGATCATCGGTCGCCCGGACCTGGTCTTCCTCGATGAGCCGACGGCCGGGATGGACCCGTCCATCCGCCGACGGGTGCGCGAGCTGATCCGGGGCCTGGCGCACACCGGCACCGCCGTCGTCCTCACCACCCACCTGATGGACGATGTCGTGGGGCTCGCCGACGCGGTGCGGGTGATCTCCCGCGGCCGCGTGCTCGCCTCAGGGTCGGTGCAGGACGTGATCAGCAGCCATCGCTCAGTCGACGGCGCGCTGGTCGTCCAGGCCACCGCCACGGGCGTGGACCCCCGTGTTGCCCCCGCGCTCGAAGCTGATCTGCAAGCAGCTGCCGCACGGCACGGCGCCCATCTCGAGATCACCTCGGGTGGCGCGGCCGACCTCGAGTCCGTGCTGCTGGACCTGATGGATGAGGAGCATGACGAGCCGGAGACCGTCTCCTCCAGCGGCTCCGCCCCTCGCAGTGCATCCCCGAGCGGACAGGAGCCCCGATGACCGCCACCAGGAACCCTGCGGACAGACGGTCCGACCGCACCCCGCGCCCCGCTCCCGCACTGCGCCGCATCCTCTCCCATGCCGGGCTGGAGACGCGGGTGCTGCTGTCCAACGGCGAACAGCTGACCGTCGCCGTGGCCCTGCCCGCGATGGTTCTGATCGGCCTCTGGCTGCTGCCGCTGGGCCGGCTCGAGGGAGTCTCCGCAGTGGACACCGCGGTGGCCGCGACCTTCGCGACCGCGCTGATCTCCACCTCCTTCACCTCCCAGGCGATCATCACCGGCTTCGACCGCCGCAACGGCGTGCTGCGCTGGGTGGCGACCACCCCGTTGGGCCGCGGCGGCTACCTGGCCGGGAAGATCCTCGCCACCCTCACCACCCATGTGCTGCAGGTCGTCGTGCTGGGCCTGATCGCGCTGATCATCGGCTGGCGTCCGGAGCTGCTGGGCCTGCTGGCGATGGTCCCGGTGTGGCTGATCGGCACCGTCGCCTTCGGCGCGCTGGGCATGCTGATCGCGGGGACGCTCCGCACGGAGGCGGTGCTGGCCGTGTCGAACCTGGTCTTCGTGCTGCTGATCGCCGCCGGAGGCGTCGCCTTCCCCACCGAGGCGTATCCGCGGATCCTGGGCGGTCTGGTGGACCTGCTGCCCTCCGGCGCGCTCGGCGAGCTGCTGCGTGCCTGTCTGGCCTCCGGAAGCTTCTCCCTCGGCTCTGTCGTGGTGCTGCTCGCCTGGGCTGTCGCGGGTGTGCTGGCCGTCATCCGCTGGTTCCGCTGGACGGACAGCTGACGCCGGCCGGTGCGTCGTCCGTCGCATCCGTCCACACGGATCAGCCTTCTCCCCGGGGCTGAATCTAGACTCAGGGGCATGTCCAGTCCCGTCGCCGCCGCACGGCGGAACCCAGAGCGCCACGGGCGCATCACCACTCTGCCCGATCCCCGCCTCCCCTCCTGGGGGCCGGTGCGACGCGCCCGCGTGGCGGCAGTCGTGTTCTGGGGGAACCTGATCTGTCAGCTGGGCATCATCCTGTCCGGTGGTGCGGTGCGGCTGACCGGCAGCGGCCTGGGCTGCTCCTCCTGGCCCCACTGCGAGCCCGGACAGTTCACCCCGCAGCTGACCATGGAGGCGGGGATCCACCCCTTCGTGGAGTTCGGCAATCGCTCCCTCACCGGTGTGCTGAGCGTGTTCGCCATCGCAGTGCTGCTGGTCTCCTGGCGCTGGCTCGGCCACAAGGGCGCGGGCTTCCGCCGTCTGTCCTTGGTGCCGCTCATCGGCACCGCTCTGCAGGCGCTGATCGGTGCTTTCGTGGTGTGGCTCGACCTGCACCCCGGTGTGGTGAGCCCCCACTTCCTGATCTCTCCCGTGCTCGCAGGACTCTCGATGGTGCTGCTGGTGCGTCTCTACGACGGTGACGGACCGATGCGACGGGCGGTGCCCGCCCGCGCCGTGGCCGTGTTCGTCCCGATCGCGGTGATCGGCTTCGTAGTCCTGGTGCTGGGCACCATCGTCACCGGCACCGGGCCGCACTCCGGCGATGCCGGAGAGGTGACCCGCATCGACATGAACCCCATCGTGATCTCACGCATCCATGCGATCGCGGTCTATGTCTTCTGCGCCGCGCTCGCCGTGCTCCTGGTGATCCTCCATCGTGCCCGGGCCCGGCGCGAGGCGATCGTCGCCGCCTGGTGGCTGGTGGTGCTGACCGTCGCGCAGGGCGTGATCGGCTACATCCAGTACTTCCTGGGGCTCCCCGAGCTCATCGTCTTCCTCCACCTGATCGGTGCCGCCCTGTTCGCAGCGGCGATCGCCTGGGTGGGCGCTCGACTGGTCACCTGGCAGGAGCCGGACACGGCATCTGCCGCCGAGAACGTCGCATATACCGGGACGGAGGCACGATGATCCTCGGAAAGCGCCGCCGCAGCTCCGCGCAGGAGCTGCCCACACTCGCCCAGGCCCGTCCCGCAGGCGATTTCGTCGCCTCTGTGCTCTCCCATCTGCGAGAGGTAGTGGATGTCGGCTGGAACCTCTTGGAGGTCGACGCCGAGGCTCATCGGATGATCCGGGAGGCCGGGGCGACCAGCTGCTACATCGAGTACCACCCAGTCTTCGGCGCCTCGCCCTTCGGTCACGCCATCTGCACGTCGGTCAACGACGGAGTCCTCCACGGGCGCCCGTACGACCGGGTGCTGGAGGATGGAGATCTGCTCTCTCTCGACTTCGCAGTCGAGGTCGAGGGCTGGGTCGCGGACTCCTGCCTCTCGATCATCGTCGGCACCCCGCGCGCTGAGGACCTGCAGCTGATCCGCGACACCGAGCGGGTGATGTGGGCGGGCATCGACCAGGTCACGGCCGGGAACAGCGTGGGTGACATCGGCCATGCGGTGATGAATGAAGCGCACAGGCTCGGCTACACGATCAATGAGCGCTTCGGCGGTCACGGCGTGGGACGCACCATGCACGAAGCGCCGTTCGTCCCCAACCACGGCACCCCGGGGGCGGCCCCACCCTGGTGGCCGGGCAGCTGATCACCGTCGAGCCGTTCCTGGTGCCCACCACCGCGGAGCTCAAGGTCGACGAGCGCGACGGCTGGACCCAGCTCTCGGCCGACGGCTCGCGCGGCGCCCATGCGGAGCACACGCTGCAGGTCACCGACGGAGCGCCGATCATCCTCACCGCCCGGGCGGACGACCCCTCCCCACGCAGCTCGCTGGGCTGAGCCGGGCAGTCAGCTCATAGGAGGTCGCGGAGGCTCTTCGCGATCCCGTCGGCGTCCAGGCCCTGGGCCGCGAGGATCGCATCGCGCTTGCTGTGCGGGATGAACTCCCGCTCGATCCCGAGGGGGCGCAGCACCGGTCCGGGCGCGGCGAGCGTGGCGCAGCCGGCGAGGCGGGTGCCGAGCGCCGCTCCGATCCCGCTCTCGGCGAGGCCGTCCTCGAGCGTGACGACCGCGCGGGCGGAGGCGGCGAGGTCAACCAGCTCCTCCCCCAGCGGGAGGGCCTGCACCGGGTCGAGGACGAGGACGTTGAGGTCCGGATGGCTCTGGGAGATCTCCGCGGCCGCCTCGACGGCCCGCCCTGCGAGGGCGCCGATCGAGACCAGCAGGATGTCGATGGGAGCGCCTGCGTCCCCTGCCAGCACCTCTCCGGCGGGCAGCTGGGCGAGGGCGGGGAGCTCCGGCGGGCAGGCCCCCTTGGGGAAGCGCACGAGGGACGGCCCCGCCGTCGCCAGGGCGGCGGGGACCGCCGCGTCGAGCCGAGCGGCGTCGCGGGGCGCCCACAGCGAGAGACCGGGTACGTGGGTCGCGAGCGCCAGATCCCAGATGCCGTGGTGGCTGGGGCCGTCATCGCCCGTGACCCCGGCACGGTCCAGGGTGATCGTGACGTCCTCGCCGTGCAGGGCGATATCGAGCAGCAGCTGGTCGATCGCCCGATTCAGGAAGGTCGCGTACAGCGAGACCACGGGCTTGCGTCCCCCGCGGAGAGCCCGGCTGCGGTGTCGAGCGCGAGCTGCTCGGCGATGCCGACGTCGAGCACGCGTCCCGGCATCTCCCGCTGCATCGGGGTGAGGCCGACGGGGTCGATCATCGCGGCGCTGAGCGCGATCACCCGCTCGTCGGCGCGCGCGGCGGCGAGCAGGGCCGCACCGAACCGCGAGGTCCAGGTCTCCGCCGGCGCCGACTTCGTCTCCTCCGCCTCGAGGGGAAGGGCCCGGTGGCGTGCCAGTGGTCCACGGCGTCGGATTCGGCACGTGCGAAGCCTGCGCCCTTGCGGGTGAGGACGTGGACGAGCACCCCTGAGCTCGAGGGGTCCTCTGCCGCGCGCCGTGCGGCGGTCAGAGCCTGGGCGAGGGCCCCGAGGTCATGCCCGTCGACGGGGCCGACGTAGGTGAGCCCGAGAGCGGTGAACATGTCCTCGCCAGCACGGACCTCGCCGGCGCGCAGCGCGCCGAGATGCTCGGCGATGCCGCCGACGGTCGGGGCGTAGGAGCGGGTGTTGTCGTTCAGCACGACGACCGCGCGGGAGCCACGGTCGGCCGCCAGCAGGTTCAGGGCCTCCAGGCCCACGCCCCCGGTCAGGGCGCCGTCCCCGATGACCGCGACGGCTGCCCCGTCGGCCCCGGCGAGCCGGTGCGCGCGGTCGAGCCCGTGCGCCCAGGCGATCGACCCCGAGGCGTGGGAGTTCTCGACCAGATCGTGCGCGGACTCGCCGCGGTCGGGGTAGCCCGCGATGCCGCCCGCCGTGCGCAGCCCGGCCAGGTCTGCGCGGCCGGTGAGCATCTTGTGCACGTAGGCCTGGTGGCCGGTGTCGAAGACGATGGGCTCGGCTGGGGAGCGGAACTCGCGGTGCAGGGCGATGGTCAGCTCGACGACACCGAGGTTCGGGCCCAGATGACCGCCGCTGAGCGAGCAGATCTCCACCAGGCGCCGCCGCAGGGTGCGGGCGAGACCGGGAAGCTGCTCGGCGGGAAGGCCTCGCAGCGCCTCAGGATCCGCGCAGATCGGCACCTCGGACGGCGGCGTCGCCGCGTCCGCAGCGGGGGCCGAGGGCGTCACCTCTTCACGTCCGCGGGACGGGGTGGCGAGACGCTGCTCAGTGGTGGACACGCGGGTCCTCCCTCAGGGACGGGGCCGGAACATGCTCAGGCTACGTCGCCCTGACCAGTGGCGACGTGCGACACGGTCACATCTGTGCATATCTTCACCGGGGATTCACGCGTGCTCGCGGCGGTGTGCATCGCGGTGCACAGGTCCCGCGCAATGGTGCATGCGGGACCGCAGCGGCACGGCTCAGCCCCGGGACGCGATGACGCCCCGACCCAGAGGGCCGGGGCGTCGGGCGACGCGTTCGTCGATCGAGCTGCCTGGGTATCAGGCGGCGGCGACGAGCGAGCGCAGGACGTACTGGAGGATGCCGCCGTTGCGGAAGTACTCCGCCTCGCCGGGGTGTCGATGCGGACCACCGCGTCGAACTCCACGGAGGCGCCATCCTCCTTGGCAGCGACGACCTTGACCGTCTTCGGGATGGTGCCCTCGTTCAGAGCGGTCACGCCGGTCACGGAGAACGTTTCAGTGCCGTCCAGGCCCAGAGACTCGGCGGATTCGCCCTCCGGGAACTGGAGGGGCAGCACGCCCATGCCGATCAGGTTCGAACGGTGGATGCGCTCGAAGCTCTCCGTGATGACGACCTGGACTCCGAGCAGCTTGGTGCCCTTGGCCGCCCAGTCACGGGAGGAGCCCGTGCCGTACTCCTTGCCGGCCAGGACGACCAGCGGGATGTCCTTCTCGGCGTAGGCCTGGGCCGCGTCGTAGATGAACTCCTGCTCACCGGTCAGGAGGTTCTTCGTGTACCCGCCCTCGACACCGTCGAGGAGCTGGTTCTTGATGCGGATGTTGGCGAAGGTGCCACGGATCATGATCTCGTGGTTGCCTCGGCGCGAGCCGTAGGAGTTGAAGTCCTTGCGGGCCACTCCGTGCTCCTGGAGGTAGCGACCGGCCGGGGAATCCAGCTTGATCGCACCGGCGGGCGAGATGTGGTCGGTGGTGGTCGAGTCGCCGACCTTGACCAGCACCCGCGCGCCCGCGATGTCGCGGACGGGCTCCGGCTGCAGCTCCATGCCCTCGAAGTACGGGGGCTTGCGCACGTAGGTGGAATCGGCGTCCCACTCGAAGGTCGCGCCCTCGGGGTGTCGAGGCCCCGCCAGCGCTCGTCACCGGTGAAGACGTCCTGGTAGTCCTCGGTGAACATCTCCTGGGAGATGGACTCGGCGATGACCTTCTCGACCTCGGTCGGGCTCGGCCACAGGTCGCGGAGGTAGACCTCGTTGCCCTCCTTGTCCGTGCCCAGGAGTCGTTCTCGAAGTCGAAGTCCATCGTGCCCGCGAGCGCGTAGGCGATGACCAGCGGCGGCGAGGCCAGGTAGTTCATCTTCACGTCGGGGTTGATGCGACCCTCGAAGTTGCGGTTGCCCGAGAGCACCGCGGTGACGGCGAGGTCCTTCTCAGCGATCGCGTCGGAGATCTCCGAGTCCAGCGGGCCGGAGTTGCCGATGCAGGTGGTGCAGCCGTAGCCGACCAGGTGGAAGCCGAGCGCCTCCAGTGCCGGCCAGAGACCTGCCTTGGTGTAGTAGTTCGTGACGACCTGGGACCCGGGGGCCATGGAGGTCTTCACCCACGGCTTGGAGACGAGTCCGCGATCAGCGGCGTTCCGAGCCAGCAGGCCGGCAGCCATCATCACCGAGGGGTTGGAGGTGTTGGTGCAGGACGTGATCGAGGCGATCGAGACGATGCCGTGGTCGATCGAGAAGTCCCGGCCTTCCACCTGGACCGGGTTCGAGGCCCGGCCGGTGACGTGCTGGTGCTCGGGAGCGGAGCCGCCGGAGTCGTTGTCGGAGCCCTGGCTCGCGGGATCGGAAGCCGGGAAGGTGCCGGAGTTCTCGCCCTCCTCGACCACGTGCGGCTCACCCGCGTAGGACGGCAGCACCTCGCGGAAGGACTTCTTCGCGTCGGTGAGGACGATGCGGTCCTGGGGGCGCTTCGGGCCGGCGATCGAGGGGACCACGGTGGACAGGTCCAGCTCGAGGTACTCCGAGTACTCGGCCTCCTTGGAGGGGTCGTGCCACAGGCCCTGGCGCTTGGCGTAGGCCTCGACCAGCGCGAGCTGCTCCTCGGAGCGGCCGGTCAGACGCATGTAGTCGACGGTCACCTCATCGATCGGGAAGATCGCGCAGGTGGAGCCGAACTCGGGGCTCATATTGCCGATGGTGGCGCGGTTCGCGAGCGGCACCTGGGTGACGCCCTCGCCGTAGAACTCCACGAACTTGCCGACGGCGCCGTGGTTGCGCAGCATCTCGGTGATCGTCAGCACCACATCGGTGGCGGTCGCGGCCGGCGGGATCTCGCCGGTCAGCTTAAAGCCGACCACGCGCGGGATCAGCATGGACACGGGCTGGCCGAGCATCGCGGCCTCGGCCTCGATGCCGCCCACACCCCAGCCGAGCACACCCAGACCGTTGACCATGGTGGTGTGCGAGTCGGTGCCGACGCAGGAGTCCGGGTATGCACGCAGCACCCCGTCGATCTCACGAGTCATGACGGTGCGGGCCAGGTATTCGATGTTGACCTGGTGCACGATGCCGGTGCCCGGGGGACGACCTTGAAGTCATCGAAGGCGGTCTGGCCCCAGCGCAGGAACTGGTAGCGCTCGCGGTTGCGCTCGTACTCGAGCTCCATGTTCTTCTCGAGCGCGTCCAGGCGGCCGGCCACGTCGATCATCACCGAGTGGTCGATGACCATCTCGGCCGGGGCGAGGGGGTTGATCTTCTCCGGATCGCCGCCGAGCTCCTGCATCGCCTCACGCATGGTGGCGAGATCGACGACGCAGGGCACGCCGGTGAAGTCCTGCATGATCACGCGGGCCGGGGTGAACTGGATCTCGACCGAGGGATCGTCCGAGGGCTCCCAGCTCGCCAGCGCACGCACATGGTCGGCGGTGATGTTCGCGCCGTCCTCGGTGCGCAGCAGGTTCTCGAGCAGGATCTTGAGGCTGTAGGGAAGCTTGTCGGCGCCTTCCACGGCGTCGAGCGCATAGATCTCGTAGTCGGTCCCGCCGACGGCGAGATCCTGCTTCGCTGAGAATGAGTCGACAGTGCTCATCAGGCGAACTCCTTTGGTGTGGGATTGACCCCTCCATCGTAGGCGCGCATCCCGCCCGTGGCGGGAGAACGAGCACCTCGCGACGAACCGCTGCTCATGCAGGCCGACGAAGGGGCGGCCGGATCGCTCCGGCATTTATCTTGAAGTCAAGATAAATAATACCACGCCCGGTGCGGCTGATCTGACAGGCCGTCAGCTGAGCGGTGCGTGTCGGATCGGGGACGGAGCCATGCCCCGCCGAGTCACGCGCCGGCACGCTCCAGCACGACCACGGACTCGATGTGGTGGGTGTGCGGGAACAGGTCGAAGGCCCGCAGATCGGAGAGCTGCCAGCCCTTCTTCTCGATCGCCGCCAGATCACGGGCGAGAGTCGCAGGCTCGCAGGAGACGTAGACGATGCGCTGCCGGACGTTCGTCGCGAGCAGCTCCATCAGCTCGACACCCGCACCGCTGCGGGGCGGATCGAGCACCACGGCGTCGACCCCGCCGCGGCGTGCCCGGACCCAGTCCGTGACGTCCGCGGTGGCCGTGGAGACCTGCGGCAGATCCTCGAGGTTCTCCGCTGCGAGCTGGGAGGCGCGGCGGTTGCCCTCGACCGAGACCACGGTGCCCTCGGCACCCACCTGCTGTGCGGCGATGGCGGAGAAGAGCCCGACTCCGCCGTACAGGTCCCAGGCGCTGCCCCGGCAGGGGCGCCCAGCGAGGCCTGGACGACCTCGGTCAGGAGATCGGCGGCGCGACGGTGCGACTGCCAGAAACCGGTCGCGCTGACCGTGAACAGGCGCTCTCCGACCCGCTCGTGCACGGTGCCGTCTCCGCGCAGCGTGACCAGCCCGCGAGAGGTCCGCACGGCGACATCCGCGTCTCCCCAGGAGTCGGGGATCTCCACGGAGTTCGGATCGAGGTCGCGACCGATCAGCACCACGGAGGCCGGACCTGCGGAAGGAGCGACGGCGTCGATCGCCTCGGTGCCCTCGGGAGCGATCCAGTCCCCGAGCCGCAGGTCGCGGATGGCCTGGGCGGAGAGCGGATCGTCGCCCACCGGTCGCACCTCGTGGGAGCGCCAGCCGCGCATGCCCACGCGCCCTTCCTCGTCCACGGCGTAACGGACGCGGGTGCGCCATGCGAGCCCCTCGGCATCATGGGGTGCCGGCTCGACCTGGACCTGCTCGATCGGGAAGCTGCTCACCCCGGCGCGGCGCAGCAGCTCCTGCATCACCTCGCTGGCGATCCGGCGCTGCGCCGGCAGTGCGATGTGCGCCCACTCCGCTCCGCCCACTCCGTCGATGCCCGCTTCCTCCCAGACGGAGGGGGCGCGATCCGGGCCGGCTTCGAGGACGTCGAGAGCCTCGGCACGCCAGAATCGCGCGGAGGCCCGCTCCTGCGGGTCCTCGAGCAGGCGCGCGGTCACGGTCTCTCCGGGGTGGTGCCGCGGATGAACACGACTCGACCCTCGTGTCGCGCGACGAAGGTGCCGCCGGCCGCAGGGGGCCCTGCGGTCAGGGTCAGCAGTCGCCCGCCGAGGGCGGAGCTGCTAGGCGCGTGTTCGGCATCGGGGGTCATCGGACCACTCTCTTCCCGTCCGCGCGGAGGCTCGCGTCGCGGACCGTGGCTGCTCGATCTCTGGGGGCTCCGCATCTCGACCTGCGGCCTGGTGCGGGGAGCCGTTCCGTCCATTGTCTCATCCAGTGGACGGTCCTCGCGCCCATCCCCGGGTACGGGGTGGGAGCGGGCTCAGCCGAGCTCGCGGCGTGCGAGCAGCCCTCGATGCATGAGCCACACGAGATAGGCGACCACGGCGAAGGCCGGCAGCCCCATCGCGATCTTCGCGGCGCCGAGGGCGGCGACCTGCCCGGTCAGCAGCAGCGGGAGCTGCACCGCGATCTTCGCGGCATAGAGCACCATGAACAGGAGCGTCGCCCGCGTGTAGACGCGGCGCGCGTCGGGCTCCGAGGCCCAGTCCTGCACCCGCGGGTCCAGCAGCCCCACCAGGAAGCCCACGAGCGGCTTGCGCGCGACAACGGTGACCAGCAGCACCAGGAGCGTGACGGCGTTGATGACGATGCCGGGCCAGTAGAAGTCGGACCCCTCGCCGGATCGGATCGACAGCACCGCGCCGAGCGCCACGCCGAGCAGCCCTCCGAGCACGGTGGACGGGCTCTGCCGCTGCACGATCCGGGCGATCAGGAGCACCACCACCACCGCGACCGCGACACCAGCCGCCAGCACGACGGAGCGGGTGGCGACGAACAGCACGACGAAGAGCAGCGTGGGGAGCACGGACTCGGCGATGCCCCGCGGCCCGCCGATGGCATCGGAGACGGAGAACTCCTCCTCCTGGAGGACGGCGCCGAGTCCGCTGCGCGCGGGGGCGGGGGTCTCCTCCGCAGCGGGACCGGCAGCGTCCTCGACGTCCCCTCCCCCGCCGGACGTCTCGGTGCCCCCGAGCTCGGGGCGGCGCTCGCGCGACTCGTGGCCGGATCCGGGGGCGCTCATCCGACTTCCGTGATCTCGGGTCCGCGGGCGAGCGGGTCCGTCGGGCCGGCGCTGATCGGGTTCAGGCCCGGGCGCTCTCCGGGCAGGTGCAGCGGGATCAGTTCCTGGGGCGCCATGGCGTCGGAGCCACGAACGACCACGAGCCGGGAGATGAGCGTCTCGAAGCGACGCGACTGCTCCTTGTCCCCGAGCGCCTTCCCGGTGAGGATCGCGCGGACGAACCAGCGCGGCCCGTCGATGCCGATGAAACGAGCGGGACGGTATCCCGTGCGGCCGTCGGTCCTCTTCACCGGCAGGCGGGTGATCAGCTCGGTGCCGAAGACGCCGGGCCTGGTCTCGGCGGTCCCGCCCTGCTTGACGACGGAGTCCCGCAGCGAGGCGCGCACGTCCTCCCACAGACCGCGGGTCTTCGGCGCGGCGAAGGCCTGGACCTGCAGCGAAGAGCCGCCTATCACCAGGTTCGCGCCGGTGACCGAGCCGCTGCGCTGATCGACCTCCATGCGCAGCTCCATGCCGTCGATGGTGGGGACGCGCAGTCCGCCGAGGTCGATGTGGTCTTCCTCGGGCGCCTCGCGCTCGTCGTAGGGGCCGTCCTCGAGGTGCTCGCCGCGCGGAGCGGCGTCCTCCTCAGCCGCCTCGACGTCCTGCTCCTCGTCGGAGGGCTCCGTGTCGATGGCGTCCTTCGGCTCGAGGTCCTCGACCTCGGCCTGCTGCTGCCTCTTCTTCTTCCGGGAGAACAGTCCCATGGTCATCCCTCCGTGGTCTCGTCTGCGGTCACCGGGGAGCCCACGGCTCCGAATCCGCCGCTGGAGCCGAAGCCGCCGTCAGCCCGGTCCGTCTCGTCGAGGTCCTCGACCTCCTGCAGCACCGGGGCGAGGAAAGGCACCACCACGAGCTGAGCGATACGGTCGCCGACCTGGAGCGCGAACGGCTCGGTCGGGTCGGTGTTGTGCAGGGAGACCTTCACGGGCCCCCGATAGCCGGCATCCACGATACCGGGACCGTTCAGGACGGTGACCCCGTGGCGTGCGGCGAGACCGGAGCGCGGGCAGACCATCCCGACGGTGCCAGGAGGCAGGGCGACGGCGAGCCCGGTGTCCACCAGGGCTCTCCCTCCGGGCGGGATCACCAGCTCCTCGGCGCTGGAGAGATCGAGTCCGGCGTCGTCGGCGTGCGCCCGGTGCGGCATTGGGGTCGCTCCGCTGCGACGGATCCGCAGCGTGGGAGCGGCGGGGGCGGCGGTTGCTGCGTCCCCGGAGTGATGTCAGCGTGATCGACAGGCATGGGCACAGGGTATGCCGTTCTGCCGGCTTCGCATCCAGCGGGCTCGGAGCCCCCAGGGTGATCATCGCCGCCGCAGGCGCACAGGCGCTGCGTGAGACGATGGGAGCATGTCCGCCGCAGCCGATCACACCGCCGACTCCCCCTCCTCGACCGCACCGGGATCCTCTCCCGCCCGCGAGCCAGCGCAGGGCACTTCACTGTTCCGCGAACATCTGTTCCCCGGCATCGGGTGGTGGCTCGTAGCGGTCAGCGTTGGGGCGGCCCTGGGTCTCGTGCTGGTGCCGCTGGACCTCACTGTCGCGATCGTCGTCGCCGTGGTCTGCGTGATCGCTCTGGTGGCGCTCGTCTACCAGTACTCCCCGCTGCTCGAGGTCAAGAACGGCCAGTTCCAGCTGGGGCGCGCGCGGATCGACGTAGATCTGCTCGGCGAGGTGACCGTGCTGCATGGCGAGGAGTGGGCGCGCACCGTCGGGCAGGACTTCGAGCCTCTGGCCCATCACTGCGTACGGGGCTGGACCCGTTCCGGGCTCCGCGTCGAGGTGCTCGATGACGCGGATCCGACCACGGCGTGGGTCGCCTCGTCCCGGCGTCCCGACGACCTGGCCCTCGCGCTGCGCACCGCGAAGCAGCTGCAGGAGCGACAGGGCCGCTGAACACCCTCTGAACACCCTCGACGACAAGAACGGCACCACCCCTGATCAGGGGCCGTGCCGTTCTCGTCTGCGATAAGGGCGCGGGGTCAGGCCGCAGCGCACTCCTTGCAAATGATGAGGGTCCCTTCGACGTGATCGATCTGGCTGCGGTGCTTCACCAAGAAGCAGCTGGCGCAGGTGAACTCGTCCGCCTGACGGGGCAGGACCCGCACGGAGAGCTCTTCGCCCGAGAGGTCGGCGCCGGGGAGCTCGTACGAATCCGCGGCTTCGGCCTCGTCCTCGTCGACCGTCGGGGTCGCGGCCTCGTTCCGTCGACCCTTCAGCTCCTCGATGGAGTCGTCGTTCGATTCGTCTTCGTTCTTGCGAGGGGCGTCGTAATCAGTGGCCATCTACGGTCCGTTCCTGGTAGTCATCGAGGTCTTCCGACCTGGGGGTGGCTGGAGCAGTTCCGCGCCGGTGAGCCCTCTCGGGTCACAACGGGTCGGCCCGGGTCTCAACGCTGAATGCGGCGGCATTATTGCAGAGGGACCTGCGACTCACAACACGCCGTCCAGGCTGGCGCGCAACACGCCGTGTCCCCGGCCCGGGGAACCCGCAGCGACCGGCCCCGCACGATATGGTCACGGCCTAGACTTCTGCACGCAAGCGACCAGGCTCCGACGGAGAGGACGACGATGCGCGAGCTCGAACTCGACGGGATCCATGACGACGGGGAACATCTGCTCCTGGTCGACTCCGATGGCGAGCGGTACACGCTGCGCATCGACAAGGCGCTGCGAGCCGCGGTCCGCTCCGACCGCCCGGCGCTGAACATGATCCAGGCCGCCGACGCCGCCCCGGTCCGTCCGCGGGAGATCCAGGCGATGCTGCGCTCCGGGCGCAGCGCCGAGGACATCGCGGAGGCCTCCGAGATCCCCCTCGAGCACGTCCGCCGCTATGAGGGTCCCGTCCTCGCCGAGCGCGAGTGGACCGCGCAGCGGGCCCGCACCTTCCCCGTCGGCCGAGGCGGGCCTGCGCTGCAGGAGGTCGTCGCCGAGCGCCTCGCCGCCCGCGAGGCGACCGGGGAGACCGCGTGGGACGCCTGGCGCCGCCAGGACGGCACCTGGACGCTCGAGCTGACCTTCTCCGCCGGTGGCCGCACCCGGCAGGCGCATTGGGTCGCGGACACCTCCAACCGCACCGTCTCGCCGGTGGACGACGAGGCGCGCTGGATCAGCGACGAGGATGCTCCGCCGGAGCCGACCCGCGGCCGCGGCCGGCTCCAGGCCGTCAAGAGCGCCGTCTACGACCTCGAGGCCGACGGCTCTCTGGAGGGCAGCCCCGCGGCGTCGCCCCGTGTGCGCACCTGGCCGCCTCGCCGCCCCGTCGCCGAGGAGCATCCTTCGGTCATCGACGACAGCGAGCTCGACGCCCTCAACGCACGACGGGGCCTGCGCTCGGTGCCGCGGCCCGAGGAGTCCGCGACCGTCTGGTCCGATCTCGACGACGTCCCGGAGTCCGGGCAGCCCGAGCAGACCGACATCGAGCCGGTCGCCGAGCCCGGGACGGACATCCCGGCGCAGGACGACGTCGCAGGATCGGCAGATGCCAAGAGCGATGACCCGGATCTCGAGGCCGAGCAGGAGCATTCCGCCACCGCAGACGACGGCGTCGGAGACCTTCTCGAGGACGAGCCGGCCCTCTCCCCCGCGGACGACCAGCTCGTGAGCCCCGAGCCTGCGGAGACGGACGAGGCACCCTCCCAGGAGGAGGGCGGCGAGATCCAGTACCAGGACACGGTGGACCTCACCCCGCTGCCCGGGTTCGACACCGCCTCCCCGGCACCCGCCGCGTCCGAGAAGGACGAGGACGATGCGCCCGCGAAGAACGCGCGGAAGCAGCAGCGCCCGAAGAGCAAGCGCGCCTCGATGCCCAGCTGGGACGAGATCGTCTTCGGCTCCAAGCAGGAGTGAGCAACGGCGCCCGCCTCTCGAGAGCGCGGCGGGCGTGCTCAGACCACGGTGCGCAGCAGCGGCACCCAGCACTCGGCAGCGGTCAGCGAGCCGTGCACGCCTAGCATGGCGCGCGCGGTGTCCGGTCGGCGGGAGAAATCATCGACGCTCCACCGCCCCCGGGACAGCACCAGCACGTCCGGCAGCCGCTCCGCGACCCGCGCCGACACCGCAGCGCCGATCGGGCCCAGCAGACCGCTGCTGAGGATCCTCTCGCGGGGCAGGACCAGCGCCCGCTCGCCGAGCAGGGTCTCGAGTGCGGCCGCGAGCTCCTCACCGGCGCCGTCGCCGGGCACGGCGTGGAGGGCCAGCGCCCGCGCCTCACCGGCGACCTCATGGACCAGGCGCAGGAGCCGGGGATGATCCGCGAGGTCCGTGGTGTGCGCGGGTGAGGTGTCGACCATGCCGTGATCCGCGGTGACGTGGAGCCGTGTGCCTCGCGGGAGCCGGCGCAGCAGGGTGCCGATCAGCCCGTCGACCTCCGCGAGCGCGGTCCGCCATTCTTCCGAGTCCACGCCATACCGGTGACCGGCGTGGTCGACGTCGTCCACATGCAGGTGCACCAGACCGTCGGGGCCGGCGCGGCGGAGCGCGGAGCGGACTGTCTCGACGCGATCCTCGCGACCATGCCCGCGGAACTCCCAGCCCCGGTAGGCGACGCCGCTGAGATGCGAGCCTGCGTGCTTCTTGGGCCCCACCTGCACCGCTCGACGAGCTCCCGCTTCGACGAGGGTCGCAAGCGGCATCCAGCCGCGTGGGTCGGTGCCGGGCGCGCCGGTGAGCTGGTTGAGGCTGCGGCCGGACCGCGGATCGTACGTGAGATAGCCGAGCACCCCGTGCTCAAGCGGAGGCAGACCGGTGTGCAGGGAGACCATGGCGCTGGAGGTGGTCGACGGAGAGACCGTGCGCACCCGCTCGGTGTGCTGCTCGAGACGCCGGAGCGTCGGCGTGAGCGCGCGGTGCTCGAGCAGGAGGTCCGCCCCGAGCCCGTCGAGCAGCACCACCAGATCGCGACCGGGTTCCGGTGAGTCGACCAGCGGCCGCAGAACGTCCAGGAGGCCAGGGCGGGCCCCGGCGGCGAACGGTGGGGGCAGCAGGTCCGAGGGCCACATCTGTGGAGCCTCCGGGCCAGGGGACGCCCGGGGGCGGGGTCGGGTCCGTTCATGCCCGCCTCAGGCCGTCGCCGCATCGATCGCGTCGAGCAGGACGTCGTGGAAGGCCAGCGCCTCGTCGACGGCTCCCGCACCATCGGCCAGAGCACTGACCCGCAGCGCGAGGTCCGAGGGCGCGGTGGTGCCCGTGTACCCGTGGTCGAGCTGGCAGCTGGGGTCCTCGCAGACCGCCCGCTCGACATCCACCCGGCGCGTCCCGTCCCAGGTCACGCCGAGCGTGATCTCCGCCTCCCGAGCGGGGCTGTGCTGCCCGTCGGTGTCGAACACCTGGGACAGGCCGGTGGCGGTGATCCGCTGCAACCGGATCCTCTCGGTGGTGGAGACCACCTGGCTGGGGTTCAGCGCGTCCGCGGGATCGTCATCGAGGTGAGTGATCAGCAGGTGCGTGGCGGTGAGCACCAGGACGGTCAGGTGGCGGCGCACTTCGGGGCCGTCGAAGGTGGTCTCGGGGCGCACCAGGTATGCGACCGGCGGGGCGCTGCGCAGCGAGCGCGACAGGCTCTGAGCTGCCGTCTGCGGGAAGTACCCGGCGGTCTCGAGGGCCCTGAGGAGGTCGGCGGGAAGTGCGGTGGTCATCCCGACATTGTTCCACGCCCTGCAGCGTCGGTCGGCGCGGTTCAGGTGCCTGGCGGGCCGGACAGGGCACGCCGTGGACTGTCGGTGCGGTTGGGCGGCGGGGCCAGCCGCGCCCGCGCCCCGACCACGGTCGTGCCGTCCTGCGCGACCAGCACCGGGTACAGCTCGAGGAGGAGACCTCGGGGAGGTCCTCGGCGAGCAGGCCGATCCGGACCACGAGATCCGCGAGAGCTGTGCGGTCCGCCGGCGGCAGGCCGCGGGTCCCCCGCAGCTTCACCGCGGTGGCCGGGGTGTCGACCAGCTTCGCCGCGGCGCTCTCGCTGAAGGGCGGGATCGCATAGGCGATGTCGTCCAGGAGATCGGTCGCGTCCCCGGCCACGGACAGCGACACCACCGGGCCGAGAGAGGGATCCTCGACGCTGCGCACCACCATCGGGACCCCGGCGGGCGCCATGGCCTGCACCTCGAGCGGCGCGCTCGAGTAGGACAGGTCTCGGCGCATGCCCTCGACGGCATGACGCAGCTGGACCGCGTCGGGGATGTCCAGGCGCACTCCTCCGAGATCGGCGCGGTGGCGGAGCACCGGGTCCGTGCTCTTGAGCGCCACGGGATAGCCGATCTCGGCGGCCTGCGCGAGCGCGTCCTCGACGCCCGTGATCCGGCGGGTCGTCAGCAGGTCGATGCCGTACGCCGCCAACAGCGCGGTGGTCTGCTCCAGGGAGAGCTCCACGGCGGAGACGGCGCTGTCGGCGAGCAGATCGTCCACCAGGTCCCGGGCTGCGGCGCGGTCGATGTCCTCACGCTGCGCGGGTTCGTCGTCATCGGCCTCGGGCCGCAGGGCGGCGCTGAGCATCCCCGCCCCGGCCCGCACCACGGCGAAGGGCGTGGCGTGGACAGGAGGCAGGGAGGAGTCGGCACGCACCGCCCTCTGCACCTCCTCGAACCGGTCCGCCGTGGTGACCAGGCACACCAGCAGCACTACCTCGGAGTGGCGGGCCACGAGCGCCATCTGGCGCAGCACCTCGGCGACCTCGGTGGTCTGGGGGTCGATCATGCCGGCGATGACCATGTCGACCTTGCCCAGCGCCGCCATCGTGGTGAAGGCCCGCTGGATCAGGCGCGGATCCGGGGAGAGCGGGACGCTGTGGTTCTCCGCGACGACCTCCAGGCCCGCCTGGCCCGCGGAGCCGCGCAGCGAGGCCCCGAGGGCCGCGGTGTTGGACAGCAGTCCCACCCGTCGGCCGAGCGGGAGGCCCTGGCGTCCGATGGCATCGACCACGTCGAGCAGGTGGTCCACTCCCCGGTCTGCACCACCCCGGCCGATTCCAGGACCTGGTCGAGAGCTCTGCGGGGCAGGGTCGTGGTGCGCACATCGTGCCCGGGCGGCAGATGGGACTCGCTGCCGGGCGGTCGCAGCACGATCAGCGGGGTGCTCCGGGTGAGCCGGCGCGCGATCCGGGTGAACTTGCGCGGATTGCCCATGGATTCGAGGGCGAGCCCGATCACCCCGACCTGCTCGTCGTCCTCCCAATGCTGGAGGGTGTCGTTGAGGGAGACGTCGGCGCGGTTCCCGACGCCCACGAATTCGTGCACGCCGAGGCCTCGGGCATCGGTCCCCGCCAGCAGCATTGCCGACAGCGCACTGGACTGACCGGCCAGTGCGACCGGTCCCGGGCGCGGCATCCGGGGCGCCAGGGAGAGGCTGATCGCCTCCTGCCCCGTGCGCAGGAAGCCGAAAGAGCCGGGGCCGAGCAGTCGCATGCCGTGGCGACGGACCCGTGTCACCAGCTCGCGCTGCAGTCGGCGTCCCGCATCGGTCTCCGAGAATCCCTCGGTGGGGATCAGGACGCTGCGCACGCCGATCTCGGCGCACTCGTCGATCGCTTCCACACAGGCCTCGGGTCGCAGGGCGATCACGGCGAGGTCCACGGCGCCGGGCACGTCGCTCACCTTCGCCCAAGTGCGGCGCCCCCGCAGCTCGAGAGCGTCGCGGGAGACGAGGTGAACGGTTCCGCTGTACCCGGAGCTCTCCAACGCGGTGAGGAAGCGTCCCCCAGCAGAGTCGGCACGGGAGGAGACCCCGATCAGCAGCACGGACTCGGGATGCAGGAGCCGCTCCATGGCCTGTGCCTCGGCGCGGTGCTCGCGCTCCGCCATCACCGCGAGCGAGCGCGCCGTCGGATCGATGCGGAAGGAGACCATCACCACGCCGTCGTCATATACACGGTCCACGTCGAAGCCGGTCTCGGTGAAGACCTTGATCATCTTGGTGTTCTGCGGCAGGACCTCGGCGGTGAAGCTGTTGATCCCCCGCTCGCGGGCCGCGGCGGCGAGGTGCTCCAGCAGGACTGAGGCAAGGCCCGTCCCCTGGTGGGAGTCGGACACGTTGAACGCGACCTCGGCGGAGTGCGGCTCGATGCGGTCGTACCGCCCGACCGCCACGATCTCCGCGCCGAGCAGGACCACGAAGGCCACCCGATCATGGTGGTCCACGTGCGTGAACCGTTCCAGGTCCCGACGGGACAGCTTCGGCATAGGAGCGAAGAAGCGCAGGTACCGGGAATGCTCGGACTGCCGCTGGTGGAATTCCTGCAGGGCATCCGCGTCCGTCGGCAGGATCGGTCGCAGATGAGCTGCCGAGCCGTCGCGCAGGGCGATGTCCGCCTCCCAGTGCGCGGGATAGGTGGGTGCGGTCTCGTCCTCGTCCCGGGCTCGCCGGCGCAGGGACCGCAGGCCTTCGCGTCGTTCCACCATGTCCCGATCCTAACGTCGCGGCCCGGGAGTTTGACGGGATTCACGTCCCGTTCCGGTGCCTGGTTCCCGGGATCGTGCCCGGTCATGCGCCATGATGTCCCTCATGGCCCGATCACGCAGCACCAATCCGCCCGCCGGGGACGACGCGGTCGACGAGACGATCGTCGACATCGACGTCACCAGTGAGATGGAGTCGTCGTTCCTCGAGTACGCGTACTCCGTGATCTATTCGCGGGCCCTGCCCGACGCGCGAGACGGCCTCAAGCCCGTCCAGCGGCGCATCCTCTACATGATGGCCGAGATGGGCCTGCGCCCTGAGAAGGGTCATGTGAAGAGTCAGCGCGTCGTCGGCGAGGTGATGGGCAAGCTCCACCCGCACGGCGACACCGCGATCTACGACGCACTGGTGCGGATGGCGCAGAGCTTCAACATGCGCCTGCCCCTGGTGGACGGCCACGGGAACTTCGGCTCCCTCGACAACGGCCCGGCGGCGGCGCGCTACACCGAGGCGCGTCTGGCCAAGGCCGCTCTGCTGATGACGGACTCGCTGCACGAGGACGTCGCGGACATGATCCCGAACTACGACAATCAGCTCACCCAGCCCGAGGTGCTCCCCGCCCAGTACCCGAACCTCCTGGTCAACGGAGCCTCAGGGATCGCCGTCGGCATGGCCACGAACATGGCGCCGCACAACCTGGTCGAGACCATCGCCGCCGCCCGGCACCTGATCGATCATCCGGAGGCCGAGCTCGAGGAGCTGATGCGCTTCGTGCCGGGGCCGGACCTCCCCACCGGCGGGCGGGTCGTGGGACTGGAGGGCATCCGTGACGCGTACCGCACCGGCCGCGGCTCCTTCAAGATGCGGGCCACCACCCGGATCGAGAACATCACCTCGCGCCGCAAGGGCATCGTCGTCACCGAGCTGCCCTACCAGGTGGGTCCCGAGCGTCTGGCCGAGAAGCTGCGTGATGCGGTGCAGGCCAAGCGGGTCCAGGGCATCACCGACTACCAGGACCTCACCGACCGTCACCACGGTCTGCGCCTGGTGATGACGGTGAAGTCGGGCTACGACCCCGAGGCCGTGCTGCAGCAGCTGTACCGGTACACGCCGCTGGAGGAGAACTTCGGCATCAACAACGTGGCCCTGGTCGATGGGCAGCCGCGCACTCTGGGCCTCAAGCAGCTGCTCGAGGTGTTCGTCGACCATCGGCTGAAGGTGGTGCGCCGCCGCACCGAGCACCGGCTGAGCAAGCGTCAGGCCCGCCTGCACCTGGTGGAGGGTCTGCTGCTGGCGATCCTGGATATCGACGAGGTCATCCAGATCGTGCGGCAGAGCGATGACTCCGAGACGGCGCGCGCTCGGCTGATGACGGTGTTCGACCTCTCGCATCTCCAGGCCGAGTACATCCTCGAGCTGCGGCTGCGGCGCCTGACGAAGTTCTCGCAGATCGATCTCGAGGCCGAACGGGACGACCTGCGCCGCGAGATCGAGGAGCTCGAGGAGATCCTGGGCTCGGACGCGGTGCTGCGTGCGCTGGTCTCCGACGAGCTCGCCGCTGTGGCCGCGGAGCACGGCGATTCCCGCCGCACCGTGCTGCTGGAGGCAGCGGACAAGCCCGTCGCGAAGGCGGGGGTCTCGCTCGAGGTGGCCGACGAGCCCTGCAACGTGCTGCTCACGGGGACCGGGCTGATCGCCCGGATCACGGGTGAGGGACCGCTGCTGCGGGAGGGCCAGCGCGGTGCGCACGACGTGGTCGTCTCGCACGTGCGCTCCACCACCCGTTCGACGATCGGTGTGGTCACGGATCAGGGGCGGGTGCTGCGGCTGTCCGTCGTGGACCTCCCCTCGCTCGCCCCGACCGCGGGGGCGCCGTCGCTCGCAGGCGGAACCCGGTTGGCGGACCTCATCGACCTCGAGCGCGAGGAGCGGGCGCTGGGCCTGATCCGGCTCGACGAGGACGATCTCGCCCGGGGCGGGGCGATCGCGCTCGGCACGCGGCAGGGCGTGGTCAAGCGGGTCCAGCTCGAATTCCCGAAGTCCGACGGCTTCGAGATCATCTCCCTCAAGAACGGCGACGCCGTGGTGGGGGTCGTGGATCTCGAAGCGGATGAGGACCTGGACTTGGTGTTCATCACCTCCGATGCGCAGCTGCTCCACTTCCCGTCCTCCGGGGTCCGCCCGCAGGGTCGCGGCGCCGGCGGAGTGGCGGGCGTCAAGCTCGCCGAGGGTGCCCGGGTGGTCTCCTTCGGGGTCATCGACGTGACCGCCCCCGCGGACGTGGTGACCGTCGCCGGAAGCTCCTCGACCCTTCCGCTGCTGCAGACAGGTTCGCTCAAGGTCTCCGCTCTGACCGAGTTCCCGGCCAAGGGCCGTGCCACCGCCGGGATGCGCTGCCATCGCTTCCTGCGCGGGGAGGACGAGCTCATCGGTGCCTGGGTGGTGCCGCATCCGGCGCGCGCCTCCTCCGAGGCCGGGCAGCCGATCGACCTTCCCGAGCCGACGGGTCGTCGTGACGGCTCGGGCACTCCGGTGGCGGTGCCGATCGCCGCGGTCGGATGACCTCTCAGAGCCGTTCCACCAGGTGACCTTCACCGGATCGGCGGGGAGCGAGCGTGGGACGATGTGCCCATGAACTCTCCGAGCGCTGACGCGTCCACCGCCTCTGTCCCCCTGCCCGAAGGGGTGCGCCTCGAGCAGGTGCACGGCGTGGATGCGCTGCTGGTCGACACCCCTGCCGCGACGGCCGAGCTGCTCCTCGACGGCGCGCATCTGACCAGCTGGGCCCCGGCCGGGGAGAAGGATCTGCTGTGGCTGAGCCCGGATTCCGCCTTCGGTGAGCGTCAGGCCGTGCGTGGCGGCATCCCGCTGGTCGGTCCGTGGTTCGGGCCGGGACGCGATCTGGCCATGGAGGTCAAGCACGGCTGGCTGCGCACCCTCCGTTGGGATCTGGCGAGCGCCGTCCGTGAGGGTGATGATGTCGTGCTCACGCTCCGCACCCCCGAGGATGTCAAGGCGCTGGCTGCGACGGCTGAGTTCCGCCTCGGTGCCGAGCTGTCGGTAGCCCTCACCATCACCGCTGGGTCCAGGCCGCTCGAGCTCGAGGCCGCGCTGCACACCTATCTGGCTGTCGGCGACGTCCGCGAGATCGCGATCCACGGGCTGGAGGGGGCGGATTACCTCGACAACACCCGCGGCCTGGCCCCCGATGTGCTGGCCGACGGGCCGCTGCGGCTGACGGGCTCCACCGACCGGGTCGTCGACTCCGCCGCCGACGTGACCGTCACCGATGAGAAGAGCGGTCGCCGCCTAGTCTCCACCACCCGCGGCACCACCAAGACGGTGGTCTGGAACCCCTGGGACACGCTCGTGACGGGGATGGCCGACATCCCCGATACGGCCTGGCCCGAGTTCGTGTGCATCGAGCCGGCCGTCGCGAAGGATGGCTACGTGGCCCTCGAGCCCGGCCGCTCGCACACCAGCGGCGTCACCTACCGCATCGAGCGCTGAGACCGGCTCCGCCCGGCGGAGCACCCGACCCGGACCCGGTCGCCCCTCACGGGGTGGCCGGGTCCTCGTCATCATGTGCGCGTTTAATCAGTTGTGCGCCGCCCGGACGAAGTGGTCGACTGTCCGTATGGAGATGCACACGACCTCGACCACGACCCCGGATATCCCGGCCGCGTCGTCGTACGGCTTCGCCGCATCCCCTTCCGGCACCACGGACAGCCCGTGGCTCAGCAAGCGGCCGGTGGGGGCCGCAGCACCGCCGACGACGCCGCGCCCACGGCCGGCTGACGGAGCACACCGCTCCCGGCCGCCGGGTGGCACCGCTCCCGGCCGCACACCGAAGATTTCCCGCCGCTCGATGCGTTCGAGCCGCGGCGGCACCCTCCTGCGCACTTCGCGGACACACGCTGTCCGCGCTGCGGAGGAACCTGATCACACACCACTCCCCCAGGAGCTCCTCATGTCCGCCGACGCTCTTCTCGGCACCCACCGAACCACCACCGCTGCCACCACCGAGCGCACCCTGCGCCGGCTCGAGCAGCTCACCGACGACCGCGCCTTCGAATCTCAGCTGCAGTCGTTCCTCGCGCGCCGACGTGCGGTGCGCCAGGCGCGTCTCGAACAGGCAGCGGAGGCTGCTCGGCACGAGCACGAGCTGCTCGTCCAGAGCGCTCTGCTCGAGGCTGGCCTCACCCATCTGCGGTGAGGCACCGCGAGGCCCGCCCGGGATGATCTCGGGCGGTCCTCGCGCCATGCGTCATCAGGTCCGCAGCTCGCCTCATGAGCCAGCGGAATGCTCAGGCTGATCCCTCTCGGCGCAGCTCCACGATCACGAGCTCGCGCGGGTTGTTGACCCGCACCCCTGCGATGCTGTTGCCGAGACCACGGCTGATCACCATGGACGTCCCCTCACGCTCATGCACTCCTTCGCTGAGCGCAGGGAAAGTCCCCTGATGTGGGGCGTACAGACCGCCCACCCAGGGGATGCGCACCTGCCCGCCGTGGGCGTGGCCGGAGAAGACCAGGTCGACGCCGATCCCGAGGTATCCCTCCAGCAGCTCCGGGCGGTGCGCGAGCAGCACCGTGGGGGAATCCTCAGGCAGGTCGAGCTCCGCGAGCACCTCGGCCGGTTCCCGGGGCTCCGCCCGTCCGGAGGCCCGCACCCGCGGGTCATCGAGCCCCACCATCGTCAGCTCGGCCCCGTCGATCTCGATCTGGACCGCCTCGTCACGCAGCACCACGACCCCTCGGTCTGCCAGGCCCGCCAGCAGCTCCTCGAGCACCGGCGAATCGGCCTCATGGTTTCCGAGCACGAAATAGGCGGGAGCGATGGCCTGCAGCTGCTCAGCCATGTCGAGCACGCTGGCCAGCTCGGTGGTGCGGTAGTCGATGAGGTCCCCGGTGAGGGCGATCAGGTCCGGCTGCGCCTCCCCGACCGAGGACACCACACGCTTCCGGAAGTCTCCGAAGTCCGCGGCGTGCAGGTCCGAGACCTGTGCGATGCGCAGCCCGTCCAGCGCAGGCGGCAGCGGGTCGATGACGACGTCATGGGTGGTGACGTCGAGCCTGCGGTTGTCCCACAGCAGCCAGGCACCGGTCGCGACCAGCAGCAGGAGCACCACGAGCGCCGCCGCAGTCACTCGCCGCCCCGCAGAGCGGGACGTGCCGTCTGCTCGCTGGGCGATCGAGAGCGGCGCACTCACCGCACGGTGATCCCGTCGGCGGCCATCGCCGCCTTCGCCTCACCGATCGTCATCTGCTGGAAGTGGAAGACGCTCGCGGCCAGCACCGCATCCGCACCAGCATGGACCGCCGGGGCGAAGTGCTCCGGCGTGCCCGCGCCGCCCGAGGCGATCAGCGGCAGAGACGTCGCCTCACGCGCCAGACGGATGAGCTCGAGGTCGAAACCCTGCTCGGTGCCATCAGCATCCATCGAGTTCAGCAGGATCTCCCCGGCCCCACGCTCGGTCACCTCGCGGATCCAGGCGATCGCGTCGATGCCGGTGCCGCGCCGACCGCCGTGGGTGGTGACCTCGAAGCCGGAGCCGGAGCGCGCCGTGCCCTCGGGGGTCTCATCGGTGACACGGCGGGCGTCGATCGAGAGCATCAGCACCTGGTTCCCGAAGCGGCGGGAGATCTCGGAGATCACCTCGGGGCGTGCGATAGCGGCAGTGTTCACCCCGCATTTGTCCGCTCCGGCGCGCAGCAGCTGGTCCACGTCCTCGGCGGAGCGCACCCCACCGCCGACCGTCAACGGGATGAAGATCTGCTCGGCGGTGCGGCGGACCACGTCGATCATGGTGTCCCGGCCGCCCGAGGACGCGGTGACGTCGAGGAACGTCAGCTCGTCGGCACCCTCGACACCGTAGCGAGCGGCCAGCTCGACCGGGTCCCCCGCATCGCGCAGGTTCTTGAAGTTGACGCCCTTGACGACGCGTCCCGCGTCGACATCGAGGCAGGGGATCACTCGGACGGCGACACTCATGCGTCGATCCTCTCCATGTCGAGCTCTTCGGCTCCTTCGATGATGAACTGCTTGCGCGGAGCGACCTCGGATCCCATCAGGAGCTCGAAGACGGCGCTGGCCGCCTCGGCATCCTCGATGCGCACCCGGCGCAGGGTGCGGTGGCCGGGATCCATGGTGGTGTCCGCGAGCTGATCTGCATCCATCTCACCCAGGCCCTTGTACCGCTGGATCGGTTCCTTGTACTTCTTCCCGCGGCGCTCGAGGTTCTTGAGCAGCTTGTGCAGCTCCGCTTCGGAGTACGTGTAGACCAGCTCGTTCTTCTTCTTGCCACCGTGGACGATCTCGACCCGGTGCAGGGGCGGCACCGCGGCGTAGACCCGACCGGCCTCGACCAGCGGGCGCATATAGCGATGGAACAGCGTCAGCAGCAGAGTGCGGATGTGGGCGCCGTCGACGTCGGCGTCCGTCATCATGATGATCTTGCCGTAGCGCGCGGCCTCCAGATCGAAGGTGCGTCCCGAGCCCGCTCCGATCACCTGGATGATCGCCGCGCACTCGGTGTTCTTCAGCATGTCCGTGACGGACGCCTTCTGGACGTTCAGGATCTTGCCACGGATCGGCAGCAGCGCCTGGAACTCCGAGGAGCGGGCATTCTTCGCCGTCCCGAGTGCGCTGTCGCCCTCGACGATGAACAGCTCCGAGCGCTCCACGTCATGGGTGCGGCAGTCGGCGAGCTTGGTGGGCATCGTGGAGGACTCCAGCGCATTCTTGCGGCGCGAGACCTCCTTGTGCATGCGTGCGGCGATGCGCGCCCGCATCTCCGAGACCACCTTGTCGATGACCAGGGCGGCCTGCTCCTTCTCCCCCTTCTTGGTGGAGGTGAGGAACTCCGTGAGCCGGTCCTCGACGACCTTCGAGACGATCGCACGGATCGCCGGGGTGCCCGAGCACCTCCTTCGTCTGCCCCTCGAACTGCGGCTCGTCGATGCGCACGCTGACCACAGCGGTCAGCCCGGCGAGCGTGTCGTCCTTCTCGATCTTCTCGTTCTTGGCGTTGAACTTGACGCGGCGGGCGTGGTTCTCGACCTGCTTGCGGACGGTCTTGACCATCGCCTGCTCGAAGCCCGTGACGTGGGTGCCGCCCTTGGGGGTGGCGACGATGTTCACGAAGGAGCGCAGGGTGGCGTCGAAATCCGATCCCCAGCGCAGGGCGATGTCGACCTCGCAGGAGCGCTCGACATCCGTGGAGACCATGTGGCCGTTCTTGTCGAGCACCGGGATCGTCTCGGTGTACTCACCCGTCCCCTGCAGGCGGATCACGTCGGTGATCTTCTGATCCTGGGCGAGGTACTCCACGAACTCGCTGATCCCGCCGTCGTACTTGTACACGCGGGTCGCCGGCTGGTCCGGGGAGGCCTCGGGGCGGAGGTCGGTGACCGTGAGCTTCAGCCCGGGAACCAGGAAGGCTGTCTGGCGGGAGCGGCGGGTGAGGTCGTCGAGGGAGAAGTGGGAGCCCTTGACGAAGATCTGCGGATCGGCCCAGTAGCGCACTCGGGTGCCGGTCACGCCTCGCTTGGCCTTGCCCACCACACGCAGCGCGGCAGCGCCGGAGGACGGGGCGAACGGGGATTCGGGATCCGGGCCATCGGTGTCGGCGAACTCGCCGGGCTGACCGCGCTGGAAGCTCATGGCGTAGACCTTGCCGGCGCGATCGACCTCGACATCGAGACGGCCCGACAGCGCATTGACGACGCTCGCGCCCACGCCGTGCAGACCACCCGAGGCGGCGTAGGAGCCGCCGCCGAACTTCCCGCCGGCGTGGAGCTTGGTGTAGACGACCTCGACGCCGGTCAGGCCGGTGCGGGGCTCGACGTCCACCGGGACGCCGCGGCCGGTGTCACGCACCTCGACGGAGTGGTCGGGGTGGAGGATCACCTCGATCGTGTCGCCGTGGCCGCCGAGGGCCTCGTCGACCGCGTTGTCGAGGATCTCCCAGAGACAGTGCATGAGGCCCCGGGAGTCGGTGGAGCCGACATACATGCCGGGACGCTTCCGCACGGCCTCGAGGCCCTCGAGGACCTGGAGGTTGCGGGCGTCGTAAGCAGATTTCTTCACAGCGCTGGTGGTGGACACCCATCAGATCCTACGGGTCCGGGCCACCGGATCCGGGCATTGCCCGTGCCGCCCCGCTCACAGGTGCGAGTCGTCTCCCGCGGCGTCGAGCGGTCGGGCTCACAAGAGGTTGCGCCCCCAGCGAACCAGCGCTGCGGATACTCCCCCGGGCCCTCGCTCGATGCTAGAAATGACCTATGAACCTCACTCTCGAAGCTCCCCGGCTCACGGCACACGACCGCTGCGACCGCTGCGGCGCTCAGGCGTACGTCAAGGTGCTCCTCGAAGCAGGCGGCGAACTGATGTTCTGCGCCCACCACGCTCGCGCGCGCCAGGACGCGCTGCAGGGCGTCGCCGCCGAGGTCATCGACGAGACCGAGCGTCTCCACCTCAAGCCCGAGCCGATCGAGGACTGACCGCAGAGCCTGATCGCTCCTAGACATCGCGGAGGGCGTCCACCATCACGGTGGGCGCCCTCCGTCGTGCCCAGGCGATCCGTACCTCTCAGCCCGCCAGCAGCTCCTCGGCGCGGAGCGCGTACTCGACCCACCAGGTGCCGCGACCTTCCCGGGGATCCCGGGCTCCCGTGGCCCTGAACCCGAGACGTTCGTAGAGCTGCCGCGCGGAGATGTTGCTGTCATCGACGTCCAGTCGCAGGTCGGGACGGCCGAGATCGAGCGCGAGCTGTGCCAGCCCCGTGAAGAGGGAGCGCGAGACGCCGGTGCCCCGCGCCGCGGGACGCACCCAGAGCGACACGATGAGTGCGCGGTCCGGCGGGATCAGGTGCTCGGGGGTGTAACCGGTCGGGAGCAGTGCGATCCCTCCGAGCACCGCCGCTCCGCGCCGTGCCTGGAGGTGGATGCGAGGCCCGCTGATCTCCGCGCGCCACTGCTGCTCCGTACGGAGACGTGCTTCCTCCGGATCGGCCCAGAAGGCGTCGGGGTCCGCAGCCAGCATGTCCAGGCGCAGGTCTCGATGCGACCGCCACTCCTCGCCGGTGACGCGATGGATCTGCAGCGAGGGGGCGGAGGAGGTGGTGGCGGAGCGGGAGGCCACCGGGATCATCGTCATGCTGTTGTGCGTTCTTCCTGGCTCGTCGTCGCTCGGGGATCACCACCCCTCGAGCACTGAACGGACAGCGGGCCCGGTTCCATTGGAACCAGGCCCGCTGTCGATGATGTGGTTCTCAGTCGAGGTAGTCGCGCAGAACCTGCGAGCGTGAGGGGTGACGCAGCTTCGACATGGTCTTCGACTCGATCTGGCGGATCCGCTCACGGGTCACGCCGTAGACCTTGCCGATCTCGTCGAGGGTCTTCGGCTGGCCGTCCTCGAGGCCGAAGCGCATCGAGACCACGCCGGCCTCGCGCTCGGAGAGGGTGTCCAGCACCGAGTGGAGCTGCTCCTGCAGGAGGGTGAAGCTCACCGCGTCTGCCGGCACCACAGCCTCGGAGTCCTCGATCAGGTCGCCGAACTCGCTGTCGCCGTCCTCGCCCAGCGGGGTGTGCAGGGAGATCGGCTCGCGCCCGTACTTCTGGACCTCGACGACCTTCTCAGGCGTCATGTCCAGCTCCTTGGCGAGCTCTTCGGGGGTGGGCTCGCGGCCGAGGTCCTGCAGCATCTGCCGCTGGACGCGGGCGAGCTTGTTGATGACCTCGACCATGTGCACGGGGATGCGGATGGTGCGGGCCTGGTCGGCCATGGCACGGGTGATCGCCTGACGGATCCACCAGGTGGCGTAGGTGGAGAACTTGTAGCCCTTGGCGTAGTCGAACTTCTCGACGGCGCGGATCAGACCGAGGTTGCCCTCCTGGATCAGGTCCAGGAACAGCATTCCGCGGCCGGTGTAGCGCTTCGCGAGGGAGACCACCAGGCGCAGGTTCGCCTCGAGCAGGTGATCCTGGCGGCGCGGCCGTCCTGGGCGATGATCGCCAGTTCGCGGCCTGCCTTGGTCTTCGTGATCGACTCGTCGCCCTTGATCTTCTGCTCGGCGTAGAGACCGGCCTCGATCCGTTCGGCGAGCTCGACCTCCTGCGCGGCGTTCAGCAGCGCGACCCTGCCGATCTGCTTGAGGTAGTCCTTGACCGGGTCGGCGGTGGCGCCAGCGGTGACGACCTGCTGCGCGGGAGCATCGTCCTCCGAGGCGTTGAAGACGAAGCCGCCGGACTCCTCGACCTTCGTGTCGGTCGCGGACTTGGCCTTCTTCGCCTCGCTCTCCTCGGTCTCCTCCTCGGTGTCGGAGTCGACCTCGGCATCCTTCGGTGCAGCCGCGGCCTTCTTGGCGGCGGGCTTCCGGGGTCGTCTTGCGCGCCGGAGTCTTCTTCGCGGCGGTCTTCTTGGCGGGGGCGGCAGCGGTCTCGACGGCGTCGGTCTCGACGGCCTCGGAGCTCTCCGCTGCCTTCGCGGCTGCGGCGCTGGTCGAGCGCTTCGCCTTGGAGGCGGTCTCAGCAGTACTGGAGGAGGTCACAGAGTTCCTTCTTCCGGCGGCGGCCCGGCGTGGGCGGTCCGCCACACTCGGGCGATCGGTCTTCTCGGCGCGGCTCGCGGTCTCCGCTCCGTGTCGTGTTCCCGGTGTCCACCGGTTTCACGGCGCACGAACGCACGGTGCCGTCAAGCCTATCGAGTATAACGCTGTGCGGGAGGGTTTATTCCCACCGTCACGCCCGGGCGGAGCCGACGTGCTCGCCGGGGCGATGGTCATCCTTGACGGCGAGCACCGAACAGGGCGCACCGAGCACGACTCTGCGCGCCGAGGCGCCCAGGTTCAGCTTGCCGATCGGCGGCTTCCTGCGCAGCCCGATCACCACGAGGCTCGCGTCGACCTCGTCCACGACCGAGAGGATGAACTCCCCGATGTCTCGCTCGGGGCTGCTGTGCACGGCGATCTCTGACAGCTCGGCGCCGAGGGCGGCGAGCTCCGCCCGCACCTCGTCCTCCGCGGCGGCGGTCACCCCGTGCTCGGGGTCGTTGTACTGATGGGAGGCGATGGCCAGGCCCTCGCCTGTGCGCTCCCCATAGCGGAGAGCCGCCCCCAGCGCGGCCCGCCCCTGTCCGGACGGGGAGTACCCCACGACGATGGTCATTCGACGGCCCCTCCCTGCCCAACGGTGCAGCGGCGCAGCAGCACCGGCTGGTCCAGCTTAGTCGCCCAGCAGGGCGCCGATCCACTCCTCGAGTCCCGGGTGGGCGAGGAGGAACGCATCATGCCCGATGGGCGAAGCGGCCAGGTGCCATTCGGAGCGCGGGGCATGCTCGGCCACCTCGCGGACGAGCTCCGGTGGGAAGAGGCGATCGGAGTCGATCGCGACGACCAGCGTCCGCGCCCGGATCCTGCCCAGAGCTTCGTCGACCCCGCCGCGACCACGACCGACGTCATGGGTGCTCATCGTCCTGGCGAGGGTGATGTAGGAGTTCGCATCGAAGCGGCGCGCGAGCTTGACCGCGTGGTGATCGAGGTAGCTGGTGACCTGATGCCTGCCCTGCCCGTCGTGCGGGTTCTCGCTCCCCTGGGCCCGGTTGCCGAAGCGGCTCTCGAGCTCATCGGCGGTGCGATAGGTGGTGTGGGCGATCCGGCGGGCGATGCCCAGCCCGGTGTGGGGGCCGTGCCCGCTGTCGTGGTCGTAGTAGTCCCCGCCCCGGAACTCGGGATCCAGCTGGATCGACGAGATCTGGGCGTTGTTCCACGCGATCTGGTCGGCTGTCGCACGGGCCGAGGAGGCGATCACGGCGAGCCGCTCGACCTCGCCGGGATAGGAGACCCCCATTCGAGCGCGCGCATCCCACCCATCGACCCCCGATCACGAGCGCCCAGCGCTCGATGCCGAGCTGGTCGCGAAGACGCCGCTCCGCAGCGACCTGGTCCCGGGTGGTGATGACGGGGAATCGTGAGCCGTAGGGACGCCCGTCGGGGGCCGGCGTGCTCGGTCCCGTGGAGCCCTGGCAGCCGCCGAGCACGTTCGGGGCGATGACATGGAAGCGGTCGGTGTCTATGGGTCGCCCCGGCCCCACCATCTGCTCCCACCAGCCCGCACTGGGGTGGGAGCTGCTGGCAGTTCCAAGAACGTGGGAGTCACCGGTGAGCGCGTGGAGCACGAGCACCGCGTTGCTCCCGTCCTCAGCGAGCTCCCCCAGGTCTCGTAGGCGATCGTGACCTCCTCGAGCACTGCGCCGCTCTCGAGGGCGAGCGGCCCGAGCTCCGCGAAGAGACGGTCGCCGGGCCCCATCTCCGGCCGCCAGGCACCGGTGATGGCGGGGATCTCCGTGGGGGCCGTCAGGTCGTGCGGGGCCCCGTTGCTGACGGGGAGATCCGCACCGACGCTTCGGCGCTCTCTCAAGGATGGTCATCGGTGCTGCTCCTTCGATGCTCTCCCCGTTGCCCCGGGTCATGGCGCCCGGATCAGGTGCTGGGCCACCAGGCAGGGAAGATCGGCGTATCGGTCATCCGTGACAGCAAGGGTGCCAGAGTCGACTCAGGTTCCCTCTCCCAGAGCTCGTCCACGAGACGGCCGGCAGTGGCGAAGCGATGATTCCACCACGCCAGCAGCACCAGCAGCGCCGTGAGGGCACGCCATGCCGATCGCGCAGTGCTGTGCTCCCCGGCGGCGCCGACTCCGCTGCCGCCATAGCGATGCAACGCAGCTTCTCAAGAGAGACATACCAGCTTCCACCTGCACAGACGTCATCGTGAGGGGTCCATTTCGCGTCCCTGACGAGCACTTGCAGCAGTGACTCCCGATCGATCATGCCGGTGGCACCATGCTCGACGCATTGCGCCAGCAGCTCCCAATGGAGCCTGTCCACAGCGACGGCGGAGAGCAGCGACGCGACGTGTTCATATTTCGTCATCCTCTCCACCTCCGAGAGCTCGAGCCCACCGGCTCCGAGCAGCTCCAGCGCCTTCCTCGCGGCGGTGAACAGAGCACCTGGATCCGCCCTCGAGGCGAGATCGCGGGCCGGCAGACGAAGGCTGCGTCCGATCTCGAGCAGCATCGGATCCTCGCGTTCGCTGCGAGGGATCGGGCGCCCGGTGAGGACTGCGGTGGCCGCGGACCGGGTGTCGGAGAAGGGCCGCAGAGGTCCTGTGGCAGAGAGGCGGAGAGCCTCCTCGCCGCCTGTGCGGTCCAGCTCCCAGCAGGTCGAGGAGGCGGCACCACGCACGGACAACAGCCCGAAAGGCATCGATGCGAGCACCTGCGCCGCCTCGTGCACGAGGGTTCCCGCTCGCCGCAGGACTTCTCTGGCCACCGTCTCCAGCAGGGGCTGGTAGCCATCGCCGACGACGATCAGTGCGTGGAGGGCGCCGCCCCTCGATCACGCATCAGGGTCAGATGGCGCTCGAGGTTCGCGCCCCCGCCCGGAGCCAGCAGGTCGGTCAAGGTCGAACGCGTGATCATCGCGGGCGCGCCGAGCCCGCCGGTCCCGGCGAGGATCAGGCAGTCCGACGGTGTCTCGCGCAGGCACAACCGAGCCTCCGCGAGGAGCTCGGCGGGGTCGTGGACATCGAGGAGGTGGCGGCCGCGGCCGGCGGGGCTGAAGTTCGTCGTCATGCACCTGACCTTCACCGATCCGGGACCCTGATGGGCGGGGAGGACGGGCGTTGGGGATGACGGGCGGATGTGGAGGATCCGTCGCGTGCTGCGAGGAGCCGGTCAGGTCCACGTGGGAGGATCTGGGGTCAGCACGAAAGGACGTTCCCGATGCTCCCTCCTTCCACCTCGCCCATCAGCGACCGCTTGCGCGAGCTCGACGAGCGCTTCGTGGCTCAGGTCGCCGAGGTCACCCGCTCCGAGCTCGCCGACCATCAGCGGCGCCTCGAGGAGATCTCCCCGGAGACGGGCGCCCTGGTCGATGCGCTCGCCGGATACCTCGAGGGCGGGAAGCTGCTGCGTCCGCGCTTCTGCTTCTGGGGCGGTGTCGCGGCGCTCGCTCGGGTGCCTGAGCCGGCGGAGGTGGATGCTCTCGCCCGCTACGGCGCCGCGATCGAGCTGATCCAGGCGGCCGCGCTGATGCACGACGACGTCATCGATCACTCGCCGATGCGCCGCGGGCGGCCGGCCCTGCACGTGCAGGCGGAGCAGCACCACCGTGAGTCCGGCTTGGTCGGGTCGTCCGAGGAGTACGGCGTCGCGACCGCGATCGTGCTGGGAGACCTCGCGCTCAGTTGGGGCGAGCAGATGGCCGCCGGAGTGCAGGCGGAGCCGACTGTCGCTCTGCGGGCACGCGTTGAGTTCGACGCCCTGCGCACCGAGGTGATGTCGGGCCAGTATCTCGACATCCTCCACCAGGCGGGCGGCTACGCCTCTTCACCGGATGCCGAGCTGTCCGCGCTGTCGGTGATCCGTTGGAAGACGGTGCCCTACACGGTGCTGCGGCCTGTGCGCATCGGCGCCGCGCTGATGGGAGCCCAGGACGCCGTCCTGGAGACCCTCTCTGCGTGGGCGGTCGAGGTGGGTACCGCGTTCCAGCTGCGGGACGATCTGCTCAGCGTGGTCGGCGACCAGGACGAGACCGGCAAGCCGATCGGTGGTGACATCGTCGAGGGCAAGCGCACGGTGCTTCTCGCACGCGCCGAGAAGGCGACCGACGCCCGCGGCAGGGAGCTGCTGGGCGCGGTCATCGGTCGCGCCGACGCGGAGGAATCGCAGGTCGCCGCGGTTCACGAGCTGATGGTGTCCACCGGGGCCGTAGCCTCGGTGGCACAGGAGGTCCGTGAGCGAGCGTCCCGCGCGCGCCAGCTGCTCGCCGACGCTCAGGACATCGGCGACCCGGGACGAGCAGGGCTCGGATCGCTCGCCGATCTCGCCACCGACGTGGATTCGCTGCCCGCGTGAGCCACCGCGCGGGAAGGGGTCAGAGGGCGAGCGCGAGCGCTCGCCGCCGGACCTCTCCGCGCTGGCCACGGCGAAGCTGGTCGATCGGCCGCCCGGGAAGGGACTCGTCCTCGGTGAACAGCCAGGCCAGGACTTCTTCGTCGTCGAATCCGCCGTCGCGCAGGACGGTGATGGTGCCACCGAGATGCGGTGTGATCGCACCATCGGTGAGCATCAGAGCCGGAACCATCCGCACCACGGGATCACCGCGGCGCACCGAGATCATCTGCCCTTCCTCTATGAGGCGCCGCACGCGCGAGACCTCCACATCCAGTCGCTCGGCGACGTCGGGGAGGTTGAGCCAGTCGGAGATGAGGGTGTCGAGTTCGTCCACAGCACCAGGGTGCCACGCCTGGTTCCCAGGCGCACCTCCCGCACGGCACGCGCCGAGGTGTCACCGCCCACTTGCCGAGGCGCGCTCCGTGTGTCGGTCCAGGTTCTTCGGCGAGTGTCCGCCTAGATTGAAGGGGTGAGTTCGGCTACGTCGACTTCCCCGGCATCAGCCAGCTCCTCGACGACCGTTACCGGGTCGAGGAGCCGATAGCGCGCGGCGGAATGGCGACGGTGCATCGCGGCCACGACGAGCGTCTGGACCGGGTCGTGGCGTTGAAGATCATGCACCCCCACCTCGCGATGGATGAGGATTTCCGTCGTCGCTTCGGCAGGGAGGCCCGCTCGGCCGCGCGCCTGGCGCACCGCAATGTCGTGGGCGTGTTCGACCAGGGCGAGGACGAGGACCGCATCTATCTGGCGATGGAGCTGGTGGAGGGTCAGACCCTGCGTGCCCGCATCGTCGACCAGGAACGGCTCACGGTCCGCGAGAGCCTCGCGGTCACCGCCCAGGTGCTCGAGGCGCTGGTCGCCGCGCACCAGGCAGGGATCGTCCACCGGGACATCAAGCCCGAGAACATCCTCATCGACCACAGCGAGCTGGTGAAGGTCGCCGATTTCGGCCTCGCCCGGGCGATCGGTTCGAACAACTCCTCCGCGAGCGCGACCCTGCTGGGCACCGTGGCGTACATCAGCCCCGAAGTGGTCACCCGGGGCCACGCAGATGAGCGCAGCGACCTGTACTCACTCGGCGTCGTGCTGTTCGAGATGCTCACGGGTCGCCAGCCATTCCTCGGCGAACAGCCGGTCCATGTCGCCTTCCAGCACGTCCACGAGGACATCCCGGCCCCCTCCACGCTGGTCTCCGGCATCCCGCGCGAACTCGACTCCCTGGTGACCTGGGCCGCAGCGCGCCGTGTCGAGCAGCGGCCCGCTTCCGCCACGGATCTTCTCCGGGCTGTGCAGGAGCTGTCCACGACACTGTCGCCCGCCGTGCTCGACTCCCGGCCCCAACCCCTCGAGGACACCGACACCTCCGACGTGCCGAGGCTGACCACGTCGCTGGACGAGGTCGCCTCCGAGCTCGAGCACGGCCCGCGCGCCTTCCCCGCCGCTCTCCTCGCCCCCGGCGACGATCTCGATACCGGAGCGGACAACGCGCAGACCGCCCCCGACTCGGGTGACCCCGACGCCCACGCAGAGTCAAGGACGGACGAGGACGGCACGCCCGAAGCAGTCGATGAGCCGCCGCGCGTGGTCGTGATGCGGTCACCGCGCACCCCTCGAGGCCGCCACCTCCCCCACGGCACCCACCGGCGTTCCCGTCCGATGGCGCTGCTGGCCGCACTGAGTCTGGTCGCCGCCCTGGGCGCGGGCGCCTGGACCGGTGGTGACTGGTACCTGAACACCGGGCCCGGGGCCGATCGGACGATCCCCCTGGTCACCGGCAGCACGCTCGCCGATGCCGAAGCGGCGCTGAATGCTGCCGACCTCACCGTGCGCACCGAAGAGCAGTTCGACGACACGGTCCCCGCCGGTCATGTGATCTCCGCCTCGCCCGGCACCGGCACCTCGGTGAAGAAGGGGGCTGACGTCCAGGTCCTCGTGTCCAAGGGCGAGCAGACGTTCCCTGTGCCCGAGCTGGTGGGCAGCGAGCTCGAGGATGCCCGTGCAGAGATCGAAGGACTGGGCCTGGTGCTCGTCGAAGCCGCTCCGGAATACTCGGAGACCGTGCCCGCAGGCGAGGTCATCTCGCAGTCCGCGCCGGCGGATGCCCTGCCCCTCGGCGGGGAGGTCGCTGTCGTGGTCTCCCAGGGACGCCAGCCGATCACCGTGGCGGACCAGACCGGCAGCACCGGCAGCGCCGCGCGCGCGGCGCTCGAAGGAGCCGGGTTCGAGGTCACCAGCTCCCAGGCCCATTCCGGCAGCGTGCCGCGCGGCGCCGTCATCTCCCAGTCGCCGTCCTCCGGATCGCTCTTCCGCGGCGACACTGTCCACCTCGTCACCTCCCTCGGCCCGGAGATGGTGAACGTCCCGGACGTCTTCCGTCAGCCGGAGGCCGAGGCGAAGGCAGCGCTCGAGAGCGCCGGCTTCGCAGTGGACGTGGTGCACGACAAGGGCGAGCCGGTCTTCGGCCTGGTCTACGAGCAGTCGGCGACCGCGGGTGAGGAGCTCGAGAAGGGCTCCACCATCACGATCAAAGTGTTCTGACACAGCCCTGGCACGACGATGCCGGCGCCCTCCCTGGTGGGGAGGACGCCGGCATCGTCATGTGCGCGCTCAGCGGCGCGAGAGCATCTCCGCGACCAGGAAGGAGAGCTCGAGCGACTGCTGATGGTTCAGCCGGGGATCCACAAGGGTCTCGTAGCGGCGGGTCAGCCCCTCCTCGTCGATCGAGCCGGCGCCGCCGAGGATCTCGGTGACATCGTCGCCGGTGAGCTCCATGTGCAGGCCCGCGGGGATGGTCCCGAGCGCCTGGTGGACCTCGAAGAAGCCGACGACCTCGTCCAGGATGTCCTCGAAGCGGCGGGTCTTGTACCCGTTGGACGAGGTGATGGTGTTGCCGTGCATCGGATCGGTCACCCAGGCGACCTGCGCACCGGAGTCGCGCACACCCTCGACCAGGGCGGGCAGGCGGTCACGGATCTTCCCGGCGCCCATACGCGTGATGAAGGTCAGCCGGCCCGGCTCGCGGTCGGGATCGAGCTTGTCGATGAGCCGCAGCGCGTCGTCGACGGTCGCGGTCGGCCCGAGCTTCACCCCGATCGGGTTGCGCAGGCGCGCCATGAAGTCCACGTGCGCTCCGTCGAGCTGCCGGGTGCGCTCGCCGATCCAGAGGAAGTGGCCGGAGCAGCCGTAGATCTCCCCGTGCGGGAGTCGATCCGCGACAGCGCCTCCTCGTAATCGAGCAGCAGCGCCTCGTGGGAGGCGTAGAACTCCACGACCTTCAGCGCGTCGAAGTCCGCACCGATGGCGTCCATGAAGCGGATGGCCTTGTCGATCTGCCCGGCGAGCTCCTCGTAGCGGTCGTAGCCCGCCCCGGAGGTGAAGCCGCGGTTCCAGGAGTGCACCTCCCGCAGGTCGGCGAATCCGCCGCCGGTGAAGGCACGCAGCAGGTTCAGGGTCGTGGCGCTGGTGGTGTAGGTCTTCCACAGGCGCTTCGGATCCGGGATCCGAGATTCGGGGGTGAAGGCGAACTCGTTGACGGCGTCGCCCCGGTAGGTCGGCAGGGTGACCCCGTCGATGGTCTCCTCATCCGCGGAACGCGGCTTGGCGAACTGGCCCGCCATCCGGCCCATCTTGACCACGGGCACCGAGGCGCCGTAGGTGAGCACGGCCGCCATCTGCAGGATGGTGCGGATCTTGTTGCGGATGCGATCGGCGGTGGAGTCGGCGAAGGTCTCCGCGCAATCGCCCCCGGCGAGGAGGAAGGCCTCACCTCGCGCGGCAGCGGCGATGCGGTCCCGCAGCACGTCCACCTCGCCGGCGAAGACCAGCGGCGGAGCGGAGCGCAGATCATCAAAGGCCTTCGCGCGTTCGCCCTCGTCGGGCCATACCGGCTGCTGCACACGCGGATACTCGCGCCACGCGCCGAGTGCCGCCAGGCCGTCATCGGCCGAGGACAGGGTGAAGGCGTGAGCGCGGGCGGGGGCATCGGGGCTGAATTGAGTCACCCGTACAGCGTATCCAGTCCGCCGCTCTCGCGGAGCGTCGATCCCACTGGCCGGTCCCTCAGACGGCCGCGTCGGACTCCGGCGATCCCGCAGGGCGTCCCTGCGCCTGGCGCATCCGCTTCTTCTGGACGCTCGCGTACTCGTCCGAACGCTCCTGGCCGGAGAGGGACTGGATGCGGTCCATCAGCGCGTCGGTCACCGCTCGCAGGACCTTCGCCTCTTCGGCTCCTTCGAGTGCAGCCACGATCTCCGCGACCGCCAGCGGCTCGCCGACGACGGCGTGGATCCGCGGCGTGCGATGCGGGAAGATCTTCCGTCCCCGCTGGGCCTCGAAGGCTCCGAGCATCGCGACGGGGATGACCGGCGCACCGGTGGCCAGCGCGAAACGGGCGACCCCTGTCTTGCCCCGGTAGAGCCGGCCGTCCGGGCTCCGCGTCCCTTCGGGGTAGATGCCCAGCACCTCTCCCTGTTCGAGTACGGCGAGGCCCGCCTCGATCGCGGACCTCGACGCGCTGCCGCCGCTGCGGTCCACCGGCATCACGCGCAGGCCCCGCATCACCGCAGCCACCACCCGGGTCAATGGGGATCGGGCCACGAAGATGTCGGACTTGCCGAGGAAGTGGACGCTGCGGCGCACCTGGCCGGGGAGGAAAACGGTGTCGGAGTAGGCCTGGTGGTTCGATGCGAGGATCACGGGGCCATGGTCCGGGATGTTCTCGGCACCGCTGATTGTGGGGTTCCACAGCACCCTCACCACCCCCATGACGAAGGGTTTGGCGATCTCGTACAGCACGGGGCGGACTCCTGGGTGAGGGCTGCGGGAAGCGGCGGCGGATGCGCGCGGATGAGGAGGGTGCGGACAGATGCGACGATGTACACATGGCGTTCAGCGAACTGTCCCTTCCCTGGCGCGCGCGGGGACACTCTAACCCGCGCGGCGGTCTGCTCCTGTGCCATGGGTTCACCGGCTCTCCCCAGTCGATGAGGCCTTGGGCCGAGGATCATGCCGCGCGCGGATGGGCGGTCGAGCTCCCGCTCCTGCCCGGTCACGGCACGACGGAGGACGATCTCGCCGGCACCACCTGGCAGGACTGGTACGAATGCGTGCGCGAGGCGGCGCTGGACCTCTCCGAGGACCATGGTCCGATCGCCGTCGGCGGCCTGTCGATGGGCGGCGCGCTCACTCTCGCCCTCGCCGCGGACTCCGATCTGCAGGGGCGCATCGCGGCCGTGGTGGCGGTGAACCCGGGGATGACTCTGCCGGCCGCTGCGGGCGTGGCCGGGCTCATCGCACCGGTGGTGCGCACGCTGCCGGGGATCGGCTCCGACATCGCCCTGCCCGGCGCCGCGGAAGAGGCGTACGGGAGGATGCCGGTGCGTGCCGTCGCGCAGCTGCATCGACTCTTCCGGCGCACCAGGCGGGAGCTGGGTGCGGTGCAGGTGCCGCTGCTGCTGGCCACCTCCAGCGTGGACCACACCGTCCCTCCCTCCGACAGCGACATCGTCGCCGCCGGGGTGAGGGGCTCGGTGGAGCGCTTGGCGATGCCCCACAGCTATCACCTGGCACCGCTGGACCATGACGCCCAGCTGCTGTTCGACAGCTCCGCCCGATTCCTCGCTCGTCATGTCCCAAGCCCTGGAGGTCGATGATGCCCTCTGAACGAGGTCAAGCTCCCGACCCTCGGGACGTGGATGCGGAGTTCGCCAGGATGCTCGAGGGAGAGGGTCTGGTGGTGCGCCCCGGAGAGGCGCCGCGCGAACCTGCGGCGGCGGATCATCCCTCCCCCGACGAGGAGCACGATCGCCCACGCGGAACGGAGGAAGACTCCCTCTGGTCCTTCAGCGCCGACTCCCCGAACGACCCGCCGAGCCCCGAGTCGATCGCCCGTTCCCGTGCGGCGCACCCGGCCGCCCGTCTCAACGATCCCACCGCTGGGCTCCGCGGTGCCGCCGGCCCGCGGGAGCTCGATGACGACGAGGTGATCTATGGGGACTTCGAGCCTCCGGATCCCGATCTGCCAGAAGCATCGGAGTCCGCGCTGTGGTCCTGGACTGCGCTGCTGGGAGGCTTCGTGATGATGCTCGTGGTCACGGTGACCCCCACACTGCCCAGCTTCCTCGGCTGGGTCGGCGGGCTCGCCGCGCTTGGCGGGACGGTCGCTCTCCTGCTGCGCGCGCCGCGAGAGCCTCGAGATGAAGACGACAACGGGGCCCAGGTCTGAGCTGCGAGCCCATGCACCGCAGGGAACAGAACTGCGAGGCGCGGCCCCTGCTCAGCGTGCGAGGTCCGCGGCCCCGACGATCCCGGCGCGGTTCCCCATGCTCGCGACCACGAAAGGTGCCAGCTCTCGGTGGGAGCGAGCGGTGAGGTTCTTGGCGTAGGTCTCCCTCGCGGGATCGAGCAGCAGGTCGCCAGCGGCGGCGACCCCCCGCCCACCACGATGATCTCCGGGTCCAGCAGGCTCGCGATCGAGGCCATGCCCATGCCGAGCCAGGCACCGATCTCAGCGATCAGCTCGCGGGAGCCGGGGTCGCCCTGCTGAGCGAGGCGCGTGATCAGCGGCCCGTCGATCTCCTCCCTGTCGCCGCCGGCGGCCTGCACCAGCGGGCCCAGCAGCGGATCGCCTGCAGAAGCGCGGCTCTTCGCCGTGCGCACCATGGCGGTGCCGGCGGTGTACTGCTCCAGGCAGCCGCGGCGACCGCAGCCGCACCACTGTCCGTCCGGGACGGCGATCATGTGCGCGACCTCGCCGGCGAACCCGCCGCTGCCGCGGACCAGCTGTCCGTCCAGCACGATCGCACCGCCGAGCCCGGTGCCGACGGTGGCCATCAGCATGTGCGACGCCTCGGTCGCAGCGCCGAACCGGTACTCGGCCCAGCCGGCGGCATTGGCATCGTTCTCGATGATCACCGGCAGGCCGGTCAGACGCTCGAGCTCGTCCGCCAGCGGGTGCTGACGCCAGGCGAGATTGGCTGCGAACTTCACGGTGCGTCGATCCGCGCTCACGAATCCGGCAGCCCCCACTCCGACGCCCACGACCTCGTGCTGCGCTCGCAGCTCCGCAACGGCGTCGCCGACGGCCGCTTCGATCAGGGCGGCGTCCGTAGCCGGGGTGGTGCGCGTGGTCGCAGCGATGATCTCGCCCGATTCGTTGACCACCCCCGCCGCGATCTTCGTGCCGCCGATGTCCACTCCGATAGAGAGCATGCCGTTCCTGTCCGCCTCTGCGATGCTGCGAGCGACGATCATCCCGGTCCCCGCGATGCTTCGGCCCGCTCACCTGCCTGTCATGGCCCATCGTAAGCGCCTTCTGCCGTAGAATCGCACCGACCCCACCAGCGCTTCCGGGCAGGCGTCCGGTACGCCGACTTCACGCCACTGGCCGGATCGAAGGAGATTCGATGAAGCAGTTCACCTCCCCACCGCAGCATGAGAGCCGTCCCGACGAGAACACGACGGACCTCCTGCTCGGCAGGCTTCGCTCGAATCCGTCGGTGCCGATCTATGAGTTGCTCCAGGCTGATGGCTCCTACACCCCGGTGAGCACCGCCGACTTCATCGACGAGGCGAAGCGGGTCGCGAAGGGCCTGATCGCCTCGGGCGTCGCATCCGGCGATGTGGTCGCGATCCTGTCCCGCACCCGCTACGAGTGGGCGCTCATGGACTGGGCGGTCTGGTGGGCGGGTGGCGTCAGCGTCCCGATCTACGAGACCTCCTCCCCCAACCAGATCCAGTGGATCGCCTCCGATTCCGCGGCGAAGTTCGCAGTCGTGGAGTCCACGCGCCACAAGGAGGACATGGAGTCGGTCCGGGGCGACCTGCCCGAGCTGTTGCACATCGGCGTGCTGGATGACGGCATCCTCGACGAGCTGAAGACCCGTGGGGCCGACATCAGCGACGAGGACCTCGAGGAGCGACGCACCTCGCGGCGTCTGGACGACATCGCGACCATCATCTACACCTCCGGCACCACCGGCCGGCCCAAGGGCGCGGCGCTGACGCACGCCAACTTCGTGGACACCACCCGCAGCGCCCTGAACCTCCTCGGCGAGCAGGTGCTGCCGCCCGGTTCACGGCTGCTGATGTTCCTGCCGCTGGCACACGTGTTCGCGCGCCTGATCACCGTCCTCGCCGCCTCCTGGCCGGTCACCACCGCGTTCACCCCGGACACCAAGAATCTGCTGGGCGATCTCGCCGCGTTCAAGCCGACCTTCCTGCTGGCGGTCCCCCGCGTCTTCGAGAAGGTCTACAACGGCTCCGAGGCCAAGGCGGTCGCGGGCGGCAAGGGCAAGATCTTCACCGCCGCCTCCCAGACCGCGACCGCGTATTCCAAGGCACTCTCGGCCGGGAAGATCCCCTTCACCCTCAAGGCCAAGCACGCCCTGTTCGACAAGCTGGTCTACGGAAAGCTGCGCGAGGCGATGGGCGGCCAGGTCCAGTGGGCGGTCTCCGGCGGCGCACCGCTGGGCGCCCGGCTGTCCCACTTCTTCCGGGGCATCGGCGTGACCATCCTCGAGGGCTACGGCCTCACCGAGACCACGGCGCCGATCAGCGTGAACCTGCCCTGGGACGTGCGTCCGGGGACGGTCGGGCCGCCGCTGCCGGGCTCCACGGTGGCTATCGACGAGAATGGCGAGATCCTGGTCAAGGGAGTGATGGTCTTCAAGGGCTACCACAACAACCCCGAGGCCACCGAAGAATCGATGACCGACGGCTGGTTCAGCACCGGCGACCTGGGCGCCCTGGACGAGGAAGGCAACCTCACGATCACCGGGCGCCGCAAGGAGGTCATCGTCACCGCCGGGGGCAAGAACGTCTCCCCGCTCAGCTCGAGGATCAGCTGCGCTCCCATCCGCTGGTCAGCCAGTGCGTGGTGATCGGTGACCAGAAGCCCTTCGTGGCCGCGATCCTCACGCTGGATGCCGAGATGCTCGGCACCTGGCTGAAGAACAACGGCCTGCCGGCCGGACATGGACGTGGCGCAGGCCGCGCAGGACGACCGAGTCCGCGCCGAGCTGCAGACGGTCGTGGACCGCGCGAACAGCACGGTCTCGCGCGCCGAGTCGATCCGCGCCTTCGAGGTCATCGATTCGGATTTCACCGAGGAGAACGGCTACCTCACCCCTTCGTTGAAGCTCAAGCGCAACGTCGTGGTCAAGGACATGGCCCAGGTCATCGAGAAGATCTACGCCGGCCAGAAGCCGGCCAGCTGACCCCCTGAGGGCCGCCGCAGCGGCCCCGACGGTCGACACGAGCGCGCACCGCGCCGCTCCGGTTCGAGCGTCGGGGCCGCGTCGTACGCTTCGGCCATGTCTGCACGCCGCCAGCTGAGCTTCGACGATCTCGGGACCCCGCTGGCCGAAGCCACGCTGGTAGTGGTGGACCTCGAGACCACCGGCACGGATCCCGCAGGAGACGCAATCACCGAGATCGGTGCCGTGAAGGTCCGCGGTGGCGAGGTGCTCGGGGAGTTCCGCTCCTTCGTCGACCCCGAGAGACCGATCCCTGCCTACATCGCCTCGCTGACCGGGATCACGGACGCCTCCGTGGCCGGCGCACCCTCCATCCGCACAGTGCTGCCGATGTTCCTGGACTTCGTGGGCGATGCTGCGCTGGTCGCGCACAACGCCCGCTTCGACATCTCCTTCCTCAGCACCCAGGCGGCGGCCTGCGAGATCGCATGGACGAAGCCCCGGGTGCTGGACACCCTCACGCTCGCGCGGGCCGTGTTCCGCCGGGACGAGGTCCGTGACCACAAGCTCTCCACCCTCGCCGCACACGTCGGGGCGAGCATCACCCCGGATCACCGGGCGCTGTCCGATGCCCGCGCCACCGTCGACGTCCTCCACGCGATCATCGAACGGCTCGGGCCGACGGGCGCCTCCACGCTCGAGGACCTCAGCGGCGCCCATCGCCGGGCGAGCCCCGCCCAGCTGCGCAAGAAGCATCTGGCCGCGCAGATCCCCGCCGTACCGGGCGTCTACCGGTTCCTCGACGCCCAGGGCGCTGTCCTCTACGTCGGGACCTCACGCAACCTGCGCTCGCGGGTCCGCACCTACTTCACGGCCGCGGAGACCCGCCGCAAGGTCCTCGACATGCTTCCCCGCGCGGAATCGATCGGCGTGATCGAGTGCGCCACTCCCACCGAGGCGCGGGTGCGGGAGCTGAGGATCATCGCGCAGGAGAAGCCGCCCTCGAATCGACACGGTCTCACCCCCGACAAGGCCCACTGGCTGCGACTCGGCTCGGATTCGCAGGGCCTGCGGGCCGCACGGCTGGCACGGTCCGAGGCCGACGGCTCCGCCCAGATCGGTCCGCTCACCTCCCGTCACGATGTCGAGCCGCTGCGAGGCCTGCTCACCGATGCGATCCTGGGGCGCGGCGCGTCGCTCGAGGCCGGGGCGCGGGGCGGCGCACCCGCATCGCTGCACAGCCATCGCGGGCGCCTCCGACGGGCCATGGTCGATGATGACCCGCGCGAGGTGCTCGACCATGTCGCGGCCCGTCTCCGCGCCCACGTCGATGCCGGGCGCTACGAAGACGCGGAGAAGCTGCGCAAGCTCGCGCTGACCTATCTCTCCGCAGCGCATCGCGCATCTCGCCTCCGGGCGCTCGCTGCGGTGCCGCTGCTCATCGCCGCCCGACCCAGCACCGAGGCCGTCATCGGAGGCCGTGGATGGGAGCTGCTCGCGGTGCGGCACGGGCGCTACTCCGGGACCACCCTGGTGCCGGCGCACAAGGATCCCCTTCCGTTCGCACGTTCTCTGGCCCTGACCGGGACCGGGGAGGCTGAGCTGGCCGCACCGCTCTGCCAGGGCTACCACCAGGAGGCCGAGATCATTCTGGGCTGGCTGGAGAGCGAGGGCATGCGCACAGTGCTCGTCGACGGGACCTGGCAGGTCCCTGCCCGCGCCCGCTTCGATCAAGAGCACCTCGCTCGGCGCTTCGCACGGACCGGGGGCCAGGAGGCGGCATAGGCTCGGGTCAACGTCCCGGCGCGCCCGGCGCCCTGTCGAAGGAGAAGCCATGATCACCGCCATCGTCTCGATCGTCGTCGAGCCCAGCCGCATCCCCGAGGTCGCTCAGGCGGTCGTGGACATCGACGGCATCGAGCAGGTCTACTCCGTCACCGGCGATGTGGATCTGATCGCGGTGGCGCGCGTGCGGGCGCACGAGGACCTCGCCACGGTCATCGCCGATTCGCTGAGCAAGGTGGACGGGGTGCTGGACACGACCACGAACATCGCCTTCAAGACCTACTCGAAGCAGGATATGGATGCTGCGTTCGATCTGGGCATCGACGGCTGAACCTCCCGGAGCCGGGCCGTGCCCGTCATATGCAGGAAGCCCCCGACCGGTGGTCGGGGGCTTCCTGTCGATCCGGGCCGGAGGCCCGATCCGTTCCTCAGCCCTGCCGTTCGAAGGCGTCCTGCGAGGCTGCGGCCCAACGGTTGATCAGCTCGGCGGGTCGACCTGAATCGAGCGTGTTCACGACCTCATCGAACGCAGCGACGAAACGCTCTTCGAATCCGTCCTCTGCCGGCTGACCGATCCCGTCGAACGCGACGACACCTGCGGCGGCGTTGAGCAGCACCGCGTCGCGGATCGGTCCCATCCTGCCGTGGCGGAGTCCCGCGTAGAGGTCGCGCGCCACCTGGGCGTTCTCCTCTGCGGTCCCTCCCCGCAGCGAGTCATGCCCGCTGCGCGGGACGTCCACCAGCACAGCGGGGTCCAGCACATGCCGTCGGACCTCGCCTCCCCGCACCTCCCAGATGTCGGAGGGAGCAGTGACCGTCAGCTCATCCAGCCCGTCCTGGCCGCGGAAGACCAGCGCACTGGTCCCCCGTGAGGCGAAGACACCGGCCACCGTGGGAGCGATCGTCGGATCGGCGACACCCACGGCGCTCGCCCGCGGGCGAGCGGGGTTCGTGATCGGTCCCAGGATGTTCATCACCGTGGGGATCCCCAGACCCCGTCGCGCCTCCGCCGCATATTTCATCGAGGGGTGGAAGACCTGGGCGAAGAGGAAAGTCATGCCGATACGGCTCACCAGCTCCTCGACCTGAGACACCGGCAGGTCCAGGCGGATGCCGAGGGCCTCCAGCACGTCCGCCGAACCGGATTTCGAGGTCGAGGCACGGTTGCCGTGCTTCACCACGGTCCGCCCCGTGGCGGCGATCACCACGGATGCCATGGTGGAGATGTTCACGGTCTGCGCGAGGTCGCCACCGGTCCCGACGATGTCGATCGCCTGCGCGGGCGCGTCCACCGCGCGGGCATGTTCGATCATCGAATCGGCCAGTGCCTCGAGCTCCGTGCTGGTGACACCCTTGGACTGCAGCGCGACGAGGAAGCCCGCCAGCTGCACCGGAGTCGCGTTCCCCGACATGACCTCGTCCATCGCCCACGACGCCGCAGGACCGTCGAGCTCCTCGCCGCGCACGAGCTGCGCCGTGATCCTGGACCAGGTTGGGGTGTTCTCGTTCATGCTCCGATCATCGCATCTGCACACCGCTGATCGTCGACCTGATCACGGTGCGGATCACGGAACGGTCACGGCCCCGCACATGGCGGACCACCTGGGGCTATCGATGCGTGTCTGGGTTCGTGACACGACGTCAGGAGAGATATGATGGCCCGGTCCGCCCGGGGCGCAGGCCCCGCGATGTGCCCGGTCGTCGTGTACCGGCACACCGAATCTGACGACACGACATAATGGTGACGTGACTACTGCGACCTTGCCTGAGCGCTCAGCCCCCGCTGCCACCCCAGCGGTCGGCCGCCCGAACCCGACGCAGATCGGCACCCTCGTCTGGCTTGCCAGCGAGTTGATGTTCTTCGGCGGCCTGTTCGCCATGTTGTTCACCCTGCGCTCGATGGCGCCGGACACCTTCTCCGAAGGTCAGTCGAACTTCACCCATGGTTTCGCGCTGCTGAACACCTCGATCCTTGTGTTCAGCTCCGTGACCTGTCAGATCGGCGTCTACATCGCCGAGGGCCGGTGGCCCAACGGTGCCACCTTCACTCCGCGAAAGCGCCGTGAGGGCTCGATCTTCAACATCGCCGGCTGGGGGATGATCGAGTGGTACACGCTCACCTTCATCCTCGGCGCGATTTTCGTGTCCGGTCAGGCGTACGAGTACGCCGAGCTCGTCCACCACGGCGTGACGATGTCATCCTCGCCCTTCAGCTCGGTGTTTTACCTCTCCACCGGCTTCCACGGCATTCACGTGATCGGCGGCCTGATCGCCTTCCTGATGGTCCTCATGCGGGCCTACGCGGCGGATCAGTTCACGGCCCATGAGCAGGTCTCCGCGATCTGCATCTCGTACTACTGGCACTTCGTGGATGTGGTCTGGGTCGTGCTGTTCTTCATCGTGTACATGCTCGATCCGATCATGACGCTCGGGAACTCCGGCCATGCAGTCCCGGTCGACTTCAACTGGAGGATCTTCTGATCCCCGGTGACGCACACGGCCGCTCAGGCCCGTTGCGTCCCCCTTCCCCCGTCACCGCTCAGTCCACCCCCTCCACGAATCGAGGTCCGAACCGTGAAGGCTCTCGCCGCACGTCGTCATCACCCGATGGCGCTACTCGTGATCCTGTTGCTCGCGCTCGTCGCGACCGGCGGGCTGTATGCCGCCCTGCAGCCGCAGACGGCCCAGGCCGAGGCCTACACAGAGGATGACGTCGACGCTGGCGAGGCGCTGTTCCTCGCCAACTGCGCGACCTGCCACGGCCGCAACGCGGAAGGTCTCCTCGACGCCGATGGCGGCACCATCGGCCCGTCCCTGATCGGTGTGGGCGCCGCCTCGGTCGATTTCCAGGTGGGCACCGGCCGCATGCCGATGCAGTCCGCCGGCGCGCAGGCCGCCCGCAAGCCCCCGCAGATGAACGAGGAGCAGACCCGCCAGCTGGCCGCCTACGTGGCCTCGCTCGGCCCCGGTCCCGCGGTTCCCGACGAGGAGTGGCTCGACACCAGCAAGGGTGATGCCACCAAGGGTGGCGAGATCTTCCGGATCAACTGCGCCATGTGCCACAACGCTGCCGGTGCCGGCGGTGCCCTGACCCGCGGCAAGTACGCACCCCCGGTTGTCGGCCTGGAATCCAAGCACGTCTACGAGGCCATGGAGACCGGCCCGCAGAACATGCCGGTCTTCAACGACACCAACCTCTCCCCGTCGGACAAGCGCGACGTCATCAGGTACCTCGAGACCCTCGATGAGACGGGCTCCCCGGCGGTATCTCCCTGGGCTCGCTCGGTCCGGTGACCGAGGGCCTGTACGTGTGGACGATCGTTCTGTCCCTGCTCCTGGGCTGCGCAGTGTGGCTGGGGGCGAAGGCCAAGTGAATGCGAGCATGAACAACAACCTCGACGGCAGCTCCCCGCCAGCGGCGTGAGCGCCATCTCCTCCAAGGAGGGTGGCGGCTTCCCGAACCCGGGCCTGCCTCCCCATGTCCATCGCCAGGCGGATATCTCGAAGGCCGCGGAGAAGCGCGCGGAGCTCATCGTCGCCAGCATGTTCCTGCTGAGCGTCGTGGGCACGGTCCTCTTCATCGCGGCGTACTTCCTCGTCACGCCCACCGGCATCAACCTCTTCGCGGAGGAGAAGAGCCCCAGCGCCCTGTGGTGGTCGAACCTCACCATCGGCCTCGGACTCGCGATCGCCGTGTTCTTCATCGGTGCGGCCGCCGTGCACTGGGCCAAGACCCTCATGCCCGATGAAGAGATGGTCGAGGAGCGGCACGACATCCGCAGCTCCGACGAAACCCGCGAGGCCGCCGTCGGCATCATCAACGACGGCCTCGAGGAGTCGGGCATCGCCCGTCGCCCCGTGATCGTCACCGCGATGGTCGCCGCTCTGGCAGCGCTTCCGATCGCCGTGCTGGCTCCGCTGTCGACGCTCGGCCCACTGCCGGGCAACAAGCTCCACCACACCTTCTGGGGCCACAACCCGGGCCAGCGCCTCGCCCGCGATCACGACGGCACGCCGATCAAGCTCTCCGACGTCGCGATGAACTCGATCTTCCACATCATGCCCGAGGGCCTGACCAGCGAGACCGAGCACCATATCGAGGAGCGTGCGAAGGCCGCGGCCGTGATCGTGCGCTTCGACCCCAAGCTCGCCAAGAACGAGGACAGCATGGCGATGGGTGTCGAGGGAGTGCTGGCCTTCTCCAAGATCTGCACCCACGTGGGCTGCCCGGTCGCTCTCTACGAGCAGCAGACCCACCACATGCTGTGCCCCTGCCACCAGTCCACCTTCGACGTCACCGACGGCGCCAAGGTGATCTTCGGCCCGGCGCACCGCCCCCTTCCCCAGCTCCCGATCCAGGTCGACGACGAGGGATACCTGGTGGCCCCCGGCGACTTCATCGAGCCGATCGGCCCCAGCTTCTGGAACATCCACAAGAACAAGGATGTGTGATCACGTGTCGACCACGACTCCCAGCACCCGGAAGCAGACTTCCGTCGACGCGAACAATTCCCGCGTGTACAAGCTCGGCGCAGTAGGCGGCGACTGGCTCGATAAGCGCGTCGCCGGCGGCGGCCTCATCAAGTTCATGGCCCGCAAGATCTTCCCCGACCACTGGTCGTTCATGTTCGGTGAGGTGGCGCTGTACAGCTTCGTCATCCTGCTGATCTCGGGAACCTTCCTGACGATGTTCTTCGACCCCTCCATGTCGGAGGTCGTCTACAACGGCCCGTACGAGGCGCTGCAGGGCGCCACGATGTCTCGCGCCTATGAGTCCACGCTCGAGATCTCGTTCGAGGTCACCGGCGGCCTGCTGTTCCGCCAGATGCACCACTGGTCTGCACTCGTGTTCATGGTCGCGATCTTCGTGCACATGTTCCGCGTGTTCTTCACCGGTGCGTTCCGCAAGCCGCGCGAGCTCAACTGGCTCGTGGGCTTCACCCTCATGGTCCTGGGCATGGTTGCCGGCTTCTCCGGCTACTCCCTCCCCGATGACGTGCTCTCCGGCAACGGCCTGCGCGTCGTCGAAGGGCTGATGAAGTCCATGCCCGTGGTGGGCACGTACCTGGTGATGCTCATGTTCGGCGGCGAGTTCCCCGGCACCGACATCATCCCGCGACTGTTCACCGTCCATATCCTGCTGGTCCCCGCGATGATCCTCGGACTGATCGCGATCCACCTGGTGCTGCTCGTGCTGCACAAGCACACGCAGTACCCCGGCCCGGGTCGCACCGAGCGCAACGTGGTCGGGTTCCCGGTGTTCCCGGTCTACGCGGCCAAGGCCGGAGGATTCTTCTTCCTGGTCTTCGGGATCATCACCATGATCTCGGCGACCACCTCGATCAACGGGGTGTGGAACTACGGCCCCTACGACCCCTCCCCCGTCTCGGCAGGCTCGCAGCCTGACTGGTACATGCTCTGGACCGACGGCGGGCTGCGCCTGATCCCGGGCTGGGAGTCGACGATCTTCGGCTACGTGCTCTCCTGGAACATGCTCATCCCCATGGGCATCTACGGGCTGCTGCTGGCCGCTCTCGCGCTGTACCCGTTCCTCGAGGCATGGGTCACCGGAGACGATCGCGAGCATCACCTCAACGATCTGCCGTACAACACCCCGGTCCGAACCGGCCTCGGGGTCGCCTGGATCATGACCTACCTGATCCTCGCCCTCGCGGCCACGAACGACCTGATCGCTATTGCTCTGGACCTGTCGATCAACGACCTGACCTGGGCACTGCGGATCGGCTTCTTCGTGGTGCCGGTGCTGTCGTTCTACATCACGAAGCGACTGTGCCTGTCGATCCAGCGCCAGAAGCGTGACCTGGCACTGCACGGCGAGGAGACCTCGCGGATCGTGCGCACGGACACCGGCAACATGATCGAGATCCATGCACCGCTGAGCGAGTACGACCGCTGGGTCCTGGTGCAGCACGATGACTACCGCCCTCTCAAGGCCGGTAAGGGCGTCTCCGCGCTCCGTGCGAAGGCCACGAGCTTCTTCTTTAAGGACCGGATCGATCCGGTCACGCCGGCCGAGCTCCGCGAGGCGCTCGAGCATCACGGCCACGAGAAGCACGTCATTGACGAGCTCACCGGCGGGGACTACCGGACCCCCTCGGAGAAGTCGTCTCACTGACTGAGCCGTTCTGGCTGCGCTGAACGCAGACGTTGAAGGGCCCCGAGGAACTGTTCCTCGGGGCCCTTCGCACGTCCCGGGCAGCTGCTGGGGAGCGGTGAGGCATCTTGCCACTGTTTGTCCCGTACTCGCTCGGCACCGAGCGGCAGCTCACTCCAGATGCGGGTTGAAGGAGGACGTGCGCTCCCCGGCCGCTTCCCGGCAGCAGCTTCTGCCAGATATCGGGCGGCGATCCTGCTCAGCCGACGATCGTTCTTGCGCAGCGCCCGTACGGAGCGCAGCGACGCGGAATCCGCGTCGATCTGCTCTGCTGCGAACACCCGGCGCGCCCATTCGACGGCGCCCTCGAAGTCCTCATCGTCCGGGAAGAGCTGCCGCAGTTCCTGACGCGCCCTGCCCACCGGGTTCGCTCCACCGATCATCGTCGACTCCTTCTGCTCGTCGTCCGCGTCCGATCGCGCGCACGGCGCGATCATAGTCGCCGCATTCATGGCGGGAGCTGACGCTATACCGCGGGCCGCGCGGCCGGACGTGCTCCTCGGTCCGGCCGGCGGGGCACACCACGGGCTTCAGCCAGACGGGCCCAGGATTACGTATCCAAAGCGCTGTTTCACTCAACACGCCTTTTGATTGCTTACCAACCAGCGCGGTCGATGATCCGGTACTCCCCCTCCCCGTCACCTTCGTCATGACCAACAGGGATCGCCGTCCACGTACCGAAGACCTGGACGGGGTGAGGTATGTCGGCGTCTCCACCTGGCCAGCGACATACGGCACCATCAAAGGCGCGCGCTACGTGATGGAGGGACTGGACTCCTACTGGAGTGCCGAAGCGATCCGTGCAGCCATCGACGCAGACAACATCGACGTTGCAGAAACCTCACAAGGCGTGGTCGGCATGACCGAAGTCGAGGGCCTCGGGGACGACCTCGTCATGTGGAAGCTCTATGTCTTGCCATCGGAACACGGCTCAGGACTCGGGCACGCTCTTGACGAAGCCGCCAAGGACCGAGCACGAAAGCGTGGATGCGATCTGCTTACCGAGTACGAACCGGACAACTCGACCGCGGGTACGTTCTACGCACGAGAGGGGTTCAACCACACCGAACCGCCCTGGCCAGAAACTGATGCCGTCTGGCTCCGCTGGCGCAGAGACCAATAGCGCGACGCACAACCCTCGCCGAGAGCCCCGGGCCAATCACGCAGCCCACCCCTCGACGAAGTTCGAAGGGACACCCCGGCAAGACGACGAGATATGGCACGCCCCGCAGCCCGCATCTCGTGCCATGGTCCGGGTGTGCGGGTGGCGGCGAAGCCCCTCACGACCTGCCTCCAACGTCATTGCGTGATGAGCTGATCGGGACGCATGAGGCTCGCGCGGCAAAGCGGTCCCGGCGCTCGAGGCGCAGCGGTGCGAGCTCCCGTACATCTCCATGGCCGCGCTCTATGCGCTGGTCTCTGCAGCAGGGGCCACAGGGCGCGCAGTGCCCAGGAAGCAAGCAACGGGCCCCGCATCGATGAACGATGCGGGGCCCGCTGGCGATGTGCATGCCCTTGAAGAGGCATGCGAACCGTTGATCAGTGTGCGTGCTGTCCCACGGAGAACTCCATGACCCAGAGCAGCACGCCGTAGATGGCGAACATGACGCCGAAGGCGAAGATCCACCATCCTGCGGCCACACCGAGGAAGCAGAGCGAGGCGCCGAGGGATGCCCACAGCGGTGCCCAGCTGTACGGGGAGAAGCTACCCTGCACGCCGGCGTCATCGGAGACCTCGCCGTCCAGGTCGTCAGAGGCTCCGAGGTCGTTCTTCTTGACGGCCAGGGAGGCAGTGACGGCGATCATCATGGCGAGACCAGCCAGCGCGAGGAGCGCCGGGAAACCGACGGTCTCGATGCCCAGGGGCTCGTAGGTGCCAGTGACGAAGGCGTACGCGATGGCGACGATCAGGAAGAAGACCGCCAGGATCCAGAAGATCTTTGCCGTTGCTCTCATGTCAGTTCGTCCTCGGGTTCGCAGCGGGTTCTTCAGCGAGCATGTGGTCCTGCAGCGCGACCTCCGGGTGGTGGAGATCGAACGCCGGACGCTCGGAACGGACACGGGGCAGGGAATGGAAGTTATGACGCGGCGGTGGGCAGGAAGTCGCCCACTCGAGAGAAGCGCCGTAACCCCAGGGATCATCGACCTCCACCTTCTTGCCCTTGACGTGGGTCAGCACCACGTTGAGCAGGAACGGCAGGGTCGAGGCACCCATGATGAACGCACCGACGGTCGAGATCTGGTTCATCCAGTCGAACCCGTCCTCGTGGAGGTAGTTCACGTATCGACGCGGCGCACCGTCCACACCCAGCCAGTGCTGGATCAAGAACGTCATGTGGAAGCCCAGGGTCAGCAGCCAGAAGTGCAGCTTGCCGAGCCCCTCGCTGAGTTTGTAGCCGAACATTTTCGGCCACCAGAAGTAGAAGCCGGCGAACATCTCGAAGACCACGGTGCCGGCCATCACGTAGTGGAAGTGCGCGACCACGAAGTAGGTGTCGGAGATGTGGAAGTCCAGCACCGGCGAGGACAGGATGACTCCGGTCAGGCCACCGAAGATGAAGGTGGTGAGGAAGCCGAGGGTGAACAGCATCGGGGTCTCGAAGGTCAACGACCCTCGCCACATCGTGCCCACCCAGTTGAAGAACTTCACGCCCGTCGGCACCGCGATCAGCATTGTCATGAAGGCGAAGAAGTCGAGCATGACCGCACCGGTGGTGTACATGTGGTGCGCCCACACGGTGACGGACAGTGCAGCGATCGCGATCGTCGCACCCACCAGCGTCTTGTAGCCGAAGATCGGCTTGCGGGAGAAGGCGGGGATGATCTCGGAGGCGATACCGAAGAAGGGCAGCGCGAGAACGTACACCTCGGGGTGGCCGAAGAACCAGAAGAGATGCTGCCACAGGATCGGTCCACCGTTGGCAGGATCGAAGATGTTCGCTTCGAAGCGCCGATCAGCGCCTAGCGCCAGCAGGGCGGAAGCCAGCGGCGGGAACGCCATCAGCACCAAGACTGCGGTGATGAGAGTGTTCCAGGTGAAGATCGGCATGCGGAACATGGTCATGCCGGGCATCCGCATGCACAGGATCGTGGTGATGAAGTTGACCGAGCCGAGGATCGTTCCGAAGCCCTGCAAGGCCAGGCCGAACACCCACAGATCACCGCCCAGGCCAGGGGAGAACGTGGTGTCCGACAGTGGCGCGTAGGCAAACCAGCCGAACGAGGCCGCCCCCTGAGGGGTGAGGAAGCCGGAGACCACGATCAGCGAGCCGAAGCCGGTGATCCAGAAAGCGAACATGTTCAGGCGCGGGAAGGCCATGTCCACGGCGCCGATCTGCAGCGGCACGAGGTAGTTCGCGAAGCCGTTGAACAGCGGTGTGCCGAACATGAGCAGCATGATCGTGCCGTGCATGGTGAACAGCTGGTTGTACTGGTCCTTGGAGACCACGACCTGCAGTCCAGGCTCCCAGAGCTCGGTGCGGATGCCGAGTGCGAGCAAGCCGCCGAACGCGAAGAACGCGAAGGCCATGCCCATGTACATCATGCCGATCAGCTTGTGATCGGTCGTGGTCAGGAGCTTGAACATCTGCTGGCCGAGATTCGTCGGCCGCTCTTCCTGGAACCGCGCGGCGACCGAGCTGCTCGGTGCGGCGGTGGTCTCGGTGCTCACTCGTTCTCTCCCTCGGTACCGGTGGAGTCGGTCTCCTCGGTGTAGCGAGGACCGGCATCATCATGCATCTCGCGCATGCTCCACTCCTCCTGGTTACGGTTCAGATCCACGCCCAGCTGGCCCTCGTAGCCCTGCGTACGCAGCTCCTCCATGTGCGCGTCGAACTCCTCCTGGGAGACGACGACCACGTTGAACAGCATGTCCGAGTGGTACTCGCCGCAGAGCTCCGCGCACTTGCCGGCGTAGGTGCCCTCACGCGTCGGCGTGAGCTGGAAGCTGTTGGTGTGCCCCGGCACCATGTCCTTCTTGTACAGGAAGTCCACGACCCAGAACGAATGGATGACGTCACGCGAGTCGAGGCGGAACTCGACGGTCTGGCCGACGGGGAGATACAGCTCCGGCAGCGACTCCGCCGCGCCCGGCTGGCCGGTGGCGAAGGACTGCACACCCGCGGGCTCGTGGACGTCCTGGTCGACGTAGTTGATGTCCCAGCTCCACTGCTTGGCGACCACGTTGACTGTGTAGTCGGGCTCCGCCACGTGCATCTCGATCTCACGGGCGTCACGCTGCGTGAAGTAGAAGAGGGTCAGCACCATGACCACGGGTACGAGCGTGAACATCAGCTCGAGCGGCACGTGGTAACGCAGCTGGACCGGGAAGCCGGTGTCGTTCTTGCGGCGGCGGTAGGCGATCGCGCACCAGATGGTGAGGCCCCAGATCATGATGCCCACGAGGACCAGCACCGCCCAGGAGCCGACCCAGAGGTTCGTGATCCGCTCGGTGTGGCTGGTGACCTCCTGACCATCTTCCGGGCCGGGCATGAACCCGCGCTGCTGCGCCTGGGTGCAGCCGGCGAGGACCAGAGTGGCCAGGGCGAGGCCTGCTGCCGCTGCGCGACGTACACGCCGTGCGCGCTGAGGGACCTGGGGGATCACAGGGGATGACCTTCCGCTCGTCGTCTCCGGACCGCGTCTCCGGACCGAGCGCGTCGACTCGGTCCGGCTCCGCGGCGCGGAGCTGGTACTGATGTGGGCGGGACATGCCCACAGTGCCGCGCCCTCCCCGTCATAGGAAGGCCGTGACCGGCCCGAGGGCCCGCCACTTGACGGCACTCCGTCATCATACGGGTTTCCGGAGGTGGTGGAGCCACCTCGACTCGCCGCAGAGCATCCCATCCGCAGCTCCGTGACCGGTCCGTGATCTGCAGGTAGCCGTGATCACACGAGAACGGGCCCGGCCCGGTGATCTGATCGTCACCGGGACGGGCCCGTCTGCATCTCTGGCATCGGCCGCGAGGCGGATTCGATGCGGTCATACCGGCTCAGCCGAAGGAATCGCCGCAGGCGCAGGAGCTGCCGGCGTTGGGGTTGTCGATCGTGAAGCCCTGCTTCTCGATGGTGTCGGAGAAGTCGATCACCGCGCCGCTGAGGTACGGGCTGCTCATCTTGTCGACGATCACCTCGACCCCCTCGTACTGGGCGACCAGATCGTTGTCCATCAGGCGCTCGTCGAAGTACAGCTGGTAGATCAGTCCGGAGCAGCCACCGGGCTGGACGGCGATCCGCAGGCGGAGGTCGTCGCGGCCCTCCTGCTGCAGCAGCGTGGTCACCTTCTGCGCGGCGCCGGAGGTGAGGGTGACGCCATGCGCATCGGTGGGGCGCTCGGTAGTGGGCGTGGTCATGCTTTCCTCCTCGAAGCTCGTGTCCTTCCAGGATACGCCTCGGCGTCGTGGAACGGGGGACGGTGTGCACGGCGATCCGTCTCACCTTCCCGGCGTGGCCCGCAGCACCTCGTTCCCTTGCGGATCCGGAGGCTCAGATGACGCCTCGGAAGAACGCCAGCAGGAGTACACCTGCGTATCCCAGCAGGACACCCACCACCGCTCCGGTCGCACCGTCGCGGCTCCTGCCCGAGAACACCATGGAGACTGCCGCGAGGAGCACGGCGCCGACGACCAGCAGGCCCCACCACACGAGGAAGTAGCCCGCGAAGAACCCGATCATCAGGCCGAGCAGCAACAGCGGGACCATCAACGGAGAGATGGGGGTGCCCGCTCCCCCGGGCTGTTCCACCGGCCTGTTCATGCTCCGCCCCCCCCAGCACGCCGGCGCTGCGCAGCAGCAGAGCTTCAGCGAGGCAGACCCGTGCGAATTCGCCCAGGTGCAGGGACTCGTCGATGCCGTGTGCCCGGGACTCGGGATCCTCCACCCCGGTGACCAGCACCTCGGCTTCGGGGAAGACGTCGAGCAGGTCGGCGATGAAGGGGATCGATCCTCCCAGACCGGTATCCACCGCCGCAGTGCCCCAGGCGCGCGCGAAGGCGGTGCGGGCGAGGTCCATGGCGGGCGACGCCTGCCGAGCGCTGTAGGGCTTGCCCCGCTCTCCCCGATGCACCGTGACCTGAGCGGTGGAGGGAGTGTGCCGCTCGAGGTGCGCGACGAGCGCCTCCATCGCCGAGTCCGGGTCCTCGCCCGGCGGGATCCGCAGCGACACCTTGGCCCGCGAGACGGGGACCAGGGTGTTGGAGGCCTCACGCACTGTGGGCGCGTCGATTCCGATCACGGAGAGCGCCGGGCGGGTCCACAGACGTGCGGTCAGGGAGCCGGTGCCCGAGAGCTCGAGCCCTTCGCTCACCCCGGCATCGCGACGGTAGTCCGCTTCGCCCATCTCGACCGTCGGGTCGGGCGCACGGAGCAGTCCCTCGACTGCGACTTCGCCGTTCTCGTCATGCAGGGTGGCCAGCAGGCGGGAGAGCTGGGTGAGCGCATCCATCACCGGGCCGCCGAACAGCCCCGAGTGCACGGCATGGTCCAGCGCGCGCACCTCGACGACCACATCCACCACGCCTCGCAGGCTGGTGGTCAGCGCCGGGGTGCCCACAGCCCAGTTGGCGGAATCGGCCACGACGATCAGATCTGCGGCGAGCCGATCCCGGTACGTCTCGATGAACGGGCGGAAGGTCGGGGAGCCCGCCTCCTCCTCGCCCTCGACGAAGACCGTGACGCCGACCCCGTCGGCGGTCAGCTCCTCGCCGACCAGGCGCAGAGCGGTCACGTGCGCCATCACTCCGGCCTTGTCGTCGGCCGCGCCGCGCCGTAGAGGCGCCCGTCCCTCTCGACGGGCTCGAACGGCGGGCTCGTCCAGTCCTCCGGGTCCCCGGTGGGCTGGACGTCATGGTGGGCGTAGAGCAGCACCGTGGGCCTGCCCTCGGCGGCGGGCGTACGGCCGATCACCGCGGGACTGCCGCCCTCGACGGACTCGATGCTCACCTCAGCCATGCCGGCACCTCGCAGCAGGGCGGCGACCGCCTCGGCGCTGCGCCGCACCGGGTCGCGGTCATAGCCGTCGAAAGCGATCGAGGGGATGCGCACGAGGTCCTTCAGGTCCTCGACCGCGGCCGGCAGCAGCGTCTCCAGCCGCGCGCGCAGCGTCTCCACCTCCTCGGCATCACCGAGTGGAACGAGGTCCTGGCGGGAGGGATCATGAGTGGTCATGCCCGTCACGGTACCGCCGGGATGGGCGTGCGCACGGTCGGCGCGACGTCGGCGAAGCAATGTCTCGGCTCACGCCGGAACCCGCCTTCGACGGAGTCCCAGGACCCGTCACCTAGACTGCCCTGGTGATCTTCCGCAAGTCCGAGACCCCCAGAACCCTGAGCCCGAGCTGCAGCCTGCGCGCCCCGGCTCCAAGGGACGACCCACCCGTACCCGCAAAGAGGCCGAGGCGGCCCGTCGCAGGCCGCTGGTGGTCGACGACCGCAAGGAGGCCCGCCGCCGGGACCGCGAGAAGGCGAGCCAGGAGCGGATGGAGGCCCAGCAGGCCCTGATGACGGGCGATGAGAAGAAGATGCCGCTCCAGCATCGGGGCCGGGAGCGCAGCTTCGTGCGCGATGTGGTCGACTCCCGTCGCAACGTCGCAGAGCTGTTCTTCCCGCTCGCCCTGATCTTCATGCTCGTCGCGCTGGTCCTCCCGCTGATCCGCCCGGACCTCACCACCCTGCTGAGCACCGGCATGATCATCGTGCTGTGGGGCGGCATCGCACTGTGCGTCGTCGACAGCATCTTCCTGCGCAAGCGCCTGCGCCATCAGCTCACCGAGCGTTTCGGTGGGGTGCAGCAGGGCCTGGTGGGCTACGGCATCATGCGGGCGATCCAGATCCGGCGCTTCCGTCTGCCCCGCGCGCAGATCAAGCACGGCGAGTCGCCCCGCTGAGCAGACCCGCGGCCCCCGCCCGAGCTGAATTCCGGGGATGACAGAACGGCCGACGCGAGAGATCGCGTCGGCCGTTCTCGTCTGTGGGGAACCGGTCAGGCGCCGGAGCCCTCGCCGGCGGCCTGCTTCGCCGCCTTCTCCTCGCGAGTGACAGGCTTGGCGTCGACCCCGGCCTCCTTGCGCTGCTGGGGCGTGATCGCCGCAGGCGCCGCGGTCAGCGGATCGTAGCCGTTGCCGGTCTTGGGGAAGGCGATGACCTCTCGGATCGACTCCTCCTTCGCCAGCAGGGCGACGATGCGGTCCCAGCCGAAGGCGATGCCACCATGCGGCGGGGCGCCGAACTGGAAGGCATCGAGCAGGAAGCCGAACTTCTCCTGCGACTCCTCCTCTCCGATCCCCATGACCTTGAACACGCGCTGCTGCACGGACTGGTCGTGGATACGGATCGAGCCGCCGCCGATCTCGTTGCCGTTGCACACGATGTCGTAGGCGTAGGCCAGCGCGGAGCCCGGGTCGGCGTCGAAGGTGTCCATGAATTCGGGCTTCGGGGAGGTGAAGGCGTGGTGGACCGCGGTCCACGAACCCTCGCCCACCGCGACGTCACCGGCGGCACGGGCATCAGCCGCGGGCTCGAACATCGGGGCGTCGACCACCCACACGAAGGCGAAGGCGTCATGGTCAATCAGGTCGAGGCGTTCGGCGATCTCGTTGCGGGCGGCGCCGAGCAGGGCACGAGAGGCCTTCGCCTCGCCGGCGGCGAAGAAGATGCAGTCGCCGGGGCTGGCACCGGTGGCCGCGAGCAGGCCGGCCTTCTCCGCGTCCGAGATGTTCTTCGAGACGGGGCCCGTGAAGGAGCCGTCCTCCTGGACCAGCACGTAGGCCAAGCCCTTGGCACCGCGCTGCTTGGCCCATTCCTGCCAGGCGTCCAGCTGGCGGCGGGGGCTGCGAGGCTCCGCCGGCCATCACGATCGCGCCGACGTACGGGGACTGGAACACGCGGAACGGCGTGTCCTGGAAGTACTCGGTCATCTCGACCAGTTCGAGGTCGAAGCGCAGATCCGGCTTGTCGGAGCCGTAGCGTCGCATCGACTCTGCATAGGTGATGCGCGGGAACGGCGTCGTGACCTGATGGCCGCCCTTGGCCCACACCGCGGTGAGGATCTCCTCGGCCAGGGAGAGGACGTCCTCCTGGTCCACGAAGCTCATCTCGACGTCGAGCTGGGTGAACTCGGGCTGACGGTCGGCGCGGAAGTCCTCGTCGCGGTAGCAGCGGGCGAGCTGGAAGTACTTCTCGACCCCGCCCACCATGAGCAGCTGCTTGAACAGCTGCGGGGACTGCGGCAATGCGTACCAGGAGCCGGGCGCGAGACGCGCGGGCACCAGGAAGTCGCGGGCGCCTTCGGGCGTGGAGCGGGTGAGGGTCGGGGTCTCGACCTCGAGGAAGCCCTGGTCCAGGAGGGTGTCGCGGGCGGCGCGGTTGACCTCGGAGCGCAGGCGGAGGGCCGCGGCGGGGCCCTGACGACGCAGATCGAGGTAGCGGTAGCGCAGTCGTGCCTCCTCACCGACCTCCGAGTGCTCGTCGAGCTGGAACGGCAGCGGCGCGGAGGCGCTCAGCACCTCGACCGTCTCGGCCGTGACCTCAATCTCACCGGTGGGCAGCAGCGGGTTCTCATTGCCTTCGGGGCGCTTCCCGACGATGCCCACGACCTTCAGCACGTACTCGTTGCGCAGGTGCATCGCCTCGTCCTCGCGGACCACCACCTGGGTGACGCCGCCCGCATCGCGCAGATCGAGGAACGTCACGCCGCCGTGGTCACGGCGACGGCCGATCCAGCCGGTGAGGGTGACGGTCTGTCCGATGTGCTCCTGGCGGAGCTCACCGGCGGTATGGGTGCGCAGCACGAGGTGTCCTTCTGAAGGGTTCGATGGGCACGGCTCTCCGGGCGCGGATGCGCTCGGCGGCCGTCACGCGGGTCGCGTGGAGGATCCAGCCTACCGCGCAGGGTGAGGGATATCGCCACCGTGGCACTGTTGCGGGGGCCATCACGCCCGTAGACTCGACAACGGTCCGACCTGCGAGATCGCAGGTCCGTTTCCGCCCGAGTTCGCCCGAGGCGCATCATGCCACCGCATGATCCTCGTTCCGCGAGATGTATGGGCGCCCACGCCCAATGACTGGGCAATCACGCCCTGCGACACGTTAGGGCTTGTTCACCCCCTGACTGTCGAAGGACAACATGACTGATTTCTCCCCTGCCTCCGATCCCGACACCAGCGTCGACGTCGACAGCACTGTCGCCCCCGACGCCGCTGTCGCTCCCGAGTCCGCTGTGACTCCTGAGGCCACCGCCGCTCCGGAGGCCACCGACTCCCCCGAGCCGGAGGCGCCCGCCGAGCCGGAGGCGCCCCTGCAGGCCCCAGCTTCGACGACATCGCTCTTCCCGCCCCGCTGCGCCGGGCGGTCGACGAGCTCGGCTTCACCACCCCGTCGGCGATCCAGGCCCAGGCCATCCCGCCGCTGCTCGAGGGTCGCGACGTGATCGGCGTCGCCCAGACCGGCACCGGCAAGACCGCCGCCTTCGGGCTCCCGCTGCTGGCCGCGATCGACCCGTCGCTGCGCCAGGTGCAGGCCCTGGTCCTCGCCCCCACCCGTGAGCTCGCGATGCAGGTGGCCGACGCCATCGCATCCTTCGCCACATCGATCGGCGGCCTCGACGTGGTCGCGCTCTACGGCGGCTCCCCCTACGGCCCGCAGGAGCGGGCGCTGGCGCGCGGCGCCCAGGTCGTGGTCGGCACCCCCGGCCGCGTGATGGACCACATGCGTCGCACGAACCTGCGCCTGGACACCATCCGCTTCGCCGTCCTGGATGAGGCTGATGAGATGCTGCGGATGGGCTTCGCGGAGGACGTCGAGGAAATCCTCTCCCACTCCCCGCCAGCCGTCAGGTGGCCCTGTTCTCCGCCACCATGCCCTCGGCCATCCAGCGGGTCGCCCAGACCCACATGAAGGACCCGGTGCGTGTGAGCGTGTCGCCGCAGTCCTCGACGGTCAAGAGCGTGACCCAGACCTACGCCGTGGTGCCGTTCCGGCACCGCACCGGTGCCCTCGCACGCGTGCTGGCGACCTCCAAAGCAGAGGCCGCGATCGTCTTCGTGCGCACCCGTGCCGCGGCGGAGGAGGTCGGCTCGGCGCTCGTCGCCCGCGGCCTGATCGCTTCCTCCATCAGCGGTGACGTGCCCCAGAAGGAGCGCGAGAAGATCGTCGAGCGGCTGCGCGACGGTTCGCTGCAGGTGCTGGTCGCCACCGATGTCGCCGCTCGCGGCCTCGACGTCGAGCGGATCGGCCTGGTCGTCAACTTCGACGTGCCCAAGGAAGCGGAGTCCTACGTCCACCGCATCGGTCGCACCGGCCGCGCGGGACGCTCCGGTGAGGCGCTGACCTTCATCGGCCCCCATGAGCGGCGGCAGCTGAAGAACATCGAGCGCGCCACCAAGCAGACGCTTGCCGAGGCGGTCATCCCCTCGCCCCGCGACGTGTCCAAGCACCGCCTAGCCGAACGCCTGGCACAGGTTCCGGACCGGATCGAGCGCGGCCGTCTCGAGCTCTACCGCGAGCTGATCGGCGAGTTCGTCACCGAGCAGGGTCTCGACCCGGCCGAGCTGGCCGCTGCGCTCGGCGCGATGATGGTCGGCGACGAGGGTCCCGGCACCGCGACCGAGGAAGAGGAGTTCACCGCGAAGCTCTCGGGCGATGACCGCCAGAGCGACCGCGGCCCGCGCGGCGAGCCGATGCAGACCGAGCGTGGATACACCTCGTACAAGGTCGGCGTGGGCCACACCCACGGCGCCCGTCCCCCGGCATCGTCGGTGCGATCACCGGCGAGGGCGGCCTGACCGGCAAGGACATCGGCAAGATCCAGATCTTCCCGAACTTCGCCCTGGTGCAGATCCGCGGGTCCCTCTCGACCGAGCAGATGGACCGGATCTCGCGCGCCAAGGTGGGCGGCCGCGAGCTGCGCATCGGCCCGGATCAGGGACCGCGCGGAGGCAAGGGCCCGCGCCGGGACGGCGATCGTCCGTTCCGTCGTGACGACCGCGGGAGCCGCCCCGACTCGAAGCGCCGCCCCTTCCGCCGCAACGAGGGCTGAGCCCGCGCGCTCCCCTGACAGAGAACGACCCCGCCACCGAGATCGGTGGCGGGGTCGTTCCGCGTCGAGCGGGTGGTTCAGTCCTGCTTCTCCTGGGCCTCGGCGTAGGCCTTGCGGACCTCGTCCATGTCCAGGTTCTTCACCTGGCCGATGAGGTCCTCGAGTGCGGACTGCGGGAGGGCGCCGGCCTGGGAGAACACCGGGATGCCCTCGCGGTAGGCGACCAGGGTCGGGATCGAGGTGACGCCGTAGCGCATCGCCAGATCCTGCTGGTCCTCGGTGTCGACCTTGGCGAAGGTGACGTCCTCGTGCGAGTCCGAGGCCTCCTCGAAGATGGGGGCAAAGCGCTGGCACGGCACGCACCAGCCCGCCCAGAAGTCGATCAGGACGATGCCGTCCTCGACGGTCGCGTCGTGGTTCTCAGTGGTCAGGGTGAGCGTAGCCATGACCGGTGGAACGCTGCGGCCCCGCGGAACATTCCCGCACGGCCGCAGCGTGACTCAGCTCACCGCCGGTTCACGGGGTCGCGGTCTGCTCCGCGGCTAGGACCCGCACGGTCCGATCCTCCGCCGGCGGCTCCCAGACCGTCGCCTCCGCGGCGGTCTGCTCGCCGCTGCGGATGTCTTTGACCTCGTCGGCCGCTCCTTCGCCGCCCGGGAACCAGATGAAGGGGATGCCGCGACGGTCCGCGTACCGGATCTGCTTGCCGAACTTCGCCGCGGTGGGCGCCACCTCGCAAGGGATCCCCCGGCTGCGCAGCGAGCGGGCGACGGCATCGCTGAGGTGGCGCTGCTCCTCGTCGGCGACGGAGACGAGCACGCAGGTGGGCACCTTGCGGCTCGGCCTGGCGAGACCTGCGGACAGGAGCCGGGAGACCAGGCGCGACAGGCCGATGGACAGGCCCACGCCCGGATAGGTGTGGCGGTTGTCCACGGCCAGCGAGTCATAGCGCCCGCCCGAGCAGATCGAGCCGAGCGATTCATGGCCGGTCACGAAGGTCTCGAAGACGGTGCCGGTGTAGTAGTCGAGCCCGCGTGCGATCGAGAGGTCGGCCATGATCACGCCGGGCACCGCGGCCTCGACCCGCTCGAGCACAGCGGTGAGCTCAGCGATGCCCTGCTCCACCATCTCGCCGCTGCCGCCGAGCTGCCTCACCTGCTCGGCGAAGGAGCCGTCGCGAGTGCGGATCGCGGCGAAGTCGAGGCAGGCCTGCGCCTGCTCCGGGGTCGCTCCGGTCTCGGCCAGCAGCAGCTCGCGCACCGCCTCCGCGCCGACCTTCGGGAGCTTGTCGAGGCTGCGCAGCACCGCGGTCTGGTCCTCGAGGCCGATAGAGCGGAAGAATCCCTCGGAGAGGCGGCGGGTGTTGGCGTGGATCGTGAACTGCGGCATCGGGAGCCGGTCGAGGATCTCGGCCATCACCGTGGCGACCTCGGCCTCGATGTGCCCGGGCAGGGTGTCCTGGCCGATCACGTCGAGGTCCGCCTGGTAGAACTCGCGGAAGCGGCCGTCCTGCGGGCGCTCGCCACGCCAGACCTTCTGGATCTGGAAGCGCCGCAGCGGGAAGGCGAGGTCGTTCTGGTGCTCGAGGACGTAGCGGGCCAGTGGAACGGTGAGGTCGAAGTGCAGCCCCAGGGTGCGCGACTGGTCGTTCCCGGTCTGTTCCGGGGCGTCCTCGCCCTCGGCGTGGAGGCGGCGCAGCACGTACACCTCCTTGTCGATCTCTCCCTTGCGCAGCAGCTGCTCGAGCGGTTCGACGGCGCGCGTCTCGATGCCCGAGAACCCATGCAGCTCGGCCACCTCGCGGAACACGTCGATCACGTGCTGTTCCACGAGACGCTCCGCGGGGAGCCACTCCGGGAAGCCTGACAGGGCGGCGATCTTCGCCATGCGGTGCACATCCTTCTGGTTCTTGGGCTGAGTGCCGGGGTCCATTATCCCCCCTGGGGTGCTTCGGGTATCGGGGGCAGGACCGGTCTGACGAGATGCGCCGGTCACTGTAGAGTTCCGTGACGTGGTTCTCCCCGTTCCCGGGGCAGTCCACGTGCCAGCCCGACCGCCGATCATGGCGGCAGTGTCCCGCCCTGCAGCGGATCCCTCCGAAGGAGCTCAATCGTGAGCGAGTCCGAGACTCCCGTCCCCGCGTCGATTTCCGCCGATCAGTCCCCTGAGACGGCCGCCGATCAGGCTCCTGATCAGGCCTCGACGCCCCCGACCGACTCCGCCCCCGAGCCGGCGGACGCCCCCACGGGCGCCGACGCCCCGACGGACGGCGCAGAGGCCGCCGCGCCGGCAGAGCAGGCGGAGGCCGAGCCTGCGCAGCCCGAAGGGGACGCCGGAGCATCCGACGCCGCCGCGGTGCCGAGCACGCCCGAGGCCGGCTCCGCCACGGACGAGACCGCGACGCCCGGTCCCGGAGCCCCCGCTCCGAAGCCGACGCCGGGGACGGTCCCCAAGCCCTCGATGCCCTCCCCCGCCGTTCTGGCGGCGAAGAAGCCCAGCGCCGCGCTGCTGCCGGTCGCTCCCCGGTCACCGAGTACTCCGCCGAGGAGCTCGCCACAGCGATCGCCTTCGGCACCGTCGCCGAGGACGGTGCCGTCACGGTCCAGGACGGGACCCAGGTGCGGACCGTCGGCACCACCACCGAGACGGATCACAGCAAGGCTCTGGAGCCCTTTGCGCGCGGCTATCTCGATCTGGTCGCCTTCCTCGACCTGACGCAGACCACGCTGAACGCTCCCGAGCACACGCAGAACGAGCTGAACCGCCTGCTGGAGAATCTGCGGAAGAACCTGAAGGAGCCCCAGGTCGTCGGGGATATCCCGGCGCTGCGGGCGCGGGCCGCGGATCTTCGCGAGCAGGCCAAGGAGAAGATCAAGGCACTCGAAGCCGAGCGCGCCGCCGGTCGCGAGGAGGCGTCCCGCCGTCGCACCGAGTTCGTCGAGTCCATCGAGGCCCTGGTCGCCACGGATCCGGAGCAGATCTCCTGGAAGAACGCCGGCGACACCATGCGCCAGATGGTGCCCACCTGGAAGCAGATGCAGAAGGAGGACGTGCCCCTGGACCGTCCCACCGAGGAGGCTCTGTGGAAGCGGCTCTCGGCGGCTCGCGCCACCTTCGACCGGATGCGCAAGCAGTTCTTCTCGCAGCTGGACTCCAAGCATTCCGAGGCCGCGGCGGTCAAGGAGGAGCTGATCACGCGCGCCGAAGCGATGCAGGAGTCCACCGACTGGGGCCCCACGGTCCGCGCCTACAAGGATCTGATGGCCGAGTGGCGCACCGCACCGCGCGGCAGCCGCAGAAGGATGACGCGCAGTGGAAGCGGTTCAAGGCCGCCCAGGACACCTTCTTCCAGGCACGCAACGCGGACCTCCACGAGACCGAGGAGGAGCAGCGCAAGAACCTCGAGGTCAAGGAGACGCTGCTGGCGGAGGCCGAGGCGATCGACCCGGCCAAGGACCTCGATGCGGCGAAGAAGGCCCTGCATTCCGTCCAGGACCGCTGGGAGGAGGCCGGCAAGGTCCCCCGGGGGACATGCGCCGCGTCGATGATCGTCTGCGCTCCGTGGAGCGTGCTGTGAAGGATGCCGAGCAGGACGAATGGCGTCGCACCGATCCGCGGACCAAGGCCCGTGTGGAGGGCGCCTCCTCGCAGCTGCATTCCGCGATCGCCTCCTACCAGGAGGCGTACGACAAGGCGGTCGCCGGCGGGAACCCGAAGAAGATCGCCGAGACGGAGGCTGCCCTCGAGGCCCGCAAGGAATGGCTCGCGGTGATCGAGCGCTCCGCGCGCGACCTCGGCTGACCTCCTGGAGTCCGCGGCCGCGCACGTCGTGGTCGACTTCTCCTCCACCGCCCCGTCTGTCCACAGTGGCAGGCGGGGCGTTTGCCATCCGGTCCCGGCCCGATCAGAGTCGGGACATGGAACAGCTCATCGCTCCGCGCCGCATCGTGCCGCTTCAGGCCACGGTGCCGCCACAATCGGAGCGGGCACAGGCGCAGGAGCTGGAGCTCCGTCACGTCGGCCCTCACGTCCCGTCGGATCCCGCGTCCGTCGGGCTCTGCGCGGTGTGGTCCCGTCACGCGGCGGAGCTCGCCGTCCCGCTCGGCGCCTCGCTCCAACGCTGGGACGAGACCCCTTCCACCCACGGGCTGGTCGTCGACGGCTATCTCCACCGGATCCTGCCAGGGATCTTCCTGCCCCCGATCTGCTGCGCAGCGCGGTGCAGCGGGCGCTCGCCCTGGGCTGCGCGCTCGGCGCGAATCTGCAGGCCCATCACGTCATCGCGGGTCCATCCGCGGCGTGGGTGGTGCTGGGAGGCATGCCGCCTCCGTACGCGGAGCTGCTCTCCCCTGCCCACCGGGGCGACCTGGCAGGGGTGGTCCTGCGCCACTCACGGATACTCCCGGACGACATCGAGACCATCGGCGGCGCTCCGATCACCGTCCCCGTGCGCACCGCATTGGATCTGCTGAGGTTCGCGCCGACCCGGATCGCAGGACCGGCACTGCACCAACTGGTCGACGGCGGCCATGCACAGGTGGAGGAGATCGGTCGGCGCCTGCGGCTGATGCACAGGTATCCGGGGGTGCACGCCGCGAGGAAACGGCTCGAGCAGATGCTGGGTGCTCAGCGCGTGGTCAGCGGTGCGCTCGTCCCCACCGGCTTGCCGTCGGCGGTCACCCGATAGACGTCATAGACGCCCTCGATGCGGCGCACCTGGGCGAGCACGGACTGCAGATGGGAGGGGTCGGCGAGCTCGAAGGAGAAGAATGTGGTGGCCAAGCGGTCCGTGTTCGAATGCGCGGACGCCGACTGCAGATTCACCTGCTGCTCGGAGATCACCAGGGCCAGGTCCGTCAGCAGGCGCGGCCGGTCGAGAGCCTCGACCTTGATATGCACTAGATAGGCCGTGCTGTGGCGACCCGACCATGCGACGTCGACGATCCGATCGGGCTGCTGCTCCTGCAGCTGGATCGCGTTCGCACAGGTCTCATGGTGGACGGAGATCCCGGAGCCGCGCGTGATGAAGCCGACGATCGGGTCTCCCGGCACCGGGGCGCAGCACTTCGCCAGCTTGACCCACAGGTCCGCGTGACCGTCCACGATGACGCCCTGATCGGTCTCGGAGGTGTGCCGTTCGGTGCGGCTGCCGCGCGGCCGCACCCGGGACGGCAGGGTGATCTCCGCCAGGTCCTCCGCGGCGCCGTCGGAGCCGCCGAAGGATGCGCGCAGCTTCTCGACGACATGCTGAGCGCCCGTGTGGTTCTCGCCTATCGAGGTGTACAGCGCATCGACGGAGGGGAGGTTGAGGTCGTCCGCGACGGTGGCGAGGGTCTCGTGGGTCAGCAGGCGCCGCATCGGCAGATCCTGGCGGCGCAGCGCCTTGGCCAGCTCCTCCTTGCCCTTCTCGAGCGCCTCCTCCCGGCGCTCCTTCGAGAACCAGTGACGGATCTTGTTCCGCGCACGGGGCGACTGGACGAAGCCGAGCCAGTCACGGCTCGGGCCGGCGTCCGCGGACTTCGAGGTGAAGACCTCGACCACATCCCCTGTGGACAGGGACGACTCGAGGGAGACCAGGCGTCCGTTCACCCGCGCGCCGATGGTGCGGTGCCCCACCTCGGTGTGCACCGAGTACGCGAAGTCGACGGGAGTGGCGCCCTGCGGGAGAGCCAGCACGTCACCCTTGGGGGTGAAGACGTAGACCTCCTGGGTGTTGATCTCGAAGCGCAGCGAGTCCAGGAACTCCCCGAGTCCGTGGTCTCCTTCTGCCAGTCCATGAGCTGTCGCAGCCAGGCCGCGTCGTTGGTGATCGGGGTCGAGTCCGTGCCCCCTGGCTGCCGGCCATCGCCTTGTACTTCCAGTGGGCCGCGACCCCGTACTCCGCCCGGCGGTGCATCTCCCGGGTGCGGATCTGGATCTCCACCGGTTTGCCGGTCGGCCCGATCACTGTGGTGTGCAGCGACTGGTACAGATTGAACTTCGGCAGTGCGATGTAATCCTTGAACCGGCCCTGCACCGGGGACCAGCGTGCGTGGAGGGTGCCCAGCACGCCGTAGCAGTCGCGCACGGTGTCCACCAGCACCCGCACCCCGACCAGGTCGTAGATGTCCGAGAAGTCGCGGCCGCGCACGATCATCTTCTGGTAGATCGAGTAGTAGTGCTTGGGCCGTCCGGTGACCTCGGCCTTGATCCGTGCCTTCTTCAGATCCTCCTGGATCCGCGAGGAGACGGTCGAGAGGTACTGCTCGCGCGCCGGGGCGTGCTGGGTGACCAGGGAGACGATCTCCTCGTACACCTTCGGGTAGAGCACCTGGAAGGAGCGGTCCTCGAGCTCCCACTTCATCGTGTTCAGGCCCAGGCGGTGCGCCAGCGGCGCGTAGATCTCGAGGGTCTCCTTCGCCTTCCGCTCGGCGGAGGCGGCAGGGACATATTTCCAGGTCCGCGCGTTGTGCAGGCGATCGGCCAGCTTGATCAGCAGCACTCGCACGTCGCGGCTCATCGCCACGATCATCTTGCGCACCGTCTCAGCCTGGGCCGCTTCGCCGTAGGTGACCTTGTCCAGTTTGGTGACCCCGTCGACCATCACGGCGATCACCTCGCCGAACTCGGAGCGGAGCCGCTCGAGCGAGTAGTCGGTGTCCTCCACGGTGTCGTGCAGCAGCGCGGCGGCGACCACTTCGGCCGGGGACCCCAGCTCGGCCAGGATCGTCGCGACCGAGACAGGATGGGTGATGTAGGGATCGCCGCTCTTGCGGGTCTGTCCGCGGTGCGCACGCTCGGCGACCGTGTACGCCCGCCGGACGATCTCCAGGTTCTCCTTCGGGCTGACCGCAGTCATCGTCTCCAGCAGCGGTGCCAGCAGAGGATCGACGGAGGACCCGGCGCGCGGGGAGAAGAAAGACAGCCGCGAGCGTGCCCGGCGCGGGGCCGGGGGCAGGGCCCGCGGGGTCGGTGCGGGCGTCGAGGAAGCGCTCTGATCGCCGGGCCGGGGAACATCGGCCTTCGCGGGCTGTGATCCGGGCTGCTGCGACATGTGCACCTCCTGGCTGGGAGGTTCCAGTCTACGCGCGGGTCACCGATGCGCGGGCCCCGTCCGCGCGCTCCCCCGGTGCGGCACTCGTCCTGCTCCGGAGCCGCCCCTCAGGGATTCAGCCCTCGATGCTCCAGACGGTCGTCAGCGGCACGCCGGGCAGCTGCTCACGCCCGCCGAGGCCCTCGAGCTCGATCAGGAAGGAGGCACCGAGGACCTCGACGTCGAAGCGGCGCGTGAGCTCGATCGTCGCCGCGGCGGTGCCGCCGGTGGCGAGCAGGTCGTCGACGATCAGCGTCCGGGCCCCTGCAGGAAGCGAGTTCTCGGGGATCTGGATCTCTGCGCTGCCGTACTCGAGGTCGTACTTCAGGCTGGCGGGCGTGCCGGGCAGCTTTCCCGCCTTGCGCACCGGGATGAACCCGGCCCCCATCTCGTAGGCCAGCGGAGCGCCCAGCACGAAGCCGCGTGCCTCGGTCCCCACGATGTACTCGATGTCCTCGGGGATCAGCGTGATCCAGTACTGGATCACCGCACGCAGGGCCGCAGCGTCACGCAGCAGCGGGGTGATGTCCCGGAACAGCACGCCCGGGGCCGGGAAATCGGGGTACTCGGCGATGTGCGAGTGCAGCATCGCCTCGATCTGCTCCGTGGTGGGCACGGGATCGGTCATCGGTGTCCTCGCTTGGGTGTGGTGCGCCGGCGGCGCGATGAGCGGCGCGGCTGATGACGCTCGGAACGAGCTGCGGGTGCGGTGGCCCCGTCGGCCTCGGGCTCCGTGTCGTGGTCCTCCACCGGGAGATCGTCCTCGGCGTCCTCCTCCGCATCCGCTGTCGCCGGCTCGCTCTCGTCCTCGGGGGTCTCCTCGGCGGTGGTGCGGGCGCGACGGCGACCCGGCGCCGGGGTGGCATCCTCTCCGCGACGCTCCCGGAGCACCTGCTCGGTGTGCGCGGCGATCTCGGGCTCGCGGCGACGCAGGTCCACCAGGAAGCCCGGTGCCAGGAAGATCGAGGAATAGGTACCGGCGATGATGCCGATGAACAGGGCCAGGGAGATGTCCTTGAGCGTGCCCGCGCCCAGCAGGAAGGCGCCGATCGCGAGGATCGAGCCGATCGGGAGCAGGGCCACCACCGAGGTGTTGATCGAGCGCACGAGGGTCTGGTTGGCCGCGAGCTGGACCTGGTCCGCGAAGGTGCTGCGCCGCTGGCGGGTGAGACCGTCGATGTTCTCGCGGACCTTGTCGAAGACGACGATCGTGTCGTACAGCGAGTAGCCCATGACGGTGAGGAAGCCGATCACCGTGCCCGGTGTGATCTCGAAGCCCACGACCAGGTAGATCCCCGCGGTGACGAGCATGTCGTGGACGAGCGCGCCCATCGCGGCGAGGGACGCCTTGAGGTCGCGGAAGTACAGGGCCATCATGCCGGCCACGAGCACGAGGAACACGACCACGCCGCGGAGCATCTTCTGGGTGACGTCGCCGCTCCACACCGGGCCGATGTACGAGGTGGAGATCGCCTCGGGCGAGACCGAGTAGGCGGCGGCGAGATCCTGGGCGAGGGCTGCGGTCTCGGTGGAGTCGAGCTGCTCGGTCTGGACCCGCACGGTGTCCTGTCCCAGCACGGTGATCTTGGGTTCGCGGTCGGGCAGGTGTTCGCGGACCACGTCGCGCGCCGAGGTCTGCTCGGTGTCTGCGACCCCGGCGACCTGGAACTCCGAGCCGCCGGTGAACTCGATACCGAGGTTCGGACCGCGCAGCACCGCCAGCCCCGCGAGCAGCACGATGCCGATCACGCTGAGCAGGTACCAGGTCCTGCGGCGGGTCACCAGCGGGATGATCCGCCGCCCGGCGTGGAGGTCGTTGCCGAACCGGGCGAAGGTCGCGCTCATCGGCTCTGCTCCTCGGAGTCGTCGTCACTGATGCCGGTCTGGTCGCCAGGCCTTTCGGCGGTCTTGGTCGAGGCGGTCTGTTCCGTCTCCGCGGAGGCGGCACGCTCCGCGGCCTCCCGCTCCAGGCGGGCTCGGCGCACCGCGATCGGTTCGCGGGCCTCCTCCTCCGCATCATCGCGGCCTCGTAGGCCACGCTCCCCGGCCACGCGCACCCGGCCGCGGCCGGCATAGGCGGGGACGTCACGATCCAGACGGGCGGGATCCAGCCCGCTCCAGGGGTGGCCCTTGCCGAAGAACCGGGTGCGCACCAGGGCCTGGAGCACGGGGTGGGTGAACAGGAAGACGATCACGAGGTCGAGCACCGTGGTCAGCCCCAGCACGAAGGCGAATCCGCGCACACCACCGGTGGACAGCACGTAGAGCACGACGGCCGCGATCAGGTTCACCATGTCGGAGGCGAGGATCGTGCGCTTGGCACGATCCCATCCATGGTCCACCGCCGCGACGATGCCTCGGCCGTCACGGATCTCGTCACGCACCCGTTCGAAGTACACGATGAACGAGTCCGCGGTGAAGGCGATCGCGACGATCAGGCCCACCACGCCGGCGAGGGAGAGCCGGTAGCCGATGTCGGGGATGTTGGACAGCACGGTGAGGGTGCCGTAGGTGAGCAGCCCCATGATGAACAGGCTCGACATGGTCACGATCGAGAGCAGTCGGTACTGCGCGAAGGCGTACAGCACCACCAGAGCCAGGCCGATGAGCCCCGCGATGAGCCCCATCTGGAGCTGATCCGCTCCGAGGGTCGCGGAGATCTGCTGCTCGGAGGCGACGTCGAACTCGAGGGGCAGGGCGCCGAAGCGCAGCTGATCGGAGAGCTGACCGGCCTCTTCCTGCGAGAAGTTCCCGGAGATCGAAGCTTCACCGCCCGGGGACGGCTCCTGCACCTCAGGGGCTGAGATGACCAGTCCGTCCAGCACGATGCCGAAGGCAGCGGTGGCGCCCTGGCCGTTGTAGAGGGCGGAGGTCATGCCCGAGAACGACTCCGCGGCATCCTCCGCGAAGCTCATGTTCACCACGTAGTAGCCGGTCGCCTGGCCGGTGGGGGTGACGTCAGCCGCCACTCCGGAGCTCTCGATCGCGGCGCCGGCGACCACTTCGGGACCGAGCAGGTACTTCGCTGTGCCGTCGGGGTCGCAGGCCACCACGGGTTCATCTGCAGAGGCTTCGGCGACCCTCTCCTGCTGGGCACGCGGGTCCACGCAGTCCGCCGCCATCAGCTCGGTCTGGATCTCGGGCGTGAGCCAGTCCATGGACCATGCGGGGTACGGGAGGTCGCCCTCTGCCGGCGCGGCCGGCGGCGCCATCGAGGAGTCGGAGCCGACGAGCCCGTCGAACAGCTGCTGGGACGGATCCGCGGGCGCGCTGGAAGTCTCCTCCGCACCCTCACCCTCGCTGCCTCCATCGGAGGCCTCGCCGCCGCCGTCGGAGGGCATCGCCTCGCCGCTCCCCTCAGGGGCGACCACGCCCAGCACCGGGCGGAACGACATCGCAGCGGTCTGGCGTACGGCCTCCGAGGTGGCCTGGTCCAGCTGACCGGGGACGTCGATGACGATGTTGGTGCCGCCCTGCACCGTGATCTCGGTCTCCGCCACGCCCATGGCGTTGACGCGCTGGCTCATGATCTGGCGCGCCTGCTCCATGGCGGCGGCGTCGATCGCGGAGCCGTCGCGGGACTGCGCCTGCAGGATGATCTGGGTGCCGCCCTCGAGGTCGAGGGCGAGCTTGGGTGCTGGCTGCCAGTCGCCCTTCCAGACCCCGGCGCCGATCCCGCCGCCGAGCAGCAGGATAAGCACCGCGAGGGCCGCGAGGGCAATGCGACGTGCGGGCATGGTGCGTATTTCCTCAGGACGGCGGACGAGCGGTGATCAGGTGGGCGGCCCTGGAACGGGCGCCCGGTACGAGGTCTGCGCTGCTCAGCGCTCGTCGCGGCGCTGGTCCTCGCCACGAGCGTCGTCCTCGGAGACGGTCACGCCGGGGATACCGCCCTCGCGCTCCAGATCGGAGTCCAGCTCCTGCTCCGAGCCCTCGACCTCATCGATGGGGTCGACGGCCTGGGAGATCGCCTGGCGGGCCCACTTGGTCTGGGCACCGTTCTCGGACTCGAGGATCACGACATCGTCGTAGGAGTCGATGATCAGGCCGTAGAAGCCGGAGTGCGTGCGGACCTCGTCGCCGACGCCCAGCTGCTTCACCAGCTCAGCCTGCTTCTGCTGCATCTTCTTCTGGCGGTTCGACATGAACAGCAGGGGCAGCATCATGACAGCGAAGATGAGCAGGAGAGGAAGAAGGGATTCCACGGAGTTCCTTTCGGCGGAGCCCCTCACGATGCTCCTGCACGGATCGGGTCCTGCCGCGGACGATTGACCGCCCCACTGTACCCGCCGAGCGGCCCCTCGCCTCTCAGGGTGATGCGTCGATCATCCTCGGCTCAGAAGCGGCCGAGCATCGGGGCGACGCCCTCGGGCCCCTCTGGAGCTTCGAGGCCGAGGTGCGTCCAGGCGGCGGGGGCCGCCGCGCGGCCGCGCGGGGTCCGCAGCAGGAACCCTTCGCGCACCAGGTACGGTTCGATCATGGTCTCGACGGTCTCGATCTCCTCGCCCACCGCGACGGCGAGGGTGGAGAGCCCCACGGGCCCGCCGGCGAAGCGTCCGCACAGCGCGGACAGCACTGCACGATCCAGGCGGTCGAGTCCCCGCTCGTCCACCTCGTAGACGCGCAGCGCCTCCTTCGCGGCGGCGAGGTCGAGCCGGCCGCTCCCCCGCACCTGGGCCCAGTCGCGCACGCGGCGCAGCAGCCGGTTGGCGATGCGCGGCGTGCCCCGTGAGCGGGAGGAGATCTCGACCGCCGCGGACTCCTCGAGCTCGATCTCGAGGCGTGAGGCAGAGCGCCGCACCACCTCGCGCAGCTCCTCGGCGCCGTAGAAGTCGAGATGGCCGATGAACCCGAAGCGGTCGCGCAGCGGTGCCGGAAGCAGGCCGGCGCGGGTGGTCGCCCCCACTACCGTGAAGGGCGGGAGATCCAGCGGGATCGACGTGGCGCCGACGCCCTTGCCGACGATGACGTCGACCCGGAAGTCTTCCATCGCGATGTACAGCATCTCCTCGACAGGACGGGCCAGCCGATGGATCTCATCGATGAAGAGCACCTCGCCCTCCTCGAGGGAGGAGAGGATCGCGGCGAGATCGCCGGCGTGCTGGACAGCCGGACCGGAGGTGATCCGCAGCGGGGTCGCCAGCTCTGCGGCGATGATCATCGCCAGCGTGGTCTTGCCCAGTCCGGGCGGACCCGACAGCAGCACATGCTCGGGGCACCTTCCTCGGGCGACCGCCGCATCGAGGACCAGCGAGAGCTGATCGCGCACCACCTTCTGGCCGACGAACTCGTCGAGCCGGCGCGGGCGCAGGGCGGCTTCGGCAGTGCGCTCCGGCGGGACCGCTTCCGCACTGGTCAGCGACGTGTCCTCGTCGCTCATCGGTGGCCCCCGAGGCCGCGCAGGGACTGCCGGAGCAGCTCGGCGGCGTCCAGCTGCGCGCCGCCGTCGGCGCGAGCGGCCTCGACCGCGCCGAGCGCGGCCTTCTCCGCCCAGCCCAGGCCCACGAGCGCCTCGACCACGTCAGCGTCCGGACCGCCGCTGGGGGCGGCAGGAGCGGGGACGGCGCCCTCGCCCGTGGCGATCATGGGTGCAGGCAGCTTGCCGTTGAGCTCGAGCAGCATGCGGCTGGCGACCTTCGGTCCGATGCCGGGGTGCGGGTGATGGTCTTCGCATCCTGTTCCGCGATCGCGCGCCGCAGCTCCTCGGGCTCGAGCACCCCAGCACCGCGAGGGCGGTGCGGGGGCCGATGCCGGAGACTGACTGGACGATGCGGAAGGTCTCGGCCTCGTCCGCGTGCGGGAAGCCGTAGAGCGTCATCGAGTCCTCGCGGACCACCAGCTCGGTGTGGAGGGTGAGCTCGGCGCCGTGGCGGGTGGCCATCAGCGCCTGCGGGGTGGTGCGGACGAGGTAGCCGATCCCACCTACCTCGAGCACGAGGGAGTCGAGGTCGATGCGGGCGACCTGCCCGGTCAGAGATGCGATCACGCGACCAGCCTAGAACACCTGTTCGATCAGTGTCGGGAGGTGGAGCGTTCCCGGGCGCGTCGGGCCTCGTGCTCGGCACGGGCCCAGACCGCCTGCGCGCTGGTGCGCGCTCCGCCCCCGAGTCGAGCGTGACCGGCCCCGGCCCGCGCCACAGCTGGGTCAGGGCGATCGCGACCGCGTCCGAGGCATCCGCCGGCTGCGGCGCGGAGTCCAGGCCGAGCAGCTTGACCAGCATGGTCTGGACCTGCTTCTTGTCCGCGCGGCCGCTGCCGGTCACCGCGGCCTTCACCTCGGACGGGGTGTGCATGGCGGTGGGGATCCCCCGCTCTGCCGCCTCCAGCAGCGCGATCCCGGAGACCTGCGCGGTGCCCATCACGGTGGAGATGTTGTTCTGGCTGAAGACCCGCTCGACCGCCACGGCGTCCGGCCCGAACTCCTCGAGCACGCCGCGCAGACCGCGCGCGATGGTCAGCAGCCTCTGATCCAGCGGAGCGTCGGAGTCGGACTGGATCACCCCGGCATGGATGAGCCTCGCCCGCCGCCCGCCCAAGGCATCGACGACACCGATCCCGCAACGGGTCAGCCCGGGGTCCACCCCGAGCACTCGCAGCGTCGTCATCGTCCGCGCACCGAAGTGGACGGAACGGCGCCGCCCACGCGGGTGGCGCCGTTCACGAGGTTCACTCGGCGTCCGCCAGCTGGGCGGCGACGTCGTCGGGGATGTCGAGGTTGGAGAAGACGTTCTGCACGTCGTCGCTGTCCTCGAGCGCCTCGATCAGACGCAGCGCCTTCTGGGCGCCGTCGAGGTCCACGGGGGTGCGCATGGTCGGTACGAACTGCGCCTCGGCGCTGTCGTAGTCGATGTCCGCCTCCTGCAGCGCGGTGCGCACGGCGACCACGTCGGTGGCCTCGGAGATGATCTCGAAGGTCTCACCCTCGTCGTTGATCTCCTCGGCCCCCGCCTCGAGCACCACCTCGAGCAGATCATCTTCGCTGTGCTCGCCCTTGGGGACCGCGACCACGCCCTTGCGCTCGAACAGGTACGCGACGGACCCGGAATCGGCCATGTTGCCGCCGTTGCGGTTGAAGGCGAGCCGGACCTCGGAGACGGCGCGGTTCTTGTTGTCGGTCAGGCACTCGACCAGGACGGCGACACCGCCGGGGGCGTAGCCCTCGTACATCAGCGTCTCGTAATCGACGCCGTCGCCCTCGAGGCCGCCGCCGCGCTTGACGGCGCGCTCGATGTTGTCGTTGGGGACGGAGGTCCTCTTCGCCTTCTGGATGGCGTCGAAGAGGGTGGGGTTGCCGACTGGGTCAGGACCACCCATCCGTGCAGCGACCTCGATGTTCTTGACCAGCTTGGCGAACAGCTTGCCTCGCCTGGCATCGATGACGGCCTTCTTGTGCTTCGTGGTCGCCCACTTGGAATGCCCTGCCATCTCTCTCCTCCCGACTCTGCCGCCGACCGACGGCGGATTGCCGACCCATTCTAGGCCAGCGGACGGGCGGGCCCGGGGTCAGGCCGGCGGGGGACGGTCGACGACCGCCCCGGCGGGCTCAGCCCCGCACGACGGGCGCGGTCAGCGAGCCGATCAGACGACGGTCGGCGGTGATCGATTCGAGCAGCTCGCGCTCGCGGTCACGGGTCTTCTTCGTCGGCTTCCCGAACAGCACGCTGTGCCGCTCCAGGCCCAGGGCGACCGCGGAACGGATCAGGTCGCGCATGCCCATCCTCGCCACGGCGCCGTGGCGCACTGCCCAGCGCTCCGCCCTGCGGCGCTTGCGCATCGAGACCAGCAGCTCCACCTCGGGGGCGAGAACCAGCCCGCCCTGCCGTACTCCGAGAGCTGCCGGCGCAGGATGCGCTTCTCGCGCAGCCGCAGAAAGAGCACGATCGCGACCAGCAGCACGAAGATCGGCACCTGCACGGTGACGTAGTAGCGGAGGAACCCGGCCAGCGGCGCCGCCGGGTCGACAGGGATGAAGAAGGTCGAGCCGTTCCACAGCGCGTGCAGCACCATACCGAGGGAGAGGCCGCCCACGCCGAGGCCGAAGTACAGCATCAGGGACCGCCGCTCCGCTGCGATTCCCAGGCCCAGACCGCACAGAGCGGTGAAGGAGACGTGCGCGAAGGGCGAGAGCAGGCCGCGCAGGAAGAACGTCTGCCAGAAGACGTCGACTTCGCCGGCGGCCTGCGACTGGTGGAAGGAGTTGCCGAAGTAGAGGATGTTCTCGGTGAAGGCGAAGCCGCCGCCGATCAGTGCGGCATAGACGACCCCGTCGATGGGCCCGGCGATGTACCGCCGGCCCCAGATCAGCAGCCCGATCAGCCCGGCGCTCTTCATGGCCTCCTCGACCACGGGCGCCTGGATCACGGTTCCGAGGAACGAATCGATCAGGGCGTCCGTCTCGGATGGGGAGATCCATGCTGTGAAGTGGCCGCCGAACCACAGTGTGAGCAGCACGGAGCCGATCGCTCCCCAGGCGAAGGCGTAGACCAGCGACATCCGGGGCTGAGGCGTGTACCGGTCGATCCACCACACCGCCGCCAGCACGATCGCCACCGGCACGAGCGCCGCGGTGAAGGCGACCAGTGAGGTGCCGAAGCCCAGCGGCAGGATGACGAAGAAGTAGAGCGCGAGCGCCGCGGCGGCGAGACACAGGAAGGACAGCGCGAACAGCGCCCATCGCACCCAGGGCCGCCTGCGGCGCCGGCGCCCGGCCCGGCCCGCGCCCATCCTCTCGGGGGCGCGCGGGTCCATCCGTTCCACGTCGTAGCCGTAGCCGTCGCGGGGCTCCTGCGGCGGGGCCGGGTGCGGCGGCGTTCCGGTCGTGCTCGTCACAGCCACTCCTGACTCTCCCCGGGTCGGTGCGGCCGTTCCCTCGGTGTCCGGAGACGTCGCGGATCACCGTCGAGGCGGCCTCGGTCATGCTAACTCAGGGCCAGGCGTCGGCGTACAGCGCGCGGGTGTCCGCGAGCAGTATCGGCACAGCCTTGGTGCGACCGATGATGGGCAGGAAGTTCGCGTCGCCCTGCCAGCGCGGCACCACGTGCTGATGGAGGTGCGCGGCGATGCCGGCCCCTGCGATCTCCCCTGGTTCATCCCGAGGTTGAACCCGGCCGGCCGCGACACCTCGCGGATCACCCGCATCGCGGTGCGCGTGAGCTCGGCGACCTCGAGCAGCTCTGCTTCGTCGAGGTCCGTGTAGTCGGAGACATGGCGGTACGGGCAGATCAGCAGGTGCCCTGCGTTGTACGGGTAGAGGTTGAGGATCACGTAGGCGGATTCACCTCGGTGGACGATCAGCGCGTCCTCGTCCCCTCGGCCCGGGGCGACGCAGAACGGGCACTGCGCGCCGTCGTGCGGGTCCTCCGGCTTGTTCTCCCCGCCGATGTAGGCCATCCGGTGCGGGGTCCACAGCCGCTGGGTGTCATCGGGGACGCCCGCGAAGTCGCGGGCGTCCTCGAGGGCAGGGCCCGCCGGGCCAGTGCCCTCGGCGGCGGGCCCGGCGTGCTCCTGCCCCTCGCTCACACCTGCGCCTTGTCCTTGATGGCGGTGACGATGCGCTCGACCGCCGCGTCGACGTCGATGCCGTTGTCCTGGCTGCCGTCGCGCATGCGGAAGGAGACCGCGCCGTTCTCCTGGTCCTCGCCGCCGGCGATGAGCAGGTAGGGCACCTTCTCCTTGGTGTGGGTGCGGATCTTCTTCTGCATGCGGTCGTCCGAGGAGTCGACCTCGACCCTCACGCCGTGGGCGCGGAGCTTCGCAGCGATCTCCTCGAGGTAGGGCACGTACTCGGCGGCCACCGGGACGCCGACGACCTGGACCGGCGCGAGCCAGACTGGGAAGGCGCCGGCGTAGTGCTCCAGCAGGACGCCGAAGAACCGCTCGATCGACCCGAACAGGGCGCGGTGGATCATCACCGGGCGCTGACGGGAGCCATCGGATGCCGTGTACTCGAGCTCGAACAGCTCGGGCTCGAAGAAGTCGAGCTGGATGGTGGACAGCTGCCAGGTGCGGCCGATCGCGTCCTTCGCCTGGACGGAGATCTTCGGGCCGTAGAAGGCGGCGCCGCCCGGGTCGGGGACCAGGTCGAGGCCGGAGGCGGTCGCGACCTCCTCGAGGGTGCGGGTGGCTTCCTCCCAGGTGGACTCGTCGCCGACGGACTTCTCGGGATCCCGGGTGGACAGCTCGAGGTAGAAGTCGTCCAGGCCGTAGTCCTTGAGCAGGCCCAGGACGAAGTCCAGGGTGCTGGAGATCTCCTCGCGCATCTGCTCGCGGGTGGTGTAGATGTGCGCATCGTCCTGGGTGAAGCCGCGGGCGCGGGTCAGGCCGTGCACCACGCCGGACTTCTCGTAGCGGTAGACGTGCCCGAACTCGAACAGTCGCAGCGGCAGCTCCCGGTAGGAGCGTCCGCGGGAGCTGTAGACGAGGTTGTGCATCGGGCAGTTCATGGGCTTGAGGTAGTAGTCCTGGCCCTGCTTGGTGACGTTGCCGTCGGCGTCCAACTCCTCGTCCACGTGCATCGGGGGTACATGCCCTCGGCGTACCACTCGAGGTGCTTCGAGGTCTCGAAGAGGTTCTTCTTGGTGATGTGCGGGGTGGAGACGAAGGAGTACCCGGCCTCGACGTGCCGGCGGCGGGAGTAGTCCTCCATCTCCATCTTGATCATGGCGCCCTTGGGGTGGAACACGGGCAGTCCGGAGCCGATCTCGTCCGGGAAGGAGAACAGGTCCAGCTCGCTGCCCAGGCGGCGGTGGTCGCGGCGCTCGGCCTCGGCGATGCGCTCCTGGTGGGCGCGCAGCTCGTCCTTCGACGGCCAGGCGGTGCCGTAGACGCGCTGCAGCATCGGGTTCTTCTCGCTGCCGCGCCAGTAGGCAGCTGCGGAACGGGTCAGGGCGAAGCCGTTGCCGATCAGCTTGGTGCTGGGCAGGTGCGGTCCGCGGCACAGGTCCGTCCAGACCACCTCGCCGCGACGGTCCACGTTGTCATACATGGTCAGCCCGCCCTCGCCGACCTCGACGCTGGCGCCCTCGGCGGCATCGTCGGCGCTGGACTTCAATCCGATCAGCTCGAGCTTGTACGGCTCGGAGGCCTCCTCGGCCCGGGCGGCGTCATCGGAGATCTCTCGGCGCACGAAGCGCTGACCGGACTTGATGATCCGGTTCATCTCCTTCTCGAGCGTCTTGAGGGACTCGGGGTGAACGGCTCGGCGACGTCGAAGTCGTAGTAGAAGCCATCGGTGATGGGCGGGCCGATGCCGAGCTTCGCCTCGGGGTTGGTCTTCTGGACCGCCTGCGCGAGGACGTGCGCGGCGCTGTGGCGCAGGATCGACAGCCCGTCGGGGCTGGAGATGTCGACGCCCTCGACGACCTGGCCCTCGGCGAGGGGCTGTACAGGTCGCACAGCTCGCCGTCGATGCGCAGGGCGATGATCGAGGCGGTGCCCGCGAAGAGCTCGGTGCCCGTGGTCCCCTCATCGATGTGCTGGGGTGATCCGTCGAGGGTGATGGCGATCTGAGCCACGGGGTCTCCTTCTGTTCGGGTCGAGCCGGCCGACGATGCCGGCTCCACGGATGATCGTATCGGCCGCCGCGAGGAGGTCCACCTCAGCGATGCCGCTGCAGGCGGGGAATGTCCTGGAGATCTCAGCGATGGCTCCACCCCGTCGGAGGCCTCGGCTCGCACGGGCTGACCGTCGGCGCGGAGGCAGAAGAGCCCCGGTCCGTGGGGACCGGGGCTCTTCGTGGTGGTGGGCGATACTGGGATCGAACCAGTGACCTCTTCCGTGTCAGGGAAGCGCGCTACCGCTGCGCCAATCGCCCGTGCCGCATGCCCGGGGGCCTGCGATGGAGGTGGGTACGGGATTCGAACCCGTGTACACGGCTTTGCAGGCCGTTGCCTAACCACTCGGCCAACCCACCGGGATGTGCCACACCAATGGAAAAGGCGCTCCCGACGATCGTCGGATGCGCCGCTCCCAGAGCGGACGACCGGATTCGAACCGGCGACCCTCACCTTGGCAAGGTGATGCTCTACCAACTGAGCTACGTCCGCATGACCGGATCCTGGGATCCTGCCGTGGGCGATACTGGGATCGAACCAGTGACCTCTTCCGTGTGAAGGAAGCGCGCTACCCCTGCGCCAATCGCCCGAAGGTGCTGGCCACTCACCTGAGTGGACTCGAAGAATCCTACATGGACTCCTGGGGAGTTCGCACCAATTCCAGTGTGACCTGCGTCCCTCTACTGAAAAGCAGTGCTCCTCGAGGTGGGCCGGCCGGGCTCGAAGCACTTCGCATCCCGCTCCCCGTGAAGCCCGACCGAGGATCGTCGCCCGACCGCCCCATGGCCGCCCCACCCCTGCATCTCCGCAGCCCCGCCGACACAGCGACCCGGCGGTGACCTCGGACACTGTGGGGCCGCAGCATTTGCGCCGATGCTCGGACCCGCATATCGTCTTCCCTCGTCGGCATGGCCGATGTGCGGACGTAGCTCAGTTGGTAGAGCATCACCTTGCCAAGGTGAGGGTCGCCGGTTCGAATCCGGTCGTCCGCTCCATCCCCTCCCCCGCGTCCTCGGACGCACCGGGCGATTGGCGCAGCGGTAGCGCGCTTCCCTGACACGGAAGAGGTCACTGGTTCGATCCCAGTATCGCCCACCACGCAAGGCCCCCTCGGAACATCGAGGGGCCTTCGTCATGTCAGCGCACCGTGGGCACGGACACGTGCGCCCGGTCATCAACCCGGTCCCGTCCGGGCGGGAGCCGACTACTCTGAGGCCATGCAGATCTGGCCCGGACAGTCCTACCCCCTGGGTGCCACCTTCGACGGCTCCGGCACCAACTTCGCGCTGTTCTCCGAAGTGGCCGAGAGGGTGGAGCTGTGCCTCATCGACGAGGACGGCTCCGAACGCCAGGTCGAGATCACCGAGGTTGACGCCTACGTGTGGCACATTTACCTGCCGTCGGTGCAGCCCGGGCAGCGGTACGGCTTCCGCGTGCACGGCCCCTACGATCCCTCCGCCGGCCATCGCTGCGATCCCTCGAAGCTGCTGCTGGACCCCTACGCCAAGGCGATCGCCGGGATGGCGAGCAACCACCCCTCGCTGTACAGCTACGACTTCGAGGCGCCGGAGGAGCGGAACACCGAGGACTCCGCGGAGCACACCATGCACTCCGTGGTGGTCTCCCCCTACTTCGACTGGGGCAACGACCATCCCCCGCCCACGAGTATCACGACACCGTGATCTACGAGGCGCACATCAAGGGTCTGACGATGCTCCACCCGGACATCGACGAGAACATCCGCGGCACCTATGTCGCGATGGGACATCCGGCAATCATCGAGCACCTCAAGGAGCTGGGCGTCACCGCCGTGGAGCTGATGCCGGTGCACCAGTTCGTGCAGGACGGCCACCTGGTCGAGAAGGGGATGCGCAACTACTGGGGCTACAACACCATCGGCTTCTTCGCCCCTCACAACGAGTACTCCTACTCCGGGCAGCTGGGCCAGCAGGTCCAGGAGTTCAAGCAGATGGTCAAGAATCTGCACGAGGCGGACATCGAGGTCATCCTCGACGTGGTCTACAACCACACCGCCGAAGGGAACCATCAGGGCCCCACCCTGTGCTTCCGGGGCATCGACAACGCCGCGTACTACCGGCTGGTCGAGGAGGACAAGACCCACTACTACGACACCACCGGCACCGGGAACTCGCTGCTGATGCGTACCCCCCGCACGTGCTGCAGCTGATCATGGACTCGCTGCGCTACTGGGTCACCGAGATGCACGTGGACGGGTTCCGCTTCGACCTGGCCTCCACCCTCGCTCGTGAGCTGCACGAGGTGGACCGGCTCTCCGCCTTCTTCGACATCATCCAGCAGGACCCGGTCATCTCGCAGGTCAAGCTCATCGCCGAGCCCTGGGACCTGGGCGAGGGCGGCTACCAGGTGGGCGGGTTCCCTCCGCTGTGGTCCGAGTGGAACGGGAAGTACCGCGACACGGCGCGGGACTTCCACCGCTCCGAGCCCGGCATCCTGGGTGACTTCACATCCCGCCTGGCGGGGAGCTCCGATCTCTATCAGCACACCGGGCGCACCCCGATCGCGTCGATCAACTTCGTCACCGCCCATGACGGATTCACCCTGCGCGACCTGGTCTCGTACAACGACCGCCATAACGAGGCCAATGGTGAGGACGGCAACGACGGCGAGAGCCACAACCGTTCCTGGAACTCCGGGGTCGAGGGGCCGACGGAGGATGCGGAGGTGCTGGACCTGCGGCTGCGCCGGATGAAGAACCTGATGGCCACGCTGCTGCTCAGCCAGGGCGTGCCGATGATCCTGCACGGCGACGAGATGGGTCGCACGCAGGACGGCAACAACAACACCTACTGCCAGGACAACGAGCTGTCGTGGGTCGACTGGGAGCTGGACCAGCACCAGATGGAGATGCTCTGGTTCACGCAGAGCATGATCGCCCTGCGCCGCGAGCACTCGATCTTCCGCCGTCGGCGCTTCCTGCGAGGGGTGGCCCGGGACGGTGCCGACTCTGCCCTGCCGGACGTCGAATGGCTCGGCACGGATGGGGCGCCGATGGCGGACGAGGCCTGGGAGGACGCGCAGAACAAGTGTCTGACGATGTTCCTCAACGGCTCGGCGATCCCCGAGCCGAACCTGCGCGGTGAGCGCATCGTCGGTCACTCCGCGCTGGTGATGTTCAACGCCTCCGGCAACCCCGTGGACTTCACCCTGCCGCCCGCCGATCACGGCGAGGCATGGAAGGTGGTCCTGGGTACCGGAGAGACGGTCGACGTCGGCGCCGTGCTCGAGGCCTCTCAGACCCTCTCCCGCCCCGGCCACTCGATCCTGGTCCTCATGCGTCCACCGATGGATGCCGAGGCCGAGAGCGGCGCTCGCGAGGACGAGGACCGGCCCGCCCGCGCCTGAGACCGATTCCCCGACCCCGGGGCCGCGACGAAGGAGTGCACCGACCGTTGAGCATCGATCCCGACCGCCGTTCCCCGGCGGTGCATCGCGAAGCCGCCACCACCACGGGGCGCTGCGCGCCATCCGCCCCGTGCCGACCTCCACCTACCGGCTGCAGCTGCACGAGGGCTTCACCGCTGATGACGCCGTCGCGGTGGTCCCGTACCTCGCAAGGCTCGGGGTGGGCCATCTCTTCTGCTCCCCCGTGCTGCAGGCGGCGCCCGGCTCGACCCACGGCTATGACGTGGTCGACCACACCCGGATCGGGGAGGAGATCGGCGGGGAGGAAGCGCTGCGGCGGCTCGCGGACACCGCCCATGCCCACGGTCTGGGGCTCATCGTCGACGTGGTGCCGAACCACATGGCGATCCCGACCCCGATCTGGCACAACCGGGCGCTGTGGTCGGTGCTGAGGGGCGGCCCCCGCTCCCCCTTCGCCGACTGGTTCGACCTGGACCCCTCGGCAGAGCTCTCCATCTTGGTGCCGGTGCTCGGCCGACCCATCGGAGCGGTCCTCTCAGACGGGGAGATCTCCGTGGGCCGTGAGTCCGTCCCGCGGGCGGACGGCACCACGGCGACGGAGACCGTGGTGCGCTATTACGATCACGTGCTGCCGGTCGCCGCCGGGACCGAGCATCTCGGCCTCGCCGACCTCCTGGATCGCCAGTGGTACCGCCTGGCGTACTGGAAGGTCTCCGACGAGGAGCTGAACTATCGCCGCTTCTTCGACGTGGACACCCTCGCCGGGCTCCAGGTGGAGCTGCCGCACGTCTTCACCGCGACGCATGACACGCTGCTGAGCCTGCAGGGCGAGGGCGTGATCGACGGATACCGCATCGACCACCCCGACGGTCTGGCCGATCCACGCGGCTACTTGCGGGACCTCGAACGCGCCACCGGGGGCGCCTGGACGGTGGTGGAGAAGATCCTCGAGGGCGAGGAGCAGCTGCCCGGCGACTTCTCCTGTGCCGGCACCACCGGCTACGACGCGCTCTGGCGGGTGGGCGGCCTGTTCCACGATCCGCACGGCGCCATCGGACTGACCCACCTGTGGCAGCGCCGCACCGGTGATCTGCGCCCCTTCGAGGAGGTCGCCGCGGAGTCGACGGACCAGATCATCTCCACCAGCCTGTGGGCGGAGATCGAACGCCTGACCACGCTGATCCATCGCATCTGCCAGGAGGACATCCGACTGCGCGACACCACTCGTCGGAATCTCCAGCGGACCGTGGTCGCGCTGCTGGGGTCGATGGACCGCTATCGCGCGTACATCGTGCCCGGGGAGACGGCGCCCGGTTCCGAGCGGGCCGTGATCGAGCAGGCGGCGGCGAGGGCACGACAGCGTCTGGGCGACGACGAGGACGTGGTGACGACCCTCGAGCTCGTGGTCGCGCTGGTCTGCGGGGATGAGGTGGGCAGCGCCGGTCGCACCCGCAGCGCGGACCGGGACGAGGTGGTGGTGCGCTTCGCACAGACCTGTGGCCCCGTCCACGCCAAGGGCCTCGAGGACACCGCCTTCTATCGCTACACCCGCTTCCTCGCCGTCAACGAGGTGGGCGCGGATCCGGACCGGATCGGGGTGGAGCCGGATCAGCTGCACGATCATGCCCAGTCGATGGTCCGTACCCGTCCCGACGCGATGACGACCCTGTCCACTCATGACACCAAGCGCAGCGAGGACGTTCGGGCACGTCTCGCAGTGCTCACCGAGCAGCCGCTCGAATGGGCGCTGACGGTGCAGGATCTCGACCGTGCCACCTCCGAGCACCGCGGCGACCGGGTCGACGGGGCGATCGAGCTGCTGCTGTGGCAGACCCTCGCCGGCTGCTGGGAGCTGCCGGGCTCCGCGGCCGCACCGCTCACGGCGGAGCGACTGGACGGCTACCTGCTGAAGGCCATGCGGGAGGCGAAGTCCTTCACGACCTGGACCGAGCAGGACGCCGAGTACGAGCAGCAGGTGCTGGCGCTGGGCCGGGCCGCGCTGGACTCCGCGGAGGTCGATCGGACCCTCAGCGGATGGACCCGCCGCACCGCCGCTGCGCAGCGCAGCGCGATCCTCGGGCAGAAGCTCGTGCAGCTGACGATGCCCGGGGTGCCGGATGTGTACCAGGGCAATGAGTCGATCGACCTCTCCCTCGTGGATCCGGACAATCGCCGCCCCGTGGACCATGCCGCCCATGAGGCACGGCTGGCACGCATGATCGAGGGCGCCGGGCCCGACGGGATCGGTGACGAGAAGCTCTGGCTCACCCATCGCACGCTGGTGCTGCGCAGAGAGCGCCCCGAGCTCTTCCAGGGCCGGGAGGCGAGCTATCGCCCCTTGCCCACCACCACGGGTCACGCAGTGGCCTTCGGGCGCGCGGTCGGCGAGGGCGAGGTCGAGACGGTCACCATCGTCACCCGCCTCGCGCACGGGCTCTCCCAGCGCGGCGGCTGGGGCGACAGCTGGATCGCGCTGCCGCCCGGCCGGTGGCGGGACGCGCTCAGCGGTGTCGAGTTCGAGGGCGGTCAGCTGTCGCTGGGCGAGCTGCTCGACGACTGGCCGGTGGCGCTGCTGGTGCGCACCGGCGCCAAGGAGGAGGCCCGATGACCGCTCCCGAGGCGGGCCGCCCGTCCGCCCGTGCCTACGACCGCTACGAGGTGTGGGCCCCCTCGGCGGGCAGCGTGAGCATCCGCATCGACGGCGTCGAGCATCCGATGAGCGCAGCGGAGGGCGGCTGGTTCCACCTTCCCGATGTCCCTGCCGTGCCCGGCGCACGCTACGCCTTCCGGCTCGACGACGCCGAGCTGTGGCTGCCTGATCCGCGCTCGCTCTCCCAGCCGGATGGGGTGCACGCCGACAGCGAGGTCGTCGATCCCCGCGCGCTGCGGGGCGATGACTCCTGGCCGAGCCGGGAGCTGCGCGGGAGGGTGCTCTACGAGCTGCATATCGGCACCTTCACCCCGGGCCCCGACGGCACGGGCGGCACCTTCGACTCTGCGATCGAGAGGCTCGACGAGCTGGTCGAGCTCGGGGTCGATGCCATCGAGCTGCTGCCGATCGCGACCTTCCCCGGCGAGCGCGGCTGGGGCTACGACGGGGTGGGGCTGTATGCCGTCCACGGCTCCTACGGCGGACCGGCGGGCCTGGCCCGTTTCGTCGCGGCCGCCCATGCGCGGGGCCTCGCCGTGGTGCTCGACGTGGTCCACAACCATCTGGGCCCCTCGGGCAACTATCTGGGCCAGTTCGGTCCGTACTTCACGCAGGAGCATGAGACCCCCTGGGGCTCGGCGGTGAACCTCGATCAGCCCGGCTCCCGGGAGGTCCGTGACTTCCTGCTGGGCAGCGTGCGCCAGTGGCTGGTCGACGTCGGGATCGACGGGCTGCGGCTGGATGCCGTGCATGAGCTGCGGGACGACTCCTCGCAGCATCTCCTGGCGGAGCTCGCCGACGCCGTCGCGGCGTGGAGCGCGCAGACGGGCCGTCCGCTGACCCTCATCGCGGAGTCCGACCGCAACCAGCCCGCCACCGTCACCCCCACCGCTGCGGGCGGCCTGGGCATGGACATGCAGTGGGCCGACGATGTCCATCACGGGGTGCACGCCTGGATCACCGGCGAGCGCGCGGGCTATTACGGGGACTTCGGCAGCGCCGAGGTGCTCGCCGCCGTGCTGCAGGGGTGTTCCTGCACACCGGCACCCACTCCACCTTCCGTGGCCGCGTGTGGGGTGCGCCCGTCGATCCCGCTTCGACGCAGTACGACGCGCACTCCTTCGTGACCTTCCTGCAGAACCACGACCAGGTGGGCAACCGGGCTGCCGGGGACCGGATCCATGCCGGGCTCGAGGCCGGCCAGCAGGCTGCGGCGATCGCGCTGATCCTGCTGGGCCCGGGCACGCCGATGCTCTTCCAGGGCGAGGAGTGGGCGGCCTCGACCCCTTCACCTACTTCACCGACCATGAGGGTGAGCTGGGCGAGCTCGTCAGCGCCGGCCGAGCGCGGGAGTTCGCCGCCATGGGGTGGGGCCAGACGGTGCCGGACCCGCAGAAGCGTGCGACCTTCGAATCCTCGATCCTGCGCTGGGAGGAGCGGGAACAGGGGGCGCATGCGCGGATGCTGGCGTGGTACCGCGCCCTGATCGCGCTGCGCCGTGAGCGCAGCGACCTCCACGATCCCGATCTGCGCCGCACCGAGGTGGAGGTGCTCGCCGAGGAGACGGTGCTTCTGCATCGCGGGGAGCTGACGGTGCTGGCGCACCGCGGGCCGGGCGAGATGGTGGACGGCCCGCGCGCCGCCGAGGTTCTCGCGGCCTTCGGGGAGCTCGAGCACGGTCCTGACGGCAGGCTCGCTCTCCGCGGCCCGGGTGCGGTGGTGCTGCGATCCGTCACCACCGCCTGAGACGGGCCCTCAGGAGGCGGCGTCGGCCGTCCCCTGGTGCAGGAGCTTGCCGCCGTCGTTCGCGAGCGAGGCGAGGCGGGACAGCGAGCGCAGGTACTTCTTGCGGTAGCCGCTGCGCAGCAGCTCCTCGGAGAACAGGTCTTCGAGGACCGCCGCCGGGGAGCTGCTTGCTTCCCCGTCGGCGCTGTCCGCGCGGAGCGAGACCAGCACCGGCACCTCGCGGTCGTAGAGACGGTCCACGAGCACCACGAATCGCAGCGCATCGTGGTGATGGGTCAGCCCGTGCATGCCGGTGAGGTGTGCGGCGGCGACCTCGTCGATCAGCGCCCCGTACCGGGAGGGGTGGACCTTGGTCAGATGTGCGAGCAACGGATCGAAGAGGTCGAGAGTCGCCTCCGGCATGGATTCGGCGTGCTCGCGCACCTCCGCCTCGGGCAGGGTGCGGATCTCGGTGACGCCGTCGCGTCGGCGGTAGTCCTCGCCGTCGACCCGCAGCACCTGGAACCGCTGGGCCATCGCCTGGATCTCGCGCAGGAAGTCCTGGGCGGCGAAGCGCCCCTCCCCGAGAGCATCCGGCAGGGTGTTGGAGGTGGCGACGATGGCGACCCCCGGTCCGACAGCTCCCGGATGAGCCGGGTCATCAGGAGGGTGTCACCCGGGTCGTCGAGCTCGAACTCGTCGATGCACACCAGCAGTGACTCTCCCAGCAGATCCACCGCCTTCTGGAAGCCGAGCGCTCCCACCAGGTCGGTGTACTCCACGAAAGTGCCGTACACGCGTTTGCCGCCGACCTCATGGAAGAGGGAGGTCAGCAGGTGGGTCTTGCCGACGCCGAACCCTCCGTCGAGGTAGATGCCGCGCGCCGGCTCTCGCTCTTGCGACGGAGGCGGGACAGCAGGCCGCCGCGCGGCCTGCCGAGCTCGGCGGCGAAGTCGGTGATCCGCTGCTTCGCCTCCTCCTGGGAGGGGTGCGCAGGATCGGGGACGTAGTTGTCCAGCCGCGCATCGGCGAACCGCGGCGGTGGCACCAGATCCGCGAGCATGCGCTCGAGGGACGGTTCCGGCCGGCGGTCGCTCAGTGCATCGGTCACGCCGGTCAGTGTAGGGGCCTGCGAGCCGGGGTCGCCGGTTCGACCGCGACTGGCCCGGTGGGCGATGATCGACCCCACACCCCGTTCCTCGATCCGCCTCGGAGGTCTGCCGTGCACCTGCTGATGAGAGAGGGTGTGCTGCTGCCCGCTCCCGCGCCGGTGACCGCTGACGCCGAGGGCGCGCGACTCGTGGCGGACCTCTACGCGGTGACTCCGCCTGCAGCCGGCGGTGCGCATGTGCGAGCGATGATGAACACCACGATCGACGGTGCGATCGTCGGGTCCGACGGGACCAGCGGCACCCTGCGCAATCCGGACGACTCCTTCGTCTTCGATGTGCTGCGCGCGCTGACGGACGTGGTCCTGGTCGGCGCCGAGACGGTGCGCACCGAGGACTACCGCCGCCCGCTGGGCCGCGACGATCTGCTGTCCCCCTCGCTTCGGCCCGGCGGGGCCGGGCGCCCCGCGCTGGCGATCTGGTCCCGCAGCGGCGAGCTCCCGGACACGATAGAGCCGGACTGGCCGACGTACCTGATCACTCCGCCGGGCGAGGCTCGGCGGGCTGCGGTGCGCTCCGGCATCCCCGTGGAGCAGGTGATCCTCGCCGAGACCCCGGCAGCTGCGGTGCAGAGCCTCGCCGAGCGAGGCCTCCGAGCGATCCAGGCGGAGGGCGGCCCGGCGGCGCTCGGTCGTCTGGCCGCCGCCGGTCTGCTCGACGAGCTGTGCTTCTCGACCACGCATCGCAGCGTCGGCGGCGACTCCTCACGGGTGCTGCGCGGCGCATCCCATGAGCAGGATTGGGATCTCAGCTCGCTGCTGGTGGGGAAGCACGCGACGATCTCCCGTCACGTCCGCGGCTGAGCCCGGCAGCTCAAGGCTTCCGGAGCCTCAGAGCCGCAGCCCTATCGACCCCTCCAGGGCGCGAGAGGCGGGGTCCCGCACCGGCACCTCGATGCTGCCCACCGATTCCTCCAGGTCCAGCACCCGCACCAGGTAGTCGGCGAGCAGCCGCTCGTAGCGGATCGGGTCGCGGTTCCACTCGCGGGTGTGCGACGCCCCCTCGAAGGGGACGAACTCGATGAGGTCGGGGCGCATCGCCGCGAGCTGCCGGCTGGGCTCCGGCGGGACCGTCTCGTCGTCGAGCGCGTGGAACAGCAGGGTGCGGTGGGTGAGGTGCTCGGCGTAGTACGGAGGGGTCATCTCGTGCAGTGCGAGCGGCTCGTGCAGGCGCACCATGCGGGCACCGAACTGCGAAGTCATCATCCACAGGGCCAGCTGCCGCATCGGGGCCGGTGCCCGGAGCGAGGTGGCGTGGTGGATCAGGATGTCCTGCCAGTCGATGGCTGGGGAGTCGAGGACCAGCGCGGCGATCCGGTCACGGTGGGCGGAGCGCACCGAGACGCGCAGCGCGATGCCGCCGCCCATCGACCACCCCATCAGCAGGATCCGGCGCGCGCCGCGAGCGACCGCCTCGTCGATCGCGGCCTCGGTGTCCTCCCACTCGGCGGAGCCGAGGTGGTGCATGCGGTCGGCGGAGGCCGGAGCACCGACATCGTTGCGGTACGTGATCGTCAGGCTCGTCAGCCCCAGCCGGTGCAGCAGCGGGATCACACGCAGCGCCTCTCCGCGGGCTGAGCCATGGCCGTGGATGAGGATCGCCCAGGTGTCCTCGTTCCCCGCCGCAGCACCCCGCAGGGGATCGGGCCGCACCAGCCAGGCCGGCATCCGTCCCACCGGGGACTCGATCTCGACGTCCTCGGTGGGCAGGCCGTGCGCGGTCTCTGGTGTTCCGGCCCAGAAGAAGCCGTTGCTGGAGGCGCTCTCCACCTCGAGGGGCTCCTCGGTGTCCGCGGCCCACAGCGGCCGGGAGACCGTCGTCGCAGTGGGGTGCCCCTGCACCGGCCCGAGCCGCACATGGGCCGCGCCCCCTCCCTGGCGCAGCGCGAGGACCCCGTCCCGGCGCGTGACCTTGGTGGCGTCCAGGTGCACCCGATCCGGGTGGACAGCGCGCAATGTCACGTCCTGCCGTCCCCGCAGGCTATCCCTCGGCACCAGCGGCAGGCGGGCCATCACCCGCGCGCCGACGGTCAGCAGCCCTCCGCTGAGCGCGAACATGGAGGCGGCGCCGACCGCGCCATACACCGCAACCACAGGCCATCGAGCCTGGTCAGGGCGGTGCGGTTGTGACAGGAGCCGCCGCAGTGAGGCGGTGGTCGAGCGGGTCCGGGAGAGGTCGCGCGTCATACCGCGCATCCTAGCCGGGGGCTAGGATCGAGTGTGTGAACACCTCGTTCTCCATCCACTGACGAGCGGATGCACGCTCGCGCGAGCGGCGCCCTTCGGCGTCGCAGAATCGGAGGCTCCCTGATGTCCACCGAACCCATCGGCTCCCGCCCATATCCCCTGACGATCAGCGACCTGGAGTGGCGTGAGCGCCTCACCCCCGCGGAGTACCAGGTGCTCCGTCAGGGTGGCACCGAGCGCCCCGGCACCGGCGAGTACGAGGAGGTGCGCCCGGCGGGCACCTACGCCTGCAAGGGCTGCGGCGCTGAGCTGTTCACCGCCACCACCCAGTTCGATGCCCACTGCGGGTGGCCCGCCTTCTACGCACCGACCGACTCCGATGCCGTCGACCTGCTCGAGGACACCTCGCTGGGCATGCGGCGCATCGAGGTGCGCTGTGCCGCATGCGGCTCCCATCTCGGCCACGTGTTCGAGGGCGAGGGCTTCTCGACCCCGACCGACCAGCGCTACTGCATCAACTCCATCAGCCTCGTCCACAGCGACGATGCCGCAGCGGACGGCGACAGCTCCCGCTGACCCGCGGGCCCGGTCCCGGGGCCCTCGGCGCGCCTGCCGGACATATGCTCGCCGCACGGATAATCTCCCTGCGTGTCCGTCCATCGAATCCGCTCCGGCGACGACACCTTCCGTGCCGCCGTCGACGCCATGACCAGCGCCCCGCAGCGCCCCGAGTTCATCTGGCGCACCATTCCCGCACCGTCGAGGATGGCCCCGTCGACCTGGGCGTGCACCGGAGAGATCCTGGTGCACGATGATGAGCTCGCCTCCGGGCGCCTGGTGATCCTCCACGACCCCGCCGGCCAGGAGTCATGGGACGGCACGTACCGGATGGTCGCGCTGGTCCAGGCTCAGCTCGAGGCCGAGTTCGCGGTCGAGTCGATGCTCGGCGACGTGGCCTGGTCCTGGGTCACCGAGTCGCTCGAGCTGCATGAGGCCGAGGCCCGTGAGCTGGGCTGCACCGCCACGCGCGTGGTCTCCCAGTCCTACGGCGCGCTCGCCTCGCGCCCCTCGACTGTGGACGTCGAGATGCGGGTGTCCTGGACACCGGAGCCGCTCGCCGCCACGGGCCCCGGCGGCGCCGAGGAACTGGGCGACTCGCCGGAGATCGACCTGGCACCCCATTTCGCGGCGTGGATCGCGATGCTCGCAGCCGCAGGCGGCCTGCCGCCGGCGCCGCCCCGCATCGCCCCGATCGCTCCCACCCACCATGCGAGGGCCCCGCGCCCCGAGGAAGCCGGTGACGCCCGGTGACGGACTCCCGTGAGCTCACCGACCTGAAGGCGCCGCGTGACGGTCTGGTGCCCGTGATCGATCGGCTCCAGCCGCTGCTCGCCTGGTGCGAGGCAGCCGCCGCTGCCCCTGAGGAGCCCGTCTCGGTCGATGCCGAACGCGCCTCCAGCTACCGCTACAGCTCTCGGGCCTACCTCGTGCAGCTGCGCACCGAGACCGCCGGGACCGCGCTGATCGACCCGCTGGCCTTCCCCATGCCCGGCACCCTGACCACGATGCTGCGCGCCCGCGAATGGGTGCTGCATGCCGCCGGGCAGGACCTGCCGAGCCTCGCGGAGATCGGCCTGCACCCGGGTTCGCTCTTCGACACCGAGCTCGCCGCCCGGTTGCTGGGCATGGAACGGGTGGGCCTCGGCGCTGTCGTCGAGGACACGCTCGGGCTGCGCCTCGCCAAGGAGCACTCCGCCGCCGACTGGTCCCGCCGCCCGCTGCCGGAGGGGTGGCTCAGCTACGCCGCCCTGGACGTCGAAGTGCTGGTGGAGGTCCGCGATGTCCTCATCGAGCGTCTGCGGGAAGCCGGGAAGGAGGAGTGGGCACGCCAGGAGTTCGAGCATGAGCGCACCCGCGAGCACGGCCCCACCCGCTCCTCGAGCTGGCGGGGGCTGCACGGTCTGGGAGCCCTGCGCTCCGCCAAGCAGCTCGCCGCCGCACGGGAGATGTGGACCCGGCGCGACGAGATCGCCGGTGCGGAGGACCCTCCCCGCACCGGGTGATCAAGGATCGCGACATCGTCGCCGCCGCGAAGGAGGCGACCCGCGGCCGCGACGCCTTCGACCGTGCCCTGCCCCCGAAGCTGCGCCGCAAGGACATCTGGTGGCAGGCGGCCCGCTCCGGGATCGAGCTGCCCGCCGCACACCTGCCCGAACGCAACGAGCGGTCCTATCCCCCGCCCCACAAGCTCTGGTCCAAGAAGTACCCCGAGGTCGCCGAGCGCTACCAGCAGGCGCGCACCGCCCTCGGTGAGCGCGCCGAGGACCTCGAGATGCCGCCGGAGAACCTCATGCAGCCGGCGCTGCTGCGCCAGTGGGTGTGGGAGCACGAGCAGGCCCCGGCCGAGCCGGAGCTCGCCGAGCAGCTCGCCGTGCTCGGCGCTCGACCCTGGCAGGTCGAGCAGAGCGCCCCGGTGATCCACCGGGCACTCACCGAACAGGACTGACCGCTCCCCCGCCGTATCGCCCGTCGCGAGGGCTCATCCCCTCCCGGGCCGCTGCATGAAGGGCGCATCGGCTGGGCGCAGCCGCACTGACCCCGAGCCCGGGCAGGCGCTGCGCAGCGCCTGCAGCGCGAGCAGGGCGGAGACGGTGGTGGCGTTGGTGATGCGCCCCTCGAGCACGGCGGTGACCGCCTCGGCCAGCGGCACCCAGCGAGGGATCAGCTCAGCCTCCTCGTCGGTGCGCTCGAACTCCTCCTCGCTCGCCCGCACCCCGGAGGCGAGGTAGACCCGGATCACCTCGTCGTTCCCCCGGGGCTGGGACGCAGGTCCACGAGGGTCTCCATCCGCTCCGGTGCGTACCCGGTCTCCTCGGCCAGCTCGCGGGCGGCGGCGAGGTGCGGCGGCTCTCCGTCCAGGTCCAGCAGGCCGGCGGGGATCTCCCAGAGGCTGTGCCCCACGGGATGGCGGTACTGACGGATCATCAGCACCCGGTCCCGGTCGTCGACGGCGAGCACCGCCACGGCACCCGTGTGCCAGACGTACTCGCGGTCGAAGCGCACCCCGTCGGCGAAGTCCACCGTGTCCCGCACCAGGTCCCACACCATGCCCTCATGCAGCAGGCGGCGGGCGGCGACGGGGCGCTGCTCGGCGAGGTCCTCCAGCGGCGGCTGCGGGAGGTCGTCCGCGGGCCCGATGCTGTGGTGGTTCATCTGCGTCACTCCTGCGTGGTGGGGTCGTCGAGGGGCTCGGCCTCAGCGGTCTCCGGGGGCACTTCGAGCAGCCGGGTCGCTTTCTGCAGCTCGACCGCCGCCCCGATCAGGCCGGCGAAGAGCGGATGGGCACGGGTGGGGCGCGACTTGAGCTCCGGATGGGCCTGGGTGCCCAGGTAGAAGGGGTGCACCTCGGGGTCGAGCTCGACGAATTCGATCAGACTGCCTCCGTCCTCGAGCTGCGAGGTCCCGGAGATGCGCAGTCCCGCCTGGGCGAGCTGCTCGCGGTAGGCGCCGTTGACCTCGTACCGGTGACGGTGGCGCTCCGAGACCTCCGTGGTGCCGTAGGCGGCTGCGGCGAGGGATCCCTCGGCCAGGAGATGGTCGTAGGAGCCCAGGCGCATGGTGCCGCCCAGGTCGCCGTGGCCGGAGACGATCTGCTCCTGCTCGGCCATGGTGGCGATGACAGGGTGCGGGGTGGCGGGGTCGAACTCGGTCGAGTGCGCCTCGGGGAGGCCGAGCTCGTGGCGGGCGTACTCGATCACCATCGACTGCATGCCCAGGCACAGCCCCAGGGCCGGGATGCGGTGGGTCCGGGCGTGGTGCAGGGCGCCGATCTTCCCGTCGACCCCGCGGATCCCGAACCCGCCGGGCACCACCACCGCGTCGACGTCCTTGAGCTGCTCGGCGGCGCCGGTCTCGCTCATGCACAGGTCCGCTTCGACCCAGCGCAGCTCGATCTTCGCGCTGTGGTGGAAGCCGCCGGCGCGCAGCGCCTCCGTCACCGAGAGATAGGCGTCGGGGAGGTCCACGTATTTGCCGACGATCGCGACGACGACCTCGTAGGCGGGATGCCTCACCCGGCGCAGCAGCTCCTCCCACTGTGTCCAGTCCACGTCATGGCTGAGCAGATCGAGGCGGCGGATCGCGTAGGCGTCGAGCCCCTCACTATGGAGGACCAGCGGGATCTCGTAGATCGACGGCGCATCCGCGCAGGTGACCACGGCGTCGAGGTCGACATCGCACATCGAGGAGATCTTCGTCTTGACGGAGGCGGGCAGCTCCCGATCGCTGCGCAGCACAATCGCATCGGGCTGGATGCCGATCGCGCGCAGCGCCGCCACGGAATGCTGCGTGGGTTTGGTCTTCAGCTCCTGGGACGGGCCGATGAACGGCACCAGCGAGACGTGCACGAAGAACACGCTCTCGCGCCCGAGGTCCTGACGCACCTGACGTGCGGCCTCGAGGAAGGGTTGGGATTCGATGTCGCCGACGGTCCCGCCGATCTCGGTGATGATCACGTCGATGTCATCGCCGGACTGGGAGCGCATCGAGTCCTTGATGGCGTCGGTGATGTGCGGGATGACCTGGACCGTGTCACCGAGGTACTCGCCGCGACGCTCCCTGGCGATCACCCCGGCGTAGACCTGGCCGGTGGTGACGTTCGCCTGCGCGGTGAGGTCCTCATCGAGAAAGCGCTCGTAATGGCCGATGTCGAGATCGGTCTCGGCACCGTCCTCGGTGATGAACACCTCGCCGTGCTGGAAGGGATCCATGGTGCCCGGGTCGACGTTGAGGTACGGGTCGAGCTTCTGCATCGTCACCCGCAGGCCACGGCTGCGCAGGAGCATCCCGAGCGAGGAGGCCGTCAGGCCCTTGCCGAGGCTCGAGACGACGCCGCCGGTGACGAAGATGTGCTTGGTGGTGCCGTGGTTCCGGAAAGGCTTGGCCGCAGTGGCCGCCCCGATCCGAGGGAGGGGGCCGGTGCCTGACTGAGGGATGCTCGCGCTGGTATCTGCCACGGACTGGCAACCTATCATCAGCGCGGGCTCGGGGCGAGGACCTCGTCGAGCTGGGCGAGGAGGTCGCCGGCCGTAGGGAGCTCGAGCGCTCGCCGTCGGGAGGCCTCCTCCGCGATGCGGCGTGCCGCGGGGTCGCGCAGAGCGGTGATGCCCGCCGCGAGCGCGGCGGGATCCCCCACGGGGACCAGGCGCGCGGCGTCGGCGGTGACCCAGCGGGTGCCACCTGCGTCGGTGGCCACGATCGCGCGGCCGGCCCGCAGCGCCTCCTGCAGTGAGACGGGCTGTCCCTCCCAGTGCGCGGCGGAGACCACCAGGTCGCAGGCCGCCAGCAGCTCGGGCACGTCGTGGCGCCTGCCCAGCAGCTCGACGGGGAGCTGTTCGCGGCGGATGCGTGCTTCGAGCTCGTCGTGCAGGGGCCCGTCCCCGGCCACTCTGATCCGGATGCTGTCGGGTTCCTCGAGCATGCCGGCGGCGTCGAGCAGGTCGTGCAGGCCCTTCTGCGGGGCCAGACGGGCGATCACGAGCACGTCGAGGCCCTCATGGACAGGACGAGGCGGCTGCGGCGGCGGCGAGGAGTCAGCCACGGGTGCGGGGATGATCGCGTGGCGCACGTCGCGGGCGCCGGCGGCCCGGGCGGTGTCCGCGAGGTCCGGGGAGACGGCCAGCACGGTGTCGGCGCCGCGGGCCAGCAGGCGCAGCAGTACGGCACCCACGGTCCGCGTGGTCCGGGAACCGATGGTGCGGTTGTGGAGCGTGACCACGAGACGGTGCCGACGGTGGCCGGGCATCGCTGCGGCGGCGAGTGCTCCGGCGCGCAGCCCGTGGGCGTGGAGCGTGACCGGGGCTTCTGCGAGGCGCAGCATGCTCCGCAGCGTGCGCACCGTGCGGAGATCCTCCACGGGGTCCGGTCGTTCACGGATCCTCACCGGCGCTTCGAGGACCTCCCTGCCGGCGGCCGACAGCAGCGCCAGCTCCTGGTCGACATGAGCGGCGAGACCACCGCTCGCGGCTGGGCGCACCAGCAGGACTCTCATGGCACGGTCCTCACCACACCGTGGCGTCCGGCTCGCAGGCGGCGCAGCGCCCTGCGGATCAGCTCGGGATCGGCGGCGGCCATCAGCGCGGTGGCGAGGACGGATGCCACCAGGGCGCAGAGGATGCCGATCAGCACCGATCCCGCCGCGCCCATCTCGGTGGTCACGAGCTGCCTGCCCAGCAGCAGTCCGGGGACGCCGCCGCCCAGCAGGGCGAGCGGCACGAACAGCGCTGTGCGCCGCACCGGCGCCAGGTGCCCGCCGTGCTCGAGCACATCGGCGATCCGTGCCAGGCCCACCAGCCCGGCCAGAGCCATGCCCACCGCCATCGACAGGCCGAAGGCGGTCGAGGCCTCTGCCGCGGAGCGCTCGGGGCTGGGCAGCACGATGATCAGGATGACGGTGCCGGCGATGAGCCACCCGACGGAGCCGACGAGCAGAGCATCTCGGGCGCGCAGCGCGGCGGCGAGGATGCGCGTGCACTGGGTGGCGACGGCGAAGCCCACCAGTCCCAGGGCGAGGCCGCCGGTGGTGGCCCCGACGCCGGTGGCCCCGGCGCGGTCGATCTGGCGGAAGAACTGCTCGAGCGCCGGGCCGGCGGCCAGCAGTGCCGAGGCACCGATCACGGAGACCACCATGACGGTGCGCACGGACGCCGCGGCGATCTTCGCGAATCCGGAGCGGTCACCGACCAGCCGCAGCTCGGAAAGGTGCGGGAACACCGAGGTCACCAGCGGCACCACGAGCACCGCATAAGGAAGCAGATACAGGGCCTGGGCGTATTGGAACACCGGCAGCGTGCCCACGCCGCCGGCCCTCATGGCGAGCACCATCACCAGAGCGAGCACCAGCTGCTGAGCGCCGACGGCGCCGAGCCCCGCCACGCCGAGCGCGAGCGCGCGCCGCCCGTAGCCCGACGGCATGCGCAGCGCCGGTCGCAGCCTCAGGCCCGAGCGGAGCGCCACGATCACCACGGGCAGCATCATCATCGCGACGCCGCCGGTGGTGCCCCAGCCGAGCCACCACACGGCGGGCTGCTCGATGGTCGTCGCGGTGGCCACCGGGGGACCAGGTGGGCGTACACCCGGTAGGCGATCATCACCGTGACCGAGGACAGCAGCGGCATCATCGCGGGCCAGAGGAACCGTTTGCGGGCCTGCAGGTAGGCGGCCAGCACCACGGACACTCCGTACAGCGGCAGCTGGAGGGCGAAGATGCGCAGCAGGGACGCGCCGAGCGGCACGCCCGCGGCACCCGGGGTCTCTGCGGCCAGCAGCAGCTGGGCGAGCGGGCCGGCCAGCACGATCACCAGGACCGCCAGCAACCCGGTGCCCAGCAGCGTCCAGGTCAGCAGGGCGGAGACGATGCGGTCGGCGAGCACGGCGCCCTCGACCGCGGTGCGTCCCTCTCCCGCGGCCCGCAGCTCCTCGACCTTCCGCGAGTCCACCGTCTCCTCGGAGACGACATGGTCCTCTGGATCCCCCTCGGGGGACCAGCCCCGCGATCAGGGGCACGACCACGGCGGCGAGCACGCCCCCGGCGACGACCTCGAACAGGACGTTGGGGAGCATGTTCGCGGTGGTGTAGACGGTGCCCACGTCCCCCGCACCGACGCTGGCGCCGAACACCAGGTAGCGCACGAAGCCGGCGATACGCGCGAAGACGGTCACCAGCAGGATCACCCCGGCGCCCCGCAGCACGGAGCGGGCGATGCCGCCTCGCCGGAGGCTCTGGGCGCGGACGGGCACTGCGGGCGTCGCGTTCATCGCTTGTCCTCGTCCCGCTCCAGAGACGGTCCGACAGGCGGTGCCGGGCGCCGTCCCAGACGGTCCAGGGCACGAAGCGTTCGCGTCGAGTCGATGACGGTGCTGAAGCTGATCTTCTCGCTGACGAGGGTGAGGGCGACAACGCCGGCCAGCAGCGAGAGTCTCGCAGGGGCGGGCAGGAGCCGCGTGGCCGCGCTTCCCGCTGCCGCTCCCAGGACGTTCGCCCCGGAGTCGCCGAGCATGCCGTGCTCGCGCAGGTCCGTCGGCATCGCCGCGGCCCCGGGGACCAGCGCTGCCAGTGCCAGGTGGCGCCCGGTCTCGGAACGAGGGGTCCCGGCGGGGGCGAGCATCAGCAGGGCGGCCGCGGGCAGTACGGCCTTGAGAGCCCGCCCGGGACGCAGATCCAGCAGGTTCGCGAGATTCGCGCATCCCGCGACCAGTGCCGCATCCACGAGGGCCATCGCCCCGCCGCGCGGCGAGGGAGCTGCCGCCGCACCGGCCAGCGAGAGCAGCGGGATCCCGAGCGCCTTGGCCGCGCCGGTGGTCAGGTGCCCCGTGCGCAGCGCGCCGAGGTGCCCTCGGAGCCCCTTGGAGACGGGACGGCCCGCACGGCGCTGACGCGGCTCGAGCAGGTCATCGACCAGGCCCAGCGCACCGATCCCGGCGAGGGTGAGCGGGTCTCCCCCTCGTCCCGTGCGTGTGGACAGCGCGACCACGCCGGCCACCACGAGCGCCCCTTCGGCGAGGCTGACGCTGCGTCCGGAGAAGTTGGTGCGGCGGAGCTCCGCGCCCAGGGTGCGGATCATTCCTCGCCCCCACCATCGGACGGCTGCGGCACGCTCTCCGAGTCTCCGGCCTGCTCCTCAAGGCCCCGCGTCTCAGGCAGTGCGGGCAGCCGCTCCTCGGCGTCGCCGGTGGTGCCGTACGCCCCGTTGCCGCCACGGGTCTGCTCGACCAGGGCCAGGACCGACAGCAGCGGGCCATCGGGCTCCTGGAGCCGGTCCGTGGTCGAGATCGCGTCGAAGCCTTCATCACCCCGCACAGTGCGCAGGACACCGGTGGAGGCATCGTTGCCGGGGGTCGCGGCGGAGACCACGGCGGGCAGACCGGTGCGGTCGAACTCTCCGAGCAGGCTGGTCTGGGCGGTGAGCAGCCCCTGCGCGCGCTCTGTCGCGACCAGTTCGTCCTCGTTCTCGTCGGCGAGCTCCTCAGGGGCGGCGCTCGCGTAGATCACGCCGTCGACCGCCGGCGGGCTCTCCCCCTCGACGCTGACCAGCTGATGGTCGATCAGCACCTGCCACAGCTGGGCACGCAGCTCGGGGGTGAGGCCGTCGTCGGTGTCACCGCTGAGCAGCATCGGGATCACCGCGGAGAGCAGCGCGGAGTCGGTGAGCTCGTCGTCGGGGTCCGCGGGCAGGACCGCCGGGGCGATTCCGCGGATGGACTGGAGGGCCTCGTCGCGGACCTGGGCCGAGTCGGGCGCCCACAGCGCGGGCAGCAGGTCGATCCGCACCGGCGCGTCGACGCCGGCCTCGTCCAACAGTTCCATGATCCGTTCGATGCCGGGGCGGGTGGAGCTGTCGTCGGTGAGCACCGCGACCTTGCGGCCCGCGAGCGTCTCCGCGACGAGCCCCGGTCCGAGCTCTGCGATGAAGGTCGCCAGCTGGTCGTTCTTCGCGGAGAGCTCCTCGGTCTCTCCGCGGAGCTGCTCCTGCTCGGTGCGCAGCTGTTCGACCTGGCCGGCGAGCTGGTCACCGAGGTTCTCGCGCAGCGGACCGGCGCCGAGCACGATGCCCACGGCCAGTGCCAGGAACACGGAGATCAGCGAGACGAGGTGGTAACGGAAATCGATCACGGGGTCGGGACCCTCCTACGACCCGGTGGCCCGGGGTGAGAACAGCAAGGTGAACCAGGACAGGATCCCATCCAGGCGGGCGCCGAGGATCTGGACCAGCGCCTGCCCTCCGGGAGTCGCCCAGAGGGCGACGGCGAGTGCGGCGAGTCCCGCCAGTGCGAGCAGCACCAGCTGGAAGGTGGAGATCCTCTGACGGTACAGGCGGGAGACGCCCTTGGCGTCCACCAGCTTCGAGCCGATGCGAAGCCGGGTCAGGAAGGTCGAGCTCATCCCGGCACGTCCCTTGTCGAGGAACTCCTCGAGGGTGCCATGGGTGCCGACGGCCACGATCACCGACGCGCCCTTCTCGTCGGCTAGCAGCATCGCGATGTCCTCGCTGGTGCCGGAGGCGGGGAAGGCGATCGCGTCCTCGTCCAGGCCCAGCTCGGCCAGCCGTTCCATACCGGGGGCGCGTCCATCGCGGTAGGCGTGGACCACGAGCTCGGAGCCGCTGCGCAGCGCTTTGTCGGAGACTGAATCCATATCACCGATGATCATGTCCGGGTGGAAGCCGGCGTCGATCACCGCATCCGCGCCGCCGTCCACGCCGATGATGATCGGCCGGTTCTCGCGGAGGAAGGGCTTGAGCGTCGCCAGATCCTCTTTGTAGTGGTAGCCGCGCACCACGATGAGCACGGGTCGGCCGTCCATGCGAGTGCGCACCTCGGGCGCGCCGATGCCGTCCAGCAGCAGGTCCCGCTCGCGCAGCATGTATTCCATGGTGTTCTGGGCGAACAGTTCGAGCTGCTCGGACAATCCCTCCCGCGCGATCTGGAGGGAGGCGGTGACGCTCTCATCGTCCTGCCAGGTGCCGGTGGAGATCGGGGTTCCCTCGAGCTGGACCTCGCCGCCGACGAGGGTGATGGTCTGGCCGTCGCGGATCCCTTCGAACACGGACTCGCCGAAGCTGTCGACCAGAGCGATTCCTGCGTCGATCAGGATTCTGGGGCCGGCGTTCGGGTACCGCCCGGAGGTCGACGCCGCGACGTTGAGCACTGCGGCCGGTTGCCGTTCGACCAGGGCTTCGGCGGCGACGCGGTCGATGTCCTCATGGTCGATGATCGCGATGTCGCCGGGCTGGAGCCGCTTGGTGAGGTCCTTGGTGCGCTTGCCGAGCCGGGCGGTCCCGGTCACGGCCGTGAGAGCGCTCATCGACGTGCCCGGGAGGCGGACTCGGGCGCTGCGACGGAGGCGCGGGCCTCGTCGAGGAGCTCCTCGGCGTGTGCGAGCGCGACATCCGACGCTGCGTCGCCGGCGAGCATCCGCGCCAGCTCCCGGATCCGTGCGGGACGATCGAGGTTCTCGACCGTGGAGCTGGTGGTCCCCTCGTAGGAGGACTTCACGATCTGCAGGTGTGTGCTGGCATGGGCGGCGACCTGGGGCAGGTGGGTGACCACGATGACCTGGGCATGGCGGGCGAGGCGGGCCAGGCGCTGCCCGACCGCGAGCGCGGCGCGGCCGCCGATGCCGGCATCGATCTCGTCGAACACGAAGACCGGGGCGGCGGAGCGGTCGCTGCGGGAGGAGGACAGCGCCACCTCTAGGGCGAGCATCACCCGGGAGAGCTCACCGCCGGAGGCGGCCTGACTCACCGGGAGGTGGTCTGCTCCGGGGTGCGGGGCCATCAGGATGGCGACGGCGTCGCGGCCATGGGAGCGGTGGGTCTGGTCGGTCACGTCGACCCGGATGTCGGCGTCGGGCATCTCGAGGTGGCGCAGCTCCTCCTGCACCGCCGTGGAGAGCGTCGATGCCGCAGCCCGGCGTGCCGTGCTGAGCGCTTCGGCGGCCTCGGCGAGCTGCTCCTCGAGGGCAGCGAGGCGCTCGGCGGTCTCGGCGCGTTCCTGCTCGGCGCCTTCGAAGCGGTCCAGGGCGACAGCCGCGGTGCGGGAGGTGGCCAGCAGCGTGGTGATGTCCTCGGCCGGTCCCGTCGGGCCGGCGAGCAGCGCGCCCAGGTCCCGGACCAGGAGGGTCAGCTCGTGGAGGCGCTCGTTGGCCTCCTCGATGCGGCTCGGGGAGGCGTCGATGCTGTCGGCGTAGCGGGAGACCTCTGCGGAGACGTCGGAGAGCTCGAGGCGCACCGCGTCCAACCTCTCCACCAGCGGGGTCAGGGTGGTGTCCGTGCGGGCCGCGCGGCCCAGAGTCTCGGCGGCGAGTGCCACCAGGGGGCCGGCGGCGGGTCCGTCGTCATCTCCGACCAGGGCCAGTGCGGCCTGTCCTGCGGCGCCCCGCAGCTCCTCCGAGTTGCCGAGGCGCTCGATCTCCGCGCGCAGCGCCTCGTCCTCGCCGTCCTGGGGGTCGGAGAGCTCGAGCCGTTCGAGGGCATCGCGCAGCTCGGTGCCTCGGCGGTCCCGCTCGCTCAGCAGCTCGTCCAGCTCCGCCAGGCGCTCGGTGAGGGCGGAGCGTTCGCGCCAGAGCGTGCGGTGCCGTTCGAGCAGCGGACCGATCTCGGCGACCGCGAACCGGTCCAGCGCCTCCCGCTGGGCCTCGAGGTCACGCAGCCGCTGCTGGTCGGACTGGCCGTGCACCGTGACGGCCGTGCCGACGAGGCGGGACAGGGTGCCGATGGGGACCGGGACACCGCCGAGCTGTGCGCGGGAGCGTCCATCGCGGGTGACCCGTCGGACGACGAGCACCTCGCCGTCGTCCTCGTCGGCGCCGAGCTCGTCGAGCGCGGCGGCGAGCTCGGTGTGACCGGTGAGGGCGAGCGTGCCGTCGACGGTGCTGGAGTCACGGGTGCGTCCGCGGTCCAGTCGGCCGCCGAGCAGCATGGTCAGCCCGGTGACGATCATGGTCTTGCCCGCTCCGGTCTCACCGGTCAGGGCGGTGAAGCCGGGACCGAACTCGAGCGTGGCGTCATCGATCACGCCGATGTGGCGGATGCGCAGGGTGGACAGCATGGTGATGCCTCGTGCCTTCAGCGGGTGCGGGGGCTGCGGCCGCGCCAGCCCACCACCGGCAGCTGGAACTTCTCGACCAGCCGGTCTGCGAAGGGGGTCGGGGCGAGGCGGGCGAGTCGCACGTAGCGCTCGGACAGCCGTGCCTCGATCCGCATGCCTGCGGTGATCTCCTCGGTGCGGCGCCCGTCGAGTGTGAGGATGCCGTCCTCACGGTTGTCGAGGGTCATCTCGATCGCGGCTTCGGAGGAGCGTCCCAGCACCAGCGGACGCGCGAAGAGGGCGTGGGCAGCGAGAGGGATCAGCATCATGGCGTCGACCTCGGGCCAGATCACCGGCCCGCCGGCGCTGAAGGCGTAGGCGGTGGAGCCGGTGGAGGTGGACAGCAGCACGCCGTCGGCCCCGAAGGAGGAGACGGGCCGGCCGTCGATCTCGATGGCGACGTTGATCATCTTCTGCCGGTCGGCCTTCTCGAGGGAGGCCTCGTTGAGCGCCCAGTGCTGGGAGACATGGCCATCGTCCGCGTCCAGCACTGTGATGTCGAGGGTGGAGCGCTTCTCGATGTCGTAGTCGCCGTCGAGCAGGCGGGAGACGGTGATCGAGAGGTCTTCGACCTCGCTCTCGGCGAGGAAGCCGACATGGCCGAGGTTCACGCCGTGGACGGGGATGCCGGCGTCGCGCACTGCTTCGAGGGCGCGCAGGATGGTGCCGTCGCCGCCGAGCACGATCCCGAGCTCGACCGAGTCCGCTGCGGAGACGGCGTCGAGCACGTCGACGGCGCCGTTGGTGAGGAAGGTCAGCAGCTTCGGTGGGGCCATGTCGTCTGGCAGGGCGAGGATCTCCTCGACCTGTTGGTCGACGACGATCGCGCGCACGCCGCGCACCCGGAGCTCCTCGAGCACGGAGAGCATCGCGCGCAGGGCGGCCCGTCGGCCCGTGTGGACGTACAGGAGGAACCGTCGCATCCTGGTCAGTCCTCCTTGCTGGTGTGCTGGTCGCGGCGTCGCCGCGGTCGGTTCCCGCTCACGGCCGACACGATCATGTCACAGGCCTCGGCGTCCAGCACGAACGCCGTGCCGTGGGGGCGCAGATGCAGGAAGTACTCCCGGTTGCCGTCCTGTCCCGGCAGGGCGCTGGGGCCGACGGCGGCGGTCAGGAGCCCCGACTGCGCGGCCGTCTCGGCCACACCGTGCACGGCCCCGATGCGCGCTTCGGGGTCGGAGACGACTCCGGTTCTGGGAAGTGCTGTCCGCCCCACCTCGAACTGCGGTTTCACCATCAGCAGCAGCTCTCCCCGGTCCGCACCACGGAGCCGAGCGCAGGCAGCACGGTGCGCAGGGAGATGAAGGAGAGGTCCGCGACGATCAGATCGACGACGCCCCCAGGAGCTCCGGGGTGAGGTCGCGCACGCTGGTGCCGTCACGGACGGTGACGCGAGAATCCCTCACGCACATGCGCGGCGAGCTGGTCGTGGCCGATGTCGACGGCGATCACCGAGGCTGCGCCGCGACGCAGCAGGACGTCGGTGAACCCGCCCGTGGAGGCACCGGCGTCCAGGCAGTGCAGGCCTGCGGGATCCAGGTCGAGCGCGTCGAGCGCTCCGGCGAGCTTGTGCGCGGCGCGGGAGGCGTACTCGATGCCGTCGGGGACATCCACGACGGCGAGCTCTGCACCTGGCGGGACGGCGGTGGCGGGGCGCGTCACCGGGCGGCCGTCCAGGCGGGCACGGCCCTCCTCGATGATGCGTCGGGCGTGGCTGCGGGACCGGGCGAGGCCGGCTGAGAGCAGCGCGACGTCGAGCCGATCGCCGCTCACCGGTCGGTGGGCCGCAGTGCGTTGCCGTCCTGGTCGCGGAGCTGGCCCTCCCAGGCGCGGTCGGCGCTGTGCACGGACAGCAGGGCGAGCACGGCCCGCAGCACGCGCGGGTCCTCGACCTCGCCGTGCACCTCGATGTCCCCGCCGCGCCAGGCGGCGCTCACGGCACCGCACCGGGCGCGGTCCCCGTCGACGACGGGCAGCGCGAAGGGGGCGGCGAGCTCGGCGAGGTCCGGCATGATGAAGGTGGGTCGACGCACGGGCTCCGCGCGCAGCGCGGATTCGATGCCGTCCACGCCGGTGAGCACCAGCAGGGAGTCCATCCCGGCGCGCACCGCCCCTTCGATGTCTGTGTCGAGGCGGTCGCCGATGATCAGCGGTCGGCGCGCGTCGTTCTCCTTCGCGGCCACCTCGAACATCCCGGGCTCGGGCTTGCCGGCGACTGCGGGCTCAGCTCCGGTGGCGTGCCGCAGCACTGCCACCATGGAGCCGTTGCCGGGCGCGAGGCCCCGCTCTGTGGGCAGCGTGGCGTCGATGTTGGTGGCCATCCAGTAGGCGCCGTGCCGGATCGCATAGGCACCCTCAGCCAGCAAGGACCAGTTCAGGTCCGGGGACCAGCCCTGGACCACTGCGGCGACGTCCTCGCTGTCCGTGTCCACGGGCTCGAGACCGACCTCGCGGATCTGGGCGGCGAGGCTGGGGCCGCCGACGATCAGCACCTTCGCGCCGGCCTCGAGCCGGTCCGCGAGCAGCCGCGAGGCAACCTGCGGGGAGGTCACGAACTCCTCAGGGCGCGCAGCGACCCCGACGACTGCGAGGTGGTCTGCGGCCTGCTGCGGGGTGCGGGAGGCGTTGTTGGTGGCGAAGACGACGGTGTTCCCCGCAGCACGCGCGATCTCGACCGCTTCGGCGGCATGCGGGATCGGCTGGGCGCCGTGCATCAGAGTGCCGTCTAGGTCCAGCAGCAGCGCGTCGTACAGGTCCAGGAGCGACGGATCGGGCCGACGGATCATGCCGACTCCTCCGACTCCTGGGACACCTCGGACTGCTCGCCCTCGGTGACCGGTGCGTCGACGATGGGTGCCTCGCCGATCTGCTGGTCCTCGGTGACCGGTGCGGCGACGGCGGGTGCCTCAGCGATCTGCTCGTCCTCGGTGACGGGGTGGAAGCATCGAGGACGTCCGCCGCAGCGGAGTCCGGCTCGGCCTCCCCGTCGGCCTCAAGAGCGGCGGGGGCGTCGGCGGCGTCAGCCGCCTGCTCGTCGTCGCTCTGGTCCTGGTCCTGGTCCTGGTCCTCAGCGTCAGCGTCAGCGTCAGCGTCAGCGTCAGCGTCAGCGTCAGCGTCAGCGTCAGCGTCAGCGTCAGCGTCAGCGTCAGCGTCAGCGTCAGCGTCAGCGTCAGCGTCAGCGTCAGCGTCAGCGTCAGCGTCAGCGTCAGCGTCAGCGTCAGCGTCAGCGTCAGCGTCAGCGTCAGCGTCAGCGTCAGGATCGTAGGCGTCCAGGACGGCGATCTGCTCGTCGTCGGCCCAGGTGGGCTCCTCCTGCGGCTGCGGAGCCGGGCGACCCAGCCGCTCGGCGGCATCCGTGAGCCCCTCGGTGTCGGCGTCCGCGGCCAGTGCGATCCAGCGCTTCGCCTCGTCCGGGCGGCCTGCACGGTCGAGGAGGTCTGCGTACGCCACCCAGAGGCGCACCTGCCACCGGCCGTCGACCTTGTGCCGCAGGGCGGGGATCTCGAGGGTCCGCAGCGCGGTCTCGATGTCGCCGGTGTCCGCGTAGGCGCCGGCGACCACGATGATCAGCTCGATCGCCGCGTCAACGCCGAGACCGGAGGCGTCCTCCGAGGAGGCGATGTCCAGTGCACGCTCGGGGCGGCCCAGGCCGCGCTCGGAGTCCGCGATCATCGGCAGCACGTCAGTGCGTCCGGTGATGCGCATCGAGGTGCGCAGCTCGCGAGAAGCAGTGCGGAAATCTCCGGCACGGTAGGCGATGACTCCGTGGAACTCCCGCACGGCACCGACACGGCCGCCGAGGCGAGCGGCGAAACGGGCGTGTGCCTGAGCAGTCTCGTTGTCGGACTCCTCGAGGAGCTGGGCCGCGACCATGTGGCGCCCGACGCGCTCCGCTGTCTCCTTGCTCAGACCCCGCAGCTCCGCCAGCACGTCCTTGTCGAGCTCGCGGCCCGTGATGCCCTCGGGCACGCGCGGCTCGATCGGGCGATCGGAGCGCGCTTCCTGGCCCGGCCGTGCATTGCGCTGGTCCTCGCGGTGCGCCGGTGCCGGGCGCTGACTGCGCTGATCCCGGTCGCGGCCACCGCGGGTGTCCCGGCCCTCGCGCGAGGGACGGTCGTCCCGGCGGGGCCGGTCATCGCGGCGCGGGCGGTCGTCATGTCGGGGGCGGTCGTCCCGGCGAGGCCGGTCATCGCGGGAGCGGTCCTCACGCGGACGGAAGTCCTTTCGATCCCGGCTCTCCCACGGACGATCATCGCGACGGCCACGCGAATCCGGACGGCCACCCTCGGGGCGACCACCGGTGCGGTCCTCACGCGGGCGGAACTCCCGATCCTCACGCGGACGCGAACCACGGTCATCACGCGGACGGGAACCCTTGCGATCCCGGTTCTCCCACGGACGATCATCACGACGGCCACGCGAATCCGGACGACCACCCTCAGGGCGACCACCGGTGCGAGCCTGGCGGGGACGTCCGTCATCCTGCCCGCTACGGGGCGCGCCGGAGCCGCCGTCGCGGCGGGGGCGCTGGGACCAGGTGGAGCTGCGGTCCTCACGACGGGGTCCGCTCTGGCCCCGGGAGTCATCGGACCGCGGTCGCCCGCGCTCATCGCTGGACGACGGACGGGAGTACGGCCTCGTCGATCGCTCGTCGCGCCGCTGGCCGCTCCGGCTCTTGTCGCCGTGGCCGCGGTCGCCCCTGTTGTTGCTGTCCTCAGCCACTTGGACCCGTCCGTCTCTGTCGTCTCGCGCTATGCCATTTTCGTCCAGAAGCCTAAGCGACCCACCACCGTTGACCCTCTAGTAATGCGCTGATCCGTGACTGCTTTCACCAGCCGGGGCACCCTCACGGGACCCGGTGGGGGCTCCGTCATCTGGACTATCTCTGGCCGCCGGGAGAGCAGATCACGAGGTCCTCGCCCGGCACATCGACGTCGCGGCCGTCCACGCGCACCCGGGCTGGTGCGCTGCCGTGGTTGAGGACCACGGCCGCGTCCCCGCGGCGGATCAGCTCCACCTGCTCGGGAAGCTCGACGAGCTGGATGCCTGCCGCGTCGGCGGCGCGCCCGATGATCGAGCCGAGCACGCGATCCTCGATCATGCCGCCGATGTACCAGACGGCGCCCTCCCCCAGCTCGCGGCACGTGATGACGGGCCTGCCCTGCAGCGGCCCCTCGCCCACGTCCCACAGATGCTCTGCAGCGGTGGAGCGGAGCACCTCGACGAACCGCGACGCCGCGGCGCTCTCCCCCGTGCCGTCATGGATCGTCAGCGCTGCTGCGAGCGGCCACGGCTCTTCACGGAACACTCCCGCCAGCTCGAGCAGGCCACCTCCGGTGCCGCCCAGGTGCGCCCGCACGTGCTGATCGACGACGCCGCTGTGAGGGCCGATCAGCAGCTGGCCCCCGTCACGCACGAAACGCTCGAGCACCGGCACCAGTTCGCTCCGCAGCAGGAACTGGGAAGCGAGGACCACCAGGTCGTAGCTGTCCTTCAGAGAACTTCCCGGCTCCACCGCGTCGCTGAGCAGAATGGTCGACGGCCCGATGTCGACCTGTTCCCCGGCTCGGAAGAACGGCGCGTAGAACCTCTCGTTCTGGGCGATCGGGTCCACGTCCCGGGAGACCTGCCCCGCGCCCACCGCAGCGCGCCACGAGTCCCAGTCGTGGACGAAGAACACCCGTGACCGCCCCGGCGCCGAGTCCGCGAGCGGGCTTAGGGTCAGCTCCCGACCCAGCTCGGTCACGGCCCGGAACCGCGACGTCCCGGCTCCGGCATGTGGCACCAGCGCCGAGTGGAAGACCTCGGGCCCGCTCGGCGCCTGGCGGAACTGGAAGTAGGAGATGACATCGGCCCCGCGCGCGTGGGCACGCCAGGAGTCGAGCCGGTTCTGCGCGAACGTCTTGGGCACGTTGTGCTCGCGCCAGTTCACCGCTCCTGCGGCCTGCTCCATCAGCACCCACGGCTCTCCCCGCCCAGGGTGCGCAGATAGGAGTGGGTCAGAGAGGCGGTCAGGCGTGTGCCGGGTTCCGCCGGATCTGTGTAGTGATCGTCGGCGAGCACATCGACGTGCTCGCTCCATGCTCCGTAGTCGACCAGCGGGAAGAACCCCATGAAGTTGGTGGTCACGAGCGCTTCGGGAGCTGCAGCGCGGATGATCCCGGCGAGATCGAGATAGCAGTCCAGGAGCTGGTCGGAACAGAAGCGGGCGTAGTCCAGTTCGAAGGCGGGGTTCAGGAGGTAGGGCGCTTCACGGGGCGGTATCACGTCGTCGAAGTCCCGCAGCCCCAGCGACCACACGCTGGTGCCCCACGCCTGGTTCAGGGAACCGATATCGCCATAGCGTTCACGCAGCCAGCCTCGGAAGGCGTGCGCCGCATGGTCGCCGTGGGAGAGCTGGCCGTACTCGTTGCCGACATGCCACATCGCGACCGCCGGATGATCGGCGTACCGCTCCACCATCATTCGCGTGATGCGTCGCGCGGCCTCGCGATAGGCGGGAGAGGACGGGTCGAACTGGTTGCGGGAACCCCACCACAGCGTGGTGCCCGAACGCGTCTGAGGCAGGGACTCCGGATGCATGACGCCCAGCCACGGCGGCGGGGAGGCGACCGGGATCGCGAGGTCCACGGCGACGCCGCGTGCGTGGAGGTCGTCGAGCACGGTATCGAGCCACTCGGTCTCGAAACGACCGGGCTCGGGCTCCACGCACGCCCAGGAGAAGACACCCACGGTCACGAACCCGACATGGGCGCGGCCCATCAGCTCAAGGTCCTCGGCGATCACCTCGGGCGGCCATTGCTCCGGGTTGTAATCCGCACCGAAGAGCGCCCCCTGCACACTGTGCTGGGCACGCAGGTGGGACAATGGTTCACGAGCTCGGGACATCGTTCTCCTCCTCATCATTCAAGTTCCTTCCTGCAGAGAGGCGCGGCCATGGCGACCATGTCGGACATCGCGCGCGAGGCCGGGGTCTCCCTGAGCACCGTCTCCTACGCGCTCAGCGGGAAGCGCGCGATCTCGGAGACGACCAGGGAGCGGATCAACGCCGCGATCACCCGCCTGAGCTACCACCCGCATGCCGGCGCACGTGCGCTCGCCTCGCAGCGAGCCGGTGCGATCGGACTGGCCGTCCCGCTGGCCGAAGACGTCGACGCGCACGTGGTGATGATGTTCGTCCGCTCGTTGATGCGCGCGGCGCACCAGGCCTCGCACGAGATCCTGCTGATCGCGGGTGAGGACCACGCGACCACGGCGCGGGTGCTGGCCGAGGGCAAGGTCGATGCTCTGGTCGTGATGGACGTGGTCGAGGATGATCCCCGCCTTCCCATCCTGGCCGAGGCTGTGCGCCCGGTGGTGCTGCTCGGCTACCCGAGCGAGGCGCATGGCATTCTCCGGGTCGACTTCGACTTCGAGCAGGCCTCCGCCCTGGCGGTGATGGAGCTCCACCGCCGGGGTGCCCGCCGACTGGTGATGATCGGATCGCCCTCGGTGACGCAGACCCGTCACGCCACCTACGCCGACCGCGCGACCCGGGGCTTCCGGACCACCTGTGAACAGCTCGGCCTGCAGGCCCGTCACGTCGTGCACGACCACGAGGTCGACTCCACCGGGCAGCTGGTCCGCGCCGTCCTGGCGCAGGACCGACCGGACGCACTGGTCATCCACAACGAGAGCGCGCTGCCGGCGATCCACCGCGCGCTCACGGAGGAAGGCATCTCGATGCCCTCGGATCTGCAGGTGGTGGCCATCGCCCCGCGGGAGACGGCTCTCCTCGGCACCGCGGAGTACACGGCCGTGGAGATTCCGGTCGAGCAGATCGGCCGGGCCGCAGTCACGACCGCGACCGATCTGATCGAGGGCCGCTCCGGTGTCGGCGACCAGCTGATCGCACCCTCCCTCATCGAACGAGACACCACTCATCCGCTACGGCCCTGACTCTCGCTCGCAGCACGTCGATCAGCCCTGCCTCAACCCCTGATCAGCCCTTGACCGCGCCGATCATGACGCCGGTCTTGAAGTGCCGCTGGATGAACGGGTAGACGATCACCACCGGCACCAGCGCGATCACCATCACCGCCATCTGCACCGCCAGCGTGGCCACCTGGCCGGAGCCCACGTCGACCTGACCCGGCACCGAGACGCCCTGCAGCACGAAGCTGCGCAGCACCACCTGCAGGGGCTGCTTGGCTGAGTCGTTGATGTACAGGACCGCGTTGAAGAACGCGTTCCAGTAGCCCACGGCGTAGAACAGCGCCACCACGGCGACGACCGCCTTCGACATCGGCAGCACCATCTGGAACAGGATCCGCCAGTCCGAGGCGCCGTCGATCCTGGCCGACTCGAGGATGCCCTGGTCGATGCCCTGGAAGAAGCCGCGCATGATCACGATGTTGAAGGCGGAGATGGCGCTGGGCAGGATCAGCGCCCAGTAGCTGTCGATCAGTCCGAGCCCCGAGACCAGCAGGTACATGGGGATCATGCCGGCGCCGAAGAACATCGTGCCGAGCATGAGGAACAGGATCGGTGTGTGCAGCAGGCTCCCCGGGCGGGAGAGCCCGTAGGCCGCCAGCACTGACACCGTCAGCGAGAGCGCGGTGCCCACCGCGGTGACGCCGAGGCTGACCATCACGGCGCGGGTGACGATCCCGCCGGAGAGGACCTGGCGGTATGCATCCAGGGTGAGTCCGTCGGGCAGCAGCACCAGACCGCCTGCCCTGGTGATCGCCGCCTGCGGGGAGAGGCTGGTGAGGATGATCGTGTACAGCGGGACCAGCACCACCAGACAGATCAGCACCAGCACGATCCCCTTGGTGCCCTGCGCGGCGAGCGAGGGGTCCTCGTCCCAGACGGGGCGGGCTGATCCCCGGCGTCTGCGGGAAGGCTGCTGGAGGTCGGCGACGACGCCGGTCGCGACTCCTTGGCGGACGGGTGCGCTGGTGTGGCTGGGCCCGGGCCCGATCGAGGTGCTCATGCCTTCTGATACACCCCCGCCTCACCGAACAGATGCGCGATCTTGTTGGCGCCGAGCACCAGGATCATGCTGACCACTCCCTTCAGGAGTCCAGCGGCAGCGGCATAGCTCCAATCCCCGTTCTGCACGCCCGTGTAGTAGACGAAGGTGTCCAGCACCTCTGCCCGTCCGGCACCGACCGCGTCCCTCTGCAGGATCAGTTGTTCGAAGCCGACGGTGAGGGCGTTGCCGAGGTTGAGGATCAGCAGCAGCACGATCACTGCGCGCATCCCCGGCAGGGTGATGTGCCAGATGCGGCGCCACTTCCCCGCACCGTCCATCGCCGCCGACTCGTACAGGGCCGGATCGATGGCGTTCAGCGCCGCAAGGAAGACGATGATCCCCCAGCCCGCGTCCTTCCAGACCACCTGCGAGGTGATCAGGAACAGGAACGTATCGGGGTCGGTCATGACGTTCACCGTGCCCAGCCCGAACTCACGGGTGAACTGATTCAGCAGCCCAGCACCTCCCAGGATCTGGTGGAAGATCGAGACCACCACCACCCAGGAGAAGAAATGCGGCAGGTACACGATCGACTGGATGACGGTGCGGACCCTCTCGTTGAGGATCGAGTTCAGCAGGATCGCCAGAATGATCGGGATCGGGAAGTAGAAGACCAGCTGGAACGCAGTGATCACGAGGGTGTTCTTGAGCGCGTTCCAGAACAGCGGATCCGTCAGCACCCGCTCGAACTGCTGCATTCCGGCCCAGGGGCTGTTCCGGATCCCGACGAACGGTGAGTAGTCCTGGAAGGCGATCACGTTCCCGAGGATCGGGATGTACGCAAACACCAGCAGCAGCACGACCATCGGCAGGGTCATGAGGATCAGTGAGCGGTCACGGCGCAGCCGGTTGACGAAGCTGACGGAGCGCCGGCCCTGACGGGCGGGCCCGCTCGCGCGGGATGCGCGAGGGGCCCTGCGTGGCCGCGAGGGCCGTGCGGTTTCGATGGACATGGGTTCCTCGGGTGGGGACGGACGGAGCTCGACGGGCACGACGCTCAGGACATGAAGTCGGCGTAGAAGTCGCGCAGCTTGTCGCCGCCCGCGCTGCGCCAGTTCTCCACCGCCGCGTCGAGCTCGCCGATGTCCTTGCGGCCACGGCTGATGTCCACCACCAGGTCGTCGAAGGGCTGTCCGAGCGAGCCGAACTCGGAGGGCTCCTGGATCTGGATGCCGTAGAACAGCGGGTCGACCACATGCTCGGACTGCCGCGCCATCCACTGCGTGGAGGCCTCCACGTAGTCCGGGAACTGCACCTTCGCGTTGACGATTCCGGGCTGCGCGAGGAACTGATACGTGGAAGTCACCTCGAGCCGGCCTTGGTCGCTCATCTGCGGGACCCCGTGCTCGTCACGCTCGAAGTGGGTGCCCTCGACGCCGTAGGTGTGAGCAGCTCGAACTCCTCGGAGCCGAACTGGGAGGCGCACCAGTCGGCAATGCGCAGCATCTCCCGCACCTGCTCCTCGTCGTCGTTCTTCTTCAGGAACGAGAAGATGTTCACCGGTGCGCCGCGGTACAGGGTGGGAGCTCCCCGTCGGGTGCGAACATGTCCATCGCCATCTGGTCGAAATCCGGGTTCGACGGTCGCACGCGGGTGAGCGCTTCATGCCAGCCGCCGACGCCGTCATTCATCACCAGGGTCTGGCCTGATTCGAAGCGGTCCTTCGCGGGGCCGTCGTTGCCGGCCACGGCATCGGGGTGCATCGCTCCGGATTCGACCACCTTGGTCAGCCAGGCGATGGCCTCCTTGAACTCCTCCATCTCGAAACGGTGGACCAGCTTCCCGTCGCGCTCGGCGAAGGTGGGCGGGATGGCATACATCAGCTGCGCGGTGTTCCAGAGGTTCTCGCAGCCCCAGCGGTTGGCGCCCTCGTCGGTGACCTCGCTGAGCACCGACAGGAAGGAATCCGCGCCGGTGGGCGGCTCGACACCGAGCTCCTCGAACAGATCCCGACGGTAGAAGACGGCGTCGGTGACCAGCTCCGAGGGGTACGGCAAGCCGTAGATGCGGCCGTTGAACATCGAGTACGCCCAGGCTGCGGGATCGAGCCTGGCCAGGTTGGGGTAGTCCAGGATGCCGTCGCCGGAGAGGTGATCGGTCAGGTCCTGGAAGACATTGCCGACCCCTTCGATGAAGCGCGGCGGGATGTTCCAGGACGGGATCACCATCCAGTCCGGGACGTTCTTCGGGGACGCGAGCACCGTCTGGACCTTGTCGGCATAGGTGTTGCCGTCCGAGACCTGGAACTCGAGGGTCGCTCCGAGCTGCTCGTTGACGGCCTCGTAGTAGGCGTTGTCGCCGAGGGTGGGAGGCGATGTCCACCAGGCGGGGCTCATCACGGTGTAGCTCCCGCCCGCGCCGGGCACCTCCTCAACGCCCTTGACCAACGATCAGGCATGGTCACATAGCCCGGGGTGGAGCCATTGACGCTCGGGAAGTCGGGCTCCACCAGGAACTCCAGGGTGCTGTTGGGCAGCGAGGCCTCGACCTCGGCGGCGAGTTCGGCGCCGGTCAGAACCCCGCTGGGGGCAGCTCCCGCGCCGGTCCCCCGGAGCCTCCGCAGGCTGCGAGGCCGAGGGTGCCTGCACCGATACCGAGGTATCCCAGCAGGCGTCGACGAGAGACGGCGTTGTCGATGCGGTTCATGATCCACTCACTTCCTTGTGACGGCAGGTGGGCGCCGGCATGGCGGCCACGGTCCTCTCCCCGTCGGCGGGGGATCTCATGGGACGAATCTTGCGCAATGACTAGCCAGTGTCGAAGCGCTTCGATAGGCTCGAAGAGTAGCCGTCGACCCGGGCTGTGGCAAGAGCCACGTCCAGAGCCCGGCGCCGCTGCCGCTGACACCGACCGTCGAAGAGGACCTCATGCCATACACCCCGCCGTCGATGTGGCTGGACGCTCGCGCGAGCCTCGAGCCTGCGGACACCGCACATCTCGCGCGCGCCCGCTCGCTGGTCGCCGCCATGACCGTCGAGGAGAAGCTCCCCTTCCTCCACCAGCACAGCCCCGGAATAGACCGCCTGGGCGTCGGCCCGTTCTCCACCGGCACCGAAGCACTGCACGGAGTGGCCTGGCGCGGGCCCGCCGTCACCTATCCCCAGCCGGTCGGTCTCGCCGCCACGTGGGATCCCCAGCTCCTCGAGGCGATCGGGGAGCAGATCGCCCAGGAGGTCCGCGTCCATCACGAGCACACGAAAGCGGCCAGCCTGAACGTGTGGGCCCCGGTCGTGAACGCGCTGCGGCATCCCCTGTGGGGGCGCAACGAGGAGGGACTGGCAGAGGATCCGCTGTTGAACGCCCAGCTGGGCGCAGCAATCGCGTGGGGCCTGCGCGGGCGGGACGAGGAGTGGACCACCGTGCCGACGCTCAAGCACTTCCTCGCTTACTCGAACGAGATCGATCGAGCGGCCACGTCCTCTTCGATGCCTCCTCGGGTGCTGCACGAGTACGAGCTGCCGGCCTTCGAGGAAGCCCTGGCAAATGGAGCTGCGGGCGCGGTGATGCTGGCCTACAACCTTGTCGATGGGGTGCCGGCCCACCTCTCACCCCTGGTGAACGAGCATCTGCGGAAGCTGATCGCCGACCCTGATCTCCTGTACGTGGTCAGCGACGCCGGCGCGCCGACGAATCTGTTCTCGATCCAGGACGCCGCGGCGGATCTCACCGAAGCCGTGGCCGCGATGCTCATGGCCGGAGTGGATTCCTTCACCGACCATGGTGAGGATCCCGAGCCCACGCTCCGAGCCGCCCGGACAGCCTTGGAGCGAGGCCTCATCGAAGAGCGGCACGTCGATCAGGCAGTGGTGCGACAGCTGGTCGCACGCGGCCGCACAGGCGAGTTCACGACCCGCGACTCCGCCGCGACCGCCCGCTCCGCCTTCGATCCTGTGGCAGCAATCGCCCTCTCCGAGGAGGGCGCCGGCAGGTCCGCAGTGCTGCTGCGCCATGCGTCCGGGGTGCTCCCGGCCAGGTCCGGGGAGAGGATCGCTGTGCTCGGGCACCTGGGAGGCACGGTGCTCACCGATTGGTACAGCGGGGAGCTGATCGATCCCGTGCCCCTCACAGCTGCATTGAACGGGGCTCATGACGGCGCGGTCGTCCACGCGCCGTGCCTGGATGTCGTCACTCTGGCCCTCGGCGACGCACCGGTGAGCCGCCGAGAGGATGGCCTGCTGCTGGTCGCGGACACCGCAGCCTCGGGCATCGCCACAGATCAAGCTACGTTCGAGATCATCGATCACGGTCTCGAGGTGATCACCTTCAGGGATGCCCTCACAGGGCGCCTCGTCGCGCCCGACGCAGCGGGCCATCTCGTGGCCTGCTCGGAGCGCATCGGCGGCTGGATAGTGCAGGAGACGTTCCGCCGGCGTGTGGACAGCGCGGGCCGGGTGCGCCTCCAGCATGTGGGCAGCGGGCGCTGGGTACGGCGCGAGCACCGCAGCGGCAAGCTGATCCTGGGCGGTTTCGACCCTCAGGAGGCAACGCGGTGGCAATGGCAGGTCACGAGCTCCCGCCGGGACCAGGCTGTTGAGGCGATCGCGGGCGCTGATCTCGTGATCGTGGTGGGCGGCAACGATCCGCACGTTCACGGCCGAGAGACCGAGGACAGGCCTTCGCTGTCGCTCATGGAGCCGGACCGTGAACTCCTGGAGCTGCTCCAGAGCTCAGGCACTGCGGCGCGGAGCGCTGCTGATGATCTCTTTCCTATCCTTACAACATCGCCGAGCATGCAGAGACGGCAGATGCAGTGGTGTGGAGCAGCCATGGCGGTGCTCGGATGGGGCCGGCTCTCGCCTCGCTGCTGCTGGGCCACCGAGAGTTCAGCGGACGCCTCGCGCAGGCGTGGATCCCGGAAGACTCTCTGACCGATATCCTCGACTACGACGTGATCGCATCCTCAGCGACCTATCTCTATGGGCAGGACGCGATCTTCCCCTTCGGGCATGGTCTCACCCTCTCCCCCACTCGGTGGGAGCAGCCTGCGATAACGCCGACAACGGAGGCCATCCACGCAGCGGTCACGCTCGAGCGCGACGCTGTCCTCTCGGCGCACGAGGTGGTCCAGGTCTATGCCTCCGTTGATGCCGATAGATATCCGGCCGGGATCGGTCGCGTGCCCTCGATGCGCCTCATCGGGTCGCAGGTTGCTGAGGTTCCTGCATCGGGATCGACGCAGCTCGAGCTTCTGATCCCCTGGACGAGGCTCCGGCTCTGGTCGGTCGAGGAGGAGCAGTTCGTCGCCCCCGAAGGAACCGTCACGATCCATCTGGCGCGATCGTCGAGGGACATCGTGGCTTCGCGGGAGCTCCTCGTGTCCCGCGAGTGAGACGGCGCGCCGTCGTTCGCTGCATGCTCCATTGAAGACGCACGCTGTATCCGGAGGCAGCGCCCTCCCCCGTCCGGTCGGCACTCCGCCGACGGGCAAACCCGATCGGCTCACCGAGGCCAAGAGTTGCGGGATGTCCCGAGCTGGCCATCGGGGAAGGCCGGCAAAGCTGCTGCCCGATTTTGGGCATGAAAAAGAGAGTGGGAGGAGCGAAACCCCTTAAAGGGTCTCAAGCTCACTCCCACTCCCCACAAAGATGTCCGGCGGCGACCTACTCTCCCACACCCTCCCGAGTGCAGTACCATCGGCGCAATCGAGCTTAGCTTCCGGGTTCGGAATGGAACCGGGCGTTTCCTCGACGCTATGACCGCCGTAACACAATGAGACAACCAGCCACCCAAAACACCCAAACCCCATCGGGATCCAAGTGTCCTCGGAGGTTGTTCCTCAAGAACCGCACAGTGGACGCAAACACGCATAAACAATAAAAATGTTGTAGTAAGTCATCGGCCATTAGTACCAGTCAGCTCCACACATTGCTGTGCTTCCACATCTGGCCTATCAACCCAGTGGTCTACTGGGGGCCTCTCACACCCCGAAGGGTGTATGGATATCTCATCTCGAAGCAGGCTTCCCGCTTAGATGCTTTCAGCGGTTATCCCTTCCCGACGTAGCCAACCAGCCATGCCCTTGGCAGAACAACTGGCACACCAGAGGTCAGTCCATCCCGGTCCTCTCGTACTAGGGACAGGACTTCTCAAATATCCAACGCGCGCAGCGGATAGGGACCGAACTGTCTCACGACGTTCTAAACCCAGCTCGCGTACCGCTTTAATAGGCGAACAGCCTAACCCTTGGGACCAACTCCAGCCCCAGGATGCGACGAGCCGACATCGAGGTGCCAAACCATGCCGTCGATATGAGCTCTTGGGCAAGATCAGCCTGTTATCCCCGGGGTACCTTTTATCCGTTGAGCGACACCCATTCCACAATGAGGTGCCGGATCACTAGTTCCTGCTTTCGCACCTGCCCGACTTGTCAGTCTCGCAGTCAAGCTCCCTTGTGCACTTACACTCGACACCTGATTGCCAACCAGGCTGAGGGAACCTTTGAGCGCCTCCGTTACTCTTTAGGAGGCAACCGCCCCAGTTAAACTACCCATCAGACACTGTCCCTGATCCGGATCACGGACCGAGGTTAGGAATCCAGAACGACCAGAGTGGTATTTCAACAATGACTCCACACCCACTGGCGTGAATGCTTCCAAGTCTCCCACCTATCCTACACAAGCCGTCCCGAACACCAATATCAAACTATAGTAAAGGTCCCGGGGTCTTTCCGTCCTGCTGCGCGTAACGAGCATCTTTACTCGTAATGCAATTTCGCCGAGTTCGCGGTTGAGACAGTGGAGAAGTCGTTACGCCATTCGTGCAGGTCGGAACTTACCCGACAAGGAATTTCGCTACCTTAGGATGGTTATAGTTACCACCGCCGTTTACTGGGGCTTAAATTCTCAGCTTCGAACTCCGAAGAGCTCTAACCGGTCCTCTTAACCTTCCAGCACCGGGCAGGCGTCAGTCCGTATACAGCGTCTTACGACTTCGCACGGACCTATGTTTTTAGTAAACAGTCGCTTCTCCCTGGTCTCTGCGGCCCTCACCGCTCTCACGGTTCGGGCCCCCTTCTCCCGAAGTTACGGGGGCATTTTGCCGAGTTCCTTAACCACGATTCTCTCGAACGCCTCGGTATTCTCTACCTGATCACCTGAGTCGGTTTAGGGTACGGGCGACCGTATTCGTCACGCCGGAACTTTTCTTGGCAGTACAGGATCACTCACCTACGCCCATACGGGATCCCCATCACGTCTGACCCTTATATGGCCCCAGCATTACCCGGGGCCGGGCTGCACGCTTAGACGGACTATTCCATTAAGTCCGCGGAAGCTACCTCTCTGCGTCATTCCTCGCGCTGACCTACTACAACCTTGGTTCCCAGCCTCGTCAACCTCCACACCCCGAAGGGCATGGGGAAAACTCGGGTGGTTAGCATCGACTGCCTCGGTATGGGTCCTCCTACGATCGGTTCGGGAATATCAACCCGATGTCCATCGACTACGCCTGTCGGCCTCGCCTTAGGTCCCGACTAACCCAGGGCGGATAAACCTGGCCCTGGAACCCTTGATCAATCGGCGGACGGGTTTCTCACCCGTCTTTCGCTACTCATGCCTGCATTCTCACTCGTACAGCCTCCACCACTGGGTTCCCCCGCAGCTTCGCTGGCTGTACGACGCTCCCCTACCCATCCAGCCACAAGGACTGAATGACACAGCTTCGGCGGTGTGCTTGAGCCCCGCTAAATTGTCGGCGCAGAATCACTTGACCAGTGAGCTATTACGCACTCTTTCAAGGGTGGCTGCTTCTAAGCCAACCTCCTGGTTGTCTCAGCAACTCCACATCCTTTTCCACTTAGCACACGCTTAGGGGCCTTAGCTGATGTTCTGGGCTGTTTCCCTCTCGACTATGAAGCTTATCCCCCACAGTCTCACTGCTACGCTCTCACGTACCGGCATTCGGAGTTTGGCTAAGGTCAGTAACCCGGTGGGGCCCATCGCCTATCCAGTGCTCTACCTCCGGCACGAAACACGTAACGCTGCACCTAAATGCATTTCGGGGAGAACCAGCTATCACGAAGTTTGATTGGCCTTTCACCCCTATCCACAGGTCATCCCCTCCATTTTCAACTGAAGTGGGTTCGCGCCTCCACGCGGTCTTACCCGCGCTTCACACTGCCCATGGATAGATCACTTCGCTTCGGGTCTAGAGCCGGCGACTGAACGCCCCGTTCAGACTCGCTTTCGCTACGGCTACCCCACACGGGTTAACCTCGCCACCGACCACTAACTCGCAGGCTCATTCTTCAAAAGGCACGCCGTCACCCCTAAAGGCTCCGACGGATTGTAAGCACACGGTTTCAGGTACTATTTCACTCCCCTCCCGGGGTGCTTTTCACCTTTCCCTCACGGTACTTGTCCGCTATCGGTCAAGAGGTAGTATTCAGGCTTACCAGGTGGTCCTGGCAGATTCACACCGGATTTCACGGGCCCGGTGCTACTCGGGAACAGCATCGCGCCGTACATCGATTTCGTCTACGGGGTCACACCCTCTACGCCGTCGCACTCAACACGACTTCGACTACCGCTGCACGTCCACGCTGAACCGCCGGCAGACGGTCCTGATGCGTCCCACAACCCCCAACCTGCAACCCCTGCCGGGTATCACACAGATCAGGTTTAGCCTCCTCCGCTTTCGCTCGCCACTACTCACGGAATCACTGTTGTTTTCTCTTCCTGCGGGTACTGAGATGTTTCACTTCCCCGCGTTCCCTCCACACCGCCTATACATTCAGCGGCGGGTACCACGACATGACTCGTGGTGGGTTTCCCCATTCGGACATCCTCGGATCACAGTTCGGTTGTCAACTCCCCGAGGCTTAACGCAGACTCCCACGTCCTTCTTCGGCTCCTCTTGCCAAGGCATCCACCGTGTGCCCTTTAAAACTTACGGCAACACACAAAGACACAAAATCTTCAAAATTGCTTACAAGATGCTCGCGTCCACTATGCAGTTCTCAAGAAACAACCCCACACCAACACCACCCACGCAATCACGGGGGCAGCATCAGGGAGGACCAGCCACACACCCCACAAAACCCCAGCCACCAAAGCGACCAGGGTCATGGGGCTGCGTGCAGCCTCACAACCCAATAGCGTGTCTCCACCTCAAACCACCCAGCAACCCACGTTCCACACCCCCAAGGGAGCTGTACTAGCAAGCCATACCGGCTGATGAAGTGCCTATTCGTTGATGTTCCACCCTTGAGCAACCACCCCCACCACACTCGGGCAGGAAAATGGCCACCATAATTGGTGATGCTCCTTAGAAAGGAGGTGATCCAGCCGCACCTTCCGGTACGGCTACCTTGTTACGACTTAGTCCCAATCACCGATCCCACCTTCGACAGCTCCCTCACGAGGATGGGCCACTGGCTTCGGGTGTTACCGACTTTCGTGACTTGACGGGCGGTGTGTACAAGGCCCGGGAACGTATTCACCGCAGCGTTGCTGATCTGCGATTACTAGCGACTCCGACTTCATGGGGTCGAGTTGCAGACCCCAATCCGAACTGAGGCCGGCTTTTTGGGATTCGCTCCACCTCACAGTTTCGCAACCCATTGTACCGACCATTGTAGCATGCTTGAAGCCCAAGACATAAGGGGCATGATGATTTGACGTCGTCCCCACCTTCCTCCGAGTTGACCCCGGCAGTCTCCTATGAGTCCCCACCATGACGTGCTGGCAACATAGAACAAGGGTTGCGCTCGTTGCGGGACTTAACCCAACATCTCACGACACGAGCTGACGACAACCATGCACCACCTGTGCACCAGTCCGAAGAAAGCCACATCTCTGCGGCCGTCCGGTGCATGTCAAGCCTTGGTAAGGTTCTTCGCGTTGCATCGAATTAATCAGCATGCTCCGCCGCTTGTGCGGGCCCCCGTCAATTCCTTTGAGTTTTAGCCTTGCGGCCGTACTCCCCAGGCGGGGCACTTAATGCGTTAGCTACGACGCGGAAAACGTGGAATGTCCCCCACATCTAGTGCCCAACGTTTACGGCATGGACTACCAGGGTATCTAATCCTGTTCGCTACCCATGCTTTCGCTCCTCAGTGTCAGTAATGGCCCAGAGACCTGCCTTCGCCATCGGTGTTCTTCCTGATATCTGCGCATTTCACCGCTACACCAGGAGTTCCAGTCTCCCCTACCACACTCTAGCCTGCCCGTACCCACCGCACGCCCGAGGTTGAGCCTCGGGTTTTCACGGCAGACGCGACAAGCCACCTACGAGCTCTTTACGCCCAATAATTCCGGACAACGCTTGCGCCCTACGTATTACCGCGGCTGCTGGCACGTAGTTAGCCGGCGCTTCTTCTGCAGGTACCGTCACTTTCGCTTCTTCCCTACTGAAAGAGGTTTACAACCCGAAGGCCGTCATCCCCCACGCGGCGTCGCTGCATCAGGCTTTCGCCCATTGTGCAATATTCCCCACTGCTGCCTCCCGTAGGAGTCTGGGCCGTGTCTCAGTCCCAGTGTGGCCGGTCGCCCTCTCAGGCCGGCTACCCGTCATCGTCTTGGTGAGCCATTACCTCACCAACAAACTGATAGGCCGCGAGTCCATCCTTCACCGATAAATCTTTCCAACCCCCACCATGCGACAAGGGTTCATATCCGGTATTAGCCACGATTTCCCGAGGTTATCCCGAAGTGAAGGGCAGGTTACTCACGTGTTACTCACCCGTTCGCCACTAATCGGGTGGTGCAAGCACCACCGTCATCGTTCGACTTGCATGTGTTAAGCACGCCGCCAGCGTTCGTCCTGAGCCAGGATCAAACTCTCCATGAAAAACATGAAAAACAGTATCCTGACAACATAAACAAACAACCAGCATATAACTGCTGTATCATCCGTATTATAATTGCCATTCAAAATAATGGCATCAAACAAACAGACACGCTATTGAGATATCAAGCAACACGCGCACTCAGTGCTACTGAACCCTTCCGAGTTCTTCGCTCCGAGGCAACTCCGCTAACTTACGGCTTCCGGTTCTCCGAGTCAAATCCGCGTGGTGTGATCCGCGCCGCAATCCTTCTTCGAGAGACCTGCCATGCCTGGTCAGAGTGGGAATCTCGGTCCGGCTCGCTGGCCTTCTCTCGTTCCCGTCCTCCTGGGCACAAGGAAGAACATTACGGGCCTGGCGCACCCCGGTCAAGCCAGAACAGCCATTTCAAGGGTGTCCTCGGCCACACAGTCGCTCCGGGCGCTATTCCTGCAGGTCACGCTCATCCCGAGCCGGCTCTAAGGCCTATCGGGCTCGAGAGCTGCCTCCGGGCCTCGGTTCTCAGGCGACCGGCACCAGGCCACGGTGCAGCGCGACGATGCCGCCGCTGAGGTTGCGGTACTGGGTCTGCTCGAGGCCCGCATCGATGAACCAGCGTCGCAGGCCTCCTGGTCCGGCCATTCGAGGATCGACTCTGCGAGGTACTCGTACGCGTCGACCGTCGTGGTGAGCTTCCCGGCGACGGCCGGCAGTGCGCGCAGCAGGTACTTCTCGTAGACAGTGCGGAACGGGCCCCAGCTCGGAGTCGAGAACTCGCAGACCACGACCCTCCCTCCGGGGCGGACCACTCTCACCATCTCGGCCAATGCCATGCGGGGCTCATGGACGTTGCGCAGCCCGAACGAGATGACCGCCGCGTCGAACGAGTCCGTGGCGAACGGCAGGTGCTGCCCGTCAGCTCCCACGAACGGCACCGGCGCTCCCCGGCGTCGCCCCTCGGACATCATCCCCAGCGAGAAATCTGCGGCGACAACTCGCGCCCCCTCCCGCGCGATCGCGGACGTAGAGGTGCCGGTGCCTGCGGCCAGGTCCATCACGGTGTCGCCCGGCTGGATCTGGAGCGCTTCGACCATGAGGTCGCGCCACATCCTGACCTGTCCCATGGCGGCGACATCGTTCATCAGGTCATAGCGCTTGGCGATGCCATCGAACATCGTCGCGACGTCGTACGGCTGCTTCTCGAGATCGGCACGGCTCATGCCCCGATCTTCCCACGCGGGCCGCCTCCCGTGGACCCCGGGTGCTCGGGCTCCTCTCCGCTGGGAGAATGGAGTCGGCGCCAGTACAGTCGGCGCCTCGGCCCACCCCTCAGGAGGAGACCCCGCATGACCGCAGCCAGCTCTGCACGTTCCGATGCCGTTCGCGCCCTGACCATCCCCCAGGAACTGCTGCCGGGCGATGGTCGATTCGGTTCCGGCCCCTCCCGCATCCGCGGTCAGCAGATGGAGGCGCTCCAGGCCGCTTCCCGCACGGTCATGGGCACTTCGCATCGGCAGGCTCCCGTGAAGGACGTCGTCGCCCGCGTGCGCGCGGGCATCGCTGAGCTGTTCTCTCTGCCCGAGGGATACGAGGTGGTGCTCGGCAACGGCGGCTCTACCGCGTTCTGGGATATGGCGGTGTTCGGTCTGATCGAGCGTCGGTCCCAGCATCTCGTGCTCGGCGAGTTCTCGCAGAAGTTCGCGTCCGAGGCGAAGGCGGCCCCGCATCTGGAGGAGCCCGAGATCCTGCGTTCCGAGCCGGGCGGTCTCCCCGTGGCGTCCGCCAACCCGGACGTCGATGCCTACGCATGGCCCCACAACGAGACGTCCACCGGCGTGATGGTGCCGGTGCAGCGGCCAGCCGGCGCCTCGCAGGACCAGCTGGTCCTGGTCGACGCGACGTCGGTGGCTGGGGCTGCCGCGGTGGATCTCTCCCAGACCGATGCGTACTACTTCGCTCCGCAGAAGGCCTTCGCCTCCGATGGCGGGCTCTGGCTGAGCGTCCTCTCCCCCGCCGCGATCGAGCGGGCCGAGCGCCTCGCCATCGCGAAGGATCGCTGGATACCCGCGTTCCTCTCGCTCACCAGCGCGCTGGAGAACTCCCGCAAGGACCAGACCCTCAACACCCCTGCGGTGGCCACGCTGGTGCTGCTGGCCGAGCAGATCGAGTGGATGCTCGACCAGGGTGGGCTGGCGTGGGCCGACGCTCGTACCAGGACCACCAGCGGCATGCTCCAGGACTGGGCTGCACGGCGCTCGGAGATCACGCCGTTCGTCTCCGAGCCGTCGGCCCGCTCCCAGGTGGTCACCACCCTGGACGTGGACGAGGCCATCGATGCCACGGCGATCACGTCGGTGCTGCGCGCCCACGGGGTCGTCGACATCGAGCCCTACCGGAAGCTCGGTCGCAACCAGCTGCGGATCGCGACCTTCCCCGCTGTCGGCGAGGACGATGTGGCGTCGCTGATCGCGGTGCTCGATCACGTCCTGGACACCACGTCCGACGCCTGAGGCTCACCTCCGCATGACGACGGCCGGACCACTGCGAGAAGTGGTCCGGCCGTCGTCATGTGCGGACTGCGCCGCAGTGCTCAGTCGCGCGGCGGGATGAGGATCGCGCGCAGCACGCGGGAGGCGTCGCGCAGCGCCGCCCTCTCCTCGGGAGGAGCCGCCTGGATACGGGTGCGGAGCCAGGCATCACGCTCGGCACGGCCTGCCAGCACCACTGCCTGTCCCTCTTCCGTGAGCGTCACCCTCACCTGTCGCCCATCGCCGGGGTGGGCGGCACGCTGCACGAGTCCGGCGTCCTCGAGCCGGCCCAGGATCCGGGTCATCACCGGCGGGGTGACGTGCTCGAAGTCCGCAAGCGCGCCCGGGGTGGACTCTCCAGCCCGCTGGAGGTAGGCGAGCACCGAGAACTGCGGTGCGGAGACGGCATCGGACGCGGTGTGGGAGCGCAAGATCCGGGAGGAGACGAGCAGCACCCGCTGCAGCTCGGCGGCGAGCTCCATGACCTCCTCCGAGTCTCCCTCGGAGCGCTCCTGTCCCGCTGCCCCCTCCCTCCCGGCGCCCTCTGTCACAGCAGCAGGCCCTCGATCGCTCCGCGCAGGAAGTATGCGACGAACATAAGAGCGATGAGGTACATCAGCCAGTGCACGTCACGGGCCTTGCCGCGTGCCACACGGATCAGCACGTACATCACGAAACCCGCGCCCATCCCGACGGTGATCGAGTAGGCGAAGGGCATGAGGATGATGGTGAGGAAGGCAGGCACCGCAATCTCGACATCGGAGAAGTCGATGTCGGTGATCTGGGTCATCATCAGGAACCCGACCATCACCAGAGCCGGGGTCGCCGCCTCGTAGGGGACCATCGCCACCAGCGGCGCGAAGAAGGTGGACAGCAGGAAGAGCGCACCCACCACGATCGCGGCCAGGCCGGTCCGGGCTCCCTCGGCCACGCCCGCGGTGGATTCGACGAAGCTCGTGTTGGAGGAGACGCCGCCGATGCCGCCCGCGATCGCCGCCGCGGAGTCGACCACCAGGATGCGCTGGGAATGGGGGATGTCGCCGTCCTCCTCCACGAGACCGGCGCCGGAGGCGACTCCGACCATGGTGCCCATGGTGTCGAAGAAGTCCGCCAGCAGCAGGGAGAAGACGATGACGGTCGCGCCGATCACGCCGGCGGCGGTGATGCCGCCGATCGGGTCGACCGTGAACAGGGTGGCGAAGTCGGGCAGCTGGATCGGGAACTCGGTGAGGGCCGGGACGTTCATCGCCCAGCCGCCGGGGTTGCCCTCGCCGGCGTCCCCTGGCGCGGTGAAGGCGCCCAGGTGCAGCACCCGCTCGATGACCATGGCCAGCACGGTCGCCGTGACGATCGCGATCAGGATCGCGCCGGGGACCTTGCGGATCCACAGCACGAACATCAGCAGCAGGCCGGTGACGAACACGAGCGTGGGCCAGCCGGTGAGGGAGCCGTCGTTGCCCAGCTGCACCGGGGTCCCGGCGGCAGTGGTCACGAACTTGGCGTTGAACAGGCCGAGGAAGGCGATGAACAGGCCGATGCCCACCGCGATGGCTGTCTTGAGGAAGGGCGGGACCGCGGCGAAGACCGCCTTGCGGAAGCCGGTGAGGACGAGGATCAGGATCACGACGCCCTCGAGCAGCACCATGCCCATGGCACCGCCCCAGGTCATGCCGGGCAGCGGTACGACGGAGTAGGCGAGGTACGCGTTCAGGCCCAGCCCCGCAGCGAGCGCGAGGGGGAACTTCGCCCACGCGCCCATGAAGATGCTCAGGATTCCCGCGATCAGCGCGGTGCCGGCGGCGACCGCCGGGAGGTTGGGCTCCGCACCACCGCCGAGGTACATGCCGGTCGAGTCGGGGACGGTGCCGATGATCAGCGGGTTCAGCACCACGATGTAGCACATCGAGAAGAACGTCACCAGACCGCCGCGGATCTCGCGGGAGACCGTCGAGCCGCGTTCGGAGATCTTGAAGTAGCGGTCCAGTCCGGAGCGCGGGGCCACGGCGGCCGGGGAGGAGGTCGAGGAGGGGGATCAGCCTGCTGCATGGGGGCGATCGTATCCGCACGCAGCCGGGGAGCGCCTCTCCGATCGCCTCACCTCAGCGCTGTGACGTGACCGGATTCTCGCTCTCGAGTGCACGGCTGTAGCGGTAGTAGTCGGCGAGCTCGAGCTTCGAGGCTGCGGCCTCATCCACGACCACGGTGACGTCGGGGTGGGTCTGCAGGACGGTGGCGGGCCAGCGCGCGCTGACCGCTCCTTCTGCGAGCTGAGCGATGGCGGTGGCCTTCCCCTCCCCGCAGGCGGTGAGCACGATGCTCCGCGCCTCGAGGATGGTGCCCAGGCCCTGGCTGAGGGCCCGCACCGGGACGTCGGACGCCGTGTCGAAGTAGCGCGCGTTGTCCTCGATGGTGGAGCGCGTCAGGCCCACCACGTGGGTGCGGGAGGCGAGGGAGCTGCCGGGCTCGTTGAACGCGATGTGCCCGTTGGAGCCGATCCCGAGGATCTGCAGGTCCACTCCCCGGCCTCGCGGATCCGGCGGTCGTATGCGGCGGCTTCGGCGACGGGGTCGGCGGCGGAGCCGTCCAGCGAGACGACGAGGCGGCATCATCGATGTCGACCTGTGACGTGAAGTTCTCGCGGATGAAGCGGTGATAGCTCTGCTCATGGCCGGCGGGCAGCCCCACGTACTCGTCGAGCAGGAAAGCACGGCTGGCCGCGAAGGACAGCCCGTCCTCCCGATGGCGGCGGATCAGCTCGGCATAGGCGGGGACCGGGGAGGATCCGGTCGCCAGGCCCAGCACGGCACCGGATTCGCCGGCCTCGCGCACAGTGTGCTCGAAGAGGTCGGCGACGACCTTCGCACCTGCATCGACGTCGGCGACGATGTGGATCTCCATGAATGCTGCCTTCCGGCTCGGTGCGCCGCTCTACGGGGGTCCGAGGATCGTTTCTGCTCTTTTCGGGAACTTCGATCCTAAACGGCTGCGCGTCACAGACGTGGCTCGACAGGCCGGGGAAGCAACGGACGCCGCCGCGCAGCCGCGCGACGGCGTCCGTTCCCTCACGGAAGCGCCTCAGCGGGCCGCTCCCGTACGGATCACTTCTTCTTGCCGGTGTTCGCGGCGTACTCGAACGCCGCGCGCGGGGTCTCGGTCTGCGGGATGCCGATGATGTCGCGACGCGAGATCAGGTTGGTGGCCCAGCCCGCGACGACGGAGGCCTTGCGACCGAAGGTCGGCATCGCGTAGACGTGGTACGCGCGAGCCATTGCCCAGGCCGGCAGGCCGCGGATGTCGAGCTCCTTGTCGCCCACCTGCAGGCGGCCGACGCCCTTGTACATGCCGAGCGTGGCCATCACACCGAGGTTGCGGTGGTAGTAGTCCACCAGCGGGCGACCCTGCACGGAGCGGGCGATGTTGTCCGCCAGACGCTTCGCCTGACGCACCGCGTGCTGGGCGTTGGGCGGGCAGAACTTGCCCTCGCCCGAGGCGAGGTCCGGCACTGCGGTGCAGTCGCCGGCGGCGAAGACGTTGTCCAGAGGGCCGTCGACACCGTTGACGCGCAGATCGGCCAGCGCCTCGAGCTTGCCCATCATGGGTCCGCGCTCGGTGACGACGGGGAGGTCGGAGGACTCCGCGTCCGAGAGCACCGGGGCGGGCTTCACGCCGGCGTTCCACACCAGCAGGTCGGACTCGAACTCGTCGCCGTCGCTGGTCTTGATCACGCCGTTCTCGGCGGAGTTCAGGAAGGTCTCGAGCTTGACCTCGATGCCGCGCTCGCGCAGCTGGTTGAGGACGTAGGCGCGCTGATCCTCGGTGAGCTCGGGGAAGATGAACGGTGCGCCGTCGACGAGCACGAAGCGGATGTCCGAGGCGTGCAGGTCGGGGTAGTAGCGCAGCGCGTCGCGGACCATGTCCTCGGTCTCTGCCACGGCCTCGCCGCCGGCGAAGCCGCCGCCGATGAAGGTGAAGGTGAGCAGACGCTTGCGGACGCTGGGGTCCTTGGTCGAGGCGGCCTCTGCGAGGTTCGCGAGGATGCGGTCGCGCACGGCCGCGGCCTCCTCGACCTGCTTGAAGCCGATGGCGTTCTCCGCGCGAGGCCCGGGATGGGCAGCAGGCGCGGCACCGCACCGAGGCCGACGACGAGGTAGTCGTAGGCGATCTCGAGCTGCTCGCCCTCTTCCATGTCCACCACGACGGTGTTCTCGGCGCTGCGGATCGCAGAGACCGCACCGGTGACGATCTTCGCGCCGGGGAGCACCTTGCGCAGCGGCGCGAGGACGTCACGGGGATGGATGCTGCCTGCGCCGACCTCGGGGAGGAACGGTGCGTAGGTCATGTAGGGACGCGGGTCGACGACCGTGATCGCGACCTCCGCACCGAGAGTCTTGCGCAGCTCGGATGCGGTCGTCAGGCCGACGGAACCGCCGCCGAGGATAAGAACGTGGGGCTTGCCGCCGAAAGTGTTGGTCATGCCCCCAGCCTAGAACCGCGGAGGCCCTGAGACAAAAGGCATGAGACGAATGCGGCCCTCCGTGAGACGCAGGTGCGCTCAGCAGGCCTGATCGAGCAGATCCAGCGCGATCCCGTCGAGGATGTCGTGCTCGCTCGTGCGCGTCTCGGCGATCCCTGCGGCAGCCGCCACGCGGGCGACGATCCGCGACCAGATCAGGGCTCCGGCGCCGATGACATCGATGCGACCAGGGTGGATGACCTGGTGCTGCGCTCGCTGTTCCCGGGTCTCGGCGAGCAGGGTGCGGCAGATCGCGGCGACCTCGTCGACGGTCAGAACAGCGCCATGGGTGACGTCGGGACGATAGTCCTGGATCCCGCTGGCGACGGCAGTGACGGTCGTCACTGTCCCGGCGACGCCGACCAGCGCAGCGGCCTCCGCGAGGGGCACGGCCGTCTCCGCCTCGTCGAGGAGTGCGTCTATATCTGCGGTGGCGGAGGCGACCTCGGCCGCGGTGGGCGGGTCCGAGACGAGATGACGCTCCGTGAGCCGCACCGAGCCGATGTCCATGCTGATGCGGTGGCTCGGGGTCTCGGTGCCGAGCACGAGCTCCGTGGAGCCGCCACCGATGTCGACCACCAGCCGAGGGCCCTCCGGAAGGTCCCACCGTGCTGACCGCGCCCCGGAAGGAGAGCGCCGCCTCCTCCTGTCCGCTGATGACCTCCGGCTCCACGCCGAGGATCTCCCGGATGCCGTCGATGAACAGGTCGCGGTTCGCGGCATCGCGGGTCGCGGAGGTCGCGACGAAGCGGATGTCCTGGCGCGCCACACCGTGGTGCTCGATCAGGTGCGGTAGCGGCGAGCGGCATCGAGGGTGCGTTCGACCGCCACCGGGTCGAACCGGCCGGTGCGATCCACTCCGAGACCGAGACGGACCATCTCCAGCCGGCGTTCGAGGTCGACCATCGCTCCGGTGGCCTCGTCGCGGCGTGCGATCAGCAGTCGGATCGAGTTGGTGCCGCAGTCGATCGCGGCGACGGGCGCGCTCATCGTCCCTCCGTCCCGTCCGTCGGGACGCTGTCGCAGCGGCACACCAGCTCGGGCGTCGCACCGTCGATGCCCGCCAGCACCTCGTCGGCGATCGGATTGATCCCGGGCCCCTCCGCGAGCGCCTGGCCCGCGACCGCGTGGAGGCACTTCACCCGAGTGGGCATGCCTCCCGCGCTGACGTGGTGGACCTCCTCGGCATCACCGAGCTCCTGCCGGCGCGTCAGATAGCGCTCGTGAGCGCGCCGGTAGGCGGCGGCGAGATCCTCCTCCTGCTCCAGGCGCGTGCTCAGCTCGGCCATCAGGCCGGCGGCCTCGAGACGGGAGAGCTCGAGAGTCAGCCAGGGAAGGGTCAGGTAGAGCGAGGTGGGGAACGGCGTCCCGTCCTCGAGGCGCGGCGCGGTGCGGACGACCGCGGGACGCCCGCAGCTGCAGCGGCGTGCGATGGAGACCACCCCACGCATGTCCCGGCCGAGCTGTTCACGCATGACATCGAGGTCATGCGGGGTGGCCGGGGAGTCGTAGGGCAGGGCGGGGAGTGTGGTCACTGATCGGGGTCCTGGTCGGTGGTGGTGTCGGCGGGGTCCTGCTCGGAGACGTCGTCGTCGGTCGACCCGGTCTCGTCGGGGATGTCTGCGGGGGTGAGGCGGCTGGAGCCCTCGACGCTCTCCCAGAGCACGGAGAACCATTCGCCCTCCTTCGCCTCCTCCGCGGCCTGCTCGGCCTCGGTGAGGGGAACGTCCTGGCCAGAGGTGTCGGTGAGCCGGTACTGGGTCTCCCCGGCATCGCGAACAGAAGTCGTTCACGGGCTCGTGCGGCGACGTAGGCCGGGTCCTCCCATCGCGCGACCTGGGTGCGCAGGTCCTCGACCTGCTGCTCCTGCTGCGAGACCTGCGTGCGCAGATCGGACAGCTGCTGTCGCTGCGCGACGTAGGAGTTGACGGTGGGCACCAGTGCGGCCAGAGCGACGACGACCAGCGCGATCAGTGCGAGCGTGCGCCGGGTGATGGTGATGCCGGGGCCGTCCTCCTCCGGGGCGCCCGTGCCGCCTGCCGCAGGGCGGGAGGCGGCAGCCGGGCCTCGGGAGCGGGTCGGGGAGCTGGTCTTGGTGCTCGTGCGGGAGCTGGTCGTCGCGGGGCCCGAAGAGGTCCGCGCCCCGGGGCGCCTGCCCCCGGACGCGGAGACCGGGCGCCTCGTCGATCGCGGGGCGCCCGGTCGTCTGCTGCTCATGCGACGAGGTTACAACCTCGTGCTGAGTTTTTCTCAGGCCTCTGATCGAGTGCCTGATCTCCTACCGCTGATGCTTCTCGTGCTTTTCAGTACGTCGATCAGGCGGTGAAGCGCGGGAAGGCGTCGGCGCCGGCGTAGCGCGCGGCCTCGCCGAGCTCCTCCTCGATGCGCAGCAGCTGGTTGTACTTCGCCACACGCTCGCCACGGGCCGGTGCGCCCGACTTGATCTGACCGCAGTTGGTGGCCACGGCGAGATCGGCGATGGTGGTGTCCTCGGTCTCACCGGAGCGGTGGGACATCATGGCCTTGAAGCCCGCACGGTGTGCGAGGTCCACGGCGTCGAGGGTCTCGGAGAGCGAGCCGATCTGGGTTGACCTTCACCAACAGCGCGTTCGCGGAGCCCTCGGCGATGCCGCGGCTGAGGCGCTCGGGGTTGGTGACGAACAGGTCGTCGCCCACCAGCTGGGTCTTGCTGCCGAGGCGGTCGTTCATCGCCTTCCAGCCCTCCCAGTCGTCCTCGTCCAGCGGATCCTCGATGGAGATCAGCGGGTAGGCGTCGACCAGCTCGGCGTAGTAGTCGACCATCTCGGCCGAGGTGCGGCTGGCACCCTCGAAGGTGTAGGTGCCGTCGGCGTAGAACTCGGTGGCGGCCACGTCCAGAGCGAGCGCGACCTCCTTGCCGACCTCGAAGCCCGCCTTGCCGATCGCCTCGACGATCAGGTCCAGTGCGGCGCGGTTGGAGTCGAGGTTCGGCGCGAAGCCGCCCTCGTCACCGAGACCGGTGGCCAGACCGCGCTCCTGGAGCACAGCCTTCAGCGCGTGGTAGACCTCGGCGCCGACCCGCATCGCCTCGGAGAAGGTCTCCGCACCGATCGGCGCGATCATGAACTCCTGGATGTCGACGTTGGAGTCCGCGTGCGAGCCGCCATTGAGGATGTTCATCATCGGCACCGGCAGGACGTGCGCGTTCGGGCCGCCGACGTACTGGTAGAGCGGGATCCCGGCGGAGTCCGCAGCGGCACGGGCCACGGCGAGCGAGACGCCGAGGATGGCGTTGGCGCCGACGGTGCCCTTGTTCTTGGTGCCGTCGAGCTCGAGCATCGCGGCATCGATCGCGCGCTGCTCCTGGACGTCCATGCCCAGGATCTTGGGCTGGATGTCGGCCACCACGGCGGCGACGGCGTCCAGGACGCCCTTGCCCAGGTAACGGGACTTGTCGCCGTCACGACGCTCGACGGCCTCGAAGGCGCCGGTGGAGGCGCCGGAGGGGACCGCGGCGCGGGCGAACGTGCCGTCGTCGAGCAGGATCTCCACCTCGACGGTGGGGTTTCCTCGGGAGTCGAGGATCTCGCGGGCGTGCAGGGGCGATCCAGAGCTGCCATGGGCTGTTCCTTCCGTCGGTTGAACTTCCGTCACGGCCGGTCGGCGCTGACCGTCCACCGGACAGTCTAGGCCGTGCGCCCCGGGTCACGGTCCCGGGCTCCTCCGGTGGCGACGTCCGGCGGCGTCTCCAGCGCATCGACGTGCGTGCGGGTCCTGGCCAGCAGGGCGCGCAGGGCGGTCTCCGGATCATCGTCCCGGGACTCCGCGGCGACCACGAGATCGAGCAGGGCGCGGGCGAGGTCCCCTCCCCACTGCGAGGCGTCCTGCGCCTCGGCGGCTTCGTCGGCGGCGGCGAGCAGCTCCTCGAGCCGTCCCTCGGAGCGGGCACGGTGGACCACCTTCGCGGCGCTCTGCAGCGCAGGCAGCTCGGCGGGGATCCCGTCGAACCAGCCCTTGCGCCGCCCGCCCTGCTCGGCGCGTTCCGCGGATTTGACCGCATGCCACTGGGCGATGATCTGATCGACGTCCTCGGGATCCTCGAGCGCTGCCCTCCCGCCCGGTCCCGAAGACGTGAGGGTTGCGCCGCTCCATCTTCTCGACGAAGGCGCGGGCGACGTCGTCCACATCCCAGGCCGGGTTCTCCTCCTGACCCACGCGGGCATGGAAGAGGATCTGGAACAGCAGGTCCCCGAGCTCGTCGGCGAGAGCCCCCGGGCCCTGGGCGTCCGGGTCGTCGATCACCTCGAGGACCTCGTGGGTCTCCTCCAGCAGGTACCGCGCGAGCGAGGCGTGGGTCTGCCGGTGCGTCCAGGCATCTCCGTCGGGCGCCCGCAGCGCCTCCATCACCTCCACCGCTCGCAGCAGCGCGCTGCCGCGAGGAGCGGAGGTCTCGGTATCGGATGGCCCGTCGTGCTCGGGGGCGTTCTCGGGGGCTGAGGGCTGCTGCGATCGGCTCACGGGTGCGAGGCTACTGCGCCGACGTCCTGGACGTGATCTGCTCAGCGGCTGCGGGCACCAGCGTGCGCAGGATCTCTCGGGCCCATTCGAGCAGCTCGTGGTCGCGCAGCTCGGTGCCGCCCAGGCGCGAGGTCATCGGCCGCGGCACCAGCACCTGCCGGGTGGCGGGCTTGAGCACCGTTCCCGGGTGGAGGCGCTTCATCCTCATCGCGGCGGAGTCCGGGACCTCGAGATGCGCGAAACGGATCATCTTGCCCTGCGCCTGGACCTCGTCGACCCCCGCCGCGCGGGCATCGATCCGGAATCGGGCCACGTCCAGCAGCACCTCGACCGAGGCCGGCGGTGCGCCGTAACGGTCGGAGAGCTCGGCACGGACCTGGTCGATCTCGGACACCTCGCGCACGGCGGCAAGCTTGGAGTAGGCCTCCAGGCGCAGGCGTTCGGAGCCGATGTAGTCGTGAGGGATGTGGGCGTCCAGCGGGAGCTCCACACGGATCTCCTTCTCCGGAGCCTTGCCCTCGCCGCGGAAGGCGGCGACCGCCTCGCCGACCATCCGTACGTACAGGTCGAAGCCAACCCCGGCGATGTGGCCCGACTGCTCCCCGCCCAGCAGGTTGCCCGCACCGCGGATCTCGAGGTCCTTCATCGCCACCTTCATGCCGGCACCGAGGTCGGTGTTGGTGGCCAGGGTGGTCAGGCGATCGTGCGCGAGCTCGGTGAGCGGCTTCGTCGCGTTGTAGAGGAAGTAGGAGTAGGCGCGCTCGCTCGAGCGGCCCACGCGTCCGCGCAGCTGATGCAGCTGGGAGAGCCCGAACTTGTCGGCGTTCTCGACGATGAGGGTGTTGGCGTTGGCGATGTCCAGCCCGGTCTCGACGATGGTGGTGCACACCAGCACGTCGAACTCACGCTCCCAGAAGTCGACGATCACTCGTTCCAGCTGGTGCTCGTTCATCTTGCCGTGGGCGACCTGCACCCGCGCATCGGGCACCAGCTCGCGCAGGTGAGCGGCGACCCGGTCGATGTCCTCGACCCGGTTGTGGATGTAGAACACCTGGCCCTCGCGCAGGAGCTCACGGCGGATGGCCGCGGTGACCTGCTTGTCCTCCTGGGCGCCGACGTAGGTCAGCACGGGATGGCGCTCCTCGGGCGGGGTGGCGAGGATGGACAGCTCGCGGATCCCGGTGACGGCCATCTCCAGCGTCCGCGGGATCGGGGTGGCGGACATCGAGAGCACATCCACGTTGGTGCGCAGCGCCTTGAGCGTCTCCTTGTGCTCGACGCCGAAGCGCTGCTCCTCGTCGATGATCAGCAGGCCCAGGTCCTTGAAGCGCACGTTGCCGGTGAGCAGGCGGTGGGTGCCGATGACGATGTCGACGCTGCCGTCGGCGATCCCCTCGACAGTGGCTTTGGAATCCGCTGGGTTCTGGAACCGGGACAGGCCCCGCACGGTGACCGGGAACCCGGTGTAGCGCTCGTTGAAGGTGTCCAGGTGCTGCTGGGCGAGCAGGGTGGTCGGGGCGAGCAGCGCGACCTGCTTGCCGTCCTGCACCGCCTTGAACGCGGCGCGCACCGCGATCTCGGTCTTGCCGTAGCCCGACGTCGCCGAGGATCAGACGGTCCATCGGCACCGCCTTCTCCATGTCACTCTTGACATCGTCGATGGTGACGAGCTGGTCGGGCGTCTCGACGAACTCGAAGGAGTCCTCGAGCTCGCGCTGCCAGGGGGTGTCAGGGCCGAAGGCATGGCCGGGAGCGGACTGGCGCGCGGAGTACAGGCGCACCAGCTCGTCGGCGATCTCGCGGATCGCCTTGCGGGCCTTGGACTTGGTCTTGGCCCAGTCGGCGCCGCCCATGCGGTTGACGCTCGGATCCTCGCCGCCGACGTACTTGGTGACCTGATCGAGCTGATCGCTGGGGACGTACAGCCGGTCCCCGGCTGGCCCTTCTTCGAGGGCGCGTATTCGATGACCAGGTACTCACGGGTGGCGCGCTTGGCGCCGGTTCCCACCGTGCGGCTGGTCATCTCCACGAAGCGGCCCACTCCGTGATGCGCGTGGACCACGTGGTCCCCGGGGCGCAGCTGGAGGGGTCGACGACGTTGCGGCGACGGGAGGGCATCTTGCGCTCCGCGCCGCGGCGCGCCCCGGACTTGCCGGTGAGGTCGCGCTCGGAGGTGAGCACGAGCCGCAGCTGCTCGTCGACCAGACCCTCGACGAACGGGCCGACGGTGACCACGGCCTCGCCCGGCATGACCGGGTCCTCCAGCTCGGGGGTGTAGACGGCGGGCAGCCCCTCGGCACGGAGGTTCTCCGCGACATGGCGGGCACCGCCGGACCCCGCCATGGTGGAGATGACGGACCAGCCCTCGAGCCGCCGACGCTCGAGGTCTTTCGCGGCGTCACCGGGTTTCCCGGAGTAGCCGGGGTGGGTGGTGGAGGAGGTGGTGAGGTCGACATCGGTGTCCAGTCCGAAGGCGGCCAGGGTGAACCAGGCACGGCCACCCTCGCGTGCATGGCCCTTCGCCTCGGACAGCGGGACGAAGCTCGCCGCCCCCACGTCGATCGGCAGTCCGCCGCCGGCGGCCGCGCTGGACCAGCCGCGGCGAGGAACTCGTCGGTGGTGGCGACCAGCTCGTCGGCTCGGGCCCGTGCCTTCTCGGGGTCCAGGACGAGGAACCGGGCACCGGAGGGGAGCACGTCGGCGACCTGCTCCATCCCATCCACCAGGACAGGGCTGAGGGACTCCATCCCGTCGGCGGCGATGCCGTCGGCGATCCGCAGCAGCAGGTCCCGCACTCCGGGAAGCTCCTCCGCCCGCGCGCGGGCACGTTCGCGCACTGCCGCCGTCAGGAGGATCTCGCGGCAGGGCGGGGCGTCGAGGCCGTGGGGTGCGGGGTCCAGGGAACGCTGATCGGCGACGGAGAAGTAGCGGACGTCGTCGATCTCGTCGCCGAACAGGTCCACGCGCACCGGATGCGGCTCGGTGGGCGGGAACACGTCGAGGATGCCGCCGCGGACGGCGAACTCACCGCGCTTCTCCACCATGTCCACGCGCACGTAGGCGGCGTCCACGAGGTCGCGCTCGATGTCTTCGAGCGCGTAGGTCTCCCCACCGCGGCACGCACCGGCCGCAGCTCGCCCAGGCCCTTCGCGATCGGCTGCAGCAGGGACCGCACGGGCATCAGCAGCACGTGCACCGGGGTCTCGGTCTCGGGGTGCGCGATACGGCGCAGGGTCGCCAGGCGCTTGGCGACCGTGTCCGCACGTGGCGAGAGCCGCTCGTGCGGGAGGGTCTCCCAGGCCGGGAGCTCGGCGAGGTGCTCGGTGCCCACCATCGCGGTCAGCGCGGCGCGCAGGTCCTCGGTGGCGCGGGTGGTGGCGGTGACCACGACCAGGGGCTGCTCGGCGCTGGCGCGGCGCGCGAGATCTGCGACCAGGAACGGGAACAGGCCGGTGGCGGCGACGATGCTGCCGCCCTCTCCGCTCTCGGAGCCCTCGAGGACGAGGTCGCGGACGGCGCTGAGGTCGCGTCCGGCGGCGAGCTGGTCCAGCAGGGTCCGCAGCGGAGGGTTCGCAGTGGTGGGGGCGGGGGCGGCGGTCTGCGTGGTCATCGGACCTCTCGGGTGTGGAAGCGCTGCTGGGCGGCGGTGAGGCCCTCGAGGATGACAGCCTCGACGGCGTCGGCCGCGTCCGAGATCAGCAGGTCAAGGGTCTTGCGCTCGGTCGCGGAGAACGGTGCGAGCACGTGATCGGCGGTATCGCGGCCGCCTGAGGGGCGTCCGACACCCGCACGCACCCGGAGGTAGTCCTTGGTACCGAGCGCCTTGGTGATGTCGCGCAGCCCGTTGTGGCCGCCTTCGCCGCCGCCGATCTTGAGCCGGATCGCGTCGAAGGGGATGTCGACCTCGTCGTGGACCACGACGGTCCGCTCGGGCGGGATGTCGTAGTACGCGGCCAGTGCTCTCACCGGTCCGCCGGAGACGTTCATGTAGGTGGTGGGCTTGGCGAGGATCACGCGCTCATCCGATCCCGGAAGGCCCAGCCGCCCCTCGAGCACCACTGCCTGGGCACGACGGGCCGTCGCGAAGCGCCCCCGGCGGAGGCCGCGATGTGGTCCAGGACCATCTGCCCGATGTTGTGACGCGTCGCGGCATACTTCGGGCCGGGATTGCCGAGCCCCACCACCAGGTACGGCCCGGGTCGGCGTTCGCTCACGGTCATGGGCTGCTCCTCGCTGCTGCCTCGGCGCCGCTCGTGCTGCGGACGGCGCGGACTGGTCCCGGTCGGCGCTGCCCGCTGGCCCCGTTCTGCACGGGGCGGGACCGCAGGAGGCGGTGCGCACGACCCCGAATACCGTACCGGGGCGCCGCGCACAGCGCGACGCCCCGGTGGGTGAGGTGTGAGCAACGGAGCGAGTCGGGGCAGAGGAACTGCCCCGACCCACCCCGGAGGAGGTCACTCGTTCTCGGTGGACTCCTCAGCGGACTCCTCGGCCGACTCTGCGTCCTCGTCATCGCTCTCGTCCACGCGCGGCAGGGCGACGCTGGCGACGATCAGCTCGACGTCGGAGACCAGCTCGCTGTCCTCGGGCAGGGTGACGTCGCCGGCGAAGACCTGGAAGCCGTCCTCGGAGCCCTCGACGTCGATCTCGACCTGCTCGGGCACGTTGAGCGCATCGACCAGGAGGGTCAGGGTCTGCAGCTCGACGAAGGCCGCGGCCGGGGCGACGGGCTCACCGGTGAGGACGACCGGGATCTCGACCTCGACCTTCTCGCCCTTGCGGACGATGATCAGGTCGAGGTGGTTCAGGGAGCGCTTCAGCGGGTGACGCTGGATCTCCTTGATGAGGGCGAGGTGCTTGGTGCCGTCCGGGAGGGACAGCTCGAGCAGCGCGTTGGAGTTACGGGCCGCCAGGGCGGTGTCGTGCCCGGGCAGCGAGAGGTGGAAGGGGTCCTGACCGTGCCCGTACAGGACGGCGGGGACGCGGCTCTCGGCGCGCAGGCGGCGGGATGCGCCCTTGCCGAAGTCCTCGCGCAGTTCGACGTTCAGCTTCTCAGCCATGGGGTGTGCTCCTCGTGGAGGGGTGGCTCGACGATGAGCGACGCCACGGGGCACAGGGAGCCTGATGCTCCCGGTTCTCCGCACCGCGTCGATCACGGAGGGGCATGTGCCCGCTCCCTCGCCGAAGTGACCAGGTGACCTTAACACGCACGGGCCCTGCGCACCGCTCTCGAGTGAGGGGTGCCGCACCAGCACCCGAACGCGCACCCGGCCGCCGCCGGGCTGGCTCGCGGACCGCCGATGCGTGCATCCGGCGGGACCTACGTCCCTGCAGGTCAGAGACCCGAATTGGTGACTTTGGTCCCCGCGGGAGCGGCCGCTGCGGACCTACTCTTTTCTTGTCCCATCCACACGACCCGCACCCCCAGGTCGTCCATCGAAAGACATCTCCCGTGACTGCCACCACCGCCATCCCCGCCACCGTCCCCGCCGCGGCCGCCCGCACCGCCACCGGTGCTGAGAAGAAAGGCTGGGGCTACACCGTTCTCGGCGTCGCCCGCCTGATGGTCGGCTTCACCTTCCTGTGGGCATTCCTGGACAAGACCTTCGGATTCGGCTTCTCCACCCCCACCGAGAGCTCGTGGTTGAACGGAGGCTCGCCCACCAGCGGCTTCCTCGGCGGTTCGATCGCGAGCGGCAACCCCTTCGCCAGCATCTGGGAGTTCTTCCTCTCGATCAATCCGCTCACCGATGCGCTGTTCATGCTCGGCCTGCTGGGCGTCGGCGCAGCGCTGATGCTGGGGATCGGCACCCGGGTGGCGGCGGCGTCGGCTGCGGCGATGTACACCCTGATGTACCTCGCCGCCTTCCCGATCGCCTCGAACCCGCTCTACGACACGCACCTGCTGATGGCCGTCGCCGTCATCGCCATGGCGGGACTCGCCGCAGGTGACCACGTGGGCCTTGGAAAGCAGTGGAACGGCCTGGTCAAGGGCAACCGCTTCCTGATCTGAGCCGACCGCCCCGCGACAGCACTGAGCCCCGCCATCCCTCGAGGGACGGCGGGGCTCAGTGCTGCAGTGCCGCGCCGCGCGGGCGCCGAGCGAGGGTTCCGCTCAGACCTCGCCGTCGAACAGGCTGGTGACCGAGCCATCATCGAAGACGGCGCGGATCGCCCGGGCCAGCAGGGGTGCGATCGACAGCTGAGTGAGCCGATCGAACTGCTTCTCGGGCGGGACCGGCAGCGTGTTGGTGCACACGATCTCGCGCACGGAGCTGTTCTTCAGCCGCTCGGTGGCCGGGTCGGAGAGGATCGGATGCGTCGTGGCGATGACGACCGAGTCCGCACCGCTCGCGAGCAGCGCGTCGGCCGCCTGCACGATGGTGCCGGCGGTGTCGATCATGTCGTCGACCAGGATGCAGGTCTTCCCCTCGACATCACCGATCACACGCTTCGCGATGGCCTGATTGGGGCGGTTGATGTCGCGAGACTTGTGGATGAAGGCGAGGTTCACCCCGCCGAGCTTCTTGGCCCACTGCTCCGCGACGCGGATGCGACCGGCATCCGGGGAGACCACGGCGATGTCCTCTTCGCCGTACTTCTCCTGGATGTACTCCGCGAGGATCGGAAGCGCCATCAGGTGGTCCACCGGACGGTTGAAGTAGCCCTGCACCTGCGGGGCGTGCAGATCCACCGAGATCATGCGATCCGCGCCGGCGGTCTCGTAGAGATCCGCGACCAGGCGCGCGGAGATCGGCTCGCGTCCGCGGTGCTTCTTGTCCTGACGTGCGTAGGGAAGCTCGGCGCGATCGCGGTGATCCGCTTGGCCGACGCGCGCTTGAGCGCGTCGATCATGATCAGATGCTCCATCACCCAGGTGTTGATCGGAGCGGGGTGGGACTGCAGGATGAAGACGTCGGTGCCGCGCACGGACTCGCCGTACCGCACGTAGATCTCCCCGTTCGCGAAGTCCCAGGCGTCCATCGGCAGGACTTCGACGCCGAGCTCGGCAGCGACCTCCTGTGCGAGGACGGGATGGGCCCGTCCGGAAGCGAGGACCAGACGCTTCTCCCCAGTGGTGACGATTTCGCTCATCGCTGCTCGTGCTCCTTGTGCTCTTCGGCGGCAGTTCCTGCAGGCGTCCTGTCAGCGGCCCCTTCTTCGGTGCCGAGGGCGGCACGTGCCGCATCCCCGGCGGCGGTCCCCGCACGGCGTCGCAGGGTCCATCCTTCCACGTTCCGCTGCGAGACCGCGCTGACGCCCAGGGCGCCCGGCGGCACGTCCTTGCGGACCGTGGTCCCGGCGCCGGTCGCGGCACCGTCCCCGATGGTGACGGGGGCCACCAGGATGTTGTCGGAGCCGACGCGCACATGCTTCCCGACGACGGTGCGGTGCTTGTTCACGCCGTCGTAGTTGGCGAAGATCGTGCCGGCACCGATGTTGCTGCCCTCACCGATCTCGGCGTCACCCACGTAGCTGAGGTGCGGCACCTTCGCGCCGTCGGCGATCACGGCGTTCTTGGTCTCGACGAAGCCGCCGATCTTGCCGTGCACGCCGAGGACCGTCCCGGCGCGCAGGTAGGAGAACGGGCCCGACGTTCGCGTTCGCGCCGATCACCGCGAGCAGTGCGTGGGATCGAAGCACCTCGGCCCCGGCACCCACCTCGGTGTCCCGCAGCGTGGTGTCCGGGCCGATCACGGCCTCCTCGCCGATGTCCGTCGCCCCGTGGAGCTGCACGCCCGGGAGGATGACGGCATCCTGCGCGATGGCGACGTCGGCGTCGATCCAGGTGGTGGCGGGATCCACGATGGTGACCCCGGCGCGCATATGACGCTCCAGGGTGCGGCGATTCATCTCCGCTCCGAGCTCGGCCAGCTGCACGCGGTCGTTGACTCCCTCGACCATCATCACGTCATCGGTGACGACCGCCCGCACCGAGCGACCGTCCTCGCGTGCGATCGAGAGCACATCGGTGAGGTACATCTCGCCCTGGGCGTTGTCGGTGCCGATGCGGCCCAGCGCGTCGCGCAGCACGGCCAGGTCGAAGGCGTAGATGCCGGAGTTGATCTCGTCGATCGCGCGCTGCGTCTCGTCGGCGTCCTTGTGCTCGACGATGCCGAGCACCTCCGATCCGTCCTCGCTGCGCAGGATGCGGCCGTAGCCGGTGGGATCGGGTACGCGGGCGCTCAGCACGGTGGCCGCAGCCGCGGCCCCCTCATGCGCGGACACCAGATCACGCAGGGTGGCAGGGTCCAGCAGCGGGACGTCACCGTAGGTGACCAGCACGGTGCCCTCGGTCGCGGTGACCTGCTCGAGGCCGCACTGGACGGCGCGCCCGGTGCCAGGGATCTCGTCCTGATCGGCGACGGCGACCTCGGAGGCGTGTTCGGCCAGATGCTCGGCGACCCGCTCCCTCTCATGCCGGAGCACGACCACCAGCTCGCCGGGACTCGCCCCCTCAGCGGCGGTGACGGCATGCACGAGCAGGGACCTTCCCCGATCTCGTGAAGCACCTTCGGCTTCCGGGACTTCATTCGGGTCCCGGCACCTGCGGCCAGGACGATGACGGCGGCGGGGGCAGTGGTCTCAGCGATTCCCACGTCAGCGGCTCCTCGGGATCGACGGGTGAGCTCTGCGGCACCGCCGCAGGGGCGGTGAGCGTTCCGCCATCAGGACTCGAACCTGAAACTTCAGAACCAAAATCTGAGGTGTTGCCGATTACACCATGGCGGATCGCGTCCGGTCGGGCATGCCGTCGGGCCGGTGGTGGGGTGTCCGTTACCGGCCGCGGCGCCGCGGGCGCGGCCTGATCCTACCGTCAGAGACGGGCCCCTCGGGCCCGCTCCCGGCTCTGCGCATGGACGGCCTGTCGCCCGAGCGATCGCGCTGCCGTCGACGACCGCTCGGTGACCGGTATGGGAGACTCCGGCCATGGTGGAGAACGGGGCGCCCCGCGGTCGGTCGACCCGCATGACGGGCAAGGAACGACGCGAGCAGCTGGTCTCGGTGGGGCGGCGCCTGTTCGCCGAGAAGGGCTTCGACATGACGACCGTCGAGGAGATCGCGGCACGCGCCAAGGTCTCCAAACCGCTCGTGTACGAGCACTTCGGTGGCAAGGAGGGGCTGTACGCGGTGGTCGTGGACCGCGAGGTCTCGACGCTGCTGGGAGAGCTGGAGAGTTCGCTGCAGAACCAGCGCGCCCACCCGCGGGTGCTGATGGAGCAGGCGGCGCTGTCCTTCCTCTCCTACATCGACGAGAACGAGGACGGGTTCCGGATCCTGGTGCGGGACTCCCCGGTCAGCCATGGCGTCGGCACCTTCTCCTCATTGCTCACCGACGTCGCCGGGCGGGTCGAGGACATCCTGGCCGCCCAGCTCACGCTCCACTCCTATCCTGCGCGCGATGCGACGCTGTATGCGCAGATGCTGGTGGGGATGGTCGCGTACACCGGTCAGTGGTGGCTGGAGACGCGCGAGCCCTCGAAGGAGATCGTCGCCGCGCGCATGATCAACCTCTCCTGGTACGGGCTCAGCGCCCTGCAGAAGGAGCCCGCGCTGCGCGGCAGCACCCGCGAGTGACGGGGGACCTAGACTCGGCTCATGCCCCTTTCGACTGAGGATGCCGACGCACCGCGCCACGACGAGGTCGACCGCATCGTCGCAGGCTGGCGTCGGGCGCGCAGCGACCTCGATGTCGCGCCTCTGACCGTGTTCTCCCGCATCTCCCGCCTCTCGAGGTATCTCGAGGTCGCGCGCCGCAGCGCCTTCACCGACGCCGGGCTCGAGGGCTGGGAGTTCGACATGCTCTCCGCGCTCCGCCGCAGCGGCGAGGACGCCCTCTCCCCCGGTGCGCTCATGCACGAGACCCTGGTGACCAGCGGCACCATGACCACGCGGATCGACAAGCTCGTGGCGCGCGGCCTGGTGAGCAAGAACCGCAGCCCCCATGACGGCCGCGCGGTCGAGGTGCGGCTGCGCGCCGACGGCGTCGCCCGCGTGGACGCGGCCATGGAGCGGCTGCTGGAGGCCGAGCAGGAGCTGCTCGAGCCGCTGGCCCCCGACGGGCGATCCGCCCTGGCCGACACCCTCCGCTCACTGCTCCTGACCTTCGAATCGGACGACCCGCTCACTACGTGAGGCTCAGCGGCGCACCGGCAGCAGCCGGCGGCCGCTCATCGTTCCGTCCACCACGCACCTTGAGGAACTTCATCGCATGGCCCATCTGCTAGGCACCCAGTCCCTGCACGTCGCACTGCCCGACCGCGTGCTCCTGGACGACATCACCGTCGGCATCGACGAGGGCGACCGCATCGGGGTGGTGGGACGCAACGGCGACGGGAAGTCCACGCTCCTGAACCTGCTCGCCCGCACCCGGGAGCCGGATGAGGGCCGGGTCACCGTGCGTGGCGGGATCCGGGTCGGCGTGCTGGACCAGCAGGATGAGGCCACCGCGAGCACCACTGTGCAGCAGCGGGTGCTCGGCGACCGGCCCGAGTTCGAGTGGGCCTCCGATCCACGGATCCGCGACGTGCTCGCCGGTCTGCTCGAGGGCATCTCTCTGGACGCGCCGCTCGACGGCCTCTCCGGCGGGCAGCTGCGACGCGTCCATCTCGCGGAGCTGCTGGTGGGCGACTGGGATGTGCTGCTGCTGGATGAGCCGACAAACCACCTGGACGTCGAGGGCATCGCCTGGCTCGCGGAGCACCTGCGTCGCCGCTGGAGCCCGAAGGATGGCGGGCTCGTGGTGATCACCCACGACCGCTGGTTCCTCGACGCTGTATGTACCCGGATGTGGGAGGTCCATGACGGAGTCGTCGATCCTTTCGAGGGCGGCTACGCAGCGTACGTGCTGCAGCGGGTCGAGCGTGACCGGCAAGCGGCGACGATCGAGTCGAAGCGCCAGAACCTGATGCGCAAGGAGCTGGCCTGGCTGCGGCGCGGCGCTCCCGCCAGGACCGCGAAGCCGAAGTTCCGCATCGATGCCGCCACCGAGCTGATCGCTGAGGAGCCGCCGGTGCGCAACACCGTCGAGCTGACGCAGCTGGCCACCTCGCGGCTGGGTCGCGATGTGCTCGACATTCTCGACGTCGATGCCGGCTACGGCGACCTCACCGTGCTGCGCGACGTGACTCTCCACATCGGGCCGGCGGACCGCATCGGCGTGCTCGGACCCAACGGTGCCGGGAAGTCGACGCTGCTCGCTCTGATCACCGGGAAGCTCGAGCCGCAGTCCGGACGAGTCAAGCGCGGCAAGACCGTGACGGTCCGGGAGGTGTCCCAGCGCCTGGAGGGCCTGGAGGAGCATCTGGATTCCCGCATCAGCGATGTGGTGGCGCGCTACCGCACCACGTTCCGCGCGGGTAAGGACGAAGTCTCCCCGGGCAGCTGCTGGAGCGTCTGGGCTTCACCACCGCGCATCAGAAGGTGAAGGTGGGGGCCCTCTCCGGCGGCCAGCAGCGTCGATTGAACCTGCTGTTCACGTTGCTCGAGGAGCCCAATGTGCTGGTGCTCGACGAGCCGACGAACGACATGGACACCGACATGCTCGCGGCGATGGAGGATCTCCTGGACACGTGGCCCGGTCCCCTGATCGTGGTCTCCCACGACCGGTATCTGCTGGAGCGTGTCACCGACACCCAGTACGCGGTGCTGGACGGGGCTGTACGGCACGTGCCGGGCGGGGTCGAGCAGTACCTCGCGCTACGCGCGGAGAGCACACAGGGAGCTGGCGGATCAGAGGGAGTTCGCACTGCTGGCGCGGGCTCGGCGGCCTCGGCCTCGACAGCCCCTGCTTCATCGCTCTCGGGCGCGGACTCGCATGCGGCGCAGAAGGAGCTCGGTGCGGCCGAGCGCCGGGTGCAGAAGCTGGAGAAGCAGAAGACTTCGCTGCATGCAGAGCTCGCAGCGCATGATCAGTCCGATTTCGTGGGGCTGCAGAAGATCACCGAGCGGCTCCGAACGATCGACGCTGAGATCGAGGAGCTCGAGGAGCGGTGGTTGGAGCTGTCCGAGCTCCTCGGCTGACGGCGGCGCCCGCTCAGCTCTCCTCGAGCACGCTCGCACCCGGCGCGGAGCCCCGCGCCACCAGGCACGTCTGGACCAGGGAGTCGCGCATCAGGCCTGCGGCGATCGATCGGGCCTGCGCCTCGTCCTCGACCAGCACCGCCACCGTCGGACCGGAGCCGCTGACCAGAGCGGCCTGTGCGCCGAGGAGCTCGGCGGCCTCCACGACGGGCTCCAGTCCCGGGTGCAGCTCGAAGGCGGCGATCTGCAGATCGTTGTGGAGGGTGTCCGCGAGCAGCTCGATGTTGCCGCCGCTGAGGGCCTGGAGCTGACGCTCGTCGAGCACCGGATGTTCGGCCAGCGGCCGACCGGAGGCGAGCGAGATCTCGTCGAACCGGCGGAAGACCTCGGGGGTGGAGAGGTGTCCGCCGGGGACGGCGAGCAGCCAGGTCCACTCCCCGTGGGTGAGCACCGTGGTGAGGTCCGTGCCGTTGCCGCTGCCGAGCGCGGTGTGGCCGAGCATCGCGAAGGGGACGTCAGCTCCGAGCCGTGCGCCGAGCTCGCGCAGGCGTTCGGCGTCCAGTCCGGTCCCCCCACAGCCGGTCGAGAGCGACGAGGGTCGCTGCGGCGTCGGCCGAGCCGCCGCCCATGCCTCCCGCGATCGGCACCTGCTTGTGGACGTGGAGCGCGGCACCGAGGCGCAGATCGCACTCCTCACGCAGCAGCTCTGCCGCCCTCAGCACGAGGTTGCTGCCGTCCAGCGGGAGCTCACCGGGGACATCGGAGGTCACCTGCAGGCTGAGGTCGTCGGCGCGGGTCGCGGTGACGGTCTCGTAGAGGTCCACTGCCTGGAACACCGTGGCCAGCGAGTGGTAGCCGCGGGAGTCGACGGCGCCGACCATCAGCGAGAGGTTGATCTTGCCCGGGGCGCGCACCACCACGCGCTGCAGTGCCGAGGTCATCCGGTGATCTCCTTCTCGGCGCGGGCGATCGCACGGAACTGCTCGATCTCCAGGGTCTCGCCGCGCGCCCCGGGGTCGATGCCGGCGGCGCGCAGGATCGCCTCGGATCGCGTCGGGGAGCCCGCCCATGCGGACAGTGCGGCGCGCAGGGTCTTGCGGCGCTGGGCGAAGGCGGCGTCGATGACGGCGAACACCGCCTCGCGCTCCTCGGAGCTGCCCAGCGGCTGCTGGTGACGGATCAGCTCCACCAGAGCGGAGTCGACGTTGGGGACGGGCCAGAAGATCTGTCGCGATATCCGCCCGGCGTGCACGGCCCGCCCGTACCAGGCGGCCTTCACACTGGGCCCGCCGTAGGTGCGTGAGCCCGGCCCGGCGGTGAGTCGGTCCACCACCTCGGACTGCACCATCACCAGGGCGCTGCGGAGGGAGTCGAAGCGCTCGAGCATCGTCAGCAGGATGGGGGTTGCCACGTTGTACGGCAGGTTCGCGACCAGCGCGGTGGGCTCCCCCGCTCGCGGGAGCGCAGGCAGCTCGGTGACCTGGAGCGCGTCGTCGTGCACCAGGCGGAAGCGGTCGGCGTCGACGCCGCGGGCCTCGAGGGTGAGCGGGAGCAGCTCGGCCAGGCCCCGGTCCAGCTCGACGGCGGCCACGTCGGCCCCCGCCTCGAGGAGGCCCAGAGTCAGAGAACCCAGCCCCGGGCCGACCTCGAGGACCGCCTGGCCCGGCTCCACATGCGCCCGGCCCACGATGGTGCGCACCGTGTTGGGATCCATCACGAAGTTCTGCCCGCGCTGCTTAGAGGGCCGGATCCCGGCGGCCTCAGCCAGCTCACGGATATCGCGGGCGGTCAGCAGCAGGCCTGCGTTCGAGGAGTCCTCGGCGTTCACGCGGCCACCCCCTCGGAGAAGCGGTAGACATCCTGGGTGGTGGCCCGGATGGTGCGGCAGGCCTGCTCGAGGCCGGTGCCGGTCACCTCGGCGATGGTCTGCATGGTGTGCGGGATCAGGTAGGAGGAGTTCGGGCGGCCGCGATAGGGCACGGGGGTGAGGAAGGGCGCGTCGGTCTCGACCATGATCTGGCCCAGGCCCACCTCTGCCAGCGCCGCGCGCAGGCCGCCGGCGTTCTTGAAGGTGACGGTGCCGGCGAAGGAAAGGTACCAGCCGCGGTCCACGCAGGTGCGCGCGAAGTCGGCGTCGCCGGAGAAGCAGTGGAAGACGGTGCGTTCGGGGGCGCCGTCCGCCTCGAGCACCTCGAGCACGTCGCGGTGGGCGTCCCGGTCATGGATCTGCAGCGGCAGATCCAGCTCCTTGGCAAGCGCGATGTGTGCACGGAAGGAGTCGATCTGGGCGTTGCGGGACTTCTCGTCGTCGCGCGAGGTGCGGAACCAGTCCAGCCCCGTCTCCCCCACCACCACCATCCCGGGGCCGCGCAGCAGCTCGGACACCTCCGCGATCGCCTCGTCGAGCCCCACCAGCTCACGGCCTTGAAGATCGTGGCCGCGGGCATGGAGCGCCGCCTCGTTCGGGTGCACGGCGACCCCGCCGCGCAGGGAGGCGGGGCAGTCCTCGGAGGCGAGCAGCGCCGCGGTCCAGCGCACGGCGTCGAGGTCCGAGCCGATGGTGATCTGCGCATCGACACCGGCGGCTGCAGCGCGGGCGACGTGGTCGTGCACGCTGAACTGCTCGTCGCCGTCGGCGAAGTCGAGGTGGCAGTGGTTGTCGATCACCGGGAAGGGCAGCGGCTCCGGGGCCGGGGGCCAGGAGCGGTCGCGCTTGCTGCCGCGCGGATCGATCTCCTCGCGGTCGCGCACCGGCGGCATGGGGGCGGCGCCGGACTGGTTCTGGGGCGATGACGGCATGCAACCATGGTAGGAGGGCCGAGGAGCACACCGGACCACCCTTGAGCCTGAGGGCATGAGCGTGACCCGACCGTGCTCGAGGGGCAGGTGAACGGCGTGAGCTGCGCCGCCCCAGCCGCTCGCGGTGTGATAGCTCACGGGCCCTGGGTGAGCGGCGGAGGCTCCGATATGGCAAGATGGGTCGTCGTTGCGCGTCCTTTCGTGCACCCGAGCGCCCCGATTCCTCAGGACCGGGTTCGGGTCGCTGCTCGGGACGGACGCCAGCGCCCGTTCATCCTCCGGACCGTCAAGGAGCATCCCATGGCAGTGCCCAAGTTCAAGATGTCCCGCTCGCGCACGCACTCCCGCCGCTCGCAGTGGAAGGCCAACAACGCCGACCTCGTGCAGGTGACGGTTCGCGGCCGTACCGCTTCCGTGCCGCGTCGCCTCGCGAAGGCGTACCAGCGCGGCCTCATCCAGATCGAGGACTGATCACCCCGCAGCGCGCTCGCGCTGCGCAGGAGATCAGCTGAGACTGACCTTCTGACCACGCCCCCGGCAGCTGCTGCCGGGGGCGTTGTCATGTCCGGACGGCGAAGCGCTCACCCGGAGCACCGCGGTTCAGCGACGGCGGCTCAGGGCGAGATCGTAGAGCTCGCTGGCTCCCACCCCGGGGTGGCTCCGGGCGATCTCCTTGGCCGCGTCCTTGAGCCGCGCCCCGGCCTCGGCGCGGGCCAGCACCTGGTCGACGAGGTCCTCCGCGCTCGCGGCGACAGGTTCCGCTCCGGCCACGACGAGCACCACCTCGCCCAGCACCTCCCCGCCCTCGGCCCAGTCCACGAGCTCCGCCAGGGAGCCGCGGACGATCTCCTCGTGGGTCTTGGTCAGCTCCCGCGCGACCGCGGCGCGGCGATCGGGCCCGAAGGCCTGGACCATCGCGGCGAGGGTCGCGGCGGTGCGGCGCGGGGACTCGAAGAACACCATCGTGCGCTGCTCGTCGATCAAAGGGTCCAGCGCCGTGGCCCGCCGCCCGTCGCGCCGGGGCGGGAAGCCCTCGAAGGTGAAGCGGTCCGGGGCGATGCCGGAGGCTGCGAGGGCGGTCAGCACCGCTGAGGGGCCGGGGATGACGGTGATCCGGAAGCCGGCCTCGGTCGCCGCGCGCACAGCCTGGAACCCGGGATCGGAGACCACGGGCATCCCGGCGTCCGTGACGATCAGGACCCGCTGCCCCGCGGCGAGGGCCTCGAGCAGCACTTCGGTGCGCTCGGCCTCGTTGTGCTCGTGGTAAGAGATGATCCGCCCGGTGGTCTCCACCTCGAGGTCTCGTACGAGCCGGGCCAGGCGCCGGGTGTCCTCGGCGGCGATCAGCTCCGCCTCGGACAGCGCCCGCATCAGACGCACCGAGGCATCCAGCGGGTTGCCGATCGGGGTGGCGGCGAGGGTGAGGACTCCGGGTTCGAGCATCCCGCCATGCTAGCCAGCCCGCGGCTCGGCGGCTCCGCAGGCCCCCGGTGTGGATGTCCTAGCATGTGCGAGTGCACACGGAGGAGGAAGCGACCCACCGCGCCGCCGTCAAGGACGAGCCGGGCGCGCTTCGCGCCTCCTACCGGCGGCGGCTGAAGACCTTCGATCTTCCTGCCTCGCGAGCAGCGTGGGCAGGGGCGATGGCGCTGCTCGGGCTCGCACTGGTGCTGCGGCTGTGGGGCCTGGGCGCGATCGAGGAGCTGATCTTCGACGAGACCTACTACGTCAAGGACGGCTACGCCATCACGCAGGAGGGCGTGGAGATGTCCCTGGCCCGAGGAGCCGGACGCGGCGTTCGAGGCCGGGGACATCGACTCCTACGAGGCGGACGGTGCGTATGTGGTCCATCCTCCGCTCGGCAAATGGCTGATCGGCGGCGGGATGACGCTGCTGGGGGCGGACAGCCCCTGGGGCTGGCGGCTCTCCTCAGCGCTGCTCGGCTCGCTGGCGGTGCTGCTGCTCGCACGGATCGGGCGCAGGCTGTTCCGCTCGACCACCGCAGGGCTGATCGCCGGGTTGCTGCTCGCGGTCGACGGGGTGACCCTGGTCCACTCCCGCACCAGCCTGCTGGATCCGTTCCTGATGTTCTTCGCCCTGGCCGCCTTCGGGGCGCTGCTGATCGATCGCGACCGTTTTCGTGAACGGCTCGCGCTGGCCGCTGCGCGGATGCACATGAGTGCAGAGGCCGCTCCTGCGCTCGGCGCCTCCGGCGGCTTGCGCCCGTGGCGGCTGCTGGCGGGGCTGCTGCTGGGCATGGCGTGCTCGGTGAAGTGGTCCGGGCTGTACTTCGTGGCGGTCTTCGGGATCATGACGGTGCTGTGGGACTGGTGGGCGCGCCACACGGCCGCACAGCGCGACTGGCTGCTCGGGGGCTCGTGCGGGATGCGATCCCCGCCTTCTTCGCGATCGTCGGCACTGCCCTGGTCACCTACGTGGTCTCGTTCGCCGGCTGGTTCGCGAGCGACACCGGCTACAACCGTCACGTCGCCGCGGAGAAGGGCCTGGGGACCGGGAACGGGCTGCTTGACTCGCTGCACTCGTTGTGGCTGTACCACGTCCAGGCCTACAGCTTCCACGTCGGTCTCGATTCCGAGCATCCCTACGAGGCGCATCCGGCGGGGTGGCTGCTGCAGCTGAGGCCCACGAACTTCTACTACCGCTCCTACGAATACGGTGAGCAGGGCTGCGAGGTCGCCAAGTGCGGGGCGCACATCCTCTCGGTGGGGAACCCCTGATCTGGTGGCTGGGGACCCTCGCCGTCGTGGTGACCGTGGTACTCGCGGTGCTGCGCCGGGACGGTCGTGCCTGGGCGGCGCTGTCAGGCCTGATCGCCGGGTACGTGCCGTGGCTGCTGTACACGGACCGGACGATCTTCACCTTCTACACGGTGGCCTTCGCCCCCTGGCTGATCCTGTGCCTGGCCTATGTGATGGCGCTGGTGATCGGTCCAGCGGGCGGCGACCGTGACCGGCGCCTGGCGGGCGGGCTGTTCGTCGGCTCCCTGCTGGTGCTGATCATCCTGGTCTCGGCGTTCTTCTGGCCGGTCTGGACGGGCCAGGTGATCGATGTGGAGCAGTGGAGCTACCGGATGTGGCTGCCCTCCTGGACCTGACCGTCCCCCTACGATGGCGACATGCCACACGGACTGAGTACTGCCCGGGAGGCCCGCTCCCGTCCCGCAGCCGGTGGGAGAGCCCGCTCGCCGGGCCGTTACGATTGCCGCATGGCCTCAGATTCCTCAATGCTGCGAGATCTCGCCCGCGACCTCGGCGTCAGCACCCAGTATTGGGGGTGGGACGGCACCCAGAAGGATGTCGCCGACGCCACCCTGCACGCGATCCTCGGCGCGCTCGGCGCGGAAGTGCGCTCCGAGCAGGACGTCGCCGCTGTCCGCGCCGCCCGCGAGCGTGAGCCATGGACCCGCACGCTCCCTCCTGTGACCGTGCTGCGAGAGGACCGCGCCTCGACCATTCCCGTCCATGTCGATGACGGTGCCTCCGTGCAGGTGCATCTGCGTTTCGAGGACGGCGATCGGCGCGATCTGGAGCAGGCCGAGGACCACACGCCGCCCTTCGACCTCGACGGGACGCTGCGCGGCCGTGCCCGCTTCCACCTCCCGGCAGGGCTCCCGCTGGGCTGGCATCGGCTGGTCGCCGAGACCGAGCAGGGCTGCTCCGAGGCCGATCTCGTGGTCACCCCCGCCCGGCTCACCGTCCATGAGGACTTCGCCTCGCGCCGCGCCTTCGGGCTGCAGGCACAGATGTACTCGGTGCGCTCGGAGCGCTCTTGGGGCATCGGCGATCTCGCCGACCTGCGGGATCTCGCCGCCATCAGCGGCGCCCGCCATGGCGCGGATTTCCTGCTGATCAACCCGCTGCACGCCTCGTACCCGACCGCTCCGGTCGAGCCCTCCCCCTACCTGCCGGTGACCCGCCGCTTCACCAGCGCGCTCTACCTGCGCATCGAGGACATCCCGGAGTACCGGGAGCTGCCCAGCTTCGCTCGCCAGCGCGTGGAGCTGCTGCGCGAGGGGTGCGCGGCTGGAACTCCCGCGTCGACCGCCTCGAACGCGATGAGGTCCTCTCCGCGAAGCTCGAGGCCCTCGAGGAGATCCTCGCCGTGCCGCTGACCGCGGGCCGTCGCGCCCTGCTGGACGCCTACCGCGCGCGTGAGGGTCGGGGGCTCGAGGACTTCGCGCTGTGGTCCGCGATCGCCGAGAGCGTGCACGGAACTGCCGACGAGGCCTGCCTGCAGAACCTCGACGAGGCCACGCTCGCACAGGCCCGCCGCGAGCTGGCCGACCGGATCGAGTTCCACCTCCGCGTGCAGTGGCTGCTGGACGAGCAGATGGGCGCGGCGCAGTCCGCGGCCCGGGACGCCGGGATGCGGATCGGGATCATGCACGACCTCGCCGTCGGCGTCGAACAGATCGGCGCGGATTCCTGGCGACTGCGCGATGTGCTCGCCGACGGCGTGGCCGTCGGCGCCCCCGCCGATCAGTACAACCAGCAGGGACAGAACTGGCATCAGCCGCCATGGCACCCGGAGCGCCTGCGCGACGCCTCCTACAAGCCCTGGCGCGACATGCTCCGCACCCTGATGCGGCACGCAGGCGCGCTGCGCATCGATCACGTGCTCGGCCTGTTCCGGCTGTGGTGGATCCCCGAGGGACAGGAGGCGGCCGACGGCGCCTACGTCTCCTACGACCACGAGGCGATGATCGGGATCCTGGTGCTGGAGGCCCAGCGCTCGGGCACCCTGGTGGTCGGTCGGTGAGGACCTCGGCACCTTCGAGCCCTGGGTGCGCGACTACCTGATCGATCGCGGGATCCTCGGCACTTCGATCCTGTGGTTCGAGTACGACGGGGAGCGCAGGCCCCTGCGCGCGGAGGACTACCGCACGCTGTGCATGGCCTCGGTGAACACCCATGACCTCCCGCCGACCGCCGGATACCTCCAGGGCGACCACGTGGCTCTGCGCCACGAGCTGGGCTTGCTCGAGCGCGAACTCGAACAGGAGCATGCGGCGGATGCAGCCGGCCGTGAACAGGTGCTGGACCTGCTGCGCGCCGAGGGGCTGCTGTCCGCGGGTGCGGACATCGAGGAGACGGTGATCGCGCTGCACCGACACCTGGCGCGCACCCCGTCGATGCTGCTGGGCGTCTCGCTCGTGGACTGCGTGGGAGAACGTCGGATCCAGAACCAGCCGGGCACCGACGAGGAGTACCCGAACTGGAGGATCCCGCTCGCGGACGCGCAGGGCGCGCCGGTCACGGTCGACGACATCGCGACCGATGCGCGCACCGCACGCCTGCTGACGGCGGTGCGCGAGGGGATCAGCTCACGCTGACCTGGTCCCACGCTGCGCGCTGATCGAGGAACTCGCGAGCAGCCCGGTGCGCGCCCTCGAGGGTGTGGTGGGCTCCCCAGCCGCACTGGATCTCGTTGGCGGCGGGCACCTCGCTCGCAGCGAGCAGATCGCGCAGCGTCGCCTCGAGGACGGGGGCGAAGCCCTCGACGGTGTGGTCCCCACCAGCAGCACATAGAAGCCGGTGCGGCAGCCCATCGGAGAGACGTCCAGGACGTCCCCGGAATGGTTGCGCATGTGCTCGGCCATCATGTGCTCGAGGGAGTGGACCGCCTCGGAGTCGAGGTGGGTGACGTTGGGCTGGGTGAAGCGCACGTCGAACTTCGTGAGCACATCACCTCCGGCGAGCTCCTTGCGGTCCGCGATGCGGAGGTACGGGGCGGCGACGGTGCGGTGGTCGAGGTTGAAGCTCTCGACGTTCATGTGGGGCTGCTCGGTCATGGAGGATGCTCCTTCGTGGTGCGGTCGGTGGCAGGCGTGCAGGGCGTGGCTGAAGCGCGCGGTCAGCGGCTGGAGCGGGCGGTGCGACCCCGGACGACGCCGACGAACTCCTGACGCACGGCGTCGTCGGCGGCCCGGGGCCAGGCGAGGGCGATGCGGGTCGGCTCCGCATCGCGCAGGATCCGCGAGGCTGCGTCCTTGCGGTGATGGAGCCGGGCGAGCGACAGCGGCATGCGGGTGTAGCCGATCCCGGTGGCGACGACGGCGACCCGCTCCGCAGCATCGTCGAGATGCGTCGAGGGGATCTCGGTCTCTCCCTCGAGATCGTCCTCGCCGATCTCGTCGAGCAGGCTGAGCGCGTTCTCGGTGCCGACGACGATCGCGGCGCGCTCCTCCCACAGCGGCACGAGGTGCAGGTCCTCGGAGGCGTGCGGGAGGCGGACGAAGCACATGTCGACCTCACCGTCCGTGAGCGCGGCGCCCTGACGGGAGAGCGGCACGGGGACCAGCTCGAGCCAGGCCTGCCGGCGGCCCGACTTCCAGCGGCGGAGGAAACGGTCGGGCTCGACGCCCGGGACGAAGCCGACGCGGAGGGTGGTGGTGTGCATGGCCCCAGCCTACGGCCCTTCCGGAGGCTTCCGCTGCTCGCGCTGGGTGCGGTCCAGGACCCGCAGCAGATCGGCGTTGAACCTCCCGGGCGCCACGAGGTTCACCATGTGGTTGCCGTACGGGAGCGTCTCCACGCGGCCCCGAGGCGCAGCTGCTGCGAAGATCCGCTCATGGGCGCGGAACTGGTCGCCGCGGCCGTGGAGGAAGGTCACGGGTGCCGCGATCCGGGCCAGGTCCGCGCGGAGGTCGAGCGAGGCGACCGCGGCGAAGGCAGGGGCGACCACGGACAGGTCGGCGCGGCCGCCGCGGAGGTAGGCGCGAGCACCGTCGGCCCCGAGCAGCCAGCGGAACATCCATCCGCCGTCGCGCATGCCGGGCACCGCCTCCGCCCAGCCGAACAGCTGCCCGTACAGCTGCGTTCCGCGAGGTCCCGGCTGCAGAGCGGCCCCGCAGGCGACCAGCCCGCCCAGGACGCCCGGTGACGTCTCGATCTCGGCGGCGGCTCGCATCGCGAGCATCCCGCCCAGCGAGCTGCCCACCAGATGCACGGGCAGGCCGCTGCCCGCATGGCTCCGGCGGACGGCCTGCTCGATGGTGGCCAGTGCTTCCTGGAGGGTGAAGGGCTCATCTCGCCGACTGCCGTGGCCGGGCAGATCCGGGGTCAGCACACGGTGGCCGGCCGCACGCAGGGACGGCAGCTGCAGATCCCATTGGCTGTGCGAGGTGCGGGTCCCGTGGATCAGGACCACCGGCCAGGGCTCGCCGACCCCGTCGCTGCTCATGCCGGGACGTCCTGCGTCACCGCGGCGGCCGCGCAGCGGCGCAGCAGCTTCGCGAAGCGCTTGGGGCGGGAGAGGTTCGCGATGTGCCCGGCGTCCTCGAGGATCACCAGCTCACCGTCCTCGGCGGCCTGGAGGAACAATCCCTCGTGGCGACGGAACGGATCATGCTCCCCGTTGACGAAGGTGACCGGGACGTCGATCGCGGCGACGTCGGCGAGCAGATCGAGGCCGCCGATGAAGCGCACCACGGACCGGACCACGCCATGGGCGCGGCCACCTCCGTAGTAGCGCTTGGCGGCCTTGCGGGTGTTCCGGCGGGCGAAGGCGCGGCTGACCCGGGCGTCGGAGTCGCCGGGGAGCCAGTCCTTCATCGAGATCCACAGCCCGTACAGGCGTGCCGTCGCCGGGCCCGGGACGATGGTGCAGCCGGCGGCGACGACGCCGGCCAGCCTGCCGGGGTGCGTCCCCGCCCAGTGAAGGGTCAGGTAGCCGCCCAGAGACAGTCCCACCAGCAGCGGCGGCTCCGCACAGGCGGCGACGGCCTCGTCGATCGTGGCCAGCGCCCCGGTGAGCGTGAACGGCTCCCCGCGGCGGCGGCCATGGCCCGGCAGATCCGGGGCGGTGACCTCGAACCCGCGCTCCCGCAGACGTCGCAGCTGGCCCTTCCACATGGTGCGCGAGGAGCGGACGGCGTGGATCAGCACGATGCTCTGCGTCATGGGTGGTCCCCTCCCCGTACGGCACGGCCAGCTCCCAGCAGGAGCGTACCGGCTGCGGCGGCTCCTCTGCCGGTCGCACGCCCGACAGACCCAAGGGCCTCCACGGCGTCAGTGCTGCGGGGCCCGCTGTGCCATGCGCGGATAGCCTTCCCCCATGCCCAGCTATCGCATGCACCTGCCGATCGGCGCGCTCCGCCGAGGATGCTCCCCGTCGATGTGATGGAGCAGGCCGTGCTCGCGCTCGGCACCCTGCACGTGGTCGAGCAACAGGACGTGGAGGCACCGACCGTGGGCGGCCGACGGGTGGGGCGGGTGGCGCTGCGCTTCGCGGTCGATGCGACCACCCACGACGCCGAGGATGCTGCCGCGCGCCACGCGCTCGCCGTGGTCATCGAGCACCTGGAGGACACCGCGGCGAGTGTCGGCCCGGGCGAGGCCGTGGTGCTCACGCGGGGTGCGGGAGGCCGGTTCCGACCGATCGCTCCACAGTGAGCGCCGCCGGCCCGCGACCGCTTCCATGACCTTCTCCTGGAAACAGAAGAACCCCCTGGCCAATTTCCTGACCAGGGGTTTTCGGTGGAGCTAGGGGGATTCGAACCCCCGACCTTCTCATTGCGAACGAGACGCGCTACCAACTGCGCCATAGCCCCATGTCGCGTGGCGACCACGACAGATTAGCACTGCTCAGGGGCTGCTGTCGCATGGGGTGGAGCGCCTTGACGAAGCTCACACAGCAGTGCTGCGCAGCTCCTGCAGCTCGCTGTGCAGCTCGTCGAGCACGCTGAGGCGTTCCTGGCCGGTGCAGGCCACGTAGGCGGGCTGCAGGTGATCGGCCTGCTCGATGCCGCCCTTCCCGGGCCAGGTGCGGATCGTGCCGCCGGCCTGACGCAGGATGTGGAAACCTGCCGCCACGTCCCAGGAGTTGATGCTGCCCAGGGAGGTCGCGTCGGCCCAGCCGGCGGCGACGTATGCGAGCTCGAGCGCTGCCGTGCCGAGGTGGCGCACGGAGGAGACCCCGTTGTCGAGCGCACGCTGGGCCCGGGCGGCGAAGTCGGGGAACTCGTTCCCGATCCGCTGCCCGGGGAAGCCGGAGAGCACCAGCGCGTCGGCGGCGGGGCGGGTGGAGCGTGGGCGCAGCGGGCGCCCGTTGAGGGTCGCTTCGCCGTCGGCCGCTGCGAAGACCTGACCCAGGATCGGCGCGTCGATCACACCGGCGACCAGCTCGTCATCGACGGTCACACCGATCGAGACGCAGAACAGCGGCAGGCCCGCCGCGAAGTTGCTGGTGCCGTCGATGGGGTCGACGTAGAAGCTGACCTCAGGTCCCTCGGTACCGGGGGCACGCTCCTCCGCGGGCCGCTCCCCGCCCTCCTCGCCGACGATGCGGGCGGTGGGCAGCAGGCGCCGCAGCTCGGAGACGATGATCTCCTCGCTCGCGCGGTCGTGCTCGGTGACGATGTCGTGGCTGGAGGTCTTGTACTCGCGGGCCATGCCATCGCGGTCCAGGCCGCGGATGTACTCGGCGGCGGCGAAGGCCGCGGTGGTCGCGATCTCCAGCAGCTGTGAGGGCGAGGGGACGGACGGGGACAGGGGCGCGGTGGTGTTCATCGCTGTCAGGCTAGCCGTCCCCGTGCGTGACGGGGCGTTCGCCTGCGGTGCGGACGCCTCAGCCACTGCGTGCTGCTTGCGATGCGGCGACCCGCGGCCATCTCAGGCTCGGCGGCGGGCGAGGATCTCGTCGAGCTGGAGATCCTGTGCCGGCGCGAAGCTCTCCTCGACGGCCTCGAGCTCTTCCACCTGCTCGCTCTCGAGCGGCACCGAGGTGGCCATGATGCTCTGGCGGTGGGCGGCGTGGCGGCTGGCGAGATCGTCCACCTCGCCGCGCAGTGCATAGGTGGGCCGGGGCACGGGCCGCGGGGTCCACTCCCCCGGGCGGGTGACCTGCTCGGCGGCGCGCTCGGCGCCCGTCTCGAGCCGCGTGGCCTCGTCCTGCGTGGTCGGCGCGGCGGTCTCGGGAGCAGCGGCCGGCGTGGCGGCGACCTGGCGGTCCGAGGCGGTGTCCCGTCGGCGGGCGGTCTCCTGCTCGGCGCGCTGCTGGCGGGCGAGGGTGGCGGCGCGGGTGATCCGGGCACGACGTTCGAGCTCGATGCGCCGCAGTCCCACGAGGTAGGCGGCGACTCCGATCAGAGCGACGCCCGGCAGCCACCAGCTGACGACCTGGGCGACGGCGAGGCCGAGGAGCGCCGCGGTCGAGGCCAGCAGCACCCCGAGCGCCACTCGGAGCAGCCGGCGCGAGCGGGCGCGCTCCTGGACGAGGTCGATGCGGGTCCCGGGCTCGGCATCGAAGCGGGGCCGACGCGTGGGGTCAGCGGGGCGCAGGAGCAGGCGGTCCTGGGACATGGGCGGGTTCACCTCGGCGGTAGGGCGGCGGGCGTGGACGGCCGCGGAGAGGTCCCGCGCCTGGGGGTCATCTCTGCATCGTCGGCGGCACGGGCACGGCCCATGACGTCACGACGGCTCGCGGTGCGCGGCAGCGCGTACGCCAGCCACAGCAGCAGCAGGATGCCGAAGAGGACGGCTCCGAGATTGATCGACTCCACACCGACACACTAGTGACACCGATGTGATTCCCCTGGTCACGTCACGGGCGTGTCGCCGGGAAACTCTCTGTGAAGTCGTCGCAGCACTCCTCGGCCATCATCTCCCGTGGCCACTTCCTCGGCGGTGAGCGCGAACACGAGGTGGTCACGCCAGGCACCATCGACGTGGATCGCCGCCTGCCGCATCCCCTCGGGGCGCAGGTGCAGCTTCTCGACCACGCGCAGGCTCGCGGCGTTCTCCGGGCGCACGGTGACCTCGATGCGGTGCAGACCGAGCTCGACGAAGAGGTGGTCGATCAGCAGCGCCGCGGCGCGCGGCACCACTCCCCTCCCGGCGGCCTCCCGGTCGACCCAGTAGCCCAGCACCGCTGAGCGCAGGGCGCCGTACTGGATGGGGCCGGCCGTGATCTGGCCGACCAGACGACCGTGCACCGTGATCACCAGCGGCAGATGGGTCCCCAGACGTGCCTGCGACTCGTTCCCCGGCGCAGCGCGCGGAAGGGCGGCATCCCGCGTCCGCTCGCGGGATCGATCGCGTCCCAGGGGCGCAGCCATTCGGCGTTGCGCACCCGCAACCCTTCGAAGGCCGCACGGTCGCGCCGGCGCAGCGGACGCAGTGCCAGCTCTCCGTCGCGCAGTGTCAGCGGCCACACGTGAACCATCGCGTCATAGTAGACGCCCGCGCACGGGCGCACCGTCCCGTCCGTCGACTCCTGCGGGGTTCGGCCGCGGAACAGGCCGTGCTGTGGGAGTCTGGCCCCATGGACCCGGAGATGACCGCAGCGAGGAAGCAGGAGCTGCGCAAGACCCTGCGAGCCCGACGAGCCGCCCGCTACAGCGGCGATGAAGGTGCCCAGCGCCGTGCCCAGGAGGCTCAGCGTCTCCTCGAGCACGCGGCCCCGCTGATCATCGCCGTCGAGAGGGCTGCGGCCTTCTCACGCTCCCAGGGCGCACCCGCCCCCTGGTCGCGGCGTATCACCCCACACCCACCGAGGCCGACATCATGCCGCTCGCCCGCCGGCTGGTGGAGGCGGGCGCCAGGCTCGTCTTCCCCGCCGCTGCCGGCGAGGAGCTGGAATGGATCTCCTGGGACGGCGCGAGCACCTTCCATCCCTCCCCGGGGCCGGCTTCGGCAGAGAGCCGCAGGGTGAGCGGCTGGGGACCGGCGCGCTCGGTGAGGCGATGCTCGTGCTGACCCCTGCTGTGGCCGTCGACCGTTCCCGCACCCGCATCGGGCACGGGGCGGGGTACTACGACCGCGCGCTGACCACGGTCCCCTCGAGCGCGATGGTGGTCGCCGTGGTCCACCCCGACGAGCTGCTCGAGAAGGGTGCGCTGGTGCGCGAGGAGCACGACGTGCCCATACCCGCCGTGCTCACGGCCGACGCGCTCGTCTCACTGGTCACCTCAGCGGGCTTCTGAGCTCATCGCGGTCGTAAGATGGTCGATGGTCGGCCCCGTGCACGACCTGCCCATCGATGACCCCGGAGGATCCGCGTGCCCACGTACGTCTATGCCTGCAAGAGCTGCGCACATCGTTTCGAGCAGTACCAGAGCTTCAGCGAGGACTCTCTGGTGACCTGTCCCGAGTGCACGCAGGACACGCTGCGCAAGGTCTTCGACTCCGTCGGCATCGTCTTCAAGGGCTCGGGCTTCTACTCCACGGATTCCGCGAGCTCCGGGTCCTCCACCGCGTCCGCGGGCTCTTCGAGCTCTTCCGGGGAAGCCTCCCCGAGCTCCTCGGAGCCGGCCGCCGCGAAGAGCGCCCCGTCCTCCTCCACGAGCGAGGGCTCCGCGACGTCCGCGAGCGCTCAGCCCGCCGCCGCAGCATCCTGAGCTGCTCGGTCCGGTAGATCCATAGATCCTCCACGGAGACACTGGGCAGCGGCGAGGACGGCCACGCCTCCGACACTGACTGTTCCTCCCCAGAGGGGCCTCATCCACCTAACTGGTGTGGGGATCCCGGAGCGCTCGTCGCCGCTCTAGCGTCGGCCGCATGCTCACCCGACTCCGCAGTCACCTGCCCGCCTGGCGCCGTGCCCTGCGTCGCCGCCGGCGGGTCCTCGCCGCCCTCGCGCTCGCTGCCATCGCCGCGACACTGCTTCCCACCCTTCTGCCGCCCTCGGTCCAGGGGGTCGAGGCGCTCGTCGTCACCGAGGACCTCCCGGCGGGCACCGAGCTGCTGCCCGAGCACCTTCGCACCGTCCGCGTCGCCGAGGAGCTCGTCCCCGCGGAGGCGCCGAATGCCCCCGAAGACGTGCTCGGGTCGGCCACCGCTCATCCGCTGCCGGCCGGGACCCCGCTGCTGCCCACCATGCTCGCCGGTCATGAAGAGACGATGCTCCCAGAGGGGACGGCGCTGATGGCTGTCCCCGTGTCCGAGGTGCTCCTGCCCCATCTGGCACCGGGAAGCAGGGTTGAGCTGTTCCCCACGGATGCCACTGCCGGGGCACGGGCCGGGATCACGGCCCAGGTCGTGGAGGGTGTCCCTCACGAGTCCTCGGGCGTCGCACTGGGCGGCTCCCCGGTGCATCGCCCGAGATCCTCGTCGCTGTGCCGCGTGCACACGCGGGAGAACTGGCTCACGCTCTCAGCGCAAGCGCCGTGGCCGTCTCGGTGATCGGTTAGAGTCCGTGCGGAACCGCTGCTGCGGTTCCTCCCCATCCCCGACCCGAGAAGGATTCCCCATGAAGGGTTTCAAAGACTTCGTCATGCAGGGCAATGTCATCGACCTGGCAGTCGGTGTCGTCATCGGCGGCGCTTTCACCGCGCTGATCGGCGCCTTCGTCGACAACCTGATCCAGCCGGTGATCAATGTCTTCGGCGGCAACAACGTGAACGGCCTCTCGTTCACGATCACGAACGAGGCCACCAGGGTCGATATCGGAGCGGTCCTCTCCGCGGTCATCGCCTTCCTGATCACGGCGGCCGTCGTCTACTTCGTCTTCGTGCTGCCGATCTCCAGCGCACGCAAGCTGGATCGCAAGCGCCGTGGCCTTCCCGAGGAGGAGGAGAGCGCAGTCTCCGAGGACATCGTCCTGCTCACCGAGATCCGCGACGCGCTCACCGCACAGCGCGGCGGCGCCGCCCCGTCCGGCGGCACCACGCCGCAGGTCTGAGCGATATGCGCGGTGCCTCGGCACCATCCCGCGGCGCGGGTCGGGACCACCAGGTCCCGGCCCGCGCCGCTCGTGATGCCCCTGAGGTGCCGGAGGCTGCTGTCTCCTGTGCCGATGAGGATGCCGTCGACGCGGTGATCTCATGGTTCGCCCACGCGGGCCGTGACCTCCCCTGGCGGCACGAGGGCGTCTCCGCCTGGGCGATCCTGGTCTCCGAGGTGATGCTCCAGCAGACCCCCGTGGTCCGCGTGCTGCCGCGCTGGCAGGAGTGGATGGAGCTCTGGCCCACCCCGGCCGACCTCGCCGACGCACCCGCAGCCGAGGTGCTGCGGCGCTGGGACCGGCTCGGCTATCCCCGGCGCGCGCTGCGGCTGCAGGAATGCGCCCGCGCCATCGTCCGCGAGCACGGCGGCGAGGTGCCCCGCGGGGAGGAGGCGCTGCGGGCGCTGCCCGGGATCGGCGAGTACACCGCCGCCGCGGTCACTGCCTTCGCCCACCACGGACGCGCCGTGGTGGTCGACACGAACATCCGGCGTGTGCTGGCCCGCTCCCGCACAGGTCATGCGCTGCCGGATCGCTCCTACAGCGCCGCTGAGCGCGGGCTCGCTGCGCGGAGCCTGCCCACGGAGCGCCTGAGGTCGGTCGCCTGGAACCAGGCGGTGATGGAGCTCGGCGCACTGGTATGCACAGCCCGCTCACCCCGCTGCGCGGACTGTCCGCTGGCCGCCGGCGGCTGCGCCTGGTTCGCCGCGGGCCGCCCGGCACCGGTCGAGGACACCCGGCGACGGCAGGCCTTCGAGGGGACGGATCGACAGATGCGCGGCCAGATCATGGCGCTGCTGCGCCGAGGCGGCTCGGTGAGCGATGAGCAGCTGCTCGACCTGGACCGCGAGGACGTGCCCCGGGTGCACCGCTGCTCCGCGTCGCTGGTCGCTGACGGGCTCGCCGTCCGTGAGGGTGGGAGTCTGCGTCTGCCCTGAGCGGCGGGGCGCCCCGAATCAGCTGCTGCGGTCGAGCAGCTTGATCATGCGCGTGTTCCCCAGAGTGTTCGGCTTGACCCGAGCGAGGTCGAGGAACTCGGCGATCCCCTCATCCGGTGAACGGAGCAGCTGGTTGTAGAGCTCGGGGTCAACGACCTCGCTCATCACCTCGAAGCCGTGGCGCGAGAAGAACTCGACCTCGAAGGTCAGGCAGAACACTCGCGAAAGGCCGAGCTGGACGGCCCGGTCCAGCAGGCAGTCCAGCAGACGGTGACCGAGCCCTGTCCCCCGCTGCTCATCGTGGACGGCCAGGGTCCGCACCTCGGCAAGGTCCTCCCACATCACGTGGAGGGCGCCGCAGCCGACCACCCGGCCCTCCTCATCGGTGGCGACGAGGAATTCCTGCACCGCCTCGTAGTAGGAGACCAGGTCCTTGCCGAGCAGCACCCCCGTGTGGGTCATGGGCTCGACCAGGGCGTTGATGCCTCGCACGTCGGCGGGCAGTGCGGGACGGATGGTGATGCTCATGTCGGGCTCTCTTCTCCGCGAGGTGTGCTCGGCGACTCGACGCCGCCGGTGGCGGCCGGTGAGGGCCGCTGATCCACGGGGCCGGGCTGCTGTCCGTCAGCGGCGGTCTCGCCCGCTCCCTGCTCGGTCGCAGGGCCTGCTCCTGTTGGTGCACGAGCGCCTGCTCCGCCTCACGCTGCTCCGCACGTCGGTCCAGGGCGCGGTGCCCTATCGAGATCATGCGCTCGAGCACGAGGGCCATCACCATGGCGGCGATCAGCGCGACCGTGATGCCGAGAAGGTGGTTGTGCTCGAACCATGCCCCGGCGAGGGCGCCGATCGCGCATGAGTACACCGCCCACACGAAGGTGGACAGCAGCGAGCGGGGCCAGAAACGGCTATGGGGGTAGTGGACGGCACCGGCGACGAGGTTGACCGCGGTCCGCCCGAAGGGGATGTATCGGGCCGTCATCAGGAACACCAGCGCCCGCTTCTGCAGGCCCCGGTCTGCGGCGTCGACCGCTCGGCGTCCCCGGCCTTCGCGCAGGAACTTGAAGCGCTCCCAGCCGATCTTGTTGCCGATCAGGTAGCCGATGTTGTCACCGGTCCACGCACCCAGCCAGGCGGCCAGGCCGATCAGGATGATCGAGGGGCTCCTCGAGGTCGACCACAGCGAGGAGAGCGTCACGATCGTCGACTCGCTGGGCACCGAGGGGAAGAAGCCGTCGAAGGCGGCGAACAGGTACACCACGAGATGGACCCACCAGGCATCTGCGAAGTTGAGGATCCAGCTCTCCAGCTGTCCTGTCAGGGACAGCAGCCAGTCGATGACGTCGACCATGCGTCCTCTCCATCGAAGGTCCCGGTGGACTGCCCGGGACCGGTGGGAAACCCCGGGTGGCGGCTCCCGGTGCGATCAGCTCGAGTCCGGGAACGCGCGCTCGGCCGTGATCGGCCGTTCGCGGCGACGGTGCCGGCCCCGCCTGAAAGACGGGGCCGGCACCGCTGGATCAGTTGGCGCTGGCTTCGGCGCTATCCGTGTCCGGTGCACCCGAACCATCGGTCCGGGTCACCTCCTCGGCACGGGCCTGGGTCATCGACTCGATGTCGATCACCTCGGGGATCGGCTCGAGCGTGCCGCCCTCGCCGGCGCGGCGGGAGAAGGTGAGCTCGCCGAGCAGGCCCTCCCCTTCCGCGTCGACGACGATCTGGTCGCCCACCTGGATCTGACCGAACAGGATCCGCTCGGAGAGGGTGTCCTCGATATCGCGCTGGATGGTGCGGCGCAGCGGCCGGGCCCCGAGCACGGGGTCGTAGCCCTTCTCCGCCAGCAGATCCTTCGCCACCGGGGTGAGCACGAGCGTCATGTCCTTGTCGAGCAGACGCTTCTCGAGCTTGGCGATCTCCAGATCCACGATCTGGACGATCTCCGCCATCGAGAGCTGCGGGAAGACCACCACGTCATCGACACGGTTGAGGAACTCGGGCTTGAAGTGCTGCTTGAGCTCCTCATGGACCTTCGACTTCATCCGCTCGTAATCGGTGGAGAGGTCGCCGCCCGCGGTGAAGCCCAGGGACACGCCCTTGGCGATGTCCCGGGTGCCGAGGTTGGTGGTCATGAGGATGATGGTGTTCTTGAAGTCGACGACGCGACCCTGCGAATCGGTGAGGCGGCCGTCCTCTAGGATCTGCAGGAGCGAGTTGAAGATGTCCACATGGGCCTTCTCCACCTCGTCGAACAGCACCACGCTGAACGGCTTGCGACGCACCTTCTCGGTGAGCTGACCGCCCTCGTCGTAGCCGACATAGCCGGGGGCGAGCCGAACAGCCGCGAAGCGGTGTGCTTCTCGCCGAACTCCGACATGTCGAGCTGGATGAGCGAATCCTCGTCACCGAAGAGGAACTCGGCCAGCGCCTTGGCGAGCTCGGTCTTGCCGACGCCCGTGGGGCCGGCGAAGATGAACGAGCCACCCGGACGCTTGGGATCCTTGAGCCCGGCACGGGTGCGACGGATCGCGCGGGAGATGGCCTTGATGGCCTCGTTCTGCCCGATGACGCGCTTGTGCAGCTCGTCCTCCATGTTGAGCAGCCGCGAGGACTCCTCCTCCGTGAGCTTCACGATCGGGATGCCCGTCGAGGCGGCCAGCACCTCGGCGATGACCTCCTCGCTCACGGTGGTGATGGCATCGGACTCGCCGTGGCGCCAGGCCTTCTCCTTCTCCTCGCGCTCCGTCTTGAGCTTCTGCTCCTCGTCCCGCAGGGAGGCGGCGAGCTCGAAGTCCTGCCCGTCGATCGCCTCCTCCTTCTTCTTGCGGGTCTCTCGATGCGCGCGTCGAACTCCTTGAGTTCGGGCGGCGCGGTGAGACGACGGATCCGCAGGCGAGCACCGGCCTCATCGATCAGGTCGATGGCCTTGTCCGGCAGGAAGCGGTCGTTGACGTAGCGATCGGCAAGGTTCGCGGCTGCCACCAGGGCCGCATCGGTGATGGTCACCTTGTGATGCGCCTCGTAGCGGTCCCGCAGACCCTTGAGGATCTCCACGGTGTGCGCCACCGACGGCTCGTCGACCTGGATCGGCTGGAAGCGGCGCTCGAGAGCGGCGTCCTTCTCGATGTGCTTGCGGTACTCCTCGAGGGTGGTCGCACCGATGGTCTGCAGCTCGCCGCGCGCGAGCATCGGCTTGAGGATGCTGGCCGCGTCGATCGCGCCTTCGGCGGCACCGGCACCCACGAGGGTGTGGATCTCGTCGATGAACAGGATGATGTCCCCGCGGGTGCGGATCTCCTTGAGCACCTTCTTCAGGCGCTCCTCGAAATCGCCGCGGTAGCGGGAGCCCGCGACCAGGGAGCCCAGATCCAGGGTGTAGATCTGCTTGTCCTTGAGCGTCTCGGGCACGTCGCCGGCGACGACGGACTGCGCGAGCCCCTCGACCACGGCGCTCTTGCCGACACCGGGCTCGCCGATCAGCACGGGGTTGTTCTTGGTGCGGCGCGAGAGGACCTGCATGACGCGCTCGGCCTCGTGGTCTCGCCCGATGACCGGGTCGAGCTTGCCGTCGCGGGCGGCCTGGGTGAGGTTGCGGCCGAACTGGTCCAGCACCAGCGATCCGGCGGGCTGACCCTCGGCGGGGCCGCCGGCGTTGGCCGGCTCCTTGCCCTGGTAGCCCGAGAGGCGCTCGATGACTTCCTGGCGCACGGCCGAAGGCTCTGCCTTCAGGCGCGAGAGCACCTTGACCGCGGTGCCCTCACCCTCGCGCAGCAGGCCGAGCAGGATGTGCTCGGTGCCGATGTAGTTGTGGCCCAGCTGCAGCGCCTCGCGCAGGCTCAGCTCAAGCACCTTCTTCGCACGCGGCGTGAAGGGGATGTGGCCGCTGGGGGTCTGATTGCCCTCGCCGATGATGTCGCGAACCTGCTCGCGCACGGCATCGAGGGTCACGCCGAGGGCTTCGAGCGCCTTCGCGCCGACCCCTTCGGCCTCGTGGATGAGTCCCAGCAGGATGTGCTCGGTGCCGATGTAGTTGTGATTCAGCAGCCGAGCTTCGTCCTGGGCCAGGACGACGACGCGACGGGCGCGATCGGTGAAGCGTTCGAACATGGTCCTCCCCGTCCGGTGGTGGTGATGGATCGAGACTACGCGGATTCGCAGCGGATTCGACGCCTGTTCGCCGCTGGCGTGACGCTGCCTCTCGGCCCTCCGCCCCGAGCTCGTCGAGGTGCACGTCGCCTCGACGCGGCGCCCCACGCCCCGGAACCGGCCCGGCCCCACGACCGGAGCGAGTAAGATGGCGTGCGTCACATTCGCACGCTCGGAAGGAGCACCCCATGGGCGCCATCGTCGGCGGCATCATCCTCTTCGTGCTCGGGGCCATTGCCCGTTTCGCACTCGAGTTCGACCTGCCCGGAGTGGACTCCGCGATGCTCGGCACCATCCTGATGGTCGCGGGAGCCGTGCTGTTCCTGGTGGGGCTGCTGCTCATGCTCCGCTCCCGCAAGACGGTCGTGAACACGCAGAACGCGCCGGGACGCTCGGTCTCCGAGCGTCGGGACCCGCCGCCCACCGTCTGAGCAGACCTCCGGGCGGCCGCCATGCACCGAGGCGACAGGCGATACCCTGGTCGCCACGGCCGCCCGTGCCGCGCGAGGCAAGCGCGGACCTCCGGGCGGATCCCGCGAACGCTCGAACGGAGAGACATGGCAGACCTGGATGTGACCCGTGCGGATGCGGTGCTGATCGGTGGCGGCATCGCCAGCGCGACGCTCGCCGCGATGCTCACCGAACTCGAGCCCAGCTGGAACATCGTGGTTCTCGAGCGGCTCCACACCCTCGGTGCGGAGTCCAGCGACGGATGGAACAACGCGGGCACGGGCCACAGCGCGCTGTGCGAGCTGAACTACACGCCGCAGGACGTGGACGGCTCCGTCAGCCCTGCCAAGGCGATCTCCATCAACGAGCAGTTCCAGGTCTCGCGGCAGTTCTGGGCCCATCTGGTGGAGAACGATCGCATCGGCGATCCCGCCGAGTTCATCCACACCGTCCCGCATATGAGCTTCGTGCACGGCGTGGAGAACGCCGACTACCTGCGTCGCCGCCACGAAGCGCTCGCGGCGAACCCGCTGTTCGACCGCATGGATTTCACCACGGAGCACGCTCAGCTGGCCGAGTGGGCGCCGCTGGTCGCCGAGGGCCGGCCGGTCACCGAGACGATCGCCGCGACCCGTTCCCCGACGGCACCGACGTCGACTTCGGCGCCCTGACCCGGCAGATGCTCGACTTCGCCTCCCGCACCGGCACCACGGTCGCCACCGGCTCCGAGGTCGTGGACCTGCGCCGCATGGGCGAGGACTGGGGCGTCATGGTGCGCTCCACGAAGGATGACTCGGTCCGGGTGGTGCGCGCGCCCTTCGTCTTCGTCGGCGCGGGCGGTTACGCCCTGCCGCTCCTGCAGAAGTCCGGAATCGAGGAGATCCGCGGCTTCGGCGGCTTCCCCATCTCAGGCCAGTGGCTGCGGTGCACGGACCCTGAGATCGTCGCCCGCCACGATGCGAAGGTCTACGGCAAGGCCGCCGTGGGCGCCCCGCCCATGAGCGTCCCCCATCTCGACACCCGCTACGTGGGCGGCAAGCGATCACTGATGTTCGGTCCGTACGCCGGTTGGACGCCGAAGTTCCTGAAGACCGGTCGCTACACCGATCTGTTCGAATCGATCAAGCCCTCGAACATCACCCAGATGCTGGCTGTCGCGCCGCCGAACCTCGACCTCATGGTCTACCTCGGCTCCCAGCTCGCGGCCACCCACCAGCAGCGCTTCGACGCACTGCTCGAGTACATGCCAGGCGCCCGGGCCTCCGAGTGGGAGGAGGTCACCGCCGGCCAGCGCGTGCAGGTGATCGCTCCTGACAAGAAGAAGCATGGCGTGCTCCAGTTCGGCACCCAGCTGATCACCGCTGCGGACGGCTCGATCGGCGGCATGCTCGGCGCCTCCCCGGCGCTCCACCGCCACCAGCATCATGCTGACCATGCTGGAGCGCATGTTCCCCCAGCGCATCGACGCCTGGCGGCCCGCTCTCACCCAGATGGTCCCGAGCTGGGGCCGGTCGCTGTCAGAGGAGGCCGACGAGGCGCACCGGACGCTCGCGCGCACGGCCGACGCCCTGGGACTGCACCACACCTGATCTCGAGGCAGGGTGCGGCTCCGCGCTCCGCGACCCCGCGCCTGCCCCGAGCGCATGACGAGGAAGAAGGACAGCAGATGCGCATCTCACTGATGACCACGTGCCTGGTGGATGTGATGGCCCCGGATGTGGCCCGCGCGACCGTCACGCTGCTGGAACGGCTCGGGCACCAGGTCGTGTTCGACAAGCGCCAGACCTGCTGCGGCCAGATGCACACCAACTCCGGCTACTACACGGAGGCCGCGCCGGTGGTGCGCTCCTTCGTGGACACCTTCGAGCCCTCGCTCGACGAAGTCGATGCGATCGTGATGCCCTCGGGCTCCTGCGCCGGCTGCGTGCGCGATCAGCACCAGCTGGTGGCCCGCCACCAGGGCGACAGCGAGCTCGAGGAGCGGGCCGCGGCCGTCTCGGCGAAGACCTATGAGCTGTCCGAGCTGCTGGTCGACGTGCTCAAGGTGACCGATGTGGGCGCCCACTTTCCCCCACTCCGTGACCTACCACCCGACCTGCCACTCGATGCGGTTCCTCAAGGTGGGTGCGCGGCCTCTCAAGCTGCTGCGCGCCGTCGACGGCATCGAGGTGAAGAACCTGCCCGAATCGGACACCTGCTGCGGGTTCGGCGGCACCTTCTCCGTGAAGAACGATGCGACGAGCGATGCGATGGTCACGGACAAGGCCGCCAACGTGGTCAGCAGCGGCGCCGACTTCGTGGTCGCCGGTGACGCCTCGTGCCTGATGAACATCGGTGGCAAGCTGCGTCGCACGGATGCGGCACCGCGCGTCATCCACCTGGCGCAGATCCTCGCCTCGACCCGCGAGGATCCCTTCATCCCGTCGGAGACCATTCTGGGGAGGGCGCTGTGAGCATCCGTGCCGGTAGACGAACTGCAAGGAACGAGCGGGAGGAGATGGACGTATGAACACAGTCGATCTCGGCATCCCGTCGATCCGTCCGCAGCATGCCTCTCCCGGCTCGACCCTGCGCGGGCAGCGCGGGTTCCCGGAGGCGGCCCGCGAGGACCTCGCCGACGGCACCCTGCGGCAGAACCTGCGGCAGGCCACCTCCACGATCCAGTCCAAGCGCAGCGCGGCGGTGCGAGAGGTGCGGGACTGGCAGAAGCTCCGCAACGCGGGCAGCGCCTTGAAGTGGCAGGTCACCGACCATCTGCCCGAGATGCTGGAGCAGCTCGAGGACTCCGTGACCGCCGCTGGCGGAGTGGTGCACTGGGCCCGCGACGCCGACGAGGCCGGAGACATCGTCACCCGCCTGACCCTCGAGCGCGGTGCGAGCGAGGTGCTCAAGGTCAAGTCGATGGCGACACTGGAGATCAACCTCAACGAGGTGCTGGCCAATGCCGGCATCCGCGCGATCGAGTCCGATCTCGCCGAGCTCATCGTGCAGCTCGCCGATGACACCCCAGCCACATCCTGGTCCCCGCGATCCACCGCAACCGGGCAGAGATCCGCGAGATCTTCCTCGCCGCGATGCCGGATCTGGACCCCTCGATCACCGATGAGCCCTCCGAGCTGGCGGAGGCGGCACGACGCTTCCTGCGGGAGAAGTTCCTGGACATGCCGGGGTCGGTCGCGATCTCCGGGGCGAACTTCGCGGTCGCAGAGACCGGCACCATGGTGGTCGTCGAGTCCGAGGGCAACGGCCGCATGTGCCTGACCCTCCCCAAAACGCTCATCTCCGTGGTCGGCATCGAGAAGATCGTCCCCACGTTCCAGGACCTCGAGGTGTTCCTGCAGCTGCTGCCCCGCTCCTCCACCGGGGAGCGGATGAACCCGTACACCACGATGTTCACCGGGGTCCACGAGGGCGACGGCCCCGAGGAGTTCCACCTGGTGCTGCTGGACAACGGCCGCTCCGCGGTGCTCGAGGATCCGGAGGGTCGCAGCGCTCTGCACTGTATCCGCTGCTCCGCGTGCCTGAACGTGTGCCCGGTCTACGCACGCACGGGCGGCCATGCCTACGGTTCGACCTATCCCGGCCCGATCGGCGCGATCCTCTCGCCGCAGATGACGGGGATGAGCGGGACCGACGACCCGAACTCGACCCTCCCCTACGCCTCCAGCCTCTGCGGAGCCTGCTACGACGTGTGCCCCGTCAAGATCAACATCCCGGAGATCCTGGTGCACCTGCGGGCGAAGGATGTCGACCGCCGCCGAGAGACCCGCGGGGACTTCCACAGCACCTGGGACATGGCGCTGCAGGGCGCGAGCAAGCTGATGGCTTCTCCTCGCGCCTATGACCTCGCCGTGCGCTCGGCCGGCCCGCTGTCGTCGGTGCTGCGCGGGAAGAACATCGGAAAGGTCCCCGGTGTGCTCCCCCTGGTGCCCGGCTGGACCGATCATCGGGACCTTCCGAAGCCGGGCACGTCCTTCCGCTCGTGGTGGGATCAGCATGAGAAGGACCGCGACGCGAAGCAGGCAGACCCCGCACAGGTGCCCTCGGACGAGCCTTCAGCACAGGACGGCACCACCACGCCCGAGGAGCAGGGATGAACGACTGGAACGATGCGCGCCCGTCCCGGGCTCCCGGGATGAGCGCGAAGGAGGAGATCCTCGCCCGCGTCCGCACAGCGCTGTCCGCCCCGCGCCGTGATGAGGTCACCACAGCGGAGGAAGTGCCGCGCAGCTACCAGCGCGCGGATGACAAGCAGGAGCTGCGGACCGCACCCGAGAAGGTGCGCGGAGTGCTGGTCCAGCGTTTGGAGGACTACACCGCGATCGTGCATCGGACCACCCCGTCGAAGGCCCCTGAGGCCATCGCCGCCGCGCTGGCTGATGCGCGCACCGTCGTGATCCCCGCTGCTCTGCCCGGTACGTGGACCAGCGAGGTGGAGTCCGAGCTGATCATCGACGACGGCAGCGCCGACCCGCATGAGCTCGATGCAATCGATGCCGTGCTCACCGGCTGTCACACCGCGATCGCGCTGACGGGCACGATCGTGCTGCGGGGCGATGGCCGGGGAGGCCGGCGCGCGATCTCGCTGGTGCCGGACCATCACGTGGTGGTGGTCGAGGCCGATCAGGTGGTCCTCGGCGTCCCCAAGGCGATCGAGCGCATGTCCGAGGATCCCCGCGCCGCCTGGACGATGATCTCCGGCCCGAGCGCGACCAGCGATATCGAGCTGGAGCGCGTCGAGGGCGTCCATGGGCCGCGCCGCCTCGAGGTGGTGCTCATCGAGCCCGAACCAGAGCCTGAAGCCGAAGCCGTCGAGCAGGAGAAGACCTCATGAACGATTCCACCACCACCACCGCCGGTATCGAGCTGCCGGTCGAGGGCACCCCCGCGACCGCGGCGAGCTGTTCCGCCTCACCGCAGGGTCCTACTCCGCCGAGATCTCGGCGGTGGGTGCGACCCTCGAAGGGCTCAGCATCGATGGTCGCGACCTGCTAGTGCGAAGCCCCGAGACGGGACCGATGCAGGTCTACCGCGGCGCGATCGTGGCACCGTGGCCCAACCGGATCGGGACGGCGCCTACACGTGGGACGGGCAGGAGATCCAGACCGCCCTCACCGAGCCCGAGCGGGGCAACGCACTCCACGGGCTGGTGTCCTTCCAGCTGTTCACCCCTGTGACGGTGGCCGAGGACGAGCTCGTGCTGAGCACCCGGCTGTTCCCCTCCACGGGGTACCCGTTCCACCTCCTGCTGTCGGTGCACTACGCACTGGACCCTGAGGAGGGCCTGACCACGACGGTCACCGCCCGCAACCTCGGCGAGCAGGACGCGCCCTACGGAGTGTGCCCGCATCCGTACCTGGTCGCCGGGACGGAACCCCTGAATACGTGGTCACTGCAGGTCGAGGCCGCGACGGTGCTGACCGTCACCGAGGACCGGCTGCTGCCCATTGGGACCGCCCCCGTGGAGCCCGGCAGCGAGTTCGACTTCCGCAGCGCCAAAGTGCTCGGGGAGCTGTTCATCGACCATGCCTTCACCGACCTCGGCCGCGACGAGAAGGGGCAGCTGACGGTCACCGTGACCGCCCCCGGCGGCACCGGGGTCCAGCTCGCTGCAGGCCCTGAGTGCCCCTGGTTGCAGGTGCACACCGGTGATCGCCCAGAGCCCGAGAATGATCGGCTGGGCCTGGCGGTGGAGCCCATGACCTGCCCGCCCGATGCGTTCCGCAGCGGGACGGACGTGGTGCGACTGCGCCCCGGCGCCGAGCATGCGGCAGCCTGGACCCTCCGGGGCTGGTGAGCTCGCCCGCCGCCATGCGGTAAGGGTCCTCGGCATGCCCCCGAGCCCCACCCTTTTGTCTGACTGTAAAAAATCTCCGATACTATAGTGATCATGATCACTGACGCTCCCCAGCAGCGCTGCTGCGCGTGACGAACCTGATCAAGCACTTCCCCGGAGCGAAGGCGCTTGACGGAGTGGACTTCGACGTCCGCGCCGGCGAGGTCCACTGCCTGCTCGGGCAGAACGGTGCGGGCAAGTCCACTCTCATCAAGGTCCTCGCCGGCGCCCACCAGCCCGATGACGGCGAGATCCGCTGGCAGGATCAGGTGGTGACGATCCCGTCGCCCACCAAAGCGCTCGACCTCGGCGTGGCCACCATGTATCAGGAGCTCGACGTGGTCGACGGCCTGACGGTGGCGGAGAACATCTATCTGGGGCACGAGCTCTCCCGCGGCGGGTTCCTGCGGCACTCCGAGGCGCGCTCTCGCACCAAGGACCTGCTGCACCGGCTCGGCCACCCGGAGATCCGCCCGGGCCAGGACGTGGGGTCCCTCTCCGCGGCCGGCAAGCAGATCGTCTCGATGGCGCGCGCCCTGTCCCATGACGCGCGCGTGATCGTCATGGACGAGCCCTCCGCCGTGCTCGACCCGGAGGAGGTGGACAACCTCTTCCACGTCGTCGAGTCGCTCACCGCCGAGGGTCTGGCCGTCATCTACATCTCCCACCGGCTCGAGGAGATCCGCCGCATCGGGGACCGGATCACCGTGCTCAAGGACGGCAGGACCGTCACCTCCGGGCTCGCAGTGGCGGACACCCCGACCGGCGACCTCATCGAGATGATGACCGGCCGCCGGGTCGAGAGCGACTTCGGCGGTGCCGGAGTCGAGGAGTTCGGCGACGTGGTGCTGCAGGTCGACGGCCTCGCACTGTCCGACGTGTTCGAGGACGTGAGCTTCGAGGTCCGAGCTGGGCAGGTCCTCGGGTTGGCGGGCCTCGTCGGCGCCGGGCGCTCCGAGATCCTCGAGACGCTCTACGGCGCCCGTCCAGCGGCCGCGGGCACCGTCACGCTCGGCGGACGACCGCTGCGCACCGGCTCCGTCGTCCGCGCCGTGAACCGGGGCATCGGGCTGGCTCCCGAGGAACGCAAGAGCCAGGGACTGCTGCTGGACGAACCGGTCTACCGCAATATCACCCTGTCCACCTTCGCGAGATTCGCACGCGGCGGCTTTCTCGACGAGCGTGCAGAACGTCGGGCGGCCAAGGAACAGATCGCGGCCCTCCAGCTCGCCCCCGACGATCCCGACCGCCCGATCCGGACCCTCTCCGGAGGCAACCAGCAGAAGGCGATGCTGGCCCGCTGGCTGGTGCACGGCTGCGAGGTTCTCCTGCTGGACGAGCCCACGCGCGGTGTCGACGTCGGTGCGCGCGCCGAGATCTACGGACTGATCCGTCGGCTGGCACGCCAGGGCACCGCCGTCGTCATGGTCTCCAGCGAGATCGACGAGGTGCTCGGGCTCGCCGACCAGGTCCTCGTCATCGCGGACGGCGCAGTCGTGCACAACGGGCCCACCGATCAGATCGACGAGCACGGTGTGCTCGACCTCGTCATGGAAGGAACCGCACATGAATGATCAGGCACAGCGCAGTGTCGGAGGGGAAGAGCCGGACAGCGGCTCGGTGCCGCTGGGGAATCGCGCCATGCTGCCCGTGCCGGACGGAGGCGAGAAGGGCGTGCGCGCCCGCCCCGGCAGCAGCGCCGGGCTGGTCCGCAACCTCGGGCTCGTCATCGCCCTCCTCCTGATCTGCGTCGTGGGCGCCCTGACCACCGGTGACCGTTTCCTCGACGTCGCCAACTTCCTCACCATCGTCCGCGGGGCCGCGGTCCTCGGAGTGGTGAGCATCGGGATGACCTTCGTCATCACCGCCGGCGGCATCGACCTGTCAGTCGGCTCGGTGCTGGGACTGGCGAGCGTCTGGGCGACCACGCTGGCCACACAGGCCATGGCTGAGGACGTGCACTGGGTCGTCATGGTCTTCACCGCGGTCGCGGTCGGCACTGCGGCCGGGATCGTCAACGGGATCGTCGTCTCCTACGGCAGGGTCGTCTCCTTCATCGCCACCTTCGCCATGCTGATCGCCGCCCGCGGACTCGCCGAGATCATCTCCGGTCGCGGGACCCAGCTGGTCCGCAACGACGGCTTCGACAACTTCTTCAGCGGCAGCTTCCTCGGCATTCCGACCATCGTGTGGATGTTCCTGGTGGTCGCGGCGATCGGCTGGGTGGTGCTGAACCGGACCACCTTCGGCCGCCGCACCGTCGCGGTCGGCGGCAACGCGGAGGCCGCCCGACTGGCGGGCATCAACATCAAGCGCCACACCGTCTACGTCTTCGCCCTGAGCGGCTTCACCGCCGGGCTCGCAGCGGTGATGATGCTGGGACGCACGGGCGCCGGCAGCTCGACCAACGGGACGCTGTACGAGCTCGATGCGATCGCGGCCGTCGTCGTCGGCGGCACGCTCCTCATCGGTGGGCGAGGCACGATCGTCGGCACCGTGTTCGGCGTGCTCATCTTCCAGACGCTGTCCAACGTCTTCGTGCTGAACAACCTGTCCACCTCGGTCCAGGCGCTGGTGCAGGGCGCGATCATCGTGGTCGCGGTCCTCCTCCAGCAGCGGTTCGTCGTCCGCGCCAGATCGACCTGAGCGGATCCGCACCCCGGCCCTGGCCCTCCCCACCCGGTTCGTCGACTGCGGCCGGTCGTTCGTCGTCCTTCCCGTTCTCCGCATTCGTTCCGTTCACCCAATCCGTCCCGTCCGTCCCATCCGTTCCATTCGTCCCGTTCGTCCCCACACCAAGGAGCACCTCCCATGACTGCATCACTGACGCTGCGTCGCCGTGTCACGGCCGCTTTCGCGATACTCGCCTCGACAGCCCTCCTCGCCTCGTGCACCGGCAACACGCCGGAGGCAACCGGCGAGGCCGGCGGCGGCGGGTCGGACGCCGGCAGCAGCAACGATGAGACGGGTGAGACCGTCACCATCGGTTTCTCCGCCCCGGCCGCCGATCACGGCTGGATGGGTGCGATGAGCACCCGCGCGCAGGAAGCGGCCGACGGGTACGACGACGTCGAGCTGCTGGTCGCCGAGGGCACCAACGACGTCAACCTGCAGATCAGCCAGATCGAGACGTTCATCAACAACGATGAGGTGGACGCGATCGTGGTGGTGCCCTTCGACGGTGCCGCACTGACCGGCGTCGCGCTGGAAGCGATGAAGGCCGGGATTCCGGTCATCAACGTCGACCGCGAGTTCTCCGATCCCAACGCAGCACGCGTGACCGTGGTGGGCGACAACTACGGGATGGGCCACAACGCCGGTGAGTACATCTGCGAACGGGTGGGCGATGATCCCGAGGCCGTGATCGCCGAGGTCACCGGCATCTCCTCCCTGCCCCTGACTGAGGAACGCACTCAAGGGTTCGAGGATGCGCTCAGCGAATGCGGACAGGACGTCGACAACCGGGTCGCCGCGGACTTCACCGTCCAGGGCGGCGAGTCGTCCACCGCCAACCTGCTGCAGGCCGCGCCCGAGATCGACGCCATCTGGAACCACGACGATGACCAGGGCGTGGGTGTGCTGGCCGCCATCGAGAACGCTGGCCGCGACGAGTTCTTCATGGTCGGCGGAGCTGGCTCGGCGAACATGATGCGCCACATCCAGGAGGGTGACTCCGTGGTCGAGGCCACCGTGGTCTACCCCTCCCACTCAGGCCGCTAACGGCGTGGCGCTGGCACGGCTGCTCGCCCAGGACAAGGCGCTCTCGGACCTCGTCGAGAACGAGATCCCCCGTCAGGTCCAGCTCTTCGCCCCGGTGGTGACCAAGGAGAACGTCGAGGAGTACATCGGCACGGCATTCGAGTCCTGAGCACACGAGACAGCGAAGAGGCCCGTCACCGAGTGGTGACGGGCCTCTTCGCTGCTGAGGGATCCCACAGGTCGCGTGCCTCAGCGCCTGCGGGAAGCGGGGATCACGCCCCGTGGGCCTCTTCGTAGGCCTTGCGAATCGTGCCGGAGATCCGGCCGCGATCGGGGACCTCGTAGCCCGCCTCGCGGGCCCACTCACGAATCCGCGCAGAGTCGTTCGAGCTGCTGCGGGAGGTGGCGGTGCCACGCGCCCGACGGCCGCCTACGCGACGCGACTTCTCCACCCAGGTGCCCAGCGCCTCGCGGAGCTTCTTCGCGTTCTCCTCGGTGAGGTCGATCTCGTAAGCGACGCCATCCAGGGCGAAATTCACCGTCTCGTCGGCCTTATCCCCGGTGAGATCGTCGATGAGCTCCACGTACGTCTTCCGTGCCATAGGGGTTCTCCTCGTTGGTCTGACTTCAAAGTTCCGCACGATCTCTCACGAGATCGGCGTCAGACCCAAGTATCGGGCTCCACCTCGTGAATATCAATACCATTCCGATATTCAATCAGGTGGAGTGATTCTGTTCATCCCGGTCACGACGTTCACGGTATTCGCGTTCGGCTTCTCGTTCCATATCGCGCTCTCCGCGATCCGCACGCATAATCGCGCGAATCACGAACCAGAACAGCAGGCCCACGCCGATCGACGGGAGCAGCGCCCCCGCCTCGAACCAGAATCCGGATCCCATCTCAGGCCTCCGGCTTCACGAGCGGGAACAGGATCGTCTCGCGGATCCCCAGGCCGGTGATCGCCATCAACAGGCGATCCACTCCCAGGCCCATGCCACCCGTGGGCGGCAGCGCGTACTCCATCGCCTCGAGGAAGTCCTCATCCAGGCGCATCGCCTCGTCATCGCCCTGCGCGGCGAGCTCTGCCTGCTGCGCGAAGCGCTCACGCTGGATGACCGGGTCCACGAGCTCCGAATAGCCGGTCCCGAGCTCGAAGCCCCGCACGTACAGATCCCACTTCTCGACCACGCCGGGCTGCGAGCGGTGCGCGCGCACGAGCGGGCTGGTCTCGACGGGAAAGTCCCGGACGAAAGTCGGTTCGTGGAGGTGGTCGCTGACGCGGTTCTCGAACAGCTCCTCGACCAGCTTCCCGTGCCCGTACTTCGGATGATCGAGATCCAGGTCGAGAGATCGTGCGATCTCGCGCAGGCGCTCCGGCGTGGTCTCGGGAGTGATCTCCTCGCCGAGGGAGTCCGAGAGGGAGCCGTAGACGGTGATCTTGGCCCATTCCCCGGAGAAGTCGTACTCGGAGCCGTCGACGAGTGTGACCACCTGAGAGCCGGTCGCGCGCTCAGCGGCTTCCTGGACCAGGGTTCGGGTCAGATCGCCGATGGTGTCGTAGTCGCCGTACGCCTGGTAGGCCTCGAGCATCGCGAACTCCGGAGAATGCGTGGAATCCGCGCCCTCGTTGCGGAAATTCCGATTGATCTCGAAGACCTTCTCCAGGCCGCCGACGGCCGCGCGCTTGAGGAAGAGCTCGGGAGCGATCCGCAGATAGAGGTCCAGGTCGAAAGCATTCATGTGGGTGACGAAAGGTCGTGCCGCCGCACCGGAGGGGATCACCTGCAGCATCGGCGTCTCGATCTCCACGTACTCGCGATCGTGGAAGGAGGTGCGCAGCGAATGCATGACCTCGGCGCGCTGGCGCACGGTGTCCCGCGCCTCCTGGCGCACGATCAGGTCGACGTAGCGGTGGCGGACCCGGGACTCCTCGGAGAGGCCGGCATGGAGCACCGGGAGCGGACGCACCGCCTTGGCCGCCATCTGCCAGGTGTCAGCGAAGATGCTCAGCTCGCCACGGCGGGAGGCGCCCACCCTGCCGTGGAAGAACACGTGGTCGCCGAGATCGACATCGGCCTTGAGGTCCGCCAGGCGCTGCTCGCCGATGACCGCCTGGGAGGCCATGACCTGCAGTCGCTGCCCGGCACCGTCCTGGAGGGTGATGAAGGCGAGCTTGCCGGTGTTGCGCTGGAAGACGACGCGGCCGGCGATGCCGACGACGTCCTGGGTCTCCTCACCGGCCTCGAGGTGGCCGTACTGGGCACGCACCTCGGCGATGGTGGTGGTCACCGGGACGGAGACGGGGTAGGCCTCCTCGCCGCGCGCCAGCAGTCGCTCCCGCTTGGACTTTCGGACCGCGACCTGGTCGGAGGTGTCCGTCGTGTCGGGGGCAGGGAGATTCTCGCTCATAGGGGCGATTGTCTCATCACCGCCGTGGGGAATGCCCGTGAGGATCACGGGGCTGTAGCCACTGCCACAGCCGCATCCAGCAGCCGGGTGCCCTCGACCCGGCCGGCGAGCACCAGCAGCACCTCTCCGCGATGGTCCGGTCCGATCATCTCGAGGGTGTCCGGATCCAGGGCATGGGCGTAGTCCCAGTCGATCTCGGCGCGGTCGACTGCGGCGTCGAGAGCATCACGGATCCCGGCGGCCGAGGGCGCGGCCGCGAGGGCTTCGGCGAGGGTGCGGGACAGCGCGAGCGCCTGTTCCCGGCCCTGCTCGCTGAGGTAGACGTTGCGGCTGGAGCGGGCGAGCCCCGTCGGCTCGCGCTGGATCTCGACCGGTTCGATCCGGACCGGCAGGTCGAGATCGGCGACCAGGCGCTGGATGATGGCCAGCTGCTGGGCGTCCTTGCGCCCGAACACGCTCAGGTGCGGTGCGGTCAGCTGCAGCAGCTTGGCGACCACGGTCACCACCCCGTCGAAGTGCCCGGGCCGTGCGGCTCCTTCGAGGATCGTCCCGGCGTGTCCGGCCGTGACGGAGACCGTCGGCGGGAGAACCGGGTACATCTCCTGGACCGAGGGGGCGAACACCACGTCGACCAGCCCGTCGACCAGCGCGAGATCTCCTTCGAGGTCACGCGGGTACGCCTCGAAGTCTTCACCCGGCCCGAACTGGAGAGGGTTGACAAAATCGGTGAGGATCACGTGGTCGGCGAGCTCACGCGCCCGTTCCACCAGTGCCAGGTGTCCGCTGTGCAGGGAACCCATCGTCAGCACGGCGGCGACGGTGCCGGGCATCGCCGCGCGGTGCTCGCGCAGCGCGTCCTTGGTGGTGAGGAGAGTCGTGGTGACGCCTCGCGCCGTCGCAGCAGTGCGGTCCGGGGTCATCGGTCCTCCTCCATGGGCGGGTGGTCCTCCAGCAGGCCCTGGATCGCTGCGCGGGACTCCTCGGGGAGTCTGGCACGGCTGAGCGCAGCCTTCGCGAGGGCGCGGTACGTGGCGGAGGTGTCGCCGTGCTCGCCCGGCACGCCGGTGACGTCGAGGTCGTCGAGGGCCTCGAGGTGAGAGGCGACCGTGCCGGCGTCCCCGCGGACGACCACCGGCCCGGTCAGGGCCTTCCTGCCGTGGCGCAGGGACTCGTCCAGCGCGGCCTCCAGCAGTGGGCGCAGGTAGGCGCCGGGATCCTCGATGCCGAGCCTCGTCAGCGCCTCGCGGGCCTGGTCGACCAGCACCACCAGGTGATTCGCCGCGTGCGCGAGGGAGGCGTGGTAGAGGGAGCGGTCCCCTTCGGCGAGCACGGTCGCCTCTCCCCCCGAGCTCGACCACCAGCGCGGCCGCGATCGGCAGCAGCTCCGGCGGTGCGGTGATGCCCATCGGGCAGCCCACCAGACGCCTGAGATCGGTGGGGGTGCCGGTGAAGGTCATCGCCGGGTGGATGGCCAGGGTGGCGCTGCCGGCTTGGGCGAGCGGGGCGAGGACCTCGGTGCCGTAGCGACCGGAGGTGTGCACCACGAGCTGGCCTCCGGGCATCATCCCGGTCGCAGCGATGCCTGCGGCCAGCGGCGCCAGCTGATCGTCGGGGACGGCCAGGAGGAGCATCTCGCTGCGTTCGACCAGTGCGGGGACATCCAGCAGCGGCACTCCGGGCAGCAGCAGGGCGGCGCGTTCCCGGGAGGCGTCCGAGACGGCGTAGGCCCCGGTGATCGCGTGGCCCTCGGCCCGCAGCGCGGCACCGAGCACGGCGCCTACGCGGCCGGCGCCGATCACCCCGATGCCGAGGCGGGGCGGGGTCATCGCTGCTCCTCGGGCTGTGACGGGCCCGGCGACTGACCGGCTGGTGCGGCGAGGCTGAGGGCGGGCTGCGGCCAGTGCTGCCGGTCCCGGTAGCGGCGCAGCGTGGCCGCATCGTGCGAGAGCGTGGCATGGAGGTCGAGCACCTGCCTGCGGGGCAGGTTGCTCACGGCCACCGTCTCCCCGGCGATCCCCACCTGCAGATCCAGGACGCCGAGCTTCCTGTTCAGGGGGCCGTCGTCGACGGAGAGCTGCTGGATGCGTTCGCGGGGGACGATCTCGATGTGCTTGGTCAGCAGTCCCCCACGCTTCACGAGCGCGCCGGGCAGCAGCACGCTCACCTCGGTGCGGCGGGCGATCCAGTACATCCGCACCCGCGTGCGGAATCCGTCGATCTCGCGGGCCGGGGCGGTGAGCAGGTGCTCGATGAAGGCGGTGTCGTCCGCGGTGCCGAGCGGCACGGCGAGGTGGCCGAGCGTCGCCTGCAGCTCCTCGCGGGTGCCGACGGGCAGCACGTTCTCGGCGCCGTTCTCGCTGTCGTCGTCGATCCCGGCGACGGTGGCGGTGGCAGCGGTCCAGCCGGGACCGCGCCAGAGCAGCGGACGGCGCAGCTCGATGCGCTGGATGCGCCCGGAGACGATGTTGTCGGTGCGAGTGTTGGCCAGGCCGCGGCGCATCCGCAGGCCGCGCTCGGTGATCCTGGAGACGAAGCCCCACCCGGACTCGATGCGGCCGAAGATGTACTTCGGGACGGCGATCGCGGCGGGCGCCAGGGCGATGAACATCGCGATGTTGATGCCGTCCTGCCAGATCGCGAGCGCCACGGCGACGGCCACGCCGACGATGCTCATCACCACGCCGATGAGGAAGCCGATGTCCCGCAGCAGGGAGCGGATGAGGCGCTCGGTGGGCACGTGCGCGATCAGTTCGCCGTCGGTGACCCCGTCGGAGAGGAGCTGCTCGAGCCGCCCGGAGGCGGCACCGGCGGCGTTCGCGTCCTGTGCGCTCTGGTCACCGGGCTCCGAGGGAGGCATCGCCTCGGCGGCGGTGTCCGTGGCCGGCTCGCCCGGAGTGTCCGGGGCGGCGAGCTCGGCGATGCCGAGGATCCCCGGCGGAGGTCCTCTGCCGCGGCGGACTTCACGTATTCGATGTCGAGGTAGGACTCGCCGCCTCCGGCGACCTCGACCCGCACCTTCGCCAGGCCCAGCAGCCGGGCCAGCAGCGGGCGTTCGACCGAGACCGATTCGATGCGGGCACGAGGCGCATATTCGCGGGAGCGGCTGATCATGCCGCTGTGCAGGGAGACGCCGTCCTCGTCGACCGCGTAGGTGGTGAACCACCAGCTGAGGGTCGAGAAGACGATCGCGATGATCGCTGCGGCGAGCAGCAGGCCGGCCCCGATGAGAGCGCGCTGGAGCGTGAACTCGTTGAGCAGCTGCGCGATGTTCTGTGCCGCGATCACTGCGATCACGCCCACCACCAGCTTCCAGCCGGTCACCAGCGGGGTGATCGGGTGGGTGCGGCGACGCGGGGTCGAGGGGTCCGGTACGGTCGCCGTGGGCTGCTCCGCTGTGGTCGGTGGCACGCTCTCTTCGGGAGCCGGACTGGCCGGGCTGGAAGGGCTGGTCTGGCTGGACGGGCTGGACAGAGGCGTGCTCACAGCGCCGCCATCAGCTCGATGCCGCGGTCGGCAAGCAGGACCCGCAGACGCTCCGCCTCAGCCTTCGGGAGCCCGGGCAGGGTCTCCGTGCCGCCACCCCGCAGCGGTGGTGATGGTGAGGGTCGCCAGCCCGTAGCGCCGCTCGACAGGGCCCTCACCGATCTTCACGGACTGGACGCGGCCGTAGGGGATCGTGTGGACGGAGCGGAACATGATGCCGCTGGCGATCGTGAGGTCCTCCTCGCCGTCCAGGTAGCCGATGGCCCGTACCCGGCGCGGGGTCAGCAGCAGGCTCTGGGCGATGAGCACCAGCGGCAGCAGGCCGCAGGCCGCGATCCACCACCACCCGGTCAGCACGGTGCCCACGATCGCGGCGATGACCAGCAGCAGCCAGAAGACGTTCCCGGCGATGCCGCCCACGTAGCGGGCGGGGATCAGCTTCGGGGAGACCGGGCGCAGCCCGTCCGCGCCGAGCCGGCCGGAGGGATCGTCGGAAAGGGTGCGAGCAGGCGCCGCGGGGGCAGTGGGAGCCGCCGCCGGGGCCTCGTCGAGCGATGCGGACTGTGAGATCGGGGGCTCGTGGGGGTCGGGCGCTGAGGTCATGGGAACCATCGTGTCATCCCCAGGCCCCGACCCGCTCCGCCCCGGGGCGGGAGAAGATCCGCCGAAGGTCGAAGGATGCCGGGCACGCTCGTGGCCGAACGGCTCAGCTGCCGGCCCCAGCACCCTCCGCCGAGCCCTCTCCGTCCTCGGGAGGCAGCTGTCCCCAACGCTCGACGATGACGCCCAGCGCCCCGAGCACGATCCCCGCGACCGCCGCGACCGCGGTGGGGAGGATCCCGAGCAGCGGGTCCCCGATGCCGGTGATGAGCAGGAACAATGCCTGGCCGGTGAAGATCCCTCCCACCACCGCGCCGGTGTACGCGCAGGCGCGGGCCAGCAGCACGGTGCGGTAGGCGGTGGGCAGGTCGATCTGGTGGCGGCGCGGCGCGAAGCTGGGGTGCTCCTTGCGCTCGGCGCTCTCGAGCATGTAGCGCCGCAGGGGCAGGCCGTGGACGAGCAGCACGGCGGCCAGCACCAGCAGCACCACGGTGGTCAGCCAGCCGGCGATCGGCAGCGAGTGGCCCCGTGCGGAGAGGGTCTCGAGCATCTGCGCCCCGAAACCTGCCCCGACCACGAGGATCAGCAGCAGGACCGGTACGTTCAGGGGCTTCACGAGATCCCGAACCCCTCGACCTCAGGTCCTTCCTGCAGACCGTCGCGGTCGGTGGTGCGGGCCAGCAGGGCCTCGATCGGGCCGTGGCCGGGCAGCTCCGCCTCAGGGCGGGCCGCATGCCAGGGGGCCAGGACGAAGGCGCGCTCATGGGCGCGAGGGTGCGGCACCGTCAGGGTCGGGTCCTCGCTGGTCCAGTCGCCGTAGGTGATGAGGTCGACGTCGAGGGTGCGCGGCCCCCAGCGCACCAGGCGCTCGCGGTGGGCCGCATGCTCAGCCCGATGGGCCGCGTCGAGCAGCGCATATGGTCCCAGCACCGTGCTCACCGCGATCACGGAGTTCAGGAAGGCGCCCTGGCCCTCGGGCCCGCCGACGGGAGCGGTCTCCAGGACCGGCCCGGCCCACTCCAGCTCGATCCCCTCGGTCGCGGTGAGGCGGGCGAGCGCTCCGCGGAGGTGCTGCTCTCGCTCCCCCAGGTTGGTGCCGAGCGCGAGCACCGCGGTGACCGGGGCGGCATCTCTTTCAATGCTCACGGTGACGTCGCCGACGGGGAGCCCGATGGGCGCGGCGGGTTTGTGGACCTGGATCCCGACGCGGCGCACCAGGGGGTGCCCGGTGTCGGTGAGGATCCGCTGCGCGATCTGCTCTGCGAGGGTCTCGACCAGATCGTAGGGGCCGCCGGTCATCTCCTCATGGACGGCGAGGGCGACCTCGGCGTAGTTCACGGTGCGGGAGAGCGCATCCGCGGTGCCGGCCGGGGTGGTGGACAGGTGGAGGGTCACGTCGACCGCGAACTCCTGGCCCATCCGCTTCTCCTCGGCGAGGACGCCGTGATGGCCCCAGGCGCGGATCCCGGTCACCTCGATGCGGTCCAGGCGCGAGAAGGCATCATCGCAGCGGTGGGAGCAGGGCGGTGTGCTCATCGGCGCACGCTCCGGCGCAGTCGGTCGCCCACCCGCACCGAGGCGAGGGAGGATCCGACGTCGTGGACCCGCACCGCCCAGGCACCGTGCTGGGCGCTGTAGGCGCTGATGGCGGCGGTGGCGAGGTCCCGGTCCACGCCGAGCGCGCTGACGAAGCGCTTGCGGGAGGCACCGATCAGGAGCGGCAGCCCGTGGGAGGCCATCGTCGGCCAGTCCGCCAGCAGCTGCCAGTTCTGCTCACCGGTCTTGGAGAATCCCAGACCGGGATCCGCCACCAGGAAGCGGTCCTCCACCCCCGCCTCGCGCAGCGACTGCAGACGCTCTGCGAGCTCGGCGGCGCTGTCCCGTGCCACGTCCTCGTAGACGGCCAGTTCGTTCATGACGTCGCTGTGGCCGCGCCAGTGCATCGCGATGAAGACCGGCGGAGTGCCCCTGCTCGTGCGCAGCCGGCCCATCTCCCGTCCCATGTCCTCGTCGGCCCGGCCGGCGGAGACGTCGTTGACGATCAGCGCGCCGGCCTCGATGCTCGCGGCGGCGACGGAGGCGCGCATGGTGTCGACGCTGACCACGACGTCCTCCGCGGCGAGGGCGGCGACGACGGGCAGCACCCGGCGCAGCTCCTCGTCCTCGTCGACGCGGGGCGCGCCGGGCCGGGTGGATTCGCCTCCGACGTCGACGATCGCAGCTCCCTGCTCGATCAGCCGCAGGCCGTGGTCGATCGCGGAGGGTGCGTCGTCGTGCTCACCGCCGTCGGAGAAGGAGTCGGGGGTGACGTTGAGGACGCCCATCACCAGCGTGTCGTCTCCGCCGAGACGCTCGGGGAGGCCATCGGGGCGGCGGGACGCGGTGTGCATGTGCCTCACGCCCTGTTGATCAGTGCCATGGCCTCGCCGCGGGTGCTGGCGCTGTCCCGCAGCATGCCGCGCACCGCGCTGGTGACGGTGCGGGCACCGGCGGCGCGCACCCCGCGCATCGACATGCACATGTGCTCGGCCTCGATCACCACGATCGCTCCGTCGGCGCCGAGCTCGTCCATCAGCGCGTCCGCGATCTGGAAGGTCAGCCGCTCCTGGACCTGGGGGCGGCGGGCGTACACGTTCACCAGCCGGGCGAGCTTGCTCAGCCCGGTCACGACGCCACCGCCGGGGATGTACCCGACGTGGGCGGTGCCGTGGAAGGGCAGCAGGTGGTGCTCGCACATCGAGTAGAAGGCGATGTCGCGCACCAGCACCAGCTCCTGGTGCTGGATGTCGAAGGTGGTCGAGAGAGGCTCCTGCGCATCCTGGCCGAGCCCCTCGAAGACCTCGGAGTACATCCGGGCGACACGGGCCGGGGTGTCCAGCAGCCCGTCGCGGTCCGGGTCCTCGCCGATCGCGGCGAGGATCTCGCGCACTGCGGCTTCGACCCGGGGCTGGTCCACGCTCATCTCAGCGCTCCGTCCCGTCGCTGCTCCCGTAGCCGTAGCCGGTGCCGCCATCGCCCGGACCGCCCCCGTGCGGGGCGCCGGGGATCTGGGGCCCATCGCCACCGGGGTGCGGCAGCTCGGGCGCGCCCGGCTGCAGCGGCTCGCCGGCGTCCGAGGACTCGGTCCCGGTGCCGGTCGTGGTCGCACCCACGGAGGGTGCGGCCAGCGCGGGACGCTCAGAGCTGGAGACCCAGACCTCGCGCGGCGGCTGCTTCTTCACGTCGCGGAAGATCTCGGCGAGCTCGTGCTCGTTGAGGGTCTCCCGCTCGAGCAGCTCCTCCACCAGGCGATCCAGCACGTGGCGGTTCTCCACGATCACCGCCCAGGCCTCATCCAGCGCGGTGTCCAGCAAGGTGCGGACCTCCTGGTCGATGAGGCTCGCGGTCTCGGCGCTGAAGCGGGGGCCCTGGGCCTGCTGCATGCCCACGAACACCTCGTCCTGCTCACCGGCCAGTGCGACCTGGCCCACGGCGTCGCTCATGCCCAGCTGCATCACCATGGTGCGCGCGATCTTGGTGGCGTTCTGCAGGTCGGAGCTGGGGCCGGTGGGGTGACGTCGTGGAAGATGCTCTCCTCCACGGCGTAGCCGCCGAGCGCGTAGGCGAGGCGGTCCAGCAGCTCGTTGCGGGACTGGTAGTTGCGGTCCTGGGTGGGCACCACCATCGTGTATCCACCGGCGCGGCCGCGCGGCAGGATCGTCACCTTGGTGACCGGCGCGGAGTTGTTCATGGCGGCCGCGACCAGGGCGTGGCCGCCCTCGTGGTAGGCCGTCATCTGGCGCTCGCGCTCGCTCATCACCTTCGAGTACCGCTGCGGGCCCATCGACACACGGTCGATCGCCTCGTCCAGGGCCCGGTTGTCGATGATCTGGTTGCCCGAGCGGGCGGTCAGCAGCGCCGCCTCGTTGAGCACGTTCGCGAGATCCGCGCCGGACATCCCGATGGTGCGCTTGGCGACGTGCTCGAGGTCGACGTCGTGCGCGAGCGGCTTGCCCTTGGAGTGCACGCCGAGGATGTGCAGGCGGCCCTTGAGGTCGGGAGCCTCGACCGCGATCTGGCGGTCGAAGCGGCCCGGGCGCAGGAGCGCAGGGTCGAGGATGTCCACCCGGTTGGTGGCGGCGATGAGGATGACGTTCTGGTTCTCGTCGAACCCGTCCATCTCCACCAGCATCTGGTTCAGGGTCTGCTCGCGCTCGTCGTGGCCGCCGCCCATGCCGGCGCCGCGGTGACGGCCCACGGCATCGATCTCATCGATGAAGATGATCGCCGGGGAGTTCTCCTTGGCGGTGTTGAACAGGTCGCGCACGCGGCTCGCGCCGACGCCGACGAACATCTCCACGAAGTCGGAGCCGGAGATGGAGTAGAAGGGCACGTTCGCCTCGCCGGCGACAGCCTTCGCCAGCAGGGTCTTGCCGGTGCCGGGAGGGCCGTACAGCAGCACGCCCTTGGGGATCTTCGCGCCGACGGCCTGGTACCGGCCCGGATCGACCAGGAACTGCTTGATCTCGTCGAGCTCCTCGACGGCCTCCTCGGCGCCCGCCACGTCGGCGAAGGTGACCTTCGGAGCCTCCTTGTTGAACAGCTTGGCCTTGGATTTGCCGAACTGCATGGCCTTGCCGCCGCCCTGGGCGTTCATGATCAGGAACCAGAACAGGCCGATGAAGATCAGCAGGGGCAGGAAGGACAGCAGCAGCGTCGACCACCAGGAGCTGGAGGCGATCTCGTCGGTGTAGCCCTTGGCCGGCGCCGCCTCCTCGACGGCCTGGACGATCGCGTCTCCTCGCGCATCGACGTAGGCGAAGCGCACCTCGGTGCCCTTCTTCTCCTCGCCGTCGACGAACTCCTCGGTGAGGACCAGGTCCACCCGCTGCTGGTTGCCGCCGGTGATCTTCGCCTGCTCGACGGTGTCCCCGGCGAGCAGCTCGAGACCCTGCTGGGTGTCGATCTGCTGATAGCCGTCGCGACCGAACAGCGAGAACATGGCCATGCCCAGCAGCAGCGCGACGACGATCCACAGCGCGATGCTCGAGAACGGGCGGCGCTTCTTGCTGCCGGAGCTCTTGTTGCTGCCGGAGCTCTTGGGGGATTCTGCCACGGGATCAGTCCTCGTAGACCGAGCGTGCGAGGACGCCCACGTAGGGAAGGTTGCGGTAGTTCTCGGCGTAGTCCAGCCCGTAGCCGATGACGAATTCGTTCGGGATGTCGAAGCCGATGTACTTCACGTCGATCTCCACCCGCGCGGCATCGGGCTTGCGCAGCAGGGCGGCGATCTCCACGCTCTTAGGCCCGCGCGAGCGCAGGTTCGACAGCAGCCACTTCAGGGTGAGCCCCGAGTCGATGATGTCCTCGACGATGAGCACGTTGCGCCCGGTGATGTCACCGGAGAGGTCCTTGAGGATGCGCACCACGCCGGAGGATTTCGTCCCCGACCCGTAGGAGGAGACGGCCATCCAGTCCATCTCGACCTTGAGGTCGATCTGGCGTGCGAGATCGGCCATCACCATCACCGCGCCTCGCAGGACGCCGACCAGGACCGGCGGCTCGTCCGCGTAGTCCGCGGCGATCTGCTGACCGAGCTCGGCGAGCCGGTCGCGGATCTGCTGCTCGTCCAGCAGCACGCGGTCGACATCGGGGTGGGGGTGCGTCTGGGGCACGCGGATCTCCTCCATGAAACGTGGTGGGGTGCGTCAGCCGCGGATCACGGATCGAGGCGGCGCCACACCAACAGGCCGTCGCGGCGAGCGACTTCGATCCTACCCGGAACGGGCACGGCAGCCTGACCGCGCCATGAGACGACCAGCGCATCGATCGCGAGCACCTGTCGCCGAAGCAGGGACTTCGTCGAACCTGAGGAGCGGTCGGGGCGGATTGCGCGGTCAGCGGAACGTGAGGCGTCGCGCAGGATCCGGGTGCGCAGCGGTGCCGGTGCGGCGGCCAGGGCGTGCACGTCCAGCAGGAGCAGGTCGCCGTCCTCGCGCAGCTCGCCGCCGTCCCGGCGCAGGGAGACCAGCAGCTCCCGGGCCTCCTCGTCGAGGTGGTCGACGTCGGGGCGCACCAGGTCCGCGGTGCGTGCGAGGTTCTCGTCGATCTGGTCGCCGAGGATCTCCCGTAGGAGCGGCAGCGCACGGTGGCGCACGCGGGAGCGCAGCAGCGTCTCGTCCGCGTTCATGGGGTCCTCCCACCACTCCAGGTCGTGCACGCGGCAGATCTCCTCGGTGTCGGCGCGGCGCAGGGCGGTGCTCTCGTCCCTCCCGGTCCCCAGGAAGGGCCGCAGCAGCGCGCCGCGGGTGCGGGGGATCCCCGCCAGCGCCCGGGGCCGGCTCCGCGGGCCAGGCCCATCAGCACCTGCTCGGCCTGGTCGTCGAGGGTGTGGGCCATCAGCAGGGCGATCGCCCCGCGCTCCTCGAGGGCCGCCTCGAGGGCGGCGTGGCGTGCGATCCGGGCGGCGTTCTCGATCCCGCCGGGCGCGTCGGCGTCGACGTCGACGCGCAGCACGTGCGTTTGGACGCCGAGCCGCTGCGCCTGGACGAGCGCACGCTCGGCGACCTGTGCGGAAGATTCCTGCAGCCCGTGGTCGACGATCGCCGCCTCGGTCTCGAGCCCCATCCGGGACCCGACCCAGGCGGTGGTCGCGAGCAGGGCGAGGGAGTCCGCTCCCCCACTGCAGCCGACGAGCAGGCGGGGCGAGAGATGGCCGACGGCGGTGTCGTCCGCGAGCTGCTCGAGACGCGCGGTCACCGCCGCGCGTACGGCGGTGCGGGCACGGGCGACGACGGGAGGGGGCCGGCCATCATCGGACCACCATCTCGGCCGCGATCTGGTCGACGGCGGCACGTGCGGCATCAGCATCGGCCCCGTCGAAGCCGTGCACCACGATCGAGTAGCCGACAGTGCGGTCATCAGGCAGCACGGCGACGCCGGCCAGCGTGGCGGCTCCGCCGAGGTAGCCGGTTTTGCCACGCACCAGCCCGCTGGCCTCGTCGGTTCCCTCTGCATCGAAGCGTTCCGCCAGCGTGCCGGAGAGACCGGCGATGGGGATGTCGAAGAGGATCTGCTCGAGGCTGGGCACCTCACCGGAGGCCACCTCGGCGAGGACCGCGGACAGCAGCGCGGGCGGCACCCGGTTCTGACGCGAGAGGCCGGAGCCGTCGTGCAGCTCGAGGGAGGCGAGCGCCTCCGCCGGCACCGCGAGCTCTTCGGCCAGCTCTCGGATCTCGGCCTCGACCGCGGCGGCGGCCCCGGCAGGCGTGGTCTCCTCCCCTCGGGAGAGGGCCACCAGGTGGGCGAGCAGCTCCGACGTGGTGTTGTCGGAGATCAGCAGGGTTCGGCGCACGATCTCCTCGAGCGGCTCGGAGTGGATCTCGACCGAGGGCGCCGCATCGGGCGCGGCGCCCTCGGAGACCTCACCGGTGACCTCGATCCCGGCATCGGACAGGAGCTGCGCGAACCGTTCGGCGGCGTCGCCGGCCGGGTCGAGCGATTTCGGCCCGTACTGCTGGCCGTCCAGCCATCCGCCGTCAAGCGCGAGCGACGCGGTGGGGGTCACCCAGCCGTCGGCGGCGCCGTTGTTGCCCCAGGCCGCGTTGTGCCCACCGACCAGATAGCTGTCGTCGTAGGCGACCGAGACCTCGTCGATCTCCTGAGTCGATGCCAGCTCGGCCGCCTGGGTCGCGAGATCGCGCAGCTCCGCCTCACTGAGAGTCATGTCACCGCCGCCCACGAGGGTGACCACACCGTCCTGGACCGTGGCCCGCGTGGTGAGCACCTCGTCGCCGCTGTACTGGCGAAGCACCGCCGCGGCGGTGAGGAGCTTGAGGGTCGAGGCGGGCACGAGAGCGGTGCCGGACTGGCGCTCGGCGACCACCTCCCCGCTGTCGGCATCGACCACGCTGAAGGCGAGGCCTCCGTCGACGACGGGCAGCGCCGCCCCGGCTGCCATGCGTTCTTCGAGGTCAGTCACACCTTCGGGGGCAGCCGATGGCGCGGCGGGGGACAGCAGATCCTCGGCGCTCAGCCGCTCCCAGTCCTCGGCGACGGCTCGCGGGCCGGATGCCGGTCCCTCCTCGACGGTGCGCACCGTGATCACCCCGGGGAAGGCGTCGGTGAGGTCTCCGAGCACGTAGAAGCTCGTGGGCACCGCCGCGCACATCACGATCGCAGTGGTGCGCCAGATACGATCTGTTGCTCTCAGCGCCATGCCCCCACGATATGGTGCTCTGGTCATTACCAGTGGCCCATGGGGCCGGAGCAATGGAGCGGCTGTCGTGGAATTCGACGTGACCATCGAGATCCCTCGCGGAAATCGAAACAAGTACGAGGTGGACCACCACAACGGACGGATCCGGCTTGACCGGATGCTGTTCACCGCCACTCGCTACCCGGATGACTACGGCTTCATCGAGGGGACTCTCGGCGAGGACGGCGATCCGCTGGACTGTCTGGTCCTGCTCGAGGAGCCCACGTTCCCGGGCTGCCTGATCCGCTGTCGCGCGCTCGGCATGTTCCGCATGCGCGATGAGGCGGGCGGCGACGACAAGATCGTGGCGGTGCCCGTGGGCGATCGCCGTCAGGTCCGTCGCCAGGAGCTCACCGACGTCTCGGAGTTCCATCGCCTGGAGATCCAGCACTTCTTCGAGGTCTACAAGGACCTCGAGCCGGGCAAGAGCGTCGAGGGCGCACATTGGGAGGGCCGCAGCGACGCGGAGGCGGAGATCCGCCGTTCCTACCAGCGTGCCGTCGGCACCGAGCACGCCAACGACTTCACCCAGGACGTGTGAGGTTTCCCGGGAGCCGCGGCTCCCGGGAAACCTCACCGTGCAGCAGAAGAGGGCCGACCCTGTGGGGCCGGCCCTCTTCTGCTGCGGCCGCCGAGGGGCGGAGCGGAGCTCAGGCCGTGAGGCCGCCCTGCTGGGCGAGCTCGCCCTCGAGTGTGGGCCCGTGCGCGAAGATCTCGAGCATCGCCTCCACGACCGACCTGGACACGGCCCTGGCGCCGAAGCCGCCGAGCACGGCACCGATCCCGAAGGGCAGCAGCCGCATGAGCCACAGCTTGCCGGTCCGCGCCACCACCCGGCGGCGCACATAGCGCGAGACCTGCTTGCTGATCAGGCCCGGCACGAAGCCGCCTCCTCCGCCCAGCACCGCCTGCCACTGCAGTCCCTGCTTGCCCATCGTCTTGGCGATGATCTCGGTGCCGCGCTCTCCGCCGAGCACGCCCATCAGCACCAGACGCCGGGTGTTCTTGTCCGTCATGTCGACGCCGTGGATCTCGGCGGAGGCGAGGGTGAGGAAGGCGCACGCCTCGGCGAAGGAGACGCCTTCACCGACCGTGAGGGCGAGGGCGGCCGCAGTGCCCAGTCCGGGCAGCGCTGCGACACCGCCGATGCCCGCCCCGGTGAGCGTGGTCAGGGCTGTGAAGCGCTTGGTGACGTGCTCGAGGAGCTGCCGGTCGGTGGCCTCGGGATGCTTCTGGCGAAGTTTCGCCACATAGCTGTGGGCGAGCGGGGACTGCACCTTCAGCGCGGTGTCGATCAGCCCCAGCCAGCGCTCGTCGATCTGCTCGACCAGCTCATCGTTCCCGGGCAGCGCCTCAGGTCCGTGCGGGTCGTGGTTCGGGGTGTTCGGGTCGCTCTTTGCCACCGTCGGCTCCGTTCTGTCGGTTGGGGAACAGGGTCAAGCTATCGCGACGACCCGGGACATCCTGAAGGGTTCGTCGATCGCCCCGGCGCGGCGGGACACTGCGGCGGGCGGCTGCGCGAGCCGCCGCGCGCCTCAGCCGATCACGACCTCACCCTCGCCCAGCTCGGTGATCTCACCGGTCAGTCCGAGCCGTCGCACCGCGTCATCCAGGTCGGCGTAGTGCCCGGCGTATCCGGCATCCATGAAGGAGCGCGGGACCGCCACGTCATGGCAGAGCGTCCCGGCCAGGTGGTCGGTCTCGTGCTGGAAGATGCGGGCGGTCCAGCCAACGTGCTCCTCGTCGATCTCCTGCATCCGCCCGTCCTGCAGCAGCTCTGTGGCGCGCAGGCGCACCCGGCGCGATCGCGGCACGATGGACTGCCAGCCATCGACCGAGAGGCACCCCTCGAAGGCGTAGACCCGCTCGGTGCCGAGCGGCTCGACGACCGGATCGAGCAGGAGGCGGAGGGCCAGCGGTCGCCGCTCGAACAGATCGTCGTCAGGGTCCTCCTCATCGGAGGCGAAGCTGTCCTCGACCACGTAGAACCGCAGCGGCAGGCCGATCTGCGGTGCCGCCAGGCCCACGCCCGGGGCGTCACGCATCGTGATCGTCATCGCCTCGGCGAGCTCGAGCAGCAGCTCGACGTCGAGCCGTTCGAGGGCGGTCACCGCCTTCCGGCGCAGCGCGGGATGCCCTGCCTGCACGATCCGCAGGGGAGCACTCTCCTTCTCGCGGCGGTCGAGGATCTTCCGGGTCAGCTCAGTGATGTCCACTCCCCCAGTATCCCGCAGGCGCACCCCTTCCCACGCACTGCCGACCGCCCCGCCGGAGAACGCTGTCCCGACACGCGAGACGGACGGCCTGGGTTGTCTCCGCGCGAGTGAGAGCTGGGATACACTCACTCGAGCCGGTGCGAAGAAGCACCTCCCGTGAGAGCGACCTCGTCCCGGCCACGTATCACTTCACAACGGACCGTCCGGCACGTACCTGCCGGTGAAGGAGAACCACCATGGCAACAGTCACGTTCGACAGCGCCTCGCGCGTCTACCCGGGCCAGGAGCGCCCGGCCGTCGACAACCTCAACATCGAGATCGGCGACGGCGAGTTCCTCGTCCTGGTCGGCCCCTCCGGTTGCGGCAAGTCGACCTCGCTGCGCATGCTCGCCGGCCTCGAGGAGATCGACGCCGGCCGCATCCTCATCGGTGACCGCGACGTCACCGATGTGCCGCCGAAGGACCGCGACATCGCGATGGTGTTCCAGAACTACGCGCTCTACCCCCACATGTCGGTCGCCGACAACATGGGCTTCGCCCTGAAGATCGCGGGCAACCCGAAGGCCGAGATCCGCAAGCGCGTCGAGGACGCCGCCGAGATCCTCGACCTCACCGAGTACCTCGACCGCAAGCCGAAGGCCCTCTCCGGTGGTCAGCGTCAGCGTGTGGCCATGGGCCGCGCGATCGTGCGCTCGCCCCAGGTGTTCCTCATGGATGAGCCGCTGTCGAACCTCGACGCGAAACTCCGCGTCTCCACCCGTACCCAGATCGCGTCTCTGCAGCGTCGTCTGGGCGTCACCACCGTCTACGTGACCCACGACCAGACCGAGGCGATGACGATGGGCGACCGCGTGGCCGTCCTCGATCGTGGCGTGCTCCAGCAGATCGACTCCCCCGCCGCATGTACGACCACCCGGACAACGTGTTCGTGGCCGGCTTCATCGGCTCCCCCGCGATGAACCTGTTCGACGCCCCGCTGTCCGATCAGGGTGTCGAGTTCGGCGGCGCCGTGATCCCCGTGGACCGCTCCACCCTCTCCGAGACCGATCAGACCACGGTCACCGTGGGTGTGCGTCCCGAGGATCTCGAGCTCGCCCCCGACAACCAGGGTCTCGCCGTCGAGGTCGACCTCGTCGAGGAGCTGGGCGCGGACGCGTTCATCTACGGCCGCCGCGCCGGCAGCGACGAGACGGCCAAGCCGTTCATCGCTCGCGTCGACGCCCGTCGTCCTCCGGCCAAGGGCGAGACGGTGTACTTCCGTCCCTCGCCGGAGCACACCCACCTCTTCGATGCGAAGAACGGTCAGCGCCTGGGCGACTGAACCGCAGCAGAAGCACCGCGCGACGGGCGTCCGGCTGCTGCCGGGCGCCCGTCGCCGTCGTCCGAGGCCCTGCCTCGCGGTGTGCTGTCCGTCCCGTTGACGTGACATCATGCCGGGAGTGCTCGAAGCGTCTTCGCTCGGGAGAGAATGGAGCAATGGCACCCCTGGAGATCACCGCGTCCCGTGCAGATCCGGCACTGCTGGACCTGCCGTGGGAGCAACCGCTCGAGCAGTGGCCCGAGGACATGCTCGCCGCGCTCCCGCGTGGCATCTCCCGTCACGTCGTGCGTTTCGTGCGCGTCTCGGGACGGGTCCTCGCGCTGAAGGAGATCTCCCGCGATCTCGCACAGCGCGAGTACGACATGCTCCGCATCCTCGGCCGGCTCGGCATCCCCTGCGTGGAGCCCTTCGCCGTGATCTCGGGCCGGAGCACGCCGACGGGAGAGCCGCTCGACGCGATGCTGATCACCCGGCACCTCCAGTTCTCCCTGCCGTACCGCGCAGTGTTCAGCCAGGTCTCGCGCCCGGACACGGCCCACCGGCTGCTGGACGCCCTGGCGGTGCTGCTCGTCCACCTCCACCTCGAGGGCTTCTACTGGGGTGACGTCTCCCTGTCCAACACGCTCTTCCGCCGCGACGCGGGGGCCTTCGCCGCCTACCTCGTCGACGTCGAGACCGGTGTCCTCCATGAGCGGCTCACTGTCGGTCAGCGCCGCTACGACCTCGACCTGGCACGCACCAACATCATCGGCGAGCTGATGGACCTCCAGGCCGGGGACATGTTCGATCCCGAGGCTGACCCGATTGCGGTAGGTGATGACCTGGTCTCCCGCTACGAGGAGCTGTGGGAGACGCTGACCTCCCGGGAGCGGTTCTCCGCCGATGAGCGCTGGCGCGTCTCCGCCCGCATCGAGAAGCTCAATGCGCTGGGCTTCGACGTGGGCGAGCTCGAGATCACCACGGACCTCGACGGCACCTCGCTGTCGATCATGCCGAAGGTGGTCGATGCAGGGCATCATGCACGCCGGTTGATGCGCCTGACCGGCATCGACGCGCAGGAGAATCAGGCTCGCCGCCTCCTCAACGACCTCGACCAGTTCCGTGCCGACACCGAACAGCAGCTCGAGGACGAGGAGTTCGTGGCCCACGAGTGGCTGAAGGATCACTATGAGCCGGTGGTCCGTGCGGTGCCGCGCTCGATGCGCTCCAAGCTCGAGCCGCCGGAGTTCTTCCACGAGATCCTCGAGCACAAGTGGTTCCTCTCCGAGCAGGCTGGGCAGGATGTCAGCCTCGACGACACCGTGCGCCACTACATCCTCAACGTCCTCATCCACCGTCCGGACGAGCGCTCGCTGGTGACGACGGAGACGTCCGCACTGCCGATCTTCGAGTCCTGAGAGGGTCGGGCGTCCCATGCGCCGTGCACGCGACAGCGCTCCGGCGCGGCTGAACAATCTCTCCCTCCGCGACCAGCTGGGGGCCGACCGGCTCGCCCTGCGCCTGCTCCAGATGATGGCGGGGCTCACCGGTTTCGGGTTCTCCCTGGCGCTGCTGCTCGAGTCAGGACTGGGAGGAGCACCGTGGGACGTGCTGCATGCGGCGATCGCAGATCACATCGGGCTGACCGTGGGGACGGTGAGCATCGCAGTGAGCTTCGTGCTGCTGCTGGTGTGGGTGCCGCTGCGGGAGAGGGTCGGGATCGGCACGGTCGCGAACGCGATCTGGGTGGGCGTCAGCGTCGACCTGGGGATGCTGCTGCTCCCCGAGGCCCGCACAGTGCCGATCGCCCTGGCGATGATGGCCTCGGGAGTGCTCCTGAACGGGATCAGCGGCGCGGCGTACATCGGTGCCCAGCTCGGCGCTGGGCCGCGTGACGGGCTGATGACGGGGCTGGGGCGGGTGCTCAGCAGGCCCGTGGGGCCGGTGCGCATCGTCTTGGAGGTGACCGTGCTGGTGACCGGTTGGGCGCTGGGCGGCCCGCTCGGGGTGGGCACCGTGGTCTACGCGATCGCGCTGGGGCCGGTCATCCAGCTCACGCTCCCGCACGTGACGCTGTCCGTGCGGACGGTGCGCGGCCGGGAGGTCTCCCGGCCGCTGCCCCGCTCGCCTCAGCCCAGTCCCTGACTCTCCCTGACCCCGGAGAGTTCGTAGAGCGCGATCGCGGCGGCCACCGAGGCGTTGAGCGACTCCGCGCGCCCGCCCATCGGGATCGAGACCACCTGGTCGCTGATCTCCCTGGCCAGGCGGGAGAGCCCCTTGCCCTCCGCACCGACGACCAGGGCGACCGGCTGGGTGCCCAGCTCGAGCTCCCGCGTGGTCACATCGCCCTCGGCATCGAGGCCGAGCACGAACACGCCCTGCTCCTTGAGGGAGGTCAGGGTGCGGTTGAGGTTGGTGACCTGGGCGACCCGGATACGGCCTGCGGCGCCCGCGGCGACCTTCCAGACGCTCGCGGTCATCGACACGCTGCGCCGCTCGGGCAGGATCACCCCGTGCGCACCGAAGGCGTCCGCAGAGCGGAGGATCGCGCCGAGGTTGCGGGGATCGGTGATGCCGTCGAGAGCGACCAGCAGCGGCGGCTCGAAGCGATCCGCGGCGATGCTCAGCAGCTCATCGACCTCGGCGTACTCGTACGGCGGGATGGTCAGCGCCACACCCTGATGCACGGAATGATCGGTCATGCGGTCGAGGTCGGTGCGGGTGGCCTCTGCGATCGGCAGGCCGCGCGCGGTGGCCAGTCGCATGATCTCGCCCACCCGCTCGTCGGTGTCGAGGCGGACCATGACCGTCAGCTTGGTGGCGGGCACGTCCTCCCGCAGCGCTTCGAGCACGGAGTTGCGGCCTGCGACCTGATCGCTGCCGAGCTGCTTGCGCGCGCTCTTGGCGCCGCCGGGCGCTCGGCGCCCGGTGGATCCGCCGGCGGATCCAGAGGCCCCCTTGTACGCCTTATGAGCGGGACGGTCCTCGGCCCTGGGGGTCGGGCCCTTGCCTTCGAGAGCTCGACGACGCACACCGCCGGAGCCGACGGTCGCGCCCTTCTTGCCCTTGCGCACCGCACCGCGGCGCGAGCTGTTTCCTGCCATCTGGCGTCTCCTCAGTCCTTCAGTTCTTGGTCTCGAGGGCCCATCGGGCGCCCTCCTGGCCGTCCTCGATACGGATCCCGGCAGCGGTCAGCGCGTCGCGCAGCGCATCGGCGCGGGCCCAGTCCTTCTCGGCGCGCGCCGCTTCGCGGGCTGCGAGCTGGCTGGTGATCAGTGCATCCAGCGCGGCATGCTCAGCGCCTGCCGCCCCAGAGGTGCCGCCCCATTGAGGGGACAGCGGGTCCAGGCCCAGCACGTCCAGCATGGCGCGGAGCCGGCCGAGTCCGGAGGCGACCTCGGGGCCCAGCGCGCCGGCGGCGAGCAGGGAGTTCAGCGCCGACTGCTCGCGGTGGATGACGGCGAGGGCCTCGGGCACTGCGAGGTCGTCATCCATCGCTGCGACGAAGTCCGCGGGCAGCTCGATCGTGCTCAGCTCCGCCTCAGGAGCCGCGGAGGGGTCCTCGCCGAGCAGCTCGGCGGCGCGCCGCGCGGTGGCGCTGAAGCGTTCCCAGACCGTCTCCGCCTCGCGCATCGCGGTCGCGTTGTACTCGACGGTGGCCCGGTAGTGCCCGCTCACCAGAGCGAGCCGCACGGCCGGCGTCGGGTGCTCGGCCAGAGCTTGCGCGGAGGTCACGAAGTTGTCGAGGCTCTTGCCCATCTTCTGCCCGTCCACGGTGAGCACCCCGGAGTGCATCCAGAGCTGGGCGAAGCCGAAGCCCGCGGCGTGCGACTGGGCCTGCTCGTTCTCGTGGTGGGGGAAGCGGAGGTCGAGGCCTCCGGCATGGATGTCGAAGGTCTCGCCGAGGTACTTGCGGCTCATGGCGGAGCATTCGAGGTGCCAGCCCGGTCGTCCCCGACCGAAAGGCGTGTCCCAGGACGCGGAGGCCGGCTCCTTCGGCTTCGCCGCCTTCCACAGCGCGAAATCGCGAGGGTCCCGCTTGCCGGGTTCCATCTCCTCGCCGGCGTCCTGCATGTCCTCGAGGGACTGGCGGGTGAGCGAGCCGTAGCTCGGGTGGGAGGCGACGTCGAAGTAGACCGAGCCGTTCCCGTCGGCGTAGGCGTGCCCGCGCTCGATGAGCAGCTGCATCAGCTGGATCATCTCGGGCACGTGCCCGGTGGCGCGCGGCTCGTAGCTGGGGCGGCGGTTGCCGATGCGGTCCAGGGCGTCCTGGAACTCGCGCTCGAAGCGCAGGGACCACGCCCACCAGTCGGCATCCGCCTCGGCGGACTTCACGAGGATCTTGTCGTCGATGTCGGTGACGTTGCGGACATGGGTCACCGCGAGGCCGCTGCGCTCGAGCCAGCGCACAAGCACGTCGAAGGCGAGGAAGGTGCGCAGATGTCCGAGGTGCGGGGCACCCTGTGTGGTCGGACCGCAGACATACAACGACACCGCCCCCTCGCGCACCGGGGTGAACGGTGCGGCGGTACGGGTGGCGGTGTCGTGCAGGTGGAGAGTCACTCCCCCAGGGTACTGCCCCGCAGCGCGGCGGATGGCCCCGGCTCGCGCGGGGGCAGGCGCGTGGGTGGTGCGTGGGCTGCTCAGTCGGTGCGGGCGCTGACCTGCTTGCCGTAGAGCTCCTCGAAGGTGTCGTCATAGGAGACGGCGTTCTGACGCCGCTTGCCCTGGACCGCGTTGACGGCGGCCTGGGCGGTCTCGATCGTGGTCTCGGGGGCCTTGAGCTTCTTCGACACCAGGAAGGCGACCAGTCCGAAGATCGCGCCGAGCAGGACGAACACTCCCGCGACGATCAGGAATGCGCCCCAGGCGGGAAGGCCCAGCGCCTCGAGGCCGGTGGCGGCGGCGAACAGCAGCATCACCCAGGCCGAGAGGAGGAGGAACAGCAGCACGGCTGCGCAGGCGGCGATGATGCCGACCTTGATCGCAAGTGCCGTGAACTCCTTCTTGGCGATGTCGATCTCGTGGTGCACGACACCGAGGAGCTCGTCACGGATGGACTGGACGAGCTCTCCGATGGACCGCTGGGTGGGCGGCGTGCTCGGGTCGTTCGTGGTGTTGATCATGATCGGAGCCTATCGCAGGGAGGAGGGCGTTCGTGAGTTCCGGGGGCGGGGTCAGTCGACCGAGATCCGCTTGCGCTTGGTGGTCTCGGGGCGCGGGCCCGCGGAGGTCGTGCGGCGCACCACGATGGACGGCGCCACCGCCACATCGCGCGACGGACCCTCGTGACCGGAGACTCGTTCGACGAGGAACTGTGCGGCGAGCGCACCGAGCCGATCGGAGTTGGGGTCGACGCTGGTCAGCTGCGAGACGCCGGAGGAGGCGAGGGAGGTGTTGCCGTACCCGGCCACCGCCAGCTCCTCGGGGACGGAGAAGCCGGCGTCGCGGGCCGCAGAGAGCACTCCGACGGCGGTGACGTCGTTGGCGCAGGTGACAGCGGTGGGCACCCGGCTTCCTCGCAGCAGCATCGAACCGGCGGTCTGGCCGACCTGCTCGGTGAAATCACCGGGTTCGACCCGTGCCGCCTCTCCGAGGCCGTGACGCTCCGTGGCCTTGCGGAAGGCCTCCGCCCGCTCACGGGCCACTGCCGCCCCGACTCCGCCGACGTGGGCGATCTCGCGATGCCCCAGGCTGACCAGGTGGTCCACGAGCAGCCCCTGACCCACCTCATCATCGATGCGGACGGTGTCGAAGCGGCCGACGAATCCCTTCGAGCAGCCGATGCCGACCACGGGACGGTTGCCGGCGGCCTCGAGCACGCTGTCCATGTCTGCGAGGTCGGAGATCATCAGGAAGCCGTCGACCCCGAGGTGGACCAGGTTCTCGATCGCGTCGGTGTCCGCGGCGACCGGGTACTCGGGGAGACGACGACGAGTGGGGACGACGACAGCGGTGCGCCCGGTCGCGGTCAGCTCGATGCGGATGGCGCGCACCAGATCGGAGATCCAGGTGTTTCGCATCGTGTTGACGAGCACCGCGACCACGCCGCGATGCTCGGTCTCCTCGCTGAGCTCTGCGAGCGGGAAGTTCAGCCGCTCGGCGGTCTCCCGGACGCGGCGCATCATCTGCGGCTTGATCTCGTCGGACTCGCGCAGGGCACGCAGCGCGACCGCGCTGGAGATCCCCAGGGAGTTCGCGACGTCGTGCAGGGTGCCACGGTCCTGGCCGTCGTCGCTGAGCTCCGCGGCGGTCCGCTCGACGTTCTCGATGACCTGGCCGATGGTACCGGCATCACGCTGTGGGTCCCCGGAGTCGGAGATGGGGTCGATGGACTCGTCGGATGAAGTGGCGTCACTGCTCATGCACCCATTGAACCGCATTCTGAGCCCCGATCCGCATCGGTCCGAGCGGAGTTGCGTCACGGAGCGACCCGACCGGGGTTTTCCCCGGTGGAGCGGAGGGCGGGCACCCTGGGGTGCCCGGCATCGGTCCGCATAGTGTCATGGCATGGACGACACCTCTGCCCGGGGCGCACCGCGACCGCGTTCCCGGCTCACCCCCGCCTCCCTCGCCTCCGTGGTCGTGGGCGGACTCCTGTTCTGCAGCTGGTTCTGGATCAGTCTGACGCTCTTCGTGGCCGGCCTGACGAGCCTGCCGGCGCTCGGCACCGGACTGCTCCTGCTGATCCCCTGGACGCTGCTGATGCAGCTGGCCGTGCGGGTCGAGCGGCGCCGGGCGGTCGCGATCCACGGCATCCCCGTGATCCTGCCGCCCCTCCGCCGCTCCCGCCGCGCTGGTGCCGCCGGCTGGCTGCAGAACCGCTGGTTCGAACTCGGCACCGGCGCGTTCTGGCGCGGGGTGCTGCACCATCATCTGGCGATCCTGGTCGCAGGGGCCTTCTTCACGGCCTTCCTGCTGCTGCTGTGGCTCGGCTGGGCGGGATGGGAGACCGCGCTCGCCCACGGACCGGTGGAGCTGGGAACGCTCGAGCTGTCCCGCTGGACGCTCGGCGGGATCGGCACGGTGAGCCTGCTCCTGGCTGTGGTGATGCTGGCACTCGGCGCCCTGGCAGATCGCGGACTAGCCCGCGGGCTGGTCTCCGGCTCCGAGGACGACCTGCGAGTGCAGGTCGCCGAGCTGGCCGAGCGACGACAGGGTGCCGTGGACGCCGCGGCCCAGGAACGGCTGCGCATCGAGCGCGATCTCCACGACGGCGTGCAGCCCCGCCTGGTGAACCTCGCGATGACACTGGGGATCGCCAAGAACACCGTCCGGACCGACCCCGAGCGCGCTGAGCAGCTGGTGGGCGAGGCCCACGCGGAAGCCAAGTCGGTCATGACCGATCTGCGGCAGCTCGCCCGCGGCATCCACCCTGCCGTCCTCACCGACCGTGGGCTGGATGCGGCCCTGTCCGCACTCGTCGCCCGGTCGCTCGTCCCGGTGGAGCTGCGGGTGGAGCTGAGGAATGACACCGGGCCGGGGCTCGACCGGGAGCTCGAGGCCGTCGCGTATTTCGTGGTCGCCGAAGCGCTGACGAACGTCGCCAAGCATGCCGAGGCCTCCACCGCGGATGTCTCGGTGACCCGGAACAACGACGTGCTGCGGGTGCGTGTCGAGGACGACGGGCGCGGTGGTGCACAGGTGCGCCGTGACGGGCTGTCCACCGGCCTCGCCGGGCTCACCGACCGGGTTCGCGCCACCGGCGGCCTGCTCGAGGTGGCGAGCCCACCCGGAGGCGGCACGGTGCTGGTCGCCGTGATCCCGCTGACGGGACGCACCGATCCCGTTGCCACCACCATCTCTCACCCCACCACCCAGGAGGCCCTCCGATGAGGATCGTGATCGCCGATGACGCCGTGCTGCTGCGCGCAGGGCTCGAACGACTGCTCACCGATGCGGGCCACGAGGTGGTCGCTGCCGTCGGCGATGGCACAGCACTGCTGAGCGCGGTCTCCCAGCACCGCCCTGATCTCGCGGTGATCGATGTGAGGATGCCGCCCACCTTCACCGATGAGGGGATCCGGGCCGCTGTGCTGATCCGCAACCAGGATCCGGAGGTGCCGCTGCTCGTCCTCTCTCAGTACGTCGAGGAGCGCTATGCCTCCGAGCTGATCGCGGACTCCCCACCGGGCTGGGGTACGTGCTCAAGGACCGGGTCGCGGACGTCGACGACTTCCTGGGAGTCGTGGCCGATGTCGGCTCCGGGGGCACCTGGCTGGATCCCGAGGTGATCCAGCAGATCTTCATCCGCTCCCGTCGCCGGCGCACCCTCGAGGGCCTCACCCCGCGTGAACGCGAGGTGCTCTCGCTGATGGCCCAGGGCCGTTCGAACCAGGCGATCGCCGACACCCTGTTCGTCTCCGCCGGCAGCGTGGAGAAGCACATCTCCTCGCTGCTCGGCAAGCTCGACCTCCCGCCCGTGGACGGGGAGAACCGACGCGTCATGGCAGTCCTGCGCTATCTGGAATCAGAGGAACGATGATGACCACTGCTCCCCCGCTCACCCGGCGCAGACCGCACAGGCTCCGCCGCCCCCTTCGCAGCAGCCTCTGTTCCTCCCCGGCCAACAGCTGACCCCGTCACCCGACCGGGACCGGCCCTGGCGGGTGCTCACGGTGCTGCTGGGCTCCGCGGTCGTGCTAATGCTGATCAGCGGGCTCACCCTGGCCACCGCGGCGAGCTGGGCGACCGGTCGTGGGTACTCCGAGGTGTCGGCCACCACGGGGCTCGGCACCCCCACCTCGCTGAGTCTGACCAGCGAGGTGGGCTCTGTCCGGGTGCTCCCCTCGGAGGACGTCGACGAGGTGACCCTGGCCCTGGTGGAGCCGGGCGCGACGGCTCTCCCCCGCCGCAGGAGACGGTGCGCGCCCGCATCACCCGTGGCACCGATTCGCAGGGCGCCACGGCAGTCGTGAGCCAGCCTCAGCGATACTCCGTGCTGCCCTGGATGAACCCCAGCCACGACCTGCTGCTGCTCGTCCCCGTCGGCCACGAGCTGTCCCTCGACCTGCGCGCCGAGGTCGGCAACGTCATGGTCGACGGCGAGTTCGACACGCTCAGCGTGCACGCCGATGTGGGTGACCTCGTGCTCGGGCCGCTCACCGCCACCGAGAGGCTCACCGCGACGTCCGAGGTGGGCAATATCGACATCGAGCTCGCTTCGCCCGCGCCTGCCTCCGTGGACATCACTGCCGCGGTGGGGGATGTCGATCTGCTGCTGCCCGTGGATGCCGGCGGTGACGTCGCGATCACCGCAGAGCTCGGCAGCGTCGATGTCGCGCTGCCCGGGTCAGCCCGCTGGGAGGTGGCCGCCGAGTCCGAGCTCGGGAGCGTCGATGTGGATCGGTCGCTCACGGGTGGCACGACCGCCGTGAACGGCACCCTCACGGTGACCTCTGAACTCGGGGGATCACCATCTCTCGATGACCCTGCTGCGCTCAGCGGAGCCGGAAAGAGGAGGGCGGGTGCCCGGTCGATCGACCGGGAACCCGCCCTGTTCCTGTCCCGTGCCCGGTCAGATGCCGAGTCGTAGGCTCAGTCCTTGCTGGTGAGACCCTTCTGGATCAGATCCATCACGGAGGCGTCGGCCAGGGTCTGGGTGTCGCCCACCTGACGGTTCTCGGCGACGTCCCGCAGCAGTCGACGCATGATCTTGCCGGAGCGGGTCTTGGGCAGCTCGGAGACGAGCAGGACCTTCTTCGGCTTGGCGATCGGGCCGATCTCACGGCCCACGTGGGCGCGCAGCATCTCGGGGACGGCGTCCTCACCGCCGTCCGCGGCGATGGCGTCCTCGTTGCCGGAGCGGAGGATCACGAAGGCGACCGGCACCTGGCCGGTGGTCTCGTCGTTCGCGCCGACCACAGCGGCCTCGGCCACCCACTCGTGGCTGACCAGCGCGGACTCGATCTCCATGGTGGACAGGCGGTGGCCGGAGACGTTCATGACGTCGTCCACACGACCGAGCAGCCAGATGTCGCCATCCTCGTCGCGCTTGGCGCCGTCGCCGGCGAAGTAGAGGCCCTCGAAGCGAGACCAGTAGGTCTCCTTGAAACGCTCGGGGTCGCCCCAGATGCCGCGCAGCATGCCCGGCCAGGGCTCATCGAGCACGAGGTAGCCGCCCTCCCCGTTCGCGACGGGCTCACCGGCATCATTGCGGACATCAGCGCTCATGCCCGGGAGCGGCTGCTGAGCCGAGCCGGGCTTCGTCGCGGTGACGCCCGGCAGCGGCGAGATCATGATGCCGCCGGTCTCCGTCTGCCACCAGGTGTCCACGATCGGGCAGCGGTCGCCGCCGATGACCCGGCGGTACCACATCCATGCCTCGGGATTGATGGCCTCACCGACGCTGCCGAGCAGGCGCAGCGAGGACAGGTCGAACTTGGCGGGGATGTCCTCGCCCCACTTCATCGCGGTGCGGATCGCGGTGGGCGAGGAGTAGAACAGCGACACCTTGTGCTTCTCGATGATCTCCCACCAGCGTCCCTGGTGCGGGGTGTCCGGGGTGCCCTCGTAGATGACCTGCGTGGCGCGGTTGGCCATCGGGCCGTACACCACGTAGGTGTGGCCGGTGACCCAGCCGACGTCCGCGGTGCACCAGTAGACGTCCGTGGAGGGCTTGAGGTCGAAGACGTTGCGGTGGGTGTACGCCGCCTGGGTGAGGTATCCGCCGGTGGTGTGGATGATCCCCTTGGGCTTTCCGGTGGTGCCGGAGGTGTAGAGGATGAACAGCGGGTGCTCCGCCTCCACCACGACAGGCGCGTGCTCGTTCGAGGCGGTCTCGCGGGCCTCGTGCCACCACACGTCCCGGCCCTCGGCCCACTCGACGTCGCCGCCGGTACGGCGCACCACGAGGACCTTCTCGACGGAGGCGCCGCCGCCGGCGAGCGCTTCGTCCACAGCGGTCTTGAGCGGGAGCTGCTTGCCGCGACGGTTCTGGCCGTCCGCGGTGATGACCACCCGGGCCTCGGCATCCTCGATGCGGGAGCGCAGCGCCTCGGCGCTGAAGCCTCCGAACACCACCGAATGCGGTGCACCGATGCGTGCGCAGGCGAGCATCGCGAAGACCGCCTCGGGGACCATCGGCAGGTAGATCACGACCCGGTCGCCGGTCTTGACCCCGAGATCGGTCAGGACGTTGGCCATCCGGGAGATCTCGTCCTTGACGTCGGCGTAGGTGAAGGACGCGTCGGAGCCGTCCTCGTACTCCGCCAGCAGCGCGACCTGCGAACCGTGCCCGGACTCGACGTGACGGTCCACGCAGTTGTACGCGACATTCAGCGTGCCGTCGGCGAACCAGCGCGCGAAGGGCGGGTTGGACCAGTCGAGAGTCTCGGTGAACGGAGTCTCCCAGCTCAGCAGGCTCGCCCGTGAGCGCCAGAACGCCAGACGATCACGCTCGGCCTCCTGGTAGAGGGAGGGACGGCCGACCGAGTTCTGCACGAATTCGGTGGGCGGGGAGAAGGTGCGGCTCTCCTGCGAGAGGTTCTCGATCCCGGTCTTCGCGTCGTCAGACATCAACACTCCTGCTTCACGGGCCCCGGTCGACCGGGGCGGATGGACGCGGACACCGTATCGCAGGAGACGCACGTCACGCGCCTTCGTCACACAGCTCGGTCGCTGCGCGCTCCTGACGAGGACCCGGTTGCCGGTTCACCGTGCGGGTCCCGAGTGGATCTCGAGATGCTCGCCATCAGGGTCCGTCGTGTGCACGCCCGCACACCGCCCTCTGCGGTCACACGGGCGGGATACCCCGCCGCGACCAGCCGGCAGGCGCGGGCTCGCAGGTGGGGCGACTACCGTAGGGGACCATGCTCTCCGATCCCGTCGCCGCTTCGCCGGCGCTCCTGGCACCTGCACGGCTGCGTTCCCTCGAGATGCGCAATCGCATCTGGCTCGCGCCCATGTGCCAGTACATGGTCGAGGACGAGGACGGCATCCCCACCGACTGGCATCTGGTGCATCTGGGAGCCCGTGCCACCGGCGGTTTCGGTCTGATCGTCACGGAGGCCACGGCCGTGAGCCCCGAGGGCCGCATCAGCCCTCGGGACACGGGGCTGTGGAACGACCAGCAGGCCCAGGCCTGGCGCCGGATCACCGGCTTCTGCCAGCAGCAGGGGGCTCCGGTCGCGGTCCAGCTCGCCCACGCCGGGCGAAAGGCCTCGACCTGGCCCGCGCTTCCTCGGTTCCGCGCCCGCCGCGGCACTGTGCCCGAGTTCGCCTCGGGCTGGCGCGCCGTCGGCCCCACCTCCGATCCCTTCCCGGGCCTCGATGCCCCGGACGAGCTCAGCCGCGAGGAGATCCGGTTGGTCGTCGAGGACTTCGTCGCTGCCGCTCGCCGCGCCGAGGAGGCCGGCTTCGATGCGCTCGAGCTCCACTTCGCGCATGGCTATCTGGTCCACGAATTCCTCTCCCCGCTGGTGAACACCCGCACCGACGAGTACGGCGGGGACGGGCCGGGTCGGCGCCGCTTCGCGCTCGAGATCGCTGCCGCGGTGCGGGAGCAGTGGCCCGCTGATCGTCCGGTGATCGTCCGCATCAGCGCCACGGACTGGATCGACGGCGGCTGGGACATCGAGCAGTCCGTCGAGCTCGCCCGCGAGCTCGAGAAGGTGGGCATCGACGCTCTGCACGTCTCCACCGGCGGCGCGGTGATCGCAGACATCGCCGTCGGCCCCGAGTACCAGGTGGGCTTCGCCCGCACCCTGCGCGATGCCGTCTCGCTGCCGGTGGCCGCCGTGGGCCTGATCACCGACCCCGCCGGCGCCCAGGCGGTGCTGGACCGGGGCGACGCGGACTACGTGGCGGTGGGCCGTGCCGCGCTGCGTGAGCCGGGCTGGCCGCAGCGCGCCGCGCACGAGCTGGAGGTGCGCGATGCCGCGCTGTATCCCGGCGCCTATCAGCGGGGCTCCTGGTGAGCCGCGCCCACGGTCACCGATGATCCTGGTCACCGGGGCGAGCGGTGGCGTGGGCCGCGCCGTCTGCCTTCAGCTGGCCGCACGTGGGGAGCACCTGCTGCTCACCGCCCGCGACGAGGACCGTCTCACAGCCCTGGCCGCCGAGGTGCACGCGGCAGGCGGCACTGCCCGGGTGCTGCCCTGCGATCTGCGTGACCAGCAGGCGGTCGCGCGGCTGGCCGAGGCCGTCCTCGCCGAGCACGGCACCCCGTCCGCGGTGATCTCCCTGGCGGGTCACTCGATCCGCCGCAGCCTCGAGGCGAGCTTCGGCCGGCCCCACGACCTGGTGCGCCTGACCGGAACGAACCTGCTGGGCCCGGCGACGCTGCTGCTGGCGATGCTCGAGGCGATGTGCGGGGCCGGGAGCGGGCGCATCATCGCCGTCACGAGCGCCTCCGCACGGATCCCCACTCCGGGATGGGCGGCTTACGGCGCCTCGAAGGCAGCACTCGATGCCTGGCTGCGGGCCGTGCGCCCTCAGGCCTCCCGGCACGGCGTGCGGATCGCGATCGTGGAGCTCCCCCTGGTCGCCACCGCCATGGCCGCCCCCACCTACGGCAGCGCCCCGCGCGGCGCCCTCCCCCGACCGGGCCGCGCGGCGGGTGCTCCACGCGCTCGATGCGCGCCGCACCCTGCTCTCGCCGCCCTGGGCGCGCGTCGGGGCGGTGCTCTCCCAGGCCGCTCCGTCGTCCGGGGCGTCCATGGCGGGCCGCGCCGCGGAGCTGACCCGTCGCCTCGCCGCACCGGGAAGGGGGTCCCGGGGATGAAGCTCCTGCAGGCGTCCACCGCATTGCGCGCCCGCGTCGCCCTGCGCCCCCGCTCGGTGGCGCTCGTGGATCGTCATGGCGAGCTGACCGCGGGCGAGCTCCTCGATCTGGTGCACCTGCACCGCCGTCGGTCCCGGGCGACGGCGCCGACCGGTCTGGGCGCATTGCCGGCCACCGCCCCGCTGCGCCAGGTGCTGGTCGCGGCGCTGGCCGGTGACGGCACGCTCGAGCTGCGTTCGAGCGGCAGCACCGCCGCTCCTCGTCTCCAGCGCCGGGGCCCGCTCTCCCCGGCCCAGCTGGCCACCCTCGCAGACCTCGGCCGCCGCATCGGGCTGCGACCCGGCCGGACGATCGCCTGCGCGGCACCGGGCGTCCACGGCCACGGATTGCTGGTCGCCCTGGGCACGCTCGCCGTGGGCGCACCGCTGGTGGACCTCAGCCACCTGCCGGCCGCTGAACGGGTGGAGCTGCTCCACCGCACCTCCCCGGATCTGCTCACCGGCGTCCCTGTGCATCTGCTGGACCTCCTGCACGCAGACCGCACGCTCGGCCGAGGGCGCCCGCTGCGCATCCCGCGGGTGGTCTCCGGCTCCGATGTGCTGCTCCCGGCTCTCCGTGCAGACCTGACCCGCCACTTCCGGGCCCGGGTCCATGACGTCTACGGCACCACCGAGACCGGTTCGCTGACGGTAGACGGCAGGCCGCTGCGCGGGGTGCGCCTGCGCGAGGTCGACGGTCTGCTGCACGCCCGCACTCCGTTCACCGGCGGGCGGGAGCTGGTCACCGACCGCGGGGAGATCGCTCGAGGCGCCGTCCGCGTGCTCGGCCGCGCGGATGGAGGGCTCTCCTCCGGCGGGATGCTCCACGACCCCGTGGCTGTGGCGCGCGTGCTGTGCGCCCACGATGGGGTGCGGGACGCCCGCCTGCTGGTCGTGCCTGACGAGCGCTTCGGGGTGCGGACGGTCGCCGAGGTGACGCTCGAACCGTCAGCGGAGACGGTCCCGGGCGCCGAGGAGCTGAGAGCCCTGGTGCGCGACCGGCTGGGCGCGGCGGCGGTGCCGCGCGAGGTGCGGCTCAGCAGTCCGGGACGCTGACCGGGACGGCAGTCACCGCGAGCCCGCCCATCGCGGTCTCCTTGTACCGCGCGTTCATGTCCCTGCCCGTCTGGCGCATGGTCTCGATGACCGTGTCCAGGGAGACGAAGTGCTCTCCGGTGCCGCGCAGTGCGAAGCGAGCTGCGGTGATCGCCTTGACCGCCGCCATCGCATTCCGCTCGATGCAGGGGATCTGGACCAGACCGCCGATGGGGTCGCAGGTCAGCCCGAGGTTGTGCTCCATCGCGATCTCGGCGGCATTCTCCACCTGGGCAGGTTTGCCACCCATCGCCTCGCACAGGGCCGCCGCCGCCATCGAGCAGGCCGAGCCCACCTCCCCTGGCATCCCACCTCGGCGCCGGAGATGGAGGCGTGCTCCTTGTACAGGGAACCGATCGCGCCGGCGGTGAGCAGGAAGCGCACCGCGATCTCGTCGGGGTCGACGCCCTCGAGGTAGGTGGTGGCGAAGAACAGCACGGCCGGGACGATCCCGGCGGCGCCGTTGGTGGGGGCGGTGACCACGCGCCCCCGGCGGCGTTCTCCTCGTTCACGGCCAGCGCCGCGAGCGAGACCCATTCGAAGGCGTTCATCGGCAGGCGCACCGGGTCCTCGACGCTCAGCGAGTCATACCAGGAGGCGGCTCGACGCCTGACCTCGAGCCCTCCGGGGAGGATCCCGCTGGTGTGGGTGCCGCGCTCGATGCAGTCGTCCATGGCGCGCCAGATGGTGAGCAGACCGCTGCGGATCTCCTCGTCGCTGCGCCATTGCCGTTCCCGCAGCAGCATCGCCTCGGAGATCGAGATCCCACGGTCCTCGCAGACCTTCAGCAGCTCATCCCCGGTGGTGAAGATGGTGCGGCCCTCGTCCTCGGCCGCGACCTCGGCGATCGAGCGGTCCATATCGGCCTCGTCGACCACGAACCCTCCGCCGACGGAGAACATCGGACGCCGCAGAAGCTCCTGCCCCAGCGCGTCCAGCGCGATGAAGGTGATCCCGTTGGAATGCTGGGGGAGGAAGGTCAGCGGGTGCGTCACGATCGTGGAGGGCCGCAGGCTCACCGGCAACGTGCCGTCGAGCAGCAGCCCGCCCGCGGATTCGATCTGCGCGACACGCTCCCGGCCTGCGACTGGGTCCACGGTCTCGGGATCGGCCCCCTCCAGCCCCATCACGACCGCGTCCAGGGTGCCGTGCCCCACCGCGGTGGCGGCGAGGGAGCCGTAGAGGTGGACGGAGACATCGGCGACCCGCGGGCCGAGCTCGGGATCGGCGAGCAGTTCGCGGGCGAACAGCCCGGCGGCGCGCATCGGACCCACCGTGTGGGAGCTCGACGGACCGATCCCGATCTTGAACAAGTCGAAGGTGCTGATGCTCATCGCGTGCCTCCTCGGCGCCTCACCGGCTCGTCATCGAGCCATGCATCCGGGACTCATCGTCCCCCACGCCGGCGCGGCGCCCGCGTCGGCGCGCCGGATCGCCCGCGACCCTGGCCCTTGCCGGTGCCCTCGCTGCGTCCGCGCCGCTCCCCACCGGCGGCGCCATCGGACCTACCGCGCCGCTCCCCGCCGGCGGCGCCATCGGACCTTCCACGCCTATCGCGCGTGTTGCCGGATTTCTCGTCCGACGGGCGGCCCCGGCCGCCGGCTGCCCCGGCGGTCCGTCCCCGTCCCCCGCCCTTGCGGTCGGGTCCGCGTCCGGCACGGGCACCGTCACGGCCTTCTCCGGGCTCTGAATCCTCCCAGGAGGATCGCCGCTCCTCGTTCGCGCGCCGCTCCTCCGCCTTGCGGGTATCGGCACCGCTGGCGCGGGTGAGGTTGAGCTTGCGCGGAGCACCCTTGTACTTCACGGTCGCCGGGTCCTCTGCGGGTTCACCGGCAGGCGTCCTCCCGCCGAGCTCAGCGAGGGCGGGAACCTCCGCAGAATCGACGTCATCAACCCAGGTCGGCTCTACCTTGGCTCCCGAGAGGACATTGCGGGTCTTCGCGATCTGGTGCGGCAGAGCGAGCGTGACGACGCTGCCTGTGGCTCCCGCACGGGCGGTGCGCCCCGAGCGGTGCACATACTCCTTGACGTCATCGGAGGGGTCGACGTGAACCACCATCGTCACGTCGTCGATATGGAGCCCGCGGGCCGCGACATCGGTGGCGACCAGCACGGGATATGCGCCCTCACGGAAACCGGCCAGCACATTGGTGCGCAGCCCCTGTTGCTTGTTGCCGTGCAGGGCCGCAGCGCCGATGCCGACCTCGACCAGCTCCTGCGCCACCCGCTCGGCACCCAGCTGGGTGCGCGTGAACATCAGGGTGCGTCCCTCGCGGGCACCGAGCTGGGCGGTGACCTCGCGCTTGGCGGAGGGCTCGATGGCCAGCACGTGATGGTCCATGGTCGCCACAGCGGCGGTGACCGGGGTGGTCTCGTGGCTGATCGGATCGACCAGGAAGGTGTCGACGATCTGCTCGACCTGCCCGTCCAGGGTCGCGGAGAAGAGCATCTTCTGGGTGCCCATCGGGATCGCGGCGAGGATGTCGCTGACGTCCGGCAGGAAGCCGAGGTCGGCCATGTGGTCCGCCTCATCGATGATCGTGGTCTCGACCAGGTCCAGCTGCAGCGCACCGCGCTCGGCGAGGTCGATCAGGCGCCCCGGGGTGGCCACCACGATCGAGACCCCGCGGGCCACGGCGTCGGCCTGCTTCTCGATGTTCATGCCGCCGGAGACCAGCTGCGCTTTGATGCCCACGGCCCGGGCGAAGGGGTGGATCGTGTCGACGACCTGCACCGCCAGCTCTCGGGTGGGCACCAGCACCACACCCAGCGGGCGCTTGCGATGCATCTTGCGCCCGCGGAAGCGGGAGGTCATCGCGAGGGTGAACGCGAGGGTCTTGCCGGAGCCGGTCTCGGCCCGAGCCAGCACATCACGGCCCGCGAGGGCGTCGGGCAGGATCACCGACTGGATCTCGAAGGCGCGCTCGAGGCCCTGATCGGCGAGGACGCCGAGCAGCTCATCGGGCAGCGCCATATCCTCGAACCGCTGAGAACGGCGTGCTGAACTGCGGCGGGCCTTGGGCATGGTGATCCTCCTGACGAAACGGACGCTCCCATCATCCAGCATGCGGCAGTGATGGGAGAATAGAGGCGATGTTGCGCACTCTGATGACCTCGAAGATCCACCGGGCCACCGTCACGCAGGCAGATCTGCACTACGTGGGCTCGGTGACGATCGACCCTGCCCTCACGGAGGCCGCGGGGCTGGTCGAGAATGAACAGGTCACGATCGTCGACATCACCAATGGTCATCGCCTGATCACCTACGTGATCGAGGGTGAGCGCGACAGCGGCGTGATCGGGATCAACGGCGCCGCGGCTCATCTCGTGGCCCCGGGCGATCTCGTCATCATCATCGCGTACGGGCAGCTGGACGAGACCGAGGTCTCCGCGCACCGTCCCCGCGTCGTCCACGTGGATGAGAGCAATCGCATCGTTGCCCTCGGTTCCGACGGCGCGCAGCCTGTTCCCGGCATGGATGATCAGATCGACGGCCGCACCTCGCACGGGATGCGCTGACCCCACCTCCTGTGACAGTTTCCGTCCGGCAGCTGAACGCGGGAAGGCCCTTTCCTGCAGGTGGTCTAGGATCGGTCCGGTGATCACGACTTCCTCCCGAACTCTCCTGTGAGCGGGGTTCTCGCCGGCTTCTTCATCGTCTGGGCCATGATCGGCGTGGGCTGGGTGGTGGGCCGCACCGGTGTGCTCGGCCCGCATGGCCGCTACGTCCTGAACCGCTCCACCTTCTTCATCGCCTCCCCCGCTCTGGTGCTGATCGGGCTGCTCGAATCCGAGGTGCGCGAGGTGCTCTCGCGACCGATGCTGGTCGCAGCCATCTCCGGTCTCCTCACCGGCGTGATCGTGCTCCTGGCCGTCGCGGTGTTCACCAAGCGCCGGGGCGCGGACCTGATCATGACCGCCATCAGCGGTTCCGTGGTCAACGGCGCGAACATGGGATTCCCGATCGCCGCCTATGTTCTCGGCGACATCTCCCACGCCCTGCCCGTGATCCTGTTCCAGCAAGCGGTGTACACGCCGCTCTACCTCTTCGTGCTCCACCGCGTCACCGTGGAGGACTCCCCGGCACCGCCGGCGTGCTGCGCAGCATCGTCGCGAACCCCACCATCATCGCCTCGACCATCGGCCTGCTCCTGGTGCTGGCGGGCGTGCAGATCCCGCCGGTGGCCCTCGAGCCGGTCCGCTCCCTCGCGAACATGGCGATCCCCGCGATGCTGCTGGCCTACGGCTTGTCCCTGTACGGCTCGAGACCGCTCGCGAAGGACGACGGCTACCGCGGCCTGATCGCCGTCGCCTCGAGCTCCAAGCTGCTGCTGATGCCGGTGATCGCGGTAGGTGTGGGGCTGCTGCTGGGCCTGCGGGGCGTCTCCCTGTACGAGGTCGTGGTGATGGCGGCGCTTCCCACAGCGCAGAACGTCTATGTCGCTGCAGCGCGTTACCGCGCCTCCGAGAACCTGGCCCGCGACACGGTGCTGATCACGACCATCGGCACCGTGCTGGTGCTGCTGCTGATCTCTGCCGTGCTCGGCGTCTGAGCCTGGCCCCGGCTGCGCCCCTGAGCGCGGTAGGATGGCCCGGTGACTCGACGGCTCCTGCTTATGCAGCCGCGTCGGACAAGGCCCGCGCCCACCCCGCGCTCCTGAGAGCGTGCCCGGTGCGCACGTGAGGCACCGATGCGGCTCCCCTCGCCTGCGCGAGGGTTTTTTCATGTCACGAGATGCCTGGCGGCACCTGCCGCACTGATCCTTCGGAGGACGATTCACCCATGAGCGAGGCCCCGCACCGCTATACCGCCACGGTGGCGGACGAGATCGAGCGCCGCTGGCAGCAGCGCTGGGACGAGGACGGCACCTTCCGTGCCGACAATCCCGTCGGCGAGCTGCGCGGCACGGCCGAGTCCGCGTCCGAGGCGGCCACGGCGGCTACATCGTCCGCGTCCGAGAAGATGTTCATCATGGACATGTTCCCCTACCCCTCGGGAGCAGGGCTCCATGTGGGCCATCCGCTGGGCTACATCGCGACCGATGTGGTCGCCCGCCATCAGCGCATGATGGGCAAGAACGTCCTGTACACGATGGGTTACGACGCCTTCGGCCTGCCTGCGGAGCAGTACGCGGTGCAGACCGGCACCCATCCGCGCACCACCACCGAGTCGAACATCGCCAACATGCGCCGTCAGCTGCACCGGCTGGGGCTGTCCCACGACTCCCGCCGCTCGCTGGCCACCACCGATCCCGAGTTCGTGAAGTGGACCCAGTGGATCTTCCTTCGGATCTTCGACTCCTGGTACGACCCCGAGGCCCCCAACGCCGACGGCATCACGGGGCGGGCGCGCCCGATCGCGGAGCTGCGCGAGGAGCTGCGCAGCGGCGCGGTGGATCCCTACGCGCTCGCGGACCGTCAGGGCATCGAGCTGCCCGCGGCCTGGGCCGACCGCAGCGCCGATGACGTCACGGGAGCGAGCGATGCCGAGATCGCCGAGCTGGCCGATTCCTTCCGCCTGACCTACATCTCCGAGACCCCGGTGAACTGGTGCCCGGGGCTGGGCACCGTGTTGGCCAACGAGGAGGTCACCGCCGAGGGTCGCTCCGAGCGCGGCAACTTCCCGGTCTTCACCCGCCGTCTGCGGCAGTGGAACATGCGCATCACCGCCTACGCGGATCGCCTCATCGACGACCTGGACCGGGTGGACTGGCCCGAGTCGATCCGCTCGATGCAGCGCAACTGGATCGGTCGCAGCCACGGCGCGCAGATCACCTTCCCCGCCACGGGCCTGACCTCCGCCCCCGAGGCGACCTTCGACGTCTTCACCACCCGTGCGGACACCCTGTTCGGGGCGACGTTCTGCGTCCTGTCCCCCGAGCATGCACTGCTCTCGGACCCCTCGGCCCTGCCGGCGTCCTGGCCGGAGGGCACCGCGCAGTCCCTGGACCGGCGGCGCGGCGAGCCCTCGCGAGGCCGTCGCGGCCTACCGGGCTCGCGCCGCCGCCCTCGACGAGGACGAGCGCACGGCCGACGACCGCGAGAAGACCGGTGTGTTCACCGGTCTGATCGCGACCAATCCGATGGACGGCCGCCAGCTGCCGGTCTTCACCGCGGACTACGTGCTGACCGGCTACGGCACCGGCGCGATCATGGCGGTCCCCGCCGAGGACGCGCGGGACTTCGAGTTCGCCGCGAAGTTCGACCTGCCGGTGATCCGCACCGTGCGCCCGCCCGCCGATTTCGACGGCGGGGCCTGGACCGGGGACGGCGAGAAGATCAACTCCGCGAGCGCCGATCTGGACCTCAACGGGCTCGACAAGGACGAGGCGAAGGACCGAGCCACCGAGCACGCGCAGGCACGAGGCTTCGGCCGTGCCCGCACCACCTACCGTCTGCGCGACTGGCTCTTCTCCCGCCAGCGCTACTGGGGCGAGCCCTTCCCCCCGTGGTGTACGACCCCGAGCACCCCGAGGTGCCGATCCCGCTCCCCACCTCGATGCTGCCCGTGGACCTGCCCGAGGTGGAGGACTTCTCCCCCAGGACCTTCGATCCGCTGGACGCGGACACCGAGCCCCAGACCCCGCTGTCACGGGCGCAGGACTGGGTCGAGGTCGAGCTGGACCTGGGCGAAGGGCCCAAGACCTACCTGCGCGAGACGAACACGATGCCGCAGTGGGCCGGCTCCTCCTGGTACCACCTGCGCTACATCGACCCCACCGAGGACGATGTCCTGGTGCGCCCGGAGAACGAGAAGTACTGGCTGGGCGCCCGTGAGGACGGCGGCGTGGGCGGCGTGGACCTCTACGTCGGCGGTGTGGAGCACGCGGTGCTGCACCTGCTGTACGCACGGTTCTGGCACAAGGTGCTGTTCGACCGCGGCGATGTCTCCAGCCAGGAGCCGTTCCACCGCCTGTTCAACCAGGGCTATATCCAGGCCTACGCCTACACCGACGCCCGCGGCGTCTACGTGCCCGCCGAGGAGGTCGTCGCCGAGGCCGACGGCACCTTCACCTACCAGGGCGAGCCCGTCACCCAGGAATACGGGAAGATGGGCAAGTCGCTGAAGAACGCGGTCGCCCCGGACGACATGTACGAGGAGTACGGCGCCGACACCCTGCGCGTCTACGAGATGTCGATGGGCCCGCTGGACCTCTCCCGTCCCTGGGAGACCCGTGCGGTCGTCGGCTCCCAGCGCTTCCTGCAGCGTCTGTGGCGCCTGGTGGTCGATGAGGAGACCGGCGAGCTGAACGTCTCCGACGAGCCCGCCGCCCTCGACATCCAGCAGGCGACGCACCGCACCATCGACGGGGTCACCCGAGACATGGAGCGGATGCACTTCAACACCGCGATCGCGAAGCTGATCGAGCTGGTGAATCACCTGACCAAGCACCTGATCGCCACCGGATCCACGCCCCGTGAGGCTGTCGAGCCGCTGCTGCTGCTGATGGTCTCGCCGCTCGCGCCGCACGTGGCCGAGGAGCTGTGGGCACGCCTGGGCCACACCGGGAGCATCTCTCGCATCGCCTTCCCGGCAGCTGATCCGGAGCTGCTCAAGGCGGAGCGCGTGACCTGCGTGATCCAGATCAAGGGCAAGGTGCGCCACCGCATCGAGGTCGATCCGGAGATCTCCGAGACCGACCTCGAGGCCGCGGTGATGGCCGAGGAGCGCGTCCAGGAGCTGCTGGAGGGTCAGACGGTCCGCAAGCTGATCATCCGCGCGCCGAAGATCGTGAACATCGTGGTCTGAGCCGGCAGCGGCGCTGACGCGTCCCGGGGCCCTGCGGGGTCACGGGACGCGCCATGTCCGGGCCCGTCACCGCTCTGCCTGACTGTTCCTCCACAGCGTGCAGCCGTCCACAATCCGGGGGCGAGTCCGGCGGGGACCGGGCATGGTTCTCTACGGTCGCGCCATGAACACTTTCTGGGGATGCGAGCCCGAGGCCCTGACCGAGCTGTCCGCCGCCTACGGAGCCGGTGCCGCCCGGATGCGGCACTTGATCGACAAGATCGTGGAGGCGTTGCGCAGCACGGCCTGGCAGGGCCCTGACGCGGACGAGCACCGCCTCCGCACCGCAGGCGCCGTCGAGATGATGACGGACCTGATCGGGGCGATCCGGAAGCTCGAGAAGCTGCTTCGCCAGGAAGCAGCGGAGCAGACAGCCTGTTCGTTCGCGCCGAGGCAGGCTCCGCGCGTGCAGACGATCCGCTCGGGGTCAGAGCCGCTCCGCCCTGGGTCAGCGGCCCCGTGGACCTGCCGCGGCTGAGCGGCGCCGACCCCAGCCATGGGGACCGATGATCGGCGGACCGTTCGCGGCGAAGGATCCCTTCGCTGTCGCGGACCGGCTGCCCCGCCTGCCCGACCTGGGGGACATCGGTCCCATGATCGGCGGTCCCTTCATGTCGACGGACCCTCAGCCGATCCCCGCGCCGCGGCAGGTCGCCGAGGGCCCGGAGTTCGGCATCGACCCCGAGATCCTGGCAGAGGCGCAGCAGACTCGTCGGGTCACGCTCGGCGCGATCCCCGCCGTCGGCACGGCCCAGATGCTGATGGGAGCTCATGCCGCGGTCGGCGACACGTTCGACCGCACGGAGCAGAACCTCCAGGAGAGCGGTCTGGGAGCTCTCACCCCGGTGGTCTCCCTGGCGCGGGTCCCCCACTCGGTCGCGGGGATCGCGCTCGGGGAGAAGTCGGTGCTCGGCCAGGCGACCTCGGGCGTCGACGCCTCGATCGCCAACACCATGCAGACCAGCGACGAGATCTCCGCCGCTATCGGTGACGGTGACCTCGCCGGAGTCGTCAGCGCCGGCGAGCGCGGCATGTTCCGCCAGGCGGGGGTGACGGCAGACGTCCTGACCGCCACCCCCGTCCCCGCGCTCACGGAGTCGACGGCGGATGTGTTCGGCGCCGGGGCGCACGTAGTCGAGACAGTCAGTCCCGAGGCCGCGGCGCCCCTGCGGGAGGTCGAGCAGGCGAGCCGAGAGGCCGGCGAGAGCTGGGAGAGCGGACGGGGCCGCTTGACCGACGCCGAGCGCTACTACGACACCCGCCGGCAGTACGCACCGATGCCCTGGGACCCACAGGGATGAGCACCCTTAGGCGATCGCTCACTGCGGGGAGGAGGTCACCGCCTCGGGTTCGGCGCCGGACACGGAGAGCGTGAGCCCTGCCTCGCCCGCGCCGACCTGGACCGTCTGCCCGTCCTGGACCTCGCCCGTCAGGATCAGCCGTGCCAACCCGTCGCCGATCTCCTTCTGCACCAGGCGCTTGAGCGGACGCGCCCCGTAGAGCGGATCGAAGCCCTCTGCCGCGAGCCAGCTGGTCGCCGCCTCGTCGACCTCGAGCGAGATCCGGCGGTCCCGCAGCCGCGCGGCGACCTCATCGACCTGCAGCGTCACGATGTGGGTGAGCTGCTCTCGGGTGAGGGAGTCGAACATGACAATGTCATCGAGACGGTTGAGGAACTCGGGTTTGAAGGAGGCCCGCACCACCTGCATGACACGGTCGTGCTTCTCCTGTTCGTTGAGCATCTGGTCCTGCAGCGCATGGGCGCCGAGGTTCGAGGTGAGGACCAGGATCGTCGAGCGGAAGTCGACCGTCCGTCCCTGCCCGTCGGTGAGGCGGCCGTCGTCGAGCACCTGGAGCAGCACATCGAACACGTCCGGATGCGCCTTCTCGATCTCGTCGAGCAGCACCACCGAGTAGGGCCTGCGCCGCACGGCCTCGGTGAGCTGGCCGCCCTCGTCATAGCCGACGTACCCCGGCGGGGCGCCGACCAGGCGGGCCACCGTGTGCTTCTCGCTGTACTCCGACATGTCCACGCGGATCATGGCCCGCTCGTCGTCGAAGAGGAACTCCGCCAGCGCCTTGGCCAGCTCGGTCTTGCCCACCCCGGTCGGTCCCAGGAACAGGAAGGAGCCGGTAGGACGGTCCGGATCGGAGATCCCTGCGCGTGCACGTCGCACCGCATCCGAGACCTCTCGCACGGCCTGCTCCTGGCCGATCAGGCGCTGGCCGATGATGTCCTCCATCTGGAGGAGCTTCTCGGTCTCTCCCCGCAGCAGCCGGCCGGCCGGGATGCCGGTCCAGGCCGAGACCACATCCGCGATGTCATCGGGCCCCACATGGTCGGCGACCATCGGGCGCTCCTGATCTCCCTCGCCCCCGGCCTCCTGCTCCTCCGCCTCGCGCAGCTGCTCCTTGAGTGCGGGGATGTCACCGTAGAGGATCTTGGAGGCTGCGGTGAGGTCGCCTTCGCGCTGTGCGCGGTCGGCCTGCATGCGCAGCTGCTCGAGCTGAGCCTTGAGATCGCCCACGAGGTTCAGGCCCGCCTTCTCCCGCTCCCAGCGGGCGGAGAGCTCCTCCATCTGCTCGGTGCGATCGGCGAGCTGGGAGCGCACGGAGTCGAGCTGGGCGATGCTGCCCGGGTCCTCGCTGCCCGCCAGCGCGAGCTCCTCCATCTTCAACCGGTCCACCTGACGCCGCAGGATGTCCAGCTGCTCGGGCGAGGAGTCCAGCTCCATCCGCTGCCGGGAGGCCGCCTCGTCGACCAGATCGATCGCCTTGTCCGGCAGCTGCCGGCCCGAGATGTAGCGCGAGGACAGGGTCGCGGCGGCCACCAGGGCGGCGTCGGTGATCGTGACCTTGTGGTGCGCCTCGTACTTGTCCTTGAGCCCACGCAGGATCGTCACGGAATCCTCGACGCTCGGCTCTCCCACGAACACCTGCTGGAACCGCCGCTCGAGGGCGGGGTCCTTCTCGATGTTCTCGCGGTACTCGTCCAGCGTGGTCGCGCCGACCATCCGCAGCTCGCCGCGGGCGAGCATGGGCTTGAGCATGTTGCCCGCGTCCATCGAGCCATCGCCGGAGCCGCCGGCACCGACCACGGTGTGGAGCTCGTCGATGAAGGTGACGATCTGCCCGTTGCTGGTGCGGATCTCGTCGAGGACGGCTTTCATGCGCTCCTCGAACTCTCCGCGGTACTTCGAGCCCGCGACCATCGAGGAGAGGTCCAGCGAGATCAGTCGCTTGCCGCGCAGGGAATCCGGGACGTCGCCGGCCACGATGCGCTGGGCGAGGCCCTCGACCACGGCCGTCTTGCCGACGCCGGGCTCACCGATCAGCACCGGGTTGTTCTTGGTGCGCCGTGAGAGCACCTGGACCACGCGGCGGATCTCGGCGTCACGGCCGATCACCGGGTCCAGCCGGCCCTCACGGGCGAGCTCGGTGAGGTCGACACCGAACTTCTCCAGGCTCTGGAAGGTGCTCTCGGGGTTCTGTGAATCCATCTGGTTCATGCGGTCATCTCCTGGGCTCAGTTGTGAGACGGCATCGCGGAGTGCTCGGGGCGTGGCTCCGGCTGCGGTGAGCAGCCGGGCTGCGGCGTCTTTGCCGAGCGCGATACCGATCATCAGGTGCTCGGTGGACAGGTGGGTGCGGCGGGTGGAGTCGGCCTCGTGCCGGGCCGCCTCGAGGGCGTCGAAGCCGGTGCCGATGAAGGTGGGCGAGGCTCCGCCGCTGGCGCGCGGGAGCCCATCGATCGCCTGTTCAGCGCGACGGATCACATCGCCGGGATCCGCGCCGGCGGCGGCCAGGGAGGCACGACCGATGCCGTCCTCCTGTCCCGCCAGAGCCCACAGCAGGTGCATGGAGCTGATCTGAGGGTTGCCGAGCTCGGCGGCCTTCTCCGCGGCGGCGGTGACGGCCTCCTGCGAGCGGGTGGTGAACTGGAACTCCACGGTGCTCCTCTTCTGCGTCAGGTGGGTGGTGCGGTGTTCGACGGGGTCAACGCCGCGCAAGTTGAGTCTATTCCGCTCAACCCTGAGATCTCTCGACTTCCGGTGGCGTGAGCACCTCGGGCGTCATCCACAATCGTTCCTCGCGCCTTCGGCTTTCCGCGATGATGGGAGTGCACAGCTGTAGCATCGCACTGGTGCCGTGGCTCGGCCGTCCGGGGAACCGACGTCGATCACGCGCCCGGCATCCCTCCTCCTGTACCTCCTGCCGCTGAAACAGAGGCCCTCATGTCCCATCCCCCTCCCAGCCGCAAGGCGGCCAGTACATGCCCAACGGCCGTCCGCGCCCGGGCGCGCCGAGCTCGGCGCCCGGCGCTCCGTCGTTCCAGTCCCAGCCCCGGTACATCGACTACGGCAACCCTCGCGCCTACGACACCTCTGTGCGGCCGGCCTCGGGGCTCACCGCGGCCCGTTTCGCCCCGGCTCAGATCCAGCGGCCCGGCCAGGCCCAGCCGCAGTCGGCCTGGTCCACGCAGACCCGGCGGGTGCAGGAGGTCTCGCAGGAGGCCACGAAGCTTCCCGCAGTGAACATCGCGGTCTGGATCGTGGTGGTCGCCCTCGGGTTCAGCCTGCTGTTCGTCCTGGGCTGGTTCTTCCTCGAGTTCGTGCTGACCGCGAGCTCGAGCCCGGTGTGGTGGCCGGTCACCGCCTTCCTCGCCCTGCTCTCGCTGGTGGTCATCTCCTTGATCATGTTGCTGGCCGACCGCTGGGACCCCCAGCCCCTGCCGCTGCTGATCATCGCGGTGTTCTGGGGAGCAGCGATCGCGGCCTTCTCCAGCTACTGGCTGAACACGCTGAACTCGCTGCTGGTCTACATCGTGACCGGCAGCGAGGCGGCTGTGAACTTCGCCGGTCCCGTGATCAGCGCTCCCCTGGTGGAGGAGACCACCAAGGGGCTCGGGCTGCTGGTGCTGATGCTGCTCGCGCGCCGCTACTTCAACGGGCCTCTGGACGGGCTGATCTACGGCGCACTGATCGGCGGCGGCTTCGCTTTCACCGAGAACATCATCTACTACACCCGCATCCTCGAGGAGCTGGGCGCCGGCGGCGTGCTGATCCTCGTCATCATGCGCGGTGTCCTGAACATCTTCGGCCATGCGATCTACACGGCGCTGACCGGCATCATCGTCGGCTTCGTGGTCCGCAAGTGGGCACGATCATGGGCTTCCTGGTCTTCATCCCGGCACTGATCCCCGGGATGCTGATCCATGCCGCATGGAACTTCTTCGCAGGGCTCGGCGGCGGCATCGCAGTGATGCTGCTGATGTACGGCGCGAAGGCTTTCATCTCGCTGCTGTGGCTGATCTCGATCGGCGTGCTGATCTGGGACGAGTCCCGCCTCACCCGCATCCGTCTGGGCGACTACGCCAACCAGGGCTGGCTCACGCATGAAGAGGTGGACATGCTCGCCACCTGGAAGGGGCGGCGCGAGGGCAAGCGCTGGGCCGCACAGATCGGTGCCAGGCCCGTGATGAAGAGGTTCATCCGCGAAAGCGCCGATCTCGCCTCGATCCGGCAGCGCCTGCTCGCGGACGGCGCGAACCCCAAGGTGGTCGGGATCGAGCGGAACCTGCTGAACCGCCTGACCTCGAACCGTCAGGAGCTGCTCTCCTACGCCCGCTGACCCGGCGGAGGACCGCCTCACCGCCTGGAGCCGGAGGGCCCTGCGTCATCGACGCGGGGCCCTCCGCGTTCTCAGTCCCGAGGATCTTCCCAGGGCGCAGCGGCGCCGCCGGCATCGCGCCCCCGCAGCCGGTCGAACTGCCGTCGCTCCCGCTTGGTGGGCCTTCCGGTGCCGCGCTCCCGACGAGGCGGTGCCGCCGCGAGCTGCGGGGCCGGCTCCGGAGTGTGGTCCTCGTAGCATTCACGGGCGACCGGTGCACCCACTCGCTTCGTGAGGATCCGGGTGACCACCACGATCCGCTCCCGGCCCGGTGAACGCACTCTCAGCTCGTCCCCCACCACGATCTTCTGGGCCGCTTTGACCGGGTCACCGTTGCGGCGCACATGCCCGCCCCGGCAGGCCGCGGTCGCCGCTGAGCGGGTGGGCATCAGCCGAGCGCTCCACAGCCAGACGTCCAGGCGCACGCTCTGCGGGCCGGTGTCGCCGGTCCCGGCAGTGTTCATGCTGCGTGCGGCAGGCGCGTCAGCGGCCACGGGTCATGGGCCTCCAGCTGGGCGGCCAGGGACAGCAGCAGCGCGTCGTCACCGTGCCGGGCGGCACCGAGCTGCACCCCGAAGGGCAGCTCGATCCCGTCGATGGACTCTCGATGGATCGGCACGGCGATCGCGGCGGCGCCGAGCATGTTCCAGGTGCTGGTCCACGGGGTGAAAGCCCGCTGGGCGTCGAAGTCGGCGGCGCCGTCGGCCAGCTGCAGACGGTCGGGGAAGGCCGGTGGCTCGGCGAGCGCCGGGGTGATCACCACGTCGAACGGGGAGAACGCCTCGGACGTGCGTCGGGCCAGCGACTGCACCCCGGAGAAGGCCTGGGCGAGCTCGACCCCGCTGTAGGCGCGGCCACGCTCCCGCAGCCAGCGGGTGAGCTCGAGGATCTTGCTCTCCTGCTCCGCGTCCAGCGGGATGGTCGCGGCGCCCACCGTCCACAGCGGCATGAAGGCGGTCCAGTCCTCGGGGCCGAACGGGGCCGGGATCTCGGTGATCTCGTGCCCGAGAGCACGCAGCACGTCCAGGGCGCGCTCGAGTCCGCGCAGGGCGGCCGGGTGCACGTCCGTCTCGGCGGCGAGGGGCTCGCGCAGCACCGCGATGCGCAGCGTCTGCGGCACAGCGCCCGGGCCCTCGAGGTGGGCGAGGTACCCGCCGGACGCCTTCGCTGCGGGCGTGAAGTCACCGGTCCTGGGGCCGGCGATGAGGTCGAGGCCGGCGGCGGCATCGCGCACGCTGCGTGCGAGCACTCCGTCGGTCACCAGCCCCATCCCCTCGGCGCCGTACGGCCCGGGCGAGACCACGCCGCGGGAGGGCTTGATGCCCACGATGCCGCAGCAGGCCGCTGGGATCCGCACCGAGCCTCCGCCGTCGGAGCCGTGGGCGAGGGGTGCGATGCCCGCGGCGACCGCGACGGCCGCACCGCCGCTGGAACCGCCGGCGGTGCGGCGCAGGTCCCATGGGGTGCGGGCCGGGGCACCGGTGGCGGGCTCCGTGTATCCGGGCAGACCGAACTCCGGGGTGGTGGTCTTGCCGACGGTGAGGGTTCCGGCGTCGAGGATCTTCTGCGCGACACCGTCGGTCACCGTGGCGATGTTGCCCGCCATCGCCGCACTGCCGGCCTCGAAGGGGGCGCCGGCGATCTGGGTGAGGTCCTTGATCGGCATGGGCACGCCGAGCAGAGGCAGAGCTGCGCCGAGCTCCTGCTCTCCCCCGGTGCGGCGCGCCTCCTCGAGGCGCTCCGCGGCGGCTCGTGCCTGCTCATGGGTGAGGTCCTCCAGGAGGTGGGCGAATGCTCCGGCCTCCTGGCCGATCCCGCGCGCCGCCTCGAGGGTCTGCTCAGCGAGCTCGAGCACGTCGAGGTGTCCGGAGCGGAGTGCGGCGGCGGTCTCCAGCGCTCCCAGCGGTTCCTGGGCCGTCACCGTCGCTCTCCTGCCGTATCGGGCTGGGTGCTCGGCGCCACGTGTTCCCGCACATGGTCCACGATCCCGCCGACGGCCTCGTCGATCTGCTCCCAGGCGGTCTCGAAGTCGGTCTCGTCCCCGTACCAGGGATCGCGGATGCCGGTGTCCTCGACAGGTGTCGGCGCGAAGTCCCGCACCATCCGGACCGTCTCGTCGGCCCGGGGGCCGAGCGCCCTGCGGAGGGGTTCGACGTGGTCGTGATCCAGGGCGAGCACCAGGTCCGCCTGGTGCAGCTCCTCATCGCTCATCTGCCGGGCGAGATGATCCGCGCTGTCGATCCCGTGGCGGCGCAGGAGGGCGCCGGCGCGCGGATCGATGGGGTTGCCGGCCTCCCAGCTCGAGGTCCCCACGGATGCCACCTGGGCGCGGTCGCCGAATCCGGCGTGTGCGAGGGCTTCTCGCAGGGCGTACTCGACCATGGGTGAGCGGCAGATGTTGCCGGTGCAGACGGTCAGGATCCGGAAGGTCATGGGGCCTCCTCGTGGGTGTGGGGAGACGGGGTCTCCAGCAGATCGGCGTACTCGGGGTGCCGCTCGACCCAGCCTTTCACGAACCAGCAGGTGGGGCGGATCTTCATCCCCTTGCCGCGGATGTCGTCGAGGGCGAAGCGGACGATCGCGGAGCCGATGCCCTGCCCGGAGCGTTCCGGGAGACCACGGTCGAGCGCAGATCGCGCACCTTCATGCCCAGTCCGTCGCCGTCGCCCGGCGGGGGTCCTCGTCACCATGGGCGAGGACGGCGACAAGCTCCTCGCCGTCGAGGGCTTCGTAGCGGTCGCGATCATCATCGTGGACCAGGCGCACCGCGCCCGGCCCGGCGGAGGTCTCATCCATGCCGGTCACGGTACACTGCTGCTCATGCCCGCGCCCCTGATCTGGCACATCACCGAACTGCCCGTCTGGGAGGCGGCCGTTCGGTCGGGCTCCTACACCCGCGCGACCCGGGGCCGCGATCTGGCCGAGGAGGGTTTCCTCCACGCATCCTGGCCGGAGCAGGTCTCGAAGGTCGCCAAGCGGGTCTACCCGGACCGTCCCTCGGATCTGGTGATCCTTGAGATCGACGTGGGCCGTGTGGAGGCCGCTGGCATCGCCGTGGACATCGAGGCCGATGTGGATGGCAAGGGCCGTGGATACCCGCACATCAAGGGACCGCTGCCCGTCAGCGCCGTGCTGCGGCTGCGCCGCACCAAGTGGATCGGCCGGGAGTTCGTGGTCGTCGCCTGAACACCGCATCCCGTGCGGGCGGGCGGCGGGGCTGGCCGGCGACATGGCGGGCCTGGTCCGGCTCGCGGTCCGCGGCGTACCATCAGGCATGGCCAGGTCACGTCACTCCGCGAAGTATCTCGACATCCATCCCGAGAACCCGCAGCCCCGGCTCATCGAGCAGGCGGTCTCGGTGCTGAAGGACGGCGGCCTGATCGCCTACCCCACCGATTCCTGCTATGCGCTGGGCTGCACTCTGGGCAATGCCGAGGCGCTCGAGCGGATTCGTCGCATCCGCCAGGTCGGCAAGGACCACCACTTCACGCTGGTGTGCGCCGACTTCGCACAGCTGGGGCAGTTCGTGCTGGTCTCGAACCCCGTCTTCCGGCTGGTCAAGAACGCCACCCCCGGCCCCTACACCTTCATCCTGCCGGCCACGCGGGAGGTGCCGCGGAAGCTGTCCCATCCCAAGAAGCTCACAGTGGGGGTGCGGATCCCGGGCCACCGGGTGGCCCACTCTCTGGTGGAGGCGCTGGGCGAGCCGATCGCCTCCTCCAGCCTCCTGCTTCCCGGGCAGGAGGATCCTCCCTCGGAGGCCTGGGTGGTCCAGGACCTGCTGGGCGAGCAGGTCGAGGCGATTATCGATTCCGGCGAGGTCGGGATCGAGCCGACCACGGTGGTCGACCTCTCCGGCGGCGACCTGGTGATCGCTCGCGAGGGTGCCGGGGACAGCAGCCGGTTCTGAGCTGCGCTCGAGCTCAGTCGGTGCTTCTCCTCAGCTGCCCGCCTTCGCGCTGCGCGTGCTGAGCACGCCGGAGAAGACCAGGATCCCCACGGCGTACATGGGGACCATCCACAGCGCGTATCGCAGCGTGAGTGCGTCCGCGAGCGCACCGATCACGGGCGGGGTGATGAAGAAGCCGAGCCGGGCGAACCAGCCCACCACGGTGATCCCCACGCCGTGGGGCACGCCGGGCAGGTCATCGGCGGCCCGGTAGGCGGCGGGGAACAGGGTGGCCACGCCCCAGCCGGCGGCGGCGAAGCCGAACAGCGCCGTGGCGGGGCTGGGAAACAGCAGGGCGATGCTCATGCCCGTCGCCGCGACCACGCCGCCGAGTCGTGCGGTCGCGCGGTCCCCCAGCCGGTCCACCACAGCGTCGCCGGTGAAGCGACCGATGGTCTGTGCGCCCTGCAGGGCTACGAAAGCCATGCCTGCCAGGAACGGGGTCGCTGCGAAGGTGTCCTTCATGAACAGAGCGCCCCAGGTGCTCCCGGCGTCCTCCGTGGATCCCGCGAACACCAGGACCATGCCGAGCGCGGTCACCAGTCCGAGCGCGCGCAGGCTCATCCCGGCGAGACGGAATCCGGTCGGTGCGGCGGTGGGGACCTCCGCGGCGGAGGAGGCGGCCCCGACAGCTCCGACCGGTGCGCGTTCGGTGCTGTCGTGGCCGGGCAGCATGAAGCGCAGCGAGCCGGCGGCGAGGGCCCCGAACAGGAACAGGCCCACGATGCCCTGGATCCACAGCGGCAGTCCCAGCTGAGCGCAGGCCGCGCCGAGCAGACCACCCACCACCGCCCCGAGGGACCACCAGCCGTGGTAGCTGTTCATGATCGAGCGGCGGTAGCGGCGCTCGACCCGCATCCCGTGAGAGTTCATCGAGATGTCGGTGATCGCGTCGGCCGCCATCGCGAGCAGCAATGAGCATGTCAACCAGAGCCAGGAGCCGGAGATGTAGATGGCCAGGTGCGAGGTGGACGCGATGACCTGGAACAGGACGCTGACCCTCGCGGAGCCGAAGCGGGACATCAGCCGCGCTGCGAACAGCCCGGCCAGCAGGCCGCCGAGGGGCCCGATGCCGACGGCGAGCCCGAAGGCGGTGTTGCTCAGTCCGATCGATTCGACCAGCTCGGGGTACCGCGGCAGGATCGCGCAGAACGAGGCGCCGTTGAGGAAGAAGACCAGAGAGACGGCCCAGCGGGCGCGGCGCACCGACAGCGGCACGGTGGGGCGGAGGGAATCGTCTGTCGACGAAGCGTGAGCGTTCACGGTCATCCATTCTGCATGACGGCGAGCCCCGCTGCGTCATCCGGGGTGACGCCTGCGTCGGGGTGCACTGCCCAGTGCGGGGTCTCCGCCGGGGCGGCTGGCTGAAGGTGCCGGGAACAGAGTCGTGCCCGGTCGCCGTGAGGCGCCGGGCACGAGGAAGCTCTGGGGCGGGTTCAGCTGAGGAAGCGCGGCACCAGGTCGAAGGTGCCCAGCAGCGCGAGCATCGACATCCCGAGGCCGATCATGAACGGGACCGCCGCGAACAGGGACATCATGTAGAGCCCGCCGATGAAGAGACCGAACAGCACGATGAACAGCACCACCGAGACCACGGTGTTGTTGCCCTGCGAGGTCACGTTCTCGCCCTGGCGCGTCTGCGCGTCAGTCGCCTCCGCGACATGCTGGTTGCTCATGCTGCCTCTTCCTCTGCATCACCGTTCGCTGCGTCCGGCACGGGGCACGGACGACCGACCCCATCCTAGACCAGGGAGGGCGTGGTGGTGGCCGTGTCCCGGTGGCGGATCGCCGTGAGCAGGCTCTCGAACACACCGGCCCCGCCCGCGCCGTCGATCTCGGGGTGCCACTGCACGCCAAGCACGCTCGATCCGGAGGCCGCCTCGACGGCGAGCGTGAGGCCGCTGGCATGGCGTGCGACGGTCCGCAGCTCTCCGCGGACGGCCCGGATGCCCTGGTGGTGGTAGGCGGTGACCTCGGCGCGGGTGCCGAGGGCGAGGGCGAGGTCGCTGGCCGCATCGATATGGGCCTCGACCCGGGTGGGGCGCTGCCCGGTCGCGGGGTGCGCCGGCAGGTCCTCGGGCAGGTGGCGGTGGAGCTCACCGCCCTCGGCGATGACGATGACCTGCAGGCCGCGGCAGATGCCGAGCACGGGCACGTCGTTGCGGCGGGCCGCGTGATAGAGCGCGGTCTCGAAGGCGTCCCGCTCGGGATCGGGGGTCATGTCGGTGGGCAGTGCGCTCTCTCCCCAGGCCGCCGGGTCGAGGTCCGTGCCGCCGGTGAGGACGAGGCCGTCCAGCTCGGCGATCTCCTCGTCGGTCCATTCATCCTGCGGGGCGATGATCACGGGTCGGGCACCGGCCGAGCGCAGGGCGCGCACGTAGTGCTCGTTGACCGCTACGGCGTCATGGCCCGCCCAGGCGCCGGACATCATGGTGCGGGTCCCCGCGGTCACGCCGATGAGCGGGCGACGAGTGCGCTGCGCCATGATGTTGTCCTTTCCGCAGAGGAGCGATGTTCCGGGCCGTCGGTCGACGACTGGACCCAGTTCACCCTGCCCGCCCCTAGGCGGGCGAGCTATGTGGCGGAATGTGACAACGGAGTGTGACGGCACGCCCCACCGCTGGTCAGCGGGCGGCGCCGACCCGCTGGTTCTGCTCGATGGCCTGCAGGTAGTAGCCCCGCAGCTGTTCGGCGAGCACGGGCCAGGTGCGCTTGCGCACGGACTCCACCGCGGCGCGCCCGAAGGCCCTGCGCTTGGCATCGTCGAACAGCAGGTCGCTCGCGCAGTCCCGCATCTCGTCGAGCATGCCCGGGGTGTAGAGCCACCCGGTGCGGCTCGGGGAGACCAGATCGACCGGGCCTCCGCGGCGGGGAGCGATCACGGGCAGGCCGGCGGCCATCGCCTCCTGGAGCGTCTGGCCGAAGGTCTCGAGCTCTCCGGGGTGGATGAAGAGGTCGGCGCTGGCGAGGTGAGCGGCGAGATCGGTGCCCGCTCGGAATCCTGCGAACCGGGCTCGCGGCATCGCACGTCGCAGCGCCTCCCGCTCAGGGCCGTCACCGACGATCAGCAGCCGCACCCCGGCATGTCGTGGATGACTTTCAGGTCCTCCACCTGCTTCTCGGGGGCGAGCCGGCCCATGTAGATCACGAGCTTCTCCTCCGGCCGCACGTACTGCGCGCGCAGCTCCTCGCTGCGCAGGGAGGGGTTGAACAGCGAGGTGTCCACCCCGCGCCGCCAGAGGTCGACCCGTTCGATACCGTGCTCGCGCAGCTCGTCCCGAGTGGCGAGCGAGGGTGCGAGGTTCACGGTGGCGCGGTTGTGGACGTCCCGCAGCAGCTGCCAGGAGGCGCTCTCGAGGAAAGGCATCCCGTAGCGGGCGGTGTATCCGGGGATGTCTGTCTGGTAGACCGCGACCGTGGGCACTCCGGCCTTCTGCGCAGCGACCACGGCGCGGCCGCCCAGGATCATCGGGGAGGCGAGGTGGATGACGTCGGGCTGGAACTCATCGATGCGGCGACGCAGCGTTGTCGCGCTGGTGGTGGCGATGCGCACGTCGGAGTATCCGGGCATCGGCGCGGAGGCGACCCGGCGGACCCGGACCCGCCGCCCGCAGCTGGTGCGCAGGTGCTTCTCGGCGCCCGGCCACTGGGGAGCGATGATCCCGAGATCATCGCCGGCGGCGGAGAAATGATCGACGACGCGGAGCACCGAGTTGGTGACTCCGTTCATGTGCGGCAGGAATGACTCGGAGACGAAGAGGATCCTCACACCGGTGATGCTCCTGTGCGGACCCGTCATCGCTGTCACGGGCATGTGACGGGCCGCCGACGAGAAGGTGAACTCTTCGCGTCGCGGGGGCCGCCGACGGTGCGCGGCGGCCCCTAGCAACGGGGGTCAGAGGCGGCGGGAGGCGATCTGGGCGCCCTGCACCAGCGATTCGAGCTTCGCCCAGGCGATCTGCGGGTGGATGCGGCCGCCCAGCCCGCAGTCCGTCGAGCCGATCACGCGCTCCGGGCCGACGATCTTCGCGAAGCGCTCCAGGCGCTGGGCGACCAGCTCGGGGTGCTCGACGACGTTGGTGGCGTGGGAGACGATGCCGGGGACGATGACCTTGTCCTCCGGCAGCTCGAGGTCCTGCCACACCGTCCATTCGTGCTCGTGACGCACGTTGGCGGCTTCGAAGCTGTAGTACTTCGCGTCGATCTCCAGCAGCAGCGGGGCGATGTGCCGGAACTCGATGTCCGTGGTGTGCGGGCCGTGCCAGGAGCCCCAGCACAGATGGAAGCGGGTCTGCTCGGTGGGGACGTTCACGAGGGCGCGGTTGACGGCGTCGACCCGCTTGCGGGTGAAGGCGATGTAGTCCTCGACGCTGGGCTCGGGGTTGATCTGATCCCAGTTCTCCGCGATCGACGGGTCATCGATCTGCACGATCAGGCCGGCGGCGGCGATCGCCTCGTACTCCGGGCGCATCACCTCGACCCAGGCGTCGAGGAAGGCGTCCTCGTCACCGTAGTGGTCGTCGTTGATGCGGCTGCCGGATCCCGGGGACAGGGCGGCGAGGTACCCGCCCTCGTAGCCGGAGCTCCTCAGGGCCGCACGGAAGTTGGTGATGTCCTGCTGGCCGAGCTCACGGCCCGTGTCCGAGTAGGCGATCGGGCCGGTCGCCGCGGGGAAGGTCGGCTGGGAGCCGACCGTGATCCCGGAGGTGGGGTCCTGGTACGCCTCGGCGAAGAGAGTCCAGTCCCGACGATCGGGGAAGGTCGTCAGGCGCACATCGCCGGGGCTCGAGCGCACCGGCTCGGAGGAGAAGTGGTCGCTGCCGGTCAGCTCCAGCCCGCTGACGCGGTCGAAGATGTAGGCCCACCAGGAGCCGTAGTTCACGGCCGAGCCCATCAGGTGCCCGTACTCCCCGTCGTTCGGGATCGAGATGCCGATCTCGCGCTGCTTGGCCACCACGTCGACGACGGCGCTGCGCAGCACCTCCCGGAACTCAGCGGTGGGTTCGGGGGTCAGCCCGTCAGCTCCGACGGGGCGCGCGGAGTTCGCCTCGATCAGGGCGGGGCTGCGAGGGAGGGAGCCAGCGTGGGTGGTGAGGATCTCGGTCATGACCGAGAGCGTACGAGCAATGACGCCCCGGTCGGAAACCGGGGCGTCATCGGTGTTCACACGGGTCGGGCTCGCGCGGGGCGAGCGGTTCCCTCAGTCGCGCGGCCAGGTGGGCACGAGGTTGCGGTCCCCGTAGGCCTGGTCGATGCGCCGTACCGGCGGCCAGTACTTGGACTGGATCCGCATCTGTGCGCTGTCGTGCACCGAATCGTCCTCGAGCGCGGTCCAGCTGCCCGGATACACTGCGATCTCCCGCGAGTACGGGTGGGTCCACTCGGCCGCGGCGATCGATGCCGCGGTGTGGGGGCGCCCACCAGGGGTTGTCATCGACCGGCCAGGTGCCGGAGACGACCTCCTCGGCCTCCTTGGCGATCATCAGCATCGCGTCGACGAAGCGGTCGATCTCGGCCAGGTCCTCGGACTCCGTGGGCTCGATCATGAAGGTCCCCGCCACCGGGAACGACATGGTCGGGGCGTGGAAGCCGTAGTCGATGAGCCGCTTGGCGACATCGTCGACCGTGATCCCGGTACGGGCGGTGAAGGGACGCAGGTCCACGATGCATTCATGGGCGACCAGGCCGTTCTCGCCGGTGTAGAGGATCTCGTAGGCCTCGGACAGCCGGCGCGCCATGTAGTTCGCCGCGAGCACTGCGGCGCCGGTGGCGTGGCGCAGCCCGTCCGGGCCCATCAGGCGGATGTAGGTCCAGGTGATCGGGAGGATCGACGGGGAGCCGTAGGGCGCCTGGGAGACCGGGGCGCCGCCGTGGGGGCGGTTCCCCTCCCCCACCACCGGGTGCTCCTCCTGCTGGATCGCGGGGTGGCCGGGCAGGAAGGGCGCCAGGTGCGCCTTGGCCGCGACCGGGCCGACCCCGGGGCCGCCGCCGCCGTGCGGGATGCAGAAGGTCTTGTGCAGGTTCAGGTGGGAGACGTCGCCGCCGAACTCGCCGGGGCGGGCCACCTGCAGCAGGGCGTTGAGGTTCGCGCCGTCGACGTAGACCTGGCCGCCGGCATCGTGGACCAGCTCGCAGACGGTCCGCACCTCCTCCTCGTACACCCCGTGGGTGGAGGGGTAGGTGATCATGATGGCCGCGAGCTCGTCGCCGTGGTCCTTGATCTTCTGCTTCAGATCGTCGAGGTCGATGTTGCCGCGGGCGTCCGAGGCGACCACCACCACCCGCAGTCCGGCGATCACGGCCGAGGCGGCGTTGGTGCCGTGCGCCGAGCTCGGCACCAGGCAGACCTCCCGGCCGCTCTCTCCGCGGGAGGCGTGGTAGGCGCGGATCGCGAGCAGGCCCGCGAGCTCGCCCTGGGAGCCGGCGTTGGGCTGGAGGGAGACGGTGTCGTAGCCGGTGAGGTCCGCGAGCCAGGTCTCCAGCTGGGCGATCATCTCGAGGTAGCCCTCGACGTCCTCGCGGGGGCGAAGGGGTGGAGGGCGTTGAAGCCCGCCCAGGTGATCCCGGCCATCTCGGTGGCGGAGTTGAGCTTCATGGTGCACGAGCCCAGCGGGATCATGCCGCGGTCCAGTGCGAAGTCGCGGTCCGCGAGGCGGCGGAGGTACCGCATCATCGCGGTCTCGGAGCGGAAGGAGGAGAAGACCGGATGCTGGAGGAACGGGTCCTCGCGCACCAGTCCGTCCCAGCCGCTGCCGGAGTCCGCGTCCTGCAGCTCCTGCCCGGGGTTCGGGGCGTGGGGGGCGAAGGCTGCGGAGATCGCCTCGAGATCAGCCGGGGTGATGGTCTCGTCGAGGGAGAGGTGGACGATGTCATCCCCTCCGGTATGCACCAGATATCCGGCGTCGCGCAGGGAGGCGGAGAGATCGGCGGCGACGCCGGTGGCCCGCACCTCGAGGGTGTCGAAGAAGCTCTCTCGCACCAGTTCGAAGCCGCTGCGGCGCAGCAGGTCGGCGAGCGCCGCGGTGCGGTCGGCGACGGTGCGGCCGATCCGGGTCAGGCCCTCGGGGCCGTGGTAGACGGCATACATAGCTGCCATCACTGCCAGCAGCACCTGCGCGGTGGTGATCGCGCTGGTGGCCTTCTCACGGCGGATGTGCTGCTCACGGGTCTGCAGGGAGAGGCGGTATGCCGGGTTCCCTTCGGCGTCCACGGAGACGCCCACCAGGCGTCCCGGCAGCTGCCGCTCGAGACCCTTCCGGACGGCCACGAATCCGGCGTGGGGGCCGCCGAAGCCGAGCGGGATGCCGAAGCGCTGGGAGGTGCCGACGGTGACATCCGCCCCGAGGGTTCCCGGGGAGGCGAGCATGGTCAGCGCCAGCAGGTCGGCGGAGACGATCGCGACCGCCTTGGTGGACTTCACCTCGGAGATCACGTCCCGCGGGTCCCACACCCGCCCGGAGGCCCCGGGGTATTGGATGAGCGCGCCGAAGTATTCTCCCTCCGGGGCGCCCTCGGTCGCGAAATCGACCTCGCGCAGTTCGATCCCGAGCCCGTCGGCACGGCCCTTCAGCACAGCCTTGGTGGCCGGCAGGGTGTCGGCGTCCACCAGGAAGACGTTTCCGTTGCGCTTGGCGGTGCGGCGGGCGAGCATCAGCGCCTCGGCCGCGGAGGTCGCCTCGTCGAGGGTGGAGGCGTTCGAGACGTCCATCCCGGTGAGATCGCAGATCATCGTCTGGAAGGTCAGCAGCGCTTCGAGACGGCCCTGGGAGATCTCGGGCTGATACGGGGTGTAGGCGGTGTACCAGGCCGGGTTCTCGAGCACGTTGCGCTGGATCACGGCAGGTGTGTGTGTGCCGTGGTAGCCCAGTCCGATCAGGGAGCGGCGCACGGTGTTGCGATCGGCGAGGGCGCGCAGCTCGGCGAGCGCGGCGGGCTCGGTGATGCCCTCGGGCACGATGGAGGCGGCGCTGCCGGCACCGCCCTGTCCTTCGGTGTCCAGCAGGATCGTGTGCGGCACCGCGGCGGTCAGCATCTCGTCCAGGGACTCGTATCCCAGGACCTCGAGCATGTGGCGCTGCGTATCGGGATCGGTGCCGACGTGGCGGCGGACGAAGGAGTCGTGAGCATGCTCAGGCGATGCGGTCATGAAGGAGTGCCCCTGGATGTTGCGTGCGGATCTGGGTGGAGGAGGCCGTCCGCGCGACGGTGCGCGGCACCGGCGGGAGGCGGCCACCCCACGGTGACCGCCTCCTCGCCCGTCAGGACTCGGTGAACGCCTTGTAGTCCTCGGCGCTCAGGAGATCATCGGGCAGCTGCTCGAAGCGTGCCTTGAGCAGCCAGCCCTCCTCGAAGGGCGAGGAGTTCACCAGTTCCGGGGTGTCGACCACGGCGTCGTTGATCTCGAGGACGGTGCCGCTTAGCGGCGAGAACAGATCCGACACCGACTTGGTGGACTCGATCTCGCCCATCTCGGTGCCGGCGGTGATCTCGTCGTCGACCTCGGGCAGATCGACGTACACCACGTCGCCGAGCTGCTCGGCGGCGTAATCGGTCACGCCGATGACGGCGACGCCGTCGGACTCGACGCGGACCCACTCGTGGTCCTTGCTGTAGAGGAGTTCTGCAGACATGAGGATGGTCCTTCCTGGGGTGCGGGAATACTCGGGGAACTCTAGGGGTCAGCCGCGGCGGTAGAACGGCATCCGGGCGACACGGACCGGGAGGTCCTTGCCGCGCACGTCGATCACCAGCTCGGTGCCGACCTCTGCGGCGGACGGCGCGACGTACGCCATCGCGATCGGGTGGCCGAGGGTCGGGGACAGCGCACCGGAGGTGACGGTGCCGATCTCCTGGCCCTGGGCGTCACGCACCGCGGCACCGGCGCGACCGGCACGGCGCCCCTCGGCGACCAGGCCGATCAGCACGGGCAGGTCGTCCACCTCGACGTTCTCGACACCGGCGCGGCCCACGAAGTCACCCTTGGATTTCAGGGCCACCACGCGTGCCATGCCCGACTGGGCGGGGTGCAGGTCGCGACCGAGCTCGTTGCCGTACAGGGGCATGCCGGCCTCGAGCCGCAGCGTGTCGCGGCAGGCGAGGCCGCAGGGGGTGAGCCGGTCCCCGCCGGCAGCGGCGAGCTGCTCCCACAGCGCGGTGGCGAGCTCATCGGGGAGGTACAGCTCGAAGCCGTCCTCCCCGGTGTAGCCGGTGCGCGCGATCAGCAGATCCTGCCCGCGGTAGCTGCACTCGGCGAAGCGGTAGTTCTTCATCGAGGTGAGGTCCTCGGCGGTGAGGCCCTCCACCCCGCTGCCGTCGGTCAGCAGCGCATCGAGCAGGATCTGTTCGCTCGCGGGCCCCTGGACGGCGATCAGCGAGATGCGGTCCGAGGCGTCATCCACCTCGACATCGAAGCCCTGGGCACGGGCGGTGAGCTCCGCTGCGTCGACCTCCGCGTTCGAGGCGTTGGCGACCACCAGGAAGTGGTCCTCTGCCAGGCGGTAGGTGATCACATCGTCGATCACGCCGCCGCCCTCGGTGAGCAGCAGCGAGTACTTCGCTCGGCCCACCGACATCGCCGAGAGCTTCCCGGCGAGCGCATGATCGAGCGCCTCGGCGGCCTGGGGGCCGCGCAGGTGGATCTCCCCATGTGGCTGAGGTCGAAGATGCCGGCGCTCTCGCGCACGGCACGATGCTCGGCGAGATCGGAGTCGTACCGGACCGGCATCTGCCAGCCCGCGAAATCTGTGAAGGTCGCGCCCAGTGAACGGTGGACCGCCTCCAGGGCAGTGCTGCGCAGGTCCTGATCGACCATGGTGCTCCTTACTCATCCCGGAACGGGCGTCATTCCCGTCCCTGCCCTCGCACGGGACGGGCCGCCCGCCGACCTGTGCGCCACACCGATGTGACGCAGGTTCACCATACCGCTCCGCCGCCCTCGTCGTCCGCTGTGCACGTGCACTGCCCGACCTGTTCCTGCGTGGACCGGACCGCCGGCGGGCCGGGCTCCGGAACCTAGTACCGTGGGGGCGTGACAATGGAAGGCACGACCGAGTGGCCGGTACGGATCCACAGCCCGCGGCTGGTGATCCGGCCGCCGGGCGACGGCGACCGCGAATCCATGATCCGCCTGATGACCGACCCGGTCACCCGTGAATATCTCGGCGGCGCGGTGGACTATGCCTCCCGCCAGGCGCTCGAGCTGTCGCCGCTGGGCCTGACCTGGGGGCGCTGGGCGCTCGCCCTGGCAGAGGAAGACATCCTGATCGGTTCGATCACCCTGAGCTACGACCGCGGAGAGCTTGAGCTCTCCTATGCGCTGCTGCCGGAATGGACCGGCCAGGGCTACGCGGCAGAGTCCTGCATCGCACTGCTGGACTGGGCTCGTGAGGCGCTCGAGGACGAGCACGTGATCGCCATCAGCCAGACCCGGAACAAGCGCAGCGTGGCATTGCTGCGCAAGCTCGGCTTCACCGTGCGCAAGGGGCTGGAGGAGTTCGGCGCGCAGCAGCTCCTGCTGGAACGCTCGCTGCAGGAGCCGCTGCCCGCGCTCGAGCAGCCTCTGCAGACCGCGGCCGATCCGCCGCCGCCCACCCGGCGCTGAGCCCGGGCCCGCTCCGCGGCGGGCGATCAGCCGCGGGCGACCGGACAGCTCATGCAGCGCGGGCCGCCCCGCCCCCGCCCCAGCTCGTCGCCCGCGAACTCGAGCACCTCGACGCCCTGCGTGCGCAGGTACTCGTTGGTGGCGGCGGCGCGCTCGTAGGCGACCACCTTGCCGGGGGCCAGGGCGAGCACGTTGCAGCCGTCGTCCCACTGCTCCCGTGCGGCGGCGTAGGGGTCCAGCGGAGGGGTCAGCACGCGCAGGGCCTCAACGCCGAGCCCCCGGGCGAGCACCGCATCCATCTCGTCGGCCGCCCGCGCCCGCGAGACCAGCCTGTCCGCGGGCCTTTCGATCTCGAAGGTCTCGAGGTTCCCGAGCAGGCCGAAGCGGAGCATCGACTCCTCGTCGACGACGGTGGTAACGGTGTCCAGGTGCATCATCATCGACGGCGGTGCGGAAGGGCGATCGCGATCACGCTCTCCACCGAACCGTCGGCGAGGAGGTCCGCGGCGAGCCGTTCGACGCCGACGGCGCTGGTGCGCTCGGATATCCCCACCGCGACCACGCGTGGCGACAGCATCATCACGTCCCCGCCCTCGACGGTCGCGGCGCCTGCCCCGTCCCTGCCGACGATGCGCCGCGGCGCGGCGTCCCCGGTGAAGCGGGGGTGATAGCGGTAGATCATCTCCAGGTGCAGGCTCTCGCGGTTGCGCGCCGGATGCCGCATCGGGCTGATCGAGACCACGTCGCCGATCCAGGCGGAGGAGTCCCGGGTGAACAGATGGTTGGGCAGCGGGTCGAGCACCAGGTGCTCCTCCCCCGCTCGCTGCAGCGCGATCGAGCCGGGTGCGACGCCGAGCGCGCGCAGCTCCCCCACGGTGATGCCGCCGATGAGCACGTCGACCAGCTGCTGGGGGTCGTGCTCCGCGAGCGCGCCGCGGAGATCCTGCACGGCGATGTCGCCCAGAACCCCAGGGTCCAGCGCACGCCCCAGCAGGTCCTCGCGCAGTGCAGTGTCGGTGAGCAGGTCGGTGAGCAGGTCCCTCAGCTCGAGCACCTCCACGCCCTCACGGCGCAGCAGGGCGGTGAACTCCCCGTGCTGAAGCTGGGCACGGTCCCGCCACAGCACCTCGTCGAACAGCAGCTGTTCACGGGTGTCCGGGGTGAGCCGCTCGAGCTCGGGCCCCGGCGAATGGACGACCACCCGGCGCAGCGGGGAGATCTCGTCGTGCACTCCGGTCCGCTGCGGTGCTGTGGCGGCCATGGGACTCCTCCGGGGTCGGCGTGCGTGCACGCTAGCAGAGCACCGAGCGCCTGCGGAGCGGAACTCCTCGACCCGCTGCGCACCCGGGGCCTCCGGGATGGCTACGCTGGCACCGTCCCCTTCACCGTCTCCAGGAGGCTCCGATGTCCGGAACTGCTCTGTCCATCCCCACCACCACCACCCTCGCCGACGGCACCACGTTCCCGCTCATCGGGTTCGGCACCTCCAGCATGAAGGGCGTCGAGGGCGCCCGTGCGGTGGAGTCCGCGGTCCGTTCCGGGTACCGGCTGATCGACACCGCGGCGCAGTACGGGAACGAGGCCGCCGTGGGTGAGGGAGTGCGCGCCAGCGGCGTCGATCCCGACGAGGTGCTGGTGACCACCAAGATCGCCGGCGGCGACCAGGGCCGTGAGGCCGCACGAGAGGGCTTCCTGGGGTCGCTGCGCCGACTGGGCCTCGAGCGCACCGCGCTGGTCCTCATCCACTGGCCGAATCCCTCCCGCGGGCTCGCGCTCGAGACCTGGCGCGCCCTGATCGACCTCAAGGAGGAGGGAACGGCGCTGCACATCGGCGTGTCCAACTTCCGTCCCGAGCAGCTGCAGGAGCTCATCGACGCCACCGGCGTGACCCCGGAGGTGAACCAGATCCAGCTCTCCCCCGCCCTCCAGCGGCCGGAGGCGGTGGCCTTCCACCGGGAGCACGGTATCGTCACCCAGGCCTGGGGACCGCTCGGCGGCCGTGAGGGTCTGGCAGAGCAGTTCGCGCTGCGCAAGGTCGCGCGCAAGCACGGCGTGGACCCGTCGCAGGTGTCGCTGCGGTGGGCGATCGATCAGGACATCGTGGTGATCCCCAAGTCCACGAACCCGCAGCGGCAGCTGGACAATGCGTCCCTCGAGTCGATCGCGCTGGATGATGAGGACCGCTCGCTGCTGGCTTCCCTCGATCTCGGTGAGGAGTCCGCTTGGGATTCCCGGGAGCACGAGGAGTGGTGAGTCCCGCTGCACGGTTCACCCCGGGGTCCGCGCACCGGGAGATCGTGTTCCTCACCGGTTCGGGCATCAGCGCCCGAACCGGTCTGGGCACGTTCCGCGGGCCCGACGGGCTCTGGGCGCTCGAGCCGGAGACCGAGCAGGCGATGCATGCAGAGCTGCTGCCGGAGTCGCTGCCCCAGCTGTGGAAGGTATGGGGCCGCATGGCGCGGATCGCTCTCGACCATGGCCCGACGCCGGGCCATCGGGCGATCTCCCGGCTCGGCGCCCCGGTGATCACGCAGAACATCGATGGGCTGCATCAGGCCGCGGGCAGCGAGGTGGTCTCGGAGCTGCACGGCAGCGCGCTGCGGGCCGCGTGCCTGGGCGAGGACTGCCGGTGGAAGCTGCCTCTGGTGCCCGGGGCCGGTTCACGCGCCGAGGACCACGGGGTTCCCGGCGACTGCCCGGCGTGCGGTGCCCGGACCCGCCCGGACGTGGTGCTCTTCGACGAGTCGCTCCCGCAGGACGAGCTCGATCTGGCGGTGCGGCTGGCTCAGCGTGCGGATCTGTTCGTCGCCGTCGGCACCAGCGGGGCGGTCTTCCCCGCCGCTCAGCTGGCTCCGCTGGCGGCCGAGCACGGCGCCACCACGGTGCTCATCGACATCGCCCCGCCCGAGACCGCACGGGCTCTGTTCGATCACGTGATCGCCGAGGACGCCCATGAGGTGCTCCCGGCGTGGGAGCGCGCGATCCACAAGGTGGGCGGGACCTCGTTCCTGGATCCGTTCCTGTCCTGAGCGGCCTCCGGGACGCTCAGATCCAGATCGCGGGGTCCATCTGCTCCTCGGGGTGGGCCGCGCCGCTGCGCACCTCGGCGGGGATGCCGATGGCTGTGGCCTGAGCGGGGACGTCCTTGACGACCACGGCGTTGGCGCCGATCTGCGCCTCCTCGCCGATGACGACAGGGCCGAGCACGCGCGCGCCGGCGCCGATCGTCACCCCGTCCTCGACCGTGGGATGGCGCTTGACCCGCTCCATCGACCGGCCGCCGAGGGTGACCCCGTGGTACAACATGACGTCGTCCCCGACCTCCGCGGTCTCCCCCACCACCACGCCCATGCCGTGGTCGATGAAGAATCGCCGCCCGATCGTCGCACCGGGGTGGATCTCCACCCCGGTCAGCGAACGGGCGCCCTGGGCGAGGACCAGGGCGGGGGAGCTTCGCCCCCGCGTCCACAGGCGGTGGGCGATCCGGTGCGTCCAGATCGCATGCAGCCCGGGAGAGGTCAGCAGGATCGACAGGTCATCGGTCGCTGCGGGGTCACGGCGATGCGCCGCCGCGAGGTCCTCCCGGACCGTCGCGACGGTGCTCATCACCCGATCCAGCGGGCTCTTCGCCATAGATGTACTCCGGCTCAGTCCGCGTACTGCGCGAACAGCGGGGTCGAGAGGTAGCGCTCACCGAAGGAGGGCACCACCACGACGATGGTCTTGCCGGCGAACTCCTCGCGGGAGCCCACGCGGACGGCGGCCTCGATGGCCGCACCGGAGGAGATGCCCACCAGCAGACCCTCGTTGCGTGCGACGGAGCGCGCACGCTCCATCGAGGTCTCCGCGTCGATGTCGATGACCTCGTCGTAGATCTCGCGGTCCAGGATGCTGGGCACGAAGTTCGCGCCGAGGCCCTGGATCTTGTGCGGGCCGGGCTGGCCGCCGTTGAGGATCGCGGACTCCTCGGGCTCGACGGCGATGATCTTCACCTCGGGCTTGCGCTCCTTGAGCACCTGGCCGACGCCGCTGATGGTGCCGCCGGTGCCGATGCCGGCGACCACGGCGTCGACAGTGCCGTCGGTGTCGTTCCAGATCTCCTCGGCGGTGGTGCGACGGTGGATGTCGACGTTGGCGGGATTGTCGAACTGACGGACCTGGACCGCACCGCGCTCGGCGGCGATCTCCTCGGCCTTCTCGACCGCGCCCTTCATCCCCTTGGGAGCCTCGGTGAGGATCAGCTCGGCACCGTAGGCGCGCAGCAGCATGCGGCGCTCCTTGGACATCGACTCGGGCATCGTGAGGATGACCTTGTAGCCGCGGGAGCTGCCGATCATCGCGAGCGCGATGCCGGTGTTGCCGCTGGTGGCCTCGACGATGGTGCCGCCGGGCTGGAGCTCGCCCGACTTCTCGGCCGCGTCGATCATGGCCACGCCGATGCGATCCTTGACGGAGTTGGCCGGGTTGTAGAACTCGAGCTTCGCGACGACGGTGGCCTTCACGTCATCGCCCAGACGGTTCAGCTTCACCAGCGGGGTGCGGCCGACCAGCTCGGAGACGTTCTCGTAGATGGGCATGCTTCTCCTTGACGTTGCGGGGCCCGCGCGGGGCGAGCACTAAGGGGTCCTTGGTCCGATCATAACGGTGCGGTGGGCACGGCTGCTCAGGAAGATCACATCGACCGCGAGAATCCCTCGAACTGCTCGGAGCGACCGACCATCGTCGGAGGTCGCCGAGGCACCCGGCGCTCTACCGTCGAGTCATGCGCCCCTCCCCTCCGCCGCCGCACCGGCGCGCTCCCCGCTCGCACCCCGTTCGCTCCGGGCGATGCTCCTCGTCCTGGCCCTGCTGGCCGCCGCGCTGCTCGCCCCGGGCGCCGCGCATGCCGAGGCGCCGCGCTCGGTGACCGTGCGCGACACCACCGCCTCCGTGGACCGCGACGAGCTCGAGGAGGAGCTCGCGGGCGTCGACTTCCGCACACAGGTCGATCTGGTGGTGCTGGTCCTCGACGTCACGGACCACGGCGCCTCGCCCAGCGATGACCTGGCGCTGAACGACGCGGTGCTCGACCATGCGCGCACCACGGACACCTCGCTGCTCTCGCCCGACGGGCAGTTCTTCGCCGATGGCACCGTCATCATCGCCCTGGACCCGGACAACCGCTTCGTGGGCACCTACGCCGGAGAGGACGTGAAGCTCGACGACGGTGAGTTCACCGCCGTCCAGGACGCGATGAAGGACGACGCCCGCGACCGCGACTGGGAGGTGGCGCTCGTCTCCGGCGCCGAGAAGTACGCGGATCTGCTGCTGCGCCCCTGGTGGCAGAAGCCCTTCACGCTCGTGGTCGCAGCGGTGGGGATCACGGCCGGGCTCGGCACCGCCCTGACCCTGTTCGGCCTGCGCGGTGCGGCACGGCGCCGCGTGGACGACTCCCTCCCCCGCTATCAGGGCGTGCTGGCCGCGCGCGAGCTCACCGACGCCGCCGCGCGCACCCTTCCCGAGACCTCGCCCTATGCCCAGGCCGTGCTGCGGGACCACCTGGAGTACCGCGGGAGGATCGCCGAGGCGACGCGGCTGCGCGAGGAGCTGCCCACGCCGGAGGATCGCCCCTGGAGCTGGGGCCTCAGCTCCTGGCAGCGCCAGCAGGCGCGCAGCTTCGAGTCCACGGTGAGCTTCCTCGATGACACCGATGACGACATCGTCTCCGCCGCCGATCTGCTCCATCGGATCGGGGACTGGCGCACGGGCTGGGAGCGCGAGCTGGCCCCGCTGCGGGACTCCGTGGCGAGCGTGGAGGAGGTGCTCGAGGAGCGCTCCGAGATGTCGGCGCCGGAGCGAGCCGCCGCGGAGCAGCTGGAGGCCGTCAGCCGCGTCGCCTCGGAGGAGATGGACTCGCTCACGGCGCAGCTCGAACAGGACCGGATCACTCCCGAGGCGGCGCTCGAACGGCTCGACTCCCTGACCGCGGAGCTCTCGGACGCCGCCTCGCTGCTCCAGCAGCACCGCATCGAGCGGCTCGCCGAGGACGAGACCGAGCAGATGCTGCTGCGTGAGGTGGAGGTCGAGGACAGCACCGTCTACCGCTCGGTGCGGGCGAGCCGGCTGCGGTGGGACCGCCGCAGCGGCACGTCGGACGCTTTCAGGGCCATGAGCCCCGTGCTGTGGCTGAACTCCTGGCGGGATTCCGCCGGGTCCGCGCTGGAGACCCATCGGGCGCCCTCCTCCTCCTCGGGAGGGGGCAGCTTCTCGGGCTACTCAGGGGCGGCGGCTTCTCGGGGGCGGGCAGTTCGAGCCGCTTCTGAGGCCAGCCGCACAGGGACCGGCGCGTCCCGACGCACGGAGCCCCGGGGCACCACAGGGTGCGCCGGGGCTCCGCGGCTCAGCGGGTGCGGCGGGTGCGGCGGGTCAGTAGACCATCCCCATGAACTCCCGGACCTTCGCGAGGGTCGCCTCGGCCTCCGCTTCGGCCTTCTCGTTGCCGGCGCGGAGCACCTGGAAGAGGTAGCCCGGATCCTGTTCGAGCTCAGCGCGGCGGGCGCGCAGAGGGGCGAGGTGCTCGTTGAGCGCCTCGGCGGTGAAGATCTTCAGCGTTCCGGCGCCGCGGTCACCGATCTCCTCGGCGATCTCCTCCGGTGCGCGCCCCGTGGCCTGGGAGGCGATGGTCAGCAGGTTCGCGACCTCCGGGCGGCCCTCGGGGTCGAAGGTGATCTGCCGGTCGGAGTCGGTCTTGGCCTTCTTGATCTTCTTGAGGGTCTCGTCGGCGCTCATGCGCAGCATCACGGTGTTGCCGCGGGACTTGCTCATCTTGTGCTCGCCGTCCAGGCCCAGAATGGTCGGGGCCTCGGAGAGCAGCGCATCGGGCTCGGGGAAGAACTCCTCGCCCCCGGCGTAGCGCTCGTTGAAGCGGCGGGCGATCACCCTGGTCTGCTCGATGTGGGGCAGCTGGTCCCCGGCCCACGGGGACCAGGTTGCCGTGGCAGAACAGGATGTCGGCGGCCTGGTGGACCGGGTAGGTCAGCAGCAGCCCGCCCATGGCGGACTTCCCGGCCGCGGCGAGCTCGGTCTTCACGGTGGGATTGCGCTCGAGCTCCGGCTGGGTGACCAGCGAGAGGAAGGGCAACATCAGCTGGTTCAGCGCCGGCACCGCGGAGTGGGTGAAGATCGTGGAGCGCTCGGGGTCGATCCCGGCGGCCAGGTAGTCGGTCAGCAGCTCGCGCACAGACCCCTTGATGTCGCCGATGATCTCGCGGTCGGTGATCACCTGATAGTCCGCGACGATCAGCCAGGTCTCCACGCCCGCGTCCTGGAGACGCACCCGGTTGCGCAGGGAGCCGAAGTAGTGGCCGATGTGCAGGGCGCCGGTGGGGCGGTCGCCGGTGAGCATGCGCAGGCCGGAGGGGTCCGAGACGATCGTGGACCAGATCTCGTCGCTGCGCTTCTGGGCGGTGTCGTAGCTGGTGCGGGTGGTGTTCGGTGCGGTCACCGCTCCATGCTAGCGGCCCCGCCGGGTGCGGCCGCCGTGGAGCCGCGCACGATCAGCTGCGGACGCACCACCACCTGGGTCCGGGCGGGCCGCCGCGAGTCCTCACCACCGCTGAGGGCGGTGCGCACGGCCGCTCGGGCGATCGAGTCGACGGCCTGACGCACCGTGGTCAGCGGCGGGTTGGTCAGCGAGGCCCAGAAGACGTCGTCGTAGCCGACCACCGAGATGTCGCGCCTGACGCTCAGGCCCAGGGAGCGCACGCCCTCTAGGGCGCCCGCGGCCATCACGTCGGAGCCGCAGACGATCGCAGTCACCCCGCGCGCGACCAGGTCCCGGGCGGCCTCGTAGCCCCGGCGTAGGAGAAGTCGGTGAAGGAGACCGGCTGGGGGTCCTCCGCCCAGTCAGCGGTGACCGCCTCGAAGGCGCGGAGCTTCTCGCGCACCGGCCAGGTGTGCTCATCGCCCACGGCCAGACCCACGCGCTCGTGGCCGAGCTCCTGGAGGTGGCTCAGCACCGCGCGCACCGCGTGGTCGTCGTCCGTCGAGAGGAAGGCCGCGTCGAGCTCCTCCTGCACGCCGTTGACGAGCACCAGCGGGATCCCGGCGGCGGTCACCTCGCGGTAGTGGTCCAGGGGGCCGCTCTCCTGGGCGTGGTGCCCGGAGACCACGATGATGCCGACCACGCCGCAGCGCAGAAAGCGTTGCAAGATCTCTCGCTCACGCTCGGCGGTCCGCGCCCGCATCGCCACCAGGGTGGAGGCGCCACGCTCGAACAGCTCCGCCTCGATCCGCTCGGCCCAGGAGGTGAAGACCTGGTTGTCGAGGTCGGGGACGAGCACGCCGACCAGCGGCCCGTCCTCCACCTGGCCAGCGTCGACAATGCGCCCCATCCGGCGCGCCACTTCCGTCACTGACCTGCGGGTCGCCTCGTTCACGCCGGAGCGCCCGTTGAGCACGCGGGAGACGGTCGCCTCGCTCACGCCAGCAGCCTTCGCGATATCGATGAGCCGCGCCATCACGCTCTCCCTCCGGACCCCCGGCATCCTCACCGTGGCCCAATCGTAATCTGCAAGATCTTGCACATTCTTGCACACGGATGGCCTAAGGGTCTACGGTGCTCCCATCAGGCACAGACCTGACAACGGTCGAGAACGACCACGATTCAAAGGAGAAGACGTGCAGATCCGTCGTAAGAGCTTCCTCGCACTGGGTGGCCTCGCCGCCTCGATGACCGTCCTCGCCGCCTGCGGCGGCGGCGACTCCGACTCCGGTGGCGACACCGGTGGAGGCGCCTCCGACGGCGGCGGTGCCGCCGCCGGAGGTTCCGAAGGTCGCCTGGTGATCTGGGCCGACGAGGAGAAGGCCCCCGCACTCGAGCCCTCCGCCACGGCGTGGGGCGAGGAGAACGGCATCGAGGTCGTCGTCGAGGTTGTCCCCGGTGACGAGCTCCAGAACAACTTCATCACCGCCAACCAGGCCGGAAACGGCCCGGACGTCACCATGGGCGCCCACGACTGGATCGGGAACCTGGTCCAGAACGGCTCCATCGCCCCGGTGCAGCTGCCCTCGGACGTCGGCGACACCATCGCGCCGATCGGCATCGAGGCCGTCACCTACGACGGCCAGACCTACGGCGTGCCCTACGCGGTCGAGACCCTCGCGCTCTACGCGAACCACGACCTCACCGACGCCCCCGCCCCCCTCCACCTTCGAGGAGCTGATCTCCGCGGCGGAGGCCGGCGGCGCCGAGAACATCCTCTCTCTGCCGATCGGCGAGGAGGGCGACCCGTACCACATGCAGCCCATCTACACCTCGGCCGGCGGCTACCTGTTCGGCAAGGACTCCGAGGGAAGCCTCGACCCCTCCGACCTCGGTGTGGGCGAGGAGGGCTCCCTCGCCGCGGCGGATAAGATCGCCGAGCTCGGCGAGCAGGGCGTGCTGAAGAACTCGATCAACGGCGACAACTCCATCTCGCTGTTCACCGAGGGCAAGTCCGCGTACCTGATCTCGGGTCCGTGGGCCCTGGGCGACGTGCGCGATGCGGGCTTCGAGTTCACCATCTCCCCATCCCCGGCTTCGAGGGCATGGAGGATGCCGCGCCGTTCGCCGGCGTGAACTCCTTCTACGTCGCCTCCAACGCGGCCAACGCCGGCTTCGCCCAGCAGTTCATGACCGATGTGGCCTCCTCCCCGGATGTCGCCAAGGCCATGTACGAGGGGAACCCCCTGCCCCCGGTGAACCTCGAGCTGCGCGAGGAGATCGCCGCCTCGGACGAACACGTGGTGATCTTCGCCGAGGCCGCCGAGGCCGCCGATCCGATGCCGGCCATCCCCGCGATGGCCGCGATCTGGGGCCCGCTGGGCATCGCCCAGGCCAACATCGTCGGCGGCGCTGACCCGCACTCGACCATGGAGGGCGCGGGCGAGGAGATCGCCACCGCGATCGGCTGACGTCCCCGAGTCGATCGATCGTGCCCGCCACCCTCGTGGCGGGCACGATCGATCGGCGTCCTCGCCTCCCGCCCACCGTGCACTCCGCCCTGATCCCCTGAAAGGCACAGTCGCCTCATGACCTCGACGCACGCCCCTGCGCACCGGACGCGGTCCACATCGGTCCCGGCCGTGGTCACCCGAGTCCTGGTGCTCGGCATCACCCTCGCGCTGACGGTGTTCATCGCCCCGGTTCTGATCTCCCAGCAGTCATGGATGTGGCTGACGGTGCTCCTGCTCGCCGCAGCAGGGATCTTCGTCCTCTACTCCACCAAACGCTTCGTGCCGGGCAAGTACCTGTTCCCGGGCTCGTTCTTCCTCGCCGTCTTCCTGATCCTGCCGATCGCCCTGACGGTCGGCTACTCCTTCACCAACTACGGCGACGGCACCCGCGGCACCAAGGAGCAGGCGGTCGGCTCGATCATCGCGAGCTCGGTGCAGCAGAGCCCCGATGCCCCGCGCTACGCCATGGCGGCGGTGGCGACCTCGGGCACCGCAGCCGAGGGCCCCTACGAGCTCTTCCTGGTCGACCCCGATGCCGGCACCGTGCTCAGCGGCGACGCCGAGAACGCGCTCGAGGAGGTCCCCGCCGGGGACGTCACCGTCGTCGACGGCCGCGTCACCGAGGTCGACGGGATGACCGTGCTGAACGCGGGCGAGGTCAACGCCATCTACAACGAGCTGATGGAGCTGGCCGTACCGGTGGACGAGTCCACCGCCGTGCGCCCGCTGGGCGTGAACCAGGCCTTCGTGGGAACCACGGTGCTGCAGTACGACGAGGCTGCGGACGCCATCACGGACACCGCGACCGGTGAGGTGTACACCGTCGGCGTGATAGGCGACGAGGAGTACTTCGTGGATTCCGAGGGTCAGCGGGCCTTCTCCCAGAGCTGGCTGCAGAGCGTGGGCATGTCGAACTACGAGCGGCTGTTCACCAACTCCACCGTCGCCGGGCAGTTCTTCTCGGCCTTCGTGTGGACCTGGTGTTCGCGGCCGGCTCCGTGCTGCTGACCTTCGTGCTGGGCTTCGCGCTCGCCCTGATCCTCAACGATCGGCGGCTCAAGGGACGGAAGATCTACCGCTCGATCCTGATCATGCCGTACGCGATCCCCGGCTTCATCTCCCTGCTGGTCTGGTCGAACTTCTACAACCAGGAGTTCGGCCTGATCAACCAGACGCTCGGCTTGAACCTGAACTGGTTCGGCGACCCGACGCTGGCACAGGTGGCGGTGCTGCTGACGAACCTGTGGATGGGCTTCCCCTACATGTTCATCGTCTCCACCGGCGCCCTGCAGGCGATCCCCGATGAGCTCACGGAGGCCGCCCGGATGGATGGCGCCTCGCCCCTGCAGGCCACCTCGAAGATCGTGCTGCCGCTGCTGCTGGTGGCCGTGGCCCCGCTGCTGGTCTCCTCCTTCGCCTTCAACTTCAACAACTTCAACGCGATCGAGCTGCTCACCGGCGGCGGTCCGTTCCCCGACGGCTCCGGTCGCGGCGCCACGGACATCCTGATCTCGATGGTCTACCGCATCGCCTTCGGCGGTTCCGGAGCCGACTTCGGCTTCGCCTCCGCGGTCTCGGTCTGCCTGTTCATCCTCACCGGTGTCCTGGCGGCCATCCAGTTCCGATTCACCAACGTCCTCGAAGACGTCAACTGAGCCCGCGGAAGGGGTCCCTCATGAGCACCACCACTTCTCCGCGCGTCGATGCGCAGCGTCGTATGCCGTTCGGTCGCTGGTTCGCCGAGATCGGCTGGCGGCACGTCGTCGGCGTGCTGGCGGTCATCTTCGCCGTCTTCCCGATCCTGTTCGTCGTCTCCGCCTCGCTGAACCAGAGCGGTTCGCTGACCTCCGCCGGACTGATCCCCACCCAGGGCATCACCCTCGAGCACTACTCCGTGATGATCAGCGGCGAGCGGGCGAACTTCCTGCGCTGGTACCTCAACACGATCATCGTGTGCGGCGTCGTCGCCACCGGTCAGGTGTTCCTCTCGCTGCTGGCCGCCTACGCCTTCAGCCGCTTCCGCTTCCGCGGCCGCCGCGGCGGCATGCTCGCGGTCCTGCTGATCATGATGTTCCCCGCGATCCTCTCGATGATCGCCGTGTACACGATGATCTCGGAGCTCGGGGACGCAGTGCCGATGCTGGGGCTGAACACCCTCGCCGGCTACATCGCGGTCCTGATGGGAGGAGCCTTCGGCCAGGTCTGGCTGCTCAAGGGCTTCTTCGACACCATCCCTAAGTCCCTCGACGAGGCCGCGATCATCGACGGAGCCACCCACTGGCAGGCCTTCCGCAAGATCCTCGTGCCCTCGATGACCCCGATCCTGGCCACCACGCTGCTGCTGGCCCTGGTCGGCTCGATGAGCGAGTTCCTGATCGGCTCGATCTTCCTCACCGACGATTCGAAGAAGACCCTCGCCGTGGGCATGTACGGCATGTTCTCCTCCGACCGCTCGAACAACCTGGGCGTCTTCGCCGCCGGGTCGGTGATGGTCATGATCCCGGTGATCGTGCTGTACCAGTTCCTGCAGCGATACATCGTCGGCGGCTCGACCGCCGGCGCCGTCAAGGGCTGACCCGCCCGCCCACCGAACCTCGCCGCACCCGCCTGGCCCGTCGGCACGGGCCAGGCGGTGCGGCGCGTCGCATCACCCCTGTTCCACCGGAAGGACCGCCATGACCCCCAGACCTCCCTCGCTGCGCGCACCGCCGAGCAGCAGACCTCCCCGGACCTGCAGTGGTGGCGTGATGCCGTCGCCTACCAGGTCTACCCCCGCTCCTTCGCCGATTCCGACGGCGACGGCATGGGCGACCTGCCCGGCGTGACCGCCCGCCTGCCCTATCTGCGCGACCTCGGGGTCGACGCGATCTGGCTCTCTCCCTTCTACACCTCCCCGCAGAAGGACGGCGGCTACGACGTCTCGGACTACCAGGACGTCGACCCCCGCTTCGGGTCGCTCTCCGACGCCGACGAGATGATCGCTCGCGCCCACGAGCTGGGTCTGAAGGTCATCGTGGACATCGTCCCCAACCACTCCTCGGATCAGCACGTGCTGTTCCAGCAGGCGCTCGCGGCCGGGCCCGGCTCGCCCGAGCGAGACATGTACGTCTTCGCCGACGGCAAGGGCGAGGACGGGGAGCTGCCGCCGAACAACTGGACCTCGATCTTCCACGGCCGCGCCTGGACCCGCGTCACCGAGGCCGACGGCACGCCCGGCCAGTGGTACCTGCACATCTTCGACACCAGCCAGCCGGACTGGAACTGGGAGAACCCGCGGGTGCACGAGCTGTTCCAGGACGTGCTGCGCTTCTGGCTGGATCGCGGCGCCGACGGCTTCCGCGTGGACGTCGCCCACGGCATGATCAAGCCCGAGGGACTGCCGGATGCGACGGTCAACTCCGCCGGGCTGATCGACATCCCCGAAGGCGAGGTGCCGATCTACTTCGACAACGACGGCGTGCTGGACATCTATCGCGAGTGGCGCCCGATCCTCGACTCCTACGAGGGCGACCGCATGATGGTGCTCGAGGCCTGGATCCCCGAGCACCGCCTGCCGCTGTACATCGGCGACGAGAAGGCGCACCAGTCCTTCAACTTCGGCTTCCTCCAGGCCCGCTGGGGGTGGAGACGATGCGCGCGGCGATCGAGAAGCCGCTCGCGCTGGCCGATGCGGTGGGCTCCCCCACCACCTGGGTGCTCTCGAACCACGACGTGATCCGGCATGCGAGCCGCTACGGCTTCGCCCCGACTACGAGTTCGGCGAGGGCTGCGCCGCGACGAGATCCCCGATGCGGAGCTCGGCCTGCGCCGCGCCCGCGCCGCGACCCTGCTGATGCTCTCCCTGCCCGGCTCCGCCTACCTCTACCAGGGCGAGGAGCTGGGCCTGCCCGAGGTCAGCGACATCCCCGACGAGCTGCGCGAGGACCCTCCCATCTGCGGGCCGGCGTGCCCGGCCGCGACGGCTGCCGGGTGCCGATTCCCTGGGTGCAGGACGCTCCGGCGTTCGGCTTCTCCCCCACCGGGCAGAGCTGGCTGCCGCAGCCGGAGGAGTTCGGTCCTCTCGCGGTCGACCAGCAGCAGGGCGTGGACGGCTCGGTCCTGGAGATGTACCGCGAGGCGCTGCGCCTGCGCCGGGAGCTGCGCCTGGGCGTGCAGGGCGAGACCCATGGCGTGCGCTTCGAGGAGGCGGCTCCGCAGGGGGTTCTGATCATGGACCGCGGCGAGATCCGGGTGGTCGTCAACACCACCGCTGCCCCGGTCGCGCTGGCCGAGGTCACCGGCGGGGCGGAGTACGAGGTGCTGCTGCGCTCGATGCCCGTCGAGGCGGGCAGCGAGGAGCAGGTGGCCGCCGACAGCGCCCTCTGGCTGCAGCGGAGGCGCTGATCACGCACCGGGCGCCGACGCGGGAGTCGTCGGCGCCCGGAGCCCGGCCGCGCCGCTAGGATCATCGACATGCCTCACCCAGAGACCACCTCGCATCCCTCCGCCGCGCCTGGGAGCGAACCGACCACGGCACCCGCGAGCGAGCCGACCACGGCACCCGCGAGCGAGCCGACCGCGGCGCCCGGGGGCTTCGACCTGGTGCTGCTGGGCTCCGGGCTCGGCGTCTACACCCTCGCCCGGGCCTTCCACGAGGAGTACGGCGTGGTCGCGACGGTGCTCACCAAGGTCGGCATCGAGCCGATGCGCCGTTCGGTCACCTGCGACGTGCACGAGCTGGGCGGTGCGGCACGCGACGAGGACCTCGTCGACGCCGCCGTCGAGCTCGCCGAGGAGCGGGGCGGGCAGCGACCGCAGCTGCTGCTGGCCAATGCCGACTCGCTGATCCAGCTGATGAGCGATCACCGCGCACGGCTCGCCCCGCACTATGTGCTGCCGATCCTCGAGGCCGACGTCCTCGAGCAGCTCTCGGACAAGGCGGAGTTCGCGCGGCTGTGCACGGAGCACGGGGTCGCGACGCCGCGCACGGAGGTCATCGACCTCCGGGCACCGCAGGGCCTGTCCGAGGAGCCGGTGCGCGTCGACCTGCCCTTCCCGGTGGTGATGAAGGCTGCCCGCACCGCGGACATGGCCGGGGTGCGCTTCGAGGGCAAGAAGAAGGTGTGGTTCCTCGAGGACCCCTCCGAGCTCGAGGACCTGGTGCGCACCATCGAGCGGGCCGGATATCGGGGCCGTCTGGTCGTCCAGGAGCTGATCCCGGGGATGACACCGCCGAGGGCTCGATCACTGCGTACACCGATGCGGCCGGACGGGTCACGCTGCTGTGCTCGGCGCGGGTGCTGCTGGGCGAGCACACGCCCGACGCGCTGGGACGACCGGCCGCGATGATCACCACCCCTTCGACGACGCGCTCGGGCAGGCCCGGACTCTGCTCGAGGCGACCGGCTACCGGGGCTACGCGAACTTCGACGTCAAGCGCGACCCTCGCGACGAGACCTGGAAGTTCTTCGAGGTCAATCCCCGCATCGGGCGCAACAACTTCTACGTCTCGACCGCAGGGGCCAACATCGCCCGCTTCGTGGTGGCCGATGCCATCGAGCACCGCCGGATCGAGCCGGTCACGGAGTTCGACGAGATCCTCTACTCCCTGGTCCCGATGCCGCTGCTGATGCGCTACCTCCGCGATCCGGCTCTGAAGCGCTGGGTCCGCACGGTCGCCCGGCGCGGGGTGCGCAATCCGTGGACCTATCCGGCGGACGGCGCCTGGGCGCGACGCTATGCATGGATCGTCGGGCTGAATCACGTGCGCAAGTTCCTGCGTCACTACCCCCGGCCGACCGACTCCGGGTTCTGAGCCCAGACGCCCCGCGCACCGCGCGGGGCCGGCTCACCGGAAGAGCTCGGTAAGCTCCTTGCCGGCGCGACGGACGGTGATCCGGGCGAGCTCGGTGAGCGAGTCGACCAGCCGATCGTCGCCCCGGTACCCGTGCTGGTCGTACACGACCGACAGCTCGGTGCAGCCCAGCACGGCCACGCCCGCACCGCGGTCGATCACTCGCTCGATGCAGGACTCGAAGAGGCTCAGATCCACCGGCGCTCCGGCCTTGACCTGCCCGTAGATGAGGTGGTTGATGTCCTCCTGCACGGCGCGGTCGGGGACCAGCGGCGTGCCGCCGTGGGCGAGGATCGCCTCCTGGTACACCCCGGCGTGGATGTTGCCTTCGGTCGCGAAGACGGCGATGGGCTCACCGCCCGCGCTCTCCACCGCGGCACGCGCGGTGGTCTCGACGATGCTCAGCAGCGGGATGGTGGCGGCCGCCTCGACCTGGCGTGCGTAGTGATGGGCCGTGTTGCAGGGCAGGACGAGCAGATCCACCCCGGCGCGCTCGAGCATCACCGCATCGCGGACGATCACCGGACCGGGATCGGGCGCGCCGGGCACGAGGATCCCGGCTGTGCGGTCCGGGGTCGTGGAGTGCTGCGAGACCAGCAGGTCGATGTGCTCCTGGTCGCTGCCGGCCACGGTGGCACGGATCAGCACGTCCAGGAACACCGAGGTCGCCGCCGGTCCGAGACCGCCGAGCACGCCGACGACGGGACGGGACCAGTCGCCGAAATCGAGGTGGCCGCCGGGGCCCTCCCCTGCCGCGCCCTGCGGCGCCTCGGTCACGCCCGCTCCTCCGGCCCCGCCCCGGAGCGGCGGCGCAGCAGGCGGCTGAACCGGTCACCGCCCTCGGGCCGGTAGTAGCGCTGGAACTTCAGCACCGAGTTCAGGCTCGCGGCCAGGACGTACCGGCGCCGGGAGAGGGAGTCGTCCACTCCGGGGTAGTGCAGGGGTTGCCCACCCGGCGGGCCTTCAGCACCCGGCGCAGCCGAGCCTTAGCCTCGGGGAGGGTGGTGTACCGCTTGATCAGAGAGATCGGGACGACGGCGTAGAGCACCTCGGGCTGGTCCTGGAGGATTCCGTCCTCACCGATCCCGGAGCCCGGCCCCTGCTCGGGCAGCGTTCCGCGCAGGTGCTCGTCAACGTACCAGGTGACGGGGTTGTGCCCGCCGGCGGTGACGTAGTAGTTCGAACGCCCCAGGCGGGGGTTGAGCTCGAAGAACTTGGTCCGGCCGTCACGACGGTCGTGCTTGAGATCGAAGTTGGCGTAGCCGGTCCAGCCCAGACGCTCGCACAGGCGCTGCGCCTGGGCGACCATCTCCCGGTCCACCCCGGTGATGATCGCTGCGGGGTTGCCGATCGCCCCCGGCGCGTGCTCCTCCAGGAGCGTGTGGCCGTAGGACGCGAAGCGGACGCGGGAGTCAGCGTCGCAGTAGACGGTCAGGATCCGCATGTACTGGTCATCACCGGGGATGCGGTCCTGGACGATGATCGACTCGCGGTACCCGGCCGCGCGGATGGTGGTCAGCAGCTCGTGGAGGTCCGCGGGCGTCTCGACGGTGTGGACCTTGTTCTTCCCCGGGAACTCGATCCGCTTCCATTCGGAGACCTCGGCCGGCTTGGCGATCACCGGGAACACGAAGGGCACCTCGAGATCCGCGGGGATCTCCTCGGCGAGGTCGACCACCACGGTGCCCGGATGATCCACTCCGAGGTCCTGGCAGAGCTGGGTGAAGTTCTGCTTCTCCGTCGCGGCCGCGAAGGTCTCCAGATCGACATACGGGGCGATGTACCTCGGGTCCAGTCCGATCTCATCGCGGATCCGGATGAGGGGCTTGACGGTCGCGTCGGCCGAGCCGAGCAGCAGCAGCGGCCGGCCGGGATGCGCATCGGCGACCTGCTGCAGCACCGGGGCCAGCGACTCGGGGTCCATCGGGTCCTCGCAGCGCACGTTGTCGATGAGGGAGGAGGTCCCCACCACCCATCCCGCCAGGCGGGAGATGACCACGGTGCGGATGCCGTACGCCTCGTGGAAGGCACGTGCGAGGGAGTAGGCACCGATGTCTCCGCCGACGACGACGGGCGTGAATTCGACGGCGGACGCGTCGGAGGCGTTCTCAGGCATGTCGGTCAGTCTAACGACGCCCTTGCTGGAGCCTCCTCGACACACTCTGAAGGGATGCCTACGCTGGAGGGATGGATCACACCACCCCTGACACCGCAACGTTCCTCCTCACCTCGAGCGCCACGCCCCAGGGCAGCGAGGTCGCACCCCAGCAGCTGGTGGAGGCCCTCGGCGGCGACAACTTCTCCCCCGACCTCCACTGGTCGGGCGCCCCGGAGGGAACCCGCTCCTTCGCCGTGACCTGCTACGACCCCGATGCCCCCACCGGATCGGGCTTCTGGCACTGGGTGGCCTGGGACATCCCTGCCTCCACGTCCTCCCTGGCTCTGGGGATCTCCCGCGACGACTCCTCGCTCAAGCAGGCGCGCAACGACTTCGGGAACATCGGCTATGACGGTCCGCAGGCGCCCCCTGGCGCACCGCACCGCTACCAGTTCTCCGTGCACGCCCTGCCGGTCGAGTCGCTCGGAGCGGATCCGCAGGATCCGCATGTGGGGCACGCTTCGCGATCTTCTCCCAGCAGCTCGCCTCCGCCTCGTTCACCGCTCGCTACCAGGTAGCCGGGTGAAGCACTAGGGGGAAACTCTCCCGGACCTGTCGGGCGTGCCCCGTGCCGCTGCTTCGCGCCTGGTCGTAGGCTCAAATCATGAACAGCCGGACAGCTCAGGGCACGCGCAGAGGTCGGAGATCAGACCTCAGTCTGATGCCGTTCCTCCGTACGGCGGACGCGAGCGCAGAGCAGGAGTGGGAAGCTCGAAGCGTGAACATGCTGACGACGCGCCCCGGCCCACGAACGACGAGTGAGCCGCGCCGCCCCCTGCGAGTGCTGATCACCACCGATTGGTGGGAGCCCGTGGTCAACGGGGTCGTGGCCTCCGTCCAGACGCTGCGACGGGAGCTCATCGCGCTCGGCGTCGACGTGCGGGTGCTGACGCTCTCGCAGGGGATCCGTCCCCATCATGAGCCGGGCCTCTACCGCATCGGTTCGGTCTCCGCGGCGCTGGTCTACGAACGTGCCCGCGTCGGCATGCCCTCGAGCCGTCGCGTGCTGCGAGACATCCTGAACTGGCGGCCCGACGTCGTCCACTCGCAGGCTGAGTTCTCGACCTACGTCTGGGCACGACGCATCGCCCGCACCCTGTCCGTGCCGCTGGTGCACACGTATCACACGATCTACGAGGACTACACCCACTACTACTCCCCCAGCCGGACCATGGGCCGCAAGGTCGTCGAGACGTTCTCCCGCCGGGTCCTCGCTGGTACCGATGCCGTGGTCGTCCCGACCGCGAAGGTCGCCGACCTGCTCACCGGCTACGGCGTGCACCAGCCTCTGCACGTGATCCCCACCGGCCTGGACCTGAACAAGTTCCGCCCGGCCCGCAGCACGGAGGAGCTCGCGGACACCAGAGCTCTGCGCGCCGACCTCGGGATCGCCGAGGAGCAGAAGGTGCTGGTCTCCGTCTCCCGCCTGGCCAAGGAGAAGAACCTCGACGAGGTGCTGGAGATGGTGGCCGCCGCAGACCGCCCTGACACCGTGCTGGTGCTGGTCGGCGACGGGCCCTATCGCGCCGAGCTCGAGGCGCGTGCGCATTCGCTCGGGATCGCCGGCCGCGTCCGCTTCACCGGAGTGGTGGCTCCTGCCGAGGTGCAGCGCTGGTATCGCGTGGGGGACGTGTTCGTCAGCGCCTCCCGCAGCGAGACCCAGGGGCTGACCTTCATCGAGGCGATGGCCAGCGGGCTGCCCCTGCTGGCCCGGCGCGACCCCTCGCTGACGAACGTCATCCTCGAGGGCCGCACCGGCTGGCAGTACGAGGACGCCGCGCAGTTCTCGACCCAGCTGGACAGCCTGCTCGACGATCCGCTGCGGCGCGAGCAGATGGCCGTGGCCGCCCTCGAGCACGCCCACGCCACGTTCGGCGCCAAGAAGTTCGGCCGCCACGTGCTGGACGTGTACGAGCAGGCACGTGAGCGGCGCTCCCCGCAGATCATCCGCCGCCAACCGGTGGCCGCATGAGCACCAGCACCGACAGCATCCCGATCGTACGAACCGCCTCGTCGCCGCCGGCGGCAGCTCCTGCGCGTGATCCGCTGCGGCTCGCCGCGCAGCTCTCCCCCTGCTGGGGCTCGGCCTCAGCATCGGCCTGGTCTGGTGGGGGCTGCAGGCGGGAGTGCTGCAGTCCCTCGAGAACCTGCAGGCGTTCATCGACTCTCTGGGGGCCTGGGGACCGATCGTCTTCCTGGTGGTCTCGGCCGCCTCGGTGGTGTTCCCGATCGTGCCCGCCGGGCTGCTCGTGCTGGCCGGCCCGGTGCTGTTCGGCCCCGTCGAGGGAACGGTCTACAACTACATCGCGGTGTGCGCGGGCTCGTTGCTGAACTTCCTCATCGCCCGGAACGTGGGGATGTCGCTCATCGAACGGATCTTCCGCCCGCGCACGGTCGAGAAATTCCTCGGCTGGACCCGCAGCCCCCACTTCACACGCGCCTTCGCCGTGGCGATCGCCCTGCCCGTGGCACCGGATGACCTGCTGTGCTACATCGCCGGCACCACCCGGATGCGGTGGCGCACCTATGTCGCGATCATCCTGCTGTGCAAGCCATGGGCTCTGATCGCCTATGGGCTGGGCATCAGCACCCTGGTCATGCGATTCCTGCCCTGGTGAACGGAGTTCCCCCATGCTCATGAGTTCTCGCGACCCGCGAAGCAACCGTCCCTGGGGCGGTGCCCTCCGCCGGATCGAGCGTCTGGCCGGCACCGTGCTGCCCGGCCGGGGTCCGCAACAGCCTGCCCGAGCCGAGGAGCCGCTGCGGGTGCTGATGCCCCGAGGTCTCGCAGGCCTCGCCCGTGAATCAGGCATCGGCGCCGCGATGCGTCACCAGGAGAAGGCGGTGCGCTCGCTCGGGCACCAGGTGATCACCAATCCGCTGCGCCGCTTCGACGTGGTGCATCTGAACACCCCTTCCCGGACACCCCCGTGCTGGCGACGTGGGCCCGGCTGCGGCGGCGGCCGGTGCTGATGTGGGCCCACTCCACCGAGGACGATTTCCGGGATTCCTTCACGGGATCGAACCGGATCGCCCCTCTCTTCCGACGCTGGATCGCACACCTGTACCGGCGCGGCGATGTGGTCGTCACCCCCAGCGACTACTCCAAGCAGCTGGTCTCCGCCCCGAAATACGGGATCAGCGCACCGATCCGGGTGCTGTCCAACGGCGTGGACACCGGCTTCTTCCGCCCGGATCCGACGGCACGGGAACGGCAGCGGGAAGGGCTCGGACTCGCCCCCGACGCCACCGTGGTCATCAGCGTGGGGATGCAGGTGGTGCGCAAGGGGATCTTGGACTGGGTCGAGGTCGCCAGGCAGCTGCCCGAGGTGAGCTTCGTCTGGTACGGGCGCACCGACCCGCGCCTGCTGACCGCGGAGGTCCAGCACGCGCTCTCGACGGCACCGCCCAATGCACTGTTCCCCGGGTACGTGGACGCGGAACATCTGCGGGAGGCCTACGCCGGGGCGGATGTCTTCGCCTTCCTCACCAAGGAGGAGACAGAGGGGATCGTGCTCTGGGAAGCGCTGGCGAGCGAGACCCCCACGCTGGTGCGAGGGATCCCGTTGTACCGGGACGCGATGCCCGACGGGGTGCTCACGCACCAGGTCACCGGGGACGGGCCCGAGTTCGCGGGCCAGGTCGCCCGAAAGCTCTCCGCACTGCTGGCCGGGGATCTCGCGGACCTCACGGGTGCCGGGCGGCAGGCGGCCGAGGGCGTGGACCTGGATCAGGTGGCGCTGCAGCTCCAGGAGATCTACCGGCTCGCCGCAGTGACCCCACGCCAGCACTCCCGCGAGATCAGGAACGGCGCGTAGGCCGCCACACCACCAGGGCGTTGCTGGTGCTGCGGCGGCGCGGGCGCTCGCCGCGGCGCAGGGCGCTGATCTCCCCGTCGCGATCGGCGGAGAACACGCGACGCTGCGCGGGCGTCATCGCACCGAGCCGCTCGCGCACCTGCTCGAGCTTCCCCTCCAGAGCGCGGTGACCTCGTCCTGCAGCTCGAGGATCCGTTTGATGCCGGCGAGGTTGATGCCCTGGTCCTGGGAGAGCGCCTGGATCTCCCGCAGGCGGGTGACGTCGCGAGTGCTGTAGCGACGGCCTCTCCCCGGGTGCGCTGCGGGATCACCAGGCCCAGCCGGTCGTACTGGCGCAGAGTCTGGGGATGCATCCCGGACAGCTCCGCCGCCACCGAGATCACGAAGACCGGGGCACGGTCCTCGACGCGGGGTGAGTGCGCCATCGGGATGCTCCTTCCTGGATCGGGCGGTGCGGGGGCCTCATCGTCCGGGCCCAGGCCCGGGTCAGCGGGCGGCGGCCTCGCTGAGGCCGGCGCGCGGATCCTCGTCGGCCAGCGCTGAGCGGAGGTCCTCGATCGCCTGCTTCGCCGCGCCTTCGACGTGGGTGGGGACCGCGACCTGCACGGTGACGTGGAGGTCACCCGTCTTCTTCTTGGTGACCAGTCCCTTCCCGCGCACCCTCAGGGTGCGGCCGGAGGGGGTGCCGGGCGGGACCTTCACCGAGACGGAGTCGCCGTCCAGCAGCGGGACCGCCACGGTGGTGCCCAGCACGGCTTCGTCGAAGGAGATCGGCACCGTGATGCGCAGGTTCGTGCCCTCGGCGCTCCAGACCGGGTGCTCCTCGACGTCGAGGGTCAGCAGCAGATCGCCGGCGGGGGCCCCGCCGGGACCGGGACGGCCCTTGCCGCGCAGGCGGATCTTCTGCCCGTCATGCACTCCCGCAGGGATGCGGGTGGTGACCGTGCGACCGTCGACCGTCAGCCGCAGATCGGTGCCCAGCGCCGCGTCGCGGAAGCTGATGCGGGTCCGTGCGGAGGTGTCGGAGCCCTTCGCCGGGGCGCGGTTCGGGGCGAACCCGGCCGGGCCCCCACCGCCGAAGCCTCCGGCCTGGCCGCCGAACATCTTCAGCAGATCGTCGATATCGGGGTTGGCGCCGCCGCCGGGAGCGGGACGAGCGCCGGGGTGGCCGCCGCCGCCGAACATCGAGGAGAAGACGTCCTCGAAGCCGGCGCCGCCGGGGCCACCCTGGCCGGCGGAGAAGCGCGCGCCGCCGGAGCCCATGGCCCGGATCGCGTCGTACTGCTGGCGCTGCTCGTCGTCGGTGAGGACCGAGTAGGCCTCGCCGATCTCCTTGAACTTCTCCTCGGCCTTGGGATTGTCAGGGTGATGATCAGGGTGGTGCTTGCGGGCCTGTGTGCGGTAGGCCTTCTTGATGTCCTGCGCGCTCGCGTCCTTGGAGACGCCGAGGACCGCGTAGAAGTCCTTGTCGAGCCAGTCCTGTTGGGACATGCGCGTCTCCTTCCGGGAGCGTCAGCTGTTTCGTCGTGTCCTACGGGGGACGGGCGCGGGGCCTGCCGGCTCATGGCCGACGGGCCCCGCACCGCGTCATGGGGGTGGTGGTACCCCTCAGGTTCTGCCTTCTCCCTGATCTCCTGCCGTTCGCCAGCTCACAGCACGTCGATCAGGCGGTATCGACTGCCTGATCTCCTGCCGTTCGCGAGCTCACAGCACGTCGATCAGGCGGTATCGACTGCCTGATCTCCTGCCGTTCGCCAGCTCACAGCACGTCGATCAGGCGGGGCCCCGGGTGCCGACCCGGGCGGGTCGGAGGATGCGGTCGTGCATCGCGTAGCCGGGCTGCATGACCAGCGAGATCGTCGCGGTCTGGACGTCGTCGGCGTCCTCGTGCATCAGCGCCTCGTGGAGGTTCGGATCGAACTGCTCCCCGACCGCGCCGAAGCGCTTCAGCCCGTGCGAGCCGAGCACCTCCTCGAGCTTCTGGGCGATCGAGTGGAACGGGGTGCCCTCGGGGATGTCGCCGTGCTGGCGGCCCAGCTCCACATCGTCGAGCACGCCGATCAGCGAGCCGAGGACGCGGGCCACTGCCGCCTCCTTGCTCACCTCTGCCGCGCCCTCGATGCGCCGGCGGGAGTTGACGTACTCCGCCTGCTCGCGCTTGAGCTGCTCGGTCAGCTCGATGACCTGACCCTCCAGCTCCGCAACACGGCCGGCGTCGGCCGGGACGGAGTCGTCCCCGCCCTGCGCCGCCTGCTCGAAGAGCTTCGCCGCCTCGGCATCGATCGGATCCACAGGCTCAGCCGAGCCCTGACCCTCTGCCGCGGGGGTGGCCCCCGAGGAGCGGACGGAGCCGTCCTCGGGGTTCACCTTGCGCTTGTCGGTGAAGGAGAACCTCGGCTCACCCTCAGGACGCTCCGCGTCGTCAGGAGTGCTCCGGTCCTCGGTCATCACTTCTGCTCCTCGTCCTCGTCCACGATCTCGGCGTCGACCACGTCGTCATCGTCGGACGACTCGGCGGTCCCACCCTCAGCGCCCTCGGCGCCCTCAGCGCCCTCAGCCTGGGAGTAGATCGCGGTGCCCACGGCCTGCAGCGCCTCGTTGAGGGCGTCGCGCTTGCCCTCGAGGTCCTCGGTGGAGGAGTCCTCGCTGGCCAGTGCGTCCTTGGCCTCCTTGATGGCGTCCTCGGACTTGGTCTTGTCCGCGTCCTCGATCTTGTCCGCGTTGTCCTTCAGCAGCTTCTCGCCCTGGTAGACGAGCTGCTCGAGGGTGTTGCGGGCGTCGGCGTTCTTGCGGCGCTCCTCGTCCTCGGCGGCGTGGGTCTCGGCGTCCTTCACCATGCGGTCGATGTCCTCATCGGACAGAGCCGAGCCACCGGTGATCTGGATGGACTGCTCGTTGCCGGTGCCGCGGTCCTTGGCGGTCACGTGCACGATGCCGTTGGAGTCGATGTCGAAGGTGACCTCGACCTGCGGGATGCCGCGGGGTGCCGGGGCGATTCCGGTCAGCTCGAAGGTGCCGAGCATCTTGTTGTCCCGGGTGAACTGACGCTCGCCCTGGAACACCTGGATCGCCACGGAGGGCTGGTTGTCCTCAGCGGTGGAGAACACCTCGGAGGTCTTGGTAGGGATGGCCGCGTTGCGCTCGATGAGCTTGGTCATCACGCCGCCCTTGGTCTCGATGCCGAGGGAGAGCGGGGTGACGTCCATGAGCAGGACGTCCTTGCGCTCACCCTTGATGACGGCTGCCTGCAGCGCGGCACCCACGGCGACGACCTCGTCCGGGTTCACGGACTTGTTGGGCTCCTTGCCACCGGTGAGGGCCTTCACGACCTCGGTGACGGCCGGCATGCGGGTCGAGCCGCCGACGAGGACCACGTGGTCGATGTCGGAGACGGAGACGCCCGCATCCTTGATGACCTGGTGGAAGGGTGCCTTGGTGCGCTCGAGCAGATCCGAGGTCATGTCCTCGAACTGGGCACGGGTGAGCTTCTCATCCAGGTGCAGCGGGCCGTTCTCGGTCATCGACAGGTACTGCAGCGAGATCGAGGTGGAGGTCGAGGCGCTGAGCTCCTTCTTGGCCTGCTCAGCAGCTTCCTTCAGGCGCTGGAGGGCGATCCTGTCCTTGGACAGATCCACCCCGTCCTTGTTCTTGACCTGAGAGACCAGCCAGTCCACGACCTTCTGGTCCCAGTCGTCGCCGCCGAGGCGGTTGTCACCGGCGGTGGCCTGGACCTGGATGGTGGAGCCCTCCTCATCCTTGCTCACCTCGAGCAGGGAGACATCGAAGGTGCCGCCGCCGAGGTCGAAGACCAGGATCTGCTCGTCGTCCTTGCCCTTCTCCAGGCCGTAGGCGAGAGCGGCAGCGGTGGGCTCGTTGATGATGCGCAGGACGTTCAGGCCCGCGATGGTGCCGGCGTCCTTGGTGGCCTGACGCTCGGAGTCCGAGAAGTAGGCGGGGACGGTGATGACCGCATCGGTCACGGCCTCGCCCAGGTAGGACTCGGCGTCCTTCTTGAGCTTGCCGAGGGTGCGCGCGGAGATCTCCTGCGGGGTGTACTTCTTCTCGTCGATCTCCTTGCTCCAGTCGGTGCCCATGTGGCGCTTGACGGAGGCGATCGTGCGATCGACGTTGGTGACGGCCTGGCGCTTGGCGACCTCGCCGACGAGGACATCGCCCTGCTTGGAGAAGGCGACGACCGACGGGGTGGTGCGCGAGCCCTCGGCATTCGCGATGACCGTGGGCTGACCGCCTTCGAGGACGGCGACGGCGGAGTTGGTGGTACCGAGGTCGATTCCGACGACACGGGACATGGGTGCCTGCCTTTCTACGGCGGATGCGCCGCAACGAGTTCATGCGCTGCCGGCCACTGGGCCGACGGCAAGACTTGAGCTGTACGCACTCAAGTAGAGAACTCGTCGCGACTGTTGTCAATCCAGAGGATCCAAACTTGAGTACACCTCACTCAACTTTGCGGGGGTCAGGTCCATTCCCGCTTCATCCCGGAGTGACACAGAACACGATGACAGCCATGGATCACTCCCAGGCGGAGAGGACGCGCCGGGCCGATCGAGGCGTTGCGCGAAAAGAGCCACTGCGTCAGACGACGAGCCGCCCGGACTCCACTCGCGCGGCAGGAGGACTGACATGGACGGCATCGCACTGCAGGACATCGCCCGCGCCCGCGCCGAGGAACTGCCTGCCGCCGAGATGACCCACCCCTTCGGGCCGGAGTACGACGTGGCGAAGGCCGTCGGCCGGATGTTCCTCCTGCTCACCGGAGTGCGCGGGGTTCCGGTGGTGGTGCTGAAGGCGGAGCCGCGGGACTCCGTGGCGCTACGCCAGGCACATCCGGACATCACCCCGGCTATCACATGAACAAGCGCCACTGGATCACCCTCGAACCCGGAGGAGGCCTCGACGCAGAGTTCGTGCGGGAGCTCGTGACCGACTCGTACCTGCTGGTCGTCGATGGCCTCCCCCGCGCGAAGCGCCCGGTGGATCCGGACTCTTTCCTCGCGTCCGAGCCCGAGCGAGGATGACGGAACGGGGCGGTCGGCAAGGGGATCGGCAAGGCGGAACGGTCCAGATCGCGCCGGGCGGGTTCACGAGATGGAGCTGAGGAGACGGTGCTCTGCATGGTGCAGGGCGCCGTCCCCTCAGCTCCATCTGGTGGCCGGCACGGGACCGGGCGGAGCGCGCCTGGACCACGATGGAGCTCGGCAACGGCTGACGACCGCGGGGTGAGCGACGCGCGCACGGGCCGCGGGCTTCGGGACCGCCTGTGTCACGCCGAGCAGGCTGGGGTCTCTGCGCCCAGCTGCAGACCTCACGGCCTCGGCGTTAGCCTTCGAGCCATGTCTCTTCCTCCCGAGCGAACTTTCGCGCCCGTCTCCCCCGCCGATATGCAGTGAACGGTTCGGCCCTGCGCGCTCCGGGCATGCCCCTGCTCATCGCCATGACCGTTCTGGGGTTCTCCGGGTACGCGGCTCTGCTGCCGGTCGCACCGCTGTGGGCGGTCCACGGGGGCGCCGGCTCCGTCGGCGCCGGACTGGTCAACGGCGTGCTCATGCTCTTCACCGTCCTCACCCAGCTGGTCGTTCCCGCCGCCTTGCGCCGCTTCGGATGGTCACCTGTGCTGGCTGCCGGGGTGCTGCTGCTGGGCCTGCCTGCGGGCGCCTTCGCTCTCAGCGACGACCTCCTGCCCGTGCTCGCGCTGTCGGCGGTGCGCGGTCTGGGCTTCGGGGTGCTCACCGTGACCGGCAGCGCTCTGGTCGCGGAGCTGGTCGAACCTGCCCGCCGGGGCAAGGCGATCGGCGTGTACGGACTAGCGATCGCCGGTCCACAGGTGCTCTTCGTCTCCGGCGGACCGTGGATCGTGGAGAACCTCGGCTTCGGGCTGATCTTCGCGCTCGGGATGCTGCCCGCGGCGGGCGTGGTGCCGGCGATCATCCTGGGCCGACGGATCGAGCGCGCCCCCACCTCGCGGGAACGGCCGCCCTATCTGCAGCTGCTACGACCGATGGTGCTGCTGCTGGCAGTCACCCTGGCCGGTGGCGCCCTGATCACCTTCATGGCGCCGATGAGCGACAGCGCGGGTCTGAGCACGCTCGCCCTGCTGTGCATGACGGTGACCGCGGCGCTGGCCCGCTGGCGAGCGGGCGGGCTGTCCGACATGTTCGGGCCGCAGGCGTTCATCTGGCCGCTGGTCATCATCACCAGCGTCGGCATGGCCGTCCTCGCCTGGGCAGTACGCGACCCCCAGGCCACCGATGTGCTGGCCCTGCTGGCCGGAGCGACGCTGGTGGGCATCAGCTACGGCGCCCTGCAGAACCTCACCCTGGTGGTGGCGTTCCAGGCCGTCAGCCGCCCGCACTACGGCTCGGCCAGTGCGGTGTGGAACATCGGTTTCGACGCCGGGACGGGCCTGGGCGCGGTAATGATCGGGATGATCGCCAGCGGCTCGTCCTTCAGCACGGCCCTGCTGGTCGGCGGCGCCCTCTCCCTGCTGACCCTGCCGCTCGCGCTCCGCCGTCCGCGAGGCTCGGTCGCAGCGTAGGTCAGCGAGCCGTGCTCATGACGAGCGAGAACCTACAGCTCAGAGTCGGCGGCGAGGCGGTGTCGAAGGCCCGTTCAATCCGGGCGGCGCATGTCGAAGCGGTGGGCCTCATCGATCCCGAAGTACGCGGTCGGCCCGCCGCCGCGCAGCACCGGCTGGGCCGCGGCGGTGTCGAAGACTCCCTCGACCAGCAGCGACTCCTCGATATGGACGCCCACGACCTCTCCGACGACGAACCAGGACCCCGAGGCTCTGCCGGAGGCGGCCTGGAGGTCGACGATCTGGGTGACGCGGCATTCGAAGGTCACCGCCGAGGCGGCGACCCGTGGCGCGGTGATCTCCGACGAGTCCGCGGCCTCCAGTCCTGCGGCGTCGAACTCGTCGACGTCGGCGGTGGTCGAGGTGACGTTCATCTGTGCGGCCAGGTCGCGCGTGACCAGGTTCCAGGTGAACTCACCCGAGTCCCGGCAGTTGGCGACGGTGCCCTTCCAACCGTTGCTGGAGAATCCGACGAGCGGGGGCTGGTAGTTCAGGGCGTTGAAGAACGAGTACGGGGCGAGATTCCGCCGCCCCCGCACCCACCGTGGCGATCCAGCCGATCGGCCGCGGCGCGATGATCGCGTTGAAGGGATCGTGCGGCAGCCTATGGCCCTCAGAGGGCCGGTAGAAGTGGGTCATAGCCCCATCCTCCGCCATGGGCCGCGGGCAGCACCCGGGGCCGTATGACGGCGCGCCTCTGACCGCTGTCGAGGCTGCGGCGGCTGGCGGCCCTGCCGGTCTACGCTCCTCGGGTGAGCACCGCAGAGCACTCCTCCTCGTCCTCGGCGCCCCACCGGGCGGACCCCAGGCTCCGACGGCGCACGGGCCGCACGGCCCTCGCCGTGCTGGGCTGGATCCTGCTCGTGCCGGCGGGGCTCGCTGCGGCGGTGCTGATCGTGCTGAGACTGTTCACCGAGCTGCACACCTGACATCCCCTCATGATCGCCACCTCCACATTCATCCCGCTGCTGTGGATCCCGGTGCTGATCTCCTGCCTCGGCCTGCTGCTGGTGCTGCGCGACCGCTGGCGGATCCTCGGCGCCGTGGTCCTGATCGCGGCGATGACGGTGTGCGCGTGGCCGATGCTGCCCGGGCCGGAGCGCTCCGACGCTCCCATCGCCGTCGGCAGCACTTTGAGCGTGCTCTCGCTGAACCTCCAGTACGGCCGCGCGGACATCGACGAGCTCTCCTCCCTCCTCACCGAGGACGTCGATGTGCTCGCGCTGCAGGAGTACACCCCGGCCTTCGAGGAGGAGCTCGCCTCAGCCGGTGTGCTCGAGCAGTTCCCGCATCAGGCCGGCACCGCGGCGGAGGGCGCCGCCGGCTCGGCGCTCCTGTCACGCACTCCGATCGAGCTGAGCGCCCAGGCAGAGGGCACCGTGTTCGAGAACCTGATCGCAACCACCACCGTCGAGGGCACGGACTGGCACATCGGCGTGATCCATACGGCGCCCCCGCAGGTGGGCGCCGATGCCTGGGCCGGGGATGCAGCTGCAGTGCGGGAGCTCGCCGAGCCGTACCTCGAAGAGAACCTGTTGCTGGTCGGGGACTTCAACGCGATCGAGCAGCCACACGATGCGGGAGATGACCGCCAGCGGCGACCTGCGCGATCTGGCCGCCCGGCGACCGGGTGAGGGTGTGCGGTGGCACCCGACCTGGCCCGTGAACAGCAGGATCCCCTCGTTCGCCCGGATCGACCACGCCCTCGCCTCCGATGACGTGCTCGGTGAGGTGTCCAGCTTCGAGGCGGTCTCCGGCTCCGACCACAAGGCGCTGCTCGTCGAGGTCGCAGCGGTGCAGTGAGAGGGGCGCCCGCTCAGCCGGCGCGTCCGCGCCTCACCATCTCGTCGATCCAGATCGGCGCGAAGGGTGAGGTGCAGTTCGGCGGCGTCGGATAGTCCTTGAGGACCTCCAGGCGCTCCCCGATGCTCCGTGCCCGGTTCCGCAGTGCAGGATTCGTGATGCCGATCTGGGCCAGGCACGTGTTCATCGCCCACTGCAGCCGCTCCGGGGCATCCGCCATCTCGGCCTCGATCTGATCCAGCAGGGCGACCTGGTCGATCCCCTCGGGCTTCTTCACCACCCGATCGCTGGTCAGTGCCCATCCGGCGCTCGCGACCACCGGGTCGGGGTCAGCAAACCAGGCTTCGCGCAGCGTCTCGCTATGGGGGCCCTTCTGCACGAGGTAGTTCACGAGCCAGTCGTGGACCTTGGGGGTGCCGGCTGTGCGCAGCATCGCGTCGAGCTCGTCGTGCGCAAAGTGCGAAGGACGGGAGATGAGGATCGCGAGCAGTTTGGCGGCGGAGTCCTCCGAATCCCACAGTGCGCGGGCCAGCATGGGCTGCGCCTTCAGCCGCTTGGCGAGGGCGCGGAGCTTGGTGAGGTTCACGGCGTGGGTGTCGCCGTGCTTCTCGTTGACCGCGCGGATCCTCGGATCCGACAGGGCTTCCAGCTCGGCGAGCACTTCGCTCTTCGCCGCAGCGATCTCCTCGGGGCTGTGCTCCGTGGTCGTCATCGCCTCTCCTCTCCCCCACTGTTCGCTCACGAGCGTACGCCCGCGAGGTGTTGGATGATGAGCTCATGACTGCACGCACCACGACGTACTCGGGCACGGACTTCTACTGCGACGTCGCGATCCCGGATCCCGGGGCGCTGGACGTGGTGCATGAGGACGAGCTGGTGCTCGCCTACCACCACACGCGACCGTTCTGGCAGCAGCATATCGTGGTGGTGCCCAAGCGGCACATCAGCTCGTTCACCACGGCGGCCGTGGCTGACGAGGCTGATCTGCGTGCGCTGCTGAGCGTGGTGCAGCGGGTCGCCCGCGAGGTGGAGCTCGAGCACGGTGCGGCGGCGGTGCTCACGAACCTCGGCACGTATCAGGACTCCAAGCACCTGCACGTGCATGTGTATTCGGGCCCGCGGCGCTGATGCGCGCTCACAGCGTCAGTTTGCAGCCGACATGGCTCGGGACGTAGCCGAGCCTGTCGTAGAAGCGCTGAGCGTCGGTACGTGCGGCATCGGTGGTCAGCTGCGCGAGCTGCGCACCGTGCTCCCGTCCCCACTGATGGGCCCACTCGAACAGTGCCGTGCCCAGGCCGCTCCCCGGGTCGATCCGGCGACGCGGACGGCTTCGATCTGCAGCCGGGTCGCGCCGCCACGGGACAGGGAGGGAATCAGCGTGAGCTGCATCGTCGCGACGAGCGAGTCCTTCTCATCCCTCACCGCGATCAGCAGCTGGTTCTCATCGCGGTCGATCCGTGCGAAGGCCCGCTCATAGGACTCGAGGTCCAAGCTCTCGCGGTCCCGGCCGAGCACGTCGTCGGCCAGGAGCGCCACGAGCTGCGGAACGTCCTCCTTCTGGGCACGGGAGATGACGAAGCTGCGGTTTCCGATCTCGAGGGTGTGCATGTCCCTATTGTCGTCCCTGGTGAGCCCCAGTTCCGGCATCCCGCACAATGGCCTCATGGCCACCCAAGGTTTCCTTCCCGGCGCTCAGCGCACTGCCCAGCTGAGCTTCTCCGACCAGCCCGCGTGGATCGTCATGGATGAGGTCTCCGGCGGGTGGGCGCTGCAGATCGGTGGCGTGGAGCAGTCCCACGTCGATCTCGAGGACCCGACGCACATCGTGCACGAGTATCTGCGGCGGATGGCCAACGTGCTCGACGAGGCGTGGCCTCCCGGCGAACCGCTGCGGGTGGCGCATCTGGGTGGCGGTGCACTGACGCTCGCGCGGTACGTCCAGGCCACACGGCCCGGCTCCGCCCAGGTGGTGATCGAGATCGAGCGAGAGCTGCCCACGCTCGTCACCACAGCGCTACCGATGCCGGAGGGCACGGACCTCGAAGTGGTGATCGGCGATGCCCGCCAGCAGCTCGCCGCCATGGAGGGCCGACGCTTCGACGCGATCGTGCTGGACGTGTTCTCCGGCGAGGAGTCACCGAAGCATCTGGCCGCGAAGGATTTCTATCTCGAAGCGTTCTCGCACCTGGAGGACGACGGGATGCTGCTGGTCAACGTCGGTGATGATGCCGGGCAGCGCTTCCTCACCGCTCAAGTGCGCGAGCTCGAGGATGCCTCTGCAGAGGCTGGCCTCTCGGGGGTGTGGACACTGACCCATTCCTCGCTGCTGAGCACTCCCGCCGACGGGAACATGGTGCTGCTCGCCGGCGGTGGGCTCTCCTCGCCGGACATCGAACAGTGGCGTTCTGCCTGGTTGAAGGCTGGCCCTCACCCCGCAGCGGTGCTCGATCCGGCCGAGACCGTGGAAGCCTTCCGGAGCCGGAGTTATCCACAGCCGCGATGAACCGATGGCGAACCTGGGAGTTCCTGGATAACGTACCGGTGATCTGACACACTCCCGGAAGGCACCTCCATGCCCCGTCGCCTCCTCAGCGCCGCCGCTGCAGGCGCACTCCTCCTCGGTCTCGCCGCGTGCGGTGACGTCGAGGAAGGCCCCGTCACCACGGCCCCGCCCGAGATCAACGTCAACGGCCCCAGCGATGGCGGCGGAGACGCCGGACCAAGCGACGGAGGCGGCGAGGAGACGGACGAAGCAACCGCCGCAGCCCCCGACATCCCGCCGCCGGATCCTGCGGATTATGCGGGGATGGACGAGAAGACCGAAGACGGTGCGATCCAGGCGTTCCGGTACTACATCGCTGTGTCCATGTGGGCTCACCAAACTGGTGAAGACTCGGAGCTCTTGGAGCTTCAGACCGACGCATGCGAGGGATGCCCCGGGTTCAACGCCGAGCTTCCCAAGCTCCAAGAACAGGGTCTGTACTGGAGTGAATTCACTGTCCGTGACGTCAAGCTCACACCACACGATTCCGAGAACTTCGACTACGAGATCGGCTATTCTTTCACGATTCCGGATCACACGCGGCCAGATCCTGAATCCGGAGAACCAGTCGCGGTCGACCCTATCGAATACATTGCAGTAGGCGGACTAACCTGGTCGACAGACAGGTGGGTTACGGGTGGACTTTTGGCGGAATGGGGCTCCGATGTCCATAGCTAAAACCTATGCCGCCCGGCATTTGATGACACTTTTCGTCTTAGTGCTTTGTTTCGGCTATTTGCCAGCATCGCAGGCGGACGGAGCGGAGGGAACGGTAGGCACCGTTGGCGATGCCAGAATTGGGGCCGGGACAAAACAGGAGCACACCGACGCAGAGACTGGCGGCACCCCTCAGGAAGACACCTCCAACAGTTCGCCTGCGGCGGCCAGCGTCACTCACTACTACACGTCCCGCCTAGTTGCGAGCGGCACAGCCTCTAACTGCGTGACCGACCTCTCGGGCACGACTAATTGCGTAACCGACGAAAACTCGTGCGCCTCAAGCACGAACTACGAGATCCAGGAAGGCGCCAACGACATCGTCGTTGATCCTGGAGCCCAGTCATCATGGGATAGCGGTGATGACATGGTGCTGGTGCAGACACTTTTAGTCGACACCGCGGAGGGCACGGAAACTCCGCAGGGATTCCGCTGCATCCCTGCCAGCGACGTAGGTGCAGTCACCGAAGAGCCGGTCGTCATCACGGTGACCTTGAGCGATTTCAAATCGATGCCGGTCAAGCCTCTGCAGGCGAACGCCGGTCCAGCCGATGGCTGGCTCCCGGTGAACATGACGAACGTCCTCCACACCGACCCGGCGATCCAGGAGCTCAGCACAGAACTGCTGGACACCCCGGTCGCCATCCGCGCAATCCCTACCTCCTTCCACTGGGATCTCGGCGATGGGAACACCATCACCACCACCAACCCCGGCAAGCCCTACCCCTCCGAGACCGTCTCGGCGGCCTACACCCAGGAGGGCTGGTACGACATCACCCTCACCACCACCTTCTCCGGCCAGTTCTCCGTCAACGGCGGTGAGTGGCAGGACATCGACGGCACCATCGAGATCGCCTCCGACCCGGTACCGATCTACTCGAAGTCCCTCGAATCCAAACTCGTGAACTCCGACATCCCCCTCAACGAGGACGAGGACCCATGGTTGCCGGAGCGCACCGCCGACACCGAAGGGCCCCAGGATCCCGCCGCGCGTCACCGTACGATCTGACGGAACGATCCCCCGCCGCACCGCACATCCTGTATACACAGGGGTCAGGATCGTGCGGTCAGGCACGCTCGATCTGCACATTCACCACCCCGCTGTATACACTCGTTCCCATGCGTGCCGGTGACCGGGCCTACCGGGCCCTCCGTGAGGAGATCGTCGAAGGCATCCTCGCCCCTGGAACGATCCTCGGCGAGGTCGAGCAGTCCGCACGCCTGGGCGTCTCCCGCACCCCTCTCCGCGAAGCCATCTCCAGACTCGCCGCGGACGGGCTTGCAGCGCCCGCCACCGGGCGCGGAGTGATCGTCACCGCCGTCTCCCTCGCCGAAGCCCCGCAACTGTTCGATCTGCGCATCGCCCTAGAGACCCTCGCCGCCCGACGCGCCGCAGAACGCACCGCCGATCCCGTCGACGGCGCCGCACTGCGCGAGAGCTTCCACGACCTCGCCACCCGTTTCGATCAGACCACCGCGCAGCTCGCGGAAGGGGCCGAGCCCACCGCCTACTACGCCCTCACCTCAGAGCTCGATACAGCTCTCGACAGTGCGAGCGGCAACGCCTACCTGGCCGAGTCGCTGCGCGGTCTGCGGCTGCATCTGGGGCGCCTGCGCCGGCTGGCCCGCAACTCCCCCGCCCGGCTCGCCACCTCCGCCCAGGAGCACGCCGCGATCGCTCGGGCCATCGCGGCAGGCGATCCAGAGCTCGCGGCCGCGAGCACCGTCGTCCACCTCCACCACGCCCTCGCCCACCTGCAGAGCGAAGCTCACGACCCCACCGACCACACCTCGACCACCCAGGAGAGAACAGCATGAGAGACCACGCCGTCCGCGTCCACCGCTCCGACGAGAACCTGCCCCGCGAAGGCCAGCTGGCCTGGAAGATGGCCGAGGTCGCCGTCGATCCGGTCGAGGTCGAGGCTGATGTCGAAGAGATGATCATCAACCGGATCATCGACAACGCCTCGGTCGCCATCGCCTCCCTGAACCGTGCCCCGATCGTCTCGGCCCGCACCCAGGCGCTCAGCCACCCGGTCTCCACCGGCGGCTCGGGCGCGAGCATCTTCGGCATCTCCCAGCACTCCTCCCCCGAATGGGCCGCTTGGGCCAACGGTGTGGCCGTGCGTGAGCTCGACTATCACGACACCTTCCTCGCCGCGGACTACTCCCACCCCGGGGACAACATTCCCCCGGTCCTCGCCGTCGCCGAGCACACCGGCCGCTCCGGCCGCGACCTGATCCGCGGCCTCGCCACCGGCTACGAGCTGCAGGTGGATCTGGTGCGCGCGATCTGCCTGCACAAGCACAAGATCGACCACGTCGCCCACCTCGGCCCGTCGGCCGCCGCCGGTATCGGCACCCTGCTGGGTCTGGACACCGAGACGGTGTTCCAGGCCATCGGCCAGGCGCTGCACACCACCACCGCCACCCGTCAGTCCCGCAAGGGCGAGATCTCCACCTGGAAGGCCCACGCCCCTGCCTTCGCCGGGAAGCTGGCCGTCGAAGCGGCGGACAGGGCGATGCGCGGCCAGACCTCCCCGTGCCGATCTACGAGGGCGAGGACGGTGTGATCGCCTGGCTGCTGGACGGCCCCGAGGCGCGGTATACGGTGCCGCTGCCGGAGGCTGGTGAGCCCAAGCGCTCCATCCTGGACACCTACACCAAGGAACACTCCGCGGAGTACCAGGCGCAGGCCCTGATCGATCTTGCCCGCAAGCTGCACCATGAGCACCCCGAGGCCACCGACCCCGGCAACGTCGCCTCGATCCTGATCCGCACCTCGCACCACACCCACTACGTGATCGGCTCCGGAGCGAACGATCCGCAGAAGTACGATCCGACGGCCTCGCGCGAGACCCTCGACCACTCGATCCCGTACATCTTCACCGTCGCCCTGCAGGACGGCTCCTGGCATCACGTGGACTCCTACGCACCCGAGCGCGCCGCCCGCCCCGACACCGTGGCGTTGTGGCACAAGGTCACCACCGAGGAGGAGCCGGAGTGGACCCGCCGCTACCACTCGCTGGACCTCACCGAAAAGGCGTTCGGCGGCGCCGTGGTCATCACGCTGAAGGACGGCACCGTCATCGAGGACCAGATCGCGGTGGCCGATGCCCACCCGCAGGGCGCCCGCCCCTTCGCCCGGGAGCAGTACGTCGGCAAGTTCCGCGCCCTTGCCGACGGACTGGTCGAGCCGGCCGAGATCGAACGTTTCCTCGAAGCGGCCGCGAACCTCTCCCAGCTGCGTGCCGGTGAGCTGGGTCAGCTGAACATCCAGGCCGCGCCCGGCGTGATCGACGCGTCGGCCGGGCCGAAGGGCCTGTTCTGATGCTGTCCTCCACCACCACGCCGGCGCAGAAACGCCAGCACCTGCGCGCCCTGCTCACGCCCGGGGCTGCGCAGCCCTTCCCGGGCGCGTTCACGCCGCTGTCGGCGAAGCTCATCCAGGAGAAGGGCTTCCCCGGGGTGTACATCTCCGGGGCGGTGATCGCCAACGAGCTCGGACTGCCCGACGTGGGGCTGACGACCCTGAGCGAGGTCGCGGCCCGCGGCGGTCAGATCGCCCGCTCCACCGACCTGCCCTGCCTGATCGATGCCGATACCGGCTTCGGCGAACCGATGAACGTGGCCCGCACGATCCAGGAGCTCGAGGACGCCGGCCTCGCCGGCTGCCATATCGAGGACCAGGTCAACCCCAAGCGCTGCGGCCACCTCGACGGCAAGGCGATGGTGGATCTGGAGACCGCCACGAAGCGGATCCGGGCCGCGGCCGATGGCCGGCGTGACGAGAACTTCCTGGTGATGGCTCGCACCGACCTGCGCGCCACCGATGGGCTCGATGCAGCGATCGACCGGATGAAGGCGCTGGTGGACGCTGGGGCTGACGCGATCTTCCCCGAGGCTCTGAAGGACCTCTCCGAGTTCGAGCAGGTCTGCGCCGCGCTGGACGTGCCGGTGTTGGCGAACATGACCGAGTTCGGGAAGTCCGAGCTGTACACCCGTGAGCAGCTCGCATCGGCGGGCGTGGCGATGGTGATCTACCCGGTCACGCTGCTGCGCAGCGCGATGGGCGCCGCCGAGCGGGTGCTGGAGACGATCCTCGACGAGGGCACCCAGGAATCCCGGGTCCCGGAGATGCTCACTCGCGCCAGACTCTACGAACTGGTGGACTATGAGGGGTACAACCGTTTCGACGCCTCGGTGTTCGACTTCGAAGTACCCACCGCCCATCGCACCGACCAGACGCCGCCGTCGACCCAGGAGTGAGAGATGACCACCGAGACCAGTGAGATCCGCAAGGGCCTGAACGGGGTCGTCGCCGACGTCTCCGCCATCTCGAAGGTGAACCCCGAGACCAACTCGCTGCTCTATCGCGGCTACCCCGTGCCGCAGCTGGCCGCGACCCAGCCCCTCGAGGCGGTGGCGCATCTGCTGTGGACGGGCGAGCTGCCCGATGAGCAGGAGCTCGCCGCGGCCACCCGGCACGAGCGCAGCCACCGGGGAGCTCGCCCTACAGGTGAAGGCGGCGCTGGATTCGCTGCCCGCCACCTGCCATCCGATGGATTCGGTGCGCACCGCCGTCTCCGTGCTCGGCGCCCTCGACCCCACCGCCGAGGACTCCTCCCCGAGGCCGAGCTGGAGAAGGCGAGGCGCCTGTTCGCCCAGCTGCCTGCGGTGATCGCCTACGAGCAGCGGCGTCGGCGCGCAGGCGGTCCCACCGAGCCGATCGCTGCGCGTGAGGACCTCGACTACTCGCAGAACTTCCTGTGGATGACATTCGGTGAGGAGGCCGCCCCCGAAGTGGTCGACGCCTTCCGGATCTCGATGGTGCTGTACGCCGAGCACTCCTTCAACGCCTCCACCTTCACCGCCCGGGTCATCACCTCGACCCTGTCGGATCTGCATTCTGCGGTGGCCGGGGCGATCGGTGCACTGAAGGGCTCGCTGCACGGCGGCGCGAACGAGGCCGTGATGCACACCTTCGACGAGCTCGGCATCCGGACCGAGGAGACCGAGGCCGAGGCCAAGGACCGCGCGAAGGCGTGGATGGAGGACGCACTGGCCCAGAAGAAGAAGGTGATGGGCTTCGGACACCGCGTCTACAAGCACGGCGATTCCCGCGTGCCGACGATGGAGCAGGCGATGGACGCGATGATCGCCCACTTCGACCGTCGCGAGATCCTGGGCCTGTACAACGGGCTGGAGCAGGCGATGGATGAGGCCAAGGGCATCAAGCCCAACCTCGACTACCCCGCCGGGCCCACCTACCACCTGATGGGCTTCGACACCGAGATGTTCACGCCGCTGTTCATCGCCGCCCGCATCACCGGCTGGACCGCGCACGTCATGGAGCAGCGCGCGAACAACGCCCTGATCCGGCCGCTGGCGCAGTACGACGGCCCGGACGAGCGGCAGGTGCCCGGAGCCTGAGCCGGCTCAGGCGCACTCCTCGGCCAGGTCGCTGAGCACCTGGTGGTCCTCCTCGGAGACGGATAGCTCGTACTCGACGGAGACCTCGACCCACTGCGCGCCGTACTGGCAGGAGATGGCTTCGTTGTCGGGCATCCACTCCCCGATGGTGGCGTCGCTCTTGGAGCGGTTGTCGCCTGCGTTGACGGCCAGCAGCACTGCCGGATCGTTGGCATAGGCGAGCCGCTCCCCGTCGGTCCACTCGTCCGCTCCGGCCTCCCAGGCGGCGCCGAGCGGGATGAGGTGGTCGATATCGATCTGGTAGGAGCCCTCGGACTTGTCGAAGTCGATGGTCTCGCCCGAGTACGGGTCTTCGAGGGTGCCGGTGCGCACCTCGCATTCCTCCTCGTCGCCGAAGGTCTCCTCGGTCATGTCGCGGGCGAGGATGTCGTCGCGAGTGCCGCAGCCGTTCTCGTCGACGTCGGCCCAAGCTGTCCCGAAGGCGTCGCGGTCGTAGTCGGAGCCGGCTCCGGGTTCGGCGATCTCGAGCTCCGCAAGCGCGGTCTCGTCGATCGTGGTGGGGGTCTCGGCGAGCCAGGAACCCGCGGGCGCGGAGGCGGGTGCGGGCTGCCCGACGGTGGCGCTGACCGTCGAGGCCCCGGGCTCGGGGGCGGTGTCGGCGTGGGCGAGGGAGGGGACGGCGAGCAGGGCGAGCGCAGCAGCGCCGGTGGAGAGCCTGGACAGCAGGAGATGCGTCTTCATGGTGACCTCGAGGAGAGTGGGGAGGGAGCCGCGGCCACGATCAGCGACGGCGGTGAACGCCCTGGTCGGCGGCCATATCGAACCTATCCTCGGCAGCGGCGGGCCGCCATGGATCCTCGGTACAGGATCTCGGTGGGCAGGGTCTTCGGTACCGGTACCTCTGGCGGCCAGAGTGCACAAAGGGTGGGCTGGGGCCGATGCGACCCGTACAGTCGAAGGTATGGACGCCGACGCCGCCTTCACCGATCCTTCGACCGCCGCTTCTGCCGCCCCGGGCACCGGCCCGGACATCAAGCCCCGCAGCCGTCAGGTCACCGACGGCCTGGGCGCGACCGTCTCGCGCGGGATGCTGCGCGCGGTCGGGATGGGCGATGAGGACTGGGGCAAGCCCCAGATCGGGATCGCGAGCTCCTGGAACGAGATCACCCCCTGCAACCTGTCGCTCGACCGGCTCGCCCGGGCCTCCAAAGAGGGTGTGCACTCAGGCGGCGGCTATCCGCTGCAGTTCGGCACCATCTCCGTCTCCGACGGCATCTCGATGGGGCACGACGGGATGCACTATTCACTGGTCTCCCGCGACCTGATCGCCGACAGCGTGGAGACGGTGATGAGCGCCGAGCGGCTCGACGGGTCGGTGCTGCTGGCCGGCTGCGACAAGTCCCTTCCGGGCATGCTGATGGCGGCGGCTCGCCTGGATCTGGCCAGCGTGTTCGTCTACGCGGGCACGATCATGCCGGGCCGCGTCACCCTCGAGGACGGCGCGGAGAAGGACGTCACCATCATCGACGGGTTCGAGGCGATCGGCGCCTGCGCCCGCGGGTTGATGAGCCGTGAGGACGTGGGCCGCATCGAGCGCTCCATCTGCCCGGGCGAGGGTGCCTGCGGCGGTTTCTACACCGCGAACACCATGGCCACGGTCGCCGAGGCGATCGGCATGTCGATCCCGGGCTCTGCCACGCCGCCGTCGGCCGATCGTCGCCGCGATGCGGATGCACGCCGCGCGGGCGAGGCCGTGGTGAGCATGCTCCGTGCCGGCATCACCTCCCGCGACATCATGACCAAGGCCGCTTTCGAGAACGCGATCGCGGTGGTGCAGGCCTTCGGCGGCTCCACCAACGCGGTGCTGCACCTGCTGGCGATCGCCCACGAGGCGGAGGTCGACCTGACGCTCGACGACTTCGCCCGCATCGGTGCGAAGGTCCCTCACCTCGCGGATCTGAAGCCCTACGGCCGCTACGTGATGAACGACGTGGACCATGTGGGCGGGATCCAGGTGGTTATGAAGACCCTGCTGGACGAAGGCCTGCTGGACGGTGACTGTCTCACCGTCACCGGTTCCACGATCGCTGAGAACCTCGAGGTTCTCGCGCCCCGCCCGGCCGACGGCACGGTGCTGCGCCCGGCGAGCGCTCCGATCGCCCCGACCGGCGGCATCACGATACTGAAGGGCTCGCTCGCCCCTGAGGGCGCGGTGGTGAAGTCCGCCGGCTTCGAGGACGACGTCTTCGAGGGCACCGCCCGCGTGTTCGAACGGGAGCAGCACGCTCTGGACGCCCTGAACGACGGCACCATCACCCACGGCGACGTGGTGGTGATCCGTTACGAAGGCCCCAAGGGCGGTCCCGGCATGCGCGAGATGCTCGCGATCACCGGGGCGATCAAGGGCGCGGGGCTCGGCAAGGACGTGCTGCTGATGACCGACGGCCGCTTCTCCGGTGGCACCACCGGGCTGTGCGTGGGCCATATCGCTCCGGAGGCGGTGGACGCCGGACCGATCGCCTTCGTGCGCGACGGCGACCGGATCCGCCTGGACGTCTCCACCGGCGCGCTGGATCTGCTGGTCGACGAGGCGGAGCTCGCCAAGCGCCGCGAGGGCTGGGAGCCGCTGCCGCCGAAGTTCACCAAGGGTGTGCTGGGCAAGTACGTCAAGCTCGTGAAGTCAGCGTCCACCGGCGCGATCCTCGGGGACTGAGAGTCCTCGCGTGGCCGCTTCCACGTTCGCGCTCATCCACGGGGCCGGGGACGTGGGCTGGTCCTGGCATCTGGTGGCCGACGTGCTGCGGGAACGCGGGCACCATGTCCTCACCGGGGCCTCCTCCGCCGAGCCCTGGCCGCTCGAGGAGCAGCCACGCATCCCCACCCGCGTCCTGGTGTGCACCGATGACCGGTTCTTTCCCGTGGAGTTCCTGCGGCGGGTCACCCGGGAACGGCTGGGCCTCGAGGCGGAGGAGATCCCCGGCTGTCACTGCGTGGCGCTGAGCCATCCGCGGGAGCTGGCCGGCGCGCTGACAGCCCCCGCGAGAACAATGCGGGCCACGAGCATGCATGCTCACAGCGACCTCAGACGTCCTCCCACAGAGGCGCATACCAATAGCGAAAGGCCATGCTGCCGGGAAGATCCACCGCAGTGAGAGCGACTGCGATAACCCCCAGAGAAACCCCACAGAGAGCGAATCCGCGATGTTCTCGGGAGCCCCAGAGTGCATAGCAGCCGATCACGAATGCCAGGATCGACAGAATCAGGCCTGGCGTGACCGACAGTGCATGCACCAGGGGTTGATCTGCCATGGGGTGCCCGGCGTTCCAGTCCGTCGCGTGCTTCCTCGCCGCGAGCAACTGGCCTCCCACTGAGAGCGCAGCCGCGAGGATGCCTACGATGAAGGAAATGACTCCAAGCGGCCTGCGCGCCTGCGCCGTTCTCGACGTGATCGGGCCCATCCACACAGGATAGCGCCGACGCCGCCGTCGGCCGAGTGACTCTGCACGGCAGCGCTCCTGGATGTGCGTCCACGGATTCAAGGACCCTGCAGCGCTCGCAGAGAAGCGAGCGTTTCCGCGATGTTCCCGCTCGCGTCGACGCGTCGGGCCGTGGGTCTCAGCGCGAGTACATCCTCGATCGAGCGGACCAGCTCTCCGGCGTCGTCCGGGCCGACGAAGCGGTCGTTGCGGGCCTGCTCCGGCCGGTCCGGGCGATCCCGTCGTCCCTGCAGCCGCTGGGCGAGCGTCTGCTCGTCGAGGATCAGCACGGCCTCCACGAAGCCGGCCCCGTGCTCGGCCGCGAGCTGCTCGAGCTCCTCGAGGAAGGGGGTGCGTGCGAAGTACTGGCCGAGCACCACGTCATGGCCGTCGGCCAGATGCTGCCCGATCATCGCTGTGGCGAGCCTGCGCGCCTGGAGTCCGGAACGGGTCAGTTCCTCGTCCCAGCCGCCCAGGGCGTGCTTGATCACGTCGATGTCCAGGGCGAGGGCCAGGGGCCGCTCCGCGGCGAGCAGGGCGGCGAGGGTGGATTTCCCGCTGCCCGGAGCGCCGCCCAGCAGTATCAGGATCGGGGCGCGCTGGCTCATCTCAGGGCTCCGAGACCACGAGGACGAGCGAGCCCTCGTACTGCGGCCGGATGCGCAGGGCGCCGTGCGCCGCATCCCAGCTCCCGTCGAGGAGGTCCGCGGTGAGCTGCCGGGTGAATCGATCGATCACCTGGGCGTCCACGAGGCTCCAGGCCGAGCAGGCGAGCTGCGCCTCCGCATCAAGCAGACGCTCCGGCCGTCCGTAGTAGGCCTCGGTGAAACCGTCCGTGGAGGCCTGCGGGATCGCCACCGCACGGCTGGTCACGCGGCCGCCCAGCCCCTCGGCGAGAGCATCGAGCGAGGGATAGCGGCGCGCCTCGGTGGCGAGCACCTCGGGGGCGTACTCGTGCACCCAGAAGTCCTCGACCCGTGCCGGGTCGCAGGTCAGAATCACGACGGGACCGCGACTCACCCGCCGCAGCTCTCTCAACCCAGCGGCAAGGTCCTGCCATTGGTGCACGCTGAAGGTGGTCATGGCGGCATCGGAACGAGTCATCACCGAAGGGCAGCTGCTCGGCCGTGGCGTCCACGGCCGGAGCCAGATGCGCCGGACGCTGCGCACGCATGGCCGCCGAGGGCTCGACCGCGGTGACCTCCCGGTCCTCGGGCTCGTACGATCCCGCGCCCGCGCCGACGTTCAGCACCGTGCGCGCGTCCCCGAGCGCATCCGTGATCAACGCGGCGATGCGCGGGTCGGGGCGTCGGTAACGCGAGTAGGAGGAGCCGATCGCGCCGTAGTCCGCATCGCCCGCGCTGCCGTCCGCTGTCCGCTCGCTCATGTGTCCCAGCCTACTCACGGGGTTTCGGAGCCCGGGCAACGCTCAGCGTCGCAACGCGGTGAGCGCTGCATGGGGCTCGGATCCTCGGTTCAGGGCGGCACGCCCGGGGTCCCTACGGCCCGGCTACCGTGAGCGCATGAGCATCCAGGACGAGCAGCCGCTCGAGGGCGGCAATGCGAGCGACGGGGTGGTGCGCGTGGGCGACACCGTGCGCAAGCCCTGGGTGCGGACGACACCTGCCGTCCATGAGCTGATGCGCACGGTCGCTGCGGCCGGGATCGACGTGCCGGCCCCACTGGGCCGCGACGAGCAGGGTCGGCAGATCCTCGAGTTCGTTCCGGGGCGTCTCGCGATGGACTCCCCCGCGCTCACGCCGCCGGAGCTCGCGCGCGTCGGCCGGATGGTCCGATCGATCCACGATGCCTGCGAGGGATTCACCCCGTCGGCCCCCACCGCCTGGGAGCCGCTGCTGCCGGTGCCCGAGGGGAAGGCCGATCTGATCTGCCACGGCGACCTGGCCCCGTGGAACCTGGTGCTCGGCGAGCGCTGGGTGTTCATCGACTGGGACGGCGCGGCGCCCAGCACCCGGCTGTGGGATCTCGCGTACTCGGCGCAGGCCTTCACGCTCAACGATGCCGAGGCCCCGTCGGAGCTCGCCGCGGCGCATCTAGGAGCCTTCGTCGACGGCTACGGTGCCGATGCCAACCTGCGTGACCGGCTGCCAGCGGCGATGGCCGAGCGCACCGAGGCGATGTACGAGCTGCTGCAGCAGTCGCACGAGAGTGGTCGGGAGCCCTGGGGGTCGATGTTCACCGGCGGGCACGGCGCGCACTGGCGCAGGGTCTCGGATCACGTCGCCGCTCACCAGGCGCTCTGGACGCGGGCGCTGAACAGCACCGTGGTGCCGTAGGGGGTCGGCGCAACGCTGCACGCCGCCCGCGGTTCAGAGGAACCGGCTCGGCTGTCGCACCACCTCCTTAGATTCGCGGCATGGTCTTCTCGGGTCCGACTCTCACCCACCCCTCCTCGGGCGGCACCGCCCTGGGCGAGCGGGAGGCGATCCGTGCCCTGCTGCTGGAGCGCCGCCCGGACCTCGCGCATCGGATGCTGGTCGGCCCGAGCGGTGCTCTGGTGATCCCGCTGCAGGCCCGGGGAAGCGTCGAGATCGGCCGGATGCGCCGCCGGGGCAGCGTCCGCTGGGTGGTCGTGACGCCATCGGCTGACGGAGCACTGCTGCGCGAGCCGTCAACCCTCGATGCCGTCGCACGGGCCGCGCTGGACGCGCTAAGCGGGGCGGAGCAGTGCTGAGCAGGGCTGAGACCCGGCAGTCAGGCCGGGGCGGCGAGCTGGGCGAGGTGCTCGATCTGGGCGGCGAGCACGGCCTCCCCGACCGTGTTCGCCTCCGGGCCGAGCTGACCGAACACGTGGGCGCTGATCACGCCGATCATGCTGCTCCAGGCGGTGACCGCACGCAGCGCGGTGGCGGTCCGCGCTTCGACTCCGAATTCGTGCAGAGTGTCTGCGACCAGTGCGGCGACCTCCGGCGGAACGTCCGGCCCGGTCTGCTGGTCGCGCGCACCGGCTTCCTGGGCATCGACAGCGGCCGCGATCTCGAGCACCCTTCCGATGACCCGGGTGCCCGCCGTGTTGGTCATCGCCGACGGGGCGGAGTAGCCGCGCACCGGCGTGCCGTAGAGCAGCGTCCACCGTTCCGGGTGGGCGACCGCCCATGTCGTGAGCGCTGACCCGAGGGCGAGGAAGCGCTCACGCGGGTCCTCCCCTGCCCCCGCCAGAGCAGCGTCCACGGCGTCGGCCAGGCTGCCGTAGGCGTCCACGATCAGCAGGGTGAGCAGCTCGTCCCGGCTTGCCACGTACCGGTAGATCGCCGAGGAGACCATGCCGAGGCCGCGCGCGATCTCACGCACGCTGAGCTCGGCCGCACCCTGCTCGAGCAGCTGGGCGTTGCCGAGCTCGACGATGCGGCGCAGGGTCCGCTCTCGCGCCTGGGCTCGCGGACCGGCGGGGCAGGAGTCTGGCTCGGAGTTCATACGGCCATGCTCCCACAAGAGCGAGAGCACTGCTCTTGACTCGACCGCAGGGGTGGTGTTCACTAACCCCAGGATCGAGAGCAGTGCTCACTCTTTGGAGGCAGTCATGCATCACCTCATCATCGGAGAAGGACAGATCGGCCGCGCGCTCATCGACCTCGCCCTCACGGACGGGGACACGGTGACCGTGCTGCGGCGCACCGCGGTGGAGCCCTCCTCGGGGATCCGGCGAGTCAGCGGCGACGTGCTCGATCACGCTGCCCTCACGGACGCCCTCGCCCAGGCCGATGCCGTCCACGCCTGCTTCCACGCCCCCTACGACGCGCGCCTATGGGCGCGGGAGCTGCCGATCAGGGAGCGGGCCGTGCTCGATGCAGCCGCCGAGCGGGGGATCCCCGTCGTGTTCCCCGAATCGCTCTATGGCTTCCAGGGTGAGGCGATCAACCTCGCCGAGGGCGCCGCCCCCACCCCACGGGATGCCAAAGGCGAGGTGCGCGAGGCATTGCTCGCGCAGCGTCGCGCAGCCCCGGCACGCACGCTGAGCCTCGTCGCCTCCGATCTCCTCGGCCCCACGGCGATCGGCACCGGGGCCGCGGTGGTGTGCGGGATGCTCCTCGAAAGGATCAGCGCAGGCTCTCGAGCGATCGTGATGGGTGATCCGTCGGTCCCTCACTCCCTGACTTTCATCCCCGATCTGGCTGCTGCGATGCTCCACGCGGCCAGGCATGCCGAGCGTCTGGCACCGAGCGGAGATGCGGTGCTGCACGCCCCGTCGGCCCCGGCGCGCACGCAGTCGGAGCTGATCGTCGCGGCCTCCGGTCTTCTCGGGCAGAGGGTCCGCACTCCGTGGACGATCCCGCGCCTCGCCCTGAAGGCCCTGTCCGGCGTCAGCACCCTCGCCCGCGAGCTGCACGGCATCGCCGACCTCTGGTACCGCCCCTGCGAGCTGAGGCCGGGCATCCTCACGATGGACGAGGGCCTGGCCCCGACCAGTTGGGAGGAAGCGCTGCTGCTGACGGCGCAGCATGCCGCGGGTCGCCGGGTCAACGGCACCGCTGAGCACCACCCTGCGGTGTGAGCGCCGCGGGCCATGCGCCCGGCGGCGCCTGCTAGCGTCGCCGTCATGAGCGACAGCACGACGACCACGGGCCCGACCACCGACGACGCGAAGGCCTCCCACCATCTCGACATCGTCATCGACCGCCCCTGGCGCGCGGTGTACGAGTATGCGAGCGATCCGCGGAACCTGCCCCACTGGGCGGCGGGTCTCGCCGGCAGCGAGGTGCAGCGGGAAGTGTCCCAGTGGTCGATGAACTCCCCGATGGGCCGGGTGCTGGTCAGCTTCGTGCCCGAGAACGAATACGGGGTCATGGACCACTCCGTCACGCTGCCCACGGGCGAGTCGGTGCTCAACCCGCTGCGGGTGCTGCCCCTGGGCGAGGATCGCTGCGAGGTGGTGTTCACGCTGCGGCGCGGCACGATGTCCGAGCAGGAGTTCGCCGAGGACGCCGCCGCGGTGGCCGAGGATCTCGTCCAGCTCAAGGAGCTCTGCGAGCAGCAGTGACAGAAGAGTCGGGCCAGCCCGACATCGCGTGACCCGGTGACGGGATGGTACGAGCGCGTCCGCGCCCCCAGAGTAGGGACATGACCACGATGAGCATGGCGCAGACTCTCGACACTCCTCCCGCCCGAAGCTGGTCCGTGAGGCGCTGGGCCGCCCGGATCGGACGCTTCCTCGCCTATGGGCTGATCGCCCTGCTGCTGGGCGCGATCGGCTTCTCCCTCGTCCTCGGACTGCTCGCCGCCGGCATCTCGACGGTCGTGGTCTGGGTGGGGCTGCCGATCCTGGTCGCGGGGGTGCTCGTCGCCCGCGGCTTCGCGATGGCCGAGCGTGCACTGCAGTCCTCGATCCTGGGCACCGCACTGCCCACCCCCGCACCGAAACCCGTCCCCGCCGGGGCGGGCTGGATGCGCCGCCTGGTGCACCCCCTCACCGATCCGCAGCATTGGCTGGACACGCTGTGGGTGCTGGTGAACTTCCTGCTGGTGCTGATCACCTTCCCCCTCGCCCTGGCCTGGTCGGCCGGCGCGCTGGCGATCGTCGGCGGGCCGGTGTCGGCCGTGATCCTCGCCGAGGTGCTCCCCGACTCGCAGAACAACGGTCTCGGTGAGCTGCTCGGCGCTCCGGCAGCGTTGGCGCTCCCAGTCGACATCGTGCTCCAGATGATGATCGGACTGTTGTTCCTGCTGACCGTCGGCCCCGTGGTGCGAGGACTGACCGCGCTGCACCGAGGAGTGGCACGCGGGCTGCTGAGCTCCCGCTACGAGGAGCAGCAGCGGCTCGCGCGCACCGAGGAGTCGCGGGCTGCGGGCCGCACCGCCGAATCCACCGCGCTGCGCCGCCTCGAGCGGGATCTGCACGACGGGCCCCAGCAGCGCCTGGTGCGCGCCTCGATGGACCTGGCCCGGGCCGAGTCGCTCGCTGCGAAGGATCCCGAGCGGGCCATGACCGTGCTGCGTGAGACCCGTGAGCAGCTGGGACTGACCCTCGATGATCTGCGCCGCCTCTCCCGCGGTATCGCCCCGCCGATCCTGGTGGACCGCGGCCTGGCCGCCGCCCTCACCGAGCTCGCCGCGATCTCCCCGGTCCCCACCACCATCGAGACCTCCCAGCTGGACCTGCCCGAGCACGTGGAGATCGGCATCTACTACGTCGTCTCCGAATCGCTCACCAACGCCGCCAAGCATTCCGGGGCCGAGCAGATCCGCATCGAGGTGGGCCGCGTCGGGGATGATGCCCGGGTGAGGATCGAGGACGACGGGCGCGGAGGCGCCGCAATGCGCACCGGCGGCGGGCTGGCTGGGCTCGCGGGGCGGGTCGCCTCGCTCGAGGGCCGGTTCACGGTGCAGTCGCCGGCCGGCCACGGAACCCGGGTCGAGGCGGTGATCCCGTGCGCATCCTGATCGCTGACGACTCGGCGCTGATCCGAGAGGGCCTGCGTCTCGTGCTCGAGGAGGCGGATCACGAGGTGGTCGGCACCGCGGCGACCGGCACAGAACTGGTGGTGCGAGCCCTCGAGCTGCGACCCGACCTGATCATCTCCGACATCCGTATGCCCCCGAGCCACACCGACGAGGGGCTCCGCGCCGCGCAGGAGATCCGCCGCAGCTGGCCCCAGGCGCCGATCGTGCTGCTGAGCCAGTACGTCGTGGTCAGTTACGCGACCGAGCTGATCGAGTCCGGGGAGCAGGCGACGGGCTACCTGCTCAAGGATCGGGTGTTCGACATCAGCTCGTTCGTGGAATCGATCGAGCGGGTGGCCGCCGGAGGCGTAGCGATCGACCCGGATGTGGTGGGGCAGGTGATCTCCTCCCGCCGTCGCACCCCGCTGGACGAGCTCACCCCGCGGGAGAGGGAGGTGCTCGAGCTGATGGGTGAGGGGCTGACCAACGCCGGGATCTCGCAGCGGCTGTTCATCAGCGGTGGCGCGGTGGAGAAGCACACCCAGCGGCTGTTCGCGAAGCTCGGTCTGAGCGAGAGCGCGAGCGTTCACCGCCGGGTGACCGCGGTGCTGACGCTGCTGGGCCGGTAGGGCCTGCTGGGGAAGCTCAGCCCAAGGACGCGGCGAGCGCCGCCCGGGATCTGCTCAGTGCAGCTTCCGGGCGAGGGTGGTGATGACGTGCCAGCGCTTCTTGTCGGCCAGGAAACGCCCGTCCTCGTCGCGCACCGAGCGGTCGATGACCTGGAAGCCGCGGAACATCGCGTCGATCTGCTCGAGCGGCAGGGTGGCCACATCCGGGCGCTCGGCCCAGGAGTCGTTGGTGCCGAAGAAGTCCACCGCCATCACGCCTCCGCGGGGAAGGGCCGCGACCAGCTTCTTCCAGACCTCGGGCAGCGCGGTCGGGCCCAGCAGGCCCAGCGTGTAGGTGGAGTAGACGATCTGCGCTGCGGGGAAGCTCGGCACGTCCGCGATGTCGGTGTGGTGGAACTGCACCGAGCCGCTCATCCGCTCGTTCTCCACGAGGCGTGCGGCGAGGGTGTCGTCGCTGTCATAGGCGTGCACGGTCCAGCCCTGACGCGCGAACTGGAGGGAGTCGGCTCCGGCGCCGGCTCCGAGGTCGAGGACGGTGCCCGGTTGGCGTGAGCCGCCGGCCGCTGCGATCGCCTTTGTCACGAGGCGGCGGGCAGGGCGGCCCGCCGCATGGGCGTTCAACGCAGCCCAGTCAACTTTCTCCGCCGTCTCCATGCATTTCAGGCTCCATGATGCTGGTGCCCGTTTCAACTTCCCGTGACGCATGCCGCGTGAAGTTTCGTCACGGGCGAACACTGAGCCCCTCCTGCGCCTCCTGCGGGCCGCTGTGCCATCCCGCCTCGCCAGGGCGCGCGGACCCGCAACAGGCGGAACCGGCGCCGGTTCCGCGCCTAGGATGGCGGGCATGCTGGCCACCTCCTTGCGCATCGCCGCAGTCTCCCTGCACACCTCTCCGCTCGAGGAGCCCGGAGGTGCGGACGCCGGCGGGATGAACGTCGTGGTGCTCGAGCAATCCCTCGCACTCGCCCGTCTCGGCCATCGCGTGGACCTGTTCACGCGTCGCAGCGATCCGATGGCGCCGCGCGTGGTGGAGGTCGCCGAGGGCGTTCGGCTGTTCCATCTCGACGCCGGGCCGGCCGAGCCGCTCGCCAAGAGCGCCATGGAACAGGTGATCACCCCTTCCGTCAGGCGCTCCACGAGGTGCTCACCGCTGCTGACGACCCCGACAGCCCCGAATCAGGGTGGGACCTCATCCATTCCCATCACTGGTTCAGCGGGGTCGCAGCGCTCCCCCTCGCACGCGAGCTCGGCATTCCCCACCTGCAGTCCTTCCATTCCGTGGCCGCGCCGGAGGGCTCCAGCACGCTCGATGCGGGAGAGCCCGCCGAATCGGCGGGACGCATCCCGGGCGAGCAGTTCGCCGCGACCGGCTCCGATCTCGTGGTCGCCGTCTCCGAAGCCGAGGCGCGCACGATCGGTGAACGCTATGGGGTCCCAGGAGCCCGGTTGACAGTGGTCCGTCCCGGAGTGGACGTGGATCGCTTCCGCCCCTGCCCGGATGTCGCCGAACGACGTGAGCGCCCCACCCTGCTGTTCACCGCGCGCCTGCAACCTCTCAAAGGCCCTGATCTCGCCCTCGAGGTGCTCGCGCACCTGGACCCGGCGCTCGAGGCCCGGCTGCTGCTCGCCGGCGGCACCTCGCAGGACTTCGCGGACTACGCCGAGCAGCTGCGCGAGCAGGCGCGCGATCTCGGTATTGAGGACCGGGTGGACTTCGTCGGCTCCCTGGGCCGCGACGAGCTCGCCGAGACGATGCGCTGTGCGGGAGCGCTGCTGCTGACCAGCTGGTCGGAGACCTTCGGTCTGGTCGCACTCGAAGCCCAGGCCAGCGGCACCCCGGTGCTCGCCTGGCGCTGTGCGGGCGGAGTGCAGGAAGCTGTCGACCCCGATGGGCTGGTGCTGGACAGCCGCGACCCCGATGTCTGGGCGGAGGCCCTGCAGTCCCTGCTGCACGACGCCGACCGGTACGACGAGGCAGTCCGTTCCGCCCGCGATTTCGCTGCCACGCGCACCTGGGAGGCCACCGCTGAAACCCTCGCCGCGCAGTACGCACGCCTGATGGAGGACCCCGCATGAGCACCCCCGCCGACCCCTGGCAGCTGCTCGAGACATCACGGACCGTGCTCGCGGTCCACGCCCACCCCGATGATGAGTCCCTCTCGACCGGGGCTCTGATCGCCTCCCTGACCGCGGCGGGCACGCGCGTGGTGCTGGTGACGGCCACCCGCGGAGAGGAGGGAGAGATAGTGGACGGCGCGGTCCCGGCTGAGGATCCACGGCCGCTCGAGGAGATCCGCGAGACCGAGATCGACACAGCCACCGCCGCGCTCGGGATCACGGAGCGGCACTGGCTCGGCACCGCCCCCGCGCTCGCCCCCGGCGCCGCACCGCGCCGCTACCGCGACTCCGGCATGCAGTGGGTGCGCGAGGGCCTCGCCGGGCCCTCCGAGACCGCGGGACCTGACAGCTTCACCCGCCGCCCCCTCGACCAGGCCGCCGAGGATCTGGCCACCGTGATCCAGCAGCTGCGGCCCGATGCCGTGATCGGCTACGACGATGCGGGCACCTACGGGCATCCGGACCATGTCCGCGCCCATCACGTGACAGCCGAGGCATGCTCCCGCGCCGGGGTGCCGATGGTGGAGGTCGCGAGCGTGGTCACGGACGAGCCGAGCACGGGGCCGGCCGACGGATTCGTGTGGCGCGATCATCCCGGCACCTCAGAGGCCGTGCACCAGGCGGTGGATGCCTATCGCACGCAGCTCACCGTCGTCGGCGACGCCCCCGGAGGCATCGCGATCCGCCACGTGGGCGGGCAGGACGATGTCGTCGCCCTGCGGACGGGACTGCGACTGCGGCGCTGAGCCGCGCGCCAGCGCTCAGAGCGTGATGTCCAGCAGGGTCGGCAGGTGATCGGAGGCTCCGCCCAGCCGCTCCTCGGCCACCCTGTCGGTGCACCGCACGGCGCTGGCGTTGCGCACCTTCACCCCGGCGGTGACCAGGACCGCGTCGATGCGCCGGTTCGGGGAGACGGCGGGGAAGGTGTGCTCGGTCTGCTCGGCGGGGTCGGTGAGCAGTGGGGCCAGGAAACGCCGAGCGCTGCCCTCGGCCGTTTCGTTGAGGTCCCCGCCCACGATCACTGGAGCCCCCGCCCCGCGCACCAGCGCCGCCAGGTGCTCCGCATGCCGCATCCGGTTGTCCTCCTGCAGCGCGAGGTGGGTCGAGGAGACCACCGCCGCGCCCCCGCCGGGCACCGAGAGCCGCACCGCCACGACACCGCGCGGGTAGGTGGAGTTCAGATCCGACACCTGCTGGGCGACCGGGTGCATCCCTCGCCGGATCACCTGCGCGGCGACCTGATCGGTGGCGAGGATCGCGAGCCCGCGGCCGCCGGCGCCGCCGACCAGGATCCGGCGATCGATCTGACGGGCGAACCAGCGCAGCCGGGCAGTGGGAAGCACGAATCGAGGGGCCTCCTGGAGCAGGAGCACATCCGGTTGCAGGCCCTGGACCGTCTCGATCGCTGCGGCCAGGTCCCCGCGCAGCTCCCACAGGTTCCAGGCGAGGATCCGCAGATCCCAGCCCTCACGCTGCGGTGGCACCGACTCCCGCGCGGTCTTCACGCGCTGCTCCCCTCGCCGCTCTCGTGGACCATTGGCGCGATCACGCGCTCGACCAGTCCCTTGAGCTCGCCGAGCTCATAGCCGGGCCACCCGAACAGCATCCGCCGCCACTCCGGCGGCACCGCCTTGTATCCGAGTGCGGCACCGATCAGGGAACCGGTGATGCAGGCGACCGTGTCGGTGTCGTAACCGGAGCGAGCCGCGGACTCGATCGCCGCGACCAGCGCGTCGCGCTGGTCGAACTTCCCCTCCGGGATCGGGGTGATGCCGGAGATCGCGGCCCAGGCGGCCTGGAAGGCACCCACCACCCAGCCGTTGCGGCGGAACATCACGGGCGTCGATTCCTCGGCCTCCGTGATCCGGTCGATCCACTGCTGGCGGCTCTGTGCGGCAAGGTGGGGCAGGCCCACTCGCACGTCGACCTCACCGGTGAGGATCGCGTGCCGCACGGCCAGACCCCAGAGGATGCTGGCCTCGATCGTGTCCGGATGCACGTGTGTCAAGCGGCACACCGCTTCGATCGCCTCGACCGCGTGCGCCTCCGGCGAGAGCAGATACGGCAGCACCGAGGCGTGCACGCGCATCAGCGAACCGTTGCCGGCGGAGGCCGGCAGCTGCTCGTGCGCCGAGGCCGCTGCGGCCCGGAAATCCTTGGCCCGCGGGGCGTAATGGCCGTCCTCGCGTGCGAGATCCGCGGCGGTGCGCACCACCTGCGAGGTGAGGGTGCCGATGTCCGGGGTGCCCAACGACCACGAGTACCATTCGCGGGCAATATGGTTCTGAGCAGTCTCGATGCGCAGGTCATGGTCCCCGGCCGAGGCCAGCGACGCCTCCAGGACCACGATCGCCATCGCGGTGTCATCGGTCCACTCCCCGGCTGCCAGCCCAGGACACCGCCCCCGATCATGTCGATCTCCTCGGAGTCGAGCACAGGGGGCTGGAACTCGTACGGAGCGCCCAGCGCGTCACCGGCAGCGGCCCCCACGACAGCGCCCAGAGCGCGCCGACGCTGTGCAGCCGACAGGCCCGCCTCGCTGGTGTCCATCGCATCCGTTGTCACGCCCCCATGGTTCCACATCGGTGCCGATCAGCCGCCCTCCGTCCGCCCCCGCTACGCTGGTGGGGACCAAGAAGGAGCTCCATGACCGACACTCCCGCGGCAGCCTCGCCGCACTGCGACGACCCCCACGACCACACCGGCCACGACCATCCGCCCACCGGCGCGGACCTGGTCCGGGATCTCGTCAAGGGCCTGTCGATCCAAGCACTTCTGATCCCTCTGCTCGGCGTGGTGCTGCTCGTGGCGATCCTGCCGTTCGCACCCCTGAGCCCGCTGCCGCTCCTGCTGGGGTTCGCCCTCGGCGGCGCACAGCTCATCTCGCTCGTGGCGACCAGCCTCTTCGTCGCCCGCACCCGCAAGCAGCTCGCGGTGAACCCGGGACTGCTCGCGGTGCGCAGCGTCGTGGACGAGGTGCTGCGCGTCGCGGCCGTGCTGGTGGCGGTGCTGCTGTGGCCGGCGGACATCAGCTCGGAGCTCGGCGTATGGGTCGGTGCAGGATGCGCGCTGGTGTGGCTGTTCCTCGCCACCGCCCAGACCGTCACCACCCGACAGCGGATCGCGCGCCCCGGCGACTGGTCCAAGGAAGCGATCTCGACCCTGCTGTCCCAGCGCGTCGGGGCCCGCTCCACCGTGATCATGCGCCTGCTCGACGTGGCCGGCACCGTGATGTTCCAGGTCGGAGCCACCATCCTGGTGATCTTCTCCCCGGTGCTGGTGATCGGCACGGCCGTGCTCTCGATCGGCACCGGCCTGTCCACCCTGGTGCTGCAGCGCCGCGCTCCGGCCGAGCGGTCCCGCAGCCCCTGGGCCTACGCGCCGTTCGCCCTGGGCCTGCTCACGCTGGTGCTGGCCTCCCTCGGGCTGATCGCCTTCTGACACTCCGCTGACCTGCTGCCGCCCGGCGCAGGCGGCTGCCCGATCCACTCGACACCCCACCCCCTCGCAGGAGCCGATGATGACCACTGCCCCCACTTCCGCCGCACTCCCCTCGGGCCTCGCCCTCGACCAGGTCGACGACTCCGTCCGCCTCCAGGACGATCTCTTCGGGCACGTCAACGGACGCTGGCTGCGCGAGCACGAGATGCCCGCCGACCGCTCGAGCGACGGCGCCTTCCACGCCCTGCGCGACCTCTCCGAGGAGCGGGTGCGGGAGATCATCGAGGAAGCTGCCGCGGATCAGGCGGCGAGCGCCGAGCAGGTCCCCGCCACGGACCATGGCAGGGTGGGCGCGCTCTACCGGATGTTCATGGACACCGAGGCGATCGAGCAGGCCGGCCTCGGCGTTCTCGAGGAGCTGCTGGGCACCATCACCGCCGCGACCGATCTGGACTCGATCGTGCGCACCATGGCCGCCCCCGACTCGGGGGCCTCGGCGCTGCTGTCCTACGTCTGGACCGACGACCGGGACTCCACGAACTACCAGGTCAAGATCCATCAGGGCGGCCTGGGCCTGCCTGATGAGTCCTACTACCGCGAGGACCACTACGCCGAGATCCGCGAGGCGTACGTCGCCCACCTGGGCAACCTCGCCCGCCTCGCCGAGCTGCCCGGCCGCGAGGGCCTCCTCGCTGGAGACGCCGAGGACCTCGCCCGCGCGGTGATGGACTTCGAGACCCGTCTCGCCGGATGCCACATGGACGTGGTCCGGCTGCGCGACCGCGAGAAGTCCTACAACCCGATGGACGCCGCCCAGCGCCGCGACCTCGCACCCGCCTTCCCCTGGGACGCCTACGTCGAGGGCACCGGCGCACCGGCACGCGCCTTCGAGGTGGTCTCGGTGGGCCAGCCCGAGTTCGTCTCCGCCGCCGCCGAGCTGCTGGCCGGCGAGGACCTCGCCGTGCTGCGCACCTGGCTCGCCGTCCATGCGATCTCCTCCTACGCCCCGTACGGTCCCGCCGCGCTCGTCGAGGAGAACTTCGACTTCTCCGGTCGGGTGCTCTCCGGCGCTGAGCAGCTGCGTGAGCGCTGGAAGCGTGGCGTCGCCTTCGTCGAGGGGACGGTCGGCTTCGCCGTCGGGCGGGAGTACGTCGCCCGCTACTTCCCCGCCTCCCACAAGGAGCGCATGACCGAGCTGGTCGACGCGCTGATGGACGCCTACCGTGATTCCATCCAGGGGCTGCCGTGGATGACCCCGGCCACCCGCCAGAAGGCTCTCGCCAAGCTCGAGAAGTTCACCCCCAAGATCGGCTACCCCGAGGTGTGGCGCGACTACGAGGGCTTCGAGATCGTGCCCGGCGATCTGGTGGCCACCGCGCGCGCCTCCCGTCGCTTCGATGCCGACTTCGAGTACGCGAAGGTCGGCGGGCCGATCGACGAGGCCGAGTGGCACATGACCCCCAGACGGTCAACGCGTACTACAACCCCGGCCGCAACGAGATCGTGTTCCCCGCCGCGATCCTGCAGCCCCCGTTCTTCGACGCGGAGGCCGATGACGCCGTGAACTTCGGCGGGATCGGTGCGGTGATCGGCCACGAGGTCGGTCACGGCTTCGATGACCAGGGCTCCAAGTACGACGGCGACGGCAACCTGATCTCCTGGTGGACTCCGGAGGACCGTGAGGCCTTCGATGGCCGCGCCGCCCAGCTCATCGCGCAGTACTCCGAGCTCTCCCCTCGCGACCTCGACGACTCCCACCGCGTCAACGGCGCCCTGACCATCGGCGAGAACATCGGCGATCTGGGCGGCCTCTCGATCGCTGTGAAGGCGTACCTGGCCAGCCATGACGCCGCTCAGGTCGAGGCCGAGCTCGATGGCTTCACGGGCCTGCAGCGGGTGTTCTGGTCCTGGGCGACCGTGTGGCGCGGGAAGAACCGTGATCAGGAGGCCGTCCGCCGCCTGGCCGTGGACCCCCACGCCCCGATGGAGTTCCGCTGCAACACCGTGGTGGGCCACATCGACGAGTTCCACACCGCCTTCGGTGTGGTCGAGGGTGACTCCATGTACCGCGCTCCTGAGGAGCGGGTGACGATCTGGTGAGGCCCGAGCCCCCGTTCTACGTGGGGCGCACCCGCCCGTCCTCGATCGGCTGGACCCGGATCGGGATCACCGTGCTGGGCGGTGCGCTGCTCGCCGCCGTGATGAGCCAGCGCTCCGGTCTGCCCGGGATGCTGGTGATCGCGGTGCTGTTCCTGGCCCTCGCCGCGTGGACCTGGATGGGTCAGTGGACGCGCTTCATCGTCGACGAGCACGGCCTGACGGTGAGCCTGGGCGGGTTCCTGCCCCGCAAGCCGTGGCCGCTCGAGGACTTCCGCACCGTGCAGCTGCGCACGCTGCCGTCCTCGCGCGCCGGGGTGACCCTGGGCGGTTACGGCTGGCGTCGCAGCACGGTGAGCACGCCCCGCCCCGAGGAGCTGACCCCGGTGGGCAAGCGGAAGATCTTTACGCTCGACGTGGCGCGTGCCCCGTACCGTGTCCTGGCCACGGGGCCCGGCACGATGGTCGAGATCATCGGGCGCGGCTCGCGCCACTACCTCATCTCCCCGGTGGACCCCCGGGCGACGGCCGACGCCATCGACCAGGCGATCCGTGCACGCCGCTGAGACGTAGAGCACGGCAGGAGACAGCGGGGACGGGTAAGCTCGATCCTTGTCATCCACTGACAGGGGAGCACCGCAGGGTGCTGAGAGTGCGCGAACCAGCGCAGACCCTCGAACCTGATCCGGCTCGCACCGGCGTAGGGAGTTGGGATTTTCCGCGGAGCACCGCCGGTGCTGTGCGCCCCTTCCGTCGAGGAAGGAGAAGTGATGACTCGTTTCCGCACCGTGGACCTGCTGGTCACTGTGACGATCGGCGCCGCCTTCGGCGTCGCATTCCTGGGGTACGGCCAGCTGTACACCCTGATCGGACCGCTCACCACCGCATTCAAGCCCGCCGAGGGGCTGCTGGGCGGGATCTGGTTCCTGCCGGCCATCCTGGCGGCATTGATCGTGCGCAAGCCCGGCGCTGCGCTGCTGGCCGAGATGATCGCCGCCGTGCTGTCGATGCTGCTGGGCAGCCAGTGGGGCTGGGGCACCGCGATCTCCGGCCTGATGCAGGGCGGCGGCGTGGAGCTGGCGTTCCTGGCCTTCCGCTACCGCCGCTTCACGCTGCCGGTGGCGATGCTGGGCGGAATGCTCTCGGCCCTGCTGGAGTGGGGATGGGAGAAGTTCGCCTACTACCAGGAGATGAGCTGGACCTACTCCTTCGCCATGCTCGGCTTCTTCCTGCTCTCCGGGGCGCTGCTGTGCGGCGTGCTGGGATGGGCGGCCAGCCGTGCCCTGGCCGCGACCGGCGCGCTGGACGCGATGCCGGCGGGCAGGGAACGCGCCCAGCAGGCACGGGCCGCAGCGACCTCCGCGGGATCGGCTGGGCCGGACAGCTCACGGACTGAGCTCACGGCCCGGGACGACGCCCGGGCGTGACGGACCTGTCCCTGCGGGGGCTCACCTGGCATCCGTACTCGCGGGCCGAGCCCACCGTCCTCGACCTCGACCTGGAGATACCTGCCGGGCAGCGTGTGCTGCTGGCCGGGGCCAGCGGCAGCGGGAAGTCCACCGTGCTGCGGGCCCTGGCCGGCCTCCTGGACGAGGAGTCCGGGGAGCTGACGGGCAGCGCCCCGGGCCCCGCCCGCCCCGGCGAGCGGGGCCTGCTGCTGCAGAACCCCGTGGACGCCCTGGTCGCCGCGACCGTCGGCCGGGAGGCTGCCTTCGGCCCGGAGAACGCCGCTCTGCCGCGCGAGGAGATCCAGGCCCGCGCCACCGCCGCGCTCGACGCGGCGCTGGTGGACCTGGAATCGGGCCGTGCCCCGCTGGACGCCTCCGGTGGGCAGCAGCAGCGCCTCGCCCTGGCGGGGTCCCTCGCGCTGCATCCCTCGGCGCTGCTGCTGGACGAGCCGACCTCGATGCTCGATGAAGTCACCGCCGCCGCGGTGCGCGAATCGATCCTGGCCGCCGCGGCAGGCCGCTCCCTGGTGGTCGCCGAGCACCGGCTCGCACCATGGCTGGACCACGTGGATCGCCTGGTCATCCTCGATGCGCAGGCACGGATCATCGCCGACGGCCCGCCGCACGAGACCGCAGCCGGTATGACCTCTTCCCCCACCCCGTCCACCCGTACTGCCCCCGCGGAGCCCTCCGGCGCAGTGCGCGCAGCTCTGCGGGGCATCGATGCGGAGCGGGGCGGCCGGAAGGTCCTGGAGGATCTGGATCTCGAGCTGCACGGCGGCCGGCTGAGCGTGATCACCGGCCCCAGCGGCAGCGGCAAGACCACGCTGCTGCGCACGCTGCTCGGCCTGACCGCCCCGTCGGCCGGGAGCGTGGAGCGGCCCGCGCCGGAGCAGATCGCCTTCGTGCCCCAGAACCCCGAGCACTCGTTCGTCGCCGGCAGCGTGCGCGAGGAGGTGCTCGCCCCCCCTGGGCACGCGACGAGCAGCTCGCCGATCAGCTCCTGGAACGAGCGGGCCTGAGCGACCTCACCCAGGCCAATCCCCACACCCTCTCCGGCGGGGAGCAGAGGCGCCTGGCGATCATCGCCGCCCTCGCCCAGAAGCCTCGCCTGCTGGTGCTCGACGAACCCACCGTGGGCCTGGACACCGCACGCCATACGGCAGTTGTTGAGCTGCTGGATGCCGCACGAGCGGAGGGCTGCGCTGTCGTAGCTGCCACCCACGACCCGGCGCTGATCGCGCACTCCGACCTCGAGCACCGCCTGAGCGGACCGGACCCCGAGGAGCACGGGGCAGGCACCAACGGTCCCGACCGCACCATCGGCCCGGTCCCCCGCACTCGGGCGATCCCCGCTGACGCCCTGAACCCGCTGGTGCTGAGCCTGATCGGGATCCTCGCCGCGATCGGCTCCTTCGCGGTGCAGTCCTGGCAGGGCGGTCTGCTCGCCTTGTTGCCCATCGCGCTGCTGGCCCCGCTGGCGGTGCGGTCCGTGCGCGGGGGCCTGCTGCGGCTGACCCCGATCCTGCTCTCGGCTGCGGGGCTGGCCTGGACCACCGCTCTGCTCGGTGATGCGCCCTCCCTCTCCGGCGAGGCCTGGCTGCTGGGAGCCAAGGAGGCCGCGCGCATCACCGTGTTCGTCGCGCCCGGCGTGCTGGCGCTGGGGAGCGTGGACCCCACCGCGCTCGGCGACGCCCTGGGCGGCCGACTGCGGATGCCCGCCCGCGTGGTCGCCGCCTCCGTGGCAGGGCTCATCCGCACCGGCCACCTGGGCCGGCAGTGGGAGATCATCACCCACGCCAGGATGCTGCGCGGCCTGGGCTCCCGCACCTCCCCGCGGATGCTGGCCGGTGCCACCCTGGCCCTGCTGATCGACGCGCTGCGCGGCGCCCAGCAGCAGGCCCTCGCCATGGACTCGCGCGGCTTCGCGACCGCGATCACCCGCACCTGGGCGCTGCCCAGCCCACTGCGTCGCGCGGACCTGCTGGGCGTCGCGATCGCGCTCGGGCTCGCGGTGTGGCCGTGGCTGGCGGAGAAGCTGGTGGGGTGAGCTCGCCCTGCCGGAGGGGTTCAGTGGCCGGGACTAGATGTCCACCGTGTACTCGAGGGCGAGGTCCTGGGCATTGCGTCCTCGTATGCCCCAGTTGATGCGCGGAGTCTCGAAGAGCGTGATCTCCACGCTGTGGGGCGCGATGCCGACCTCCGCCTCGAGACGGGTGAACAGCTCCTGGATCAGAGCCCGCTTCGCCTCCTCGGACCGCCCTTCGAACATCGAGATCTCGATGATGGTGTACTCGTCGCCGCGGTCCGCGGGGTGGAGGAAGTTCTCCGGCTCCAGCGGGATGAAGCGGTGGAAACGCTTCTCGGCCGGGTATGCCAGGGCGTGCATGACCGCTCCGTGGATCGCGTCCGAGAGCGCTCGGCGCCGGAGCTGGATCGATTCCCGGGTGCCGTAGACGAGGATCTGTGCCATCTGGCCACGGTAGTCGCCGGTGCCGACGCTCCACAAGGAATCCCGTGGCCCGGACAGCAGTAGTCTCGTGCCATGAACGACGATCCCACCACCGACGAGGCCGCGATCGCGCTGGCCCATTCCCTGCTCGACGCCGCTCGCAGCGGCGACAGCTCCTCCCTGCTGCCCCTGATCGATCAGGGCGCGCCGGTGGATCTGCGTGACAGCTCCGGCAACAGCCCGCTGATGCTCGCCGCCTACCACGGGCACGCCGAGCTGGTCGGTGAGCTCGTCGCGCGCGGCGCCGACGTGGACCTGGCCAACGACCGCGGGCAGTCGCCGCTGGCCGGTGCGGCCTTCAAGGGCTTCACCGACGTCGCCCAGGTGCTCCTGGAGGCGGAGGCCGATCCGAATCTGGGCACCCCCAGCGCCCTGGAGACCGCGAAGTACTTCGAGCGCGCCGAGATCGTCACGCTGATCGAGTCTCGCCGGAAGTAGGCCAGGCGCCGGCCCGGCCGGCGCTGGCGGCTGCGTCGGACCTCTCAGCCGCGGCCCGGGCGCAGCACCATCGCCACGTGCTCGATCCCGGCCTCCATGAACAGCCCGCCCACGGTCTCGAAGCCCATCGCCGCGTACCACTGCTCGAGGTAGGCCTGGGCATCGATGTGCACCTCAGCCCCCGGCGCGATCTGGTGGGCGAGCTCGAGAGCCCCGGCCATCAGCTGCCGTCCGTACCCGCCGCGGCGGTGCGCGGCATGCACGGCCACCCGGCCGATCCGTGCAGTGCCGTCGGGCTCCCGCAGCACGCGCAGATGCGCGACCGGCGTGCCCGGCAGACCCATCGCCGTGGCCTCCGCGCTCGGCAGCTCAAGCCACATGAGCGTCGTGGTGGGGTCGAGGTCGCGGCCGTCCAGATCGGGATCGGTGGCCTTCTGCTCGAGGGAGAAGACGTCCTGGCGGAGCTTTGCGAGCAGGTAGAGGGTGCGCGGGTCGATGCCGGCGAGCGCGGCGTGCCGCACGGCGGCAGTGTGTTCGGGCATGGCGGACAGATTACTGCCGGCGCGAGAGCTCTGCGTCGACCATCCGAGTGACGGCCTCGCACCAGTGCTCGGCCATCAGCGGCCCGCCGTGACCCTCCTCCTCGACCACGATCAGCTCGCTGCCGGGCCAGGCCTGGTGCAGCTCCCAGGCGGTCAGCGCCGGGCCGGAGACATCGCGCCGGCCGTGGATCAGCACGCCTGGGATCCCGTCGAGCCGGTCCATGCCTCCGAGCAGACCGCTGCCGGGTGCCGCGCCCCACGGCACGGCCCAGTCGGCGACGAAACCGTCGTGCACCCAGTAATGGGCGACCAGACGGGCGAAGCCGCGCTCGTGCTCGGTCATCGGCTCGTCCACGGCCCCGGCATGCGCAGCGGAGGGCCCTCCCCGCCAATCCCGATGTGCGCGTCCTCCCAGGTCATCCAGGCTCGGGCGGCGGCGTCGACCAGGAATGGATCCGATTCGGTGAGCATCTGCCGATACGCCTCGATGAGCCGCAGCCGTTCCGTGCCGTCATCGCGACGGTCGAAGCCGGTGTGGTTCTCGGCGAGGGTGGCGACCGCGTCCCAGGCCTCGGGGTAGAGGGCACCGACCCCCTCGGTGATCCAGTCGACCTCGCGTCGCGAGGTGGAGGTGACGGCGAACAGCACCACCCCGAGCACCCGCTCAGGATGAGCCTGGGCACAGGCGAGCGCGAGGGTGCTGCCCCAGGAGACGCCCTGCACGATCCATGCCTCGATCCCGAGGTGCTCGCGCAACCGCTCGAGGTCGGCCACCAGATGCGCGGTGGTGTGTCCCGTGAGATCCACCGGGCCGGGGGTTCCGGGCGACGGGGTGGAGTGGCCAGCGCCTCGCTGGCACAGGCCGATGATCCTGGCTCGGTCCGCAGGAGAGTTCCGTCGGTAGCCGGGGGTGAGCCGGCCTCCCGGACCTCCATGCAGGTAGAGGGTGGGTACGCCGTCGGCTGTGCCGCTCTCCTCCCAGAAGATCTCGTGCCCGCCCCCGACCGGCAGCATCCCTTCGGCGCGAGAGGGAGGCGGTGGGAGCAGCGGCGGCGTGCCACTGTTCACGCGGCCGCCTCGCCGCTGCTCCCGGGCGTGAGCGCCCACGGCGCCGCCGGATGCTCGCGGGTCCAGCCCGCGCGGCGGCGGCGCGCGGTCTGGCAGCGGGGGCACCAGAACACGGTCCGTGCGGCAAGGTCCGTCGAGCGCACCGCGGTGCCGCACAGCCGGCAGGGCAGGGTCTGGCGGTGGTAGACGTAGAACGAGCGCTCGCGAGAGACGACGTCCGGGTCCTCATCCCCGTTCTGCCGGGTGCCGCGCGAGCGCTCGACGATCCGGGCCTCGATGTCGCGATGCTCGGGCTGGGTGGTGACGATCCTGCCCGTGCGGGCGCCGTAGGTCATCAGCGCGACCAGGTCCTCCCACATCTCCTCGAGCGTCCCCGCGCTGAGCTCGTTGCCCGGCACGAAGGGATCCAGCCGCGCCCGGAACAGCAGCTCGGCACGGTAGATGTTCCCGATCCCGGCGACGATCTTCTGGTTCATCAGCAGCGCACCGATCGTGGTGCGGGAGCGGCGCACGGCATCGACGAAGCGTGCGGGGTTCGCGTCGGCCCGCAGCGGGTCCGGGCCCAGCCGGTCCAGCACCGCCTGCCGCTCCTGCGCATCCATGATCTCGCAGGCCGTGGGCCCGGTGAGGTCCGCGAGGCCCTGCGGTCCGGCGATCCGCAGCCGGACCGTCGGGCGCGGCACCAGGCGGCGCCAGTCACTGACGCCTCCGCCGTCCAGCTGCTCTTCCTGTTCACCGATCCTCAGGCGCGGCGCGCCGATCGCATGGGCGTCGGCGAAACCGGGCTCGCCCGCGAAGGTCCACGAGCCGTACAGGCCCAGATGGATGTGCACATGGCGCACCACGGGCGAGCCGCGGTCCACATCATCGGACGGCGCGAAGAGCAGGAACAGGTGCTTGCCCACCGCCTCAGCGCCCAGCAGTACCATCCCGTCCAGCTGCGCGGCCTCGGAGAAGCGCCCCTGCGGGCTCGAGGTGCGCACCCGCTGCCCGCCGAAGGCCTGCTCGAAGGCAGCGGCCAGTCTGTGGACGGTGTGGCCCTCGGGCATCAGTCGGCAGCAGGAGCAGCGGACTTCTCGTATCCGCCGGTGCGCTCGTAGAGCCCGACCAGGTCGATCCGGCGCTGGTGACGCTCCTCGCCCGAGAACGGCTCGGCGAGGAAGATGTCGATCAGCGACTCGAGCTCCTCCTCGGTGTGCTGACGCGCGCCGACGGAGATGACGTTCGCGTCGTTGTGCTCACGAGCAAGGCGTGCGGTGTCCTCGTTCCACACCAGCGCGGCGCGCACCCCGACGACCTTGTTGGCCGCGATCTGCTCACCGTTGCCGGAGCCCCCGATCACGACGCCCAGGGACTCTGGATCCGCGACCACGGCCGTGCCGACGTCGGTGCAGAACGGCGGGTAGTCGTCCAGGGCGTCGTACTCGTGGGCGCCGTGGTCGGTGACCTCGTGACCCTTGCTCTGGAGGACCGTCACCAGACGGTTCTTCAGTTCGAAACCTGCGTGGTCGGTGCCGATGTGCACGCGCATGGTGGGGACTCGCTTTCGGGGCGTTCAGGGACTATCGGGAACCGGTCGCGGACCGGTGAGGAGCAGGGGCCGGTCAGCTCAGGTCGATGCCGCCGGAGCGCGACCGCTTGATCTCGTAGAAGCCGTCGATGGTGGACAGCGTCTCGATGGCATCCAGCAGCTTGCCGGCCTCCTCGCCCCGCGGGGCGGGCGAGATGACCGGTCCGAAGTAGGCGGTGCCCTCGCCGAAGGTGATCACGGGAGTGCCGACGTCGTCCCCCACCAGGGAGATGGCGCGCGCGTGCGAGGCGCGCAGGGCGGTGTCTGTGGCGTCGCCGGGGATGTTTTCGTACGCCTCGATCAGGGAGGCGGGCAGCTCGGCATCGGCGAGCGCCTGCTCGGCGACGCGGCGGCGGTCGGACTTGTCATCACCGACGTGGAAGCGTTCGCCCCAGGCTGTGTACCAGCGGGAGAAGGCTTCGTTCCCCTCGGCCTCATCGATCGCGATCGCGAGGCGGGCGGCGCCCCAGGCGTCATCGATGCTGCGCCGGTAGCCGGGGTCGAGGTCACGGCCCTCGTTGAGGACGGCCAGCGACATCACCGAGAAGCGCGGGGTGAACGCGCGCACCTCGGAGGCATGCATGAGCCAGCGGCTGGTCATCCAGGCGAAGGGGCAGGCGGGGTCGACGAACAGCTCGGCGGTGCGCTCACTCATGGGGTCTCCTCGACTCGGGGGTGATGCCGCCATTCTGTCACTGGCGGGCAGACGGTGCGGAGCCGTCTGGGAGGTGACCGGGACGACACCTCCCAGGTCACAAAAACATTGCGCTGTGCTGGGTCGACGGGTTGGATCAGTCAGGTGCCCCTCACCTCCTCCACCGCTGCTGCGGCTTCCCCTCTCCCCGGTCGCCGTGCCGGGCGTGATGCGCTCGATGGTCCGCGGCCATCGGCGGATGCTGGCGGTCGTGCTGCCGCTGGCGACCCTCTCCGAGGGGGTCGAGCTGCTGATGCCGATCGTGTTGGGGCTGATCATCGATCACGGCGTCCTGGCCGGGGACCTGCGGCTGACGGTGCTCGGTGCACTGGGGCTGATCGTGCTGCGCCTGATCGGGGTGGCGCTGTGGGCGTACACCTTCATCCAGTCGCAGAAGGCCTGCATGTTCGAGCGCCACCGTCTGAGGGTGGGGCTGACCGGTGCGGTGCTGGACCCCCGCTCCCGCCAGGTCCGCCGTCCCGCCGGAGAGGTGCTCTCGATCGCCACGTCGGACGCGGACAAAGCCTCCGACGTGCTGGACATGCTGCCCTGGGTGGTGCCCTCGCTGCTGACGGTCCTGGCCGCTTCCGCCTACCTCGCGGTGGCGGATCTCTGGCTGGGCCTGACGATGCTGCTGGGGATCGTGGTGATGGTGGTGGTGATCCGCGTGATCACCCCGACCCTGTCCGCCCGCTACGACGATCAGCAGTCCCAGGCCGCCGAGGCCGCCGCGACCGCGACCGATCTGGTGCACGGCCTGCGAGTGCTCCAGGGGCTGGGGGTGCAGTCGCGGGCTCGGGCCAGCTATCGCCGACGCTCCCAGACCGCGCTGCGTGCGGCGCTGGTCAATGCGCGCTATTCGGGGATCTCCTCGGGGCTGACCACTCTGGTCACCGGGACCATGCTCGCCGCCGTGGTGGTGCTCGCTGCGCTGCGCACCCTCGACGGCGCCCTCTCCCTCGGTGTGCTGATCGCCGTGGTGGGCGTGGCGAGGTACGTGATGGGCATGCTGCAGGGCCTCTCCGGCGCCCCGGTGTGGTGGGCGAGCATGTCCACCTCCGCGCGCCGCGTGCGCGACCTGTACTCGGACCTGGGCCGCACAGTCGATGACCCGGAGCTCGGCCTGGGCATCCTCACCACCCTCCGTGACGATCGGGGCGAAGGCAGGGGTGCCGCCGAAGGGCGGCGCGAAGGCGCGGGCGGCCTGCACCTGCCGAAGCTCTCCGTCGCCGACGGCGAGATCGTGGCACTGGCCTGCGCCGACGCCGAGGATGCCGACGTGGTGATCGATGCTGTCAGCGGGCAGATCGACGCCGGTGCCCGCGTGGGAGAGCAACCCATCACCCCCGCCGCACGGCTGACGCTGCGCTCCGATCTGCTGGTCGAACCGCATGTGGTGGACCTCTTCGACGGCACCCTGCGCGAGCAGCTCGCCACCCGCGCCCCGGTGGGCTCCGGGCACGACAGCGGCGACTGTGCCGACAGCGACGATGACTCGTGGGCCGATCACGCCCTGCACGCCGCCGGCGCCGAGGATCTGCTGCGGATCCTCCCGGACGGATACGACACCCGCATCCTGGATCGCGGAGCGAACCTCTCGGGAGGGCAGCGTCAGCGCATCGCCCTGGCCCGGGCGGTGGCCGCCGATGCACCGGTGCTCGTGCTGCACGATCCCACGACCGCGGTAGATGCCGTCACCGAGCAGAACATCGCCGAGGCCCTGGTCGCGGCTCGGCGCCGCACCGACCGCGCCACGCTCCTGGTCACCCGAGCGCCGGCGCTGCTGCAGGCGGCCGACCGGGTGGTGTTCATGCGGGGAGGCGAGGTCCTCTCCGAGGGCGTGCACACGGACCTGATGGGGGACGAGGAGTATTGGGAGGTGGTGCGGCGATGAGGGAGCTGGACTGGAAGCGTTCGCTGGAGGACGTGCTGGGCGATGACACGACCGCACGTCGGCAGCTGGCCGAGCACGCTCAGCTGCTGCCGATCGCTGATGCCCGCACCGCCCTGCGATTCATGGGGGCCCGGCTGCGGGAGCATTGGGCCTCCACCCTGGTGACGATGCTGATCACGATCGGTGGCGCCGTCGCGGCGGCGATCCTGCCGCGGCTGATCGGCTCGGCCGTGGACGTGGTCGCCGAGGGCGGCTCGAGCGAGCAGGTGTGGGCTCTCGGCGGGCAGATCCTCGCCGTCGGGATCATCCAGGCCGTGCTCATGGCGCTGGGCTGGTCGATGATCTCGGCGCTCGGCCAGCGGATCCTCGCCGGGATGCGCGAGGACGTCATCGACCGGGCGCTGGACCTGCCGGCGCAGACCATGGAGCGCACCGGCATCGGCGATGCCCTCTCCCGGGTCGCCGACGATGTCGACGTCGCCGCACGTGCGGTCAACAACCTGGTGCCGAACCTGATCCAGCTGGGGTTCCTGGTCGTGATCACCCTGGTGGGGATGGCGACCCTCTCGCCCTGGCTGCTGCTGATGGTCCTGATCATCGTGCCGATGTACGTGTTCGCGGCAGTCTGGTACCTGCGCCGCACCGCCCCGATCTACCGGCGCGAGCGGATCGCGATGGGTGCCCGTGCGCAGGGGCTGCTCTCAGCGATCCACGGGATCCCCACCGTGCACGCCTACGGCATCGAACGCCGCGAGACCCGCCACGTGGCAGTGCTCTCGGAGACCGCCTCGCTGCTGAACATGCGGGTGATGTACCTGGTGGGGCGTCTGGTGATCGGGCTGAACGTGCCCGAGAACCTGGCGCTGGCGATGGTGCTCCTGCTGGGCTTCGTGATGGTGCAGGTCGGTGGCGCACCGGTGGGGCTGGTCGCCGCGGCGGCCGTCTACCTCGTCACCCTGTTCTGGCCGATGATGTCGGTCATCTTCAACCTCGACGAGGTGCAGTCGGCGCTGGCGAGCCTGGCGAGGATGGTCGGGGTGATCACCTCGATCGATCCGGCCGCCTCCCCGGCACCGAGCGTCCCGCCGACGCCTCGATCCGGCTTGAGCACGTCTCCCACGCCTATACGACCGATGAGGACGGAGCCGAGCGCGTCATCCTGCAGCCGCTGGACCTCGACATCGCCCCCGGCGAGGTGGTCTCGCTTGTCGGCGCCTCCGGGGCCGGCAAGTCCACTCTGGCCGCGATCCTCGCCGGAACCCTCGAGCCCCGCCACGGCCGGGTGCTGCACGGCGGAGCGGACCTCACCCACGCCGATCTCGAGGCGGTGCGCTCCCATGCCTCGATCGTCAGCCAGGACGTGCACGTCTTCCGCGGGACGCTGCGGGAGGACCTGCAGCTGGCCGCGGCACGTGCCAGCGATCAGGAGCTGCGGTCCGCGCTGCGCCGGGTCGATGCGCTCGCCTGGGTGGACCGCCTCCCCCAAGGCTTGGACACCGAGGTGGGAGAGAAGGGGGCACGTCTCACCGCCGAGCAGTCCCAGCAGCTGGCGCTGGCGAGGATCGTGCTGCAGGACCCCGCGGTGCTGATCCTCGATGAGGCCACCGCGGATGAGGGCTCCTCGGGCGCCCGCGTGCTTGAGCGCGCCGCGCTCGAGGTGGCCCGGGGCCGCACCACGATCATCGTGGCGCACCGGCTCTCAGGCGCGAAGGTCGCCGATCGCATCCTGGTGATGGCCGATGGCGCCGTGGTGGAGGAAGGCACCCATGAGGAGCTGGTCGCCCTCGGCGGCGATTACGCCCGGCTGTGGGAGGCCTGGTCGGGCTGAGGCTCGTGCACCGTCCCGGCGAGAGCTCACTCGCCGGGGCGCACGAGCCCGGATTCGTAGGCGGCGACCACCAGCTGGGTGCGGTCCCGCAGCATCAGCTTGCCGAGCATCCGTGAGACGTGGGTCTTCACCGTCTGCTCCGCCATCACCAGCTCGGCCGCGATCTCGCGGTTCGCGAGGCCCCGGGCGACCAGCCTCAGCACGTCCAGCTCCCGCTCGGTGAGCGCGGACAGGCTCGCATCCGCGCCGCCGGGCCGTTGCGGGCGGGCTACGAAGTCCGCGATCAGCGCGCGGGTCACCCGCGGTGCGAGCAGCGACTCCCCCGCGGCGACCACCCGCACAGCCTGGACCAGCTCCTGGGGTGTGGAATCCTTGAGCAGGAACCCGCTCGCCCCGGCCCGCAGGGCCGCGAAGACATACTCATCCGCATCGAAGGTGGTCAGCATGATGATCCGCGGCGGTGTCCCCGGCATCGCGAGCACCTCACGGGTCGCCTCGAGCCCACCGACGTTCGGCATCCGGATGTCCATCAGCACCACGTCGGGGCGCGTTCGACCCACCACCTCGGTGATCCCGTCGCCGTCCTCCGCGGTGCCCACCACCTCGATCCCGGGCTGGGAGTTCAGCAGCGCCTCGAACCCGCCACGGATCATCGACTGGTCATCGACGACCAGCACCCGGATGAGGCCCTGCGCAGCGGTTTCCATGAGCACACCGTATCCCCGTGCGAGAGCAGGTCGTCACCATGTTCCTGGTCCCTGACCGGCGCAGCCTGCGCGGGCTGGGCCCCGACCTGGCGCTGATCTTCACCGGCCTGGGGCTGACGCTCCTCGCCGTCCTGGTGCTGCTCCCCTGACAGCGGTCTCCGCCGCACTCGCGGTCCTGTGGATCGGTATCCTGCTGCTGCCGCTCACGTTGACGCTCGCCTCCGGCGCGGCCCGCCGGGACCGTGCCCGGCTCGAGCGCTGGGGGCTCGAGGTTTCGGCGCCGCAGTACCGGCCGACGGGGGCCGGGCCCACCGGCCTGCTGCGCCGCGTCACGGATCTGCGGCGCTGGTTGGACCTCGGCTTCGAGGGGCTGATCGCCCTTCCGCTGCGACTGTTCACCGCCGGGCTCACCGCGCTGTGGGGCACCGGAGCCCTCGCGGGCCTGTCCTACTGGGCCTGGAGCCGTCTGCTCCCGGCCGACCTCCGGGAGCTGCCCGGGCAGTGGGCGCTCGCCGCGGTGACCGGGCTGGTGCTGGCACTGACCTTGCCCGGGATCGTGCACCTGCTGGCGCGGCTCGATGCGATCGTCACCGCCTCTCTGCTGGGCGGGGCGGCACCGGGCGCTCGCCTGCCCGGGGGCCCGAGGCGGGGACCGCCCGGGCCTCGGCAGCGGCGTCCTCCCCGTCTCGCCTGCGGGAGACCGCGTGGAGCAGGATGACGATCGCCTATCTCGCCTTCGTCCTGGTGGTCGTCGGCTGGCCGGTCACCACGATCGTCTACGAGGTGCACCCGGCGGCCGCGATGTCGGTGTCCGTGGCAGCGGGTGCCGCGGCCCTGATGGGGGCTCGCTGGCCGTGGGCGGGTCTGGCGCTGTCCGCGGTCTCGGCGCTCGCGATGCTGCTGGTGACCGCACCCGGCCACGGGACCGCACCCTGGCCGTGGCCGGTGACCGCCCTGCTGGCTCATTGCCTCACGCTCGCCGTCCTCGCGATCTTCCATCGCTGGTTCTGGGCGCTGTCGGCATGGTCCGCCGGGGCGATCCTGACCCTGCTGGTGCTGCTGGTGACCGATCCGGCGGTGCTGCCCGGCGGCACCCTGCGCACCGTGACGACCAACGGGGTGGTGCTGGTGGCCATCAGCGGCGGAGTGGTGCTGCTGGGGCTCACCGCCCGGCAGCTGATCCTGGCCAGAGGGCAGGCCGAGCAGGCACAGAACCTGAGCGCGGACGAGATGCGCCGGCGCCGCGAGCTCGAGGACCGCGGCAGGATCGCCCGGGAGCTGCACGACGTGGTCGCGCACTCCATGTCCGTGATCACGGTCCAGGCGGGCACCGCGAAGTTCCGTCTGCAGCACCTCGATGAGGCGACCATGAGCGAGTTCGAGGACATCGCCGCGTCCTCCCGCCAGGCGCTGGGCGAGATGCGTTCGCTGCTGACGATCCTGCGCACCGACGATTCGCTCGAGGAGGTCCCCATGCCGGGCCTCCCCAGATCGAGGAGCTGGTTGCGGCGAGCCGCAGCGCGGGCGCCACGATCACCGCCGAGCTCGAGCACGTCGAGGTGCTTCCCACCGTCGGCCTCACCGCCTATCGGGCGGTGCAGGAGGCCCTCAGCAACGCTCTGCGGCACGCCCGCGGCGCGTCGATCGGCGTCCGCATCACTCGGGACGGCGATGTCCTGGACATCAGCGTCCGCAACGACGCCCCGCCGCCCTCTCCGTCCCCGCAGGACCCCCTGCCGGGCTCGGGGCTCGGACTGGCCGGAACGCGGGAGCGGGTCGGAGCGCTCGGCGGCACCGTCGAGAGCGGTCTGACGCCGGAAGGCGGCTACGCGCTCCACGCGAAGATCCCTCTGGCGAGCCCCCTACCCCGGTAGGGGGTCGAAATTCGCTCCGGCGGGGGACGCGCCGGCATACCGCGAGCGCATAACGTCGACGGCATGACCACCACTACGAGCGCTGAAGCGGCAACGGCCCCGACTCCTGCGGCATCCTCCGGTCCGGCCCCGTATCGCGCCGCGGACCACACCCGTGACTACTTCGAGCTCTCCGAGCGCGTGAAGGCTGCGGGCCTGATGGGCCGCAACGTGCGCTCCTACATGGTGCGCACCGCCGTGCTCGCCGTGGCATTCGCCGGCGCGTTCGCGCTGCTGCTGACGCTCGGCAGCACCTGGTGGCAGCTCGCCGTGGCCGCCCTGTTCGGCATCCTGTTCACCCAGGCCGCCTTCCTCGGCCACGATGCCGCGCACCAGCAGGTGTTCGCCAACGGCCGCCGCAACGAGTGGTTCTCCCGGGTCGTCGGGAACCTCGTGGTGGGGCTCAGCATCGCCTGGTGGAACCGCAAGCACAACAAGCACCACGCCCACCCCAACACCATCGGCCGCGACGGCGACATCGCTCCCGGCTGGCTGGTGTTCGTGCCCGGCGATGCGCAGGAGCGCACCGGGTTCATGGGCTGGCTCCTCCGCCGTCAGGGCTACGCCTTCGTCCCGCTGCTGAGCCTGTTCGCCTTCGTGCTCCACTACGAGGCCATCGCCTCGCTGCTGCGTCAGAAGAAGGTCAAGCACCGCGCGTTCGAGCTGACCCTGGTCCTCATCCGGATCATCGGCTTCCCCGTGATCGTCCTGGTGGTCCTCGGGCCGGTCCTCGGCGCCGCGTTCCTCGCCGTGCAGCTGGCCGTCTTCGGCATCACCATGGGCGGCTCCTTCGCCCCGAACCACAAGGGCATGGCCCTGATCCCGCAGGGCATGGAAGTCGACTTCCTGCGCCGCCAGGTGCTCACCAGCCGCAACATCACCGGCGGCCGGCTGATGAACATCGCGATGGGCGGGCTGGACCTGCAGATCGAACACCACCTCTTCCCCCGGATGCCCTCGGCGAACCTGCGCAAGGTGCGGCCGATCGTCAGGGAGTTCTGTGCCGAGCGCGGCATCATCTACACCGAGACGAACCTGATCTCCTCCTACCGGGTCATCATCAGCTACCTCAACAAGGTGGGCCTGGGCTACGCGGATCCGTTCGACTGCCCCCTCGCCTCGCAGCTGCGCGGCGCGCCCCTGCCTTCCTCGCAGCTGCAGGGCACCCCCGCCTCCTGACGGCGCGCCGCGCCTCCCCGGGGAGGGAGGCGGTATGGTCGCCCCATACGCCTACCCCTTCACGGGCAGCGCAGCCCCGGCTCGGTGGCCGGTCGGTACGGGGCGTCCGTGGAGGCCGATCCGGCCGGGATCCCCACCATGTCTTCCACCCCGCGCTGGTCGCCCGGCGACCAGGTGACCTGGACCTACTACACCCCACAGCACCCCACCCGCACCGTCCGCCCCGGCACAGTCGTGCTGGACGATGACCGCGGCGTTGTGGTCTGGATCGCGCCCGGCACCGAGGTGCTGCTGCCCGTGCTGGAATCCGGTGCGGCTCTGCGACGTGCCGGCGACGAGGGCATGTTCACCGCCCCCGCATCCAGTCCAAGCAGCTGTGGACCGGCAACGGCATCCTCATGATCGGGTTGCCGGACAAGCCGTATTCGATCTGGCTGTTCTACAAGGACGACGGCTCCCTGGGCTGCTACTACGTGAACCTCGAGACCCCCTACGAGCGCACCGAGGAAGGTGTGTGCACGCGGGACCTGGTGCTCGACCTGGTGGTGCTGCCGCGCCGCGACTGGCACTACAAGGACGAGGACGAGCTCGAGGGAGCAGAGCGCACCGGCTACTTCACGGCCGAGCAGATCGAGGGCATCCGCGCGGCCGGCCGCGAGGCGGAGCAGCACATCGCTGACTGGACCTATCCGTTCTCCGCCGGATACGAGTACTTCTTCCCGGACCCGAAGTGGCCGCTGCCCCAGCTCCCCAAGCACTACACCTGGGATCTGGATCTGACGCAGCGCTGAGCTGAGGGTTTCGGTCCGTCATCCGCGAGGTCGATGGCAGGATGGAGCCCATGTCATCCGAGAACCTCACTCGCGACGAGGCCCGCAGCCGTGCCTCGTTCCTCAGCACCGACTCCTACGAGATCCGCCTGGATCTGACCACCGATGAGCGCACCTTCCTCACGGAGACCACCCTCCGCTTCTCCTCCACCTCCGCCCAGTCCACGTTCATCGACCTCATCGCGCAGGACGTGCAGGAGATCGAGCTCAACGGCGAGCTGCTGTCCGATCCCTCCTCCCGTTTCGACGGCGCGCGGGTGAGCCTGCCCTCCCTGGTCGAGGGCGAGAACACGCTGCGGGTCCTGGCCACCGGCCGGTACATGAACACCGGGGAGGGCCTCCACCGCTTCGTGGACCCGGTCGACGACGAGGTCTACCTGTACACGCAGTTCGAGGTGTCCGACGCCCGGCGCATGTTCGCCTGCTTCGAGCAGCCCGACCTGAAGGCGACCTACGCGCTGACCGTCACCGCCCCGGCGCACTGGCGCGTCATCTCCAACGCTCCCACCCCGGAGCCGAGCCCCGCCGGGGAGGACGTCGCCACCTGGGCCTTCCCGCCCACCGAACGCATCTCCACCTACCTGGTCGCGCTGATCGCCGGGAACTACCAGGGCGGGACCGGTGAGGTCACCACCCGCGATGGCCGCACCATCCCGATGGGCGTGTTCGCGCGTGCCTCGCTCGCCGAGCACGTCGATGCCCAGAACGTCATCGACGTGACCAGGGCCGGCATCGACTTCTACGAGGAGGCCTTCGACCAGGACTTCCCGTTCCGCAAGTACGACCAGGTGTTCGTGTGCCGGAGTACAACATGGGCGCGATGGAGAACCCCGGCGCCATCACCTACGTCGAAGCGTATGTCTTCCGGTCGGACGTCTCCGATGCGGTGCGCGAGCGCCGTGACCTCACGATCCTCCACGAGCTGGCGCACATGTGGTTCGGTGACCTGGTCACCATGCGCTGGTGGGACGACCTGTGGCTGAACGAGTCATTCGCCGAGTACGCCTCGACCCTGGCCAGCGCCGAGGCCACCCGCTGGACGGATTCCTGGACCACCTTCGCGCTCTCGGAGAAGGGCTGGGCCTACCAGCAGGACCAGCTGCCCTCGACCCATCCGGTGGTCGCCGACATGGTCGACTTCGAGGCGGTCGAGACGAACTTCGACGGCATCACCTACGCCAAGGGCGCCTCGGTACTGCGCCAGCTGGTCGCCTACGTGGGCCGCGAGGAGTTCTTCGCCGGGGTCCGCGCCTACTTCGCCAAGCACGCCTGGGGCAACACCGAGCTGAAAGACCTGCTGGTCGAGCTCGAGACCACCAGCGGCCGCGACCTGAGCAGCTGGGCGGACCTCTGGCTGCAGCGCGCCGGGGTGAACACCCTCAGCCCCGTGCTCGAGCGCGATCAGGACGGCACCGTGACCCGCTTCGCGATCTCCCAGACCGCGCCGGAGGAGCACCACACGCTCCGCCCCCACCGTCTCCAGGTGGGCGGGTTCATGTTGCAGGACGGTGCGCTGGTGCGCACCGAGTCGATCGAGCTGGACGTGGACGGGGAGCTCACCGAGGTGCCCGAGCTGGTCGGCAAGCGCGCGGACCTATGGCTGCTGAACGATGGCGACCTCACCTATTCGAAGGTGCGCCTGGACGAGCAGTCCCTCGCCGTCGCGATGGAGCACCTGCGAACCCTCGACGACTCCCTGGCCCGCACCCTGCTGTGGTCCGCCGCCTGGGACATGGTCCGCGACGGCGAGCTGCCCAGCCGCCGCTACCAGCAGCTGGTGCTCGCGAACATCACCGGCGAGAGCTCCTCCTCGGTGGTGCGCACCCTCCTGCAGCAGCTCGAGACGGTCGCGGGGCCCTATGCCGCGGTGGATCAGCGGGAGCAGCGCACCGAGGCCGCGGCCACCGCCGTGTGGGAGCTCGCCGAGGAGGCCGAGGCGGGTTCCGACGCCCAGCTGCAGTTCATCGAGACCTTCGCGCGGCTGGCCCGCACCGAGGAGCACCGGCACACGCTCGAGGGCCTGCTCGGCGGCTCCGTCACGCTGCCCGGGCGCGAGATCGACACCGATCTGCGCTGGAAGCTGGTGATCTCCCTGGCGGTGCTGGGCGGGATCGACGCGGCCGGCATCGATGAGCAGCTCGCCGCGGATGACACCCAGTCCGGTCGCAAGCATGCTCTGACCGCGAAGGCGGCGCTGCCCACGGAGGTCTCCAAGGCGAAGGCCTGGCGGCGCACGGTCGAGAAGGACACCCTGGCCAACGAGTCGATCACCGCGGTGATCCAGGGCTTCCGCCGGGTGGTCGACGAGTCGCTCCTGGCCCCCTATCGTCAGCGCTACTTCGCGATGATCTCGCAGGTGTGGCAGGAGCGCTCGAACGAGATCGCCACTCGTCTCGTGGGCGGCTACTTCCCGCACTCCTACGGCGGGCAGGCGGTGCTCGACGCGGCCGACCAGTGGCTCGCGGACGCCGAGGACGCCCCCTTCGGGCTGCGGCGCATCATCATCGAGGGCCGCGACACCGTGGCCCGCCAGGAGCGCGTCCGCGAGTCCGACCTCGGCTGAGATCAGCGCTCGGGGCGGGGCGAGGTGGTCACGGTGAGACACCTCGCCCCGGACGTCCCCAGACTTCCGCTGCGCTGGGCGTTATCGTCGAAAGCATGTTGGACGATCCCCTGGACCCCGGACTGCTGTCCGCCCCCACCACCGATGACGCGCTGAGCCTGATGGACCAGCTGCTGCGCTGGCTCGCCACGAGCGGCGTGAAGATCGTCGTGATCGTTCTGGCCGCGATGGTGATGAGCCTCCTCGCCGGCTGGTTGCTGCGACGCTTCTTCCGCACCATGGTGCAGTCGGGCTCGAAGCTCTCCACCGTCGCAGGCACCGTGATCAAGCGGGACCCGAAGTCGCAGAAGGCGGCACAGATTCGCCGCGAGCAGCGGGCGAGCACGCTGTCGAACGTGGCCCGCAACATCGCGCACGTGATGATCTGGGCAGTGGCCTCGGTGATGATCCTCTCCGAGATCGGGGTGAACATCGCCCCGGTGATCGCGAGCCTCGGCGTCGTGGGCCTGGCCGCCGGCATCGGCGCGCAGACCATCATCAAGGATGTGGTCGCCGGCGTGGTGATGCTCTTCGAGGACATCGTCGCCGTCGGCGACTGGGTGGACCTGGAGCACGCCGAGGGCACGGTCGAGTCGATCAACCTGCGCGCCACCCAGGTGCGCGGCATCGACGGCGTGCTGTGGACCGTCCGCAACGGCGAGATCGTCCGGGTGGGCAACTACGCACGCGGCTTCTCGAACGCCGTGGTGGTGCTCGACATCGATGCGAGCGCCGACGACGAGCAGGTGACGACCGTGCTCGAGTCCGTCACCGCGCAGCTGTCCGAGGACCCGCGCTGGCAGGACGAGATCCTCGCCCCCGCCAGCATCACCGGGATGCTGGATGTGGACGCCAACCGCTACCAGCGCCGCGTCGTGTTCCAGACTCCCCCGGCCAGCAGTGGGGTGTCGAGCGCGAGCTGCGCTCCAGGATCCGTTCCGGCTTCGCCGCGGCGGACATCGCCTTCGCGATGCCCCGCTTCGTCGAGACCATGCAGAAGTGACAGCCCGCAGTTGACCCCCAGCATCGGAGTAACCCTGCCATGACCAATCCCTCGCCCCAGGCCGAGCAGATCAGCTTCTACGAGGCCGTCGGCGGCCATCCCACCTTCGAGGCCCTCGTGGACCGCTTCTACCAGGGCGTGGCCGAGGATCCGCTGCTGCACCCGATGTACCCGGAGGAGGACCTCACCGGCGCGAAGTGGCGCCTGTGCACCTTCCTCGAGCAGTACTGGGGCGGTCCGAAGACGTACGGCGAGCAGCGCGGCCATCCCCGCCTGCGCATGCGCCACGCCCCGTTCCCCGTCTCCCCTGCGGCCCGGGATGCGTGGCTGCACCACATGCGCGTCGCGCTGGATGCCCTCGAGCTGGCACCGCTGTACGAGCAGACGCTCTGGGACTACCTCGAGCGCGCCGCGCATTCGATGATCAACACCGTCGACGGCGGCGAAGCGCCGGCCGCCGGGCAGGTGATCCCCGACCACCTCACCTGAGCGCGGCCCGGCTGATCAGTCCCGGAAGCGCAGCGGCTCCCCGGCGAAGCGCTGGAGCTGCTCGCGCGAGGACTGCTCGAGGCGGACCGGTGCCCCGGACTCTGCGTCGACCAGCACCACCACGGTGCGGGCGCGCGCATAGGGTGCCGTCCCCTCGGGGTCGTCGCGGGTGAGCACGAGGTAGTCGACGCTCAGGCTCGCACCGCCGATGCGGGAGAGCCACAGCCGCACCACCACGCCGTCCCGACGATGGCCCAGCGGGCGGGCGTACTCGATCCGCTGCGAGGCGATGACGGTGCTGATCTCGGCGCCGGCCCCACTGACGGGCAACGCCGCGAGCGGCTGGGCCGCACCCAGCTCGATCTGCTCGGCAGGCGGCTGCCAGAAGGCCGCGATGCGGGCCTCTTCGAGCAGCCGCACCACGGCCGCGTTGTTCACGTGCCCGTAGGCGTCCAGGTCCGTCCAGCGCACGGGAACGGGGATGTCCAGCGCCTGCGAGGGGTGCGACGTGAGATCGGGAGCATCTGCAGCGGGGTGGGAAGGCATGGTTCTCATCGTAGGCGTCCCGACCAGTACGATCGGGCGCATGACCTCTTCGCACACCGACTCGTCGAAGATCGCCGCCGGTCTCGTGGATCTGCTGGATCTGCGCGAGATCGCCCCCTTCGGCGAGTTCTCCACCCCGGCCACCGTCGCCGCGTACCAGGGCGAGTCCTCACCGCAGCCGGGAGGGCACGTCTTCGGCGGGCAGGTGATGGGGCAGGCTGTCACGGCCGTGGGGCGCACAGTCTCTCCGGAGCGTCGCATCCATTCGATGTACTCCTATTTCCTCGCCCCGGGCGATCCCTCCCATCCGATCCGCTTCCAGGTCGATGCGCTGCGCGACGGCGGCTCGTTCTCGGTGCGCCGTGTGCTGGCGACCCAGCCCGGCCGCGAAGCCGATGAGGAGGAACGCACGATCCTCGCGATGACGGCGTCCTTCCAGGAGAACCAGGACGGGCTCGAGCACCAGGAGCGCGCCCCCGAGGCGCCGGACCCCGAGGGTCTGCCCACCACTGCGGAGGTGCTCGCGGGCATCGACCATCCGGTGGCCCGCTACTGGGGCACCCAGCGCCCGATCGACATCCGGCACGTCACCGACCCGATCTACCTGCGCCCCGATGCCGCCAGCGGTGAGTCGCAGATGGTGTGGATGCGGATGCTCGCCCCGATCGAGGCGGAACCGCTCACCCACGACGCGATCCTCGCCTTCGCGAGTGACTACACGCCCTTCGAGCCGATCCTGCGCCGTCAGGGCCTGAGCTGGATGACGCCCGGCCTGCGGATGGCGACGATCAACCACGCGATCTGGTGGCACAAGCACGTCGACACCAACGACTGGCTGCTGTACGTCCAGCGCTCCCCTCTGCCAACGGCGGGCGCGGGCTGACCCACGGTCAGCTGTTCGACCGCGGCGGAGATCTCGTCGCGACCGTGACCCAGGAGGGCATGATCCGGGTCAAGCAGCAGGGCTGAGCGCGCGGACGCCGCTCACCGGGAGGTCATACCGCTGTCGACCGCGGTGACGACATCACGTGCGGCGCGCTCCGGATCGTCGGCGTCCATGAGGCCCCTCACCAGAGCGACGCCGGCGATCCCGGTGCGTGCGAGCGATGTGGCGTCCTCGACCGTGATCCCGCCGATCGCGACGATCGGCAGCCTGGTCGCTGCGACGAGGCGCAGGTACCCGGCGACGCCGAGCGGTTCACGGCCGGAGTCCTTCGTCGGGGTGGGCCGGAACGGCCCGGCGCCGACGTAGTCCAGGAGGTCATGCAGCTCCTCCGCCCGGCGCACCGTCTCGAGCGTCCCCGTGGTCAGCCCGATGATCGCCCCGGGGCCCAGCATCGCGCGTGCCGCGGCGACCGGGAGATCGTCCTGCCCCAGGTGCACGCCGTGCACCTGGGCGCCGCTCCTGCGCGCGGCGAATGCCACGTCGGCGCGGTCGTCCACCACCACCCGGGTGCCGGGGCGTGCACGGTGCACGGCGTCGGCCACCGCGCAGGTCAGCTCGAGCAGCTCGGCTGCAGTGGCGTCCTTTGCGCGGACCTGGATCATCCCCGCGCCCCCTGCGGCAGCCGCCGCGGCAGCGTCCACGGTGCGCCGCCCGGCCCCGACGTCACCAGGTAGCAGCGCAGATCCAGGGTCATCGTCCCACCTCGTCCAGCGCGTCCAGCAGATGTATACGGAAGGAGCCCGGCCGGGCGGAGCGCTGCTCGGCCATCTCTCCTGCGAGGGCCATCCAGGTCGTCGCGGCGAGCGCAGCGGTGACGTCATCGGCTTCGACAGCCCGACAGGCCGCGGTGAGCGCGGCGAGCAGGCAACCGGTGCCGGTCACGCGGGACAGCAGCGCCGTGCCCCGCTCCACCTGGGCACGGCGCGTGCTCGACAGCACCAGATCGGTGGGGCCGGACACTGCGACGGCGCCGCCGGTGCGGGCCGCGATCCACTCCGCCGCGCGCTCGGCGTGCTCGGGCTCCGCCCGGGAGTCCGCGCCGCGTCCCCGTGCCCTTCTCCGGCCAGTGCGAGCACCTCGGAGGCGTTCCCCCGCACCACGTCGGGCCGTGAGTCGAGCAGCGTTCGCGCCAGTGGGGTGCGCACCGGTGCGATCCCGATCGCGGTCGGATCCAGCACCCAGGGCCGGGCATCGTGGACGGCGGCGGCGACGACAGTCGCCGGGATGCCGTCCATCGCGTCGGTGCTGAGGGTGCCCAGGTTGATCACGAGCGCATCGGCCAGCGTGGTGAGGGTGGGTGCCTCCTGGAGCGTCTCGGTCATCATGGGGCGTGCTCCTGCGGCGAGCAGCCCATCGGCGACGATCCCCATGGAGACGGTCGCGGTGAGGCAGTGCACCAGCGGCTGGCGCCGGCGGACGGCCTCGAGCACGTGCACCACCGGGGCGAGATCCGGGTCCGTCGGGCTCATCGTGCTCCCTCCGTGATCTGCTCCGCCGTGTGCTCCTGGACCCCTTCGGCGACGGTATCGATATCCGCCTCGATGTCCCGCGGGGAGAGTCGGGGCCCGAGCGCGGCGCCGAGCACGAGGAGCCCGCCGCCCAGTCCGATCAGCGCCATCACCGAACCGTTGCGCCCGAGCAGCGCCTCGAGCCAGGGCAGGTAGAAGGGGTAGAGCGCGGGAAGGACGAGGGAGAGGCTGTAGCCCATGCCGTAACCGGTCGAGCGCACCTCGGTCGGGAACCGCTCGGAGAGGTATGCCGAGACCGGGCCGTAGGCGGAGACCGTGATGACCTGCAGCACCGCGGCGAGCACTGCCGCTCGGCCGAAGGACTGCGAGGTGACCGCGAGCCACCACACGAGCGGGCCGAGCACCGCAGCGACCAGTCCCCAGGCCATGAACAGGGTGCGCCGGCCGGTCCGGGTCGACAGATGACCGGCGAGCGCCATCACGACCGCTTGGGCGATCGAGGCGATCCCGATCGCGATCGAGACGCCGGTCGCGGGCAGTCCGGTGTCGGAACCCAGGCGGCCGGTCAGCAGCAGCACCGTGGTGTTGGTGAGCAGCCAGAGCCCCGTCATGAGGAGGAAGACCTGCCAGAACGTCGAGGCCCAGCGGCCGGTGAGCAGGTCCCGCAGGCCCGCTCGCGGTTGCGTCGAGGTGGTCCGGGCCCGTCGGTGGAAGACGGGAGCGTCGGTGACCTGGCGGCTGTAGTAGATGAGCATGCCGATCGAGGCGAGCGCTCCGAGCACGAACAGCAGTCGCCACCCCCATGCCGCGTAGGCATCGGGGCCCAGCAGCATCAGCAGCATCGCCACCGAGAAGGCGATGCTCGCCTGCGCCCACGGCGCCATCGAGAGGATCAGTCCGCTCATCAGGCCGCGGCGCCGGGGCCGGGACCACTCCATGGCGAGCGGGATGGCAGCCGAGTACTCCCCTGCCACGAAGATCCCGCCGAGGAACCTCAGCGCGAGGATCAGGGCGATCGTCCCCGCACCGAGGATCTCGTGGGTGGGCATCACGGCGATCGCCAGCGCACAGGCGGCGGTTCCGGCGATCGCGACGCGGGTGGTGCGGGTGCGTCCGAGGCGATCCGAGATGCGCCCGAACACGATCCCGCCGACGGGCCGCCCGAACAGCATCGCGACGACGATCAGGGATCCCGTCGAGGCTGCTGCCGCGGGCCCGGCGAGTACGACCATCGCCGGGGCCAGTGCCGTCAGCGGCAGGAAGACGTGGATGTTGTCCACCCAGTTGCCCACGACGCCGGCGCGCAGGGCGGCCCGACCGGCCGGGGGACCGTCATCGGTGGCCGCGATCGGGGATCCCGGCAGCATCTGGGCCCCGCTCACAGCGCCCCCTCCAGGACGGTCTCGCGCTGGTCCGCCGGAACCGGTGCCGCCAGGCGCAGCGCCTGGTCGAAGAACTCCAGCTCATGCCGGCTGGCGAGGAGATAGGCACGGACCGCTGCGGAGCGGGCCGCTGGGGAGGCGGCGGCGAGCTCCCGTTCGACCTGCTCCAGCGCCCCTTGCGTGGCGATGACGAAGCGCGGGTCACGGTAGGTGTCGAGCCAGTCCGCATAAGGGTGATCACTCGGGACAGAGGGCAGCGTGGCCCCCGTCTGCGCGTACAGCCAGTAGCAGGGCAGTACGGCGGCGACTCCCACGGCACGCTCCTCCCCCAGGGTGGTGGCCAGCAGGAAGTCGGTGTAGGCGCTGGTCACCGGGGAGGCCCCGATCTCCTCCGGCTCACCGAGCCGGCCACGGTGCAGCGCGGACTCGACGGTGAGGCAGCTGCTCGCGCCGCCGGCCCAGAACACCTGCGCCGCAGGGTCGGTGGAGGCGGCCGAGAGCGCCGCGAGCGCACGGGAGTAACGGCGCAGGTACAGCGAGTCCTGGGCGAGATAGAACGCGAAGGAGCTCGCGGGCAGGCTGCCGTCGACCAGCTGGCTCACGAGGTCGGATTCCGCGATCTGCCGGGCCAGCGGCTCGCCGGCCCTCCACAGCGCCTGCGTCCATGGCCCGGCCGGGGCGACCGCGGGCTCGATCCGCGCCGTTGCCGGGAGCGCGGCGCCGAGCGCCGCAGGGACCTGGTCCGGGGAGTCGAGGACGGGTGGGACCGCTCCTGGATCGAGCCAGGGGTGGACTCCCCGGCGGCCTGCAGACGGCGGGCGCGGTGGGAATGGTCCACCGGGCCGTGGCCGCTCCCGACCCGCAGCGCCTCCCCGTGGGAGATGGCCTCATGCAGCCATTGGGTGGACCAGGCGAGCGCCGCCTGCGGCGCCACACCGCCGCCCAGTCGGGTGGCGAGCGCTGCGGCCAGGGAGCATCCGGTGCCGTGGGTGCTGGTCGAGCTCAGGCGCGTCGAGGGGACCGGGAGGCACGTGCCGTCGGGGTCCACCCAGGTGTTCGTCACCGTCGCGGAGTCCAGATGCCCGGTCTTCACCACGACGGCGACGCCTGTCCGCGCGGACCATTCCCGGGCCTGCTCGAGGGCGGCCTGCTCGTCATGGGCGCGCTCGCCCCCGGTCAGGCGAGCGAGCTCCTCGATGTTCGGTGTCACGACGGTGGCGCGCGAGCAGAAGGTGATCATGGCGTGCTCTGCATCCGGCTCCAGGAGGCTGTCCCCGCTGGTCGCGACCATCACCGGATCGACGACGAGGATCTGCGGGGATGCTCGTCGAGCCACGCGGAGACCGTCGCGATGAGCGCGGCGGTGCCGAGCATGCCGGTCTTGACCGCATCGATCACCACATCGTCGCTGACCGCACGGAGCTGCTGGTCCAGGAACGGGGCCGGCGGGACGTGGATGTCCCGCACGCCGCAGGTGTTCTGTGCGACGAGCGCGGTGACGACGCTCATGCCGTAACCGCCTGCTGCGGTGATGGATTTGAGATCCGCGGCGGTGCCGGCTCCCCGGAGGGGTCCGTGCCGGCGATCGACAGCACACGGGGAATTCGGGCAGGGTACGACGGAGCCACTGAGGACATCCCTTCGCTAGTACGAACTAGATCAGGTTCCACGGGTGTGATCTCAGCGTCGGACGACGCACCCCGTGTCCACGGCCGAGTATAGACAGCACTTCGCCCGGCCCTCGTACCGCCTGCCCGGCGCGGTGCCTCAGCCCATCGCGGCGCGCGCCTCCTGCTGCGCCTCGGGCAGTGCCTCTTCAGCCGTGGCGTCCCCGCGGAAGATACCGGCGATGACCTGCACCGCCGTGGCGGTGGCGATCGCCGAGCGGTCCCCCGTCTCAGGGCGTGCCGCGGCCTCGGGGACCCCGATCGCCGAGACGTCCACACCCGCCTCCGACCAGCTGTCGACCCAGGTCTCGTGCAGCTCTCGGTGCGCGGGGATGCCCAGTCGGTTCTCGGCCAAGGAGCGCTGGCCGTCCGCATCGCCGAGCCAGCGCAGCAGTTCTGCGACTGCCGCGGCCCGGTCGTCGTCCCGCGGCTCGACCCCCACCGCTGCGATCCCGTGGACGAGCGGATGCGTCCCTTCGGGGCCGGCGACGACGGGATGGATACCCCATTCGAAGTCCTCGCCGATCTCCTCGGCCAGGGTATGCAGATCGTAGGTGCCGGTCTGGAGGAGGCCGAGCTTGCCCTGCAGGAACAGGTTCCGGCACAGCCCGGGATCGCCGACGGTCTCGTCCCCGGACGGGGCGAGATGGTCGGCGGCGAGGTCGGCGAGGTACTGCACAGCAGCGATCCCCTCCGCGGAGGCGAAGGTCATCTCCCCTTCCTCGCCCTGCCAGCTGCCTCCCTGGGCGGCGATGAACGGCCCCAGCACCGCGGTGCGATCGGGATGCGCGCTGAACCCGAACGTCGCTCTCGCCGAGGCGTCGAACCCCTCCTCCCCGGATGGAGCCCTTCGCCGTCGACGGTGAGCGCCCGGGCGAGGTCCCGCAGCGGATCCGACGGCGCCTCGGGGTCGAAGGTCAGCGCGGTCGCGTCGCCTTCTGCGGCGGCGACCAGGCCCTCATGCGCGGCCAGGATGCTCTGCTCCCAGATCTGGGGGACGCCCCACAGCCCGTCCTCGAGCCGGTAGAGGTCGGTGGCCACGGCCTCCCACTGAGAGGCGAGGTCCTCGACGATCTCGCCGACCTCGAGCAGCTGGCCGCTGGCGTGCGCCTGCGCGAGGTTCGCGGTGTTCATCCACAGCACGTCGGGCAGGCTCTCCGACGCGACGTCCAGCGGGAGCTGGGCCCAGTAGTCGTCCCAGCCGAGCACCTCGAGCTCGACCTCCACGCCGGTGGACGAGGTGAAGTCCGCGAGGGAATCCTCGTAGGCCGCAGCCGCCGCTTCACTCCACACCCTCATCCGGAGCTTGTCGCCGTCCTCGAGCTCGACGGGCCGGTCCCGCGAGCAGCCGGAGAGGGCTCCGACCCCGGCCATTCCCATCGCAGCAGTGGTGAGCAGGAGCTGGCGGCGGGTCGGCACGGGGTCGGACCTTTCAAACAGGGTGCGGCGGGGCCGCTCAGGCGGTGGTGACCAGCCCGAGCTCGGCGCGGGAGGCGAGCACCGGATGCTGCGGGGTGACCCGCACGGTGAAGCCCACCTCGCCGGGAGCGGCGAGCGCGAAGCGAGCGGCCCAGCGGCCGTCGTCCCCACGCTGCAGCGGGATCAGCTGAGGCTCGATGATCTCACCCCTGCACCGATCTCGCCCAGGACGGCCTCGATCAGCACATCCGTGTCGCGCAGAGCGCCCAGCTGGACGTCCGCGGTCAAGGTGACCTCAGCGCCGGTGGAGACGGTGGTCCCCGGGTGCCCTCGAGGGTCACACCGCTGACGACGATGCCTGACCATGCCTCCTGCACCCCCGCCTTCCAGGAGGTGAACTCTCCGGCCAGCGCAGGATCCGCTGCGAAGGCGGCGGCTGCGCCCGCGGCGGGCAGGTACAGGTCGGTGACGTAATCGCGGACCATGCGGGCGGCGGTGATCTGCGGGGCCACGGTCACCAGCGAGGAGCGGACCTTGGTCATCCAGCCGCGCTGCATGCCACGGGCATCGCGTTCGTAGAACAGCGGGATGATCGACTGCTCGAGGATCTCGTAGAGAGCCTCCGCCTCGATCCGGTTGCGCTCGGCCTGGTCCCCGACCTGCGCGGTGGGGATGGTCCATCCCGCGTCATCGTCCTTCATCTCGTCCCACCAGCCGTCGGAGACGGAGAAGGTGAGGCCGCCGTTGAGGACAGCCTTCATCCCGGAGGTTCCGGACGCCTCCTCGGGACGGATCGGGTTGTTCAGCCACACATCCGAGCCCGCGATCAGCACGGAGGCCATGCGGATGTCGTAGTCGGGCAGGAACGCGATGCGGTGTCGCACCCCGTGGTCGTCGGCGAACTGCACCAGCTGCTGGAGGAACTCCTTGCCGGGAAGGTCGGCGGGGTGCGATTTGCCGGCCACCACGATCTGGACCGGGCGGTCCTCGTCCAGCAGGATCTTCTTGAACCGCTCAGGATCGGAGAGCATCAGCGTCAGGCGCTTGTACGTCGAGACGCGGCGGGCGAAGCCGATGGTCAGCGCGGCCGGGTCGAGGATGTGGTCGGTCCACGCGAGCTCGGCCTCATCGGCGCCGCGACGCAGCCACGACTGCTTGACGTGATCGCGGGCCATCTCCACCAGGTCGGCGCGCAGCGCGTCACGGGTCACGGTGAGCTCGTGATCGGTCAGGGTCGACAGCGCGCTCCAGTCGCTGAGCGAGGAGATGTCGACGTCCCCGAGCGCCTTCTTGTACAGGTCGTCCATGTGGGCGGAGGTCCAGGTGCGGCGGTGCACGCCGTTGGTGACCGAGCCGATCGGCACCTCGGGCACGTCGAAGCCCGGGTAGAGGTCCTGGAACATGCCTCGCGAGACAGCGCCGTGGAGCTTCGCGACCCCGTTGGAGCGCTGGGCGATGCGGAAGCCGAGCTGGGCCATGTTGAAGATGTCCCCGCCCTCCTCGATGCCGAGCGCGAGCGCGGCCTCGACAGGCAGCGACGGGATCAGCCGGGACAGGCCGGACTGATCGGCGTCGAGGTAGCCGCGCAGCTGGGAGGCATCGAAACGATCGATGCCCGCGGGGACGGGGGTGTGGGTGGTGAACACGGTGCCCGCGCGCACCTCGGCGACGGCCTCGGAGAAGCCTGCACCGGCTGCGATCCTGCGGCCCACCCGCTCGAGGCCCGAGAAGCCCGCGTGGCCCTCGTTGAGGTGGAACACGGTCGGCGAGGGAGCCCCGGTGACCTCGGAGTACGCCTCGACGGCGCGGACACCGCCGATGCCCAGCACGATCTCCTGGACGATGCGGTGCTCATGGTCGCCGCCGTAGAGACGGTCGGTGATCTGGCGGGCGGCCTCGTCGTTGCCCTCGACATTGGTGTCGAGCAGCAGCAGCGGAACGCGTCCCACCTGGGCGTTCCACACCGCGATGGTGACCTCGCGGCCGCCGGGCAGCGTCACCGAGACGGTCAGCTGCTCACCATCGGCAGCGAGAACGGGCTCGACGGGGAGCTCCTCGGGATCGTTATGGCGATAGTTCTCCTGCTGCCAGCCGCTGCGATCGAGCGACTGGGAGAAGTAGCCCCACTGGTACAGCAGGCCGATCCCCACCAGCGGCACCCCCAGGTCCGAGGCGGACTTCAGGTGGTCACCGGCGAGGATGCCCAGACCACCGGAGTAGATCGGCAGGGTGGGGGTGACCCCGAACTCCATCGAGAAATAGGCGATCGAAGAGCCGCTGCCGCTGCTCTGGGCCCCGGGGACGGTGCGCTGGAACCAGCGGCCGGACTCCAGATAGGTATGCAGGTCCCCCACCTCGGAGCGCATCTGCGCGAGGAAGGACTCGTCGCGTGCGGCCTCGGCGAGGCGACCCGCGGGAACGCGGGACAGCATCGCGAAGGGGTTCTCCCCGCTGTCGGCGAACGCCTGCGGGTCGAGGGAACGGAACAGGTCGACGGTCTGTCGACGCCAGGTCCAGCGCAGGTTCAGCGCGAGGTCACGCAGGGGCTGGAGGACTCCGGGGAGGTCGGAGGAGACAGTGATCGTGGAGATCGGTTTCATGGCCCGACGGTACCCGATTCGAACACAAGATCTTGCGTGTTTCTTGCACCAGCTGAGCAAGCACCTTCGGCACGACTTCTTCACCGCGAACAGCGAGTATCGGCTCTCCCCGCATTGTCGGCGTGGGCGCGAAACCTTGGACGAGAGCTTCTTGCAAGATGTTTCTGCACGGTCGGGAGCAGCTGGATCCGGGTGGTCCGTGCGGTTCCTCCGCGTTCCGCGCTGCTGCCTGCGACAATGGTGCGGCACCGCGGGGACGGTGCCCACGATGAGAGCTGAATGCACGGAGGCGCCCGATGGGGAGCGACGCACGGACCGGGGAGATGCCTGCCATCCCGGAGGACACGGTCGATCTCGGGGAGCGTCTCGATCCCGTCCGAACCCTGCTGCGACGCACCGCTTCGGCGGATCAGCGCGCCGCTGCCGCGCTGGTGGATGTGCTCGGCCCCCGGATCCATGGGCTCGCCGTCCACGTCACGGGCTCCTCGGCGCGAGCGGAGAAGCTCACCGTGCTCGTGCTCCGTTCGTGTCTTCGAGATGCGGCCGACCTGGCCGCCAGCGGCCTGCCCGGGGAGGCGGCCGTCCTGGACCGCGCCCGTCGAGCGGCGGTGGCCACGGATCCGAGCGGGGACGTGCGCTCCCTGGTCGCGCCCGATCTCGTCAACGACCGCACCCGGGATCGGCGCGAGGTCGACGTGCTGCGGATGCTGCTCGAACTTCCGGCGGCGCAGCGCGCACTGGTCGAATCCGCGGCACAGGGACGGTTCTCCTACACCGGCCTGATCCGTCAGCAGAACGCGGTCCTGCTCTCGCAGGTGCTCGATCACCTGGTCCCCTTCGGGGGTCCGGAGGACGTGGAGACGAGGGCGCTGGCCGCCCTCGACGCCCTTGCCCTGGCTGATGTCGGCGAGAGGCTGCGCCTGCGCGAGCTGACCCGCCTGCCGGAGACGGCGGGCATCCACCGCCACGCGATCGAGGCAGCCGCCCGCCTGACCCTGCTGACCGCAGTACCTCCCTCCCGCGACCTCCGCGCCTCAGTGCTCGAGGGGTACGGGGCAGGTCCCGCCGCAGCTCCCGCGCCACTACGGCCCCCAGCGTCCGGCGACGCCGAGACTGCTTACCGCGGCGACTACGCCACCCCGGTGCTCGGGACGGACTCCCAGCGCAGGATGGTGGGCCCGCCCGCAGTGGCAGGAGGATTCCACAGCAGCGCCGCCGCGCCGTCGGCCGGTTCCCCGATGACTCCGAGCTCCGAGGCCTCTCCGCCGCCCAGCGCACCCGATGACGCCCGGTCCCCGCATTCGCCTTCAGGGCGACGGACGAGAAGCTGCGCTCCCGCCGCGAGCGCCGACGGGAGAAGCGGCGTGTGAAGCGGCAGCAGCGGGGGTGCCGTGGTTCTCCCGCACCGTCGCGGCCGTGGCGGTCATCGCAGCTCTGGTGCTCGGCGCGCTGCTGTTCGACGCCCACCGCCAGCTCGGGGATTCCGAGGATTTCGCCGGCACCTGGGCGGATCACACCATGACGTCCGGGGCCCTGCTGATTCCGGGGATCAGCGACAACGGCACCTGGCAGGCCGTGATCGCGGACGACGGCGTCGCACTGCGAGCCGAGGGGGTGCGGGGCTGGAAGGGCGAGGTCCTCGAGCTGTGGGGCGAGACCGACGGCGTGCACAGCAGCCTCGGCGTGCTCGACCTCTCCGCTGACGGCACCATCGAGTTCACCGGCACGCAGAGCCCTCAGCGTCTCTTCGTCACCCGGGAGATGGCGCCCGGCAACGAGTCCGGCACACCCTCACCCCACGTGGTCGCGAACCTGGATCCGGCGATGACCGGGGTCGAGCACAGCTGACACCCCGGGCTGAGCGGGGTTCTCATGCACAGCACGACGCCGCCCCGCTCGCATCAGCGAACGGGGCGGCGTCGGTGGTCCCGGTCAGTCGCGGGTGAGGCGACGGTAGGTCACGCGGTGGGGACGCGCGGCGTCCTCACCCAGGCGCTCGACCTTGTTCGCCTGGTACGACTCGAAGTTGCCCTCGAACCAGTACCAGTTCGCCGGGTTCTCCTCGGTGCCCTCGTAGGCCAGGATGTGGGTCGCGACCCGGTCCAGGAACCAGCGGTCGTGGGAGACGACCACGACGCAGCCGGGGAACTCCAGCAGGGCGTTCTCGAGCGAGCCGAGGGTCTGGACGTCCAGGTCGTTGGTGGGCTCATCGAGCAGGAGCACGTTGCCGCCCTGCTTGAGGGTCAGCGCCAGGTTCAGGCGGTTGCGCTCACCACCGGAGAGGATCCCGGCCTTCTTCTGCTGGTCCGGGCCCTTGAAGCCGAACTGGCTGACGTAGGCGCGAGAGGGGATCTCGACCTTGCCGACCTGGATGTAATCCAAGCCGTCGGAGACGACCTCCCAGAGGTTCTTCTCCGGGTCGATGTTCTCGCGGTTCTGATCGACGTAGCTGATCTGCACGGACTTGCCGACCTTCAGCTCGCCCTCGTCCACCGGCTCCAGACCCACCATCGTCTTGAACAGCGTGGTCTTGCCGACGCCGTTGGGGCCGATGACGCCCACGATGCCGTTGGGCGGCAGGGTGAAGGAGAGGCCGTCGATGAGGATGCGCTCGCCGAAGCCCTTCTTCAGGTTCTTGGCGTCGATGACCTGGTTGCCCAGCCGCGCGGGCCCGGCGGGATGGTGATCTCCTCGAAGTCGAGCTTGCGAGTGCGCTCGGCTTCCGTGGCCATCTCCTCATAGCGGGCCAGACGAGCCTTGGACTTCGCCTGGCGGCCCTTCGCGCTCGAGCGGACCCACTCCAGCTCCTCCTTGAGTCGCTTGGAGAGCTTGGCGTCCTTCTTGCCCTGGACGTTGAGACGCTCCGCCTTCTTCTCCAGGTAGGTGGAGTAGTTGCCCTCGTAGGGGTACAGGTGGCCGCGGTCGACCTCGGCGATCCACTGGGCCACGTGGTCCAGGAAGTACCGGTCGTGGGTGACGGCGATGACGGCGCCCTCGTACTGCTTGAGGTGCTGTTCGAGCCAGAGCACGCTCTCGGCGTCGAGGTGGTTGGTGGGCTCGTCCAGCAGCAGCAGGTCCGGCTTCTCCAGCAGCAGCTTGCACAGCGCCACGCGACGGCGCTCACCACCGGAGAGGTGGGTGACGGGCTCGTCGCCGGGCGGGCAGCGCAGGGCGTCCATCGCCTGTTCGAGCTGGGAGTCGAGGTCCCAGCCATTGGCTGCGTCGATGTCGGTCTGGAGCTTGCCCATCTCCTCCATCAGCGCGTCGAAGTCGGCGTCCGGCTCAGCCATCTCCTCGCCGATGGCGTTGAAGCGCTGCACCTTCTGGAAGAGCTCGCCCATGCCCTCCTGGACATTCTCCAGGACGGTCTTGGACTCGTCCAGCGGCGGCTCCTGGAGCAGGATGCCGACGCTGTAGCCGGGGCTGAGGCGAGCCTCGCCGTTGGAGGGCTGGTCGAGCCCTGCCATGATCTTGAGGATGGTCGACTTGCCGGCACCGTTGGGGCCGACCATGCCGATCTTCGCACCCGGGTAGAAGCTCATGGAGACGTCATCGAGGATGACCTTCTCGCCCACGGCCTTCCGGGCCTTGTACATGGTGTAGATGAATTCAGCCAACTCGTGTTCCTGTTCGGAGAAGATGGTCGGGGGGCTGTCCTCGGCGCGCCTTGAAGGGCGCCGCGCAAGGGACGTCGCACTGTCCGACTGTACCCGCTGGCGCGCCGCGCACCGATGGTCAGTCGAGTGGGACTCCCCGCTCTGCGAGCACCCGGCGTGCGATGCTCGCTCCGTGCTCGACCTGATCCGAATCGGCGCTCTCGCCGTTGCGGGGCCAGTGGTGGGCGTCGATGCCGAGCGCCCGGGCCGCCTCGATGTTGTCCTCGCGGTCGTCGAAGAAGATCACCGCCGAGGGGATGGACACTCCCCGGTCTCGTGGGACAGGACCTCGAGCAGCACCTCGTAGATCTCCGGCTCCGGCTTCACCGCCCGCTCCTCGCCGGAGATCACGGCGAAGGTGAACGCCTCGAACCAGTCGGCGCGGCGCACCGCCTCCCCGAAGGCCTCCGACGCATTGGACAGCAGCACCAGTCGCACCCCGTTGCGGGCGAGGTCATGGATCAGCTCCCGAGAGCGCGGATCCAGCTTCAGGAAGTACCGGTTGTCGGCTTTCTGGAGCTCGGCGATCTCCTCCTCGGAGAGCTCCTGGACGCCGACGGACTCCGCCACGGCGCCCCAGTACTCGGCCTGGGTGGTGGCGCCTCGGTCGTAGGCGTCCCTCTCGCGCCACAGCGCGACCTCGAGCGCCGATGCATCGCCGCCGAGCAGCTCATGGACGTCCGGCACCGGATCGTGCCCAGCGCTCAGCACACCGCCGTAGTCGAAGACCACAGTCGGCTTCGGCGGTGTGCGGCGGCGGTTTCTCTTGCTCATCGTTCGGTCACGTCCTCACAGGTGGGCAGGCCTTCGGCGCTGCCGGTCTCGGCAATGGTCTCGGTCGCGGTGAGCGCCTGCTCGAAGTCTGCGACGGCGACGACGTCGAGCCCGTCGGGCTCATGGCCGACGACCTGGTCGCAGTTGGCGCTCGGAGCCAGGAAGAACTCGGCGTCCGATTCGACGGCGCCGACCATCTTCTGGCGCACCCCTCCGATCGGGCCGACGGTGCCGTCGATCGCGATGGTGCCGGTGCCGGCGATCCGGTGCCCGCCGGTCAGGGCTCCGGGGTGAGCTGGTCGTAGACGGACAGGGAGAAGATCATGCCCGCGCTGGGGCCGCCGATGTTCCCCACCGCAATCTCGACGTCCATCGGGAACTCGTAGCCCGCGGCGAGCACGACGCCCATCCGCGGTGCGCCGTCCGCCATCTCGGCGGGGACCTCGAGGTCCGTCTCGGTGCCCTCGCGGCGCACCGTCATCTGGACGTCCTCCCCCTCGGGAGTGGCCCGGATCAGCTCGCGGAAGCCTTCGACATCGGTGGCCGTCTCCCCTGCGACGGAGACGATCACGTCCCCGCCCTCGAGGGTGCCTTCGGCCGGCGCGCCCTCCTGGACCCCGGCGATCATCACCACCGGCTCGTACTCGACCTCGAGCTCGTCCAGGGCCACGGCGACCGCACCCTGCTGGGAGGTGCTCATCGCCGCGACGTTGTCCAGGGCGGTCTGCTCCCGGGTCTGGCCTCCGGGAAGACCGCCTCACGCGGGAGCACCATCTTCGAGCGGTCGAACCAGGCGGCGACCACCTCCACCGGAGTCACCCGGTACCCGGGCCCTCCGTCGACGGAGACGGTGGTCATCATCAGCGCGCCATCGGTCGGATGGGTCTCGGCACCGTCGATGACCAGGATCTCCTCGTCCTCGTACTCGCCGAGCACGTCGATCGCCGGACCGGGCCGTTCGATGACATAGGGCACGGGGAGCAGCGAACCGCCGAGGATCATCACGCACAGCAGCACCAGCGAGCCCAGGGCCAGCCCGGGGCGGGCGAGCTGCGCATCATCGATGGATCGAGCGATGAGCGTCCGTGCCCTGCGGGCGCGGGAGGGACGAGTGGGCTCTTCTGTCACTCCGACATTGTGCCCCACCCGCCCTCAGCGCCCGAGAACCTGTGTGCGTGCCTCGCAGCACGTCCCCATGCGTCGATCGGTACGCTGGTCCCGTCCCACACGCTGCTGGAGGTGGCCATGAACGACGCCCCGATCCCGGGTGGACCCGGAGACATGGACGAAGAGGCGCTCAAGCGCTTCCTGAAAGAGACCTTCGGGGACGCCCTTCCCGAGGGGGCGCTGGACGGACTGGATCTGTCGGCGCTGGCGCAGCAGGCCAACCTGCCGCAGGACCCGGCCCAGCTGCGGGCGGCCGCCGCCCAGATGCAGCACATGTTCGCTTCCCAGGGCGATGACCCCGTGAACTGGCAGATGGCCGAGGACATCGCCCGGCGCACCGCCGCCGGGCAGACAGGGATCCCCGGGTCGAAGGCGCCCATCGGGACGCCCGGTGACCCCTCACCCACCGATTCCTCGGTCGCCGAGCTGCGCCAGGCCGCACAGGTGGCCCGGCTCTGGCTGGATCCCGTCATCGCGATCGACGTGCCTGCGACCGAGCTCGGCGTCTACAGCCGCGGCACCTGGCTGCACCGCACCCTGCCGCGCTGGAAGCCGATCGTCGAGCCGGTCGCGAAGTACATGTCCGGTGCGATCGGTGAAGCGATCGCGGCGCAGCTGGGCCAGATGGGCGAGATGGGCGCGGGCATGGAGATGCCCGGCGGCGATCCCGCCGCGATGATGGAGCGCATGGGCGGGACGATGTTCGGGGTCCAGTTCGGGCAGGCCATCGGCTCCCTGGCCCGTGAAGCATCGGGCACCACGGATCTGGGCCTGCCGCTGGGGCGGGACGCGGAACCCGCGATGGTCGCTGCGAACGTCGATGACCTGATCTCCGGCCATTCACTGGATCCGGGCGCGGCACGGATCTTCCTGGCGGCCCGCGAGATCGCGCACACGGCGCTGTTCACCGCCGCCCCGTGGCTGGGCAAGGCGCTGTTCTCCGCGATCGAGGACTACTCCCGCGGGATCACCCTGGACCTCGACGCGCTGGACGAGATGGTGCGGGATCTCGACCTCTCCGACCCGGAGGCGATGCAGGCCAGGCGCCCCGAGGACATGTTCGTCTTCACCCGCCGTGCCTCGCAGGAGCGTGCCCTCGAGGAGCTCGCGACCACGCTGGCTCTGATCGAGGCCTGGGTGGATCACGTGACGACCAAGGCCCTGGAGGGGAAGCTGCCTGACCTGGAGGCCATGCGCGAGGTGCTGCGACGCCGTCGCGCCTCGGGTGGTCCCGCCGAGCAGATGCTGTCGCAGACGGTCGGCATCGAGCTGCGTCCCCGCCGTGTGCGCGAGGCCCTCTCCTGGTGGGAGAGCGTTCTGGCCACCGAGGGCGAGAGCGGCCGCGAGGCGAAGTGGGAGCATCCGGACCTGCTGCCGACGGCGGAGGTGCTCTCCGGCCGTCCGCAGGCACCGCAGCCGGCGACCTCCGGAGAGGAGGCCGAAGGGCTCGCGGAAGTCTCCCTGCCCGATGATTTCGACGCCGAGCTGGAGAAGCTGCTCGCCGGTGACGGTCAGGAGCAGGCTCCGCGGGAGGACGAGCAGGGAGGCCTGCGGCGCCCGACGGCACGGACGGTGACGCGGGCGAACATGGCGGGGATGGCGAGGGTTCCCCCGATGGCGGCGACTCCGATGGCGGCGATGGGCGCTGATCGCTCCGGGCGGGCGGCGTCGGACCTGTCCCCTGCCTTCGCCGAGCTCGATCTGGCCCGGTCCGCGGTCTCCGCGCCCGGCCTGGTCGGCGAGTACCGCGAGCTGCTGAAGCTGAACCCTCGTGCGCTGTACCGCGACGGCGGGCCGCGCCACCTCACGGCGAGCGCGATCGTGGTCGATGCGCCGGGCGATCATGTGGCGCTGGTCTGGCACCGCAAGGGCCGTTTCTGGGTGCAGCCGGGCGGTCACCTCGAGGAGGGCGAGACGAACCTCGAGCTCGCGGCCCGCCGGGAGGTATCCGAGGAGATCGGTCTCGACGGCCTCGAGACGGTGGGGCCCGGCCCCGCGGTGCTGCATCGCCATGGGCTCGATGCGGCCTTCGGGACGTGCAGCGAGCACTGGGACGTGCAGTACCTGTTCCGGGCCCCGGCACCCGCTGCAGAGCTGCCGCTCACGGTGAGCGCGGAGTCCGCTGAGGTGCGCTGGGTGCCGTGGCCCCAGCAGGGCGACGGCCCTGCCCGCAGCACCTCCGCACTGCCGGAGGGGACTGTCGAGGACCTGGCAGCCACTCTCGAGGCGCTGGCGCCCTATCTCGCGCGCTGGAGCGACGGCTCCCCCACCGGCTCCTCCTGACCGACCACGTCGTCGTCCCCCGGCGGGAGGCTCTTCGCCCAGGAGACGCCGTCGAGGAACCCCTGAGCCTTCTCGGCCTGCGGGTATTTCGCCATCAGCGCCTTGAACTCCGGGCCGTGCCCCGGCACCAGCAGATGCACCAGCTCGTGCATCATCACCGAGCGCACCACATAGTCCGGCATCCCCTGCAGCTGGTGGGAGAGACGGATGGTGCCGTCCGACGGGGTGCATGAGCCCCAGCGCTGGTTCTGCCGCGTGGACCACGTCACGGAGGACGGCTGCGCCCTGCCTGCGAGATAGGCCTCACTGACCTCCCTCGCCATCTCGAGCAGGGAGGTGTCGCTGCGCCGTGCGGGCGTGCTCCGGGCCTCCTTGGCGACCAGCTGGTCGACCATCTTCGTCACCCACTGCTTCTCCCGGCGGGCGCTGAACGTGGCCGGGATGGAGATCACGAGGTCGCCCTCGCGGCGCGTGATGGACACCGTGCGACGGCGGCGCGCGCTGCGGCGGACGAGCACACGCTCCCCGCGAGGGCCAGCGACGTGCTCATGGAGGACGAGATCACTCATGGGTCACAGCCTGGCACGTCTGATCGGCAAGAAAAGTTCATCCACATCTGTGCACTGCAGAGTGGCCGGTCAGGACGCTGTGACCGGCAGGATCGATCGTCCCTCCACAGCTGCCCCACCGTGGTGGACGGTCTGTCCACAGCAGAAGACGGGTTGTCCACATCCGGTCCCCGTCCCTTCTTTGACCCGCCCGGTCCGCAGGCGCTAAGTTTCCCTCCGTGGGACCCCGGGATAACTAGCAGGACGCACACGGGGAAGGTGCGCGTGGTGCTGAGCGCCCCCGGGGTCCCACGGCCCTCCCAGGCCTCACGATGCCTTCGGGGCCTCCGATGTCGGCTCGTCGTGCGCACTTCCTCGGCTCTTCGCAGAGCCCCCTCTGACCCGAAGCGCGCGACGGGCCGCCCCGATCGGGCCACGCACCACCCCTCCTGATTCGTTCAGCGCGTTCCCGCGCCGTTACAGTGGATCGGTCCGGACTTGGCGGCGAGAGCTGCTCGCCCGGGACGTTCACCATCGACAAGCAACGAGGAGCGGATATGGCCGACGAGACCTATGCCGGAGAGTTCTACTGCGTCAAGTGCCGTGAGAAGCGGGAGGCCGAGGGCAACGTCGTCGTCTCCAACGGCCGCCGCATGGCCAAGGCCGTGTGCCCGGAGTGCGGTACCAAGCTGAACCGGATCCTCGGCAAGGCCTGAGCTAAGCACGAGCGCCCGGGGATCAGGCGATCTGATCCACGTACTGCCACGAGGGGCGGGGCACCGACACGGTGCCCCGCCCCTCGTGCGTCTCCGGATGGGTGGACAGGCCGCTCATGCCGCGTCCTGCGCCTGGTTCTTCCGGGGCGGCCCCGGCCGCGCTTGACGGCGATGATGCGGCCAGCGTCGAAGATCGCACCGCCCCACACGCCCCAGGGCTCCGCCCGGTCGAGGGCGCCCTGCCGGCACTCCTCGACGAGGGGGCAGCCGGCGCACAGGCTCTTGGCCTGTTCGAGGTCGGCGGGCCGCTCAGAGAAGTAGAGGTCGGCGGCGTCCGTGTCATGGCACGGCAACATGCTCGCGGAAGCGTCCGCGGGGTTCAGGAAAGTGGTCAGAAGAGTAGTCATCGTCTCGCTGCTTCGAAGTCCGTCGGGAGGGACGTGCCCGTAAGGGGCGGGGGTGCGGCGGCGGTGCCGCACCGGCAGCGAGGGAAGGCCTCGTCAGCTCAGGCTGGACACCGCGGGGGCATTGCCCCGTTCGCGCTGCAGAAGGGAGGGCGCGCCTGTGGGGCGCTGGCCTTCTCCTGCGAGATTCCAAGTGCTGAACATTGAGGCCACCCCCTTTCGTAAGCGCGCGTCCCGGTGTCCCGGACCACGACGTGGACGATTGACGTTGATGACTCTACACGTCCCTACGGAAGTGCAAAAGTATTTTTGACCTGCGGTTTCAGCTCTTCCCGTGCTGACCGCCGAGTAGCTCGAGCAGCTCCGCACCAAAGCTTGCGACCTTGCCGGGGCCGATGCCCGGAACCTCGAGCAGCTCCTGCTCGGTGCGAGGGCCGCGTTCAGCGACAGCTTCGAGGGCGGCGTCGGTGAGGATCGCGTAGGGCGGGGCGCCGCGGCGGCGGGCCTCGTCGCGGCGCCAGCTGCGCAGGGCGGCGAGGAGCCCTTCCCCAGCGGGCGAAGGACAGCCATCATGCCGGCCGCGGCGCTGCTCCTTCGGGGTGACGAGGCCCTGCCCGCACACCCGGCACTCCGCGAAGACTGTGGCGGTGCGACGTCCGGTGCGGCGCGCCTCGGCGCCGGCGCCGGATCTGGGTGCATCAGGGTGCTCGAGTGCGCCGTCGAGGAATCGTGAGGCCCTGCGCGAGCCTCGAGCCCCGGGGGTGCGTGCGGAGGACCAGCTCACCGTGAGCAGGTCCCGTGCACGGGTGAGCGCGACGTAGAACAGCCGCCGCTCCTCCTCGACCTCGGCGGGGGTCTTCGCCATCGAGATGGGGAGCAGCCCGTCGCTGGCCCCGACCACGAACACCACCGGCCATTCCAGGCCCTTGGCGGCGTGCACGGACGCCAGGGTCACGCCATCGACGACAGGTGCCGCCTGCGACTCCGCCCGTTCTTCGAGCTCCCTCACCACGTCCGCCATGGTCGCGCCGGGACGGGTGGTGACGGTGTCCGTGAGGCCCACCAGGGCGTTCAGCGAGTCCCAGCGTTCCCGGACGGCGCCGGTGGTCTCCGGCGCCCTGCGGCGACCATCCCTGCTGGGAGAGCACGTCGCGCACAGCACGCGCCGGGTCGATCTGGTCGACGCGGGTGGCGGCGCGCAGGGAGACCATCGCGCGGCGCACCTCCTGGCGTTCGAAGAAGCGGTCCCCTCCGCGCACCAGATACCCGATGCCGCGGTAGGTCAGCGCCTGCTCGAAGGCCTCGGACTGGCTGTTGGTGCGGAACAGGATCGCGATGTCCGATGCGGGCCGGCCCTCCGCGACCAGGGCGTCGATGCGCTCGGCGATGCCGTCGGCCTCGGCGGGGTCGTCTGGGAAGGATTCGACGGGGGCGGCGGCCCGGTCTCGCGCTGGGAGATAAGGGTGAGGCGCGAGTCCCGGGTGCGGCCCTGAGCACCGTCCAGGACGGTGTTGGCCAGCCTCACGATCTCGGGGGTGGAGCGGTAGTTCCGTTCGAGGCGAATGGTGCGGGCGCGCTTGAACTCCTTGCGGAAGTCGAGCAGGTAGGAGGCTCGGGCGCCGGCGAAGGTGTAGATGGTCTGGGCAGCGTCGCCGACGACGCAGAGGTCGTCCGAGGTGCCCAGCCACAGCCGCAGCAGGGCGTGCTGGAGCGCGGAGACGTCCTGGTACTCGTCGACGACGAAGTGCTTGTACTGGCCGCGCACCTCGCGGGCGACGTCGGCCCGCTCGGTGAGGAAGCCGACCAGGTGCAGCAGCACGTCCTCGAAGTCGATCACGCCGCGCTCCTTCTTCACCTCCTCATACTGGGTGAGGATGCGCGAGATGGAGCGGGCGTCGAAGCCCGCCACTCCCGGCCGCCGGGTCTGCTGGGCGGCCTCCGGATAGGACTCAGGGGTGAGCATCGAGACCCGCGACCACTCGACCTCGGCGACGATGTCCCGCAGCGCGGCGCGATCCACGCTCAGGTGCAGGCGCTGACAGGCCTCGCCGACGCCGGCGAACTTGTTCGGCAGCAGATCGGGCATCGCGCCTCCCACCACGCGCGGCCAGAAATGGCGCAGCTGCCGCAGGGCGGCGGAGTGGAAGGTGCGGGCCTGCACCGCGGGCACGCCGAGATCCCGCAGCCGCGAGCGCATCTCGGCGGCGGCCTTCGCGGTGAAGGTCACGGCGAGCACGTGGCGCGGGTTCAGCTGCCCGGTGGCGACGCCGTAGGCGATGCGGTGGGTGATCGCACGCGTTTTGCCCGTGCCGGCGCCGGCGAGCACGCAGATCGGGCTGCCGAAGCTGCTGGCCACCTCGCGTTGCTCGGGATCGAGCGCTGCGAGCAGGGCCTCTGCATCGGTGGGTGCGGAGGCGGCGGCCTCGGCTGCGGGATCAGTGGAGTGAGCGGTCATCACTGTTCATCCTGCCAGGACGGTGTGACGTCCCGCAGGGTGCTGTGGACGGCGGGTGCCTCACACCTCAACACTCCGCCCCCGCCTCCTCACCGCTCGGCGGAGCGCCCGTACCAGTCGTCGATGAGCGCACGGCCCATCGAGGCTGCTCCGGGCAGCTCGATCTCTTCCGCCTCGAGAGCGGCGCCGAGCTCCTCACGGGTGAACCAGCGCGCTTCGGCGATCTCCTCGTCCTGGAGGGTGAGCTCATCCGCTCCAGGTGCCCAGGCCCGGTATCCGAGCATGAGCGAGCGGGGGAAGGGCCAGGGCTGGCTGCCCACGTACTCGACCTCTTCCACGGTGATGCCGACCTCCTCGCCGACCTCACGCGCCACCGCGTTCTCGAGGCTCTCCCCGGTTCCACGAACCCGGCCAGCACCGAGTGGAACCCGGCGGGGAAGTGGGCGTTGCGGGCCAGCAGCAGCCGGTCCTTCCCATCGCGCACCGCCATGATCACCGCGGCATCGGTGCGGGGGAACTGCTCGATGCCGTCCTCGGGGCAGCGCAGCACCCAGCCCGCCATCTCCGCCTCCAGCACCGCTCCGCACTGGGGGCAGTGGCGCATCGACCGGTGCCAGAAGCCCATCGCGACGGCCGCGGCCGCGAGGTCGGCGTCGCGCTCGTGCAGGCGATCGGCGACCCGCCGCAGATCCCGCAGATCCCGCCCGGGATCGTCGAGCTCGGCGCTCGGCTCGGGCACCTCGACCGCCAGCACCCGGTACCCCTCGCGCCTGCCCAGCAGCACCAGCGGCTGCAGGGTCCCGCCGCGCGGATCCTCCGTCTCCAGCACGGCGTGCAGGGTGCCGTCCTCGTCCTCGCGCAGGGCGACCGCTCCTGCTCTGCTGACCAGGTAGCGGGCATCGTCCCCCGGGGCGAGGATCCCCTCGTCGCCGCGCAGCAGGGCGTCACGGTCGGAGCCGAGGAGAGTCAGAGGGGTGCTGAGGTGGGGACCACGGAGTTTCGCCATGCTCCGAGCCTACGTGGAGCGAGCCCCTCGGCCGGGTACGGTGGACGCGTGCATCGCAACTCCTATTCCCTGGCTGCCCTCGCCGCGGCGGCGGTCCCCGGGCTGATCCCGGTGAGGACCATGCCGATCGCCACCCCGTCGAGGATCTCGACGTCGCCGGCATCGTGAGCGAGGATGGCCGGCGGGTGATGGTCCTCTCCCCGCCACGACCGCCTCCGGGATCCGTCTCGAGCGTGATCTCAAGGTGGCTGATGCTCTCGCAGGCACCCCGCTGCGCAGCGTGATCCCGCCGGTGCTCGGGTTCGTGAAGCTCTCCGAGGGCGGGCGCTGCGCGGTCACCGAGGCCCCCGCCGGCAGCCCGCTGATGCTGGACGCGCTGAACGGGAGCGCAGATCTCGCCCGGTCGCTGGGCCAGGCGCTGGCGCGCATCCACACCGTCCCCCGTTATGCCGCCGAGGCGGCCGGGGTCGAGTCCTTCACCCCGAGGTGCTGCACGCCGAGCATCGTGCACGGATCGACACGGCCAAGGCGGGCGGGCATCTCCCGGCCGCCGTCGCCCAGCGCTGGGACGCGCTGCTCGACGACGCGGAGCTGTGGGACTTCACGCCCCAGTTCGTGCACGGCGACCTCTCGGAGGAGAGCCTGTTCATGTCCGGCCACCGGGTCAGCGCGCTGCGTGACTGGTCATCGTCGAAGGTCGCTGATCCCGCTTCGGACCTGGCCTGGCTGATCTCCTCGCTGGACCCGGAGCAGTTCGATGAGCTCTACGGCGCGTACCGCGAGGAGCTGCCCACCTCGACACATCCCCGGCTGATGGAGCGTGCCCAGGCGCTGGGCGAGTTCGCGGTCGCCGAGTGGCTCGCCCACGGCCTGGCGACCCAGGATGAGGAGATCGTCGCCGACGCCCGCGGGATGATCGCCGATCTCGATGCAGACCTCGCCCAGCTCGCCCGCGACGAGGCCGAACGGGCCTACGAGGAGATGAACCCCCGCGAGGACGGCTGAGTCCCTGCCGGTCTCACTCCCCGAGAGCATCTGCGCGATCTTCTCGCGTGAGGGGTGACGGCGCACCTCGTGGGTGACCCCGTCGGCCACGAAGTGGAAGGCGGTGCGGATCCGCGCGAGTGGCAGCCCTGTCAGCTCGTGCCAGGCCAGGCGGTAGAGCGAGAGCTGGAGCGCGCGTTCGCGCAGCTGGGCGGGGCGCGGGACCCGGCCGGTCTTCCAGTCCACGATCATCACGCCCTGGGTGCCGTCAGTCCCCTCGGGGTCGGCGAAGACGGCGTCGATGATGCCCCGCACCGCGATCTCCCCGATCCGGGTGTGGACCGGCTGCTCGACGGCGAGCGGTGAACGGTCAGCCCATTCAGACGCCGTGAAGGCATCTCGCAGGCTCCGATCGTCGGCCCCCGGGCCCTCCTCCTGATCCTCCGCGTCCTCCAGGTCCAGGAGGTCCTCGAGGTCCAGCAGCGTCGCGCTGTCGTAGCGGGACTCGAGCCAGGCGTGGAATGCGGTGCCCCGGGCGGCGGCCGGTGAGGGGCGGCGCGGCAGCGGGCGCAGGAGATCGATCGCAGCGGCCTGGGGGTCCTTGGCCTGGTGCACCACCTGGGATGCGGAGAGCCTGGGCGGTGAGTGGACGAGCGGCGGGGCCGCCTGCTGCTCGAGGTCGGCCACGGCTCTGCGCACCAGCTCGGCGAGCTGCGGATCGGCGGGCTCCTCGCCCTCCTGCTCTGCGGCTGCGGCGAGGAGAGCGGCGGCGCGAGCGCGGGTCTGCTCCTGCTCCCCGGGGGCCGGTGGCCACTGCGCCTGGGGCCGTTCGCTCTCCAGGGGTTGCGCTCCGGGACGTCCTGCACGGTGCGGAAACGTTCGGGCACCAGGTCCCCCACCTCGGTGAGGTACCGCGAGCGGGGGCGGGCGGAGCTCAGCCCGCTGCGCCAGGCGGCGGAGGTGAGCAGCAGGCGCCGCCGTGCGCGCGTCACCGCGACGTACATCAGTCGGCGGTCCTCCCGCAGCGACTCCTCGCCCTGTGCGAAGCGGAAGTCCTCGATCAGGCCTTCGGCGTCGACCTGGGTGTCGGCCTCGGCCCAGGCGAGCTCCGGGAGGGTGTCCGCATCGCCGCGGAGCGCGGTGGGCACGGAGGCGGAGGCGAGCTTGCCCAGCCAGCCATCCCCGGGCACCCGCACCCGGCCCGCCTCATCGGTCTTCGCCCGCCGCAGGTCGTAGGAGGGGACGGTGCCCTCGGTGAGACCGGCGACCGCGACCAGATCCCATTCCAGGCCCTTGGCCGAGTGCATGGTGACGATGGTGACCGCAGCCGGGTCGTGGGCGGTCTCGGGGGCGGCGGTGACGGCGAGCCCGGCCTCCTCGTCCTCGCTGATCTCGAGCAGGTCCAGGTATGCGCCGAGCCCGCCGCGGCGGGCGGTGCGGTCGAAGGAGGCGGCGTGGTCGCGGAAGGCCTCGAGATCGGCCAGTGCGCGGGAGCCGGGCTCGGACTCCAGCAGTGTGAGGTCGACGTCGAGCAGCCGTGTCGCGGCGGTCACGAGATCGGGCAGCGGCAGCGGCAGCAGGCGGCGCATCTCGCGCAGGATCTGCTGGATCTGGAGCAGTCTGTCCCGGCCGACGGCGGACAGCGATCGGCCGGAGGGGTCGGTCCAGTCCGCGGGTGGGAGATCGTCGACCGCATCCACCAGGGAGACGGACTCCGCTTCGTCCTGGCCGCCCGGTGCCTCGCCCTGGCGGCGCAGCCGGGAGCCCATCCGGTCTCGCCAGCGGCCGAGCACTGCGAGGTCCCGGGCACCGATCCGGAAGCGGGGACCGGTCAGCAGACGCATCAGTGCGTCTCCGCGCCCGGGGTCGTGGGCGCATTCCAGCACCGCTCGGACATCAGCGACCTCGGGACGGTGCAGGAGCCCGCCCAGTCCCACCACCTCGGCCGTGAGCCCCTGCTGTTCGAGACCCTCCACCAGTGCGGGGATCTGCCGGCGGGCGCGCACCAGCACCGCGGCGGAGGCGGGAGGCTCGTCCTCGGCGCCTTCGGCGCGCCGGTCCAGGATCCAGCGGCCGATCGCCTGGGCCTCGGCACGCTCATCGGCTGCCTCGACGATCTCGCAGGCTCCTTCCCCTGCCCCGGGCCTGGCGTGCAGCTCGGGGATGGTCAGGCCCGCATCGGCGTGGCGCAGCGGGGCGGCCAGTCGGTTCGCGACCGCGAGGACCGCTTCATCATTGCGCCAGGAGGTGGACAGGCTGCATTCCAGGACAGGCTGCTCGCGGGTGGCGAAGGATGCCGCGAACCCGGCCAGGGAGGCGGCCGAGGCGCCGCGCCAGCCGTAGATCGCCTGCTGTGGATCGCCGACGGCGCACGCGGCATGGCCGGGCCCGAAGAGGTCCGTGAGCATCTGCAGCTGCGCCACGGAGGTGTCCTGGAACTCGTCGAGCAGGACCACCTTGTGCATCCGGCGGGCCAGGGCGCCCGCGGCCGGCACCTCCGAGGCCACTCGGGCGGCGAGAGAGACCTGATCCGCGAAGTCGAGGGCGGAGGCCTCGGTGCGGATCTGCGCGAACTGCTCCAGCAACGGGATCAGCGCCAGCCGCGATTCGAGGGCCCCGAGCACGGAGGCCACGGCCTTCGGCGTGGTGCGGCGACGTCCCTCGACCTGCAGCAGGGATTCCGGAGAGGTGGGCGTGGATCTGCTGCAGGTGCGCGGTGAGCTGCGCGGGCGTGGCCAGGTGGTCGGCGAGCGAGGAGGTCAGCGAGAGCAGCGCGGCGGTGAGAGTCGCCGGGGAGGCCTCGAGGTCCAGGGAGTCGTCCCATCCCTCGATGATCTCGTGGGCGAGCTGCCAGGAGGCGGAGGTGGACATCATCGTCAGCTCGGGATCGATGCCGACGGCGAGCGCGTGCTCGCGCACCAGGTCGAGGGCGAAGCCGTTGTAGGTGTGGACGACGGGTCGCTGACCCACCAGGTCATCACCGCCGCGCTCGAGCCCGGCGGGCAGCGGGAGCCCCTCGGCGCGCAGCGCTCCGGCGAGGAGGCCAGGCGTGCGGAGATCCGCTCGGCGAGCTCGTGCGCCGCCTTGCGGGTGAAGGTCAGGCCCAGCACCTGCCGGGGCTCGACGATCCCGTTGGCGATCAGCCACACCACGCGCGAGGCCATGGTCTCGGTCTTGCCGGAGCCTGCCCCGGCGACCACCAGCATCGGCGCGAGCGGCGCCTCGATGACGCGGGTCTGTTCGGTGGTGGGCGGGGGCTGCTCGAGCAAGGCCGCGAGATGCGCGGCGGAATGGAGGTGGCGATCGGCGGGCTGGGGCGTGGTCACAGCTGCTCTCCTTCGGGCTGCAGAGGGCAGCTGCTGCGCACGGCGCAATGGGTGCAATGGGTGTTCACGCGAGCTGTGACCTGGTCACCGGCCACGTCGCGGGAGACCTGCTGGACGAGGTCGTCGAACCAGCCAGGGTCCTCGGCGCGCGGCAGGGCGGTCTGGGTGCGCACGGCGGCCTTCTTCCCGCCGGTGCCGACGTAGACCAGCTGGGCGCCGTTGAGGCGTTCCGGGGCATCTTCGCCGAGCACCTCTGCGAGGGCCCCCTCGCGCACGGCGGCCTGGTAGGCGGCCAGCTGCAGGTCCTCCTCGGCCTTGGCCGCCGTCTTCGCCGCGCGGCCGGATTTGAGATCAACCACCCGCAGACCGGTCGTATCCCCCTCGATGCGGTCGATGCTGCCGCGCAGCTGCACCCGGCCGAGCTCCACCTCGAAGGGCGCCTCGATCGCGAGCGGTTCTCCCGCGGTGCGCAGGTGCTCGGCGAGGAGGCGAGCGGCGTCCTCCGCGCGACGCACCCGGCGACGGCCGGACCAGGTCTCGGTCCCGGGCACGGTGCGCAGCAGGGTGTGCAGCTCGTCGAGCAGATCCGTCCCTTCTTCGGGGCCGCGGGGATGGACCTGGGCGAGATGGTGGAGGGCGGTGCCGATCAGCTGGGCCGGTCCGCCGGAGCGGGTGCCACCGGCGCGCTCCATCAGCCAGGACTGCGGGCAGTCCACGGCCCGCTCGAGGGCCGAGGGGGACAGCTGGATCGGTGCCCCGTCCTCGTGGAGCGGCTCCGTGGAGCTCGGTTCCTGGTGGTACCAGCGCCTGGGATCGGTGCCGGGGGCCCCGGCACGGCCGAGCGCCGTGAGGGCGAGAGCGGCGTCGCGCACGTCCTCCGGACCCTCCTCCTGCAGCCGGCGGCGCAGGGCTGCGACCAGGCGGCGCGCGTCGGGCGCGGGCCCGGGGTCGCGACGCAGGATCTCGGCGTCGATCCACGGATCTGCGACCAGCACCTCGAGGGCGTCGAAGAGCGCGGAGGGCTCGTTCTGATCATCCTCCACCGCGGTGACCAGCACCCGGGAGCGAGCGCGGGCGAGAGCGCTGACGGCCAGGCGCAGCTCGTCGGCGACCACCTGTTCTCTCTGCATCGCGCGCAGCGCCTCGGGCTCCACCGGGAACTCGGCACCGCGGCGAGCCCCGGCCCACAGCGACAGCTCCGCGGCGCCGAAGAGGGTCGAACGCAGGCGCAGATCCGGCCAGGCGCCCTCCTGCAGGCGCGCGAGCACCACGGTGTCGCGATGCTCCCCGGCGAGCTGGGCGGGGGTCAGCACGGCGATGCGGCCACGGGCAGCGGCGGCCGGGGCGAGGGTGTCCTCGACCACGGCCTGACCTCGGACCTGCTCGATGAGGTCCTCCGCGCCGGCGCCGGGGCGGCGGTCGGTGAGCCGCTCGGCGGCGGCGAACAGCTCGAGCAGGGCGTCGAGCCGGGAGGAGGCGAGGCGTGAGCGCGCCCCGTCGACATCCCCGACGTCGCCGAGTGCTGCGCGCCGCCATCCGCCGGCGAGGCCGGCGGCGTCCCAGGCGTGCCACAGCACCTGCTGGGCGTCGGTCTCCCGGTGCTGGCGCACCGCGCGGATCATCTCCCGGAGGCGATGCACGGGGGCGGCGGCGCGATCCCTGGCCTCGGGCGCCGGCAGCCCCGGCACCTCGGCATCGACCAGGGCCCGGGCGAGCAGCTGCTCGCTGGTGGTCTCGCTGTCCGGCTCGGCGGCACGGTGCGCGGCCAGCAGCAGGCGCCGGATGCGGCGCAGGCGGAGCGTGTCGGCGTCACCGAAGGGACCGCGCAGCAGGTCACCGGCCACCCTCGCCTCGAGCGGCGACTCCTCGGGGGCGAGGCCGATCTCGAGGATGGTCATCAGGTCAGCGACCGCGGGGACCTCGCGCAGCGGCTGGGGACGGCGCGGCGCACGCACCGGCAGGCCGGTGCGGGAGAGCAGATCGGCGACGTCGGCCACGGCCGCCCCGGAGCGGCACACCACCGCCATCTCGTCGTAGGGGATGTCCTCGCGATGGTGGAGGTCCCGCAGCGCGGAGCCGATCAGGCGCGCCTCGTCCAACGGGTCACGCGCCCGCAGCGCGACCAGTCCTCCGCGCTCGATGCTGCGCGGGCGCCTCGACCGCGCTGGAGCGCCCGCCAGCGGGAGCCTGCCCCGCAGCGCGTCGACCGCGGCGGTCAGCCCCGCCCCCTGTGCATGCGTGCCCTCCAACACGATCTCGCTCAGCGGCCGGGAGAGCACCTCCCGCAGGCGGTCGCCGGAATCCGGGAGAGCTCCGCGGAAGGTGTCCACCGCGGCGTCCGGGCAGCTGCATATCAGCACCTTCGCCCCGGCCGAGGCGAGGGCTGCGACCAGGTCGATACCGGCGGCGGTGAGGTCCTGGGCGTCGTCGACCACGACCGCGCGGAAGGGCAGCGGGGTCAGCGGATCCGCGAGCAGCCTTGAGGCGCGGCGCACGAGCGCGCCGGAGTCGAGGCGGGGGCCGGCATCGAGTGCGGCAGAGGCCTCGAGGTCGAGCACGCCGAGGTAGTCCCGCAGCAGGGCGGCGGCATCCTGCCAGGCCGGCCGACCCCGTCGGCGCCCGAGGGCGTCGAGCTCGGTGGGGGTCAGACCGAGCTCGGTCGCCCGGGTGATGAGGTCTCGCAGCTCGGTGCGGAACCCGGGCAGGGTGCGGGCCCCCGGATCGACATCCAGGTGCCAGGTCTCGCGCATCGCGATCAGCTCGGCCAGCAGTGCGTCCTGCTCGGCGCCGGTGACCAGGGTCGGCTCGCCCTGCCCTCGGCGGAGCGCCTCGGCGCGGATGATCGCGTGACCGAGGGCCGGCGGGGTCATCGCGCGGGCCTGACCCTCGCCGTGCACGGCGAGCGCATCGCGCAGCCGGCCGGCAGAGGTGCGCCGGGGCGCCAGCAGCAGGGCCCCCTCGCCGCTCAGCTCGGCCGCGGCCAGCGCGAGGGCGGTGCGCCCGGTGCCCGGGCCGCCGTGCACGAGGACGTCGCCCCCGCCCAGGAAGATCTCCATCGCGCGCCGCTGCTCCGGATCCAGCGCCTGCTCCTCGAGGACAGCGGGCAGGGCCGCCAGATCGGGTCCGAGCAGTCGGATCCCCTCACCCGTGATCCTGCCCGTCCGTCGCATGCCCCCATTCCACCTCACCGGCCTGACAGACGTCCTCGCCGTCGCGGCGCCGGGACGGCGGTAGAGTGGCCGGGATCACGAGGAACCGGAAAGATTCCCCCGCGGTGCTCTCCTCCCGCTGTCGTCCTATTCGGAGGCTCACGCCATGACCACGTCCCCCACGGCCAGGATGCCGCGCGCAGCGGCGGCGCACCCAGCTGCTCGAACTCGCCACGCGAGTGTTCACCGACAAGGGGTTCCAGTCCACCTCGATGGATGACATCGCCGCTGCGGCCGGTGTCACCAAGCCCGTCCTCTATCAGCACTTCGACTCCAAAGAGTCGCTGTACGTCGAGGTGCTCGACATCATCGCGGAATCGATGCTCGCCGAGGTGCGGGCCCTGGGCGATCACGAGGGCGACACCACCTCCCGTGTCCGCAGCGGTCTGCATCGCTTCTACCAGTTCGTGGCGCTGGACAACTCGCTGCGTCTGTTCACCGGCCACGAGGTGATCTCGGAGGCCGTCCAGGAGCGCGTCGGCGAGGTGCTGGACCGGCTGGCCATCGAGCTGGCGGGGTGCTGACCGCCTCCCGGCAGGTCAGCACCGAGCAGTCCCGGGCGCTGGGGCGGGCGTTCATCGCCGTCACCCAGACCACGGCGCAGCTGCTGCACGGTGCGGCGGACGAGGCCGAGCGCGAGTCGACCCTCGACACGATGACCACCACGATGGTGCACGGGCTGACGGGTTTCGCGCCGTTGGAGAACCCGCGGATCTCCGGTGTTGTGCTCGGGGCGGACACCGAGCCCTCGTCCTCCGCTGACGCGTAGACTTCCAGCGGCACAGCAACGAGCGTTCCCGCCCTCCGGGCGGACGGAAGGACAGGTCATGGAGATCCGTATCGGCATCCAGCACTCCCCTCGCGAGATCGTGATCGAGTCCGAGGAGAAGTCCGACGTCCTGCTCGAGCGGCTCAGCAGCGCCATCGCCGACGGCTCCCCGGTCACCCTCGTGGACGACAAGGGCCGCACCGTGCTGATCCCGGGCGCGAAGGTCGCCTATGCCGAGGTCTCCACCGAGGAGCCCCGCCGCGTCGGCTTCCTCGGCTGATCTCCTATGACCCCTGGCGAGGTCGAGCCCCCACCCGGACTGACCCGGTCGAGGACGACTCGACCGGTCCCGAGCCCGACACGGAGGCGGCTGCCGCCTCCCCGTCCGGCGCAGGCGGCTGCGGCAGCGACGTGCACGCCTGCTGCACGTCACCACCACGGCGGTGGTGGCGGTGCTGGGCGCGATCCTCGGTCTGCTGCTCGTCCCCGCCACCAAGGTCGAGGTCGGGCCCCTGACCGCGAGCGTGCATCTTCGGCCCTCGTTCTCCTCGGAGACCGTGCTCCTGCTGCCTCCTGTGGGCGAGGTGGCGTTCGATTCGCACATCGCCCCGGTGCGGATCGAGGCCAGGGTGAAGGGGGTGGACGTCGAGAAGGCGGAGGCCCTCTTCTACGCCGATTCGGGTTTCGCCGAGCTCCAGCAGACCGCTCCGGAGGCGATCACCGCCGCCGCAGCCAAGAACGCTGCGTTGAACGCACTGTTCGCGGCCGCGGGAGCCGGGCTCGCCGTCGGCCTCACCTTCCGCCGTGTGCGGCGCGCGCTGGCCGCCGGTGGCAGCGCGGTCGCCGTGGTCGGCGCGTCGGTGGGCGCGACCTCGCTGACGTTCTCCCCGAGTCGCTCAACCAGCCGAAGTTCGAAGGGCTGCTCTCCCAGGCCGCCTACATCGCCGACCTCGGTCACGGCACGGTGATCGACTACCAGAGCTATCGCGACACCCTCGCCGAGTTCGTGGGGCAGGTCTCGGCGCTGTACATCGCTGCGGATTCGCTGCCGGTGGGTCTGAACCAGGAGAACCTGATCACCGTCCTGCACGTCTCGGACATCCACGACAATCCGCAGGCCTACGACGTCATCGATCAGCTGCATTCGCAGTTCGCGATCGACGTGGTCATCGACACCGGCGACATCGTCTCCTGGGGCACGCCGCTGGAGAACGAGCTGCTGCGCACGATCGGCTCCCTCGATGTCCCGTACGTCTACATCAGCGGCAACCATGACGGCGCCGCAGCCGCTGCGATGATCGACGCGCAGCCGAACGCGACCGTGGTCGACAACGAGGTGGTCGAGGTGGCCGGGCTGCGCATCGCCGGCATCGGGGACCCGCGCTTCGCGGCCGACGACGACTCCGATGCGGGTGGCTGGCGCGAGGGCGACGAGGCCGTGATCGCCAGCACCTTCCAGCTCGGCGACACGATCCAGGAGTACGACGGGGAGCATCCCGAGGCCCCTGTGGACCTCGCCCTGCTCCATGATCCGACCAAGCCCGAGGGTCTGCTGGGGCGTGTGCCGATGGTGCTGTCCGGGCACATGCACACCTCGAACGTCGAGCTGGACCGCGAGGATTCCGGCACGGACTGGTTGACCGTGGGGTCGACCGGTGGCGCGCTCGCCTCGGGCGGGGTCTCCCCGGTGCTGCAGGGCGATGATCCTCTCGAGCTGACGGCTCGGATGCTGTACTTCGATCAGGACACCCGCCGCCTGGTGGCCTATGACGACATCGTCATGGGCGGGCTGGGACTGGTCTCTGTCTCCATCCAGCGTTCCCAGATGCCGGAGGAGGTCCCGGAGCTCGAGGTGCCCGAGGGCGCCGAGACCCCGGAGGGCACGGTCCCGCCGGAGCAGGAGGTCGAGCCGGGTGAAGGCCTTCCCGACGAGGACCGCGTCACCCCGACCGATCCGGTCAGCCCCCTGCCCGAGCCCAGTGATGGTGGACAGGGTTGAGCACATCGGCGGGCTGATCGAGGGGTAGGCACGGTCATGGGGGCTACGATGGCCGTGCATATCCATGATCAGAGAGTTGAACGGTGCCTGAAACAATCCCGCACACCGATGAGGCCGTGTCGGCCTCCCCGCCGTCGAGCAGAGCTCCGGCACCTCCGCACAGCCCGAGCCGGAGCAGACCTTCGCTGACTTCGACGTCCGTACGGACATCGTCGAGGCGCTGGCTGCGAAGGGCATCACCACCCCTTCCCGATCCAGTCCCTGACCCTGCCTGTCGCCTTGCGCGGCCGCGACATCATCGGCCAGGCCAAGACCGGCACCGGCAAGACGCTCGGCTTCGGCATCCCGCTGCTGCAGAACGCAGTGGCACCGGCGAGCCCAACCCGAAGAACCGTCAGATCGGGAAGCCGCAGGCCCTCGTGGTGCTGCCCACCCGTGAGCTCGCGGTGCAGGTCGCCAAGGATCTGGAGACAGCCTCGGCGAAGCGTCCGATCCGGATCCTCACCGTCTACGGCGGCCGCGCCTACGAGCCGCAGATCGAGGCGCTCGAGAAGGGCGTCGAGGTCGTGGTCGGCACCCCGGTCGCCTGATCGACCTGATGCGCCAGAAGTACCTGGATCTGTCCCACGTGCGCAACGCGGTGCTCGACGAGGCGGACGAGATGCTCGATCTCGGCTTCCTCGAGGACATCGAGAAGCTGCTGCAGGCAGTGCCGGGCGATCGGCAGACGATGCTGTTCTCCGCCACCATGCCCGGCCCGATCATGGCACTGGCTCGCCGGTTCATGAAGCAGCCCACGCACATCCGTGCACAGGATCCGGGCGACGAAGCCCGCACCAAGGCGGACATCAAGCAGGTCGTCTACCGGGCGCACCAGCTCGACAAGATCGAGGTGATGGCCCGCATCCTGCAGGCCCGCGGCCGCGGTCTGACGATCATCTTCATGCGCACCAAGCGCCAGGCGGACCGGGTCGCCGGCGATCTCGCCGATCGCGGCTTCGCGGCTGCGCCGCTGCACGGCGACCTCGGCCAGGGTGCCCGCGAGCAGGCGCTGCGTGCCTTCCGCAACGGCAAGATCGACGTGCTGGTCGCGACCGACGTCGCCGCCCGCGGCATCGACGTCACCGACGTCACCCATGTCGTGAACTGGAACTGCCCGGACGACGACAAGACCTACCTCCACCGCACCGGACGCACCGGCCGCGCGGGCAAGAAGGGCACCGCGGTCACGTTCGTGGACTGGGAGGACCTGGCACGCTGGGCCCTCATCGCCCGTCAGCTGGGCCTGGAGTCCACCGAGGCCGAGGAGACGTACTCCACCTCGGAGCACCTGTTCGCCCAGCTCGACATCCCCGCCGAGGCGAAGGGCACGCTCCCCAAGGGCGCACGCACGCGTGAGGGCCTGGAGGCAGAGGAGCTCGAGGACCTCGGCGGCCCTGATTCCTCCGCACGCGGCTCGCGCAGCGGGCGTGACAGCGGCCGTGGTCGCGAGGGCGGACGCAGTCGTGAAGGCGGCCGTGGTGGCGAGGGCGGCCGCAGTCGTGAAAGCGGCCGCGAGGGCGGTCGTGGTGGCCGCAGCGGCGGCCGCGCCCGGAGTGACGAGGGCCGGGGCCGCAGCACCTCTGCGGACAGCGGAGAGCGCCAGCAGAGCACCGACGCGGCGGCGACCACTGACGCACCGGTGAGCTCCGTGCCCGCAGCAGAGCGTCCGCGCCGTTCCCGCTCGCGCACCCGCCGGGTCAACGGCGAGGTGGTCGCCGAGGCCCCGGTCGCCGAGTCCCGCGGCTCAGAGGCCGCAGAGTCCGCCTCCGGCGAGGGCGAGGGCCGTACGCGTCGTCGCCGCTCCCGCGGTGGTCGCGGTCGCTCCGGCGGCGGCCAGAGCTCGGGCCCGCAGGAGGGCTGAGACCCTCAGCATCACGGCGGCCCATGACCACGACGGTCCTGGGCCGCCGTTCTGCGTCAGGGGCGGATGACCCGGGTGCCGCTGGTGGCCCGCGCCTCGATCTCCTCGAGGACCTCGGGGGCGGTGAGGTTCTCCCCCAGCCGGTTGGGTTTGCCCGTCCCGTGGAAGTCGCTGCCGCCGGTGATCAGCAGATCGTGCCGTCGGGCGAACTCCCGCAGCCGGGCGGTCTCGGTGTCGTCGTGCTCGCGATGGTCGACCTCGATGCCGTCCAGGCCAGCCTCGACCATCGCCTCGAGCAGGCCGAGCGGGAGATCGTCGTCCCGCGTCACCGAGCCGGGGTGGGCGATGATCGAGACCCCTCCCGCCTCCCGGATCGCGCGGACCGCGTCCAGCGGCGACGGAGCGTAGTAGGGCACGTAGTAGGGGCCGGAGGGCTTCAGCACCTCGGTGAAGGCGGCGGAGCGGTCCGGCACCACCCCGGCGACCACCAGCGCATCGGCGATGTGGGGGCGGCCGAGCACGGTGGTGTCCCCGGCCACCTGCGCCGTGACGTCCTCCCAGCTGATCGGATGGTCCGCCGAGATCAGCTCCACCATCCGCTGTGCCCGCTCGACCCTCGAGGCGCGGGCGCTGGCCATCTCGGCCGCCAGCTCGGAGTGCTCGGAGGGATCCACCAGGAGCGCGAGGATGTGCACGCTGCGGCTGTCGTCCTCGCCCGAGACCTCGATGCCCGGCACCGCGGCGACCCCGCTGTCGGCGACTGCCTGCGGCAGCTCGGGCCAGCCGGCCACGGTGTCGTGGTCGGTCAGGGCGAGCACGTCCAGACCCGCCGTGCGTGCCTGGGCGAACAGCTCCTCGACACTCGTGGTCCCATCGGACCACGAGGTGTGGGAGTGCAGGTCGATGCGCTGCGTGCTTCCGGAGTCGGACCTCTCACTCATACGACCAGGGTAGACCGCAACGTGAGAACATCGTGGTGTGAACACCGAGAACGTCAACACCACCGAGAGCACCGACCACAGCGAACGGATGAAGGAGCTCGCCTCGCGCGGCGACTCCCGCTCGCAGCGCCCCAGCAACGAGGCCTTCCGCGAGTTCATCTCCTCCGGCTGGGACGAGACCGTCCCCGATGCCGCGCGCCTCGACTCGGCAGATTTCACCCCACCCCGCCGCGACGCGCTGGTGCGGCGCCTGCCCGCCACCCGGCTGGTGCTGCCCGCCGGAGTGCTGAAGGTGCGCTCGAACGACACCGACTACCCGTTCCGCCCCGATACCGCCTTCGCGTACTACTCAGGGCTGGGCACCGATGAGGAGCCCGACAGCGTGCTCGTGGTCGAGCCGACCGCGGAGGATCCGCAGACTGCGCAGGCGACGTACTTCTTCCGTCCCCGTGCCGGGTTCGACACCAGCGAGTTCTACGCTGACGCCCGCTACGGCGAGATGTGGGTGGGCCGCCGCCCCACCCTCACCGAGGCCTCCCAGCGCCTCGGCATCGAGGTGCGGCACATCGACGAGCTGCGCGACCATCTCGCCAAGGACGTCGGCGCCCAGCTGTCGCTGAGCGTGATGCCCAGCACCGATGCGGCCGTCGAGGCGATGGTCGAGGAGATCCGTGCCCAGAACGGTCTGCCCGGCGGGGACGAGGCGGCGGCGGAGAATGCCGCCCTCAAGGAGGCTGCCAGCGAGCAGCGTCTGATCAAGGACGAGTACGAGGTCGGGCAGATGCGGGAGGCCGTCGATGCCACCATCCGCGGCTTCGAGGACGTCATCCGCCACCTGCCGCGGGCCGTGGGTCATCCCCGCGGGGAGCGCGTCATCGAGGGAGTGTTCGCGGCGGCCGCCCGCGCAGATGGCAACGGGGTCGGGTACGACACCATCGCCGCCGCCGGCGATCACGCCTGCACCCTGCACTGGATCCGCAACGACGGCGTGGTGCGGGGCGACGAGCTGGTCCTGATCGATGCCGGTGTCGAGGTCGATTCCCTCTACACCGCCGATGTCACGCGCACCCTGCCGGTCTCGGGCACCTTCTCCCCGTCCAGCGCAAGGTCTACGAGGCCGTGCTCGAAGCGGCGGACGCCGCCTTCGCGGTGGCGCGCCCCGGTCTGCGCTTCCGCGAGCTGCACGCCGCGGCGATGGAGGTCCTCGCGCACACGCTCGCGGAGTGGGGCCTGCTCCCCGGCACCGCCGAGGAGTCCCTCTCCCCGAGGGCCAGTGGCACCGGCGCTGGATGCCGCACGGCACCAGCCACCATCTCGGGATGGACGTCCACGACTGCGCCCAGGCCCGCCGCGAGATGTACCTCGACGCCGAGCTGGAGCCGGGGATGGTCTTCACCATCGAGCCGGGGCTGTACTTCAAGGAGAACGATCTCCTGGTGCCCGAGGAGCTGCGGGGCATCGGGGTGCGCATCGAGGATGACGTGCTGGTGACCGCCGACGGCGTCGAGAACCTCTCGGCCGCCGCCCTCGCCGTGCGGACGACATCGAGCGCTGGATCGCCGGGCTCCGCCAGTGAGCACCACCGCGTCTCCGCGCTTCTACGCGGCCCGGCTCGCCGGCACCAGCGTCTTCGATCCGATCGGGGACGTGGTGGCGACGGTCCGCGACGTGGTGGTGGTGCCGCAGACGCGCACGAGCGCGCGGGCCGTGGGCCTCGTGGTCGAGGTGTCGGTGAAGCGGCGGGTGTTCCTGCCCATCACCCGGGTCACCGCGATCTCCGCCGGCCAGGTGATCTCCACCGGGGTGCTCAACGTGCGGCGCTTCGAGAAGCGCACCGGCGAGCTGCTGGTGATCGGCGACCTGCTGGACCGTGCGGTGACGCTGAACGACGGCTCGGGTGAGGCGACCGTGCTCGACATCGCCCTGGATCAGAACCGGCACCGCGACTGGGACGTCTCGCGGCTCCACCTGCGCAGGCGCCCCAAGGGCAGCTCGCTCAGCCGGCTGGTCTCCCGAGGTCAGACGCTCACCGTCGAGCTGAGCGAGGTCTCGGGCCTCTACGGGTCCCAGGCGGAGCAGTCCGCGCATCTGCTGGCCGCCTCCTACCAGGACCTCAACCCGGCCGACCTCGCAGAGATCCTCCAGGAGCTCGAGCCCAAGCGGCGCATCGAGCTGGCCGGCGAGCTGGCCGATGAGCGCCTCGCCGACGTGCTCGAGGAGCTGCCCGAGGACGTCCGCGTCGAGGTGGTCACCGGGATGGACGCCAAGCGCGCCGCGGACGTGCTGGATGCGATGGACCCCGACGACGCCGCCGACCTGGTCCAGGAGCTGCCGGAGTCGGTCGCCTCCCATCTGCTGAGCCTGATGGAGCCGGAGGAGGCCGAGGACGTCCGTCGTCTGCTCGCCTACGACGAGTACACCGCCGGCGGCATGATGACCACCGAGCCTCTGATCGTGGCGCCGGAGACCACGGTCGCGCACTGCCTGGCGATGATCAGCCGCGAGGCGGTGCACGCGGCGCTCGCCTCGACGGTGCACGTGTGCCGCTCCCCGCTCGAGACCCCCACCGGGAAGCTGCTGGGCATCGTCCATTTCCAGCAGCTGCTGCGAGAGCGTCCGGACCGTGCCGTCGGCGAGATCATCGACCCGGACCGGGTAGCCGTCGAGCCCACCGTCTCGCTGTCCGTCGTGACGCGCGAGATGGCCACCTACAACCTGGTCTCGATCCCGGTGATCGATGAGGAAGGCCGGCTGCTGGGCGCGGTCACCGTTGATGACGTGCTCGACCATGTCCTGCCCGATGACTGGCGCGAGCAGGACGAGCCCCCGCCCACCACCGGCCAGATCGACCTCTCCCAGATCGCTCGGGCCACGGCCCGAAGCGCCGAGGATGACGCTGCCGCGGATCGTATGAAGGGGGTGTGAGCATGGCTGAGCGCAATCCCGCCCCGCTCGACGATCCGGCACCGCGCCGACGGCCGCTGCTGCGCAATCCCTTCCGCGGGGATGCCTTCGGACGTGGTGCGGAGGGGTTCGCCCGAATGATGGGCACCCCGGCGTTCCTGGTCGGCATGACCATCTTCTGCGCCGTATGGCTGACCTGGAACTCGATCATGCCGGAGTCGGCACAGTTCGATCCCCGTGCCCTGAACTTCACCCTGTTGACGCTGATCCTCTCGCTGCAGGCCTCCTACGCCGCTCCCCTGCTGCTGCTCGCGCAGAACCGGCAGGACGACCGCGACCGCGTGCAGGTCGAGCAGGACCGTCAGTCCAACGACCGCAACCACGCCACCACCGACTACATCACGCGGGAGATCGCCTCACTGCGGCTCGCCCTGAACGACGTCGCGACCCGCGACTTCGTGCGCGGAGAGCTGCGCGACCTCCTCGAGGATCTCGAGGGTCCCCCGCACCCGCCCCCTCCGCCGATGACCTGCGCACGATCCTCCGTGAGGAGGTCGAAGCCGCGCTGGACCGGCGCGAGACAGGCGACGGCACCAACTCGTCGAAGGAGCAGCACACCCAGTGAGCACATCCGAGCAGCACTCCCCGAGCAGACCGGAGGCGACGATCGCGTCGCCCAGATCCATGAGGCGCTGAACGGGGTGATGGATCCCGAGATCCATCGCCCGATCACAGAGCTGGGCATGGTCGATTCCGTGACGATCGATGCGGACGGCACGGCGAAGGTCCACGTGCTGGTGACGATCGAAGGCTGCCCGATGCGGGATCGCATCGAGCGCGACACCGCCGAGGCGACCGCGACCGTCCCCGGGCTCGCCCGGGTCGAGGTGTCCACCAGCGCGATGACCGAGGAGCAGCGCACCACGCTCACCACGCGACTGCGGCAGGGACGTCGCCAGATCCCCTTCAACCAGCCGGGCTCCCTGACCCGCATCTTCGCGATCTCCTCCGGCAAGGGCGGGGTCGGCAAGTCCACCGTGACCGCGAATCTCGCCGCAGCGATGGCGGCCGACGGGCTGCGCGTCGGGGTGATCGACGCCGACATCCACGGCTTCTCGATGCCCGGGATGTTCGGGATCTCCGATCAGCCCACGAAGGTCGCGGACCTGCTGATGCCCCCGGAGGCCCACGGCGTGGCGGTGATGAGCATCGGCATGTTCGTGCCCGAGGGGCAGGCCGTCGTCTGGCGCGGTCCGAAGATGCACCGGGCCATCGAGCAGTTCGCCTCGGACGTGTTCTGGGGCGACCTCGACGTGCTCCTGCTGGATCTCCCGCCCGGCACCGGGGACGTGGCGATCTCTGTGGCGCAGCTGCTGCCCAGTGCGCAGATGGTCGTGGTGACCACCCCGCAGCAGTCGGCCTCCACCGTGGCCGAGCGGGTGGGTTCGCTGTCCACCTCGACGGATCAGGAGATCGCCGGGGTGGTCGAGAACATGTCCGGGCTGACCCTGCCCGACGGCACCGTGATGGACGTGTTCGGCAGCGGAGGCGGAGACCGCGTCGCCGCGACGCTCGCCCGGGCCGTGGGCCACGACGTGCCGGTTCTGGGACGGGTGGGGCTGGACCCCGCACTGCGCGAGGGCGCGGATGAGGGGCTGCCGCTGGTGCTCTCCGACCCGGACTCGCCGACGTCGATGGCGCTCAAGGGCGTGGCCCGTGCGCTCGTGCGCAAGCCTCGAGGACTGGGTGGGATGAAGCTGCCGCTGTCGGTCGCCTGACCCTGCCGGCGGGGGCGCGCCGGGCTCGACTCAGGTGGCTTCGTCGTCGAATGGGGCCCGCTTGGGCCCGTCGTCCTTCTTCGACTTGGAGCCCGCCTTCGAGCCCTTCTTGGCGGCCACGCCTGCGGCGGCGGCCCCGCCGGCGGCGATGGACAGCGAGTCCTTGCTGGGCAGCAGCTCGGACGGATCGGTGTCGCCCCAGGCTTCGCGGATGATCCGACGGGGATCGTACTGGCGCGGGTCGTACTTCTTGAGGTCCTCGATGGCGATGCCCATCTCGTCCTCGACCGTGGTGCGGGAGTCCTCGACCCAACGCCGGGCCTGACGCACCCACTGGATCAGCTGGCGGGTGACGTCGGGGAGCCGCTGAGGCCCGACGAACACCAGGAACACGATGAGCAGGACGACGATCTCCCACCCGCCGAGGCCGATGAATCCGGTGCCGCCCATTGTCCACCTGTATGTGTCGAAGTTCGCTGATGCAGTGCCATTATTGCATCGCGAGCCGCTCTGGGCTCACAGGAGCGACGGCTGTCGTAGGATCGGCCAGGTCTCACGGGCGAAGGGAGAGGATGCGCTGATGTCGTCGGGAAAGGTGGCCAGCTGGGCCCATGGTGAGGAGTTCGTCGACGAGACGACCCTCTTCTCCGACGACGGCGTCCTCGCGCGCGCCAGGGAACGCGGCAACGAGCTCGGTGCCACGCCGGTGCTCCCGGGTGCCGGGGCGCTGATGCGGGTGCTCGCCGCCGCTGTGCACGCGCGCTCCGCGGTCGAGATCGGCACCGGCAGCGGTGTCGGCTCGCTCTATCTGCTCTCCGGGATGCACCCGGACGGCGTGCTCACCACGATCGACCTCGAGCTCGAGAACCAGCGCGCGGCCCGAGAGGCCTTCGCCGAGGCGGGCATCCGCTCCCCCGGGTGCGGACCATCGCCGGGCGTCCCCGCGACGTGGTCGGGCGCCTCACCGACCATGCCTACGATCTCGTCAGCTTCCCCGCCCATGCCCCGCATGCGCTGGATCTGCTCGAGCACGCCCGCCGCCTGCTCCGCCCGGGCGGAGTGCTGGTGATCCCCCACGCCCTGTATCACGACCGGGTCGCCGATCCGACGGCGCGGGATGCGACCACCCAGGCGGTGCGGGCGCTGCTGAGGGCAATCAGCGAGTCCGAGGACCTGGTCGCCGTGCTCACCGGCAGCGGCGACGGGGTGCTGGCAGCGGTGCTGCGCACCTGAGCCCCGCAGGTGCGGGCTGAAGCGTCCCAGGACGACCTCGGCCCCGCACCGAGCGGTGCGGGGCCGAGGTTCGGGGCGTTGAGTGCTACTCGATGACGCCCTCGAGGGCGTCCCGCAGCTCCACGGCTTCCGACGCGGCGATCTCGACGACCAGCCGGCCGCCCCCTCGAGCGGGACGCGCATGATGATGCTGCGTCCCTCCTTCACGACTTCGAGCGGACCGTCCCCGGTGCGCGGCTTCATAGCAGCCATCGCGTGCCTCCTTGGTGTGTCACTTCCCTTGCGTGGCCCCCGGACGGGGCCTCGGGAAATGCGCGTACGGTGGCCATTATCTCAGGTCTTGGGACCTTTTCGCACGCCGAGCCCGATGAGGCCTCGCCGGGAGGTCGATCCCGTCCCCGATCCGGCCCCTCGCGACCCCCACCATGAGCACTGCGACCAGCACTGCGACCAGCAGCAGGAGCAGCACGATCGGACCGACTGTGGTCATAGTCCGCGCTCCGCCTGTTGCGCGGCGGCCTCCCTCTCAGCGGCCTCGCGCAGCACCTCGAGCGCCTCCTCGGGAGTGTCCACCACCCGCATCAGGTCGACGTCCAGCGGGTTGATCATCCCGCCTTCCACCACTGCGGTGCGCAGCCAGTCCAGCAGGCCCTGCCAGTAGGCGCGCCCCACCAGGACCACGGGGAACAGATCGATCTTGTGGGTCTGCATCAGGCACAGCGCCTCGAACAGCTCGTCGAAGGTGCCGAAGCCGCCCGGCATCACCACGTAACCGCTGGAGTACTTCACGAACATCGTCTTGCGGACGAAGAAGTACCGGAAATCGACACCGAGGTCGACGTAGTCGTTCAGGCCCGTCTCGTACGGCAGCTCGATGCCCAGTCCCACCGAGACGCCGCCGGCCTCCTTCGCACCGCGGTTTCCGGCCTCCATGATGCCGGGGCCGCCACCGGTGATGACCGCGTAGCCCAGCTCGACGATGCCCTTGGCGATCTCGACCGTGGACTGGTAGTGGGGATCGTCCTCGTCCAGTCGGGCAGAGCCGAAGATGGAGATGGCGGGGCCGAGCTCGGCGAGCGCGCCGAACCCTTCGACGAACTCGGACTGGATCCGCATCACCCGCCACGGATCGGAATGCACCCACTGGCCGGAGCCGTCCTCCTCCAGGAGACGCTGGTCGGTGGTGCGGTCCGGGCGCTGGGAGCCGCTCAGCGTGATCGGTCCCTTGCGGTGGTGCTGTCGTTCCTCTGGGGTCATGGAACGAGCGTAGCGGTCAGGCGGCGAGGAATCGGCGCAGTCCCGCCAGAGCGGCCTCGAGGTCCGCGAGCGGCACGTGCTCGTCGTCGGTGTGGGCGAGCAGCGGGTCGCCGGGGCCGAAGTTCACCGCGGGGGTGCCCAGCGCGGAGAAGCGTGCCACGTCGGTCCATCCCTGCTTGGCGGCGAGCGGCACGTCCTGCCCGAGCGCGGCGAGGAAACCACGGGCAGCGTCGTTGTCCAGCCCCGGCAGCGCACCGCCGGCGGCATCGGTCACCTCGATCTCCAGGTCCAGCCCGGCGAGGACTTCCCGGACGTGCGCTTCGGCCTGCTCGAGGGAGGTGTCCGGAGCGAAGCGGTAGTTCAGCACGGCGCTGACCCGATCGGGGATCACGTTGCCGGCAATGCCGCCGCAGATCGAGACCGCGTTGAGGCACTCGCGGTACTCGAGCCCGTCGATCACCGCGCGGCGCGCCTCATAGGCGGCCAGTCGCTCCAGGACGGGTGCGAGGTGATGGATGGCGTTGTCACCCACCCAGTCGCGGGCAGAGTGCGCGGCGATGCCGCGGGCGGTGACCTCGAGCTTCATGGTGCCCTTGCAGCCCCCTTCGACCCCCGCCGAGGTGGGCTCGCCGAGGATCGCGAAGTCCGCCTCGAGGTACTCGGGGTGCTCGTCGGCGATCCGCGTGAGAGCGTTGTCCGCCGCGGCGACCTCCTCGTGGTCGTAGAAGATCCAGGTGAGGTCCGACGGCGCGGAATCGGCTTCGACGGCGAGCTTGAGGAACACCGCCACTCCGCCCTTCATGTCGCAGGTTCCCCGGCCCACGAGCTCCTCGCGGCCGTCTCGGGTGCGACGGGTGGAGGGCAGGTTGTCCGCCAGCGGCACGGTGTCCAGGTGCCCGGCCAGAAGCACCCGCTGGGGCAGCCCGCGGTGGGTGCGGGCGATGACGGTGTCCCTGTCGCGCAGCACCTCCAGGTGCGGGGCATGCTCGCGCAGCGCCGCCTCGACGGCGTCCGCGAGCGCCTTCTCGTTGCCGGAGACGGATTCGATGTCCACGATCGCGGCGGTGAGGTCGGCGATGTCGGAGCGGGGGTCGAGGACGGGTGCTGCCTGGTTGCTCATGGGCGTCATCGTGGCACGTCGTCGGCGAGCGCTCCCCCGACCCTGGCCAGGCGCAGCGCGACCGCCTCGGCGTGGCGCAGCAGCTGCGCCCCGGTGCCGGGCTCGGCGGTGATCGAGGAGCCCGGCTGGGCGGTGCTCACCGGCACCCCCACCATGAGCCTGCGCTCGTACACCGTGCCGTCCACGCCGATCGGCGCGTAGAGGCCGTCCACCGCGATCGAGCCGGTGAGCATCCGGCGCCTGGTGCCGCGTGAGGCCCAGGAGTCTTTCTGGACCTCTCCGCGTTCGCGCCAGGCACCGAGCAGGGCGCTGCGGTAGGCAGGCAGGTCCACCGGCGGCAGATGCGCCTCGAGCACCCCGTCGCACATCGTCACCGTCCCCTCCGCTCCGTGGACGGCGTAGCGGCCGGCCCCCTCGTCGATGTCCAGGTGCATGCGCGGACCGGTGAACTCCAACAGCCCCGCCTCCTCGAGGGCGAGCACCTGACGGGCTCGCAGAACGGGCGGGCCCGAGGCCCAGGAGGCGAAGGCGTTGCGCAGGTGGCCGTCGATGTCCTGCCGCACGGAATCGGTGGTGTAGGCACCGAGGTCGGTGAGACGGTTGACCTGGATGCGCAACGCGATCAGCACCCGGTAGATCAGCACCCAGGCGGGATCGGGCTCGGAGGCGGCGCGCAGTGCCTGCCGCAGGACGTCCCGGGTGCGCCGGTGCGGCTCGGTTCCCATTCCCGGCGCGGCGGCACCGCGGCGTCCGAAGGGGAACAGCAGGTCGATCAGCGCCGCATCGTTCGCCAGCGCGTGATGTCCCGCCTCGTCCAGGGCACGGCGCAGCTCTGCCAGCAGCAGCGGCATCACCTCGCGCTCATGATCGACGCCGGGCGGACGCACGGCCAGCTCGAGCACGCGCTCCCCGGTGAGCACCTGCGGGATCCAGGGCTCGGGCATCTGCGCGCCGAGATCGGGCTTGGGACGGTAGACCATGCCGGAGCGGGAACCGACCACCAGGCGCGGCTCGCCACCCCCGGGGAGGTAGCGCAGGCCCGAGGGAGCGGAGTCATCGGGCTCGAAGCGGCCGCCGGCGACATCCGTGAGCATGCCGATGGCGTCATAGAAGTTCAACCCCATGCCCTGGACGGCGACAGCCTCCCTCCCCAGCAGGGAGGCGTAGTCCACCTCGAGCGGGTTCGCGGGGCCGATATGGACCAGGCCGTGGTGCTCGGCGGCGTCGGCCAGCTGCTGCGAGCGGGGGCTGAGCGCGGTGGGCAGGTGCCCGAGCGCGAGCGCCACCGCATCGGCGCGCAGCACCCGCCCGTCGGACAGCCGCACCCGCTGGGGGCCGTCGGCCGGGCCGGTCACGTCGACTGCTTCGGCGGCGTGCTCGACGATGCGCAGGCGGGCGGGGTCGGCGTCGGCGTGCGCCGTGGCCAGCACGTGGGCGAGGTAGCGGCCATGGGCCGCGCGCGAGGCGAAGTCGGTGGGTGCCACGCCCTCCGCGGCGAGATGGTCCGCGAGGGTCTCGGCGCGCTGGGCGGGCAGCACGGCGTGGCAGGACTCATCGGGGTACATCGTGGTCTGGCAGGTGGTGGTGTTCATCAGCAGCACTTCGGACTGGTCATGGCTCCAGATCGCACCGCCGCGCCCCACCTGGGGGTCGACCAGGTGCACCGTGAGCCCGCCCTGCCAGTGCGGACCGTTCGACGCGGCGACCAGGCGTTCGACGATGGCGGTCCCCCGCGCCCCGCACCGATGACGGCGAGGGTGCGGACGGGATCGGTGGCTGCGGTCATCCCTCAAGTATGGCGCGGGGATCCATCGCCTCTGCACGATCTCGCGCTGTGGCGTCCCCCGCGGCGGCGTCCATCTGGGAGCATGTCGCCATGTCGACTCCTGCACCGCCGCCGAGACATCTGCCGCCCAGCGGGCCGGCGACGCCCACGGGCTTTCTTGGGGGTCGTCAGGCGGCCCGGCTCCGCGCTGCGGTGAACGCCGACCTGCTGCCTGAGGAGCGGGCTTCGGCCGACGCCCTGGTGATGACGGCCTGGCTCACCGCTGCGCAGCGAGCGCAGTACGCGCCGTCCCTGCGCGCCGGCCACCACGCCGAGGAGTTCGTCCAGCGCCTGGCCGATGAGCGTCGCGTGGTGCTCGAGGAGGGCGCCGATCCGGTGGCCGACGAGCTCGAGTCCGCTGCGGAGGCCGAGCAGCGGGCGCGTCAGCTTCCGCTGCGGATCGTCGAAGGGCTGCTGCTCGTCGTCGCAGCGGGCTGCGTGGTGCCGATCGTGCTGCAAGGCGTGCGCGAGGGAGGCCCTTCCGCGGATCTCGCGCAGCAGGCCATGCCGTGGGGCATCGCGGTGCTGCTCGTCGCCATCGCGGCAGCGGTGGTGGGTTCCGTGGCGACCCGTCGCCGGGACCGCCATCTGCTGAACTGGGCGGTCTCGCGGCCCGGTCAGCTCGGCCGTGGCCTGCCGCTGCGTCGGCCGTTGCAGGGCGTATCGGCCGGCCCCGCAGTGCTGCAGTCGCTCGGGCCAGCGCTGCTGGTGGGCGCCGGGGTGCTCGCGATCGTGGCCGGGGCGGCGCTGCTGCTGATCACCCTGATGCTCGGGAACAACTCCGAGAACGGGGCGCTCGCCCCGTGGCTGCTGGGAGGCGGGGCCGCCGCGCTCGTGGTCTCGGTGCTCGCCGTGTATGTGCGCTCCCGCCGCCTGCTGCGGGTGACCCGCCGGGCACGGGCTGCCGCGTGGATCGGGCCGACGGCGGTGCAGGAGGAGCCACGCACGATCTGAGAGTCGTGGCCTGGCGGTGCGCGGAGTGCGACGTCCGCGGCTTCATCCCTCGTCGGGGCGGTCGTCCTCTGCTGCCAGGCCCTGCTCTCGGGCGTAGCTCTCCCACCGGGCGGCGACCGGGATCCGGCGCAGGTCCGGCCCCAGCAGTGCGATCAGTGCGCCCATCAGCGTGATGGCTGCGAACAGCAGCATCGTCGGCAGGGGCCCGACCAGTTCCAGGCCCCATCCGGCAAGCACGGGCCCCAGCGGCATCAGCCCCATCGAGACCAGACCCAGCAGCGCGCCGAGGCGCCCCTGCATCGCCACCGGGGTGATGTGCATGAAGAATCCCTGGGTCGCAGCGTTCAACGGTGCCAGGCCGAGCCCCATCAGGGCGTAGGCCGCGGCGATCCACAGCATCCCGGGTGCGAAGGGGATGAACGCTCCGGCCGCGGCCATCAGCAGCAGCGGCGCGATGGCGACCGCTCCGGTGGGAGCCCGGTCCACCAGGCGCGGCGCGGCGATCGCACCGGCCAGGATCGATGCTGCGAGCACAGTGTTCAGCAGGCCGATCCGCGCCGCGGGGACGCCCTCGGAGGCGAGGTTCAGGATCACTGCGAGGATCAGACCGTTGACGCCGAGGTTCACGGTGATCGCAACCCCCATCAGCTGCAGCCGGATGCGCTGGGAGAGAGTCCAGGCGAGAGCCTCCCGCAGATCGTCCCGCACCCGGGTGGGCGGCGCGCCCTCGAGGTGGGGCCGATACCTGCCGCGCATCGAGAGGGTGGCGAGCACGGAACCGGCGTTGCCCAGCAGCTGCGCCAGCGGCGGGAAGAGGATCGAGATCCCCAGCAGCGCCCCGCCCAACGGCCCAGACCCCATCTCGACTGCGGCCTCGCGGCCCTCGTTGATCGCGAAGGCCCTCGGCAGCAGTGCGGGAGGCACGATCTGTTTGAGCATGGCATTGGACGCCGTACCGAGCAGGGCTCCGCGCAGCCGGTCAACGAAAGCCAGGACGGCGAGCGCGACCAGACTCCCCCAACCCGCGGCGAGGACCGCGATGAGCACGGTCTGCACCAGCATCCCGGTCACTCCCGCGAACAGTCGTAGCCGGCGCCGCTCGCACCTGTCGGCGAGCAGCCCGCCCGGGATCATCCCGGCTAGCGATCCCAGCCCCTGCACCAGGCCCACCAGCCCGGTAGCGCCGAGCGAGCCGGTGACCATGAAGGTGATCAGCGGGAAGGCGAACATCCCGATCCCGGTGCCGATGTCGAGGCAGAGATCACCGATGAGCCAGCGGCGGTATTCGGGCAGCGAGCGGAGCGTCGGCGGTGCGGCGAGATCAGCGGTCGTCATGGGCACACAGTAGTCCCGCACGTTATCTTGCGCAATAATTCTTGCGCACCAAATGTCGCCCGTTGCGGCCGATCTTCGTAGACTCTCGCCATGAGCAGCACCGAGGACAGCAACGGGTCACAGAGATCGACCGATCGGCATGCGAGCCGCGAGCAGCTGCGGGCCCTCGCCCACCCGCTGCGGCTCGACCTCATGGACCACATCGGCCGGCGAGGCACCGCGCGCGCCGCGGACCTCGCGGCCGATCTCGGCATCCCAGCCAACTCCGTGAGCTACCACCTGCGAATCCTCGCCCGCGGAGGCGTGATCGTGGACGCACCGGAAGCAGCGCGCGACCGCCGGGACCGGGTCTGGAAGCTCGGGCAGGGAACCTTCGGCGACATCAGCGCCGGCTCGGTCAACGATCCGCGCGAGCGCGATCCCGAGTATCGCGCCGCGAGCGGGGCGATGTCGATCGCGGTCCTCGACTGGATGCGCTCAGCATGGGCGGCGGAGATCGCCCGCAGCACCGCAGCGGGGACGGAGCCCGAGGAAGGGCTCGGCCAGCTAGTCGCGACAACGATGCGGCTCTCGACGCAGCAGGCGCAGGAGATGAACCGGCGGATCGGAGAGATCATCAGCGAGTACAACCGCCTGAACCGGGACGAGGACCTCGCCTTCGCTCCCGAGGATCCCGATTTGCCTCAGAAGGCTCATGCTCTGCGCGTGCTCTGGGCCGTCGTGGGCGAGCAGGGCCTCGAGCCCGACGGCGCAGAGGGCGCTGCTGTCAGCGCCCGCGAACAGAGCTGACCGAACTGCGGGCACCCCTCAGCACCGATGTGCGGTTCGCCCCGCCCGGCGGGCAGGACGAGCGTTCCCCCGCACTTGCTTCGTAGACTCGCCCCATGACTACGACGGCGACGGACTCCCCGGCACCCACGCCTGGGGGATCGGCCTCAGCACCGTCGCCGCCGACGGATCGACCCTCGATGCCTGGTACCCCGCCCCGCAGCTGGGTGAGGCGCCGTCGGCTCCCGAGAGCCACCCATTGCATGCCCAGCTGAGCTCCGCCGCGCGCGCCGACGAGGTGCGCGGCACCAGCCAGGAGGTCGTGGTGCGCGCGATCGATCTGGCCGCCGCCGCCGGCCGACGCCGCTGATGCCTACCTGCGCCTGCACCTGCTCTCCCACCGCCTGGTCCAGCCCAACGCCCAGAACCTCGAGGGCCTGTTCGACACGCTCACCAACGTGGTGTGGACCTCCGAGGGTCCCTGCGCCGTGGCGGGATTCGAGGAGACCCGCCTGCGCCTGATCTCCGCGGGGCGCGCCCCCACCGTGCTCAGCGTCGACAAGTTCCCTCGCATGGTCGACTACGTGATGCCCAGCGGCGTCCGCATCGGCGATGCGGACCGGGTGCGCCTGGGCGCACATCTGGCCGACGGCACCACCGTGATGCATGAGGGCTTCGTGAACTTCAACGCCGGCACTCTGGGCACCTCGATGGTCGAGGGTCGCATCTCCCAGGGCGTCACCGTGGGCGACGGCTCCGATATCGGCGGCGGCGCCTCCACCATGGGCACCCTCTCCGGCGGCGGCGCCGAGCGCGTGAGCATCGGCCGCCGCTCCCTGCTGGGTGCCGAGTCCGGCGTGGGCATCGCGCTCGGCGACGACTGCGTGGTCGAGGCGGGGCTGTACATCACCGCGGGCACCAAGGTGAAAGTCATCGGAGAGCCGAGCGCAGTGCCCGACGTGGCCCACGTGGTCAAGGCCCGTGACCTCTCCGGTGTGCCGAACCTGCTGTTCCGTCGCGATTCGCTGACCGGGGCGGTGCAGGCGGTGGCCCGGGAGGGCCAGACCGTCGAGCTCAACGCCGCTCTGCACTCGAACTGACGCAGGCACAGGGAGGATCCGAGATGGCGGCACGTGCTGGCCGGAACACGCAGGGACGATCCCGTTCCCTCGCCCGCCATCTCGCAGTCCCCCTGATCATGGTGCTGCTGTTCACGGGGATCGCGGGCGGCAGCTATGTGGCGCTGCAACGCTACGGCTCCCCCGCCCATGAGGGCACCTGCGTGGCCTCTGGGCTCGGCACCAGTCACCGCTACAGCACCGACAGGGTCGCCAACGCGGCGCTGATCAGCGCGACCGCGGTGGACCGCGGCATGCCGCCCCGCGCGGCATCGATCGCGCTCGCGACCGCCTATCAGGAGTCGCAGCTGCAGAACATCGACTACGGGGACAGGGACTCGCTGGGCCTGTTCCAGCAGCGTCCCTCGCAGGACTGGGGCACCGAGGCGGAGATCATGGATCCGGTCTACTCCACCAACGCCTTCTACGACGTGCTGGAGGCGATCCCCGACTATCAGAGCGCGGACATCAACGACGTCGCGCAGGAGGTCCAGCGCTCCGGTCATCCCGAGGCCTACCGCGATCACGAGACCGAGGGGCGGCTGTACGCCTCGGCGCTGACGGGGCAGAGCGGCGCGAACCTGGTGTGCACCCTGGGCGCCGTCGGCTCCACCGTCTCTCCCGAGCAGCTCCGCAGCGAGCTGGCGCGCCAGTTCCCGCGCGCCACCGAGTCCGGGCGACTCACCTCGAGCCTCTCCTCCGCCTCGGGCTCTGCACCGCAGCTGCCCGCCGATGCGGGAGCGACCGCGCTGGTGATCGACACCGGAGGCGATGAGACGCTCGGCTGGGCGCTCGCGAACTGGGCCGTCGCCCGCGCGGCAGACGATGGCGTGGTGCAGGTGTCCTATCAGGGACGCGTCTGGGACCGTTCGCTGCGCGGCGAGGAGTCCGAGCGCTGGGGCGAGGCCGACGGCGGCGCGGCGGACCGCGTGGTGGTGCTGGTCAGCGGGCGGTGACCCGCTGGCCCAGTCCCGTCCAGAACCCCCGTGACAAGCGAGGCAGGGCGCCCAGGATGCTCCTGAACGCCCTGCCTCGTCGAGTCTCTGCTCAGCCGCGCTTGTCGATATCGGCCTTCAGCTCGGCCAGACGCAGCTCGCTGGTGCCGGTGCGATCCTCCATCGCCTTGTAGGAGCGCTGGGCGTGACCGGTGTAGATCTGACGCGGGCGACCGATCTTGGTCTCCGGGTCGTGGATCATCTCCTGCCACTGGGCGATCCATCCGGGCAGGCGGCCGATCGCGAACAGGACGGTGAACATCTCCGTCGGGAAGCCGATCGCCTTGTAGATCAGGCCGGTGTAGAAGTCGACGTTCGGGTAGAGCTTGCGCTCGACGAAGTAGTCGTCCTGGAGGGCGATCTCCTCGAGCTTCATCGCCAGCTCGAGCTTCTCGTCGTTGACGCCGAGGCGCTCGAGGACGTCGTCGGCGATCTTCTTGACGAGGCGGGCGCGGGGATCGTAGTTCTTGTACACCCGGTGGCCGAAGCCCATCAGGCGGATCCCGTCCTCCTTGCGCTTGACCTTCTCCATGAAGTCGCGCGGATCGATGTTCTCGGCCTGGATCTGGTCGAGCATCTCCATCACGGCCGCGTTGGCCCCGCCGTGGGCGGGCCCGGAGAGCGCGCCGATGCCGGCGGAGACCGAGGTGAACAGGTTCGCCTGCGCGGAGCCCACCAGGCGGACCGCGGAGGTCGAGCAGTTCTGCTCGTGGTCGGCGTGGAGGATGAGCAGCTGCTCCATGGCCCGCACGATCACCGGATCGGCGATGTAGTCCTCGACTGGGAACCCGAAGGTCAGGCGCAAGAAGTTCTCGATCAGCGAGAGCCGGTTGTCCGGGTACAGCAGCGCGTGGCCCTGGGCGATGCGGTGGGCGTAGGCGGCCATCGTCGGCAGCTTCGCCAGCAGGCGCACCGAGGAGATCCGCACCTGCTCCTCATCGAAGGGGTCCAGGGAGTCCTGGTAGAAGGTTGACAGGCCTGAGACGCCGGCCTGCAGCACCGCCATCGGGTGGGCGTCGCGGGGGTAGCCGTCGAAGAGGTGCTTGAAGCGCTCGTCGAGCAGGGTGCGGCGCTCGACCTGTGCCTCGAAGTTGTCGAGCTGGCCCTTCGTGGGGAGCTCGCCGTTGACCAGGAGGTACGCGACCTCGAGGTAGGTGGACTTCTCGGCGAGCTGCTCGATGGGGTACCCGCGGTAGCGCAGGATGCCCTCGTCACCGTCGATGTAGGTGATCGAGGACTTGGCGTTCGCGGTGTTCATGAAGCCGGGGTCGTAGGTGACGTCACCGGTCTCCTTGCGCAGGGGTCCGATCGCGATGCCGGAGTTGCCCTCCACCGCGGGGACGTGGGCGAGGTCGAGAGACTTCTCCCCCAGGGTCAGCTGAGCAGAGGTCGTCGAGTGATCCATGGGCTCTCCGTTGTGCGTGGTCGGATCGGCAGCGGCGCGGGGCACCGGGGTTCAGAGGCGCTCGAGGCGCCGGGCGGCGGAGGCGATGCGCTCATCGGTCGCAGTGAGTGCGACCCGCACGAAAGTCCCGCCACCGACACCATAGAACATCCCGGGAGCCACCAGCACGCCGCTCTCTGCGAGGCGTTCGACACTGGTCATCGCGTCCTCGCCGAAGGTGGTCCAGAGATACAGGCCAGCCTGGGAACCGTGGATCGTCCCGCCCGCGGCGACCAGTGCCGGCTCGAGCAGCTCGCGTCGAGCGCGATAGATCTCACGCTGCGCGGCGGCAGGGGCCAGATCGTCGCCGAGCGCTGCGGTCATCGCTGCCTGGAGCGGTCCGGGAAGCATCATCCCGGCCTGCTTGCGCACAGCCGTCAGTTCGCCGACGAGCGACGGGTCGCCGGCCACGAAGGCCGCCCGGTAGCCGGCGAGGTTGGACTGCTTGGACAGCGAGTACACGCACAGCAGGCCCTCGAGGGAGCCGCCGTTGACGCGCGGGTCGAGGACGGAGGGGGCTTCGTCCACGGTCCAGGGAAGCAATGCGTAGCACTCGTCGGAGGCGACGATGATCCCGCGTTCGCGCGCCCAGCCCACGATCGCGGCCAGCTGCTCGACGTCCAGCACCTCACCGGTGGGGTTCGAGGGCGAGTTCAGCCACAGCAGGCGGATCCGATCGAGGGCGGAGGGGTCCGGCAGCGCGGCGTCGCCGTGGGCGGCCAGCGCCACCATGTCCAGCGGCATCGACTCCGCGCCGACGAAGCGGGCGCCCATGTCGTAGGTCGGGTAGGCGATGTGCGGGAACGCGACGGCCTCCCCGGCCCGATGCCGAGCTGGAAGGGAAGGTGCGCCACCAGCTCCTTGGAGCCGACGGTCGGCAGCACGCCGTCGACCCCGAGCGAGTCCGGAGCGCCTCGATGACGGCGCACGAAGTCCACGAGCGCCTCGCGCAGTGCGGGGGTGCCGATCGTGGTCGGATAGCCGGGGCTGTCCGCGGCGGCGGCGAGTGCCTCCTGCACGGAGCGTGGGGTGGGATCCACGGGCGTACCCACGGAGAGGTCTGCGATGCCGTCTGGGTGAGCGGCGGCACGCTGCTTCGCGGGGATGAGCGCGTCCCAGGGGAACTCGGGCAGGCGCTGGGCGAGCCCTCGGCGGGAGGCGACGGGGACGGCCACAGCTCAGCCCAGGGGTTGGGCTGCGCGGGCAGCGCCTCGATGATCGGGTGGTCCTTGTCGATCACGCCCATCTTCGCCGCACCGCCCGGGGCACCGAGGTCATCGAAGAACTCGACGTTGGCCTTGTAGTACTCGGCCCACACATCCGGGGTGTCGTCCTCGTAGTAGATGGCCTCGACGGGGCAGACGGGCTCGCAGGCTCCGCAGTCCACGCACTCGTCGGGCTGGATGTACAGCATCCGGTTGCCCTCGTAGATGCAGTCCACAGGGCACTCGTCGACGCAGGCTCGGTCCTTGACGTCGACACAGGGCAGGGCGATGACGTACGTCATGAGCGGCTTCCTTCCGTCGGAGACGGGCCCATCATCTCATCCCGCCTGCGTCGTGAACTGCGCGGCAGGGCGCGGAGCGACGGAGGTGACGGGATGCACAGACCGCGCGGGCGCCGCGCCCAGGAGGGGTGGATAGCCTCGGGTGATGGCTGAGCACGATGGTGACCGGGTCCGCGCCGGCTGGGCGCCCTTCCTCCTCGAAGGTCGCAGGGTGGTGCTGCGTTACGCAATCGATCGCGAGTCCGCCCCGCACGGGGAATCGATGTCCGATGCGCTGGGGACGATCTTCGGCACCGATGAGACCGCGGTGCGGGTGATGACGCGGCGCGGTGAGGTGAGCGTGCCGCGGGCGCTCGTCATCGCGGCGAAAGAGGTTCCTCCGCCGCCGGTGCGTCGGCGGGGGCCCGCCGCGCCCTGATGATGTAGTCGGCCCCTGAGACCACCTGCAGCACCACCCCGACCCAGAACAGCACCTGCGCCGCAGGGACCAGCGAGGGCACCCAGGCCGCGGCCGCGACCAGCAGGAACACGGAACTCATCAGCACGAAGGTGCGAATCTTGCCGAGCCAGGAGACCGAGATCCGGCCGCCCAGCGCCGCCTGGGTGGCGAGTGCGACCATCGCCACGTCGACGGCCAGGATGATCGCCAGCGCAGCCCAGGGCAGCAGGTCCGCGACCGCCAGGGAGAGCACGATCGCCACGAGCCCCACCCGGTCGGCGATCGGATCGATGATCGCACCGGTCCGGCTGGTCTGGTCCAGCGCACGGGCCAGCATCCCGTCGACCCAGTCGGTCGAAGCCCACACCAGCAGCAGCACCACGGCGAGCGTGTCGGGGCCGTCCAGGAGCAGCAGGCACACCGGCGCCAGGAGCACGAAGCGCACCAGGGTGACGAGGTTGGGGATCGTCGCCCAGTCCGGACGGTTCGCGGCTGTCATCGGCTCAGCGCGCCCGGGCGCGGCGCCGACGCGCCACGGTGAGCAGGCCGACGACGAGGAAGGGGATCAGCAGCCCGACACCCTGCACGATCCAGCCCGAGTACTGGGGCACCGTGCCCAGCATCGCGGGCATCATCACCCCACCGCCGACGCTCTCGCCGAGGAAGGGCATCGCCAGCACGGGCCAGAGGCAGCCGACCACCAGCAGCGGGAACCTCGTCCCGGTCGCAGCCCACAGGAAGACACAGGTGACCGCCTGGAACGCCGCGCCGAACAGCAGCCCTGCAGGAATATCGAGCCCGAGCACTGCGAGCTCAAGCCGGTGGGTGGTGACCAGCAGCAGCACCGAGATGATCGTGAGCACGATCGCCATCGCGGCCTGGGCGAGCCGGGCCGCGAGGGAGTCGGTGTCGACCCTGCGGGCCGACCCCGTCGCGCGCTGCTGCGTGGTCACCGACTCACTTACCCGACTTGGCCTTCGAGGTGGCCCGGCGGCGCTCGTTGGCGTCCAGGACGACCTTGCGGATGCGGATGACCTCAGGGGTGACCTCGACGCACTCGTCCTCCGCCGAGAACTCGAGGGACTCCTCGAGGGTCAGGCGGCGCGGCGGCACCAGGTTCTCGAAGGAGTCCGACGATGCGGCGCGCATGTTCGTCAGCTTCTTCTCCTTGGTGATGTTCACGTCCATGTCCTCGTTGCGGGAGTTCTCCCCACGATCTGACCGGCGTACACCTCGGAGGTGGGCTCGACGAAGAAGGAGCCTCGCTCCTGGAGGTTGATCATCGCGAACGGGGTCACGGCCCCGGCGCGGTCGGCGACCAGGGAGCCGGTGGAACGGAACACGATCTCGCCCATCCACGGCTCGTGGCCGTCGGAGTAGGAGGAGGCGATGCCGTTGCCGCGGGTCTCGGTCATGAACCGGGTGCGGAAGCCGATCAGGCCGCGGGCGGGCACCACGAACTCCATGCGCACCCAGCCGGAGCCGTGGTTGCTCATGGTCTCCATGCGGCCCTTGCGGGACGCCATCAGCTGGGTGACGGTGCCGAGGTACTCCTCGGGGACGTCGATGCTCATCCGCTCGACGGGCTCGTGGATCTTGCCGTCGATCTCGCGGGTGAGCACCTTGGGCTTGCCGACGGTCAGCTCGAAGCCCTCACGGCGCATCTGCTCGACCAGGATCGACAGCGCCAGCTCGCCGCGGCCCTGCACCTCCCAGGCGTCGGGACGCTCGGTGGGCAGCACCTTCAGCGACACGTTGCCGACCAGCTCGGACTCCAGACGGTCCTTGACCTGGCGGGCGGTGAGCTTGTGGCCCTTGCCGTTCTTGCCGGCCAGCGGGGAGGTGTTGATGCCGATGGTCATCGAGATCGCCGGGTCGTCGATGGCGATCAGCGGCAGTGGGCGGGGGTCCGTGGCGTCGGCGAGGGTCTCACCGATCATGATCTCGGGGATCCCGGCGACGGCGACGATGTCGCCGGGCAGCGCGGCCCGGGTCATCGGCTCACGGGTGAGGCCCTTGGTCTCCAGCAGCTCGGTGATCTTGACCTGCTTGGTGGTGCCGTCCTGAGTGCACCAGGCGACGTGCTGGCCCTTGCTGAGCTCGCCGTTCTTGATCCGCAGCAGCGCGAGGCGGCCCAGGAACGGGGAGGCGTCGAGGTTGGTGACGTGCGCCTGCAGCGGCACCTCATCGTCGTAGACAGGGGCCGGGATCGACTCGAGGATGGTCTTGAACAGCGCCTCGACGTCCTCCTCCTCGGGGAGGGTGCCGTCGGCGGGCTGAGTGGTGGTGGCTCGCCCGGCCTTGCCGGAGGCGTAGACGACCGGCACGTCGAGCACGGCGTCCAGGTCGATGTCGTCCATCTCCTCGGAGAGATCCGAGGCCAGGCCCAGCAGCAGGTCGGTGGCCTCGCCGACGACCGCCTCGATACGGGCGTCGGGACGATCCACCTTGTTGACCACGAGGATCACCGGAAGCTTCGCGGCGAGCGCCTTGCGCAGCACGAAGCGGGTCTGCGGGAGCGGGCCCTCGGAGGAGTCCACCAGCAGCACGACGCCGTCGACCATCGACAGGCCGCGCTCGACCTCTCCGCCGAAGTCGGCGTGGCCGGGGTGTCGATGACGTTGATGGTGATGCCGTCCGGCTCCCCGATCGCGGCGGCCGAGGGGCCGACGTACCGGATCGCCGTGTTCTTGGCGAGGATGGTGATGCCCTTCTCGCGCTCCAGCTCACCCGAGTCCATCGCCCGATCGCCATGGTTGTCGCGGTCGCCGAAGGCACCGCCCTGCGTGAGCATGGCGTCCACCAGGGTGGTCTTGCCATGATCGACGTGGGCGACGATGGCGACGTTTCGCAGATCGGTGCGGTGCTGGATGGTCATACGCAGGTGCTCGTTTCAGGTTGCGCGGCGGGCGGGGACCGAGCAGCGCCCGGTCGCACAGCGAGTGCGACCCGCTCCAGGGCCCAGACGAGTCTATCCGCCAGCGGCCCGCCTGCCACCGGGTCGAAGGTGAGACCTTCGACGCGCTGCGGCGCGAAACACTCGCGGCCCCTGTCGTCCTCTCGATGTCGGCTCAGACGTGTTCGGCACTCGCGAACGGATCGATCGGCTCGTCGTCCTCCGGTCCGGCGTCGTATCCGTGGGGCTGGTCCTCATCCGTCAGGCCTTCGGGCGCCGTGATGTCGATGGTCTCCGAACCTGCGAGAGGGATGGAGCCGCCGGGGATCGCGGCGAGCAGGCGCTTGGTGTAGTCCTGCTGCGGGGAGTGGAACACCTCGTCGGTGGTGCCCTGCTCGACGACCTTCCCCTTCTCCATGACCAATGTGTTGTCCGCGATCTGGCGGACCACGGCGAGGTCGTGGCTGATGAAGAGGTAGGACAGCCCCAGCTCCGCCTGCAGATCGTTGAGCAGCTCGAGCACCTGGGCCTGGACCAGCACGTCGAGTGCGGAGACGGCCTCGTCGCAGATCACGACCTCGGGGTCCAGCGCGAGGGCGCGGGCGATGGCCACGCGCTGGCGCTGCCCGCCCGAGAGCTCGTTGGGGTAGCGGCGCATCATGGCCGAGGGCAGTGCGACCTTGTCGAGCAGGTCGCAGACCCTCGCCTCCCGACTCTTCGCGTCACCGATGCCGTGCAGGCGCAGAGGCTCCTCGATCGTGCGGTAGATCGAGTACATCGGGTCCAGCGTGCCGTAGGGGTTCTGGAAGATCGGCTGCACCTTGCGGCGCAGGGTCTTCAGCTCGCGTCCCTTGTAGGTGGTGACGTCCTTGCCCTTGAACAGCACCCGGCCCTCAGTGGGCTCGAGGAGCTTGAGCACCATCTGGGCGACGGTCGACTTGCCCGACCCGGATTCCCCACGATCGCCGTGGTGGTGCCGCGTGCGATCTGGAAGGAGACGTCGTCCACCGCGAGGAACGGGGTGGAGCGCCACGGGACCTTGCTGCGAATCGGGAAGGACTTGGTGAGCTTCTGCACCTGGATCACGGCGCCGGGGTCGACCTCCCCGTAGCCGAGCTCCGGGCTGATGGCGGACGTCGCGGGTGCATCGGCGGCGGTGTGCGCAGCCTCCTGCGCCTGCTCGCGGATCTCGGCGCGCTGCGTCCCGGAGACCAGTCGCCGGGAGGCGAGTGAGGGGCCGCGCCGATGAGGCGCTTGGTGTACGGGTGCTGCGGGTTCTGCAGCAGCTGGAGCGCGGGCCCGGATTCGACGACCCTCCCCTTGTACATGACCACCAGATGCTGCGCCCGCTCGGCGGCGAGGCCGAGGTCGTGAGTGATCAGCAGCACCGCGACCCCGAGCTCCTCGGTGAGGGTGTCGAGATGGTCGAGGATCTGCTGCTGGACGGTGACGTCGAGGGCACTGGTGGGTTCGTCGGCGACCAGCAGCTTCGGCCGCGCGGCGAGACCCATCGCGATCAGGGCCCGCTGCTTCATGCCGCCGGAGAACTCGTGCGGGTACTGCTGCGCACGGCGCTCGGCGTCGCCGAGCCCTGCCTCCTCGAGCAGTTGGACGGTGCGGGTCTTGGCCGCGGAACCCTTGGCGACTCCGTTGGCCTGGAGCGTCTCCTGGATCTGGGAGCCCACCCGCCACATGGGGTTGAGGTTGCTCATCGGATCCTGCGGAACGAGTCCCACCTGGTCGCCGCGCAGTACCCGGATCTCCTTCTCGGGGAGGTGGGTGATCTCGCGGCCTTCGAAGAGGATCTGCCCACCGGTGATCGTCCCGTTCTTGGCCAGCAGGTGGGCGATCGCCATCGCGGTCGTCGACTTGCCGGAGCCGGATTCGCCGACGATCGCGACGGTCTCGCCGGGGTACACCTCGAGGCTGGCGCTGCGCACGCCCTTCACCGGCCCGTTCGAGGTGGTGAAGGTGATCTCGAGGTCGCGGATCTCCAGCAGCGGCTGGTCGCGGTTCGCGGGGGCGCCTGCGGAGCCGGGGGTCACAGAGGTGGTGGTCATCGCTTCCTCGCCTTCGGGTCCAGGGCGTCGCGCACGGCGTCGCCGAGCATGATGAAGCTCAGCACGGTCACCGCAAGCGCCACGGACGGGTAGAACAGCATCGACGGCTGCGTGCGCAGCGCGTCCCGAGCGGCGGAGATGTCGCCGCCCCAGGAGACCGCGTTCGCCGGCAGGCCCACGCCGAGGAACGACAGCGTCGCCTCGGCGACGATGAACACGCCCAGGTTCACGGTCGCGGTGACGATCACCGGCGCGATCGCGTTGGGGATCACGTGCCGCAACAGCACGGAGGGGCTCGAGGCGCCCAGCGCGATGGAGGAGGTGACGTAGTCCTGGCTCTTGGTCGAGATCACTGCGCCGCGCATGATGCGGGCGACGTTGGTCCAGCCGAACACGCTCAGCACGGCGATCACGGTCCACAGGCTCATCTCGCCCAGGCGGGTCGCCACGACGATCGCGCCGAGGACCAGGGGGACCGCGAAGAAGACGTCGGTGATGCGCGAGAGGACCTCGTCGAACCAGCCGCCGACGTAGCCGGCGAGCGCGCCGATCATCCCGCCGATCAGGGTCGAGCCGAGCATCGCGAAGAACCCGATGATCACCGAGGTGCGGGCACCCCAGAAGGTGCGGGCCATGATGTCGTACCCCTGGCGCGAGGTGCCGAAGGGATGCTCGGACCCCGGGGGCTGGTTCGCGATCGAGAGGTTCCCGTAGCGAGGATCCTGCGAGGTGAATACCTGCGGGAAGGCGGCGACGAACAGCACGAACAGGATCAGCAGCGCGGAGATGACGAAGACGGGGTTGCGCACCAGGCTGTGCCCGGCCTCTGCCCACAGGGAGCGGGGCGTGGAGGTCGTGTCGGCCGCGTCGACCGCCTGCAGCGGGGTCTCGTCCAGCGGTGCGACCCAGTGCTCCGACCGGGGGCGGCGGGTGGGGAGGGCGTCACTTGGCATAGCGGATCCTCGGGTCGAGCAGGCCGTAGAGCAGGTCCACGACGAGGTTGGAGAGCAGGAAGATGATCACCAGCAGCGTCACCAGGGACACGATCATCGGAGCCTCGCCGCTGGTGATCGAGCTGAACAGCAGCGTGCCGATGCCGGGGATGTTGAAGACGCGCTCGGTGACGATCGCGCCGCCCATCAGGGCGCCGAGGTCGGCGCCGATGAAGGTGACCACGGGGATCAGGGAGTTGCGCAGGATGTGCCTGCTCACCACTCCCCCGCGCGTGAGGCCCTTGGCGGTCGCGGTGCGCACGTGGTCGGCGGTCGCGGTCTCGGCGATCGAGGTGCGGGTCAGGCGCAGCACGTAGGCGAAGGAGACGCCGCCGAGCACGAAGCCGGGCAGCAACAGGTTCACCCAGGACGGGTCGCGGCCCACGTTGATCGGGGAGATGCCGAGCTGCAGACCGAACACGAACTGGGCCAGGAAGCCGAGCACAAAGGTCGGCGTGGCGATCAGCAGCAGGGAGAGCATCAGCAGCGTGGTGTCGATCAGCTTCCCCTTGCGGAGACCGGAGATCACGCCGGCGATGATCCCGAAGATCGATTCGACCACGACCGCGATGATCGCGAGCCTCATGGTGGTGGGGAACGCCGCGGCGATCTGGTCCCAGATCGGCCGCCCGTTGAATCCGACGCCGAGGTCGAAGGTGAGCACGCTCTTGAGGTAGAGCAACCACTGGACGAGGACATGCTGGTCCAGGTTGTACTGCTCGCGCAGCTGCTGCTCGACGGCCGGGGAGATCGGCTTGTCGCCGGCCAGGGCGAGGATCGGGTCACCCGAGGTGTAGAACGCCATCAGGTAGACGATCAGGGTGGCGCCGAGGAAGACGGGGATCATCTGCAGCAGTCGCCGCCCGATGTACCAGATCACGTCGATCCCTTTCGGTATGTGGATGGGCCCGCCAGGCCTGCGGGACGGCCCGGCGGTGCCGGGCGTGCGACAGCGGGAACCGGACGGAGCCGGTTCCCGCTGTCGCCGAGGGGGTCAGCCGATCACTTGGTGATCTGGTGGTACAGCGGCACGGTGTCCCAGCCGTACTCCACGTCGGAGACGAGGGTGGAGAAGCCGCCGATGGTGTTCTGGTACCAGAGCGGAAGGACGGGCAGGTCGCGGATGAGCAGCGCCTCCGCCTCCTGCCACAGGGCGATCGCCTCGTCCTCGGACTCGGCCGCGAGGCCGTCGGCGAGCAGCTGGTCGAACTCGGGGTTCTTGTAGTCGCCGTCGTTTGAGCCCTTGCCGTCCGCCGCGGCGGAGCCGTAGAGCGGGCCCAGGAAGTTGTAGGCCGAGGGGTAGTCGGCCTGCCAACCCGAGCGCCAGGTGCCCATCAGCTCGCGCTTGCGGATCTGCTCGCGCATCTCGCCGAAGGCCGGGAACGGGGTGGGCTTCGCCTCGATGCCGAGCACGTTGGTCAGCGAGTTGCAGACAGCCTCGACCCAGTCCGAGTGCGGGCCGTCGGCGTTGTAGGCGAGAGTCAGGGGACCCTCGAAGGGCTTGATCGCCTCGGCCTCCTCCCACAGCTTCTTCGCCTCGGCCTCGTCGAACTCGAGCACCTCCGCGCCGGGGAGGTCGGTCGCGCCACCGCCGGGGATCACCGGGGAGACGAAATCGGTGGCCGGGGTGCGGGTGCCGAAGAAGAGGTTGTCGCAGATCGACTGGCGATCGATCGCCCGGGAGAGCGCCTGGCGGCGCAGCGGACCGGCCTCGCCCTCGAAGTTCGGGTCGTACCCCGGCAGCGTGATCGACTGGAACACGGCGCCGGGTGCGTTGACGGCCCGGTCGCCGAGGTCGTCCTCGAAGGTGGCCAGTGCCGAGCCAGGGAGCTGATCGACCACGTCGACGTTGTCCGACTGCAGATCGAGGTACATCGTCTCCGGGTCCTGGTACACCGTGAAGGTGATCCCGGCGTTCTGCGGGGCGCGCGGGCCGTCGTAGGACTCGTTGGGCACGAGCACTAGCGACTGGTCGTGCGTCCAGGACTCGAGCTTGTACGGGCCGTTGGCCAGCGGGGCCTCGCCGTAGGCGTCGATGTCGTCGAAGGCGGTCGGCGGCAGGGGCATGTAGGCGGAGTAGCCCAGGCGGGTCGGGAAGTCCGACTGCGCGGAGACCAGACGCGCGGTGAAGGTGGTGTCGTCCACGACCTCCAGGCCGGAGAGCGTGGCGTCGGCGGCGACGCCCTCGGCCGAGAGCTCGTCATAGCCCTCGAAGGGCTCGAAGAAGTACTGGCCGAGCTGGGCGTTGGCAGCGTTGGCGCCGAAGCTCCAGGCGTTGACGAAGTCCTGCGCGGTGATCGGGGTGGAGCCGTCGGAGTAGGTCAGGCCCTCACGGATCTTGATGGTCCAGTTCTGGTTGTCCTCGGACTCGATGGACTCCGCGAGATCGTTCTCGGCGGTGCCGTCCGCCGTGTAGTAGACCAGCCCGGCGAAGAGCATCACGATGATGCGACCGCCGCCGACCTCGCCGGTGTTGGTGGGGATCAGCGGGTTCTCGGGCTCGGTGGTGTTCGCGAAGATCGGCTCTCCGGTGCCACCGCCGTCACCACCGTTGCCGGCGCCGCCGCCGTCATCGCCGCCGCCGCAGGCCGCAAGGGTGAGCGGCACCGCCGGCAGCGGTGCCCAGCATCATTGATCGACGTGAGAAGGCCATGGAGACTCCTGGGATGACTCGGGTTCGTGAGCCGCACGATCATTGTGCGGCACCGATCCAGTGTGCACCCTTAAAAGTCAACTGCAATCCACCTGGTGGTAACGCTTAGGTCTCGGCGGGGTTCCGTCGCACGTCACCGGGCAGAGGGAACTGACTGGACGACTCCCCTTGTCCCGTCCCGCAGTGTTCAATGGCTGTATGACTGCTCCTTCTTCACCCTCCGCCCCCATCGACCCGACCTCCACCGACGCCTGGGCCGAGCTCGAGGCTCACAACCTCGCCCTCGACGGTTCCCTGCGTGAGTGGTTCGACGCCGATCCGCAGCGTGCGGAGCGCTTCACGCACACCGCGGCCGATCTGCACGTCGATCTGTCCAAGAACCTGATCACGCCCGAAACCTCGGAGCTGCTGCTGCGGCTGGCACGCGAGGTGGGTGTCGAGGAGCGGCGCGACGCGATGTTCGCCGGTGCCCACATCAACACCACCGAGGACCGCGCCGTGCTCCACACCGCGCTGCGCCGCCCGGCGGGCTCCTCCCCTTCCCTCGTGGTGGATGGCCAGAACATCGATGAGGACGTGCGAGGCACGCTGCACCGCGTCTACGACTTCGCGGACAAGGTCCGCTCCGGTGAGTGGACCGGCGTGACCGGCAAGCGGATCCAGACCGTGCTGAACATCGGCATCGGCGGCAGCGATCTCGGGCCGGTGATGGTCTACGAGGCGCTGAAGCCCCTGGCCCAGGACGGTCTCGAGGCCCGCTTCATCTCCAACATCGACCCCACCGACGCCTACGCCACCACGAAGGATCTCGATCCCGAGACCACCCTGGTGATCGTCGCGTCGAAGACCTTCACCACGCAGGAGACCCTCACCAACGCCCGCCTGGTGCGGCAGTGGCTGCTGGGCGCCCTGCGGGAGAACGCGGGCCTCACCGCAGAGCAGGAGAAGGAGGCCGTAGCCAAGCACTTCGTCGCCGTCTCCACGGCGCTGGACAAGGTCGAGGCCTTCGGCATCGATCCCGACAACGCCTTCGGGTTCTGGGACTGGGTGGGCGGCCGCTACTCGGTGGACTCCGCGATCGGTACGGTGCTGGCGACCGTGCTGGGGCCGGACGCCTTCGAGGAGCTGCTGGATGGCTTCCACGCGATGGATGAGCACTTCCGCACCGCCCCGGCGGCCCAGAACGTGCCGCTGCTGATGGGCATGCTGAACATCTGGAACGTGAACTTCCTGGAGGCGGAGACGCACGCGGTGCTCCCCTACTCCCAGTACCTGCACCGCTTCCCCGCCTACCTCCAGCAGCTCACGATGGAGTCCAACGGCAAGGCCGTGCGCTGGGACGGCTCGCTCGCCACCACCGAGACCGGCGAGGTCTTCTGGGGTGAGCCCGGCACCAACGGCCAGCACGCCTTCTACCAGCTGATCCATCAGGGCACCCGAGTGGTCCCGGCGGACTTCATCGCCTTCGCGACCCCGAACCACGCGCTCAAGGACGGCGAGCAGGACGTCCACGAGCTGTTCCTGGCGAACTTCTTCGCCCAGACCAAGGCGCTCGCCTTCGGCAAGAGCGCCGACGAGGTCCGCGCCGAGGGCACCGAGGGCCCGTTGGTCGCGGCCCGGGAGTTCTCCGGCGACCGCCCCACCACCTCGATCATGGCCCCGCAGCTGACCCCGTCGGTGCTGGGCCAGCTGATCGCGCTGTATGAGCACATCACCTTCGTGCAGGGTGTGGTGTGGGGGATCAACTCCTTCGACCAGTGGGGGTGGAGCTCGGCAAGCAGCTCGCGAAGGATCTCGCCGGCGCCGTCGCCGGCGATGAGGCCGCGATCGCGGGCGAGGACTCCTCGACCGAGGGCCTGATCCGCTACTACCTCGCCCACCGCGAGCGCTGAGCCGCCGCGAGCGCGCACAGCACTTGAAGGAGGGCGGTCCCGTACGGGGCCGCCCTCCTTCATGTCGCGTTCTCGATCAGGCCAGGTAGTCCACCTCGCGGGTCTCCTTGCCGACCAGCAGCGCCACCAGCGTGATGATCGCGGCAAGGGTGAGATAGCCGCCCACCAGCCACAGCGACCCGTCCATCGTCTGCCACAGGGCGATCATCACGTACGGAGCGGGGGCCGCCCCGATCACCGAGGCCATGTTGTAGCTGACGGCACTGCCGGTGTAGCGCACATCGGCGCGGAACATCTCGGGCAGGAACGCGGCCATCGGCCCGAAGGTGAGGCCCATCAGCGTGAAGCCGAGGATCAGCGCGGCCATCACACCGACGGTCCCGCCCTGCATCAGAGGCTCCAGGGCGAATCCGAAGGCCCCGATCGCGACGGTGACAGCCAGCAGCAGCTTCCGACGTCCCAATCGATCCGCGAGCGGCCCGGAGACCAGTGTGAAGACGCCGAAGAAGACGACGCCGATGATCAGCATGGTCAGGAACTGCGGGCGGTCGTAGCCGAGCCCGGGCGCGAATCCTGCCGCGTCGAAGGGCTTGCCGGCGGCCTCGGCCGCGGCGCGAGCCGTCTCCTCATTCGCGGCAGTGGTGCCAACGACCATGAGGAACGCGGTCATCAGGTAGAACAGCACGTAGGTCGCGACCATCGCGATGGTCGCCAGGATCAGAGGCTTCCAAGCGGTGCGGAACACGCGTGCGATCGGGATGGAGGCGACACGCTCCTCGTCGATCACCTTCTGGAACGCAGGGCTCTCCATGAGCTTCAGCCGCACCCACAGGCCGACGACCACCAGGAAAGCAGAGAGCAGGAAGGGCAGTCGCCAGCCCCAGGACATGAACTGCTCATCGGTCAGCTGCAGGCTGAGCACCACGAACAGCAGGTTCGAGAGGATGAAGCCGATCGGAGCGCCGAGCTGCGGGAAGGTACCGAAGAGGGCCCGCTTGCCCGGTGGGGCGTTCTCCGTGGCCAGCAGCGCCGCGCCGGACCACTCGCCGCCCAGTCCCACGCCCTGACAGAACCGCAGCAGCACCAGGATCGCGGGGGCGATGATGGTGAAGCCGGGTGTCGACGCGGTGGGCAGGACCCCGATGAGGAAGGTCGCGATGCCCATCACCAGCAGGCTCGCCACGAGGGTGTTCTTGCGTCCGATCCTGTCGCCGAAGTGCCCGAAGAGCAGCGATCCCAGGGGTCGCGCGACGAACGCGACGCCGAAGACGGCGAAAGAGCTCAGCAGCTGGTTCGCCGGGGTCTGCGTGGGGAAGAACAGGGCCGGGAAGACCAACGAGGCGGCCGTTGCGTACGCGTAGAAGTCGAAGAACTCGATCGTGGTGCCGACCATCGACGCGGTGATGACGCGGGCGGGGGTGTTGGCGGGCGCGCCGGCGGGCGCGGAGCCAGGAACCGGGGCGTCGGGAGGAGAGGGGTGCTGCACGGTGTTCACGACGGGCGACCCTAGACCCCGAGTTCCGCCATTCGGACCCTGCGGTCGCATCTTGAGACGGCAAATGGGCGCGACGCTGGCGATCCTCCGCTTTCCAGAGCGCCATCCCGCCCCGGCAAGAGGTCACAACTGGATATCCGGTCCCGGGACGACCGGGCGGGGCAGTCCATTCGATGCGAGGATGCCCTCGGCATGCCTGTACTCAATGAGGGGAACCCATGGAACTGCTGATACCCACCGTGGTGGTGGTCGCGGCGCTCGCGGTCGTCATCCTGATCGGACTGATCGTCCTGATGCGCAGCTACCGCATCGCGGCGCCGAACGAAGCGCTGATCATCACCGGCCGCAACGCGAAGACCAGCCCCACCGGTGACATCGACCTCGAGTCCGGCAGCGCCCGGGTCATCATTGGGGGCCGAGCGATCGTGCGTCCGATCTTCGACCGCGCCTTCGTGCTGAGCCTGAGCTCGCGCCAGATCCCGGTCGAGGTCGAGGGTTACTCGATGAACGGCATCTTCCTGCGGCTGCGTGGGGTGGCGCAGGTCAAGGTCGGCGGCAACATCGACGACGTCCGCAAGGCCTCTCAGCGATTCCTCGACCAGCAGCAGCAGATCGATCACTACACGCAGGAGATCCTCTCGGGCACCCTGCGCGCGGTGGTGGGCACACTGAGCGTCGAGCAGATCATCCGCGACCGTGCGTCGTTCGCGAGCCAGGTGCAGGCCGAGGCCGAGCACTCGATGAACAACCAGGGTCTCGTGATCGACACCTTCCAGATCTCCGCCATCGAGGACGACGGCTCCTACCTGCGGGACTGGGGACGCCCCGAGGCGGCACTGGTGGCCAAGCGCGCCGCGATCGCCGAGTCCGATGCGAACCGTGAATCCACGCAGGCCAGCAACCTCAACCTCCAGCAGGAGGCGGAGTCCAAGCAGACCTTCGATCTCCGCAATGCGGAGATCAAGGAGGAGACGGATGCTCGGGAGGCCATCGCCGATGCCTCCGGCCCCCTGGCCCGTGCCGCCCAGCAGCAGCGGATCATCGAGCAGGAAGAGCTCATCGCGGTCCGCAACAACGACCTGCGCGAGAAGCAGCTGGTCGCCGAGGTCCACAAGCCGGCCGAGGCGAAGCGCTACGCCGAGCAGCAGGATGCGGATTCCAAGAAGTACACGCACATCGCCGAGTCGGAAGCTCAGCTGACCGACGAGCGCAACCGTGCCGAGTCCCGCAAGGTCACCGCGGACGCCGAGGCCCACGCCATCGAAGCCCGTGGTCGGGCCGAGGCCGAGGTCGAGCTGCAGCGCCGCTCGAAGGACGCCGAGGCGGTCCGTCTCGAGGGTCAGGCCGAGGCCGACCCTGCGTGCCAAGGGTGAAGCCGAAGCGGCGGCGATCCTCGCCAAGGGCGACGCCGAGGCGGAGACCACCCGTGCCCGTGCCGAGGCGTACAAGCAGTTCAACGACGCCGCGGTGCTCGCCCAGGTGCTCGAGGTCCTGCCCGAGGTCGCCGGCGAGCTGGCCGCCCCGTACTCGAACATCTCCAACCTCTCGGTGTTCTCCACCGATGGCGAGGCGAAGATCGGCCAGAACATCTCGGTGGGTCTGGCCCAGGTGCTCGACATGGTCAAGTCCACCACCGGTGTGGACTTCCAGGACACGCTCCAGCGCGCTGCCGACGGCGGCCGCGAGGTGCGCGCCCAGGCGGAGCAGGCGGACAGTGCATCGCGCCCGTCCCCGTCCCCGTCCGACGATGCCGCGGACGAGGCTGCCGACGACGCCTGAGTCTTCGCAGCCGCATTCCTCGAGCGCCCCGGTGCCTCCTCACGGAGGGGCCGGGGCGCTCTGCTGCGCAAGCCATGGCTCATCGGCGCTCCCAGACAGCACGTTCACGTCCCGAGCAGAGAAACTGCTCCTGCGAGCTCCCTCCGGCTCTAGAGTGGACAGTGCCCCTGCCTGTGCCCTGCTCCCGTGCTCGATGAGAGAAGAGAACCCTCCCCCATGAAGATCGGAATCCTGACCTCCGGCGGCGACTGCCCCGGTCTCAACGCGGTCATCCGCGGCGCGGTGATCAAGGGCGACAAGCTCTTCGAGGACGAATTCATCGGTTTCAAGGACGGATGGCGGGGCGTCATCGACGATGACTGGATGACGCTGCCGCGCCGACGGGTCCGCGGCATCGGCCGGATCGGCGGCACCATCCTGGGCACGTCCCGCTCGAACCCCTTCGCCGACGGTGAGGACGGCGCACAGATCGTGCGCCGTCATCTGGACGAGAACGACATGGACGCGATCATCGCGATCGGCGGGGACGGCACCCTGTTCACTGCGAATCGGCTCTCCGAGGCGGGAATCCCGGTGGTCGGCGTGCCGAAGACGGTGGACAACGACCTCGACGCCACCGACTACACCTTCGGATTCAACACCGCGGTGGAGATCGCGACCGAGGCACTGGACCGTCTGCGCATGACCGGGGACTCCCATCACCGCTGCATGGTGGCCGAGGTGATGGGCCGCAGCGTGGGCTGGATCGCCCTGCACTCCGGAATGGCGGCGGGTGCCCATGTGATCTGCCTGCCGGAGTTCCCGCTGACCATCGGGGAGATCTGCCAGTACGTGAAGTCCGCCTTCGACCGCGGCCGCGCCCCGCTTGTCGTGGTGGCCGAGGGCTTCGTGCCCTCCGATGCGCCGGAGGGGTTCATGGATTACGACCTGGACGAGTTCGGCCGGCCCCGGTTCGGCGGCGTGGCCCAGGTGCTCGCGCCGCTGATCGAGGAGCGGCTGGGCATCGAGTCGCGGGCGACGGTGCTGGGCCATATCCAGCGCGGCGGGGAGCCGACCGGTTACGACCGGGTGCTGGCCACTCGGCTCGGCACCGCGGCGGTGGATCTGGTCCATGAGGGCCGCTTCGGGCACATGGTCGCCCTCCGCGGCACCGAAATCGTGGACGTGCCGCTGACCGAGGCCATCGACAGCGTCAAGCGGGTGCCGGAGTCACGCTGGCGCGAGGCTGAGGTGTTGTTCGGCTGACTGCATCTCGGCGTGCATCTAGCTCACCGAGGCTGCCGGACCTTCGCACGATGACGATCCGCATTGCGTCGCTCATCAGGGCAGCGCCGGGAGGGTCGCACCGATGTCGCCGAGCAGGGCCTTGGCGTAGGAGGCGTGCACGGATTCCTCATCCGAGGGGTGGTACATGCCGGCACGCACGTCACGGGAGAGGCGCTCGAGCTCGCTGCGTCGGAAGTACTGGGCGCCTCCGCTGGCGCGCAGCACCTGGTCCACGGCGGAGATCGCCGTTTCGGTGGCACGGGACTTCACGCCGGAGAAGTGCAGGAACCAGCGAGGGCCGTGATCGGTTAGGCCGGTGCCCTGCTCTCCCGTGCCCAAGGCGTCGAGATCGGCCATGATCTTCTCGATCTGGAGGATGATGCCGTCGACGGCGATCGCCGCGTTCGCCAGGCGCCAGCGGATGTCCGGATCGTCGGCGTGGACGATGCCCTTGGTGGCGTTGCGGCGGGTGGTGGCGTTCCGGGTGCCGACGGCGATCGCGCGCTCGGCGATGCCGGTGTACACCGAGGCGATCAGCAGCTCGAAAGCCCCGAAGATCCCCATCACGAAGGCGTCCGGGTTGGGGCCGACGGGTGTGCTGGTCAGCACGCGGTCTGCGGCGACCGGCGCCGAGTGCAGCTTGGTGGTGCGGGACTGGGAGGGGCGCATGCCGTGGGTGTCCCAGTCATCGAGCACCTCGATGGCTTCGGTGCGCTCGAGCACCCCGAACAGCAGGCGGGGATCCGCCTCGCTCGCCTCGGCGACACGGCCGTGCGCCACCAGGCGGTCCCAGACGGGGGCCAGGGAGGTGAAGATCTTGGTGCCGGTGAGCTGGAAGCCACCGTCGGGCTGCTCGTCGGCACGGGTGGAGGAGTCGAAGAGCATCGCGTCGTTGCCGGCCTCGGAGATCCCGAAGGCGAACAGCTGGTCCGCGGCGGCGTCCTCGAGGATGGTGCGCACGCTGTCCATGCCGAGACGGTGGGCGTGCAGTGCGGCGCCGGTGACCACGAGGTGCATGTTCATCGACAGCGCCGTGGCGGGCGCGGCCTGGGCGAGCCGGCGCTGGATCCGTGTGGCCTCGAGCAGGGAGCGCCGAGCCCGCCGAGCTCGGTGGGCACCAGCAGCCGCAGGTACCCGCGCTCGCGCAGATCGGCGAGATCAGCCTCAGGGAAGGTGTTCTCCCTGTCATGGATCACCGCGCGTTCGCGGAAGGTGTCCAGCAGGGAGTCGGGAAGCAGGTTCTCGGAGATGGTGCTCATGGGGCAACGCTAGTCCAGCCCGCCCTCCGCAGTCCTCACCGGTTGTTCAGCGGACGCTCCGAACGAGGGTCGCGACCACCGGTCGGTGGTCCGAGGACCCTCTCGACCCCACTGCCATCGCGGTCACCGTGAGCGGCCCGCGGGTCCAGAGCGAGTCGATCCGGCGGATCGGGAAGCGCGCGGGATGCGTGGCGCCTCGTGCAGGTCGCAGGCGGGCCAGGGCCGCGCTGAGCATCTGGCGCAGCGGCGACCTGCGGGCTTCCCCAACCGACGATGACGCTGCGTCCATGGCCTCGCGCCAGCCCGTCGCCGCGAGCGCGGCCAGCTCCGGAGCGGAGGGTTCTGCGTTCATGTCCCCCATCAGCAGCGCCGGTCCCGTGAGGTCCTGGGAGAGCCGGACGATGCCCTGCACCTGTGCGGTGCGGTGCGCGGGATCGGAGTTGTCGAGGTGCGTCACCAGCACGTCGAGCTCCTCCCCGGCCGGGCTGCGCACCCGCGCGTGGAGCACGCCGCGCGGCTCCCGCAGCGGCTCACGGCCGGGGTGAGCGGGCAGCAGGTGCAGGGTGTGGGCGAGGATCTCGTGCCGAGTCAGCAGCGCGAGTCCGTAACGGCGCCGCGGAGCCCCGTCCCGCACCGGCGGGAGATCGAGCGCGGCGCCGAAGCACACCTGCATCCCCAGCAGCTCGGCGAGCCGGGAGGGCTGGTCCGCATGACCGGAGCGGGGCCCGAACCCGTCATCGACCTCCTGCAGGCCGATCACGTCGGCTCCGAGTGCGGCGATCTCCTGCGCCGTGCGGGCGAGGTCGACCCGGCCATCGGGCCCGAGCCCGTGGCGGATGTTGAAGGTCGCGACCCGCCACGTGGTCATCGGTTCACTGCAGGCAGCTCGGGCCCAGCAGCGCCTTCAAGGACGCGTACAGGGCAGCGGAGGGGTTCACCGAGAGCCGCTTGTCCAGCTGCATCAGGGTGGTGCGCCCGGGCTCCTGCAGGCGCAGCCGCACCTCGCTGGCCCCGGGGTTGTCCTCCAGCACCCCGCGCAGGTCGCTGACCACCCGTTCGGTGGCGCGCATCGCGGGCAGGGCGATGGTGACGGGGCCGTCGGCCCCGCCCCCGGTCTCGGGGACGGTCATCTCCATCACGCGCAGCTCCGGCATGCCCTTGGAGGTGTCCACCCGGCCCTTCATCGAGACGATGAGATCCTCGGCGAGCTCTCCGGCGACGGTCATGTAGGTCGAGGGGAACATCAGGCAGTCGATCGAGCCCTCGAGGTCCTCGACGGTGACGATCGCCCACATGTCGCCCTTCTTCGTGGTCTTCCGCTGCAGGCTCGTGATCAGGCCGGCGATGGTCACCATGGCGCCGTCCTCGACGGCGCCGTCATCGGCGAGGGCGCTGATCGAGGTCGAGGAGTTCTGGGAGATGACGTGCTCGAGCCCGTAGAGAGGATGGTCGGAGACGTACAGGCCCAGCATGTTCCGCTCGAAGGCGAGCTTCTCCTTGCGGTCCCACTCCGGCAGATCGGGGATGACGATGGTCGCGGCAGAGCCGGACGCCATCTCGCCGTCTCCCCACCGCCGCCGAACACGTCGGCGAACAGGTCGTACTGACCCTGAGCCTCCTTGCGCTTCAGATCCACGACGGAGTCGACCGCGTCCTCGTGGATCAGCACCAGGGAGCGCCGGTTCGCGCCCAGCTCGTCGAAGGCGCCGCCCTTGATCAGGGACTCGATGGTGCGCTTGTTGCACACCGACAGCGGGACCTTGTCGAGGAAGTCGGTGAAGGAGGTGAAGGCGCCCTTCTCCTCGCGGGTCTTGATGATCTCCTCGACCACGTGGGCGCCGACGTTGCGGATCGCCGAGAGCCCGAAACGGATGTCCTCGCCGACGGCGGAGAAGTACAGATCGGATTCGTTCACATCCGGGGGCAGCACCGTGATGCCGCGGTGACGGCAGTCCCCCAGGTACAGGCCCAGCCGGTCGCGATTCTCCTGCGTGGAGGTCAGCAGCGCGGCCATGTACTCGGTGGGATGGTTCGCCTTGAGGTAACCGGTCCAGTACGAGACCACCCCGTAGGCCGCGGAGTGGGACTTGTTGAAGGCGTAGTCCGCGAACGGCATCAAGGTCTCCCACAGCGCCGTCACCGCGGCGGTGGAGTAGCCGTTCTCCTTCATTCCGGCCTCGAAGGAGGCGAACTGCTTGTCCAGCTCCGACTTCTTCTTCTTGCCCATGGCGCGGCGGAGGATGTCGGCCTGACCGAGGCTGTACCCGGCGACCTTCTGGGCCGTCTGCATGACCTGCTCCTGGTAGACGAGCACGCCATAGGTCTCGTCGAGGATCTCGGCCAGCGGCTCCTCGAGCTCCGGGTGGATCGGGGTGATCTCCTGGAGCCCGTTCTTGCGCAGCGCATAGTTGGTGTGCGACCCCATGCCCATCGGGCCCGGTCGATACAGCGCCGAGACGGCGGTGATGTCTCCGAACTGGTCAGGCTTCATCTGCCGCAGCAGGGTGCGCATGCCCGAGCCGTCCAGCTGGAACACACCCAGCGTGTCACCCTTCTGCAGCAGCTCGTAGGTCTTCTTGTCATCGAACGGCAGGGTCTCGAGGTCCGGCGGCGTCTTGCCGTTGCGCTCCATGTTCGCCACCGCGTCGGAGAGCACGGTGAGGTTGCGCAGCCCGAGGAAGTCCATCTTCAGCAGGCCGAGGGTCTCGAGCGTGGGGTACTCGAACTGGGTGATGATCTGGCCGTCCGAGGGGCGGCGCATCATCGGCACGATGTCGATCAGCGGGTGGCTGGACATGATCACCGCGCAGGCGTGCACGCCCCAGCCGCGGGTCAGGCCCTCGACGCCCTTGGCGATCTCGACGACCTTCTGGACGTCGGGGTCCTCATCGTGCAGCCGGCGGAACTCGCCCGCTTCTGCGTAGCGCTTGTCCTCGGGGTCGAAGATGCCGTTGACCGAGATGTCCTTGCCCATGACGGTGGGCGGGAGAGTCTTGGTGAGCTTGTCCCCCATCGCGAAGGGGTAGTCGAGCACGCGGGCGGCGTCCTTGAGGGAGTTCTTCGTCTTCATCACGCCGTAGGTGATGACCTGTGCGATGCGGTCGTCGCCGTACTTGCGCTCGACGTACTCGATGACCTCGCCGCGGCGGCGATCATCGAAGTCGACGTCGAAGTCCGGCATGGAGACGCGGTCCGGGTTGAGGAACCGCTCGAACAGCAGGCCGTGCTCGATCGGGTCGAGATCGGTGATGCGCAGGGCGTAGGCGACCATCGAGCCGGCACCGGAGCCACGGCCCGGCCCCACCCGGATCCCCTGCTCCTTGGCCCACTTGATGTAGTCCGAGACCACCAGGAAGTAGCCGGGGAAGCCCATCTGGAGGATCACGGAGACCTCGTAGTCGGCGCGCTGCTGCACGTCCTCGGGGATCCCTGCGGGGTAGCGGTACTCCAAACCCCGCTGGATCTCCTTGATGAACCAGGACTCCTCATCCTCCCCGGGCGGGGTGGGGAAGTGCGGCATGTAGTTCGCACCCTCGTCGGTGGTGCGGAACTCGACCTCGCACATCTCGGCGATGGTCAGGGTGTTGTCGCAGGCTTCGGGGAACTCGCGGAACAGCTCACGCATCTGCCGCGCGGACTTCAGGAAGTAGCCGGAGCCGCCGAACTTGAAGCGGTCGGGATCATTCAGCCGGGACCCGGAGTTGATGCACAGAAGGACGTCCTGGATCTGCGCATCCGCCTCGGTGACGTAGTGGAGGTCGTTGGTGGCCACCAGCGGGGCCGACCGACTTGCTGACCTCGATCAGGTCCTTGGAGACTCGCTTCTCGATGTCGAGGCCGTGGTCCATCAGCTCGATGAAGTAGCTGTCCTTGCCGAACATGTCCTGGAACTCGCCGGCGGCCTTGACGGCCTCGTCGAACTGTCCCAGCCGCAGCCGGGTCTGGACCTCGCCGGAGGGGCAGCCGGAGGTCGCGATCAGTCCATCGGAGTACTTCGAGAGGATCTCGCGGTCCATGCGCGGCCACTTGCCCATCTGGCCTTCGAGGACGCGGAGGAGGCGAGCCGGAAGAGGTTGTGCATGCCGGCCGTCGACTTCGACAGCAGGGTCATGTGCGTGTAGGCGCCGCGTGCGGAGACATCGTCTCCGGCGAGCTGCTGCTCCTTGGTCCCCCACTGCACGCGGGTGCGGTCGTGGCGGCTGGTCCCCGGGGTCACGTACGCCTCGACGCCGATGATCGGCTTGACGCCGGCATCCGTCGCGGCCTTGTAGAACTCGTAGGCGCCGAACAGATAGCCGTGGTCGGTGATCGCGACGGCCTTCTGGTTCTGACGGACGGTCTCGTCGACCAGTTTGTCGATCTTCGCGGCCCCGTCCAGCAGGGAGTAGTCGGTGTGCACATGCAGATGCACGAAGTCATCGGAGTCCGCAGAAGCCATGCCCTCCAGGGTAGCCGCGCGGACCGACCGATGAGGCCCGGCGCAGGGGTCGGAGAGGTCACCCCGCCAGGACCGGCGTGTCGCCCCGCGATGACCGCGGCGGCGCCCGGCGCGGGATGGCTCAGCTCCCGGCGCCGTCCCCTTCGGCCTGCTGCTCGCGGTGGGTGTCGGCGAGCAGGGAGTTCATGTAGTCATGGACGTCCTCGTAGCTGAGGGAGCGCTCGTCGCGCCGCGGCGGGATGCCGCCGACGAACGCGCCGCCGTGCCAGGCCATCGAGTCGTCGGGCAGGCTCGGGTCGTCGTCCCGCCACAGATCGATCGGGATCGCGTGGGCAGCGAGGTCGCGGGCGATCTCCTCGGCCTGGGCCGGGCTGCCGGAGCGTTGCAGCACGGAGACCAGCAGCGACTGCGCCGCCCACGCCACGGCATCGTCCCGGGAGTCCTCCCCGGATCCACCGACTCCTGGACCAGGGCGATGTAGCTCGCGGCGAGCTCATCGGCACCGTCCTCGAAGTGGTCCTTGGCCACGCGCAGCGCCACCCGCGGCACCAGGTCACGGGCGTCCCAGAGCACAGCCGCCCCGACCAGCGCCATGCCCACCCCGGTCGGGAAATCCGGATCCAGGGCGATCGCGGAGGAGGGCGGCCTGCCGGCACGGTGGTCATCGTCCGCCGCGAGGAACGCCTGCACCGCCTCGGCGACGGCCGCCCGGGCCTTCTCATCATCGCGCAGCGCCACCTCGGCCTGCGCGGGATCGATGCCCAGCCGGTGCGCGACCCGGACGAAGGGGAAGTCGGGCCTGGACAGCGCCGCATCGCGGGAGGGGCTCAGCGCCCCGGAAACCTGCTCATCGTTCATGTCTCGACGCTACCGCCTGCGAGCGCGTGCTCGTGCACTCGGCTCAGGGCGCGCGCAGGGCATCCAGTGCGTCCTGCAGATCCGCCGGGTACTGCGAGGTGTAGGTGACCTCGCGCCCGGTCGCAGGGTGGAGGAAGCTCAGCTCCATCGCGTGCAGCCACTGGCGGATCAGCCCCACGCGCTGGGCGAGGGTCGGATCCGCACCGTAGAGCGGATCGCCCACCAGCGGGTGCTGCAGGGCTGCCATGTGCACCCGGATCTGGTGGGTGCGGCCGGTCTCCAGTCCCACCTTCAGCAGGGTCGCCCCGCGCAGCGCCTCGAGCGTCTCGTAGTGGGTCACCGAGTGCTTGCCGTCCTCGCGCACCGCGAACTTGTAGTCGTGCTGCGGGGAGCGGCCGATGGCGGCTTCGATGGTGCCGGCCGGCTGGTCCGGGGTCCCCTGGCAGACGGCATGGTAGATCTTCCCGACCTCGCGGGCGCGGAAGGCGTCCTTCAGCGTGGTGTACGCGCGTTCGGTGCGGGCGACCACCATCACTCCGCTGGTGCCCACATCCAGCCTGCTCACGATGCCCTGTCGCTCCGGGTCGCCGGTGGTGCGGATGCTCACGCCGGCCGCGGCGAGGTGCCCCAGCACGGTGGGCCCGGACCAGCCGGCGCTGGGATGCGCGGCCACGCCCACGGGCTTGTCGATCACCACGATGTCATCGTCCTGGTGGATCAGGCTCATGCCGTCGGCGATCTGAGGCTGCACCGCCACGGCCGGCTTCTCATCGGGCAGCTCGACGTGCACCATCGCCCCCGGCTCGAGCCGGGTGGAGCGTGCCGGGGCCTGCCCGTCGACCAGGACGAGGCCGTCCATCACGAGCTCCGCCGCGCGGGTGCGGGAGAGGCCCAGCATTCGCGAGATCCCCACATCGACCCGCTCTCCGGCGAGCCCGTCGGGGACCATGAGGGTCCGGGAGGCGCTCATGACGTCTTCTCCTGCGAGGCCTCGCCCGCTTCTTCGGAAGGGGCGGGCTCGTCGTGCGCCGGATCGGAGGCGACGCCGAACAGGCCGAGGGCGACGATCATGATCGCGCCACCCACCACGCCCATGTCGGCGATGTTGAACACGGGCCAGTTCGGCAGCTCGAGAAAGTCGACGACTGCGCCGCGGAACGGTCCGGGTTCGCGCAGCAGCCGGTCATGGATGTTGCCGAGCGCGCCGCCCATGATGAGACCGAGCGCCACGGTGTACCAGGGCGAGCGCACTGCCTTGACCGCGAAGACGATGACACCGGCCACGATGGCGAGCTGGAGGCAGGTGACCACCGGGGTGATCTCGGCGCCCATCCCCAGGCGGCACCGCTGTTGTACAGCAGCGTCAGCTGGAGGATCTCACCGATGAATGGCTGGGGCTCGAGCAGAGGGAGAGAGGCCACGGCCCAGTTCTTCGTGATCTGGTCGGCCACGGCGATGACCGCACCGATCGCCGCGATGATGCTGAGGACCGTTCGACGGCTCAGACGGCGGCGAGCGCCGGACCCCGGGGCCCGGCGCTCGCCGACTCGGACGGGTCGTTGTTCACAGACCGAAGTTCGCCTGCTTGTCCTGCGTCTCGCTGGTGTCGAGCTCGCTGAGCTGGTTCTCCAGGTAGTTGCGCAGACGGTTGCGGTAGTCCCGCTCGAAGTTGCGCAGGCCGTCGATGGTCTTGTCGAGCTCGGCCTTCTTGGTCTCGAGATCGGCGAGGGTGACGCGGGACTTCTCCTCGGCGTCGCCGACGATCCGCTGGTGCTCGTCCTTGGCCTCGGTGATGAGGCGGTCGCGCTCGTCCTCACCGTTCTTGACGTACTCGTCGTGCAGACGGTTCGCCAGGGCGATGATGCCGGCGGCGGACTGGTCGGGGCTCTCAGAGACCGGTGCGGCCGCCGGAGCGGGCTGCTCGACGACCTCGTCCTCGACGACGGCCTGCGGCGCGGTGGCGTCGTCCTGGGCCTCGTCTTCAGCGGCGACCGGAGCGGAGTCGATGATCGCGTCGTTCTCACCGGTCGCGGAGACATCGGCGGTCGCAGCCGCGGCGGGGGCGCGGGTCTCGAGCTCGGCGATGCGGTTGTGCGCCTCCTCGAGCTCCGTCTTCAGGCGCTCGTTCTCGGAGATGAGCTCCTTGAGACGCGGCTCGACATCGTTATCGAGGAAGTTGTCCACCTCGTCCATGTCGTAGCCCTCGGAGAACCGGACAGGGGTGAACCTCTGATTCTGCAGGTCTTCGGGCATCAGAGCCATGGGTCACCTTTTCTTAGTGCGGGAGTCGAATGCGCGCCGGGGCGCGTTGGCGTCAAGCCTAGCGGATGGTGCGGAGGTTCCCGAACCGGGAGGTCCTCACATCGCCAGGCCTCCGAGCACGCTCAGCAGGATCCACCCGAGGACGAGCAGGATCATCAGGCTCAGGTCGAGGGCGACGGCGCCGATGCGCAGCGGAGGGATGAGGCGCCTGAGCGCCAGCACAGGCGGGTCGGTCAGCGTGTAGACGACCTCGAACAGCACCAGCACCAGGCCTGAGGGCCGGTACTCCCGTGCGTAGGACTGGATCCACTCGAGCACCAGGCGCGAGATGAGCAGGAGGAGGTACAACAGCACTGCGAGGTACAGCACCCCTGCGACGATCTGCACTAGAGAGCTCAGCTCTGGTTGTAGAAGCTGCCCTCGTCGGCAGAGGTGTCTCCGTCGACCTGGACGAACTCCGGCGAGAGCAGGAACACCTTGGAGGTGACACGCTCGATGGTGCCGCGGAGGCCGAAGACCAGGCCGGCCGAGAAGTCGACCATGCGCTTGGCGTCGCCGTCCTGCATGTCGGAGAGGTTCATGATGACGGGGACCCCGTCACGGAACGACTCGCCGATCGCCTTGGCATCGTTGTAGGACCGCGGATGGATCGTGGTGATGCGGTGCATCGACTCCTCCACTGCCGGGGCCATGGCCACCACGTTCGAATGCTGACGGATCGGGGTCACCTGGGCCTCCCGTTCGGGTGCGGGCTCGGGGCCCCGCTCGGTGCGGCGGGACGGAGCGGCGGCCTCGTCGTGGCTGAGCCGCTCGTCCTCGTAGTACTCGTCGTCGACCTCGTTGGCGAGGCCGAGTGCGACCATGGCATTGCGCCAGGTTCCCATCGCAGATCTCCCAGTCTGTTGTTCACGCTGACCTGGACTCCGGGGAAGCACGGGGAGTGCGCGGGAGCCCTTACCCACCGAAACTACCGCAGGGATTTCCCCGGCCCCGGGAGGCGCCCGGCGTGTCGTGAGCGTGTCGCGAGCACGGCGGACAGCGCCTGAGCCTCATCGCTCCCTCTGCGGAGGCGGCTCAGGCCCGGCGGAGCACGCCGGCGAAGCGGCCGGTGCGCGCCTGGCGGCGGTAGGAGTAGAAGCGCTCATCCTCGAGGGTGCAGGGATGGTCGGTCTCGAGGGCGGAGCGCGGGATGCCCGCTGCGCCGAGGATCTCGATCGCGCCGGCACGCAGGTCGAGGGCCGGGGTGCCCCAGGAGGTCTCCGCCCACGTGGTGGGAAGCTGCTGCGCCGCTTCCGCCCGCATCGGCTCCGGGACCTCGTAGCAGGCGCCGCAGATGGAGGGCCCGATGCTCGCGGTGAGATCCGCGGGACGGGCGCCCAGCTGCGTCATCGCCTCGATGGTGCGTTCGAGTACTCCTGCCAGCAGTCCCGCGCGGCCGGCATGGGCGGCCGCGATCGTGCCGCTGACGGGATCGCTCAGCAGCACCGGCAGGCAATCGGCGACCATGATCGCGAGCGCCACGTCGCCGCGGTCGGTCACCAGGGCGTCAGCGGAGACCACCGGCGCCGGGCCCGCGGCTGGCAGCACATGGACATCGGTGGAGTGGGTCTGATCGACGAAGACCACGGGCACGCCGAGCTCCGCGTCCAGCAGCTCCCGGTTGCGTACGACGGCCCGCTCGTCATCGCCGACATGCTGGGCGAGGTTCAGCCCGGCATGCTCCCCGGCGCTCACCCCACCCTCACGGCCCGTGAAAGGGCACGGGCCCCGCGAAGTCGCGAGGCCCGTGCAGGAAGTGACGAGGTCACTTGAGGAACGACGGCAGATCGAGGTCGTCATCGTCCGACGGCGGCTCCTCGATGTGCGGCGGGCGCGCCGGCTCACGCTCAGGGGCACGCGGAGCGGGCTGCGGGGAGACCCGATCATGCTGTGCGTGCTGGCCCTCCTCGGAGTCGGCCGCGTCGAGCACCTCGGTCTCGGGCTCGGTCTCGCTCGGGCGCGACGGCGAGAACGCCTGCTGGGGCAGACCCCAGGCACCGGGAGTCGCAGAGCCGGCTCCCGCTGCCGCACTGCCAGCGCCGTGGGAGGCGCGCTGCTCCTGGGCGGGGGACGCGGTGCCGCGGCGCGGGGCTGCTCGGAGCGGGGGTGCTCGGAACGTGCCTCGGGGCGGTGCTGCGGGGTGACGTCCTGTCGGGTCACGGGACCGCCGCCCTCGAAGCCGGCTGCGATGACGGTCACGCGGACCTCGTCGCCCAGGGCGTCATCGATGACGGAGCCGAAGATGATGTTCGCATCCGGGTGAGCGGCCTCCTGGACCAGGCGTGCCGCCTCCGAGACCTCGTACAGGCCGAGGTCGCTGCCGCCCTGGATGGAGAGCAGAACGCCGTAGGCGCCGTCGATCGAGGCCTCGAGCAGCGGACTGGAGACCGCGAGCTCCGCCGCCTGGAGGGCGCGGTCCTCGCCCCGCGCGGAGCCGATGCCCATGAGGGCGCTCCCGGCTCCCTGCATGACGGATTTGACGTCCGCGAAGTCGAGGTTGATCAAGCCCGGCGTGGTGATCAGATCGGTGATGCCCTGGACACCGTTGAGCAGGACCTGGTCCGCGCTCTTGAAGGCGTCGAGCATGGAGACCTGCTTGTCCGCGATGGACAGCAGTCGATCGTTGGGGATCACGATGAGGGTGTCGACCTCGGCCTGCAGGGAGGCGATGCCGGACTCCGCCTGGGTGGAGCGGCGGCGGCCCTCGAAGGTGAAGGGGCGGGTGACCACGCCGATGGTCAGCGCGCCGAGGCTGCGGGCGATCTTGGCGACGACGGGAGCGCCGCCGGTGCCGGTGCCGCCGCCCTCGCCGGCGGTCACGAAGACCATGTCGGCCCCGCGGAGGACCTCTTCGATCTCCTCGGCGTGGTCCTCGGCGGCACGCTTGCCGACCTCGGGATCGGCGCCGGCGCCGAGACCACGGGTGATCTCCTTGCCGACGTCGAGCTTGACGTCCGCATCGGACATGAGGAGTGCCTGTGCGTCGGTGTTGATCGCGATGAATTCGACGCCCTTGAGGCCGGACTCGATCATGCGGTTGACGGCGTTGACACCTCCGCCGCCGACGCCGACGACCTTGATGACTGCGAGTGAGATCTGCGTTCCGGCCACGTGTTGGTCCTTGCTCTTGTCGTTCATCCGAGGAGTGGGCCTGCGTCGCACCTGGTCGTGGACTTCCGAAACCCTCGACCTCGAGTTGAGGTTCGGACTTCGGGGCGCTTCTCCTTTCCCTTGACGCTATGGACGCAGGCACCTGCACGCAAACACCGCGTGCGCGTGTCGGCCCTCGAGCGCGGGCGAGATCACCGTTCGGGCCCGATCAGCTCTCAGCGGGTGACCGGGGCGACTGGGGAGGAGACGTCGATGACGGTCCCGGGCTGGCCCACCAGCGCCTGCACCACTTCGGCTTTGAGCTCCGCATCGCGCGCATCGCCCCAGACGACCTGCTTGGTGCCGCCGTCCTCGAGGGCGAGCACCACCGTCACGTCGCTCGCGCTGGAGGCCGTGACCTCCTGGACCGCTCCACGCAGCGGTTCGGGCATCGCTGCGAGGACATCGGCCATCGCCTCGGCGGCACCCTCCGGATCCGCGGAGCCTCCCGCGACCGCCAGCGGCACCAGCGAAGCCCCCTCCCCTGCGGCAGCCGGGAGCTCCTGCCCTTCGGCACCGATCACCGCGGTGGCGCCATCGGTCTTCGTGAGCAGGGCGATCGGTGCGGTCTCGGTGACGCTGATGCGCACGCCGTCCGGCCATGATCGTTCGACCTCGACAGAGTCGATGCCCGGCACCTCGGCGACATCCGCGGCGATCTCTCCCGTGGGCAGGAGCAGCACGCTTCCCGAGGCGTGCGCGGAAGCCGCCGCGCGCACCTCCTCCTGCTCGACGTATCCGGTGCCCTCGACGTCGATCTGCTGCACCTGGAGCGCGGGCAGGAAGATCGCGGTGACACACACTGCCGCGAGCACGAGCACCGTCACTGCCGCACCGGCCATGATCGCGCGTCGGCGACGGCGCCAGGGGCGACCCGCCACCAGCTCACGGAAGCGTTCAGCGGCCTGCACCACCCGTCCCTCGCCCTGCGACACCTGCGGCTTCGTCGCGGCGGGGGCGAGCTCCGCGGAGGGCTGGGGCCGGCCCACGGCCCGCGAACGTCCGGCCGGCGGCGCGGCAGGTGAGGGCGGGGAGAGCGCGGAGCGTGCCGAGGGCGCAGAGGGAGCGGTTCGCGCGGTGCCGGCCGACCCCGGCGAGCCGGGACGGCGCGGGGAGCTGCTGCTCGACCGTGCCCGGCGCGCATCGGGCTCCTGGGTCGCAGGAGCGGACGGCGCCCGGCGGGGCGCCGGGGAGAGGGCCGGTCGTCGCGTGCTCTGCCGCGGCTTCGGCGCGTTGGGACGGCGTGCCATCAGCCGCGGGCTCCGTGCTGATCCAGCGCCGCCATCAGCGCGGGGGTCATCTCGACGATGTCGCCGGCGCCGAGCATGAGCAGCAGGTCGCCGGGACGAGCATGGGCGGTGATGAGCTCGCCGAGCTGCTCGCCGTCAACCAGGGAGTGACCGTGTCGGTCGCGAGAGAGGTGATGGTGCGGGCATCGACCGTGGGGTCGGGGTCCTCGCGCGCGGCGTAGACGGGGAGCACCCAGGCCCGGTCCGCGACGTCGAGGGCGGCGGCGAAGTCGCCGGCGAAGTCGCGGGTGCGGGAGAACAGGTGGGGCTGGAGGACGACGAGCACTCGGCCCTGCTGCGCCTGTGTCTGCACGATGCCGCGGGCTGCGGCGATCGTCGCGGCGACCTCGCGGGGGTGGTGGGCGTAGTCATCCACCACCGTCACTCCCCGACGGTGCCGGCGACGTCGAAGCGCCGTGAGGCACCGGTGAACCCGGCCAGTCCCCGTGCGAGCTGCTCGGGGGCGGAGGAGGGCGAGGCAGCTGCGGCAGCGGCCAGAGCGCCCAGGGCGTTCAGCACGTTGTGATGGCCGGTCACGGACAGGGCGACGGCGAGCGGTCCCTGCGGGGTGTCCACCTCGATCTCGGCGCCGCGGGGACCGCTGCGCTCCGCGCGCAGCCGCCACTGGGCGTCGTCATCGGCCCCGTAGAGCACGACGGTCCGACCTGCGGCCGCGGCGCGCTCCCCGAGTGCTCGGGCGCCCGGGTCATCGGCGCACACCACCAGCGTGCCGTCCGGCGTGATCTGCGTGGTGAGGGCATCGAAGGCGGCGGTGAGGGTCGCAGCGTCGCCGTGGAAGTCGAGGTGGTCGGGCTCGAGGTTCGTCACCACGAGGGCGCGCGGCGCGAACGCGAGGAAGGAGCCGTCGGACTCGTCGGCCTCGACCACAGCGAGCTCCTCGGCGATCCCCGCGGCCGCCGGGTCCGCGCCGAGACCGGCGTTGCGGCCGAGATCGGGAACGGCCGCGCCGAGCGCCCAGGCGGGGTCGTGGCCTGCGCCGCGCAGCGCGGTCACGGCCATACCGGTGGTGGTGGTCTTGCCATGGGTGCCGGCGACGGCCAGCAGTGCGCGCCCGGCGAGCAGGCCGGCCAGCGCCGCAGCGCGATGGATCACCGGGATCCCCGGCGGCGCGCTGCGATGACCTCGGGGTTGTCAGCCCGCACCGCGGTGGAGACGATCACCAGGTCGAGGTCCTCGGCCAGCGAAGCGGCGTCGAACCCGATGCCGATGCGAGCCCCGGCCTCGCGCAGCGGCGCGATGAACTGGCCGTCCTGGGAGTCGGACCCGGAGACGGCGAGCCCGGCCTCGAGCGCGAGCCGGGCGACAGCGCTCATCCCGGCGCCGCCGATGCGGACCACGTGCACCAAGCGGACGCTCCGGTCCATCGGCCAGTCGGGCTGGGTGATGACGTCCCCGGGGCGCAGGATCGTGCGCGGCGTCGCCTGCGCGACCGGACCGTTCTCGGGGAAGTCATGAGGTCACCGTAGTCCGCTCGGCGGGACGCCCGGGTCAGGCTCGGCGTGCGACGCCGGTCACCACGTCGGCCATCACCTCGGCCGCGTCGGTGATGCCGAAGGCACGCGCGGCGTCGGCCATCGCGGTCAGCCTCGATCGGTCGCGCAGCAGCGGGAGCACCTGGGAGCGCAGATGCGCGGCATCGAGGTCGGCGTCGGCGACCATCAGCGCACCGCCCGCCGCGACCACCTCCTGGCCGTTCAACGCCTGCTCCCCGTTGCCGATCGGCAGCGGGACCAGCACCGCCGGGAGGCCGACGGCGGTGAGCTCGCAGACGGTCCCCGCACCGGAGCGGGTCAGGGCGAGATCCGCGGCGGCGTAGGCGTCCTCCATGGCGCTGACGTACTCCACGACCCGGTAGCCATCTCGCTCCGGGAGGCCCTCCGACTTGCCGCGGCCGGTGACGTGCAGGATCTGCACTCCGGCCTCGAGGAAGGACTCGGCGGCCTCCGCCACGGCCGTGTTCAGCCGCAGAGCACCGAGGGAGCCACCGGTGGCCAGCAGCACCGGGCGGGCGAGGTCCAGACCGAACCCGCGCAGGGCCTCGTCCCGGTGGGCGGCGCGGTCCAGGTGGGCGATCTCTTCGCGCATCGGCATGCCGATGCGGCGGGCGCGGGGCAGGCTCGAGCCGTCGAAGGCGGTGAGCACAGCGGCAGCGCGACGGGCGCCGAGCCGGTTCGCCAGGCCCGGTCTGCGGTTCGCCTCGTGGACCACCAGCGGGCGGCGCAGCGAGGCGGCCGCGAGATATGCGGGCGGGCACACGTAGCCGCCGAATCCCGCGACCACGTCGATCTGCCGCTCCTTCAGCAGGTTGCGGACCTGGCGGAGGGAGCCGCCGAACCGGCCCGGGAAGCGGAGGGCGGCACCGTTCGGGCGGCGCGGGAACGGCACCTTCTCGATCGTGACCAGCTCATAGCCGGCCGCCGGGACCAGATCGGCCTCGAGGCCCTCCTGGGTCCCGAGCACGAGCACCTCGGCCTCGGGGCTGCGGCGGGTGATCTGTGCGGCGGTGGCCAGCAGCGGGGACACGTGCCCGGCGCTGCCGCCACCGGCGAGCAGGATGCGGGGTGCGGTCGTGGTGGGCATCAGGACCTTCTGGAGGAGGGTGCGGAGCCGCGGCCCGAGCGACGGGAGCGGGTGGACGAGGAACGGGCGCCCGAGCGCTTCACCGCCCGCTCGGAGGGCTTCGGCGAGAGCTTCGACGTGCTCGGCTTCCCGCTCTTCGCACGCTTCGTGCCCTTCTTCTTCGGGGCGGACGAGGCGCGGGCCGCTGCGGTGTCCTTGGCGGCACCGCTCTCGCGCGGAGCGGGCAGCACCCCGATCGAGCGGCGCACCGAGCTCAGCCGGGCTCCGATCGCCTCGGCGGCACCTGGTTCACGGCGTGCGAAGGAGATCAGCAGCCCAAGAGCCGTCATCGAGGCCAGCAGTGCGGAGCCACCGGAGGAGATGAAGGGCAGCGGGACGCCGATGACGGGCAGCAGCCCGGTGACGACCATCATGTTCACGAAGGCCTGGCCGAGCAGCCAGGCGCTGATGCCGGCAACGGTGATCTGCATGAAGTGGTCGTCGAGGCGCGTGATCATGCGGAGCATGATCAGGGCGAGGGCGGTGAACAGCAGCAGCACCCCGAGGGTGCCGATCAGGCCGAGCTCCTCACCGATGATCGCGAAGATGTAGTCGTCCTCGGCGGCGGGCAGGCGGCCCCACTTCTGGCGGGACTGACCGAGGCCGACGCCCCACCAGCCGCCCTCCGCGAGGCCCATCAGGCCCTGCTCCGACTGGAGGCAGGAGTCGCCCGGGCAGGTGCCGTGGATCCAGTTGTTGATGCGGGCCATGCGGTTGCCGCTGGTGATGGTCAGCACCAGGACGCCGACGAGGCCGAGCCCGCCGGCGGCGATGAACCACCGGCGCGGGACCCCGCGACCCACACCGCACCGGCGACGAGCATGCCCATCACGAGCACGGTCCCGAGGTCCTTGCCCCACATCACCAGTCCGAGGGCCACGCCGGCGCCCGGGGCCAGAGGGATGAACAGGTGGAAGGGCTTGGTCAGCAGGGGCCGCTTCGTCGCGAGCAGGGCGCCCAGCCATACCGCGAGCGCGAGCTTGAGGAACTCCGAGGGCTGCAGGCGCTGGGAGCCGATCTGGATCCAGTTGCGGTTGCCGTACACCTCGACGCCGAGGCCGGGCACGTGCACCAGGCACTGCAGGGCCAGACCCACGGCGAACAGGACCCAGGCGGCGCGCCGGTAGAAGCCGGGCGGCAGCAGTGCGGCGGTCACCAGCGCCACCACCCCCATCACCGCGAAGGTGCCCTGCCGGATGAAGCCGTCGAAGCCGGAGGCGCCGCGGGAGATGTTGCCCACCGAGCTGGAGGACAGCACCATCACCAGGCCGACGCTGACGAGCAGGGCGCCGACGATGATGAGTCCGTAGAAGTCGAGCGCCGGGGACCTCAGCCAGTTGCCGAGACCATCACGCACACGGCCGCCGATGTTGCCGAGCGGCTGGTCCTCGTCGGGGCGCACGACGCCGGTGGAGCGGCGGGAGTCCTTGCGGGGCTCCCGTCGGGTGTCCTCCAGCGTCATGAGCGCTCTCCTGGCAGTCGGGTCACAGCCTCGGCGAACAGATCCCCCGCTCCGCGTAGTCACGGAACTGGTCGATGGACGCGGCCGCGGGAGCCAGCAGCACCACATCCCCCGACCTGGCGAGGGCGCGGGCCGCCTGCACCGCGTCTTCCATCAGCCGGGAGCGTCCGGCGACGTCGCCAGTGTCGCCCGGATCGATGCGCCGGACGGGGACGTCGGGCGCGTGTCGTGATAGTGCGCCCGTGAACGGCTCGGCGTCCGTCCCCAGCAGCACCACCCCGGCAAGCCGGTCCCGTGCTGCGGCGATCAGTGGATCCAGGTCGGCGCCCTTGGTGTCCCCGCCGGCGATCCAGACCACCCGCTCGGCCGAGCGGAGGGAGGCCGCAGCGGCGGCGGGATTGGTCGCCTTGGTGTCGTCGACGAAGTCGATGCCGTCGACGGTCGCCAGGTGCTGGGCACGATGGCCGCCCATCCGGTAGGCGCGCAGCCCGTCCCGCACCGCATGGGCCTCGACCCCATGGGCGCGGGCGAGCGCCGCGGCGGCCAACGCGTCGAGCACCAGGTGCGGGCCGGCACCCTGCGGCCCCAGATGCGCGAGGTCCTCGAGGGTGGCGAGCTCCGCGGCGGCGTTGCGCCTCTCGGGATGGAACGCCCTGTCCACCAGGACTCCGTCGATCACCCCGAGCTCGGAGAGTCCGGGAGGCCCCAGCGTGAGGCCGACGGCGCGGGCGCCCTCGACCACGTCCGCCTCCTCGACCAGGCGGCGGGTGGTCTCGTCGGCGACGCTGTAGACACAGGCGGTGCGCACGCCCTGGTAGATGCGAGCCTTCGCCGCGACATAGGGCTCAGCGCCTCCGTGCCAGTCGAGGTGGTCGGCGCTCACGTTGAGCACCACGGCGGCGTCGCAGTCCAGGTGCTCGGTCCAATGCAGTTGGAAGCTGGACAGCTCGAGGGCGAGCACCTCGAAGCCCTCGGGGTCCAGCGCCGCTTCGATCACCGGCAGGCCGACGTTCCCGCAGGCGACGGCGCGGAGGCCGGCGTGCTGGAGGATCGATTCGAGCATGGTGACGGTGGTGGTCTTGCCGTTCGTCCCGGTGATGCCGAGCCAGGCCGGGCCGTCCGCCGGCTGCATCCGGCGGGCCAGTTCGATCTCGCTCCAGACGGGGATCCCGGCGGCTGCGGCGGCGAGCAGCAGCGGCTGATCCGGGCGCCATCCCGGGGAGGTGACGACCAGGTCGATCTCGCGGTCCTCGGGCAGGTTGCGGGTGTGCTCGGTGCCGAGGCGGAACTCCACCCCGAGCACCTCGAGGATCTGGGCGCGCTCCCTGATCTCGGGAGTGTCCGTCCCATCGACCACGAGCACCCGGGCGCCGCGCTGCATGGTCTGGTCCGCGATGGCGAAGCCGGAGATGCCGAAGCCGGTGACCAGGATCCGCAGACCGCTGACGTCCAGGCCCGGCCACGCCCGCTCCTGGACGGGGAGCACAGGCTGCTCGGTCGTCATGAGGTGAGCCTCGGCAGGGCGTCGAGGTAGAAGATTCCCAGTCCGATGCCGGCCAGGATCCCGGCCACGATCCAGAAGCGCACCACGATGGTGACCTCGTTCCACCCCTTGAGCTCGAAGTGATGCTGGAGCGGGGCCATCCGGAAGACGCGCTTCCCCGTGGCCTTGAAGCTGGTGACCTGGATGATCACGGACAGCGAGATGATCACGAACAGGCCGCCGATGATGGCGCCGACGATCTCGGTGCGGGAGACGATCGTCATGCCGGCGATGGCGCCGCCCAGGGCGAGCGACCCGGTGTCGCCCATGAAGATCTTCGCGGGTGAGGTGTTCCACCACAGGAACCCGACCAGGGCGCCGATGACCGCGGCGCACAGCACTGCCGTGTCCAGGGGATCGCGGCGTCGTAGCAGTGCACCACTCCCCGGCGTCGAGGTCGATGTTGCACACCTGGCGCCACTGCCAGAAGCTGATGATGAGGTACGCGGCGGTGAAGATGATGGTCGCGCCGCTGGCGAGGCCGTCGAGCCCGTCGGTGAGGTTCACGCCGTTGGACCACGCCGCGACCAGGAAGTTCGCCCAGATGGCGAAGAGGATGAAGCCGACGATGGTGCCCATGAAGGCGAGGTCCAGCCAGGGGACGTCACGCACGAAGGAGATATGGGTCGAGGCCGGGGTCTTGCCGTTCTCGTCCGGGAACAGCAGCGCGAGCACGGCGAAGGCGGTGGCGACCACGAACTGCCCCAGCAGCTTGTAGCGGGGGCGCAGGCCCGTGCTGTCCTGCTGGGAGATCTTCAGGTAGTCGTCGAGGAAGCCCACCACCCCGAGACCCACCATGAGGAACAGCACCAGCAGCACGGAGACGCTGGGGCTGGTCCACAGCACCAGGTGGGTGAAGAAGTACGCGACCAGGACCGACAGGATGATCGCGACGCCGCCCATGGTCGGGGTGCCACGCTTGGTGGCGTGCGTGGTCGGGCCGTCGTCGCGCACGAACTGGCCGTAGCCGCGTCGCTGGAGGACCTTGATGAACAGCGGCGTGCCCAGGATCGACAAGAGGAGCGCAACGGCGCCGGAGATGATGATCGCGATCACTGGTCGTCTCCGTTCTGCGTCGTCCCGTCGAGTCCGCCGCGCCGTGCCAGGTGCTCGACCAAGGGTCCTGCGATGCGTCGCAGGCCCGCGTCGCGGGAGGACTTCAGCAGCACGGCGTCCCCGGGCTGCACCGTACGTTCTAGCACAGCGAGCGCCTCCTCGACGGTGTCGAGGTATTCGGACTCCCCACCGAAGCTGCCCTCGAGGCACGCCCCGTGGTGGATCGGCGCCGCACCGTCTCCGACCGAGTACAGCTGACCGATGTTCAGGCGCACCGCGAGGCGGCCGATCTCGTCGTGCAGGCGCACGCTGTCCGGCCCCAGCTCCAGCATCTCGCCGATCACGGCGATGGTGCGGTGCGTGCGGCCGAGATGGGCGAGGGTCTTGAGCGCCTGCCGCATCGAGTCCGGGTTGGCGTTGTAGGCGTCGTCGATGACGAGGACCCCGCCGGCCTCGAGCGCCTGCATGCGCTGCGCAGAGGCGAGGGTCGCGCCCTCGAGGGCCGCCGCGGCGCCTGCCGGATCGACCCCGGCGGCGAGGGCGGCCGTCAGCGCCGCGAGCACGTTCGCCGCCTGATGCTCGCCGAGCAGGGAGGGGTGGACCCCGAAGCGTCCGGGGGCGACCGGCTCACCGCGCAGCGTGGTCAGGCCCTCGGGGACGACCAGGTCGAAGCGGACGCGTGCCCGCTCGTCGAGGGTGAGATCCGCACCGCGGACGTCGCCGTCGGTGAAGCCCCAGGAGGTGACCGGGGCGGGTGAGCGCTGTGCCATGGCGGCGACGAGCCGGTCCTCGGCGTGGAGGATGGCGCGCCCCTCCGGAGCGAGCGCCTCGACCAGTTCGCCCTTGGCCTGGGCGATCGCGTCGATGCTGCCGAACTCGCCGATGTGGGCGGAGCCGACGTTGAGCACGACGGAGATGTCGGGGCGGGCGATCGTGGTCAGCGCAGCGATGTGGCCGATGCCGCGCGCACCCATCTCGAGCACCAGGTAGCGGGTCTCGGCGCTGATGCGCAGCACGGTCAGCGGCAGGCCCAGCTCGTTGTTGAAGCTCCCGGCGGGTGCGACGGTGGGGCCGTGCGCGCCGAGGATCGTGCCCAGCAGGTCCTTGGTGCCGGTCTTGCCCGCGCTTCCGGTGATCGCGAGGACCACCAGCTCGGCGTTCTCCCGGCGGGCCCTGCCCAGCTGCTCGCGGGCGAGGACGGACAGCGCTCGCTGCACGTCGTCGACCTGCACCGCGGGGACCCCGCGGTCCTCGGTGACCAGAGTGATCGCCGCACCGGAGGTCTGCGCGGCGGCGAGGAAGTCATGGCCGTCGACGCTCTCTCCGAGGAAGGCGGCGAAGAGATCACCGGGGCCGACCTCGCGGGAGTCGATCTGCGCGGTCCCGGTGACGAGCTCGTCGCCGGTCGCGCCTCCCACGAGTGCGCCGTCCGTGAGAGCGGCGATCTCCCGTGCCGTGATCTGGAGCATGCTTCAGCGTCCTTCGTCCGTGTGGTCGGCGTCGGTGCCCGTTCGCGCCGTCGGCGCACCTCGGAGTGCATCCCGCAACCGGAGGCGGTCATCGAACGGCTGGACGATACCGCCGATCTGCTGTCCGGTCTCGGCTCCCTTGCCCGCAACGAGGATGGTGTCGGACACGTCGGCCAAGGAAGCCGCCAGCGCGATCGCCTCTCCCCGGCCTCCCACGTCATGGACCTGGGCTTTCGTGTCTTCCGGGATGCCTGCGAGCACCTGTTCGCGGATCGAGGCGGGGTCCTCGGTCCGGGGGTTGTCGTCCGTGACGATGACCACGTCCGCGAGACGCGCGGCGACCTCTCCCATATGTGGCCGCTTGGTGCGGTCGCGGTCTCCCCGGCCCCCATCACCACCAGCAGGCGCCCGGTTCCCGGGATCGCTCGCAGAGTGTCGAGGGCCTGTTCGAGCGCGTCCGGGGTGTGCGAGTAGTCGACCACGCCGCGGCGGGGCGCATGTGCCACGGGCTCCATCCGTCCGGGGACGGTGCCGGCCTCGCCGAGGGCGCGGGCCACGTCCGGACCGGAGTGTCCGAGGGCCCCCAGCAGCAGTTCGGCGGCGAGTGTGTTGGCGACGTAATGCCTGCCCGGCAGGGCCGCGTACAGGGTGCGGGGCCCCTCGGGCCCGTCGACGGTGAAGACGGAGCCGTAGTCGGCGGGCCGGATGTCGCGGGCACGGTGGTCCGCGTCCACGCCCGGGCGGGTCGCGTAGGTGATCACCGGGATCTCGGCCTCACGGGCCAGGCGGCGCCCCCACTCGTCATCGACGCAGACGATCCCGCGTCGGGCATGGGCCGGGTGAAGAGGGTCCGCTTGGCCTCGTAGTAGGCCTCCATCGTGCCGTGGAAGTCGAGGTGGTCCTGAGTGAGGTTGGTGAAGCAGACGACGTCGAAGACGACCTCGTCCGCCCGATGCAGCACGAGGGCGTGGCTGGAGACCTCCATCGAGACCACCGCCACCTCGTCCTCGACCATCCGGGCGAGCAGCCCGTGCAGCTCGGGCGCCTCGGGAGTGGTGCGGACGGTCCCGATCGCGTGCTCCGCGCCCTGGCCGTCCCGGTATCCGGTGCCGCTGGTGCCGACGGAGCCGGCGGCGACGCCGAGGGCGTGCAGGGTGCGGGTGATGACGGTGGTGATCGAGGTCTTGCCGTTCGTGCCGGTCACGCCCAGCATGGCCAGCTTCGTGGCAGGGAGGCCGTGGACCAGGGCCGCAGCGGTCGCCGTGGCCGTGCGTGGATCGTCCACCTCGAGCACCGCCAGGCCCTCGGCCTCGCAGCGGGCACGGCCGGCGGGATCGGTGAGCGCCATCGCGGCGCCCTGACGTGCGGCCTGGGCGGCGAACTGTGCGCCGTGGGCGTTGGCTCCCGGCAGCGCGCACCAGAGATCCCCGGGCTCCACCGCACGGGAGTCGAGGGTGACGCCGTGCAGCGTGAGCTCGGAGTCGGGCACCGGTGCTCCGAGAGCACGGGCGAGATCCGCCGCCGTCGCGCCCTGGGGGTGACGCGGACGGGCAGGTTCGGGCACAGGCTCGAGGAGCTGGGTCATCTGGGGGCTCACCACTCGTTCTCGAGTTCCCGACCGGGCTCTCCGGTCGGGGCGATGCCCTGGTTCTGCAGGGCGAAGGTCGTCAGCTCGGAGAAGGCGGGGCCGGCCGACCTGCTGCCGGAGATGAAGGTGTTCAGGCCGAAGAGGAACACGCCGACCACGATCTCCGGATCGTCCGCGGGGGCGAAGCCGATGAAGGAGGCCGTGTAGGTGCCGTCCCCGACCTGAGCGGTGCCGGACTTGCCGGCGACCGCATAGCCGGTGACGCTCGCCGAGGAGTTGCCGTCCTCGACCGAGTTGTCCATCAGCTGCAGCATGGTCTCGGCGGTCCCGCTGGAGACCACGCGTGTGCTCTCGGGCTCACCGAGGGAGCGCACGGAACCGTCGGCCTGGCGGGTGCCGGCGATCAGAGAGGGCTGGACCCGCACCCCGTCGTTGGCGAAGGTCCCCACCGCGGAGACCATCTGCAGGGCGTTCACGCTGTACCCCTGACCGAAGGAGGTGGTGTAGCGGGTGCGACCGGTCCAGTCCGCCGCCGGATGGACCAGGCCCGAGGATTCACCGGGCAGCTCCACACCCGTCCGCTCGCCGAGGCCGAAGGCCTTGAGGTAGTCGTGGCGGACCTCCGGGGCGAGGGTCTCGGAGATCTGCACCGTGCCCACGTTCGAGCTGTTCTTCAGCACTCCGGCGAGGGTCAGCTGCTGATCGGGGTGGTAGCGCGAATCCTTGACCCGGTGGCCGTCGAACCACATCTCGTACGGGATCTCATACTCCGTCTCGGGGGTGACGGTGCCCTCCTCGAGCGCCGCCGCCAGAGTGAAAAGCTTGCCCGTCGAGCCCGGCTCGAACACGCTGGAGATCGAGCGATTGCCGCGGTCCTGCTCCTCTGCGGCGCCCGGATCGTTGGGGTCATAGCTGGGGTACTCCGCGAGCGAGAGGACCTCGCCGGTCTTCGCGTTGTAGACCACGGCGCTGCCGCCGGCGGCGCCCAGCTGTTCGACGGCTCCCGCGACGATCTGCTGCGACTTCCACTGGAGGTCGCGGTCGATGGTGAGCACGACGTCGCTGCCGTCCACTGCAGCGGTGGTCTCCTGCTTCCCGGTGGGGATGATCTGTCCCTGCGCACCGCGCTCGTAGGTGGTCTTGCCGTCCGTGCCGCGCAGCTCCTCGTCGAAGGAGAGCTCGGTGCCGGCCAGGGCGGTGCCATCGTCGCCGACGAAGCCGAGGATGTTGCCGCCCACGGAGCCGGCCGGGTAGATGCGCTCGGCCACCGGGTCCGAGCCGATGCCCGGGATCTTCAGCGCCATCGCGGCGTCCCGCACCTCGGGCTCGACGTTCTTGCGCAGGTAGGAGAAGCCCGCGTCACCGGTGAGCGCCTCCTCGGTCTTCGAGACGGACCAGCCGAGCACCGGGGCGAGGTCAGCGGCGGCGGCCTCGATGCCTGTGACCTCAGCAGTCTTCGAGTTCGCGAGATAGCCGTCGACCTGCTGCTGATTGACCCAGAGGTCGTATCGCTGCACGGAGCTGGCCAGTGCCGTCCCGTTGCGGTCGGTGATCTCTCCGCGCAGAGCGGGGATGGTGCGGGTGACGGTGCGCTGGGCGACCGCCTCCTCAGCGCGGGCGCTGGCGTCGAGACCCTGCACCCACACCAGGCGGCCGGACAGGGCGAGGACGCCGATCATGATCAGGCAGATGAGCAGCCGGTGCCGATGGGAGGGCTCCCCCAGCCGGGACTGCGGGATCCTTGCACGCACGCACCGCCGGTTCGGGGAGAAGGAGAACCGCCCGCGGAGCGGGTGGTCGTCTTCCTGCCGTTCCTTCGCGGTGAGGTCATCCTCAGTCCCCTTCGTTGCCCATGCCGTGGTAGGCGGTGGGCTGGTCATAGATCTGAGCCGGGGGCACCGCGACATCGGCGGGCACCTCCGCGAGCTCCGGATTACTCTCAGTCTGCGCCGTCGGGGACGTCTCTCCGATGATCTGGCCCGTGTCGAGGTCGATATATGCCGGATCCGTGACCGGGACCATCCCGATCTCGCGCGCCTGGCGTTCGAGCTCCTGGGGTGTGCCGAGGCGTTCGTTGGCCTCGGCGAGCGCCTGGCCCTCCTCGGTGAGCCGCTGGGACTGGCCCTGCAGCCGGGTGATCTCGTAACTCGCGTCGGACATCTGGATGTTCAGGTAGAGCAGCGCGGAGAGGGTCGCGGCGACGATGAGCGTGCACAGCATCGTGAACGGCATCGAGCTGCCGGCGGCCTTCGGCGCGGCGACGACGGTGAGCCGCGGGCGTGCGGCGGAGTGACTGGCCCCGCGGACAGGGCGGATCGCGGGCGCATGAACGGCGGTGGTGCTTGCCATCTCAGTGTGCTCTCTCAGCGTCTCGGGTACGGGTCAGGGCTCGCAGGCGGACCGAGGCCGCCCGGGAGTTGGTGCCTCGCTCGGTGTCGTCGGCCTGGAGGGCGCCGCGCACGAGCGGGGTGAAGGACGGCCGGTGCTCCTCCAGCTCGACCGGCAGGCCGGGCGGAGCGGTCGAGCGGGTGCGGCGGGTGAACGCCGTCTTGACCAGTCGGTCCTCGCCGGAGTGGTAGGACTCCACCACGATCCGGCCGCCGACGTGGAGGCAGTCGAGCGCGGACTCGATGGCGGAGGCGAGGATCTCGAGCTCCTCGTTGACGGCGATCCGCAGAGCCTGGAAGGTGCGCTTGGCGGGGTGCCCGCCGCTCGCCTTGGACGCGGCCGGGATCGCGCGCGCTCGAGCAGTTCGACCAGCTCGCCGCTGCGGGTCAGAGGTGCGGTCTCACGCTGCTCGACGATCCTGCGGGCGATCCGCTTGGCGAATCGCTCGTCCCCGAGGTCCCGCAGGAGACGGGCGATCTCCGCCTCGGAGAGGTCTCGCAGGAGATCCGCGGCGGTGGGGCCGTCGGAGGAGGTGTCCATGCGCATGTCCAACGGCGCATCGACCGCGTACGAGAAGCCACGGTCAGCGGTGTCGATCTGGAAGCTGGACAGCCCCAGGTCCATCATCACGCCGTGCGCTCCGGGCAGCCCGAGCTCCTCGAGCACCTCGGGGATCTCGTCGTAGGTGGCGTGCACCAGGGTGGCCCGCTCGCCCACGCCGGCGCGATCGAGCCGCTCACGGGCGAGCTCGAGCGCCTGGGGATCGCGGTCGATGCCGACGAGGTGCGCGTGCGGCGCCGCCTGGAGGACGGCGGTGGCGTGGCCTCCCATGCCGAGCGTCGCGTCGACGTGGATCGCGCCCGGCTCCTGCAGCGCGGGTGCGAGCAGCTCGACGGAGGTGTCGAGGAGGACAGGGACGTGCCGCTGTTCTGCCGGCCGGTCGCTGTGCGTCTGGTCCATGTCACCCCTCCCCTGGGTTCTTGCTGTGGTGATGTGTGCGGCGGTCCGGGTCTTTCGACCCCGCCCGACTCCGCGGCTTCTCCGCGGTGCCGTCCTGCCAGATTCCTCGTCGTTCCCGACCCGCCGCCGGGGAAGTTGCATCGGGGCGGGAACGACGAGAGGTCTCACAGGACGGAAGCGTTCCGTGTCGGGCTCAGAACAGGCCGGGGATCACCTCCTCGGAGGTTTCGGCGAAGCCTTCCTCCTTCTGCTCGAGGTAGGTCTCCCATGCCGGGAGCGACCAGATCTCGAGCCGATCCAATGCGCCGATGACGGCGCACTCCCGATCCAGGTCTGCGTAGTTGCGCAGATGGCCCGGGATGGTGATGCGGCCCTGCTTGTCCGGAATGACGTCCTCCGCGCCGGAGAGCAGCACTCGCAGGTAATCGCGGGTGCGCTTGTCGGTGGTGGGCGCCCGACGGGCCTCCTCGAGCTTCTGGCGGAACTCCATGAGCGGGTACACGGCGATGCAGTGCTCCTGTCCACGAGTCATGACCAGTCCCGAGGCGAGCTCGTCACGGAACTTCGCAGGAAAGATCAGGCGTCCCTTGTCGTCGAGCTTGGGCGTGAAGGTGCCGAGGAACATCCACGCCCTCCTTCACTCACCGAACCTCACGTTCTGGAACCCATCTCCTCCCTACGCGCTCCACTTTACCCCACTAGTCCCCACCAGATGCCCCATATGCGCGAGATCTCTTGAAGACACCTCGAGAACCTGCAGGTCAGGAAGGTGGGGCGGGGTGGGGGGAATTTTCCGCCCGGAGCGTCGGAAGCGTCTTCTGCGGAGTGGGAGCAGCGAGAGCCTCCCTCGCCGCACAGAGCGAACGCGCAGGCCAGAGCGTCGAGGGGCGTGGAGAGAGCGACAGTGGGTCACGGTGGAGGGCCGGGGAGGGCTGCGGTGGAGCGATGTGGGGAATGAAGTGGGTCATGCGGTGGGAAGGCACGTCGAGGGCGCATCCGCGCAGCCCTCGCCCCGGTGCGACCGAGCGGTCACCGCGTCACCTCCGCGCGGCGCACCGCCCCCGAACACGACGATGCCCCGGCTCATCAGAGCCGGGGCATCGGTGTACGTGTGCGCAGTGGCACCGCGCGCTGAGGCGGAAGGAGGTCAGAGGCGGGGGTCGTCGCCCGCGCGCTTCTCCCAGCGCTCTTCCATCTTGCGCATGAAGTTGCCGTCCCCGCCGGAGGAGGCCGGGCCGGAACCGCCGCCCCCGCCACCCGGGGAGTCCTCTCCGTCAGCGGGGCCGCTGGGCGCGGTGACCGCGTAGACCGCGCCGGCCAGCATGCCGATGAAGGCGATCACGCCGAGCCATACGGCAGGGAGGCTGACCGCGAGGACCAGCACTCCGAGGCCGACGACCACGGCTCCCAGCCCGATGAGGATCCGACGGCCATTGCCGTTGCGGCGCGGCGGCGCCTTCGGTGCGAAAGCTCGCGCGAGACGTGGATCGTCAGCGAAGAGCTGACGCTCCATCTCGTCGAGCATCTTCTGCTCGTGTTCAGACAGCGGCATGGTCCCGCTCCTTGTCCCCGTCCTCTCGCGCCGGTCGGCGCCCCGTCCACCGCGCGAGAACTCTTGGCCCTCGTCGGCGATTAACCCAGTTTAGAGCGTGTTCCTGGGTAATGGGAACACTCCGGGCATCGCATCACAGAACCGCCCCGTGACAGGCGCTCACGAACGGCGCGGATCGACCCCTCCGACACCCTCCCCATCGGGCTCCCGCGTGGTGCGCTGGGCCCCGTCGGGCGATGATCCGAGGGTCGAGCCGCGCCCGAGGCTGCGGGCACCGAACTTCTCCACCGCCTGGTCCATCGCGGCTTCGAGGTCGTGCCATCCGGCCGACCGGGCGGTCAGCTCCGACTGCCGAGGGAGGCCGGTGGCCGTTTCCAGATGCGTCGCCCGCACGCCGGCCAGACGGATCCGACGCATGGTGTCCCGCTCTCGCTCCCAGAGGGTGACCACCTGCTCGCGGAGCCTCTCGCCGCTGGCCGTCGGCAGGTCGAAGGTCGACGAGCGGGTGATCGTGGTGCCGTCCGGGGCGCGGAGCTTGAGCACCACCGTCCGGGCCGCGAACCCTCCTCGCCGCAGCTGGCGGGCGACGTCATCGGCCATCACGGTGATGCGCCGACGCACCTCGTCACCGTCAGTGAGGTCCTCGTCCCAGGTGCGCTCGGTGCCCAGCGAGCGGTCCTGGTGCGCTGCCCGAGACCCGTGCGGTCGGTGCCGGCGGCGAGGGCGGCGACCTCGGGCGCCCGTGGGCCCAGCGCGCGGGTGAGCGTGGTCGGCGGAATGTCCCGGAGCTGGCCGATCGTGCGCACCCCGATCCGTTCGAGTGCGGCCTGCGCCTTCGGGCCCACCCCTGAGATCGCGGCGACCGGCAGCGGGGCGAGGAACTCGGCCGTGCGTGCGGCTGGGACGATGAGCATCCCGTCGGGCTTCGCCTGCGCGGAGGCGATCTTCGCGACAGCGCGGGAGACCGAGCCACCGACCGAGCTGGGCAGCCCGAGCTCCTCCCGGATCCGCCGGCGGAGCAGATCCGCGATCTCCCCGGCTCACCGAACAGGCGCCGGGCCCCGCGCACATCGAGGAAGGCCTCGTCGACGCTGATCTGCTCGAAGTCCGCGACGACGGTGCCCAGCAGGTCCATCACCTGGGAAGAGACCCTGCGGTACTGGTCGATCCTGGGCGGGACGATCACCAGATCGGGAGCCAGTCTGCGAGCCGTGGCCATCGGCATCGCGGAGCGGATGCCGCGGGTGCGGGCGGGGTAGCTGGCCGCCGCCACCACGCCCCTTGCCCCGGCGCCGCCGACCACGACGGGGAGCCCCTGCAGGCGCGGGTCGTCACGCACCTCGACGGAGGCGAAGAAGGCGTCCATGTCCAGGTGCAGGATCCCGGGGATCTCCTCGCGAGGCTCCCCCTCGACATGCACGCCCATCGGCACCTCCCTCGTGAACGCACTGTACCCGGGCGCCGCCGCGCCCCACGGTCGCCTTCACCCGGTCGCTGCGGGGTGTGTGACATGCGCGGGAAGATCCTCGAGCAGGCGCTGGGAGATCTGCGTGAGGTGCGCCGCGGTCTCCTCGAGGTGCTGCTCCAGCAGCGCCGGCTCCGGGAGGGCGGATCCGTCACGGTCCAGCCGCATCCGTTCCGCCACGAGCGGCGCGAGCATCCCCGCGCGTTCGGCGTCCTCGCCTCCCAGGCGCTCCAGCGCCGTCCAGACGTTCAGCGGCAGCGCACGGCGACGTTCACGGTTCGCGCGGGCCACCAGCACACCGGCACCGCGCAGGGCGGCGCGGTGCACGAGCTCGAAGGCCTCGCGAGGATCGACCAGGCGCAGCTCGCTCCCCTGCTGCCAGAGATCACGGGCCCGCTCGAGGTCCGCCTGATCCTGGTCGAGCCGGGCAAGGCGCAGTCGAAGAGAGCGCGCATCGACGCCGAGCGTCGCGGCTCCACGGCGGGATGTCATCGGTGTCATCGGGCTCCTCCTCCTGCGGCGCGGCGGACGCTTCTTGTGCTGTCCTCGTATCGAGCACGCTAGGGGAGGGTGTGACGGGCGACGCCCCACCTGCCCCGCTGTGGACCGAAGAGACCTGGGGAGGAACGGCAAGCGGATCTCCTAGAGTGGGGCGATGGCCCGCCGCGACCGCGAGCGACGACCTGCCTTCGCGCAGCTCGGTCCGCTCGACACCCCGATCCCCATCTCCACCGGCACCGCCCGGTTGACCCTCGAGAACGACGGCTCCGTGCTGCTCGATGTCAACGGAGTGCCCTCCTCGCACCTCCATCCGGACCCCGAGCACCTGGTGTTCGAGTACATGCGGTGGATGCTGCTGGTGATCGACCGGCACCTCGAGGCCGGCGACGAGGACGGCGACGGCGCGACGGCGGTCCAGCTCGCGCACCTCGGCGGAGGGGGCTGCTCGCTGCCCCGGGCGATCTCCGCCCGGTATCCGCGCTCACGGCAGATCGTGGTGGAGATCGATGAGCTGCTCGCCCAGCAGGTGCGCACCTGGTTCGATCTTCCCCGCTCCCCTCAGCTGAGAGTGCGGACCGAAGATGCCCTCAGTGCGCTCGGCTCCTGGCGCGAGAGCCGCTTCGACGTGCTGGTGCGAGATGTCTTCGCCGGCGCGGTGACACCGCAGGAGCTCACCACCGTCGCAGCCGCCGAGCACGCCGACAGGGTGCTGCGGGACGGCGGCCTCTACCTGGCCAACTGCGCGGCCCCGCCCGGCGCTGGCCTGATGGCGGACGAGGTCGCGACCCTGTCCGCGGTCTTCCCCCACGTCGGCGTCATCGCCGAGCCCGCTCACCTGTCGGGCAAGCGCCGTGGGAACTGCGTCCTGCTCGCCTCTCGCCGGCCGCCGCCCGAGATGATCGACCGTGATCTGCGTTCCGATGCGGTGTCAGTGCGCCTGGCCCGCCCCGCGCAGGTCGAGGCTCTCGCCCGCGCCGGGCGCGTGCTGGGCCGCTGACCCCTCCGACGACGACGGACCGGGCAGGAGCGCGATGCTCCTGCCCGGTCCGTGAGATTCGCGGGGGTGCCGTCGATCAGACCGGGCGGACCTGCTCAGCCTGCGGGCCCTTGTCTCCCTGAGTAACTTCGAACTCCACGCGCTGGCCCTCATCGAGGGCGCGGTAGCCATCCATGTCGATCTTGCTGTGATGTACGAAGACGTCTGCGCCGCCTCCGTCGATCTCGATGAATCCGAAGCCCTTTTCGGCGTTGAACCACTTGACCGAGCCCTGTGCCATACCTGTCACCTTCTGTGTCGTCCTTCATCGATCGCACGACGCGATCGCGGTGCCGCGTGAAGCCGTCCCCCGCCGAGGCGGGTGGCGCATTGTGCGTTCCGTACTGCTGTGCCGAGGCACCGTCGTAGGACTGTCCTGCTGGACCTGCATCACCGCAACGCGACCATTCTGTCACGATCGTGGCCGGGTTCACACGCACTGGGCCCTGGCTCGGTCACGAAGACGTAACGAACTCGGAGGTTGCAGGCCGCGTGGCCGCGCTGGCGGCCCATTGCCCACCGCACGCGCCCGCCCCCGCTCAGCGCGGGAAGGGATCGTCCGGTGACTCGCCGTCGTGATCGGCGAGGAAGCGTTCGAAGTGCTCGCCGATCTCGTCAGCCGTCGGGAGGTCCATCGTGGTCGCGAGCGGCGACTGATCCGCCTCGCTCATCGCGTCGTACTGCTCCTCGAGCGCGCTGACGATCTGGCGCACCTCCCCGTTCTGGGCGAGGGTGCCCTGGAGGGCGACGGTCGCGGCATCGGTGAGGTCGCCGAGATGGACGAGCGGCAGGTCGAGATCCGCCGCTTCGCTGACGCGGCGCAGCAGAGCCAGAGCACCGGCCGGGAAGTCCGTGCGGGTGAGGTAGTGCGGGATCTGGGCTGCATAGCCCATCGCTGGATGATCGGCCCGCCCGAGACGGTGTTCGAGGAGCGCGCTGAAGGAGGCCGGGATGATCAGCTCGGCGGCGCCCTCCTCCCCGAGCTGCGGGGCGGTGCCCGGGGCGGGGGTGGGGCGGGTGTTCGGCCTGCCCAGCAGGGCGGGATCGTTCGCATGGGCGAAGAGGCCGATGGGACGGGTGTGAGGCACCGCCATGGGCACCGCCTGCATGCCCACCACTCGCTCGACGTCGAAGTACTCGACGAGGTCGATCACCGCCTCCGTCAGCCGGCGCCACTGCAGATCCGGTTCCGGCCCATCGAGGAAGAGGAAGGGACGGTCACGCTCGTCGTACATCAGCGACAGCGTCAGCTCGGGGAGCTCCACGTCCACATACGAGGTTCCGTCGAAGGTCGCCTGCGGACGGGCGCCGCGATAGTCGATCAGCTCATCGGTGTCGAAGGAGACCAGTCGCAGATGACGCAGCTCGTCGCGGAGATAGGTCGCCGCGATCCGGCAGGCGTTGCCGGCATCGACCATCCCGGGCAGTGCGTGGACGAGGGTGAGACCTGTTCGCGGAACAGCCTCGAGCACCTCGACGGATTCGAACCGGTAGAGATCACGGGGGTCGCGCATCGCGGTCTCCTCCCTCGCGGCCGTCTGGATATCGGTGACCTGATGGCACGCGCACCCAGGCCCGTCCACCATAATGGACCACCGTGCTTCGCCGCCCCGGGGTCCGCCCGGAATCGGCGCAGCGTGAGGACGAACTCGGTGAGAGGCAGGGCCGTGGAGGACGCTGAGGGACAGATCGCCCGGGAGATCGCGCGCGAGCAGACGTACGCGGACCGGCTCTATACGAGGCTCGATGAGCTGATCATCCAGGTCGAGCGGAACCTCGACCAGATCCAGGCCTCGCAACACGCCTCGACCCACCAGAACCGGTCCGAGCGGGACTCGTTCATGGCACTGTACGAGGACCGTCTGGCGCTGCTGCGCTCCGTGGCGCGCAGCGTGGTGTTCGGACGCCTGGACATGGATGACGGCGCACGCCACTACATCGGCCGCATCGGGCTCTTCACGCCCAAGCGAGAGCAGCTGCTGGTGGACTGGCGAGCCCCGGCCGCCGCCGCGTTCTACCGCGCCACCAGCGCGGAGCGGCTCGAGGTGCGGCTGCGGCGGCACCTGATCAACCGCGGACGCACGGTCATCGGGCTCGAGGACGACGTGCTGGACCAGGCTGTGCTCGAGGATCCCGGCCACGATGTCCTGCTGCAGGGCGAGGGCGCGCTGCTGGCCGCGGTCTCCGGGAAGCGCACCGGCCGGATGGGCGACATCGTCGCGACCATCCAGGGCGAGCAGGACCGCATCATCCGTTCCGAGAACCGCGGGGTGATGGTGGTCCAGGGCGGCCCCGGCACCGGAAAGACCGCTGTCGCGCTGCATCGCGCGGCGTACCTGCTCTACACGCATCGCCGCCGACTCGAGCACACCGGCGTGCTCATCATGGCGCCGACCACCGGGTTCCTGCGCTACATCGAGCGCGTGCTGCCGGGCCTCGGGGAATCGGGAGTCGTGATGCTCACCCCGGGCGAGCTGTTCCCCGGCGTCGAGACCTTCATCCACGACGAGGACGAGGTCGCCCGCGTCAAGGGCGACTCCGCCATGGCCACGCTGATCTCGCGCGCCGTCAAGCAGCGCCAGATCATCCCGCGCCAGGACATCAGGCTGCGCATCGATGGCACGCCCGTCACGCTCTCACGCGAGATGATCAGTGCCGCCCGGCGCGAGGCGCGCGCCAGCCACAAGCCCCACAACGCCGCTCGCGCGGTCTTCGTGCGGTCCGCGATGGACCGGCTGGTGGAGAAGTACGAGAAGTCGTTGCGCGCTCAGGGCCACACCGTGATCCCCGAGGATCGACCGGACCTGCTCGCCGATCTTCGCAACGATCCGGAGGTCAAGCGCCAGCTGAATCTGGCCTGGCTCCCCTACACCCCGCAGGGATTCCTGAAGATCCTCTTCTCGCGCCCGGATCGTCTGCGGGAGGCCGCGCCCCGCTCACTCGCGGACCGGGTCGAGCTGCTCGCACGCCCCAAGGACTCCCCCTGGACGGTCGAGGACGTGCCGCTGCTCGACGAGGTCGCGGAGCTGCTCGGTGAGGACGCGGCGCCGGCCGAGGCGAAGGCCCGCGACGACGCGGAGCGGCGCCGGGCCGACGTCGAGTACGCCCGCGAGGTCATCGAGAACGTCGACACCTCGGGGATCATCCGGGCCGAGGACCTGGCCGACCAGGTCGGCCACATCCGCGACGGACGCACGCTCGCCGAGCGCGCCTCTTCCGAGCGCAGCTGGACCTACGGCCATGTCGTGGTCGACGAGGCCCAGGAGCACTCCCCATGAGCTGGCGTGCGCTCATGCGGCGCGCGCCCACCAAGTCGTTCACCGTGGTCGGAGATGTCGCCCAGACCTCTTCCGCAGGCGGCACGGATTCATGGGCCGCAGCGCTCTCGCCATACATCCAGGACCGCTTGCAGGTCGAGCACCTCACGGTCAACTACCGCACCCCGAGCCGCATCATGGACCGGGCCGTCTCGATGGCGCAGGCGCACAGCCTGCCCGTGACCCCGGTCAGCTCCGTGCGCGAGGGCGAGCGGGATCCGATGATCGAGCACGCCGAACCCTCCGAGCTCACCCAGCGCACCGCCGAGGCAGTGGCGGCCGTGCACGAGGAGCGACTGGGGCGCCTGGCCGTCATCGTCGCCGCTGAGCGCGTCGGCGCTATCGCAGCGGCGCTGCGCGCACATGGCGGTCTGCCCGCGGTGGGCGTGGGATCGGCCGGTGTGGACGACGAGATCGCCGTGATGACGGCGCAGGACGCGAAGGGCCTCGAGTTCGACGCGGTCGTGATCGTGGAGCCCGCGGAGCTGATCGATGCGCACGGGGCCGGCGATCTCTATGTGGCGATGAGCCGCTCGACGCAGCACCTCGGCGTGGTCCACGCCCGAGATCTCCCTGCCGGCATCGCGGACTGAGACAGGCGGCTCCCGTGCCCCGGGAATGAGGATCGGCGGCCGTGGCTTCCCTCCACGACCGCCGATCTGGTGTGCACTGCGTGAGTGCACGAGGGACATCTTATGCACAGGATCCGATGCCCTCGCACCAGATCCACAAAATCTGCAGAAATGACGCGCCCGGGAAGCTCCGCGCCCCGCTCGGGCCGGTCGCTCAGGCGGGGCTCGTGTCCCCTGCCTGGGCACCCTCGAGGCCCTCGCTGCGCAGTCGGGCGATCGCGGCTTCGAAGTCCACGAGCGAGTTGAAGTCCTGGTACACGCTGGCGAAGCGCAGATATGCCACGACGTCGAGCTCCTGCAGCGGCTGCAGGATCGACAGGCCCACCTGATGAGCATCGATCTCCGCGAGTCCGCTCGAGCGGATGTTCTCCTCGACCCGCTGCGCGAGCATCGCCAGCTCGTCGTCGCTGACCGGGCGCCCCTGACAGGCCTTGCGAACGCCGGAGATCACCTTTGCGCGGCTGAACGGCTCGCTGACCCCGGACCTCTTCAGAACCGACAGCGAGGCGGTCTCCGAGGTGGAGAAGCGTCTCGAGCAGTTGGGGCACTGGCGGCGCCGACGGATCGTCGCACCGTCATCGGACGTGCGCGAGTCCACGACGCGCGAATCGGAGTGTCGACAGAACGGACAGTGCATCCGCACAGGGTACCGGCACCCGGCCCGTTCAGCGGGCCGGATCCTCCAGGACGGGCAGTTCGATCACCTGGCCGGCCGTCACCCGCCCGGTGGGCAGGTAGTTGAGGCTGCGCACCTCGGCGACGAACTCCTGTTCGCTCACGCCTTCCGGGGCGAGCTCCTCCGCGTAGCCCCACAGCGTGTCCCCGGCTTCGACGGTGACCGTGACGGGGCCCTCGGAGTCCGAGACGGCGAGCGCGGACGGGAGGTCCAGCGTCAGCAGCACGGCGGCGGCGACGAGCAGGCCGAGGAAGAAGGCGAGGGCGGCGAGGAGCAGTCGCCCTCGACGGGTCGGCTCGAGTCGAACGCGCGCTCGAGCTGCACCCTCGCCCCGCTGCTCACGCTGCTGGGGGAAGGGAAGGACCGTGGCGGTACCGATACGCATATCCGAACTCCTGTTCGATCGAATGTATGTGCGACTGTAGCCCGACGATCCGACGACACGCAAGAGGAAGATCGAACATATGTTTGGCTTCTGCCTCGTGCCGTCCTACGCTGGGCCATAGGACAACGGAACCGCGAGGGTCCGACAATCGACGCCAGGAGGCCTCACGATGACGCCGAGCACCCCCAAGCCGATCCGGGCTCGCGGCGACGCTCCCACCGATGAGCTCACCGAGGCGCTGACGCGTCGGCAGCGGCTGATCCTGGAGACGATCAACGCTGCGATCGCCACGCACGGCTACCCGCCGACCATGCGCGAGATCGGCGATGCGGTGGGGCTGACCTCCTCCTCATCGGTCGCCCATCAGCTCCAGGCGCTCGAGCGCAAGGGATTCCTGCGACGCGATCCCAAACGCCCGCGGGCGATGGAGGTCGTGATGCCCGGTGTCGATGACACCCCCAGCGCCGCCCCCGAGCCGGAGCTCAGCCCGAACTCCGTGACGGTGCCGCTGGTGGGCCGGATCGCCGCCGGCGTCCCGATCACCGCCGAGGAGCAGATCGAGGACGTCTTCACGCTCCCCCAGCGCCTGGTGGGCGACGGAGACCTCTTCCTGCTCCAGGTGGTCGGCGATTCGATGATCGACGCCGCCATCTGCGACGGCGACTGGGTGGTGGTGCGATCGCAGAGCACCGCGGAGAAGGGCGAGATCGTCGCTGCGATGATCGACGGCGAAGCCACCGTGAAGACTTTCGTCCAGCGTGACGACCATGTCTGGCTGATGCCCCACAACCCGGCCTTCGCACCGATCCTCGGCGATCACGCCGAGATCCTCGGGAAGGTCGTGGCGGTGCTGCGCTCCGTCTGACCGCGCTCAGCAGCCCATCAGGCGCTCGCAGAACGCTCGGCGGCGCGCCAGCACCAGCTCATCGTCCAGTCCTCGGACCGGCAGATCAGTCCTCGGCGAGGCGGCGCAGCGCTCCCAGCGCAACCTCGGGATCCGAGGTCGTCCACAGCGGGGGCATGGACTCCCGCAGGAACCCCCGTAGCGCGCCGTCGACAGCCGCGGATCCAGCATCGCGACCATCCCGCGATCTGCCGTCGAACGGATCAGGCGCCCGGCGCCCTGCGCCAGCAGCAGCGCCGCATGCTGCGCAGAGATCGACATGAAGCCGTTGCCCCCGCGCTGTCCGATGCGCTCCTGGCGCGCCGCGGTGAGGGGATCATCCGGCCGCGGGAACGGGATGCGATCGATGGTGACCAGTCGCAGCGAGCGGCCCGGGACGTCGACGCCCTGCCACAGGGTGAGCGTGCCGAAGAGGCTGGCGTCCTCCTCCTCGCGGAAGGTCCTCACCAGGTTCGCCATCGAGTCCTCGCCCTGCACCGCGATCGTCAGGTCGAGCCGGGCCCGCACATGCTCCGCCGCGATCTCGGCACCGCGCCGTGAGGAGAACAGGCACAGCGCTCCTCCCCGGACGCTTCCACGAGCTCGGTGAGATGGTCGAGCATGGGCAGCGAGGGCCCGTCCCGCCCGGGCTGCGGGAGATGCTGCGCGGTGTAGAGGATGCCCTGGCGCCGGTACTCGAAGGGGCTGCCCACATCGAGGCCCGCCCAGGCGCTCGCGTTCTGCAGGGGCGGCAGCTCGTCCTCTCCCACCCGATCGCGGCGGGCCAGGCCCACTTCCCCGGCCGCCGGTTCGAAGCGGCCCCCGAGGGCGAGGGTCGCGGAGGTGAGCACCGCGGTGCGCTCCTCGAGGATGGCCCCTCGCATCGCCCCGGCGACGCTGAGCGGCGCCACCTGGATGCTCGAGCGGCCGGTGGCCTGGGAATGCGAGACCGAGACCACGTCATCGTCACCGGGGGCGGCCAGGCGCTCGCAGACGTCGATGATCTCCTGGAGGTTCGCACGGACCGTCTTGCGGGCGCCGGCAGAGGTGTCATCCCCCGCATCTTTCGCGTCGGAGTGGGCGGTGCGCGCCTCGACGCGAAGCTGGGTGACCGCGTCGGCGAGCCGCTCGGGCAGCTCCCCGATCACCCGGCCGTCCGGAGCGAGATCGAGGGATTCGCGCAGCTCCTCGGAAGCGTCATCGAGAGCGGTCGCGGCCACGCCGAGGCCGCGCAGGTCGCGGACGGTGCCGCGGAGCATGCCGGGGTTCAGCACATCGGTCACCGCGCTCGTCACCCGGGTGGAGAGATCGTGCGCCTCGTCGAAGACGACCACATCGTGATCGGGGATGATGCCGTGGTTGTCGAAGGCGTCGATCGCGAGCAGCGCATGGTTGGTGACCACGATGTCGACCTCGCGCGCGAGCTCCCGGCTGCGCTCGGCGAAGCAGTCCTCCACCATCGGGCAGCTGCTGCCGATGCACTGGGTGCCGGTGACCGAGACCTGGCGCCAGGCGCGGTCCGAGACGGCATCCTCCAGGGAGTCCCGGTCACCGCTGTCGGTCTCCTCGGCCCATTCGCGCAGGCGCCGCACCTGGGTGCCGAGCCGCTCGCTGCCGCGTCCGGAGGGATCCGCGGAGGCCTCTGCGAACAGCGCCCCGGAGTCGATGTCCACGGGGTAGCCGCCGGCGACCTTGTGCTTGCACAGGTAGTTCGCCCGTCCCTTGAGCAGCGCGAAAGTGGGGGTGCGCGGCAGATGGGGTGCGAGCGCCTCGACCAGCCGCGGCAGGTCCTTGCGGACGATCTGGGTCTGCAGGGCGATGGTTGCGGTGGACACCACCACCGGGCGCCCGCTGACCAGCGCGTGACGCAGAGCGGGCACCAGGTATGCGAGGGACTTGCCGGTGCCGGTGCCGGCCTGCACCAGCAGGTGGCGGCCTCCGGACATGGCGAGGTCGACGGCTTCCGCCATGGTCTGCTGGCCTTGGCGGGGCGAACCGCCGATCGCCGACACCGCGGCGTCCATCAGCGTGGACAGGGGGATGTCCCCTGCCGTGGGCGCGGCAGGGTGATCGGTCGGGGCGGTCATCCGGCCAGGGTATCCGGGTGCTGCGCGCAGGCCGCTCAGGCTCCCGCCGACAGGCCGTTCAGTTCTGCGGCGAGCGCCTCATCCACGCGGGCGTGGAGCCGGGTGCCCTCCATCAGGTGCTCCTCGGCGAGCACCTCCCCGTGGTGTGGACACGGGAGATGAGGTCGCCGCGCGAATACGGCACCACCAGGTCCACCTCGACGGCGGGGCGAGGCAGCCGCTCGGCGATCAGCTCTCGCAGCTCCTCGAACCCCATCCCGGTGCGTGCGGAGACGACGACGCTGTCCCCGACCTGGCTGCGCAGGCGCGCGATGGTCTCCGGTTCGGCGATGTCCGCCTTGTTGAGGACCACGATCTCGGGCACGTCGAATCCTCGAGCTCGCCGAGCACGGTGCGCACTGCGGCGATCTGGCCCTCCGGATCGGGGTGTGAGGCATCGACCACGTGCAGCAGGAGATCTGAATCGCCGACCTCTTCGAGTGTCGAGCGGAACGCTTCGACCAGCTGGGTGGGCAGGTGGCGCACGAAGCCGACCGTGTCCGCGTAGGTGAACTCACGGCCGTCCGGGGTGCTCGAACGCCGGACCGTCGGATCCAGCGTCGCGAACAGGGCGTTCTCGACCAGCACACCGGCACCGGTGAGCCGGTTCAGCAACGAGGACTTGCCGGCGTTGGTGTACCCGGCGATCGCGACGGCGGGGATCCGGTGGCGCCTGCGGTCGGCGCGCTGGGCGTCGCGGCCCGGCGCCATCGCCTTGATCTCGCGGCGCAGCTTGGCCATGCGGTCGCGGATGCGCCGGCGGTCCAGCTCGATCTTCGTCTCACCGGGGCCGCGCGAGCCCATGCCGGCTCCCGCTCCGCCCACCTGGCCACCGGCCTGGCGGGACATCGACTCGCCCCAGCCGCGCAGGCGCGGCAGCAGGTATTCGAGTTGGGCGAGCTCGACCTGGGCCTTGCCCTCCCGGGATTGGGCGTGCTGGGCGAAGATGTCCAGGATCAGAGCGGTGCGGTCGATGACCTTCACCTTGACGACGTCCTCGAGCGCACGGCGCTGGCCCGGTCCGAGCTCGCCGTCGGTGATCACGGTGTCGGCGCCTTTGGCGGCGACCAGGTCGGCGAGCTCCGCAGCCTTGCCCTTGCCCAGGAACGTGGCGGGGTCGGGATGCGCACGCCGCTGCAGGATGCCGTCGAGCACCTCGGAGCCGGCGGTCTCGGCGAGCGCGGCCAGCTCGCGCAGGCTGACCTCCGCTTCCTCGGCGTTGCCCGAGGTGTAGAGGCCGGCGAGGACCACGCGTTCGAGCCGCAGCTGGCGGTACTCGACCTCGGTGACGTCCTCGAGCTCGGTGGAGAGGCCCGCGACCCGGCGCAGTGCCTGGCGGTCGGCGAGGTCGTACTGCTCACCGTCGGTCTCGGAGTCATAGGTGACCGCGGAGACGGAGGCATCGCCGCGCGAGAGGATCCGTTCGGTCAGCGGGTCACGGCGCGGGGGCTCGCTGTGGGGAGAGGCCTCGGGGTCGCCTGCACCGTTCGAGTGGTCCGCGGCCCCGGCTCCTCCCGTGCGTTCCCCGTCGACGTCGTGGTCGGATTCGGGTTCGGGATGGAAAGCGATGGGCACGGTCGGGGCACTCCTTCGGTCGGGGGATGCTGCTCGTCCCAGAGTCCCACGTCCTCCCTCCGTGGTCGAGTGATTTTGCGCAGGGCGGAGCCGGAACGCCCGGGACGAGCTCTTCGAAGGCACGCGGCCGCCGCGCTCCGTATCCTGCTGGGGTGGACGAGCACTACTTCACCCCCTCCCCTGCGACCGATGACCGGCGCTTCCCGCTCCAGGTGCGCCTGGCGGGCCGCGATCTCGATCTGGTCTCCAGCGCGTCTGTCTTCAGCGGCCACGGCCTCGACAAGGCGACCGCGGTGCTGCTGGCCCGGCTCGACGAGATCACGCCGCCGCCACCGGGAGCGACGATCGTGGACCTCGGCTGCGGTTGGGGGCCGATCACGCTGACCGCGGCGCTGCTGCACCCGGACGCGCAGATCTGGGCGGTGGACGTCAGCGAGCGCGCCCGTGAGCTGACTGCGGAGAACGCCCGACGAGCGGGTCTGACCAACGTCCACGTGATCTCGCCCGAACAGGTGCCGGAGGGCTTCGCCCCGGATGCGATCTGGTCGAACCCTCCGATCCGGATCGGGAAGCAGGCCCTGCACGCCCTGTTGCTGGAGTGGACGGCACGGCTCGCCCCGCAGGGCACTGCAGCCCTGGTGGTGGGAAAGAATCTGGGGGCCGATCCGCTGGCTCGCTGGCTCGATGAGCAGCTGCCTCAGCGGGAGGTCGCGAAGGTCGCGAGCGCGAAGGGCTTCCGGGTGCTCGAGGTGGGCCCCCCGCCTGCTGAGGCCGCGGGCCGCCGCCGGGGCCTGTGGCCGCCCGTCAGATCAGCATGGTCCCGTCGGCCACCAGCTGTGCGGGCCCGGTGAGTGTGACCTCCCCTTCCGCGGTCCACCCGACCACAAGGCTCCCGCCGGGCACGTCGACGCTCCATGGCCGGCGCGAGTCGTCACCTGCACGGTGCGCGGCCGCGACCGCGACCGCCGCCACCCCGGTCCCGCAGGAGCGGGTCTCCCCACTCCGCGCTCATGCACCCGCATCGCCACGTGCCGTGGCCCGCGTACGCTGACCAGCTCGATGTTCGCGCCCTGGCGGGGTTCGGGGTCCAAGGCGGGTCGGCGGGTCAGGTCGAGCTCGTCGAGCACGGTCCCCTCAGGGAGGAACGCAACGGCGTGCGGGTTGCCCATGTCGATATCGGTCACCTCGAGGCGGTGACCGGCGATCTCGACATGACGCTGCCCGTGCTCGCTGCGGGAGGTCCCCATCCCCACCCGCACGCGCTCCACGGCGCCCCTGGTGTAGCGGGGCGCTGGAGGATCTCCACGGTCCTCGCTCCGGCGCGGGTGAGGATCTCGAAGCGGTCCTCGGTGACGTGGCCAGCGCGCTGCAGGTGCGCCGCCAGCACCCTCACGCCGTTGCCGCACATCTCGGCGATCGAGCCGTCGGCGTTGCGATAGTCCATGAACCATTCGGGGGCGTCGGCCGGAGCCTGGACCCCGGCATCGCGAGAGCGGACGGCGCGGATCACCCCGTCACCGCCGATGCCTGCCCTGCGGTCGGCGAGCGCAGCCACGGTCACGGCGTCCAGGGCCAGGGCACCGCCGGGGTCGTCCAGCAGCACGAAGTCGTTCTGGGTCCCGTGACCCTTGGTGAAGTCGATGCGCCCGCTCATGCTCCGAGCCTACGACCAGTCGCTCTACTGCATCGTGAAGCGCGTCCCGATCCGCGCCAGGGCGTGCTCGATCAGCTCGTCCCCAGCGGCCGCATCGAGCCACTGCACCCGTTGATCGCGTCGGAACCAGGTGTCCTGCTTGCGCACCAGGCGCCGGGTGCCCACGATCGTCGCCTCGATCGCTTGCTCGCAGCTCATCGTGCCGTCGAGAACAGCGAGCCCCTGCTCGTACCCGATCGCCCGCCGAGCCGTGAGCCCCCGGTCGAGTCCCTGCTCGCGCAGGCCGCGGATCTCCTCGAGCAGTCCCTGATCGACCATCCGATGCACCCTCAGGGCGATGCGCTCGTGCAGCTGCGGACGCTCCAGACGCAGACCCAGCTGCACGGTGTGGGGATCGAGGTGGATCGGCTTGGGCAGGAACGCGGCGAACGGCCGCCCGGTGAGCTCCCCGACCTCGAGCGCCCTGACGATCCGCCGGGTGTCGTGCACCCCGATGGTGCGTGCGGCCCCGGGATCCGTGGCTGCGAGCTCGTGGTGGAGCGCCTCAGGCCCCTCATGGACGGCGCGCTCCTCCAGGCGGGAGCGGACGGCCGGATCCGTGGGCGGGAAATCGATGTCGTCCAGTGCGGCGCGGACGTACAGCCCGGAGCCTCCCACCAGGATCGGCACCCTGCCGCGTTCCCGGATCGCGGTGATCACCGCGCGCGACTGCCGTTGGTACGCGGAGACGCTCGCCTCGTCGGTGATGTCCAGGACGTCGAGCAGATGATGCGGGATACCGCGCTGCTCATCCTGCGTCACCTTCGCGGTGCCGATGTCCATCCCGCGGTACAGCTGCAGCGCATCGGCGTTGATGACCTCGCCGTCGAGCCGTTCGGCGAGCGTGACCGCAAGGTCGGACTTGCCGGTGGCGGTGGCACCGACGACCGCGATCAGAGGTGCGTGGGGAAGCTCCTCAGCGGTCCCGGTGCGGGCGGCAGGCGAATCCATGCACGCACTGTATCGGCGCAATCGGACGAGGGTCAGCGGGATCACGACCCTGTGACGGACCCTTCCCTGATGGAAGGAGTAGGGTGATCCGCGATCCGATACCTCGGATCGCCCTGATCCCTACGTCGAACGCTCGAGGTTGGAAGTGACTGCACCGAACGAGTCCCCTGTTCAAACGAACACGGACTCTACTGATGGTCTGGCTCCCCTGTCCCTGTCGCGGGTCGAGGAGAGCCTCACCCGTCATGGCTACGCCTTCGTCGAGGACGATGAGCACCCGGATATCGTGCGTGCTCGCTTCGACGACTACCGCTTTCAGTTCATGATCTCAGGGGACGAGCACGGCGTGCTGCAAACCCGTGGCCGCTGGAGCCACTCTGTGGACGTCTCCCGCAAGGTCGAGATGGTCAAGCTCTGCAATGAGTGGAACATGAACCGGATCTGGCCCAAGGTGTACGTGCGCCGCGAGTCCGAAGGCCTGCTCGGCCTGTATGGCGAGCTCGCCGCGGACTTCCGCGCCGGTGCGCTGGATGCCCAGATCGACAATGCGATCAAGTGCGGGCTGAGCACCGTGATCGCGTTCTTCCACAGCCTCGAGGAGCGGCTCGGCCCCGAGCTCGACGACCTCGACATCTGATCGCAGCCGGGCTCATCCCCGGCGACGACGAAGGCCGGCACCCCTGAGGGCGCCGGCCTTCCTCGTCCCGTCGAGGCTCAGGGGCGTCGCAGCCCCGGCATCCCGAGGGTGACCGGGCCGCTCGGGGCACCGCCGCCGGTGCCGCACGAGCTCCCGGCGTCCACACCCAGCACACCCGCCTCCCAGGCGTCCCCGAGCGGGTGCGCCGCACGGAGAACCGGTCGGTGCTCGGGCCCGCAGCGTCTTCGACCTGCAGTGCGCTGTCCGCGACCAGGTAGAACGGGGCGGCGTGCGTGACGGTCGCGGTCACCAGGTCCCCGGGACGGGGGCGCTCCGCCTCTGGGAGCCCCTGCGGGAGGGAGAAGTGGACCAGCCGATGGTCGCGGGCGCGGCCGGAGAGGCGCTGGGTCTGCCCTTCACGGCTCCCCTCCCCTCAGCCACCAGGATCTCGACGGCGTGCCCCTCGAGCTTCCGGTTCTCCTCGTGGGAGATGCGGTCCTGGAGCGCGGTCAGTCGTTCGAAGCGCTCCTGCACGATCTCTTTCGGGATCTGATCCTCCATGGTCGCCGCGGGGGTCCCGGGGCGGATGGAGTACTGGAAGGTGAAGGCGCTCGAGAAGCGGGACGCCTCGACCACCTCGAGGGTGCGCTCGAAATCGGCCTCGGTCTCCCCGGGGAAGCCGACGATGATGTCCGTGGTGATCGCTGCCTCGGGGATCTGTGCCCTGACCTTGTCGAGGATGCCGAGGAACTTCTTGGAGCGGTAGGAGCGCTTCATCCGGCGCAGCACATCGTCCGACCCCGACTGCAGCGGCATGTGCAGCTGGGGCATCACGTTGGCCGTCTGCGCCATCGCGTCGATGACGTCGTCGGTGAACATCGCCGGGTGCGGGGAGGTGAATCGCACCCGTTCGAGCCCCTCGATCTCCCCGCAGGCATGCAACAGCTTGGCGAAGGCGCCGCGGTCCCCGAATTCGACGCCGTAGGAGTTCACGTTCTGCCCCAGCAGGGTCACCTCGAGGGCACCGGAGTCCACCACATCGCGCACCTCGGCCAGGACGTCACCGGGCCGGCGGTCCTTCTCCTTTCCACGCAGCGACGGGACGATGCAGAACGTGCAGGTGTTGTTGCAGCCCACCGAGATCGAGACCCAGGCCGCGTACGAGGACTCGCGCCGGGTGGGCAGGGTCGAGGGGAACACCTCGAGCGATTCGAGGATCTCGACCTGTGCCTCGGCGTTGTGCCGGGCCCGGTCCAGCAGCACCGGCAGCGAGCCGATGTTGTGGGTGCCGAAGACGACATCGACCCAGGGGGCACGCTCGACGATGGCTGCCCGGTCCTTCTGGGCGAGGCAGCCGCCGACCGCGATCTGCATCCCGGGGTTCGCGTCCTTGCCGGGGCGCAGCGAGCCCAGGGTCCCGTACAGCTTCTTGTCGGCGTTCTCCCGCACCGCGCAGGTGTTGAACACGACGATGTCGACCTCGCCGTGACGAGGATCGGCTCCCTCCGCCGCCGGCACGTACCCGGACTCCTCGAGCATGCCGGTCAGGCGCTCGGAGTCGTGGACGTTCATCTGGCAGCCGAACGTCCGCACCTGGTAGGTGGCTCGGCGGCGAGGAGCCTCCTGGGTCTCAGCAGGGTGCGGGTCGGTGATCGAGGTGGAGGAGCTCAAGGACATAGTGGCTCCAGGATACGGCGCACGCGGTACCGGCCCGGCCGCGGTGGCTCGGTCAGTCCGCCGTGTGCTGGGCCGCGTCGCGCAGCTCCCCGGAGATCACGCGGATCGCGAGGTCACCCGGATAGCCCTTGCGGGTGAGCAGGGCATCGAGGCGGCGGGAGAGACGACGACGGTGGGCGCCGTCCCGCTCGGTGCGCAGCTGTTCGCGGTCTCTGTGTGCGATCCGGGAGCGAACCAGGTCGCGGCATCGTTGCTCCTCATCGCTGCCGTCTCCCTGGTCTGAGGCCAGGGCGGCCTCGATCAGCCGGGCAGCCACCCGCTTCTTCTCGAGCTCTCGGCGCAGCGCCTCGTCCCCGAGGGCGCGCAGGGAGCGGCGCTGCTGGACCCAGTCGTGTGCGAAGGCCGCATCGTCGATCAGGCCGGCACGATCGATACGGGCCATCACTTCATGGGCGACTGCCCCGGGGACCTCGCGCTGAGTGAGTCGCTCGCGCATCTCCCCGGCCGTCCTCCGGCGCGTGGACAGCAGGCGCATCAGGTAGCGGCACTCGCGGACCACGGCCTTCTCATGCTCGGCCTGTTCGGGGCCCGGAGCTGTGCTGGGGCGTTCCAGGATCTCCTGGGTTCGGGCTTCGAGCCGTGCCCGAGCTCGCGAGGGAGGCGCCTGGTGGACGGCGGCGGCGCCGGCGACCGAGTGGTCGTCGGCGCCGCCGTCTGTGTGCTGTGATGCCATCGATCAGATCGTGGCGGGGACGTCCTCGTCGAGGAACTCGTCCTCGTCGAGGGGTGCCTCGGCCGCCGGCGCCTCGGGCTCGTTGGCGTACTTGCCCACCCCGAGGGTGCGGAGGATCTTCTCCTCGATCTCCGCGGCCAGGTCCGGGTTGTCCTTGAGGAACTGGCGCGAGTTCTCCTTGCCCTGACCCAGCTGATCACCCTCATAGGTGAACCAGGCTCCGGACTTGCGGACCGCGCCATGCTCGACACCGAGGTCGAGCAGACCGCCCTCACGGGAGATGCCCTCGCCGTAGAGGATGTCGAACTCCGCCTGCTTGAAGGGCGGGGCCATCTTGTTCTTGACAACCTTGACCCGGGTGCGGTTGCCGACGGAGTCGGTGCCGGTCTTGAGGGTCTCGATGCGCCGGATGTCCATGCGCACAGAGGCGTAGAACTTGAGCGCCTTGCCGCCGGTGGTGGTCTCGGGGCTGCCGAAGAACACGCCGATCTTCTCGCGCAGCTGGTTGATGAAGATGGCGGTGGTGCCCGAAGCGGACAGCGCGCCGGTGAGCTTGCGCAGCGCCTGCGACATGAGGCGGGCCTGCAGACCGACGTGGGAGTCGCCCATCTCGCCCTCGATCTCGGCCTTCGGCACCAGGGCGGCGACGGAGTCGATGACCACGACGTCCAGCGCGCCGGAGCGGATCAGCATGTCGGTGATCTCCAGTGCCTGCTCGCCGGTATCCGGCTGGGAGACCAGCAGGGCGTCGGTGTCGACGCCGAGCTTCTTCGCGTACTCGGGATCCATCGCATGCTCGGCGTCGATGAAGGCGGCGATACCGCCGTTGCGCTGCGCATTGGCCACCGCGTGAAGAGCGAGGGTCGTCTTGCCGGAGGACTCCGGCCCGTAGATCTCGACGATGCGGCCGCGGGGCAGGCCTCCGATGCCGAGCGCTGCATCCAGCGCGACCGAGCCGGTGGGGATGACCTCGACCGGCGGGCGGGTGTCGTCGCCCAGACGCATGATCGAACCCTTGCCGAACTGGCGGTCGATCTGCGCGAGGGCGTTGTCGAGCGAGGAGCTGCGGTTCTTATCGGTCGACTTCGTGACCGGGGGCTTGGACGCTTTCGGTGCAGCCATGTGATTGTTCCTTCCTGAGGGCCGGGAGTACCGACGCGGTGACCAGTGCGGCCACACTAGGCGCCGGCCCCGACATTCCGCCGCCGCCCCGCTCCCCTGTGGATCAAGGGGTTCTGGGGAGGAGAGGTCGGTACGTGGGGATGGTGCTGGGAGGACCGTCGCGACACACAATACCGAACAGATGTTCGAACGCGAACTTGATCGCGAGCGTGTCGCGATGTGTCATGCGTGGCGCCCGGGAGAACTCGGGATGCGGCCCTGCGGGGTCAGCGGTGCCTCTGCACGGGAGGTATCTCCCAGCGCGCGGAGTCCGGGACATCCATCGCATCGCACAGCGCGGTCCACACCGAACGCACAGGGACCCCGTGCTCGAGAGCCTGCTCGGCGGTCATGCCGCCGATCTCCTCGAGCACGAGGTCCTGCGCATACGTGTGGGAGAGAGCGGGGCCGAACACGTGGTCAGCCAGCTCCCTGAACTCGCTGCGCCGCACCTCAGCGAGCGCCGACCAGCGGCTTCGCGTCGTCGGCGAGGCCCTCGGGGACCGTGTCCGGGATCGTGACCTGCTCGGCGATCGCGATCCGATCGGACACCTCTCGCAGGACGAAGGACAGCGGCAGGCCCAGAGCGTCGGTCACCGAGACCAGCAGCTCGCTGGAGGCCTCCTTCTGGCCGCGCTCGATCTCGCTGAGGTAGCCCAGCGACACGCGGGCGTCGGAGGAAACCTGCCGCAGCGTGCGGCCCTGGGAGCGTCGCGCGTCGCGCAGCACCTCTCCCAGCTCCTGGCGGAACAGGATCATGGACCTGCCTCCTCTCCTCTGGCTATGGGTGAACTGATGGTGCACCTCGGGAATGCGGTACGTCGATGTCATCACGAACGGTTCAACGCCGCTCCCCGTCAAAGTGTTCCCCAGAGTGTAGTGCGCCACCCCGTACGTCCACTGGACCGTGTGCATGTCGGGACGGTGGGGAGGAGAGGACCGCACCGGCCGGATGAGCTGGGAGGACGTCTAGTCCGCGAGCGCCTCGCCGAGCAAGGAGAGCGCAGCATCGACGGTGAGGGAGCGGATCTGGGCTCTGCCGCCGCTGAGACGGAGTTCACGGGTCAGCGCCTCCCCGCCCCGCCGGGCCAGGGCCAGGTGCACGGTGCCCTCGGGAACACCGCGCTCATCGGGCCCGGGGCCGGCGACCCCGGTCGTGGCCACGACCAGGTCAGCGTCGTACAGGGACAGCGCTCCCTCTGCCATCGCCGCCGCCACCTCGGCGGTGACCGCCCCGGTCGCTGCGAGCAGCTCGGCGTCGACACCGAGCACGCGGGTCTTCGCCTCATAGGAGTAGCAGGCCGCTCCCCGGCGACCACCGCGCTCGCACCCGGCACGTCCACCAGGCGGGCCACCACCGCCCCGCCGGTCAGCGACTCGGCGGTCGCGATGCGCCATCCGCGCGTCGCTGCCCGGGCGATGAGGGTCGCCGGGTCGACCGGATGGTCGGAAGGAGCTGACTTTCCGGCCACGCCGCTCATGCGCCGCCAGCCAGGGCCTCACGCCGCAGCCGCAGGCCGTCCTTGACGTTGACCAGGCCGGACCACACCGTCAGCACGACGGCCAGGCCCACGAGCGCCAGTCCGATCCAGCGCGCCGGCTCCCACCACAGCTCGAAGGGGATCAGGCAGAAGGTGATGGCGATGGTCTGGACCATCGTCTTCGCCTTGCCCGCCATGTTCGCCGGGAGCGCGCCGTACTTCAGGATCGTGAAGCGCATCAGCGTGATGCCGAACTCGCGCACCAGGATCAGGATGGTCATCCACCACGGCACGTAGTCCCACACCGACAGCATGACCAGTGCGGCACCCGTCATCGCCTTGTCGGCGATGGGATCCATGATCTTGCCGAAGTCGGTGATCAGGTTGCGGCTGCGAGCCAGGTATCCGTCCAGGAAGTCCGTGAACATCGCGAGCACGAACACCCCGGCCACCAGCAGCCGGCCGGGAGCCGTGTCCGGGTACAGGATCGCCAGCACCACCAGCAGCGGGACCATCGCGCACCTCACCATGGTGAGGATGTTGGCGATGTTCCAGAGCGGGACCTCGTCGGTGCGCGGTGTGGTCATCGGGGCTCCTGGGCTGTGGGACGGGTCCGCATCGGTGATGGGGACGTGAATGGGGTGAGGGCGAGCGGGGTGAGGTCGCTCAACGGCCGGTGAGGCTCCAGGCGTCCTGGCCCTGCTCGTCGTCTCCGTCGTCGTAGTAGTCGACCGCCGGTTCCGAGCCGTCGTCGGACAGCGGGTCGCTCGCGTAGCGGTCGTCGTCGCCGTGGCTTCCCGCCACCTGCTCCGGCTCACCCTCCTCGAGGTCGACGGCCTGATCGGCACCGTAGGGCTCATCGCCCTCCCCGCCCGGCACGTCCTCGCCGCGGATGCGGGCGATCGCCGTGCCCAGCTCGTCCGGATGGATGAGCACATCGCGCGCCTTCGACCCCTCGGAGGGGCCGACGATCTCGCGGGACTCGAGCAGGTCCATCAGGCGACCGGCCTTGGCGAAGCCCACACGCAGCTTGCGCTGCAGCATCGAGGTGGAGCCGAACTGGGTCGTGACCACGAGCTCCGTCGCCTGCAGCAGCACGTCGAGATCGTCGCCGATGTCGTCGTCGATCTGCTTCTTGACCGCGACGACGGTGACGTCTTCGCGGTAGTTGGGCTTCATCTGCGTCTTGACGTGGTCGACGACCTTGTGGATCTCCGACTCGTTGACCCAGGCTCCCTGCACACGCATCGGCTTGGCCTTGCCCATCGGATGGAACAGGGCGTCGCCCTGGCCGATCAGCTTCTCCGCTCCCACGGAGTCCAGGATGACCCGCGAGTCCTGGAGCGAGGAGGTCGCGAAGGCGAGGCGGCTGGGCACGTTGGCCTTGATGATGCCGGTGACCACATCGACCGACGGGCGCTGCGTCGCCAGGATCAGGTGGATGCCCGCCGCGCGCGCGAGCTGGGTGATGCGCTGGATCGAAGCTTCGACATCGCGCGGAGCGACCATCATGAGGTCGGCGAGCTCGTCGACCACGACCAGCAGGTAGGGGTACGGCGCCAGTCGGCGCTCGCTGCCCGCGGGCAGCGTGACCTCTCCGGCTCGCACGGCCTTGTTGAAGTCGTCGAGATGCTTGAACCCGAAGGCCGCGAGATCGTCGTAGCGGGCATCCATCTCCTTCACCACCCACTCCAGGGCCTCTGCGGCCTTCTTGGGGTTGGTGATGATGGGGGTGATCAGGTGCGGGATCCCCTCGTAGATGGTGAGCTCGACCCGCTTGGGATCGACCAGCACCATCCGCACCTCCTCCGGTGTGGAGCGCATCAGGATCGAGGTGATCATCGAGTTCACGAAGCTCGACTTGCCGGCGCCGGTCGCACCCGCGACCAGCAGGTGGGGCATCTTGGCGAGGTTCGCCACGACGTAGCCACCCTCGACGTCCTTGCCCACGCCCATCACCAGCGGATGCTCGTTGCGGCGGGCCACCGAGCTGCGCAGCACGTCGCCGAGGGCGACGGTCTCGCGGTCGGTGTTGGGGATCTCGATGCCGATGGCCTTCTTGCCGGGGATCGGCGAGAGGATGCGCACGTCGGCGCTCGCCACGGCGTAGGAGATGTTCTTGTCCAGGGCCGTGACCTTCTCGACCTTGGTGCCCGGGGCGAGCTCGACCTCGTAGCGGGTGACCGTCGGCCCGCGGGAGAAGCCGACCACCTCGGCATTGACGTTGAACTGGTCGAAGACCTCACCGAGGGCGGCGACGACTGCATCATTCGCCTCGGAGCGAGTCTTGTGGGGCGGGCCCTCCATCAGGAAGCCGGACTCCGGCAGCGTGTAGACGATGTCCCCGGCGAGCTCGAGCTGCTCGCCGGCGCGGGGAAGATCTCCCATCGGCGGCGGGACCAGCTCCGCCTTCTCCTCGGGCTTCTCCGCCGGCTTCGCTGTCGCAGCGGGCTTCGTCGCAGCGGGCCTCGGCGCGGCGCTCCTCGCAGCGGCGGTGGGCATCTGTGCGGTCGGTTTCGGGGCAGCGGCCTCCGTGCCGGGGAAGGTCTTCGCGCGGTGGTTCTCGTCCTCGACCACGTCGTAGACGTCCGCAGCAGCATTCGACGCAGCGCGGCGTGAAGAGGAGCGACGACTCTTCTTGGAAGCCGCCGTCGTCGCCTCTTCATCGACGCCCTGCTCGAAGGCCTCGTCGCCCTGATAGCCGAACTTCTCGTGGTCGCGTTCTGCGGCCTCCGCCTTCTCGCGGCGGCTGAGGCGGCGGGGCCGGCCCGCCGCCTGCGCCTCGGTCGCCTGATCGTGCACCGCGGGATCCGCCCGACGCGGGCGCAGCCCGAAGGCGACGCGCTCCTCGTCCTCCTCCTCGCTGCGGCCGACGGCGACGTCGTAGACATCGCGCAGGCGAGAGGGGATCGACTCCACCGGGGTCGCGGTGAGGACCAGGATCCCGAAGGCGATCAGGACCGCATGGATCACGATCACCGCCACCGGCGGCAGCAGGGCCTCGAGCGGTGCGGCGGCGAGGTAGCCGAGCACGCCTCCGCCACGGGCCAGGGCATCGATGCCGTCCGCCGGCGCGGGCAGACGTGCCGAGACCGAGGCGATCGCGGAGATCGCGGTGAGCAGGATGGCGATCCCGATCACGATGCGAGTGTTGGCACGCACCTGATCCGGGCGGCGGAACATCCGCATCGCCCAGCCGGCGGCCAGCAGCGGGATCACCATCGAGGAGATCCCGAAGGTGCCGGCCACGACGGTGTGCACGGCCCCGAACACCGGGCCCGAGGACTGCCACCACTCGACGACGGCGACCAGGGTCGCGATGAAAAGGAGGAACAGCGCATAGCCGTCTCGCCGCTGCTCGGGGGCGACCTCCCAGCGCTGCACGCCGATGGAGCGGATCAGTCCGCCGACCATTCGAGCGATCGCGAGATAGCCGGAGCGCACTGCGCGCACCGGCAGAGGGAGCGTCGAGGGGTCGTTCGCCCCGGAACCGGTGGTGCGCGATGTGCCGGCAGCAGCGGCCCGGGAGGAGCCTTTCGACGCACGTGCGGGGGAAGACGTACGTGTCGCCATGGCCCCGATGCTACATTCCGGAGCGCTCCTCACCCGGGAAGCGGGGCGTCCGGCCTCGTCACACCCGGTGTCAGGACTCGATGACGAGGGGGATGATCATCGGGCGGCGGCGCAGGCGCTGGCCGACGTAGCGGCCCACGACCCGCCGCATGACCTGCTGCAGCTGGTGGGTGTCGCGGCGGTCGGCCTGTTCCGCGATCGCGTTCGCGAGGGCGCTGACGAGCTCGGGGCGGATCTTCTCGAACACCGCGGTGTCCTCGGCCACGCCTCGGGCATGGATCTCGGGACCGGCGATCAGAGCGCCTGTCTCCGAGCTCACGACCGCGAACAGGGAGATGAACCCCTCGTCCCCGAGGATGCGCCGGTCCTTGAGATCGGACTCGGAGATCTGGCCGACGCTGGAGCCGTCGACGTACACATACTCGCTGGGTACCGCCCCGACGACGGTCGCGATCCCGTCCTGGAGATCGACCACGTGCCCGTCCCGGGCCAGGACGATCCGCTCCCGAGGCACTCCCGTGGCCTCGGCGAGCTTGCCGTTGGCGATCAGGTGGCGCACCTCGCCGTGGATCGGCATGACGTTCCGCGGACGGACGATGTTGTAGCAGTACAGCAGTTCGCCGGCGCTCGCGTGCCCGGAGGTGTGGACCTCGGCGTTGCCCTTGTGGACCACCTCGGCCCCCAGCGCCATCAGGCCGTTGACCACCCCGTAGACAGCATTCTCGTTGCCCGGGATCAGCGAGGAGGCGAGGATGACCACGTCACCGGGGCCCACGCTGACGCGGTGGTCCCGGTTCGCGATCCGTCCGAGCGCCGCCATCGGCTCGCCCTGGCTGCCGGTGCACATGAGCACCACCTGGTCGTCGGGAAGGCTGTCGATCTGCTTGACGTCGATCACGGTGTCCGCCGGGACGTCGAGGTAGCCCAGCTCGGAGGCGATCCCCATGTTGCGCACCATGGAGCGGCCCACGAAGGCGACCTTGCGGCCGTGCGCGGCAGCGGAGTCGAGCACCTGCTGGACGCGATGCACGTGGCTGGCGAAGGAGGCCACCACGATCTTCTGCGTCGCACGGGCGAAGATCGAGTCCAGGGCAGGCCCGATCTCCTGCTCGCCGACGGTGAAGCCCGGCACCTCGGCGTTGGTCGAGTCGGTCATGAACAGGTCCACGCCCGCCTCGCCGAGCCGGGCGAAGGCGCGCAGGTCGGTGATCCTGCCGTCCAGCGGGAGCTGGTCCATCTTGAAGTCGCCGGTGTGGAGGACGGTGCCGGCGGCGGTGGTGACGTGCACCGCCAAGGCATCCGGGATGGAGTGGTTCACGGCCACGAACTCGCAGTCGAAGGGGCCGAAGCTCTGCTGCTGGCCCTCCGCCACCACGGTGGTGACCGGCCTGATGCGGTGCTCCTTCAGCTTCGCCTCGAGGAAGGCGAGCGTGAGCTGGCTGCCCACCAGCGGGATGTCGGGTCGGCGGCGCAGCAGATAGGGCACGGCACCGATGTGGTCCTCGTGCCCGTGGGTGAGCACGATCGCCTCCACGTCGTCGAGACGGTCGGCGATGATGTCGAAGTCCGGCAGGATCAGGTCGACCCCGGGCTGGGACTCCTCGGGGAACATCACACCGCAGTCGATGATCAGCAGCCGACCCTCGAACTCCAGGACCGTCATGTTCCGGCCGACGTCGCCCAGCCCTCCGAGCGGGATCACCCGGAGGGTGCCGGGCTCGAGCGCAGGCGGCTGGCCTGGACGCTGGGAGAAGTCAGTGGACATCGGCACCTCCGCGCCTGCTCAGAGGAGCCCGGCAGCATCCAGCGCGGTCTGGAGCATGCGCAGCTGGTCGGTGTCCGCGGGGACGTGGGGGCCCGCGCATCGCTGCATGGGGCAGCACGCCCTGCAGGTGGAGTGCGGCCTTGGCGGCTACGGCGCCGGGCATGTGGTTCATGATGGCCTCGACCACCGGCACCAGCCGGTGGTGCGCCTCGCGAGCGGCGACGAGATCGGAGCGGTCGACGGCCTCGATCATCTCCTTCTCGAGCTCACCGGCGACCTGGCCCACCACGGACACGATCCCGGACGCGCCGATGCACAGCCAGGGGAGGTTCAGTCCGTCCTCGCCGGAGTAGTAGACCAGGTCCGTCTGCGCCATGATCCGTGAGGCCTGCTGCAGATCTGCCTTGGCGTCCTTGACCGCGAGGATCCGCGGGTTCTCGCCCAGGCGCATGAGCGTCTCGTAGGCGAGGGGGATGGCGCTGCGCCCGGGGATGTCGTAGAGCATGACCGGCAGGTCGGTGGAGTCGGCGATCGCGGTGGTGTGTGCGATGACCCCGGCCTGGCTCGGCTTGGAGTAGTACGGGGTCACGACCAGCAGGCCGTCGAGGCCGAGCTTGGCATGCTCGCGCGCGAGGTCGATCGAGTGGGCGGTGTCGTAGGTGCCCACCCCGGCGACCACCTTGATCTCGGGCCCGACGGCGTCCCGCACCGCTCGGGCGAGCTCGAGCTTCTCCACGTCGGTGAGGGTGGGAGCCTCCCCGGTGGTGCCGGAGACGATGATCGTGTCGTTGCCGTGCTGCGTCACATGGACGGCCAGCTTCTGGGCGGCGTCGAAGTCCACCTTGTGGCCGTCCTCGGTGAGCGGGGTGACCATCGCGGTCCCCACCGCGCCGAAAGGCCGCGCGGGGCGCGAGTCGGTGCTGGTCATGATCTCCTCCCGAAAATGCTCTGGTGCCCGGAGCCTAGACCAGGCTGGACGCTGCTCACCGCTGTGACGCGGGGCCGAGATCCGCGAGGATCGCGAGCGGGGTGCGCTGACGCCCCTGACCCAGCGGATTGTCCGCGAACGTCGCCTCGAGGTGCTCGTGTGGGGGGTCGCCACATCGGAGCCCAGGATGTTACGCCCGATGTCGTTGGCGTCCATCACGACGGTGCCGACGAAGCTGTCGCGCAGAGCGGCGGGGATGTCGGCGCCGCGGATCGCTGCGGAGATCCGGGCGGAGACGCCGTCCGGATCCTTCGGAGGCAGCTTCGCGGAGACGTTCGAGGGGAAGGCCGAGTACGGGGTCGGACCGTCGATCGCCCGCACGTTCGCGCCGACGACCTCGTAGAACAGACCCCTGCGGCCGACCACCTTCCCGGCGGCGCCGGCGGCCGACGCCATCAGCACGCGGGGCAGACCGACCTCGCGGATCGCCAGTTCCATCGTCGTCGGGTCCCCCAGGCCGATCCCGGCCGGGGTGCGGCTGACGAAGCGGCTGAGCACCTTCGCCGAGCGCCGCGGCTTGACCTCCCAGGTGAACCAGGAGCGTCCCTGCGCGATCGCGATGATCTTCTCGCTGATGACGAAGTACCAGGGCGCGCCGGCAGGCACGGCATCGGCGGGCAGGTCCGCGGCGAACCGCTCGACGCGTTCGCGCACCAGTGCCTCGATGTCGTCACCTCGGCCCACCAGCTCGGTCTGCAACGGCAGACGGCGCCAGGTGCGTCCGTCGGCCTCGGAGACCAGATCCAACTCCTTGCCCGGGTTCGCGACGTAGTCGCTCTTGGGCGGAGTCTCCTCCTCGGCGGCGGGCGCGGAAGCTGCGGCAGGTGCCGGGGCCTCGGCGGGCTGGTGCTCCGTGCCGCCGAGCGCCTGTGCAGCGCCGTCGGCGTCGTCGAAGAAGGTGCGCATCCACAGCTCGACGTTCAGCAGCCGCCAGAACATCAGCGTGCCGTGGTTCTCGGGGTGCGCGATGTAGTCGTCGAACAGCGCCAGCACGCTGGGCGCGTCGAAGAACGGGCGCGAGGCGAAGGAATCCGAGGCGAAGATCTCCCGCAGCTGCGGGGCGATCGCACGGAACCACTCCCCCTCCGGGGTGGTGAAGCCGATCTTGTTGCGGCGCTTGGAGATCACGTCGGGCAGGATCCCGTCCATGGACTCGCGCAGGATCCGCTTGTTCCAGCCGTCATGGATGATCGCGGACTCGTCGAGGGAGAACAGGAACTTCAGCAGCTCCTTGTCGACGAAGGGCACACGGCCCTCGATGCTGAAGCGCATCGTGTTCTTGTCCTCGTAGCGCAGCAGGGAGGGCAGCGAGGAACGGAAGGTGTCCTCGAGCAGGCGCTCCTTGATGTCGTCCTGGACGGAGGTGAGCTTCTCGGCGCTGTGCTCGGACACGAAGCCCGAGTTCAGCAGCGCCTCCACCGGGACGGACGTGCGGCCGGAGAACCTGGTGCGTGCGAGCTTGCGCAGGATGTCGCGGGAGCCGATGACCTCGCTCGCGAGCTCCTTGAACCGCTTCTGGCGGCGCAGCTGGCGCAGGTAGACGTAGAAGTACGGGTTGTAGCCGGCCATCATCTCGTCAGCGCCCTGGCCGTCCAGCAGCACGGTGACGTGCTGGCTGGCCTCGCGCATCACGACGTACTGCGCATACGGGCCGGTCGAGATGATCGGCTCCTCCTGGGTGCGCACGAAGTCGTGCAGGTCCTCGAGGAACGCATCGGGCTGGGGAGTGATCTTGTGGGCCGTGATCTGGCCGCGGTAGTCGTCCAGCAGCGCGTCGACGTAGCGCTCCTCATCGTTCGAGGAGTTCGGGAAGACGGCCGAGAAGGTGTTCTGGCGGCTTCCGACGGCGCTGTAGCGCTCATCCTCGGGCTGCTCACGCAGCTGGCGCGCGATCACGGCGGCGACCGCGGAGGAGTCCAGTCCGCCGGAGAGCGAGGTGCCGACCGGGACCTCGGACTGCAGACGCAGCCGCACCGACTCCTGGAAGCGCTCGCGGTATTCGTCGACGACCTGCTGGTCGTAGGGACGGCTGGGCTGAGCGGCGATCTCCCGCAGCTCGTCCTGGAGGCGGGTGAAGGGCGTGACCTCCGTGCCATCGGCTCGGATCTCGAGCACCTCACCGGCCATCAGCCGTCGCACGCCCGCGAAGAAGGTCTGCGAGTCGTCGTCCTGGATGCGGAACTTCAGGTAGCGGTAGACGGCGCGGTGATCCGGCGCGGCCTCGAACACGCGGGCGGCCAGCAGCGAGCGGATCTCGGAGCCGAACAGGACCTTCGGGGCGTCACCGGTGGCGGAGGCCGGGTCGACCCAGTAATAGAGCGGCTTGATACCGAAGTGGTCGCGGGCGATGGTGACGGTGCCGGTGTGCGCGTCGTGGATCGCGAAGGCGAACATGCCGTTGAAGCGGTCGTAGGCGGCGGTGCCCCATTCCGCATGGGCCTCGAGCAGGACCTCGGTGTCGGAGTCCGTGCGGAAGGTGTGCCCGAGCTCCTCGAGCTCCGCCCGCAGCTCGAGGTAGTTGTAGGTCTCACCGTTATAGATGATCGTGTAGCGGCCGTCCGCCGTGGTCATCGGCTGTGCGCCGTGCTCACGGTCGATGATGGCCAGCCGGCGATGGGCCAGACCGATCTGGTCGTCGAGGAAGAGACCCTCGCCGTCGGGACCGCGATGGGCCAGAGCGCTGCTCATGCGGCGGGCGATGCCCTCGGTGTCAGCACCGAATCCGTAGGTACCGGCGATTCCGCACATGGGGTGAGTCCTTTCGAGGGGGACGACTGCCGTCCACGATCGGTCGTTCCGTCAGGAGGAGCGGGACGCGGGCGACGTCCCCGACCGTTCCGCACGCACGCACGGACGGACCGGGTTCGGCCGTGCGAGCTTATCAACGCCTGCCGCGCACTCCATGGCAGACGCGGCGTGATTCTCAGCTGCCGCGGCGTGACAGCACCAGCTCAGTGCCGTCGACCCGCACCTCGAGGTCGTCCAACGATGTGACCAGCGCGTCTGCCAGCGGCGCGAGGTCACCGGCCGGGGTGGTGCTGGTCACGGCTATGGTGCTCGCACCCGCTGCCGCGCCGGAGCGCAGACCTCCGAGGGAGTCCTCGATCACGATGCAGGCGGTGGGATCCGCACCGATCCGCTCCGCGCCGAGCAGGTAGGGCTCGGGGTCCGGTTTGCCGCGAGTGACCTGATCGGCCGTGACCAGCCCGTCAGGAGTGGCCAGGCCGGTGCGTGCCCACCGGGCCTCGAACAGCGGCCGAGTGCAGGAGGTGACGATGGTCCAGGTCTGGCGGCCGAGCTCCTCGGCGGCGGCGTCGAGCTCCCGCAGCATCCGCTCGGTGCCCGGCAGCACGACGATGCCGTCCACGTCCTCGATCTCGAGCTCCTCGACCCGGCGGTGCGCGGCGTCGAGCTGCGCCTCGCCGAGCTCCGGCAGGAGCTCGCCGAGGACCTGTCTCGCCGGTTTGCCGTGCTGCTCGGCACCGAACTCGAGGTCCGTGCCCAGCTCCCTCAGGAGCTGGTTCCAGGAGCGCTCGACGGCGGGCCCGGAGTCGATGAGGGTGCCGTCCATGTCCAGCAGCAGGCCGGCGGCACGCAGAGGCAGTGCGTGCGCGGGGGCGGAAGTGGGGTCCGAAGGCGCGGTCATGGTCCTAGATTCTCATATCCCGAACGGACGCCAGAACAGCGTCCGTGCAGGTGATCGTAGAGTGTCCCGCATCATGACCAGTACTTCACCGCTCGCCGCACAACCGGATCCCTCCGCCGTCGGGCGCCTGGGCACGATCCGTCGCACCGGCCTGTCGATCGGCGTCGCCACCGGGCTGTACGGGATCTCCTTTGGGGCTCTCGCCACGGCCTCGGGGCTGGACGTCTGGCAGGCGATGGTGCTCTCGGCGGTGATGTTCACCGGCGGGAGCCAGTTCGCCTTCATCGGTGTCGTCGGCGGGGGCGGCTCGGCGATCGGCGCGGCGCTGGCCGCAGTGCTGCTGGGCATCCGCAACACGCTGTACGGCCTCGTCCTGGCGCCGTCCCTGCCCCGCACCGGTGTGCGCGGCATCGCCCGCGCGCATCTGACGATCGACGAATCTGCGGCGCTCGCGGCCTCCGGCACCACCACCGAGGAGAAGCGCGCCGGGTTCTGGGCGGCCGGCGTCTGGGTCTACGTCTTCTGGAACCTGTTCTCGCTGCTGGGCGCCCTGGCGGGGCAGTACGTGGCCGATCCCAGCGCCTGGGGGCTGGATGCAGCGGCTGCGGCGGCCTTCATCGCGCTGCTGTGGCCGCGGCTGCGTAGCAGGGATGCCGTCGCGATCGCGGTGGCCGCCGCGGTCGTCGCCCTCGTGACCACTCCCATGCTGCCGGCGGGCCTGCCGGTGCTCGCTGCGGCGGCGGTCGCCGTCGTGGCGGGACTGCTCCCCTCCTCGGGGCGCCGTGCGGGAGGGCCCCCGACCCGGATCATCTCGAAGGAGGTCCCCCGATGAGCATCCTGTGGATCGCGGTGATCGCCGCGTCAGTGCTCTCCTTCGCCCAGAAATGGGTGGGCTATCAGGCGCCGCAGGACGTGCTGGAACGTCCCCGGATCGCACGGATCACCACCGTGCTGCCGATCGCGCTCCTGGGTGCGCTCGTGGCCACGCAGACCGCCACCAGCGGCGCGGAGATCGTGCTCGACGCTCGGCTCGCGAGCCTGGGCGCAGCCGTGGTGCTGCTGTGCCTGCGCGCTCCGTTCCTGGTGGTCGTCATCGGTGCGGCGGTCGTCGCGGCGGGCCTGCGGGCTCTGGGCTGGGCCTGAGCCCTTCCGCGCTCTGCGCAGCGCGTCCCGGCTCAGGGTCGGAAGGCGTCGATCGCCCTCCGGATCGCCATCCGGGCGCCCTTGCGGTCGCGCATCGCGTCATAGGCCAGGGCGAGCCGGAACCAGGCACGCCAGTCCTCCTGTGCTCCCTGCTCGATCGCGCGGCGGGCGGCTTCGAACTCCTCGCGTGCGTCTCCCGCGATCGCGTCGGCAGGTGGCGTGTACTCGCGGCTGAGCTTCCCGGCGGAGAGGCCGAACAGCACCTCCCGCCAGGTCACCCACACGGTCAACAGCAGCAGGATCAGCACTCCGAGCGCGAGGCCGTAGCCCACAGCGCTTCCAGCGCGGAAGAAGCCCCAGGCGATCCAGCCCAGGCCCCAGGCGTACGCCGCGGTGATCAGCACCAGCAGGATGACGAAGATCTTGTCGCGCATGCTCAGCCGAGGTCCATGTAGCCGTCCAGGCCCACGGTGAGACCCGGGTGCGCTGCGACCTCGCGCACGCCCAGCAGCACCCCGGGCATGAAGCTGACGCGGTCGAAGGAGTCGTGGCGCAGCACGAACTGCTCCCCCACCCCGCCGAACTGGACGACCTCGTGGGCGACCAGCCCGCGCTGGCGCACGGCATGGACGTGGATCCCGTCGATCACGGCCCCGCGCGCTCCCTCCGGATCCTTCTCGGTCGCGTCCGGCACCTCGCCGAGTCCGGCGGCGGCCCGGCCCCGGGCGATCGCGGCCGCGGTGTGGCGTGCGGTGCCGGAGGGGGCGTCGAGCTTGTTCTCGTGGTGCATCTCGATGATTTCGGCGCTGTCGTAGTAGCGCGCGGCGATCTCCGCGAAGCGCATCGCGAGCACCGCACCGATCGCGAAGTTCGGCGCGATCAGCACGCCCACGCCCTCGGCCCGGGAGAGCTGGGAGCGCAGCTCCTCGAGAGCGTCGTCGGTCCATCCGGTGGTGCCGACGACTGCGTGGATCCCGTGGTCGACCAGCCAGCGCACGTTGTCCGCGGTGGCCGAGGGGACGGTGAGGTCGATCGCGATCTCGGCGCCCGCTTCGATGAGCGCGGAGAGGTCGTCACCGCGGCCGAGATGGGCGACGAGCTCGAGATCCGCGGCGTCCTCGACGGCCCGGCAGGCGGCGGTGCCCATCCGTCCGGAGGCGCCGAGCACGGCGACCCGGCGAGGGTTCTTCGGGGACGGGGACGGGGATGCGGTCATGGGGCTGCTCCTGTGCGGGGGCGGAGGTGATGGGGTGCGCGAGTTCGGGATCGTGTCTCTCAGCTCTCCGGGCCGACCTCCACCCGGGTGCTGAAGCCGCCGGAGAGCCGTGCGGCGAGATCACGCACATCGTCGACCCCGATCCGTCCGATCCGCTCGAGCGTCTCATCGACGCTGGTGTACCTGCCGTGGACCAGCTCGATCGTGCCCAGGCGGCCCATGCGGGAGCTGGTGTCCTCGAGGCCGAGCGCGAAGGAGCCGGTGATCTGCCCCTTGGCCCGGGCGAGCTCCTGCTCGTCGATCCCGGAGGTGCCCATCCGGGTGAGCTCCTCGGCCAGCAGCTCGACCACCTGGGCGGTGCGGGTGGGGCGGCAGGCGGCGTAGAGCCCGAACAGCCCGGCATCCCGGTATCCCGCGCTGAAGGAGTACACCGAGTAGGCGAGGCCGCGCTGCTCGCGGATGTTCTGGAACAGGCGTGAGGACATCCCTCCTCCGAGCACCGACATCAGCACCGACAGTGCGTGGCGGTCCTCGCTGAGCGCGGTCAGGCCGCGACCGCCGAGGTAGATGTGGTTCTGCTCGGCGGGACGCTGCAGCCGGTGGGGCACGAGGCCGGAGACTTCAGCGGACCCCTCCGCCGCGCCCCCGGCGGCGCCCCGGTGCGCAGTCGACGGGAGGGGGCCGCGCCGTCCTCGAGCGTCCAGCCGCCCCGACGCAGCCCGGCCTGCAGGAGCCCGGCCAGCTCGTCGTGGTCGATGTCGCCCACAGCGGTGACCACGAGGTTGTCGGGTCGGTAGTGCTCGGTGAAGTGGTCGCGCACGTTTTCGATGCTCAGCGCGGAGACGGTCTCGACGGTCCCGCCGACAGGGCGGCCGAGAGGAGTGTCCGGTCCGAGCACGTCGGCAAGGAAGGTCTCGTAGCCGACGTCGTTGGGATCGTCCTCCGCCATCGCGAGCTCCTCGAGGATGACCTCGCGCTCGGTGGCCAGGGCATCCTGCTCGAGGAGGGACGCAGTGATCATGTCGGTGAGCACGTCCACGGCCATCGGGATGTCCGCCGAACGGACCCGTCCGTAGTAGAGGGTGTGCTCTTTCGCGGTGAGGGCGTTGGAGTCCCCGCCCACCTCGTCGAAGGCGGTGGCGATGTCCATCGCGCTGCGGCGGCGGGTGCCCTTGAACAGCAGGTGCTCGAGCACGTGAGTGGAGCCGGCGTGGGCCGGGGTCTCGTCCCGGGAGCCGACGGGCAGCCACAGCCCGATGGTCGCGCTGCGCACGCTGCGGTCCGTCTGGGTCAGCAGCCGCACCCCCGCCGGGCAGGATGCTGCGGCGCACCCCGGTGGCGGAGTCGAGCAGCACGTCGGAGGCGGGATCGTCATAGGAGAGGTCGAGAGGCATCGGTCGATTGTTCCACGGAGCGGCACGTTGCCCCGCGAGACCTCCCTCACCTCCCCTTCGCCGGGAGGGTGAGCTGAATCGAGAGCGTCCGGGTCGGCCGAGCGCGCACGTCCGGCCAAGGACAGCTCGTTCCTTGTGGACAGCCGGCGCGTGAAGCGCACGGCCCGGCACACGGCAGGTGCCGAGGACGACGCGAGGGCGGCACCCCGGGTGGGGTGCCGCCCTCGAGCAGGTGCTCAGCGGGTGAGCGGCCGGATCACTCCGCGGAGGTCTCCTCGTCCGGGGCGGCGTCGGTGGACTCCGCCTCGTCCTCGATCACGCCGAGCGAGATCTTGCCGCGGGCATCGATCTCGCGGATCTCGACCTCGATCTTCTGGCCGACCTTGGCGACGTCCTCGACGTTGTCGACACGCTTGCCGTCGTTCAGCTTGCGCAGCTGGGTGACGTGCAGCAGGCCGTCCTTGCCCGGGGTCAGCGAGACGAACGCACCGAAATCGACCACGCGCACGACGGTGCCGAGGTAGCGCTCACCGATCTCGGGGACCATCGGGTTGGCGATGGCGTTGACCGCAGCACGCGCAGCCTCGGCCGAGGGGCCGTCGGTGGCGCCGATGTAGACGGTGCCGTCGTCCTCGATGGTGATGTCCGCACCGGTGTCGTCCTGGATCTTGTTGATCATCGCGCCCTTCGGGCCGATGACAGCACCGATCTTGTCGACGGGGACGGTGACCGCGAGGACGCGCGGAGCGTAGGGGCTCATCTCATCGGGGGTGTCGATGGCCTCGTCCAGCACCGCGAGGATCGCCAGACGCGCCTCATGGGCCTGCGACAGCGCGCCGGTGAGCACGGAGGTCGGCAGGCCGTCCAGCTTCGTGTCGAGCTGGATGGCGGTGATGAACTCCGTAGTGCCGGCCACCTTGAAGTCCATGTCGCCGAAGGCATCCTCGGCGCCGAGGATGTCGGTGAGCGCCGCGTAACGGGTCTCTCCGTCCACGACGTCGGAGATCAGGCCCATGGCGATGCCTGCGACGGCGGCGCGCAGCGGCACGCCGGCGTTCAACAGCGACAGCGTCGAGGCGCAGACCGAGCCCATGGAGGTCGAGCCGTTGGAGCCGAGGGCCTCGGAGACCTGACGGATCGCGTACGGGAACTCCTCACGCGTGGGCAGGACGGGGACCAGGGCACGCTCCGCGAGCATGCCGTGGCCGACCTCGCGGCGCTTCGGCGAGCCGACGCGACCGGTCTCGCCGGTGGAGTACGGCGGGAAGTTGTAGTGGTGGACGTAGCGCTTGTGCTTGACCGGCCCGAGCGAGTCGATCTGCTGCTCCATCTTCAGCATGTTCAGCGTGGAGACACCCATGATCTGGGTCTCGCCGCGCTGGAAGAGTGCCGAGCCGTGCACACGCGGGAGCACCTCGACCTCGGCGGAGAGCGCACGGATGTCCCGCAGCCCACGGCCGTCAATGCGGACACCATCGGTGAGGACCTTCTTGCGCACGAGCTGCTTGGTCAGCGCACGGAACGCACCGGAGACCTCCTTCTCGCGACCCTCGAGCTGCTTGCCCTCTGCGGCGAGCTCCTCGACGACCTCACCGAGCAGCTGCTCGGTGCGCTCCTCGCGCTCGGTCTTCGCGGCGATGGACATGACCTCGGCGAGACGCTCGTTCGCGGCGGCCTCGACGATGCCGTACGCGTCGTCCTGGTAGTCCAGGAACAGCGGGAACTCGCGCACCGGCTTCGCGGCGGTGGCGGCCAGCTCCTGCTGGGCGACGCAGAGGCTGCGGATGAAGACCTTGGCGGCCTCGATCCCCTCGGCGACGACGGACTCGGTGGGGGCGATCGCACCCTGCTCCTTGATGAGCGTCCAGGCGTTGTCGGTGGCCTCGGCCTCGACCATCATGATCGCGACGTCGTCCTCGACGATGCGGCCGGCGACGACCATCGAGAAGACGGCCTCGTCCAGCTGCGAGAAGGTCGGGAAGGCGACCCACTGGCCGCCACCCTCGGCGTTCGGCATGAGCGCGATGCGCACCGCGCCGATCGGGCCCGAGAAGGGAAGACCGGAGATCTGGGTCGACGCGGAGGCACCGTTGATGCCGACGACGTCATAGGCGTCGTCGGGGCCGTTGGCCATGATGGTGAGGACGACCTGGACCTCGTTGCGCAGGCCCTTGACGAATGCGGGGCGCAGCGGGCGGTCGGTGAGGCGCGCGGCGAGGATCGCGTCGGTGCCGGGACGACCCTCACGACGGAAGAACGAGCCGGGGATGCGACCCGCGGCGTACATGCGCTCCTCGACGTCGATGGTCAGCGGGAAGAAGTCGAAGTGGTCCTTCGGCTTGTTCGACACTGCGGTCGCCGAGAAGACCATCGTGTCGTCGTCGAGGTAGACGGCGACGGCGCCGGCGGCCCTGCTGAGCGAGGCGGCCGGTCTCGAAGCGGATCTCGCGACGACCGTAGGAGCCGTTGTCGATGACAGCGGTGGTGGCGGTGATTTCAGGGCCTTCCATGGCCATGGGTATCTCCTCTGGTGGGGGTTGCCCTGCCGGTGCGGCCTTCGTCAGTCACATGCGGTGCGCGGGAGGGCCCGGGTGAGCCATGCTCCAGCGGTCCGCAGGTCACTGCCGAGGACCGAACCTGATCGGGGCGGGGTGCTGTGGATGCCCGCAGCTGCGGGCAGATGAAACCGCCGCCCGCCCGAAGGGGCGAGCGGCGGAGAGGATCAGCGGCGGATGCCGAGGCGCTGGATCAGCGCACGGTATCGCGTGATGTCGGAGGCCTGCAGGTACTTCATCAGGCGCTTGCGCTGACCGACCAGCAGCATCAGGCCGCGGCGCGAGTGGTGATCGTGCTTGTGGGTCTTCAGGTGCTCGGTCAGGTACGTGATGCGGTGCGTCAGGAGCGCGGCCTGGACCTCGGGCGAACCGGTGTCGCCCTCGCTGGTCGCGTACTCCGTGATGATCGCCTGCTTGGTGGCGGTATCGAAGGCCATATGGTTCTCCTCTGGTCGCTGCGCGGCGCCGCAGGGCCTTGTGCCCTGGGCTCTCTGGACGAGCGCTCCTCAGGCGCACCTACCCGTGGGGAGGGTGCTGGGCTGTGGGTGCGGATCGCTCTCCGCGGCCGAATTCACGGCTCGAGCAGGATATCAGCCGTCAGTTGCGGGAGGGGAGTGCTCCGCAGCGAGAGTGTGGCGGGTCACCTCGACGTCCCTGCCCATCTGCTCGACGAGCGCGGCCGCGGAGTCGAACTTGAGGGTGGGACGCTGGAAGTCGACGAATTCGAGCCGCACGGTGTCGCCGTAGAGGTCGAGATCATGAGCGCCATGCACGTAGGCCTCGACCGTGCGCTGCGCGGCGCCGTCGGGCTCGAAGGTCGGGTTGGTGCCGATGGAGATGGTGGCAGGCGCCCCGGCCAGGGGGCGGGTCCCGAGGTGGGCGGGAGCCTGTTCGGTCACCGTGAGGTAGCCGGCATAGACGCCGTCCGCCGGGATCAGCCCTGCGGGCGCAGGCCCGAGGTTGGCCGTCGGGAAGCCGAGCTCCCTGCCGCGCCGGAACCCGTGATGGACCACGTCGGTGACCGTGTGCAGCCTCCCGAGCGCAGCGTTCGCCGAGCGCACCTCCCCTCGAGCAGATCGCTGCGGATGCCGGAGGACGAGATGCGGCCGCTGCCCGCCCCCTGCGGGCCAAGGTCCGCGACCGTCACGACCTCGAAGCCGTACCGCTCCCCAGCTCGCGCATGGTGCCGATGTCCCCCGAATTCGCGCGGCCGAACAGGGCGTCCTCCCCCAGCACCGCGCACTTCATCCCCAGCCCGTCGACCAGGAAGATCCGTACGAAGTCCTCAGGCGAGTGCTGTGCGAAGTCGAGCGTGAACTCGAGGTCGAGCACACCGTGCATACCGGCCAGCAGCAGGAGGCGATCCCGGTCCTCATGGCCGGTCAGCAGCGGCGTCCGCGCCGGCTGCCCCATCACATGCCGGGGTGGGGCCAGAAGGTGAGCGCGACTGGGGCGAGCGAACGGGACTCTGCATGGTGTCGCAGCTGGTCCAGCACGAAACGGTGACCACGGTGAACACCGTCGTAGTTGCCGATCGACACCGCGGTCGCGCCGAGGTCGGCGGGCACCTCCTCGACGGAGTGCCAGATGGGGACGCGGGTCACGGGGCGGTCATGTCCTTCCGGGGCCGGGTGTGCACTGACACCCTCGAGCAGGGACGCCGGAGAACGGCGCAGCGGCGAGGAACGCCGGTGCACACTGTAGCGCCCGCAGCAGGGGCCCCAGCGGCCACCTTGTTCACACCATGCGGCCCGCAACTGTCAGGAACCGCGCCTGATCGCTCGGTAAGATACCGAGCTGTGACGAAGAACGGCCTCCTGCCCCCGCGAGAAGGGCGCCTCCCTCCGTTATTCTGAGGTCCGAGGCGGTACCGGGGACGGACCCCTGTGCACTTCCGCGCCGATGCGCGGGAGCAGTCACGACGGCCGCCGAGAACGGATCTGGATCCATGACGAACGTGACCGATACGGCCGCGCTGGGCGGCCCGTCGCGACCCACCGGCCGCAACGGCCGCCGGCGAGCCGTCCTCACACTGGTGGCCATCGTCGCTGTGATCGCCGTGGTCCTGACCGGCGGTGCACTGGCGTACGCCAAGCAGTTCGAGGGCCGCGCACTGCCGGGCACCACCGTGCTCGGACAGGATGTCGCCGGCAAGACTCCGGAGGAGATCTCCGCGCTGGTCGCCGAGCGCGGCGAATCGGTGTCCGTCGCGGTGACCGCCGGTGAGCAGGAGCTCGAGGTGCCGCTGGCAGATATCGGCGTGACCGTCGATGCCTCCGCCACCGCGCAGGCCGCCGTCTCCCGCGATGACTCCTTCACCGGGGTGCTCTCCTCGACCTGGTCGGGCGAGCATGCCGTGGAGCCGGTCGTCACCGTCGACGATGCCGCAGTCATGGAGTTCGCGAAGGGCCTCGTGCCCGAAGAGATGACCTCCCCGGTCGACGCCTCGGTCAGCTTCGACGAGGACGAGCAGACCTGGAACGCCGTCCCGGGCCGCCACGGCCTCGGCATGGACCCGCAGACACTTGTGGACGCGATCAACCAGAACGCTCCGGCGCTGAAGGATTTCGAGGTCGAGCAGCCGCTCGAGGAGATCGCCCCTCCATCACCACCGAGGAGGCCGAGCAGACCGTCGGTGCGATCGCCTCCCTGCTCGAGCAGCCGATGTCGATCGCCGGCGCCGACGGGAAGACCCATGACGTCTCCGCGGAGCGCCGCAACGGTTGGATCTCCGTGGAGCCCGACGAGGACGGCCAGGCCCTGACGATCGCCGTCGACGAGGACGCCGTGCGCGAGTGGGTCTCGGCCCGCGCCGACAGCGATGCGGTCGAGGTGGAGGACGGCATCGAGCAGGTGGGCGAGGACGGCGAGGTCGTCAAGGTCCTCACCGAGAAGAAGGCCGGCCTGGAGATCACGAACACCGACGCAGTGGCCGATGAGCTCATCGCCGCGATGAAGGGCACCACTCCCCTCGAGGCCGCCTTCGACTCGAAGAAGATCGAGCCCGAGGTCGAGCAGGTCGAGGCCCCGAAGGACGAGGAGGAGGCGGGCGACGAGGAGTCGACCACGCCGTCCAACCCGACCGGTGAGAAGTGGATCGACGTGGACCTCACCAACAAGACCGTGACCGCCTACGTGGGCGATACCCCCGTGTGGGGCCCGCGCAAGATGGTCGACGGCAAGCCCGGCAACGAGACCGTCACCGGCACCTACGACATCTACCTGCGCTACGACCGCCAGGACATGACGAACGCGAACAACTACCCCGAGGGCCACGAGAAGTACTACTACAACCCCGACGTCCCCTGGGTGCAGTACTTCCACCGCGGCTATGGCTTCCACGGTGCGCCGTGGCGCTCGTCCTTCGGCTTCTCCGGCTCCCATGGCTGCATCAACATGCCGGTCTCGGATGCCAAGTGGCTGTACGACTGGGCGAGCATCGGCACCAAGACCGTGGTCCACTACTGACCCGGGCCTGCCCACAGCAGCCAGAAGGGCCCTTCCCGATCAGTTCGGGAAGGGCCCTTCTGCTGTGCGGGGTGATGTGCGGGGCGTCTTCAGCAGCGGGCGTCCACCGGCACCACCAGGACCGGACGCCAGCGGTCTCCCTCGCGCTCCAGGATCGCGACCAGATGGCCGGCATCGTCGAGAGCAGCGATCGGGCGTTCCTCCCCCGCGACACCGATGAGCCCGAGGTCGCCTCCCTCTGCGGGCCTCGGCTGCATCCCGTCGGTGTCGATGCGCTGACCGTTCCCGAGCGCGGCAGCCTGCACGTCGTCGACGACCACGCTGCTGAGCACCTGGCGGGCGATCTGGCCGAGCCCGTACAGCGGGAGCGGGACGTCATCGCCTTCACCCCGAGCGGGGACGTGCACGGAGTCCGCGACGGCGAAGGGGCCCACGGCGGTGCGGCGCAGCGCGGTGAGGTGACCTCCGACCTCGAGCGCAGAGCCGAGATCGCGGGCCAGCGCCCGCACGTAGGTGCCCGAGGAGCAGTCGATCACCGCATCCAGGTCGAGGTGCTCCGTGTCCTGTCGGCGCGCGGTGACCTCGAAGCGTGAGATCAGGACGGGGCGGGCCGCCAGCTGGACGTCCTCCCCGGCGCGGGCTCGGGCGTAGGCGCGCTTGCCGTCGATCTTGATGGCGCTGACCGTGGAGGGCACCTGCTCGATGTCTCCTCGCAGGGCGTGCAGCTGCTGCTCGATCTGCGCGTCGGTGATCCCGGTGGCGTCGGCCTGCTCGCCGAGCGCCTCCCCTTCGCGGTCGTCGGTGGTGGTGGCGCGTCCCAGCCGGATCGTCGCGTGGTACGTCTTCCCGAGCCCCACCAGGTAGGTGAGCAGGCGCGTGCCCTGCCCCACGCCGAGGACCAGCAGCCCGGTCGCCATCGGATCGAGCGTGCCCGCGTGCCCGACCTTCTTCGTGCTCAGCAGCCAGCGCACCCGGGCGACCACGTCATGGCTGGTCCGTTCGGACGCCTTGTCGACGAACAGGATGCCGTGCGGGCCGGAGCTGTGCGGGCCGGAGCTCACGCCTGCTCGCGGCCGGTCTCGACGTCGTCGAGCTCCTCACCGTCGCGGTCATCACCGTCGAGGTCCTCGGCGGCAACTTCGTCTTCGTCCTCGCGGGGCTTTCGGTACGGGTCCGCGTCACCGGCGTAGCTCGCACCCTCCTTGACCTTCTCGAGGTCGGCGTCGCGGCCACGGGCCTCACTGAGCAGGTCCTCGATGACGCGGGCGTTCTCGGGGACCGCGTCGGCGATGAACTCGAGGGTCGGGGTCAGGCGGATCCCGGTCTGGCGGCCCACCTCGCGGCGGAGCATTCCGGTCGCGCTGGCCAGCGCGGCACCGGTGCCCTCGCGCTCCTCGTCGGAGCCGAAGACGGTGTAGAAGAGAGTGGCGTGCTGGAGGTCTCCGGTGACCCGCACATCGGTGATCGTCACGAAGCCGAGCCGCGGGTCCTTGACGCGCGTGTCGAGCATGGTGGCGACGATGACCTTGATGCGGTCGGCGAGCTTGAGAGCACGGGGATTGTCGTTCATGGGATGAGGTTCTCCTGGTCTGTGGCGAGCCCGACGGGCGTCTCGAGAGGGGGATGATCGAAGGGCGTCAGGGGGCGGCCTCGACTGCCAGAGCGAAATGCCCCGCGGCCCGCGCGGTGACGCGGTGGGCCGACGGGGCACGCAGGGGGAGGGGCACCTCGATCATCGTGGTCTCCTCCCCCGCGGGTGACGGCCGGGCCCTGGTGGGTGCCCGGCCGTCCCTGCCTCAGATGCGGGGCTTCTCCCGCATCTCATAGGTGGTGATGTGGTCCTCGAGCTGGAGGTCGTTGTAGGACCCCAGGTTGATACCGCACTCGTATCCGTCGCGGACCTCGGTGACATCGTCCTTGAACCGGCGCAGGCCGGCCACTTCGATGTTCTCGGCGACGACCACTCCACCGCGCGTGATGCGAGCCTTCGCACCGCGCTTGATGATGCCGCTGCGCACGATCGAACCGGCGATGTTGCCGAACTTGGAGGAGCGGAAGATCTCGCGGATCTCTGCCGAGCCGAGCTCGACCTCCTCGTACTCCGGCTTGAGCATGCCCTTGAGAGCCTGCTCGACCTCGTCGATGGCGTTGTAGATCACGCTGTAGTACTTGATCTCCACGCCCCTCGCGGTCGGCGTAGTCAGCGTTCAGGCCCTCGGCCCGCACGTTGTAGCCGATGATGACCGCGTTCGAGGCGACAGCGAGGTTGATGTTGTTCATCGTGATCGCGCCGACGCCGCGATCGATGATGCGCAGGTCCACGCCGTCACCGATCTCGATGCCCAGCAGCGACTCCTCGAGAGCCTCCACGGCACCGGCCGCGTCACCCTTGAGGATGAGGTTGAGGGTCTCGACCTTGCCATCAGCCATGTGCTGGTTGATGTCCTCGAGGCTGATCCGCTTGCGGACCTTCGAGAGCGACGCGGCACGCTTGGCGGCCTCGCGCTTCTCGGCGATCTGGCGGGCGGTGCGCTCGTCCTGGGCGACCAGGAAGGAGTCACCGGCGCCGGGCACCGAGGTCAGACCGAGCACCTGGACCGGTCGCGACGGACCAGCCTCTTCCACGCTGACACCGTTCTCATCGAGCATCGCTCGCACACGACCATGGCCGCTGCCGCAGACGATCGCGTCGCCGACACGCAGGGTGCCCTGCTCGACCAGGACCGTGGCGACCGGGCCGCGGCCCTTGTCGAGGTTGGCCTCGATCGATACGCCGCGTGCGTCCTTGTCCGGGTTCGCGGTGAGCTCGAGCGCGGCATCGGCGGTCAGCAGGACCGCCTCCAGCAGCGCCTCGATGTTGAGGTTCTCGCGGGCGGAGACGTCGACGAACATGGTCTCGCCGCCGTACTCCTCGGCGATCAGGTTGTACTCGGTCAGCTGCTGGCGGATCTTCTCCGGGTTGGCCTCCGGCTTGTCCACCTTGTTGACCGCGACCACGATCGGCACGTCCGCCGCCTGGGCGTGGTTGAGCGCCTCGATGGTCTGCGGCATCACGCCGTCATCCGCCGCGACCACCAGGATCGCGATGTCGGTGACCTTCGCACCACGGGCACGCATGGCGGTGAACGCCTCGTGGCCCGGGGTGTCGATGAACGTCATGGCGCGGTCGGCGCCGTCGTGCTCGACCTCGACCTGGTAGGCACCGATGTGCTGGGTGATGCCACCGGCCTCGCCCGCGCCGACGGTCGACTTCCGGATGGTGTCCAGCAGTCGGGTCTTGCCGTGGTCGACGTGGCCCATGACGGTGACGACCGGGGACGCGGTGCACGGTCCGCGGAGCCCTCCCCGTCGAGCTCGGCATCGAGATCGATGTCGAACTGTCCGAGCAGCTCGCGTTCCTCGTCCTCCGGGGAGACGATCTCGATCTTGTAGCCCAGCTCGGTGCCGAGCAGATCGAAGGTCTCCTCGTCGAGGGACTGGGTGGCCGTGGCCATCTCGCCCATCGCGAACAGCACAGTGATCAGCGATGCCGGGTTGACATCGATGAGGTCGGCGAAGTCGGAGAGCGATGCTCCGCGACGCAGGCGGATCGGGGTGTTCCCGTCACCGCGCGGAATCGAGACGCCGCCCGGTGCGGGCGCCGACATCTGCTCGAATTCTGCGCGCTTCGCACGCTTCGACTTGCGCGAGCGGGCGGGCTTGCCGCCACGACCGAAGGCACCCTGGGTGCTGCCGCGACCGCCGCGACCGCGGGGACCGCCGCCGGGACGGGCGGGGCCGCCTGCACCGGGGCCGCCGCCACCGGGGCCGGGACGACCGCCACGACCACGACCGGGGCCGCCGCCCTGGTTGGCGTCGGCGAGGCCGCCGGAGGAGTGCTGTCGCATGATGCCGGGGTGGGCATGCCGGGACGGCCGCCACCACCCGGACGCGGTGCGGCACTGCCCGGGCGGGGAGCCCCACCCTCACGTGCCGGACGCGCACCGGTCTGTCCTGCCTGGTCGGCGCCGGGACGCGGCGGGCGCTGACCCGGACGGGGCATGCCCTGTGCGCTGGCGAAGGGGTTGTTCCCGGGACGGGGACCGCCCGGACGCGGGCCTCCCTCGCGCGGCGGGCGACCGCCACCGGGTGCCGGCTTGCGGGCACCGGGACGGGGCATGCCCTGCGCGCTGGCGAAGGGGTTGTTCCCGGGGCGTGCGTTGCCGGGGCGGGGCGCGGGACGCTCACCACCGGGCTTCGGTGCGGGAGACGGAGCGGGCTTCTGCGCGCCGGGCTTCGGTGCGGGGGCCGGGGCCTCCGCATCGGGCGTCGGGGCCGGAGCCTCTTCGGCCGGCGTCGGCGCCGGAGCGGGCGCCTCAGCGGCCGGCTTCGGGGCCTCTGCCTCGGCAGACTCGGCGGGCTTCTGGGCTGCGGGCTTGGCGCCCGGCTTGGGTGCAGCAGCACCGCCCGGCTTGGGCGCACCGGGCTTCTTGGGGGAAGCGCCGGCATCGCTCTTCGCTGCGGGGGCGTCATCCGCCTTCTTGGCGGGCAGCTCCTCACGCAGACGGCGGGCTACCGGTGCTTCGATGGTCGAGGAGGCCGAGCGAACGAATTCGCCCATGTCCTGCAGCTTCTGCAGAACTGCCTTGCTGGGGTGTCCGAGCTCCTTGGCGAGCTCGTGGACGCGGACCTTAGCCACATTTCTCCTGTCTCGGTCCGGCCGACAAGAGGGCGCGGACCATTAGTTCCTGAGGGTGCTCATTTGCGAGTACTCATCGGATGTCCATGGGTTCTTCTACCTGTTCCACGTACGGGCGGGTTCGAAGTTCTCGAGGTCCCGGGCGAGGTGCCCGGTGTCGACGGCGCCGCGGAAAGACCGGGCGAAGCCGCCTCGCCGCAGGGCGAGGTCGAGACAAGCTGCATCGGGGTGGAGCCATGCCCCGCGGCCGGAGGCCGACCCGGAGGGGTCGGCACGGACACGTGGAGCGGAGCCCTCGGGAGCGGACTCCCGGACCAGACGCACCAGCTGCTCGCGCGGGGCGACCTGACGGCAGCCGACGCACGTGCGCTCGGGGATATGAGGGGCAGGGTGAGTGTGCACGCCGTGACCTCCGTTCCGAGCACGTCCGCTCGGGCAGGTGCTCGATCGACGGACGATCTGCGGCACCTCTCGGCGAACAGCCTCCCCAGTGTAGCGGACCGGCACCGCCGCGACCTCAGCGGGGAGGCGTGCGACACACCTCAGGCGTCGGCGGGCGGTTCCGGCGCGCTGTCAGGGCGGATGTCGATCTTCCACCCGGTGAGCTTGGCGGCCAGGCGGGCGTTCTGCCCGTCCTTCCCGATCGCGAGCGAGAGCTGCGTCTCGGGGACCACGGCGCGCACCGCCCTGCCCACCTCGTCGATCACGGTGACGCTCGAGACCTTCGCGGGCGAGAGCGCATTGGCGACGTAGCGTGCGGGATCCTCATCGAAATCGACGATGTCGATCTTCTCCCCGCCGAGCTCGTTCATCACCGCCCGTACCCGGGCGCCCATCGGACCGATGCAGGAGCCCTTGGGGTTGACGTCGGGCACGGTGGCGTACACGGCCATCTTGGTGCGGTGCCCTGCCTCGCGGGCCAGGCCTGCGATCTCGACGGTGCCGTCGGCGACCTCCGGGACCTCGAGGGCGAAGAGGCGACGCACCAGGTTCGGGTGCGAGCGCGAGAGCGTGATCTGGGGTCCCTTGGGGCCGCGGCGCGCCTCCGTGACGTACGCGCGCAGGCGGCGGCCGTGGGAGTAGTCCTCCCCGGCACCCGCTCATGCGGGGGCAGCACGGCCTCGACCTCGCCGAGGTCCACCAGCACCATGCGGGGGTCGCGGCCCTGCTGGATGATCCCGGAGACGATGTCGTCGGCGCGATCGGCGTACTCGCCAAGCACCGCCTCGTCCTCGAGATCGCGGATCCGCTGGAAGATCACCTGGCGGGCGGTGGAGGCGGCTACCCGGCCGAAGTTCTCGGGGGTGTCGTCCCACTCCTCGGCGACGGAGCCGTCGGAGGCCCGTTCCCGGGCGATGACCGCGACCTCGCCGGTGCTCTCGTCGATCAGCACTTCCGAGTCACGGACCGGATGATCGGTGTGGAGGTAGGCGGCGTGGAGCGCTGAGCGGATCGCGTCCAGCAGCACGGGCAGGCTGATCTCGCGTTCGCGCTCAAGTGCCCGCAGGGCACCCATGTCGATGTCCATCTCAGCTCTCCTTCGTTGCGGCGGTGTGGTCCGCGTCGGTGGACCCGGCATCAGCGAGCAGCTGTGCGAGATCGGCGGGCGGGTCGAACTCGATCTCGACGTGTGCGGTGGCGACGTCCGCGAGCGGGATCTGCAGACGTTCGCTCGTCCCCTCGACCAGCTTCAGCGGTCGCCCGCGGTCGTCGCGGCCGGGCTCCTGGCGCAGGATCAGCTGCTCGCCGTCGACCGTGAGGAGGCGGGCGCGGTAGGCGGTGCCGTCGGCGGTGGTCAGGGCTAGCAGCCGTCCCCGGGAGCGGCGGAAGTGCCGCGGGTCTGCGAGGGTGCGATCGGCACCTGGGGTGGTCACCTCGAGCAGGACGGGAGCGCTGCCCAGCAGCGTGTCATCGGCGTCGACCATCTCGGAGAGTTCGCGCGAGGCTGCGGCGACGGTGTCGAGATCGGCGCTGCCCAGCTGATCCTCGGGGAGGTCCACGATCAGCCGGACCTGGGGGTGCCGCCGCTGCGGATCTCGATGTCCTCGAGGACGAGCCCGTGGGCGTCCAGCACCCGGGTGGCCGCGTCCCGCAGGATGGTCTGGTCGTCGAGTGCGCTCATGGCCGCTCGTCTCCTCCTGCTATGGGGTTCTGTGTTGCCCGGGGCGTTCCCCGGAGCAGTATCACCAGGATAGTGTCCGCGCACCGCCCGCGTGCTCCCCAGGGCCCTCGATGCGAGAATCCTCCTTGTGTCCCTCCTCGCTCCCTCTCCCGCCACCGCTGCCACCGTCCCCCGTCGCCGGGTGCTGCGAGCCGCCGTCGGGGCCCTGGCGGTGCTGGCCACGGCGGGCTGCGGCAGAGTCGCCCTGGGTGGGCCTGAGCCGTACACCCCGCCCCCGCCCGGGATCGATGATCTCTTCCGCGTGGACCTGATCACCCTCGTGGAGCGGACGCTGGCTGGCACCGAGCAGGTGGTCCAGAGCAGGGATCCGGCTGCTGGGGAGCTGGCCGTCTCGACGGCCCTGACCACGCTCAGCACAGCGCTGCCCGTCCAGCGCACCGCGCTGCTGACAGGAGCCCAGCGCGAGAAGGAGATCGAGGCGGCGGAGGATCCGGCCCCCGGGCAGACAGCACCCCTCCCGGCCGCCGACGCCCCGAACGATCTCGCCGGTCTCCTCGGAGCGCTGGTGGAGCTGCGGGATCTGGCGACCTCCGGGGCACGTCAGGTCTCCGGCTCGCTGGCTCGCCCGGTGGTCGCGATCGCGGCGCACACCGCCTGGATCGCGCGGCGGCTCGAGTCTGCCGCCGGTCTCAGCGAGGTCACCGCCCCGGCGACGGCCGAGGAGATCGTGCCCACGCGAGAGGTGCCCGACACGGATCCGCCCTCGATCGGTGCCGAGGCGGACTACTTCACCACCGTCGAGAAGGCGCAGCAGGAGGAGTGGTACGCGGGCTACCTCCACGAGGTGCTCGCATCACGGGCTGAGGACGACGCTCGCGAAGCCCATCTGGGACAGGTCGAGGTGCATCGCGCCCGGGCCGAGGCGCTGGGACGCTTCGCCGAGGAGGACGGCGCCCTGGTGGTGCCGCGGCAGGCGGTCTACGCCATCCCGGGCGGGACGCTCGACGCACAGCTCGCGGGGCAGCTGCCGACCCTGCTGGCGCAGGGTCTGCTGATCGACCACATCGCCCTGACCGGTGCGGCGCCCTTCGAGCGGCGTGCGCTGCCGATCGCGGCCGCTCTCGCCGAGGCGGAGAGGCTGGCCGCGCTCGTGGACCGGATGGATCCGCTGCCGAGCCTGCAGGTGGAGGACCCTGCCGCCGACGGCTGACGGCAGGTGCGCCGCGGAGCCTCAGGCTCCGCGGACCTCCGCCACCACCGCGTCGACGACCTCCTGGGGAGCGACCTCACGGACCTCGCCGCTCGCCCGATCGCGCACCTCGACCACACCCGTCGCCAGGCCTCTGCCGACCACCACGGATGTGGGCATGCCCAGTATCTCCGCATCCTTGAACTTCACTCCCGGGGACACCTTGGGCCGGTCGTCGAAGAGCACCTCGAGACCGCGCGCCTCGAGCTCGGCCGCGATGCGCTCGGCCTCCTCGAAGATCTCCTGCCCCTTGCCCGTGGCCATGATGTGCACATCCGCCGGGGCGAGCTGACGCGGCCAGACCAAGCCCTTCTCATCGTGGTACAGCTCGGCGACGGCCGCCACGGCGCGGGTGACGCCGATGCCGTAGGAGCCCATGGTCACCACGACCGCCTTGCCGTTCTCGTCCAGCACCTTCAGGTCCAGCGCTTCGGCGTACTTGCGGCCCAGCTGGAAGATGTGCCCCATCTCCATGCCGCGGGTCAGGCGCAGCGGGCCGGAGCCGTCGGGCGCGGGATCGCCGTCGCGCACCTCTGCGGCCTCGATGGTGCCGTCGGCGGTGAAGTCCCGACCGAAGACGAGGTCGTAGACGTGCTTGTCCTTCTCGCCGGCGCCGGCGACCCATGAGGTGCCGGGCACCACGCGCGGATCGACCAGGTAGCGGATCTCGGAAGCAGAGTCCAGCCCCAGCCCCTCAGGGCCGATGTAGCCCTTCTTCAACACCGGGTGCTTCTCGAAGTCCGCGTCGGTGAACGGGGTCGCGAGCGCCGGGGCGACGGCGGTCTCGAGCCGCTTCGGATCGACTTCGCGGTCGCCGGGGATGGCGATCACCAGCGGCTCGGTGGAGCCGTCGGGGAAGGTCAGCAGGTAGACGAGGTGCTTGAGCATCTCGTAGCGGGTCCACTCCCCGTCTCGGAGATCGGGCCCTTCCCGGGGAAGGCCTGGTTCGAGAACTCGGCGAGCTTCGCGATGGTCGACGCGCCCGGTGTGTCCTCGATGTGCATCGCCGGCAGTGCGGCGATCATCGCGTCGTCCAGCGCGGCCGGTGCCACAGTGGTGACCGCTTCGACGTTCGCCGCATAGCCGCCCTCGGAGACCACGAAGGTGTCCTCGCCCACGGGGGTGGGGTGCAGGAACTCTTCGGAGCGGGAGCCACCCATGGCGCCGGCATCGGCATGGCAGATCACTGTCGGCAGCCCGAGCCGTTCGAAGGTGCGCTGATAGGCGCCGCGCTGATTCTCGTAAGAGGCGTCCAGTCCCGCATCGTCGATGTCGAAGGAGTAGGCGTCCTTCATGACGAACTCGCGGGTGCGCAGCAGCCCGGCGCGCGGACGTGCCTCGTCGCGGAACTTCGTCTGGATCTGGTACAGCATGGTGGGCAGGTCCTTGTACGAGGAATACAGGTCCTTCACCGTGAGCGTGAACATCTCCTCGTGGGTGGGCGCGAGCAGGTAGTCGTCCTGCTTGCGGTCCTGCAGCCGGAACAGGGTGGGGCCGTATTCGTCCCACCGCCCGGTGCGTTCGTAGGGCTCACGGGCCTGCAGCGCCGAGAACAGCACCTCCTGGCCGCCAATCGCTTCCTGCTCCTCGCGCACGATCTGTTCGACCTTGCGCAGCACCTTCAGCCCGAGCGGCAGCCAGGTGTAGACCCCGGCCGCGCCGCGACGGATGTAGCCTGCGCGCACCAGCAGCTTGTGGCTCGCGACCTCGGCGTCGGCCGGGTCCTCCCGCAGGGTGCGGACGAAGGACGTGGACAGACGGATCATGGGGCAGGCCTTTCACACAGGGCGGTTCGGTGCGGGGCCACCGGTGGCTCGCGCAGGCCCATCGTAACGGGCGCCGACCGTCCTTCGGCTCCCGCTGCAGCCGCCGACGGAGCGCCGGTACCCTCGAGGGATGCCCAGCTCCTCGTCCCGTCGGCAGGTCCTGAGCGGCGCCGGAGCGCTCGCCGCGCTGGGCGCGGTCGGCGCCGGCGGCCTCACCGCGCACCGCTCGCTGCGCCCGGCCATCGATCCCCGCACCGAGATCCCCCTGTGGTCACAGACAGTGGTCTACGACGCGAACGGCCAACGCAGCCTTGTCGGCGCACGCGCCGGGGGCCGCGTCCCGGCCGAGAATCCGCGCCTGAGCGAGGACCATCCCGTCTCCTCCCCGGCCCGGACACGCGCGGAGGAGTTCTGGGCGGGCACCGCCGACTGGCGCGCCGCCCTCGCCGCCGCGCCTGGCGTCGACGAGGAGCTGACGGGCCTGGCCGAGTCCGCTCTGCGGGACCTCTGGGTGCTCTCCGACCAGCTGCCAGCCCCCGTCGCGGGCTGGAGCAGCTCCTGGCGATACATCTGGCCGCGCGATGTCGCCTTCTGCGCGGTGGCGCTCGCCCGAGTGGGGCACCTCGACCCTGCCGTCTCCGCCCTTCGCCATCTGCAGGCCCTGCAGGACAGCGATGGCTGGTTCGAGGCCCGCTACGACCCCGGGACCGGCCTGTCGCCCGACGGCCGGGACCGCCAGTTCGACGGGACCGGGCTGCTGTTGTGGGCCGCCGCCGAGGTGGCTGACGCCGCCGGCCCCGACGTCCGTGAGGGCGTGATCGAGGGGCTGGACGCGATGATCATGACCTCGCTCAGCGCCCTGCACACCGGCACCCGAGGCGGTGCCGGGCTGCCGCCGGTCTCCCCGACTACTGGGAGGTGCGCGAGCGGTCGGTGACCCTCGGGATCATGGCCGCCACCCTGACGGGACTGCGCGCCGGGGCGCGGCTGACCGGGGAGCGCAGCGCACGTGACGCCGCGGAGACCTTCGCCGAGCTGCTGGATGGCACCTTCGGCCGGACCGGTCACCAGCGGTACCGCAACGGCGGTGGCCCCGATTCCGCTCTTGCCTTCTTCGACGCCACCGGCTGCCACGACGTGGCCCCTCCTGAGCAGCTGCTGTCGTTGCGCTCGAGCCTCGCCCGGCCCGGGGGCGGGATCGCGCCGGGCGCCTCCTGGCGCGAGGACGGCGTCAGCTGGACCCCGTCGACCAGCCTGCTGGGCCTGGGCCTCGCCCGTGCCGGGGAGCGCGAGGCAGCTTCAGAGATCCTGCAGTGGCTCGCCGCCCATCGCACCGAGGCCGGGTCGCTGCCCGAGAAGGTGCTGTTCGACGGCCGCCCGGCGGAGGTGGCGCCGCTCGCCCTGGACGGCGGCGAACGTGCTGCTGACGCTCGATGAGCTCGCCCGCGGCTGACCGGCCCGGTCCCGCGCCTGTGGCATCGCTCAGTCGAGCGCGGCCAGGAGCTCCTGCACGGCTTGCGCCGGAGTGGTCTCGCTGAGGTCGAGGATCACCGCATCGGGCGGGGCAGGCAGCTGCGGCTTCTCGAGCAGCTCGGACAGGATGCCCGGGTCCACGAGCTTGGAGCGCTCGGCCCGGCCGGGCGCGGCGACTCGCTCCAGCAGTGCCTCACGGGACGCGGTCAGCCATACCGGGATGAACCGTGCGCCACGGCGCTCGGCGAGAGCACGCAGGCGCTCCACATGCTCCGCGTTCTCGGGGCTGTCCGGGAGCCAGAAGGTGAAGACATGACTGAGCGAGGCTGGGGCGGCGATCGTGGCCTCGTGGACCACGTCGCGCACGCGGTCGCGCAGCGCGTCGGTCTGCTCGAGGGTCACCTCGGGGTCGCGTCCCAGCCCTATTGGGAGGAACACGGCGTTGTTGACCAGGTGGTTGTCGACGACGATCGCACCGGTGCGGCGCTCGAGCTCGCGGGCGAGGGTCAGCTTGCCGACGGCGGGCGCACCCTGCAGGAGGTAGAGGCGGGAGTCATCGAGGGCGGGCGTCACGATCATCGCCGGAGTGTATCTGCCGAGGCCAGCCCCCTGCGGGTTGCGTCACGCTGGGGCAACCGGCAACAGCCCACCGATGAACCACTTCTGGCCCCGATCTGGTTCGCCAGCGGGCTGTTGACGCTCTGCGGCACCGGTGGCAGGGCGGGGGCGGCACACGCGGCGGCGGCCCGCTTCAGAACAGGATCGTGGTCAGCTCCCCAACCTGCCGGAAGCCGGAGGCCGCATAGGCGCGCCGAGCAGGCTCGTTGAAATCATTGACATACAGGGTGACCTGCGGGGCGTGGTCACGGCACACCTGACGCACCAGCTCCGTCATCCCGGCCCGGCCGAGGCCCCGCCCCCGTTGGTCGGGCCGCACCCAGACGCCGTGGATCTGTGCGACCGGCCCGAACAGCGCACCGACGTCGGCTTTGAACAGCACCTCGCCGTCTTCGATGAGGACGTAGGTGCGCCGGTCCCGGATCAGCTCGGCGATCCGCCTGCGGTAGGAGCGCCCGCCGTCGCCCAGCAGCGGGTCCACCCCCACCTCTTCGCGGAACATCGCCACAGCGGCGGGGAACACCGCGTCCTCCTCGCCCGGCACTGCGGGCCGCAGACCGACCGCGTCGCCCCGGGGCGAGGCGCTCGGCGCGTCGGCGAGCAGCAGCGGCTGGCTCCAGCGGTATTCGCGCACATCCATTCCCCAGGTCGCTGCCAGATGCTCCCAGAGCTGCTGCACCGCTGCACGGTCGCCGACCACGGAGCTCGCCCGTCGGCCGCGCCCCGCCATGCGGCGGCCGAAATCGTCCAGCGCGCGCTCGGTCGCCGACATCGGCGAGAGGTTCACTCCATGCCACAGCAGGCCCTCGGGCTGCAGCTCCTCACCGGCGAACGAGAACTCCTGGGACAGCGCGGCCGAGCGCGCCGACTCCCGCAGCCGTGCACCGGCCAGTGCGTTGGTGATCGGGTCGGAGAGCGCGAGGGCGAGCGCGGCGTCGAGGCCGCCGGGGCGGACTGCTCGGACCCGCCCGCCGCGCCGGAACATGAGGGTCAGCCCACGGAGATGGAGGGAGCACCGGTGGAGGAGGCGTCCTCATCCATCTCGGCGGCGATGCGGTTCGCCTCGGCCAGCAGGGTCGGCACGATATCCGCCTCCGGGACGGTCTTGATGACCTTGCCCTTGACGAAGATCTGGCCCTTGCCGTTGCCGGAGGCGACGCCGAGATCGGCTTCGCGAGCCTCGCCCGGGCCGTTGACGACGCAGCCCATCACGGCCACGCGCAGCGGGACTTCGAGGTGCTTGAGCCCCTCGGTGACCTCGTCCGCCAGCTTGTAGACGTCCACCTGAGCTCGGCCGCAGGAGGGGCAGGAGACGATGTCGAGCTTGCGCGGCTTGAGGTTCAGCGACTGCAGGATCTGGTTGCCGACCTTGACCTCTTCGACCGGCGGGGCGGACAGCGAGACGCGGATGGTGTCGCCGATGCCCTCGCCCAGCAGGATCCCGAAGGCGACGGAGGACTTGATGGTGCCCTGGAAGGCAGGGCCGGCCTCGGTGACGCCCAGGTGCAGCGGCCAGTCGCCCTCTGCGGACAGCTGGCGGTACGCATCGACCATGATCACCGGGTCGTTGTGCTTCACGGAGATGCCGAAGTCGTGGAAGCCGTGCTCCTCGAACAGGGAGGCCTCCCACTTCGCGGACGCCACCAGCGCCTCGGGGTCACCCGGTCACCGGTCATCATGCGCGGGTCGATGCTGCCGGCGTTGACGCCGATGCGCAGCGCGGTGCCGTGATCGTTCGCGGCCTTGGCGATGTCCTTGACCTGATCGTCGAAACGACGGATGTTGCCGGGGTTCACACGCACCCCGGCGCAGCCCGCCTCGATCGCGGCGAAGACGTACTTGGGCTGGAAGTGGATGTCGGCGATCACCGGGATCGGGGACTTCGCGGCGATCGCCACGAGCGCGTCGGCGTCCTCCTGGCGCGGGCAGGCCACGCGCACGATGTCGCAGCCCGCAGCGGTGAGCTCCGCGATCTGCTGGAGAGTCGCGTTGATGTCGTGGGTGGGGGTGGTGGTCATCGACTGCACCGTGATCGGTGCGTCACCGCCCACGTGGATGTTGCCGAGCTTGACCTTGCGGGTCTTCCGCCGGGGGCGAGCACCGGCGGCGGCTGCTTGACGGACGGGATACCGAGGCTCACAGAAGTCACCCCTCCATTATGGACTCGCGAGCACCGGCGCGCGAGGCGAGGTGCGACACCTCCACCGCTCCTGCACGTGTGCCGTGGCTCAGAGCACCATCCGGGGATCTCAGGGGAACAGGCTGATCGGCCTGACGATGTCGGCGTACAGCAGCAGCAGCGTCATCAGGATGAAGACGATCGCGACCGCATTGGTGAGCGGGAGCATCCGGGACATGTCGACAGGGCCGGGATCCGGCCTGCCGCGAAGCCGTGCGAGGAACCGTCGCACGCCTTCGAGCAGCGCCCCGGCCAAATGACCGCCGTCCAGCGGCAGCAGCGGCACCAGGTTGAACACGAACAGCGCCATGTTCAGGGAGGCGAGCATCGAGATCATGGTGCCGGTCTTCTCGCGCAGCTCGAAGCCCGGCTGGTCGGCGGAGGCGACCTCACCGGCCAGACGGGACACGCCGACGACGCCGAGCGGGCCGTTGGGATCGCGTTCGGCATCGCCGAAGGCCGCCTGACCCACCTCGTACAGACGCACCGGCAGGGTGACCACGAGCCTCCCGGTCTGGGTGACCGCGGACCAGGCCATCTCCGGCACCATCGCCGGCGACTGCGGCACCAGGTCCGGGGTGCCGGAGACGCCGAGGAAGCCGACCTGCTCGGTCACGAGATTCCCGTCGGCGTCCAGCACTGCGGCACCGTCCTCGTCGAGCACTGGACGGGCATCGACGATCATCGTCGCCTCGAGCCGGAGGACCTCGCCGTTCCGCTCGACGACCACCTCGACCGTGCGGTCCTCCGCCGCCCGCACCGCGGTGGTGACATCGGACCAGCGATCGATCCGCTGGCCGTCGATCTCCTGCAGGACGTCACCGGGGCGGATGCCGGCGGCGAGGGCGGGCGCCGCCGGGCGTCCCTCGCAGGAGACGTCCGCGGGGGCATCCGCCGCGACCACGCATTCGGAGACGGACTGCACGGTCGGGGTCACCGCCGGCAGGCCGATGCCGCTGACCAGCACCACCATCAGCACCACGGAGATGAGGAGGTTCATCAGCGGCCCCCGAGCATCACCACCAGCTTCTTGGGCACCGACAGCGCGACAAAGGTGCGATGCGCGTCCTCCGGTCCGTACTGGGAGGACTCGTACTGCTTCGCCTCCTCGGACAGCTCGGTCATCTGCTGCAGCAGCCCGGTGGAGTCCTCACGGATGGTGCCCTCGGGCTCCCCCTTGTGCGGCGGGTACATCCCGATCATGCGGATGTAGCCGCCCAGCGGGATCGCCTTGACCCCGTACTCCGTCTCGCCCCGGGTGCGGGAGAAGACAGTGGGTCCGAAGCCGACCATGTACTGGGTGACGCGGACCCCGAACAGCTTCGCGGGCACCAGGTGGCCCACCTCGTGCAGGGCGATCGAGACGGCGAGTCCGACGGCGATGATCAGGACGCCGAGCAGGAACAGCAGCACGGTCAGCGAGCCCGGCCGGTGATCAGCGCGCGGGCGGTCACGCGCGCCCAGTCCTCCACCGCCAGCAGGCCCTCGACCCCGTCGACCCGCTGCGCGCGGGGTCTGCGCGGATCCTCGAGCACCTCCCGGATCAGAGCGGTGATGCCGAGGAAGCTCAGGGAGCCGGTGAAGAACGCCTCGACGGCCTCCTCGTTGACGGCGTTGTAGACGGCCATCGCGCCGCCGCCTTCCCGGTGCGCGGCGCGGGCAAGGGTGATCGCGTCGAAGGTGTCCTCGTCGACCGGTTCGAAGGTCCAGGACTGCGCGGTGGAGAAATCCAGGGCCGCGGCGAGGCCGGGCAGCTTCTCAGGATGGGCGAGGGCCCAGCCGATGGCGTGGCGCATGTCCGGCGGGCTCGCCTGGGCGATCGTGGAGCCGTCCACCAGGGTGACCATCGAATGCACGATCGACTGCGGATGGACGACCACCTGGACCCGATCCTCGGGCAGGTCGAACTGGAAGCAGGCCTCGATGACCTCGAGGGCCTTGTTGACGAGGGTCGCCGAGTTGGTGGTGATCACCCGGCCCATCGACCACGTGGGATGGGCGAGCGCCTGCTCGGGGGTGACCTGCGAAAGCTCCTCACGGCTGCGACCACGGAAGGGGCCGCCGGAGGCGGTGACCACCAGGTGGTCGATCTGCTCGTGCTCCCCCTGCCAGCGCCTGCGCGATCGCGGTGTGCTCGGAGTCCACAGGCAGGATCTGCCCGGGAGCTGCCGCTTCGGTGACCAGGTGGCCGCCGACGACCAGTGATTCCTTGTTCGCCAGGGCGAGCCGTGCCCCGGAGTCGAGGACGGCGAGGGTGGGCAGCAGGCCGACGGAGCCGGTGATGGCGTTGAGCACCACGTCCCCGGACCGAGGGATCCTGCGAGCTCGACGACCGCGTCGGCGCCGGCCCCGATCTGCGGGGCGGGGATCCCGGCCTCGGCACAGGCCTGCTGCACCGCGTCCATGACGGTCTCGGCACGGGAGGCGTCGGAGATCACCAGCTGCGCCGGCCGGTGGGCGAGGACCTGCTCGGCCACGAGCTCGGGCCGCGTACCACCGACGGCGAGGCCGTGGACCCGGGCGATGTGCGGATACCGGGTGAGGACGTCGAGCGCCTGGGTGCCGATCGATCCGGTGGAGCCCAACAGGATCAGCCTGCGGGTGGGGGTGCCGGTCACGGCACGGAGGCCATCACGTCCGCGACATGGTCGAGGTAGACGTCGACGACGGCCTCGCGGTATCCCTCGGAGCCGCGGCGGCGCCGAAGGCGGCCCGTCGCACGTCATCGACGCTCATCGGGTGGCCATCGGTGAAGTAGGCGACGAGCTGGTCGCACAGGGCATCGACATCCGCCTTGTCATAGGCGGGCTCCCCTGCGCGGCCGGGGCGAAGCGATCCCCTGCGGGGCGCTCGAGACGCTCCTTGAGCACCTCGGCGCGCTCGGTGAGCTGCCCGATCCAGGTGTCCTCGCCGTGTTGGGCGATCGCATCATCCCGCGCCTGCAGGGCGAAGGCGTCCGAGAGCCGGTCGAGGGCCTCGTCGACGACACGCATGTCGTATCCGCCGCGCTCGGTGGCGAAGCTGGCCGCCGTGATGTCGGCGCCGCTGAAGGCGGGATCCCGCCCCTCGTAGGCGGAGCGGGCGCGGGAGAGGAACTCGTCGACCTCGCGCATGTCGTATCCGACGCTGAAGCGAGAGACACGCTCGAACGATGTGCTCACCAGTAGGTCCTTCCTCGGTGCTGTCGGGGTCCCACTGTAGCGGCGTGGGAAGGGTGGGACGGGGAGGCGTGCGGGGCGTCGATCCCGCGCGTCGGGCTCAGCGGCCGGCGCCGAACAGCCGGCCCAGGAGGCCTGGCCGCCGCTCCGCAGCATGGACCGCAGATGCGGACGCTCTCTCGCCCTTCGCCGCGCGGCGTTCCGCGGCCCGCTGCTGCTTCGCCAGCACACGTGCCTCCTTGGAGAGGTCGGCGCCGGTGTAGTCCCGCTCAGGGTCGTACGGGAACGTCTCGGGCGAAGTGAACAGCGGGAGCAGCACTGCGTCGAGGAAGCGGTCGACGTCTTCCATGTCGTACCCCTCGCGGAACCTGGTGGGGCTGAAACGGTGCTGCTGCACGGTCTCGGCCGTGGCCGAGCCGTCGCCCGAGAGCAGGGCACGTTCGCAGCGGTCGATGAAGTCATCGACCTCCTGCATGTCGTAGCCCTCGCCGAAGCGGACGGGCATGAATCTGATCTGCACGGGGAGTCCTCAGTCGGTGGCCGCTGCGATGGCCTCGACGCGCGCCACGCGCGCCTCGCGATCCGCGCGGTGGTCGTCGGATTCGATGACCTCCGCCGCGAGCTGCCCGCAGGCGCCGTCGATGTCCGAGCCGCGGGTGTCGCGGATGGTCGCGGAGATCCCGTTGTCCCGCAGGATCTCCACGAAGCGCTTTTCGACCATCGGGTCGGAGGCGGTCCACTTCGAGCCCTTGACCGGGTTCAGGGGGATCGGGTTGACGTGCACCCAGTGGGCGCCGCCCTTGGCGATCAGGCGATCGGCGAGCAGCTGGGCGCGGTGGGCCTGGTCGTTGATGTCACGGATCAGCGCGTACTCGATGCTGACTCTGCGGCCGGTGGTCTTGAAGTACTCCCATGCGGCGTCGAGGATGTCGGCCACGTCGAAGCGGGTGTTGATCGGCACCAACTCGTTGCGCAGCTCGTCATCCGGTGCGTGCAGGGAGACGGCGAGGGTGACGGGGATCTTCTCGGCGGTCAGCTTGCGCACCGCCGGGGCCAGGCCGACGGTGGAGACCGTGATGTGACGGGCACCCATCCCGAAGCCTTCGGGAGCGGGAGAGTTCAGCCGCCGGCAGACCGTCGCCACCGGGCGGTAGTTCGCCAGTGGCTCGCCCATCCCCATGAACACGATGTTGTTGACGCGCCCGGTCCCGCCCGGCAGCTCGCCACGGGCCAGCATCCGGTTGGCGATGCGCACCTGCTCGAGGATCTCCGCAGCCGAGAGGTTGCGGGTCAGGCCCATCTGGCCGGTGGCGCAGAAGGGGCAGTTCATGCCGCAGCCGGCCTCGGAGGAGATGCACAGCGTGTTGCGGTCGCTGTAGCGCATCAGCACCGACTCGACCATCGGCCCGTCGAACAGCTGCCACAGGAACTTCTGGGTCGCGCCGTTATCCGCGGACTGCCGCGAGACCTGGGTCAGCAGCGGTGGGAAGAAGTGGTCCACGAGTTCCTGGCGACGGTCCTTGGGCAGGTCCGTGAGGTCATCGGGATCAGTGGTGAAGTGCTCGAAGTAGTGCACGGACAGCTGCTTGGCTCGGAAGCCGGGCAGGCCCATCTCCTCGACGGCCGCGATCCGCTCCGCGAGCGTGAGATCGGCCAGGTGCGCGGGCGGCTTGCCGCGACGCGTGGGGCGCAGCTGGAGCTGGCCCGGGGCCAGAGCCACCTTCTGGCCGGGGACCGCCTCACGGGAGAGGTCGGGTTTCCGGGACAGGGCGACGGGCGCGGGGCCCCCGTGGATCCGGTGGGCTTCTCAGGGCAGTTCATGGCAGCAGTACCTCCAGCATGACGTAGGTGGTGGGGGCGGCGAGAAGGATCGAGTCGACCCTGTCCAGCACTCCCCGTGGCCGGGCAGCAGGTGCCCCATGTCCTTGATGCCGAGATCCCGCTTCAGCAGGGACTGGGCGAGGTCTCCGCAGGTGGAGACCACCACCAGCACGGCACCGATGATGAGTCCGGTCCATACCGGCAGATCCAGGGCGAGGGTTCCCACGGCGGTGACCGCGGCGGTGCCCAGCAGCAGGGAACCGATGAACCCTTCCCAGCTCTTCTTCGGGCTGATCCTCGGCGCCATGGGGTGCTTGCCGAACAGCACCCCGGCGATATACCCGCCGATGTCGTTTCCGACGGGCCCCAGGATGGCCAGCAGCACCAGCATCTCGCCCTGCTCGCGGGCGAACAGCAGCAGCAGGAAGCAGCCCAGGAAAGGCACCCAGGCCAGGGCGAACACTCCCCGGCGACATCGCGCAGCGCACTCAGGCCCATGGATTCGCTGACTCGCCACAGGATCAGCACGCACACGGCGGCCGCGGTCGCGACCAGCAGGCCCTCGGTGCCGAACACGACGGTGGAGACCACCATCCCGATCACGCCCACCAGCAGCGGGACCGCCGGCAGCCGCAGCCCGCCCTGTGCGAGGGCGCGGGTCAGCTCGAGGACGGCGAGGACCATGGCGATGGCGGCCACCACGGGGAAAGCCTGCGGCACCACGAACACGGCGATGATCAGCACGGCTCCGAGGCCGACCCCGACCCCGATCGCTGCGGGCAGGTTACGTCCTGGACCGCGTCGTTTCGCACGCTCCTGCACGGGCGCGTCGACGACCGCCTCGTCCGAGGGCGAGGCGGTCGTCGCGGTCAGTGCCGCCGGGTCAGTGCTCAATGGGGTCCGTCCACCGGTCCTGTGGTCGAGGTCCTCGGCTCAGACGGTCTCGAGCTCGGTCTCCTTGAGGCCGAGTGCCTCATCGATCTGCTCGATGTACTTCTTGGTGACGGACTCGAGCTCCTTCTCAGCGCGGTTGCCCTCGTCCTCGCCGATCTCCTTGTCCTTGACCAGCTTCTCGATGGCCTTCTTGGCGTTGCCGCGGGAGCCGCGCACGGCCACCTTGCCGTCCTCCGCCTTGTTGCGAGCGAGCTTGACGTACTCCTTGCGCCGCTCCTCGGTGAGGGCCGGAAGCACCACGCGCAGGTTGTCACCGTTGTTGGTGGGGTTCACGCCGAGGTCCGAGTCGCGCAGGGCGCTCTCGACACCGCTCATGGCGGACTTGTCATACGGGGTGACGACGACGGTGCGGGCCTCCGGGAACTGGAGCGAGGCCAGCTGGTTCAGCGGGGTCGGCGCGCCGTAGTACTCGACGGTGATGCCCTGGAACATCGCGGCGTTCGCGCGGCCGGTGCGGATCGAGGTGAACTCGTCCTTGGTGACCTCCACGGACTTCTTCATCTTGGCCTCGGCGTCCTTCAGGATGCTCGGAGTGTCGTCGCTCACGGGGGTGCTCCTCGTTACTCGGTGGGTGTTCGTGGTCCATTGTCTCGCACCGTCAAGCGCGAGCAGGAGGGCGGGGTACGGGCTCCTGGCGTGTCGGCGGACGGCGGCGCCGCAGGTGCGCCGACCGACGCGGCATCACTCGGTGACGACGGTGCCGATCCGTTCGCCGCGCATGGCGCGCGTGATGTTGCCGGGGGCATCGAGGCCGAAGACCATCATCTGCTGGGCGTTGTCCATGCAGAGGCTGAATGCGGTGGAGTCCACGACCTTCAGTCCGCGCTGCAGGGCGTCGTTGTAGGTGACGTGGGCGAGCTTCTGCGCGTCAGGGTTCGTGCGGGGATCGGAATCGTAGACCCCGTCGACCCCGTTCTTCGCCATCAGCACCTCTTCGCAGCCGATCTCCAGCGCGCGCTGGACGGCGACGGTGTCGGTGGAGAAGTACGGCATCCCGGCGCCCGCACCGAAGATGACCACGCGCCCCTTCTGGAGGTGGCGCACGGCGCGCAGGGGGATGTACGGCTCGGCGACCTGACCCATCTCGATGGCGGTCTGCACGCGGGTGGAGACCCCGCGCTGCTCGAGGAAGTCCTGCAGGGCGAGGCAGTTCATGACCGTGCCGAGCATGCCCATGTAATCGGCGCGACGACGATCCATGCCGCGCTGGGAGAGCTCCGCTCCCCGGAAGAAGTTGCCTCCGCCCACGACGATGGCGCACTCGACGCCCTGTGCGACCCCCTCTGCGATCTCGCCGGCGATCCGGGAGACGACATCGGGGTCGACGCCGACGGCGCCTCCTCCGAAGGCCTCGCCCGAGAGCTTCAGGAGGACTCGACGTCCGTCCTCTCTCTGGGGGAGAACGGGTATCGGTGACGTGAACGTCTGGGTCATGTCGGTCCTTCCGCGCTGGGTCCTCGGTGATGATACCGGCGCGGCCCCGCACCGATGGTGCGAGGCCGCGGGGCGGTGGCCACGCTCACGCGCGGCCGGCGGGAGCCGTGCCCGTGAGGGCCGGCTCCCGGAGGCGTCAGTTGCCGACGCGGAAGCGGACGAAGCCGGTGACGGTGCCGCCGACCTCCTCCACGACCTTGCCGACGGACTTCTTCGGGTCCTTGGCGAAGGCCTGGTCCAGGAGGCAGTTCTCCTTGAAGAAGCCGTTGAGGCGGCCCTCGACGATCTTGGAGATCGCCTGCTCGGGCTTGCCCTCGTTCTTCGCGGTCTCCTCGGCGATGCGACGCTCGTCGGCGACCTGATCCGCGGGCACCTCATCACGCGACAGGTAGGCGGGGGTGAACGCGGCGATGTGCATCGCGATGTCGCGTGCGACCTCGGCGCCAGCCTTGTCGGTGGCCACCAGCACGCCGACCTGCGGGGGCAGGTCCTTGTTGGTGCGGTGGAGGTACTCGGTGACGGCCTCGCCGGAGACGCGGCCGATGCGACGCACCAGGATCTTCTCACCCATGGTGGCGCCGGCGTCGGTGAGCGCCTCGCCGAACGGGGTCGCGGCGAGCTCTTCGGGCTCGCTCGCGCCGGACTCGACGGCTGCGGCCACGGCCTCGTCGCCCAGGGCGACGAACTTGTCGTTCTTGGCCACGAAGTCGGTCTCGGAGTTGAGCTCGACCAGGGTGCCGGTCTGGCCGCCCTCGCTGTCGCGGATGTCGACGGCGATGAGGCCCTCGGAGGCGGTGCGGCCCTCGCGCTTGGCGATGCCCTTGAGGCCCTTGACGCGGATCAGCTCCACGGCCTTGGCCTTGTCACCGTTCGCCTCGTCGAGCGCCTTCTTGACGTCGAGCATGCCCGCGCCGGTCGACTCGCGGATCTCCTTGATGTCTGCTGCCGTGTAGTTGGCCATGTTCCTCTTCCTTGTGGGAGCTGCTACGGGAGGGGCGGGAGGCGGTGTGCGCCTCCCGTGGAGAGGCCCGGGAACGACGCTGTCGTTCCCGGGCCCGTGGGTCACTCGGCGGCGGGGGCCTCGGAGGACTTCTCCTCGGTGACCTCTGCGGCGGGGGTCTCCTCAGCCGGGGCCTCCTCAGCGGGGGCCTCGGCTGCCGGGGCCTCCTCCGCTGCCGGGGTCTCCTCGGCGGCGGCGACGGACTCCTCAGCGGGGGCGTCCTGCTGCTGGACCTCGGACTGCTTGAGCAGCTCCTGCTCCCACTCGGCCAGCGGCTCGACGGCGGAGACGTTCTTCTCGCCGCCGGTGGACTTCGCGTGACGCTCCTGCAGACCGGCTGCGACGGCATCCGCGATGACACGGGTCAGCAGGGTGACAGAGCGGATCGCGTCATCGTTGCCCGGGATCGGGTAGGTGATCTCATCGGGATCGCAGTTGGTGTCCAGGATCGCGACGACGGGGATGTTGAGCTTCTGCGCCTCATTGACGGCCAGGTGCTCCTTGTTGGTGTCCACGACCCACAGGGCCGAGGGCGCCTTGCCCATGTCGCGGATGCCGCCGAGGGTCTTCTCCAGCTTGTCCTTCTCGCGGCGCATCATCAGCAGCTCCTTCTTGGTGCGGCCGGAACCGGCCACATCCTCGAAGTCGATCTGCTCGAGCTCCTTGAGGCGGTTCACGCGCGCGGAGACCGTCTGCAGGTTGGTGAGCATGCCGCCCAGCCAACGCTGGTTCACGAAGGGCATGCCCACGCGGGTGGCCTGCTCCTGGACGGACTCCTGCGCCTGCTTCTTGGTGCCGACGAACAGGATGGTGCCGCCGTGGGCGACGGTCTGCTTGACGAAGTCGTACGCCTTGTCGATGTACGTCAGGGTCTGCATCAGGTCGACGATGTAGATGCCGTTGCGCTCAGTGAAGATGAAGCGACGGACCTTCGGGTTCCAGCGACGGGTCTGGTGTCCGAAATGAACGCCGCTGTCCAGCAGCTGGCGCATGGTGACGACTGCCATGATGGTGTCCTCTTGTTTCTCCGGCCCTGGGCTCACACGGCTCGCCTGTAGGCGTCCGCAGTCATCGCGCAGGACCTGCTTTCTCGGTTGTTCCCCCGCCACCGGGTGGTGTGGGGCCTGGTGCCCGGGTGCCGGCCGCCCCGGAGCGTCCCTCGCACGAGGTGCGGGAACCGCCGAGGACCGTTGGCCGGCGAGCCCTGGTGGGCACGCGAAGTCATCCGGACGGACCGGATGCTGAAGAAAGTCTATCCGACGCCGCAACCTGCCCGAGCGCGTCGTGCGTCACCTCGAGGGGACGTCGGCGCTGAGCGCGCGGCGCGGCGCGGCGACCGTTCCTCCACAGCTGCTCCTCGTCCACCGCCGGGTCTCATCGCCGGCGGCGCTGCCTCGCAGCGGCCAGTATGCCGCCCATGAGCCCGTTCCCCACCTCGACATCCACGACGACGTCCCCTGGCGCGGTGTCCGCCCCGCCGACGGTGCCCGCTGCGCGCAGGAGGGCCTGGCTGCTCCTGGCCCTCATATGCCTGCTGATGCTCTCCTCGATCCCTGGCCCCGCGAGGGCCGAGGCTCCGCGGTGGCAGTGGCCGCTCGCTCCGCCCCATCAGGTGCTCGCGCCGTTCGAGGCACCTGCCCACCGCTACGGCCCCGGGCACCGCGGGGTCGATCTCGGGGTCCCCGCCGGGCAGGTCGAGGTGCGCGCGGTCGAGGCCGGCACCGTGCGGTTCAGCGGGATGGTGGCGGGTCGCGGGGTGGTCTCGGTGGCCCATGCGGACGGGCTGATCTCCACCTACGAGCCGGTGCACGGCAGTCTGGAGAGGGGTGCTGCGGTGGAGGCCGGCACAGTGCTCGGCAGGGTGGAGGACGGGGCGGAGCTCTCTCACTGCCCGGAGGTGGCGTGCCTGCACCTGGGTGCCAGGCGTGGGGAGGACTACCTGGATCCGATGCTTCTGCTGGGCGTTCGGCGCCCGAGCGTGCTGCTGCCCTGGGCCGGGGGTCCCATGGGCGGTGACGGGGTCACGGCGTCCACCGGTGCGGGCCGCTCCGGCGTGGATCATCGCGAGGAAGCGCACGAGGCCCCGAGCAGCGAGGCGGGCCAGGCTGAGGCGAGGTCGCCGCGGTCGCAGGCGAGAGTCCTCCACCCGGCCGCTGCGCGCCGCGCCACAGTGGACTGAGCTCTCGGCCCGGCCCTCGCTAGCGGCCGCGTGCGGTGTCCGTCGGGCCCGTTCACGGGCCCGGGGAGAGGCGGGGGCTCAGGCGCGGGGGTGTGCCTGGTCGATCGTCCGACGCAGCCTGTCCGCGCTGACATGGGTGTAGATCTGGGTGGTCGCGAGGGAGGAGTGGCCCAGGAAGTCCTGCACGCTGCGGAGATCCGCCCCGCCTTCCACGAGGTGAGTGGCGGCGCTGTGGCGAAGGGTGTGCGGGGAGACATGGCGGGAGATGCCCGCATCGGCGGCATGTCGGTCCACCAGGGTGCGCACCGCCCGGTCACCGAGACGCCCCCGCGAGCGCCCAGAAACAGCGCGGCCCCGGCGCCTGCTTGCGAGCTCGCGCGCTCGAGCAGCACCGGCCGTCCGTCTCTTTCCCAGCGCTGGACGGCCTCGAGCGCGGGGATGCCGACCGGGACGATCCGCTCCTTGTCGCCTTTGCCTCGGACCCGGACGGTGCCCCGGCCATGGTCGATCCCCGAGCGGTCGAGGGCGACCAGCTCGGAGACCCGAAGTCCGGAGGAGTAGAGCAGTTCGAGCACCGCGGCGTCCCGGAGCTGCACTGCACGGTCCACGGGGTCCGAGGAGTCGGCGGGCCCCCGTCGCTCTCTCGCAGTGCGGGGGATGCTCCGATGGGCCCATGCCGTCGAGCAGCGCCTCGGCCTGGTCTCCGGTGAGCACGGTGGGCAGGTGACGGCCTCGCCGCGGTGCCCGCAGCCGGCCTCCGACGTCATGCGGGATGCGTCCGGTGGCCGCGAGCCAAGTGGTGAAGGTGCGCGCCGCGGCCGCGGAGCGTGCCAGGGTGCTCGCGCTGACACCGGATTCGGCGCGTTCGGCCAGCCACGAGCGCAGCGCGGCGACGTCGAGCTCCTCCCAGGCGATGCGCTCGGACTCCCGCAGATGCGCGATCAGCCCGGTCGCTTCCCGCCGATAGGCACGCACGGTGTGCTCCGAGCGGCCTCGTTCGAGGCGGAGGTGCGCGACGAAGTCCTCGATGACGGTGTCGTCATCGTGCTCGTGGTGGTTCGACCGGGTGCTCACGACCCCAGTCTCCTGCATCCGTGCTGTGGGCCGGCGCGTCAGGAGGACGGTGCGGCGCGTCGCACCCGCTGAGATGTCCGCTCCACGAGGCCCAGCAGCCCCAGTCGAGCCAGGGCGGAGTCGACCTCGTCCGCAGTGAATCCGATCTCGTCCGCGAGGCGTGCAGGGGTGATGGTGGAGCGTGGGGGCACCGCATCGAGAACCCTTCTGTCCGAGGGGCGGAGCAGATCCAGCTCGTCCTGCACCGCCCAGCTCCCCTCCCCCGCGGCCGGGCCTCCCGGGAGCAGGTCCAGCAGATCGGCTGGCTCAGTGATCAGGACTGCGCCGCGTTCCCTGATCAGCCGGTGACAGCCGGCGCTGGCGGCAGAGGTGACCGGCCCGGGGACAGCACCGACCGGTCGCGAGAGCTGGTCGGCGAGCCGTGCGGTCGACAGCGCGCCGGAGCGCCAGGAGGCCTCGACCACGATCGAGGCCTGCGACAGCGCGGCGATCAACCGATTTCGAGCCAGGAAGCGCCACCGGGTGGGGGCGGTGCCGGGTGGTGTTTCGCTGAGCAGCAGATGACGCTCTCTGATCCGTTCCAGCAGCTCGGTGTTGCCTCGCGGATAGAGACGGTCCAGTCCTCCTGCGAGGACGGCGATCGTCGCTCCCGCGTCCGTGGCGAGAGCTCCACGGTGAGCAGCGGCATCGATCCCGTAAGCACCTCCGGAGACCACGGTGCCGCCGCTCGCCGCGAAGGCCGCCGCGAGCGAGCTGGCGGTGTCCTCCCCGTACGGGGTGGAAGCCCGAGAACCGACGAGGGCGGCGCTGCGACCGCTGACGAGCTGATCGAGACGTCCCGGGCCCTGCACCCAGAGGCAGTGCGGGCGGGACTCCTGGAGATCGTCCAGTGCTCGGGGCCATTCGCTGTCCAGCGGGGTGATGATGCGCAGGCCGCGGCGTTCTGCATCCGCGAGCGCCTCGTCGAGACCGTGCGGCGTGAGCCGGGCCCGCCACCGGGCGAGCGCCCGGGCGGCGCGAGCTGGCGGATTCCCTGCTCCGGGATCGGAGGCCTGCGTGGGGAGCTGCCCTCCGAGAGCTCGCAGAAGGTCGGGTCCGCTGCCGTGACGGGCGAGTTCGAGGGCGTCGACCGGCCCGAGCACGGCGCAGGCGAGCATGGCGACCGCATCGGAGGGTTCGGCGATCAGGGACCAGGTGATCCGGGCGTGGCGTTCGCGCGTGGACTCCCACGCCGCGGCGGCTTCCTCGGAGGGCCCTTCGGAAGTGGTGGGGAAGCTCATCGTGGTTCTCCTTCGCGCAGGGTGAGGGCTTGTCCGATGTGTTCGGCGCCGGGTCGGTCGGTTCCATCGAGGTCGGCGAGGGTCCAGGCCAGCCGCAATACACGGTCGTGCCCACGCAGGGTGAGCCGTCCCTGCGCCACGGCATGGTCCAGCAGCCGGCGCTCGGAGGGCTCCGGGGAGAACTCCTGTCGCAGCAGCGAGCCGGGCAGATGCGCGTTCGTGCTCCAGGGCCGTCCCTCGAAGCGTTCGCGCTGGCGTGTGCGGGCTCTGCTCACCCGTTCGGCGATCACGGCACTGGATTCCGCGCCGTCTCCCTCGACGCGTCGGACGTCGACCGGGCCGACGCCGACCCTCATGTCGACCCGGTCCAGCACCGGCCCCGAGAGCCGCGAGCGGTAACGGCGCCGCTGCAGCGCCGTGCAGCTGCAGTCCTTGCCCAGGCCCCACGCTTTCCCGCAGGGGCAGGGATTGGCGGCCAGGATCAACTGGAACCGTGCCGGGTAGCGGGTGACCCCACGGGCCCGATGGAGGGTGATGTCCCCCGTCTCGAGGGGCTCGCGCAGTGCCTCCAGCACTCGGGACGGGAATTCGGGGGCCTCGTCGAGGAAGAGCACCCCGGCATGAGCTCGGGAGATCGCGCCGGGCAGAGCGAGGCCCGCCCCTCCCCCGACCACAGCGGCGGTCGAGGCGGTGTGGTGGGGGTTCTCGAACGGCGGGATGCGCAGCAGGCCGGCGCTGGCGTCGAAACGACCGGCCAGCGAGTGGACCGCGGAGACGGCCAGGGAGTCGTCGTTCTCCAGCGGGGAAGAATGCCGGGCAGACGCGAGGCGATCATGGTCTTGCCAGCTCCCGGAGGGCCGATCAGGAGGAGGTGATGCGCTCCCGCCGCGGCGACCTCGGCGGCGCGGCGAGCCTGGGCCTGGCCGATGACATCGGCGAAATCTGTGCGGTGCTCCCCGCTGCCGGTGCAGGGCCCTGGCGGAGCGGGGCCGCCGGCCCCATCACGGTGCAGAACGGGACATCGGCGCCGTAGCGGTGCAGCACGGCGGCGAGGTGTGCGGCGCCGTCGATCTCGAGCCCGTCGACGAGCCGCGCCTCCGGCAGGTTTTCCTCGGGGACGATGGCGCGCACTATGCCGTGCTCCCGTGCGGCAAGCAGGGCGGGCAGCACCCCGGGTATCGGGTGCACCCGTCCGTCGAGCCCCAGCTCCCCAGCAGCACGGTGTCCGTGGGCACGGCGGTCCCCAGGTCACCCTGGGCTGCGATGACGGCCACGGCGATCGCGAGGTCGAAGCCGGAGCCGTGCTTGGGGCGCCATGCCGGGGTCATGTTGACGGTGATGCGGCGAGGTGCCAGTCGGGTCCCGCTGCGGGCTGCCGCAGCGCGCACCCGCTCGCGGGCCTGGAGGGTGGAGGAGTCCGGGAGTCCCACCAGGCTGAAGGCCGGCAGGCCCGGGGACACGTCCGCCTCGACCTCTACCAGGATGCCGTCGAGCCCGGCGAGGCTGATGGAGAGCGTGCGGGCGTGTCCCATCAGGACACCGCCTCGAGATGCTCGAGGGAGAAGGTGCCGTCGAGGTGGGCGTGCACGGCCACGACATCGATCCGCACATCACGATGCGGGGTCGAGTGCTCCATGAGGTATTCGCCGGCCAGGCGGCGCAGACGTCGGAGCTTGTTGGGGGTGACGGCCGCCTGGGGAACCCCGGTGACGAAGGAGCGCCGAGTCTTGACCTCGACGAAGACGAGCGTGGTGTGGGCGAGCGCCACGATGTCGAGCTCTCCCTGGCGCAGTCGCAGGTTCCGCTCCACGATCTGCCATCCGCAGGCCTCCAGATGCGCTGCGGCGAGATCCTCCCCGACCGGCCGAGCTCGAGAGTCGACATGTCCCGCACCCGTCGCGGTGCGGGAACGGCGGTAGGACCGGCCTCCGGCGGTCTGGCGGCGGCGCCCAGGGCCCGGGACGGCCCCGGTTCGGAGACATCCTCCGATGTGTGGGGGCGGGAGCGCCGGGAGGCGGGGCGCCCGGCGGAGGGCTCGGGATGGGTGGCGAGACTGTTCATGCCGGCCAGCGTGGCCGGAAGTCACCGGAGGCGGAACCGGCACCCCGTTTCTGGGGACGGCGAGGGGCTGTGGAGGAGCGGTGCGCCGGCCGCTCGGCTCAAGGCAGCGAGATGTCCTGCTTGTTGAGCTCCTCGATGTTGACGTCCTTGAACGTCACCACCCGGACCGAGCGCACGAAGCGGTTCGAGCGGTAGATGTCCCAGACCCAGACGTCGGCCAGGCGCAGCTCGTAGAACACCTCGCCGCCACCGGAACGGACCTGCAGGTCCACCTGGTTGGCGAGATAGAAGCGGCGCTCGGTCTCGACCACGTAGGTGAACAGGCTGGCCACGTCGCGATACTCGCGGAACAGCTGCAGCTCGAGGTCGGACTCGTAGTTCTCGAGGTCCTGGGCGCTCACCGACGCTCCTTCCCATCCTGCGGGTACCAATGGTCGTCCCACAGTACGCCAGCGGCGGCGGGCATCGACGTCGCGACCGCCGCCTGCGTGGGCCGATTCTCCGGGACAGCCGCCGACGGCACCGGCAGGGCGACGGCCGGAACCGGGACCGGGATCGGCGCAGCGACAGGCGCAGGGACAGGGACGACTCCGGGAATGGCGGAGCCGAGGCGCCAGCTGCGGCGGTGGTGCTCGTGGGCGCCGAGCCTGTCGATCGCTTCCCGGTGTGCGGCGGAGCCATACCCCTTGTTGGAGGCCCAGCAGTACTCCGGTGCCATGGCGTCGAGCTCGACCATCCGTGCGTCGCGCGCGACCTTGGCCAGGATGCTCGCCGCTGCCACACTCGCGCAGTCACGGTCGGCGGAGACTCTCAGCTCTACCATCGGCGCCGGGCGGTCCGCCGTGGCGAGGGCTCCGGAGAGGACGTCCACATCACCGTCGAGCAGGATCGCGTCGATCTCGAGCGCAAGGCTCTCCAGTGCGCGCAGAGCGGCGCGGGTCAGTGCGGGCATGATGCCGACCTCGTCGATCTCGGCGGGGCTCGCCCAGCCGACCGATGCTCCGGCAGCGCTTGCGCGGATCGGCTCCACAAGGGCCTCGCGACGCCGTGCGGTGAGCTTCTTGGAGTCCCTCACGCCATCGGGAAGCAGCGGGGGCAGACCGTCGATGATCTCTATCGCGCAGGCACCGACCGCGACCGGGCCGGCGAGAGCGCCGCGGCCGACCTCGTCGATGCCCACGACGATGCGCCGTCCGGGCCCTCGGCGTGCGGCCAGCGCGAGCTCGAGTTCAAGAGTGGGGGCAGGGGTGCTCACGGCTCGTCCACGTCCGCGAAGGTCTCGCGACCGTCGTTCAGCCTCTCCCAGCTGCTGGCGGGCCAGAAGATGACCTCGGCGCGGCCGGTGATGTCGGACTCGTCGACGAAGCCACCTTCGCCCCTTGTCTCGTGCCAGGCGGAGTCCGCGGAGGCGTGTCGGTTGTCCCCCATCACCCACACCTTGCCGTCGGGGACGGTGACGTCGAAGGCGACCTGGCAGGCGGAGGTCTGCGGGTTGATGTACGGCTCGTCGAGCGCGGTGCCGTTGACCTCCAGCACTCCGCCCTCCTCCTCGCAGGCGACGCGGTCCCCAGGCAGGCCGATCAGGCGCTTGACCAGGTGGTCCTGGGAAGGATCCGGGGCCAGCCCCACCATGCTGAGCAGCATCATCACCCGCACCCTGGGGGTGGGGTTCTCGGTGGCGTCCCCGGGGATCCAGTCGTCGGGATCCTCGAAGACGATGATGTCGCCGCGTTGGGTGTCGAACACCCCGGGGCTGAGCTTGGAGACCAGGATCTTGTCGTTCTCGAGCAGCGTCGGGTTCATCGAGGCCGAGGGGATGTAGAACGGCTGGATCAAGAACGTTTTGACCAGCACTGCGATGACCAGTGCGACCGCCATGGTGATCAGCGTGTCGAGCCACAGCGGCATCCGCTGGCGGCGGTGGGTGCTCTCCCTGTCCCGCGCTGCGCCGGAGCGGTCCTCACCGGCTGCGGGGTCCGCAGATTCGGACACAGCAGGACGGGGGTCATCGGGCGCGTTCATCGCGGTGATCCTATCGGCAGATGCTGGACGTCACGGCGTGCTCCGACGCGACAGTGGCCACACGATGGTGTCCACCTCCCCCACCACGCGGTCGACGGGGATCATCCCCCGCCCGGCGCGCCGAGCAGGTGGCGCGAGTCGGTGGAGTCGGCGCGGTTGTCTCCGAGGACGAATACGCGCCCTTCGGGGACCTTCAGGTCGAATTCGATCTCGCTGGGGACGGTGCCCTCGGGGAGATAGGGCTCCACCAGAGAGGTGTCGTTCACGGTGATCGCGCCCTCTGCGTCGCAGCAGGCCACGCTGTCCCCGCCCACCGCTATGACACGTTTGAGCCAGTAGCGGTCGCCCTCGGCGGCGGAGGGCGCGAAGTATCCGCGGCCGTCGAGGACGACGATGTCCCCGCGCTGCGCCGTGCCGCGCTGGGAGCGGTCGGCCAGGACCACGTCGCCGGGTTCGAAGGCCGGCGCCATCGAGGCGGAGGGGATATGGAAAGGCTGGACGACGAAGTGTCGCACCAGCCCCGCCGTGATCAGCACCAGCACGACGCAGACGGCGGCGGCCACCACCGGGTGGGGCCGCCGCCTTCTGCGCGCGCTATGGCGTGACATTCCTGGGATCAGGAGTGGTCGCGCTTCTCCTTGATGCGGGCCTTCTTGCCCGTGAGGTTGCGCAGGTAGTACAGCTTCGCGCGGCGCACGTCGCCGCGGGTGACGACCTCGATCTTGTCGACGGTCGGGGCGTGGACGGGGAACACACGCTCCACACCGACGCCGAAGGAGATCTTGCGGACGCGGAACGTCTCGCCCACGCCGTGGCCCTGACGGCCGATGACGTAGCCCTGGAAGATCTGGATACGAGAGCGGTTGCCCTCGATGACCTTCACGTGCACCTTGACGTTGTCGCCGGCGCGGAAGGCGGGGACGTCCTCGCGCAGCGAGGCCTTGTCGAGCTCATCGAGCTTCTGCATGTTTCTTCTCCAGCCTCCGCCTCAGGTCGGACAGCTTCGTTCGTGGGGCTCCCGGTTGCTCGGGAGGCCCGCCATGAACTGTCGATCCGGCGAGGAGCGGACTCCCCGTACCGGTGTGCTGGGCCTCTGGCGGCGACTCCCATCGCCACGGACCTGCCCGACCGCTGATCGCGCCCTCCCCTGAGGCAGAGGGACGCGCGGTGTGCACAAGGGGTCATTCTGCCAGGGCGCTGCCTCTCACGGCAAGCCCCTGCCCCGCTGTCTCCGCTGGTCACAGCAGTCGCTGCTGTCGCCTGCGTCACGCGGCGGGGATCAGCGGGACGCGTCGGCCCCGCCGAGCAGGTCCGGGCGTCGCTCACCGGTGCGCTGCACCGACTGCTCCCGGCGCCAGGCCGCGATCCTCCCGTGGTCCCCGGAGAGCAGGATCGACGGTGCCTCCCGCATGACACCGGCGGGGTCGGTCCAGCTCGCGGGCCGGGTGTAGAGGGGGTATTCGAGCAGGCCCTCGGAGTGGGACTCCTCGACGAGGGACTCGGCGTTGCCGACCACACCGGGCACCAGGCGCACCACGGCTTCGGTGATGGCGAGCACCGCCACCTCTCCCCCGTTGAGCACATAGTCACCGAGGGAGGCGAGGGCGACCTCGCAGCCGATGTCGGCGAGGTGCTCGTAGACCCGCTCGTCGATCCCTTCGTACCGCCCGCAGGCGAAGATGATCCACTCGCACTGCGACCATTCCTGCGCGGTGGCCTGGGCGAAGGGGGTCCCTGCAGGGTTGGGGAAGACGATCAGCGGCTCGACGTCCGCGCCAAGGGCCTGCTGACCCTCCTTCCGCACCCCGGCGAAGGCCTCCGCCCATGGCTCGGGCTTCATGACCATTCCGGCGCCGCCGCCCAGCGGGGTGTCGTCCACGGTGCGGTGGCGGTCGTGGGTCCAGCTGCGCAGGTCATGGACCTGCAGATCGACCAGACCGTCACGGCGTGCCTTGCCGATGAGGGACAGATCGAGCGGTGCGAGGTACTCGGGGAAGATCGTGATGACGTCGATGCGCATCGAGGAGTCAGCCCTTCCTATGCGCGGAGGTCTCGGGATCGGGTCCCTGCTCGTCCTCCGGCAACTCGTCGAAGAGGCCGCCGGGCGGGTTCGCGGTGACAATGCCAGCCTCGAGATCGACCTCGGGCACGAGCTCCTCGACCAGGGGCAGCTGGACGCGCCGACGGTCCGGGGTGCGCACCACCAGCAGGTCCTGTGCGGGGTAGTGCTCCACTCCGTGCACGGTCCCGAGCTCGCGACCGTCGACGTGGCGCACGGCCAGGCCCTTGAGCTGGCTCGGGTACCAGGCGTCGGGGTCCTCGTCGGCCTCCTCCTCCGCGTCCACGGCGATCAGCAGATCGGCGCCCCTCAGCGACTCGACGTCGGTGCGATCGTGGACCTCCTCGAACGTCACGTACCAGCGGTCCTGCTGGCGCCGGGTGCGCCCCACGGTGAGGGTGCGCGGGCGCCCATCGGCCTCGACCTCGAAGGTCGTGCCGATCTGCAGTCGCTCCTCGGGCTGGTCGGTGCGCAGAATCAGTGCGACCTCTCCGCGCAGGCCGTGCGCCTTGCCGATGGTCGCGACGATGACGTCGAGTGTGCTCATGAGCGTCCTTCATGGTCCGTGCCGCCCTCGCGGGCGGCGTTCGCGCCGACGACGGCGCTGTTGTCCATCTCCCCGGGTTCGGGTGAGGAGTACCCGGCCGCGCCGCAGGCGGTGCCGAGCTCGGCCAGTGGTGCTTCCAGGCCGTCCGACCAGGCGTCACCCTCCAGGGCCTCCTGGAAAGGTGCGCGGACCTGTTCGAGGGCGGCGCCCACTGCATCATCGTCCACCGCCGCGATCTGAGCGGCGAGCAGCTCTGCGGTGGACTGCACCTCGCCCATGCGGTCGCCGGGGACCTCACGTGGTGCGAGACCGACCAGTTTGAACATGTTCGAGGTCAGGACGTTCGCATTGGCGAAGTGGGTGAGCGTCCCGGGCGTGTCGAACACCTCGGCGCAGACGAGGGCCGCCGGCTTGGCCCCGTCCTCCCCCCCGCGGTGACGGCCCAGCTCGCGGCCGTGGACACCTCGGCGCAGCTGCCGGCGACGTCCTTCCATGCTGCACGGAAGGCTTCGCGGTCCCCCGTCGGTTCCCAGTTCGGGCTGCGTGCGGAACCATTCGGACAGCACTCCGGCGGCGTCCTTCGCGGGTGCGGGGGCACCCTCGAAGGCCGCATCGATGTCGTCTCCCGCCATCTCGTAGAAGAACGGGTCCGACGGGCCTGCCTGCGGGGCCGTTCCCGCGCGGTCCAGGACCGTGCGCGAGAGCGGGTCGGTGTAGTCCGGGTCGCCCCAGAAGGTGGTGCATGCCGCGCCGAGCGCCGGATCCGTCTCGATGCTCGCCGACGTGGTGCCAGCACCCGTGGCTTCGGCACCGGTGGGCGTCTGCTCGGCACCGTCCCCCGCGCCGGCACAGCCGGCCAGCAGCAGGGTCAGCCCCAGCGCTGCGGTCCCTGCACGCACAGCCTCAGCACATGGCCGATGCAGCCGTGAATGCCAGAAGCGGCGCTGCCCGGACCTCTCGGTCCTTCCGGCAGCACCGCTCCTTGAAGTGGTTCGAGGCACCTCAGCGCCGGTCGACATCGACGATGTCGACCCGCACGTCGTCGTCCGACAGTGCCGCGGTGACCGTGCGCAGGGCACGGGCGGTGCGGCCGGACCGGCCGATGACTCGGCCCAGATCGGCGGCGCCGACCCTGACCTCGAGCAGCGGTCCGCGACGCGTGGACTTCTCGGTCACGGCCACGGCGTCGGGATCATCGACGATGCCGCGGACGAGATGGTCGAGGGCTTCGGCGCGGGCGCTCATCTCAGGCCTCGTCGGTCGCAGCGGCGTCGGCGTCCTCGGTGGTCTCGCCCTCGGCCGGCGCCTCCTCGGAGCCCGGTGCGACCTCGGCCGCCTCGGTCTCCTCCGAAGCCTTGGCCTTCTTGGCACCCTCGCGGGACTCGGCGGCGGCCTTGTCGGCAGCAGCGATGAGCTCCTCGGCGGACTTCTTCGCGTCAGCGGTCTTGATCGACCCTTCGGCGTCGCCCTCACCCTTGAACTTCGCCCAGTCGCCGGTGATCTTCAGGAGCGCGGCAACCTGCTCGCTCGGCTGCGCGCCGACGCTGAGCCAGTACTGCGCACGCTCGGACTCGACCTCGATGACCGAGGGGTCCTCGGTCGGGTGGTACTTGCCGATCTCCTCGATCACGGCGCCGTCGCGCTTCTTGCGCGAGTCGGCGACGACGATGCGGTAGAACGGTGCACGGATCTTGCCCATGCGCTTCAGACGGATCTTGACAGCCACGTGGGTGGACTCTCCTTCAGGGATGTTCGGGTGAGTCCCGCCGCAGCCTGTGGGGTCATGCGGGCGCTGACGGTCCTCGGGGTGTCGTGCACGAACGGGTAGAGGGCCGGTCCGCGCACATACAGGGCACGAGTATGCCAGGGAACCGGGCGGTCGCACCACCCGGGGCCGTGTGCACCGGGGCACACGCGGCGCCGGGAGCGACTCGTCCTGCTCGGTGTGCCGGTTCGCCCGAGCGGTCGCGCGGCTCGCCCGGACCGCCACGCTGGGTGTCGCTCGGCCTGCCACACCAAGAAAAGTACCGCTCAGCTGGAACCTTTCTTCACGCGGGCCCGGGAAGCCCGGGCCACGCCGAAAGAAGTACCGCTCAGCTGGAACCTTTCTTCTCGCCTCGCGGAGCGCGACGGCGCCGATCACGCGTCCCCCACGTGGGCAGGGCTCTCAGGCGACGATCCGACCGTTCAGCACGACGTGGTTCCGCTCGCGCAGGGCACGGTGGTCCGAGCGCGGGTCCCGGGGCACGACCAGCAGATCAGCAGGGGCGCCGTCCTCGAGACCGGGCGCGCCGAGGAAGCGGCGGGAAGCCCAGGTCGCCGCGTCGAGGATCGTGGTGGCACCCAGTCCCGCCCGGGCGAGCTCGTCCAGCTCGTCGTGGATGATGCCGTGGCCGAGCACTCCCCGGCGTCGGTGCCCACCAGCAGCTGGACCCCGGCATCATGGGCGTCGCGGGTGCGGTCGTACCGACTGGCGCGCAGACGACGCATATGCGCGGCGTAATCCGGGAACTTCTCCTCCCCTGGCGCGCGTAGCTCTCGAACTTCCCGATGTTGACCAGGGTGGTGACCACGGGAACCCCGGCCTCGGCGGTGCGGGTGATCGTCTCGTCGGCGAGTCCGGTGGCGTGCTCGAGGCAGTCGAATCCGGCGTCGAGCGCGAGCGGCAGCGTGGATTCATCGAAGGTGTGAGTGGTGATGCGTGCGCCCGCGCGGTGGGCGGCGTAGGCGGCGGCACGGAAATCCTCGGCCTCCCAGCAGGGGCTGAGGTCCCCGACCCCGCGGTCGATCCAGTCCCCCACCAGCTTCACCCAGCCGTCCCCGCGCCCGGCCTCCCGGCTGACGGCCGCAGGGAGATCCTCGGGCTCGACCTCGTCGGCGTATCCGCGCAGATAGCGGCGGGTGCGGGCGAGGTGGCGGCCGCAGCGGATCAGACGGGGCAGATCGGATTGTTGCTGCAGCGGCGTGGTGTCGATGATCGACCCGGCGTCGCGGATCAGCAGCACACCGGTGTCCCGGTCCGTCAGCGCCTGCTGCCGGGCGGTCTCCAACGTGGTGCCCCCTCCTCCGTCCCCGATGCCGAGGTGGCAGTGCAAGTCCGCGAGGCCCGGGGCCACGTATCCGTCGATCTCCTGGATCTCGGTGCCCGCCGGCAGCTCGGGGCGCACGTGACGGATCCGCCCGCCGACCACCCAGGCCTCGCGGAGCTCTAGTTCGGGTCCGAGCAGGATGGGGCCACGGAGGTGCAGGACAGGGGCAGGACCGGCCGCGGTGCTCATGATCCCGAGGGTAGCGTCCGACGGGGGCGCTGCAGTCGGGTTCAGAGCGCGGCCCGGCGCCGCTGCAGCGCGTCGTCCAACCTGGCGAAGAAGGCTCGCGGCCGGCGGTGGTCCGCGATCGTGGCCCGCACGACCTTCCAGCCGGCTTCGTGGAGAACGTCGGTCTTGTTGAGGTCCTTCTGCCAGATCCTGCGATCCTTCCGGTGGTCCTCGCTGTCGTACTCGATGGCGATCCTCTCGCCCGGGTAGGCGAGGTCGATGTGGAACTCGATCCCGGTCGCCTCTTCGAGGACCGGGACGTTCAGCGCGGGCTCCGGGTACCCGTGCCGGAGCATCTGCAGACGCAGCCTCGTCTCCATCGGCGACCAGGAGCGTTCCCGGACGTACGGCAGCGCCGCGCGCAGGGCTGGTGCCCCGCGCCCACGCAGCTCCCCGACGATCCCCTCCATCTCGGCGCGGCGGACCCGGAGTCTCGCCCCGAACCGATCGGCCGCCAGGGCATCCAGCGCCACGACGAGCTCCACTTGCGAGAGCCGTACGGCGATGTCCTGCAGGGCCCTCAGCGGATGGGACATGACCAGACCGGCTGACGTGACCTCAGGCTGCGGCACGGCCTGATGCACGACGACGAGCGATCCCGCGGTCGGGCTCGTGCCGTCCGGTCCCCTGCAGTGGATCGCCGAGCTGCCTTCGTAGGTGAGTTCCCGGGGAAGGGGGATGCCGATGAGCTCGGCTGCGGTCTGGTGGCTGAGCACTGCTCCCGGCCTGATGTCCCTCAGGAAGAACGTGGCCAGCGACTGCAGTGTGAGCGCGGCGTCGGCGCGGGCCCACCATCCGGGGAACACCCGACGCATGGCATCGGAGGCCAAATCACGACGATGCATCCCGCCCCCGAGCAGACGGGCACGGCTGTACAGGACATTCGTGTCCAGGTCACGGGGTCGGAGCGACATGCCCGGAGGGTACTGAGCGACGGATCCCCGGGCGGAGGTTGCCGGCCGATGTGGAGAAGGCACCGCTGGGGAGGAACCGTGGGACGAGGACGGATTCGCTCAGGCGAGATCAGCCGCGAGCGATGACCGCGCAGCCTCCTCGCGACGATGAGAAAGGTGCCGGATGGGTGGAACCTTTCGAGCCATGACCGCTCGAGGCATGAGGCGCGCGGCTCGAGGTAACACCGCTCGAGACTCGAGGACGAGGCGCGCGGCCCGATCCGGCCCACGACCACGACCACGACCCGGACCACGACCCGGAAAGTACCGGGAGAGTGGAACCTTTCGGGGCGCCGCGGAGGGTCGACCCACTGAGGCCCGGTCACCGCGAGAAAGGTGCCGGAGGGGTGGAACCTTTCAGCACGTGGCCGGGTGGCGGGTGCCGGGTGATCCCGTCCCGGGCGCCACGTGGCCGAGCAGCACGCGGCCGGGTGGTCACGGCGAGAAAGCCGGAGGGGTGGAACCTTTCAGCACGTGGCGGGCGGTCCCGTCCGGGCGCCACGTGGCCGGGGGCCGGGGGCCGGGTGGTCCGGTCCAGGCGGTACGTGCCCGGGTCCCGGGCGGCACGCGGCCGCCCGGGCGCGTCCAGGCGGTACGTGCCCGGGTCCCGGGCGGCACGCGGCCGCCCGGGCGAGGCTCACCTGCCGCCGAGGAGCTTCTGCATCTCCGGCGGGAGCTGGCTGGGGTCGAAGTCCGACAGGTCCGGCTGATCGGCCTGCTGGGCCCCGCCGCCGAAGGCGGAGCCGCCCCGTGCCGCCGCCCGCTGCCGCCTTCTTCGCCGCCTCGGCCTGCTCGCGCGCGGCCTTCGCAGGGTTCTTCGACTTGGACTTCTTCAGCTGCTTCTGCGGAGCCTGCTTGCCGCGGGACTTCTTGCCCATCCCCATGCCGGGACCGCCGGGCATACCGGGCATGCCACCGCCGGCCATGCCCTTGCCCATCGTCTTCATCATCTGCTGGGCCTGCTTGAACCGCTCGAGCAGCTGGTTGATCTGCTGGACCGTGGTGCCGGAGCCCAGCGCGATGCGGTTGCGGCGCGAGCCGTTGATGACCTTGGGGTTGTTGCGCTCCTCAGGCGTCATCGAGCGGATGATCGCCTCGACCTTGCCGATCTCGGACTCGTCGAAGTTCTCGAGCGCCTCGCGGTACTGCCCCATGTTCGGCAGCATGCCGAGCATCTTCTTGATGCTGCCCATGTTCTTGAGCTGCTGCATCTGGGACAGGAAGTCATCGAGCGTGAAGTCCTCGCCGGAGGCGAGCTTCGCGGCGGCCTTCTCGGCCTCCTCCTGGTCGAAGGCCTTCTCCGCCTGCTCGATCAGGGTGAGCACATCACCCATGTCGAGGATGCGGTTGGCCATGCGATCGGGGTGGAAGCGCTCGAACTCGTCGAGGCTCTCGCCGGTGGAGGCGAACAGGATGGGTCGCTGGGTGACGCCGGTGATCGAGAGCGCCGCACCGCCGCGGGCGTCGCCATCGAGCTTGGAGAGGACCACGCCGGTGAAGCCGACGCCGTCACGGAACGCCTCGGCGACGCGGGCGGCGTCCTGGCCGATCATCGCGTCGACCACGAACAGGGTCTCGTCGGGGTTGACGGCATCGCGGATGTTCCGCGCCTGCTCCATCATCTCCTCGTCGATGCCGAGACGGCCGGCTGTATCGACGATGACCACATCGTGCTGCTGGAACTGCGCGGTGGAGACGCCGTTCATCGCGACCAGCACCGGGTCGCCCACGCCGTTGCCCGGTTCGGGAGCGAACACCGGCACTCCGGCCCGCTCGCCGACGACCTGAAGCTGGGTCACGGCGTTGGGGCGCTGCAGATCCGCCGCGACCAGCAACGGGGTGTGCCCCTCGGACTTCATCCACTTCGCGAGCTTGCCGGCCAGGGTGGTCTTGCCGGCGCCCTGGAGGCCGGCGAGCATGATGACGGTGGGCGGGTTCTTGGCGAAGTGGAGCTCGCCGGTGGCTCCGCCGAGCACCTCGACGAGCTCGTCGTTGACGATCTTGACGACCTGCTGGGCAGGGTTGAGGGCCTTCGAGACCTCTTCGCCGAGCGCACGCTCGCGAACCCGGCCGGTGAACTCGCGCACGACGGAGACGGCGACGTCGGCGTCGAGCAGGGCTCGGCGGATCTCGCGGATCGTCTTGTCGACGTCCGCCTCGGACAGGCGGCCGTGGCCGCGAAGTCCCTTCAGCGACGCTGTGATGCGATCAGAGAGGTTGTTGAACACGAAGCGCTTCCCCTTGGTCGGTCGGACTGCACCAGTGTAGAGGCTGGGCCGCGCACTCCCGAGCCCGCCCCCGGCGCACGGTGAGCTAACCTGCACCGATGGCACGCGGGGACGTCGGGACGGCGCACGGGATCACACTGCAGCAGCTGCGCTACTTCGTCGAGGTCGCCGCGGAGGGGTCGATCACCGCGGCGGCGGACCTGCTCCAGGTGTCCCAGCCGACGATGTCCGCGGCGATGAAGGACCTCGAACGCCGGGTGGGGCGCGTCCTGCTGCGCCGCTCCGTGCGCGGCGCGGCCCTCACCGAGGACGGTATCGAGTTCCTCGGCTACGCCCGTCAGGTGGTCGAGCAGGCCGAGCTGCTCGAGCACCGCTATCTGGGACGCCCACCGGCCCGCCGCCTGCTGGCGGTCTCCGCGCAGCACTACTCCTTCGTGGTCGAGGCGTTCGTGCGGATGGTGAAGGCCTCGAAGGTGGCGGAGTATGCGTTCACGCTGCGCGAGACCCGCACCGCGGAGATCATCGAGGACGTGCGGACGCTGCGCAGCGAGCTCGGCGTCCTCTACCGCAGCGACTTCAACCGCAAGGTCATCGACAAGCTGCTGCGCGACTCCGAGCTCGTCTTCACGCCGCTGTTCCTGGCGAGCCCGCACATCTTCGTCGCCCGCACGAACCCGCTGGCCTCGCGCCGACGGGTCACCCTCGAAGACCTCGAGGGCCTGCCCCGGCTCACCTTCGACCAGGGGACCGACAACTCCTTCTACTTCGCTGAGGAGATCCTCTCCACGCGCTCGGCCGCGCAGGACATCCGGGTCAGCGATCGGGCCACGATCTTCAACCTGATGATCGGGCTGGACGGCTACACGATCTCCACCGGCATCGTCTCCGACGACCTGGACCCGTCCATCGTGGCCGTGCCGCTCGAGGTGGACGAGCGCATCGAGATCGGCTGGATCGGGCATGCCTCCGCGCCGCTGACCGGTCAGGCGGAGCGGTTCGTCGCCGAGATGCGCGAGGTGGTCTCGAGCTTCGGCGTCGAGCCACTGTCGTAGCGGCTGCTCCACCGCCGCCGGAGCCCCTGCGATCGGGGCCGTCCCCGCCATGACGACCGCCCCGACGTCAGGACCGATCCGCCACCATAGGCAGCACCTATGAAGAGCCCCTAAGTGTCGTAATGGATCTATGGCGGGTGGTCCCGCGTACGCTCGCCCCACCACGACGACCGGGGGCATGATGACGACCGACTTCTCCTTCAGCATCCGCACGACCCGCTTCGACGAGGACTACGTCCCCTCGAGCGGCTCGCGGATCACCACGAACTTCGCCAACCTCGCCCGCGGGGAGCATCGCCGCGAGAACCTCCGCCGCGCCCTGCGCATGATCGACAAGCGCGCGAACGAGCTCGCGGGCGGCGGGGACCGCTACGCCGTGGAGCTCGACATCGTCTCGGCGGACCTGCACCTGGGCGAAGGAGCGGAACCCGCCGACGGCGGTGCGGGGCTCCCGCTGATCGAGATGCTCGACGTGCGGATCCTGGACCGCGAGACCGGCGAGCACCTGCCGGGGATCACCGGGAACAACTTCTCCTCCTACGTGCGGGACCACGACTTCAGCGTGCGCCTGCCCGCCCATCAGCAGGCCGCGGACAACGCGGGATCCGGCGGCGGCGTGCCGGAGGACTTCGGCGTGCTGCACGGCAGGCTCTTCCGCCGTTTCCTCTCCTCGGACGCCTATCGCGAGCGCTTCGCCGGCCCGCCCGTGGTCTGCATCAGCGTCTCCACCAGCCGGACCTATCGCCGCATCGGCGCGCCGCATCCGGTGCTCGGCGACGAGTACGAGGCCGACGGCTCCTCCCTCACCGATCTCTACTTCGCCCGGATGGGGCTGCAGGTGCGGTGCTTCAAGCCCTGCGGCGCCGTCGCCCCGCTGGCGTTCTACTTCGAGGGCGATCTGCTCGCCGATCACTCCGACCTGGCGCTCATCGGCACGATCGCCACGATGGAGACCTTCCAGCGGATCTATCGCCCCGAGATCTACAACGCCCGCGAGAGCGCCGGGGAGGTGTACCGGCCGAGCCTGGGCAGCACCGACCACGCGGACACGGGGATCGTGTACGACCGCGAGGAACGCAGCCGTCTCGGTATGACCCAGGGCAGGTTCATCCAGGAGCGGCTGATCGCGCCGCACCAGGAGCACCTCGAGCAGTGGCTGGCCGAGGAGGTCGTCCGATGAGCACCCTCCTTCCTACCTCGATCGTCGGCAGCCTCCCCAAGCCCTCGTGGCTCTCCGAGCCCGAGACGCTCTGGTCCCCCTGGCGCCTCGAGGTCGCGGAGCTGGACGAGGGCAGGCGCGATGCGCTGCACCTCGCCGCGTCCGAGCAGACCGTCGCCGGCCTCGACGTGATCAGCGACGGGGAGCAGACCCGCCAGCACTTCGTCACCACCTTCATCGAGCATCTCAGCGGCGTCGACTTCGCACGTCGCGAGACCGTACGCATCCGCGACCGCTACGACGCGAGCGTCCCGACGGTCGTCGGGCCCGTGCGCCGTGAACGACCCGTCTTCGTCGACGACGCGGCCTCCCTCCGCACGCGGACGGACAAGCCCCTCAAGTGGGCGCTGCCCGGCCCGATGACCATGATCGACACGCTGTACGACGCGCACTACGGCAGCCGGGAGGAGCTCGCCCGCGAGTTCGCGGCCCTCCTCAACCAGGAGGCGCGGGAGCTGGAGGCGGCGGGCGTGGACATCATCCAGTTCGACGAGCCCGCCTTCAACGTCTTCTTCGACGACGTCCGCGACTGGGGCGTGGAGGTCCTCGAGCGAGCGGCCGAGGGGCTGCGCGCCGAGACCGTCGTGCACATCTGCTACGGCTACGGCATCAAGGCCAACACCGACTGGAAGGCGAGCCTGGGCACGGAGTGGCGCCAGTACGAGGAGACCTTCCCGCTGCTGCGGGACTCGGTGATCGACACGGTCTCCCTCGAGAGCCGCGGCTCGCACGTCCCGATGGAGCTCGTCGAGCTGCTGCGCGGCAAGAAGGTGATGCTCGGCGCGATCGACGTCGCCGACCCGCGGGTCGAGACCCCCGAGGAGGTCGCCGACACCCTCCGCCGGGCCCTCGCCTTCGTGGACGCGGACCGGCTCTGCCCGAGCACGAACTGCGGCATGGCGCCGCTGTCCCGCACCGTCGCGCAGGGCAAGATGCGGGCGCTCGCCGCGGGGACGGCGCTGCTGCGCGTCGAGCTCGCGGGGAGCTGAGCACGCGCCGCCGCGGGGCGGGCGGAGGGGACCCGGCCCGGCGAAGGATGCCCACCCCGCGCCGCGCCTGAGCCTGCGCGGCGGCCGAGCCTGCGCGGCGACGCCGAGCCGGCCGGCTCAGCTCGAGGCGGCGTCCATCAGGGCGGCGACGATCCGGCCGACGGTCGGCGCGTCCAGGGCGCGGCCGTGCTGATCGGTCAGGTACAGCACGTTTACCGCGCGCCGGCCGAGGGTCATAACGTGGGCGCTGCGCACCTGCAGCAGCCCGTGGACGGTGATCGTCTCGGCGACGTCGGCCAGGAGGCTGGGACGGTTTCGGGCGTTGACCTGCACGACGCTCGCCTCGCGCGAGGCGCCGGGCAGGAGCGTCACCACCGGGGCGTCCTCGGTGGTCCGCAGCGGCGGGGCCGGCGGGAGCTCGAGCACCCGGGCATCGGCCCGGTCCCGGTGCGCCAGCTCCCGGTCCAGAGCCGAGCGCATCACGGAGGGGTGCGGGAGGTCGGCCTGGGTGCCGGTGACCCACCAGGTGTTCGCGGCGATCCCGTCCTGGGTGCTGACCACGGCGCTGTGCACGTCCAGGCGCAGCCGCACCAGCACCCGCGCCATCGCCGCGAAAACCCCGGCGCCGTCGGGGGCGCCGAGGCAGAGCTGCGCGATCGGCTCGTCGTCCAGCGGGGCGGGGTAGATGACCTGGGCGCTGTCGCTGCGGCGCACCGCGGCGAGCACCGCCTCCTGGGCGGAGCGCTGCGGGGCCAGCCGGGTGCGGGGCGCGGTCTCGGTGCCGCGCAGCGCGTCGCGCCCGAGGTCGGTGAGGTGGTCGACGAGGTCGGCGCGCCAGGTGGACCAGGCCGAGGGGCCGGCGGCGATCGCGTCGGCCTCGGTCAGGGCCCGCAGCAGCTCGAGGGTGTCGAGGTCCTCGTCCACCGCTCGCAGCAGCTCCCGCAGGGTCGAGGGGTCGGCGAGGTCACGGCCGGTCGCGAGGCCCACCAAGGTCAGGTGCTCGCGCACGAGGGTCGCGATGGTGCGGGCATCGGCCCTGTCGAAGCCGAGGTGCCGGGCCGCGGTCTCGGCGAGCGGCGCGCCCTCGGCGGCGTGGTCCCGCGCCCCGGGGCGCTTGCCGAGGTCGTGCAGCAGGGCGGTGACCAGGAGCAGGTCGGGTCGGCTGACGCGGGACAGGAAGCGCTGCGCCTCGAGCACGGTCTCGATCTGGTGGCGGTCCACGGTGAAGCGGTGCACGGCCGAGCGCTGGGGCCGGTTGCGGATCACGGTCCAGCCCGGCACCCAGCGGGAGAACACGCCCTTGACGTCAAGGGCCTCATAGGCGTCGGCGAGGTGCTCCCCGGCGAGGGCGTCGACGAGCACGTCGCGCTGGGCGGGCAGCAAGGGCGCCACGGGCTCCTGCGCCATGCGGGCTAGGGTCGCCTCGGCCAGCGGGAGCCCCGTGGTCGCGGCGTGCCGCACCGCGGCCACGTCCCGCAGCAGGTCCCGGGAGGACGGGTCGACGGACACCTCCCCGGCCTGCACGATCACGCCGTGCCCGAGGCGCTCGAGGGCGGGGCGTCGCGCGGTGCCGACGCCACGGGTGGCGCTGCCGCCGGGAGCGATCGCGGCCTCCGCGGCGCGCACCGCGCGGTGCAGCTCCCAGGTCACGGCCCGGGCGGCGTCGGCGAGGACGGCGTGGTGGTCATCGGCGGTGGAGTGCCCGGTCAGCGCCGCGACCGCGTCCTGGTCGGCGCGGCCCAGACGCGTGCCCGAGGCGCCGGTGACGGCCTGCAGCGCGTCGCGCGCGTCCCGCAGGGTGCGCGAGGCGGCGTCGACGACCTCGTGGTCGTGGTCGGCCAGCCAGCTCTCGGCGAGCGCCCGGATCACGGTGATGTCGCGCAGCCCGCCGCGGTCGGACTTGAGGTTCGGCTCGGTGGCGTGGGCGAGGGAGCCGTAGCGCCGGTCGCGGCCCCTGGCGAGGTCGACGACCTCCCCGACCCGTCGGCGCGCCTCGCGCCGCCATCGGGCGCGGACCCGGGCGGCGGTGTCCTCGACGAGCTGCGCGTCCCCCGCGATGTGCCGCAGGTCCAGCAGCGCGATCGCGGTGCGCAGGTCGGTGGCGGCGACCTGCTCGCACTCCTCGGGGCTGCGCACCGAGTGGTCCAGGGAGGTGCCGGAGTCCCAGATCGGGTACCACAGCGCTCCGGCGAGCGCGGCGGCTTGCTCGGAGCCCACCCGGGCAGGGTCCACGAGCAGCACCAGGTCGAGGTCGCTGGCGGGCGAGGGAGCGGCGGCCCAGGGAGCCGATCGCGGCGAGCGCCGCGCCGCCGTCCCCGGGCACGGCCTCGCCGGCCCGCTCCCACAGGGTGCGCAGCCAGTCGTCGACGAGGTCGGACTGGGCGAGCCTGCGGGAGGGGCCGGCGGAGGGGTCCGCGAAGCCCTCGTGGAGCACCTGGGTGATCCGGCGGGAGGAGAGCTCCTCAGAGGGCATCCGCCCCCGTTCCCCGGTGCGCACACGCACCACGGTGCCGACCTCGGTGGTCCAGATCTTGCCGTCGCCGATCCGCCCGGTGCGGGAGGCGGCGAGCACCAGGTCGATGATCGCCTTCTCATCGTCCTCGAGGGCGAGCACCTCGAGCTTGAGCTTCGGGATGGTGTCGATCGTGTACTCGGCACCGCGATAGACCTCGGTGTGACCGCCCTGGCGGCCGTACCCGGCGACCTCGGTGACGGTGACGCCGGTGACGCCGTACTCGCGCAGCGAGTCCATCGCCGTCTGCAGGGCGTGGGGCTGGATGATCGCGGTGACGAGCTTCATCGGGTCTCTCCTGTGGCGACGGGCTGGGCGCTCTCTTCGGAGGCGGAGGCGGGATCCTGCGGGACGGCGGGGGTGTCCTGATCCCGGGGCCCGGGCGCAGCGGGTGCCGGGTTGCGGGGCTCGGAGCCGGAACGGTCCAGGGTGATGGCGCCGTGCCCGCCCGGCGTGGTGCGCTCCCGTCGGATGGCGAGGGTGCCGCCCAGATCGTATCCGGACTCGGCATGGTGGGTGATGTCGATGCCCGCCCGCTCGTCGGCTTCGTCGATCCTCCAGCCCATCGTGTACTTGAGCACGAGGGCGATCGCGAGGGTCAGCACGGCGGAGATCAGCATCGCGGCGACGGCGATGAGGATCTGGACCAGCAGCAGGCCGATCCCCCGCCCAGCAGCAGACCGCCGTCGGCCGCCAGGAAGCCGATGCCGATGGTGCCTACCAGACCGCCCACGAGGTGGACCCCGACCACATCGAGGGAGTCGTCGATGCCGAAGCGGTACTTCAGGCCGACGGCGAGGGCGCAGGCGAGGCCGGCGGCCAGGCCCAGCAGGATCGAGGTGAGCGGGGTGAGCGCGTCCGCGGCCGGGGTGATCGCCACCAGGCCGGCGACGACCCCCGAGGCCATGCCCAGCGAGGTGACGTGCCGGTCGCGGATCCGCTCCACGAGGGCCCAGCCGAGCATCGCGCCGGCCGTGGCGACGGTGGTGTTCACCCAGGCCAGACCCGCGGTGGCATCGGCCGTGCCGGCGGAGCCGCCGTTGAAGCCGAACCATCCGAACCACAGCAGCGCCGCGCCGAGCATCACCAGCGGCAGGTTGTGCGGCTTCATCGGCTCCTTGCCGAAGCCCCTGCGGGCACCGACGACGAGCGCGAGCACGAGACCGGCGACACCGGCGTTGATATGGACCACGGTGCCGCCGGCGAAGTCGACCGGCTCGGCGATCGCGGCGAAGGGGCCGTCACCGCTGAGCAGCCCGCCGCCCCAGACCATGTGGGCAATGGGTGCGTAGACCACGAGCACCCACAGGGCGGCGAAGACCAGCCAGGTCCCGAGCTTGACGCGGTCCGCGATGGCACCGGAGATCAGGGCCGTGGAGATGATCGCGAAGGTCATCTGGAACCCGGCGGCGACCAGGAACGGCACGCCGGACTCGGCCAGGAGCGACTGTTCGTCGGTGCCGGCCAGGCCCAGGAACTCCAGCGGGCTGCCGAACAGCCCGCCGACGTCGGTGCCGAAGGCGATCGAGTAGCCGGCGACGGTCCAGGCGATCGCGACGACCGCGATAGCGCTGAAGGACATCAGCATCATGTTCAGCACGGTGCGGGCGCGCACCATGCCTCCGTAGAAGAGGGACAGGCCGGGGGTCATCAGCAGCACGAGCGCCGCGCTGGTGAGGATCCAGGCAGTCGCCCCCGTGTCGAGGGTGAAGTCCATGTCGGCTCCAGTCAGAGAAGGGGCCGGCCCGTGACCGCAGGGAAGCGCTCCGGGTCCGTACGACCTGGCAGGTCGTGACCCACATCGTGGGCGCGGCGCCCCTCCTCACCTAGGCCGCGAGGGCCCCGTGACCATTCCGTGACCGAGATGATCGTTCCTCGGGACGCAGGCGGAGACCGGGCAGGACGTGCAGAGGCGGCGCACCGCTGCTCGGTGCGCCGCCTCGACGTGCTGGCGGGTTCTCAGCCCTCGAGCAGGGCGTCGACGAAGCCGTAGGGGTCGAAGGGGGTGAGGTCGTCCACTCCCTCGCCGAGCCCCACCATCTTCACCGGGACACCGAGCTCGCGCTGCACGTTGACGATGATGCCGCCCTTGGCGGTGCCGTCGAGCTTGGTGAGCACGATGCCGGTGATGTTCACGGCCTCGGAGAACACGCGAGCCTGCTGCATGCCGTTCTGGCCGGTCGTGGCGTCGATGACCAGGAGCACCTCGGCGACCTGGTCGCCGTGCAGGCCCTTCTCGGCGACGCGCCGCACCTTGCCGAGCTCGTCCATCAGGCCCTTCTTGTTCTGCAGGCGGCCGGCGGTGTCGATGATGACCACATCCACCTCCTGCGCGATGCCCGTCTTGACGGCGTCGAAGGCGACAGCGGCGGGATCGGCACCGTCGCGGTCCGAGCGCACGGTGTCCACGCCCACGCGGGAGCCCCAGGTGGTGAGCTGGTCGGCGGCTGCGGCTCGGAAGGTGTCGGCGGCGCCGAGCACGACGGTGCGTTCGGCGGCGACCAGGACCCGGGCGAGCTTGCCGACGGTGGTGGTCTTGCCGGTCCCGTTGACTCCCACCATGAGCATCACCGAGGGGACCTCGACACCATCGGGCGCCTCACGGCGAGTGGCCGCCAGGCGACGGTCCAGATCCGGGTTCACCAGTGCCACGAGCTCCTCACGGAGGGCCTCGCGCACGGCCTCGGCGTCGTCGGTGCCCAGCACCTTGATGCGGCGGCGGAGGTTCTCGAGCATCTCGTCGGTGGCGTCCGGACCGAGGTCCGCCATCAGCAGCGTCTCCTCGATCTCGTCCCAGGTGTCCTCGTCCACGCCGCCGCTGCGGGTGAGCAGGGTGAGGATGCCGCGGCCGAGGGCACCGGAGCGGGAAAGACGTTCGCGCAGCCGCACCATGCGGTCGGCGGGGGCCTCGGGGGTGTCGAGGAGCGAATCGGGCGCGGTGTCCGCCACGTCCGCGGCGGTGCCCTCCACCGGCGCGGTCGAGGGCTCCGCAGGGGTTCTGCTGCAGTGGGCGCCGGCGCGGCGGGCTCGTCGGCCGGGCGCTTCTCGACGAGGGAGATCTCCGGGGCGTTCTCCTGGTCGAAGGGGACATCAGCACCGGCCGCGTCCGCAGGCGCAGCCGGTGCCTCGGCCTCAGCCTCGAGCTCGGACAGCTCGGTGCCGGTCTCCCTGGCGCCGGTCGGGTCAGCTGCCGCCTCCCCGAGGGGGCATCCTGCGGAGCGGTCTTCGGGGCCGGTGCAGAGAGGGTGTCGGCCCAGGTCGGTGCGGCCGGACGGTCCTTGACCGCGGTGGACGAGCGCGGGCTCGCCGAGGCGCTGTCGTCGGCACCGCTGTCGCTGGTGGTGTCGTCCGGGGACTGCTTGCGTCCACGGCTGCGGACGTACGCCCAGGCGCCGGCGCCGAGGACGAGCACGCCACCACCGCCACCGGCGATCAGTGCGAGTAGGGCATCGGGATCCACGGGTCACCTCCGAGTTCGGGGAAGCCGACGAAGCGGCGAGGACAGCAGCCAGTCTAGGCGGCATGCGAAGGGGCCCCTGGACGTGGCCCCTCCAGCAGCGTGCGGTCAGCGGCGGGTGCGGGAGGTGTGGCGGGGATCGGCGTCTTCGCGGTCGGCGCGCTGCTCGTCCGCGGCGCCCTTCAGATGCGGCAGCGCCACCGCGATCATGATCCCCGCGGCGATCAGCACGGCGAGGGCCAGGAACACGATGACGATGAACGGCAGATCCATGTCCGTCATTGTGCACCTCGCGGCGGGGGCTGCGCGGGACCGCAGGGTGCGGCGCGCCTCACCCCGCCGCGGAGGTGTGATCAGCTGAGTGCGTGGGGCCGGGACGCTCCTATGGTTCGTCAAGCGGGTAGGGGTGCGTTCTCGAGAAGTCGGAAGAGGTCGCGGGCGATGTATCGCTTCAGGCACCGCTTGATCTCTCTGGGGTCTTGCCCTCGGTTATCCGTCGGTCGGTGTAGTCCTTGGTCCTTTGGTCATAGCGTTGGCGTGAGAGCACGATCGTGTGTAGGGCACGGTTGAGCTGCCGATCCCCGTACCTGTTCAGCCGGTATCTGGTGGTGACCTTGCCGCTATTGGCCGGCAACGGGGCGACGCCCGCGAGCATCGCGAACGCGGCCTCGTCACGCACCCGGCCCGGGTGGGACCACGCGCACAACACCGTCGCCGCCACGATCGGCCCGACGCCTTTCTCGGCGAGCAGATCGGCACGCCAGGACCGCACGATCGCTCTGATCTGTTTCTCGTGCTCGCCGGCCTCGGCCTGCAACGCGCGGGCGCGGCGAGCCAGGTCACGCAGCACCCGCGCAGTGGTGGCGGTCTCCACGTCCCACGTGGTCTGGATGCGGAAGCGGGCCGCGATCTCGACCATCTCCGGCAGCTTCCGGTCGCGCAGCTTGGCACGCAGCCGCTCGGGAGCGGCGATCGTGAGGCTGAACAGCTGGCGTTGGGCGACCGTCGCGGCATCGACTGCCGAGCGACGCGCGGCCAGCAACACCGACAGAGCCTGCCTCTCCTTACCGGTGCGCGGGGTTCCGTGATGCGGGCGTGCCATCGCTTCACGGGCGGCGCGAACCGCGTCCAGCGGATCGGACTTCGCGCCATTGCGGCGCTTGGCCCGCTGGGGGCGGTCGAGCTCGAAGACGACCTCTTCCTCGCGCTCCAGCAGGTGGGTCAGGCCGGCGCCGTGGCCACCGGTACCCTCGATCGCCCACACCCGCAGGGGTGAGTGTTCCTCTGCCACTTCTAGCAGTTCCTGGTAGCCGGGCGGGGTGGTGGGCACCGTGATCTCGGCGAGTACTCCACCAGTAGCGGTCTCGACGATCGCGGCGGTATGGGTATCGACGTGGGTGTCGACCCCGATGACGATCTCTGCGATATCAGTCAGACTGGTCATGCGTTCCTCCTAGCTCCGGAGCGGACGAAACGGGTCCGGTCCGGGAGGAGTCACGGCAGGACTGTGACGGGGCACGCGGGCGCGGCTACGCCCGCGGTCAAGCTCCTGATCAGGCCAGTCAGCTCCGACCGGGCCGGGTCCGACGACACCGAGCGGACAAGTCCGCGCGAAGGCACGAAGCCAGTCAGACCACGGGTCACGTACGGTGCCGTCGAACACACCCCATCAGCACGAGGCCGATAACGCCATCCTCACAGTCAGCCCAGCTCGGGGAACCAGATCGCGATCTCGCGCGCGGAGGACTCCTCGGAGTCCGAGCCGTGGACGAGGTTCTGGATGACAGGCAGGTCCCACTCGCGGGCGAGGTCGCCGCGGATGGTGCCGGGTGCGGCCTCGGTGGGGTTGGTCGAGCCGGCCAGGGAGCGGAACCCGGGGATCACGCCCTCCCCTCGGCGACGATGGCCACCAGCGGTGCGGCGCCCATGTAGTCGACGAGACCGGGGTAGAAGGGCTTGCCCTCGTGCTCGGCGTAATGTGCGGCGAGCTCCTCGGCGGTGGCGGTGCGCTGGGCGAGGGCGAGGATGCTGTAGCCCTTGGCCTCGATGCGGCGGATGATCTCCCCGCGCAGGCCGCGCTGGACGGCGTCGGGCTTGAGCAGGACAAGTGTGCGCTGTGCGGTCATGGCACCAGGGTACCCACGAGTACTGGCTTTCTTCGCGCCACGCCCCTCCCCGCTCTGCCCGGCCTCAGCCGGCCTGGTCGCCGCCTTCGCCGCGGGCGGCCCACACCTCGGCATCGACCGCGTCCTTCTCGCCGTCCAGCTGGTGACCTTTGAAGATGCCATAGGCGTACAGCGCCCCGAATCCGAGGCCCACCACCCACATCGCGGTGACCTGGACGCCGAGCAGGATGACGGGCAGCTGCAGCACCAGGCCCAGCCAGTACGGCCAGGCACCGCGCTTGAGCACTCCCGTGCACAGCACCAGGGCGAGCACGGTCAGCAGCCCCCAGGTCCAGGTGAGGGCCCTGTCGCCCGGAGCCAGCTGATGCGCGACGAGGACGGCGAAGAACACCACGAACGCCTCGATCACGAGGATCGTGGCGGAGATCATCCGCTGGGCGCCGTGGGGGCGGGTCGAGGGGGTGAGATCCAGGGCCATGGTCAGTCCTCCTCCGGGATGCCCAGCAGGTCTCGCACCTCGGCGACGATCGTCACCGAACCGGCGACGACCACACCCCCGAACTGGTCGCCGTCCATCTCGGCGAGGTCCACCGCGGCCTGGATCGCATCGGGCAGGCTCCCCTGCTCGAAGACGCGGTCCTCGTTGTCGAAGATGTCGCGTGCGAGATCCGCGAGCCGGTCCGCGGGCAATGCGCGCGGGGAGCTCGATTGGGAGATGACCACTGCGTCCAGCAGCGGTTCGAGCACCTCGAGGATCCCTTCGGCGTCCTTCTCCTGCAGGATGCCGACGAGGCCGACGGTGCGGGTGAAGCGGAAGTTCTCCCGCACGGTCTCGACCAGGGTGAGCGCGCCGGCAGGGTTGTGCGCGGCGTCCAGCAGGACCGTCGGGGCCTGTCGCACCACCTCGGCGCGGCCCGGCGAGGTGACGCTCGACAGCGACGCGCCCAGCAGCTCCCCGTCCAGGACGGTTCCGCCGTCTCCGAGCAGCGCTTCCGCCGCGGCGACCGCGAGCAGGGCGTTGCGAGCCTGGTGCTCACCGAGCAGCGAGAGGAACAGATCCTCGTAGCGGCCTGCGATGCCCTGGAGCGTCAGCATCTGACCACCGACCCCCGGGGTGCGGGAGAGCACGCCGATCTGCTGGTCCTCGACGGCTGCCTCCGCGCGCCGAGCTCCGAGATCCGTTCACGCAGCACGTCGGCGGCATCCTGGTACGGCTGGGAGGCGATGACGGCGGTGGCCCGAGCGGTGAGGATGCCGGCCTTCTCCCCGCGATCTCGGCGATGGTCTCGCCGAGGTACTCCTGGTGGTCCAGGGAGATCGGGGTGATCACCGTGACGTCCGGGTCGACCACGCCGGAGGCGTCCCAGGTGCCGCCGAGCCCCGTCTCCACCACGGCGACGTCCACCGGGGCGGAGGCGAAGGCCTGGAAGGACATCGCGGTGAGGTATTCGAAGTAGGTCAGGGGCGGCCCGCCGGCGGCCTCGGATTCGGCGTCGACGATCTGCGCGAACGGCTCGACGTCACGGTAGGCCTGGAGGAAGCCCTCCTCGTCGATCGATTCCCCATCGATCGCGATCCGCTCGACCGGCGAGCGCAGGTGCGGGCTGGTGGTGCGTCCGGTGCGCAGCCCCGCCTCACGCAGGATCCGTTCGAGGATCCGGGCGGTGTGGTCTTGCCGTTGGTGCCGGCGATGCGGATCGAGCGGTACGAGTTCTGCGGGTCCCCCATCAGCTCCATCACGCGCTTGATGCGGCTGAGGTCCGGCTCGATCTGGTTCTCCGGAGCGCGTTCGAGCAGCGCCGCATAGACCTCGCGTAGCGCGGGCGACATGGTCGGGCGGGGCGACCCCGGGCGGGGAGATTTCTGCACAGCGGCTCCTGCGGGGCGACGGGTGAGGGGGCGTCGTTCAGTGTACGAGGCAGGGCTGGGACCGTTCCTCCCCACAGGGCACCGGTCCACAGCAAGAGTGCTGCCCGTCACCGGCATGCGGCCCCACTCATAGCCTCAGCGCCAGAAACCGGCGGCCGACGGGGTTGCGCCGGAGAGGAGGAGGGGTGCGATGACCCGGGTGATCGCGACCGTGGAACAGGCGGCGCAGTGGGTGCGCCGGCAAAAGGTTCCGGAGGCGTCCTGGAACCCGGTGTATCGGGCGTTGGCCGGCGATGCACCATCGGCTCCTGACTTCCCAGACGCGGCCAGCCTCGACCTCGTCCGGAGGCAGCTCACCGCCCCCGCCCTGCTGGTCGTGGCGGTGGAGGACGGGCAGCAGACGCGTCGTCTGCGGATCGGCCTGGATCCCGCCGCGGTCCCCGTCGAGCAGGCTGACGCGGCACAGTCCTCGCAATGGTCCGAGATCACCGTGCAGGAGGTGCCCGGGAGGATCATCCGGCTGCTCGCGGAGGCCGAGGTGGAGCTGGCTCCGGCGCAGCTGAGCATCGAGCGCAGCACGGATGCTCTTCGCCTCACCTCCGCACAGAGCCGCACGGCCTGCGCCGCTCTCACCCGGGGTCTCCCTCCCCAGGAGGTGTTCGCCGCGATCCCGGATCTCGACGACGCCCTGCGCGATGCGCTGACCGCGACAGCCCAGCGCATCTCCCTCTCCCTGACCCTCCACGATCCGAGCAGGCGCGCGATAGAACGGCCGGTGACCTGGTCCCGGCTCTGGGTGACTGGACGGAACGGCCTGTACCGCCTGGACCAGCCCTCGAACCCCTCACTGGCCGTCCATCCGGTGGGCGGCGGCGACGTGCTCGGCACCCTCCTCCCGATCCTCGAACAGGGTCTGCGATTCGCCGGTGCCTGCGCACCCTCGGGCGGTGTGCGATGAACTCCTTCTGGGGGATGGACACCGCGCAGCTGCGCGGGCACGCCGAGCGTCTGCGCACGGCCTCCGGCGAGGTCGAGGACCTCACCGCTCGCCTGGGGGCCATGGTGCAGGGGACGCCGTGGACGGGTTCCGATGCGGAGGCCTTCCGAGCTCGGTGGACGGAGCTCGCCGCGAGTCAGTTGGAAGAGGTGTGCGGCGAGCTCCTGGCCCTGGGCGGTGACGTACTCGACGAGGCGGACCAGCAGGACGTCGCCTCGCGCGCGGACGGAGCCTCCGCCGACCCGGACGTCTCGGCGATCCGACCCGCGGAGGCCTCGGAGACCAGCGTCGGGTACCTCCAGGAGGACCATCCCTGGATCCCGAACTGGCTCGAGAATCCGATCGAAGACGCCGCCTCGGGCCTGGCCGGCATGGTCTCGGACGGGATCGGCCGGAGCTTCACCACCGGGATGGGCGTCCTTGAGGGCGGACTGGACCGGCTCGGGGTGAACATGGACGGGTTCGCGCAGTTCCAGCGGGACGCCGGCCACTTCGGCGAGATCCTCGAGGACTGGGCCACCGGTGAGCGGGTGCCGACGATCGCCGAGGTCAGCGCCGCTGGCCTGCTGGCCCTGGGATCCGCTGGCGTCGGCTTCCATGAGGCCGCCACCGGCCACGACAGCCCGTTCCTGGATGACCGCCCCGGTGGCATCGTCGAGTCGGTGACCACCGACTCGACTCCGGCACAGAGTCCTCGGACCTTGCAGGACCTGGTCATGCAGAACGATGCGCTGCGCATCGACAACCCCGGCGGCCCGCTCGAGAACGGGCAGATCGGTGTTCAGGAGGTGCGCAGCGTCGACGGTGCGGACCCGGCGTTCATCATCCAGGTCCCGCCCACCGAAGGCGCGAGCCCCACCGATGTCCCCGGCGCCTACGGCGAGCAGGGGAGCTCGCGCGACTGGGGCTCGAATATACGTATGGTCGCCGGCCAGCATCCAGCCGCGATGGATGATGTCCGTGCTGCGTTGGACGCCGCCGGGGTGCCGCCGGGGGCGGAGGTGATGATCGTCGGCCACTCCCAAGGCGGCATCGTCGCGAACCATCTCTCCGCCGACCCCACCTTCAACAGCGCCTCCGGGGAGCCGGGCACCTACAACGTGACCCACACCTTCTCGGTGGGCTCACCGGTGCAGACGGTCATCCCGTCACAGCTCTCGACGCAGTCGGTGAACGTGAACCACGAGAACACGATCGGGCCCGGTGGGAGCAGCGGGGACCTGATCGCGGCGCTCGACCTGAACGGGGTGCAGATCGACGGCGGCATCCTGGGGGCGCCGAACCGGCATGAGGTCTCGCTGCCGGGCTACCCCGTTCCCTCGCTCCACCCCGTCACCGTCCTCGAGTCGAACCACGATTCGACGAGCCCCGACGGTGGTGCCGACGGTGGGTACTCAGGCAGCGTGGGTCGAGCCACGGCCACCGATCCCACGCTCGCCGCGCTGCAGGAGGACCTCACGGGAATGTATCTCGGGGACGGGACCTACGTCGCCCAGACCCAGGTCGTCACGGTGGGCCGCGGTGAGCTGTGAGCACCGCGCGTTCAGCTCAGGCCGTACTTCTCGTAGAAGGACTCGGCCGTCACCCGGTCGCGCCGCGGGTTCTCCCCGGAACGTCCGGCTCGAGGTCCAGCGGGGTCAGATCATCCCCGTCTCCGAGGACCGCGGTGATCCCTCCGACCCTGAGGCTGCGAGCCTCCGGATCGTCGAGCTCTGCATGGATGACCGTCACCACGTCCCGCATCACTTCGTCGAAGATCGCGAGTCCGCTGGCGCGATCCTCCGCATCCAGCGTGACGGTGCCGTGCAGGAGGCGCTCGAAGTTCGCACCATCGGCCAGCTCGAGCTCCGCCCCGGAGACTCCCTCGACCCCGGCCGCGGCCTCTTCGGCTGCGGCGAGAACATCGCCGCGCCCGATCCCGCACCCGCTCAGCAACGTGGCCGCCGCCGCAGCGACTCCGCCCAGAAGCCCGCGTCTGTTCACCATGCTCATCCCCTCGTCTGAAGGCTCACCCCAGAGCATGTCATGCACGGTGCCCGGTCAACCGAACATCCGCGGAGCCGGGGAGCCGGGATGAGGGGCCCCGGGAAGGAGCCGTCGAGACCCGCCGGCGGGGTCTCGGAGCCCCCGGAAGCCGGCGAACCCGAGAGATACCGTGGTGCTCCGCGGGCGACACCGAGAGGATCGATGCACATGAACCGCCGGATTGCACTGACTGGAGGCGCCATGGGCCTGTTTTCGATGCTCACCGGATGCAGCCTGTTCCGCACCGGGAAGCAGTCTGTCGCGGACGCCATCGAGGGCGCACCGGAAGTCACCGGCGCAGACATCAGCTTCGGGCCCGGAGGCGGGCTGGGAACTCAGATCTCCGGAAGCATCACTCTCGACGTCTCCGCGGACGAGCTGCACGACGCCTTCGACGACGCCTGGGGTCGCGGAGTCGAGGTCCTCTACCGTGTGTATGACGGGAAGAGGGGAGTCCTGGTGGCGGATGTCGTCGGCAAGAATCTCGAGGAGGTCACGGTCTCCTCGAGAGATCTGGTCGAACTCGGCGCGTCTAAACACCCCACCCTGGGCCACTTCTACGACCACTACGGGATCGGCTGATCCCGGTCGCGGGCCCCGTCCTCAGGAGCCCGCGCCCGTCCACTGCGTCAGACCTTCGCGACGGACACCGTGACGGTGCCGCCGGAGACCTTCTCCGTCGCTTCGTGCGCACCCTCGGCCGGAGCCGCGGGGGCCGCGAGCTCGACGGCGAGCACCTCGGCAGAGACCAGGTCGCGATGTACCGAGACGGCGGCGACGACGCTCTCGTCGCCATCGACGGTCAGCCGGATCCGGTCGGAGACCTCCAGGCCCGCTCCACGTCGGGCCGCCTGGATCGCGCGCACCACGTCACGGGCCACGCCCTCGGCCTCGAGCTCGGCGGTGACGCGGGTGTCGAGCGCGACGAAGTCCCCGCCTCGCAGCACGCCGACCGCGCGTCCCTCCATCGCGGACGACTCCCCGCCACCAGATCCAGCGTGTACTCGCCTTCGACCAGGTCGATGCCGCCGGAGGTGACCACGCCGTTCTCGTCGACCGACCAGTCGCCGGACTTGGAGCCCTTGATGACCGTCTGCACCTGCTTGCCCAGGCGCGGGCCGGCGGCGCGGGCATTGACGCTGAGCCGCTGCTCGACGCCCATCCCCTGCGCCTCCTCGCTCGCGACGTCCAGCAGGCGCACGGCCTTGAGGTTGAGCTCGTCGGAGATGATCCCCGAGAACGCCTCGAGCGAGCTCGGGGCGTGGTGGACCACGGTGAGCTCCGCGAGGGGCAGGCGGGCCCGCAGCTGTTCCTTCTTGCGCAGGGAGTTGCCCACGCTCGCGATCGCGCGCACATCGTCCATCTGTGCCACCAGCTCGGCATCACGGGGAACAGGTCCGCATCGGGCCAGTCGGTCAGGTGCACGGAGCGGCCACCGGTGAGCTGCTTCCAGATCTCCTCGGTGACCATGGGCAGCAGCGGAGCGGCCACCTGGCACAGGGTCTCCAGGCAGGTGGAGAGCACGTCGATCGCCTGCTCGTCGCCCTCCCAGAAGCGGTCGCGGGAGCGGCGCACGTACCAGTTGGTGAGCATGTCCAGGTAGTCCTGGATCAGCTCGGCGGAGTCGGCGATCGACAGCGCGGTCATCGCCTCCTTCACCTCGCGCACCAGGTCCCCGGTGCGGGCGAGCAGGTAGCGGTCCATCACATCGGTGGACTCGTAGCGGGCCTTCCCGCGATAGCCGACGGGATTCCCTGCGGTGTCCTTCTCCCCTGCGGCATTGGCGTACAGCCCCAGGAAGTACCAGACGTTCCACAGCGGGAGCACCACGTGGCGGGTGGCGTCGCGGATCTTCGGCTCGTCGACCACGAGGTTCCCGCCGCGCAGGATCGGCGAGCTCATCAGGAACCAGCGCATCGCGTCGGCCCCGTACTTGTCGAACATCTCGCGCACGTCGGGGTAGTTGCGCAGCGACTTCGACATCTTCTGCCCGTCCTCGCCGAGCACGATGCCGTGGCAGATCACCGAGGTGAAGGCGGGCCGGTCGAACAGCGCGGTGGAGAGCACGTGCATGACGTAGAACCAGCCGCGGGTCTGCCCGATGTATTCGACGATGAAGTCCGCGGGGTTATGGGACTCGAACCGCTCGGTGTTCTCGAAGGGGTAGTGCATCTGCGCGAACGGCATCGAGCCGGAATCGAACCAGACGTCGAAGATCTCCTCGACGCGGCGCATGGTGGACTTCCCGGTCGGGTCGTCGGGGTTCGGGCGGGTGAGCTCATCGATGTACGGGCGGTGCAGGTCGACCTCGCCGTGCTCGTTGCGCGGCAGGGTGCCGAAAGCTTCCTCGATCTCTGCGAGGGAGCCGTAGACGTCGATCCGGGGTGGTTCGGGTCGTCGCTCTTCCAGATCGGCAGGGGGTGCCCCAGTAGCGGTTGCGGGAGATCGCCCAGTCGCGGGCGCCCTCGAGCCAGCGGCCGAACTGGCCGTGCTTGACGTTGCCGGGCACCCAGTCGATCTGCTCGTTGAGCTCAAGCATGCGCTCGCGCTGGTCGGCGACCTTCACGTACCAGGAGGAGACGGCCTTGTAGATCAGCGGGTTCCGGCAGCGCCAGCAGTGCGGGTAGGAGTGCACGTAGCTGGCCTCACGCAGCAGGCGCCCGGCGCTCTGGAGGTTGCGGATGATCGGGCGGTTCGCCTCGAACACCTGCACCCCGGCGATCTCGTCCAGCTGCGTGCCGGCGAAGTAGTCCAGGAACTGCGCGCCCTCGTCCACCGAGACGATCACAGGGATGCCGTACTCGGCGTTGACCTGCTGGTCGATCTCGCCGTAGGCGGTGGCCTGGTGGACCACGCCGGTGCCGTCATCGGTGGAGACGTAGTCCGCGACGGTGACGATCCAGGCGTTCTCGGTGCCCCACTTGGCGCGGTCCTCGGAGTAGACCGTCCACAGCGGCTGGTAGGCGACATGCTCGAGCTCGGCGCCGGCGAAGACGCGCTGCTCGCAGGCGGCGAGCGCTTCCTCGGCGCTCTCGTAGCCGAGCTCCTTGGCGTAGGAGCCCACGAGCGCCTTCGCCATCAGGTAGCGGCCCTCGCCCGCGGAGGTGCCGTCGGCGGCGCCGAGCGGGCCGGCCGGCAGCACCGCGTACTCGAGCTCAGGGCCGACGGCGAGGGAGAAGTTGGTGGGCAGGGTCCAGGGGGTGGTGGTCCAGGCCAGTGCCTTCACACCGTCCAGGCCCAGCTGCTCGGCCTTCTCGCCGGAGAACGGGAAGGTGACCGTCACCGTCTGGTCCTGCCGTTCCTGGTAGACGTCGTCATCCATGCGCAGCTCGTGCGCGGACAGCGGTGTCTGGTCCTTCCAGCAGTAGGGCAGAACGTAGTACCCCTCGTACGCGCGGCCCTTGTCGTACAGGGTCTTGAAGGCCCACAGCACCGACTCCATGAAGGTGACGTCGAGGGTCTTGTAGTCGTTCTCGAAGTCGACCCAGCGGGCCTGGCGGGTGACGTAGTCCTCCCACTCCTTGGTGTACTTCAGCACCGAGGCGCGGGCGGCGTTGTTGAACTCCTGGACGCCCATCTCCTCGATCTCGCGCTTCTCGGTCATGCCGAGCTCCCGCATCGCCTCGAGCTCGGCGGGCAGGCCGTGGGTGTCCCAGCCGAAGCGGCGGTCCACCTTGTTGCCGCACATGGTGCGGAAGCGCGGGACGACGTCCTTGACGAAGCCGGTCAGCAGATGGCCGTAGTGGGGCAGGCCGTTGGCGAAGGGAGGGCCGTCGTAGAAGACGAACTCCTCGGCCCCTTCACGCTGCGCGATCGAGGCGCGGAAGGTGTCGTCGGTGCGCCAGAACTCCTGGATCGCGTTCTCGAGCGAGGGCAGGTTCGGCGAGGAGACGAGCGGATCTCCGGTGACCGGGTAGACCATGGGACGGACCTCCGAGGAAGAACAGGGGACGGCAGCTGGGACATCATGCTGTCCGAGGACGCTTCCGACCCGGGGGTCGGCGGCGCGGTACCACCTCGGTTGACGCCCCTCGCGCCGACGAATGCCGTGCGGGGGCCTCCCCTTGTTCCTCAGCTGTGACGGGCTGGTCCCGGCGGGTTCTACTGGGCCCGCGCCCGGGGACGGGCGGTGGGCGGTTCTTCCCGCGGCTCTCCGGTGATGGCCGGGTCGATGCCGATGGCGGTCAGTGTACGCCGCCGGTCGCCGGCGGTCACGTGCCCGCCCGGGGAAGAGACGCGAGGAACAGGTGCCGGTCGCGCACTGTTCCGAGCGCACATCGCCGCCGGATCACAGCACTCCTGCGCCATGCTCCCAGCCCGTGCCCAGCTGCACGCGGTGCGATGGGGTCTCCGCGGCGCAGCGGTCGTCGCCGGATCGAGGAGGTACCGAGATGGATGACGAGACCGGTCCTCGGCGCGCACGCGTCGGGGCCTCCGCGATGGGAGCGGCAGCCCTGCTGGTGCTCAGCTTCGGCCCTTCCGCCCTCGCGCTGAGCCCCTCCAGCAGTCCTGCCCCGGCGCCGGTCCCCCGAGTCGTCACCTCCGCCCCCACGCTCGGCACCGCCGCGGGTACGGCGATCCGTGATGCCGGCAGCGAGGACGATCAGGGGCAGGCGCAACGGGGCTGAGCGACGGCGCCTGCCCGGGGACAGCGATCTGACGAGGCGAGGCTCACCTCGTCGCACCCGTGCTGACGTGGAAGACTGATAGCTCCACGTTTTCGTCCCGTGCCCTGGGGCGGTCGATGCAGAAGGAGCGAGGATGTCGCTGTTCGGAGAGCCCTTCACCGCGAAGTGCCTGAAGTCGGGGATCACGCTCGAGGTCGGCGAGGGTCAATCCCTCCTCCAGGCGCTGCTCGATGCCGACATCTCGATGGACTACTCCTGCGAGGGCGGCGTGTGCGGCACCTGCGTGGTGCCGCTCGTCTCCGGCGAGGTCGAGCACATGGACGAGTTCCTCATGGACGACGAGAAGGAAGACCAGATCATCACCTGCGTCTCCCGCGGCGAAGGCGATATCGAGATCGACGTCTGAGGGACAGCCCTCACAGACGCGGACCGGCGACCGCCCAGGCGACCCCCACCAGCGTCATCAGCGCCGCGGCGCTCCCGATAGCGAGCGGCAGCGCAAGGCTCGGCCCCGCGACCAGCAGGATCAGCATTCCCAGCGCCGCGATGGTCAGCAGCAGAGCGAAGAGCAGAGGCCGGCCGACGGCGGGCTTCGCCCCGCGCCATCGGTGCTCGATCCGCTCGGGGTGCATCGTCGCCATGAGGTGCCCTCCGCCCTGGTGATCGTGGGGGCGCCGCCCTGCAGCAACGGTGCGGCGCCTCTTCATGGAGAGATCCTCTCCCGGCCGGGGAGCCGCCCACATCAGGCGGAGGGAGGAGATCGCCCTCCACCTTTGGTCGTACATCGAGCCCGGGGCGGGATCTGCTCAGGGGCGCGGCGGCGGGATCTCCTCCTCGGCGGCGGGCTCCGACTCGGCATGGTCGCGCCGCGCGTCCTGGAGGGCGAGCTGCGCGAACAGGCCACCGTGGGCGACGAGCTCCTCGTAGGTGCCGCGTTCGACGATGCGGCCAGCCTGCATCACGATGATCTGATCAGCCTGGCGGATGGTCGAGAGACGGTGCGCGATCGAGACGGTCGTGCGTCCCCGGGCGGCGGCGTCGAGCGCGCCGGACATCGCCCGCTCGGTGGCCACGTCCAGCGCGGAGGTCGCCTCGTCCAGCAGGAGCACGGGCGGGTCCCGCAGGATGGTGCGGGCCAGCGCCAGGCGTTGCTTCTCCCCGCCGGAGAACCGATAACCGCGCTCCCCCACCACCGTTCCGTACCCCTCGGGCAGAGATCCGATGTGGTCATGGATCTGCGCGATCCGGCAGGCCTGCACGAGCTCCTCATCGCTCGCGTCGGGCCGGGCGAAGCGCAGGTTGTCCGCGATGCTCGCATGCAGCAGATAGGTCTCCTGGGTGACCACACCGATGCTCGCGGCGAGGGATTCCATCGTGATCTCGCGCAGATCGTGGCCGTCCAGGGTGATCGCGCCGGAGGTGGGCTCGTAGAGCCGCGCCATCAGGTAGCCGGTGCTGGTCTTGCCCGAGCCCGTCGCTCCCACCAGCGCTGTGTGCTTCCCGGCCGGGACCACCAGGTCCAGCCCGTGCAGGGCCGGCCCCTCAGCGCCCGGATAGGTGAAGGTGACGCCTTCGAAGCGGATCTCGCCCCGCACCGCTGCCGGGTCGAGCGCCACAGCGTCCGGGGCGTCCTGGATCAGGATCGGCGCATCGAGGTACTCGAAGACCCTCGCGAACAGGGCCAGGGAGCTGTTGACCTGGTTCGCGACTCGCAGCAGGCCGTTGATCTGGGGGAAGAGACTGGATTGCAGGGCGATGAAGGCGACCAGGGTGCCGATGGTGACGCCCTGGCCCTCGGGGTCGCCGAACAGCAGATGGCCGCCGAGCAGATAGGTCAGCGCAGGGAACAGGGCCATCAAGGTGGTGAACACGGCCATCTGCCAGCGCCCGGCCATCTCGGAACGGACCTCGAGATCCGCCAGTTCGCGGGAGCTGGTGGAGAAGGCCTGGCTGAGCGCCTGCGTGCGCCCCATGGTGACGCCGAGCAGGATCCCGGAGACGGACAGGGACTCCTGGATGCCTGCGGAGAGGTCCGCGGCCTTCTCCTGACGGGTGCGGACGATCTCGCGCCGACGCCGGCCCACGCGCCGGTTCATCCACACCGCGAAGGGCAGAGCGATGAGGGAGAACAATGTCAGCCGCCAGTCGAGCGCGACCATCGCCACCAGCGCCATCAGCACGCCCGCCCCGGCGGAGACGATCTGGGTCATCACCGAGGTGACCACTGCCTGCATCGAGCCGATGTCGGAGAAGATGCGGGATTGGATCTCGCCGGTGCGGGTGCGGGTGAAGAATCCCAGACCCATGCGCTGCAGGTGCGAGAACACCGAGACCCGCAGGTCGTGCATCACGGACTGGCCCACCCGGGTGGAGAGCATCGACTGGGTGACCCCGAGGGCGCTCGAGACGACGGTGACCGCGATCAGTCCGCCGACGGCCCAGCCGAGCACGTCGGCGCGCTGCTCGGGCAGGGCGACGTCCACGATCTCCCGGATGAGGAACGGGGAGACCACCCCGGCCGCGGCACCGACCACGATCAATGCCAGCACTCCGGCGAGGGTCGCTCGGTAGGGGCGGAAGAGCATGAGCACCCGGCGCAGGTCGGGTCGCTGCCCGGGTGCGAGCTTGAGGTCGTCGCGCATCCGGCCGCCTCCGCCGCCCATGCCGCCCCCGCCCATGTGGGCCATCAGATCCCCTGGTGGCGGGCGACATGGTGGGCGGCTGCCTGGGCGAGGGGACGGACCGTCACGAGGTCGAGGTTCACGTGGTGGGGCGCGTTCAGAGCGTAGGAGATGACGTCGGCGCAGTCCTCGGCGGTGAGCGGCTGCTCGACCCCGTCGTAGACGGCGTCGGCCGCGCCCTGGTCGCCGAGGCGCACCAGGGAGAACTCTTCGGTGTGGACCATTCCGGGGGCGATCTCGATGACTCGGATCCGCTCCCCGTTCAGTTCGAGCCGCAGAGCGCGGGCGAGCATGTGCTCGCCCGCCTTGGCGGCGTTGTAGCCGGAACCTCCGGGGTAGGGCTCATGTGCTGCGACAGAGGTGACGAACAGCAGGTCCCCGCGTCCGCTCGCGCGCAGCGCGGGCAGCAGCGCGCGGGTGACGCGCACCGTGCCGAGCACGTTGATGTCGTACATGCGCTGCCACTTCTCGAGGTCCGCCTCCGCCGCGGTCTCGACGCCGAGCGCCCCGCCGGCCACGTGCACCACGGCGTTGAGCCCGGGGCCGAACAGCTCCTGCGCTCGGGAGACGAGCCGGTCCACGGAGTCGTCGGAGGTGATGTCGACGGCGAGCACCTCGCAGCCGGTCTCCGCGGCGAGCTCCTCGAGGCGGTCCTCGCGGCGGGCGACGGCGAGGACGTGCCAGCCCTCGTCGACCAGACGACGGGCGGTGGCGCGGCCGATCCCGGAGGAGGCGCCGGTGACGACGGCGGTGAGGCGGGCGGAGGTGTTCGAAGCGTTTGCAGTGGTCATGGCCTCAGCGTACGCGGGAGCGGGCTGCCGGACCGGCGGGTGCCGGCGCTCGTCACCAGCCGATCTCGAGGCAGCCGTGGTGGTCGGTGGGCTCGGTCTGGATGGTCGCGTGCGCGATCCCGTGGTGATCACGCAGCAGTGCCTGCGCGGCATCGAGCACACCGTGCGGATCGGCGCCCGGCTCGACCATCAGGTGCACGGTGGCGACCTCCATGCCCGAGGTGAGGGTCCACAGGTGGAGGTCGTGGGCATCGGCGACACCGTCGATCGCGGCCAGGGCACGGTGGATCTCCTCCGGGTCGATACCGGCGGGCGCGGCCTGGCCGAGCACGGTGAGCACCTCTCTGGCCAGCAGCACGGCGCGCACAGCGATGAACGCGCCCACGGCCAGCGCCACCACGGTGTCGATCACCGTGGCGCCCGTGGCCCGGATCAGCACCGCGGCGAGGATCACCCCGACCGAGCCGAGGGTGTCCGCGAGCACCTCGAGATAGGCGCCCTTGATGTTGAGGCTCTCCTCGGCGCCTCCGCGCAGCATCAGCAGCACCACGAGGTTCACGGCCAGGCCCAGCACGCCGACCATCAGCATCGGGCCGGTGTCCACGGAGGTCTCGACGCCCAGGCGTCGGATCCCGCTGATCCCGACCGCAGTCGCGACCCCGAGCATGATCAGCACGGCCAGCAGCGCCGCGAACACCTCCAGGCGGTAGTTGCCGAAGGTGCGCCGGCCGTCCCTCGAGGGGCGCGCGGCCAGCACGGTCGCGGCCAGCGCGGCGGAGAGGGTGACGACGTCGGCGGCCATGTGCCCGGCGTCGGAGAGCAGCGCCAGAGAGCCGGACAGCAGGCCGGCCACCAGCTCGACCACGAAGAATCCGCCGATCAGCACCACCGCGACCAGCAGCCGCCAGCGGTGTGCAGCGCCCGCATGGCCTGCGACGGCGCCGTGGGAGTGGCTCATGCTCCCGCCTGCTCGACAGTGCCCGCAGCGGCGTCGGAGGCGGCTCCCGTGGCCCCGACACCCCGCTCAGGGTGCTCGAGAGCGCTGTGCTCGGTATGGCTGAGGGCGAGGTCCAGCAGCATCCGCACGTGCGGGTCGTCGAGCCGGTAGAAAGCCCGCCTCCCCTCCCTGCGCACGGCCACGATGCGGTGGGCGCGCAGCAGCTGCAGGGCGTGGTGGAGACGCCGGAGTCCGACTGCCCGGTGGCTCTGGACAGCTCGCCGACGCTCACCTCCCCCTCCCGCAGGGCCAGCAGCAGGCGCAGGCGGCTGGGGTCTCCGAGGAGGGAGAAGACGTCGGCGAGGTCCTCCACCGCACGGTCCCCGGGGATCTGTTCGCGAAGCTCGGCGGTCGACGTCTGGCCGACCACCTCGATGCTTGAACGTCTGCTCATATGTTCATGATGGCATGCTTCGGTCGGGCTCACCAGAGCTTGGCCCGTGATCCGTGTCCCGGCACGGCCGACTCGTGGCACTGCCGGGCATCGCTCCCTCGACCTGCACCGATGCGCCCTGTTCAGAGCAGATGGCGACCGGCTACCGTGGGGCGCACCTGTATCCCGCACGTCCCTGAGGAGGATCATGGCCCGCTCGTACGCCACCGTCGGACAGATGCTGACCTACGCCGTGGATCGCTCCTCCCTCTCACCGGACCTGCAGGGCCCCGCACGCGTCGAGGTGATCCTGCGGAACATGCTCGAGTTCGTGCTGATGTCACCGCGCAGCCGAGATGCGTTCCTGCGCACGGTCGCCCGCACCGAGCACACCACCGGCAGCATCGCCGCCGCCCCGAGGCTGCGCCGCACCTCCCCCGATCTGATGGCTGAGCTGCTGCCCCGCACGAAGGACTCCGACGACGGTGCGCGCCTCGGGATCGTCCTGCGCGTCGGCGGCCCGTTCGGCACCAAGCAGCTGCGGGAGATGCGCACCGTCCTCGGCACCTCGCCCCACCATCTGCTGCTCGCGATCGCCCGGCACACCGACCGCGCGGAGCTCGACGGAGAGGTGCCCGAGGGGGTCGTGGCCACCAGCTGGGCACGGGTGGGCCGCCGCATGCCGAAGGCTGACCCGGGGCACGCCCACCTGTGGGAGACCCTCGGGGAGATCGGCGAGAACGCCGGGCGGCCGGTGGTCCAGTTCCCCGTGGATTCCAAGAAGCTCCTCACCAAGACCTCCACCGCCCGGGAGTTCCGCGCGCATCTGGACGTGATGCACCACGCGAGCCGCGCGCTGTTCGGCATCAGCCCGCACTTCTCGACCCGCCGGGGGCAGACGGGCGCGCACCTGCAGGCCGGCGTCGGCCGACAGCGCACGGGACTCGAGTTCGGGGAGGTGGAGCACGGCACCCCGGTGCATTTCTTGCGCACCGGCGAGGAACCGGTCCCGCTCGGGATCGGCCGCCTGGACGGGGACGAGGAACGCGAGGCGGCACGAGAACGTCTGGCGATGCTCTCCCGCCGCACGGCGTGGCGGACCGAGGCAGGAGCCCCTCCCCCGCCCGGGGAGCTGATCGGAGCCCCGGCCGCCCCTGAGCTGGAGGGCGCACGCCTGCTGCTGTGGGCCGTGTTCAACCCGATGCTGCTGCGTGACCGCGGCTTCGACCCCGCGCCCTCGCGCCGCCAGCCCGCCCTCACGTCCACCACGATGGGGCTGCGCCTGCTGCATCGCGGGGACTCTCCGGCACCGAGTACCGGCTGTGGGTGGGCGGCGACCGCGAGTGGAAGAACCTGATCCCCGGGTCACCCGCGAAGAGACCGCGCAGCGTCCGTCCGAGACCTACGCGATCGCCCCGCGCAAGAGCCAGTCCACCGCGGACTTCGTGTGGGAGGTGCACCGCGCGCTGCGCTCGCTCACCATCGGGTGAGCGGTCACCGCCGACACCGCACCGCCGGGACTGCGGGACAATGGCGAGCATGGACGAGCGCAGCGACAGCACGGTGTTGAACGGGCAGTACAAGGTGCGGGGCGGCAAGCTGGTCTCGGTGGACGTCACAGTCGCCGAGGGCAGGATCGCCACCGCTCACGTGTTCGGGGACTTCTTCCTCGAGCCGGACGACGCCCTCGAGGACCTCAATGCCGCTCTGGAGGGCATGCCCACCGAGGCGACCGCCGCCGAGCTCAGGGCGGCGCTGACCGCGCGGCTCGACGCTCGGCCGGATCCGGTGCAGATGATCGGCTTCGATGTGGAGGCGGTCGCGATCGCGGTGCGCCGCGCGCTCGGGCATGCGACGAGCTGGGACGACCTCACTTTCGAGGTGATCGCACCGGTGGTGCTGCCCCCAGTCATGCACGTGGCGCTCGATGAGGTGCTGCCGCTGGAGGTCCTCGCCGGCCGGCGCGGCCCCCACTTCCGGATCTGGGACTGGGATTCCGCGCTGGTGGTGATCGGCTCCTACCAGTCGCTGCGCAACGAGATCGACGCCGAAGGCGCCGCGAAGCACGACATCGGGGTGGTGCGGCGCATCACCGGCGGCGGCGCGATGTTCATGGAGCAGGGCAACTGCATCACCTACTCGCTGGTGGTGCCCACCTCCCTGGTGGAGGGGCTGAGCTTCGAGCAGGCCTACGCCTACCTCGACGACTGGGTGATGGGAGCGCTCGCGGAGATCGGGGTGAAGGCCCACTACGTGCCGCTGAACGACATCGCCTCCGAGCAGGGGAAGATCGGCGGCGCCGCCCCAGCGCCGATTCGCCGGCGGTGTGCTGCTGCACCACGTGACGATGAGCTACGACATCGATGCCGAGAAGATGGGCGATGTGCTGCGGATCGGTCGCGAGAAGCTCTCCGACAAGGGCACTCGCAGCGCGAACAAGCGCGTGGATCCCATCCGCTCGCAGACGGGTCTCGCCCGTGATCAGATCATCGAGGGCTTCCTGGACTTCTTCCGGGCCCGCTACGACACGGTCACCTCGACCTACACCGAGGACGAGCTCTCGCGAGCTCGGGACCTGGTGGAGACGAAGTTCGGCACCGAGGAGTGGACCTCACGGGTGCCGTGAGGCTGTGCCGGGCGCTGCGCTGAGCCCGAGTGCGGCGTGGTCGCCGCGGTACACCCCGGTGCGCAGTTCGAGGACGTACGCCTCGGCCTCCGGCATCCCGAGGGCGAGGGTCGCCTCGATCTCGGCCTCGACGTCGTAGGGGACGCGCACGAACTGGATCCCGAACGGGGCATCGGCCCGCCTCTGGGATCACCTTCGAGGATGACGTAGGAGGGCGTCGGGTCATCCAGCTGGTTGCCGACGCTGCCGACGTTCGCCAGCATCCCCTCCCGCCCGGAGCGCAGGAAGGGGTCATGGATGTCGCCGTAGATGACGACGTCCGCTGCGCGCCCGCCGCCGGTGAAGGGGGTCGGCGCGAACATCATGGCGAACTGCTCCTCGCTGTGCTCCCTGTGCACCCGGGTGAACTCGTCGATGGGAGAGGCGTGCATCAGGCGCAGCAGCCGGCCGGAGAGGTGCAGGTCCAGGCTTCCCGGCAGCTGACGGAGCCAGGCCCTGTCGTCTGCGGACAGCTCTGCGCGCCACCAGTCCTGCGCCGCTGACCGGGGCTCCCCCTCGCCGGCGATGAACACCTCCCAGTTGCCGCGCACCGTCGCCGCGCAGCGCTCGCGGGTCAGCGCGGTGCAGGCCGCGCCGCGCGGGCCCTTGCCGACGACGTCGCCGAGGTTGAACACGCGGGTGATGCCGCGAGCGGCGATATCGGCGAGCACGGCCCGGTAGGCGGTGAGGTTGCCGTGCACGTCGGAGATCAGGGCGATGCGCTCGAGAGCCATGCCCCCACGGTACGTCCGGGACGCCGCTGCGACCCTGTGGCACGCGAGGGCGCTCACACTGCTGACGCCTGCGTTGCACTGGGGCACAGACCTGGAACAATGACCTCATGACCGATACCGCACCGCGCCCTGGCTCCACGATCCCCGACCGCCCCTCCCTCGAGGGCCTGGAGGAGAAGTGGGACGGCGTATGGAGCGAGCAGCAGCTCTACGCCTTCGATCCGGACACCACCCGTGACCAGGTCTTCAGCATCGACACCCCGCCGCCCACGGCATCCGGCTCGCTGCACATCGGCCATGTCTTCGGCTATTCGCAGGCGGACATGATCGCGCGCTACCAGCGCATGCGCGGCAAGAACCTGTTCTACCCGCTGGGCTGGGACGACAACGGCCTGCCCACCGAGCGCCGGGTGCAGAACTACTTCGGCGTGCGCTGCGACCCGTCCCTGCCCTACGACCCGGACTTCACGCCCCCGCAGGAGGGCGGCGACAACAAGTCCTCTAAGGCCGCGAACCAGCTGCCCGTCTCACGGCGCAACTTCATCGAGCTGTGCGAGCGGCTCACGGAGATCGACGAGAAGTCCTTCGAGGACGTCTTCCGCACCCTGGGCCTCTCGGTGGACTGGAACTACAGCTACCAGACGATCAACGCCCACTCCCGCGCGACCTCGCAGCGGGCCTTCCTCGAGAACCTCGAGGCCGGTCAGGCGTACCAGTCCGAGGCCCCCACCATGTGGGACGTCACCTACCGCACCGCGGTGGCCCAGGCCGAGCAGGAGGACCGCGACCGCGACGGGGCCTACCACCGCCTCGGCTTCACCAGGACTGACGGCTCCGGCGAGAAGGTCGTCATCGCGACCACCCGTCCCGAGCTGCTGCCGGCCTGTGTGGCGCTGGTGGCCCACCTGACGACGAGCGCTACCAGGGCCTGTTCGGCTCCACCGTGACCTCTCCCCTGTTCGGGGTCGAGGTGCCTGTGCTCGCGCACTCCCTCGCCCAGCCCGACAAGGGCGCAGGCATCGCCATGATCTGCACCTTCGGCGACTCCAACGATGTGACCTGGTGGCGTGAGCTCGAGCTGCCCACTAGGTCCGTGATCGGCCGTGACGGCCGGTTCCTCGCCGAGGCGCCGTGGATCTCCACCCCGGAAGGCCAGGAGCGCTACTCCGAGCTGGCCGGCCTGACGGTGTTCAGCGCCCAGAAGCGCGTGGTCGAGATGGCGACCGAGTCCGGGGACCTCACCGGCGAGATCGAGAAGATCTCCCACCCGGTGAAGTTCTACGAGAACGGCGACAAGCCGCTCGAGTTCGTCACGTCCCGCCAGTGGTACCTCACCAACGGCGGCCGCGATCAGTCCGAGGGCGGTCTGCGCGATGCGCTCATCGAGCGCGGCCGCGAGAGCTGACCTGGCACCCGGCGTACATGGAGTCCCGCTACCGCAACTGGGTGGAGGGCCTGGCCGGTGACTGGCTGATCTCCCGCCAGCGCTTCTTCGGCGTCCCGTTCCCGATCTGGTACGCGGTGGGCGCCGACGGCGAGACCGACTACGACACCGTGCTCACCCCGCCCGTCGAGTCCCTCCCGATCGACCCCACGATCGATGTGCCGGCCGGGTACACCGAGGAGCAGCGCAATCAGCCGGGCGGTTTCGTCGCCGATCCCGACATCCTCGACACCTGGGCCACGTCCTCGCTGACCCCGCAGCTCGCAGGCGGCTGGAACTCCGGCGCGGAGGCCGACGGGCTCTTCGAGAAGGTCTACCCGATGGATGTGCGCCCCCAGGGCCACGACATCATCCGCACCTGGCTGTTCTCCACCATCGTGCGCTCCCACCTGCAGCAGGATTCGCTGCCGTGGAAGCATGCCTCGATCAACGGCTGGATCCTGGACCCGGACCGCAAGAAGATGTCCAAGTCCAAGGGCAACGTGGTCACCCCCATCGGGCTGCTGCAGCAGCACGGCTCCGATGGCGTGCGCTACTGGGCCGGCCGGGCCCGTCAGGGTGTGGACACCGCGTTCGATGAGGGGCAGATGAAGATCGGTCGCCGTCTGGCGATCAAGATCCTCAACGCCTCGAAGTTCGCCCTCGGGTTCGGTGAGGCGCCTGCGGATCCCTCCGGGCGTCTGGCTGCGGATCCGTCGGTGGTCACCGACCCGCTGGACCGTGCCCTGCTCGCGCAGCTGGCCACGGTGGTGGAGCAGGCGACCGCGGCCCACGACGACATGGACTACGCCCGGGCCCTCGAGGTCATCGAGCCGTTCTTCTGGGCGTTCTGCGATGACTACATCGAGCTGGCCAAGGAGCGCGCCCACGGCAACTCCCCCGCCGGGGAGGCCGGCGCCGCCTCGGCCCGCGCCTCGCTCGCGATCACGCTCGAGGTGCTGCTGCGCCTGTTCGCCCCCGTGGTCGTGTTCGCGACCGAGGAGGTCTGGTCGTGGTGGCGCGGCGGCAGCGTGCACACCCAGCCCTGGCCCGAGGCGGGCCCGCTGAAGGAGGCCGCAGCCGGTCAAGATGCGGCGCTGGTGGACTCCGTGGCACAGGCCGCGATCACGCTGCGGCGCATCAAGTCCGACGCGAAGGTCTCGCAGAAGACCCCCATCCTGTCCGTCACGGTGGTGGCACCGCCGGCCGCTCTCGCACATCTCGAGGCCGCCTCCGCGGACCTCACGGCCCTGGGCCGGATCGAGAAGCTCGAGCTGGTGGTCGGCGAGGGCGAGGAGATCCTCACCCGCGACGTCGAGCTCGGCGAGCCGCCGGTCAAGCAGCCGCGGAACCAGGGCTGACCCCACGCAGGCTGAGCCCACGCCGGCTCAGTCTGCGCAGGCCCGATCAGCGCCGGAGCTGAGAAGCCGGCGCGGCGAAAGGAAACCCAATGGGCTTCGCCACCGTCCGGGCAGGAACCAGCTCCGGACTCATGTGGGCCGGTGCCGCGATCGTCGCCGTCGGTGTCTTCACGGCGCTGTTCGCCGTGGCCCTGATCCTCCGGGGTGAGGTGCTGGGTGCCGTGCTCGTGGTGCTGCTCGGACTGCTGGTGATCGGGGCCGGGGCCGCCCTGTTCCTGCTCGCCCGCCGGGCCTGCGCACGTCTGGATGCCCGCGGGGTCACTTGGTCCACGATGCTCGGAGCTCGCGGCTTCGTGCCCTGGGAGGAGGTCCACCAGGTGGTGGTCCCAGGGATGCACGAGCCCGGCGACTCGGTGCTGCTGTGGCTCCGGGACGGCTCCATGGTGCCGATCTCGCCGCTGCGGAAGACGCAGAGCGCCGGGGACAGCACCGGCCCTCATCCGTGGTAAGTACGGGCCGGTGCCGCAGTGATCAGGGCGCATCAGCAGTGGCTTGCGCAGAACCCCGAGTCCGGGCGCTGAGCCCACCCGGCCGGAGCGGTCGCGCTGAGCCAGAGGGCGAGATTCCCACCCACCACGAAGCCGAACTCGGCGGTGGATATGGTTCCGATGGCCCAGCACCGGGACACTAGTGTGGCCAGGCCCGTGCCCTCTCACGTCGGAGAACCCTCTTGAGCATCACCATCCGCAGCGTCGCCGCCAAGGTGAACTACGCCGTCGGACCCTTCGTCATCCTTATCGGGATCGCGGCCGGCATCACGGCGATCATCCTGACGTGGGTCCTGGAGAGTGCCGGCTTCCTCATGCTGTTCCTCCCCTCGCTGCTGGCGATCGGCGCGGGCGTGTTCATCCTCTGGGCCGTACAGCGCTCTGGGCTGCGGATCGACGCTCAGGGCTTCAGCTGGTGCGGGGCGCTCAAGGCTCCGCAGTCATTGCGCTGGGAGCAGGTCCACCAGCTGCTGCCTCCCCGCCCGGCAGCCCCGGACCGTCGTGATCGCCCAGCTGCGTGACGGCCGGCAGGTCGAGGTCAGGGCGGTCTGGGAATCCCCGACCTCCTCGCTGCTGACCCCGATCGATCACAGCAAGGCGCAGAACGCTCTGCTCGGCGCTCATCAGAACTGGCTCGCCGCGCAGCGCTGAGGCAGGGCGGGAGACGGCCCGGCACATGGTGCTCCGCCCGGTTCAATGCACAGCTCAGCGCATGACCTCGCGGTGGCCGGGATCCGGGCGGCGAGTCCAGCCGCGGCTGTCGAGATGCTCGAGCAGCGGGATCGCGACTCGGCGAGTGGTCGCGAGCGCCTGCCGGGCCTCGCTCGTGGTGAAGGGCTGCGGCAGCGCGGCGAGCACGCGCATCGCCAGCGCGGGCGCCGCGGGCAGCAGGATCACCTCGTCCGGCAGGCGCAGCAGCCGTCCCTGCGCGGCTGCTGCCGCGAGCTCTCTCGGCCCGAGTCCCAGCGCGGCGAGATCGTCGGCCTCCGGCGCGGCGAAGGGTGATCGGGCGAGTCGCTCCTCGAGCGTGCGGACGCCGGTCTCGGCGGCGCCGAGATCCTGGCCCGAGTCCGCATCGCGCACCCGACCCTCGTGCTGGGTGAGTCCGGCAGCGGCCACGACCAGGTCGAGCAGCGCTTCGTCGGGCAGCGCGAGTGCATCGATCGCGGCTTTGCGCGGCAGCCCGGCGGTGAGCGGATCGGCTCGACGGTGCTGGGCGACGAGCGTGCCGAGCTGCTGCGTCCAGCCCTCCCTCGCCTCCGAATCCACCAGCCAGTCGCCGTGTCGGTGCACCGTCTCCGGCAGCGGGGTCGGCAACGTCATCCCGTAGCGGAGGAGGAGGGAGGCACGCACCGCGCCGCGGCGCCGCACCTCGACGGCGAGGTCGCCGCCGAGCGGCATCTGCTCGAGCACGACGCGTCGCCGCGCGCCGTCACCGCGCCGCTCGAGGGAGGGCGGGTCGAGATCGAGCACCTGCACGCCGTTGCGCACCGAGTGGCTGCCGCTGCTGCGCAGCACCAGGTCGTCCCCGAGCTGGAGCGGGAGCGGGCGGTCCAGGGTGAGGCGTGCGTGGTCGGGACCCAGCGGGCGCACGCGCACCCCGACCGCGGCGGTGCCGATGTGGGCCACCAGCTGCTGCGGGGCATCCTCGAGGAACGCCCCGGTGCTGCGGCGCACGTCCAGGAGATGCACGAGCTCCCAGGCGTCCGGGGTGAGCAGCACGTCGCCGCGACCGATCTCCTCAGTACTCACTCCGCGCAGATTCACCGCGGCACGGCTGACCGGCCCGAGCTGCTCGAGCGATCCGCCCCGGCTCTGGAGGCCGCGCACCACGACCTCTGCGCTGCGATCAGCGCTGCACAGTGCGAGGCGGTCCTCGCGGCGCAGGATGCCGCCGGTGAGGGTGCCGGTGACCACGGTGCCTGCCCCGGAGATCGAGAAGGCGCGGTCCACCCACAGGCGCACGCGCTGATCGGTCGCCGGTGCACGGGCGTTGCGGGTGACGGTGTCGAGCAGGTCCCGCAGCTCGTCCAGGCCCTGGCCGGTGACTGCGGAGACGCCGACGGCGGGCGCACCGGCGAGACCTGTCCGCGCCAGTTCCGTGCGGGCCTCGGCGATGACCTGCTCGACCCGGTCGGGGGCGAGGTCCGCGCGGGTGACGACGATGAGGCCCTGGTCGATGCCGAGTGCCGCGATCGCGTCGCGGTGGTCGGAGGACTGCGCCTGCCAGCCCTCATCCGCCGCGATCACGAAGCACACGATCGGGGCGGGGCCGAGGCCGGCGAGCATGTTGCCGAGGAACCGCTCGTGACCGGGGACGTCGACGAAGGACACCTCGCGGCCCGAGGGCAGCGCGGTCCAGGCGAAGCCGAGATCGATGGTCAGCCCGCGCTGCTTCTCCTCGTCGAGCCGATCCGGCTCGATCCCGGTGAGAGCTCGGATGAGGGTTGATTTGCCGTGGTCGACATGGCCGGCGGTGGCGATGACCTGCATCATCGAGAATTCTGCTGCAGGCGTTCGCGGGCCGCGGTCACCGCCCGGACGAGACGCTCATCCTCGGCAACGGGCACGCAGCGCAGATCCAGCAGGCAGTCACCGTCCCGCACGGTGGCGACGACCGCCGGCTCGCCGGTGCGCAGCGGGGCCGCGAGCTCGGGCTCGAGGGCGAGCGCCCAGCCGGGCAGCGGGACCTCGGCTCCTCCCCCGCCACCGACCCGGCCTTCGTGGGCGATCACGCGCCCGCCGATCTGTCCGGCGAGGCTCTCGGTGCGCTCACGCAGCGTGACCGAGTCCTGGCGCAGCGCCTCGAGCACCGGGGAAGGGGCCCGGTGAGGGTCGCCTCGAGCGCGGCGAGGGTGAGCTTGTCCGCGCGCACGGCCCGGGCCAGGGGGTGCCGGGCGAGGCGCGCGATGACCTCGGCGTCGCCCAGCAGGATCCCGGCCTGCGGGCCGCCGAGCAGCTTGTCGCCGGAGGCGATGACCAGATCCGCGCCGTCGCGCAGGGCGGTGGCGGCGTCGGGTTCGTCCGGCAGCTGTGGCTCGGGGGCGAGCAGGCCGCTGCCGAGATCCGCAATCAGCGGGATTCCGGCCTCCCGGCAGGGGCCGGCGAGCTCGCGCAGGGCCACCTCGGAGGTGAAGCCGATGACGCGGTAGTTGCTGGTGTGGATGCGCAGCACGCAGCCGGTCCCGGGGCCGATCGCTCCTGTGTAGTCGGCGAGGTGAGTGCGGTTGGTCGTGCCGACCTCGCGGAGGCGCGCGCCGGTCGAGGTGATGAGGTCCGGCAGGCGGAAGCCGGCACCGATCTCGATCATCTCCCCTCGGCTGAGCACCACCTCTCCGGTCCCGGCCAGTGCTGTGACGGCCAGCAGCAGGGCGGCCGCCCCGTTGTTCACGACCAGCGCGTCCTCGGCCTCGGGGCAGGCGGCCAGCAGCGCCGCCCGCGCCCCGGCGCCGCGGCGGGAGCGGGCCCCGGAGCCGAGGTCGAACTCGACGTCGGTGTACCCGGCGGCATCCTGCAGCGCTGTGCGCGCGGCCGCAGACAGCGGCGCCCGGCCGAGGTTGGTGTGGACGATGACCGGTCGCGTTCAGGACCGGGCGCAGGGACGCGGCGGGACGATCGCCGAGGGCGGCGAGGATCTGCTCCTGCACCTGTTCGGGGTGATCTCTCCCGCCCGGGCGCGGTCCTGGACCGCGCGCACGATGCCCACCACCACGCGTTCGCTCATCGTCGCCGCTGCGGCTGCGATGTCGGGATGGGCCAGCAGCTGGTCGGTGCGCGGGATCCGACGGCGCGGGTCCGTGCTCTCCTCGCCGGGCTGCGGGGGCACGGGCACGGGACCTCCAGGGGCCGACGGGGCGGTGCCGCCCGCGGGGGCGGCGAATGCATGGCGGAGGCGGACGGGAATCGAACCCGCCAGACCGAGATGCTCGGTCTCACCGGTTTTGAAGACCGGGGCGCCCACCAGGACACGTACGCCTCCGCGGCCCAAACTATCACCGCCGGACCTGGGACGACTCCCTCACCGAACCCGGACAGGCCAGTAGGCTCGGCCCATGAGCGACTCCCCGATCCGTCCTGTGGCCCAGCCCGCGATCCGACTGACCACCATGGCGCACGGCGGCGGCTGCGCCTCGAAGATCCCGCCGGGCGAGCTCGAGGAGGTCGTCTCCACCCTCGCCGGTCAGCAGTACGAGCAGGTGATCGTCGGCCTGGAGGACGGTGATGACGCCGCGGCGGTGCGGATCGGCGAGAACGGGCAGATCGCCGTGCTCTCGACCGCTGATTTCTTCACCCCCGTGGTGGACGACGCCTTCGACTGGGGGCGCATCGCCGCCGCCAACGCCCTCTCGGACATCTACGCGATGGGCGGCGACCCGGTGGTGGCGATCAATCTGGTGGGTTGGCCCCGCTCGGTGCTCCCCTACGAGCTGCTGCAGGAGGTGCTCGCCGGCGGCCTCGCCATCGCGAAGGAGGCTGGTGTTCCGGTGATCGGCGGGCATTCTGTCGATGACCCGGAGCCGAAGTACGGCATGGCCGTCACCGGCACCGCGCATCCGGACCGCCTGCTGCGTAACGACGCCGCCGAGGCGGGACTGCCGATCACCCTCACCAAGCCGCTCGGGGTGGGCCTGCTGAACAATCGTCACAAGTCCACCGGCGAGGTCTCCAGCGCCGCCATCGAGACGATGACGCAGCTGAACCGCGATGCCTCGAAGGCCGCTCTTGCCGCAGGGGCGAAGGCGGCGACCGACGTCACCGGCTTCGGTCTGCTGGGGCACCTGTTCAAGATGGGCCGCGCCTCCGGGGTGGGCATGGTGATCGACCGGGCTGCGGTGCCGCTGGTGGAGGGCGCCGCCGAGGCGCTGCGCGACGGATACGTCTCCGGTGGGACGCGGCGGAACCTCGACTGGGTGCGCGAGGACGTGCGCGCGGGCGCCGGCATCGGCGAGGAGGATCTGCTGCTGCTCGCCGACGCCCAGACCTCAGGCGGTCTGCTGGTGATCGGTGAGGTCCCCGGCTACCCGATCATCGGAGAGACCGTCGAGGGGTCCGGCATCGACGTGCGCTGACCTTCCCTCTGCGGGGGCTCAGCCGGAGGTGCTGATCGAGTCGTCGGTGATGCCGGAAGCACGGCGCGCCGCCAGGCGCGCCTTCTGCGGCTCGATGACGCGGCGGGGGTCCTTGACCGACTCGAGCCCGGCATGGAGCACCCCGAAGCGGGTCAGCGCCGAGGAGGTCAGCAGGGCGGCCCCGCTCGCCGCGGCGATCCACCGGTTGCGGCCGCCCAGCACGGTGCCGATGCCACCGGCGATCGCGAGACGCTCGGCCCACTTCAGCATGGTCCCGGGCCGCCCGGTCTCGAGCGGCTCGGCCTCCAGCGGGTGCATCGACTCCTTCATGCGGTTCATGGAGACGACATCCCCGACCACCCCGGCGGTGGCCAGCAGACGCGCCGGCCCGGTCTCCGCGACGGGGCTGGTGACCATCGCCGCGCCGCCTGCGGCGAGGCTCGCCGAGGAGACGAAGAGGTACGAGAGGTGGCCGCGGCCGGCCTCCCAGGTGGGCACCACGGAGTTGCCCAGCAGCGCGCCCGTGTACGAGGCCAGCACCGGAGCGAGGGCCACCTGCGCGAGTGCGGCGGGGACTTCCGCAGCGCCCAGCAGAGGGCGCAGCACGCCGAGCGGGAGCCGCTGCCCCGTCATGCGGTCCACCTCGAGCGCGCCGAGGACGCCGGAGAAGCTGGCGAACCCGCCGACGATCCAGGTGCCCAGGCTCATCGGGGAGGTCACCTTGACGGTGCGCATCATGTTCAAGAAGCGCTCCGGGCGTCCCAGATCCTCGATCAGGGCGAGGGTGCCCAGCCCCACCGTGCCCAGCGCGGTCAGGCGAGCATTGCGCCGCAGCACCGGGCGATCGGTGCACTGCGCCCCGAAGGCCAGCATCCCCGAGCCGGCGGCGACCCCGCCCAGGAAGAGGTAGATCGCGATCGGCCCCTTCCACGGCGGGGCCTTCACGACGGGCCGGCCGTAGTAGGAGTCGAACTCGTCGGAGCGGGTGAACTCGACGTCCTCGACGACGGCGCCCTCGCGGGAGCCGTCTCCCATGCCGACCTCGTTCAGGCTGCGTCGCCGGCGGCCCCCGCCCCGGCGGCGTCGGCGCGGCGGCTGCGGCGGACGGTCCGCGTCGAAATCGGTGATGCTCATCGGCGTGATCCCAGGAAGGAGAGGGCGACGGCGGCGATCATGCCCGCGGCGGCGATCCCCGCGGTGGCGTAGGTCTGCGGCAGCGACTTGGTGGGCACCTGCGGGTCCGGCGGGAGGCCGTAGACCTCGGGCTCGTCCAGCAGCAGGAACACCGATCCGGTGCCGCCCACGCCGTCCTTCGGGTTCGCGCCGTAGAGGCGTGCCTCGGTCATGCCGCGCTCATGGAGATCGGTGACCCGCTGCTGCGCCTCTGCGGTCAGGTCGGGGTGATCACCGAACTTGATCGACTGGGTGGGGCAGGTCGCGGAGCAGGCGGGCTCCTGCCCGTCGACCATCTTGTCGTAGCACAGCGTGCACTTGCTGGCCGTGCCCATGCGTTCGACCTTGTCCTCGCGGTGCGCGAACGGTGAGATGGTCCCGTCGTCCCGGCGCTCGATGACACCGAAGGGACAGGCGCTCACACAGGTGCCGCAGCCGTTGCAGACGTCCTCCTGCACCACCACGGAACCGAACTCGGAGCGGAAGATCGCACCGGTCGGGCAGACGTCGAGGCAGCCGGCATTGGTGCAGTGCTTGCAGACGTCCGAGGACATCAGCCAGCGGAACTCGGGGGTGTCCGGTGGGGTGAGGTCCGAGGAGGAGAGGTCACCGGCGGGCAGCGCGCCGCGGGTGCCCGAGGACTTCGGGCCGATCCCGGGCATGCCGAGGCTGACCAGCTTGCGGCCCGATTCGCGAGCCTCCTCGATGCGCTCCTGGCTCTGCTCGATGAACGCGACGTGGCGCCAGGTGTTGGCCCCGAGCTCGCCGGTGTTGTCGTAGCTCGAGCCGAGGATCTCCAGGTTGCCGTCGATGGGGTTGCGGTTCCACTCCTTGCACGCCACCTCGCAGGCCTTGCAGCCGATGCAGATCGAGGTGTCGGTGAAGAAGCCCTTGCGCTCGTGCTCGTGCTCCCAGCCGGCATCCGCGGCGGGTCCCTCAGGTCCTGAGAGCAGGCTCATCGATCCTTCATCTCCTTCATCGAGCGTTCTCCGCTGGGCACCGCGCTGGCCTCCTCCGGACCTCGCACCTCGTGCGGGACGGAACCATCGGCCGGACCGGCACCCGGGGCGCCCGCGGCACCGTCCACCGCCGGATCCTCCGACATGATCAGCCCGGCACGGCGACGGTAGGACTCCACCAGCTCCCCGCGCTCCGGGCCCCGGGGCCGGCGCCCTGGAATGAGGGTGCAGGAGTTGTTCTTGCTGTTCTGGATCTGGGTGTTGGCGTCGAGGTTCATCCCGATGAGGTCGTTGGCGCCGTCACCGCGGACGATCGCTTCGGTGCCCTGCCCCCAGTGGAACGGGAGCCCGATCTGGTGGACGACCTGATCGCCCACCTGCAGGGGCTTCATCCGTTCAGTGATCAGGACCTTCGCCTCGATCGCGCTGCGCGCCGAGATGATCGTCGCCCAGCCGTAGGGCTCCAGGCCCACTTCTGCGGCGAGCTCCGGAGAGACCTCGCAGTACATCTCGGGCTGCAGCTCCGCGAGATAGGGCAGGAAGCGGCTCATGCCGCCGGCCGTGTGATGCTCGGTGATCCGGTAGGTGGTGAACACGTACGGGTAGACCTCGCCGCCTGCGCCCATCGCTCCAGGCGAGCTGAGGTTGTCCTCGTCCTGGAACGTGACCCTGGTGGGGTTGGACTGCTGCGCGTACAGCGGGTTGCGGATGTTCGACTCCGGCGACTCGTAGTGCGTCGGAATCGGGCCGTCGACCATCCCGGTGGGAGCGAACAGCCAGCCGCGACCGTCGGACTGCATGGTGAACGCATCCGTGCCGGACAGCGCCGCGACGCCGCCCTGGCTCGGGTCGCCAGGATCGTCCGGGCGCTTCGTGAGGGGGAAGTCGGGGATGTCATGACCGGTCCAGCTGCCGGCCTCCTCGTCCCACCACACGAGCTTCTTCCGCTCGCTCCACGGGCGGCCCTGGGGGTCGGCCGAGGCTCGGTTGTAGAGGATCCGACGATTCGCCGGCCAGGCCCAACCCCATTCGGCGGCGGTCTCGTCCTGGTCCTGTCCCGGCCGGCGGCGCCGTGCCTGGTTGACGCCGTCCGCATAGACCCCGGTGTAGATCCAGCAGCCGCCGAGGGTGGAGCCATCACCCTTCATCTCGCCGAAGGAGGCGAGCGGCTGCCCGGCCTTCTCCCCGCTGAGATGACGGCCGTTGATCTCCGCCAGCACCGCCTCGGCGTCCGGCTCGCCGTGCTCGTTGACCGGGTAATCCCAGGTGAGCTCGAGGATCGCCCGGTCACGGGGGTCGGTCGAGTCCTTGAGCTTCTCCCGGATGCGGCAGCCCAGCTCGTACATGAACTGCAGGTCGCTGCGGGCGTCGCCCGGTGGCTCGACCGCCTGGTCGCGCCACTGCACCATGCGCTGGGTCTGGGTGAAGGAGCCCGCCTTCTCCGTGTGGTTCGCAGCCGGCAGGAAGAACATCTCGGTGGCGATCTGCTCCGGGGTGAGCTCCCCGGATTCGATCTCCGGGCCGTCCCGCCACCAGGTGGCGGACTCGATCATGTAGAAGTCCCGCACCACCATCCATTCCAGGTGCGACATGCCCAGGCGCTGGAGCCGGCCGTTCGCGGAGCCGACAGCCGGGTTCTGGCCGAAGAGGAAGAATCCGTCGACCCCGCCCTCGAGCATCCGCATCGTGGTCTGGTACGTGCCGTGCGCGCCGGTCAGCTTCGGCAGGTGGTGGTAGCCCCAGTCGTTCTCGGCGGTCGCGTGCTCGCCCCACCACGCCTTGAGCAGGTTGACGGTGTAGATGTCCGCGTCCGCCCAGAAGCCCTTCTGCTCCTTCTTCCCGATGGCGCGGGTGAACTCCGCGAAGTCGTCCTGGCCCACCTTCGGCATCGGCAGGTAGCCGGGAAGGATGTGGTAGAGCGTGGGGATATCGGTCGAGCCCTGGATCGTGGCGTGCCCGCGCAGCGCCATGATGCCTCCGCCCGGGCGCCCCATATTGCCCATGAGCAGCTGCAGGATGCCGGAGGTCCGGATCATCTGCGCTCCGCCCTGGTGCTGGGTCCAGCCCAGTGCGTAGGCGAACATCGTGGTCTTCTCTCGCCCCGAGTTCTCCGCGATCGAGGTCGCGAGGTGCTCGAAATCCTCCGGGGAGATGCCGCAGGTGTCCTGGACCATCTGGGGCGTGTAGCGCGCATAGTGGCGCTTCAGCAGCTGGAACACGGTGCGCGGGTGCTGGAGGGTCTCGTCCCGCTCCGGCATGCCGCGCGCGATGCTGTCCTCGTCCCCGGCATAGGCCCAGGCGCTGTTGTCGTACGTCCCGCTGTCGGCGTGGTAGCCGGAGAACAGGCCGTCGAGGTCCTCGGGGTCGGCGTACTGCTCGGAGATGATCGTCGAGGCGTTGGTGTAGGCCTGGACGTACTCCTTGAAGTACAGCTCGTTGTCGAGCACATGCCGGATCACGCCGCCGAGCAGCACGATGTCGGTGCCGGCACGGATCGGGATGTGCCGATCAGCATTCGCAGAGGTGCGGGTGAAGCGAGGATCCACATGGATCACCCGTGCGCCGCGCTTCTTCGCCTCGATCACCCATTGGAAGGCGACCGGATGGGCCTCTGCCATGTTCGAGCCCTCGATGACTATGAGGTCCGCATTGGCGAAGTCCTGGACGGACTGCGTGGCACCGCCACGACCGAACGAGGCTCCCAGACCGGGAACCGTGGCGGAGTGTCATATGCGGGCCTGGTTCTCCATCTGGATGGCACCCGCGGCCGTGAAGAACTTCTTGATCAGATAGTTCTCTTCATTGTCGATGGTCGCGCCGCCGAGGCTGGCGATGCCCATCGTGCGCTTGAGGGGCCGGCCCTGGTCGTCCTCGTCCTCCCAGTGCTTGCGGCGGGAGGCGATGAAGCGATCAGCGATCATGTCCATCGCTGTGTCGAGCTCGAGGTCCTCCCACTCGGTGGCGTACGGGCGGCGGTAGCGCACCTTCGTCTGTCGCAGGTAGGAGTTCGCGAGCTGCTGGCTGGCCGCGCCCTTGGGGCACAGGCGGCCGCGGGACACCGGAGAATCCGGGTTCCCCTCGATCTGGATGACCTTGCCGTCCTTGTGGAAGACCCGTTGCCCGCAGCCGACTGCGCAGTACGGGCAGATGCTGTCCGCTACGCCATCGGCCGAGCCGGTGCGAGGGGCGGTGTCCCGGGTCCTCGCCGAGGTGACCGAGGTGCCGCGGCCCGTCGGATCCGCCCCACGGAGCTGCCGGACCACCGGCCAGTCGAGGAACGTGATGCGAGCCATGCCGGCCATGCTATCAACCTGGTGCAGAGAACCGGAGGGTGCGGGCTCAGATCTCGGTCGGGCCCTGATCGCGGATCCGCTCGTGGTGGCGGATCACCTCGGTGACGATGAAGCGCATGAAGGCTTCGGCGAAGGTGGGGTCCAGGCCTGCCTGGTCCGCGAGGTCTCGCAGGCGAGCGACCTGCTCGCGTTCACGGGACGGGTCAGCGGGAGGCAGCCCGTGCTCAGCCTTGAGCACGCCCACCCTCTGGGTGTGGGAGAAGCGTTCGGCCAGCAGATGCACGAGCGCGGCATCGATGTTGTCGATGCTCCGCCGCTCCTCCAGCAGCAGTTCCCGGGCGTGGGCCACCGCGGGGTCCACGTCGCCGGGGATCGAGTCCGGACCCGTCATGCCGTGCGCTCCTGGCGGGGGCGTCCGCTCTCGTGGTCCGCGTCCTTGCCGGTCAGCATCAGCGGGGCTCGCGCCTGGGTGACGACGCCCTCGGTGATGACGACCTTGACCACGTCATCCCGCGAGGGGACCTCGAACATCACCGGCTGGAGGGACTCCTCGAGGATCGCGCGCAGGCCGCGCGCTCCCGTCTGGCGCTCGATCGCCTTGTCGGCGATCGCTTCCAGAGCGCTGCGCTCGAAGTCGAGCTCGACGCCGTCCAGTGCGAACATCTTCTGGAACTGCTTGACCAGCGCGTTGCGGGGCTCGGTCAGGATCGTGATCAGCGCGTCGCGATCGAGGTTCGTCACGCTCGTGATCACCGGCAGGCGGCCGATGAACTCGGGGATCAGCCCGAACTTCAGCAGGTCGTCAGGCAGCAGCTTGGTGTAGATCTCCTCCTGCTCGAGCGCGGTGTGGAGGTGGGAGCCGAAGCCGATGCCGCGCTTGCCGATGCGCGAGCCGATGATGTCCTCGATGCCGGCGAAGGCGCCGGCCACGATGAACAGGACGTTCGTGGTGTCGATCTGGATGAATTCTTGGTGGGGGTGCTTGCGCCCGCCCTGCGGCGGCACCGCGGCGACCGTGCCCTCGAGGATCTTCAGCAACGCCTGCTGGACTCCCTCGCCGGAGACGTCGCGGGTGATCGACGGGTTCTCGGACTTGCGGCCGATCTTGTCGATCTCGTCGATGTAGATGATGCCGCGCTCGGCCTTCTTGACGTCATAGTCAGCGGCCTGCAGCAGCTTGAGCAGGATGTTCTCGACATCCTCGCCGACGTACCCGGCTTCGGTGAGCGCCGTGGCGTCGGCCATCGCGAAGGGGACGTCGAGCATCCGGGCGAGGGTCTGGGCGAGGTAGGTCTTGCCGCAACCGGTGGGGCCCACCAGCATCACGTTGGACTTGGCGACCTCGATGCGGTCCTGCTCGCCGTCCGAGTCCTCGGCGAGGCTCGCGGCGGCACTCTTGGCCGGGGTCGCGGACTCCTCGGCGTCCTGGGCGCGCACCCGCTTGTAGTGGTTGTAGACCGCGACCGCGAGCGCGCGCTTGGCGGGCTCCTGGCCGACGACGTACTCCTCGAGGAAGTCGAAGATCTCCTTCGGTGCCGGCAGCGGCTTCTCATCCTGGGACGCGGGCTGCGCGGCTTGGATCTCCTCGGCGATGATCTCGTTGCACAGCTCGATGCACTCTTCGCAGATGTACACACCGGGGCCGGAGATCAGGCGTTCGACCTGCTTCTGCGATTTCCCGCAGAAGGAGCACTTGAACACGTCGGACCCATCGCTCGTACGCGCCATGTCCGTGTCCTTTCATCAGGCCGTCAGCGGTTCTTCCACATATCCGACGGGTCGCGGCTCGGGGCCCGCGGACGCTCACCACGGTACCGCGCACACGGTCCTGACGCGGTGGGCGACGCGCCCCGGGATGCCGAGCGGGTGCATGCCGTCGGCCCCTGACCGCGCTGGTGAGCGCTCAGGGGCCGACGGTCATGCCTTCAGTGCAGTCCGAGCCGCGGGGCGGGCCCGGGACAGCGCGCGATCACTTGGGGAGCTGCGCCCGGGGCACCTTGCGTGACTCGAGCACCTGGTCGACCAGGCCGTAGTCCAGCGCCGACTTCGCAGTGAGGATCTTGTCGCGCTCGATGTCAGTGCTGACCTGCTCCTTCGTGCGGCCGGAGTGGAAGGCCAGGGTCTCCTCGAGCCACTCGCGCATGCGCATGATCTCGTTGGCCTGGATCTCGAGGTCGGAGGCCTGGCCGCCGCCCTGGCCGCCCATCGCCGGCTGGTGGATCATGATGCGGGCGTTGGGCAGCGCGAGCCGCTTGCCCGGAGCTCCCGCCGCCAGCAGCACCGCGGCGGCCGAAGCCGCCTGACCGAGGCACACGGTCGTGACCTCCGGCTTGACGTACTGCATGGTGTCGTAGATCGCGGTCAGCGCCGTGAACGAGCCGCCGGGGCTGTTGATGTACAGCGTGATGTCGCGGTCAGGATCCTGGGACTCCAGGACCAGGAGCTGCGCCATGACATCGTCGGCCGAGGCGTCATCCACCTGGACTCCGAGGAAGATGATCCGATCCTCGAAGAGCTTGGTGTACGGATCCTGCCGCTTCATGCCATAGGCGGTGCGCTCCTCGTACTGAGGAAGGATGTAGCGCGATGTGGGAAGCGGGGCCATCTGGCCGGCCTGGGCGGTGGGCAGCGCGCCGATGGCGCGGGGATCGAAGGTCACGGGGTCTCCTCGTGTCAAGGGTGTCGTTGGGTGCCGGGGCGCGATCAGTCGGTGCCGCCGCCGCCGGTGACGTCGCGCGCTCCGGTGACGATCTTGTCGATGAAGCCGTACTCGAGGGCCTCTTCCGCCGTGAACCACTTGTCCCGATCGGAGTCGGCGGTGATCTGCTCGACGCTCTTGTCCGTCTGCTCGGCGATCAGCTCGGCGAGCGTGCGCTTCATCGACAGGATGAGGTCGGCCTGGATCTTGATGTCGGTGGCGGTGCCCCCGAGCCCACCGAGGGGCTGGTGCATCAGCACGCGCGTGTGCGGGGTCGCGAACCGCTTGCCCTTGGTGCCGGAGGACAGCAGGAACTGCCCCATGGACGCCGCCATGCCCATCGCCACCGTGACCACGTCAGGCTGGATGTACTTCATGGTGTCGTAGATGGCCATGCCGGCGGTGATCGAACCGCCGGGGCTGTTGATGTAGAGGTAGATGTCCTTCTCGGGGTCCTCGGCGGCGAGGAGGAGCATCTTGGCGCAGATCGCGTTGGCGTTCTCGTCGCGCACCTCGGAGCCGAGCCAGACGATGCGCTCGCGCAGGAGGCGCTGGTAGACGTTGTCGTCCAGCCCCATCGGGGTGTCGCCGGCCGCGTTGCGGGGCGGGGAGGTCTGAGTGCTCTGCGAGGTCACGCGGGTCACGGTGTCTCCTTGATAGCGGAAATCGTCGATGTCACGACTCTAGGCGCTGGGTGGCGGCCGCGCGGGCCCTGTTCGCCGCAGGCGCACTGCGGACGCGCCCCGGCCCCCACAGCAGGACCGTCGCAGCGATTCGCAGACCCCGTCGCCGACGAGACCCCGGCGAACCCTCGACGAGCCCCGACGAGATGTGGTCCACCCCTCGGCGCTTGGTCAAGTCGTGGCGAGTTCGGGTCACGTCCACAGACACCTCTGTAAATAACGTGCCAAATCAACGGTCAGGCTCTGCCAAGCACCCTGACTTCAGCCCCTTCCCGCTCCTACTGTGGCTTCATCGCCCCGAACATGGTGGCCCCCACAGCCTGCAGTACACCCCGGCTCTCGGCCGGGACCGGAAGGAACGAACCGCTCATCATGGCTCAGAACAACACTCACCGCCTCGCCGGCCGCGCCCAGCTCCCGACCCACCACGCCCAGCGGGCCGCCCGTGGTCTCGGCGGAGCAGCAGTCCTCGGCACCGTGGTCCTCGGCTCGGCCTTCGTCGGCGGTTCCGCACAGGCCGCCCCCGCTGCCCCCACCGCTCCTGCCGCCCCGGCTGCGCAGGCCGCCCCCGCCGCTCCCACTGCGGCAGCCCCCTCGGCTGCCCTGGACTCCACGCAGAAGCTCCGCTGGGGCTCGCGCAGCGGTGCCGTGCAGGACCTGCAGACCGCCCTCAACGATCACGGTGCGAACCTGGCCGTCGACGGTGTGTTCGGCAAGCGCACGAACGCCGCAGTGAAGGACTACCAGGCATCCCAGGGCCTCCTGGTCGATGGTGTCGTCGGCCCGGACACCCGCGGCGCGCTCAACGGCGGCGGCGGTGTCGCCACCGGCGGTGCTTCGGCACCCTCCGCATCCTCCTCGAGCTCGAGCACCAGCTCGATCGTGGACACCGCCCGCTCGGCTCTCGGCACCCCCTACAGCTGGGGCGGCTCCTCGCTCAGTGGCTTGGACTGCTCCGGCCTGGTGAACTTCGCCTACCAGGCCGCCGGGATCGACCTCCCGCGCTCCTCCAGCCAGATCGCCAACGGCGGCACCCGGATCTCGCAGTCCCAGGCCCAGCCGGGCGACATCGTGGCGTGGCCCGGCCACGTCGCGATCTACGCCGGCAACGGCCAGGTCATCGATGCCTCCGGCTCCAAGCAGCGCGTCGTCGAGCGCGGCATCTGGGGCAACCCCAGCTTCGTGTCCTACCGCTGATCATCACGCATCACGATGGCCCGTCCCCTGCTCGGGGGCGGGCCATCGTCGTCCGTGCGGTCGTGCTCACGCTCCGGGCGCGTCGCGCGGATCTGCCGGCCGCCGCGGGCGATAGATCCGCCCCAGTCCGGGTTCGCCTCCTGGTATCGGACCGACCATCTCCCACGCGAGGGTCCGTCCGCCCGGGACCTCGAAGACGCGCGTCCCCTCCCCCAGCATGACCGGGGCGCTGAACATCCACAGCTCGTCGATGAGGTCGTGCTCGAGGGCCTGACGGGCGATGTCCGCGCTGATGATCTGCACATCCCGGCCACCGGCGGCCTCTCGTGCTCGCTGCACCGCCTGGACCACGTCCAGGTCCAGCGCAGTGACGGTGGGGTCGTCCTCGAGCTCCCACGGGCGATGGGTCAGCACGAACTCGCTGCCGTGCCAGGCTCCTCCGTACGCCTCCGCCGTGAGCTGCTCCCGCTCATCGGCCTGGGCTCGTGCGGCGTCGTAGCCTCGACGCCCCGAGATGATGGCGCCGACGGCGGCGGCGAGGCTTGCGATGACCGACTCGTCCAGCCGGGGACAGTCCTCGAGCCAGGACATGTCGTGTCCAGGGCCGGTGAGGAAGCCGTCGAGGGAGGCGGTGAAGCTCCAGGTGACCTTTCCCGGTCCGCTCGGCTGCGTCATCGGGCGCCTCCTCGAGGCTCAGGGCCGGGGGCTCGGGTGTGCCCGGGACGCCGAGTCTTCCACCGACGACGGCGGGCCGCCACCCCGAAGGGTGACGGCCCGCCGTCATGCTGCGCCCTCGAGAGGGCGGAGGGTCACTTGCTCTCGGACGCCTCGTCGGACTCGGCCTTCTTGGCCGCAGTCTTCTTGGCCGGAGCCTTCTTCGCCTTGGGCTTCTCCTCGGCGGCGTCGGTCTCCTCGGCGGCAGCAGCCTTCTTCGCCGGAGCCTTCTTGGCCGGGGCCTTCTTGGCCTTCGGCTTCTCCTCGGCGGCGTCGGTCTCCTCGTCGGACTCGGCCTTCTTGGCCGGAGCCTTCTTCGCCTTCGCCTTCGGCTTCTCCTCCGCGTCAGCCTTCTCGGCGTCGTCGTCGCCCTCGGCCTCCAGGCCCAGGTCGAGGACGTCGCCGGCGGCGTTCTTCACGGTGACGTCCGCGAGGACGACCTCGAGCGCCTTGGAACGCTGGACCTCGCCGAAGATCTGCTCGAGCTGGCCCGACTGGGCGAGCATCTGCAGCAGCTGGTTGGACTCGATGCCGTACTGGGTCGAGAGCTGGGTCATGTAGTTCATGAGATCGCTCTGATCGACGTTCACCTCGCGGGTGCCGTTGATCTCGTCCAGCAGGAACTGGGCTCGGACGGCCTTCTCGGTCTCCTCGCGGATCTCCTCGCCGTGCGGGTCGCCGGCCTCCTTGCCCTCGTTCTCGAGGTGGGAGAGGATCTCGTCCTCGACCAGCTGCTGGGGCACCGGGATCTCGAGCTCCTCGAGGAGCTTCTCGAGGAGGGCGTTGCGGCCAGGGCCACGCGGTTGCCCTCGGCGTCGGCCGCGGCCTGCTTCTTCAGGTCGTCCTTGAGCTCATCGATGGTGTCGAACTCGGAGGCCATCTCGGCGAACTCATCGTCGGCCTCGGGCAGCTCGCGCACCTTGACGGACTGCGCGGTGACCTTGACCTGTGCTTCCTCACCGGCACGGTCGCCGCCGGCCAGCTTGGAGGCGAAGGTGGTGGTCTCCTCGGCGGAGAGGCCGATGAGCGCCTCGTCGAGGCCCTCGAGCATGTTGCCCTCACCGATCTGGTAGGACACGCCCTCGACGGACTCGATCTCCTCGTCGTCGATCGTCGCGACCATGTCGAGGGACACGAAATCGCGATCCTGTGCGGGGCGGTCGACGCCCACCAGGGTGCCGAAGCGCTCGCGCAGCTCGTCCAGGCGGACCTCGACGGCATCCTCGTCGACGCTGGGCTCCTCGATCTCGACCTCGTAGGTCGAGAAGTCGGGCAGCTCGATCTCGGGGCGGACATCCTGCTCGACGGTGAAGAGGAGGCTTCCATCCTCGGAACCATCCAGGCCGGGCACCTCGGTGATCTCCACCTCGGGGCGGCCGACGGGCTTGATCTCCGCCTCAGCAGCAGCCTGCTGGTAGAAGTCGGGCAGGGCGTCGTTGACGGCCTCCTGCATGATCGCGGGGCGACCGAAGCGCTGCTCGACGAGCTTGGAGGGGACCTTGCCCTTGCGGAAGCCGGGGATCTGCACCTGATCGGCGATCTTCTTGGTGGCGGTCTCGACGGCGGGCTTGAGCTCGTCGAAGGGCACCTCGACGGTGAGCTTCACCCGGGTGGGGCTGAGCTTCTCGGACTCGGTCTTCACTGGTCAGGTCTCCCTGTAGATGGACAGTAGGTGGACGTTTCTGATGACGCCCCGGAGCTCGCACGACGGCGACCCGGCGACGGAGTCGGGGTGACAGGATTTGAACCTGCGACTTCCCGCTCCCAAAGCGGGTGCTCTACCAAGCTGAGCTACACCCCGGAGGGCAACCTAGGGAATATTACCCGTTCCTCCTGCGCCGTGCCCCGATCGGGCCGGGGCCCTGTGAGCAGATGCATGTCGCCTCCGCCACTGCCGATGTGCTCTCACGCCGCTGATCTGGTTCAATGGGACCGCAACGCGGGCGTAGCTCAATGGTAGAGCCTCAGTCTTCCAAACTGATTACGCGGGTTCGATTCCCGTCGCCCGCTCCATGTCCTGAGTCGCGTCATCGTTTACGAACGGTGACGCGACTCAGGCTTTTTCGCGCGGGTTCGCTTTCTGACCGGTCACGGCCTGGAGGGTCCCTTCCAGGGCGCCTTCGTGCAGGGCTCGCAGCTCCGCGCTGGTGCGGCGGGGCCTCCTGCGCGGGAATCTCCGCACCGTCCTGTCCGGATCCCGCTGGCGTCCCAGGCTGCCGAGGAGTTCACTGGGGGCATGAAGACGCTCACGGACGATCAGCGCTATGCGGCGATCTCCGCACGCGATGCCCGCTTCGACGGGGTCTTCTTCACCTGCGTGCGCTCCACGGGCATCTTCTGCCTGCCCTCCTGCCCCTCCCGCACTCCGCGCCGTGATCGGGTGGAGTTCGCCCCCAGCGCGGCGGCCGCCGTCGAACGCGGGTACCGGGCCTGCAAGCGCTGCGGCCCGCTCGCCCCTCCGGGCACCGCCGCCGACGATGCCGCCGGGTCGCTCTGCGCCCGCGCGCTCGAGCTGATCGGAGCCGGCGCACTGGATGCCGGCCCCGAGGGCAGGGCCCATGTGGCGGACCTCGCCGAGCGGCTGCACGTCACCGAGCGCACCCTGCACCGGACGCTGGTGGCCCGCACCGGTTCGGGCGCGGTCGCACATGCCCGGATGTTCCGCGCCCGGCGCGCCCACGACCTGCTGACCTCGACCGCGTGGTCGATCGCGGATATCGCGGCCTCAGCCGGTTTCGGCAGCGAGCGCCAGCTGCACGAGACGGTCCGCCGGATCTACGGGAGCGCGCCGACGGCGATCCGAGAGCGCACCGCCTCCGCTCGCGCTTCCCGCCTCTCGAGCGAAGAGGCTCCTCGCGCGGGCTCCGGCGACGTCGCAGTGGTACACGCGCAGCTGGCGGTGCGGCGCCCCTTCCACGGTGCGGGCCTCGCCCGCTGGTTCGCAGGGCGCGCGATCCCCGGGGTGGAGCAGGTCGAGGATCTGCGCTGGAGCCGCGCCGTGCAGCTCCCCCATGCTCCGGCTGTGCTGGAGGTCGATCTCGGTGCCACGGACGGCCCGCTGCCGTTCACCGCACGGCTCGGGGATCTGCGGGACGTCGCCGCCGCCGTCAGCCTCGCCCGCAGGATGCTGGACCTGGACGCGGACCCCGTCGGCATCGATGCCGGTCTACGCAGCGCCATGCCGGTCCTCGCCCCTCTCCTCGACGCCCGCCCCGGGACCCGGGTCCCCGGGACGCCGAGCCTCGACGAAGCCCTGCTGTGGGCCCTCGTGGGGCAGCAGATCAGCACCGCTCGTGCCCGGACCCTGCTCACCGAGGCCACCGACCTCGCCGGGGTCGCTCTGCCCGAGGCGCTGCGCACCGAGCACGTCCATCGCCTCCCGGTGTCCCCTGCTGTCGCCGGAGCCCGTGCCGAGGAGTGGTTCCGCGGCCCCGGCGCTCGTCGGCTCGCGTTGAGCGCGGTCCTGGCCGATCCGCCGGACCCGCACCTCCCGCTGCCCGAGCTGCGCACGCAGCTGCTGGCCAGGCGCGGGATCGGCCCGTGGACGGCCGACTACGCTCTGCTGCGCGGCGCGCGGGCGATCGATGTGGCCCCGGCGCGGGACGTGGCGCTGCTCGCCGCCGCCCGCGACCTCGGGATCGCCGAGGACTTCCCGACCCTGGAGAGTGCGCTCGAGGTCGCCTCTCCGTGGCGCAGCTATGCGGTGATGCACCTGTGGCATCACCGCGGCTCGCTCCCCTCAGATCGTCGCACTCTCCGGAAGGACCGCTCATGACCACTGCTCCCCTCGGGAACGCTCGATCGCACCGCACCGTCGAGACGCGCCTGGGCAGTTATTTGCTGGCCGCCGAGGAGGCGGGTCTCGTCGGCATCTGGCGGCAGGGCCAGCTGCGCTTCCCGACCGCTGAGCGGATGGGCAGCCCGGCTGCGGGCGCCCACGCCGTCCTCGACACGGCCGAGCGGCAGCTGCACGAGTACCTCGCCGCGGAGCGTGAGGATTTCGAGCTGCCGCTGGCTCCCGTCGGCACCGACTTCCAGCGTGCCGTCTGGGCGGAGCTGTCCTCGATCCCGCGCGGCAGCACCACCACCTACGGCGCGATCGCTCGCGCGCTGGGACGCCCCCGCGCGGCGCAGGCCGTCGGCGCCGCCGTCGGATCGAACCCGCTGTCGATCGTGGTGCCCTGCCACAGGGTCGTGGGCAGCAGCGGGGCGATGACCGGATACGCAGGCGGGATAGAGACCAAACAGGCACTGCTGCTCCTCGAGGGTGCCCTGCTCGCGTGACACCATGGACCGATGACCGCGTCCGCTCCGTCCGAGCCCACCCGACAGCCGTTCCGCTTCCCCGTCGCCGCACGCTACGCGGGGATGGAGTCCTCCCCGCTGAAGGACATCTTCTCCCTCGCCGCGCGCGAGGACGTCGTCTCCTTCGCCGGCGGCATCCCGGACCCCACGCTGTTCGCCCTCGAGGACGTGGCCGCCTGCTACCGCTGGGTGCTCGAGAACCAGGGCCACCGTGCCCTCCAGTACGGGGTCAGCGAGGGCGAGCTCGAGCTACGTGAGCAGGCCTCGCGCCGGCTCTCGCAGGAGCTTCCCACCGACGCCTCCCAGATCCGGGTCACCTCCGGTTCCCAGGAGGGGCTGTTCGTCGTCGCCCAGGCCCTGCTCGAGCCCGGGGACGTGGTGCTGGTCGAGTCGCCCACCTACCTCGCGGCCGTGCAGGCCTTCTCCGTCCACGGCGCCCGCATGATCGGGGTCGAGACCGATGACGACGGGGTGGTCCCCGAGGCACTCGCGGAGGCGATCCGCACCCACCACCCGCGGATGGTCTACCTCATCCCCAGCTTCCAGAACCCCACCGGACGCACCATGCCGGTGGCGCGCCGCCAGGCGGTCGCCGAGGTGCTGCAGCGCACCGACGTCCCGCTCATCGAGGACGATCCCTACGGCGCGCTGAGCTTCACCGGCAGCACCTGGGCGCCGATCGCCTCGCTGCCCGGGATGAGCGGGCGCACGATCCTGCTGAACTCGATGAGCAAGCTGATGAGCCCGGGGGTGCGGATCGGCTGGATGCGCGCCGAGGGCCCGATCCTGGACACGCTCGCCGTGGCCAAGGCCGCGATCTCGATGCAGTCCTCGGTGGTGGATCAGCTGACCGTGGCCCGTTACCTCGAGACCGCGGACCTCGACGGCCACGTGGCGCGGGTCAGCGCTGTCTACCGCGAGCGCCGCGATGCGATGGCCCGGGCGATCACGCCGGTGCTGCCGGAGGGCGCGCATCTCACGCGCCCCGACGGCGGGATGTTCCTGTGGGCGGCGCTCGGCGAGGGCTACGACGCACAGGTGATGCTCGCCGAGGCCGTCGAGGCCGGGGTCGCATATCTGCCGGGATGGTCCTTCTTCGCAGATGATCCGGATCGCTCGACGATGCGCCTGAGCTTCGTCACCCACTCCCCCGCGGTGATCGAGGACGCGATCGGGCGCCTGGGAGAGGTGATCGCCCGCCACGGTCGGCGCTGATCAGCTCGAAGCGGGGGCGGGTCGCTGCCAGCGCAGCGTCACCCGGAAGCCCTCGCGCCGTCGGATCACCGCACCCGGCAGATCCGCCCGGGCCTGCGCGCGCAGCAACGCCATGGTGGTGCTCGCGTCCCTGACGGGCATCGGCACAGGGTCCGGCAGCTCCGCACGGCGCACCGGGCGTGGGTGCTTGACCAGTCCGATCAGCGGGTTGGACAGGGTATTGATGAGGTCCCACAGGTGGTCGGGCAAGCTCGTCGGCCGCACCAGGGCGACCACGAGCAGGTGCCCTCCGGGCTGCAGCAGGGCGCGTGCCTGGGAGAGTGCCCGCTCGAGGTCCTGGTGGTGCAGCGAGGCGACCATGATCACCGCGTCGTAGGCGCTGGCTGCTTCGGGCAGCGCAGCATGCTCGGCGAGGGTGCGGCGGTGCACCCGTGCCCCGGGCAGGCCCTCCACCAAGGCCGCGGCGGCGCGGGCCATGCCGGGGTCGGGGTCGATGCCCTCGACCTGCTGAGCCCGTGCGGCCAGCTGGGCGAGCAGCGCGCCGCGTCCGCAACCCACGTCGAGCATCCGGGTGGGGCAGTCCGGCAGCGAGCGCAGGATCCAGCGGTGGAAGTGGGCGTTGTGATCCCAGGGATGTCGCGCGTTCCACCGCTCCAGCCCCCGGCCGACGGCGCGGATCAGCGGGTTCGGGGTGGTGCGGAGGTTCCAGGTCTCGTGCATCGGCTCATCATCGCAGGGCTCGCAGCCGTGACCGGGTCATCAGCGCCATGCGCCGAGCAGCGCCCCGGCCCCCAGGAGCATCGCACCGGTGCCCAGCGGCAGCAGGAGCGCGAGGGCGGCACCCGCGAGCAGGGCGAGCAGCAGCCCGTCGGCCTGCCAGAGCAGCACGGGGATGACGGAGAGGTCTCCCTGCGGGGTGGGCATCGGTGTCATCAGGGACAGCGGCATCGGCCCCTTGGCGGCGTCCCGTGCCCGGGCTGCGACCAGCACCACGGCGAGCAGTGCGGGCAGCAGCGCCGCCCCGGGCTCGGCCACCTCTCCGGCGAGCAGCAGCCCGGCACCGCTGCCGACGGCAGCGACGACGCCCAGCAACGCGGCGGGTGCCGGTGTGTGCAGGAGCACCTGCAGGCCCGCTGTCTGTCCCAGCAGAGCCGGCGCCCCAAGGGTGTGGATCCCATGGCGGATGCCGTCCACCAGCGCGCTGCTCGCACCCCACAGCACCGCACTGCCCACCAGCACGCAGACCCATGCCAGGGGTCCGCTGAGCTGGGTCGAGGTGGCGAGCAGCGCCGCGGAGGCGAGGCCTGCGAGCACCCCCGTCGTCAGGCGCTCGGGGCTGCGCAGCCACGCCACCGCATCACGGCGGGCATAGAGCAGCACGAGGGGACGCCGCCCGATGGCGGGCAGTCGGCGGCCGGTCGAAGGCGGGGCCCGGAACTCGCCCGATGCCCCCGCCAGATCACCGGTGGTCGCCAGGGTCCCAGCGGACTCCCAGCGCGCGGCCTGCTCGCGCAGCACGACGCCCCGCAGCCGGCCCAGCAGCCCCACGCTCCCGACGGTGGTGAGCAGCCCTCCTCCCACCAGGCCCAGCGCCCAGGGCAGCGGTGAGGCCGCTCCCACGGGGTACGCACCCCCGAGGCCGACGCCGACGGGCGCCGCGGCCGCTGCCGCTGCGGCGGTCAGCAGCATTCCGGTGCACAGCAGTCGTGCACGCACCGGGCGCAGCAGCTGGCCGACCAGCCAGGCCGCGCCTATCAGCAGCCCCGCACCGCCCGCAGCGACGGTGAACAGCACCGCCGCGCTCACCTCAGCGCGTCCGTCGAACAGCAGCGTCGACCCCACGAGCGCGGCGAGCACCATGAGACCGAACACGGGCACCAGCAGCGCGCGGGCGAAAGGGCGGCGCAGCACATCGCGCCGGCGCAGGCCGCTCGACGCCAGCGTGGTCACGAAGAACGGGGCCATCAGCGCTGGCCCCCGCACGGCGCCGACCAGGACTGCGAGCGCGCCCGCAGCGAGGGTCGCGGCCGCGACCACCTGCGGAGCTCGGGAGGCACCCAGCACCGGAAGCACATCAGGACGGGAGAGGAGCTGGCCGGCGCTGTTCAGGGCGGGGACGCCGAGCACCAGCACGCTCAGCGCCGCCACGTACACGAGGTAGAGCAGGTCGGTGCGGCTGCGGGCGGTGGAGCGGCTCGCCCAGACCTCCCGGACCGCGGAGAGGTCGCTCATGCGGCAGGTTCGAGGGCGAGGTTGGCATCAGCGAGCTCCTCGCGCAGACGGGAGCTGTGAGTGGCCAGCGCCACGGCGGCACCTGCCTCGGCCCGGCGCCGGATCGTAGCGCTCACCAGGCCCAGCCGGTGCGCATCGAGTCTCTGCTCGGGCTCGTCCAGCAGCAGCACCTGCGCGGGCCTCGCGAAGGTCAGGGCGAGGGAGACCAGCTGGCTCTGGCCGCTCGAGAGCTCGTGGGGGAAACGGGCGCCGAGCTGTTCGATCTCCAGTTCTTCGAGCAGCTCCTCAGCCTGCACGGCGGCCGCCGCGGCTGGTGTGCCCCAGGTGGCGGCGATGAACTGGAGATGCTCGGCGACGGTGAGGTCCCTCGCCGTCTGCGGGGGCCCGATGAGGGCGGCGAGCGCGGCGCGGAAGGCGCGGTCACGCTCATCCGGGGCGCGGCCGAGGACACGGACGGTGCCGGCGGTGGGTTCGAGGAGGCCGGCGAGCACCCGCAGCAGCGTGGTCTTACCTGCGCCGTTGGCGCCTGTCAGTGCCAGGATCTCGCCTGCTCGCACGGCTCCGGTGGCCTCGAGCAGGAGCACGTTGCCGTCCCGCACCACGCCGATGCCCTCGAAGCGGACCCGCTCGCGCTCGTGGGACAGGGATGCTGCGTCGGGAGCCATGCGTCCATGGAACCGCATCGTGACCCTCCGCGCCCTCCGACTTCCGTCTCGACCCTGCTCGCCGCAGCGCACCGCAGCGCGCCGGCGCACCACAGCGCACCGCTGCATGGTGTGACACAGGCGGAGACGTCACCCTCTAGATATACTGTCAGATCCGTGAGAGCATATAGGGGCGCCGTCGTAGGTGCCGCCACCCTGTTCCTGCAGGTCGAGCGGCGCTCGAGCCTCTCCGACACCCTCGTGTTCCGGGCCCTGTCCGGGCCTCCACGATGCCGGATGAGGCCGCCTCGACCCCACCAGGGCCGCGGTACCGCCGGTGCGCAGGTCCATAGAGGAGGAACCCCTTGTCCGTAGCCGCAGCGTCAGCCGTCACCGCCGCCTCGAACGTCGGAGAAGTGCTCACCCATCCCGTCCACGGGCCGGTCCGCATCGTCTCCACTTCCACCCGCACTGTCCGGGGTGAAGAGCGCGAGTACGTCGACCTGGTGGTCATCGGGGACGAGATGCGCATCTCCGTGCCGACCGGTGGCAGGGACATCGTCGGCCTGCGCCCGCTGCTGGTCGAGAAGGAGATCGTCACGATGATGAAGCAGCTCGGCGAGCCCATCGAGCCGCCGGAGAAGAAGGCGTCCTGGGCGCACCGCATCAAGTCGCTCCAGATGCAGCTGCAGACCGGTCGCCTCACCGACCGCATCGAGGTCATCCGCAACATCGTGCGCGACTCGGGCGGCGTCCCCTCGAGCCTGGCGGAGCGCAACCTGCTGAAGCAGGCCATCGACCCGCTGGCCTCCGAGATCGCGATCGCTCGTTCGATTCCGCGCGATGAGGCTCAGGTTCTCCTCCAGAGCACCGCCGAGAACGCGCTCCAGCCCGCAGCCGCCTGATCCTGCGCCGGCCCGCCGGCCGCGCCGCGACATCACTGCCTCGCCTCACTTCCTCCGGGTGCTCCCGGAGGGTGTGACGCGGGGCAGTGTTCGTGTCAGCCACACCCCGCCTGCGACGCAGATGACCCCTGTGGCCGCGCCGGCCACCGCCACCGGTGCGACCAGCGTGATGCCGGTGACGACCAGGGGCGCCGCCAGCCGCCCCGCGCCCAGCATGGTGTTCCACCAGGCGAGGTAGGTGGTGCGGCCGTGCACCGGGGAGACGTCGATGCCGAGCGTCATCACGATCCCCGAGCCCAGCCCGTTGCCCACGCCGATCAGCAGGCTCGGGACCAGCAGCGCCACCAGGGCGAGCGTGGGCCCTCCGCCGTCGAACACGGTGCCGAGCAGTGCCAGCAGCAGGAATCCGGCGCCCATCAGCAGCGCGCAGGGCACTGCGACCGCGGCTCGGCCGTAGCGGTCCATGAGTGTGCCTGCGGGCAGCACCAGCAGGATCTCGAGAGCCGCGCTGACGCCGAAGACGATCGAGATCCACATCGGGTCCAGCCCCAGCGAGTCACCGAGCAGCGGCACGATCACGGGCCGGTTCACCCGCGCCATCATCACCGGGGCGATGCCGATCCCCACCGCGGCCATGCGGCGCAGCACCGCACGGTCCAGCCGGGTCCGCGCCTGGGTGCGAGGCCGTCGCTCGCCGCGCGGCCGGGTGGGCACCGGGCCCGCCTCCCCGGCGGCAGGAACAGCGCGATCATCACCGTGCCCGCCGCGGCGGAGACGGCGAACAGCAGGAACACCCAGGCCATCGAGCCCAGTGCGATCACCACCGCGCCGAGCAGCGGCCCGATCACCTCGCCCAGCCGGATCACTCCTCCGAAGAGGGTCATGCCGCGGGCCCGCATCGTCGGCGGCAGGGCGGTGCCGAGGTAGGACTGGCGGCCCAGCTGCCAGACCTGCGTGCTCGCCGCCATCACCAGCAGCAGCCCGATCAGCATCAGGCGATGGGTGAGGTCCCCTCCCCCGCCGAGCGCGGGGCTGATCATCACGTAAGCGGCCAGGTTCGAGACCACCAGCAGCACACCCGTGATCACCAGTGCGCTGCGGGCCCCGATCCGGGAGATCAGCCGGCCAGCGGGGATCGGACCGAGGAACGAGGCGAGCCCGAAGATCATCGAGAGCGCGGCGGCCTGCGGAATGCTGAACCCCAGGTCGCGGGCGAGCAGCGGGATCACCGGCATCAGCGCGGCCAGGCCGATGAACTCCAACAGGCTGGGGGCGTAGACCGAGGGGGTCAGCGAGCGCAGCACCTGCGCCGGGGTGCGCGGGTCCCTCGACGGGGAGCGCGGCGCAGGGGTGGTCACCGCCTGAGTCTGTCACCGGATCGTGAGCCTGGGCAAAGACATCCGGTCGGCGGACGCCGCGCCCGTCGGCTCCCCCGCGGCCAGGCTCAGCGACCCGGGCTCAGCGACCCAGGTGCTTGCGAGCCGTCTCCGCCTCGCCGCGTCGGGCGATCGTCTCGTCGACCCCGGCCGCAATGGCCTCCGCCGCCCAGCGCACCGACCAGGCGCGCAGGTATCCAGCCGCCTCCGCGCCCTCCCGCCACTGCGGGGTGGGGGTCGGGACCGTCGTCAGGCAGCTCCCGCGCCAGCCGTCGGTGTGCGCGGCGAGGGCGAGCAGCGCTATCTCCCATCCGATGGCGAGCGCCCCGGGCCCGGTCCGCTCGAAATCCTCGGCGTCGACCAGGACTGTGTGGCGCAGGCGCAGCAGCGTGGTGCCGTCGTCCTCGGGGTCGAGCTGGATCAGCAGCGGATCCTCCGCGCCGCCCTGTGCCCAGGACAGCGATATGCGGTGGGGCTCCTCGATCTCGAGGATGCTTCCGCTCGCGCCGTCGGGGGCGTCGAAGCGCCCGCCCTCGTGGAGCTCCCCGGTGACCGGGCCGAACCATCGGGCGAGTTCATCGGGCCGCGTCAGCAGGGCCCACAGCTGGGCCGGGGCGCGCTCGACGTTCGTGGTCAGGGTGAGCGCCGCGCGCACCTGGCGGTGCCCGTCGGAGCTGGTGTGCTCATGGATCTCGAGCCCGCGTCGCACCGCGTCGACCACGGATGGCGACTCCGTGACAGTCATCTTCTCCTCGGAAGTGTCTCAGCCGCTCCGCACCGGCGCGCGAGCGCGGGTACGGACCCTCGCAGGGTAGCCCACGGCCCCGTACTCGTGCCACGCGGGCGGCGACGCAGCCGCAGGCGAACCCCGTCCGACGACTGTTCGAGGCGAGAGTCCACGCACGCTCCAGCCCTCGCCGTAGCATGGCCGACGTGACTGCTGCGCGAATCTTCCGACCGGCCGACTTCACGGCACATCTCTTCGATCTCGACGGGGTCATCACCCCGACGGCCGAGGTGCACATGCGCGCCTGGGCAGACATGTTCAGCCAGTTCCTCGCCTCCCGGGACATCGCGGAGCCCTACACCGACGCGGACTACTTCGCCCACGTCGACGGACGCCCCCGCTACGACGGCGTGCGCGCCTTCCTCGCCTCCCGCGGCATCCTCCTGGAGGAGGGCGAGGACTCGGACCCCGGCGAGCAGGTCCCCGGAGCGGAGACCGTGCGCGGGCTCGGCAACCGCAAGAACGACCTCGTCCTCTCGCTGCTGCGCTCCGAGGGTGTCGCCCCCTACCCGGGCACGGTCGCCTATCTCGACTCGCTGCCCTCCGATGCGCGGCTCGCGATCGTCTCCTCCTCCCGCAATGCGGAGGAGGTGCTTCGCGGAGCCGGTCTGTTCGACCGCTTCGAACACATCGTCGACGGGAACGTCGCGGTTCGCGAAGGGCTGCCCGGCAAGCCCGCCCCCGACACCTACCTGCACGGCGCCCGGCTGCTCGGCGTGGATCCCGCGGCGACGGTGGTCTACGAGGACGCCGTCTCCGGGGTGCTCTCCGGTGCCGCCGGGGATTTCGGCGCCGTGATCGGGGTGGACCGCGGTGCCGGAGCCGCCGAGCTGGCCGCGGCCGGTGCCACCCATGTCGTCGCCGACCTCGAGGAGATCGCATGAGCCGCCTGCGCTCGGTGCCCGCCGACCCCGTCGACCGCGCCTACCTGCCCCTGGATGAGTGGCGGCTGGTCGAATCCCGCCCGCACCAGGACCTGGGGCTGACGGAGACCCTCTTCGCGACCGCCAACGGTTACCTGGGCATGCGGGGCACTCCCGAGGAGGGCCGGGACGCGGAGATCCACGGCACCTTCCTCAACGGGTTCCACGAGACCTGGCAGATCAACCACGCTGAATCGGCCTTCGGGTTCGCACGCACCGGTCAGACCATGATCTCGGTGCCCGATTCCTCGGTGCTCAAACTGTATGTAGACGACGAGCCGCTGCTGCTGTCGATCGCCGATCTCGAGGAGTACGAGCGCTGGATCGACTTCCGTGAGGGCGTGCTGCACCGCGAGCTGATCTGGCGCACCCCGGCCGGGAAGCGCGTCAAGGTCAGCAGCTCCCGCATGGTCTCCTTCGCTCAGCGCCATCTCGCGCTGATGACGCTGAGAGTGGAGATGCTCGAGGGCTCCGCTCCGATCGCCATCTCCTCCCAGATCATCAACCGCCAGGATTTCCGCGACGACTACGGCAAGGGCGTCGAGGGCGGTCCGATCACGGACAAGGCCGATCCGCGCCGCACCACGGACTTCACCCACCGCGTGCTGGAACCGCTGCAGGACTGGCACAGCGACCGCCGGATGCTGCTGGGATATCGGGTCGCCAATTCGGGGATGACCCTGGCCGTCGGAGCGGACCACGCGGTGGAGTCCGATGCCGAGGTCGAGCAGCTGGTGGACACCAGCGCGGACTTCGGCCGCCAGGTGGTGCGCGCGCATCTGGAGGAGGGGCAGTCGCTGACCGTGCGGAAATCGGTCACGTACCACTCCTCGCGCTCGGTGCCCCATCGTGAGCTGTTCGACCGTTGCCGCCGCACCCTGGACCGAGTGCGCGCAGGAGGGTTCGAGGCACAGTTCGCCGAGCAGCGCGCGTACCTCGCTGATTTCTGGGCGAGCTCGGACGTGCAGCTGCCCGGGCAGCCCGCGGAGCAGCAGGCCACCCGGTGGTGCCTGTTCCAGCTCGCGCAGGCCGCAGCGCGCTCGGACCAGTGGGGAATCCCCGCCAAGGGCGTCACCGGCTCGGGATACGAGGGGCACTACTTCTGGGACAGCGAGATCTACGTGGTCCCGTTCCTGACCTTCACCCAGCCGCGCTGGGCCCGCAACGCGCTGCGCTTCCGCACGAATCTGCTGCCGAAGGCCAGGGAGCGGGCACGGGAGCTGAACCAGCGCGGGGCGCTGTTCCCCTGGCGCACCATCAACGGCGACGAGGCCTCGGCGTACTACGCCGCCGGCACCGCGCAGTACCACATCGACGCCGACGTGGCCTATGCCTTCGCCCAGTACGTCGACGTCACCGGGGATCTCGATTTCCAGCACCGCGACGGGGTCCACGTGCTCGTGGAGACGGCACGGATGTGGGCGGATCTCGGCTTCTGGCGCCTGACCGCCGACGGCAGCGCGAGCTTCCACATCAACGGCGTGACCGGTCCCGACGAGTACACCACCGTGGTCAACAACAACATGTTCACCAACGTGATGGCCCGCTACAACCTGCGCCGGGCGGCGCGCGCGGTGCGCGAGCTGCATGAGGCGGACGAGACCGAGTACCAGGCGATGCTCGTCGAGCTCGACCTCGACGAGCTCGAGCTCGAGCAGTGGGACGCGTGCGCGGACGGCATGCATGTGGCCAAGGACGAGTCGCTCGGGATCCACCTGCAGGAGGACCGCTTCCTCGAACGGGAGGTGTGGGACCTCTCGAGCACCCCAGCCGAGGCGTTCCCGCTGCTGCTGAACTACCACCCGCTGGTGATCTACCGCTTCCAGGTGCTCAAGCAGGCGGACGTGGTGCTGGCGCTGTTCCTGCGCGGCAGCGAGTTCACCGCCGAGGAGAAGCGCGCGGACTTCGAGTACTACGACCCGATCACCACCGGGGACTCATCGCTGTCCGCCGTGGTGCAGTCGATCATGGCCGCAGAGGTCGGGCATCAGCAGGCCGCTCTGGACTACTTCCGGGCCGGTCTCTTCGTGGACCTCGGAAACCTCCACGGCAACACCTCGGACGGCGTGCACATCGCCTCCGCGGGCGGGGTCTGGAACGCCCTGGTGCACGGCTTCGGCGGCATGCGGCACGACGATGGCCTGATCTCCTTCGATCCCCGCCTCCCGGACGGCTGGCCGGAGCTCTCGTTCCCGCTCACCCTCCGCGGCTCCCGCTTCCGGGTCCGTCTGGTGCGCGAGGAGATCTCCTTCACCCTCGAGACCGGCGACGAGGTCGAGATCACGGTGCGCGGCGAGACCGTCACGGTCGGCCCGGACGGAGTCACCGTCCCGCTCGCCGACCAGGGGCCGCTGCTCGACGATGCGGTGCTGGCCAGGCCGGTCGGCCTGGGCGATGAACGCGCCGACGGGTCGATCATGACGTCCCATGTGCCCAAGGATCCCGAGGATCCCTGGGAGTACCCGGTCGCGAGCGATCCGGACGACATCATCGACGAGAGCTGACGGGCGCGGTGCCGTGCGGGGCCCCGGGTCACCTGGTGGAATAGGCTCCATCCGCGCCCGTCCCGGGCGCCCCGCCCCTGAGACCGGAGCAGCAGCACGGTGACCGCACCCCGCCCTCGTCGGACGAAGCCGGTGGTCGAGCTTTCCCGACCTCGGCTGAGCGTCCCGCATGTCCTGAACAGGGTGCGGATGCGCCTGCTGGACATCCAGGTGTGGGACGTGGCGGGGACCATGACGTTCTACCTGCTGCTCTCGCTGTTCCCGGGCGCGGTCGCGGTGGTCTCGATGATGTCGCTGATCGGTATCGAGGCGGAGACCCTCACGGCGCTGTCCGGGATGATCACCGAGATCTTCCCGACGCTGGATCCGCGCCCCTACCTCAGTGCGATCCAGGCGGTGTCCTCCACCAGCGGCGGCCTGCTCGGGCTGCTGCTGGGCACCGCCGGCTCGCTGCTGTCCGCCTCGAACGGCGTCGCGGCCTTCCACCGCGCCCTGCACCGGGTCTATGACACCCGCGAGGGCCGTCCATTCCTCTGGTTCCGCACGATCGTGTTCGGGGAGACGGTGCTGATCGTCTCCGTGGTGCTGCTGGCGATCGGCATGCTCATCGTCGGCGGCGAGGCCTCCCAGCGCATGGGCGAGTTCATCGGCATCCCCCGCATCGCCTTCGCGGCCTGGAACCTCGTGAAATGGCCGGTCCTGCTGGTCATCCTGATCATCGGGGTGTCCCTGGCCTACTACATGTTCCCGAACGTCCGCCTGCCGCGCTACCGACTGATGACGCTCGGCTCCACCCTCAGCGTGCTGGTGCTGTTCGGCACCGCCCTGCTGGCCGGGCAGCTGATGGTCTACGCCACGCGCTTCGCGGAGATCCTCACAGCTCTCAACGGCCTGATCGCGATCCCCTGCTGCTGATGTGGATCGCGAACATCGTGGTGATCTTCGGCGCGGCCCTCGACGCCGAGTTCCTGCGCGCACGCCAGATCGCCAGCGGCCTCGACGCCTGGCACCACATCGAGCTCGAGCCCCACGCGACCCACACCCTCGACTTCCTCGCCGCCGATGCCTCCCACGCCGAGGAGCTCGGCCGCGTCGTCGCCGAGGCGGCCCGCAGCGGGCAGCCCCTGCACCGGCCGCGCAGCCCGTGGATCGTCGACGCACGCAATCCGCTGGCCGTAAATCCGCCCGCGCGCCACCGCATCACCAGCGCGCCCCTCCCGCCCTCCGAGGGCGAGCCCACCGACACCCCGAGCACAGGAGACCGCTCCGCATGACCGTCCGCCCGATCACCATCGTCGGCCACCGCGCCCTCTCCCAGCGCACCCGTCGCGTCCGGGAGGTCACCCCCGAGCTGCGCACCCTGGTGGCCGACATGTTCGAGACCAACGACGCGGCCGACGGTGCCGGCCTCGCCGCACCGCAGGTCGGCTCGCGCTGGCGCCTGTTCATCTACGCCTGTGCCGACGCGGAAGGCATCGTCCGGCGCGGGGTGGTCATCAATCCCGTGCTGGAGCGCTTCGGCGGGATCGAGCTGGACGAGGAGACCATCGAGGGCTGCCTCTCCGTGCCCGGCGAGGGCTTCCCCACCGCCCGGCACCGCGGGGCCCGCGTCACCGGCACCGATCTAGACGGGGATGAGGTCGTGGTCGAGGACGAAGGCGGGGTGCTCGCCCGTGCTCTGCAGCACGAGGTCGACCACCTCGACGGCGCCCTCTACCTCGATCGCCTCACCCCCGCCCGCAAGCGCGAGGCGCTGGACGCGGTGAGGGATCGCGGCTGGCGGGCTGGCGGCATCCTCACCTGGGACCCCCGCGAGCTCGACGCCGCCGACGTGTGAGCGACGTGCTGTGAGGAACGAACGGCAGGAGCACACACAGAAAGCAGAGTCTGAGGCCTGCGGACCTGAGCACCGTCACCGCTGTCACATCGGCCCTCCGCGCGGTGCCGCCGCCCAGCCGGGCTCGCTATCCTGGTGGTATGGAACGCCCGTGCCTCTCCCGTCGTCGTGCCCTCCTGCTTCCCGCCGCTGCGGCCGGGGTCGGAGGCCTCGCGGCCTGCGCGCCCGAGGACGAGGGCTTCGGCACCGCCGCGCCGCTGCGCGCGGACGAGGGCGCGATCTCTCTCGATGAGGTGCCCGAGAACGCCAGCACGCTGGTGAACTTCGGTGGCCAGCAGCCGTTCGTGCTGCTGGTGCGCGGCGAGGGCGAGGACCTCACCGGCTATTCCGGGTACTGCACCCACAATGGCTGCGCCCTGCGTCAGGAGGAGACGGAGCTGGACTGCCCCTGCCACGGCTCCCGCTTCGACGCATCGAACGGGGAGGTGCTGGTGGGCCCCGCCACCACCCATCTGCCCGAGATCGCCGTGGTGATCGAGGACGGTCTCGTACGCCGTGAGCAGTGATCCGGCGATGACCTCGGATCCGCAGCCCACCGCGGTGGCCGACGCCGACGCCTCGGGCGCCGGGGAGAGCAGCGCCGAGGAGGCGAAGACGCACCGTGACGTGGTCTCCTTCGTCCGGCGCGGGGAACGCCTCACCCAGGGCCGCCAGAATGCCTGGGACCGCCTCTCCCCTCGCTACGTGATCGATCCCCCACGGGGTGAGCGCGACACCCTCCCCGCGGACGGCGAGCAGCTGGACCCGGTGGAGGTGTTCGGTCGGCGCGCGGAGCTCGTGGTCGAGGTGGGCAGCGGCACGGGAGAGAACATCGTCGCCGCCGCCCTCGCCCATCCCGAGCGTGATCACCTGGGCGTGGAGGTCTACCTGCCCGGGCTCGCGCAGACCCTCAGCCGCGTCGAGCGGTCCGGCAGCCCCGAGAACCTCCGCATGCTCCCCTGGATGCGCAGCGTGCCCTGCCTGCGATGCTGGCCGAAGGATCGATCGACCAGCTGTGGGTGTACTTCGCCGACCCCTGGCCCAAGCAGCGCCACCACAAGCGTCGGCTCATCAATCCTCCGTTCCTGGACGCCGTGCTGCCCCTGCTGGCCGACGGCGCGGCGTTCCGTCTGGCCACCGACTGGGCGCAGTACGCCCATCACATGCGTCAGCAGCTCGATGCACGCCCGGAGCTCGCCCTCCTGCACCCCGAGGGGACGGCCCCCGAGGGGACCTCCTCGGATGCGATCCCGCAGAACATGCCGAGCAGCGGCTGGGCCCCACGATTCGAGGGTCGTGTGAAGACCGGCTTCGAGAACAAGGGACGTGCCGCGGGACGCCTAATATGGGATCTCGCGTACATCCGGGTGCCTCGGCCCCCGGCATCGGACGGCGCCTCGGATCTCGGGACGCGGCCGACACCGTGACCGCTCCGGCGGCACCGTCTGAGAGGGACACCGAATGAACCAGCATGACGACGTCGACCTGCCCGGCGACTGGGAGGACGACGACCACCCCCGCGATGACCGTCGGCGCGGCCGCCGTGCCGCGCTGATCGCCCTCGGGCTCGTCGCCGTGCTGGTGCTCGGCGTGGGCCTGGTGGTCGGCAACTACCTCAACGGCCTCAAGAACTCCTATGAGAAGCGCACCGTCGTGGAGATCACCCGAGGGGCCTCCGACGGAGACCGTCCCGAGGCGATCGACGGCGCCGGCCGCAACTTCCTGCTGCTGGGCTCGGACAAGCGCTCCGAGGAGGACGCCGCCTCCGAAGGGGTGAGCGGCCAGCGCTCTGACGTGATGATGCTGGTGCACGTCTCCGAGGACAACCAGAGCGTGTACATCACCTCCTTCCCGCGTGACCTCTACGTGGACATCCCCGGATACGGCAAGGACCGCATCAACGCCGCACTCGCCTTCGGCGGTGTGGGCCTGGCAGTCGCCACGGTCGAGGACTACGTCGGCGTCCCCATCGACCACGTCGCGCTCATCGACTTCGACGGCATCGAGGGCCTGGTCGACACCCTCGGCGGCGGCGTCGACGTGAAGATCCCGCTCACCTTCGAGGCGGGCGGTCATCAGTTCACCGAAGGCGTCCAGAACCTGGACGGCGAGCAGGCGCTGACCTTCGTGCGGCAGCGCAAGCAGTTCGCCGACGGCGACTTCCAGCGCAACCGCAACCAGCAGGCCGTGCTCAAGGGCATCGCCGACAAGCTGATCAGCGCCGAGACGCTCAGCGATCCTCGCAAGCTCGCCGACACAATCGACTCGGTCTCGCCGTTCCTCACCACGGATGACGGGCTGGGTGCGAGCTCCATGGTCGAGCTGGGCCTGTCCCTGCGGTCGGTCCGCAGCGGAGACCTGCACTTCCTCTCGGTCCCCCACGCCGGACCGACCACGACCAGCGGCGGTGCGAGCGTCGTCGCCACCGATGAGGAGAGCATGGACGTTCTGCGAGAGGCTCTGCGCACGGATGACATGGGAACCTACTACGCTCAGCACGCAGGGACCTTCTGATCTCCTGAGCATCTCGCACGTACAGCAGCACCCGACCATTCGACGCTGGAGGAAACCGTGGCCAATCCGATCGTGAGCATCGTCGTCCCCGTGGCAGGACTCGTTGCGGCCGCCGCCGGCAACAAGGCCGCCGCCGCCGGCTGGGGTGCACTGTTCGGTGAGGACGCCCCCACCGTCAAGTCCCAGAAGTCTGCGAAGAAGGACGTCGCGAAGCAGCGCAAGCAGGCCAAGAAGGATGGTCTGTCCAAGGCCGAGATCGAAGCGATCAAGGACCCGGAGGATGATCAGCCGATCTGGAAGCTCCTGCTGTGGGCCACGGTCTCCGGAGTCCTCCTGCAGGGACTGCGGGTGGCTGCCAAGCGCGGTGCGAAGACCGGTGCCGAGCGCCTCACCTCGCGCCGCCCGCGCCCCAATCGCGGCTGACCTCTCTCCCCCCCGAGACGACGAAGGGCGCCCCGCGATCTGCTGCGGGGCGCCCTTCGTCGTGTGTGCGGGGCTCAGAACTCCTGGACGTCCACGCCCTCGCTGAGGGTGTCGAGCGAATCGCCGGTCACCAGGAAGCCGATGCGACGCACCAGGGAGACCGCGTGGTCGCCGATGCGCTCGTAGAACCTGATCAGCAGCGTCAGGTCGATCACCTCGGCATTGGTGTACGTGCTCTCGTCGCTGGCGGAGATCTGACGCGAGATCTCCAGCATCAGAGCGTCGAGCTCGTCATCCCGCTTCTCCACCTGTGCCCCGAGCGCCAGGTCACGGGTCGCGATGACCTCGCCAGCACCCTTGAGCGCGATCAGGCCCAGATCGGACATCCGCTGGATCTGCTCACGATGCTGTGCCGGCACGGCCGGATCCGGATGAGCCCGGCGGGCGGTCAGCGCGACGTGCGCGGCCAGGTCACCCATGCGCTCCAGCGAGGAGCTCATGCGCAGGGTGGCGACCAGCAGTCGCAGATCGGTGGCCACCGGGGACTGCCGCGCAAGCAGCTCGACGGCCTTCGCATCGAGCTCCAACTGCCGGGCATCGATGTGGGGATCGGCGGTGACGACCCGCTCCGCCAGGGCGAGATCACCCTCGAGCAGAGCACGGGTCGCGTCCTCGAGGGCCGTCCCGACCAGCTCGGACATGTCGATCAGGTCGTCGACGATGTGCCGCAGGTCGCTCTGGTACGCCTCGCGCATGGTTACTACTCCTCTGTCTGAAGGGAACTTCGCGACCGATTGTCGCAATACCAGGTGAACTCATCACGGCGATCGGTGAACGTGAAGCGTAGTCCGCATGAACTCCTGACCTCATTGTCGGGCCTGGCGGTGGGGAAGGGCCAGGCGGGAGCGGCCTGGGGCCTAGGCTGTACGGGTGCCCCTGTCTGCGCTCCTCGTGCTCGCCGGCGCGATCGGTCTGGTGATCGGCGTCAGTGCGACGCTGGCCCTCGCCCATCCGCGACGTCGTCGACCCACGACCGCGGAGGCGCCGGGCCAGGCCGTTCCCGCGGCCGCCGCCGAGGTGCTCGCGATACTCTCCTCCGCCTATGTCGTGCTCGATGCGAGCGGCGACGTCCTGCGCGCCTCTCCGCTGGCCTATTCGTACGGCATCGTGCGCGCCGCCGACGACGACTACCCGCGCCTGGCGAGCAGCGAGCTGATGACGCTGGTCGCCGATGTGGGCCGCAACGGCGGTTTCCGCGACGAGCGGCTCGGCCTCCGCCGTGCCGCGCAGGGCGACTCCGACGCCGTGATCGATGTGCGCATCGGAGCGCTCGGAGAGCACGGGACGCTGCTGCTGGCCGACGACCTCACCCGGGCGGTGCGCGTCGAGGAGACCCGGCGCGACTTCGTGGCCAATGTGTCCCACGAGCTGAAGACTCCCGTCGGCGCGATCACGCTGCTGGCCGAGACCATGGAGGACGCCGCCGAGGACCCGGATGCTGTCCTCCGTTTCGCCGAACGGATGCAGGCGGAGTCTCGGCGCCTGTCGCACCTGGTCAAGGAGATCATCGAGCTCTCCCGCGTCCAGGGCGGCTCTGCGCTGCCCGACGCCGAACCGGTCGAGATCGACGAGATCGTCGAGGAGGCCGTGAGCCTGAACCGGAACTTCGCCCTCGGCTCGACGATCGAGGTCAGCGTCGGCGGTACAGAGGGTCTGCAGGTGTTCGGCTCCGCCTCGATGCTCACCACGGCGCTGTCCAACCTGATCTCCAACGCGATCTCGTACTCCGATCCGCGCACGCGGGTCGGCGTGTCCGTGCGCCGTGACGGCGGCATGGTCGAGATCTCCGTCAAGGATCAGGGCATCGGCATCTCCAAGGAGGACCTCGAGCGGGTCTTCGAACGGTTCTTCCGGGTCGACCGGGCCCGTTCACGCTCCACCGGCGGCTCCGGACTGGGCTTGGCGATCGTCAAGCACATCGCAAGCGACCACGGTGGCGAGGTGACCGCCTGGTCGATGCCCTCGCAGGGCTCGACGTTCACGCTCCGGCTGCCGGAGATGGGCAGCACCGGGACGATCACCGTCGGTGCCCGCTCGTCGGAGGACGCCGACCCCCACCATTCTTCACTCACCATCGCGACCGATCACGGGTCGGGGAAGGGACAATGACATGACGCGCATTCTGATCGTGGAGGACGAGGAGTCCTTCTCGGATCCCCTCTCGTACTCGCTGCGCAAGGAGGGATACGAGGTGGCCGTCGCGGACACCGGCACCGACGGCCTGCGGATCTTCACCGCCCATGGGGCCGATCTGGTGCTGCTGGACCTCATGCTCCCCGGCATGAGCGGCACGGAGGTGTGCCGGGAGATCCGGCGCACCTCGACGGTGCCGGTCATCATGCTCACCGCGAAGGACGACGAGTTCGACAAGGTGCTGGGCCTCGAGCTGGGGGCCGACGACTACGTCACCAAGCCCTACTCCTCCCGCGAGCTGCTGGCCCGCATCAAGGCCGTGCTGCGCCGACGGGGCCAGGACGCCGCCGAGTCCGAGGAGGACAGCACCCTGACCGCGGGGGCATCATGATGGACGTCGAACGTCACGTGGTGGAGGTCCACGGCACCGAGGTCGCACTCCCGCTCAAGGAGTTCGAGCTGCTGGAGATGCTGCTGCGCAACGTGGACCGCGTCCTCACGCGCGGTCAGCTCATCGACCGGGTGTGGGGCGCGAACTACGTGGGCGACACCAAGACACTCGATGTGCACGTCAAGCGTCTGCGCGCGAAGATCGAGGACGACCCCCGCAACCCCGTGCACCTGGTCACCGTTCGCGGCCTGGGATACAAGTTCGAATCCGGGAGCTGAGCCGCTCCGAGCGCTCCATGCAGAACGCCCCGCAGCTCAGGCTGCGGGGCGTTCTGCGTGCTGACGGGAGCGGCGGGGCTCAGCCCTCGGCCAGTTCCTCGAGCTCGTAGTGGCTGAGGCTGGTCTCGAGCGTCGGCAGGGAGATGGTGGTGGTCTCGCCGCCGGCGCTGACATCGAGATCCAGGACCGTGCCGGGGACCACGTTGACCGCACCGACCTGGACCAGCTGCTGATCATCGCCCGGGCCGATCTGGACGGTGCCCTGGGCGGGCACCTGGATCTGGGCCGAGAAGATCGAGGCATCCTCGGCGATGCCCTCGATCTCGACGGTGATCTCCTCATCGGAGTAGTTCACGACCGTCGAGGTGAACACGGGGGTGCCGTCCTCGCCGAGGACGAGCACGGCGTTGCGCACACCGGCGAAGAGGGCGCCGTCCTGCTCGATGTTGGCGTTGGTGCCGTCACCGGCCTGGTAGAAATCGTGCGTCTGCACCGGGCTGAGATACGTGCAGCCGGAGGCCGCGAGCGCCAAGCCCAGGGCGGCGGCGGAGAGCACGAGACGGCGGGGACGGCGCACGGAGGACTCCTCTTCGGTGCCGCGGAGCGGCGGGACGTTCTGGGGACAGCCCTGACAGGTTACCCCACCACGGTCCTCCCACGGCCCCCACGACGCGAGGCGTGACCAGGTCGATGCGCGAGAACCCGACATCGTCTCCAGGAGCCTCGCGGACGGACGGGCCCGGACCACCTCTCGACAGCCTCGGAGAACAGATGCTCTGGCAGGTCAGCAAGCAGGTGAAAGCGGGTGACCGGACGCATTATCACGACTCCCCGGTGCTAGACTGACCGCCGGAAAGGGGACCCACCACATGAATTTTGCCGTCGGCGAGACCGTCGTCTACCCACACCACGGTGCCGCGCTCATCGAAGAGGTCAAGACCCGCACCATCAAGGGCGAAGACCGCACCTACCTCAAGCTGAAGGTCGCCCAGGGTGATCTGACCATCGAGGTCCCCGCAGAGAACGTCGACCTCGTCGGCGTGCGTGACGTCGTCGACAAGGAAGGCCTCGAGGAGGTCTTCGAGGTGTTGCGCCAGCCGTACACGGAGGAACCCACCAACTGGTCCCGCCGCTACAAGGCGAACGTGGAGAAGCTGGCCTCCGGCGACGTCAAGAAGGTCGCCGAGGTGGTGCGTGATCTGTGGCGCCGCGATCAGGATCGCGGTCTCTCCGCCGGCGAAGCGCATGCTGGCCAAAGCTCGCCAGATCCTGGTCTCCGAGCTCGCACTCGCGGAGAAGACGGACGAGGCCAACGCCGAGTCCATCCTCGACGAGGTCCTCGCCTCCTGAGGCCCGCCCAGCACGTGTCCCCAGCCCCGTCCAGCGCCGCCGTGCGGCCTGTCGTCCTCGCCCTCGCCCCGGCTGCTCCCGGGATCAGCCGGGACACGGCCACGCCCTGCCTCGAGCTGCTCGGCGGCTCCCGGCTCCTCACCCGTCTGCTCAGCACCCTCCAGGGCGCCGGACTCCCCACCCCGCTCGTCGTCTCCGGTCGCGATGCCGCGCCGCAGCTGCGTGAGGCGCTCGGCCCCCGGCTCCCCGTGCTCGCGGTCGACGGTGGGCGCCCTGCCGCGCTGCGCGCGGTCCTCGAGCACACCGACGAGGAGCTGCTGCTGCTGCATGATGCGGAGCGCGCCCTCACCCCGGCGTCGGTCATCACGCAGGTTCTCTCCGCTCTGGAGGACGGCATCGACGCGGCGGTCCCGGTGATCGCGCTGACCGACTCGGTCAAGGAGGTCCGCGCCGACGGACTGCGCAACGTCGACAGATCCACCCTCGCCGGGATGCAGAGCCCCCGACTGCTGCGGCGCGAGGTGCTCAGCCGCGCCCTGGGCCCGCAGGCCCCGTCACGGCAGGCGGATCCCGGTCCCGGCCCGGAGCGCTTCGACGAGATCCTCACCGCAGTGGAGCACGGCGCCCGGGTGCGCACGGTTCCCGGTTCGCATGCCGGCTTCGCTGTGCTGGACCGGCTCAGCCTGTGGCAGGCCCAGATCTCGCTGGGGCTGGCCCGCGACACCTCGCACCGGCACGGCATCTCCCGACGCGGCTGAGCCCACGGCGCGGCACCTGAGAGCTCAGCTGTCCCGTCGACTGCGCCAGACGGTGCGGAACTCCTGAGCCATCCGGCCGGGCTTGGACAGCGTGCGCACCGGCAGGCTGGTCGCGAGCTGCCCCGGATCACGCCGCAGCCTCCTCATCAGACGCCGCGGCTTGCTGGAGATGCGCTGGCGGAGATCGGGCAGGTAGTCCTCGGAGACGTCGAGCCGGGTCACGGCACCGCATCCGGTGCACTGGATCTGGGACACGAATCGCCCCGCGTAGACGACCACGTGCTCTGCCTCCTGATCGCAGGCGGTGCAGCGCAGGTAGCTCTCCTCGACGCTCATCATGTCCTCCTCACCGTGTCCTCAAACCTAGCGCGCTGACCACGTCTTGAGCCAGGAGCAGATCCTGGGCGTAGGTGATCTTGAAGTTGGTCTCCTCGCCGCGCACCCAGGAGACCGGGATATCGGTGTACTCCTCGGCGCAGGAGGCGGTGTCGGTGCCCACGAAACCGTCACGGGCGGCAGCTTCGTATGCGTCCAGGATCGTGGCGGCGTGGAAGCCCTGCGGGGTCTGCACCCTCACCAGCGCGTCACGCCGCAGCTCGCCGTCGGTGGCGAGGGTCTGCTCCGGCCCCGCGGCGGCGATGTCGGAGGCGGGGATGCCGGGGACGGCCCCTCCGGTCTCCCGCGCCGCGTGCAGCACCGCAGAGGCCAGGCCATGGGAGATCAGGGGCCGCGCGGCATCGTGGATCAGCACGGTGTCGACCGCACCGCTGTCGATGCGGTCTGCCAGATGGCGCAGGGCGAGCAGCTCGGACTCCTGGCGGGTCTCGCCACCGGTGATGATCTCGAGCGGGCTGTCCGTCTCCCGGGCGTCGACGAAGCGTGCATGCTCGAGGTCCTCTGACCGGACCACGAAGACGAGGTTCCCGACGCCTTCGACCGAGGCGAGCGTGTTCAGTCCCCACGCGGCGATGCTGCGTCCCGCAAGCGGCAGGAAGGCCTTGTTGATCCCAGCGCCCACGCGGGTCCCCGACCCACCGGCGAGCACGATGCCGGCAGCCCGGCCGTGAGGGCGGGCAGCGCGGGAGCGTCGGGGCTGAGTCACGCTGGCATCGTAGACGGCCGTGGACCTCTCGTGCTCCGTCCAGCGAGGACGTGACAGAATCGACCCTCGCCGGTGTGTGGTCAGGCCTTCCGCCGCACGTCACCGAGCGATTGCTCGTCACCCACCCCAGCCCAGGAGTTCCAATGCTCACCATCGCCATCGTGTGCGGCGCAGGGATCGCCACCTCCGCACTGATCGCGGAGCAGGTGCGTGACCACCTCACCTCCCGCGACCGCGAGGCGCACGTCGTCCAGGCCACGGTCATGGATCTGCTCTCCCCGACTTCCATGCCGATCTAGTGGTCAGCACCGTCGATCTGCCCGATGCGCTGGGGATCCCGCGGATCTCCGGCATGCCGCTGCTGCTGGGCACCAGCCCGCAGGTCACCTTCGACGACATCGACCGGCTCCTGGAGCGCATCGATGCGGGCGGCGAGGACGGCAAGGGCAGCCGCCGATGACCTCTCCGGCTCCCCTCGCCCTTCCCCGTGTCGGTCTCGGGGTGGACGTGCATGCCTTCGCGTCGACCGGTTCCTCCCGCGAGCTGTGGGTGGCGGGTCTGCGCTGGGAGGGCGAGCGCGGGCTCGAGGGCCATTCCGACGCCGATGTCGCCTGCCATGCGGCCTGCGACGCGCTGTTCTCTGCAGCGGGCATCGGAGATCTCGGCACGCACTTCGGGGTGGGCCGCCCCGAGTGGGAGGGCGCCTCCGGGCTCCGCCTGCTGCACGAGGCGGCGCGACTGGTGCGTGAGGCCGGTTTCGAGATCGGCAACATCGCTGTGCAGGTCATCGGCAACCGTCCTCGTCTCTCACCGCGCCGTGACGAGGCCAGCACGGTGATGAGCGAGGCGGCCGGAGCACCGGTGACAGTCTCGGGCAGCACGTCCGACGGCCTGGGGCTGACGGGCCGTGGTGAAGGCGTGGCGGCGATGGCGACCGCTCTCGTCGTGGCCATGGAGAAAGGATGAGCATGTCGGAGACGACGTCACTGCCGGTGCGCGCCCCGGAGGTCGAGGCCGCCGCCGAGCGCCTGGCCCCGGTGCTGCGGCGCACCCCGCTCGAGTACAGCGAACGGCTCAGCGAGCTCACCGGAGTGCCGGTGTGGCTCAAGCGCGAGGACCTGCAGTCCGTGCGGTCCTACAAGCTGCGCGGCGCCTATCTCTTCCTCGACTCCCTGGACGCGAAGGCGCGGGCGGCGGGCGTGGTGGCGGCGAGTGCGGGGAACCATGCGCAGGGGGTCGCGCAGGCCTGCCGCGCACTGGGCATCCAGGGCCGGATCTACGTCCCCGGCACCACGCCGCGGCAGAAGCGCGAACGGATCACGGCGATCGGCGGTGACCTGGTCGAGCTGGTGCTGATCGGTGACACCTTCGACGACGCCGCCGAGGCCGCGGCCGACGATGCCGAGCGCACCGGCGCCACCCAGGTCCCGCCCTTCGACCATCCGGTGATCATGGCCGCCCAGGGGACGGTCGCGCTGGAGGCCGCCGACCAGCTGCGCACCGAGCACGGTCGCGAGCTCGGCACCATGGTGCCCCCCGTCGGCGGCGGCGGGCTGCTCGGCGGCTGCGGTGCCTGGCTGCGGGAGAGGAGCCCCTCGACCCGGATCATCGGCGTGGAGCCCGCCGGCGCCGTCTCGATGGCGGCCGCGGTGCGGGCAGGTCGGCCCGTGACCCTCCACGACCTGGACCGCTTCGTCGACGGTGCCGCCGTGCGCCGCGTGGGTGCCGGTCCGCTGCGGATGGTGCAGGCCATCACGCCGGAGCTGGTCGCGGTCGATGAGGGCGCCGTGTGCACGCAGATGCTGGCGCTCTACCAGGTCGAGGGCATCATCGCCGAGCCGGCCGGGGCGCTCGCCGCGACCGCTGTGGCGACCGGTGCGATCGAGCATCTCGGGCGGGCGGGGCACGGCGCCGCAGATCCCGAGGAAGAGACCGGGGACATCGTGGTGGTGGTCTCCGGCGGCAACAACGACGTCTCGCGATACAACGAGGTCGTGGAGCGGTCCCTCGTCCATGAGGGTCTCAAGCACTACTTCCTGGTGACCTTCCCCCAGGAGCCCGGGGCGCTGCGCCGCTTCCTGGACCGGGTGCTGGGCCCGCACGACGACATCGTGCTGTTCGACTACATCAAGCGCAACAACCGCGAGGCGGGCCCCGCCCTGGTGGGGCTCGAGATCGGTGACCGCGAGGACCTCGAGCCGCTGATGGCCCGGATGGCCGCCTCGAACATGGAGATCGAGCGGGTCGATCCCGAGGACCCGATCTACCGCTACCTCACCTGAGCGATCCCACCGCCTCCGTGTGCGTCGGCGTCGGTGCATCCACCGTCCTCATGCGTACAGGCTGGCGCTCTACGGCACGGGTAGTACGCATGAGGACACTGGATGCGGGCAGCCACGGCATCCGCAGGCAGCCCGCCGCCCCACAGGAGGGCCCATCACCCCGCGGGACGGACCCTCACCCCGAGCTAGACCCGCCACCCCGCGGCAAGTCCGTCACCCCTCGGGGTAGGCCTCGACGTCGGGGGTGATGACCGCGCCTCGCGCCTCCACGGCGGAGCGGACGATGTCGTCCAGGCCGTGCTCGGACTTCCATCCGAGGGTCCGGGCGATGCGATCCCCGGAGCAGATCAGTCGCGCCGGGTCACCGGCGCGGGGCGCCCCGATCTCGGGCGTGATCTCGATGCCCTTGGCGCGGGCGATCGCGTCGATCACTTCGAGCACGCTCGAGCCCTCGCCGGTGCCGACGTTGAAGGTCCGGTGCGGGCGCTCCTCGCCGCGGAGGTAGTCCAGCGCCGCGATATGGGCGTGGGCGAGGTCGAGCACGTGCACGTAGTCGCGGATGCCGGTGCCGTCGGGGGTGTCGTAGCCGTCCCCGAACACCACGGGGGCCTTCCCCTGCTCGAGGCGGTCCAGGACGATCGGCACCAGGTTCATCACTGCGGTGTCGGCCAGCTCGGGCCACCCGGCGCCGGCGACGTTGAAATACCGCAGGGCCACGGTGCGCATCGCGTGGGCCCGTTCGGCGTCGGCGAGCATCCACTCCCCACGTACTTGGTCGCGCCGTAGGGGTTGATGGGCTGTGGTGCGAGGTCCTCGGTGACGACGTCGACGTCGGGCATGCCGTACACCGCGGCCGAGGAGGAGAACACGATGTCGCGCACCTCGGCACTCGCGCAGGCGGACAGCACGTTGGCGAGCCCGCCGATGTTGTCGTGCCAGTACATCTCGGGGTTCTCGACAGATTCCCCGACCTGCTTGTGGGCGGCGAAGTGGATCACGGAGTCGGCGCCGCAGGCACGCATCTCGAAGGCGAGCTTCTCGCGTGCATCGGGGAGGGTCACATCGAGCTCGATCAGCTCGGCACCCTCCGTGCGCTGGCGCAGGCCCGTGGAGAGGTTGTCGACCACGACCACCTCCTTCCCCTGTTCGAGGAGGAGTCGCACCACGTGCGATCCGATGTATCCGGCGCCACCGATCACGAGAGTCGTCATGGGGCGATCCTACCGGCACAGCGTTCCCGCGATCGCACCGGCCGGCGCGCAGCGTCGCCCGGTGCGGGCTGGTCGGGACGAGTCAGCTCCAGGAGCTGGAGATGGGGCGGCCCTCGGCGAAACCGGCCGCTCCCTGCAGCCCGATCACCGCACGCTCGCGGAACTCCTCGGTGCTGGCCGCGCCGGCGTAGGTGTACGAGGAGCGCACGCCGGCGGTGATCTCGTCGAGCAGGTCCTCGACCCCGCCTTTGCCCTCGGTGAGATACATCCGCGAGGTGGAGATGCCTTCCTCGAACAGGCCCTTGCGCGCACGGGCGAAGGCGTCCTGATGGGCGGTGCGGTGGGAGACGGCGCGCTTGGAGGCCATGCCGAAGGACTCCTTGTAGCGACGGCCGCTCTCATCGGTGCGCATCTGCCCGGGCGACTCATAGGTCCCGGCGAACCAGGAGCCGATCATCACGTTCGATGCACCGGCGGCGAGCGCGAGCGCGACGTCGCGCGGATGGCGCACCCCGCCGTCGGCCCAGACGTGCCCGCCCAGGCGGCGCGCCTCGGCGGCGCATTCCAGGACGGCGGAGAACTGGGGCCGCCCCACCCCCGTCATCATCCGCGTGGTGCACATGGCGCCGGGGCCGACGCCGACCTTGACGATGTCGGCCCCGGCCTCGATCAGCTCGCGGGTGCCTTCGGCGGTGACGATGTTGCCGGCGGCGAGCCGCACCGCGGTGCCCTCCCGGGGGCCGAGCGCCTCACGGGCGACACGCAGGGCGTCGATCATCTTGTCCTGGTGCCCGTGGGCGGTGTCGAGGACGATGACGTCCGCACCGACCGCGACCAGGTCCCGCACGCGGGCTGCGACATCGGCGTTGACGCCGACGGCCACCGCGATGCGGAGCCTGCCGTCGGCATCGGTGGCGGGTCGGTAGATGGTCGAGCGCAGCACACCGGTGGCGGTGAGGACGCCACGCAGCACGCCCTCGTCGTCGACGACGATCGCGGCGTCGTGGTGGGTCGCGGCGATCCGACCGTGCAGCTCCGCGGGGCTCGCCCCGAGGTCCTCCGGGCGCAGCACCGGCACATCCTCGCTGAGCACATCGCCGACCTCGGAGAAGGTGTCCCGGCCGGCGATCTCCTCGGCGGAGACGGTGCCGAGCGGGCGGCGCTGCTCATCGACGACCACCACGATGCCGTGAGGCCGCTTGGGGAGCAGCAGATCCGCGGCCTGCCCGAGGGTGCCGGACGGGGTGAGGGTGAGCGGATGATCGACCAGCAGGTCGCGGGCCTTCACCGAGCGGACGATCGAGTCGATCCGCTCCGGCGAGAGGTCCTGGGGCAGCACTGCGAGGCCGCCCCGCCGTGCCATCACCTCGGCCATGCGCCGGCCGGTCACAGCGGTCATGTTCGCGGCGATCAGCGGGATCGTGGTGCCGGAGCCGTCGTCGCTGCTGAGGTCGACGTCGAACCTCGAGGTGATCGCGGAACGGCCCGGGAGGAAGAAGCAGTCGTCGTATGTGAGATCGGTCGACGGGGTATGAATCAGGCGCATGCCCCCAGGGTACGGAAGTCCCTGTGCATGACCTCCACGAGGTTCTCACAGCCTGATGCATGAACATCCAGCATCGTGCTCCTAGGATGTAGCGCATGACGGACCCGTCCTCAGCCTCCCGGGGCAGACGCCGTCGGTCCGGAAGGCACCAGCAGCAACCGGCCCGACGCGCACGCTCGACCCCGATTCCCCCGGAGGAGGCGCGCAGGAACCGCGACGCCGCGTTCGGCTCGCCGAATCCCCGCCGCACCTGGATCGGGTCCTCCTCGGCGCCCTCGCCCCAGTCGCGCGACGAGGAGCAGCCGCAGGAGCGGGAAGCCCCCGCAGCATCTCCACGCCCGCGCGGCCGCCGTGCCGCGTTCCCGCTCGCCCAGATCGGGACCGCGGGTTCCGCCTCCAGCGCTGCGTCGGCGCCGTCGAGTGCGGACGAGGGAGCACCTGTGCAGCGGCCGCGGGGCCGGCGCGCCGCCTTCGCCGCCGACCCCGTCACCGAGCAGGACGTCTGGTCGGCCACCGCGGATGATGCCGTCGAGCAGGCCCCCGTCGACGCTCCCCTGGCCCCGCCCTCCGAGGCGGAGCCCACGGGCTCCGGGGCCCAGCCCACGGACTCCGGGGCCGAGCCCGCCGCGGCGCTCGAGCCCGCGTCGGCCGGGACCCCGGGCCCGACGATCGTGCCGGGACGGACCACCTCTGTCTCCGGGGCCTCCGCTCCCTCCGGTGCATCGGCCGACGACGCCGCTGCGGAGCCCGGTGACCGCGCCGCCCGCACCCAGGGCCGCCCCGCTGCCGCGGAGCCTGCCTCGGGATCGCTGCCGCGAGTGGCGTTCTGGACCGTGCTCACCTCCTTCGTGCCCGGCTCAGGGCTGGTGACCACCCGCCTCCGCAGGATCGGCTGGGCACTGCTGGCGGTGGTGCTCCTCGCGCTCGTCACCGCAGGCGCCTTCCTGCTGTTCGGCGAGCCGCTGCGCACAGGCATGATGCTCGCCACCAAGCGCAGCTTCCTGATCGGCGTGATGATCACCGTCGGTGTCGTGGGCCTCGTCTGGGCGCTGCAGATCGTGCTGGCGAACCTCGCGCACACGACCCGGGAACGTCTCGCAGGGACGAAGCGCTACGTCGCTCTCGCGCTCGCGGCGCTGATGGTGGTGGGCATCGCCCTGCCCTTCGGCCGCGGTGTGCAGTCGCTGTGGGCGCTGCAGGGTCTCATCGGCTCGGAGTCCGTGTTCGGCGGGGGTCAGGGCGAGGGGGCTCCTTCGCCTCTGGGAAGGACCCCTGGGCGAACATCGACCGGTTGAACATCATGCTGCTGGGCCAGGACGCGGGCTCGGACCGCACCGGCACCCGTCCCGACACCATCATGGTGGCTTCGATCGACACCGCGACCGGTCAGACTGCCCTGTTCTCCATCCCGCGCAACCTCGAGAACGTCGAGTTCCCCGAGGACACGCTGGCGGCCGAGGAGTTCCCCGACGGCTTCGACTACTTCGGCCGCAACGAGAACCTGATCAACGCGGTGTGGACCTGGGCGGATGAGCACCCCGACCTGTTCCCGGGCGATCCGGAACCGGGGCTGACGGCGACCCGCTGGGCCGTCGAAGAGACCCTGGGCCTCGAGATGGACTACTACGCGATGGTGAACCTGCAGGGGTTCGAGGATCTCGTGGACGCGCTCGGCGGCGTGGAGATGGTCGTCGAGCGCCGGATCCCCATCGGAGGCGGTTCGAGCAAGGTCGACGGCTACATCGAGCCCGGGGATCAGAAGCTCGATGGCTTCCATGCGCTGTGGTACGCGCGGTCCCGGGAGGGTTCAGACGACTTCAACCGCATGTGCCGCCAGCAGCGGATCGTGCGGAGGGTCGCCGAGGAGGCGGATCCGACCACTCTCGCCCTGTCCATCCCTCGGCTGGTCAACGCCACCGAGGAGAACATCCAGACCGACATCCCGGTGGGGAATCTCGACGCCTTCGTGGACCTCGCGCTGCGGATCAAGGACGGCGGCTTCACCTCGTACCCGATCACCCAGGACGTCACGTTCTCGGGCAACCCGGACTTCGAGTACCTCGAGCAGTGGGCCGCGGCCTCGATCGAGGACTCGATGAAGCAGGATCCGCCGGAGTCGGTGGGCGGGGAGACCGAGCCCGGTTCGTCGGAGCCCGCGGAGACCGGCGCCCCACCGGAGGAGGAGTCCAGCGGCGCCGAAGAGGAGCCTGCGGAAGAGCCGAGCTCCGAGGAGGAGACCTCCGCGTCGGAGGAGCCCACCGACGACGGGACCGAAGAGGGCACCACCCCGGAGCCCGAGATCGAGAAGGACCCGCTGAAGTCCTGCCTGCCCGGCTACGAGGGGTAGGACTCCCGAGGCTGCGGGGCAGCTCGCTCAGTCGATGAGCTGCAGCAGCGCGTTCTCGATCAGCTCGGGCATGGCCGGATGGATCCAGTACTGGGCATCGACGATGTCCCGGGCGCTCTGGCCGGTGCTCATCGCCTGGATCAGCAGCTGGACGAGGGTCGTGGCCTCGGGACCGATCAGGTGCGCGCCGAGGATCTCGGTGGTCTCCGCATCGGCGATCAGCTTCACGAAGCCGGTGGTGTCCTCCATCGCCCAGCCGTAGGCGATCGAGGCGTACTCCTGGACGGCCACCTTCACCTCGCGGCCGCTGCGGCGGGCCGTCTCCTCGTCGATCCCCACCCAGGCCACCTGCGGGTGGGTGAAGACGCCGCTGGGGACCGGCATGGTGTCCGAGCGCCGCAGCCGCTGCGGATGGAGGATGTTGTGCCGCACGATCCGCTGCTCATGGTTGGCGACGTGCTTGAGCTGATGGGCGCTGGAGAGATCACCGAAGGCCCACAGCCCCTCGAGCACCTCCCCGCCTCCGAGCACCCGCTGGTGCTCGTCCACCAGCACCCGGCCGGACTCGGCGGTGTCGATCCCGGCGGCGGCGACGTCCAGCAGGTCGGAGTTGGGGCGGCGGCCGACGGCGACCAGCAGCTCCTCAGCCTGCAGCGTCACCTCGGCGCCGTGACGCAGTCCCCGCAGCTCGATCCCCTCCCCGTGCGGTGCACGGAGGTGGTGCTCAGCTCGGTCTCCAGCCGGAGGCGGTCGCCGAGGATCTCGGTCAGGCGCGCGGAGACATCCGCATCCGCGGCGCTCAGCACCTGCGGGGACCGGGCGATCAGGGTGACCTCCACGCCGAGCGAGGCGAAGATGTGCGCCATCTCGACGGCGATCACGCCGGAGCCGAGGATCGCGAGCGAGGCGGGCAGCTGATCGATCCGCATGATCGTGTCCGAGGTGTGCGGATGCGCCTCGGCGAGGCCGTCGATCGGCGGCAGGACAGGACGGGATCCGGCGCCCAGCACGATGGTCCCAGCGGTCACGGTCTGCTCGGTCCCGTCGTTCCCGATCACGTGGAGGGTGCTGCGGTCCACGAAGCGTGCAGTGCCGCGCAGCAGGGTGAGGTTCGCATTGTCCTCGTGGGCGTCGCGGTACTCCTCACCACCGGCGGTGATCGGGTCGATGCGTCCGAAGATGCGGTCGCGGATCGCCGGCCAGTCCACATGGCGCAGCTGCTCGGTAAGCCCGAAACGGGCGGCATCGGCAGGAGCGTGGGCGAGGTTCGCGGTGTGCACGAACATCTTGGTGGGGATGCACCCGAGGTTCAGGCAGGTCCCGCCGAACACGTGGTCCGGGCCCACGCCTCGGTCGATCTGCACGATGCTGCGGTCGGCGAACTCGGGCCCCGGGAAGGAATTCGCGGAGCCGGAGCCGATCAGGGCGATGTCGTAGTGCGTCGTTTCGGTCACCGCTCCAGGCTAGCCGGGGCTGTGAGGGCGAGTGGCACAATGGCGCGGGCGTGGGACGAATCGCGCCCCACCGCGCCCTGAGGAGCTGTTCGATGCCCGCCTCCCCCATGCTGCTGATGCCCACGATCTGATCCGGGTGCGCGGTGCGCGAGAGAACAACCTCCGCGGCATCTCCCTCGATATCCCCAAACGTCGCCTGACGGTCTTCACCGGGGTCTCCGGCTCTGGGAAGAGCTCACTGGTGTTCGGCACGATCGCCGCCGAGTCGCAGCGGATGATCAACGAGACCTACAGCTCCTTCGTGCAGGGCTTCATGCCGCAGCTGGCCCGGCCCGATGTGGACTCCCTGACGGGCTGACCACCGCCATCATCGTCGACCAGGAGCGGATGGGGGCGAACGTCCGCTCGACCGTCGGCACCGCGACGGACGCGAACGCCTACCTGCGAACCCTGTTCTCCAAGCTCGCCGAGCCGCACGTCGGCGGGCCCGGCGCGTACTCCTTCAACGTCCCCAGTGTGAGCGCCTCCGGGGCGATGACCGTGCAGAAGGGTGCGAAGACCATCGCCGAGAAGACGACCTTCACGCGGGTGGGCGGGATGTGCCCGCGCTGCGAGGGCATGGGTCAGGTCACCGATCTGGATCTCACCGAGCTGTACGACGAGGACAAGTCGCTCGAGGAGGGACCGTTCCTGGTGCCCGGGTACTCGGCTGGCGGCTGGTACGAGAAGCTGTTCGCCTCCTCGGGCTTCTTCCCGGTCGACAAGCCGATCCGGTCCTTCACCAGGCGTCAGCTCCACGATTTCCTGTACCGGGAGCCCACCAAGGTGAAGCTCGACGGGGCGAATATGACCTATGAGGGCCTGATCCCGAAGATCCAGAAGTCGATGCTGTCCAAGGACCGCGACTCGATGCAGCCCCATATCCGTGCGTTCGTGGACCGGGCGGTCACCTTCGTGAACTGCCCGGAGTGCGAGGGCACGCGTCTGGCGGAGCACGCCCGCAGTTCACGGATCGACGGGCTCTCGATCGCCGAGGCGAACGCCCTCCAGATCACCGAACTCGCTGACTGGGTCGCCGCGCTGCGGTCCCGGCACACCAGTGCGAGCGTCGGCCCGCTGCTGGGGAACCTCTCCGCGCTGCTGGACGCCTTCGTGAAGATCGGCCTGGGCTATCTTTCCCTCGACCGGCCCACAGGCACCCTCTCGGGAGGAGAGTCCCAGCGCACCAGGATGATCCGCCATCTCGGCTCGGCGCTGACCGATGTCACCTATGTCTTCGACGAGCCGACGATCGGCCTGCACCCCCACGACATCACCACCATGAACTCGCTGCTCGAGGACCTGCGGGACAAGGGGAACACCGTGCTCGTGGTCGAGCACAAGCCCGAAACCATCGCGATAGCGGATCATGTGATCGATCTGGGCCCGCGGGCCGGGGCCGAGGGCGGCGCCGTCCAGTACGAAGGCGACTTGGAGGGCTTGCGCGCCTCCGACACCCTCACCGGCCGTCACCTGGACCGACGGACGGCGCTGAAGGGGACGGTGCGGGAGCCCTCCGGGTCTCTCGCGATCCGCGGCGCCGACCACCACAACCTGCGGTCCGTGGACGTGGACATCCCGCTCGGGGTGCTCACAGTGATCACGGGAGTGGCCGGTTCCGGGAAGAGCTCGCTGGTGCACGGCTGATGCCGAAGGAGGCCGAGGCGATCGTGGTGGACCAGACCGCGATCCGCGGCTCCCGGCGTTCGAACCCGGCGACCTACACCGGGCTGCTGGAGCCGATCCGGAAAGCATTCGCGAAAGCGAACGGGGTCAAGCCCGCCCTGTTCTCGAACAACTCCGAGGGTGCCTGCCCGGTCTGCAAGGGGGCAGGAATGATCTACACCGAGCTCGGCTTCATGGAGACCGTCGCCACGCCCTGCGAGGAATGCGAGGGCAGGCGGTTCCGCACCGACGTGCTCGAGCACCGCTTCGGGGGAAGGACATCGCCGAGGTGCTCGCCCTCTCCGTCACCCAGGCCCGCGAGCTGTTCTCCGCTGCGGAGACCAAGGTGCCGGCAGCCGCGAAGCTGCTGGGCCACCTCGAGGACGTCGGGCTCGGGTATCTGACCATCGGGCAGCCCCTGACCACGCTCTCCGGCGGCGAGCGCCAGCGTCTGAAGCTCGCTACCCGCATGGGTGACAAGGGCGGCATCTATGTGCTCGACGAGCCGACCACCGGCCTGCACCTCGCAGACGTCGACCAGCTGCTCTCCCTGCTGGACCGCCTCGTGGATTCGGGGAAGACGGTGATCGTGATCGAGCATCATCAGGCGGTGATGGCTCACGCCGATCATCTGATCGATCTCGGCCCCGGGGCGGGCGTCGACGGCGGGCGGGTGGTCTTCGAGGGCACGCCCGCGCAGCTCGTCGCCGAGGCATCGTCGCTCACCGGGAAGCATCTGGCGCAGTACCTCGGGGTCTGAGGGGCGCCCCAGCATTGGCCGGACGTACCCTGGCTCCTGTGTCCCGTCCCGCTCCCTCCGCCCTCCTCCCCTGGCTCGAGAGCCTGCGCTGCCCGCACTGCGCGGAGCCCGTGGAGCTCGCCGAGCGCACGCTGCGATGCTCGCGACACCATTCCTTCGACCTCGCCCGCGCCGGCTACGCCCCGCTGCTCGCAGGCGCCTCCCCGACCAGCGGCGATGATGACGACATGGCCCGGGCGAGGGACAGCTTCCTGGCCACCGGCGCCTACGCCCCGCTGCGGGAGGCGATCGCGCAGATCGCTCCCCCGCACATCCGCCGGATCCTCGACATCGGCTGCGGCACCGGCTACTACCTCGCCGGCCTGCTCGAGCAGCGGCCTGACGCGCACGGGCTGGGGGTTGACACCTCGGTGCGTGCCCTGCGCTTCGCCGCACGGGCCCATGAGCGGGCCGCGGCGGCCAGCTGGGACGTGTTCACCCGCTTCCCCCTCGCCGATGGCTCGACGGATCTGGTGCTCGACGTGTTCGCTCCGCGCCACCCCGAGGAGTTCGCGCGGGTGCTCGCCCCGGGCGGCCATCTGCTGGTGGTGCGCCCCGCCCCCGATCACCTCGAGCAGCTGCGCACGGCGGTGCCCGGGATGGTGGGTGTGGACCCGCGCAAGGAGGAGCGGCTCCACGAGGTGCTGGATCCTCTGTTCACCACGGTCCGCACCGTGCCGGTGAGCTTCGCCCTTGCGCTCGACGCCCCCACCGCGCGGGACCTGGTGGCGATGACGCCGAGTGCCCGTCACGTGGGCGAGCAGGAGCTGCGCGCCCTGCTGACCGGTACCTCGGAGGTGACCGTCTCGGTGGTGGCGAGCCTGCACCGGCGGCGCTGACGCACCGCTCCGTCTGCCGGGGGCCCCGGGTCCGGTCGTGCTCGCCTAGGCTGGTGCCTCCGAGTCACCACCAGGGAAGAGGGAGCGTCCGTGGCAGATCGCCGCTGCGTATTCATCGATTTCGACGGCACCTTCGCGCATCGCGGGGTGGCCCCGCGCGCGCATGCCGAGGCCGTCGAGCAGGCGCGTGCGAACGGGCACGTGATCCTGCTGAGCACCGGTCGTCCGCTCTCTATCGTGGCTCCCGAGGTGGCCGCCCTGTTCGACGGGGTGGTGGCCTCCGCCGGCGGATGGATCCGGGTCGGCGAGCAGCTGCTGAAGGATCAGCGCTTCCCCGATGAGCTAGGGCGGCGCGCCGTCGAGGTGCTGCAGCGTCACGACATCCCCTTCAGCCTCGAGACTCCCGAGGCGCTGCTGTGCACGCCGCGTTCCGCGCGCGAGCTGCGGGCACGGGTGCGCCCTCCGCTCCCGGAGGACGGCGTGGGCAACGGGCTGCAGGACCTGATCGATGCGATCGTCCTGCCCGAGGACCTCACCTCCGAATCGTTCGCGAAGATCTCGCTGTGGGGCTCACCGATCCGGGTGGAGCAGCTGGCAGCGGAGATCGGACCCGAGGTGGGCGCGCTGCCCAACTCGATCACCGACGACGTCAGCTCCGGTGAGCTGCACCTGGTCTCGGTCGACAAGGCCGACGGGGTGGAGATCGTCGCCGATCATCTGGGCATGGACCATGCCTCGACCGTGGGGATCGGTGACGGGATGAATGACCTGGGGATGCTGCGTGCGGCCGGAACGGCGATCAGCATCGAGGGCGCCTCCTCCGCAGTGCTGGAGGCTGCCGGGCAGCACTGTCCCGGGCCCGCTGGAGCACGGCATCGTCACCGCCTTCGAACGGCTCGGGATGTTCTGACCGCACCGGCCCTCAGGGCCTCCGGTGCAGGCCCACCAGCACCAGACCCACCGCGGTCACCAGCGCGCCCGCCCCGAGCAGGATCACGCCCTGGGGCATCATCGCGGTCTCGAAGCGGTTCTGGAAGACCTGGACGATCGGTCCCAGGAACACCGCCTGGTCGATCGAGTCGGGCACCACGGTCTCGATCTGCTGGGCCAGCCACCACACTGCTCCTCCTGCCATGATCCCTCCCAGTCCCGCGAGGGTCAGCATGGTGCGACGGTGCGCAGCGATCATCAGGGCGAGTGCCGCCAGGCCGAGCGCGGCCGGGCCCGTCCATGTCGCCCAGGGGGTGAGGCTGGCGATCCGCGTCAGCAGCGGCACGTCAGGGATGCTCGCCAGGGTGATGGTGGCATCCTCGGGACGCGGGATCTCGATGGGCAGGCGCTTCTCGACCGGTGTGAGGATCCGATCGATCGCCGGGCCGAGATCGACGTCCAGTTCGGAGGCGCCGGGTGTGAACAGGGCGCCGTGCAGCTCAGCCATGGTCGCCTCCCACATCGTGGTGTAGACGCCGGTGCCGGTGAGAGCGGTGGCCTGTTCCTCGGCCAGGGGTGTCAGTCGTTCCTGGACCCAGGCCGGGAGGCGGTCGTCTCCGAGGATGGTCTCGACGGCGCTGTCGCTGAGCGTGCGCTGGAAGGCGGGGTCGTCGGCGAGCGGCTCGGTGATGGCGAGGAACCCGTCCTTCTCGACCACGTGGTCATGGAACCAGGTGGCCGGCAGCCAGAGGGCGCCGAGCACCGTGGCGGCGAGCAGCAGAGCGACGGCGAGGAGATCTCTAGCGGAGGACACGAGGACACGGTACCGGCACCACCACCCCCATTACCCGCCCCGGGAATGGGAGCGGCCCCGCACCACCATCAGGTGGGGCGGGGCCGATGCGGCGGCGCGGAGCTCAGCCGATGCGGATGAAGGTCCAGCTGCCGGAGTAGATGTTGCGCTCGGTGGTGTCCACGCGGCTGTTGCCGGCATCGACGAACTGGTTGCCGCCGGCGTAGATGCCGACGTGGCCGGGCTTGTAGACCAGGTCACCGGGGCGGGCCTCGGAGCGGGGGATGACGGTGCCCGCAGCAGCCTGGTCGGCGGCGCCGCGCGGCAGGTTGATGCCGTGCTGGCCGTAGACCCACTGCACGAAGCCGGAGCAGTCCCAGCCGGAGGTGGAGGTGCCGCCGTAGACATAGGGGGTGCCGATGCCGGAGCGTGCGGTGGACAGGATCGAGTTGCCCTTGGAGGCAGACGGCGCGGGGGCGGACTGCTCCTGCTGCGACTCTCCGGAGGAGGACTCCTGCTGCGACGAGGAATCCTCACCCTGGCTGCTGGAGCGCTCCTCGGAGCGGGAGGCGCCGTCGTCCTCGCGGGTCTCGGCGTTCTCCTCGGACTCCTGCTCCTCGGCGGCGCGCTCAGCGGCCTCACGCTCGGCGGCCTCGGCCGCAGCGATCTCCTCTTCCGTGGGACCGACCTCGATGGAGATCGCACCGGCGACGGGGGCGAGCGCGGGCTCGGCGTCCTCGTCGGCGACCTCGACGGCGGGGATCCCCACGGCGGGGACCATGACGGGGCTCAGCGCGGCGGCGCCATCCGCCTGGGGAGCATCGGCCTGCGGCTCCGCGGTGGCGGCAGCGGCTCCGCCGAACAGCATGGCGGCGGCCATCGCGGCTCCTGCACCGGCACGTCCTGCCCGGGTCACAGGGGTCACCGTGCGCATGGCGCGGCGGTGAGTGTTGTTCGCAGTCTTCGACACGTGGTGGCTCCCAGCCCCGGGCACTGCCCTTGCGCATCTACGGCGTCTCGCATCCCGATCCGGTGCGCGTGGGGCTTTCCGGGGAGTGCCGAGGCTCTTGTCGCCTTGGCACGCCCTCGAGACTAGAGGGCGGAGACCGCCTGCGCGTCAGGGTGACAGGAAGCTTCTGGGAAGAGCTTGACGGAGCCTTTACCCGGCGGTCTGGGCTGTCACGTGCAGCTGGTCCGCCATCACGTCCGTCACGGCGACCTCACCCCGGCAGGGCCCCGCAGGATGAAGCTGTCCCCCACCCGCTCAACACCCACCAGAACTCCGTGAAAGATGCCGTGACGTGCAAGTTCTCCGAGGAGCTCGACATCGCTCTGCACCCGTTCGCCGATCCGCTCGAGACGCACCTGGCGCCTCTCACCATCGGCAACCGTCTCGCTCAGCTCTCGGGACGGGTTGGAAGGGTCTTTACCCAAGGAAGTGTCGTGGGTCTCGTCGATCCCGAGGGCTGCGAGGCCGGGGATCGGGTTGCCGTACGGGTCCACGTACGGCGGTTCCATCTTCTGTGCCAGGCGCTTCTCGACCTCGAGGCTCATCACGTGCTCCCACCGGCACGCCTCCTCGTGGACGTGGGCGTAATCGAGCCCGATCACGTCGAGCAGATGCCGCTCGGCCAGGCGATGCTTGCGCATCACGTCGGTGGCGACCTCGGTGCCCTGATCGGTCAGCCGGATCCGTCGCTGGTCGTCGAGGTAGAGCAGCCCGTCCCGCTCCATCCGCGCGACGGTCTGGGAGACCGTGGGGCCCGAGTGGCCCAGCCGCTCGGCGATCCGGGCCCTCATGGGGGCGATGCCGGCCTCGTGGAGCTCGAACACCGTCTTCAGGTACATCTCTGTGGTGTCGATGAGATCTCCGGACACGGGCCCTCCTCAGTAGCTGCACGACTGGCTCGGTCCAGCTTAGTCCGCGTTCCGAGCCGCGACGTGCGATTTCGCCACCGGCGTCCGCTGCTCCATTCGCGACGACACGCCCCGAGGCAATCGCTCCATCCGTGACGACACGCCTCGAGGCAATCGCTTCCTCCATGACGACACGCCCCGAGGCGATCGCCGAGATCACCGATACCTTCCACTTCTGCGAGCGATCGGTGTTCTCGGCGCAGCGGCATCGGCGCGGCGGAGGTGAACCAGTGCATGGCCGCCACAGCCCGCCCCGGACAGCACGGTGCCCCGGACCCTCGCAGGGGTCCGGGGCACCGTGACAGGGACTTGTCAGAGGCCCTTTCAGGGACTCGTCAGAGGCCCTTGATGATCTCGCGCATCAGGTCAGCGGTCTCGGTCGGGGTCTTTCCGACCTTGACACCGGCGGCCTCGAGGGCCTCCTTCTTGGCCTGGGCAGTGCCCGCGGAGCCGGAGACGATGGCGCCGGCGTGGCCCATGGTCTTGCCCTCGGGGGCGGTGAAGCCCGCGACGTAGCCGACGACCGGCTTGGTCACATGCGCCTTGATGTACTCGGCGGCGCGCTCCTCGGCGTCTCCACCGATCTCACCGATCATCACGATGCCGGCGGTCTCCGGATCGTTCTCGAACGCCTCGAGCGCATCGATGTGGGTGGTGCCGATGACCGGGTCGCCGCCGATGCCGATGGCGGTGGTGAACCCGATGTCCGCCAGCTCGTACATCATCTGGTATGTCAGGGTGCCGGACTTGGAGACCAGGCCCAGCTTCCCCGCACCGGTGATGTTGGAGGGGTGATGCCCGCGTTGGACTTGCCGGGGCTGATGAGGCCGGGGCAGTTGGGTCCGATGATGCGGGTGGAGCCCTTCTCCTGCGAGTAGTTGAAGAACTCGGCGGAGTCCTTGACCGGGATGCCCTCGGTGATGATCACCAGGAGCTCGATCTCGGCATCGATGGCCTCGATCGCGGCACCCTTGGCGAACTTCGGCGGCACGAAGACCACCGAGACGTTCGCTCCGGTGGCCTCGATGGCCTCCTTGACGCTGCCGAAGACGGGCACCTCGGTGCCGCCCTCGAAGGCGACGGACTGGCCGGCCTTGCGCGGGTTCACGCCGCCGACGATGTTCGTGCCGGAGTCGAGCATGCGCTGGGAGTGCTTCATGCCCTCCGAGCCCGTCATGCCCTGGACGATGACCTTGCTGTTCTCATCGAGAAAGATAGACATGTCGGGTGCTGCTCACTTTCCTGCGGCGGCGAGCTCGGCGACCTTCGCGGCGCCGCCGTCCATGGTGTCGGCCTGGGTGACGAGGGGGTGGGCGAAGTCCGCGAGGATCTTGCGACCCTCCTCGACGTTGTTGCCGTCGAGGCGGACCACGAGCGGCTTGGTCGCGGCGTCGCCGAGCTTCTTCAGGGCGCCGACGATGCCGTTGGCGACCGCGTCGCATGCGGTGATGCCGCCGAAGACGTTGACGAACACGGCGGAGACCTGCTCATCGCCGAGGATGACGTCGAGGCCGTTGGTCATCACCTCGGCGGAGCGCCGCCGCCGCCGATGTCGAGGAAGTTCGCAGGCTTCACGCCGTGGGACTCACCGGCGTAGGCGACCACGTCGAGGGTGGACATGACCAGGCCCGCGCCGTTGCCGATGATGCCGACCTCGCCGTCGAGCTTGACGTAGTTGAGATCCAGCGCCTTGGCCTTGGTCTCCAGCGGATCCTCGGAGGCGAGGTCGACGAGCTCTGCGTGACCCTCCTGGCGGAACACCGCGTTGTCGTCGAGGGTGATCTTGCCGTCCAGGGCGACGATCTCCCCATCACCGGTCTTGACCAGCGGGTTGACCTCGACCAGGGTCGCGTCCTCCTCGCGGTAGACGTCCCAGAGCTTCTCCAGCACGGGGGCGACCTTCGCGGCGGTCTCGGCGTCGAACTTCGCCGCCTCGACGATCTCCTTGGCCTTGGCGGCGTCGATGCCGACGTTGGGATCGACGGCCACGCGGGCGAGCGCCTCGGGGCGCTCGACGGCCAGCTGCTCGATCTCCATGCCGCCCTCGACCGAGCACATGGCCAGGTAGTTGCGGTTCGCGCGGTCCAGCAGCAGCGAGAAGTAGTACTCTCGGCGATGTCGGCACCGGCGGCGACCATCACACGATGCACGGTGTGGCCCTTGATATCCATGCCGAGGATCTCGGAAGCCTGCTGCTCCGCCTCCTCGGGGGACTTGGCGATCTTCACGCCACCGGCCTTGCCACGACCACCGGTCTTGACCTGGGCCTTGACGACGACGACCGGGGTGCCGAGCTTCTCGGCACCGGCCTTGGCAGTGGCAGGATCCTCCGCGACAACTCCTCCGAGCACGGGCACGCCGTGCTTCTCGAAGAGATCGCGGGCCTGGTACTCATACAGGTCCACGGGGTGCATTTCCTCTCGATGTCGGCAGTGGGCGGCAGGCCGCACTGGCCTCGATGCCACCCCTGGGAACATCGCCAGGGTATCGCTTCCCCGGCGGGGCGCGCGCCACCGGGAGCAGTGTGCGGGGAGTCTCACTCGGCGCGCGGAGGTCCCGTCTGCACGCATCGGAGGCCACCACGACGCCTTCGGCCCGCATCGCGGGGCCGCGCCCAGCTGTCCCGTCTACGATGGCGGGATGAATCGACGACCCCGCGGCCTGGTCCAGCGAGCGCGTGACCACATCGGGTTCAGCGTGGTCGCGATCGGTGTGCTCTTCATCGTGCTGCGCCTGGTCGGGGTGCGCTCGACCTTCGCGGGCTTCGCCCTGTCGGTGGGCATCACGCTGGCACTGAACGTCGGGCTGTCCTACTACTACGACCATCGAGCGAAGAACCCCCGCCCCCAGCGGGGGAATCGCGGCGGCGGAGACATCCGCTTCCGCGAGGACGACGGGCGGGACGAGCGCCGCTACGATCCCCGCGCAGAGGACCGGCGCCCGCAGCGCGAGCACCGCGACGAGAACCCCTGAGGCGAGGAGAGGTCATGGCCGACTGGAAGACCTACGCGAAGGCCGCACGGAACACCGCCCGCAAGCAGGCCCCCGAAGCCCGCGGCGCCGCCCGGCGTGCGTCCGACCGGGCCGGAGACTACGTGCGCGCCGCCGGCAAGGCGATCGATGAGGGGCGCCGCGAGGATGAGCGCCCCCGCCGTGACGACGACCTCCGCCCCGCGCCCGCTTCCCGCAGCCAGGAGGACGGCCGACGGCACGATCCCGTCGGGCCCCGCCGCGACGAGGACACCTCCCCGCGCACCGCGACCGCCGAACGGCCCAAGGTCGACGGTGACAGGCTGCGCCGCGACGCCGCGGCCTACTACACCGTGGCCAGCCGGCGCGTGAACGCAGCGAACGTCGGCCCGCGGATCCTCCGAGCCCTGCGGGACGCCCTGATGATCGGGTTGTCGCTGTTCGTCATCTGGGGTGTGCTCGCCGCGGCCGGGATCCCGATCCCCTTCACGACCGTGCTGATCATCGTCGGCGTGATCGTGGCGCTCAGCTTCGGCGCCGGGGTCTACGCCCAATGGAAGCGGGCCCGGGAAGCACAGGCCCCGACGGCCGACCCTCGCAGCTGAGGGCAGGAACACGCACCCACCTCCGCGGCGCCGGGACCTTCGCCACCGGTGGACCAGCGCTCAAGATCTAGGCTGGGACGGTCCCTGCCCCTGCCCGACCGGCCATCCCGACCCGGCCGAGCCTCCTGCCGAGGTGGTCATGTCCGAGCCGTCTCTCCCTGCCGCCCCGTCCCACGGGCCCTCCCGCCCCGCCGCCCCGACGGGCCGGAGCTCCTGGCATCGCCGCGCCTCGCGGCCCGTCTCCCTGTGGATGCTCGCCCTGATCGTGGTGGTGCTGGTCCATCAGTGGATTCCCCAGTCCCGCTGGCTGCTGGTGCACATGGTGACGCTGGGGCTGATCACCACGTCGATCATGGTGTGGGGACAGCACTTCACCGAGGCGCTGCTGAAGACCCGGCTGGGTGAGGAGTCGAGGCCTCGTCAGCTGGCGCGAATCCGGCTGCTGACGGCCGGTGTGGTGGTCACGATCCTCGGCATGCTGCCGTCCTGGCCCTGGGTGGTGGTGCTCGGCGCACTGCTGGTCTCCGCCGCGCTGGTCTGGTACGCCGCAGCCCTCGGCGCCCAGGTGAAAGCGGCCCTGGCACCGCGCTTCGAGTTCACGGTCAAGGCGTACATCGGCGCCGCCTGCCTGATCCCGGTGGGCGCGACGCTCGGCGCGGTGATGGCGTTCAGCCCGGGCGAACCATGGCAGGGGCGGCTGCTGCTCGCCCACCAGCTGGTGAACGTCCTGGGCTTCGTGGGGATCACGGTCACCGGCACGCTGCTGACGCTGTGGCCCACGGTGCTGCGCACCCGGATCGAGCCGCACGCTGCGCGGCGTTCGGCCGGCGGCCTGCTGGGGATGCTCCTGTCGGTGCTGGGGGCGACCGCCGGCGCCATGCTCGGCTCGAGGCTGCTCGGCTGCGCTTTCCTGCTGGCCTACCTCGGTTCCTTCACCTGGGTCGCGGTGACGCTGCTGCGGGTCAGCGCCCGTGCGGCCCGGCAGGAGCGCAGGGTGCCGCTGCCGCTGTTCCCGGTGCTGTCGATCGCTTCCGGTGTCACCTGGTTCGCGGTGACGGTGGTCGGGCTGCTGGTGATGTGGTGGCGCTCCGCCGATGAGCAGCTCGCGAGTTCTCTGGTGGCGGCAGACATCCAGCAGCTCACGGTGCCGCTGGTCGCAGGTTTCCTGCTGCAGGTGCTGCTGGGGGCGATGAGCCACCTGCTCCCGGTGACGATGGGCGGAGGCCCCCGGTCGACGAAGGCCGGGCTCGAGATGATGAGCCGCTTCGCCGTGCTGCGCACCGTCACCTTTAACCTGGCCCTGGCGCTGTTCGTGCTCTCGGGGATCGGGTCCGCGACCTCCGGGGCGCTGTTCGCCGGCCTCACGCTGGGCACGGCGGACGTCGCGGACTTCGGGTCCCTGGCTCGGGTGCTGCTGTCCCTGCTGGCATTCGCGGTGCTGGGCTCCTTCCCGGTGCTGATGGGGCTGGCGATCAGGGCGAGCATCCGCCACCGGGGCATGGTGCCGCCAGTGCCCGCGCAGACGGCCGCGACCCCCGCGACCGCCACGACGCCCCGCGCCGAGGCGATGGACCGTCGGGCGCTGACCGGTGCGCTGCTGGGCCTCGGCTCGGTGCTCGGTGTGACCGCGCTGGGCTCCGCGCTGGACCGTGCGCAGGGATCGCTGCCGGGCGGCGCGGCCTCCGGCGGCACCGGGCCGGCGTGTGGCGCGGTCTCCCCACCGGGTCGACCACCACGATCGCGGTGAGCATGGCGGAGATGCGCTTCTCCCCGATGTGCTCGAGGTCCCGGCCGGGGACGCACTGGTGATCGAGCTGAGCAATGACGACCCCTACGACGTCCACGATCTGGTGCTGGCCGGTGGCGTCTCCTCGGGTCGGCTGCAGCCCGGGGCTGCCACCACCGTGGAGGCCGGGGTGATCGGCCACGATCTCGAGGGCTGGTGCTCGATCGCGGGGCACCGCGCAATGGGGATGACGCTCCGGGTCACCGCCCTGGGCGCCGAACACACCTCTGCAGACCCCGACCAGAGCGGCTCTGCGGCCGGCGACGAGCTCGCACGCATCCCGCTGGACCTGCAGGCCCCTCCCGGCCCGGACCATCGCGTGCGCGAGGTGGTCTGCCGCCCAGCGCCGGGGCGCAGCAGCGCCTCGACCTCGAGATCACGGAGGTCGCCGCCGAGATCGCCCCGGGGGTGAAGATGGAGGCGATGACCTTCGGCGGCACAGTGGTGGGCCCGGTGCTGCGCTCCGAGCTGGGGGCACAGCTCACCGTCGACCTGGTCAACCACGGCTCCATGGGCCATTCGCTGGACCTGCACGCCGGCACCGTCTCCCCGGACGAGACGATGCGGACGATCCCTCCCGGCGAGAGCCTCGAGTACTCGATCACCACCGACCATGCCGGGATCTGGCTCTACCACTGCTCGACCATGCCGATGAGCGTGCACCTGGCCGCCGGGATGGTCGGGGCGCTGATCGTCCCGCCGGCCGGGCTCGCGGAGGTGGACCGTGAGTACGTGCTGGTCCAGTCCGAGCACTACCTGGTGCCGGAGGGTGCGGCCGGTGCCGGGGACGCGGTCCGCGAGGGGATCCATCCCGTCAGCCCCGCGAAGATCGCCGCAGAGCGCCCGGACCTGACCGTCTTCAACGGGCACGCGAACCAGTACGTCCACGCGCCGCTCGAAGCACGGGTCGGGGAACGGATGCGGCTGTGGGTGCTCGCGGCCGGTCCGTCCCGGGGATCTCCTTCCACGTCGTGGGCGGAGTGTTCGACACCGTGTTCAAGGAGGGCGAGTACCTGCTGCGCCCGGACAATGAGCACCGCGGCGGGTCGCAGGCCCTGGACCTGGCCTCGGCGCAGGGGGTTTCGTCGAGCTGGTCTTCGACGAGCCCGGCACCTACACCGCCGTGAACCACTCCTTCGTGGAGATGGAGCGCGGGGCGCGGGCCCTGATCAAGGTGACGCGGTGACGCGGCGCGCCCCGCATACTGTCATCCCATGACGACATCGACTCGACGTTCCGGCCTGCACCATCTCGGACCGCGCTGCTCTCGAGGCGATCCGTGCCGGTGCTGCGGGGCATGGCTGGCGAGAGCTGTTCGCAGAGCGCTACCCACCGCCGGCGGACCGGACCATCTGGCCTGGTACGCCGAGGATCCGGAGGGCATCGAGGTGGAGCTGGTGGTGACTGCGTGAGCCTCGCGGCCGCGCTCAGAGCTTGGTGACCGCGGCGTAGCGCAGCACCAGGCGCTTCGTGCCGTGAGGGGGCTTGAACTGCACCTCGATCTGGGTCTTGTCGCCCTGGCCGGCGACCTCGGAGACCGTGCCCATCCCGAAGGAGTCGTGGGTGATGCGATCTCCCACGACGAGCTGGGGAAGCTTCTCCGTCGGCGTGGCCTTGCGTCCCGAGCCGAGGCTGGGGCGCTTGATGTCGCTGCGACCGCCACCGATGCCGCCGCTGAACGACGGGCCGCGCTGGGAGCCGGAGCTGTAGCTTCCGCCGTAGCCTCCCGACCCGCCGAACCCGGCCCCGCTGAGGCTGGATCCGGCTCGGGCGACGTCCAGCACGGCCTCGGGCACCTCGTCGAGGAAGCGGCTGGCCGGCATGAACTGCGTCTGCCCCCAGGTGGAGCGCATCTGCGAACGGGTCAGGTAGAGCTTCTCGCGTGCGCGGGTGATCCCCACGTAGGCCAGGCGGCGTTCCTCCTCGAGCTCCTCCGGGTCGCCCAGGGTGCGGTTGTGGGGGAAGGTGCCGTCCTCCATGCCGGTGAGGAACACGACCGGGAACTCGAGGCCCTTGGCGGTGTGCAAGGTCATCAGGGTGACGAACTGATCCTCTTCGCCGGGGATCTGGTCGGCGTCCGCCACCAGGGAGACCTTCTCCAGAAAACGGTCCACGAGGCTCGCTTCCGGGTCATCCGGTGCCCGCAGCGCGGCGTCGGGGGCGATGTCGGAGCCGGGATCGCCCTCCTCGTCCTCGACCTCGCTGGCCACGGCGTCGGCCTCTTCCATCTGGGCCTCGAACTCGGCGGCGACGCTGATCAGCTCGGCCAGGTTCTCCAGGCGGGACTCGTCCTGCGGATCATCGCTGCCCTGCAGCTCGGCGTAGTAGCCGGAGCGGGTGAGGATCGCCTCGAGCAGCTCGGCGGGGCCATCACCCCTCTCTGCCATCTCCTGCAGATCCTCCAGCATCGCCACGAAGGTGCGCACGGCGTTCAGCGAGCGGGTGGCGATGCCGGGTGCCTCCTCGGCGCGGCGCAGGGCCTCTCCGAAACCGATCCGCTCCCGTTCGGCGAGCATCGCGATTGCGGCTTCGGCCCGGTCGCCGATCCCGCGCTTGGGGACGTTGAGGATGCGGCGCAGGTTGATCTCGTCGGCCGGGTTGGCGAGCACCTGGAGGTAGGCGACCGCGTCCTTGATCTCTCGACGCTCATAGAACCGGGTGCCGCCCACGACGCGATACGGCAGCCCGATCCGGATCAGCTGATCCTCGAGGGCGCGGGACTGGGCGTTGGCACGGTAGAAGATCGCGACGTCGCCAGCGCTGCGGCCGTCGTCCACCAGGGCATCGATCTGGCGGCCGATGTAGCGCGCTTCCGCCTTCTCGTCATCGGCGACGTAGAGCGTGATCTTCTCGCCCGTCCCCTCATCGGTCCAGAGGTTCTTCTTGCGCCGCCCGGCGTTCTCCTCGATCACCGCGTTCGCGGCGCTGAGGATGTTCTGGGTGGAGCGGTAGTTCTGCTCGAGCACGATGGTGCGGGCCGAGGGGAAGTCCTGCTCGAATTCGACGATGTTGCGGATGGTGGCACCGCGGAAGGCGTAGATCGACTGGTCCGAGTCGCCGACCACGGTGAGATCGGCGCTGGGATCATCCCCCACCAGTTCCCGCACCAGCTGGTACTGGGCGGTGTTGGTGTCCTGGTACTCGTCCACCAGCAGGTGGCGGAAGCGCCGGCGGTAACCCTCGCGGATCGCGGGGTTCTCCCGCAGGAGGGTGACGGTCAGGCCGATCAGGTCGTCGAAATCGACGGCGTTGGCCTGCCGCAGCCGCTCGGTGTAGTTCGTGTAGATGCGCGCGAGCGTCTTCTCGAAGGGGTTCTTCGCGCTCTCCGCCTGATCGGCGAAGTCGATCGGATCGATCAGGTCGTTCTTGAGCGTGGAGATCCGGGAGGCCAACGCGCGGGGTGCGTGCTTCTTCGTGTCCAGCTCGAGGTCCTTGGCGATCGTGGTGATCAGCCGCAGGGAGTCGGCGCTGTCGTAGATGGTGAAGGAGCTCTTCAGGCCCGCAGCAGCGGCGTCCCGGCGCAGGATCCGCACGCAGGCGCTGTGGAAGGTGGAGACCCACATGCTGCGTGCGACGGGGCCCACCAGCTCACCCACCCGCTCGCGCATCTCGGCGGCGGCCTTGTTGGTGAAGGTGATCGCGAGGATCTCCCCGGCATCGCCTCACCGGAGCGCAGCAGATGCGCGATGCGACGGGTCAGCACACGGGTCTTGCCCGAGCCGGCGCCGGCGACGATCAGCAGCGGGCTGCCGCGATGCTCGACCGCCTGGTGCTGGGCGGGGTTCAGACCGTCGGTGAGCTCGGCGAGCGCCGCCGGGGCGGTGCCGAGGTCACCGTAGCGGCCCTCATGCCCGCGCCCCCGGTCGGCCGGGTGCGGGGCCTGGGCGAGATCGGCCGGGGGCTGCGGCACCGGGCGCTCCTCCATCGGGGGCGCTTCGTCATAGGGGGCTCGTCCTCATAGGGCGGCTCCTCCTCATAGGGCCGCCCTTCCTCCTCGGGCGGCCCCTCGGGGCGGCCACGCTCGTCACCGCGTGCCCTCTCGGGGGCGGCGGGGGCCACCGACACCCCGTCGAGTCGGCGGAAGGCGTCGGGCAGCGAGAGGTCGTCGAAGAGTGAGCTCATGAGGGTTCCAGGATAGGCACGAGGCCCGACAGCAGGAGTGCTGTCGGGCCTCGATGTGGACGAATCGACGGTGAGAGCGGGCACGTCGGCGCTCGGGCCGCGCGCCTCCGCCGCGCATCGCTCGGCCGCACAGCTCAGACGAAGACCGCGATGATCACATTCGCGATGATCGCGGTGGGGATGCCGAACCACACCGCGGAGGGGGTCTCGGGGCCCTTCTTGTTCGCGATGTAGGCGAGCGCCACGGCGACCAGGCCGATCAGGAGCTTGATGCCGAGCTTCATGTGGTTCGGATCGCCGGGGAGCGCCCCGGGGATCGAGATCAGGGCCGCCAGCAGGATGCCGAACACGAGGGCACCGGCGGTGGCATGGGCCATGCCCTTGTTGGGCTGACGGGTGCGGGCAGCTGCCACCCAGGTGCCGAGCGCCACGGCCCAGCAGATCAAGTGCAGCACGACGAAGAGGGAGAACAGGAAGGACATGACACGATGTTATATCCCTCCCCTGGAAGAACTCTGCTCACGGCGTGCGAGAATCACCGCATGTCAGAGGCTCCTCCAAGCTCCCCGGCACTCCGGACCCCGAGTCCGTTCCCCGCGCGGGGAACGGCACCGTCGCACAGTCTGGGACGGATGCCTGGCTGGTCGAGGAGCTCTCCGAGTTCGACGCCGAACGCCCGCCCCGCCTCACCCCGGCTCGGATCGTGGCCGGGGCGCTCTCCGCCGCGCTGGTGATCGCCCTGCTCGCCTGGGCTCTCCCCTGGGCCACGGGCGCGAGCTGGGCGGAGATCGCCAGCACCCTGTCCACGCTGCCGCTCTGGGCAGTCCCCGCGATGGTGCTGCTCGGCGTCGGCGCGCTGCTGCTGGAGTCGCTGACCGTCCGTGCCGCGCTGCCGGGATCTCGCTGGGCGCCGGCGCTGCTGGGCCATTCCGCCTCGAGTGCGACCGCTCTCGCCGTGCCTGGAGGCTCCGTGCTGGGGCTGGGCCTGATGGGCTGGATCCTGCGCCGCGCCGGGCTCGCCATGCCCCTCATCCTCACTGGAATCGTCGCGGCCTCGCTGGTCGAGATGGTGATCACCTCGGTGCTGATCCCGGTGCTGGGGCTGGCCGCCTACGCTCTGAGCTCCGCCCTGACCCCGGCCGGGATCGCATTGCCGGGGGCGCTCTGGGCGGCTCTGCTGGCCCTGCTCGGTGCCGTGATCGCCCTGGTCCTGACCGCGGTGCTGCTGCGCCGCCCAGTGCTGTCCAGGCTCCTTACCCAGTTCGGCGAGGTGCTCCCGGAGCGTGTCGAGGCGCTGATCCTCGAGCAGCGCGACGCTCTGGTGGGGATGCTGCGGCGTCGCCCGATGCGCCTCGTCCTGCCGACGGTCGGGGCGCGGCTGCTGCAGTGGGTCGCGCTGCTGCTCGCGATCGAGGCCGTGGGTGCCGCGGTCCCCCTGGCGCTGACCGTGGCGATCTTCGCGCTGGGGCGGGTGCTGTCGCTGGTGCCGCTGACCCCTGGGGGCGCCGGCGTGACCGAGGCCGTCGGTGCAGCGGCGCTGATCGGCCTGGGCGTGGCCGCGGCCGAGGCCGCCGCCGCGATGCTCCTGCTGCTGGTGACGATGCTCCTGGTCCCACTGGTGTGCGGCGCGCTGGCCGCTGTGGTCGCGCTCTCCCTCGCGCCGGACCGTCGGCCCCGGAGCTGAAGCACCCGCTGTTCCGGCCAGAGACGGAGCCTCAGCCCTGCTCGTCGTAGTCGGGAGTGTCGATCCCCACCGTGTGGGACGGATGGGCGAGCAGGCCCTCGTCAGCGCTGGGCAGCAACGGGAAGCCGCCGATGCTGGCACCGTGCTCGGTGCCCACGAATCCGGCGACGTCCTCGACATGGAGGTGGGCCTCATCGCCCTTGCCGAGGAACCCGGCCCCGGAGTAGCCACCCAGCCTGCGACCGCTGCTGCGCTCGGCGGCGAGGGCGACGGTGTCCAGCTTCTTGGCGCTGGCCCGCAGGCCGCCCGCGATCCTCCCCAGCTCCGGATACTGCTCCAGGGTCCACCGCGCGTGGATCTCCTCGCCCAGCTCGCGAAGCGCGGGGTCATCGACCTGAGTGACGTCCACGACGGAATTCGCCAGCCTCAGGCGCAGGATCGTGAGCCGATCAGCGGCACGTCGCAGGGCAGCGGCATGCCGCCGCACCTCACGCGGATCCGCGGTCATCGGGCTCCTCCTTCGCGTGACTGCCCGGCACGGGCGTGCCGAGGTGGGCCCTGCCATCGGGTGCCCTCATGGTAGGGGCAGCCAGCGGCGGCTTCTCCAACCATTCGTCCAGGATCGCCATGGCACGGGAGCGCGCATCGGCGTCCGAGAGGAAGACGTCGTGGCGGGCTCCCTCGATCGCTTCGATGCGCACGTCGGGGCCGAGACCGGCGGCCGCAGCGGCCAGGGACTTCACGTCCAGCACAGAATCGGCGCGCCGCATCTCCTCGGTGAAGCGGGGGCCGATCCGGCTGCGGGCCGAGTGCATCACCAGCACCGGGATGCTCAGCGGCCCGGCGGCGGCCAGTCGGCGCTGGCCATCGATGATGGCGCTGAGCGTCGCTGCCGGCAGCCGATGCCCGCCGGCTGGCTTGAGGGTCAGGTCGTAGTCGTAGGGTCCGCCGAAATCGCGGTGGGTGGTGCGGGCGTAGTGGTCGCGGCCGAACGGGAGGATGGGCCGCTCCCTGAGCCGATCTGCGAGCAAGCGCACGGGAGCCTCCGCGAGCGACCTGGTGACCGGCCCCAGGTGCATCTCGAGCCAGGGCGAGTTCAGCGCGAGCCCCGGACCGTCCCGGGATTGCGCTGCGCCCACAGGGCTGCGATCAGCCCGCCGGTGGAGTGGGCCAGCAGGATCGGTGGACGCTCCGCACCGATGATGCGCAGGGAGGCCCCGATCTCGTCGTCGTAGCGGTTGAGGTGGTCGATGGCGGTGGCAGTCTGCTCAGGGAGCAGGCTGCGTCCGTACTTGCGCAGATCCAGTCCCCAGACGTCGTGCCCGCTGCGCCCGAGGTGCTCCATGAGCTCACGGTCGAACACGTAGTCGGACCAGCCGTGCATCATCAGGATCGGAGGCTTCGCGAGAGCCTCGCCCTCCCTGAGCTCCTCGGCATCGACCGTCGGTGCCTGGAGAGGCGGATCGCGATGGACCAGCACCGCGATCAAGGGGCCTTCGTCATCCGCGCCGAGATCGATGCGGTGCGCCGTGTACCCCTCCCCCAGGAACGGGTCGGTGCTCACTCGCCCTTGGTGCTGTCCTGGAGGAGCTCGACGACCTCATTGCGTCGGTACCGACGGTGGCCGCCGAGGGTGCGCATGTACGTCAGCTTGCCCGCCTGGGCCCAGCGCGTGACGGTCTTGGGGTCGACATGGAACATCTTGGCGACCTCAGCCGGGGTCAGCAGCTCCGTGGCGTCCTCATCACCCGCGGGCTGTTGCTCCGTGGATCCATTCATGGGGAGTGCGACCTTTCACTGCGGGCGTCGGAGAGCGCGCACCCTCCGGGCCTGGGCTTGCGCGCGGGTTCCGAGCTCTAGACTACTCGGTAAGATCGCCCCTGCGGTGAACATCCGCCCCGGTCGAGAAAGATGACGACCCTGCGGCGCCCTCCAGGAGCCCTCCGCAGCGCACGGAAGGGATGTCCGGCACGTCTCACTCCTCGGAGTTCGCCGGACAGCAGGACGAGCATGTACCCTTGGCCTACGAAACTAATGCCATCTTCCGGGTCGACAAGAACGCCCGGCAGCCGATGCACAGGGGTCAGATCCATGGGTCGCGGCCGACAGAAAGCCAAGCACACCAAGGTGGCACGGGACCTCAAGTACTACAGCCCGCCGACGGACCTCACGGCACTGCAGCGCGAGTTGCAGTCGCAGCGGAGCGATTCGTCGTCCGCCAACGGAGACGGCCGGGCCGAGGACAGCGACGATCGAGCCGACGAGAACGCTTCGTCCGTCTACCGCCGCTGAGGACGCACCGGCATCCGCCGGAGATCCACCGTGACACAGCACGAGGGCCGACCACATGGTCGGCCCTCGTGCTGTCTCAGGCCGTACGACGGCTCAGGACCAGCCCCTGTGCTGCCCGGCGAGCATGACCGCTCCGCCTTCGACCCCCTTGGCGCCGGCGACCACGTGCTCGAGCGGAGCCCCCGGCTCGGGCAGCGAGTCCTCCCCGACGACCTCACCGATCACGCGCGCACCAGGCCGCGCTCGGCGAGCACCGCGAGCGTCGCATCGGCCTGCTCGGCATCGACCAGCGCCACCATGCCGATCCCCATGTTCAAGGTTCCCTCGAGATCCAGCTGCGGCACCGAACCCCAGCGCGCGACCCGGGAGAACACGGCTCCCGGCTCCCAGCGTGAACGATCGACGCGAGCAGCCAGACCGCGCGGCATCACCCGGGCGAGGTTCGCAGCGAGGCCTCCGCCGGTGACGTGGCTGAGGGCATGGACGGCGCCGACGGTCCGTGCATCCCGCAGCACGGCCAGCAGATCCGCGGTATAGATGCGGGTCGGCTCGAGGAGCTCCTCGCCGAGCGTGCGACCGAAGTCCTCGATGTGCTTCTCGAGGGAAAGGCCCGCCGCGGAGATCACGGCCCGCACCAGGGAGTAGCCGTTGGAGTGAAGTCCGGAGGCATCCATCCCGATCACCACGTCCCCGGCACGGACCCGGTCGGGGCCCAGCAGCTCGTCAGCCTCGACCACGCCGACTGCGGCACCCGCCACGTCGTAGTCCTCGGGAGCCATCAGTCCCGGGTGCTCGGCGGTCTCCCCGCCCACCAGGGCGCAGCCTGCGAGCTGGCAGCCCTCGGCGATGCCGCGCACGATATCGGCGATCCGCTCGGGGACCACCTTGCCGGCCGCGATGTAGTCGGTCATCGCCAGCGGCTCGGCGCCGACCACGATGATGTCGTCGACCACCATGCCCACCAGGTCACGGCCGATGGTGTCGTGGATGTCCAGCTCGCGCGCGATCGCGATCTTGGTGCCCACGCCGTCGGTCGAGGAGGCGAGCAGGGGCCTGCGGTAGTCCTTGAGGGCGCTGACGTCGACGAGCCCGGCGAAGGCGCCGATGCCGCCGAGCACCTGGGGACCGTGGGTTGCCGCCACCGCCTCCTTCATCAGCTCGACGGCGCGGTCTCCGGCGGCGGTGTCCACCCCTGCATCGGCGTAGGTGATCGCGGTGGGGCTGGGGTTCGTGGTGTTCATGCGTCCTTCCCGACGACGGCGGGCTCGGGCTCACGAGCCTGGGTGATGCCCTGGGCCCGGGCGATGGGCTCCGGCAGGGCGACCGGATACTTCCCGGAGAAGCAGGCGGTGCACAGCGCTTCCTCCGGCTGGGCGGTGGCCTCGATCATCCCCTCTTCGGAGATGTAGCCGAGCGAGTCCGCTCCGAGGGACCGGGCGATCTCCTCGATGCCGAGACCGTTGGCGATCAGCTCCGCCCGGGAGGCGAAGTCGATGCCGTAGAAGCAGGGCCAGCGGACCGGCGGCGAGGAGATCCTCACGTGCACCTCGGCCGCGCCGGCCTCCCGCAGCATCCTCACGACCGCACGCTGGGTGTTCCCTCGCACGATCGAGTCATCGATGACCACCAGGCGCTTGCCGGCGACGACCTCGCGCAGGGGGTTGAGCTTGAGGCGGATGCCGAGCTGGCGGATGGTCTGGCTGGGCTGGATGAAGGTGCGGCCCACATAGGCGTTCTTCACCATGCCCTGGCCATAGGGGATGCCGGATTCCTGGGCGTAGCCGATCGCGGCAGGGGTGCCGGACTCAGGGGTCGGGATCACCAGGTCCGCCTCGACCGGATGCTCACGGGCCAGCTGGCGGCCCATCTCGGCGCGGGCCTCGTTGACGCTGCGGCCGGCGATGCGGGTGTCCGGCCGGGCGAGGTAGACGTACTCGAAGACGCACCCCTTGGGATGCGGCGGCATCACCTGCTCGCTGCGCAGGCCCTGCTCGTCGATGACGATCATCTCGCCGGGGGCGACCTCGCGCACGAAGCTCGCACCACAGATGTCCAGGGCAGCAGTCTCGGAGGCGACGACCCAGCCGCGCTCGAGCCGGCCCAGCACCAGCGGACGGATCCCCTGCGGGTCGCGCGCGGCGTAGAGGGTGCTCTCGTCCATCAGGGTGAAGCAGTAGGCGCCGCGCAGATGCGGCATCAGCTCGCGCAGCACATCCTCGAGCGGGCCCTCGCTGTTCAGCAGCGCGGTGACCAGGGCCGTGTCCGTGGTGTTGCCTCGGGCGAGCTCACCGGTGCGGGGGCTGCCGTGGCGCTCGTCGATCAGGGCGAGCAGCTCCTCGGTGTTGACGAGGTTGCCGTTGTGCGCCATCGCCACGGTGCCGTCGGGCCGGGGGCCGAGAGCGGGCTGGGCATTGGACCAGACGGAGCCGCCAGTGGTCGAGTAACGAGTGTGGCCGATCGCGATGTGCCCCTGGAGGCCTGCGAGGGAGGCTTCGTCGAACACCTGCGAGACCAGGCCCATGTCCTTGTAGACCAGGATCTGGGAGCCGTCGCTGGCGGCGATGCCGGCAGATTCCTGCCCACGGTGCTGCAGTGCGTAGAGACCGTAGTAGGTCAGTTTGGAGACATCCTCACCGGGTGCGAAGACACCGAAGACGCCACAGGCGTCCTGGGGGCCCTTCTCACCGGGGAGCAGGTCATGGGAAAGTTTTCCGTCGCCGCGTGCCACCGGTCCATAGTGCCACAGGGCAGTGCCGCACCGAGCGGGCGTCCACGATGGGATCAGCGCCGGCGAGCCTTCGGGGCGCGATGCCGGATGGCGTCGACGACAGCCGCGAGAGCAGCCAGCGGGAGGCCCACGAGCACGGCGGCGAGCAGCACGAAGTTCACCACTGCACCGAGGTCCGGGAAGTTGAAGAACGGGGAGCTGATCAGGGCAGCGACGGCCGGGAGCGCGATCGCCAGAGCGACCCAGAAGCCCAACGTGGGGTGCGGCCGCGCCGCACGTAGATGCTGGTGTCGCCGGAGTCGCTCGGGGTCTCGCCCGCCTCCGGGGCGGCGTCGGCGGCACCCTCCGGGTGCTCCGGAGAACTCGGGGCGTCCGGGGTGTCAGGGGGTCAGGGGTATCGACGGTCTCGTGGTCTTCAGGATCGTTCACAGTGTTCACAGTTCTCCAGCGGCATCAACCGCCGCGGCGACGATCGCCGGGTCGGTGCGGGTCTCGGGGGCGCCGATCTCGACGGGGGCGCCAGGGCGGCGGCGGGCGGACAGGTGCACATCGGCCACGCCGCTGCGGTGTGCGAGATCGATGATGTCGGCAGGTCGCACCCCACCGCCGGCGCAGACGTCGAGCAGGCCCTCCGCGGCATCGACCATGGCGGCCAGGTCCTCGGCTCCGTCCAGCGCACGGGCCGCACCGCCGGAGCTGAGCACGCGGTGGACGCCGAGCCCGAGCAGGGTCTGCACGGCCTGCTCGCGCTGGGCGCGGCCGGGCAGCGCATCCAGCGCCCGATGGACCGTGAGGGTCACGCCGCGCAGGGCATCGCTCCCCGCGGTCAGCGCACCGTCCCGGATGATCTCGATGGCGGGCAGGTCGAGCTCCGCTTCCTGGGTGAGGGCACCGATCACCACCCCGGCGGCGCCGGCGGCGACGGACTCGCTCGCCTGCTGGGCCATCAGCGCGATCTCCTGCGGGGAGTAGACGAACTCCTCGGGGTGGGCCAGGAAGTCACCGAGCTCCGCTCGGGAGCGGATCAGCACGTGCACGTCGAAGTGGGGTTTGGCGTCCCGCGCCGCCACGAGAGCGGAGGCCCGGTGCGCGCATTCGGCGACGAGCTCGGGCGGCGGGGTGATCCCGCCGCGCTCGAGGTCGATGCACAGCTCGACCCTGTCGGCCCCGGCGTGTGCGGCGGCCTCTAGACCGGCCAGGTCCTCGATCGCGATCTCGACGGCGATGCTCATCGGTCCTCCTGGTCACGGGCTGTGCGCACGAGGCGGCGGGGGCCCAGCAGCGGCAGGAGTTCACCGAGGTCGCTGCGCTCCCCGCTGGCGTGGACCCTGCCTTCCGCCACGGCGCTGGCCCAGTCGAGGTCACCGGTCACCAGCGCCAGCCAGGTGCCGGCGTCGGTCTCGACGACGGCGGGCGGGTGCCCCTGGTGTGGCGGGTGCCGGTGATGGCCTGCACCGCCGCGTAGGGCGGCACCCGCAGCTCGACGGCGCCGCCGGGGAACTCGTCGGCGAACAGCTCCAGGGTGTGGCGCACGGCCGGCGCGAGCACCGGCCGCCCGCTGCTTTCGGGGCTGAGCGCCCAGGAGGTCAGCGCGCTGCGGCCCGCTGCTGGATCGGTACGACGGGTCACCACGTCAGTCGGAGGCTCCGGGCAGGAGGTCGTGGACGGCGATCGTCGCGGAGCGATCCGGGCCCACCCCGATCGCGCTGATCCGGCAGCCGGCCAGCTCCTCGAGACGCGTCACGTAGTCGCGCGCGTTCTTCGGCAGCTCCTCGAAGGTGCGGGCCTCGGAGAGGTCCTCGGTCCAGCCGGGGAGGGTCTCGTAGACGGGCACCGCGTGGTGGAACTCGGTCTGGGTCATGGGCATGTCCTGATGGATCACGCCGTCGACGTCATAGCCGGTGCAGACCGGGATCTCGTCGATCCCGGTGAGCACGTCGAGCTTGGTCAGCACGATGTCGGTGAAGCCGTTGATGCGTGCGGCGTGACGGATCATCGGGGCGTCGTACCAGCCGCAGCGGCGCGGACGGCCCGTGTTCACACCGACCTCACCGCCGGTGGTCTGCAGGTACTCGCCCCACTTGTCGAACAGCTCGGTGGGGAACGGCCCGGCGCCCACACGCGTGGTGTACGCCTTGACGATCCCGATCACCCGGTCGATGCGGGTGGGGCCGACGCCGGTGCCGGTGCAGGCGCCGCCGGCAGTCGGGTTGGAGCTGGTGACGAACGGGTAGGTGCCGTGGTCGACGTCCAGGTAGGTGGCCTGGCCGCCCTCCATGAGGACCACTTCCCCGCGGTCCAGCGCATCGTTGAGCAGCAGCGTGGTGTCGACCACCATCGGGCGCAGCCGCTCCGCATAGGACAGCAGGGTCTCGACGATCTCCTCGACCTCGACGGCCCGACGGTTGTAGAGCTTGACCAGCAGCTCGTTCTTCTGGCGCAGCGCGCCCTCGATCTTCTGGCGCAGGATCGATTCGTCGTAGAGGTCCTGGACCCGGATCCCGAGCCGCCCGATCTTGTCCATGTAGGCGGGGCCGATGCCGCGCCCGGTGGTGCCGATGGCCCGCTTGCCCAGGAAGCGCTCGGTGACCTTGTCGAGGGTCTGGTGGTAGGGCGCGACGATGTGGGCGTTGGCGCTGATCCGCAGGCGCGAGGCGTCCACGCCGCGCGACTCGAGCATGCCGATCTCCTCGAACAGCGCCTCGAGGTTGATCACCACGCCGTTGCCGATCACCGGAGTGACCTGCGGAGAGAGGATGCCGGCGGGCAGCAGCTTCAGCTCGAACTTCTCACCGTCCACGACCACGGTGTGACCGGCGTTGTTGCCCCCGTTGGGCTTGACGACGTAGTCCACCCGTTCGCCGAGGAGATCGGTGGCCTTGCCCTTCCCCTCGTCACCCCATTGGGCTCCGACGATCACGACGGCAGGCATAGCGACTCCTGTAGGAAGAAGGACGGTGGTGGGCGCAGAGCCCCGTGGATCGTACCAAGCAGGCTGCGTGAGCCTGCGGCACGTCGCCGGGTGGGGCTCAGTCCAGCAGAGTGGGGTCCGCCTCGCGCAGGAAGGCGGTCACCCTGTCGGCCTCGGCCTGGTCCCCGAGCCGTCGCGAGGTCTCACCTAGCATCGCCAGTGCGCGCAGGAAGCCGCGATTGGGAGCGTGGGAGGCCGGGATCGGTCCCTGACCGCGCCATCCAGACTGGCGCAGTGCGTCCAGTCCGCGGTGGTAGCCGGTGCGTGCATAGGCATACGCGGTGATGACGTCACCGTCGGTCAGAGCGTCCTCGGCGAGGGTGGCCCAGGCGAGCGGGGACTCGAGATGGCGAGCGGCGATGTCTCGCGGCTCACCGTCCACGAGCTCCTCGGCCACCTGGACGTCGACGAAGTCGTCGGGCAGTCGGGTCTCGGGAATGCCCAGAAGGTTCCCGCTGGTGAGGTTATCGGTACGATCAGCCATGAAAGCATCGTAGGCGGTGTCGCCTGATGACCTCATGACAAGAATGAATCACCCATGTCACACACGCAGGACGGCTCCGAGCTCCTCACCGGGCCCGGCGCGGGAGGGCTGCTCCGCTCGGCCGTCGGGAACTCCGGTGGAGTGCTGCACAGCTGGCAGCTCGACCATGTCGATCACCGCCCGGGCCGCAGCACCAAGGCGCTCTACCGCACGATGGTCTCCTGGCCCGAGCTCGACGGCCCGCAGGCACCCGCGCGCGAGGAGCTCTTCGGGGCGAGCGCCCACATCGGCGAGCGCGAGAAGAACCTCCACGTCGCCGAGCAGACCCTGGTGATGACCGACGGCGACATCAATGTGCGTGTGTGGCGCTACCCGCATGATCCCTGGCTGCCGATGCTGCCTCAGGTCTGCTATCCCGACATCGTCGGCCGCACGCTGCGCGACCTCGGCGCGGACATCGGCGCCGATCCCTCGGTGCCGATCGCAATCGATGTGGTCTCGTACCGCCCGGGCCGCCGGGCCGTGCTGCGCGCCTCGCAGGGCGACCGCGCGGTGTTCCTCAAGGTCATGCAGCCCCATCGCAGCGGCGAGATCGTGGAGCGTCACCATCGCCTGCTCGCCGCCGGGGTGCCGGTTCCCGAGGTCATCGCCCATCACGACGGGCTCGTGGTCCTCGCAGAGCTGCCCGGGCGGCCGCTGGCCCGTGCGGTGATCGACGAGGGCGTGGGCTCCTGTCGCGCCGAGGACCTCGTGGCGCTGCTCGACCGCCTGCCCGCCTCGATGTATTCGCTGCCGCTGCGACCGCCGTGGACGGACTCGGTGGACTTCTATGCCGGGATCGTCAGCTCCTCGGTGCCCTCGCTCGGCCCACGGCTGGATGCACTGGTGCGCGCGATCCGGGACGGTCTGACGGCACTCGAGCAGCGCATGGACATGCGTCCGCACGACGTGGTGCACGGCGATTTCTACGAGGCTCAGGTGTTCGTCGAGAACGGCAAGGTGGTGGGCCTGCTCGACATCGACACCGTCGGCCCGGGCCGCCGGGCGGACGATCTCGCCTGCCTGCTGGCCCATCTCAGCGTCCTGGCCGATTACGGCAACGCCGGGCGGATCGACCGCGCCATGCAGGAGCGGGTCGAGGAGGCCATCCGCACCTGGCACGAGATGTTCACCGAGCGGGTCGACCCCACCGAGGTCGCGCTGCGCTCCGCCGGGGTGGTGCTGTCCCTGGCCACTGGCCCGCATCGGCAGCAGGAGGCCTCCTGGGAGGCCGCCACCGAGGCGATCGTGCGCGTCGCCGAGGAGTGGGTCGAGGAGGCACGTCGCGCGGAGGGCCGACGGGTGGCGGCCGCAGCGTCCCGGGAGTCGGCTTCCGCGCCGGTCACCGGAGTGCGCACTGCCTCTCCCGTCCCTCCCGCCGCTCCCGCCGCTCCCGCCGCTCCCGCCCAGGGTCCGACGGACGTGCGCCAGGCGCCCCCGCCGCCGGCTGCACCCACCGGGCAGCAGCCGCCTCTGCGGCCCTCTGTGGCACCGCGGCAGGGTGTTTCGGCACCTGCGCACCAGTCGGCGCCCCCGCAGCGCTCGGCCCCGCAGCAGCACCCCTCGGCGCCTGCGCACTCCGCACCGCCCCAGCAGTCCGCGCCCCCTCAGCAGCAGTCGGCGGCGGGTCATGCCTCGGGACCGGTCCCCCACTCCGCACCGACGCAGCAGCTTGCGCCATGGGAGCACACCGGTCCACCCCCGCCCTCCCCCAGGCACCGCCGCCGCAGCAGCAGCCTCGCGGGAACCCTCCCGCCGGTTCGCAGTTGCCGCCCGCAGCACCTGCCCCCGGTGGACAGAACACCGGGGAGGACGACTCCCCCACCCAGGAGCGCCACATCAACTCGATCCTGCCGCGCTGAGCACCTCGAACACCGCCGCCACCTGAGCGGGGCCACGCCTGCCCGCCGCCCTGTGCCACCATCGGTGCATGCGTGCAGTGCTCCAGAGAGTCGACGGTGCCGAGGTCCGAGTCGAGGGCGAGGTGGTCGGATCCGTCGAGGGTGAGGGCCTGCTGGCACTGATCGGCGTGACCCACGACGACGGACCCGAGCAGGTCGCCACCATCGCTCGGAAGATCTGCGAGCTGCGCATCCTCGAGGGCGAGCGCTCGGTGCTCGACGCCGGGGCGCAGGTCCTGGTGGTCTCGCAGTTCACCCTGTACGGCGATGCGCGAAAGGGACGCAGACCGTCATGGAGCGGCGCTGCCCCCGGCCCCGTTGCCGAACCGCTGGTGGAGCAGGTGGTCGAGGCGATCCGCGCTCGCGGCATCACCGCGGCGACCGGGCGCTTCGGTGCGCAGATGCGGGTGGGACTCACCAACGACGGACCGTTCACCATCCTGCTCGAGGCCTGACCGGGATCGTGCACGTCCCTCGGCCCCACTGAGCTCAGCTCATCGCAGCAGCATCGCGGAGAGATCCTGGACCGTCCGCGCCCGGGGCAGATCCGCCTCGTCCTCCGGGCCGCCGCCGTAGCCCCAGCCCACCAGCACCGCGGGGATCCCGTGCGCGGCGGCGCCCTCGGCGTCATGTACACGGTCCCCGACCATCACCGCCGGCGGGGCGGCGTCCCTCTCGGTGCCGGTGGTCTCCGCAGCGATCCCCAGGCGCTGCAGGACACTTCCGATGACGGCCGCCTTGTCGTCCCGGCCCACAGCCCTGTCGGTACCTCCGATCAGGGCGAATCGTGCCTCCAGCCCCTGGTGGGCGAGCAGCCGGCGAGCGCTCGTCTCCGGTTTGTTGGTCGCGACCGCCACCGTGCGCCCGGATTCGGCGAGCGCGTCCAGCAGCTCGGGGATGCCCGGATAAGGCGTGGCCGTGAGCAGACCGTGCTCCTGATAGTGCGCGGTGTAGGCCAGGCTCAACTGCTCCGAGCGCTCCGGGCTGAGATCCAGCGTGCTCTGGAAGGACTCGCGCAGCGGCGGTCCGATGAAGGTGCGCAGGACCTGCTGGGGCGGCAGCTCCTCCCCGCAGGCGGCGAAGGCCTGCGCCAGCGCGTCCAGGATGCCCGGCCCGGAGTCGACGATCGTGCCGTCCAGATCCAGCAGGACGACGGGGACGTCGAGAAAGGAGAGGGTCGCAAGATCATTCATGGCGCCGACACTAGCCGCGGCTCCGTCCGCCCGGTCGGATGGGCACGTTATGCGAGCATCAGCGGCCCCGCGTACCCTGGCCCTATGACCTACACACTCGTGCTGCTCCGCCACGGCGAGAGCGACTGGAATGCAAAGAACCTGTTCACCGGCTGGGTCGATGTGGCCCTCACCGAGAAGGGTGAGAAGGAGGCCGTCAACGGCGGCGTGCTGCTGAAGGAGGCCGGCATCCTCCCCGATGTCGTGCACACCTCGCTGCAGCGTCGCGCCATCATGACCGCGAACCTCTCCCTGGACGCCGCGGACCGTCACTGGATCCCGGTCAAGCGGGACTGGCGCCTCAACGAGCGCCACTACGGTGCACTGCAGGGCATGGACAAGGCCGAGATCCGGGAGAAGTACGGCGAGGAGAAGTTCATGGCCTGGCGCCGCTCCTACGACACCCCGCCGCCCGAGATCGAGTTCGGCACCGAGTTCAGCCAGGACCAGGATCCGCAGTACGCGGACCTCGGCGATCAGCTGCCGAAGTCGGAGTGCCTCAAGGACGTCGTCGAGCGCTTCCTGCCGTACTGGGAGGAGGGCGTCAAGCCCGATCTGACCGCGGGCAAGACGGTCCTGATCGCCGCCCACGGCAACTCGCTGCGCGCACTGGTGAAGTACCTCGACGGCATCTCCGATGAGGAGATCTCGGGTCTGAACATCCCCACCGGCCAGCCGCTGGTGTACGAGCTGGACGAGAGCTTCCAGCCCGTGGAGAAGGGCGGCCGCTACCTCGACCCGGTCGCCGCGAAGGCCGCTGCCGAGGCTGTCGCGAACCAGGGCAAGAAGTGAACTGAGCCCCTCTGAACACTGCGGCGCCCTCACCTGAACAAGGTGGGGGCGCCGCTGGGTCCGGGGCCAAGAGTCCTACGTCACTGGGACCCCTGGGGAGGTCGGTCCCGCGGAACGGCCTCGTCCTTCCGTACCGCGCCCGGGGCGACGCAGTACGTCCGTACCACCCGTGGAACGGCCCACCCCCGCTCGTTCGGGCCGGTCAGCCCGGGCGTGTCGCCGCCGCCCCCTCCGGCTCCACGGGCACCGCATCCCGTCGATGACCTGCTGCGGTGCCCGCCGTCGTGGTGGCCAAGAGGCGAGCGGCGGAAGTCAATGGGCAGAACTCCCCATACCAGGGCCGAGGCCGCGTCCATAGCGTCGAAGCGCCGGGCGCTGCCCGGTTCCGTTCTCCCGACGCACTGGACGAGGTATCCGCCATGACGACCATCGCTCCCGACCGCAGAACATTCTTCAAGACGCTCGGCGTGACCGCCGCGGCGGGGCTGGGCGCGCTGGCGATCGCCCCGCGCGCCTCCGCCGCCGACGACGTCGTGCTGCCCACGACCTACCTCAAGCAGCCGAACTTCTTCTACTGCGGGCCCACCGCGGTCTCGATCGCACTGAGCGCCAAGGTGCAGCCCCCGAGCCTCGACACGCTCGCCTCGGAGCTCGTCACCACGGACGCCGGCACGAACTTCGGCGCCGTCTCCCCGTGCTCACGGCACGCCTGGCCGAGGCCACATACCGCGACCACTGGATCGAGGGCACCGCCGGCTCCGCGGCCGAGACCGATCTGCTGTGGGACCGCGCGGTCGCCAACATCGACACGGGCTATGCGACGGTCTGCAACTGGTGGGTGGTGGCCGGGGAGTACCCGAACTGGGGCGGCAACGCCTCGGACATCTTCCACTTCGTCACTGTCGACGGGTACAACGCCGGGGATCGGACGCTGCGCGTGGCCGACCCGGCCGCCGCCGAGCTCAGTGCATCGCTTCCCTCCCACCACTGGCTGCCGGTGGATCAGGTCGCGACCTACTGCGCGGGACGCGGCTACTTCTGGTGAGTCCGCACCGCTGAAGGATCCGGCCGGCCCGGAGGCGCTCACCTCGGGCCGGCGGCCGTCCAAGTGCGGCCGGCTCCATGGCGGGCTGGGGGCGCAGATCACAGGAAGTGACCCGCGGGCGCTACCGTGTGCGCATGACCGATCGCCATGATGCCCAGTTCGAGGTCCTCGGCGATCCGCCGCAGACCGTCCGCGCCACCGCAGCCCTGCCCGAGGAGGCCGTCGCGCAGATGCTGACCGCACCCTCGGCGCCGGCGCTGCTGGAGCTGCTGGGCATCACCGGGCAGGACCATGCGGAGCTGAGCGCCCTGCTGGCGCCGGCGGCGGCGGATGAACGGATCCTGCGGGAGGTGACCCGCATCGCGAACCTGCTGCGTGCGCGCGTCGGGCTCGAGGGGCCGGAGGTCGACCTCGGCGCCGAGGCGGCGTCGCTCACCGCGCTCCAGCAGCACCTGGTGCCTGGCGAGGGGCTGATCGCGATTCTTGCGCTCGCCGTCAGCACTGCGACGGTGCGGACCTGGCATCGCGAGCGCGGCCTCAGCGATGAGCTGTCCTGGGCGGTGCTCGCCGATCTCGGTCAGCAGATGCGCGTGCACCGTCGCAGCAGCGGGCGGCTGGGCCTGCACCAGCTGCCGTGGATGGCGCTGAACTGGCGAGGACTCCTGGTGCACCTGGGGCGTCTGCAGTTCGATCTGCATCGCGCCGATGAGGGGAGCGCCTCGGAGCGTTGGGTGATCGGCGCACACATCCCTGCGACCGGTCCGTTGACGCCCGAGGCGGTGGAGGACTCCCTGGAGCGTGCGACCGCGTACTTCAGCACCTGCTACGCGGATCTCGATGACGCGCGCCCCACGGGCGCTCCGGCGTTCGGCCACGAGTTCCGCTGCAGCTCCTGGCTCATCAACCCGGTCCTCACGCAGGAGCTCGGCGCGGAGTCAAACCTCGGCTCCTTCGCGCAGCGCTGGGAGATCCTCTCCCGGACCCCGGGCGGCGACGGCGCCGCGTTCTTCGTGTGGGGCCGTCGCCCTCCTTACGATCCCGCCGCACTCCCCCGCACCACGCGGCTCGAGCGACTGGTGGGCGAGCGCCTGGCCGACGGGCGAGGCTGGGAGAACGGGCTCGGGAGCCTGGTGCGCTGAGCCGTAGCCGGCTCTGCCGGGTCAGAAGACCTCGTCGCCCTCGTCGTAGCGTGCGAGCACGTCATCGAAGGCCGTGCCCAGGTCGATGCCGCGCGCCATCGAGGTCGAGAAGGCCGCGCGGGTGACGGCGAAACCGATCTGGACGGAGAGCATCGCGCGCTCATGGGCATCGTCCCCGTCGAGCACCCCGGCGAGCACCGCGACCATCTCGGTCTGCACCGACAGCAGGTTGCCGGAGGAGAGGGAATGGAGCTTCGGCTCCTTCGCCATGACCTGCTTCCGCAGCTCCCGCACCTCCGGATCGAAGGGCGCGGAGGAGATCGCCTCACGCATCACGGTGCGCAGCGCCTCGCGGGGGCCCGTCTCGTGGACCTGATGGCGCAGCCGCGCGGCGATCTCCTCGTCGGCCGCGCTCAGCACCCCGATGATCGCGGATTCCTTGGTGGACCAGTGGTTGAAGAACGTGCGGGTGGAGACCCCGGCACGTTGAGCGATCGCCTCGACGGTGACTCCACCGAGCCCGTGCTCGAGGACGAGCTCGAGGGCGGCTCGATGCATCGCCATGCGGGATTGGCGCTTCTTGAGCTCACGCAGCCCGAGGGGCTGATCATCCGGGGTCATCTCAGCGGTCACAGGACCATCGTAGGTCCGGCAGCTCACATATTCTGCACTCGATGAAATAGTGCAGTGACTGCAATGTTCGGATACGATGCTCGGGTCGAAGCCCACCGTCGTGCTGCGGCCAGGGAACGTGGCCCCGCGCCCGTCCACCCCACACCTTCCGCACACTCCTCGAGGAGCTCAGTGAGCACAGCCCACCCCAGGACCTCACCGTCCGCCCCCGCCCCCGCCTTCACCGGACTGGACCGACAGGGCAAGCTCGTCTTCGTCGGCCTGATGCTGGGAATGTTCGTCGCCTCCCTCTCGCAGACGATCGTCGGCCCCGCGATGCCCCGCATCGTCGGCGAGCTCGGCGGCATCGAGCACTACAGCTGGATCGCGACCGCCGCCATGCTGGTCTCCGCGGTCTCCGTGCCGGTGGTCGGCAAGCTCTCGGACCTCTACGGCCGCCGCTGGTTCTACCTGGGCGGCCTGGCCGTCTTCATGGTCGGCTCGGTCCTGGCCGGCATGGCGCAGGGCTTCTGGTTCCTGGTGTTCGCCCGCGCCGTGCAGGGCCTGGGCATGGGCACTCTGATGCCGCTGTCCCAGACGATCATCGGCGACATCATCCCGCCCCGCCAGCGCGGCAAGTACCAGGGGATCATGGGCGCCGTCTTCGGCGTGACCTCGATCGCCGGTCCGCTCATCGGCGGAGTCGTCACCGACCACCTGGGCTGGCGCTGGCTGTTCTACCTGACCCTCCCGATCGGGATCGCGGCCTTCGCGTTCATCCTGAAGTTCCTGCACCTGGAGAAGTCCGACCAGCGCGGCAAGGTCGACTACTGGGGCATCGTGACTCTCACCCCGGGGCTGGTCCTCGCCCTGCTCGCGACCACCTGGGGCGGTGGCGACTTCGCCTGGACCTCTCCGGTGATCCTGGGGATGTACGCGGTCGCGGCGGTGTTCCTGACCGCCTTCGTGATCATCGAGACGAAGGTGGAGGAGCCGCTGCTGCCGATGCACCTGCTGCTGCGCCCGATCGTGGCGCTGTCGGTGGCTGCCTCCTTCGCGATCGCGGTCGCGATGTTCGGCGCGATCATCTACATCCCCGTCTACGCGCAGGGCGTCATGGGGGTCTCCGCCGCCGCCTCCGGCATGATCCTGATCCCCCAGTCCGTGGCCATGATCCTCACCTCGATCATCGTGGGCCTGCTGATCTCGAAGACCGGCCGCTACCGGCCGTTCCTGATCGTCGGCGGCATCGTGATGGTGATCGGCTACGGCCTGCTGGTCGCCCTCGAGTACGGCGACACCCAGTGGCAGCTCACCCTCGCGATGGTGGTGATCGGCCTGGGACTGGGCCTGTCGATGCAGGTGTACACGCTGATCGTCCAGAATGCGGTAGCTCGCCGCGAGCTCGGCACCGCCACCGCCGCGATCCAGTTCTTCCGCAACATCGGCTCCACCGTGGGCACCGCAGTGCTCGGCACCGTGATGACCGCCTCGATGTCCACCTCGATCAGCGAGCAGATCGCAGCGCTGCCGGCGGAGGATCTCGCCGCCCTCGAGGCCTCCGGCGGCGCCGACGTCTCCGGCCTCGAGAACGCGGCGCTGGACCCCTCCGCCCTCTCCCAGCTGCCCGAGATCCTCGTGGAGCCGATCCGCATGGGCATGGGCGAGGCGATGCACATGGTGTTCCTCACCGCCGTGCCCTTCGCAGTGATCGCGCTGGTGCTCTCACTGTTCATCAAGCACGTGCCGCTGCGGGAGACAGTCGAATCCGCCGACGAGCTCGCCGCCCAGCAGGGTGTCGACGCTGCTGCGGAACTCGGCGGCACAGGTACCGAGCCGCAGGAGCTGCACCCGCGCACCGGCCCGATCCCCGTGATCGACCCGGAGCAGCTCGCGACTGCGGAGGCCGGCGAGCATGGCACCGCTGGCGCCGCCTCTTCCGTCCGGGGGCGGGAATCGGTCACGGCCGACGAGCGCTGAGCGAGGCACCGCGCACAGCGGCCCCGGGTCGAATCATGAAAAGATGGGCGGATGCTGCTGACCGATCACTTCCCGCCCACGATGCCCCCAGCCCTGGAGGGTCGACTGACCACCCGGGTGCCGATCGAGGCAGACGTCCCAGCAGTCGTCGCGCTGGTCACCGCGGATATCCGTCGCCACACCCCGGACGGGACGGCCGACGAGGCCGGAATGCGCTCACGCATGGTGGGGCTGAAGTCCTGGGCACGCCGTGAGGTCGTGGTGGTGCCCGTCGCCGCTGACGGCTCCCCTCCCTCGACCAGGCCCCGATCGCCTGGGTGGCCCTGGAGGACCGAGCCGCCGGCCGCACCAACGTCCAGTTCGTGCTCGCCGAGGACGCCCCCGAGCGAGACGCCCTGGCCGCTGCGCTGCTGGACTGGGCGGTCGAGGTGGGCGGTTCCTTCGCCCGGGCACGCGGCGTGGAGCGCACCCAGCTCGACGCCGACGCGAACGAGCTGGACACCGACCGCGGCCGGCTGCTCACGGCAGCGGGCTACTCGATGGTGCGCACCTGGTTGCACATGCGCCGCCCCGTCGACCCGGCGGAGCTCCCCGAGCTGCCGGCGCCGCGCGAGGGCACCAGGGTGCGGAAGGTCCACCGGCATGAATCCGGCCTGCCGGTGGCGCAGGACGTGCGCACCGTGCACCGGATGCTCGAGGAGTCCTTCGCGGACCACTTCAACTCCTACCGAGAGTCCTTCGCCGAGTTCGTCCAGCGCCTGATCGAGAATCCTGAGGAGGCGGGCTGGGACCACTGGTGGATCGCCGAGATCGATCGCGATGGGGCCTGGCTGCCCGCAGGCGGCCTGGTCGCCGCCGTCGTCCCGGCAACAGAGACCCTGGAGGAGGGCACCTACCTGGAGTACCTGGGGTGCACCGCTCCGCCCGCGGCCACGGCATCGCGAAGGCACTGCTCAACGCCTCGATCCAGGATGCCATCGGCCGGGGCCGCACCCACGTGGACCTCGAGGTGGACGACGACTCCCCCACCGGGGCCGACGGTCTCTACAGCGCGATGGGCTGGGAGACCTTCGAACGGACCCAGTCCTGGCACTCCTCGGCCGCCGCCCATCCCTCCCGCCTGCTCGAGCCGCCGACGGCCTGAGGCCCACAGCCGACGATCGCCTGAGGCTATGCCGGAGTCGGGCTGAAGCCCCTGGCAGGTCACGACCTGCCGTCGCCGGTGCCCCGGTGTGGTCCTCATCCTGCTCCTCACCATCGATGCCAGCTTCCTCCCGGGTCAGTCAGTGCTCTGGGTCGGCACCTTCTACGCGCTGTCCGGCTTCTGCACGTCGGTGTCGGCAGTCGCCGGTGCGGACCTCATCGCGCGGCTCTGCCCGCCCGAGATGCTCGGCGCGGTCGCAGGTGCCCAGCGCACGGCGACGATGGGCATCATGCCCCTGAGCGCCCTGCTCATCGGGCTGCTCGGCGCCCTGCTCGGCACCACGATCGCGACCGGGATGTGGCTCGTGCTGGCCCTTGCCGCAGCGGTGCCATGCTTCCGGCTGCAGAATCGGTGATCTCTCCACAGCGCGCCGCTGCGCCACGCACGATCGAGTCGTGAGTTCCGCGCCCCATGATGCTTCTTACGGCGCATTTCCCACGACTCGATCGGCAGAACTCACGCTGGGGCCCGGCAGCACCCGTGCCCGGGCAGAGCAGCGCCCCCCGCAGCGTGCTCCAGGAGAACACGCGGCGGGGCGCTGCAGCGGCTGCTGTCAGCGGGAGGTCACTCCCACTCGATGGTCCCCGGCGGCTTGCTGGTGATGTCGAGGGTGACGCGGTTGATCTCGCTGACCTCGTTCGTGATGCGGGTGGAGATCCGCGAGAGCACGTCGTAGGGCACCTTGGCCCAGTCGGCGGTCATCGCATCATCACTGGTGACGGGGCGCAGCACGACGGGGTGGCCGTAGGTGCGGCCATCGCCCTGGACACCCACGGAACGCACGTCGGCCAGCAGCACCACGGGGCACTGCCAGATGGTGCGATCCAGCCCTGCGGCGGTCAGCTCGGCGCGGGCGATCGCGTCGGCGGCGCGCAGGATGTCCAGACGCTCCTTAGTGACCTCGCCGATGATGCGGATGCCCAGACCCGGTCCGGGGAAGGGCTGGCGCCAGACGATCTCGTCGGGCAGGCCCAGCTCGGAGCCGACGGCGCGCACCTCGTCCTTGAACAGGGCGCGCAGCGGCTCGACCAGCTCGAAGGAGAGATCCTCGGGCAGGCCGCCCACGTTGTGGTGGCTCTTGATGTTCGCGGCGCCGTCGCCCACACCGGACTCGACGACGTCCGGGTAGAGCGTGCCCTGCACCAGGAAGGCCGTGGCTTCGGCGTGATCGCCTTCCACGACGCCCTGCTCACGCAGGATGTCCGCCTGAGCCTGCTCGAAGGTGCGGATGAACTCGCGGCCGATGATCTTGCGCTTGGTCTCCGGATCGGTGACCCCGGCGAGGGCAGTGAGGAACTGCTCCTCGGCGTCGACCATGACGAGCTTCGCACCGCCCGTGGAATCGCCGAAGGCCTGCTCGATCTGTGCGGATTCGTCCTGACGCATCAGGCCGTGGTTCACGTACACACAGGTGAGTCGGTCACCGATCGCGCGCTGCACGAGCGCCGCGGCGACTGCGGAGTCCACCCCGCCGGAGAGGGCACAGATCGCGGAGCCCTCGCCCACCTGCGTGCGGATCCGCTCGAGCTGCTCCTCGATGACGTTGCCGGTGGTCCAGGCCGGCGCGATCCCGGCACCGCGGTAGAGGAAGTTCTCGAGCACCTCCTGGCCGCGGTCGGAATGGCCGACCTCGGGGTGCCACTGCACGCCGTAGAGGCGCTTCTCGGAGTTCTCGAAGGCGGCCACCGGGCTCGCGGACGAGGTGGCGACCACCTTGAAACCGGAGGGCGCGGCGGTGACCGAGTCGCCGTGGCTCATCCACACGTTCTGCTCAAGATCCTGCGCGCTCAGCAGCTGGGAGGCGTCGTCGAGGCTCTCCAGGCGGGTCGCGCCGTACTCGCGCACCCCCGTCGGCGCGACGGTGCCATCCAGCGCTGCGGCCATCGACTGGAAGCCGTAGCAGAGCCCGAGCACGGGCACGCCGGCCTCGAGCAGTGCGGGATCCAGTCGCGGGGCGCCCTCGACGTAGACGGAGCTGGGCCCGCCGGAGAGGATGATCGCGCGCGGGCGCTTGGCGAGGATCTTCTCCGTCGGCATCGAATGCGGGACGACCTCGGAGTAGACCCGGGCCTCGCGCACACGGCGGGCGATGAGCTGTGCGTACTGGGCGCCGAAATCGACGACGAGGACGGGGAGCTGGTCGGTGTCGTTCACGCGCCAGAGTCTACGTGCGCCGCCGGCTGCTGTGAGCCGTGGTCCGCCCTCCGGCGGCGCAATCCTCGTCACGCTCGGGGGCCGGGCCCCGCGTCAGCGCGATCTTCGTCCTGGAGGGTGGGCCGACGGGCGAGGTCGTCCTCGACCGCCTGGTGGGTCCAGCGCTCACCGAAGAAGGACAGCACGGGGACCACGCCGAAGAGCATCAGCAGCAGCATCCGGGGCAGACCCCAGCGCATCTTCATCCACAGGTCGAAGCCGAGCACCACGTAGATCATGTAGATCAGGCCGTGGATCGGGGACCAGGTCTTCGAGATCTGGGTCCAGGTGTCGGACGTCGTGGTGAAGATGCCCTCGCCGCCGAACACGACGTAGCGCATGATCATGATCGCCACCAGGACCAGCAGCGCGATGCCCTCCACGATGGAGGCCACGCGGAAACGGGCGAAGGAGGTCCTGCAGGCGACTTCGTCGAGGGGGCGGGGAGCGGGCACGGGTCACACGTCCTTGTCAGGGGTAGAGCCGGCCGTCGCATGGACGGCCGAGGAGGAAGAAGAGTCGGCCGGAGCCGAGGAGGGTCCGGTCGCGGCTGTCGTGCCGGAAGAGGCCTCGGAGGAAGAGCTGGCTTCGTCGAGCATCCTCTCCATCGCCTCGCGGCGATCGGCGACCTCATCGAGGTGCGCCGCACGGACCGAACGCCACCACAGGTAGAGGAAGAACGCCCCGAACAGCACCCACTGGAGCGAATATCCGATGTTCTGCCAGTCCAGGCCCCGGGTGAACTCGGATTCTGCGGCGGGCAGAGGCTGCAGATCTCCCGGAGGGTCATCGACCGAGACGAAGCCGGAGTACATCGGCGAGCCCCACTCGTTGACCAGCAGCGGGGTGGCGATCTCGCTCGCCACTCCCTCGCTCACGCCACCCGAGGCGGCCTCGCCGGCCTCGAGCCGTCCGGAGATCTCGACCTCTCCCTGCGGAGGCGCCGGGGCCAGTGACGGATCGATCTGGCCGTCCGCGCCGGTCAGCTCCTCTGCGGGCAGCCAGCCGCGTGCGACCGGGAGGCGCACCTGGCTGCCGTCCTCCAGCTCCACGAGCAGTGAGGAGACCACCAGCACCGCTTCGGCGCCACCGATGTTCCTGCCCGGCACGACCACCTGCTCATCGGGCACGTAGATGCCGGTCGCGGAGACGGTGTCCCCCACGAGCGCATTGGTCACCGCATCGCCCACGTCCAGCACGTCACGGATGTCGCCGAGCTCCTGCGAGCCCTCGGCCTTGCTGGAGATCGCGCGGTGCGCGCGATCCCATTGCCAGGTGGCGAGCAGACCGCAGACGAGAGTCGCCACCACCATCAGGGCGAGCAGGCCCAGGAAGCGAGGGCGAAGAGCGACGCGAAGCATGGGCCCATGGTACGAGTCGAGTCCGCAAGGAACCCTGAGCAGCGACACCTCTCACACCACGTCGATCAGCTCAGCCCACCAGCAGCGGGAAGCTGTTCCAGGTCGCCGCGAAGAGGAACAGGAAGAGCGTGACCACCACCGGGGCAGGCAGGCGCAGCACCGACCAGGTACTGCCAGTCCCGCTCCACGCAGAGCTGCCGCGCCTATGCTGGGGAGCGTGTCCCAGAGTGTCTATATCGCCAGCCCGGAGGGGATGACCGGCAAGTCGATGGTGGCTTTCGGTCTTCTCGAAGCCCTCGCCTCCCGTTCCGACCGCGTCGGGGTGTTCCGCCCCATCGTCAAGGCCGACCGCATCCGCGACTACGCCGTCGACCTCCTGACCAGCCACCCAGCCGTCGACCAGTCCTACGAGGACGCGATCGGGGTGGAGCATCAGCTGGTGCTGTCCGATCCCGACACCGCGCACGAGCGGATCCTCGCCCGCCACCGCGAGCTCGCCGAGCGCTACTCGGTGCTCGTGGTCCTCGGCTCGGACTTCGACGACCTCGCCAACCCCACCGAGCTCGCCTTCAACGCCGAAGTCGCCGCCAACATGGGCGCCCCCGTGGTGGTGGTCCTGTCAGGGCTGGACCGCAGCCCTGACCAGATCGCGGCGCTGGCTGCGGTGTCCGTCAACGAGATCGGCGGCCACCACGCCCTGCCGATCGCCGTGGTCGTCAACCGTGCCGAGCCGGACTCGCTCGAGACGATCCGCGAAGCCGTCGCGGTGCGGGTGCCCGATGCGCTGGTCTCCGCGATCCCCGAGAACCCCGTGATCATGGCCTCCACCGTGCGGGAGCTGAAGGATGCCGTGGGCGGCACCCTGCTGCAGGGCAACCCCGAATGGCTCGACCGCGTCGCGATCGGCACCGTGATCGCGGCGATGAGCCTGCCCAACGTCCTGTCCCGCCTCACCGAGAACTGCACCGTGATCGCCCCCGGTGATCGCTACGACCTGCTCCCGGGCCTGGTGATGGCGCAGCAGTCGGGCACCTTCCCAGCGCTGTCCTCGATCGTGCTGACCGGTGGATACGACGTTCCCGAGGAAGTGGGTCGGCTGATCTCCGGCGTGCAGCAGGACCTGCCGATCATCGCCTCGGACCTGTCCACCTTCGACACTGCCGTGAAGGTCGCGAAGACCCGCGGCAGGCTCGACGTCAACAGCCCGCAGAAGATGGATGCCGCGCGGCGCGCGGTGGCTGAGCACCTGCCGACCCCCGAGCTGCTCAGCGCGCTCGAGCTGAGCCGGAGCGAGGTCGTCACCCCGATGATGTTCGAGTTCGAGCTGCTCGCCCGCGCCCGCGGCGAGAAGAAGACCATCGTGCTGCCCGAGGGCGAGGAGCCGCGGATCATCGCCGCCGCTGAGGCGCTCCTCGCCCGCGGTGTCGCGCATCTGATCCTGCTCGGCGACGAGAACACCATCCGCGCGAAGTCCGCCCAGCTCGGCCACGACATCTCCGAGGCACGAGTGGTCTCCCCACGACGGGGAGCACGTCGAGCGCTACGCCGCCGAGTACGCGCGGCTGCGCGCGAAGAAGGGTGTCACGCTCGAACAGGCCCGCGAGAAGGTCCAGGACGTCTCCTACTTCGGCACCATGATGGTGCAGATGGGAGAGGCCGACGGGATGGTCTCCGGTGCCGCGCACTCCACAGCGCACACCATCCGACCCTCCTTCGAGATCATCAAGACCAAGCCCGGGGCCAAGATCGTCTCGTCCGTGTTCCTGATGGCGCTCGAGGATCGGGTGCTCGTCTACGGCGACTGCGCCGTGAACCCGGACCCGACCGCAGAGCAGCTGGCGGACATCGCCGTGCAGTCCGCGGCGACCGCCGAGCAGTTCGGGGTGGACCCGCGCATCGCGATGCTCTCCTATTCCACCGGCACCTCGGGCACCGGGGCGGACGTGGACAAGGTGCGCGAGGCCACCGCGCTGGTGCGCGAGGGCGAGCCGCAGCTCGACGTCGAGGGCCCGATCCAGTACGACGCAGCGGTCGACGCCTCGGTCGCGAAGACCAAGCTGCCGGACTCCTCGGTGGCCGGGCGGGCGACCGTGTTCGTGTTCCCCGACCTCAACACCGGCAACAACACCTACAAGGCTGTGCAGCGCTCGGCCGGCGCGATCGCGATCGGTCCGGTCCTGCAGGGCCTGAACAAGCCGGTCAACGATCTCTCCCGCGGCGCGCTGGTGGACGACATCATCAACACCGTCGTCATCACCGCGATCCAGGCGCAGGCGAGCTCCCCCGCCGCCGCGCACTGACCGACCACCCCTCCAGCGTTCAGGAGCTCCCCTCTCATGGCAGCACCCACGGACCCGCGCGTCCTCGTCATCAACTCCGGCTCGTCGTCACTGAAGTTCCAGCTGCTGGCTCCGGCCGACGGCACTGTCGAGGCGACGGGAATCGTCGAGCGGGTCGGCCAGGACAGAGGCAACGCCTCGATCACTGCGGGAGACCGGGAATCGACCTTCGAGGGGCCGGTGCCGGATCACAAGGAGGCGATGAAGATCGTCGAGCGTCTCTTCGGGGACGTCGGCCTGTCGCTGGCCGACGATCGGATCCGCGCCGTCGGCCACCGCGTGGTCCAGGGAGGTGCCCGCTACTCGCAGCCCGTCCTCATCGATGAGCAGGTGCGCTGGGACATCCACGACCTCGGGAAGCTCGCACCGCTGCACAACTACGCCGCGGTGGACGGCATCGACGGTGCGCAGGCCCTGCTGCCCGAGGTGCCGCACGTGGCCGTCTTCGACACCGCCTTCTTCACCGCGCTGCCGGACGCGGCGGCGAACTACGCGCTGAACCGCGAGCTCGCGAAGCAGTACCGGGTGCGCCGCTACGGCGCGCACGGCACCAGCCACCAGTTCGTCTCCGAGGCGGTCTCCTCCCATCTGGCCGCACAGGGCCGTGATGTCTCCGCGCTGCGACAGGTCGTGCTCCACCTGGGCAACGGGGCTTCCGCCTCAGCGGTGCGCGGCGGCGAGGCGATGGAGACCTCCATGGGCCTGACCCCGCTCGAAGGCCTGGTGATGGGCACCCGCACCGGCGACATCGATCCCTCGATCTACATCCACCTGCACCGTCAGGCAGGGTTCGGGGCCGAGGAGATCGACGACGTCCTCAACAAGCGCTCCGGGATGATGGGCATGTGCGGGATGAACGACTTCCGCGATATCACCGCTGCGGTCGACGCAGGCGATGAGGCCGCAACGCTGGCGATGGACGTGTACGTGCACCGGCTGCGGAAGTACCTCGGCTCGTACTCCTTCGTGCTGGGCGGCTTGGACGTCATCGCCTTCACCGCCGGGATCGGGGAGAACGTGCCGATGGTGCGGGAGCGTCTGCTGACGGGGCTCGAGGGCTTCGGCATCGAGCTCGATCTCGAGGCGAACGCCGCGCGCAGCAAGGAGATGCGGGTGATCTCCGCCCCGGGCTCGAAGGTCACGGTGATGATCGTCCCGACCGACGAGGAGCTGTCCATCGCCCGGCAGGCCGCTGAGGTCGCCCGCGAGATCGCGGGCTGAGCGCGGCGAGGCTCCCCTCCCCTGGGCCGTATCCTTGAGCAGCTCATCCGGACCGGCTCAGGGGGAACCGTTGGCCTATCACCAGCCCTATGGCTACACGTACACCGCACCGCGCAAGCGCGGCAAGAAGCGCCTGATCTTCGGGATCCTCGGCCTCATCGCCAACGCGATCGGGCTGGTGGTGATGCCGATCGTCGCGGGGATCATCGGCACGATCGTCACCGTTGCCGGAGGTGCCGACGTGACTCAGCTCGAGCCGGACGGCGGATCGTTCCAGGCCTCCAGCTGGTCTCTCTACACGGTCGCCGTGCCCGAATCAGATCTCGAGACAGCGACGTGCGAGATCACAGGGCAAGACATCTCCGTCGAACCCGGGGACCCCACGATCTCCACCGTGGAGCACGGCGGGGTGGAGTACTTCGACCTCTACGACATCACCGTCTACGGCGACCAGGAGGTCACGGTGGCCTGCGAGGGTGCGGAGGATGTCCTGGTCGCAGAGCTCGGGATGCTCGGGATGCTGATCGGCGCCGGCATCGGCGTGGTGCTGCCGGTGGCGCTCGGCATCCTGGCGCTGGTGATGACCATCTCGGGAGCAGTGGCGCTGATGCGCTCCTGAGCGCTCCCCCTCCCAGCCTCGACGAGCAGGCCGGCCCGGGGTGGGGTCGGCCACCGCACTGCCGTGCGCCAGGCGCGAGGATCGTCCGCGCCGGTGTGCTCAGCGGGACCTGTCCGCGGCCCGGGCCCGAGCGGCCTCGGAGCAGGCGAGGGTCCATGCCCTATGGTCGTGGATCAGCTCGTCCCTCCAGGGGATGCCGAGCGCCTGCGCCATCTCGAAGCGGTGGCCCGCGCCGAGCTCCGGGAGAGGACCGGCGGGGACGTCGATCCGCTCGGCAGCATCCGGGGCAGGGGCCGCCCCGCCGCCAGCCAGGAGATGCAGCGTGCCCGGCACCGTGAACAGCCACCACAGGGCCAGCGTCAGCGAGAGGAACCCTGTCGAGGGGCGCAGCAGCCACGGGACCAGGTACTCCGCCATGCGCCATTCGAGCACCCAGTGCGTGAAGGGGAGGTAGACCAGCAGGGAGAGCGTCACGGCCAGGAGCAGCCACAGCGGCGCCCAGCGCAGGGTGCGACGGGGACTGCGGTGCCGCTCCCGCGCGGGATGCTGCGCAGCCGGGGTCATCGCTCGTCCCGCTCGTCTGGGTCGAGCTCGTCCTCAGCGGGCTCAGCACCGTACAGGGTGGTCGAGGTGTACACGGATCCGCTGTAGCTCGGTGCCCAAGCGGGCGCGCTGACCTCGTACCCGCCGGAGAGGTCCTCGGCGTCGGGGTCGTTCAGCTCGGCGGGCGCCGTCCCGTCCTCGCGGTCCGTCCCGGCGAGGGCCGATGCGGGAGTTGCCGGTGAGGCGGCGATCGACGGACCGGCCACGGCGTCGGCCTCTTCCTCTGCCGCTGCCTCTTCCTCTACCGCTGCCTCGATGTGCGAGGCAGGAGCCTGTGCCGGCCCGGGCGGGAGCGCCTCCTTGGGAGCGGTCCCGTTCTCGAGGACCCGCAGGACCTCGAGCAGACCGCGGGCCCCGCCCTCCGTCGCGTAGTCCGGTCGCCATCTGAGGCCGGCGGAGCGGGCCATCTCCTCGAGCTCCGCGACGCTGGGCCGGCTCGTCTCCTCGCCACCGGTGAGGGAGACGGCGCGGCGCTCACGCCGGAGCCGGACCGCCCTGCGCCACGGCAGCAGGACGAGAACCGTGCCGAACAGCAGGACCATCAGCAGCGGGAAGCGTTCCCACACCAGCGGCTGCAGGGCGAACGGGGTGCGTCCGCCGAGCAGCATCCGCAGCCACATCTGCAGATGGTCCGACGGTGCGGCGTGAGCCTTGTAGAACGGCCCGAAAAGCAGCAGCAGGCAGAACCCGGCGGTGAGCGCTCCGCCCAGGGCGATCAGCGGGGGCGGGAGGACGAATGGCTCGTGGCCGCTCTTTCCCTGCGCACCGCGCGCGTCAGCAGTCATCATGCCTCCGTCGGCGGCCGGGTCAGGCGGTGGTGACGACCTCGACCCGCTGGAACTCCTTGAGGTCGAGGTAGCCGGTGGTGGCCATGGCGTGGCGCAGGGCGCCGACCAGGTTGGTGGTGCCGTCGGCCGCGATCGAGGGGCCGAAGAGGATCTGCTCGAGCGGTGCGACCGTGCCCACCGGGACCCGGTGGCCGCGGGTGAGCGTGGGGTGGTGCGCCTCGCTGCCCCAGTGGTGGCCGCGGCCGGGGGCCTCCTCGGCACGGGCGAGCGCCGCACCGACCATCAGCCCGTCGGCGCCGCAGGCGATCGCCTTGACCAGGTCGCCGGAGCGGCCCAGGCCGCCGTCGGCGATGACGTGCACGTAACGACCACCGGACTCGTCCATGTAGTCGCGGCGCGCGGCGGCGACGTCCGCCACCGCGCTCGCGAGCGGCACCGTGATGCCGAGGGTCTCCTGCGTGGTCTGCGAGGCGCCGCCGCCGAAGCCGACCAGGACGCCCGCCGCGCCGGTGCGCATGAGGTGCAGTGCGGCGGTGTAGGTCGCGCAGCCGCCCACGATCACCGGGACGTCGAGCTCGTAGATGAAGCGCTTGAGGTTCAGCGGCTCACGATCCGAGGAGACGTGCTCGGCGGAGACGGTGGTGCCGCGGATGAAGAACAGGTCCACTCCCGCATCGACCACGGTCTTCCAGTGCTCCTGGGTGCGCTGCGGGGACAGGGCGCCGGCGGCGGTCACCCCGGCGTCGCGCAGCTGCTGCAGGCGGTCGCGGATCAGCTCGGGCTTGACCGGTTCGGAGTAGAGCGAGCGCATCACCGAGACGACATCAGCATCGGAGGCGGTGGCGAGGCGGTCGAACTGCACGGTGGGATCCTCGTAGCGGGTCCACAGGCCCTCGAGGTCCAGTACGCCGAGCCCACCGAGGCGGCCCAGCTCGATCGCGGTCTCGGGGGACATCAGGGAGTCCATCGGTGCGGCGAAGATGGGGATGTCGAAGTGGTACGCGTCCACCTGCCAGGTGGTGGAGACGTCCTCCGGGTCCCGGGTGCGACGGGACGGGACCACCGCCACGTCGTCGAAGCTGTAGCTGCGGCGTCCGCGCTTGTTCCGGCCGATCTCGATCTCGCTCATCACACCGGGGAGTCTACCGTCGGCGCGCACTGCTGCAGTCCTCGCCGTCGCGGCGGCGGGTCGCGGGCTACCGTGGGCCGATGAGCTCCGAGCACCTCCCCGGTATCGACCCCGAGGTCGAGGACGCAGGACCCCCGCCGCGCGCGACGCGGCTGGATGCGGAGGGGATGCCCCTGGACCGTCCCGGCACGGGTTCTGACGAGGGCTCCCCCGCGCTCGACCGCGGTCCTTCGTCGCTGCTGCCCGGGCTGGTCACCGCCATCGGCCTGGCCCTGGCCGTGCGGCAGCTGGTGGTCCTGGTCCGTGCATCCCCCTCCGAGGGGCAGGCTCTCCCGCTGAGCGGCATGGTGCTCGCCGCCGCGCTCACGCTGGGCGGCTTCTCGCTGACACGTCTGCTGCAGCTGCTGGGCTTCGCCTCTTCGCGCAGGCGCCGTCGCGAGGCGGGAGAGGAGCTGCCCGAGGTGCCCTGGCAGCTCGGCGATGCCCATTCCCTGCACGCCGTGTGGGTGATCGGGGTGGGTGCTTCGGTGGCCCTGATGGGCCTGCTGGGGCTGTGGTCGCTGCTGGACGGCCGCCCCTCAGGCCTCGAGCCGGGTTGGCCGCTGCTGCTCATCGGCGGTGCGGTCGCACTCCTGGCCCGGGTGGCCTGGCGGCGCACCTCCGCCTGCTGGGTAGGGGCGCCGGAGCAGTTCTGACCTGGACCCTCGCCCTCGGCCTCAGAGGGGCCAGACGGTGTTGACGTCCGGTGTCTTGCCCTTCTTGGTCAGCCACTCGTTCATCCCCTCCGCCCAGCGCAGGTGCCATCCCGTCTGCTCGCGGTGCAGGTCCTCGAGCGCGGAGGCCGCGACCTTCGGGTACTTGGCGGCGACAGCGCGCAGCACATCGAGAGTGGCGGAGACGTCGACGTCGGCGGTGTGGAGCCGGCCATCCTGCTCCAGCCCGTAATGCGCGAGCACATCGGTGAGGGTGCGTTTGCCCTTGCGGTAGCGATCCACCCCGCGGTCCAGCACCAGCGCATCGAGCACGGGGGCGATGTCATGGCCCAGCCGCTGGGTGAGCGTGGGCAGGCCCAGACGGGTCAGCTCGTTCTCGAGGATCGCGAGGTCGAAGCTGATGTTGAAGGCGACCAGCGGGACATCCTTCGCGAGCGCCTCGGCGATCAGGGTGGCGACCTCGTCCAGCGCCTCGGCGGCATTCATGCCGTGCGCGCGGGCGTGCTCGGTGCTGATCCCGTGGACCCGCTGCGCCGGCTCGGGAATCTCCATCTCGGGATCGATCAGCCAGGTCGCGACTGTCTCGTTCGCCCGGCCAGGGCCCACCGAATGCACCAGGGCGACGGTGACGATGCGATCCGTCGCGACATTCGTGCCGGTGGTCTCGGTGTCGAAGCCGAGCAGCGGCGCGTCGGTCCAGGGAAGGGTGCTCACGGTCATGGGACCAGCCTAGACGCGGGACCCGACGCTCCGCGCCTCGCCTCCGGGGCTGTGGACGGCGCCGGGCCCGGGAGCTCAGAGGAGCGCGGCCCCCACGCCCAGGGCCCCGATGAGAGCGGTGAGGGTGAGCACCGGCGCGATGACCGCGAGGACGATCGCGATGATCGCCCGTGTGCGTCCGGCTCCTGCTCGCAGGCCGAGCACCGCCAGCACGATCCCAGAGAGCCCCGCTGCGGACCAGACCAGCAGTGACCCGAAGCCCGCCAGGACCGCCACCTGGTACCAGAGCGGCGTGTCGGAGAAGTAGTAGCCGGACACCGCCTCCATGGGCGGCACCGTCGCGCCGACCGCACCCATCACGGCGGTGCCGCCGATCAGAGCGAGGAGCGCGAGCCAGAGCGCCCAGGACGACGCGCGGAACGACCGCTCGGGAGCGCCGGGCGCCGGCGTGGAGGAGAACGCGGGGATGCTGTGGGAGGTCATGCCCACGATCCTAGGAAGCGCTCCGAGGTCTCCTCCACCGTGCCCGCCACCGACCGCGCAGGGGGATATCCCCCGCTGCGGCTCAGTGCGAGCTGTAGTTCGGGGCCTCCATGATCGCGGCCATGTCATGCGGGTGGGACTCCTTGAGCCCGGCCGCGGTGATGCGCACGAACTGGCCGCGCTCCTTGAGCTCGGGAACGGTGTTCGCGCCCACATAGAACATCGACTGGTGGAGGCCGCCCGTCAGCTGGTGCACGACGGAGCCGAGCTGGCCCTTGTAGGAGACCCGACCTTCGATGCCCTCGGGGACGATCTTGTCGTCGCTGGGGACGTCGGCCTGGAAGTAGCGGTCCTTGGAGAAGGACTTCTTTCCGCGGGAGGACATCGCGCCCAGCGACCCCATGCCCCGGTAGGCCTTGTACTGTTTGCCGCCCACGAGCACGACCTCGCCCGGGGACTCCTCGGTGCCTGCCAGCAGGGAGCCGACCATCACGGTGTCCGCTCCGGCGACCAGCGCCTTGGCGATGTCGCCGGAGTACTGCAGGCCGCCGTCGCCGATCAGCGGGACGCCCGCGGGGCCGCAGGCCTTGGCGGCTTCATGGATCGCGGTGACCTGCGGGACGCCGACCCCGGCGACCACACGGGTGGTGCAGATCGATCCCGGCCCCACCCCGACCTTGACCGCATCGGCGCCCGCATCCACCAGCGCCTGCGCACCGGCACGGGTCGCGACGTTGCCGCCGATCACCTGGACGTCGGCGAAGTACGGATCGTTCTTGATGGTGCGGATCATCTCCAGCGCCAGGCGGGCATGGCCGTTGGCGGTGTCGACGACGAGGACGTCGACCCCTGCCTCGCGCAGCGCACCGGCCCGCTCGAGCGAATCGCCGAAGAAGCCCACGCCCGCGCCGACCAGGAGCCGGCCCTGGCCGTCCTTGGATGCGTCGGGGAACTGCTCGGACTTCACGAAGTCCTTGACGGTGATGAGACCGGTGAGGCGGCCCTCGGCGTCGACCAGCGGCAGCCGCTCGCGCTTGTTCTTGCGCAGCATCGCGGTGGCCTGCTCGGGGGTGACGTCCTCGGGAGCGGTGAACAGCTCGGTGGTCATGACGTCACGGACCCTGGTGGTCGCCCACTCGGCGACGGAGATGAAGCGCAGGTCGCGGTTGGTGCAGATGCCCAGCAGGAGCTGATCCTCATCGACCACGGGCAGGCCCGAGACCCGGAACTGGCCGCACACGGCGTCGAAGTCCTCGAGGGTGGCGTCGGGACCGATGGTGACCGGGTTGGTGATGCGCCCGGTCTGGGTGCGCTTGACCAGGTCCACCTGGTGCGCCTGGTCCTCGATGGACAGGTTCCGGTGGAGGATGCCGATGCCGCCATGGCGGGCCATCGCGATCGCCATCCGGGATTCGGTCACGGTGTCCATGGCCGCGCTGGCCAGGGGGATCCTCAAGGAGATCTCCCGCGTGAGGCGACTGGAGGTGTCCGCCTCTGAGGGGATCACGTCCGTCTCGCCGGGCAGCAGCAGGACGTCGTCGTAGGTGAGTCCGATGAAACCGAAGGGATCCGCGCTCGTCATGCATCGATGGTAGCGGCGCGAGCCGCCTCTGCGCTGTCTCGCCCGCCACAGCACCTTCACCCCTTCATGTCCCGACCTGCACGGACGGTGATCGTCATGAGGATCACCCGACGGCCGACGTCTCGAGGAGCCGAGGATCACTTTCACGCCAGAAGCACAGGTGGCGCCGTCAGATGTTCACCGGCCATTCGTCCTGCGGTCATTGACGGCCTACAGTGGCGGCGGTCCTTGTCGAGACACCGGGCGCGTCCGCGCACCCGCACCCCCTCTCCCCTCTCACCCCCGGGAACGTGACGATGCCAGGCTCCACCGCCCAGAGATCCCCCGACGCCCCCTCCTCCGCAGGCTTCCTCGGCCCTGACCGGAACTGGCACCTCGGCGCGGGACTGATGACGCTTGCGGCCGTCGTCGCCTTCTCCATCTGGTCGTTCTCCCAGTCCGGGACGGACGTGAACGCGTTCCTGCTGATCCTCGCGATCGCCTTCGGCCTGTTCATGGCCTTCAACATCGGCGGCAACGATGTCGCCAACTCCTTCGGCACGAGCGTCGGCGCGGGCACCCTGACGATGAAGCAGGCTCTCGTCGTCGCCGCGGTCTTCGAGGTCTCCGGCGCCGTCCTCGCCGGCGGATCGGTCACGGAGACCGTGCGCAGCGGCATCGTCGACATCGACGGCATGGACATGGACCCGATGTCCTTCGCCTACATCATGATGGCGGCGCTCGCGGGCGCCGCCATCTGGCTGCTGCTGGCCACCCGGATGGGCTGGCCGGTCTCGACCACGCACGCGCTCATCGGCGGCATCGTCGGCGCGGCCGTCACCACCGGGGTCGTGACCGGCACCGGCGGATTCGGCATGGTCAGATGGAGCGAGATCGGGAAGATTGCGATCTCCTGGGTGCTCTCCCCCTCCTCGGTGCTATCTCCGCCTACCTGCTGTTCGGCGCGATCAAGCGCCACATCCTCGGCCCGGCGGCCCGTGCGATCGCGCTCGGCTCGCGCGGCTACGACGATGCCGAGGACGATGATGAGGATGACGATGATGAGGATGACGAGGACGAGAGCCGCCACGTCTCGGGCCACCAGCGTGTGGGCGAGCTCCAGCAGAGCGCCTTCGCGGAGTCCGCGGCGCTGGACCTCTCCCCGGCAGCTCCGGCGCGCAGTTCGTCGAGCGTGCCCAGTCCCCGCCGCAAGAAGGAGCGCAAGGCCGCACGGAAGGTGGAGCGCAAGGCGGCCTACCACGCCCTCGAGAAGCGGGTCCCGCCGCTCGCGGCCGGTGCCGCGGTGCTGCTCGCCGCGATGCTGGTGTTCAAGGGCCTGGACAACGTGGGGCTGAACATTTCCGTCGGCGGAGCGGTCCTGCTGCTGACGATGCTCGCGCTGGGCGTCTGGATGGCCACGACCGTGTTCGCCCGGGCCCTGAAGAAGCAGACGATCTCCCGCGCGACCTTCATCATGTTCAGCTGGATGCAGGTGTTCACCGCCTGCGCCTTCGCCTTCAGCCACGGCGCCAACGACATCGCCAACGCGGTGGGGCCCTTCGCCGCCGTCCTCGACGTGCTGCGCACCGGCGAGATCGGGCAGGAGGCCGCGGTCCCCACCGCCGTCCTGGTCGCCTTCGGCATCGCCCTCGTCTCCGGACTGTGGTTCGTGGGCCGCAAGGTGATCCACACCGTCGGCACCGGGCTGACCGCGATGCACCCCTCCTCCGGCTTCGCCGCGGAGCTCGCCGCGGCGACGATCGTGCTGCTGGCCTCGGTGCTGGGCCTGCCGGTCTCCTCGACGCACATCCTCATCGGCGCGGTCCTCGGCGTGGGCATCGTCAACCACGCCGCGAACTGGAAGCTGATGCGGCCGATCTTCCTGGCCTGGATCATCACCCTGCCGGCAGCGGCGACCATCGGCGCTGTGATGGTGCTGGTGCTGCGCGCGACCTTCTGACCCCCACCTCGCGGCGGCGTCCTGACGGGGCGCCGCCGTCAGGGTGCGGGATCGCCGTCCCGGGCCGGCTCCTTGCCGCCGAGCACCCGGCGGACCCGGTCGAACTCGGTCTGGAACGCAGCCTCGTCGTGCTCGTACTCCGCCCGCCAGGGCATGCCCAGGCGATCGGCGAGCTCCCGGTGGGCCCGGGCCCGGCGGAGACGACGGTTCTCCCGCAGCAGCTCTCCGCGTGCCGGAGCGGGGCGCAGGCCGGCCGCCGCCTGCAGCGTGCGCAGGCCGTCGAACGAGGCGGCGTCCCAGCCCACCTCGGGCACGATCCATTGCCGCAGAGGCTCCTCGTCGCCGTCGCCCAGCGCGGTCAGCCCGATGAGCGCCATCCCTCCCCTTTCTGCCTCCCCCACGGCGTGCTCGACCTGCGGCAGGGGTGCCCGCTCGACGATGCGCAGCCCTCTGCGCAGTGCCACGGTGCCCTGGCGCTCGTCGAACAGCACCGTGCGCTGTGTCAGCACCAGCGGCACCAGCGCCCACAGCGCGAACAGCAGCCAGAGTGCGAGGGCGCCGAGCAGCAGCTGGGTCCAGGCCGGTGCGAGGAGCTGCTCGAGCAGACCGTCATGGCCGCCTCGCAGTCGCGAGGACCGCCATTCCTGGATCCCGGCTCCGGCGAAGGGGCTCAGCAGCACCGAGACCAGGGGCAATCCGATGAGAGCACCTGGAATGTAGCGCGCCCGGACGGTGGGCCCCACGATCACCGCCCCGGATCCGGTGCGCCGCGGCGCAGGGGCGGGAGCGGTGTGGACAGGGGTGCGGGGGCGCTCACGACCTCAGGGTACGAGACCCGGATCCGGTGTCGCCGAGCACCTGGGAGCTGGAGAAGTCCCGCTGGGCCCCGGTGAGCGGGTCGAGGAAGGCGAGGCGTCGTGCCAGCAGCTGCAGCGGCAGACCCTCCGGCCAGACCTGCGGGGGCGGGACCGGTCGCTGCCGCGGCCAGTAGAGGTCCTCCCCAGGATCGGCGCGCCGCGGGAGGCGAGCTGCACACGCAGCTGATGGGTGCGTCCGGTGCGCGGTCGCAACCTGAGCACCAGCGCATCATCCGCCTGGGCCTGGACGACCTCGAGCACGGTCTCTGCGTTCGGCGCGGCGTCCAGCACCTGCGCGGTGAGCTCGCCACGGCGCTTGACCAGGTGGTCGCGCATCGTGCACGTCTCCCCGGTCACACGTGGCAGGGTCGCTGAGTCAGCGGGGAGGACGCGGGCCTCGTACTCCTTGTGCACCTCGCCGCGGGCGAAGAGCTGCTGGTAGGCGGAGCGCTCCTCCGGTCGGATCCCGAAGGCGAGCACTCCTGCCGTGCGCCGGTCCAGGCGGTGCAGCGGGACGAGCGACTCGATGCCCGTCTCGCGCCGCAGCCTCACCAGGGCGCTGGCGAGGATATGGGCGCCACGGGGCATGGTCGCCATGTCGTGGGGTTTGTCGAGCACCAGCAGGTGCTCGTCCCGGTGCAGGATCCGCAGGTCCACCTCGGGGACGTGCTCGCTGCGCAGCTCCCGGTGGAACCACAGCTCATCGCCGGCGCGGAGGGGGTCGTCGGCGCTCCAGGCCCGGCCCGTGCGATCGACGATCTCCCCGGCGTCGAACCGCTCGCGGAGCGCGGTGGCCGCAGGGTCGGCGAGTGCCGGGAATCGCTCGCGGAGCGCCTCGAGCGCGGCGGCGCCCGGGGGCGTTCCAGGCGGTGCCTGCCAGCGCACGGCGTCGAGGCCGTCGCGCTGCGGGAGCGGCGGTGGGAGTCGGCGGGCGCGCCGACGGGCAGCGCGGCCGGGCGCCCGCTCGTTCTCCCCCGCCCCCTGGCCGGGTCGGTCCGAGGCCGGGCTCACAGCCCCCACACGGCGAAGGTCAGCACGTTGTGGCCGATGTAGAACACCAGCAGCAGCAACAGCAGCAGGTTGGGGTGGCGGTCCACGAAGCTCATCGCCTGCGGTGCCTGCCGCATCAGCTCGGCGGGCGTGATCGCGTCGATGTGCTCGATCGCGACCCCCGCCTCACGGGCACGGTGCAGGGTCATCTCCTGGGCGCGCGGACCGAAGAAGCGGCTCGAGACGGCCAGCACCCGGCGCCCCTGCCGGTTCAGGACGTAGACGCCGTCGTAGGCGGTCTCGGGGGCGTCGAGCATCTCGGCGGCCGTGGCGCCGCGGTCGATGTCGCGTGCAGCGATGACCTGGCCCACCTCGTCCCAGCGGACGTTCCGGGTGCGACGGAACAGGCTCCGCAGCTGGAAGCCCTCCTCGTCGATCTGCAGCCAGGAGGTGATCACGCGCAGCACGGTCACGATCACCACCGCCGCGATCACCACCCAGAGGATCAGCGGGAGGGTGAAGGTGAGATCGTGCATCAGCTGCGGGTGGTTCCACAGCCGCTGGCCGACGAAGCTGATGATGACGAGGAACTCGAGCACCACCAGGAAGACGAAGCCGACCACCAGGGAGCCGATCACCACGGAGGTGGGCGGGCCGTAGGTCCGTGTGGGGAGGTCCCCCTCCTGCGCCGGGGTGCGGCATCCGATGTACTGATCACCACTGCTCCTCCGCCCATCGGTTCCACTGTGACTCAGCACATCTTATGCCGTCGACGCCCGCTGGCGCCTTGGCTCGCCGGATGGTGCGCACCGGGGCCGAGCAGGCACGATGTTCCGGCTCCTCCGTCCGGCTCCGGCTCGTCGCGGGGAGCTGGGAGCGTCCATGGAGGATGCGGAACGGGCGGGCGGTCCGGGTCTCCCCGGGCCGCCCGCCCGTTCCGTGCGAGCTGATCGGTCGATCATCCTGTGATCGACCGAGCGGTCACTCGTCCTCGTCGTCCTGCTTCTCGATGACGAGGGTCTCGGTGGTCAGCACCATGCCCGCGATCGAGGCCGCGTTCCGCAGAGCGGTGCGCGTGACCTTGACCGGGTCGATGATGCCGGCCGACACGAGGTCGACGTACTCACCGGTCGCGGCGTTCAGGCCGGTGCCGACTGCGGCCTCCTTGACCTTCTCGACCACGACGTAGCCCTCGAGGCCGGCGTTCTCGGCGATCCAGCGCAGCGGCTCGACGACTGCACGGGCCACGGCGCGCACGCCCACGGCCTCGTCGCCCTCGAGGCCGAGGCCGTCGGCGAGCACGGAGGATGCCTGGACGATGGCGCTGCCGCCACCGGCGACGATGCCTTCCTCGATGGCAGCGCGGGTCGCGGAGACCGCGTCCTCGATGCGCATCTTCTTCTCCTTGAGCTCCACCTCGGTGTGAGCTCCGACCTTGATCACGGAGACACCGCCGGCCAGCTTCGCGAGGCGCTCCTGGAGCTTCTCACGATCCCATTCGGAGTCGGTGTTCTCGATCTCGGAGCGGATCTGCGAGACGCGATCGGACACGGCCTGATCGTCACCGGCGCCGCCCACGATGGTGGTGGAGTCCTTGGTGATGACGACGCGGCCGGCCTGGCCGAGCACCTCGGTGCCGACGGTCTTGAGGTCCAGGCCGAGGTCAGAGGTGACCACCTGCGCGCCGGTGAGTACCGCGATGTCCTGCAGCATCGCCTTGCGGCGATCGCCGAACGCGGGAGCCTTGACCGCCGCACCCTTGAAGGTGCCGCGGATCTTGTTGACGACCAGCGTGGACAGAGCCTCGCCGTCGACGTCCTCGGCGATGATGAACAGCGGCTTGCCGCCCTCGACGACCTTCTCCAGCAGCGGCAGGATGTCTGCCACGGCCGAGATCTTGCCCTGGTGCAGCAGCACGTGGGCGTCCTCGAGGACGGTCTCCTGGCGGTCCGCGTCGGTGACGAAGTGCGGGGAGATGTAGCCCTTGTCGAACTGCATGCCCTCGGTGAAGTCCAGCTCCATCGCCGTGGTGGAGGACTCCTCCACGGTGATGACGCCGTCCTTGCCGACCTTGTCGAACGCCTCGGCGAGCAGGTCGCCGATCTCGGAGTCCTGGCTCGAGACGGAGGCGACGGAGGCGATCTGTGCCTTGCCGTCGACCGGGGTGGCGATCTCGCCGAGCTTCTCGGAGAGCGCCTCGACGGCCTTCTCGATGCCGCGCTTCAGCGCTGCCGGGGCAGCACCGGAGGTGACGTTGCGCAGGCCCTCGTGGACGATGGCCTGGGCGAGGACGGTGGCGGTGGTGGTTCCGTCGCCGGCCACGTCGTTGGTCTTGGTCGCGACCTCCTTGGTGAGCTGCGCGCCGAGGTTCTCGTAAGGATCCTCGAGCTCGATCTCACGGGCGATGGTCACGCCGTCGTTGGTGATCGTGGGGGCGCCCCACTTCTTGTCGAGGACGACGTTGCGGCCGCGGGGGCCGAGCGTCACCTTGACGGTGTTGGCGAGCTTGTCCACGCCACGCTCGAGTGCCCTGCGGGCGTCCTCGTTGTAGATGATCTCTTTAGCCATAGCTAGATGAGCCTCAGTTCACTCAGTCGTTGATGACGGCGAGGATGTCACGCGCGCCGAGGACGAGGAACTCGTCGTCCCCGTACTTCAGCTCGGTGCCGCCGTACTTGGAGAAGACGACCTTGTCGCCGACCTGGACGTCCATGGGGACGCGCTGGCCCTTGTCGTCGAAACGGCCGGCGCCGACGGCGATGACCTCGCCCTCCTGGGGCTTCTCCTTCGCGGAGTCCGGGATCACGAGGCCGGAAGCAGTGGTCTGCTCGGCCTCGAGCGGCTTGACGACGACACGATCCTCGAGGGGCTTGATGGAGACCGACATGCGGCTCACTCCTTCATGAAGAGATGACTCTGTGAGTTCTGGGTGGCGGGATCCGGTCCCGATCGTCGTCGCGGTGCCGACCGGGGAAGATCCCTCTGCGGCAGTCTCTGGCACTCTCGGCCGTCGACTGCCAACGGGGCAACTGTAGGACGCCCGCTGGCACTCATGCAAGGCGAGTGCCAGATCCGCAGCGGTTCGCGCACGCCGATCCGCCAGTCAGGCCCACCCGGACGCTCTGCGCTGCCTTGGAGCGCACCAGGTCACACCCTTCTTGTGAACCTGGCAACTTGTGGGTCCGGAGCCCTCGCGCGCACGGCGGAAGAGGCGGAGGATAGGACATATCGAAGCTGTCGCGGCACCTGCGATCCAGGGCCTGACCCGATCACGTCACTCCGAACCGAAGGGGACCCACGATCATGACCTTCCTCCGCTCTTTCAGCTCCGCTCTGGGCCGACTCGCAGATCGCATGCAGGGTCAGGACGTCGAGCGCCCCGGCAACGTGTCGGAGAACCGCACCGGCGGGGATTACGCCGCGGTGATCAAGTCGCGCGCCAGCCAGGGCATCGGCCCCATGGGCATGGGCCGCTGACCGACGCACCCTCCACGGAGCCCCTGCAGCACATCGCTGCGGGGGCTTTCGCGATTCTTGGGCGGGCGCTCAGCGCCCGGCGGCCTCGAGGATCCGCTGCACCTGCTCGGAGCTGAAGCGATAGACCGGGAGCTCGGCGTCCTCCGCCGTGTCCCCCGCGTTCGGGAAGACGGCGCTGAACACCCGGGGCGCGCCCTCGCCCAGCTCGATCACGCTGGCACCGGACAGTGCCAGGGCCTGCTCGTGCGATCCGCCCGACAGCGGGTCGACGACATTGGTGATCCCCGGGGCGACATGGACCGGGATCCCGGCGATCGCCCCGGTCATCTCGTGATGGTAGTGACCCGAGAGCACGATGCGGACGTCCGACCCCTCGAGCACGGCGGCGAGCTCGTCGAGCCCGTCGAGGTCCAGGCCGCGCAGCAGGGCGGTAGCTCCGACCAGCGGCGGATGGTGGATCGCCAGCACCGTCCCGGCCTCAGCGGGGACGGACAGCACATCTCGCAACCAGCTGAGCTGAGAGGCGTCGAGATGTCCGTAACCGGCCCCGGGCACGCTCGAGTCGAGCACCACCGCACGGCCGCCGCCGGGCAGCGGCAGCACCCGGTCCTGGCTCTCGGCGAGGTGCTCGCCCGGGGCGATCTGCTCGCCGTAGACGGCGGAGACGTCATGGTTGCCCATCACCACTGCCAGAGGCGCCCCGAGGGCCGCCGCGAAGGGGTCGAGGATCTCGTGCAGCAGCCGATAGCTCTGCGCGGTGCCGTCCTCGGAGGCGTCCCCGGTGTGGACCACCAGGTCGATGTCGCGCAGGTCCGCGAGGCGGGCCAGAACGCCATGGAGGGCGGCGGTGGGGTCGATCCGGTCGTAGTGGCGGGCCGACGGGTCGCCGTAGAGGTGAGTGTCGGTCAGGTGCAGGATGCGCATGGGAGCACCGTAACCATCGCGGGTGTCCGGCAGGTGAAGCGACCGCCCCTGCTCAGCCCAGCGCTCCGACCCATTCGCTCTGCCCGTCCTCGAAGACCTGGTGCTTCCAGATCGGCACCCTCTGCTTGACGGTGTCCACGAGCTCGTCGCAGGCCACGAATGCCTGTTTGCGGTGCGGGGCCGAGACGGCGCACACCAGGGCGGAGTCGCCGATCGCGAGCGGTCCCACCCGGTGGGTCACGGCGACGAGCGTGTCCGGGTAGCGTTCGGCGATCTCGCGGGCCACCTCGGTGAGCGTCTGCTGCGCGGAGGGATGCGCGGAGTACTCGAGCCTCGTCACTCCGCGACCGCCGTCATGGTCGCGCACGACTCCGTCGAAGGTGACCACGGCGCCGCAGCGGGGATCGGCGACCGCCTCGACCATCCGGGACACGGTGATCTCCTCCTCGCGGACCTCTGCGAGGCGGGCGCGCTCGGCGGCGCCGCCCATCGCGGGATCGCCCGCGACGCGGAGCTCCTCCGCGGGGGCCCCGAACGGGGTTGCGCCACGGGTCGGGTCGGTGGCCCCGGTCGTGGGGCCGTGCTCGATGGCGTTCATGCGTGGTCTCCTCCGTCGCGCTGGTCCAGCAGGTGGTCGAGGATCGGGTCGAGCACCTCGATGCCGTCCCGCACTCCTCCGCGGGAGCCCGGCAGGTTCACCACGAAGGTGCGCCGGGCCATGCCGGCCACGCCGCGGGAGAGCAGGGCGGTGGGGACCTTCTCGGCTCCGAGGCGGCGCACCGCCTCGAGGATGCCGGGCATCTCCCGCTCGATCAGGGGCGCGGTCTGCTCGGGGGTGGTGTCGGTGGGGCTGATGCCGGTGCCGCCGGAGGTGATGACGATGTCGGTCCCCGCCTCGATCGCGGCGGCGAGCGCCTGCCCGACCTCGGGCCCGTCGGCCACGACGCATCGCTCGACAGGTTCGAGGCCGCGGCTGCGCAGCCACTGCACCAGCAGCGGCCCGGTGCGGTCCTCGTAGGTGCCGTCGGCGGCGCGGGTCGAGGCGATCACCACCCGTGCGGTGCCGGTCAGGGGCGGTGCGGCGGAGGGGTCCTCGCGCACCGTGCAGTCCGCGTCGGTGCGCCGAGCGGGGATCTCCCTCACGCTCCGCTCCCCTGCCCCGTCGGCTCCTCCTGCTGCGCCTGCTGCGCCTGCTGCGCCGACGGTCGTGTCCAGTCCCCGCTGCGGCCGCCGGACTTCGTGAGCACCTGGACCTCCTCGATGGTCGCGAGGTGGTCGACGGCTTTGATCATGTCGTAGACGGTCAGCGCGGCGACCGTGGCGGCGGTCAGCGCCTCCATCTCCACGCCGGTGACGCCCTTGGTGCGCACCCGTGCGGTGATCTCACCCGGTCCTCGCAGGGCACCAGGTCGATCTCCACCCCGGACAGCGGCAGGGGGTGGCACAGCGGGATCAGGTCCGGGGTGCGCTTCGCGCCCATGATCCCGGCGATCCGGGCGGTGGCCAGCGCCTCGCCCTTGGGCAGGTCCCCCTCGGCGATCCGGGCGACGACATCAGGCCGCGTGCGCAGCACGGCGCGGGCGCTCGCCTCTCGGGAGGTGACTGCTTTGTCGGTCACGTCGACCATGTGGGCTGAGCCGTCCGGCCGCACATGGGAGAGATCGTCGGCGTGGTGGTTCATGAGTCTCCTCCGGGGATCAGCAGGGTCTCCAGCTCGTCGCCGTCGCGCACGGCGACGGTTCCCGCCGGCACCAGCACCAGGGCGTCCGCAGCGGCATAGCCGCCGATCAGATGGGAGGAGGCACCACCCACCAGGCGCGCCCGGCCCGAGGGCAGCACCCGGGCGCGACGGTACTGGTCCAGGGCGGGCGGTGAGGGCTCCTCGGCCTCGAGCTGCACGGGCAGGCGCAGCCGACGCCGGGCAGGGGCGCCGAGCGCAGGACGGGCGATGAGCTCGCAGCTGAGCAGCGCAGAGACGGGATTGCCGGGGAAGGCCAGCCACGGGACCCTGCGCCCGTCCACATCCAGCGTGCCGATGCCCTGCGGGCCGCCGGGCTGCATCGCGACCGTCGGGAAGGCGAGGGAGACGCACTCGTGCTCGGCGGCGTGCCGGACCACCTCGAGCGCACCCATGCTCACCCCGCCGCTGGTGACCACGAGGTCGGCGTCGAGGGTGCGGAGTTGCTCCCGCAGATGCTCCAGCAGGGCGCCGGCGTCGTCCGGCACGGCGCCGACGTGCACCACCTCGGCGCCGGCCTCGGTGAGTGCGGCGGCCAGACCGGGACCATTGGCGTCGAAGAGGCGCCCGGGAGCGGGAGCGCCGCCCGCAGGAGCCTGCACCTCGGTGCCGGTGGACAGCACGATCACCCGCAGCGTCGCCTCGACCTCGACGTCCCGTGCCCCACAGGACGCGAGGTGGGCGATCCGCGCCGGGGTGAGCAGCCGGCCCTCGCGCAGCACGGTGTCCCCCGATGCGTGTCCGAGCCGCGTCGGCGCACGAACCGGCCGGCCCCGACCGAGACCGGAGTGAGGGCGACGGTCGCGGCCGACGCCGCGCCCGGGGTGAAACTGCCCTGGGCGCTCTCCTCGACAGGGATCACCAGCTCGGCGCCGTCGGGGATCGGCGCGCCGGTCATGATCGGGCGAGCGGTGCCCGGCTCGAGCGCGGAGGGTGCATCACCCGCGGCGATCACCGGGCCCAGTGGCAGCACCACCTCGCTGCCGGCCGCGCCGAGATCCGCAGCCGCGAGCGCGAACCCATCCATCTGCGAATTGTCGACTCCCGGGACGTCGACCAGGGCACGCTGCTCGCGGGCCGCGATACGGCCCGAGGCGCGGCCGTCCAGGGCGATCACCTCGGTGGCCCGGACCGTGCCGAGCAGCGCGACGGCATCCGCCACGTGATCGGCCAGGGGGATCCGCTGGGCACCGGACATCTCGCACTCCCTCCCGTCTGCGTGCTGGAGCGTCTCGTGACGCCCCACCAGTATGGCTCTGCGGGGCTCGGTGCTGTCGGTCGGAGGGCCCGGAAGCGTCGATGGTCCTGCCCCGGTTGTCACATCACCCCTATCCTGGTGGGACACCCCGGCATAGCCGGGCCGCGCGGAAAGAGGTGAGCAGATGGCATCGCGCCGCATCTCGCTGGGAATGCCGACGCCACGCAGGACCGACGAGACCGCCACCACCCTGCCCGATACCTCGGACCGCCCCGACACCCCCACGCTCACCGATCGCTTCGGTCGGGCGGCGAGTGACCTGCGCCTGTCGCTGACGGACTTCTGCAATCTCCGCTGCACCTACTGCATGCCCGCATCCGGGATGACGTTCCTGAAGAAGGACCAGCTGCTGAGCGTCGACGAGGTGGTGCGCCTGGTGCGCATCGGGTGGAGCGGCTGGGCATCGAGCAGGTGCGGTTCACCGGCGGTGAGCCGCTGACCAGGCCCGATCTCGAACAGATCATCGCCGGTGTCGCCGCGCTCGAGCCGCGCCCGGACATCTCGCTGACCACGAACGCGATCGGTCTGGACCATCGCGCGGCCCCGCTGCGCGAGGCTGGCCTGGACCGGATCAACGTCTCCCTCGACTCCGTGGTCTCCGAGACCTTCGAGCGCCTGAGCCGGCGCCCGCTCCTCCACCGCGTGCTCGCGGGGATCGACGGTGCCCGCCAGGCTGGGCTCGACCCGATCAAGGTCAACGCCGTGCTGCTGCCCGGGGTCAACGACCACGAGCTGCCGGACCTGCTGGACTGGTGCCTGGACCGGGACCTCCAGCTGCGGGTGATCGAGCAGATGCCGCTGGACGCGGACCACATCTGGGACCGCGGCTCGATGATCACCGCCGGGAACATCCACTCGATGCTCGCGCCCCGCTGCGTCCTCACCCCGGTGGCCGAGGCCCGCGACGGCGCCCCTGCGGAGCTGTTCGAGGTCGAGGACCGCGCCACCGGCCGCCACCGCGGGCGGGTGGGCATCATCGCTTCGGTGACCCGACCTTTCTGCGCCGACTGCCGTCGTACCCGGCTCACCGCCGAGGGGCGGGTGCGCACCTGCCTGTTCTCCCGCGAGGAGACGGATCTGCGGGGCGCGCTGCGCTCGGGGGCCGACGATGAGGCGATTGCCTCGATCTGGCGTGCCGCCCAGTGGGGCAAGAAGGCCGGCCACGGCATGGACCGCGAGGACTTCGTGCAGCCGGAGCGACCGATGAGCGCCATAGGCGGCTGAGAGAGGATGAGATGACCAGCATCGACACCACCACAGGGCCCGGCGTCGCCACCGCGCCGCGCATCACCGTGCGCCTGTTCGCAGGCGCCGCCGCCGAGTACGGGGCAGACACCGCCGACGTGCACGCCGCGACGGTGCAGGAGGCCGTCGACGCCCTGCTCGTGGGTGCCTCCGCCGATGCCGCCCGGGTCATCGAGCGCTCGAGCATCCTGCTCAACGCGGTGGCCTGCACGGATCGTAGCCGTGCGCTCACGGACGGTGACCGGCTGGATGTGCTGCCGCCCTTCGCCGGCGGCTGAGCGGGGCGGGCTCATCCCGGCGGCACCACCGCGATCTCACTGCCCTCGACGGCACCGAAACCGCCGCGCAGCGAGCGCACGCCGATCCCGCGCTCGGCCAGCACCCGCTGCGCGCTGGCAGAGCGGGAGCCCGCAGCGCAGTAGAGCACTGCGCTCTCGAGCGCGCCGGTTCCGGGACCGCCGACGGCCAGCAGCTTCGCCATCGGCACGTGCTCGGCGCCCTGCACCATCCCGCCGTCCAGCTCACGCCGTTCGCGGATGTCGATCACGCGCACGCCGGCGACCAGCAGGCCGGGCAGCTCGGAGACCGAGACCTCCTCGGTCGCAGGCCCCGTCGGACCCGGCAGCCCGCAGGTGAGCATGACGTCCTCGATCGTCTCGACCGCGCTGCGGTCCGGGTCACGCGCGAGCGGCACCTCGTCCCAGCGGGCGCGCAGCGCGTCGTACAGCGCGACGCGGCCGAAGAGCACGTCCCCGAGTCCGGCGAGCACCTTGACCGCCTCCATCGCCATGGTCGAGCCGATCACGCCGCACAGCATGCCCAGCACCCCGGCCTCGGAGCAGCTGGGCACCTCCCCGGCCGCGGCGGCACGGGGTGCACATCCCGGTAGGTCACCCCGCGCCCTTCCGCGCCCCAGAACACGCTGACCTGCCCGGCGAAGGCGAGGATCGAGCCCCACACCAGGGGGATGTCGAGGATCTCGCAGGCATCGGAGGCCATGTAGCGGGTGGGGAAGTTGTCGGTCCCGTCGAGCACCAGGTCGTATCCCGCCAGCTGCTCGAGCGCGTCCGCCGGGGTGACGGTGCCGACCACAGCGGTGACGCTCGCCTCGGGATTCTGCAGGCGCAGATGCTCGGCGGCCGCCACCGCCTTCGGCCGGCCCAGGTCCTGGGCGGTGAACAGCACCTGGCGGTGGAGGTTCGTGACGTCGACGGTGTCCGGGTCGAACACGGTGATCTCGCCGATGCCGGCGGCGGCGAGGTAGGAGAGCACCGGCGCACCGAGGCCGCCGGCACCGATCACCGCGACCCTCGCCGCGGCGAGGCGGCGCTGACCGAGCTCGCCCAGCTGCGGCAGCCGCATCTGGCGCAGGTACCGCTCGCCGATGCCGCCGGGCGGTGCTAGCCGGTGCTCGGGCACGGCGCGGCGCAGGATCGACGGTGGTCCCTCCTGCGTGGTCGGCTCTTCGTCGTTCCTTCCCACGGTGTCCTCTCCTCGTCTCACAGCGGCATCACCAGGGCGCTGTCCTCGATCCCGGTGCAGGCTGCGGCGCCTCCCAGCACGAGCGCGTCGGCACGTCCGTAGGGGGCCAGGCGTCTCCCGGGCAGGAGCCGGACGAGCGGTGCGCCCTGGGGCCCGGTGGCGAGGCGTCCGGCGAGGACGACGAGGCCCTCGCGTCGCCGGCTGCGCGCGACCAGCCCGGTGGGGTCCTCGAGCCCGACGGCGTGCGGCGGGCTCCCGCCGCCCGGCAGCAGCTGCCGCACGAACAGGTGATGGCCGACGAGTGCACCGACCGGGGTGCCGGGCAGATGCACCACCGGGGTGCCGCCGGGCAGGCGTCCTGCACCCTGGGGCCCGCCGGGACGCAGCGCGAGGTGCACGAAGCAGGAGGTCCCGGTGCCTCGCGGCCCGAGCAGCGCCTTGACCACGTCGTAGGCTCCGTGCCCGATCCCGCCGGTGGTCAGGACGAGGTCAGCGGATTCCTCCGCGTCGGCGAGCACTTCGGCGAGCGCTGCCGGCTCGTCCCCGCTGCGCAGCACCTGGGCCTCGCAGCCGTCGGCGGTGAGCGCCGCGGCCAGCATGGTGCCGTTCGATTCCCGCACCGTGCCCTCTGCCTGGTGCGCATCGTCCGCAGTGAGCTCATCGCCGGTGACGACCACGGCGATGCGCAGCGGGGCGCGGACCGGGACCTGTGCGATGCCGAGGGTGCGGGCGAGACCGATCAGCCCCGGGCCGATGCGGTCGCCGGCCTCGGCGAGCACGTCGCCGCGGCCGATCTCTTCACCGCGGTCCCGGAGATGGCGACCCGGCTCCCGGGAGGCCTCCGCGCCGATCCGCACTCGGGCGGGGGCGCGGCCCTCGGGGTCGGCGTCGGTGTCCTCGACCGGGATCACGAGATCAGCGCCCTCGGGCATGGGTGCGCCGGTCATGATCCTCGCCGCGGTGCCCCGGGCGAGGGGTGGGACCTGGCCAGGGCGGGCCGGGAGATCCGCGGAGACGGGCAGGATGGTGCTCCCCTGCCCGGTGAGCTCCTGGCTGCGCACGGCGAAGCCGTCCATCGCGGAGACAGGACCGGAGGGGATGTCCTCGGGGCTGTGCAGCGACTGCGCGAGCAGCCGTCCTGCCGCACGCCGCAGCGGAACGCTCTCCACGGCCGGCGCGAGCACCATCTCCGCGAGCAGTCGCTCCCGCCACTGCCACGGGTCCGTCGGGCTCGCTGCCATGGCCCTCCTCCCTCTCCGCATCGTCACAACGATCCTCCCATGACACCCGACGCGCCGACGGGACGGACGGCGGCCGCATTCCAGGTGCATGATGGGAGCATGCGTGAGATCCTCTTCGACCGCTTCGGCGGCCCCGACGTCCTGACAATCCGCCCCGAGTCGCCCCGCCCCGAGGCCGGCGAGGGCGAGGTGCTCGTGGAAGTCGCCTATGCCGGTCTCAACCCCTTGGACCACAAGATCCGCGACGGCTCCTCGGGCCGTGCCGAGGGCCTCGAGCTCCCCGCGGGGACGGGCCGGGAGATGGTCGGCACGGTGCTCTCCGCCGGCCCTGACCTCGACGAGGCCGAGCTGGCCTCACGAGGGCTCGCCCCCGGGACACGGGTGTTCGGGATGCGCGGCCCGCAGGACCAGCGCGGCGTGATGGCGGAGGTCATCGCCATCTCGGCCGACGATCTCGCCCCGATCCCCGACTCGGTGCCGGAGGAGAACCTCCCGCGCTGGGCGGGGCTCGCGCTGGCCGGGCTCACCGCGATCGCGACCGTGCGTGACGCGGCCGGGATCCGTGAGGGGCACACGGTGCTCATCCACGGCGGCAGCGGCGGCGTGGGCCAGCTGCTGATCCCGATGGCGCTCGAGGCGGGCGCGGCACGGGTCTGGGCCACGGGCCGGGCCGCCAATGCGGAGCGGATCCGCGAGCTGGGAGCCGAGCCGATCGCCTACGACGAGGTCGACTGGCAGCAGGCGCTGCGGGAGGCGACCGACGGCGAGGGCGTCGACGTGGTGCTCGACACCCATTACTTCTCCACCTTCGAGCCGAGCCTGGAGCTGCTGCGCCCGGGCGGGATCGTGGTGCCGCTGCCCTCGCTGGCGGACCTCTCCCCTGCCCGCGACCGCGGGATCCGCGCCGCGATCCCCGCGATCGTCCCCGGCCGCGACCGGCTGGACCACCTGGTGCAGGGGATGCGTTCGGGCATCTATCCGCTCGAGGTCTCGCAGGTGTTCCCGCTGGCGCAGATCGCCGACGCCCACCGGGTCCTCGAGGAGGGCCACACCCGGGGCAAGCTCGTCATCGACGTGCGCGCATGAGCGTGGCAGGTCCCGGCGGCATCTCGGCAACCGGGTAGTCTCGCCAGCATGCCTGTTCCGATGACCGCCGACAGCGACGCCGCGAAGGCGGTGGAGCCGGTGCTCCACCCGGGCGGGCTCGAACTGCTGGACTCGCTCCCTCCCTATGAGGAGAAGGACATCCTGCGCCGCAGCACTGCGCTGCGCGAGGCGGGGCACTCCCCGAGCTGGTCTCCGCGGTGATGACCCAGTCGCGGCTGCGAGCCCGCGCGGTCGACAAGTTCGGCGAGTTCGCCTCCTCGATGCTGTTCACCCCGGACGGGCTCGAACAGGCCACCCGTCTCCCGGTCGCCGCGTTGCATGCACGCCGCTTCCAGCGCGCCGGCATCACCTCGGTCGCCGATCTGGGCTGCGGCATCGGCGGGGATGCCATGGCCCTCGCGGGGCTGGGCCTCGACGTGCACGCCGTGGACCTCGACCCCGTGGCCGTGGCGGTGGCGACTCTGAACCTGCGCCCCTTCCCCACCGCGACCGCGACGCTCGGCACCGCCGAGGAGCACGACCCCTCCACCACCGAGGGGATCTGGATGGATCCCGCCCGCCGCACCTCCTCACGGGGCGGCTCGCGCCGGCTGCATGATCCGGAGGATTACTCCCCGCCCGTCTCGGCCGTGCTCGAGCTGGCCCGCCGACTCGGCGGAGACGGCGCGCTGGGCCCGCTCGGGGCGAAGCTCGGCCCGGCCGTGGACCGCGAGGTGCTCCCGGACGAGGCCGAGGTGCAGTGGCTGTCCTGGCATGGTCAGGTGCTCGAGGCGACGATGTGGTGCGGTCCGCTGGCTGCGGGCGGGGTCCCCTCCTCGGCACTGGTGGTCGATCGTGCCGGCGCCCACCGGCTCGCGCGCACCGCCGACGATCCCGTGGATCCGGAGCCCGGCCCCCTCGGGGCACATCTCTACGAGCCCGACGGCGCGATCATCCGTGCCCGGCTGCTGGGGCGGGTGGCCGCCGATCTCGAGGCGCACACCCTCGATCCGACCATCGCCTACCTGACCTCGGATCGGCGGGCCGAATCGCCCTTCGTCCGCGGTTACGCCGTCCGTGACGTGATGCCGTTCGGCATCAAGCGCCTCGCCTCCTACCTGCGGGAGCACCGCCTGGGCGTGCTCGAGATCAAGAAGCGCGGCACCGCCGTGGAGCCCGAGGAGCTGCGGCGGAAGCTGCGCCCGCGACGCTTCGGGGACGAGTCGGCGACGCTGATCCTCACCCGGATCGCCGGCGAGCAGTCCGTGATCGTGGCCTCCCCGCACCGAACCCCTTCGGACATGCCATGACGGAGGCGCCCACCCTCAGCCCGCCCACCGCCGGGGATCCCGACGCCGGGCGCCGACGTGCTCGTCGCACCCTCGCCGCGCTGCTGCTGATCGCGGCACTGGGCGCTTTCGGGCTCGTCACTCTCGGTGCGGCCGCTGAGCGCGCGCCGTTCGTCGAAGTCGGGGACGTCCGCGAGCCGGAGCCCCTCCAGACCGAGTCCGTGTCCGAGGACTACAGCGAGCCTGATTGGTCGATCTTCACGATGCCGCCCCAGGAGAACAACAGCGCGGCACCCCGCTTCGTCGCCACCGCCCTCATAGTGATCGCCTCGGTCGCGGCTGGCCTCGTGCTGCTCTGGCTGGTGCTGCGCATGCGTTCCCTCGCCCACCCGCCGCGTGAGGAGGCCGAGGACGCACCCGATGTGGATCTCTCGGCGGAGCAGGCGCGCACCGCCCTCGCCGATGCCCGTACGCGGCTCACCATGGACATGGACGCCCAGGACGCTGTGGTCTCGGCCTGGCTCGCGCTCGAGGCGGCGATCGGCCGGGCCGGGATCCGGCGCGAGCCGGCCCAGACCACGTTCGAGTTCGTGGTCACCGTGCTCAGCTCCCTCTCGATCGATCGCGAAGCCCTGGACCATCTCGCCGACCTGTACCGGCGCGCGCTCTTCGACGATCTACCGCTCGACGAGGCGGACCGCGAGGACGCCCTGGCACGGCTGGACCTGCTCGCCGCCCAGCTCGAGGAGCGAGGCCGATGAGCGCCGGTCTGAAGTCCCTGCTGCTGCACGTGCTGGGCGGCGCCGCTGCCGCGCTCGCACTCCTGGGCATCTTCACCTTCGTCGGGATGCGGATGTCGCTGCCGATGGTGCTCGCCGGCGGTCTCGCGGCCGGGGCGGCGATATGGCTCGTGCGGCTCGAGCCCTCCCGCGCCGATCAGCTGGATGGCCCGCCGCTGGATCTCGACGTCGACTATGCGCTCCCGCACGGTCAGGACGTCCGGGTCCGTCGGCTCGAGGACATGATCCACGGCGCCCAGCCAGCCGCATCGCCGCATGACGGCACGCACCCTCGCACGGACGCTCGCCGAGATCGCCGCCGAGCGCGCGCAGGATCCGCAGGCCGCACCGCTGAGCGCCCCGCTGCAGGACCTCATCGACCGCGCGCAGGTCGAGGATCCGGAGGCTCCACCGATCCGTGCGATCGACCGCCGCACCCTCCACCGTCATCTGCGCGAGCTCTCGAACACCGGAGAGTAACGATTCGGTCATGACGGCCGTGACAGTCGTCCAGCACCATGTGCGGTGATCTACAGTTCTGGGACCGACACACAACGCGGTGTTCGGCGCCGTGCCTCCCACGAAGAGGCATATGAACTGATCATGTGAGGATTCCCAGTGCTGCACCTCTCCGTCTCGAGCCCGTCGTCCGGGCTCGTGAGTCCCCTCGGAAGCGCACTGGTGATAGGCCTGTCGGCCGAAGGAGTCGCCCGGTGACGAAGTACATCCTGCGCCGGTTCGTGAACTATTCGATCCTCACGGGGCTCGCCACAGTCATCGCCTACATCGCCGCCAGCTCCTTCTTCCGGCCGCGCAACCGCTACCTCGGTCGCAACCCTCCGCTCGATGAAGCGTCGATCGATGCGATCCTCAGCGCCCAGGGCGTGAACGACAAGGACCCGGTGCTGCTGCGCACCTGGTGGTGGATCGAGAACTTCGTGACTGCTCCGTTCACGGAGAAGCTGGGCACGGACGCGGCGAATCAGTCGGTGGTCAAGCAGATGCTCGGCGATCCGGCGATGTGGTTCAGATTCTGGGAGCAGGAATGGCTGGGCCGCTCGGGCGTGAGCCTGCGCCTGCTGATCATCGGCTCGCTGCTGGCCGCCCTGGTGGGTGTCGCTGCGGGCGTCTGGGGCGCGGTACGGCAGTACAAGGCCTCCGACCAGATCATCTCCTACAGCTCGTTCATCCTCATCTCGACCCCGACCTTCGTCGGCGGCGTGCTGCTGATGATCCTCGCGACGAAGCTGAACAACGTGCTGGACTTCCAGCTCATCAGATTCACCAAGGCCTATACCACCGGTATCGAGGGATTCTGGCCGACGCTCTGGGATTACATATCCCACCTGCTGTTACCCACGATCGCTCTGACCCTGTTCGGCGCCGCCGGATACTCGCGCTACCAGCGCGCGGTCATGCTCGATGTGCTGGGCTCGGATTTCATCCGCACCGCTCGTGCGAAGGGTGCCACCCGCACGTATGCGCTGGTCAAGCACGGCCTGCGCGTCGCGCTCATCCCGATGTCCACGTACTTCGCGTACAACTTCGGCACGCTGGTCTCCGGCTCCGCCTTCCTCGAGATCGTGTTCTCGTGGGCGGGCATGGGCGAGTACGGCATCAAGGCCGTCCAGAGCTCCGACGTGAACGCGCTGTCCGGGACGGTGCTCTTCTCGGCCGTGCTGGTGCTCTTCGCGTCCACGCTCTCCGAATTCCTCTACGCCGCACTCGATCCGAGAGTGAGGATCTGACCCATGTCGACTCTCTCCACGCCCCCTCCGGATCGCCCGAGGCACCTGACCTGGTCGACGCCGATACAGGCCTGCATGATGAGGCCGTCACCGGCCCGCGCAAACGACCGATCTCGCGCAATGCGCTCGTCTGGCGCCGGCTGAAGCGGAAGCCGAACTTCTGGATCGGCGCCTCCCTCACGGCTGTGATCGTGCTGTTCGCGCTGGTCGGCAATATCCCGAACATGTACGCCGTGGGAGAGCAGGACCCCTACGGCTTCAACGCTCCTCCGGGCGGGCAGCACTGGTTCGGCGCCGACGCGATCGGCGTGGACCTCTACGCCTCGATCACCGCGGCGCTGCGCAAGTCGCTGATGATCGGCTTCATCGCCGCCCCCATCGCGACGATCATCGCCGCGCTGGTCGGCGCGCTGGCCGGATACCTGGGCGGGGCCGTGGAGCTGTTCCACGGCTGGCTGGTGAATCTTCTGCTCACCCTGCCCATCTTCTACGTCCTGATGATCATCTCGCCGCTGCTGGCGGACATGTCCTGGATGATCCTGGTGCTGTTCATCGGCCTGTTCGGCTGGATGATCATGTCCCAGATCGTGAAGAATCAGACCAAGTCGCTGCGTGAGCGGGAGTTCGTGCTGGCCGCCCGCTTCTCCGGGGTGGGGACCTTCAAGATCCTCACCCGCCACATCGTCCCGAACGTCTCCTCGCTGCTGATCATCGATGCCACCCTCGGGGTGTGCTACGCGATCCTCGCGGAGACCTCGCTGTCCTACTTCGGCCTGGGCATCCAGGCTCCGGACGTGTCCCTGGGCACGCTGCTGCAGGACGGCACCTCGGCGGTGGTCTCACGCCCCTGGCTGTTCATCGTCCCCGCCGCGTTCCTGGTGACCCTGCTGACCGCGGTGTCCCTCGTGGGTGACGCGCTGCGCGACGCCCTCGATCCCACCAGCGGCAGCGAACGAGCCTGAGCCTCGCCCCCATCTGTCCCCGACGCGGCATCGACGCCGCGTCCCGTTCCGAAGAGGCTCCCCCCGCCCCTTCCCGACCCCGCGCTATCCCGCCGGCCCGGCCGGCCTCCGATACGCCCGTCTCTTCCCGTGGCGGCGTCTCACCTTCAAAGGAGCAAACAATGACCATCACCAGCAACCGTCGCCGGTTCCTCCAGGGCACCGCTGCGGTGGGTGGCCTCGGTGCCCTCGCCGCCTGCGGGCAGCAGTCCTCCGACGAGCAGGCCAGCCAGGCCGCCGAGGAGAACGAGCAGGCCGCCGAGGAAGCCTCGGAGCTGCCCAACACCGGCTGGGAGCGCACGGAGTACGACCAGGTCGAGGACGGCGGCACGCTGCGTCTGGCCGTGACCCAGATGCCCAACACGTGGAACTACTACCACACCAACGGCGCCCTGGTTGATCTCAACGAGATCCTCGACCCCATCTGGCCCGGCAGCTTCACCGCCGCCGAGGATGGCGAGGCGGTGCTGAACCCGGACACGATCGTCTCCGCCGAGATCACGAACGAGGATCCACAGATCGTCACGGTGAAGTACAACCCGGACGGCGTGTGGGAGGACGGCTCCCCATCACGATCAAGGACTTCGCCGCCCAGTGGAAGGCCTGCAACGGCTCCGACGAGGCCTTCCAGGTCGCGAGCACCACCGGCTGGTCGGACATCGCCGATGTGCGCGAGACCGATGACGAGTTCACCGGCGAGATCGAGTACTCCTCGACCTTCCCTGACTGGATCCAGTACCTCTACCCGAGCCTGCCCGAGTCCATCTCCTCGGACCCGACGGAGTTCAACGAGGGCTACGTCACCACCCCGACCCCCTCGTACGGTCCGTTCAAGGTCGGCGACATCGACCAGACCGGCGAGGTCATCACCCTGGTGCGCAACGAGAACTGGTGGGGCCAGGCCCCGAAGCTCGAGACGATCATCTTCTCGGTGGTCAGCCAGGCACAGATGCCGTCCGCCTTCGCCAACGCGGAGATCGACTCGATCCGCATCGCCGACGGCGACACCTACTCGGCCTCCAGCCGCTCGGACTCGGTCATCCAGAAGACGAACGGTGTCACCTGGACCCACGTCACGCTGAACGTCACCGGCGATGACAATCCCCTGGCGGACATCAAGGTGCGCGAGGCCCTGGCCCGCGCGATCAACCGCGATGCCGTGGGCCAGGCCGTGGTGGGCCCGCTCGAGGCTCCCGTGGTGCCGGTGGACAACTTCGTGTTCATGCCCGGTCAGGACGGCTACGAGGACTCCTTCGCGGCCGGCACGGACGGTCCGCTGGAGTACGACGCGGACGCTGCCGGGGCGCTGCTGGACGAGGCCGGCTGGGAGCTCAACGGGGATGTGCGTGAGAAGGACGGCGCGCAGCTGACCCTCTCGGTCACGGTCCCCGCGGACACCAAGTCGAACTCCGACCGTGCCCGCCAGATCCAGACCGATCTCAACGCGGTCGGCTTCGCCGTCGAGCTCGATACCGTCCCCTCCGACGCGTACTTCGACGACTACGTCGACACCGGTGACTTCGAGATGGTGACCTTCTCGTGGCAGGGCACGCTCTTCCCGCAGCAGTCCTCCGCGAACCTGTTCTACCCGGCCACCTCCGGGCAGAACTACACCGGCCTGGATCTCGACTCCGAGCTCGAGGAGCTCGCCGGATCGATGCAGACTGAGCTCGATCCCGAGGCCCGCATGGCGGCCTCGAACGAGTTCTCCTCGATCGTCGCGGCGTCGTTCAGCGTGATCCCCTTCTACGCGACCCCGAACATCTTCGGAGTCACCGACGGCATCGTGAACTACGGCGCGGCCCTGTTCGAGACGATCGACTGGACCACCGTGGGCTTCAAGGCAGCCTGATCGCCAGCGCCCCACTGCGGAAGGGCCCGGTCACCCCCGCGGGTGGCCGGGCCCTTCCACGTCCGTCAGAGGACGGCGCGGGCGACCAGGGCGAGAGCGGCGAGGGCGAGCACGGCGATGACGCCTGTGTTGAGGCGGCGTGAGTGCGTCGCTGCGGGTGCGCCGGTCTCCTGTGATGCCGGCTCGTGGCGGGCCTCCCAGCGCTCCCAGGCCTCGACCGCCGCATAGCTGGGGCTCTCGAGCTGGTCGCGGCGCAGGCGCTGCGCCCAGTCCGGCCGGGCCGCAGCAGCATTCGAGCGGGACCGGGTGTCCATCGCCGCGAGCCGCTCCCGCGGCCGGTCACGGCCCACTCCGGGAGCGTTCCAGGCCGTGATGACCTGGCTCTTGTCACTGCCGGGGGCGGGCAGCAGCTCGAGGCGCAGCATCGCACCGAGGCGCACGCGATCGATCGAGGCCATCGGCAGCAGCCGGGTCTCGAGCACGTTGCGCACCTCGATGGACTCCTCATGCACCACCACCCGCGGCGCCCACAGCAGCGCCCATACGGCGGCGGAGACCGCCGCGGGCAGCACGGCGAAGCGCCAGCCGTCGATGCCCAGCAGCCACGCCGACTCCAGCACGGTCGCCGCACAGACGAGCCACACCACGACGCACAGCACGAGTGCGCCGCCGGGGCGGATATGGGTGGAACCGTCGTGCCTCCGGCGCAGGCCGAGGTGTCCCAGGAGCGGTCGACGCACGTCTCAGGCGCCCGTGACCTCGGTGACCTCGCCCGAGGCGATGCGCGCATCCAGCGCATCACGGTCCAGGAAGATCCGGTCGCGGCTGCGCTCGATCTCAGGATCGGGGATCGGGACGGCGGAGAGCAGCGCCTGGGTGTACTCATGCCGCGGGTCGTCGAAGACGTCCTCGGTGCGGCCCGCCTCGACGATCCGGCCCTTGTACATCACTGCGATGCGATCGGAGATGTTGCGGACCACGGAGAGGTCGTGGGAGACGAAGAGGTAGCTCACGGCCAGGTCCCGCTTGAGCTCCTCGAGCAGCTGGAGCACCCCGGCCTGGATGGTCACGTCGAGCGCGGAGGTGGGCTCGTCCAGCACGATCAGCTTGGGCTCGCAGGACAGTGCGCGCGCCACGCCGATGCGCTGGCGCTGGCCACCGGGAACTCGTGGGGGTAGCGGTCCGCGTGCTCGGGCAGGAGACCCACTGTGTCCAGCAGCCATTCGATCCGCTCGTCCATCTTCTTGGCGGAGTACCCCTGGACCCGCATCGGCTCGCGCAGCGTCTCCGAGACCGGCAGGCGCGGATCGAGCGAGGCCATCGGATCCTGGAACACGATCGAGATGTCGGCGCGGAGCTGCTTGCGCTCCTGCTTGCTGAGCGTGGAGGTGTCCTTGCCGTTGAAGCGGATCTGCCCGCCCTGCAGCGACTCGAGCTTCATGATCTCCATCAGCGTGGTGGTCTTGCCGCAGCCGGACTCGCCCACCAGCGCGAAGCACTCGCCCTCGTGGATGTCGAAGGAGATGCCGTCGACCGCGCGCTGCTCGCCGACCTTGCGGCGGAACACCGCGCCCTTGGTGATCGGGTAGATCCGCTCGAGCTTCTCGACCTCGAGGATCTTGGGCGCGGCGGTGGTGTCCGTGACACCCTCCTCAGCGGCATCGGGCACGGTGCCGCCCACAGCGCTGGCCTCGGAGGCCTCCATCTCGCCGCGCTCGATCGCGAGGCGCTCAGCTGCGGTGGCCTGACCGTCCACGCGCGGCACCGCGGAGAGCAGCTTCTGGGTGTACGCCTCACGGGGGCGGTAGAAGACGTCATCGACCGTCCCCTGCTCGACCAGGAACGACTTCTCCATCACGAGCACCCGGTCGGCGAAGCCGGCGACCACCCCGAGGTCGTGGGTGATGAGGATCGTCGCGGCGTCCACCATCTCCTGCGCGGTCTTCAGCAGCTCCAGGACCTGGGCCTGGATGGTGACGTCGAGCGCGGTGGTGGGCTCGTCGGCGATGATCAGCTCGGGTTCGTTGGCGATCGCCATCGCGATCATGGCGCGCTGGCGCATGCCGCCGGAGAACTCGTGCGGGAACTGGCGCGCGCGGCGGCGCGCCTCGGTGATGCCCACCGACTCGAGCAGCTGGATGGCGCGGTCAGCAGCCGCGGCCTTGGAGACGTTCGGATGGTGCAGCTGGATCGCCTCGGCGACCTGGTCGCCGATCGTGTAGACGGGGGTCAGTGCGGACAGCGGGTCCTGGAAGATCATCGAGATCTTGTCACCGCGCAGCTTCGAGAGCTGGCGGTCGTTCAGGGCGAACATGTCCTGGCCCATGAAGTCGATGCCGCCGGAGATGGTGGCCGTCGTCGGCAGCAGACCCATCACCGCGAGAGAGCTGACCGACTTGCCCGATCCGGACTCGCCGACGATCGCGAGGGCCTCGCCGCTGCGCACCTCATAGCTCAGGTTCTGCACGGCACGGACCGTTCCCGCCTCGGACGGGAAGGTGACGGTGAGGTCACTGACGGTCAGGATCGGTTCGGGCATGTTCCTACCTCTGGCGTTCGGTGGCGGCGGTCGTGTCGGACTGCGACGGACGCGAACGCCCTCAGCGCGCACGACGACGGGCACGAGAACCCGTACGTCGACGGATTCGAGACGGGTGGTCAGGATATCCCGTCCTCCTGCACCGGGGGCGCATCCCGCGGCGGCGCCGTCGATCCTGACCAAACCGTGATGTGGCTTCGTCCGCAGGTCGAGCCCGGCGCGAGCCGTCTGCGCTGTGTGCCGTCCCTCACGTAGGGTCGTGCATGCCGCCCGCCGAGGGCAGCACCCCGCCCTGCGCCACCGCCGTCCTGCGGCTCCGTCCGTCTGTCCGTCCGTCCGTCAGCGTTCCCGCCTCCGGGCGAGGAGAGGTCCCGATGTCCCACCCCAGCCCGATGTCCTCCGCCGAGGCGACCGCCGCCGCCCACGCCGTGCTCGATGCCGTCGAGACCGCCGTGGTCGGCAAACGAGAGTCCCTCGAGCTCGTGCTCACCGGGATCCTCGCCGGCGGGCACGTGCTGCTCGAGGACCTCCCGGGGCTCGGCAAGACTCTCGCCGCACGGTCGTTCGCCCAGGCTCTCGGCCTCGAGTTCACCCGGGCCCAGTTCACCCCGGACCTGCTGCCGGCGGATCTCACCGGAGCTGAGGTCTTCGACCAGCGCAACGGCGAGTTCGTGTTCCGCCCCGGGCCCGTGTTCACGGGACTGCTGCTGGCCGACGAGATCAACCGCACCCCGCCGAAGACGCAGTCGGCGCTGCTGGAGGCGATGCAGGAGCGGCAGGTGTCGGTCGAGGGCACCACCCGTCCCCTGCCCGATCCCTTCCATGTGCTCGCCACCGCGAACCCGGTCGAGCACGAGGGCACCTATCCCCTGCCCGAGGCGCAGCTGGACCGCTTCCTGCTGCGCCTCTCCTTCGGCTATCCGACGGCGGAGCAGGAATGGGAGGTCGTCTCCCGCCGCCTGGACCGGCGCCGCGAGGAGCAGACCGTCCGCGAGGTGCTCGATGCCGAGACCCTGCGCGGTGTCCAGCAGGTGGTGGAGGACGTGCACGTCGACGATGCGGTGGGCCACTACGCGGTCGAGCTCGTCGCGGCGACGCGGGTGCACCAGAACTCGCTCGTGGGCGCCTCCCCGCGCGGCACCCTCGCACTGATCACCTGCGCGCGGGCGCTGGCCGTGATCCGTGGGCGCAGCTACGTGATCCCCGAGGACATCAAGGCCCTCGCCCATCCCGCCCTCGATCATCGCGTGACCGTGAAGCCCGAGCTCTGGCTCCAGAACGCCACCGGCGCCGGAGTGGTCGAGTCCGTGCTCTCCCAGACCCCCGTGCCCGCCGCGGTGGAGCCGACGGGCGCCTCCGCGTGAGACAGCTGCGGGCCCAGGCCACCGCGGCCATGGTGCGCGCCGTGCTCGCGGGATGCACGGCGCTCGTGCTGGGAGTGCTCCTGGGCAGGACGGCGCTGGTCCTGCTCGGTATCCCGCTGCTCGCCTGGGCGCTGATCGCGGTGACGGTGCGGATCGTCGAAGGGCGCGAGGAGGGGTCCCCCGCCCCGGTCGCGGTGCCGGGACAGCGCACCGTCGAGGAGGGCGGCACGACGGCGTTCACCCTGCGCACCGCGCCCGGCGCGCTCACCGCGATCACGGTGCCGATGCAGCCGCACACGCTCTTCTCCCCCGCTACGGCTCGCTCGCCGGCGACGGCTCGGTGCGGCTGCGCATCAGGGCCCGACGCTGGGGGCGTGTTCGCGTCGGCCCCGTCCACACGCTGGTCGCCGATGCGCTGGGGGCGTTCCGCGCCCAGGCCGAGCTGCCGGCGCTGACCATCCGGGCCGTGCCCGCCGCGTCGGTGCTCGATGCACCGGTCGAGGTGCCCACCCCGATCGGGGTCAGCGGCATGCACCTCTCCCGTCGCCGCGGTGATGGCACGGCGCTGTCGGAGGTGCGGGAGTTCCGCACCGGGGACCGGCTGCACCGGATCAACTGGCGCGTCACCAGCCGCACCGGTCGCCTGCACACCAACGCCACGTTCACCGAGCAGGACACGGAGGTCCTGATCGTGACGGACACGATCGCGGACATCATCCCCGCCCCGTGGGCAGGGGACGATGCGCCCTCGAGCCTGGACATGACGGTCCGTGCAACGGCCGCCGTGGCCCGCCACTACCTCACCGCCGGGGACCGCGTCTCCCTGTTCGACCTCGGGCACCTCATCGGTCCGGTCCCGGCCGGCACCGGGCCGCGACAGCTGCGCGTGCTCACCAACGCCCTCGCCCGCGCCGGGCGCGACGACAGCGCGATGCGCCTACCGCGCCGGCTGCGGACGGTGCGCTCGGGCACCCTGGTGGTGGTGTGCTCCCCGCTGCTGCACAAGGAGGCGATCGCGCAGATCGGTGTCCTGGTCTCGCACGGGGCCGACGTGATCGTAGTGGACACCCTCCCGCCGAGCATCGGTGACATCTCCCCGCTGCGGGGAAGCCGGTGCGGCAGGACGGCACGGCCTCGGACCGTTTCTGGCCGGAGGCGTGGGCGATGCGCAGGCTGCTGCGGCGCTCCACCGTGCGCGAGCTGCAGGAGGCCGGCGTCCCGGTCACCGCATGGGAGGGCCCCTCCTCGCTCGCACCGGTGCTGCTGTCGCTATCCGTGGCGCGGAGCGCTCCGCGGATGAGGAGGTCCTGATGGCCCTGCGCACACTGATCGATCCGATCGCCGAACCCCTGCTGAGCCTGCGGCAGGTGAGCGGCACGCAGTGGACGCTGCGCCTGGCGGGCATCGCAGGAATGGTGCTCGCCCTGATGGGGGCCCTGCCCCAGGGGCTCTTCGCGAGCTTCATGACGGTCCTGCTCACGCTCGCAGCAGGTGCGGTGACGCTGATCCAGGCCCTCCGCCCCGATACCGGCATCGGGGTGCTGGGGCCGCTGCTGGTGATCGCGGCGCTGGCCATCCAGGCCGAGCTGTCCCTGCTGCGCGCAGCAGCGGTGGGTCTGGCGCTGCTTCTGTCCCATGCGGGTTTCGCACTGGCCGCGACTCTGCCCGCTCATGGCCGTTTCGAGCTCTCGGCCTGGCGTCTGGTGCTGCGCGGGCTGCTTCCCGTCGTGGCACTCACGGCGGTCGGCGCCGTGGTGGTGCTCGCCGCAGCCGGGACAACGCTCGGCCCATGGATGATCGTGCTGGGCGTGCTCGCGGTGATCGGCCTGCTGGTCGCGCTGATGCCCCGTCCGCGCTGAGCGAGCACGGGCCACCGGATCATCCGGTCACTAGGCCTTCGCGTCCCTGGGCACCGGGTGAGAAGCCTCCCTGTCCCCTGCCCTCCTCCGCCGCGCAGGACTACCGTGGCTGTCATGTGGCAGATGATGGACCTCCTGTACGCGCACAAGAAGGACATGGTCGCGCCGGAGGACGCGCTTCCGGGCCGGGACCGGTACCCCTATCCGCTCGCGCGCGAGCACGCGGTGCTGGGCACCGACATGCTGGGCCCCGACGCCCCGGTCGACCCGCGCCCCTGGCCCGCCGGGTCCGAGGAGCTGATCCTGGCCGGCGGCTGCTTCTGGGGCATCGAGCGCATCGCCTGGGAGCTCCCGGGCGTCCACACCACCTCCTCGGGCTATGCGGGCGGCTTCACGCCCCACCCCACCTACGAGGAGGTGTTCTCCGCCCGGACCGGTCATGCCGAGGCGGTGCGGGTGATCTACGGCGGCGGCGAGCAGACGCTGCGCGCCCTGCTCACCCAGTTCTGGGAGCAGCACGATCCGACCACCGCGAACCGTCAGGGCAACGACGTGGGCACCGAGTACCGCAGCGCGGTGTACTGGACCACCGCGGCGCAGGGCGAGGTGGTGCGGGACTCCGTCGAGCGATACCAGCAGGCTCTCGATGCGGCGGGCCGTGGGTCGATCACGACCGAGCTGGCGCCGCTGGCCGAGGCCGGAGACGGCGTGTACTACACGGCCGAGCCCGAGCAGCAGCAGTACCTGGCGAAGAACCCGGGCGGCTACTGCAACCACGGCTTCAACGGGGTGGCCTGCTCCCTCTGAGCAGCGGGCTCGTTCAGCCGGCCGCGGCGCCGGTTCCCGCCTCCGGCAGCCCGTCTCCGTGGTCTCCGCCCATGAGGTTGCGACGCCCACCGATCTCGGGTCCCCGGCCGGCCGTGCGGGGGCCGGGGCGACGCCCATCAACTGGGCCGCGAATCCGCCGGCTTCACGGGGCATCGGCGCCGCGCCCGTCGGCCCGCAGGCCGAGGCCGCCGCCGACCGCTGCACACGGGCTTCCCCGCCGGCCAGCCCGAACCTCTTCATCTGCTCCGTGGTGGGGTAGACGGCAGTGACCACGATGTCCAGGCCCAGCAGCGTCACGGGCAGTGCGAACTCCCCTGCCGAGTCCAGCAGTGCGCGCACGGGCTCGCACTCCTCGAAGGCCCAGGCGTCCTCGTCCTGCAGATAGACGGTGATCGGGTGCCCGTCCAGGGCCAGTGCCGCGGCCTCGTCGAGGAAGCCCTCCTGGGCCTCGGCATCGGGAGGCGGAGAGGGCAGGAAGATGTCCAGTGCCGCCAGCTGCGCGGGAGCGTCCACATCGGTCATGGACCCCACCGTATCGCTCCCCGGTCCTGGCACACTGTCCCGATGGACACTCCCGCACCCGCGCCACGTCTCCTCGATCGCGACACCTTGGTGATGCAGCAGATCACCGGGTTCATGTCCAACGACTTCGACATCCTCGACGGCACCGGTGAGCAGGTCGCCGGGCATGTCTCGACCACCGGCTCCGGGGTCACCCGCTTCTTCGCCGGGAGCCGCTCGCTCGACGTCGCCGATGCGGATGGCACACCGCTCCTGCACGTCGCGGATCCTCCGGGGATCGGCTTCGACCGCTTCGAGCTCTCCGCCCCCGACGGCACCCCGCTGGCCGAGCTCACCAGCCGCTTCTCGATCTTCTCGACCCGGGTGTCCATGACCATGGCCGATGGCGCCGAGCTCGAGCTGCGGGGCGATCCGCTGGGCCTGGACTTCACGTTCGAGATGCAGGGCACGGTCGCCGCGCGGGTGGGCCGGCAGTGGGCGGGCCTGAGCCGAGGATTCCTGGGCCACAGCCGCTACGTGCTCCCGATCGAGCCGACGGTCCCGGCGCCGCTGCGCCTGGCGATCATCGGCGGCTGCATCGTGCTGGACCTGATCCGGCGGAAGAAGTCGCGCAACGGCTGAGTCAGACCGTCTCGGCCGGGGCCCCCGGGCCCGGGAGGCCGCGTCCAGCACGCGACCCAGCGGGCGGTAGTGCTCGATCACTGCGGCGCGATAGGCCGTGGCGTCGCCGGCCTCGAGGGCGCTCAGCATGGTCTGGTGGGCATCGACGGTGTCCAGGATGTCCTCGGCCGGAGGGAGCTCGAGGAGCGGGACGGCGACGGTGTGGATCTCCCAGAAGGCCTGCGCGAGCTGCCGGAGCAGACCGTTGCTGAGGCGGGCGAACAGCGCCGTATGGAAGGCGGCGTCCGCCTCGGGGAAGGGCTGCCCGGCGGAGGCCAGCTCGTGCATCTGCTCGACCAGCCCCTCGAGCTCGGGGTTGGTGGTGTCGAGGAAGATTCCCACCAGCTGATCGGCGACGGAGTGATCCAGCGCGATCCGCAGCTCGACCACCTCCCGCAGTGCCCGGAGGTCGTTGCCGTCGTCGAGCCGGGCGCGGAAGAGCAGGCCGTCGACCAGCGGCGCGAGGGAGAGCAAGCTCGAATCCCGACTCCAGTCGGTCAGCGGCAGCCCTCTGGCCCCCTTCAGCGTGCTCCCCTGGCCCAGCCGCATCGCGGTGCTCTTCCTGGCGATGCTCGCCCTGCTCGCGATCTTCGCGCCTCTGCTCGCACCGCACAGTCCCCTGACCACCGGCACCCCGGTGGAGCCGCCGAGCGCGGAGCACTGGCTGGGCACCGATGCGATCGGCCGCGACATCTTCTCGCGCGTCGCCCACGGTGCCCGCTCCTCCCTGCTGATCGGCCTCGCGGCCACGGCCGGCGCGCTGCTCGCCGCCGCGGTGATCGGCTCCTTCGCCGCCACCGCCTCGAAGTTCTTCTCCGAGATCGTGATGCGCCTGCTGGACGTGGTGATGTCCTTCCCCGGCATCGCGCTGGCCGCCGTGTTCGTCGCGGTGTTCGGCACCTCGCTGCCGGTGCTGATCTTCGCGACCGGCTTCCTCTACGTCCCGCAGCTGGCCCGCGTGATCCGCGCCAACGTGCTCTCCCAGTTCGGTAAGGACTACGTGGCGGGCTTCACAGGTCATGGGCGCCTCCACCCCGTGGATCCTGGTCAAGCACGTGGCCCGCAACTGCATCGCCCCGATCATGGTGTTCGCGACCGTGCTGGTCGCCGACGCGATCGTGCTCGAGGCCTCGCTGTCCTTCATCAACGCGGGCGTGCAGCCGCCGAGCCCCTCCTGGGGCAACATCCTGGCCGACGGCAAGCAGCTGCTGCTGTCCGGCTACTGGTGGCCGACCTTCTTCCTCGGCGCCACCGATGAGGAGACCGCCCACCGCCTGCTGGTCGATTCGCTGACCGCGCTGCGCGGCGCCGAGCTGTCGCGCCCCGAGCGGGCTGCGGTCGATCACGACTCCGTGCCGCTGCTCGATGTCCAGGACCTGCGGGTCTCCTTCCCGAGGCGCACGGCGCGACGGACAGCCGTGACCGCTCTCGGTGCCGGAGCAGGCGCGGCGAGCGCCGCAGCGTCCGGCGCGGGCGCGCTGCCCCCGGTCAAGGACAACGGCCGCCGGCAGGGCAGCTACGAGGAGCAGGTTCTCGCCGCCCCCGGCGACTGGGGTGTGAAGAACTTCCGCATCCCGGCCCTGGCCGTCACCGCCGACGGCGACCTGCTGGCCGCCTTCGACAAGCGGCCCGAGCACGGCGATTCCCCGGCCCCGAACTCCATCTGGCAGCGGCGCTCCCGCGACGGCGGGATCACCTGGGAGGAGCCGACGGAGGTGCGCCAGGGCCTGGAGTCCGACGTCCCCGGTGAGAAGCTCGGCTACTCCGACCCCTCCTACGTGGTGGACGTCGAGACCGGCACGATCTTCCTGTTCTGCGTGTTCTCCAAGGACACCGGCGTGTGGAACGGCGAGTACGGCAACGACGACGCGGACCGCGGGGTCATGAGCGCGAACCTCAGCATCAGCCGTGACTCGGGCGAGACCTGGGAGCACCGCTCCCTCACCGAGATCGTCAAGCCAGAGAACTGCCGGGCGACGTTCGCCACCTCCGGCGCCGGCATCCAGCTGCGCTACGGGAAGCACCGGGGCCGGCTGATCCAGCAGTATGCCGGCTTCTTCCGCAACGACACCGGCGGCGAGGACGTCTCGGCCTACTCCGTCTACTCCGACGACCACGGCGAGACCTGGACCATGGGCACCCCCGTGGGCACCGAGATGGATGAGAACAAGGTCGCCGAGCTCTCCGACGGCACGGTCATGATGAACTCCCGCGAGCATGTGCGCACGGGCTGCCGCTGGGTGGCGCTCAGCCATGACGGCGGGGAGACCTGGGAGAACCTGCACCGGGACCCGACGCTGGTGGATCCGGGCAACAATGCGCAGCTCTCCCGGGCCTACCCCGAGGCGCCGCAGGGCTCCGCGAAGGCGAAGGTGCTGCTGTTCTCCCACGCGGATCACGTGCCGAACGATCGGGTCAACGGCACTGTCGAGATCTCGACAGATGACGGGGCGACGTGGGAGCGCAAGCGCGTGTTCGCGCCGGGCGCCTGCCAGTACTCCGTGATCATCGCCGTCGGCCGCGATGAGTTCCTGCTCGCCTATGAGGGCGAGGAGGAGACGATCATGATCGCGCGCCTGGACATGGACTGGATCCTGTCCCGCTGATCGTCCTGAACACCGAGCGGAGGGCGGCGGCACCGTGATGGTGCCGCCGCCCTCCGTCGTGTTCCGCGGTGCCGAGGCTCAGCGGGCCCCGGGCCTGCCCGGCTTCGGGTCATCGATCGTGAACTGCGGGGAGGTGAAGGTCTCCCAGTGGTCCGGGTTCTCCGGATCACCCAGGGGCTTGAGCACCCTCATCTCGAGGATGTACTCCCCGTTCTTCACCGTCTTGGTCTTCTGGTTCTTCAGCGCGTAGCTGCCGTCCCAGCCGTAGACCTCGGGCTGCGGCGAGCGCCCCAGATGATCGGCGGCATCGATCAGGCCGACGGAGGGGTTGACCGGCCTGGCCTTCCCGCCCCCTTGACCGTGTAGGCCGTGATCTCGAGCCGGTCCACGGGGTAGCCGAAGTGGTAGACGAGGTAGGGGATGTCCCCGTTCTGCATCGTGTACGTGTGCTCACCCTCGGGGGCCAGCAGCACGCCGTCCGCGCCGTCGGAGACGCCCATGGCGGGCAGGCCCATCCCCTGGTCGTCGAGGACCGGGAGCGCCTGGTAATCACCGGAGAGCCCGGCGAAGGGGACCACGATGTCGTCCTCCGCGCCGGTCAGGGTGATCCAGCCGCCGTAGATGATTCCGTCCGCACCGAAGTCCTCACCGAGGATCACGCTGAGCTCGGTGCTCCCGCCGGCGGGCACGGTCACGGTGTCCGCTGCGGGCTCGGCGATGCCGTCAGCCTCGTAGAAGGCCGGATTGTAGGTCGGGTGCCCGGTGGCGATGCCGTGGCGGACGCCGACCTGGTAGGTCTGCTCCGTCGCGGAGTCGTTGCTGACGGTGAGGGTGACGGTCTGCGGGCCGTTCTCGCCCTCTCCGAGGGAGATGGTGGGCTCGTCGACGCGGGTGGTGCCGTGCACCGCGCCGACCATGTCGAGCAGTCCCGCTCCCTGGCGGTGGACCGGCTCGAGGTAGCCGGCATCCGGCGACAGCGACCAGGTCATAGGATCCGCGCTGCTCATCATCGCGGCCTTCACCTCACCGGGCGTGAGCTCCGGGGACGTCTCCAGCATCAGCGCTGCGGCGCCGGCCACGTGAGGGGCCGCCATCGAGGTGCCGGACTTGGCGCCCTGGCCGCCCAGCTCGAGCGGGAGCGTCGACCAGATCGAGCCGCCCGGTGCGGCGACGTCCGGCTTGAGCTGCAGCTCGGCGGTGAGGCCGTAGGAGGAGAACTCCGAGACCAGGCCCGCGGTCGGGTTCTCGAGGGTCACGGTGCCCTCCTGCCAGGCCCAGCTCACGTCTGCGGCGGCGAGCGCCTCCTGCAGCGCGAGCCCGTCGGCCTGATCGACCAGGACCACCGGGATGGTGATCGCGGGCTCGCCCTCGACGCTCGGGTTCACGGCGCCGGGGGCGTTGTTGTAGAGGATCACCGCGTCGTAGCCCGCGGCCTGACCGGCGGCGGCCTTCTCGTGGAAGGAGCAGACGCCGCGCTCGACCAGCAGCGCCTCGCCGGGGCCGGAGGCCGTGGGGACTGCCGAGGGATCGCAGGCCTGCCCCGCCTCGGTGCCTGCGGGTCCGGCGGAGATCAGGCTGAGCTCGCCCGAGGTCGGGGCTTCCGCGCCACCGCCGGCCACGCTGTAGGCGATCTCCGCGCCCGCCGCCTCGGCGTAGGGCGAACGGAGATGGGTGTTGTCCACCGAGGCGACGGTGATCGCCTCGGACGCGACACCGGGGGCCCCGCTCGAGAAGGTCCCGGCGGTGCCCTCGTTGCCTGCGGAGATCACCAGGGAGACGCCGTGGGCGGTGAGCACATCGGCGAGCTGCGCGGTCGGGTAGTCCTGCCAGGTCGCGAAGGCTGCGCCGAGCGACATGTTCACCACGTCGGCGCCGTCCTCCAGCGCTCGTTCCATCGCCTCGAGGATCACGTCGGTGCTGCTGCTGCCGTCGCATCCGAAGACCCGGTAGGACAGCAGGTCGACACCGGGTGCGACGCCGAGGACCTCGCCGTCGGCCCCGACGATCCCCGCGACGTGGGTGCCGTGGCCCCCGCAGTCGTCCGGGAACTCGTCCGGGGCGACGGGGATCCCGGCGTTGGAGTCGTAGTCGTCGCCCACGAGGTCGTACCCGCCGACGACGCGGTCGTTCGGGAAGTCTGCGCGCTCGTCGTCGACGCCGGAGCCGCCGAGGTCGGGGTTGTTGTAGTCGATGCCGGAGTCGATCACCGCGACGGTGACTCCCTCACCGGTCAGTCCGTCGACCTGCTGCAGCTGGTCGACACCGGTCATCGCGTTGCCGTGGACGTCGTTCGGGGAGACATCTGCGGGCTCGGGCATCTGGACCTCGAGCACCGGGTACACCGCTCGCACGCCCTGCACATCGCGGAGCTTGGCGACGTCTGTGTCATCCATCGCGACGGACATGCCGTTCCAGCCGGCCACGAAGGTCTCCTCGACCTCCATCGGGATCTGCGCGTCCTCAGCGCGCTGATGGACCCTGTCCTGCGTCTTCGAGTTCGCGGAGGCGCTGCCGCCGCGGCGCACGGGGTCGCCGTCGACCTCGACGAGCCAGCGGCCCGGGATCGCGGTCTCCGCCGAGTCCAGGACGTCGTCCGGCGTGGGGATCTCGACGCCGAGCTCCGAGGCGGTCCCGAGGAGCTCGGGCTGATCACCGTCGGCGAGCGCGGGTGGGGCGACCAGCAGGCCGGCCACGAGGGCGGCACCGGCGCCAGCGGCGAGCACGCCGCGGGGTCTGAGCAGATCTGGGCGGGTGAACTGCATCGTCGCATTCCTCCGGGGATGGATGGGGTGAGGTGTGCCGCGCGTCGTCGCGCCCGGGCAGCCCGGAGCACACCGGCGTCCAGCATTCCATCACGAACAGCACAGCCGGGGTGGAGGTTTCAGGAATAGGGACTCGATGCGCCCCGGTTCCCGCTCAGGGAGCCGCCGTCTCGCGGACGATCTCGACCTCGCTCAGCTCGGGCAGCGAGAAGCCCGGACCGGTCAGGTGCTCGAGCGCCGCGTCCTCCTCCTCGTCCCCCATCCCGTCGGCGGGGAAGATGCTGAGCATGCTCAGCAGTCCGTCCTCGATCTGCAGCTCGACCTGGAAGCGGTGACCCTGCTGGGCGAAGACCCCGCGCACCGGCCAGGTCTGCTGGCGGGGCACGGCGCGCTCGGCGGTCTCGGGCACGGAGAGCCACACCTCCCCGTCTCCTCGGCAGGTCCGTGGGCACGCGCCTGCGGCAGCTGGACGCGCAGCGCCGAGGCACCGGGCAGATCCGTGCCCTCAGGCGCCGACTCCAGCAGCCGGGCCACGAGACCCCGTGCCGAGGAGGGCAGCTCGCGCTCCTCGGTCTCCTCCTCGCTCTCGGCGTCGGCCTCCTCCGGGGCCCGGCGCGCATCGAGGGCGTACAGCGCGACGGTGCTGGCCGCACCGAGCGCGGCGAGGACCAGGCGGGGCCGGGAGATGCCGCGGCGGCTCATCGCGTCGACCATCCGGCCATCGAGGTGCTCGGCCAGGTCCATCAGACCGAGAGTCGCCGCGCCCACGAGCACGCTGTCCAGACCCCGCGAGACGATCACATCCTCCTCACGCGTGGTGTCGGCGACGAGCAGCCCGCTCATCCCCGCAATGCCGAGCCGGTAGGCGGCACGGGACCAGGGGCCCAGCCGGCGCGGTTCGATGAGGTTGAGCCCGCCGACGGTGGCCGCAGCGGCGGCGGAGCGGAGCGGGGAAGCGATGGAGATCGAGGTCATGGGCGAATCGTAGAGCCTGGAGGGGCCTCGTGTCGCGGCATATACGCTCGCACCGTGAACACTCCGGCCGACGCTCCCTCCGTGCCCCGCCACGGCGCGCGGGAGACCCACGACCGGGAAAGGCTCGCGCGCCGCATGGTTCCCGGGCTGCTCGCGATCGCGGCGACCCTGGCCTACGGCCTGCTGGGCTCGCAGCAGTTCCGCAACCTCATCGCCCGCTCCTGGGACCTGGGGATCTTCACCCAGCTCGCGCGTGCCTACGGAGAGCTGCGCGCCCCGATCGTCCCCATCAAGGGTGACGAGGTGAACCTGCTGGGCGATCACTTCCATCCGCTCCTGGTGCTGCTCGCCCCGGTGTGGTGGGCATGGCCCTCCGGCGAGGCGCTGCTGTGGGTCCAGGCGCTGCTGTTCGGGCTCTCCGCGATCCCGCTGACCCGGCTGGCGATCGACCGGCTGGGGCCGCGCCTGGGCTGCCTCGCGGGCGCGGCATACGTGTTCTCCTTCGGTCTGCAGGCCGCGGCCTCGGTGCAGTTCCACGAGATCGCCTTCGCGGTGCCGCTGCTGGCGCTGTCGCTGACGGCGCTGCTGCGCGATCGTCACCTCGCCTCCGTGCTCTGGGCGGCGCCGCTGGTGTTCGTCAAGGAGGACCTGGGGCTCACCGTCGCACTGCTGGGCGTGCTGATCGCCCTGCGCCACCGCAGCCACCGGGGCGGAGGGATCGCGCTGACGGGCTGGGGCGCCGGGTGGTTCGTGCTGTCCACCTTCGTGATCCTGCCGCTGCTGAACACGGCGGGGCAGTACGACTACACCGACAACCTCGGCTCACCGCTCGAGGTGTTCTGGCCGCCGATGAAGTGGCTGACCGTGCTGATGCTGCTGCTGGCCGCAGGACTGATCGGCGGCCGCTCGCCGCTGATCGCGCTGATGCTGCCCACGCTTGCCTGGCGCTTCACCGGCACCGTCGAGTTCTACTGGGACTGGTACTGGCACTACAACGCAGTGCTGATGCCGATCGCGATGGCGGCGATGCTCGATGCCCTCGGCGACCGCCGCACCGGGCGTGCGACCGCCTGGTGGCGGCGTGATGCTCCGCTGCCGGTGCGACGGATCCGCGTCACCGCGGTCGCGGCCTCCGCCGCGGTGACCCTCCTGCTCGGCTCGGCCATGCCGGTGCTGGACGTGGTGCGTCCCAGCCGGTGGGAGCCCACCTGGCGGGCGGAGCACGCCACCGCGGCGCTCGAGGCGGTGCCGGACGACTCCGTGCTCGCCGTGGACATCACCCTGATGGCCCCTGCGGTCCCCGAGCACGACGTGCAGTGGCTGCACGGCCCCAACGAGCGGGTGCCCGACTGTGTGCTCAGCGACCATTACGCCTTCTCCTGGGAGGTGATCCGCCGCAGGATCCGGCGATCTGGGCGCAGCAGCAGTGGGCGGCCGAGTTCCGCACCGACTTCGAGGGCGGTGGCTTCACCGTCGTGTGCCAGCCCTAACCGTCCTGCTGGTCCATCCCTCGATCCTGGCCCTGCTGGCCGGAGCTCTGCTGTCCGGAGTCTGTGTCGGTGTCGGTCGGGGGCGGTGAGTCGCCCTCGGGCGGCTCGGGGGTCTCCGGATCCGACGTCTCCGGGTCCGTCGGCTGCGGCGACGTCGTCTCCGGGTCCGTCGGCTCCGACCCGGGATCCGTCGACGGATCGGGGCGCGGCGACGTGGAGCCGGTCTCCTCCGGGGTCGAGGGCGCAGGAGCCGGGGCAGGCGCCGGGGCCTGGCCGTCGCGGGGGCCGCTGTCGCCACCGCGGGGCTCGCTATCGGAGGAGCCGCCCTGCCCGCCGCTGGTGCCACCGCGGTCCGCGTCGGCTTCAGCGGGGTCGGTGGCGGGCGGCTCTGTACCCTCGGCGTCCTCGGCCGGGCTGGTCTCGGTCTCCGTCGGCGTTTCTTCCGGGGTGGTCTCTGCCGGGGTCGGAGTGCTCGGCGATTCGGTGGGCGTCTGGGCGCCGCCGCCGTCCGAGGGGGCGGGGGACGCGAGCTCCGGCTCAGCGGGCTGCTCGGCGGGGCCGGTGCTGGCGTCTCCCGCGAGGGCGGCGAGCGGTCCCATGCCCGCCGCGCCGAGACCGGTCACCGCTCCGACGCCGACGATGCTGGCGACGGCCAGGCCCCGCAGCAGTCCCTGGCGGGCCGGGGTGGCTCCGGTGCTGCGGATGCCGGTGGCGCGCCGTCGGTTCGACCCTGACCGCATTGCTGCTCCCCTGCCCCGTGGCGTTGTCGTCACGGGTCAGGATAACGGCGCGCAGCGGCCCGGCGAGCGCGAGGGGCGGAGCTCACACCGGGTCGGCGCGTTCGCTCGGGGGAGCCGTCCGCGATGCGGGCGCGGATCGGACCGGGCCCGCTCGCGCTGGAGCCGCGCACGCTCGGCCCGCGCCGACTCCAGGCGCAGCCGCCACGGGGAATAGCGTTCCGCGGCGAGCGCGATCTGCAGCCCTCGGGAGAGCGCCAGATCCGTCGCGGAGACGGGGAGGGCCGCCAGCTCGGCGGCGCGCTCCGGCAGCTGGTGTGCGGCCCCACAGGCGCTCCAGCGTGCGGCGACCTGCAGGATCCGGCTTCGCGTGTCGAGGATCGAATGCCGGGCTCCGGGGATCTCGAGCAGCTGTGCCTCGGGGATGCGCTCTGCCAGCGCCCGGGCGATGCGGGGCGGCGAGACCAGGTCCTGGGAACCGGTGAGCACCAGCGTCGGCGCGGTGATCGCAGGGGCCAGCTCGTGCAGATCCAGCTGCTCCCCGTGAAGGGCGGGACCGCCCGGGCCTGCCCGGCCTCCAGCAGCAGGGGGTCCAGCGGCCCGCCATCGGCGTGGTGGCCGCCACCGAGCTCGGTGTGCAGGATCCGGGCGGTCAGATCGTGCTCGAGCACGTACGGGGTGGACTGCAGCCATGCCTGGTTCAGCACCTGGCGCACGCTGGTCCAGGTCAGATTCCCACGCCCCACGGCCAGCAGGTCGACGAGGTCGCGCACCGCCTCCGATCCGCCGTGCTCGTGGACTGCCAGCACCACGGGCCCGGCCCGGGAGCGTCGACCGTGCCCTCCCTTGCCAGCCGGCGCAGGGTCCGGGCGGTGGTGGCGGTGGCCGGGTCCGTCCCCTCCCAGTACAGACCCCGCAGCGCCTCCTGCGCGATCGCCTCGTCCCTGGCCGAGGTGAGCGGGGAGTCCAGCACGAGCGAATGCACCCGCTCGGGGTGGAGGACCGCGAGGGCCTGAGCGAGATAGGCGCCGTAGCCGCTGCCCACCACCGCCGCCCGCTCGACCCTGGCATGGTCGAGCACGGCCACCAGGTCACCGATCACCTCGCGCAGCGACATCGCGGAGAGCGGGAGGTCCTCGCCCTCGGCGTCCAGCCGCGACAGCCCCACCCCGCGGTGCTCCATCATCAGCACGTCCAAACCGCGGCCCGCCATGCTGCGTCGCAGCACGTCGTAGGGCAGCACCGAGGCCCGCGCAGGGCCGTCGGGGATCAGCAGCACCGGCACCTGCGGCTCAGCGGTATCCGGGGGCGGAGGCACCGCTGCGTGGCGGGAGCCCTCGGCGTCGGGACGGGGCGAGGACCGGGTGGTGCGGGCACGGCGTGGGACGGTGCGCGCGTAGCGCAGGGGGAACAGCCGCGGATCCTCAGCGGAGAACTCGCGGTAGACGGTCATCAGGTCGTTGCGCAGCTGCAGCAGATCGTCCTGCGCGGAGCGGTCGAAGAACTCTGAGGCACGGCCGCGGGGGCGGGTGCTGATCATCGGGACTGTCCTCACTCTCCGGTCCGGCCGTCCAGGAGCTCGGCCAGGATGTCGAGGTGCCCTGCGTGGCGGGCGGTCTCCTCGATCATGTGGGTCAGGATCCAGCGCACGGTGCGCGCCTCGCCGCCCCCGCGCACCTCCTCGCCGGGCTCTCGCCCGCCGAGCTGGGCGCGGGACTGCTCGGTGGCGCTGCGATAGTCGTCCCTCGCCTCGGCGAGCGCGGCTGCCACCGGCAGATCCCACTCCGCCGAGGTGTCGTGCCCGTCTGACCAGCGGTAGCGGACGTCCTCGATCGGCGCCCCGCTCAGGACCTCACGGAACCAGTAGCGCTCGATGTCCGCCAGATGGCGGAGCATCCCGGTCACGGTGGTGCCGGAGCCCACCAGCCGCCGGGAGGCCTGCTCATCGCTCAGCCCGTCGGTCTTCCACAGCACGGTGGCACGCAGGAAGTCCAGGAACCCCTCGAGGGTCTCCCGTTCTCCGGCCAGCAGCTCCGGTGCGGGCCGCTGCGCGCCAGGATCAGCGGCAGGCTGCTCCTCCGCCGCGGCGATGAGGTCCTGCTGCTCCGCGGCGAGGCGGTCGACCAGGGCGTCCAGCCCTTCGACCTCCTCGCCCCCTCCCGACCCCGCGGGGCCCGGTTCCGGCACGTTCACGAGTCCTTCCCGATCGTGTTCCACAGGAAGGTGTACAGCAGTGCGTTCATCCGCGCCGCCTGCTCGTTGTTGGCCGCGCCGCCGTGGCCGCCCTCGATGTTCTCCCAGTACCGCACATCGGCGCCCAGCGACTCCATCGCGGCGGTGAACTTCCGTGCATGCCCGGGGTGGACCCGGTCGTCCCGGGTGGAGGTGAGCACGAAGGTGGGCGGGTACTGCACACCCTCCCGAAGCAGGTGGTACGGGCTGAAGGTGCGCACGAACTCCCAGTCCTCGGTGTCCGGGTCCCCATACTCCGCCATCCAAGAGTGACCGGCCAGCAGGTGGCTGTACCGCTTCATGTCCAGCAGCGGGACCTGGATGATGACCGCGCCGAACAGCTCGGGGTACTGGGTGACCATGTTGCCGGTGAGGAGCCCGCCGTTGGAGCCGCCCCGCACCGCGAGGTGGTCGCGGTCGGTGACCCCGCGCTCCACGAGGTCCTTCGCGACCGAGGCGAAGTCCTCGTAGGCGCGGTGGCGGTTCTCCTTGAGGGCGGCCTGATGCCAGCGCGGGCCGTACTCCCCGCCGCCGCGGATGTTGGCCAGCACGTAGGTGCCGCCGCGCTCGAGCCACGCCTTCCCGATCCCACCGAGATAGGAGGGGGTCAGGGAGATCTCGAAGCCGCCGTACCCGTACAGCAGCGTGGGCCGCGGGCCCTCGCCGCTCTGCGCGTCCAGGCGGGAAATCTCGAAGTAGGGGATGCGGGTGCCGTCGTCGCTGGTCGCGAAGTGCTGGCTGACGTCGAGGCCCTCCGCGTCGAAGCGTGCCGGCGCGGACTTGATCAGTTCGAGTTCGCCCGCCTCTCCCCGCCGGCGACCTCGGAGAGGTCACCCAGGAGCAACCGGGTCGGCTCGATGAAGTCGGTGACGCTCACCCACACCTCGTCGCTCTCGTCGGCGTCGACGGCGGAGACCCCGATCGCTCCGCGCAGCTCCGGGTAGAGGTCCCGGCGCTCCCAGTGTCCGTGCTCGTCGCGGGTGTGGACCTCGAGCCGGTGGACGACGTCCTCGAGGATCGAGAGCACCACGGCGGTGCGGGTGATCGTCATGTCCGCGAGCGAGGTGGTCTCCGTGGGCTCGAACAGCATGTGCAGCTCGGGCTCACCCTCCTGGAAGCGGGCGAAGTCCCCGACCACCAGGGAGCCGGCAGGGTAGGTCACCTCCGCGACCTCCCAGTCGCTGCGGGGGCTGAAGATGCCCAGATCCCGGTGCGCGTTGGCCTCGAGGTCCGCGGGAACCTCGACCGCGGTCAGCGCCGGTGGCTGCTGCGAGCGGTCGACTACATGGATCGTGTTGTCGTAGAAGGCGTGCGCCTCGATCACCCAGTCCCGCTCCCACCCGGGGTCGAGTCGTGGCCGGCGAACACGGCCATGTCCGAGGCGGCGACCTCGTGCACCAACTCGGCCTGCGCCAGCTCGGTGCCCCGCCGCCAGATCCGGGCCTGCCGGGCGTAGCCGGAGCTGGTCATGGTGCCCTCGCCGAAATCGGTGGTGGCCCAGACGGTGTCGGCGTCGATCCAGCTCAGGGAGCCCTTGGCCTCCGGGCGCTCGAACCCGCCGTCGGCCGGGGGCACGAAGGAGAGGGTCTCCAGATCGAACTCGCGGGTGACGTCGGCGTCCGAGCCGCCGTGGGAGAGGTCGATCAGGGCGTGGCGGTAGGGCTCACCCTCCTGCGGGCGCAGCAGGCGGGCTCCGTGCCACACCCAGTCCTCGCCCTCGGCCTCGTTGAGCGCATCGATGTCCAGCAGGATCTCCCACTCGGGATCCTCGCTGCGATAGGAGTCCAAGGTGGTGCGGCGCCAGAGCCCGCGCTCGTGCTCCGCGTCTGTCCAGAAGTTGTAGAGGAAGTCGCCGCGCTTGACCACGCCGGGTATGCGGTCCTTGGCGTCGAGGATCTCGCGGATGTCGTGCTGCAGCGTCGCCGCCAGCGGTGCACCCGCTCGCGCACGGGGATCGCGCGCCTCGTCCAGCTCCGCCTCCGCCGCGGCGTTGCGCTCGCGCACCCAGGCCAGGGCGTCCTCGCCGGTGACCTCTTCGAGCCACTGGTGGGGGTCGGTGCTGCCGTCGGGAGCGGGAAGCTGCGTGGCGGGGGTCGTCATCGGGTCTCCTGGTCGAGGTCGGCGGGGTCAGTGACGTTGGTGACGTCGGTGACGTCAGTTGACATCGGTGAACGTGGTGAAGTCGGTGAGTGTGGTCTTCCAGGCGGTCTTCCAGACCTCCCGGGCATCGGCGGTCTCGAGGCCCTTGTGCTCGATGCCGAGGGTGCTGCGCTCCTCGTCCTTGGCGGTGATGTTCACGGAGAGCCGGCTTCCGTCGCTCACGGCAGCGCGCCAGTAGCGCCACTTCGGGGTATCGCTGAGGCTGGGTTGCTCGAGCCCGAGCTCCTCGCGACGCGCAGCCGACATGAAGGCATCCCACTGCGAGCGCACGGCATCGGGATCGCCGGGAAGGGTGCGGGAGGCGGACGCGGCGAAATCGCCCGCGCAGCTCTGGCCCACCACACGACGGCCGATGAGCTGCTCGTAGGCGATGGTCACGCCCTGCGCCCACCACTCGCTGATCTCCCACCGCTGCGGCAGCAGGCGGGCAATCGCGGTGTGGTCGAGTTCGCGGCCTCCGGCGTCGTCGATCCGGTGCACCCAGGCCGCCAGCGACGTCCCGGTGCCGGACTCGATCCGCGGGGCATGGGGATGCTCCTGCGGCGGGGTCTCGGTGCTCATGGGGCCACCTTACGGGGGCACAGGTGGCTCCGCTCACGTCCCGCTGGCATCGATGCCCCTCATGGAACACTGACGCCATGCGTCGTCGTCATCTCTTGGCCCTCGCCCCCGCGGCGGCCCTCGCCGCCTGCACTGCCGAGGGACCCGCCCCGGACCCGGGAACCGACGGGCACGACGGCTCCAGCGACGGAGGCGGCGCCGAGGGTCCGCCATCGCAGCAGCCCAGCACGACACCGGCTCCCACCACCGAGCCTCCCACCGCTGCAGAGCTGCTGCTGGAGACCCTGTCGCCCCGCGAGCTCGCCGGGCAGCTGGTGCTGGTGGGGATCCCCGCCGGCTCCGAGATCCCGGAGCCGGTCCTCACCGAGCACCACGCCGGCGGGATCTTCCTGCTCCAGGTCTGGGAGAGCGCCGAGGAGGTCGAGCGCACGGTCGCCGCGGCCCGTGACCTCTCCCGCTCCGACCTTCCCGCGCTGGTCGCGGTCGACCAGGAAGGCGGGCAGGTGAGGATGCTGCGCGGGGACGCCGCCCGGAACACCCCGTCGGCCGAGGAGCTCGGCGCGCAGGGGCCCGAGGCCGTCGGCGGGGCGTACACGAGCATCGGCGAGGATCTCGCCGCGCGCGGCATCCACGTCGCCCTCTCGCCGGTCGCGGACGTGGTCGATCCCGAGCTGGGCAATGCCAACGAACCGGTCGGGACGCTCGACCGCGGTTTCGGGACCGAGCCCGCAGCGGTGGGCGAGTGCGTCGCCGCAGCGACCCGGGCGCTCGCCGAGCAGGGCATCGGCGCGACCCTGAAGCACTTCCCGGGACTGGGGAGGGTCGAGCAGAACACCGACTTCTCCGCCCAGGGCATCGAGGATGAGATCACCGGCCCGGAGGATCCGTTCCTCGGATCCTTCCGCGCCGGGATCGAGGCGGGGGCACCGCTGGTGATGATGTCCTCGGCGATCTATCCGCAGCTCGAGCCGGATGTCCCTGCGATGTTCTCCTCCGCGGCCATCGAAGACCTGCTGCGCGGCAGCCTCGGATTCGACGGTCTCGTGGTCACCGATGACATCGGCGCTGCGAAGGCCGTCGCGGACGTGCCGGTCCCCGAGCGTGCGACACGCCTGCTCGAGGCGGGAGGGGACGTGGTGCTGACCGCCGATCCCTCGCTCACCGGGGAACTGGTCGATGCGATCGAGGAATGGGCCGCGCAGAACAGCGAGCAGGAGCAACGGGTGCGGGAATCCGCCGGGCGGATGCTCGCACTCAAGGAGCAGCTGGGGCTGCTTGACGCCTAGGGCGACACCTTGGCAGGGGTCTGACGCTCAGTCCTTGTCGAGCGTGATCAGGTGATTCACCGGGCCGAAACCGCCTTCGTGCTGCGAGATCCGCCATTCCTGGGCGTTCTCGGTCGCGCTCGCGACGAACTCACGGGCCGAGGCGACGATCGTGACCATGTCGTCGTCAGTGCCGGCCTCCCCGATCTCGCCCAGCTCCCCGGCGCGGTCGAACTCCGCGATGCGGGCGAGCTGGGCCGCGATCGCGGCTGACAGGGTCGTACCGGCGCCGCGCACCCGCCGGTCCGGCACCCGCCGAGCCCGCAGCAGGTCGGTGCCGCCCTCATGGACCAGCACGTCCACGACGTCCTCGCCCTCGAGCCGGCCGCCGGTGATCAGCACCGAGCGAGGCCCCTTCGCCTGCAGTGCGAGCGCCTGCTCACGGATCTCGTCGATCGATGTCGCGAGCGGGCGGCCCAGCAGCTGCGCCGCCTCGGCCATGTTCGGAGTGAGCACGTCGACCAGCGGCAGCAGCTCCGCGCCGAGCGCTGCCGCGCCTTCAGCGGTCATCAGCGGCGAGCCATCCGCGCTGACCATCACCGGGTCCAGCACGATCGGCCCCAGCCGCTTGCGGTGCGCGCGGACCGCTCCCGCGACCGCGGATACCGCCGCCGCGCTGCCCAGGGCCCCGATCTTGGTGGCGTCGAGCCGGAGATCGCCCGCGACCGCATCGATCTGGCGCCGCACGAGGTCCCCGGCAGCGGATGCGTGCTCTCCACGCCCGCGGCGCTGACGACGGTGACCATGCTGACGGCGCTCGCCCCGTAGACGCCCAGCGCCGTGAACGTCTTGAGGTCCGCCTGGAGGCCCGCGGCTCCGTCGGTCTCCGAGGCGGCGATGGTCAGGACGAGGGGCGGGCGCATGCGGTCTCCATCTCTCGGGGATCCCGGCTCCGGTGGGGCGCGGGCGGCCGGCGCAGACTTCGAGCCGGTTCCGTGAGCGGAGAGTACCAATCACGCCTGGCATCTCTATCCTGTACCCAGGCACGCGACGTTGCGCGTGCGAGAATCACCCGGGGTGGGAGCACCGGAGGCTCCCGCGGGGAACGGGAACACGGTGCTGGGGAGGTGGCGATGGTTCAGGAACCGGGCGACGGGCCGCGGTCGGGATCCGACCTGCCCGATTTCTCGTCCCGCTCCTCGGACGGACTCCCCGATTTCGACACCGCGCAGGGCCCGGTGACTCTCGGCCAGCCGAGCGATCGGGCATTGCATCGCAATCGCACCACGCTGCTGGCCGTGATCGGCGCGTCCGTGGTGATCCTCGCGGTGATCGCGCTGGTCCTCTCGCAGACCGTCTTCCGCTCCGTCCTCGACGACACGGGGCCCACCGCCTATCAGACCGGTCAGCGCACCGGCCAGGGGCAGTCGGAGTACGTGCCGGACCCGGAGGATCCCGACATCGCCCCGCCTCCGCCGATCTTCACCCAGGCGCCCACCACCGAATGCACCGTGCCGCAGAGCACGCCCGCTCCGCAGGCCTCGGCGCAGGGCAAGGTGCGCGGCGGCGGCCTGGAGTACACCAACCCCGACGGGTGGGGTGACGGCTGGGTCGCCCATTCGCTGCCCTACCTCACCGACGTCGGCGCGGATTCCCGCCTGGTCGAGGACAGCTGGTACAGCGTGGTCAACCTCGGCCGGGTCCACTTCTCGGAGGAGGAGGGTGGTTATCCGGGGCTCGAGACCTCCGCAGTCGCGATCTTCCAGTGCTACGCGACCACCTCGGGGGTCCTCTCCCACTTCGGCGAGAACCCCGAGGTCACCGATTATCGCTCGGAAGCCATGAGCGTCGACGGGACTGCCGCCTGGATCGTCCAGGCCACGTACCACTTCGAGGACCCCGACATGCTCGAGACCTCGAGCGCCTCCGTCGTCACCTCGATCGTCGTCGAGACCCCGAACGGGCCCAGCGGCCTGGCCAGCGACGTCGCCGCCGACAACCCTGACCACGCCCAGAACCTCGAGGACATCATCGCGAGCCTCGACGTCATCGAGTGATGACGGGACGAGTCCCTCCCCGCTGAAGGAGCCGCCGTGCACACCGGACCGCAGTACACCTCCCCCAGCCCCAGCCCGGCGGGAACGGTGGCAGGGGCACCGCCCTGCTGTTCGGGGGATCGCCTTCGCCGTGGTGTTCCTGCTGATCGTGGGAGCCACGGTGGGTTACCTGGTGCTGCGCCCCACAGGTTCCAGGGGCGACTCCGCAACATCCTCCACCGCGAGCACATCACCCGTGGAGACCGACAGCGCCTCCCCGACGGACACGGACTCCGCGACCCCCACCGACGTCGAGGAGGAGCGCTGCTGGAGCCCGGAGAAGTTCGAGCGCAGCTCCACGAACCCCTCCGGCAAGCTGCGCGGCGGCGGCCTGCAGTTCATCCCGCCGAGCATCTACGACATGCGCTCCCAACCGATCGGCACCAGCTACTCCAACGACGTGCAGGGAGCGCAGGGGAGGTCGAGGAGGGCTGGTACTCGACCGTGTTCGTGGGTGCCATCGAATGGCAGCCCGGCTTCGAGTACCCCGGTGCGGAGGCCGCCTCGAAGACGATCACCAACTGCTTCTACTCCGCGAACATCTGGGGCGACACCAAGGGCCGTTCACTCGATGACCAGGTCACCGAGCCGGTGACCATCGCCGGGATGCCCGGCTACCGCACCACCGGCATCGTGAACTTCTCCCACTCGCCGATGGAACTGACCTCCGCCACCGAGCTGGTCGTGGTGGTGCTCGAGACAGACCAGGGGCCGAGCGTCTTCGTCACCGAGACCGCGGTCGGGGTCGAGGCGCACGAGGAGGCGGCCGACGCAGCCTACGAGTCGCTCACCGGGATCTCCTGAGCCGGGGGCGTCGCGACGGTCCTGAGCCCGGCGCCGGTTGCCCTCAGACCACGGAGGAGGCGAGCCGGCAGAGGTTGTCGATCACCTGCGCCGTTCGCGGGCGCTGCTGCCATTCCTCGAGGCTGAGCTGCCGGCTGCGCGCACGATAAGTCCCCTCCACCTCGCGCATCTTCTCCATGAAATCTGTGCCCCCGATCATCAGGGAGCACTCCATCTGCAGCAGGAACGAGCGGATGTCCATGTTCGAGGAGCCGATCACGGTGACCGAGTCGTCGATGGTCACGTGCTTGGCGTGCAGGATGGTCGGGGCGCGGTAGAGCCAGATCGTCACCCCTGCCTCCAGCAGCGCCGAGTAGTAGGAGCGCTGGGCGTGGAAGACGAGGAACTGGTCGCCGATCTCGGAGACGAAGAGCTCGACCTCGACCCCGCGCCGCGCGGCGGTGATGAGGGCCGCGAGCATCGACTCGTCGGGCACGAAGTACGGCGAGACGGCGACGATGCGCTGCGTGGCGGAGTAGAACAGCTGGTTGAACAGCGCCAGGTTGTTCTCCGCGACGAAGCCCGGGCCGCTGGGCACCAGCTGGCACTCGTAGCTGCCCGAGGTGTCCGGTGAGGGTCGCACCACCGTCTCCTGCGGCAGCATCTGCTCGGACTCGTAGTACCAGTCGGTGGCGAACAGCAGGTTCAGCTCCGACGATCGGGCCTCGGAACCGCGCCATCGTCTCCTGCCAGTGGAGCCCACGGCGGATGTTGGAGCGCTTGTCGTAGTGGGCGGCGATCATGTTCTGGCTGCCCATCCAGCCGATCTCGCCGTCGATGATCACCATCTTGCGGTGGTTGCGGAGGTCGGGCCGCTGGAAGGCGCCGTCGCGGAACGGCTGGATCGGGTTCATCGGGAAGTGCTCGATGCCGTGGGCGTCCAGCTTGCGGCGCATCGCCCGATACTGCGAGCCGTGGCTGAGGGCGCCCCAGTGGTCGTAGAGCACCCGGACGGGGACGCCCGCCTCGGCGCGCTCTGCGAGGGCCTCGAAGAAGTCCTCGGTGGCCTCGTCCAGCCCCATGATGTAGAAGAGCACGTGCACGCTCTCGCGCGCGGAGCGCACGTCGGCCGCCATCCGTGCGAGCGAGGTGTCGTAGTCGATCTCGAGATCTGCCGAGTTCCGGCCGGTGAGCGGAAAAGCGCCGAGCTCGCGGTTCAGCCGCACCGCAGCCTGCAGCCAGCTGGGCACGTCCTCGTCGAGCTCGCTGTCGGGGATGTTCTGGGCGCGCACCCGCATCAGGCGGTTGACGATCCGCTGCTTCTCGCGGCGGCGGCGCGGCAGCTGCGACTTGCCCAGCAGGAGGTAGAGCGGGAAGCCCACCAGGGGGAACACCATGATCGCCAGCAGCCAGGCGATCGCCGAGCCCGGGCGGCGATTGCGGGGCACCACGATCAGGCTCACCAGGCGCAGCACGACGTCCAGGGTCCAGTAGAGGTACGTGACGACGAGGACCCCATGGTCCATCGCCCACTGCCACACGGCGCTCATCGACGGTCCTCTCGCGGGAAAGCACAGCAGAACGGCGGGCCCCGGAGGGACCCGCCGTTCAGGATACGGCCACGAGCCGCGCCGCGCGCCGTGAGGAGCTGCTGATCAGTCGTTGCCGCGCAGGATCATCAGGATCCGCAGGACCTCGACGTAGAGCCACACCATGGTCACGGCGACGCCGAAGGCGAGGCGCCAGGCGTACTTGCGCGGCACCCCTGCCTCGGAGGCGTGCTGAACGGCCTCGAAGTCCATCACCAGCGAGTAGGAGGCCATCACCACGGCGATGCCGCCGATGGCCAGGCCCAGCATGCCGTCGCGCAGGCTCTGGCCCATCAGCAGCATCGTGCCGATGTTGACGAGCCCGAAGAGCATGTACGCGATCATGGCGACCATGAAGATCTTGTTCAGGCGGGGCGATGTGCGCAGCACGCCCACCCGGAACAGGACCAGCACGGTGCCGGCGACCGCGAGGGTCCCCACCACGGCCTGCAGCGCGATGCCGGGGTAGAAGTACTCCATGGTGCCGCTGATGCCACCGAGGAACAGGCCCTCGAAGATGGCGTAGGCGATCACGGCGACCGGCGAGGGCTGCTTCTTGAAGATGTTGATCAGCGCGGCGACCAGGCCGCCGATGACGCCGATCAGGGTCGCGGCACCGGCGAGCGCGAGGCCGGCCTGGGCGCCGGCAGGGCCTGCCACGAGGGCGAGGGTGAAGGGCATCATCGCCACCACGAAGCCCACGACCATGATGATGCCGAGGGTCGCGGTGATCGCGTTCAGCGCGTCCTTCATCGTCATCCGGCCGGTGTCGTGACCGGTCGCGGACGGGCTGTCGTACATCGACTGGAGCTGGTCCGTGCCCTGTTGGTCGAAGCCCGCGGACCACTGGGTGTTCTGGGCGGGCGCGGCCTGCGCCGACTGTCCGAAGCGGGGGCGTTGTAGTTCGCACCGCTGTGGACTGCCTGGTCGCGGCCGAACACGATGTTCTGGCGTGCCATGGGGCTCCTCACGTGGATCGTTGGGGTCGACGACGGGCACTATGGTGCGCCCATCGGACCGACTCGATCATCTTACCGGGCGGAACCCGGGACGGAGCTGGAAGCCAGCTCCGCTTTCAGCGAATGCGCGAGGCGGCGAGCGCCTGGTCGAGATCTGCCAGCAGATCGCCGAGGTCCTCGATGCCGACGCTGAGCCGCAGCAGCTCGTCGGAGATCCCCGCCGCGGCCCGCGCCTGCGGGGTCATCGCCTCATGCGTCATCGTGGCGGGCCGGCAGATCAGCGACTCGACCCCGCCGAGGCTCACCGCGTAGACGGGGTAGCGCAGCGCCTGCAGGAAGGTGACGCGGTCCAGCCCCTCGGCGAGCTCGAAGGAGAGCACGGCGCCCCTCCCGCTCGCCTGGGAGGCGTGGAGGCGCGCCTCGTGCTCGCTGTGGGAGCCCGGGGACCACACGGCCGCGATGTCCTCGTGCCCGCGCAGGTGGGACACGATCGCGTCGGCGTTGGCCTGCTGTCGCTCGAGCCTCAGCGGCAGTGTCTTCAGGGACTGGATCAGGCGGAAGGAGTCCTGCGGGGAGAGCACTCCTCCCTGTGCCTGCTGGGCGAGGCGGTACGCCTGCGCGAGCTGCTCATCGTTGGTGGCGATGGTGCCCGCCAGCAGGTCCGAGTGGCCAGCGAGGTATTTGGTCGCGGACTGCACGACCACGTCGGCCCCGAGGTCGAGCGGCTTCTGCAGCACCGGGGTCATGAAGGTGTTGTCGACGATCACCAGCGCGCCGTGCCGGTGCGCGAGCGCGATGACGCGTCGCAGGTCGGTGATGCGCAGCGTGGGGTTGGCGGGGGTCTCGACGAAGACGGCCCGGGTCGCGGGGGTGAAGTCCTCATCGGTGAGGTCGTCGAGGTGATCGACGTAGCGGCCGGTGACGCCCCGCCCGGGCAGCACCTGGCCCACGAAGCGGTAGGTGCCGCCGTAGACGCTCGCCGGCAGCAGGATCTCGTCACCCACGCCGAGGGTCGACAGGGCGGCGGCGGTGGCCGCCATCCCGGAGGCGAAGGCGAAGGCATGCTCGGAGCCCTCGAGTGCGGCCAGGACCGTCTCGAGCTGTGCGCGGGTGGGATTGGAGCCTCGCTGATAGGCGAAGGCGCCGCTGTCGGTGGCGGGATCGAGCGCGAAGGTGGAGGCCAGGTGCACCGGCGGGATCACGGCGTGGTGCTCGAAGCCTCGCAGGGCATGAATGGCGGTGGTCTGGATCTGCACGGTGGCTCTGGCTCCTCGGGTCGGCGGCTCCTGCCGCTGCCACTGTAGGACTCCGCCCCCGCGGCGCCGCGCGCCGGATGGCCGAATGTGACGGCCGGGCGCGCGGCAACAGAGCTGGCTCGCCTCGCGAGCGTCGGCTCAGCCGCCGACGGGGACCGGGATCGCGTCGGTGCGCGTGAGGGCCGCCTCGTCGCTCGCGTCGCCCACCGCCGGGAGGGACCCGGTGTAGGTCGACTCGTGCTCGCGCAGCACCGCGAGGGTGTGACGGGACCGCAGGCGCAGCGCCAGCAGGGTGGCGACGACGAGGACGAAGCCGGTGCTCGCCAGCAGGATCGCGACCACCATCGGCGCCCGGTACCCGAGGCCCCCGGCGATCACGGCACCGCCGAGGGCGGCACCGAGCGCATTGGCGACGTTGAAGGCGGCGTGGTTGAGCGAGGCGCCGAGCACCTCCGAGCGGTGCGCCACCCGGATCAGCCAGGTCTGCAGCGCCGGGCCCAGCGCGGAGCTCGCGGCGTTGACGGCGAAGAAGCCGATCAGCAGCCCGGTCAGGGACCCCGGTGCGGCGAAGAACAGGCCCACCAGGGCGGCGACGTAGATCGGGAATCCGATCAGCAGGGTGCCGCGCAGCGAACGGTCGGTGGTGATCCCGCCGAGGATGTTGCCGAGGGTCATGCCCAGGCCGGCCGCGGCGAGCACCCACGGCACCACAGCGGCGGGCGCGCCGGAGACCTGGGTGGTGATGTCGGCGACGTAGCTGAACACGGCGAACCCGCCCGCGAAGCCCACTGCGGCGATGCCCATGATGATCCACAGCTGCAGGCGTCGCAGGGCGACCACCTCATCGACCGCCCGCCGGCCCGCGATCGGCGGCTGCGGCGGGAGCGTCCAGCGCAGGGCGAGCACGGTCAGCACGAAGATCGCGGCGATGACCAGGTAGACGATCCGCCAGCCGGCGACCTGGCCGAGAGCCGTCATCAGCGGCACGCCGATGAGGTTCGCGACGGTCAGGCCCGACAGCGCGACGGCCACACCCTTGCCCTGGCTGCCCGGCCCCATCAGGGAGGCGGCCAGCAGCGAGGCGACCCCGAAGTAGGCGCCGTGCGGGATCCCGGCCACGAAGCGGGCGAGCACCGTGAGCTCGAAGCTCGGCATCGCCGCGGAGAGCACGGTGCCGGCCGCGAGCGCCACGGCCAGGGCGACGATCATCGAGGTGCGGCTCCAGCGCACGGAGAGCAGGGCGAGCACAGGGGCGCCGACGACCACGCCGAGCGCGTAGGCGGTGATGAGCAGGCCCGCACGGGCGATGCCCGCCTCGGGGTCGGAGGACATCTGCGCCGGCAGCAGCCCCTGGGCCATGCCGGGCAGCAGGCCCATGGTCGCGAACTCGGAGGCGCCGATGCCCACCCCGCCCAGTGCGATGGCGAGGAGGGCGAGGGTGCGGCGCCGCGCGGAGATGTGGTGCGGGGCGCGGGCGCTCGTGGGGTCTGGCGCGAGGGCCGGCCGGGGATCGGTGCTGAGGGTCATGAGGGTTCCTCGACTGTCGGGAAGCAGGTGCAGGAAGGGCGTCATCGACCGGAGGAAAAGACTAAGCCAACGCTGTTGCGTTACGTCAAGGGGGCGGGAACCGGATGGATCCACCTCACATCGGCACGGGCCCCTCCGCGACCTCCGACCGCCTCACTCTCGCGCCACCATGCAAGGATGTGCGCCGTGAAGCCGAGCGGACCTCTCGACCGTGTGGCGGGTGCCCATGACGCCGCCGTCCTCGCTGTCGCGCGCCGTGGCGAGCCGGTCGCGCGCACCGGGCTCGCGGAGGCGCTGCAGGTCACGCCGCAGGCGATCTCGAAGATCCTCTCCCGGCTGAGCGAACGCGGACTGATGGCGGAGCTCGGCTCCGTCTCCTTCGGGCCCGGGAAGCCCACCACCCTGTACGGGATCGTCCCCGAGTCCCGGCGGGCGATCGGGGTGCATCTGACCCGGACCCGCCTGCACGGCGTGGTGGCGGACCTCACCGGGCAGATCCTCGAGCGCCGCGAGGTCGAGATCGATCGCGGGCAGCCGGTGCCGGAGCTGATCTCCGTCCTCGCCTCCGCGGCACGGGACCTGGCTCGCCACGGCGCCGGCGAGCTGCTGGGTGTCGGGGTCGGGATGCCAGGGCCGGTCGACCCCGTCGCGGGCGTTCCTCTGGACTCCTCCTCCCCCACCGACGCGTGGCGCGGAGCCTCGATCCGAGATCTGCTGCTCACGGAGCTCGACATGCCGGTGCTCGTGGACCACGATTCCCGGGCCGCGCTGGTGGGAGAGAGCTGGTCACAGCCCGGACTGCTCGACAACGCCGTGCTGGTGCTGGCCGAGGAGGGGCTCGGCGCCGCGATGCGCCTCGACGGCACGATCGTGCGTGGCGCCCATTCACGCGCCGGCGAAGCGGGCCACACAGTGGTGCGCATGGGCGGGCGGCCCTGCCCCTGCGGGCGCCGCGGCTGTGCCCAGGCCGAGTACCTCGCTGCCCTGGAGGACGACGATCAGGAACTGGCCGCCGAGGTCCTCGCGACCGTCGTCCTGAACCTGGTGCGGCTGGTGGACGTCGACCGGGTGGTGCTGGGCGGCCGCTCGATCTATGCGCACCACCAGGTGACCATGGACGCAATCCGGGCGGCGCTGGACCGGGGCCTGCACGCCGGCGCGCACGGGCACGTCGAGGTGCTGCTGTCCACTCGCGGGGTCGACCTCATCGCGGCAGGCGCCGCCTGCGAAGTGCTGGAACACGAGTACGGCCTGCCGTCGGCGCTCGTCGGTCCAGCTGCCCTCTGAACGATCCCGCCGTGCGGTCAGCGGGTGGCGGAGGACCGCGGCAGATGCTCGATGCCGGCCCGCGCCAGCTCACCGAGCCGCCGCGCCGCCCGCAGCCGCAGCAGCGCGAGGGTCGCGAGCAGCATCGCGAAGCCGACGATCGCCACCGCGGTGCCGATCACCGTCGGTGCCTCCAGCCCGTAGCCGGCGGAGATCACCGCTCCGCCCAGCAGTGCCCCCAGCGCGTTGGCGACGTTGAAGGCGGCGTGGTGCAGGGAGGCGCCGAGCATCTCGGAACGACCCGCGATCCGCATCAGCCAGGTCTGCATCGCCGGGGAGAGGGTGGCGTGGGCGAAGTTGGCGAGGAAGAAGGAGAGGGTCAGGCCCACCGGGCTGCTGACCACCAGCACCATGGTCAGCATCGCCGCGATATATGCGGGGAACGCGATCAGCAGGGTGCCGTTGAGCGATCGATCGGTGGTGATCCCGCCGATCGCGTTGCCGAGAGTCATGCCGAGCCCGGCCACCGCCAGCAGCACCGGGATGTATCCCGCTGAGACGCCCGCGACCTGCCGGCCGATGTCGGCGATGTAGCTGAACACGGCGAACGATCCCGCGAAGCCGACGGCGGCGATGGCCATCACCGTCCACAACTGGAGACGGCGGAAGGCCCTCAGCTCGTCTCGGAGCCGTCTCCCGCGCGGCGCAGGCTGGGACGGGATCGTGAGCGCCACCAGGAGTGCGGTCAGTCCGAAGACCCCGGCGATCACCAGAAAGGCGGAGCGCCAGCCCACGCTCTGCCCGAGCGCCGTCAGCAGCGGCACCCCGACGAGGTTCGCGACCGTGAGGCCGGACATGGCCAGGGCCGCCCCCTTGCCCTGGGACCCAGGGCCCATCAGGGAGCTGGCCAGCAGAGCTGCCACGCCCAGGTAGGCGCCGTGAGGGAGCCCGGCCGCGAAACGGGCCGCCATCGTCAGCTCGAAGCTGGGCATCAGGCCGGAGGCGAGGGTGCTGACCGTCAGCAGCAGCGCGAACACGACGATCAGGGTGGTGCGGCTGAGGCGGACGGCGAGCAGGGACAGCAGCGGCGCGCCGATCACCACGCCAAGCGCGTAGGCGCTGATCGTCCAGCCCGCGCGAGCGAGACCCTGATCGGGCCGCTCCGCCATCATCTGCGGCAGCAGGCCGTCCGCGATCTCGGGCAGCAGGCCCATCGTGACGAACTCGGAGGAGCCGATCCCGAAGCCGCCCAGGGCGAGGGCGAACAGGGCCAGGGTGCGGTGCCCGCGAGAAAGCGGCGCCCGGCCCGTACCCGGAGGCGTGCTGGTGGTCGGAACGTTCACAGGCACCTCCCGGCGCAGGATTCCGGCCGACGCGACAACGGCGCGAACCGTGGGACCGGGGCACGAACCGTGGGCGCCGTCGCCGCGGAGCGGGCACGACGAAGGTGCCGCCACGGCTCTGCATCCGCGCTCGGCACCTCGGAGACCACGCTATGCGCGCCGGCCCGTCGACACCAGGGATGCTCACCCCCGCGGCAGGGTGGATCAGGTCACAGCGGGCATGCGGGCCGTGCCCGCGAGCGCCCCGCCGCCGTCCCCTGCGGTCCCCTGGGTCAGGCGGGGCGGGGGCCGAAGACCGCCGAACCGACCCGGACGATCGTCGCCCCCTCCTCGACAGCGATCTCGAGGTCGCCGCTCATGCCCATCGACAGCTCGGTCAGCTCCTCCGCCCCGAGCTGATCGCGCACCTCGTCCCGCAGCCGGCGCAGCAGCTGCAGCGAGGCGCGGACCGCGGCATCGTCGCTCGAGTTCGCCCCGATGGTCATCAGGCCGACGGGCCGCAGCACGGTGCTGGCCCGCAGGCGCTCCACCATCGGCGCGATCGCCTCGACCGTGGGGAGAAGCCGCCCTTGGACTCCTCACCGGACGTGTTGACCTGCACCAGCACGTCCCTGCTCAGGCCGGCGGTCTCGGCACGGCGCTCGAGTGCATCGGCGATGCCCTCACGGTCCACGCTGTGGATCATCTCGGCGAAGGCGACCACGTCGCGAGCCTTGTTGGTCTGGAGCCGGCCGATGAAGTGGCGCGGCACCCCGTTCTCCGCGAGCAGCGGATCGGCGTGCTTGGAGATCTCCTGGGCCCGGTTCTCGCCCACGGCGACACGGCGTCCCCGCTCCCTCAGCAGTTCCACCGCCGCCGCGATCTCGGGCGGGGTACGGGTCTTCGTGGCCAGCAGCACGGTGATCTCGCGGCCGTCGTGGCCCGCCCGCTCGGCGGCGGCATCGAGGCGCGCGAGGACGTCATCGAGGCGGGGGCCAGCAGTTCAGCCTGCTCGGCCACCTCGGAAGACTGGGTCGAGTCGTCAGCACGGGTGGTCATGCCCTCCATTGTGGCCGAGCCGCGGCACCGATAGCGTCAGCCTCAGCCGCGCACCGAGGAGAGCCCGCCGCGATGAACCCACTCGTGAGCACCACCAGCCCGTCCCCGCGCTGCCGGGTCGAGGTGCGACGCACGGTGCTCGTACCGGCGCCGCGGGAGGAAGTCTGGGCACGTATCGCCACCCCCGCAGGCATCGACGACGAGCTGCGGCCCTGGCTGAGCATGACGATGCCCCGGGAGCTCGAGGCGGCGGTGATCACCGCGGATCTCGTGGGCCGCCCCCTGGGCCGAGCGTGGCTGCGCCTCGGGGTGTGCTGCCCGTCGAATACGACGATCTGTTCCTGGTCGAGGTCGATGCCCCGCGCCGCTTCCACGAGTATTCCTCGATGAGATTGGCCCGGTCCTGGGAACATCGCCGTGATCTCGAGGCCGTCGCGCCGGATCGCACCCGGGTCACCGACACCCTCGCGCTGGAGCCCCGTCTGCCGTTGCCACGGCCCGTGCTGCAAGTGGTGGTGGGGGCGCTGTTCTCACACCGTCAGCGCCGACTGCTCAGACACTTCGCCCGCTGACCGCAGTGTTCGCCCGTTGAACGCGCCGGGCCCGGTGGTACCCCCAGCGGGACTCGAACCCGCACTGTGCCGATTTTAAGTCGGCCGCCTCTGCCGATTGGGCTATAGGGGCGAGACGGGGCCTGTGCCCCCGCATCCTCACAGCGGGTCACCCTATGCTGGATCGCACCATGACCGCTGTGATCCGGTCCCTCGCGGACTCCCTGCGACGGTTCGGCGACGACCGCCTCGAGGCCCTGCTCGTCGCCCGACCGGATCTCACCTCGCCCCTTCCGCGCGGGATCGGCCCGCTCGCGGCGCGTGCCGCGGGGTCCACCTCCGCCCGTCGCGCGTTGGAGGCTCTGACCCTGCCGGAGCTGCATCTGGTCGAGGCCCTCGCGGTGCTCGAGGACGGCGCCTCCCCCGCACAGCTGGCCGCCGCCGTCTCCTCCGCTCCGGCGACGATCGCCGCCGGTCTCGAACGGCTGATCACCCTCGCCCTGGTGTGGGGAGAGGATGAGCTGCATCTGATCCGTCCGCTGCGGGACGGGCTGCGCACGTCGGCCGGGCTCGCCGCGCCCTCCCCGAGGATCCGTCCGAGCAGGAGGCGCGCCAGCGGGTGGAGCGGGCCCGAGCCACCCTCCCGGAGGTTCTCGAGGCGCTCGCCTGGGGGCCCAGCGCGGTCGCCGGGAGCGGCCGGCTCGCCTCGGACCTGCTCGCCGCGGGGATCGTGGTGGCCGACGGCGAGTCGCTGGCCATCCCCGGACCGTCCAGCTCGCCCTGCGGGACGGCAGGGTGCGCCGCACCCACGTGGCCCTGCGACCCTCGCCCGACGGCCCTGAGCTCGCCGAGCGGATCCCCGGGTCCCGCGCCGCCCAAGCCGTCGAGCGTGCCTTCGAGGCGCTGCGGCTGCTGGGGACCGTGCGCGGTTTCGACGAGGATCCGCCGGGGTGCTGCGCCGAGGAGGTCTTCCCCAGCGGGATCTGCGACGCCTCGCCGAACGAGCCGGCACCCCGCTGCTGACCTACGCGACGGTCCTGCAGTCCGCCTGGCAGGCCGGGCTGATCGGCCATGACGGCGAGGAATGGCATCCCACCGCGGAGTGGGACAGCCACCGTCAGCTGCGCCCGGAGCAGCGCTGGGCCGAGCTGGCGCTGGCGTGGGCGCGAGGTCATCACGTCGCCGCCGTGGGGGGACCCCTGACTCGAGTGGTACGGGCCGCTCGCTGCTGTCGGAGATGACCCGCCGCGGCGGGGTCCGCACCCGGCGCGGTAGCCTGCTGCGCCTGCTGCGCACCGCACCGGGCGTGGACGCGAGCGAAGAGTCCCTGGTCGCTGCGCTGGCCTGGGCGTTCCCGCTGGTGCCCGCGGAGGTGATCCGCGAGGAGACTTCCGCGCTGTTGCTCGAGGGGCAGGCGCTGGGCCTGCTCGACGGCGGGGCGCTCACGGTGCTCGGCCACGAGCTGGTCTTCGCGCTGGATGAAGAGATCACGCAGGCCGATGCGCGCCTGGCCGCCGTACTCTCGGAGTCTGCGCCCGCGCCGGTGGAGGAGGTGCTGCTGGACGCGGACCTCACCGCGGTGATCCCCGGGCGCCCCGCCGAGCGCCTGATGCCCCTGCTGGACTGGGCCGAGGTGGTCTCCCGCGGCGGCGCTCTCACGCTCCGGTTCACCGCTGCCGCCGTGCGCCGCGCGCTCGGTGACGGTCGGGATGCGGAGGCGCTGCTGATCCTGCTCGAGGAGGTCTCCCGCTCCCCCGTGCCCCAGGCCCTGACCTATCTGCTGCGGGACGAGCAGCGCCGTCACGGCAGGGTGCAGGTCTCGCGCGCCACGACCGTGCTCACCGCAGAGGCGGAGGTGCTCGATCTGCTGCAGGTCGCCCCGGAGGCGAAGCCCCTGGACCTGCACCGTCTGGCACCTACGGTCGCGGTGACCCTCTCGGACCCCGGTTTCGCCCTGCAGGTCGCCCGCCAGGCGGGGCTGTCGCCCCAGGCGGTCGGGGCCGACGGCAGGCCGGTGCCCGAGGAGCTGACCCATTCGCTGCGCGGGCGCTCTGCCGAGCCGGATCTGGTGACGATCGACGGACCGGACCTGCGGGTGCCGGCCGCCGAGGCGGTGGCGCGGCTCCGCGCCGCGGACGAGGGCGAGGCCGATCTCTCGGTCACCGATCGGCTGCTGGATGCGATCGCACGCAGCGAGGAGATCCCGCTGGGGATCGTCGACGGTCGCGGCGGTGTGGTCGTCAAACAGGCGCTCCCGCTCTCCCTCGAAGGAGGGCGCCTGCGGGCCCGGGAGGCGGGGCGCGACGAGGAGTTCACCGTGCTGGTCCACCGGGTGGCGCTCGGCTGAGTGCGGTGGACACGCCGCCATGGGGAGTGCTCCCCATAGCGGAACCACCCCGTGCTCACGGTAGTATTCGGCTCGCCAGGACCGGAACAGTCGAGGACACCCGACCTGGGTCCGGAGTCAGCAGCGACTCCGGGAACGATCATCAGGAAGAAGGGGACTCCCATGACCGTACCCAACTCGGGCTACGACATCGAGAAGCTGAAGAAGAACGCACTGATCGCCACCATCGTCGGATTCCTCTGCGGCGGCGCGATCCCCGGTGTGCTCGGTCTGCTCGGCTACCTGAAGGCGGACCAGGAGCCGGAGACCGCCAAGAAGTTCACGAAGTGGGCATGGATCGCGTTCGCGATCATGTGGGCCCTCGCCATCATCTTCATCATCATCTACGTGGTGTTCATCGTCGCGATGGTAGGTACCGCATCGACCTACTGAGCCTCAGCGACGCTCAATGAGAAAAGCCCCGGACCTGGTGGTCCGGGGCTTTTCTCATGCGATCAGTCCTGCGTCAGATCGACTGATCTCCTACCGCTCGTCCCTCGCAGTACGTCGATCAGTCCTGCTTGGTCTCGCGACGGTCCTCGGACCACTCCACGTGGAAGGTGCCCTCGGCGTCGACGCGCTGGTAGGTGTGCGCACCGAAGTAGTCGCGCTGGGCCTGGACCAGGGCGGCCGGGAGGCGCTCGGCGCGGACTGCGTCGTAGTACGACAGGGTCGAGGAGAACACCGGCACCGGGTAGCCGCTGGTGGCTGCGAAGGCCACGATGCGGCGCCATGCCGGGATGCACTTGGCGATCTCGGTGGTGAAGTACTCGTCCGCCAGCAGCAGCGGGAGCTTGGCGTCACGCTCGTAGGCCTCGGTGATGCGGTTGAGGAAGCGGGCGCGGATGATGCAGCCGCCGCGCCAGATCCGGGCCATCGCACCCAGGTCGATGTCCCAGCCGAACTCCTCGGCACCGGCGGCGATCTCGTCGAAGCCCTGCGAATAGGAGACCAGCTTCGCGGCGTAGAGCGCCTTCTGGAGGTCGTCGATGAACTGGGCCTTGTCGGCGATCTCGAGGCTCTGCGCCTCGGCGGGCAGCACCTTGCGGCCGGCCTCGCGCTGCGGGGTGGAGCCGGAGACGGAGCGGGCGAAGGTGGCCTCGGCGATGCCGGTGACCGGGACGCCGAGATCCAGGGCCGTCTGCACGGTCCAGGCGCCGGTGCCCTTCTGGGCGGCGCGGTCGAGGATGACGTCCACGAACGGCTTGCCGGAGGTGGCGTCGGTGTGGTGGAGCACCTCGGCGGTGATCTCGATGAGGAAGGACTCGAGATCGCCCTGGTTCCACTCGGCGAACACGTCGCCGATCTCGGAGGCGCCCATGCCCAGGGCCTTGGTCATGAGGTCGTAGGCCTCGGAGATGACCTGCATGTCGGCGTACTCGATGCCGTTGTGGACCATCTTCACGAAATGGCCGGCACCATCGGCGCCGACGTGGGTGCAGCAGGGCACGCCGTCGACGTGCGCGGAGATCTTCTCGAACATGGGGCCGAGGCGATCGTAGGACTCCTTGGTGCCGCCGGGCATGATCGAAGGGCCGTTCAGGGCGCCCTCCTCACCGCCGGAGACGCCGGAGCCCACGAAGTGCAGACCCTTCTCGCGCAGCGCGGCCTCGCGGCGGCGGGTGTCGCCGAACAGGGCGTTGCCGGCGTCGACGATGATGTCGCCCTCATCCATCAGGCTCGCGAGCTCATCGATCACGGCGTCGGTCGGGCCGCCGGCCTTGACCATGATGAGCGCCACACGCGGCTTCTGCAGCGAGGCGACGAAGTCGGCCATGGACTCCGAGGGGTAGAACTCTCCGTCGGCCCCGTGATCGGCGATGACCTTCTCGGTCTTGCCGACGCTGCGGTTGTGGATCGCGACCTTGAAGCCGTTGCGGGCGAAGTTGCGGGCCAGGTTGGAGCCCATCACCGCCATACCGGTGACACCGATGTCCGCCACATCGGCGGGGGACGGAGTGAAGCTAGCCATGGGTTCTCCTCAGATCAGGTGACTGTCGAGCCGGGCCGGAACGCTGCGCCGAGATGCTCGACGGACGGGGCCCGGTCCATCGTCGCCCATTCTAGTGAACAGCGCACGTTGTCTGCCGGGCGTGCCAGGGCTTGCCGCGTAATGGCCCCCAGGAAGCCCCTCCACCAGTCGCTGGATCCCTCACCGGCCACGTACCGCGGGGGTTTCCTGTCCGACTGCGAACTCCGAGAGAAGCAGCAGATGACCCTCCCTCCCCCTCCCCCCCCCCCGCATGACCCCTACGCCCAGCCCTCCCCCGCGCCCGAGCAGATGCCGGTCTCCGGGCCGGCTCCCGGGGCGACCTCGGTGCGGACCTCGGCGCAGCGCTTTCGTTCGCCGGCAATGCGCTGCTGAGGAACCCGGTGACGTACCTGGTCAGCGGGCTCATTTTCAGCGTCATCTATTTGGTGATCATCGGTGGCGGCATCGCTGGCGATGCCGTTCTCCCTGCTGTGGCAGTCGGGCGCGGCCCGAGCCGCCGAGATCGTCCGCGAAGGCGGTCGCCCCTCGATCGGTCAGGCGATGATCGGGCCGATGCGCATCGTGCTCACCGTGCTGCTGTACGGAGCGATCGTCTTCCTCGGCATGCTGCTCTTCTACATCCCCGACCTCATCGCGGCCGTGCTGTTCATGTTCGCGGTTCCTGCGGCGCTGCGCGGTGCCTCCCCGTGGAAGCGCTGAAGGAGAGCTTCGCCCTGGTGACGTCGAATCTGGCCACGTCGATCGTCGCCTACCTCGTGATCATGCTCGTCACCACGGCGTCCACCATCATCATCGGTGTCATCGTGCTCGCGCCGTTCGTCATGCTGTTCTCGCTCGGGCTGTACGAGCGGCTGAACGGTCGCTGGCTGCCGGAGCCCACGAGGGCCTGAACCGCGCGCACGTCGCCCGAGGGGCCGACGGGGAGAGCTGCGGCTCACCCCGTCGGCCCCTCGCTCCGCCTGGGATGCCGCGTAGCCTGGGCGGATGACCGACGGCCCCCTCATCGTCCAGAGCGACAAGTCCCTCCTGCTCGAGGTCGATCATCCCTCTGCGCAGACCGCGCGGATCGCGATCGCCGCTTTCGCGGAGCTCGAGCGCGCCCCCGAGCACGTGCACACCTACCGCATCACCGATCTCGGGCTGTGGAACGCGCGGGCCGCCGGATACGACGCGGAGTCGGTGGTCGCCGCGCTGGTGGACCACTCCCGCTACCCGGTCCCGCACTCGCTGCTGATCGACGTGGCGGACACGATGGACCGCTACGGCAGGCTCCAGCTGCGCTCCGATCCGGTGCACGGGCTGGTGCTGCACGCTCTGGACCGGGCGGTGCTCGAGGAGGTCTCACGGACCAAGCGGATCCAGGGGATGCTCGGGGACCGTCTCGACGAGACCACGATCGTGGTCCATCCCTCGGAACGGGGCGCCCTCAAACAGGCGCTGCTGAAGCTCGGCTGGCCGGCAGAGGATCACGCCGGCTACGTCGACGGCGAGGCTCATCCGATCGCCCTGCGCGAGGAGGACTGGCAGCTGCGGCCCTACCAGCAGGAGGCCGTGGACGGCTTCCGGCACGGCGGCAGCGGCGTGGTGGTGCTGCCGTGCGGTGCGGGCAAGACCCTCGTCGGCGCCGGCGCGATGGCCTCCATGCAGCGGACCACGCTGATCCTGGTGACCTCGACCGTCTCCGCGCGGCAGTGGCGGGACGAGCTGCTGCGCCGCACCTCGCTCACCGAGGACGAGATCGGCGAGTACTCGGGAGCCTCCAAGGAGGTGCGCCCGGTGACGATCGCGACCTACCAGGTGCTCACCCTGAAGCGGAAGGGCATCCACCCGCACCTGGAGCTGATGAGCGCCCGGGACTGGGGCCTGATCGTCTACGACGAGGTCCATCTGCTGCCAGCACCGGTGTTCCGGATGACCGCTGATCTGCAGGCGCGGCGCCGCCTGGGGCTGACGGCGACGCTGGTGCGCGAGGACGGCCGGGAGGGTGAGGTGTTCTCCTGATCGGCCCCAAGCGCTACGACGCCCCCTGGAAGGACATCGAGGCGCAGGGCTACATCGCGCCGGCGGACTGCACCGAGGTGCGGGTGGCGATGCCGTCCGCGGACAGGATGGCGTACGCGATGGCGGACGCTGCGGACCGCCCTCGCCTGGGCGCCGCCCATGGCGCGAAGATCGCGGTGGTGGAGAAGATCGCGGCCCGCCACCCGGGCGAGCCGATGCTCGTGATCGGGCAGTTCATCGATCAGCTGGAGGAGATCTCTGAGCGCCTCGGCGCGGATCTGATCACCGGGAAGACCCCGGTCAAGCGCCGCCAGCAGCTGTTCGACGCCTTCCGCGCCGGGGAGATCGACCGCCTGGTCGTCTCGAAGGTCGCGAACTTCTCGATCGACCTGCCGGAGGCTTCCGTGGCGGTGCAGGTCTCCGGCGCCTTCGGCTCCCGTCAGGAGGAGGCGCAGCGGCTGGGACGGCTGCTGCGGCCCAAGGCAGACGGGCGCACGGCGCACTTCTACACCGTGGTCATGCGCGATACCCAGGACCAGGACTACGCCGCGCACCGGCAGCGGTTCCTCGCCGAGCAGGGCTACGCCTACACGATCATGGACGCCGACGAGCTGGAGGCCGCGGCAGAGGCGGACTGAGCGGGGCACGCTGGTTAGAGTGGGCCTCGCATCCCGTCCGCCGCCGTCCCGTCGGCCGTCCCCCAGGAGATCGACATGCGCTCATCCGACGATCCCATCCGCCCCACCGGAGCGGACGGCGCTGGCCGCCCCGACTCCCCCGCCCCTGAAAGCCCCGCAGACCCCGAGGCTCCGGTCACCGGGCGCCGCGCCGCCGAACGCCCGCAGGAGCCGGAACCGGGAACCGAGGCCGTGGAGCCCGTCGGCGGCGGAGGCGGGAAGACCGCTGGCATGTGGATCGGCCTGATCCTCGGCGCCATCATCCTGGTGATGCTGCTGATCTTCGTGCTGCAGAACAACCAGACCGCCGGGTTCCAGTATTTCGCCACCGAGTTCGATCTCCCGCTCGGCATCGCCATGCTGCTCGCGGCGATCGCGGGCGCGCTGGTGATGGCGCTGGTCGGCTCGGTGCGGATGATGCAGATGAGCTGGACCATCCGGAAGCTGCGCAAGCAGCAGGAGAAGATCCACCGCGTCACCCGGTGAGCGCGTCCAGCTGACATCCAGCCGATTCCCAAGCTCGAGGAGGACGGTGGGGGCATGACTACGCATGAGGAACAGGACTACGAGGCACGTCTGCTCGTGGTCGACGACGAACCGAACATCCGCGACCTGCTCGCCACCTCGCGCTGCGCTTCGCAGGCTTCGAGGTGTTCACCGCTTCGACCGGCAACGAGGCGATCCGTGAGGCCACCGAGCAGCAGCCCGACCTGGTGGTGCTCGATGTGATGCTGCCGGACATGGACGGCTTCACCGTCACCCGGCGCCTGCGCGACCGCGGCGAGAAGTACCCGATCCTCTTCCTCACCGCGAAGGACGAGACCCAGGACAAGGTCGCGGGCCTCACCGTCGGCGGGGACGACTACGTCACCAAGCCCTTCAGCCTCGAAGAGGTCGTGGCCCGCATCCGTGCGGTGCTGCGCCGCACCCATGGCGGCTCGGAGACGACGGTGGACAGCTCGCTGGTGGTCGCGGATCTGCGCCTGGACGAGGACTCCCATGAGGTCCATCGCGGGGACGTGAACATCGAGCTGTCCCCCACCGAGTTCAAGCTGCTGCGCTACCTGATGCTGAACGCCGGCCGGGTGGTCTCCAAGACCCAGATCCTCGATCACGTCTGGGACTACGACTGGTCCGGCGAGGTGGGCATCGTGGAGTCCTACATCTCCTACCTGCGCCGCAAGATCGACGTGATCGGCGATCCGATGATCCACACCAAGCGTGGCATCGGCTACGTGCTGCGAGCTCCCGAAGGCTCCTGAGGGGTGTCCCTGCCGACCCTGCGCGCTGAACGGCCCGTGTCCCTGTGGACACGGATCGTCGCCCTCATCTCGGCGCTGCTGGTGCTCGGCACGGTCATCACCGGGAGCCTCTCGCTGTTCCTGCTCAACCGCACGCTCATCCAGTCCGTCGACACCAACCTCCAGGCGGGGATGGGCGAGATGCTCGCCCTGGCCCAGCACGAGCTGGCCGGTGACGGCGATGCGATCCAGAACAGCGCCTACACCCCGGTCGAGTACGCCGTGGAGATCCGCGACGAGAGCGGCACCGCGGTCGAGCGGGTGCTCATCCACTATGGCCCCGGTGAACCCACCATCCCCTTCCCCGACCTGACGGACGAGCAGATCCAGCAGCGCGGCGGGCGACCTTTCACGGTGCTGGACTCCTCGGAGAACCGGTGGCGGGTGGTCGCGATGCTGAACTCCGGCCCGGACAAGGGCAGCGTCTACGTGGCGCTGCCGCTGACCAGCGTGGACCGCACGATGCATGAGATGGCGCTGGTGATCGTGCTGGTCGGGACCCTGGTGGTGCTGGTCGGCATGGGGCTGGGCGGCTATGTCACCCATCGTTCCCTCGAGCCGCTGCGGGATGTCGAGGCGACCGCCTCCCAGATCGCCGGCGGTGACCTCTCCCGCCGTGTGCCCGTCACCCGCACCAGCCTCGAGGTCCACGATCTCTCGCTGTCCTTGAACGAGATGCTGGTGCGGATCGAGCAGTCCTTCGCCGCGCAGTCCGCCTCCGAGGAGCACGCCACGCGTTCCGAGGCGAAGATGCGCCGCTTCGTGGGCGACGCCTCGCATGAGCTGCGCACGCCGCTCGCGGCGATCCGCGGCTTCGGCGAGCTGTACCGGATGGGCGCCCTGCCCCCATGACGAGGACGTCGCCTCGGCGATGCGCCGCATCGAGGACGAGGCGAGGCGGATGGGCTCGCTGGTGGAGAACCTGCTTCGTCTGGCCCGGCTCGATGAGCGCCCGGATCTCGCCCTGGACCCGGTGGACCTCACCGATGCCCTGTTCGATGCCGCGCAGGATCTGCGTGCGCTGGATCCCGCACGGCAGGTGATGGTGGTGTCGCTGTCCGGCACTCCGCTGTCGGTGCAGCCGCACCTGTCGATCGGCGTGCTCGGCGATGAGGCCTCCCTTCGGCAGGTGATCCTGAACCTGGTGGGCAACGCGAACCGGCACACGCCCAAGGGTTCCCCCGTCGAGATCGCGGTGGGCTACACCTCGCCGGAGCGGGTGCGGATCGAGATCCGGGACCACGGCGACGGCATCGAGGACGATCAGCGCGAGATGGTGTTCGAGCGCTTCTACCGCACCGATGCCTCGCGGGTGCGCTCGGCGACCCAGGGTGGTGGCGCCGGGCTCGGCCTGTCGATCGCCGCGTCGATCGTGCAGCAGCATCGCGGCAGCATCGGCGTGGACGAGACCCCGGGCGGCGGCTCCACCTTCTGGGTCGAGCTGCAGGGCACCGAGATCGCACCGGAGCAGCAGGTGCGGCCCGACCAGCTCAGGGCGCTCGGCGCGCCGTCCGCAGAGGAGCCGCCGTCGGCCGACCCGGACGACAGCAACCCATTTTCGTGACTCCTCCCTGCCGATAATCGGTCACGACCTGCACGTCCAGTGTTCATGTGGACGTCACCCGGACTCTGCCGGGCGGTCGACCCTCACGGTCCAGGCTGGGTCGGTGCCGGAACATCTCCATCCCCGGCTCATGACTCACCACCGGGAGGATCACCCCATGTTCAAGCGCCCCCTGCCCATGGTCGGGCACACCCGCGGGAACCGTCTCGCGATCACCTGCGAGCTCAAGTGCGGCAGCGCCTGCTCCCATCCCGTCCCGAACACCTCGGACAACCGCCGGTTCCGGGACATCGTCGACGCTGCGATCTCGCGCCGCACCGCGCTGGGCCTGGGCGGCGGCCTGACCGCCGCGGTGGTGGTGGGCGCCGCCGGGGCGGCACCGGCCCTCGCCGATCACGGGACCGCCCCCAAGGGCGGCGGGAAGCTCGACTTCGAGGCGATCGCCCCGGTCCCCCGCACTGTCGATGACATGACCGTTCCCGAGGGCTACGACTGGGCGACGATCATCCGCTGGGGCGATCCGCTGTTCGAGGACTCCCCGGAGTTCGACCTCGAGAACCAGACCCGCGACTCGCAGTCCGCGCAGTTCGGTTACAACTGCGACTACCTCAACGTCATCTCCGATGGGCAGAGCGACCGCGCCGGCTACCTGGTGTGCAATCACGAGTACACCAACGAGAACATCATGTTCCCCCGCAGCAGCTCACCTCGAACCGCGAGGACGTGGTCGATGCCGCGATCGCCGCCCACGGCCTGTCGATCGTGGACCTCGAGCGCGACAAGCAGGGCGAGCCCTGGTCGTATGTGCGCGGCGGGCGCCGCAACCGCCGCATCACCGGCTTCACCCCTTCACGGTGGACGGCCCCGCCGCGGGCTCCGATCTGCTGAAGACGGTCGAGGACCCCGAGGGCCGCACCGTGCTGGGCACGCTGAACAACTGCGCCGGCGGCACCACCCCGTGGGGCACGGTGCTCTCCGGCGAGGAGAACTTCGACCAGTACTTCATCGGCACCGGCAAGCCCGAGGAGGAGCGGATCGGCATCGCCCCCGGCCCCACCTCGCGCCGCTGGGACCTGGTCCACCCGCGCTTCAACCTCAACAACGAGGGCTACGCGAACGAGGCCAACCGCTTCGGCTGGATCGTGGAGATCGACCCCGAGGATCCCGAGTCCACCCCGGTCAAGCACACGGCGCTGGGACGCTTCAAGCACGAGGCCGGCACCGTGACGATCTCGCGGGACGGCCACGCGGTGGTGTACTCCGGCGATGACCAGGCCGATGATTACGTCTACAAGTTCGTCTCCGCGAAGCAGTACCGCGAGGGCGACAAGGCGCACAACATGACCCTGCTGTCCGAGGGCACCCTGTACGTCGCACGCTTCGAGGGCGACTCCCCCGCCGGGGAGATCGACGGCTCGGGCGCGGTGCCCTCCGACGGCGCCTTCGACGGCACCGGCACGTGGGTCCCGCTGGTGCAGGGTGCGGAGTCGCTGGTCCCCGGCTTCACCGCCGCCGAGGTGCTGATCAACACCCGCCTCGCGGCCGATGAGGTGGGCGCCACCAAGATGGACCGTCCCGAGGACGTCGAGCCCAACCCCGTCACCGGCAAGGTCTACATCGCGCTGACGAACAACTCCGGCCGTTCCGCCGACGCGGTGGACGAGGCCAACCCGGTCGCCGTCCCCGAGGGCGGCAACCGCGACGGCCACGTGATCGAGCTGATCGAGGACGACGGCGACCACACCTCGTTGTCCTTCGGCTGGAACGTGCTGCTGCTGGCGGGCGATCCGGAGACCTCGGAGACCGCGTACTTCTCCGGCTTCCCGGTGGAGAAGGTCTCCCCATCTCCTGCCCGGACAACCTGGCCTTCGACTCCCGGGGCACCCTGTGGATCTCGACCGACGGTCAGCCCGGCAAGATCGGCTACGCCGACGCACTGCACAAGGTGACCCTCGAGGGGCCCGAGCGCGGGCGCGTGGAGCAGTTCCTCGCCGTCCCGGCCGATGCCGAGACCTGCGGCCCGGTGATCCACGACCGGGACGATTCGGTGTTCGTGGCCGTACAGCACCCTGGCGAGGGCGGCGAGTGGGGCGCGCACACCTCGTACTTCCCGGACTTCGTGCCCGACGGGCCGCTGAGCGGCGAGGAGGTCGCTGTGCCGCGTCCGAGCGTGGTCCAGGTGTTCTCCACCGCGGGCAACAAGGGCCGCGGCGCGGCGGGCAACGGCAGGGACCGGGACCACGGCCGTGGCCGTGGTCGTCGCGACGAGGGCAATCGCGGCGGGGCCGCTGGGCCGAATCCGAGCACCGCTCCGGCGAGTGGAACGACGGCCGCGGACACGGCCCCGGCGGCCGCGGACGCTGACGCTGGCTCGATATGAACCGCGGTTCCGGCGCCCGTCACCTCAGGTGGCGGGCGTCGGCCCGTCCATCACCTGGCCCACGAAGCCTGTGTCGCCGCGAGCACGGGCCAGGGTGTCGAGCTCGGTGAGCAGCTGCTGGCCGGCCCGGGTTCCAGAGGCGTCGTGCGCCTCGATCCGGGGCGGCCCGTGGGGATCATCGCGGGTGAGGCGGAACGCTGCGGGCTCGGCGGGCAGCGGGTCCACGTGCCCGATGAGCCCCACGATCAGGTCTCGCGGGACGTGGTCGAGCCCGAGCGCCGCGGCATGCTCGGCGCTGCGCCGGGACCGGGCCTCCGGACGGTCCAACAGCTTGATCCGCAGCCCGGAGCCGATGAGGATGCGCGTCAGCTCGCGGTCGCCCACGAAGCGCACTCCCACCTCCGCGAGCGCATCGTGGGCAGGGGCGGGCCAGTCGTAGTGGTCGAGGTCGAAGGAGCGGGGCGGCAGGCCGGCGTCGGCGGCGACCTCGTGCAGCTCCTCGAGCGAGGTGTCGGAGATCAGGTGCCCCCAGAGCATGCCGTGGCGCGGCCAGCGCGGGGTGTCGGCGTACACGGTCACGGGCGTGCTCCCTTCCGGGGGTGCGGGGCAGTGACGGGCCTGCTGCGCGGGGTGGGGGCGGCCGAGCCGGCCAGGCGGCGCAGCAGGTGTTCGAGGGGTCCTCGCCGGCCGTGGGCGTGCAGGGCGTGGGCCACGGGGATCATCGCCAGCCAGGCCAGCAGCACGATCATGGCGGCTCCGGCGGTGCCGAGCCGTGCTCCGAGGTCCAGGGTGTAGGGCGGGAAGAGAGCCAGGAACACCACCGACTGGGCGATGTAGGCGCTGAGCGATGCTGCGCCGAGCGCCTCGATCCCGCGCACCCCTGCGTTCAGCAGGTGCTCGGGGGCGGCCTACCCCCTCTCGCCGCGTCGGCGCAGATGCTCGGCGAGCAGCGCAGCCCCGGCGGCCAGGCCCAGCGCGAAGGCGAGGCCGGAGTACTGGTGGAGCACCCCGAGCACGCCGAGGATCAGCTCGTTGTCCAGGTGGGCGTGGGCGGGGTCCAGCAGCAGCACGGAGGTGAGCGGAATCGCGCCGAGCACCCCGATCAGCAGCCCCCAGCGGGTCAGTGGCACCAGCAGATCGCGATTCGCTCGCACCTCCTCGAGCAGGCGCAACCGGGCTGCGATCGCGCCGATCACCATCGGGGTGAGCAGGCCGACGTCCAGCAGCGGGGTGAGCACAAGGCCGCGCAGCGCGGCGCGGGCACGCAGCTCGAGGCCGGTGAGGTAGTCGGGGGCGGAGGCTGCGGCGTATCCGCTGCCGCTTCCCAGCCCGATGGTGCCATCCGACCAGCCCCAGACACCGAGCGCCGGCAGCGCGATCACGGCGGCGATCGGCAGCGCCACCCGTCGCCGGGTCATCAGCAGCACGCAGAGCATGCCGATCAGTGCGTAGGCGACGAGGATGTCGCCGTTGAACAGGAGGATCGCGTGCGCCAGCCCGATCGCCAGCAGCACCAGGTGGCGGCGCAGCATGCGCAGCACGAAGCGTCGCGGCGGCTCGCCCCGCTCCTGGGAACGGCGGTGCAGGATCCCGATGCCGTAGCCGAACAGCAGCGCGAACAGCGGGAACCCGCGGTTGTCGGCGGTCAGCGCGATGAGCACGTCCACCGCACGGTCCACGGCGGTGGCGTCGACCTGCTTCAGCAGCACCGTCCACTGCGAGCCGTGCAGCCATCCCACGGTGTTTGCGAGCGCGATCCCCAGCAGAGCGAGGCCGCGGGCGAGGTCGGGACCACCGGCGCGGCGTGCGAGGGGAACGGAGCTCATCACCGTGCCTGCCACCGCGACAGGGGTGCGCGGCGGCGCCGGCGGGGGTGCTCCTCATGCGCGCCATGGTCCCACAGGCGCTGGTCAGGCGCGGCGCACCCACCGGCGATAGCGGAGCACGAGAGCGGTGATCCCGCCGCCGAGGGTGAGGAGCAGCGCTGTCCCCTGCGCGACTCGCTCAGCGATCACGAAGCGGGTTCCGAGGTCATCGTCGGCTCCGGCGCTCAGCAGCAGACCGCTCGTCAGCAGCATGCTGCCCACCAGCGCCAGATAGATCAGCAAGCACACGCCGAGGAACCACACAACCGCCCGCCTGCCGGTCATCCGTGCCCCGAGTCGGAACGCGTCACCGCCGATCAGGGCATGGGTCCAGGCGATCGCCCCGCTGAACAGGCCGATGTCCACGAGGTGGCCCCACAGGGCGGGCGGTGAGGAGCCGTCATCATTCGCGGTGACGATGCCGAGACTGCTCCAGTGCTGCGCACCGGGGGCCCAGTCGCTGAGCAGGATGACCCCGGCCGCACCGAGGGCGAGCAGGAGCTGCCCCGCGCTGACCAGCAGTGTGCGGGCGCGCACCGCGTCCGCACGGGAGATCCCCAGCGAGCTGCGCAGCTGCATGCCGTCCTCGAGCACCGGGTCGGCGAGGTCAGCCGGGAGCCGTACGGCGAGCAGGATCAGCACGACCCCGAGTCGGAAGTCGAGGTGGATCGCGCACAGGAGGGCCACTGTCATGAACGTGCCGTACAGGGCGAACAGGTCACGCCGCCGACGCCACTCGTGCCAGAGCGCGCGGCGCAGCGAGGTCGAGGGGCGCTGCCGAGTGGTGTTCTGGACGCTGCCGGTCATCGTGAGACCTCCCGGAGGGTGAAGGTGAGGACGTCCTGGAGCGTGGGGCGGCGCAGGTCCGTCAGCCCATCCAGGCCCACGGCGTCCTCGGCCCGGACCAGGGCCTCGAGCAGGTCGCCGCTGCGGCGTGCACCCCGCAGCACTGCGGCGTGCGGCGCGGAGGCCTCGGTGGTGACCAACAAGTGCTCCTCGAGCAGGTCGATCGCGCTGCCCTCGAGCACCACACCCGGCCCGCGTGCAGCAGCACGATGTGGTCGACGAACCGGTCGATCTCTCCGAGGTCGTGGGTGGACAGCAGGATCGTGCGGTCCTCGCCCCCGGCGTGGTGCTCGCGCAGCTCGTCGAGCACGTCGGTGCGAGCCAGCGGGTCGAGGCGGGCGAACGGCTCATCGAGCATCACCAGGGAGGGTTGGATGCCGAGCGCCGCGGCGAGCAGCAGCCGGGTGCGCTGCCCTGCGGAGAGACGACCCAGCTGCGCGGACGGGTCGATGCCCGCGCGACGCAGCAGGGCGCCGACGAGGCGGGCATCGTAGGCGGGCTCGACACGGCGCTGGGCCCGCACCAGATCGTCGGCCGTCCAATGGTCGGGCTGGAAGGGGACGTCGGGGACGATGCCGATGCCGGCGGGCAGGGCGTCCTCGGGACCGCCGATCGGCGCGCCCTCGATTTCGATCTTCCCCGCGCTGGGCGCGAGCGCCCCGGTCAGGGCGCGCAGCAGGGTGGTCTTCCGGCGCCATTGGTGCCGACGAGTGCGGTGACCTGGCCGCGGGGGACGTCGAAGGCGACCTCCCGCAGCACATGGCGCAGCTTGCGGGTGCGGCGCTGCGGATCGGGCAGGTGCACGTCGAGCCCGCGGACGATGACGGCGGCGGGCGGGTGGTCGCTCATCGTTCCTCCTCGAGCCGCTGGGTGAGGCGGCGGGTCAGCTCCCGGTCGTCGATCCCCACGCCGCGGGCTGCCCGCGCGGCGTGGTCGAACGCCTCGTCGATCTGCTGGAAGGCTCGGCGGCGCAGCTCCTCGCCGTCCTGGGCGCGCACGAACACGCCTTTGCCGCGTACGGCGTCGACCAGCCCATCGGCGACCAGCTCATTGTAGGCACGGGTGGTGGTGATGACGCTGACTCGCAGGTCACGGGCGAGGGCACGGATCGACGGGAGGGCGTCTCCCGGGGCGAGTTCGGCGGTGAGGATCGCGGTGGCGATGCCTTCGCGGATCTGCTCGTAGATGGGCTCGGAGGCGGAAGGGTCGATCGCGATGTGCATCGCACCCCTCCCTCCTTCGAAGTGAACCTACTGTCTATAGACAGCATAGACAGCTCATGGGCGAATGCGTCAACCCTGCGGACGGGCGGTCCCCGGATGCCCCTGACGAGGGGGCGGCAGTCTGCAATAGTCCGCATTGCTGGCAGAGGACTGACATTCCAAATCCTTCACAATGCACAACAGCCGCGCCTTCCAGGATGTACGGCCTGGTTTCCCTGCAGGCACTTCTCTCTGCATTCTGCGGGCTTTGCCGCAGCCCTGCTCCGCACCCACTGAGCCGGCCGAATCCCTCGGATACACAGAAGATATACCCAGGTCGTGACCCCACCACCGAGCACCCCGAGCCGCACGCTCTGACATCCCGCACCGCCCACCGTTCCTCCACAGCGCCTACCTATCCACAATTCTTTTCACATCAGTAGAAGTTATCCACAGATTCCACACAGAGGTGGAGACACTTTTTCGAACATGCATACGATGGGGGCATGGAGTCGACACCGATGCGCAGCGCACACCACCCTGGCGAGGACACCTCCCGCCAGGATCTGGCCGCGCCCTCGGGAGATGTCCTCGAGGACGTTCTGGAGCGCTTCCGCGAGATCGAGGCTTCCCCGGCAGCCCGTGCACTGGTCGCCCAGGTCCTCGCCGCGACGCTGATGGCGTTCACGCGCACCCGGTCGGTGCGCGACCCGCTGCCGGATACAGCTCCCGGGAGCGCCGAGGAGGCTCTCGCCGTCCTCGCCGGGATCGACCACCTGCGCTCCTCTCTCGCCGCGATGGATGTGACCTGGCAGGTCGCCGCCGAAGAGCGGATCCGACGCGATGATGCGACACGGGGCGTGCCGTCCTCCGAGCAAGGCCGCGGCGCCGGGCAGGAGATCGCGCTCGCACGCCGAATCTCCCCCGCCGCCTCCTCGTTCTCCCAGGCGAAGGCACGGCGTCTGCTGCAGAACATGCCCGGTGCCGTGGAGCGGCTCTGGTCGGGCGCCATGACGGATCAGCAGGCCTCCACGATCTCCGGTGCGCTCGACGGTGCCGGCGCGGACACCTGCCGCAGGGTCGACGACCATCTCCGCGAGCACCCCGAGTTCCTGCACGGCAAAGGCCACAAGCGTCTGCAGTCCGATATCCGGGACCTGGTCCAGAGGCTCGAGCCCGAGACATCCCGCGAGCGCGCGGAGCGCGCTGCCCGATCCCGGCACGTGAGGATGACGCCTCTGGCTGACGGGATGGCTCGGGTGACCGCCGTTCTGCGCGGAATCGACGCCGCCGCCCTGATGCAGTCCCTGCACACACGTGCCGAGTCACTCCGCGCCTCCGGCGCGAAGACGTCTCTTCCCGCCCTGGAGGCGGATCTGCTCGTCGAGGACACCCTCCGGAGCGGCGACGACGAGGCGGCGTCCCCCAAGCCGCCCCGCACCCGCCCTGGCCTGGACGTCGGCATCGTCATCACCGACAACGCCCTCCTCGGGCGGGAGGACGATGCCGAGACCGCCGAGCTCGAGGGCTACGGCATCCTTCCCGCTCACATCGTGCGGGATACCCTGCTCGGCCGGCCGCCGGGGCACCTGCGATCCGCCGAGGATGAGAATCCCGACAAGGTGGTCTCAGCCTTCTTCCGCCGGCTGTACCGCAGCCCGCGCACCGGCGACCTGATCGCGATGGAGTCCCGGGCCCGCGCGTTCCCCGCCGGGCTGGCGCGGATGATCCGCTGGCGCGACACCACCTGCCGCACTCCCTGGTGCAACGCGAAGATCCGCCACAGCGACCACGTCGTCCCCCACCACCGCGGCGGGGCCACCAGTTACACGAACGGTCAGGGTCTGTGCGCGCGCTGCAACCTGCTCAAGGAGCACGGTCTGTGGATCCTGAGCCCGCTCAGGAATTCTGAAGCCAGCGGCGACACCATCGAGACCCTCACGCCGACGGGAACAGGCCGCCCCGCGGAGACGCACACCGATCCATCGGCGCCGCCGAGAGCCTGGCTCTGGTTCAGCCCGCACGGGGCCGTGGGCACGTCCCCCATTCCCCGTTGATCACGCCATGGCCAGATCCTCCACCCGTCGAAGACGACGACGAAGGCCCCGCACCACCAGGTGCGCCCCCGGCCACGTAGGCCGGAGGGGCTCCCGCCGTCATCCCGCCGTCAGCCGCCGAGTGGGGTCGCCTGATGGTGGCGCAGCAGCCAACGGCCGCTCTCACGGACCCACACCGAAGTGCGCTCGACGGTCCCCTCCGGCCCGGTGGTCAGGTATCGCAGCAGCACCACACCGGGTGCGATCTCGTCGGCGACGAACTCTTCCGCCTCCACCCCCTCCAGCGGGGCGAGGTGGGCGAGGGTCTCCTCACGGTCGTAGCGGCGCCCGCTCGCACCGACCTCGCTGAAGGACGCGTGCAGCAGCTCCGCGGCGCTCGGCGGGTCGGCGCGCAGGGTGGTGCTCAGCAGTGCCTGCTCGCGCGCAGTGATCTGTTCGAAGTCCGTCGCTCCGGGGACGTCGGCCACCAGGACCGTCTCCTCCACCGCGGTGGAACAGCTTGCCGGGGCGGGCTGGGCGGCGGGCTCGTCGAAGAGGCTGAAGAGGTCATCGGCCGGGGCCGGAGCCGAGGCAACAGGGGCGCGCGCCCCGGGATAGCCGGGCCCGATCTCGGGATCCTGCTTCTTGGAGAAGGCGGTGGCGGCGGCGTTGGCGCGCCGGTCGGCGGCCTCGTTCATCGCGTGGCCGGAGTGGCCCTTGACCCATTCGAACTCGACGCTGCGACCGGCGAGCGCGCGATCGATGTCCTTGAGCAGCTCGACGTTCATCACGGGCTTGCCATCCTTCTTGCGCCAGCCCTTGCGCTTCCAGCCCGGCATCCACTTGGTGACCGAGTTGATGACGTACTGGCTGTCGCAGAGGATCAGCAGATGCTGGTCGGCGTCGACGGCGGTGGCCTCGAGCAGGTCAAGCACGGCCTTCAGCTCGCCCATGTTGTTGGTGCCGTGGGGCCAGCCGCCCGCGCGCCAGATGTCGTCGTCGATGTACCAGGCCCAGCCGGCGGGGCCGGGGTTGCCGAGGGCGGAGCCGTCGGCGGCAGCAGTGATGGTCATGGGCGCAATCGTTCCATAGCGCGGTGGGAGGCGCGGGCACCGGAAGCGCTGCCCGAGCGGTTGCTCACTGCCGGCTCACACCCAGCGCGCGACGGTCATCCCGGCGGTGGTGGGGAGCTGGTCCATCGCAGTCATCGCCGCGGGCAGCTGTTCAGCGTCGATCACGCGGCCGACGGTCCCCGCCAGGTCCAGGCGACCGCTCGCGATATCGTCGAGCAGCTCGGCGTACTCGGCGACGGCGAGGCCGTGGCTGCCGAGGATCTGCAGCTCCTGGGCGATCACGCGGCCAATCGGCAGTGCTGGGTCGGCATCGTCCCCCAGCAGGAGTCCCACCTGCACATGCCGGCCGCGCGGCCGCAGGGACTCGATCCCCGCGCGGGCGGTGGCCGCCGAGCCGAGCGCATCCAGGCTGACGTGGGCGCCGCCGCCGGTGGCCTCATGCACGCGGGCGACGATGTCGGGGCTCGAGGGCAGCGCGGTCGCTCCGAGGGCTTCCGCGGCGGCGAGAGCTGTGGCGGAGACATCGACCGCGATCACCTCCGCGCCGGCGGCGAGGGCGACCATCACGCACGCGAGCCCCAGCCCGCCGCAGCCGAACACCACCACCTGCTCCCCCGCCTGCACGGCGGCCTGCGCGCGCACGGCATGGTGGGCGGTGCCCACGCGGCAGCCCAGCCCCGCGGCGAGAGTCATGTCGATCTCGGCAGGGAGTGCGACCAGGTTGTGGTCAGCCTCGACCACCACCACCTGCTCAGCCCAGGCACCGGGCAGGTCGAAGCCGGGCTGTCGCTGGTACGGGCAGACCTGCGGAGCACCGTCGAGACACTGCGAGCAGCGGCCGCAGGCGAGGATGAAGGGGGCGGTGACCCTGTCGCCCACGGCGAAGCGGGTGACCTCCTCCCCCACCTGTGCGACCACCCCGGCGAACTCGTGGCCGGGGATGTGCGGCAGCTTCACGGAATCGTCGTGGCCCTGCCAGGCATGCCAGTCACTGCGGCACACCCCGGTCGCGTGCACCGTGATCACCGCCCCGCTCGACGGGCAGGCAGGATCGGGCAGCTCGACGATCTCGGGCGCGGCACGGAATGCCTCGTAGCGGACAGCTCTCATCGGGTGCGCCTCAGACCAGTCGGCCGACGGGCTTCTCGTAGGTGCCGTACACGGCGTCGCGGGCGAAGCCGAGCGCGTCGTACAGGCGCGTCGCTCCGGTGAGGGACTCGGCGTCGACCTCCAGCTCGGCGCTCGCGTATCCGGCGGTCGCGGCGGCGGCGAGGGTACGGGCGATGACCGCCCGGGCGAGCCCCCGGCCGCGAGCCTCGGGGCGGGTGCCGACGAGAGCGATGTGCAGCACGCCGGGCTTGTCCTCCGAGGTGATGACGTAGGCGAGCACGGTGCCGTCGGCGTCGAGTGCGATGCTGGAGAGCTCGCGGCGTGAGGTGTGGGAGGACCACCAGCGGTTCCAGCGCTCCGGGAGACCGGGGCCGAGCCCCAGTGGTCGGCGAAGGCCGCGAGGTGGGCGAGCCGGGTGGCCTCGGCGTGGTCGGCCTCGGGCGCGATCACCTGCACCTGCTCCCGCTCGATCGACGGCAGCGCAGCCCCCGGCAGTTCGCGGACCATCACGAGCCAGCTGCGGGCCCGGCGATAGCTGCGACGCTCCAGCAGCGGGCGCACATCGGCGCCCCCGGTGAGCGGGGCATCCTCTCCGGCATCCACATCCGGGTCGCGGCCGCCGGCGACGCGGAAGACGGCGTCAGCCTCCGCAGGGTGACGCTCGGCGGCGAGCTGCGCCGCCCGGCCCTCCGCCCAGTCGAAGAGCTCTGCGCCCAGCCCTTCGCGGCGGTGGGCAGGATCGACCCCGCCCATCAGCTGGCAGCGCACGCGGCCGTCGCGGTCCAAGGACGTATGGACGTCGACAGCCGTGAAGGCGATCAGCTCCGTCCCGTGACGGACAGCGAGGGTGTCCCGTTCCAGGTCGAGTCCGGGCATCGTGAGCCATTCACGGATGCTGGGCTCCTCGGCGGGTTCACCGAGCTGGTCCGCCACGTCGATGCGGTTCATGAGCGAGGCGAGCGCGGGGACGTCGTCGAGGGTGAGCGGGGATCGAGTCGTCGTGAGGTCGGTCGGCGAGGAGTCGGTAGTGGTCACCGGTCAAGTGTAAAGACGCGGCGGGCGCGGGACGTCACGGGGTGCCCCGCTCGTCCCGCGCCCGCATCTGATGCCAGCTGGTCAGCCCTCGTCCTCGTATGCCGCCGCCTGCTGCTGGATCTCGCGCAGGCGGGCGAGGTCGAGCTTGCGACCGCGCTCGAAATCGACCACGCCGTTCTTCTCCTGGAACACGTCGGTCAGCTGCGTGTAGCAGTAGCCGAACATCAGCGGGTCCTCGCAGCACCCGGGTGAGGCCCTCGAAGCGCTCGTAGAGCTCCTCCTCGCTGCGGACCCGCTCGCCGTAGCCCCAGGACTGGGCGGCGTTGTTGCCCGCGCGCTCCGCCTGCTGGGCCTCGCGCGCCTCCTGTTCGTTCCACCAGATCCCGCCGTACTCGGAGACGAAGTAGGGCTGACCCGCGAAGGGCAGGGAGAAGGAGCCATCGGCGAAGGGCATCTCGTCGGGTGCGAGCTCGCGGCCGTTGGCCCAGGGGGCGCCCTCGGCGAGGCCGGACTGCTGCGTGCGGAAGCGCTCGACGTCCTGCTCGTAGGAGTGGGAGTCGTAGATGTCGGCCCCGCGCACCCGGTGGGAGTAGCCGGAAGCGTCGAGCACCGGCCGGCTGGGATCGGCGAGCTTGGTCGCGTCGTACATCGCCTGAGTGACGTCGTCGAGCTGGGTGAGCCGGTCATGCCGGACCTGATGGGTCTCGTTCAGCGGGCACCAGCCGATGATGCTGGGGTGGCTGAGGTCGCGCTCGACGGCCTCGACCCACTGGCCGATGAAGGACGCGGTGGGCTGCTGGTTGTCGCCCATCGGGCCGTGACCGGAGATGCCCCAGTCCCCGAACTCCCCCAGATCAGGTAGCCGTACAGATCGGCCCAGAACAGCATGCGCTGCTCGAAGACCTTCTGATGCAGGCGCGCCCCGTTGAAACCGGCCTCCAGCGCGAAGCGGATATCGGTGATCATGGCCTCGTCGCTCGGGGAGGTCATGAACGACTCCTCCCAGTACCCCTGGTCGAGCACGAGGCGCTGGAAGACCTTCTCACCGTTGATCCGGAACTCGTGATCGCGCAATGTCGTGGCGCGCAGGCCCGCATAGGAGCGGACCTCGTCGAGCACGGCGCCGCCTGCGTCCAGCAGGCGCACGGACAGAGCGTAGAGCTCGGGGGCGCCCGGGCCCCAGATCCGCACGGCCTCCTCGGGGATCACCAGCTCGAGATGCGGGGCGAGGTCCAGATCGGCGCGCACCTCGGCCCGGGCGACCTCCTCGCCGCCGGGCTCGGAGGCGACCACCTCGAGGCGAGTACCGCGGGTGCTGCGAGCCAGCGGCACGGTGATCGCGAAGGAGCTTCCGGCGAGGGACGGGGTCACTCGCAGCGAGCGGATCTCATCGGCGGGGACGCCCTCGAGCCAGACGCTCTGCCAGATGCCGGTGGTCCGGTGATAGGCGGCGTGGGTGGCGTTGTACCAGGTGGACTGCTTTCCCCGTGCCTGGGGAACGTCGTGGGGTCGCGGGCGCGCACCACGATCTCGACCTCGGAGCCGGGGCCGACGTCCGGCACGGCCGAGAGGTCGGCGGCGAAGGGCGTGAAGCCTCCGCGGTGGCGGGCGACCTCGACGCCGTCGGCCCAGACCGTGGTGTCGTGGTCGACGGCCTCGAAGCGCAGGATCGGGCGCAGGCCATCCCAGTCGGCAGGAATGGTGACGGTCCGGCTATACCAGACGGCGTTCAGGAAGTCGCGGTTGCCGATCCCGGAGGCCTCGGTCTCCGGCGCGAAGGGCACGGTGATGGTCTGGGCGAGCTCACGCTCGAGGAGACCGCGCTCGCGACCGGAGTCGCCCTGGTCGATCTCGAACTGCCAGGTGCCGTTGAGCGTCATCCACGTGGGGCGCTGCAGCTGGGGGCGTGGGTGCTCGGGGCGCGGGACATCCGCACCCTCCGCGAGCGGTGCATCGAGGAGAGCGGCAAGCCCCTCGGCACGGGAGAACAGGTCCGCGAGCGGCTCGGGCAGGTCGGCGGGGCGAGCGGTCATGGGGCGGCTCCTCGGATCGAGATCGGCACTGATCGGTCACCTCCAGTGAAGCGCAAACCCGTCCGGATTGCAACGTGGGAATTCGCGGACCCTCATCGCCTGCGCGCACCGCCTGAGGCAGCGCTCAGCTGAGCCCTGCCGCCACGGTGGATCCGCGCTCGACCAGCTGGTGCCCGACCACCGTCTCCGACCCGGCGTCGGCCTCGCCCCCGCCTCGGCGAGAGCCGCATCCAGCGCGGCGGAGATCAGCGCCTCGAGATCCGGGGCGATGGAGGTGAGCCCGGGACGGGACCATGCCGCCTCCGGGATGTCGTCCCAGCCCACCACGGCCACCTGCTCCGGCACGCCCACCCCGCGGGCGAGGAGCGCAGCGAGCGCGCCCAGGGCGAGCAGGTCGTTGCCGGCGACCACGGCATCGACCTCGAGACCCGTCTCGAGCACCGCCTCCATCTCCCGTCGACCAGCCTCGCGATCCCAGTGCGCGACCGTGCGGATCAGCTCGGGCTCGACGGAGATGCCGGCGAAGCGCAGCGCGGCTCGGAATCCCGCGAGCCGGTCGGTGGCGGTGGAGCGCACGGCCCCGTCGACCCCCAGGAACAGCAGCCGCTCCCTCCCCTGTCCCACCAGGTGGCGCACCACATCGACAGCGGAGGAGACGTTGTCTATGGCCACGTGGGAGATCTCTGCGGCCGCCGGCAGTCGCTCGCCGAGCAGCACCACCCGAGGCCCTCCGGTGGCGAGCAGATCGGCCGGGGCGAGCGCTGTCGGGGAGATGATCACGGCATCGACCGGACGAGGGGCGAGTCCGCGCACATGCGCGCGCTCCGTCTCGGCGAGGCCCAGGGAGACCTCGACGCTCACGGTGTAGCCACGCTCGCGGGCTGCGACCTGCATCAGCTCGGCGAGGCGTGCGAAGTACGGGTTCTGCAGCTCGGGCACCACCAGCGCGATCGTCCGCGTGGGGCCGCCCCGCAGGTCGCGGCCCACATGGTTGGGCACGTAGCCCAGCTCCTCGATCGCCTGCTCGACGCGGGCGCGGGTCTCCTCCCGCACCACCGGACGGGCATTGACCACATTGGAGACGGTCTTCCAGGACACCCCGGCGTGCTGGGCGACGTCCTTGATGCTCACGCGGCGTGCCATCGGCTCTCCTGGGTCGGGGTGGGACCACGGTACTTGCGGTCGAGACTACCGGAGGGCATGATTCTGTCTCACGTGAGAATTGCAGGACTGACCCTTCATCGTCACCAACTCCCCGGCACTGATGACGATCCCGGTGGGCATCGGCACCGTGGAGAACGCCTACGGTCTGCAGTACGCGCAGTCGATGGCGAGCGCGATCGTGGGCGGCCTGCCGCTGCTGATCGTGTTCTTGCTCTTCCAGCGCCAGATCGTGAAGGGCTACGCCTCGGCGGGCCTGGGCGGCGGCCAGTGAGCCGGAGCGGGCCCGCCCAGCGCACGGCTGACCCGGTGGTATGTCACAACTGCCTGCCGGTTCATCGCCACCGGAAGCCCGTGCACGTACTGTGGGCGGAAGTGCCGTTCTCCCGCCGCGGCACAGGTCCCGAGCGGATAGCCCCGATCCTGGTCGACGCCTGACGTCGATCCGAGTTCCGGCAGGCTCCGTCCCGGTGACACCGTCGGCGAAGGAGAGCTGCTCGCGAGCAGCGCCGCATGCCGACGCCCCGGGCAGGACTGCACCACAGAGAACGGATCACCTTTCGTGACCACCCCTGACTTCGCACGCCTCGGCGTGCCCTCCGCTCTGATCAGCGCCCTCGCACCGCGCGGGATCGTCGAGCCCACCCCCATCCAGGCCGCGACGCTGCCGGATTCGCTGTCCGGGCGCGACGTCCTGGGCCGCGGCCGGACCGGTTCAGGCAAGACCTACGCCTTCCTGCTGCCGCTGGTGGCCCGCCTGATTGCGGAGCCCCGTCGTCGCGTCGCGCGCCGCCCCCGCTCCCTGATCCTCGCGCCGACCCGTGAGCTCGCCTCGCAGCTCGCCGATTCGCTGAAGCCGCTCGAGGAGGCCACGGGCCTGCGCAGCACCGTCGTCTTCGGCGGTGTGGGCCAGAACCCGCAGGTGAAGGCACTGGCCAGCGGCATCGACGTGCTCGTCGCCTGCCCCGGGCGCCTGCTGGACCTCATGAACCAGGGCCACGTGGACCTCTCCGGCATCGAGATCACCGTGATCGACGAGGCCGACCACATGGCCGACATGGGCTTCCTGCCCATGGTGCGCAAGATCCTCGCGAAGACCCCGCCGAAGGGCCAGCGCATGCTCTTCTCCGCGACCCTCGATTCCGGGGTGAACAAGCTGGTCAAGGAGTTCCTGCACCAGCCCGTCACCCACTCCGCGGATCCGGCCACGAGCTCTGTGGGCACCATGGAGCACCACGTGCTCGAGGTCTCCCCCGCCACCCGCTTCGACGTGCTGCGCGACCTGGCGGCCGCACCGGGCCGCACGATCATGTTCACTCGCACCAAGTACGGGGCGAAGAACCTGGCCCGCAAGCTCAGCGCCCGCGGGGTCGACGCGGTGGACCTGCACGGCAACCTCTCGCAGAACGCCCGCACCCGGAACCTCGAGGCCTTCGGCGCCGGGACCGCGACGACGATGGTGTGCACCGACATCGCCGCGCGCGGCATCCATGTCGACGAGGTCGCCCTGGTGGTCCACGCCGATCCGCCCGTCGAGCACAAGGCGTACCTGCACCGCTCGGGCCGCACCGCGCGCGCCGGCGAGTCCGGCACCGTCATCACCGTGCAGACGCCCGAGCAGAAGCGGGACGTCAGCGACCTGATGCGCAAGGCCGGCATCAACCCCACCTACCACCCCCAGGTGCAGCCCACCAGCCCGGTGCTCAGCGAGCTCGCCCCGGGCGAGCGCGTGGTCACCCATGAGCCGCGCCAGCCCGAGCCGGAGGTGGACCAGGCCCGCCTGAACGGCGAGCGTCGTGGTCGCGGCCGTTCCGGTGGACAGGGCGGCGGACAGGGTGGCGGCCAGGGCCGTGGCGGTCGACGCGGCGGCCCGGGCGAGGAGAGCCGTTCCGAAGGCTCGGGCCGTGGCGGCCAGGGTCGCTCCGGTGGCCAGGGTCGCTCCGGTGGCCAGGGTCGCTCCGGCGGTCAGGGCGGCGCTCGTCGCGGCGGGCAGGGAGGGTCCTCCTCCGGTGCGCGCCGTCAGGGCCAGGGCGCTCCGTCCCGCTACTCCACGAGCTCCGACGGCGGCACCGGCAACTCCGTCGGCGGTGGTCTCGCCTCCTTCTCCGCGGACCGCAGGCGATGAGCGACGCCGCCTCGTCCGGCGGCCGGCGACGCGCGGAAGCCCCTGCCCAGCACAGCATCGAGGAGATCCTCGAGGCCGCCCGTCAGGGTGTCGAACGGATCTCCCCGAGGATCTGCCCGCCGCACAGGCACAGGGCGCCCACGTGATCGACATCCGCTCGGTCGCGACCCGGGAGCCCGAGGGCCACATCCCCGGCGCCACCGTCATCGAGCGCCTCGTGCTCGAGTGGCGGCTGGATCCGGGCAGTGCGCATCGGATGCCGGAGGGCCCGGGCCATGACGATCTGGTCGTGGTGGTCTGCAACGAGGGGTACTACTCCTCGCTCGCCGCCCGCGACCTGCGGGACCTCGGCTTCCACCGCGCCACCGATCTGATCGGCGGTTTCCGGGGCTACCGCGCCGCCGGGCTCGCGGTCGAGGCGGAGCCCAGCCGCAGCGTGGACTGACACCCCTGCAACGGCGGGGAGGAGCGGCGCCTGGTGCGCCGTCCCTCCCCGCCGTTCTGCATGCTGCGACCCCTCCCACATCCACACTTTGCTCATTGCGCAACTGTGGAACTACGGGGAGGATGAGGGCGTGACGACGTCGGACCCGCCGGAAGGCTCCTCCCCCACCGCACCGCAGCTCGCGGCGGCGGCGAACACCTTCGCGCTGCTGGCGAGCCCCGCCCGGCTCCACCTGGTGCGGCTCATGAGCGGTGGACGCTCCGACGTGGGCGAGCTCGCCGCGAGAGTGGGCCTCAGCCTCCCCACCACCAGCCAGCACCTGAGCAAACTCCGCCTGGCGGGCATCGTCTCCGCCCGCCGCGCAGGTCGTCACAGCTACTACACCGTGGACGATCCTCACGTCCTCTCCCTGGTCGAGCAGATCTTCGAGCACATCGCGCCCGACGGCTCGCTCGCCCCCGACCCCCCCCTGAAGGATCCCCGCGCATGACCGCCCCCGCTCCGCTCTCCCCTGCCGCGGCACCGAAGACCGACCTGCGCAAGTTCGCGTGGCTGTCGATCGTCGCCGCGATCGTCACGATCACCCTGAAGACGGGCGCCTGGGCGCTCACCGACTCCGTCGGAATCCTCTCCGACGCCGCCGAGTCGACCGTGAACCTGGTCGCCGCGGTGGTGGCACTGATCGCCCTCACCGTCGCCGCGCGACCCGCCACCGAGCGCTTCCTCTACGGGCGCGCGAAGGCCGAGTACTTCTCCGCAGCCGTCGAGGGCCTGATGATCTTCGTGGCCGCCGCGGTCATCATGATCACCGCGGTCGAGCGCTTCATCAATCCGCGACCGCTCGACAACCTCGGGATCGGCCTGGTCATCGTGGTGATCGCCTCCGTGGTCAACGGCGGTGTCTCCGTGGTGCTGCTCCGCGCGGGCAGGAAACACAACTCGATCACGCTGCGCGCCGACGGCAAGCACCTGATGACCGACGTGGTCACCAGCGCCGGCGTGCTGCTGGGCGTGGCGCTGGTGGCGCTGACCGGCTGGGAGCGGCTCGATGCGCTGGTCGCCTTCGCCGTGGGCGTCAACATCATCGTCACCGGCATCGGCCTGCTGGGAGAGTCCGTCTCCGGGCTGCTGGACAAGGCGCTGCCCGATGAGGACCACGACATCATCACCGAGGTGCTGCGCCGGCGCACCGACGGCACGGTCACCTTCCATGGCCTGCAGACCCGTGAGGCGGGCCAGCAGAAGTACATGAACGTCCACGTGCTGGTGCCCGATGAGTGGACCGTCAAGCAGGGGCACGACTACATCGAGGGGCTCGAGGCCGAGCTGTACGGCTGCCTCCCGGATCTCACGGTCCTCACCCATCTCGAGCCGATCTCCGATCCGGCCTCGTACGAGGACATCCCCGAGCAGCACGTGCCGATCCACGGCGACGACCATGACCCGACCAGGCCGCCGGAGGGACCCCAGCCCTTCTGAGCTCTCATTCCCCGTCGGCTCCTCCGAACTCGGCGCGCCTCGCCATGAACGGTGGCAGGATGCCGCCATGGTGACCCAGCGCACAGAAGAGTCGTCCCTGCCCTCTGTCCGTCCGCTGCTCCTGAACAGCCTCGTGGCCGCGCTCATCGCGAGTGCGCTGATGATCTTCGTGCACGAGCTCACGCACCTGCTCGCCGGGCTCGCCCTGGATCACGCTTCGATTCTGTACCCCTTCGGGGTGATCGACCTCGACTCTCCGCCAGAGGATGATCAGGTGCTGATGCTCCTCTCTGGCCCCGCCTTCAGCCTGGTCACCGGTGTGCTGCTGCAGCTGTGGACCCCGCTGCGCGGGCGTGCTGACTTCCTGCACCTGGTGTGGCTGTGGTTCGCCTTCATCTCGGTCCAGGAGGGCATCATGTATCTGTGCCTGACTCCCTTCGGCGCCGGCGACACCGGGCAGGCCGCGCAGCTGCTCGGGCTGCCCCTCCCGCTGCAGTTCCTCGCGCTCGCGATCGGCGTCGGCGGCATGTTCCTCAACGCTCGGGCCTTCGCGCCCCACATGGCGCGTCACGCCGGGGCCGATCCGCGCCTGCGCAATGCGATGACCTTGTTCCCATGGCTGTACGGGATGATCGTCTCGGTGCTGCTGAGCATCGTGTACCTCGCGATCAGCCCGGCCGAGATCCCGGCCTCCGCCCAGATCGCGATTCTCGCGGCGGGAACGGCGCTCCTGGTCTTCGCGCCGATGGCGAACATCTTCGCCCGCAGCGTCACCGCAGTGCCTTATGAGCCGCTGCGGCTTCGCGCGGTCCCCGCCGGCGGACTCGTGGTGCTGGGTGTGCTGGTGCTAGGGAACATCCTGCTCAGCTTCGGCCTGCAGCTCGGCTGAGCGGAAGCTTAGCCGGCCAGCAGCTGCGCGAGCTCACGGTCCGAGGCCCTGAGCGCCTCCCGGTCGTAGGTCGCGCCGGTCGCCAGCACCTCGTGGGCCCCGGTGCGCTCGAGCAGCTCCTCGATCCGTCGGCGCACGGTCGCCGACGCCCCGGCCACCGTCGCCGCAATGCCCCTTTCCACTCGGTGAGCCTCCTTCTCGCTCATGGGCGACGCCCTGATCCGCGCGACGGGCTCGAGCGCCTCGAACAGGCCGGTGGTGCGGGAGCGGGCCATCGCCCAGACCTCCGGCAGCGCCAGCTCACGAGCCTCCTCGTCGGTGTCTGCGATCAGCGCGTCGACGGAGACGATGACCTGCGGCGCGCTGCCGCGATGCGGCTGGAAGCGGCGGCGGTAGGCGGCGAGCCGGTCCGGCAGCTCCGGGGAATCCAGGAAGGGGCCGCCGAGCACCACCGGCAGGCCGAGCGCAGCGGCGGTGACGACCCCGCTGCCTGTCGCGAGCACGAACATCGGCACCTCGCCGGCGCCGGCGGGTTGGGCGGTGAGCGGGGCGGAGTCCTCGAGATGCTCCCGCACTTCGGCGATCTCCTGGCAGAACTCCTCAGGGCTCGCCTCGAGGCGGCCAAGGGCGCGCCGCACCGGATCGGTGAACCCCAGCGACCGGCCGAGACCCAGGTCGATGCGGCCCGGGTACAGCGCGGCCAGCATGCGGAACTGCTCGGCGACCACGAGGGGCCGATGGTTGGGGAGCATCACCCCTCCGGAACCCAGCCTGATCCGCCGGGTGCGGGCCCCGACCGCCGCCAGCAGCACCGCCGGGGCACCGCTCGCAATCCCCGGCACCGCATGATGCTCTGCGACCCAGAACCGCTCATAGCCCAGCTGCTCGACATCGATCGCGCGCTGGACGGAGTGCTCCAGAGCAGCGGTCTCCGGAAGCCCATGGCGGGTGCGGGAGCGGTCGAGAAGAGAGAACCTCATGCCGGGGCCAACGCCTGGCAGCGCAGGAAGCTTCCCTGAGCGGAGGTCGAGAAGCTCTCATCCCCGAGCCCTCCACCGCAGAGGCTCCCTCGATAGCCTGAGCGGTATGAACGCTCCTCATGTGCCGCTGTCGCTGCTCGATCTCGTCCCCATCTCCGAAGGCATGACCACGAAGGAGGCGATCAGCGCCTCAATGGAGGGTGCGAAGGCCGCCGACCGCCTCGGCTACGAACGGCTCTGGTTCGCCGAGCATCACAACACCAACAGCCTGGCCTCGAGCGCGACCTCGCTGCTGATCGACCGTGCGGCCTCGATGACCGAGAGGATCCGCGTCGGCTCGGGCGGGATCATGCTCCCCAACCACGCGCCGCTGACGGTGATCGAGCAGTTCGGCACCCTGGTGCAGTTCCACGGCGACCGGATAGACCTGGGCCTGGGCCGCGCTCCGGGGACCGACCAGCTCACCGCCCAGCTGCTGGCCCGCACGTCGGCCGACCCTGCCGCCTTCGTCGCCGCGGTCGAGCAGATGCGGGACTGGTCGCGCGAGGAGAGCACCGGCTCGCTGCCGATCACCGCGGATGTCGCCCGCGGCACCGAGGTGCCGATGTGGATCCTCGGCTCGACGGCCAATGGTGCACGCCTGGCCGCACAGCTGGGGATGCCCTTCTCCGTCGCGTCCCACTTCGCACCCTTCCAGTACGTGCACGCACTGGACGTCTACCGCCAGCACTTCGATCCGAACGCTGCGGCTGCGCAGATCGAGAAGCCCCGCACCATGGTCGGGGTGAATCTCGTGGTCGCGGACACCGACGAGGAGGCGCAGCGGCAGTTCACCACGCTCCAGCAGATGTTCCTGGGAGTGGTCACCGGTCAGCGGAAGAAGATCCAGCCGCCGCGACCGATCGAGGAGATCGCTCCCGAGCAGCTGCTCGCTCAGGTGGACCAGACCCTGTCCATCAAGGCCGTCGGCTCCCCCACCACAGTGGTGCGTCAGCTCGAGGAGATCGTCGCCGCCACCGGTGCGGACGAGCTCATCCTCACCGCCTACTACTACGATCCGGCGGACCGGCTGCACGCTCTCGAGCTGCTGGCGGAAGCCTGGGGCCTGTGAGACGACGCCGCCAAGGCGCGGCTCCCGCCGCATGGCTCGCGCTGCTCTGCCTCTCCGCAGCGGTCCTCACCGGCTGCGGCGGATTCGGAGAATCCCGCCCGGGGCAGGGCGACCCATGGATTCACGACGAGGACAGCGAGCGCTGGTTCCTGTCCGACTCCCTGACGACCAGCTCCGAGCTGGTGGCCGAGCACCTGCCCACGCTGGAAACGGTCTCGGAGCTCACGCTGATCGACGGCCAGTTCACGGATCCGCACGAGCGGGTCCCGATCCCCGCCCAGGACGACTACTGGTGGCAGGCTGTGGTGACGCTGGCCCCGGCGGAGGTCGAAGAGCTGGCCACGACCGCACAGTCACAAGCTGCCGCAGGATCGATCGGCGGTGAGCCCGAGCGGCTCACGGACGGAGAGCTGCGCGCCGCGATCGTCGGCCCGCTCGAAGAGGCGCTCTCCTCCTGCCCCGAGGACTGGCTCACCGTAGCACCGGTCCTGACCCAGCCGGGATATGAGAACCGGACCGCGGCGGGCGACGGGTTGAGAGTCCTCGCGGTCTGTCCCGGCGGCGATCAGCTCGTCATCTCTGCCTTCGACATGTGAGCGGCGAGCTGCCCGTGAAAAACGGGGCCATGGCGATCACGCCGTGGCCCCGTTCTCAGCATCCTCACTCGCTGGACATCCCGAGCAGGTCGGGGATGAACATCGAGATCTGCGGGACGAACACGATCAGCAGCAGGCCGATCACGAGCGGCACGTAGAAGGGCAGCAGGCGCATGATCACCGGCTCCACCTTCATCCGGCCCACCCTGGCGCCGACGAACAGGATCACGCCCACCGGCGGGGTGATCGTGCCCAGGCACAGGTTGAACGTCATCATCAGGCCGAAGTGGATCGGGTCCACTCCCAGCTCGAGGGCGACGGGCAGGAAGATCGGGGTGAAGATCAGGATCGCCGGGGTGGGATCCATGAACATGCCCACGACCAGCAGGGCCAGCATCATCAGCAGCAGCACGATGATCGGGGAGCTGGAGACGCCCAGCAGAGCACCGGCGATGAACTGCGGGATGGTCGCGTAGGCGAGCACCCAGCCCAGCACCCCGGAGACCGCGATCAGCAGCAGCACCACGGCGGTGGTGCGGGTCGCAGCGAGGATCACCGCGGGCAGCTTCTTCACGGTCAGCTCGCGGTAGATCATCCCCAGGACCAGCGAGTAGACCACGGCGATCACCGCGGACTCGGTGGCGGTGAAGAACCCGGCCACGAGGCCGCCGATCACGATCACCATCATGAACACGGCCGGCACCGCAGCGAGCAGGGTGCGCATGGCCGTGGCGAGGGTGAGCTCACCCCGGGCGGCGCCGTTGTCGTTGCCCACGAGCTCGGGGCGGCGCTTGGTCACCAGGTAGACCATCGCGATGCAGGCCAGCATCCACACCGCGCCCGGACCGTAACCGGCAGCGAACAGGGTGGCGACCGAGGTCGAGGAGACCAGCGAATACACGATCAGCGTGTTCGAGGGCGGGATCAGCATGCCCGAGGGCGCCGAGGCGACGTTCACCGCGGCGGCGAAGGCCGGGTCGTACCCCTCCTTGCGCTGCCGAGGGCTGAGGATGCCGCCGACGGCCGCGGCCGAGGCCACCGCGGCACCGGAGACGGAACCGAACATCGCGTTGGCGACCACGTTGGTCTGGGCCAGGGAGCCGGGCATCCGGCCCACCAGCACCTTCGCGGCGTCGATCAGCCGTGCGGCCACGCCGCCGGTGTTCATCAGCTGCCCTGCCAGGACGAAGAACGGGATCGCGAGCAGGGAGAACGAGTTCGCGCCCATGAACATCCGCTGCGCGGAGACGAACACGGCCGGCTCGAAGCCGATCACGGCGATCAGGGCGACCACCGAGGGCAGACCGATCGCGATGGCTATCGGGGCACCGATGGCGATGAGGATGAGGATGCCGATGATCAGGATGATCCCGGCGAGCATTGCAGGATCCATGATCAGCGCTCCTTCTCGGTGTCGGTGCTGGTGTCGGATCCGGGGAGCGTCTGCGCCTGCGGATCCTGGACGACCGTTGCTGCCGCGGCGGCACCGGCGCTCTCGGCGGCCTCGTCGTCCGTCTCCTCGAGAGGCTCGAGCTCATCGCCGCGTACGGCCAGCAGGAGATCCTCGAGGGCGAGGAAGGCGATCATCAGGCCCGTGACGGGCAGCGCCAGGTACATGTGGCCGACGGTGAAGGGGAAGCCAGGGATCACCTGGTCCCAGGATATGGACACCCCGCGCAGTCCTCCCGACACCATGGCCAGCGCGGCGAAGGCCAGCGTGCATGCCTGCACGAGGACCATCAGCACCCGGCGGGAGACGCGGGGAGCGCGCTGGGCCAGCACGTCGACGGCGATGTGGCCGCGCTCACCGAACACTAGGGTCGCGGCGAACAGGCTCAGCCACACGAACATGTATTGGGCGGTGACGGTGGCCCAGGGGCTCGGGGCCCCCAGCACCTGGCGGGTGAACACCTGCCACACGACGACCAGCACAAGCACCGAGAACAGCACGATGCACAGCAGCTTGAGGGCTGACAGCAGGCCCTGGCGGATCTTCCACATCATGCATCCCCTTCCTCGGACGCCGCGCGGATCGCGTCGTACAGCGCGAGGTCATCCGGGTGCTCCAGGATCGAGAGTCCGGCCTCCTCGATGATCGGGGCGAACACCTCGGGCTCGGGCTGGGTGATGACCACTCCGCGATCGAGCATGTCCTGGGTGGCTTTCTCGGTCTCCTGCTTCCAGATCTCGACGAACTCGCTCTGGGTCTCGGCCCAGGCCTCGCGCAGGGCCTCGGAGTCCTGCTCGTCCATTTCCTCGAGCAGGTCCGTGCTGGCCAGGAGGAAGTCGAAGCCGATCAGGTGATTGGTCAGCGTGAAGTGGCCCGCGACCTCGTAGTGACGCTGGGTGACGTAGGAGATCTCGTTGTTCTCCGCACCGTCGAGCACGCCGGCCTGGAGTCCCGTGTAGACCTCGCTGTAGGCCATCGGGGTGGGGACGCCGCCGATGTCGCTGATCAGGCGCAGGAAGATCTCGGACTCCTGCACGCGGATCTTCAGTCCGGCCATGTCCTCGACAGATTCGATCGGGCCCTGTGCGGTGTAAAGGTGCCGGCCACCCTGCGAATAACCGCCCAGGACTGTCAGTCGCATCTGCGGCTCGAGGGAGGCGAAGAGCTCGCCGACGATCGACTGGTCGAGCATCACGCGGTTCTGGTGGTCGATGTCGTCGAAGACTCCGGGGACGTTCATCGGCAGGAAGCGGGGCGAGGAGTTCTCGATCTGGGTGCCGGAGATGACGGCCATGTCGATCGCGCCGTCGGAGACCAGCTGCACGGTCTCCTGCTGATCGCCCAGGGAGTTGTTGGCGTAGACACGCGCGCCGTAGCGCCCGTCGGTCGCCTCGGCGAGCCGCTCGCCGAAGGAGACGAGGGAGCCGTAGCTGGGATGGGACTCGGCCTGGCCCAGCGAGATGGACAGAACCCGGTCCACCCCGGTGACAGCCCCTTCCTGCGAGGCGCAGCCGCCGAGCAGGGCGGTGCCGGCGCCGAGGACGGGGAGGGACTTCAGGAATCCCCGACGTCCCACTCCTTCCCGAGCTCCGGGGCGGGGGCCGGCGAGCGAGCGGGGAGCTCCTCGTCGGCGGGACGTTGGTGTTCGCACTGCATTCCTCCTCGAATGAAACCTTCCGGACCGCGGTGCTGCAGCGGTGCGGGCCCGCGCTCGCAGTCGCCGTGCCGGGTGGAGCGACGGCCTGCGGACGCTCCGGGCTGAACCTGCGATGCGTCGTGGGAGTGCCCTTCTGCGGGCCTCTCCGGCTCCTTGTCGAGCCCGAAGGCGACAATGCCCGGCCGCATCGCACGATCGACCTCGGCCAGCGTGCCAGCCTCCGAGAAACCGGTCTCACGCGTTGCCGGGCATTGCCGTGCCGAAGCGGCGGTGACATGGATCCCATGAGGCGCTGCGGCTGGCATGCTGGTGCACATGGCGACGCCACCCACCGATGCCGTTAACGCCCCTGCACAGAACACCCCGCGGATCGGGCTTCTGCCGGCAGCAGGCGTGTCGACCTCGGCTTTCCTGCTCTTCGGCCTCCAGCTCGCTGGGTGGGGGCACGGGCTGCTTCTGCTGAGCCTGCTGGGTGCATTCCTCGTCTCCCGGGAGCTCGGCAAGGACCTCTCCCTGATCGGCCTCGGGGTCGCGATCGTCTCGACGACCTCGGTGAAGGCGGATGTGGACTGGGACCGGTTCTTCACCATCGGCACGGTGCTGATCCTCGCCGTCTCCGCGCCGCTGCTGGTGGACCGCCTGGTGCTGCGTCGTCGCGCGATCCGCTTCCCCTGGCTCTCCGGTGAGCGGTGGAACCGATGGCAGGTGGGGTACATCATCGCCGTCCCCGTGCTGGGATGGCTGATCCTGCCCTACTACTTCATCTCCTCGGGCGCGTACGAGAACTGGCCCGCCATCACCGACGCCGGAGCGCTGGGGCGCTTCCTCGTCGGCGTGAACTTCGTGGGCACCTGGGACGAGCTGTTCTTCATCTGCACCTGCTTCGCCCTGCTCCGCCGCCATTTCGGACTCTGGACGGCGAACATCCTGCAGACGATCATCTTCGTGTCGTTCCTGTGGGAGCTCGGCTACCAGGCCTGGGGCCCGCTGCTCACCGTGCCCTTCGCACTGCTCCAGGGCTGGCTGTTCTCCCGCACCGGCTCCCTGCTGTACGTGCTGATCGTGCACCTTCTGTTCGACGTGGTGGTCTTCCTCGCGATCGTGCACGCCCACAACCCAGGGGCGATCCCGATCTTCCTGGTCTGACGTCGGGTCACAATCCGGACGGCGACGAGCCCCGCTCCTCCGGAGAGGATCGGGGCCCCTCACGCTCTGGAGCGCAGCGGCCCGCGCGGATCAGGACGAGCAGGTGTTGCGGACGTCGCTCAGCTCGAGGCCGGTCTCCGGGCCGGGGCAGACGAACTGCGCGTAGCGATCGTCGTCGTCGACGTAGAGCTTGAGCCAGGAGATGCTGCTGCTGGCGATCCGCGTGTTCGACCTGTTCGGAGCCAGGTGCGAGGCGCCGCGCAGCTCGAGGTAGGCCTTGTCGGTCGACGTGGGGATGCCCTCGTACAGCGGCACGGCATGCGTGCGCACCGACGCGACCGAATCGTTCTGGGCACCGATCACGAGAGTCGGGGTGGAGATCTCCGGCCACGTCTTGTCGAGGTTCCACGGCGTCATCGCCACCGCGGCCTTCAGCTCGGGGCGATCCTTCGCGGCCTCGAGCGTCCCTCCGCCGCCCATGGAGTGGCCCATGACGGCCAGTCGCTGGGGATCGATGCGGTCGCTCACGGTGCTCTTGTCGGTCAGGTGGTCCAGCGCTGCCAGCAGCTGGTCACCGCGCGAGGAGGGCTGGTCGTAGCGGGAGTGCGTGTCGATCGTGAACACGACGAATCCCTGGGAGGCGAGGCGCGGCCCGAGCCAGGCGATGGTGGACTCGCCCGCGGTGTACCCCGGCGAGATCACGACGGCACCGAAGGTGCCCTCGTCGGCAGCGGTCGGGTAGTAGATGGTGCCGCCACCGAAGCCGGAGGCCCGAAGCGAGGACACCCGGGTGGAGTCGACATCGAAGCTGCCGCGCGCCGCTTCGAGCACCGCCGAGGGGAGATCATCGCCGCCGCGACCGAGCACATCCTCGAGCACGGTGTCGGGTCGCTGTCCCTGCGCACGCTCGCGCAGTCGGTGGGCATCAGCCATGCGAACCTGCTGCACCATGTCGCCAACCGCGAGACGCTCGTCGCCGAGGTGGTGGACGCGACGATCGCCGGCGCCCTGAGTCAGCCCGACCTCGCAGAGGGCACGGAGCAGGACCCCCTGCGCGCACTCTGGACGCGAGCCGGCTCAGCGCACGGTCGACGGTACATACGACTGTTCATCGAGCTCACCGGGATCTCGATGTTCTCCGATGCTGCGGTTCGCGAAGCCGTCTCACGCTCGATGGGCGAGCGTCATCGCGCATTGGCAGCGGGCCTGGAGCGCGAGGGCTGCCCCACCGAAGAGTCCGCACCGATGGCGACCTGGATGCTCAGCGCCTTCCGGGGGCTCATGGCCGAGCTCATCATCACCGGGGACCAGGAGCGCTCCGACGCCGCCTTCGAGGATCTGCATCGAACCGTGATGGCGCGCGCCGCGGGCTGGGGGACTGAGACAGCGAAGAGCCCCGATCCTCCGGAGAGGATCGGGGCCCTGCGGTGCTCCGGTGGGAGCGGCGTGATCAGGAGATCACATCATGCCGCCCATTCCGCCCATGCCACCCATGTCGTCGCCGCCGCCGGCCGGGGCCTTGGGCTCCGGCTTGTCGGCCACGACGGCCTCGGTGGTGAGGAACAGGCCCGCGATGGACGCCGCGTTCTGCAGTGCAGAGCGGGTGACCTTGACGGGGTCGATGATCCCGGCAGCGAGCAGGTCCTCGTACTCGCCCGTGGCGGCGTTCAGGCCGTGACCGATGGACAGGCCCTTGACCTTCTCCGCGACGACGCCGCCCTCGAGGCCGGCGTTGACCGCGATCTGCTTCAGGGGCGCCTCGATGGCGACCTTGACGATGTTCGCACCGGTGGCCTCATCACCCTCGAGGATGAGCTTGGCGAAGGTCTCCGCACCTGCCTGCAGCAGTGCGACGCCGCCACCGGCGACGACGCCCTCATCCACAGCGGCCTTGGCGTTGCGCACGGCATCCTCGATGCGGTGCTTGCGCTCCTTGAGCTCCACCTCGGTGGCGGCGCCGGCCCGAATGACGGCCACGCCGCCGGCCAGCTTCGCGAGGCGCTCCTGGAGCTTCTCGCGGTCGTAGTCCGAGTCGGAGTTCTCGATCTCGCTGCGGATCTGCGACACGCGACCGGCGATGCGCTCGGCGTCGCCGGAGCCCTCGACGATGGTGGTCTCGTCCTTGGTCACGACGACCTTGCGGGCCTGGCCCAGCAGCTCGAGACCAGCGGTCTCCAGCTTGAGGCCGACCTCCTCGGAGATGACCTGGCCACCGGTGAGGATGGCCATGTCCTCGAGCATCGCCTTGCGGCGATCGCCGAAGCCGGGGGCCTTGACGGCCACGGACTTGAAGGAGCCGCGCAGCTTGTTGACCACGAGCACCGCGAGGGCCTCGCCCTCGACGTCCTCGGAGATGATCGCGAGCGGCTTGCCGGACTGGATGACCTTCTCCAGCAGCGGCAGCAGGTCCTTGACCGAGGAGATCTTCGAGGAGATCAGCAGGACGTACGGGTCCTCGAGGACCGTCTCCTGGCGATCGGCGTCGGTGACGAAGTAGGGCGAGATGAAGCCCTTGTCGAACCGCATGCCCTCGGTGAGCTCCAGCTCGAGGCCCATGGTGTTGGACTCCTCGACCGTGATCACGCCTTCCTTGCCGACCTTGTCCAGGGCCTCGGCGATGAGCTCGCCGATCGCCGGATCGGCCGCGGAGATGGCAGCGGTGGAGGCGATCTGCTCCTTCGTCTCGATCTCGTGGGCCTGCGCGAGCAGGGTCTCCGAGACCGCGGAGACGGCCTTGTCGATGCCGCGCTTGAGCGCGATCGGGTTGGCGCCGGCGGCGACGTTCCGCAGACCCTCCTTGACGAGGGCCTGGGCGAGGACGGTGGCGGTGGTGGTGCCGTCGCCTGCGATGTCGTCGGTCTTCTTGGCGACCTCCTTCACCAGCTCGGCGCCGATCGACTCGTAGGGATCGTCGAGCTCGATCTCCTTGGCGATCGACACGCCGTCGTTGGTGATGGTGGGGGCGCCCCAGGACTTCTCGAGCACGACGTTGCGCCCCTTGGGGCCGAGGGTGACCTTGACGGCGTCGGCGAGCTGGTTCATTCCCCGCTCGAGGCCGCGCCGGGCCTCCTCGTCGTATGCGATGAGCTTGGCCATTGTGGAATCTCTCCCGTGTGGTGTGGTGTCCACCCGACCCTGTGCCCGCGACGGACGAGAGCCGACGCCGTGTTCATGTCCCACGGCGGCGACCCCCTCACGGGGCCGGAATGTGTGTGGTCGACAGGGCGGCGGACCGCCTGCCGAACGTGCACCCGCCGAGCGGGAGTTCAGGCGCCCAGGGCGCTGTCACTCTCGATCATCGAGTGCCAGATCATCATAAGCACTCCATGGGGAGAGTGCTAACTCTCCGCTCCGGGCGGACACATCCGAATGCCGCAGCGGCGCACTCGGGCGGCGCCCGAGGCCCGGATGCCGAGAGCGGCACGGGCCGACCTCCCCGGTCGATCCGTGCCGCTCATGTGCTCCAGCTGTCGCTGGGGCGCGGAGACTCAGCCCTCGCCGTCGCCTCCGCCGTCGCCCTCGTCACCGGGCTCGGTCACGGCCACCAGGGTCACGCGGGCGTCGTACTCGTCGCTCTGGCGCGCCTCGCCGGCGCCGGCCTGATCGGCGAGCGCCTGGGCGGTGTCGGCGTCGGCCTCGTCGCGATAGAAGACCACCGGCTCCTGCTGGGGTTGTCCGCGGTGGCGACGCTGACGTCCTCCCAGCCGTCACCCTCGAGGGTGTCCTGCCAGGTGCCTGCGAGGCCGTCGATGCCGCCGGCATTGACCACCAGGACCGGGGTGGAGAGGTCCGGCTCGGGCGCAGGCTCCTCCTCCGCCGCCTCGGTCTCCTCGGCAGCGGACTCCTCCTCGCTCTGCTCGGCCGCGCTGGTCGGGTCCTCAGCCCGGTCGTCGTCACCGTTGCCGCCCATGCCTCCGATGAAGAAGAGCAGCACGACGAGCAGCACAGCGGCGGCGCCGATGATGATGATGTACAGCAGGTTCTCCCGCCAGAACGGCAGTTCGGCGCGGTGGGCGCCGTGGAAGGACACGGCGTCCGCCTCATCGTCGAATCGGTCCGGGGGTACGGATACTGGGAATCAGCCACGGACCCATTAAACCTGTTCGACACGGGCGGGGGGCGGAGCACACGCCCTGGAGCGGCTCCGCTCAGGCGACCCGGTGGGATCCGTCGGCCTCTGCGGGGCCGTCCTCGGAGGTGCGACGCCCGCGCAGACGGTTGACCACGGAGGGGGCGGCTCGCAGCGCCGCGGGCTCATCGAGGAGCGCGTTCAGCCGCACGTAGTAGGCGACCTTCGACAGGCCGATCTCCTCGCGGATGGCCCTCTCCTTCGCCCCGACGTAGCGGAAGGTCCGGCCCTCGAGGGCGAGGATCCGGCGGTCCCGATCACTGAGCCCGCCCTGCGGACCCGGCAGTGACGCATCGGACACCGCGGTGGGAGTGTCGGCCGGCGTGGCCGGCCCCTCGGACGCTCCGTGCCGCTGGCTTTCCTCCCCGGCGCCGGGCTCGGCGCGGGGGCTGCGATGAACAGGATCGGAGGGCATGTCCCGAGGGTACGGTCCGAGACGCGGCCGCTCCGTCCGGCACGCCGCGCCCTCCGTCCAGTGGGAGCCGCGTCACCGGATCGGGCCGCGATGGAACACTGGGGGCATGCACTTGCCGATGACCGATCTCCTCGCCGCGGACTGGGCCGAGGCCCTCGCGCCGTCCGAGCCGCGCCTCCATGAGCTGGGATCCTTCCTGCGCTCAGAGGCGGAAGCCGGCCGCGGGTACCTTCCCGACGGGGAGCAGGTGCTGCGAGCCTTCACCCGCCCGCTGGCCGAGGTGCGGGTGCTGATCGTCGGCCAGGATCCGTACCCCACGCCGGGGCATCCGATCGGGCTGTCCTTCGCCGTCGAGCGGGATGTGCGGCCCCTACCCCGTTCGCTGACGAACATCTTCACCGAGCTCGAGAGCGATCTGGGCATCCCCGCCCCTCCCACGGCGATCTCACCTCGTGGCAGGACCAGGGGTGCTGCTGCTGAACCGGGTGCTCACCGTGACGCCGGGTGAGCCCGCGTCTCATCGTCGGCGCGGCTGGGAGGATTTCACCGAGCAGGCGCTGCGCTCGCTGGTGGCCCGCGGCGGCCCGTTGGTCGCGATCCTGTGGGGCCGCGACGCCCAGTTCTCTGATCCCCCTGCTCGGCGACGTCCCCCATATCGCGAGCCCCCACCCCAGCCCGCTGTCCGCCTCGCGCGGCTTCTTCGGGTCTCGGCCGTTCTCGCAGGCGAACGCACTGCTCGAGCAGCAGGGCGCGGCGCCGGTCGACTGGCGCATCCAGGACTGAGCAACAGCGAGATCGGTCACCGCGCGCCTCAGCCGAGCACCAGCATGAAGAGGTTGTACCCGCCGAGCATGAAGCCGACGATCAGGGCGAGGATCCCGATGATCTCCATCGGGATCCAGAACACCGAATGCGGCCCATGACGACCGATCACCCGCCGGCCATCCGCGATGACGCTGTCGATCATGGCCTCCGCCTCGGCACGGTCGCGCGGCTGGACGCTGTCGACCACCAGGGACCCCTGATCGGCTGCGGCTTCGAGGCGAGGGCGCTCGGCGAGCTCCCACTCGGTGGCCTTCGCCTTGGGCCGCACGATGTTGAGGTACCAGCCGTGCACGGCAGTCAGCGCACCGCCGATCATGACGCCGAATCCGGCGAGCGCACCGCCTGCGCCGTCCACCGCGATCGCCGACCCGAGCGCCCCTCCCAGCAGACCTGCGCACAGTGCGATGTACACGACCGCCAGGAATCCCCAGCCTCGCCAGATGATCACGGATGCTCCTCGTCTCGCGGGACGCCTTCCGGCGCCGCCTCAGTGGGGCCGTGACATCCGCCGCGGCTCAGACGGTGAGACTAACCGGGCCCATGGCTCCGCGACATGGGGAGAACTCCCCACCGAAGACCTCTCCGTCTCCGTGATCTGTGTCCGGTGAGCGGGCGCACCCGTGCCTGTGTCTCCTCCGGTGTGCCATTCTCGAGGGTCGACACGACGCCTGCGCACGATGCGGGGGCGGCGGGCGCACCCCACCAGCGGGCGGCCGACGACGCGTGACGAAGGGAGAATCCGGTGGCAGGAAGTCGTTCAGCGGCACAGGAGGCCGGTGATCCGAGCACCAGCCCGGAGCGCCTGCTCGAGCTCACGGAGAACCACCCTCAGCTGCAGAGGCTGATCGTCCTGAACCCGTCGTGCCCCGAGGTGGCGCGCCAGTGGATCCTCGCCACGAATCCGTGGGCGAAGAAGGCGTACGAGCAGAGCCGGGACGGTTCGGCGCCCGGGGAACCGACCGCGCTCCACTCCGCGGTGCCCGACGAAGCTGCGCCCGCCCCGAGCGGCGACACGTCTCCCACCACTTCCTCGCAGCCAGCGCCGGAGGATCCCGATGCCGTCTCCGCCTGGGGCGACTTCGTCGACGACGACGTCTGGGGCGGCACGGACGCCTCTGCCACGACGACTCCGGAGCCCCCGGCGTCCCCGACGCCCTCCGTGAGGATCGCGCAGGATGCGGGCGTGGTGCCGCTCGGCCCCGCCCCCGGAGCAGAGCCCTCGCCCGCAGCGGCGCCGACACCAGCCCCAGCCCCAGCCCCAGCCCCAGCCCCAGCAGCGAACGGCTATCCGGACTACGCCGTCCCGGCTGTCCCTGGCGCTGCTGCAGCTGTCGCCGGGTCTCACGCCTCCGCAGGAACACCGGCGCCGCAGGATCCCTCCGCATCTGCCGCGGCCGCGGCTCCCGCCGCCCTGCCCCCTCGGCACAGGACGAGGCATCCGGCCCCTCGCGGCGGATGTGGTTCGCGTGCGGTGGCTGCCTGCTGCTCGCCCTCGTGCTGGTGCTCGTGCTGGCCCTCGTGGGCCGCGCCTGGTTGTCCTCGGACGATGAGGACTATCAGCGAGACAGCTCGACCACGGAGCAGGAGGCTCCCACCGAGGAGCCCTCCGAGGAGGCCAGCGAGGAGACTCCGACCGAGGACCCGGTCTCCCCCGCCCCCGACGGCGCTCACGAAATGACAGAGCTGCGCTCCCCCACCGGGAACATCACCTGCCTGCTGGACGAGGAGACCGTCTCGTGCTCGCTCGTGGACCGGGACTTCGGCGATGCTGGTCTCGAGGACTGCGAGGAGGACGGGCCCTTCTCCCTTCAGGTCGCCGACAGCGAAGCCTCCACCGCCTGCGGCTCGTCCTTCCTCAGCGACTCAGCGCAGACGCTCGAGTACGACGAGAGCGCCGTCTACGGAGACATGGCCTGCACGAGCCGTTTCGACGGCATGACCTGCTGGAACACCATGACCGGCAAGGGATTCATGGCTAACAAGGTCACCTACGAGACGTTCTGACCCGCGGGGCGACCCTCGGGGGCCCGGTGGCCGAGCAGATCGAGGCGTAACGCCTGATCAGAGAGCTGGAGACGGGAATCGAACCCGCAACCACCTGTTTACAAGACAGGTGCGCTACCGTTGCGCCACTCCAGCGGAGGACCGGCCGACGAATCGGCCGGTCCGAAGCAGTGTAGAGGGAATCAGCGCCCTCCAGGCTTCAGGGTCTCAGCCCTCACCTCCGTCGGAGGGCGCGGCCCCTCCGCCGTCGGACGGGGCCGGGCCGCCGCCTGCGGCCAGCACCGCTTCGCGCAGAGCGCCCGGCGTGGACCATTCCTCGTAGGTGGTGCCGTCGATCTCGACGTACGGGGTGCCGCCGCCGGTCTCCTCGCCGTGAGGCTCTGCGACCTGGCGCACCCACGGCTGGTAGGTCTTGGCGTCGATGTCGGCCTGCACCTGCTCGGAGGCACCTACCTCTTCGGCGAAGGCCCACAGCTGCTCGTTGCTCAGACCCTCCGTGCCCTGAGCAGGCTGGTTGGCGAACACCAGCTTCTGGAACGCCAGGGCGTTGGCGGGGTCATCCGCGTAGACGGAGACCAGCGCGTTGGCGGCACGGGAGGAGAAGTCACCTGAGGTGGACTGCGGATCCATGAAGCGGCGCGGCACCACGCGCACGCTCGCCTCCTCGTTCTCGACCATCGTGGCGAGGTCCTCGGAGTTGATCTCCTCGAAGCCGCCGCAGTGGGGGCACATGAAGTCGAGGTGGACCTCCACCACCGGTGCACCGGAGTCCTCCGGGGCGCCGAGCGCGAGATATAGATAGGGCTGCTCGGCACTCATCCCCTCAGGGGTCGCCACCGGTCCCGCCGGCTGCATCGAGCGATAGATCAGCAGTCCCACCCCCGCCGCGAGCACGAGTGCGACCACGGTGATCGCAGCGATCACGACCGTGCGCACGGTGCGCTGGCGCTTGAGCTCCGCCTGGCGTTGCTTGCGCAGCGTCTCCCGCTGCGCTTCGCGGCGCTCCTGCGCTGACTTGGACGAACCGGACGCGGCCATGGATTCTCCTCGCCCCGCTCCGGGGCTGCGGTGGGTGATGGATCGTGGAGAGTTTAACGGTCCCGACCTGGACGGCGCGGGCACGGATGGGGCACCTCACGTGATGGTCCCCTCCGGGCGGGGATCAACGCCGCCAGAGGGCGATGTCATCCAGTCGAGGTCCGCTCGGGAAGGGGAAGTAGTCGACCATCCCTTCCCGCGCGAGCAGGGTGAAGATCACCGCGCCCAGCAGCAGCAGGAGCAGTCCGAGCACCACCCCGCCCCAGAGCATGTCCGGCGCGGCGGCGTCCAGCATCCGGTGCGCCCCGTTGCGGGTGGTGCGGCTGCCGAGCCCCACCCAGGTGATCAGCAGGGTGATCGCCATCGCGGTGCCGAAGGCCACGGCGTCGGGTGGGGCGGAGCCCTGCAGCAGGGTCCAGCCGGCATCGACGGCGATCCCCACCAGCAACCCCAGGATCAGCGGGAACAGGGCTTGGAGCACGATCTCGAGCAGCCCCAGCAGGAAGCGGAAGGGGCTGGCGAGGCCGGCCCTCCAGTGCGGTCCGGAGCCGGTGGCCCCGCGCATCCGCTGCGCCGCCACCGCGTGGTGGGACCTCTCCCAGGTGCGGGCGAGCGCGCCCAGGCCGAGCAGCATCGCCAGCGCGACGTAAGGCGCGATCGCGGCGAGGGACACGATCAGCAGGTGTCCGATCCACACCAGCAGCGGGCGGCGCGGAGGCGGCTGGGGCCATGGGCTGTGGGGCGCCATCGGGCCCCCGGCGGTAGCCGGATACCCCGGGGCAGCTGCTGGACCGGCTGCGCCTGCACGGGCGGCTGCGCGAACGGGGCGGTCTGCTGCGGTGCGTACTGCTGCGGTGCGTGCTGCTGCCACGGCGCATGCTGCGGCGGAGACAGCTGCTGGGGTGCGCTCGCAGGCGGGGGCATCACGGGCAGCGCCCTGGTGGGCGGGCCGGAGATCGGCAGCGCCTCGGTGACCGGTTCCGCCGGGGTCGTGATCCGCGGCAGCGCCTCGGTGGGCTGCTCCTCGGCGCCGGGAATGGTCGGGAGCATCTCGGTGCGCTGCTCGTCGGCGTCCACCGATGCGGGCTCGACGGCGTTGTCGGCGGTGGGCTCGCCGTCGGCACCCGCGGCCCCGACCGTCGGCAGCACGGCGGTGCTGCCGACGACGCCGAGCAGCTCCGTCTCGCCGGGATCGTCGTACGACGCGAGGTCGAGCTCCACGAGACGTGCGATGAGGTCCTCGGGGGCCGGGCGCTTCGCGGGATCGGATTGCAGGGCGGTGCGCAGCCAGGCCGCGAGCTCGGTGGGGAGCCCCTCGACGTCGATCTCGCCGCGCTCGGCCCGCAAGAACACCAGGTCGGCTCGGCCGCTGCCGAAGGGCTCGCGCCCGGTCGCGGCGAAGGACAGCAGCGCCGCCCACGCCCACCAGTCCCCCGCCTCGCCGGTGTGGTCAGTGCGGATCACCTCGGGATCGAGGTAGGCGGCCGTGCCCATCACCAGGCCGGTGGAGGTCAGGCGTGATTCCTCGGCCGCGATCGCGATGCCGAAGTCGATGACCACCGGGTCCAGCCGGTCCCCGTCGGGATCGAAGCCCGTCAGATCGTCCTCGTCGGCGCCGCGCAGCATCACGTTGCTGGGCTTGAGGTCTCGGTGGATCACCCCGGAGGCGTGGATGGCGTGGAGGGTCTCCCCATCACCAGGCCGATCTCCCGCACCGCCTCGGGGTGCAGCCCGCCGTGGGAGCGCACCGCGTCCTCGAGCGTGGCCCGGGGATGAACTCGGTGACCACGAAGGCGTCCGAGGAGTCGAGCTCCGCGTCGAGGATCCGCACGATGTTGTCGTTGCGCACCAGCTTCTGCGCGGCGACCTCACGAGCCAGGCGTTCGCGAGCCCGTGGATCGTCCGCGATCTCGTGGCGGAGCAGCTTGATGGCCACATCGTTCCCGTCGGCGTCGTGCGCGCGGTAGACGATCCCCATCCCCCGGCACCGATCCGCCCGACGATCTCGTAACCGGATTCCTCGGCGAGCGCGGTCAGCCGTGGGTCGCGGGCTTCGCGGCGGGAGGTGCGGGACTGGGCCATGCTCGCCATGCTACGAGGCCCGTGCGGCGCAGCATGCTCGATTCACCGCTCCCCCACAGCCTCCGCACCCCGAAGACACCCTCGACACGGGGTCCGGAGGCCATGACGCCGGTTCCGCCGTGAGACGATCGGGCCGCGGCGCGGTGGGCGTCGCAGTGCAGGGCGGAGGCCGCCCGGCATCCGTGAGCGAGGGAAGGGCCCAAGCGCCATGCGTTCGAACCTGTTCGATGCCTCCAATCAGGAGCGCCAGACCAACGACCGATGGGCGCTGCAGTCCAACAAGATGCTGCGTTGCGCCCTGAACCCGCAGTCGCCGGAGATCATCTCCGCCGCCGGCGCGATGGTCGCCTACCAGGGACAGATGGACTTCTCGTACCAGGGATCCGGTGGCGGCATGAAGCTGCTGAAGAAGATGGCCACCGGCGAGGGCGGGAACATGATGCGCACCCGCGGCGACGGCGAGATCTTCTACGCCCGCCAGAACAACGAGATCTTCCTGATCCAGCTCGAAGGCGAGGCCCTCACGCTGAACACCAAGAACATGCTCGCCTTCGACAGCTCGATCCAGTGGGATATCAAGTCGCTCGGCGGTGCGGGCTTCATGGCCGGCGGGCTGTTCAACCTGTTCCTGCAGGGCCAGGGCATGGTCGCCGTCACCTCCGACGGTCCGCCGATGCTGCTGGACTGCTCCCAGCAGCCCACCTTCGTGGATCCCCAGGCCGCGGTGTGCTGGTCGGCGAACCTCCAGCCGCAGATCAAGAACGACTTCAAGATGGGCTCGCTGATCGGCCGCGGCTCCGGCGAGTCCTTCCAGCTCGGCTTCCACGGGCCGGGCTTCGTGGTGGTGCAGCCCTCCGAGGGCGTCCCGGTGGTCAGCGCTTCCTGATCGCCTCTGCGCGTCGTGGTGTCTACGATGACCCGGTGATCTCCTCACCTCCGCAGGCCCTGGTCGATGAGCTCGATGCTCTCGGCCCCACAGGGCGACGGCGCGCGGCGACGTCGGCGGCGATGATGTTCGCCGGCGACGTCTCCGCCGCCGTGCCCGTGATCGACCCCGTCCCGCTGGTCCTGGACGCAGATGCCTGGTCGGAGCTCTCCTCAGGCCTGATCCAGCGGATGCGGCTGCTCGATGCGCTGTACGCGGACCTCTACGGCCCCCGCACGGTGCTGGGAACCGACGTCGCCCCGGTCGCGCAGCTGCTGCAGGACCCGGCCTACCTGCGCTCCGCCGTGGGCATCCCCGCCCGCGGGAACCATCACCTGTTCGCTCTGACCAGCACGGTGACCCGCACGGCCGACGGCTCATGGGTGGTGCTCGAGGACTCGGTGGATGTGCCCGACGGCGCCGGCACCACCCTCGAGCTGCGCCGGGTGCTCTCCCGCTGCGCACCCACGCTCTACCGCTCCACGCCGCTGCGGCGCTCCACCCGTTCTTCGACGCCCTCCGCACCTCCCTGCACCAGCGGACTCGCGCCGAGGGCCGTGCCGGCCGCACGGTCGTGCTCACCGCGGACTCCGACGATCCGCTGCGCGGCTTCGACCACAGCTGGATGGCGAACCTGCTGGGCGCACCGATCGTCTCCGTGGGCGATCTCCGCACCGGCTCCGGCACCCTCACCCTGCGCCTGCCCGGCCTGGACTCGGACCCCGGCGACGCGGTGGACGCGATGCTGCGCCTGGTCCCCTCCCAGCTTCTGGACCCGCTGGATCTCGGGCCCACCCCGCTCGGCGGGGTGACCGGCCTGGTCGAGGCCGCACGCTGCGGGGACGTGGAGATCTTCAACCCCCTCGGCGCCGGTCTGCTGGAGAACCCGGACCTGCGGTCCGCCCTGCCGGATCTGTGCCGACAGATGCTCCACGAGGATCTCCAGCTGAGGCCCGCCGAGCCGGGCGCCGAGCCCGGGAGCTGGCTCAGCCTGGACCCGGACGGCGGCGACAGCCTGGTCGAACGACCGGTGCGGATCACGCTGCTGGTGATGGGCACGGAGGACGGCTACGAGGTGCTGCCCGGCGGGATCGCGACCACCGCCGACGACGGTCCCGAGGCGCTCAAGGACGTCTGGGTCAGCGTCCCCGAGACCGCCGCCGTCCCCGACCAGGAGCAGTCCGCCGCGAGCACCCCGGAGGTGCGGCCGGCCGCCGCGGCCCGCGGGGTGCTGACCGCGTACCCGGCGATGACCCGGTCGATCGGCTCGGACCTGTTCTGGTTCGGCCGCTACCTGGAGCGGGTGGATTCCACGGCCCGTCTGCTGCGCACCGTGGTGGACACCGTCAACGATCTGGAGGCGGAGCGCAGCCCCGCCGCACACACCGCACAGACGGTGCTGCTCGAGGCGGTCACCGAGATCACCACCACCTATCCCGGGTTCCATGAGCTGGACCTCCGCGATCGCGGAGCGGTGCAGGCGGAGCTCGAGAGCCTGCTGAGCGATCTGGGTCGGCCCGGGTCCCTCGCCCAGTCCTACACCGCCCTCGCCCACACCACCCGCACCCTGCGGGACCTGATCTCGGCTGACGTGTGGCCGGTGATCGCCGGCATGAGGCAGGGCGTCCGCGCCCTGAGCGGCCAGGGCGGCCAGCCCCTCGAGCAGGGGCTGACGGATATCGTCGACGGCTGCCTGACGCTGTCCGGCGCGATCGCCGACTCGATGCCGCGGAACCTGGGCTGGGATCTCACCGAGGGGCCGCAAGATCGAGCGGGCGATGAGCCTGCTGGCGCTGCTGCGGGCGACCCTGGGCCGGCGCCGCACCCGCGCCGCCGAATCGCGGATCGCCGGAGCGGTCGCTCTGATCACCGAGTCCGGGGCGTCGTACCGACGGTCCTACCATGCGGCGGTGCAGCCGGAGCTGCTGATGGAGCTGCTGCTGAACGACACCACGCTGCCACGTTCCATCGCCTTCCAGCTCGACAGGCTGAGCGCAGCGCTGGATCGCTTGCCCGAGGTCGCGCCTTCGCCGGAGCTCCGTGCACCGCTGACCGCGCTCCGCTCCCGCATCGGCTCCTGGGCACCGCAGGAGCTGCTGCGCCCTGCCGAGGGCGCCGAAGCGGGCGGCGGCGCACCGACTGCGCTGCTGGACGAGGTCGATGCCGCGATCGATCTGCTGCGGGAGCTCGCGACCGCGCTCGAGAATCGCTTCTTCCACCCGTCCGAATCCACCTCACGATGGGGGTCGACGATGTCTGAGCACGCTCAGAGCACCGCCCGCCCGCGCCCGCTGCTCCCACTGCGCGAGGGAGGCGCGGCCGCCTCCGAGCCGGTGCACTACCGGGTCCACCACCTGACCTCGTACCGATACGCCAAGCCCGTCTCGCGCAACTACGGCCGCGCCCACGTCGAACCGCGGGCCACCCCCACCAGCGCGTGCTGTCCCATGAGGTGATCGTGGACCCAGCCCCAGCACGGTTGACCGCCCACACCGACTTCTACGGCAACTCCTCCACATACCTGCTGGTCGACACACTGCATGAACAGCTGGACGTGCATTCCCATGCACGGGTTACAGTCGCCGAGCGCCGCTACCCGATCGAACCGATGTCGCGGCCCTGGGAACAGTGCACCCCGAGCACTGGGGTTCGCTGATCCCGGACTCCGGCCTCGACTTCGTCCACCCCTCACCCCGGATCCCCGCGGAAACAGCAGCTCAGGAGATCTCCGCCGAGGTGTTCCGGCCCGGGCGCGCGATCGGCGAGTGCCTGGCCGATCTCACCGCCCTGATCCACACCGACTTCACCTACGACTCCCGCGCCACCACCGTCACCTCCACCCTGGAGGAGGTGCTCTCGGCCCGTCACGGGGTCTGTCAGGACTTCTCGCATGTCGGGGTCGCGGCGGTGCGCGCCGCCGGCCTCGCAGCCCGCTACGTCTCCGGGTACCTGCGCACGGCCCCGTCGGCCGGTGGAGCGCTGGGCACCGCACCGGTCGGGGAGATGGTGGGCTCCGCCGCATCCCACGCCTGGCTCAGCGTGCTGGTCCCCGGCACGGGATGGGTGGACATCGACCCCACCAACCGCACCTTCGTGGACCAGCGTTTCGTGACCACCGCATGGGGCCGGGACTACGCGGACGTGCCTCCGCTGAAGGGGATCGTGGTGGGCCCTCCCGGTGCCAGCAGCACCCTGTCGGTCTCCGTCGGCGTGGTGCCCGAGCCGCTCGGGAACGGGAGCCCCGAATGAGCCCCGTGATCCCCGAACCGGACGAGCTGACCCGCGAGCTCGAAGACGCGATGCACGCGAAGGCGACCGCGCCATGGGACCGGATGATCCTGCAGACCCTCGGCGGAGGCGCCTTCATCGCGCTGGGCTTCGTCTTCATGGTCACCACGCAGCAGGGCATGGACGAGTGGCCGATCGGCCTCGCCCAGCTCATCGGCGGCACCGTCTTCTCCGTGGGCCTGGGGCTGGTCGTGATCAGCGGCTCCGATCTGTTCACCGGCACCACCATGACCCTGGTGCCGCGCCTGTCCGGGCGGATCTCCACCGGCAGGATGGTGGGCCACTGGGGCATCTCGGCCGCCGGCAACCTGATCGGCGCCGTGCTCATCGCGCTGCTGCTCCTGTTCGCCGGAACCCATGCCGCCAACGATTCGGCCTGGGGGCTGATCGTCCTGGACATCACCCAGGCGAAGCTCGGTCACGACTGGCACCAGGCCTTCTTCCTGGGCATCCTCGCCAACCTCGCCGTCTGCCTGGCCGTATGGATCGCCACCGCCGGCAGGAGCGTCACGGACAAGGTCCTCGGCGTGATCGGACCGATCGCACTGTTCGTGGCCACCGGCTTCGAGCACTCCGTGGCCAACATGTTCATGCTGCCGATGGGGCTGCTGATCAAGAACTTCGCCGGAGACCCCTTCTGGCAGGGCGAGGCGATGAAGGCCGCCGGCGCCACCGCAGCGGACTACTCCTCGATCACCCTCGGAGCGACGCTCTGGGACAACCTGGTCCCGGTGGTGCTCGGAAATATCGTCGGCGGGGCCGTGCTGGTGGGCGCGTACTTCTGGGCGATCCACCGCCGCGGGGATTCCGACCCGGCGCCGAGCTGACACCATCGCCCGACCATCGCAGAACCTTCACGGTTCCTCGACGTCAGGCCGCTCACAGTGGCCCCGGTCAGAGCGAATTTCGCGTATACAGTGGTGCGGAAATCAGTGCAGAGCGAAGTGGGGCGCAGGATGCCGCGCCCGCTCCGGACCGCATCCGACCCGGCGCCGCCGCGCCACGAGACCGAGGTGAGATGTCCTTCTCCCAGCAGCCCTTCCGTCTGGCCGTGATCGGCTCCGGCCCCGCCGGCGTCTACGCCGCCGAGACCCTGCTGCGCTCCGCGCCGGTGAAAAGCGGTGAGCTCCAGGTCGCGATCGACCTGTTCGACCGCCTCCCCGCCCCCTTCGGGCTGATCCGTTACGGAGTCGCCCCGGACCACCCGCGCATCAAGGGCATCATCACCGCACTGCACCGGATCCTCGGCCGCGGCGACATCCGCTTCCTCGGCGACGTCGAGTTCGGCACCGACCTCACGCTCGAGGATCTGCGCGCCCACTACGACGCGGTCATCTTCGCCACCGGCGCCCTGAAGGACGCCGACCTCGACCTCCCCGGCATCGAGCTCGAAGGCTCCTACGGCGCCGCCGATTTCGTCGCCTGGTACGACGGCAACCCGGACTACCCCCGCACCTGGGAGCTGGACGCCGAATCCGTCGCCGTCGTCGGCAACGGCAACGTCGCGCTCGATGTGGCACGGGTGCTCTCCAAGACCGCCGACGAGCTGCTGCGCACCGAGATCCCCGGCAACGTGTACGAGGGCCTGCAGGCCGCGAAGACCACCGATGTGCACATCTTCGGTCGTCGAGGCCCCGCCCAGACCAAGTTCTCCCCGCTCGAGGCGCGCGAGCTCGCCCACCCCAAGGGCCTCCAGGTCGTCATGGAAGCCCGCGATCTGGAGCAGATCACGGACGCCGAGTGGGAGACGATAAAGGCGGACAAGCGCACCGACCAGGTCGTCCAGACCTTCGTGGGCTGGCTCGAGGAGCAGCAGCGCCGCGAGGCCGCCGGCGAGGCGCCGACGGACCGCGAGGGCCGCCCGGTCCAGCGCCGCCTGCACATGCACTTCTGGCATCGCCCCGTCGAGGTCCTCGGCGAGGGTGGCGACGGAGGACGAGTCACTGGCATGCGCTTCGAGCGCACCCGGCTCGACGCCGAGGGCAACCTCGAGGGCACCGGCGAGTTCGTGGACTACGAGCTCGGTGCGGTCTACCGGGCCGTCGGCTACCACGGCTCCGAGCTGCCCGGCATCCCGTACGACGCGAAGCGCGGCGTGATCCACAACGCCGCCGGCCGGGTCTCTGCCGCGGACGGCACCGTGCTCCCCGGCCTCTACGCCAACGGCTGGATCAAGCGCGGGCCGGTGGGGCTGATCGGCGCGACGAAGTCCGACGCGATCGAGACCATCACCGCCCTGCTCGAGGACCTCGAGGCCGGTGCCGTCGCCGCCGCTCCCGAGCGGGACGGCGACGCGATCGTGCGCCTGCTCGAGGACCGGGGCGTGGAGTACACGACCTGGGACGGCTGGATGGCGCTGGACGAGCACGAGAAGTCCCTCGGCGCCGCCGCGGTGGACGCCGACGGCGAGCCCCGCGCCCGCATCAAGGTGGTCGAGCGCGAGGAGATGGTGCGCGTCTCCCGACGACGGTGCACCAGCCCTCGCACGCCTGAGCCGCGCACGCGCAGCAGACACCCCGCCGCAGGGCCGGGGTCGGACCGGAGCACCGGTCCCGGCCCCCGGCCCTGCCGCATGTCGGCGCCGTGGCGGCCGCTGCTGTGAGACCCGGAACAGCGCCGCCCGCGCGCGAGGCAGGGAGGTTCCCCGTCGCTATAGTGAAATGACTGTTCCAAAAAGAGAGGTGCTCTCATGCTCACCGTCACCTATGACCGTTTCGGCGACCCCGCTGACGTCCTGCGCACCGCCGAGGTCGACTCCCCGTCCCGGCGCCCGGCGAGGCGCTGCTGCGGATGGTGCTCAGCCCGGTCCACCACCACGACCTGTGGACGATCCGCGGGAGCTACGGTGTGCGCCCCGAGCTCCCCTCGGGGGCGGGCAGCGAGGCCGTCGCCGTGGTCGAGGCGCTCGGCGAGGGCGTCGAGGGCCTCGCCCTCGGCGACCGGGTCGCGGCCAGCGCCGTCACCGGCGCCTGGGCGGAGCTGTTCACCGCGCCGGCCGCCTCGCTGATCCCGCTGCCGGAGCAGCTGCCCGATGAGGCCGCGGCCCAGCTCGTCGCCATGCCCTTCAGCGCCGTCTCCCTGCTCGAGCACCTCGGTCTCGAGCGCGGCGAGGTGCTCGTGCAGAACGCCGCGACCGGGGCGGTGGGCCGGCTCGTGGCCCAGTTCGCGAGGTCGCGCGGGATCCGCGTGATCAGCCTGGTGCGGCGCGGCAGCGGCGTCGAGGAGCTCGCCGCGCAGGGCATCGGCGACGTGGTCGCGACCGACCAGGAGGGCTGGCAGGAGCAGGCCCGCGCCCTGATCGGCGACGCCCGCGTGCCGGCGGGACTGGACTCCGTGGGCGGCGAGGCCGCCGGTCAGGTGCTCTCGCTGATCGAGGACGGCGGCCGCCTCGTCGTCTTCGGCGCGATGGGCGGGTCGACCATGGCCCTCCCCTCCGGACCGATCATCTTCCGCGACCTGCACGTCGAGGGCTTCTGGGGCGCGCGCGTCTCACGGGAGATGTCCCCCGAGGTGCGGCGGCGCCTGATCGGGGAGATCCTTTCCGGCCTGCTCTCGGGCGAGGTCACGCTCCCGGTCGCGGACGTCCTCGGGCTCGACGAGGTCACCGGCGCCGTGGCGGCCACTCTGACCGACGGCCGCCGGGGCAAGGTGCTGCTGCGCGCGTGAGCGCGGCCCGGTCCGCGGACCCGGGAACGAGAGCGGGCCCGGGAGGAGCGATCCTCCCGGGGCCCGTCGGCGCTCTGGCGCCGCGAGGCTCAGTCGTCGGAGACGGAGACCGTCACGGGGATGTTCCCGCGGGTGGCGTTCGAGTACGGGCACACCTGGTGTGCGGCGTCGGCGAGGGACTGGGCGGTCTCGTGATCGAGCTCGGGGACGACCACCTCGAGCTCGACGGCGAGGGAGAAGCCTCCGGACTCGGCGGGGTCGATGCTCACGCGGGCGCCGACGCTCGACCCCTCGACGGGGATCTTCCGCCGGCGGGCGACGAGCTGGAGGGCGGAGTGGAAGCAGGCGGCGTAGCCGGCGGCGAAGAGCTGCTCGGGATTCGCGCCTTTCCCGCTGCCGCCCATGGCGGTCGGGACGGCCAGGTCGAGGGCGATGTCGGAGCCCGAGACCGCGACGTGTCCGTCGCGGCCGGCGCCGGTGGCGAGGGCCTCGGTGCTGTACAGATGGGTCATGGGGTGTCCTCCGTCGTGAGATGCGAGAGCGCGGCGTCGAGGGAGGCGAGTGCCGCCCCTCGATCCACGCGGGTCATGACCAGCGCGCTGACCAGCAGCGCGACGCAGGTCTCGGCGAGCCGCTCGTGCTCGTCGGCGGCGCCAGTCGGGAAGCGGGCCGCGGCACCGCGCAGGAAGGCGGCGCCCAGCTCGGCGCGATAGGCGCGCACCGCCTCGGCGATCCCGTCGTCCCGGGCGAGGCCGGAGCAGGCAGTGTTCACCAGCAGGCACCCGTCGGGCAGGGTGCGGCCGGACGGGTCCGCGAACAGCTCGCGGGCCGCACGGAAGTAGCCCTCGAGGGCGTCGGCGGCGACCGCGGGGTCCTGCAGCGAACCTAGCCCCGGGCGCACGACGCGCTCGAGATAGTCCTCGACCGCGGCGTCGAACAGTCCGCGCTTGGAGCCGAAGGCGTGGTAGAGGCTGGAGGCGTTCAGTCCGGTGGCGCGCTGCAGGCTCGCCATGGACGCGCCCTCGTAGCCCTCGCGCCAGAACACGTCGCGAGCGGAGCGCACGGCGTCCTCCCGCACGTATGCCGTCTGCCGTCCCATGGCTCCTCCTGCTCGATGCACGCCTTCGCCCGGCTGTCCACGCGGGGTCGGACCCACTATAGTGGAATGATCATTCCAAAGACCTCGGAGGTCGCAATGCTCACCCTCGGTTCAATCCTGGCCCTCGCCGCAGCGGCGCTCCACGTGGTCATCTTCCGCCTGGAGTCGCTCACCTGGGGCGGGCCGCAGGCGCAGAAGGTGTTCGGCGAACAGAGCGCCGAGGAGGTCGCCGCGACCCGCGAGCTCGCCTTCAACCAGGGCTTCTACAACCTATTTCTGGCCGTGCTGGCGGCACTCGGCGCGATCCTCGCCCTCGCGGGCGCGGTCACGGTGGGCGCGACGCTGCTGCTGGCCGGGACCGGGTCGATGCTCGCCGCCGCGACCGTGCTGCGGCTGAGCTCCCCCGCCCACCGCGGGGCCGCGGTGAAGCAGGGCACGCTGCCGCTGCTCGCGGTGCTCGCGACGGCGGGGGCCTGCTCCTCTGAGCTCCGCTCAGCGCCGGATCGAGGCGAGGTGGTCGGCGATGCGGTCCACCGCGTCGGCGATCACGTCGACCGAGGGCAGGGTCACCAGGCGGAAGTGGTCCGGGGTGTCGAGGTTGAAGCCCGTCCCCTGCGTGACCAGCAGCTTCTTGGAGCGCAGCAGGTCATAGGCGAACTGCTCGTCGTTCTCGATCGCGTACATCTCGCGGTCCAGGCGGGGAACATGTACAGCGCCCCAGAGGCCTTCACGACGCTCACGCCGTCGATGGCGCTGAGCCCCTCGTAGGCGACGTCGCGCTGCTCGCGCAGCCGCCCGCCCGGCAGCAGCAGCTCGTTCACGCTCTGGTAGCCCCCGAGCGCGGTGGCGACCACGTGCTGGGCGGGCACGTTGGGGCACAGCCGCATGTTCGAGAGCACGTCGAGCCCTTCGATGAAGCTCGCGGCGTGCTCCTTCGGGCCGTACAGCGCCATCCAGCCGGCGCGGAAGCCGGCCACCCGGTACGCCTTGGACAGGCCGTTGAAGGTGATGGTGAGCAGATCGGGGGCGAGTCCCGCGATGTGGGTGTGCACGGCGTCGTCGTAGAGGATCTTGTCGTAGATCTCGTCGGCCAGGATCATCAGCCCGTGCTTCCGCGCGACCTCGACGATCTCGCGCAGCACGTGCTCGGGATAGACCGCGCCGGTGGGGTTGTTGGGGTTGATGACCACGATCGCCTTGGTGCGTTCGGTGACCTTGTCGGCGATGTCGCTGACGTCGGGCCACCACTGCTGCTCCTCGTCGCAGCGGTAGTGGACGGCGCGCCCTCCGGCGAGCGCCACCGAGGCGGTCCACAGCGGGTAGTCGGGGCTCGGCACGAGCACCTCGTCGCCGTCGTCCACGAGCGCCTGGCAGGTCATCTGGATGAGCTCGGAGACCCCGTTGCCGAGGTAGATGTCGTCCAGCTCCATGCCGGGCATGCCCTTGGTCTGGTAGTACTGCGCGACGGCGCGGCGGGCCGAGACGATGCCCTTGGAGTCCGAGTAGCCCTGCGCGGTGGGCAGGGTCCGGATCATGTCCACCAGGATCTCGTCGGGCGCCTCGAAGCCGAAGGGGGCGGGGTTGCCGATGTTGAGCTTGAGGATCTTGTGGCCCTCTGCCTCCATGCGCGCGGCCTCTGCGGGGACCGGCCCGCGGATCTCGTAGCACACGTCGCGCAGCTTGGAGGACTGGGTGAAGATCATTCGGGGCTCCTGGCCTGGTCGGGTTGGGGGCCAGCGTAGCGCTCCGCACCGGATCCTCTTCGCCCGGGGTGCTTGACGAGACACGGTTTAATTTCATAGTGTAAATAACGTCGTGGCACCGACGCCGCGCCCCGCACCCCGTTTCCGCCCTGGAGGTCGCCGATGTCGCCGCAGCAGAGCCCCGCCCCGCACTCCGTCCTCGCGCCCCGGCCGGGTGCGACGCACCGGATCCATCTGCGCGCCGCCGGCGTCTCGGTGGTCGTGGACGTCACCGACGGCCGCTCCCCGCGATCACCCACTGGGGCACGGCGCTGGGCCCCCTCGGCGGCCAGGGGCTGGACGCGGTGTGCGAGGCGGCGGTCGATCCGGTGGTCCAGAACGCGGTGGACGTCCCCGTGCGCCTGGCGATCCTCCCGCAGGCGGCCGACGGCTGGCTGGGCCGCCCGGGCCTGAGCGGATCCCGCGAGGATGGCTCCGGCTGGTCACCCCGCCTGGTCACCGAGGCCATCACGCTGGATGGCCAGCCCCTGACCGGCCCGCACACCGAGTCCGGCCCGGGCCTGCTGCGCTTCGCGCTGGTCGATGCCGAGATCGGGCTCGAGGTCTCCCTCGAGCTGGAGCTGCTCCCCACGGGACTGCTGCGCCAGCGCGCCGCACTCACCAACACCGGCACCACCCCCTACCTGCTCGAGGACCTGACCCCCACCGTCCCCGTCCCCGCCCACGCGGATGAGCTGCTGGACTTCGCGGGCCGCTGGACCAAGGAGCGCACCCCGCAGCGCCGCGAGTTCACCGTCGGCACGCACCTGCGCGAGAACCGCCGCGGCCGCACCGGCGCGGACTCCGCGCACGTGCTGCACGCCGGCCCGGCCGGCTTCGGCTTCCGCCGCGGCGAGGTGTGGGGCGTGCACACCGCCTTCTCCGGCAACCATCGCCACGTCGCCGAGCAGGTCAGCACCGGCCGACGGGTGCTCGGCGGCGGCGAGCTGCTGCTTCCCGGCGAGCTCCGCCTGGCCGCCGGCGAGCGCTACACGGGCCCGTGGCTGTTCGCCTCCTACGGCGAGGGCCTGGACGAGGTGGCCTCCCGCTTCCACCGCCACCTGCGTGCGCGCCCGCACCACGTCAGCACCGACCGTCCCGTCACGCTCAACGTGTGGGAGGCGGTGTACTTCGATCACGACCTGGCGCGCCTGAAGGATCTCGCGGACCGTGCGGCCGCCCTCGGCGTGGAGCGCTTCGTGCTCGACGACGGCTGGTTCGGCTCCCGACGGGACGACACCTCCGGGCTCGGCGACTGGGTGGTCTCGACAGAGGTGTGGCCGGAGGGTCTGGCACCGCTGGTCGATCACGTGCGCGGCCTGGGGATGGAGTTCGGGCTCTGGTTCGAGCCGGAGATGGTCAACGAGGACTCCGAGACGGCCCGCGCCCACCCCGAGTGGCTCATGGCACCGAGCCCCGAGCGGCTCCCGCTGCGCTCGCGCAGCCAGCAGGTGCTGAACCTGACCATCCCCGAGGCCTATGCGCAGGTGCGCGACCAGATGCTCGCGGTGCTCGGCAGCACCGAGATCGGCTACATCAAGTGGGACCACAATCGTGACCTGCTGGAATCCGCCACCCGTGCCACCGGCCGCGCGGCCGTGCATGAGCAGACCGCGGCGACCTACCGCCTGATGGACGAGCTGAAGGCGGCGCACCCCGGGCTCGAGATCGAGTCCTGCTCCTCGGGCGGGGCGCGCGTGGATCTGGGCGTGCTCGAGCACACCGACCGGGTCTGGGTCTCGGACTGCATCGACCCGCTGGACCGCCAGCAGATGAACCGCTGGACCGCGCAGCTGATCCCGCTCGAGCTGATGGGCAGCCACATCGCCTCCGGCCGCTCGCACACCACGGGCCGCCTGCACACCCTCGGCTTCCGGGCGCTGTCCGCGCTGTTCGGGCACCTGGGCATCGAATGGGATCTGGCCCGTGCCACGGAGGCGGAGCTCGCCGAGCTGCGCGAGTGGATCGCCCTGTACAAGGAGCAGCGGGAGCTGCTGTTCACCGGTGACCTGGTGCGCGCCGACCGCGGGGACAGCGTGCTGTGGCTGCACGGCGTGGTCTCCCCGCAGCGCGAGCGCGCCCTGTTCACCCTCGCCGCCGTCGGCCGGTCCGATCAGTCCCAGCACGACCGGCTGCGATTCCCGGGCCTGGATCCCGCGGCCCGCTACCGCGTGCGCCCGCTGCTGCTCGGCGAGGGGCCGACGGGCCTGTCGCTGCCGCCGTGGTGGCGCCGCGCCGCGGAGCAGGACGGCCTGGTGGTCCCGGGCTCCGTACTCGAGCGCTCGGGCCTGGCCGCCCCGCTGATCAACCCCGAGCAGGGGCTGCTGCTCTCCCTCGTGCGCGAGGACGAAGGCACCCCCGCCGCGCACCGCTGACGTTCCACCCATCCCATCCCGACAGGAAAGAAGGAAGTCATGACCACCGCGACGACGTCGACGCGGTCGGCCCCACCACGCCGCAGGAAGAAGGACGACACGAAGCTGGCGCTGCTGTTCATCGCGCCCGCCACCGTCGGCCTCCTGGCATTCCTCGTGTGGCCGCTGCTGACCGGCATCTACTACTCCTTCACGGAGTACACGACCCTCACCCCACCGCAGTGGGTCGGCTTCGAGAACTATCAGGCGATGTTCGCCGATCCCGTGTTCTGGAACTCGCTGAAAGTGACCGTGCTGTACGTGCTGATCAACATCGGCGTGCAGACGGTCGTGGCGCTCGTGATCGCGGTGCTGATGCAGCGCCTGACCCAGTCCACGCTGCTGCGCTCGCTGGTGCTGGCCCCCTACCTCGTCTCGAACGTGGTCGCCGCGATCGTGTTCCTGTGGATCCTGGACACTCAGCTGGGCATCTTCAACATCTTCCTGCAGTGGATCGGCTTCGACCCGATCGCCTTCTGGGCCAGCGAGACCTGGGTGATCCCGACCGTCGCGCTGGTGAACGTGTGGCGCCACATGGGCTACACCGCGCTGCTGCTCTTCGCCGGCCTGCAGGCGATCCCCGGGCACCTCTATGAGGCGGCCCGTACCGAGGGCGCCGGGGAGATCACGCTGTTCCGCCGGATCACGCTGCCGCTGCTGCGGCCGATCCTGGCGCTGGTGCTGATCATGACGATCATCGGCAGCTTCCAGGTGTTCGACACCATCTCGGTGACCACCCAGGGCGGTCCGGCTGACGCCTCGCGCGTGCTGCAGATGTACATCTACCAGAACGCCTTCGCGGAGTATCAGTTCGGCTACGCCTCGGCTCTGTCCGTGGCACTGCTGGTGATCCTGATGGTGGTCACCTTCACCCAATACTGGCTCACCAACGCCGGCAAGTCGGACCTGGACTGAGAGGAGGAGAGACATGACCACAGCACCCCATCCCGTCACCGACGAGGTCCGCGAGCCCGGCCCGGCCGGTCAGCAGATCGCCGATCGGCACGTCACCCGCGCCAAACGCGGCATCCCCTGGGGCAGGATCCTGGCCTGGGCCGTGATGGTGATCTTCCTGCTGATCACCATCTTCCCCTTCTACTGGATGCTCCGCACCGCGCTGTCCAGCAACAATGCGCTGGCCACCGACCCGGGCAGCCTGCTTCCCGTCGGCCTGAACACCGGCGGCTTCGAGCGCGTCTTCGGCATGCAGGACGTGGAGACCGCGATCGCCCAGGGAGGCTCCGGCGCCTCCATCAACTTCTGGCGCTACCTGCTGAACTCCGTGGCCGTCGCGACCACCGTCACCATCGTGCAGACCTTCTCCTGCGCCATGGCGGCCTATGCCTTCTCCCGCCTGCGCTGGCGCGGCCGCGAGACGGTGTTCCTGATCTTCCTGGGGTCGCTGATGGTCCCGCAGATCTTCACCCTGCTGCCCAACTTCATCCTGATCAAGAACCTGGGGCTGGTGGACACCCTGCTCGGCATCATGCTGCCGACGCTGTTCATCTCCTCCTTCGCGATCTTCTTCCTTCGGCAGTTCTTCAACAACGTCCCCCGCGAGGTCGAGGAGGCGGCCCTGATCGATGGCGCGAGCAAGGTGCGGGTGTTCTTCACCCTGATCCTGCCGATGTCCAGCGCACCGCTGGCCACGCTCGCGCTGCTGACCTACATGACCGCCTGGAACGAGTACTTCTGGTCGCTGATGGTGTCGTACACCGATCAGTCCCGGGTGCTCACAGTCGCGCTGGGCGTCTTCCGTGCCCAGGCGCCGGGCACCGGACCCGACTGGTCGGGCCTGATGGCCGCGACCCTGGTCGCCGCGGCGCCCATGCTGATCCTCTTCGCCCTGTTCGCGAAGAAGATCGTCAACTCCATCGGCTTCAGCGGAATCAAGTGAGGCGATCCAGATGAGCATTCAGAGACCTTCCACGCCGCCCACCGCCCGCCCCGGGCCCCTGTCGCGCCGCCGGCTGCTGCAGGGCTCGGCCGCCCTCGCGGCGGGCGCCGCCGGGGCAGGGACGCTGGCCTCCTGCGGCGGGGCCCAGGCCCCGGCCGGCGCCACCGAGATCGACTACTGGCTGTGGGACGCCCTGCAGCTGCCCGCCTACTCGGCGGCGATCGACCTGTTCATGGAGCAGAATCCCGATATCTTCGTGCGGGTCACGCAGCTGGGCTGGGACGACTACTGGACGAAGCTGACCGCAAGCTTCGTGGCCGAGGCCGGCCCGGATGCTTTCGCCGATCACCTGGCTCGCTTCCCGGAGTTCGTGAGCCTGGGGGTGGTCGCGCCGCTGGACGGGCTGGGCCCGCTGGACGACGTGCCGGCCGAGCAGTTTCAGGAGGGCCTGCAGGAGCTGTGGACCGGACAGGACGGCAAGCGCTACGGCATCCCCAAGGACTACGACACCATCGCGATCCTGTATGACAAGAACATGCTGACCGAGGCAGGGTTGACGCCGGAGGACCTTGAGGGCCTGGACTGGAATCCTGAGGATGGCGGCACCTTCGAACAGATCCTCGCGCGCCTCACGGTCGATGCCAACGGTGTGCGCGGCGATGAGGACGGCTTCGATGCCGGCGAGGTCGTCTGCCATGGCATGGGCGGATCCGACGGGATCGATTACGTCGGACAGACCGCCTGGTCCCCGTTCGCGTTCTCCACCGGGTGGACCTTCACTGATGAGGAGACCTGGGGACGCCGCTTCAACTACGACGATGAGCGTTTCATCGCCACCATCGACTGGTTCTTCGGCCTCGTCGACAAGGGGTTCTTCCCGCCCTTCGGCAAGTTCGGTGAGTCCTCGCCCAAGCAGGCACAGCTGCAGGCTGGCAGCTCGGCGCTCGCCCTGGACGGCTCCTGGATGATCAGCACCTACGCCAACATGGACGGCCTCGACCTGGGGATCGCCCCGCTGCCGTCCGGCCCGATCGGGCACCCCATGTCAATGTTCAACGGGCTCGGGGACTCGATCTCGGCGCAGTCGGAGAAGAAGGAGGAGGCGGCGCGGCTGATCGCCTTCCTCGCCTCCGACGAGGCGCAGCGTGTGATCGGTGAGCGGGCGCCGTTCTTCCCGGCCACGGATGTGGGCACGAAGGCCGCGGTCGACAGCTTTGCCGCGGAGGGTCTGGACGTCACCCCGTTCACCGACCGGGTGGCCAACGGCGAGACCGGCCTATACCCGCTGGTGGAGAACTCTGCATCGATCATGTCGATCATGCAGACGGCCTTCGATCAGCGCTGGATGGGGCAGATCGAGGGGGCGGACTTCGCCTCGTTCAACGACCGGGTCAACGCCCTGTTCGAATGAACGCCTGAACGGCCGTACGGCGCTTCGTCGGCCCCACGCCTCAGCGCGCGGGGCCGACGAACTGCTGGATCGCGACGATCGCCGCGCCGCGAGCCCAGTCCTCGAATTCGCCCGGCAGATCACGCACGGCGATGTCTCGTTGCATGGGGGCCAGGCAGGCGCGCAGCGTGTCCTCGAGGACCGGGTCGGCGGACCGCACCAGATCCCGTGTCTCCCCGCCCAGCAGGATCGCCTCGGGGTCGAGCATCGCCGCGACCGACGCTGCAGCCCTGGCCAGGGACCTGGCCATCTCCGCGACCAGCTCTCGGGCACCCTCGTGCCCCTGCGCAACCAGGTCCCGCAGCTCCGGCAGTCCCGCGCCGGAGTGCAGGATGCCGGCGCGCTGAGCCCGCTCCAGCAGCGGGCCGAGGCTGGCGGCCTCGTTGAAGGTGAGGGGGCGTCCTTCCGCGTCCTGCCCCACCGGCAGCATCCCGGTAAGGCCGGCGACATGGGTCCGCCCCTCGACCAGCTCGCCGGCGTGGATGACGCCGATCCCGACGCCGGCACCGACGGTCAGCAGCGCGAAGGAGCGGTAGGAGCGGCCCACACCGAACCAGTGCAGCCCGTGCAGCATCGCCCGCAGATCGTTCTCGACGACAGTCGGCAGGTGGAGGCGTTCCTCGAGCATCTGTGCGAGCGGAACGGGCTGGTCCCAGTCGAGCAGCTGGGAGCCGAGCACCGTGCGCCGGTCGGCCACGCGGCCGCCGACGCTGATCCCGAGGCCGAGCAGGTGCGGGTGAGCTCCGGTCAGTGCCTCGACCGGGCCTGCGATCGCCTCCACCACGGCCGTCGGGGTCGTGCTCTCCAAGGGGAGCGTGAGCTCCTCGAGGACATTGCCGCGCACGGTGGAGGCCACGGCATGCACCTCGTCCGCGGTGACTTTCACGCCGAGGAAGCGCGGCCCTTCGTTCTCCTCGATGTCGAGCGGCTCATGGGGTCGACCCTTCGCACGTGCCACGGGGCCCAGGGTGTGCAACCAGCCGGCATCGAGCAGGTCCCGAGCGGCGCGGGTGACGGTGGGGGCCGACAGGCCCAGCCGGGAGGTCAGCTCGCTGCGGGAGCGAGGGCCGAAGCGCAGCAGGTCCCGGTAGACGGCGCGGGCGTTGGGACTACCGAGATCGGGGGCGGATCCGTCGGGGCGCAGCATCCGTGCCGGCATCGCATCTGGCATCGTCGTGCACCCCCTGGCCGCTGCGCCCGAGCGTTCCCCGCGCTCCGTGCAGTTTAGCCGGGTCCCGCTCTGTCGGCCCGGCTGCCTGCGCGTGGAGCATGAGAGATCACGCGCGGTGGACGAGCACGCCGGCGACGGTGACTGCGACCACCCTGTCCCCGTCCAGCTCCACCTGGTCCTGCCCTCCGTCGACCCGCTCCTCCAGGCCCATCAGCTTCGCGGGATGGCGGGTCGCCATCGCGAGCAGCTCGGAGCGCTCGAAGGGCAGGTGTTCAGCGGCCCAGTCCAGACAGCCGCGCAGGGACCTGCCGGATCCTGCCAGCAGGCCGGTGCCCGGGAGGGTCAGACTCCCGTCAGCTCGGACCTCGACGCTGCCTCCGACGGGGCTCGGGTACACCCCGGGGTCGCTCCCGGCCAGTGCCGCCGAGTCGGAGGTGAGCTGCGGGTCCCCCACCCCGAGCGCATGCTGGATCGGGATCTCGGTGCGCGCCGGCCCGAGGCGGTCCCCCGGGCGGACGCCGCCCATCTGCGGCGAGAGCCACCCCAGATCATCCATGAACTCCGCGGTGCACATCGAGTAGGAGCTGCGGGCAGCCGCCTGCCCCCAGGCATCGTGGAGGGCGTTGTCGACCACCCCGAGGGCCAGCAGCCCGGCCAGTCTCGGAATCTCATCGAGCCCTGCGACCCTGGCAGCTGCGGCCAGGGTCTCATCGAGCCGCTCGTACAGGGGCCGCCATAGCGCGAAGGGATCCGCGCACTGCCCGAGGCTGAGGAGCTGACCCACGAAGGTCCGCACGAGCGACCGCAGCACCCTGTCGCGCACCGACAGCTCCACCGGAGAGTGCGGCCACGCCCAGGGGACCGACAGCATCCCCGCACCGACCCCGCACGCTCGCGCACCGCCACCGGTCTCGACGGTCAGGCGAACCTTCGGGGATGTGAGGTGGGTCAGCGGCCTCCCGCTGATCACGAAAGGGGGCTCGAGCTCCACCTCGACGAAGGAGACCTCCGCTCGCAGCGCCCGAATATCGCTCGGGCGTCCTTCTGGCAGTACGACGTCCATCGATCTTCCTCCGAAGCTCCCGGGCCCCGTGTTCTCAGCCCGTGCGCACGGGCCCGGTGGATTGGCGCACGACCAGCTCGACTCCGAGACGACGTTCGATGGTGGGGACTCCCTCCGACGCAGTGAGCTCGTCCGCGCGGTCCTTGCTCAGTGCGAGCTCCAGGGCGACCGCGCCCATCTCCCGCAGCGGCAGCCGCACGGTGGTCAGCGAGGGGGCGAGGTCGCGGGCTACCGCGATGTCGTTGAATCCCGCGACCGAGATGTCCTCCGGCACGCTGCGGCCATGGTCCCGCAGGTACGCGAGAGCTCCCATCGCCATCTGATCGGCTGTGCCCAGCAGTGCTGTGAGCGCGGGATGATCGCGCAGCAGCTCCGCTGCGGCCCGGTAGCCTTCATCGCGGTTCGGCGGGCCGTGGTGCACGATCAGCCGAGCACCGACCGCCTCCAGCACCTCTTTCAGCCCCTCGTAACGCTCCTGGCTGGAGATGAGGGCCTCCGGGCCGGAGATGAGGGCGATGTCGCGATGGCCGAGCTCGGCGAGGTGCTGGCCGAGGAGCCTGCCGCCTTCGCGGTTGTCGACGAGCACCCGGTCCATCTCGACCACGGGGGTGCCGATGCCCACCACGTGGCCGCCAGCGCCCCGGAAGGACTTCACCCGGGTGGCGATGCCTGCGCGGTACTCCTCGTCGGCGAGCCCGGAGCCGGCGATGATCACCGAATGCGCGCGGTGGGACTGCAGCATCCGGAAGTAGCCCAGCTCGCGCTGCGGGTCACGCTCGGTGTGGCAGATCGTGACCAGCAGGTTCTCCGCAGTGGCACGTTCGTGGATGCCGTTGACGATCTCGGAGAAGTAGGGGTCCCCCACATCGCCCACCAGCACACCGATCGTGCCGGTGTTGCCGCGCAGCAGGCCCTGGGCCTGGGCATTGGGCACGTAGTCGAGCTCGAGCGCGGCGGACTTCACCCGCTCGCGGAGCTCCTCGACCACGGGGTAGGTGCTCCCGGAGAGCACTCGAGAGGCCGTGGGGACGGAGACCCCGGCACGTTGCGCCACATCTTTCAAGGTCACTGCCATCCCCGGAGAATACCTGCGGCAAGCGTTCTCTTGACGCCCTGGCGACTGCGGCCTAGGCTCACCGCAGCGGGGAAATGCTTTTCTCTCGCTCCGCCACACTCCACGACGTGAGGACGCTCAGTGTCGACCGTGATCACAGCCAGCACGATGCCCGCCCATGCGCCCGCCGACGAGGCCGAGCTCGACGAGCTCCTGTCCCGCCCGCTGCCCGGAGTGGGCGAGGCGTTGGCCGCCCTCGAGGGCGACATCGTCCTCCTCGGGGCCGGCGGCAAGATCGGCCCCACCATGTCACTGATGGCACGGCGCGCCCTCGACGAGGTCGGATCGGACACCCGGGTCATCGCGGTCTCCCGCTTCTCGGACCCCGCCTCACGCACGCTCCTCGAAGATGCCGGCATCGTCGTCCATCCCGCGGACCTCTCTCGCTCCGAGTCCTACGCGGACCTCCCGGACGCCGCAGGCATGTTCTACCTCGCCGCGATGAAGTTCGGCACCAGCGGGCAGGAGCATCAGACCTGGTGGTCCAATGCGGCGATGCCCGCGCTGGTCGCCGACCGGTATCGCGGTGTGCCCTCCCTGGTCTATTCCACCGGGAACGTGTACCCGCTGACCCCGCTCGGTAGGGGCGGGTCCACCGAGGCCGAGGAGCCCGCTCCGGTGGGTGAGTACGCCCAGTCGTGCCTGGCCCGTGAGCGCCTGTTCAGCTACGCCTCCCACACCTGGGGCACCCCGGTGTCGATCTATCGGCTGAACTACGCCTGCGAGCTGCGCTACGGCGTGATCGCCGACATCGCCACCAAGATCGCCGCCGGCGAGGAGGTGGACGTGACCATGCCCGCCGTCAACGTCGCCTGGCAGGGTGACATCAACGCCTGGGCGCTGCGCTCGATCGAGCTGGCCGGCACTCCCCGCGGATCCTCAATGCCACCGGGCCGGAGACGGTCTCCGTGCGCCGACTCGCCCAGTGGCTGGGCGAGGAGATGGGCGTCGAGCCGATCATCGTCGGCCAGGAGTCCCCCGATGCCCTCCTCAACGACGCCGCCGACGTCCATGAGCTCTACGGCTACCCCTCGGTGCCGCTGCGCCGCCTGGTGCGCTGGGTGGGACAGTGGGTCTCCGGCGGTGGCCGTCAGCTCGGCAAGGCCACCAAGTTCCAGCAGCGGGAAGGCAAGTTCTGATGACTGACCTGCACGCTCGCCTCGACGCCGGGGTGGCGATCCCGGCTCATCCTCTCGCTCTCGACGCCGCCGGCGGGCTGGACCTGCACGCGCAGCGGGCCCTGTCCCGCTACCAGTTGGCCGCCGGGGCCCAGGGCCTCGCCGTGGGCGTGCACTCCACCCAGTTCGAGCTGCACGACGACCCCTCGCTGCTGCGCACCGTCTGGGAGCAGGCCGCCTCGATCAGCGCCGAGGGCGTCGCCGGGGCGGTCGACTCCCCGCTGCTGATCGCAGGGCTCGTCGGCGACACCGCGCAGGCCGTGCGCGAAGCGGAGACGGCCCGCGAGCTTGGCTACGACGCCGCCCTCATGAGCCCCTGGGGCATGGTCGAGCGCAGTGACCGGACGCTGCTCGAACGCGCCGCCGCTGTCGGCGAGGTGCTCCCCACCATCGGCTTCTACCTGCAGGACAGTGTGGGCGGCATGCCGCTGTCCCGAGCGTTCTGGCGTGCCCTGTTCGATCTCGAGTCGGTGGTCGCGGTGAAGACCGCTCCCTTTGACCGCTACCGCACCAATGACGTCATGCAGGAGCTCCTGGTCCACGACCGCTGGGACGAGGTGGCTGTGCTCACCGGGAACGACGATGCGATCGTGGCCGATCTGGTCACCCCGTACCAACGGGTGGTCGCCGGGCGTCCACGGGTCGTGCGGGCGCGCGGCGGGCTCCTGGGGCAGTGGGCGGTGGGCACTCGCGCCGCCGTCGAGCTCGTCTCCCGGGCGAATGCCGAGGTGGCCGCCGGCGAGGTCACTCCCGATCTGCTCGCTCTGGGCAGCGACCTGGTCGAGATCAACGCGGCCGTGTTCGATGTCCTCCACGACTTCGCCGGCTGCGTGCCCGGGATCAGCGAGCTGCTGCGTCAGCAGGGCCTGCTGAGCGCCACCCGGTGCCTGGGCCCGGATGTCCTCTCCCCGGGCAGGCGGAGCTGATCCGTCAGATGCGCTCGCGCTTCCCCGCGCTGCTGGACGAGGAGTTCGTCGCCGCCGGGCGCGAGGGCTGGCTGTCGTGATCCCGGCCCTCGTCGGCTGGGGCTCCTCCTCGATGGCGCTGATCGGCCCTGCGATGGAGGCCGCGCTGGCGCCCTCCGGCCTCGGCTTCATCAACGAGGGCAGGGGTGGGGAGACCTCGCACCACACCGCCGCCCGGATCGGGTCGATCCCGCTGCTGGTCGCTGTCGAGGGCGGGCGCCTGCCGTCCGCCGGGATGGTCCGGCTGCTGCCCACCGAACTCGATCTCGTCCCCCACTCCCTCAAGCCCTTCGCCGGGCACGTGGCCGGTATCCCCGCCGTGGTCCACGGGACCGAGGAGGGCGTCTTCCTCACCCGTCTGCGGCCCGGGGCGCCGGTCGCGGTGGACGGTGACCCCTTCGTCCCCCTCGCTGCGAGCAGCCTGCACGGCCATGACGCCGTGCTGTGGATGGGCAAGAACGACCTGAACCGCGGGCAGGACGCGGAAGGGGTCATCGAGCGCATCGTCTCCTCTGCTCGTTTCCTCGAGCGGGCCGGCGCGCGGGTGGCCGTCGTCGGGCAGTTCGTGAACAACGGCGCGGAGCCCGCGCTGCGCGAGCAGGTGCTCGCGGTGAACACCGGCTGCGCAGAGCACTTCGGCACCGCCTTCCTCGAGGTGCAGGACTTCCTCACCTCACCCGCTCTGCCTGAGGCCACCGGGATCGCGCCCCCCCTCCGACCTCGCCGAGCGGGCAGCCGGGGCCAAGCCACCCTCGATCTCCACTGATCCGGGACACTTCGATCAGCTCGGCAACGCCGCGGTGGCCACCCATCTGCTCACCGGCCTGCAGCGCCTCGGTCTGCAGGATCTGCCCGCCCCGAAGAAGGAGACCCCATGACCGACTCCATCGATGCCCCCGGTGCCGCCCGCATCTTCGTGGCGATCACGCCGCGGGAGCTCGAGGTCCTCTACTCCCCGTCGTCCCTCGCCCGCCTGCGAGGCCTCGGCGAGGTCGTGCTCGCCCCCGACACCGGTGAGCTCCGGGCACCGCTGCCGGATGGCCTCGCGGACGAGTACGACGTGCTCATCACGTCCTGGAGCACCGCGCCCTTCGACCCCTCCGTGCTGAGCGGCACCCGGCTGAAGTACGCCGCGCATACCGCCGGCACCGTTCGCGGGCTGTTCCCGAAGCACGTGCTCGAGCAGGGCCTCCGGCTCGCCCAGGGCGGTTCAGCACCGATGGCCACGGCCGTGGCGGAGCTCGCCCTGACCCTCACCCTCGTGCTGCTGCGCGATGTGCACTCGATGGACCGCCGTCTGCAGGCGACCCGAGACTGGGCCGCCGGCGGCTCGGGGACCCTCACGCACGGCATCCGCGAGCAGACCATCGGTGTGGTCGGCCTGTCCCGGGTCGGGCGCGAGTACATCTCGATGGCGCGCGGACTGGGTGTGCGTGACCTCCTCGCCGTCGACCCCTTCGCGACGCAGGCCGATGCCGAGGCGCTCGGTGTGCAACTGGTGGGGCTCGCGGAGCTGTGCGAGCGCAGCGACGTGCTCGCGATCCACGCCCCCGTCACCGACCAGACCGACGGGATGCTCGACGCCGACATGATCGCGCTCCTGCGCGATGGTGCGATCGTGCTGAACACCGCCCGGTCCGCCGTGGTCGACATGGAGGCCCTGACCGCCGAGCTGGTGGCCGGCCGGCTGCGGGCGGGCCTGGATGTGTTCGACAGCGAGCCGCTGGCAGCGGACTCCCCTCTCTACGGCCTGGACAACGTGGTGATCACCCCGCATGTGGCCGGTGGCACCGTCGAGGCCCGCCTCGCCCAGGGTGCCGGGGTCGTCGATGAGATCGAAGCGTTCCTCACCGGCGCTCCCCTGCGCCACGAGGTCACCGCAGAGATCTACGACCGCCTCTCCTGAGAACCGGTGGAGCGCCCACCACGGATCTGACATGCTTCCGGTGACAGTTCTTCCGGGTGCCCTCGGCCCCCGGTCCACGCCACGCAGGGGGACCCATGAGCGAGACCAGCGCCACCGCGACCGATGAGCAGGTCACGATCTACACCGCGTACGAGATCGACTTCATGCTCGGGCTGCGCGACACCGAGAACGGGCGGATCACGCGCGAGCAGGTGGGTCTGCGCCGCGCACCCGAGGCAGCCCAGGAGTTCGTCACCGCAGCGGTCACCTCCGGTCTGCGCGCCCGCGGCAAGGTCGAGCGCTCGGACGACGGCCAGTGGCTGCTGGGCGAGGAGGGGCAGGTCGTCGCCACCGCGCTGACCGCCGCCGATCGCTGGCTCGGGATGGCCCTGGCCGAGGGTGAAGCGATGCGCATGGCCTTCATCATCAAGGCAAACGAAGCCATCATCATGCTCACCCAGGACGAGCTGGACTCCTTCGTGGTCACTGCGCTGCCCAGCAGCGATGAGGTGCCCACCTCCGTCTCCGACATCGTGCTGGCGTTCCTCGAGGAAGGCAACGAGCGCACCGTCTCCCTGCGCCGCACCGACCTCGACGCCCCGAACGACCCGGTTCCGCTGATGTTCCATGCGGAGCCGGACGGCAGCTGGAAGCTCGGGCACCTCCCGCTCGATGACGACGGCATCCTCGGGGTCTCCGACGTGACCGCCGAGGGGATCGCTGAAGCGACCCGTGCCCTGTGGGCCGACGGGATCAGCCAGGCCCCCGCCTCCGTCTGAGGCTCCCCCGCGGCGGCGGCGCCGGGCTCAGAACGGCCGGCGGGCGGACTTCTCCTGCTTCTTCAGCTCGATGCGCAGGGCACGGATGTCCTGCCCCGAGGGCTGGGAGTAGTTCCAGATATGGCGGTCGAAGGCGGGCATCACGACCCGGGAGCCGTCACGCAGCCGCAGCGCTGCGGTGAGCCAGTGCACGGGATGGACCACCCGGGATTCGACCGCGAGGATGTCGCGCCAGGGCACCTCGCGGGAGCGGAAGGCACCCACCACTCGCAGCCCGTGCTCGGAGATCTCCACACGGGATCGGGAGGTCGCCAGGGCGACCGCACCGAATCTCAGGCCGAGCGCGAACAGGATCAGCCCGATCCCGCCCAGGGAGAGCATCACGATCAGCAACCCGATCCCCGGGGAGCGTCCGTCCTCCAGGCCGAGGGCGAGCAGCAGGAGCGTCGCTGCGGTGACGACCGTGCCGCCCAGCAGGATCGCCGAGACCACCGCCCGGATCAGGGTGTCCCTCGTCACGGCAGTGGGGAACAGTGCACGGACGGCCCCGTTCGCTCCCCGGTCCCGGGGACTGCCGCGCAGGTCGGAGACCATCCGCTCGACTGTCGCATTGCTGCGCGAGTAGTCGGGCAGGGCGGTGCGCGGGCCGGTCTCGGGTCCGATCTGGCGGGGGATGGTCATGCGCTCAGGGTAGTGCGGGCTCCCGGAGACGGCGCGTAGTGTGCGGAGCATGTCCTCGAACGGCTCCTCACGCTTCCGTCGGCCCGCCCCGCTCTTCGACTCGGTCGCAGCGTCCATCCCCGGCGAGCCCGATCCCGCGTCCTCCGCCGATCTGGCCCACGACTCCGCACGGGCGCTGCTGGACGGGGTCTTCCACTCCTCGGATCCCGAGGTGGTCGCCCGCGTCGTGGCTCTCGCCGCGGACGACGGGCTGACGGATCTCAGCGCGCTGTGGTCCAGTGCGCCTGCCTCCACGCTCCCGGGCGCGCTGTGGCGGCTGTACGTGCTGCACACGTGGGTGCAGCAGCAGGGCGGAGACGAGGTGGTGCGTCGCTATCGCGCCGGATCCCGCACCGCCCCCGGGCTGCGCTATGTCTCCGGTTTCGCCGAGCCGCCCGAGGTCGAGCAGGTGCAGCGGACCATGGACCACATCCTGCGCGGTGCCTTCACCGGGGATCTGGCCCTCGCACTGCGGCGTGCGGGGGCGGTCGCCATGATCGTGGCGTACGGCACCGCGCATCTGGCCGACGACGATCTGGGCGATGAGCGCACTCGGCAGGCCGAGCGGCTCCTGCGCACCGGCGAGGAGCTCACCGCCGCGGGCCATCGCGCGGAGGCCGGCCAGCTGGACTGAGGCCCATGCCATGGCGGGCGGGCCTGCACTTGCCCTCGGCCCGGGCCCGTGCCCTACGATGGATGTGCGCCGGGCCGCGGTTGCCCCGGGCTCCAACATTTGCCGCTTCGAGCGGCCTTCGCGCCGACAGGCGCATCCCGGTCCGGCGCCTCAACATCGTGAATCCGGTCCGCAACCCCGTCCGGGCGTCGGCGACGTCATGCGCCTGAGGCGCGAGGAGGCGAACCGCAGTGGTGCAGTTCCTCTCCCGGCTCTTCCCCCAGCGCAGCGAGCGCCCGCTCTACGACCTCTTCGCGGAGCTCGCCGAACTGCTGGTGCAGGCCTCCGACACCCATTCGAAGGTGCTGGGCCACGGTTACCGGGAACGCACCCGCATCGCGCCCCGTCTGCATGAGCAGTCCACGGTCGCCGAGGAGCTGTGCCGTCGGATCGCCCAGCGGCTCGCTCAGTCCCTGATCACGCCGTACGAGGCGGAGCTGCTGTACGACTTCGCCCTGACCATCGCCGACACGGTGGACGCCATGGAGCACACCGCGGAGCTGCTGGTCGCCTCCCGCCTGGGGCAGCTGCCCACCTCGCTGCTGGATGCCGCCAAGGGGATCGAGCGCGCCGCCGAGCTCACGGTGGCCGCGAGCTGGAAGCTGGCCGGGATCCGGGAGCTGGGCGATTACTACGAACAGGTCCGCAAGCTCACGCGGCAGGGTGAGCGGATGGTCCGCAAGGCGCTCGGCGAGCTCTACACCCGCGGCGGCTCCACTCAGGAGCTGCTGCCCCTGCACGACGTCTCCGAGTCGATCCGGCACACGATCACCTTGCAGGAACGGGTCGCACGGATCGCTGATCTGCTGCGGGTCAAGGACGCCTGAGTGACGCTGTTCCTCCTGGTGACGGTGATCGTCCTCGCGCTCGCGATGGCGTATATGAATGGCTTCCACGACGCCTCCAATGCGGTCTCGACGACCATCACCACCCGCACCCTGCGGGAGTCGACGGCCCTCACAATGGCTGCGATCCTCAACGTGCTCGGCGCCCTGCTGGGGATGGCGATGATCGCCGTCACTCTGCCGTGGGCGATCCGTCTGCTGGGGATGTCTCCGCTGACGCAGGAGACCGCGGGGAGGCCCGACGTGCTCGGCCTGGCTCTGATCGCGATGATGCTGGCCACGATCGGCTGGGACCTGCTGACGTGGTACATCGGGATGCCCTCGTCCACCTGGCATGCCTTCTTCGGGGCGACGCTCGGCGTCTCGCTCGCGATCGGGGCGGCGGCGGACTGGGCGCAGCTCGGGATCCTGCTGGGGGTCTCCGTGATCGGCCCGGTGCTGTCCGCGGGGCTCGCCTTCGGGCTGATGCAGATCATCCTGGGGCTGGGACGGAACGAACGGCTGCTGCGGGGGCATCTGCGCTTCGCCCAGACCGTCTCCGCGGGGGCTGTCGCGACCGGGCACGGGATCAACGATTCGCGGCTGCCCCTGGCGGTCGTTGTCATCGCGGTCGCGACCACCGGCGCCTCCCAGGTCTCGACGACGGCGGTCATGTCCGCAGTTGCGCTCGCCATCGGTGCCGGGACGCTCGTGGGCGGGCATCGCATCATCCGCACCCTCGGGCGGAACCTGACCGATCTGTCGGTGGCGCAGGGGCTGGCTGCGGAGACCTCGTCGGCCGCCACCATGTCCCTCAGCCTCTTCGGCCTCGAGTCCCCGGTCTCAACCTCTCATTCCCTGGCCTCGAGCGTGGTGGGGGCAGGCGTCGCCCGGGGCCTGCGCACGGTGCGCTGGGGGTCGCCGGGCGCATCCTGCTGGTCTGGCTGGCCACTCCTCTGGCCACGGCGGTGCTGGGTGCGGCGCTGGTCGGGGTCTTCATGGAGGTGGCCGCGTCCTGAGGTCGCGGTGTCGTTCACCGATTCGGCGGCCTCGGAGGATCGACCACTATCCTGGGCCGGTCCGAGCCGAGAAGGAGCCCCGATGTCCGATGGTCAGTCCATGACGCCCGCCCCGCGCAAGCGTCCCAGCTACGGACTGCCGGGGCCTGCCTCGCCTGCTCCCGATGCCGGGGGCGGCCCGGTCCAGGGGTCACCGAGCTATGGCTCCCCGGCCCCTCATCGCCGTACGGAGCCACGCCGCCGTCGGGCTCCGCATCGCCCTCCGGGTTCCCTCCTGCCGATCCGTACGTCCCGCAGACGGGGCCGCTGCCCGCTCCGGGCGGATCCGGCCCCGCGCCCCGCAAGCGGCGCGGGCTGTGGCCCCTGATCGTCGGCCTGGTGCTGCTCGTCGTGGTCGCGCCGGTCGTCACGATCGGCGGGATCATCTGGTCGATCAGCTCGCTCGCCGTCGACGCGTCGACGGGGCCGGTCCCGATGGAGGGGGCGACGGCGCAGGTCGAGGTGCCCGCCAACGAGATGCTGATCGTGTACGTCCCGAAGGCGGACGAGGCCACGGCGGAATGCACCGCGGAGGGCGCGGATCCGGGCGCTGTGACCACGGTGCCCAGCTCGACCGACACCACCTTCGGCGACGGCTCCGAGTACGTCCAGGTCCTGGGCGTCGCTGCGGTCCAGGACACCACCGTGACGGTCACCTGCACCGGGACCGATGCGCCGGCCCATCTGGGCCCGTACAGCGTATTCAGCATGGCCGGGCCGCTGCTGATCGGTCTGGTCATCGGCGTGCTCGCCGGGCTGATCGGTCTGGTGCTCACCATCGTCGGCATCGTGAAGCTGGTGCGGTCGCGTCGTTCCTGAGCCCGGCGGGCGGCCGTCTCAGCCCGCAGTCGTCCTCGGTGCTGGGGTGGCCGCACTGACTTAGAGTGGCGTGATGACCCCGAACTCGAGGATGGAGTGGTGATCATGCACCCCCGTGCAGGCCAGCAGGCACTGGAGGAGGACCTCGTCGACGTCGACGCGCTCCTCGACGCGTACTACGACATCCACCCAGATGCCACGAACCCCGACCAGACCGTCTCCTTCGGCACCTCCGGGCACCGCGGCTCCTCGCTCGATGCGGCATTCAACGAGGACCACATCGCTGCGACCACGCAGGCGATCGTCGAGTACCGCGCCGCGCAGGGCATCCGCGGTCCGCTGTTCATCGGCCGTGACACCCATGCCCTCTCACGACCCGCCTTCGACACGGCCCTGGAGGTGCTGGTCGGCAATGACGTCGCCGTCCAGGTCGACTCGCTGGACGGATACACCCCCACTCCGGCGGTGTCCCACGCGATCCTGACCCACAACCGGGGCCGGGCCGCGAACGATCCGGGCCGGGCCGACGGCATCGTCGTCACTCCGAGCCACAACCCCCTCGCGACGGCGGCTTCAAGTACAACCCGCCGCACGGCGGCCCCGCGGACTCCGACGCGACCGGCTGGATCGCTGACCGCGCGAACCAGCTGCTGCGGGACGGGCTGCGGGAGGTGCACCGCCACGGCCGCCAGAAGGCGCTTCAGGATGCCGGCCGCTACGACTTCCTCCACACCTATGTGAAGGACCTGCCGAACGTGGTCGACATCGAAGCGATCCGTCGGGCCGGGGTGCGGATCGGTGCGGACCCGCTGGGTGGCGCCGCAGTGGACTATTGGGCCGAGATCGGTGAGATGCACGATCTCGATCTCACCGTGGTCAATCCCGAGGTGGATCCGCGCTGGTCGTTCATGACCCTGGATCGGGACGGGAAGATCCGCATGGACTGCTCGAGCCCGTGGGCGATGGCCTCGCTGCTCGAGAAGCGGGACGAGTACGACATCGCCACCGGCAATGACGCGGATGCGGATCGTCACGGCATCGTCACACCCGACGGCGGCCTGATGAACCCCAACCACTACCTGGCCACGGCGATCCGGTACCTCTTCGCGCACCGTCCTGACTGGCCCGCCACGGCAAAGGTCGGCAAGACGGTCGTCTCCTCGAGCCTGATCGATCGGGTGGTCGCTTCGCTGGGCCGCGAGCTGTTCGAGGTCCCTGTGGGTTTCAAGTGGTTCGTGTCGGGCCTGATCGATTCCTCGGTCGGCTTCGGCGGCGAGGAGAGCGCCGGTGCCTCCTTCCTGCGCCGCGACGGCTCCGTGTGGACCACGGACAAGGACGGGATCATCCTGTCGCTGCTGGCCTCGGAGATCCTCGCGGTCACCGGCCGCTCCCCCAGCACGCTGCACCACGAGCTGGTCGAGGAGTTCGGCTCGAGCGCCTACGCCCGCATGGACGCCCCCGCGGACCGCGAGCAGAAGGCGAAGCTCAAGGCGCTCAGCGCCGAACAGGTCAGCGCCACCGAGCTGGCGGGCGAGCCGATCACCTCGGCGATCACGGAGGCTCCATCCGGTGGTGCCATCGGCGGCCTGAAGGTGTCCACCGAGTCGGCGTGGTTCGCGGCCCGCCCGTCCGGGACCGAGAACATCTACAAGATCTATGCCGAGTCGTTCCGGGGCGAGGAGCATCTGTCGCAGGTGCAGGATGCCGCGAAGGCGCTCGTCGACGAGGTGCTCGCAGACTGACAGCTTTCGGAAGGAGCGCCGGGGCCCGACAGGGCCTCGGCGCCCTCCTGCGAGCTCGCGCCGGAAGGCCACCGCGACGCTTTCGGGACGTTTCCTTGAGGAGCGCCGGGTGCGCGCACGGCCCCTCACGCAGAGGCTGCTGGGGCGTGGAATCCCGCGTTGACCGGCATTCATGCAGGTCGACGGCAAAGAGATGGTCAAGAAATGGCCACCATTACGTACGTCACGGTGTCGTGGCGCCATGCACAGCGCCCTTGCGCGGGCCTTGGGAGGGGTGAACGATGGGGTCGAAAGTAAAGGGTCGGTAGGGTAATATGCTCCGTCGGACCCACCGGAGATGACACCGACCGCAGCTGCCGAGCTTGCGACCAGGAGAGGGGGCCAGCTTTATGCGTCTGCGCTCACGCCTGTGCGCCTGCTCCGCCGCTCTCGCCATGACACTTCCTGTCGCCGCGGCCCCCGCCTTCGCCGAGATCACGGACCCCGAGACCACGCAGTCCCCCTCCCTCGAGGCCGCGGACCCGCTCCCGGAGGATGACCCTGGGGGCGCGACCGAGGGCGAAACAGAGGAAGAGCACCAAGAAAAGCAGAAGCTCCCGCAGGAGCCCGACGAAGACGTCAAGGCGACCAGCCCCGAGGAGCCGGCGCCCGAGCAGGAGACTCCCGAGGAGCCGACGACCCCGAGCAGCCGTCCCTTGACGAGGAGCCCACCGAGGAGCAGACCCTCGGGGACAAGACTCCTGCGGGCAGCGAGACTCCCGAGGGCAGCGAGCCCTCCTCGCCCGCCGAACCCCCTGTCATCAACGAGGACTGCCCGGCCCCGGGAACCCTCTCCGTCGTACCCACACTGCTCAGCAAGACCATCGCCGAGGACTGCGCAGACGCCGGCGACGATGACGCCGAGGGCGGGGGCGGGGGCGGGCCCACCCTGGTACCGGGCGTGAGCGCTCCAGGCAGCGTGCCGGCTGAACCCTCGCCCAGCGAGAACACCGATCAGACCGACGAATCCGACCCGCCCGACGGGACCGACGACCCCACGGACCCTGGCGAGTCCACGGATCCCGGCGACGAGGAATCCACGCCTCCTCCCGAGGAGACCGAGTCCCCCTCGCCCAAGCCAACTCCCTCCCCGTCTCCGTCCCCATCCCCGTCCTTGCCAGAGACTCCGCCCGAGACCACCCCCGCCCCCGAGCCGAGCGAGACCCCCACGGCCCCTGAAGAGGACCCCTCCTCCGAAGCCGACCTCACCCCGGAGCAGAGCCCGGAGCAGGAGCAGAACGTCGAGCCCGAGGGTGCGGAGCCTGCCGCAGAGCCCGCTCCCGAACCAGCGCCCGCGGAGCCTGAGTCCGCTCCCGAACCCGAGCCGACTCCCGCCGAGACGTCGAGCGCTCCGGTGGAGAGCGAGAGCAGTGAGGAGACCGAGTTCAGCGGTGTCGGTGCCGAGGAGCCGAGCACACCCCCGCACCGTCACCGCAGCCCACCACAGCCGCGGGCGAGGGCGGCCCGGTGGTGAGGCTGTTCAATGCGATCACCGAAGACACCGGCTCATCCTTCGGGCAGATGCGTCAGGTCCTCGTCGCCGCGCTGGTCATCGGCTTCCTCACCACGGCCGGCTTCGTCGGCGCGACCTGGCACAGCCGACACAGCGTCGGCAAGCACGACACCGAGGACTGAGCTCAGCGCTGCTCGAGCAGCTCTCTGGCGAACGCGATGATGCCGGGCACGCTCTGCTGCATCTCGCGGATGGTCCGATCGAAAGCACCCTGTCCCTCGTACCAGGGATCATCGACGGCGATCTCCGTCGGGAGCGCCTCCGGATCCGCTCCGGGCTCGAAACGCCGCCACATCCTGATCTCGGGGACGGAGGATCCCTCCGGGGCCTGATCCACCATCCGGCGCAGCCTCTGGGCGTGATCGGCCGTCATCGGCAGCACCAGGTCCCAGGCCAGCAGCTCTGTGAGGTGGATGGTGCGGGCGGTGTGCTCGAAGGGACGCGCATAACCGGCACGCTCGAGCGCGAGCTCGGTGCGATCGTCCATCGGCATCCCCTCGGCCTCCCAGCTGGTGCCGGAGGACCCCACCTCCACCTGCCCGACCAGGCCTGCTTCCTGGATCGCCACGCGCAGCATCACCGCCGCAGCCGGTGAACGGCACACATTTCCGGTGCAGACGGTGAGAAGACGAATCGGGGACATGCCCCCATTGTGTCAAGCTCAGGGCGATGCGAGCGCAGAACCGCCGAGGAACGTACACTGTCGGCGGGAGTGCATGCGGTGCCCGGGGCAGCGCGAGAGCATGATCGCCAGGGCATGATGGCCCGTGACCACGCAACGACGGCTCAGGAGGACACCCATGGCCGACATTATCCGCGCCCACGACGACGACTGGTCGCTCGTGCGCGAGATCCGTCTTCGGTCCCTCAGCACCGATCCTGCCGCCTTCGGGCAGAGCTGGGACAAGGAATCCACCTACGAGGACTCCGTCTGGGAACAGCGCGTGCGCGAAGCCGCCTGGTTCCTGGCAGTCGAGGACGATCAGCCGGTCGCCGTCGTGGCGGCCCGGCGCGAGGAGGACTCCCCGCCAACGAGCGCGAGCTCCAGGCCATGTGGGTCACGCCCACCTCCCGTCACGGCGGCATCGCCGCGAAGCTCGCCGAGGCGGTCTTCGAATGGTCCCGCGAGGACGGCGCCGACACGATCACCCTGTACGTCGGTCCCGAGAACACCGGCGCCCGGTCCCTGTACGAGAGCCTCGGCTTCGTCGACACCGGCGACCGCTGGGAGATCGTCGAGGGCGACCCCGACAGCGCCTGGCTGAAGATGGCTCGCGGCCTCTGAGGGCCGGTGCGCATCCCTTCCCGGCTCACCTCGGCCCGCTCGGCCCTCCGTTCCCTCGCCACGCGCAGAGGGGGCGACCGACCGCACTGGTCGGCGCGGCTCGAGGACGTGAAGAACGCCGCCGTCGGCCGCGCCCTGCGGCAGCTCCGCTGGGACCTGCGGCTGCAGCCGTTCCACGGCTTCGGCTCCACCGGACGTGTGCGGGTGCTGGCGAAGGTCCTCCACGCCTCCCCGGCACCCCGGCTGACTTCCACGACCAGCCCGTCCACGATCTGCGCACGATGGCGGTGCGCGGCTGGCGGAACTTCGCCGGACAGGTGGCACCACACCGCACCGTGCACGTCCTGCTCGGCGACCAGCAGTTCACCGTGCGGGCCGACCGTGCCGGGATCGTCGATGCGACGCTCGAGGTATCGCTCGCGCCGGGCCATCACGAGGCAGTGCTGTGGACGGCACCGGGAAACGAGGTGAGCGCGGACATCACCGTGTTCGCCCCGGAGACCCGGGTCGGCATGGTCAGCGACATCGACGACACCGTGATGGTGACCTGGCTGCCCCGCCCGCTGCTCGCCTTCTGGAACGCCTTCGTCGTGCACCAGTCCTCCCGCCAGGTGGTGCCGGGGATGCCGATGCTCTACCAGCGCCTCGTCCGCGAGCACACCGCGCTGCCGGTGGTGTACCTGTCCACGGGTGCCTGGAACGTGTTCCCGGTGCTCAAGCGCTTCCTGTACCGCAACGGCTATCCGGACGGACCGCTGCTGCTGACCGACTGGGGGCCCACCAACACCGGGTTCTTCCGCTCCGGTCCCGAGCACAAGCACCGTGCCCTCGAGCAGCTCGCCGCCGAGTATCCCGGCATGCGCTGGATCCTCGTGGGGGACGACGGCCAGCACGATCCCTCGCTCTACGCGGACTTCGCCGCGCGCCACCCGGAGCGGGTCGAGGCGATCCTGATCCGTCAGCTCACCGAGCCCGAGCAGCTGCTCGCTCACGGCTCACGCCGCCCGCTGGAGGCCTCCGCACCCGCGAACGGGTCCCCGCTGACACTCGCCGCACCCGATGGGCACAGCCTGCTCAGCGAGCTCCGGCGCACCGGAAGGATCACCTCATGAGCTCCCACCGCACGGCCGTCGAGGCCCTCACCGGGCTCCTGCTGCGGGATGCTCACGAGAGCGACGTGGACACCCTCGTCGAGCTGGTCCAGGTCGCCTATCGCGGCGAGGGTGGATGGACCACCGAGGCGCATCTGGTGGACGGTCACCGCACCGACGCCGCCGAGGTCCGCACGATGCTCGCCGATCCGGCGGTGACGCTGCAGGTCGCTGAGCTCGATGGGGAGCTGCTGGGCTGCTGCTACACACGGCGTGAGCCCACCGACCCCTCCGGCATCGATCGTGCGGAGCTGGGCCTGTTCGCCGTGCACCCCTCCGCCCAGGGCCGCGGGCTGGGAGGCCGTCTCCTCGAGGCTCAGGCGGAGCGGCAGCGTGCCGCCGGAGCGGACGCTCTGAGCATCCAGGTCCTGCAGTCCCGGCCGGAGCTGCACGCCTGGTACGAGCGCCACGGCTTCACCCGCACCGGCCACAGCGTCCCCTTCGCCGGCAACGCCGACTGGCTGAAGGTCGCCGGCCTGGGGATGGATATCATGGAGCGCCCGCTGCAGTCCTCGTGACCAGCGGCTCCGGTGCTGGTCGTCCCTGCCAGGGGATCGCGTCCAGGACTAGGCTCGCGGCATGAGCAACGATGCCTACTCCCCTCCCCCGACCGCTACGACCGCACGCCGTACCGCCGCGTGGGCAGGTCGGGCGTGCAGCTGCCGCCCATCTCCCTGGGCTGCTGGCAGAACTTCGGCGAGAACCGCGATCCGCTGACCCTGCGCACCATCGTGCGCCGCGCCTTCGATCTGGGGGTGAACCACCTCGATCTGGCGAACAACTACGGGCCGCCTCCCGGCAGCGCGGAGACCCATGTGGGCCGGATCCTCGCCCAGGACTTCCGCCAGCACCGGGACGAGCTGGTGATCTCCACCAAGGCCGGCTACCGGATGTGGGACGGCCCGTTCGGTGACGGCGGTTCACGGAAGTATCTGCTGAACTCGCTGGACCGGTCCCTGGAGCGTCTGGGCCTGGACCACGTGGACATCTTCTACCACCACCGTGAGGATCCCCAGACCCCGCTCGAAGAGACGATGGGGGCGCTCGCCCATGCGGTGCGCAGCGGCAAGGCCCTGTACGCGGGCATCTCCAACTATTCTCCCGAGAAGACCCGGCAGGCAGCACGGATGCTCGCCGACCTCGGCACCCGCTGCTGATCCATCAGCCCTCGTACTCGATGTTCAACCGTCACATCGAGCACGGACTGCTGGACGTGGTGGAGGAGATCGGGGTGGGGATCGCAGCCTTCTCCCCGCTCCAGCAGGGCCTGCTCACCAACCGGTACCTCTCCGGGGTGCCGCAGAGCTCCCGGGCCGCAGGATCCTCCTCCTCGCTCGACGAGCGGCAGGTCCAGGACCCTGACTACCAGTCACGGGTGCGCGGCCTCTCGCAGATCGCCCACGACCGCGGCCAGAGCCTCGCCCAGCTGGCCCTGGCCTGGGCGCTGCGCCACCAGCAGGTCAGCACGCTGCTGGTGGGGGCGTCGTCGGTCTCGCAGCTGGAGCAGAACATCGCCACGCTCGAGAACCTCGAGATCACCGATGAGGAGCTCATCCGCATCGACGAGTTCGCGGTCGACGGCACAGCCCGCTGAGCCGTCCCTTGGACGACATCGAGTCGTAGGTCCGGTGCACCCTGGGTCCCCAGGAATGCACCGGACCTACGACTCGATGAGCTGGCGCAGCAGCGGATCAGCCGGTGTTCTTCAGCCCTGCCGCGACCCCGTTGATCGTGGTCAGCAGTGCACGCTGGAGCTCCGGCGAGAGCTCTTCACCGCGCTCGGTGGCGGCGCGGGCACGCTGCAGCATCGCGACCTGCATGTAGGAGATCGGATCCAGGTACCGGTCGCGCACGGCGAGGGTGCGCTTGAGGATCGGCTGGTTGTCCAGCAGGTCCAGCACGCCGGTGAGCCGCTCGATCTCCGCGACCGCGAGCTCGTACTCCTCCCGGATCAGATCGAACAGGTACCACAGGCGCTCAGGCACCAGGGAGTGCACGTAGTGCGCTGCGATCTGCATGTCCGTCTTCGCGAGCGTCATCTCGACGTTGCTGATCACGGTGCGGAAGAAGTGCCAGTTGCGGTACATCTCGTGCAGGTCCGGCTCGAGCCCCGCCTCGCGGGCGGCCTTCAGCCCGGAGCCGGCGCCGAACCAGCCGGGCACGATCTGCCGCGACTGCGTCCAGCCGAAGACCCACGGGATCGCCCGCAGACCGTCCAGGCCCTTGGAGGAGGTGGTGCGCTTCGAGGGACGCGAGCCGATGTTCAGGTCGCCCAGCTGCTCGACCGGGGTGGCGGAGACGAAGTACTCCGGCAGGTTCGGGTCATCGATCAGCTTCCGGTACCCCGCGAAGGAGGCGTCGGAGACGGACTGCATGACCTCGCCGAAGCGGTCGAGGGTCTCCGCCGGGGTGCGCGGCGCGGTGTGCAGGGCCGAGCCCTCGAGCACCGCGGCGAGCGACAGGTCGAGGTTCTCCTTGGCCAGCGAGGGCAGCATGTACTTGTCGGAGATGACCTCGCCCTGCTCGGTGAACTTGATCTCGCCCTCGAGCACGCCGTACGGCTGGGCCAGGATCGCGTCATAGGTGGGGCCGCCGCCGCGACCGACGGAGCCTCCGCGGCCGTGGAACAGGCGCAGGGTCACCCCGTGGCGGGCCGCGGCATCGCGCAGCGAGCGCTGGGCCTGGTGGATCTCCCACTGGGAGGTGATGACACCGGCGTCCTTGTTGCCGTCGGAGTAGCCGAGCATGACCTCCTGGCGGTCGCCGCGCAGTCGCACGAGCTCGCGGTAGGAGGGGTCCGACAGCAGCTCGTCGAGGATCTCGCCGGCGTGCCGCAGCTCGGAGACCTCTTCGAGCAGCGGCACGAAGCCGATGTCCGCGCGGTTCTTCTCACCGCCGGCGATGCTGACCAGTCCGGCCTCACGGGCCAGCAGCGCAGCTGCCAGCACGTCGTCGGCGCCGTGGGTCATGGAGATGATGTAGGTCTCGATGACGGAGGTGCCGTAGAGGCGGTGCGCGTCCCGGATCTCTCGGAACACGTTGTAGGTGGTGCGGGTGGGGTCGTCGAGGATCGATGGGTCCTCGGAGATCGCCGAGCCGACCAGCGGACGGCGACTGCCGAGCTCCCGGCCCAGCACGGTGGTGCGCTCGGCGCGGCTGAGCTCCGTGTAGGGACGGTCCAGCTCGCCCACACGGTCGAACAGGCGGGCCAGCACCTCGTGGTGCTTCTCGGAGTGCTCGCGCACATCGAGGGTGGCGAGGTTCAGCCCCGAGGCGGCCAGCACCTGCTGGGCGATGGCGAGGGCACCGTCGGCGGCGCGCACGCCCCCGTGGCGGCGCAGTGCGCCGCGCAGCACCTCGAAGTCAGCCTGCAGCTCGGCGCTGTCGCCGTAGTCCTGGCCGTGGACGTGCCCCTTCCCGCTGCGGATCCGCTCGCGGGTGGCCTGCAGCTTGGAGCGCATCGCACCGAGCTTGAGCCGGTACGGCTCCTCCCGGTACATCTCCTGCTGGACGCGGTCGACGTCCGACTCGTGGGAGAGGTCCGCGGCGAGGCTCTCCTGCAGCTGCTCGTCCGCGCCGGTCAGCTCGCTGGAGACGGAGAGCTCGAGGATGAGGTCGGCGACCACCTCGATCGCGAGGTCGATCGATGTCTCCGCCTGGAGCTTCAGCACATCGCGGGTGACCTCGGCGGTGACGAAGGGGTTGCCGTCGCGGTCGCCGCCGATCCAGGAGCCGAAGCGCAGCGGGACCTGGTCCGAGCGCAGGTCGGCGCCGTGCGCCCGCAGCTCCTCGCGCAGTCCGTCGAGCATCTCAGGCATCGTCTGGCGGAAGATCTGGCGCAGGTAGTAGAGGGCGTTGCGGGCCTCGTCCTGCGGGGTGGGGCGCTGCCGGCGCAGCTCATCGGTCTGCCACAGCGTCTCGATGAGCTCAGCCAGGTCACGATCCTGGCGTCGGCGCTCGGCAGTGCCCTCCTCGGTGTCGACCCCGAGGATGTCCGAGATGCGGCGCAGCTTCGTCAGCACGGCGCGGCGCGAGGCCTCGGTGGGATGGGCGGTGAAGATCAGCCGCACGTCGAGGGAGTCGACGGCCGCCTGCAGACCTTCCGCGCCGAGCTCCTCGTGGACGGCGCGCACGGTGCGCGGCATCCAGGACTCGGCCGAGGGGCGCTCCTGCAGGGCCCGCACACGGTAGACCTGCTCCGCGGCATTGGCCAGCAGGAAGTACTGGCTGAATGCTCGCGTGAGGGCGGTGGCCTGCTCGATGGTGAGCTCGGCGAGGCGAGACTGGACATCCTGGGCGCTGGCCTCGGAGTCGGCGGACTTCGCCTCCTTCGTCAGCTGGCGGACCTGCTCGACGAGGTCGAGCATCTCCTGGCCGTGCTGGTCGGCCAGCGTACGGCCGAGCAGCGTCGACAGGCGTCGAACCGTCGCCCGCAGCGGGGCGTCGATGTGGGGTCGTCACCGACGACGGGGAACTCGCTCGTCAACGTCGGGACGGCGATGGCGTCGGGGTCTGGCACGGGGCCTCCTGGGGTCGGCACGCCGCACGGCGGCCGCCGACAACACACAGGGCGACCGCGTCGGCGCGGAACGAACGGGCACAGACTACAGCGAAGGGCGGTCTGCGCCCCGGGGTCGACAGTACGCGGACTGCCGAGGCGGGGTCGGCGCGCCCTCATCGGGGGCGCCGCCGACCGTCCGCCCGGGGGTCAGAGCACGGCGCGCAGGAAGTCCCGCGTGCGCTGGTGCTCGGGCTCGCTGAAGATCTTCTGCGGCGTGCCCTCCTCGACGATGGAGCCCTGGTCGAACATCATCACGCGATCGGAGACCTCCTTCGCGAACTGCATCTCGTGGGTCACGATGAGCATGGAGATGTCTGTCTCGGCGGCGATGTCCTTGAGCACGCCGAGCACCTCGTCCACGAGCTCCGGGTCGAGGGCAGAGGTGACCTCGTCCAGCAGCAGGATCTCGGGATCCATGGCGAGGGCGCGGGCGATCGCCACGCGCTGCTGCTGGCCGCCTGAGAGCTGCGAGGGGTTGAAGTCGCGCTTGGCGCCCATCCCGACCTTCTCGAGCAGGGCGTCGGCTTTGGCGATGGCATCCGCCTTCGACAGCCCCATCACGTGGAGGGGGCCTCGATGATGTTCTCCAGCACGGTCATGTTCGGGAACAGGTTGAAGTGCTGGAACACCATCCCGATCTGGGTGGTGGTGCGACGGCGCTGCTTGTCCGGCACGCGCTGGCGCCTGCCGCCCTTCTCCTCGTACTGCAGAGGCTGGCCCGCGACGTGGATGTACCCGCCGGTGAGCTCCTCGAGCGTCATCACCAGGCGCAGGATCGTCGTCTTGCCGGAGCCCGAGGGCCCGATCAGCGTGACGCGCTCTCCGTGGCCGACCGTGAAGTTCAGGTTCTTCAGCACGGTGTTGTCGCCGAAGGACTTCACCACGTCGCGGAACTCGATGTGCGGGGCGGAGGTGGACCCGGTCCCGCCGGGTGCGATGTTCTCAGGCAAGTTTCTTCTCCAGTCGTCGGATCAGGACGGATGTCGGATAGCTCGAGACCAGGAAGATCAGACCGGCCAGCGTGATCGACTCGGTGTACCGGAAGGTGTCCCCGCCGTAGGTCTGCGCGATGCGGACCATCTCCGGGATGTAGATGACCACGAAGAACGGGGTCTCCTTGAACATCGAGATCGCGTAGTTGCCGAGGGCCGGGAGCGTGCTGCGGATCGCCTGCGGGACGATGACAGCGCGCCAGGTGCGCATCTGCGGCAGCGAGAGCGCGGTGGCCGCCTCCCACTGTCCCTTCGGCACCGAGTCGATGCCGGCGCGGTATACCTCGGCCATGTAGGTCGTGTAGTGGATGCCGAGCACCCAGATGCCGATCGCGAACGTCGAGTCGATGTACGGCGACAGCACCATGTTCGCGAACACCAGCTGCACCACGAGCGGGGTCATCCGGATGAACTCCACGACCCAGGTCACCGGCGTGCGGATGATGGCCGGGGAGATTCGCCGGACCATCGCCACGACGAGGCCCAGCACCACGGCGATGAGCGTGCCGAGCACGGTCGCGACCAGCGTGTACTTGAAGAAGGCCACCAGCAGGTCCGGGAGGACGGCGGCGGCATGGTCCCAGGACCACCAGGACTCGTTCATGACAGGCCCCCTTCGCCACAGCAGCGCTGCCCGGGGCACGCAGCAGCGATCCCAGGGACTTCGAGAGGGCCGGACCGCGACCGATCTTGTGCTTGGCCCGCACTTCGAGGGCGTTCATGATGATCACGATCACCCAGGCGATGAGGTAGTACGCCAGCAGGGCGAACAGGAACGCGAACCATGTCCCCGTCTGCTTGCGGACCTGCTCGACCTGGAAGAAGAGGTCATACAGCGTGACCGTGTAGACGATCGCGCTGCCCTTGAGGAGTTGGATCCACAGGTTCGACAGCGACGGGATCATCAGGGCCCATGCCTGCGGGATGATCACTCGGAACAGGCCGCGCACGGGGCTCAGGCTGAGCGCGCTGATCGCCTCGTACTGCCCCTTGGCTACCGAGCCGATCGATCCGCGCACCACCTCGGCACCGTAGGCCCCGTAGTTCAGACCCAGCGCCAGGACTCCGACCATCAGCGGCTCGAGACGCCAGCCGAGGGGGTACGGGAGCTGGGGCAGCACGAAGCAGAGCCAGAACAGCTGGACCACGAGCGAGGTGCCGCGGAAGAACTCCACGAAGATGCGCGCGACGATCCTCACCACGGCGAACCTCGCGGTCTGGAGGATGCCGAACGCGAAGGAGATCACCAGCGCCAGCAGCCCGCCGAGCACGGTGGCGAGCGCCGTCGTCTGGATGCCGTCGAGGATCTGCGGCGTCCGTGCCAGGAGGATCTGCAGGTTCGGTCCGAGCTGTTCGAAGAACCCGATCACACCATCCATCGGGGGATCACCTCCTGGGTGCGCATCGCTCCGGCGCGTCCCTGAGCGGGACGCGCCGGAGCGAGACGGTTCTGAGGATCAGGACTCACTGCAGGGACGACAGATCGCCCGCGCACAGGATCTCGGACGTCATCTCCTCCGGGGAGCTCCTCCTCGGTGAAGCCGAAGTCGCCCACGATCGAGAGGTAGCGCTCGGGATCGGCGATGATCTCGGCCAGCTTCTCGTTGTAGGCATCCAGCAGGGAGGTGTCCTCCTGGCGGAAGACGGTGCCACCGGCGCCGACCTGCTTCACGCCGTCGATCTCGGCCACGAAGCTCTCGGTGACCTCGAAGTCGGTGGCGGAGTTCTCCGCCAGCCAGTTCAGCGAGATCGCGGTGAGCGCGAAGGCGTCGGCGTTGCCGCTGCTGAGCGCGTCCACACCGTCCTGCGGGCCGCCGACCTCGATGCTGTCGAGTCCGAGGTCCTTCGCGTAGGTGCTCTCGATCGCGCCGCTCATGGTGGCGACGGTGAGGCCGGAGTCGACGAAGGACTGCATGTTCTCCAGGCCCTCGGGGTTGCCCTTGGGCACCATGAGAGCCGTCGTGTACTGGAACTCGGGCTCGCTGAACGCGGCCTCGGCGCAGCGCTCGGGGAGGATCGACATGCCGGCGCTGACGGCGTCGAACTGCTGGGAGTTCAGGCCCGGGATGAGCGAGTTCCAGTCGGTGAGCTTGCCCTCGACGTTGTCGATGCCCAGCTCGCCGAAGATCTCGCGGTGCATGGCCAAGGTCGCGCCGGTGAGCTCGCCGTCATCGTCGAAGCTGTAGGGGCCCTCGCCGGCGAAGCCGACGGTGATGGTCCCGGCCTCCTGCAGCCGGCTGAGCAGGTCTCCCCCGCCGCCGTCTTCGCCGCCCTCGCCACCTCCGCCTCCGCTGCTGGTCTGGCTGCAGGCGGCGAGCCCGCCCAGTGCTGCGGCTGAGAGGACCAGACCGCTCTTTCGGATGAAGCTTCGGCGGTTCTGCATGGAGATGCTCCCTTAGCTGTGTGTCTCGCGCTCTGCGGTGATGGGCGACACTACCTGTTGTCGGACAATCCGCAGATCGGCTTTTCGGATCGTGGTCCACGCTAGCGTCTCTCACCAGCATGGTCCCGACCCCTGGGCGGTTTCGTGACGGTGTCGTGACCCGGGCCGTCGGGCTCCGGGCCGCAGGATGTGACAGCGATGACTCCGTATCCGGGCCGCGTGCGGCCCGCCGGGGACGGATGATTAGATGACGCCCCGCGCGCACATCGCGCACGAGCACAGGAGGATGGATGCCCCCTCGCCAGGAGACGGTCCGGCTGCCGCTGATGCAGCCCATCCGTCGACCCTCGATCATCGATCAGGCAGAGCTCGAGCTGCGCAATGCGATCTATTTCGGTGATCTGCGGCCCGGCGACACCATCCCCGAGGTCCAGGTGTCCAAGCAGATGGGCATCTCCCGGTCCTCTCTCCGCGAGGCCTGCCAGCGGCTGGTCCGCGACGGGCTCCTCACCCAGATCCCGGGGCGCGGACTGTTCGTGACCAGGATGGATGCGGTGACGATGTCCGATTTCATCGACTATCGGCTGGGCATCGAGATGCAGGCCGCCTCGATCGTCGCCGATCGGGTCTCCAGGATGCGCGCCGACGGGGACGAGCAGGCGGCCCTGGAGCTGCTCGCACCCCTGCGGGGCTCCTCGAACGAACCCGTCGCGCCCTCGAAGCCGAAGAGGTGATCGAGGCCGGCAATGCGGATCTCGAGCTGCATCAGCAGATCGCGGAGATCGCTCAGAACCGCTTCCTGATCTCCTCGATGAGCACGATCGTGATCCTCACCCGGATGGGCAGCTTCTCCGACCCTCGCGGCTTCGGCGTGCGCGCCGACCTCACCCAGGCGCATGAGGCGCTGATCGACGCCTTGGCCGCCGGAGACGCCTCGCGGGCCCGCGCGGTGCTCCGCGAGACCCTGCAGGAGCTCGCACAGCGGCTGCGCAGCGGGGAGAGCAAGCAGGACGTGGTGCGCGATCCCGATCTCCTGGAATCCGACGGGCCGGAGTGGACCACCCTCGAGGATCCCGCCCCCTCTGAGCAGCTCTGAACAGCTCTGAGCGGCGCCGAGGCAGCGCTCGACAACGAAGAAGGCCCCTCCCCGCGATATCACCGCAGGTGAGGGGCCTTCTGCTTCTCGGCGGAGACGAGAGGATTTGAACCTCCGAGGCGGTTTATCACCGCCTACTCCCTTAGCAGGGGAGCGCATTCGGCCGCTCTGCCACGTCTCCTGGCGCTGGCTCTCGCGCAGCACGCCGACTCAGCATACGGGAGCACGCGGAGTGCACCAAAGCGAGAGCACGCAGATCACGTCACACTTCCGCCGCAGGGCCTCAGAGGCCGAGCTTCTCCTGCAGCAGCGCGATGTGCTTGGGAGTGCCGACTCGATACTTCACGAAGGTCAGGATGCCCTCGGCGTCGATCGCGAAGGTCGAGCGGATGGTGCCCTGGACCTTCTTCCCGTACATGTTCTTCTCGCCCCAGGCGCCGTAGGCCTCCATCACCTGGTGCGACTCGTCCCCGGCCAGGGTGTAGGGCAGGCTCTGCTTCTCGACGAAGCGATCGAGGTCTGCGACCGCGTCCGGGGAGATCCCTACGACCCGGTAGCCCGCGTCGAGGAACATCTGGTGGTTGTCCCGCAGATCGCAGGCCTGCTTGGTGCACAGCGAGGTGTTCGCGGCGGGGTAGAACCAGAGCAGGGCGGGCGCGCCGCGCAGCTCGGACAGGCTCACCCGGCCGCCACCGGCGGTGGGCAGGTCGAAATCGGGGGCGGCATCGCCGACGGCGAGCTTCACGGGGGCGGACGACATGGCTCTCCTGGACTCTGAGGGACGCGACCGCCCAGCCTAGCCGTGCCGCCTCAGCGCTCCGGGCCGTGGGCCCAGGCATGGGCGACGAGTTCGCGCAGCACATCGGTGTCGATGCCCTCAAGCGCACGCACCCAGACACAGGCGGCGCCTCGCCGGTGCTTCCCCAGCCGCTCCAGCAGCTCCTCGGAGCGCGGCAGGCCCTGCAGCCCGTAGAGGGCGAGCTCGGCCTTGCGAGGGCTGAAACCGAGCTGGAAGGTGTCGCCCTCCCGTCCGCTGGCGTAGCGGTAGTGGATCTGGCCGTAGCCGATCATGCTGGGCCCCCACATCGTCGCCCGCTCCCCCGTGATCTCGTCGAACATCGCCAGCAGCTCCGCTCCCTCGCGGCTCCGACGGGAATCGAGGCCCGCCACGTGCTGCACCGGATCCACGGCGGTGGCGTGGGTGACGATGTCCTTCGCGATCTTCCCGGTCGCACCCCGCGTGAGGACGCTCTGCCGCTCCTCGGGCGGTGGCGGGTTCCGCAACGAGGCGCCGTGCTGCTCGAGCACGGCCTGGAGCCGCCGCCCCGCAGCGGGACCCACGCCGTGCAGCTGCACGAGCTGGGCCCAGTCGCGATCGGCGAGCTCGCCGACGGTGCGCAGGCCATGCTCGGCCAGCGCGCGGGCGGCAGGTCGGCCGATGCCTGGGACGTCCCCGATCGAGGTGCTGAGCGTTTCCATGATCGGAGCGTAGACCCGCTCAGCCAGGCACGGCTCCGCCGTCGGCCCGCGCGATCGATCCGCGGGGGACGAACTGGGTGGGCAGGCCGACGCGGGCGGGCTCCACCTCGTCGCGCTCGCCCTCGTGGAGCATGTCGATCGCCCGGGCGCCCATGTCGTAGCGCGGCACCCGGATGGTGGCCAGGCCCGGCGTGACCATGGCGGAGAAGGGGATGTCGTCCCAGCCCACCACGCTGATCTGGCCGGGCACGTCCACGCCGTAGCTGCGCAGTCGTTCCATCAGTGCGAGGGCCATGAGGTCGTTGTAGACCAGCACCGAGGTGGCATCTGTCCGCAGAAGGGCCTCGGCCGCGCTGCGCCCGCCGTCGGCTGTGGGCGGGAAGGAGCCGATCTCGATCCAGTCCAGCTCCGCCTCGCCGCAGATGCGCCGGATCACGGCGCGGCGGGCACGGTCGGAGCGGCTGACGGCAGGACCGCCGACGTAGCCGATCCGTCGGTGCCCCATCCGGCGCAGATGCTGCACGGCCGCAGGGATGCCGGGCTCGGGGTCCGCGTAGACGCCCGGCAGGCTGGGCGAGACGCGGTTGACCAGGCTGAGCCGGGTGAGGGAGGCGGCTTCGTGCAGCGAGTCCTCATCCATCCGGCTCGAGCACAGCATGATGCCGTCCACCTGCGGGGCAAGGGTGCGCACGAGCGGCAGCTCACCGTCCGGGGACTCCCCGCATCGGTGATCAGCAGCTGCGCGCCGAGCTCGTGGGCACGCGCTTGAGCTCCTTTGAGCACGGCCGGGAAGAAGGGGTTCTCGAGGTCCGGCACGATCACGCCGTACACGCCGCTGCGGCCCGTGATCAGTGCGCGGGCGCTCCGGTTGGGGCTGTAGCCGAGCTCGACGGCGGCCGCGCGGACCTTCGCCAGGGACTCGGTCCCGACCATCTCGGGGCGCTGGAAGGCGCGGGATGCGGTCGCGATGGAGACCCCCGCCTGCCGGGCCACGTCCTTGAGCGTCGACGCCATGTCCACCTCCCCCTCATCTGCAACTTTTACAGTGTATCTGTGAGAGTAGCCCAGTTCCGGGCTTCCGTGCAGGCCATATCTATGTAATCGTTTACGATTTACGGCGATGGCGGCCATCGGGACAACGGACGTCCCGCACCCTTCCGAAACGGAGATTCACATGACCCTGCGCAACGACTCCCTCGAGGCGAGCATCCGCTACGACGGCTCCGCCCGCTCGCTCCAGCTCGTCGCCTCCGCGGCGGCGGCTCTGACCGCCTTCGAGGGCGAGGCCGCAGCGGCCGGTGACGGCCACGTGCTCACCGGCCCCCTGTCCACCGCGAACGCCAAGGCGCTGCAGGCCGCCTTCCCGGCTCTGCGCCCGCAGAAGATCGGCGGTCACCGCACCTCCATCGGCACCGGCGACCGCACCGGCCTCGCGACCCCCGGCCAGGCGCGTGCCTTCGCCGCCCAGGGCGCCGGCGTGATGCCCGTCCTCGCCCAGCAGTCGATCCGCGAGATGGACCGCCTGGGCCGCAGCGCCCGGTCCGTGATGGATGACGCGATCTTCGGCCTGGTCGAGGCCGGCTGGGACAGCGGCTTCGGCGCCGACTGCGACCACATCAAGACCACCGAGGGTATCGACCGCGGCCTCGAGGCCGGCTTCGTGATGTTCACCCTCGATCCGGGCGACATGGTCGCCGACGTCACCGCCGGCGTCACCGAGGCGGACGCCGAGGCGCTCCCCTGGGACCAGCTCGAGGACTCCCTCGAGGCCCTCAAGCAGCGCTACGTGGGCATGACGCTGGACGTCGGCCACTCGCAGATCGAGGTCACCGAGCAGGATGTGCTCACCGCCGCGGTGAAGTACGGCCGTGCGGTCGTCGAGTCGATGCGCCTGTACCGTCATGTCACCGAGAACGCGGAGCACGAGGTCGAGGTCGAGTTCGCGGTCGACGAGACCGCCTGGCTGACCACGTTCTTCGAGCACTTCTACATGGCCTCCGAGCTCAAGCGCCTGGGTGCCTCCTGGTTCAGCTTCGCCCCCGCTACGTGGATGGCTTCGAGAAGGGCCTGGACTTCCTGGGCGATGCCGAGGAGCTGCGCACGAACCTCGAGGCGCATCACGCGATCTCCAAGCAGTTCGGCGGCTACAAGATCTCCCTGCACTCGGGCTCGGACAAGTTCTCGATCTACCCGCTGTGCGTCGAGGCCACCCAGGGTCTGGTGCACCTGAAGACCTCCGGCACCAGCTACCTGTGCGGTGTCGAGATCGTCGCCGCTCACGATCCCGAGCTGTTCTCCACCATCTGGGACATCTCCCGCGCCTCCTATGTCGAGGCCCGCGCGAGCTACCAGGTCTCCGCCCATGAGGACCGCACCCCCACGTCGCTCGAGGGTGTGGACCTGCTCGAGCTGATCCGCTCGAACGATGCCCGCCAGATCCTGCACGTGGGCTACGGCGACTCCCTGAACGGGAGGGACGCCTCGGGCGCCTCGATCCACGATCGCTTCCTCGCGGTGGTCGCGGCGAACCAGGCCCAGCACACCGACGTCCTGGCCGCGCACATCGGCAAGCACGTCTCCCCCTTCGCGGCGGCGCCCACCCGCTGACCCCGCGCAGGCCACGGACGGCCGGCTCGTGCTCCTGCACGGGCCGGCCGTCCTGCGTGCAGGCCCTCAGCCGTGCGCCCTCCGTGCGATCCGGTGCGGCAGCAGCACCAGCAGCCCGCCCATCAGGGCGAGCAGCACCACTCCTGTCCCGACGGCGATCCCGCGGCTGAGCACCACATCGATCACGAAGACGGCCACCCCGCTCAGCAGCAGCCCGAGCAGCAGGATCGCGGTGCGCAGCAGGGTGTTGGCGGTCTTGACCATCTCGTCCTTGACCCGCTGGCGGAAAAGTCGCCGGTGCATGCCCACCGGGGTCAGCAGCAGCGCGACGATCAGCAGGGCGAGCAGCAGCAGACCGAGGTACCAGCCGACCTGGAGCGCGTCGAGGTCCTCGAAGCGGTCCTGGAAGGGCAGCGCCACCAGGAAGGCGGCGAGGATCTGCGATCCGGTCTGGAGCACGCGAGTCTCCTGGAGCAGCTCGTTCCAGTTGCGGTCCAGCCGCTCGGCCGCGGATTCCTCGCGTCGGTAGCGGCCTGCGGGGGCCTCCGCGGCCGGTGGACGCTCGTCGATGCCCTTCGCGCCCGTGTAGGAGCCGCTGCGAGGACGGTCGCTGCGCGCGGGCCGTGGGACGATGGACGCCGGAACGACGTGAGGAGTCGCGGATGCTGGGTGCGCTGATCGGGACCGCCTTCTGGTGGGCGGTGTACCTGCTGGTCTTCCGGCAGGACCGCCGACGGGTCCGCAACGGGGTGCTGCTGGTGATCGCGCTGTACTCGAGCGTCTCGACCCTGTCCCGGCTGGTCTCCACCACGCTGCCGTGGGGCGATCTGCTGGTGCTCGCCGGCACCGCGATGGCGCTGCTGGGGGTGCTCGCGCTCGGCGTCTTCATGGTCTGGAATGGCCTGACCATGGTGCGCAAGGAGGGCCGTTCACTCGGGAACCTGCTCTCCGGGGTGGCGGGGCTCGCGCTGCTGGGCGCCCCGGTGGCCGCCGGTGCGCTCGTGCTCACCCTGACCCCTCTGGGCCTCGCCGCCGGAGCGCTGGTGGCGCTGCTCGCGTTGCATCTCGGGCTGGCGTTCCTCGTCTTCCTGTGCGCCTCGGTCCCCTACCAGCTGTTCCCCCGGCAGCTGGAGACCAGCGGGATCATCATCCACGGCTCCGGGCTGATCGACGGGCGGGTCCCGAAGCTGCTGCGCGATCGGCTGGACCGCGCGGTCGCGGAACGGGAACGTCTGCTCGCGCTCGGTGCGGACCCGGTGCTGGTGCCCTCGGGCGGCCAGGGCGAGGATGAGCCCCGTTCGGAGGGGAGGCGATGGCCGAGTACCTGATCGAGGAGTGCTCGATGCCAGCGGAACGGGTCCGTGCCGAGACCTCCTCCCGCACCACGGAGGAGAACCTGCGCTTCTCGCACAGGATCCTCGACGAGGCCGGCCACCAGGGACCGTACGTGGTCGCCACCAGTCGCTACCACGCCTTCCGCGCCGCGCTGCTGGCACGCAGCCTCGGCTTCGACGATGAGGCGATCGGCGGGCCGACGGCCTTCTACTACGTCCCCAGCGCCACGCTGCGCGAGTTCCTGGCGATCCTGTCCTATCGCAAGGTGTGGCTGGCGGTGTCGTTCCTGCCCTCGCTGGCCTTCGTGGTGCTGCTGGTCCGGGCGGCGGTGCTCAGCAGCTGAGTCGCCGCCTGCGATCAGCTCCGCTGATCGAGGGAACGCACCCCGCGCCACGCGGCGGGGATCAGCACCGCGGCGATCGCAGCTTTGACCAGGCCTCCGGGGACGAACGGCCACACGCCCGCGGCGAGGATTCCCCCAGGCCCAGCTGCGCGCCCATCACGGCGTTGAGGATCATGGCGAGGTAGGGCACACCGAGCAGGAAGGGCACCACGCTCGCGGCGACGAATCCGGCCATGGCGAGGGCGGGCTTGCGGTCCCACGCACGCTCGGCGAACCAGCCGGCCACGAAGGCGGCGGGCACGAAGCCGAGGATGAAGCCGAAGCTCGGTGAGAGGACCGAGGCCGGGCCGCCCATGAACTCGGCGAACACGGGAGCGCCCGCCAGGCCCACGAGCAGGTAGGTGAGCAGCGCTGCCGCGCCGCGGCGGGATCCCAGAGACGCACCGACCAGGATCACGCCGAGGGTCTGACCGGTGATCGGGACCAGCGGCAGCGGGATCGTCACCTGCGCGAGGAGGGCGACGACACCGGCGCCTGCGAGCACCAGGCCTGCGTCCTGCAGGCGGGTGCGGTGCGGTGCCAGGGCATCGGCCAGGACGGGGCGGCGGGCCGGGACGGCGATCGCGGACATGGGGCTCCTCGGAAACAGGTGGGTGCGGGAGGGGCAAGCCTACGGCTTCTCCACGGGCCCTCGGGCCGGTCGGCCGCCCAGCGGACTCCGCTTGCGCGCGGCGGGCCGATTTGCGAGCGTAGGCAGAAAACCTCTTGGAGCAGGCGGCAGATGAAATCCCTTCACGTCACGACACCCGGTCTTGCGGAGGTCGTCGAGACCGCCACCCCGGTCCCCCAGCCTGGAGAGGCACTGCTGCGCGTGCGCTTCGCCGGCATCTGCGGCTCCGACATCCAGGTCCTCCGCGGCACCCAGCCCTTCGCCTCCTACCCGCGGGTCCCCGGGCATGAGTTCTCCGCCGAGATCGTCGAGATCAACGGGGCCAGCGAGCACTTCGCCCCGGGCGATGTCGTCACCGGTGTCCCGTACTTCCAGGACGGCAGCTGCTACTCCTGCCGCCGCGGCCTGATCAACGCCTGCGAACACAACGAGACGATGGGGGTCCATCGCGACGGGGCCTTCCAGGAGCACCTCACGATGCCGCTGGACCGCCTGCACCGGGCGGAGGGGGTGGACCCGCGCGATCTCGCCATGGTCGAGCCGTTCTCGATCGGCTACCACGCCGTGCGCCGGGCGGAGGTCGCCGAGGGCGACCGCGTCCTGGTGATCGGGGCCGGCGCGATCGGGCTGCTGACGATGCTCTCGGCGATCACCCGCGGAGCGCAGGTGTGGGTCGCCGACGTCGTGGCCTCGCGCCTCGAGCTCGCGGTGTCGATGGGCGCTCGAGGGGCCTTCGACCTCACTGCGCAGAGCATCTCGGAGGCAGCGGGCTCGGCGACCGGAGGGGACGGCTTCGACGTGGTGTGCGAGGCGACCGGCCTGCCGGTCTCCTTCACGAACGCGATCGAAGCCGCGGCGTACGGCGCGCGGCTGGTGCTGATCGGCAACGGCACCCGCGAGGTCACGTTCAACCAGTCCGTGCTGATCAAGAAGGAGCTGGATGTCTACGGCTCGCGCAACAGCCGGGAGGTGTTCGGGACCCTCATCGATCTGCTCGAGCGCAAGGTCGTCGACGTCTCGCCGCTGCGCACCCGGATCGTGCCGTTCACGGAGGCGGTGAGCGCCCTCGAGACGGCGGCGGGCGGCGCGACCGAGGACCTCAAGGTCCTCATCGAGTTCCCTGCAGGCTCCTGAACCGGTGCTCACAGCGCGGCGATGACTCCCAGGTCGGTGCGCACCCACCAGCATCCGTCCGCCCGTCGCTCGTCCTGCCGCGCATACCGGTACTCGAAGTACCGCACCCGGATCCCCGTCGGCGCCCGGCCCTGGAAGGGATCGGTGCGCAGCAGGCGCCGCACTCCTGGGTCCCCGCTGCGCAGCTTCTCGAGCAGCGCCACGAACCACGCCTCGGCCCCCGGTCGCAGGGCGAGGAACCACATCTGCCAGTCCAACCGCAGGTGGTAGGGAGCGAACTGCCGGGAACGGCGCGCCACGTCCCCGGCTTGCCCGGGAACTCGAAGGGCAGCCATTCCTCCTCCGCCGCCTCCTGCGGATCCGCCGCCAGGGTCCCCTCGATGATCACCTCGAACCGCCGCTGGGTCATCGAGCCGAAGGCCCCATAGGCGTTGACCAGGTGGAAACGGTTGAAGCTCGCGTTCATCAGCTGATGGGAGGAGAACAGGTTGCGCAGCGGCTTCCAGGAGAGCACGAGCAGCATCGCGGACACCGCGATGATCAGCAGGTGCCACCACAGCGGGGCGGCGTCTGCTGCGGGTGGCGTGCCGAGGAGCGGCCACTGCTGCCATCCCCCCACCCCGGCCACGGCCCGCCGACCGCCCAGCGCAGGAACGAGTCGCTGATCGCAGAGAAGGCGAGGAGGATCGTCAGCCAGTTCAGCCAGGCGTAGTTGCCGGTGACGACGAGGAAGAGCTGGGAGAGGATCACCAGCAGCGCGGCGATCGAGGCGATCGGCTGCGGGAGCAGGATCAGCCAGATCACCCCGAGCTGCACGACATGGCTGCCGAGCACCTCGAGGCGGTGCCACCAGCGCGGTGCCAGATGCGCGATCCGGCTCAGCGGGCCGGGCATCGGCTGAGTCTGGTGGTGATGGTCCATCGCGGTGAGATCGCGCCATGAGGCATCACCGCGCATCTTGATCATCCCCGCGCCGAACTCGAGGCGCAGCAGCATCCAGCGCAGGAAGAACAGGATCAGCAGCGGGGGCGCGACCGCGTGGGAGCCGAGGAAGCCCACCAGGAACCCGCACTCCAGCAACATCGACTCCCAGCCGAAGCCGTAGAAGATCTGGCCCACGAGTGGATCGAGAGGTACAGGCCCCACATCACCCCGAACACGGCGATCATGCTCCAGGCGGGGCCCTGCTGCGGCAGGCCGGCCACCACGGCGGCCCCCAGCACGATCCCCACCAGGCACATGATCCGCAGCAGCCGGTCGCTGTACGGGGTGAGGCGCCAGCGGAAGAGCGTCGGCCCCGCCCGGTCGCCGGCCCGTTCGAGGAAGTCCTTCGCCGGCAGCAGGCCCTCCTCCCCCAGCAGCACCGGGAACTGACGGAAGGTCGAGAGGAAGGCGAGCACGAACACCGCGGCGACGCCGCGCTGGATCACGTCTCGCGCGATCATGTGGTCGCTGCCGTCGAGCAGGGCCAGCACCTGGTGCAGATCCACGCGTCCCACCTCCCGAGCCCGGGGTACGAACGGTCGCTGACCCCTGCATTGTGCTCCGTCGCGCTTCCCGCGTCACCCTCTGCGCCCCGTCCGCTCGGTCCGTCCCCTGTCTCCGCCGGGGCGCGCACACTAGGTTCGAGGTCCCGACGAACGGAGGCCAGTCATGACTGCACCGAGAGAGCACGCCGCTGATCCGGCCCGGGTCCCGAAACCCGGCCGGCCTGACGAGGAGAAGGATTCGCACGGCCCTTCGGACATGCCGGATGCGCAGCGCCCCGAGGAGGGCAGGCACCCGGACGCGGACGACACCGCCCAGGAGCAGATCGCGGACGCGACGAGGCGCGACTCCGCGTCGACGCATGGGCCCGCCCACGAAGAACGGCCCGTGCGGAGACGACCGAGCCCCTGAGCATCGCTCACAGCACCAGCGGTGCCACCGCCGTCCACGCCCACCAGCTGCAGGCCGCCAGCACGATCACGAAACCCAGGTTCCACAGCCAGGCCGGCAGCGGGGTGAGCTGGGCGAGCTGAGCGGGATCATCGGAGCGGCCGCCGCCGGTGATCACCGCTCCCAGATGCCTCCATGCCCCCAGCAGCAGGAACACCCCGGCCGCCAGGGTCAGCAGAGCCGTCAGCGCAGGGCTCCCCCACCACCACAGGGCGCCGACCGCCGCGGCGGTGCCCAGCACGGCCACCAGCGTGTGCAGCGACCGGGTGAAGACCAGGGACAGCACGAGCACCACCAGCGCGATGAACAGCGCAGTGCGCGCCCAGCCGTGCAGCGAGATCTGCACCAGCAGCGCACCCACGATCGCAGGGGCCGGGTACCCCGCCCAGGTGGAGGCCACCCGGCCGATCCCGCGGCGCGGGCCGACGGTCACGGCGTGCCCGGACATATCGGCGCTGACGACGAAGCCGGTGAAACGTCGGCCCATCAGGATCCCGATGACCGCATGGCCGAGCTCGTGCACGATCGTCACCGCGAGGCGGGTCGGGCGCCATAGCGGCGGCAGCGCGACCGCCACCAGCGCGACGGCGAGCGCCACCAGGATCCACGCCCCGGCGGAGGGAGCGGCGTCCGGCGCGATGCGGCCGCCGATCTCACGGCCGAGCTGCTCGAAGTTCATCCGGTCATGCTCTCAGCCCGTGCTCGTCGCGCGCTGGGAGCGTGCCTGCACGTGACGCGGCACACAGCGTGCCAGACTGGCCGGAACCGTCGACGACGATACGAAGGACCTGGTGGCACCGCATGCCGGACATCGACCCCTCTCTCGCTCTGTGGATCACCGCGCCCGGCGAGGACCCGCAGAATCCCTTGCTCCGCCTCGCTTTCGAGCTGACCTCCCCACCGGTATCGGCGCGGCTGCTGGTGACGGGGCTGGGCACCTTCCGGGCCTACCTCAACGGCGCCCCGGTCAGCGATGGCCGGCTGGACCCGGGCCTGACGGATCCGCGGCGCCGGGTGCAGGTGTGCGAGGTCGACGTCTCCGCCCTGCTCGAGCAGGGCGAGAACGTGCTGGCCATCGACCTGGGGCGAGGTTTCCATGCGATGTCGACCCCGAACGAGTGGCGGTGGCATCTGGCGCCGTGGCGCGGGCCGGTGCGGGCCTGGGCGCAGCTGCGGCTCGAGCTGGCCGACGGCACCGTCACGGCGCTGTCCACAGGGGAGGGCTGGCGCACTCGGCCGGGACCGGTCACCTTCGATTCGATGTACGAGGGCGAGACCTTCGCCCCCACCGAGGATCCGGCCGCCTGGCGCCTGCCCGGCTACGACGACACCGACTGGCCCCCGGTGCTGGTGGACCGTCCCGGTGGCGGATCGCACCGGGCGCAGAGGGCCCCGGATCCGGTGCTGCAGCGTCAGGTGCAGGAACCTGTGGTGGTGCGGGACGAGCTCACCCCGAGTGTGGTCTCCTCCTCGCCGCAGCGGATCGTGCTGGACATGGGACGGGTGATCGCCGGCTGGTGCCGCTTCACGCTCTCCGAGGCCGTGGAGTCGTGGGCGTCGCCGCTCGAGTTCGTGGCCCGGCACGGGGAGAAGCTGCGGGCGGATGGCACGGTGGACGACGACAACGGGCACATCCACACCGACCGGTTCCAGCAGGACCGGGTGCTGCTGCAGCCCGGCTTCGCGCGCTCCTTCTCGCCCCGGCACAGCTATAAGGGCTTCCGCTATGTGCAGCTCGAACCCGTCGTCGGCGATCTGGGCGGGCTCGAGGTCACCGGCGTCCTGGCCCATGCGGACCTGCGCGAGGTCAGCTCGCTGGAAGCCTCGGAGCCGTATCTGGTGCAGTTCGACGCGGCGATGCGCGCCTCGCTGCTGAACAACATGCATCACGTCCCCACCGACACCCCGATCCAGGAAAAGAACGGCTGGACCGGTGATGCGCTGACCGCGCTGTCCGCGATGACCACGAGCTTCGACATGCGCCGGATGCTGCGCAAATGGATGGTGGACCAGATCGACGGGCAGCGGGAGGATGGTTCCCTCGCAGTGATCTCCCCGAACCCGGACTGGGGCTACGAGGAGCTCTCCCCCGCCCCGGAATGGACCTGCCTGCTGCCGGCGCTGCTGGACGAGATGGTCACCGAGTACGGCGAGGTGGAGCTGGTGGCGCAGCACGGCCCCGCCGCCGCACGGTATCTCGCGTACGAGCTGGATCGGCGCGACCAGGACGGGCTGATCTCCGGCGTGCTCGGCGACTACCTCACCCCGGGCAGCCCCGGCCCCGCCCCGGAGGACAAGCGGCTGTCCGGCTCGCTGTTCGTGGCCCAGGCCCTGCGCTCCCTCGCCCATGCGGTGGACCTGGCGACGGTCGAGAGCGGCCTGCCCGGCGGCGATCCCTGGACCGCGAGCGGGGAGAGCGTCGACGGTATGCCGGGACCGGAGTCGCTGCGGGCGGACGCCTGGGCCCTCGAGCAGGCCGTGAACGCAGTCTTCCTCGATGCGGAGCAGGGCCTCTACCGCGATCCGGAGCCCGCGGGGGCTGCCGCTTATCGCCAGACCAGCAATCTGCTGCCGCTGGCTTTCGGCATCGTCCCCACCGAGCAGGTCGAGGCGGTGGCCGCGCAGCTGGTGGCGGACATCGAAGCGCGCGGAGACCATCACGACTGCGGGCACATCGGGGTGCGCTTCCTGCTGCCGGTGCTCTCGGCGCACGGGCAGGGGGCGCTGGCCTGGCGGGTGCTGAACGCGCCCACCGCACCGGGATGGAAAGCCTGGCTGGAGGCCGGGAACTCGACCTTCATGGAGATGTGGGAGAACCCGCGCTCCTGCTCGCACTACTTCATGGGCACGCCGGTGACCTGGATCGATGAGCATGTGGCGGGGCTGCGCCGGGGGCCCGACGGGTGGCGGGAGTTCCTGGTCGAACCCGATGTGAACGTGCCCGTGGGCCGTATCGCGTTCTCCCGCCAGACGGATCTCGGGGAGATCGTGGTCGAGGTGGATCGCGAGGAGCGCAGCGTGACGCTCGCGGTGCCGGAGGGCTCTCGCGCCCGGGTGGTGCTGCCCGGTCTCGAGCAGACGCGTGAGGCGGGGCGGCACAGCCTGCACTGGTGAGCCCCGGACAGCACGACGCCCGCCGCACCCGGCTTCTGCCGGGCCCGACGGGCGTCGTAGTCATGCGGCCGATCCGTGGACCGGCCGGAGCGCTCAGAGGGCGCGGATGTTCACTGCCTGCATGCCCTTGGGGCCCTGCTCGGTCTCGAACTCCACGCGCTGGTTCTCCTCGAGGTCGCGACGACCGGAGCCGGCGATGGCGCTGAAGTGAGCGAACACATCGGCGGAGCCGTCCTCGGGGGCGATGAAGCCGTAGCCCTTGTCGGAGTTGAACCAGGTGACGATGCCAGTAGCCATGGCGATATTCCTTCGTTGTCGTGAACCACATTCGTGGCCCGGGTATCCGTGACGACGGCGCCGCCGCGGATGGGTTGTGCCCCTGACGTCACGGCGACCGATGCGGTCACCGCTGCCGTTCTGCGGGGCGGGTGCGGCCACGAGGGCCGCCTGAGCCGCGGCCAGCGACACGAAGTCGCCGATGCGGCCGAACTGGGGCCCGTAGGCCGTGTGGACCGGCGCGTCAGCGGAAGAGCTGACGACATGGCCGGCGAATTCTCCGGCGAGCGTGGCGACGTGGACGTCGTCATCGGCTCGGAGCCAGGAGAGGGTGGGATGCGCTGCAACGGCGGCGGTGATGCCGGCCATCGGCGCGAACGTGAGGGGTGACGCGGTGGCGTCGTCGTACAAAGGCAGTGCGGAGGAGGTAATGAAGTCCCAATTTCGTCGGAAGTGCTGCGCGACCGTCGTCGGTCGCCTCCGAGGGAGGCATCCTGCGCCGTGCGGGTCTTCCGCTGATCCTGCCATGCGGCGGGGTCGTGCGGTCGACTTCCAGAAGACTACGGCATGGATCGGGGTGCTCGCGCCATGATGTGACCCACCGGACGTCGGCGCAGTTTCTCGAGGCGAGGTCACGCTCATGGTCACGCCTCCCATCGCACCTCGGCGGCTTCCTTGTCCGGGCGCCATCCGCGCCATACGGGATGCCGCAGCCGCCCGTCCTCGGTGCGTTCGGTGTGCTGGACCTCGCCCACCAGATCCGCGCGCACCCACTCGGCATCACTGCGGTCCGCCGCGGGCACGTCCTCGACCGGCGGGGTCTTCCGGGCACGGGAGCGGAGTCGCTCGGCGGTCTGCTCGAGGCCCCGTTCGGTGAAGCCGCTGCCCACCCGGCCCGCATAGCGCAGCGTCCCGTCCTCATCCGGGACGGCCAGCAGCAGGGAGCCGATGGTCCCGGAGCGCTCTCCCCTGCCGCGCCTCCAGCCGATGACCACCACTTCCTGGTGTCGGGCGTTCTTGATCTTGATCCAGGTGCGCGATCGCTTCCCGGCCTGGTAGATGCCGCTCTCCTTCTTCGCCATCACCCCTTCGAGCTGCAGCTGCTGGGAGATCTCGATCGCGTGCTCGACATCGCCGTGGTCGGCCTGGGGCAGCTGGACGTGCTCAGTCGCGTCCACCGCATCGAACAGCGCCTCGCGCCGCTCGCGGTACGGCGTGCGCACCAGGGAGTCACCACCGCGGATCAGCAGGTCGAACAGCATGACGTGGACCTCGACCTCCTGCCGGGCCCGCTCGACGTCCCGCGGGCGGGTCAGCCCCAGGCGCTGCTGGAGCCGGGAGAAGGAGGGCCGGTCGCGGCTGTCCAGCGCCACGATCTCCCCGTCCAGCACCGTCTCGCCCGCCGCCCGCAGCTCAGCGTCCACGGCGTCATGCAGCTCCTCGAGCTCGGGAAAGGTGGCGGTGAGGTCCTTCCCGCCGCGGCTGGTCAGCCGCACGGCGCCGTCGACGACGCTCGCGATCACGCGCACGCCGTCCCATTTCATCTCGAAGGCCCATTCGTCCTCGTCGCGGATGTCATCGCGGCTGCCGAGGGTGGCGAGCATCGGGGAGATCGGATCGCCCCTCTCGGCAGGGCGCGCGGAGTCCGGCCGGGAAGCCTTCCGCTGAGTCGGCGCACCCTCGCCGCTGTCTGCACCGTCGCCGTCCCCCTCGGGCTGGTCCTTCATCAGGTGCAGCAGCCAGTTCGCCGCCGCCTTCTCCTTCGCGGCGGCGGACTTCCGTGAGGAGCCCATGCCCCCGGTGTGGATGAAGGCGTAGCGCCGCGGCGCCCCCGAGGCCGCCGTCCGGACGCCCGTGGCAGACCACGATGACCTCTTTGCCCTCGCGCCATTTCTCGATCTCGATGGTGCCGCTGTCCCAGAGGGTGACCTCGCCCCCGCCGTACTCCTTCGCAGGGATGGTGCCCTCGAAGGTGCCGTACTCGAGCGGATGGTCCTCGGTCTGCACGGCGAGCCGGTTCACGTCCACGTCGAGCGGCGGCCCCTTGGGCACCGCCCAGGAGACCAGCACCCCGGAGTGCTGGAGGCGGAAGTCCCAGTGCAGGCGAGAAGCGTGGTGCTCCTGGATCACGAACATCGGTGCCTTCGAGTCCAGGGCATCCTGCGCGTCCTGGGAGGCGTCGGTCCCGGAGCTCGCCTCCGGCACCGGCTCGGGGGTCCTGTCGGGATCCCGTTTCGAGCGGTAGACCTCGAGCCGATCCCGTGCCTGCTCGGCCGACGAGCTGGGAGCATCCGCCGTGAGTCCGAGCGGGGCGATCGGGTCCTGGCCGTCCTCGACCCGGTCGAGGACCTCGTCGAGCCCGAGGTGCTGGAGGCCCGGATCCTCGATCTCCTCCCAGGTGCGGGGCGCGGCGACGGTGGGCTCGAGCCGTCCGCGCAGCGAGTAGGGGCAGACGGTGGTCTTGTGACCGTTGTTCTGCGACCAGTCCACGAGCACCTTGCCGCCGCGCAGCGACTTCTTCATCGCGCTGACGACATGATCGGGGTGGTCCTGCTCGAGAGCCCGGGCCAGCTCGTGGGCTACCCCTGCGATCTCGTCGGCCGTGCTGCTCCCGTCCAGCGGGGCATAGAGGTGGATCCCCTTGGAGCCGGAGGTCACCGGGTAGGCGTCCAGGCCCATGTCGGTGAGGATCTCGCGGCACCAGCCGGCCACACGTGCGCAGTCAGCCAGCTCCGCACCCTCTCCCGGGTCGAGATCCAGGACCATTCGGTCGGGATTCGCGGGCTCGAGGTCCTGGTCGAAGCGCCACTGCGGGGTATGGATCTCGAGCGCGGCGAGCTGGGCGAGCCAGACCAGCACCGCGGTCTCTTCGATCAGGGGGTACGTGGAGGTGCCGTCGCTGTGCTCGATGTCAGCGCGGGGCAGCCAGTCCGGGGCATGGTCCTCGAGGTCCTTGCGGAAGAAGACCTTGCCGGGCTTCTCCGCCGTGCCCACCCCGTCCACCCAGCGCTTCCTCGTCGCCGGGCGTCGGGCGGCCTGCGGGATCATCAGCGGGGCGACCCGGCGGTAGTAGTCGATCACCTCGCCCTTGGTGGTCCCCGTGGCGGGGTAGAGGACCTTGTCGAGATTGGACAGCTTCAGCCTGCGCCCGTCCACCTCGACCGTCTGCTCGCGCGTAGCCATGGCCCCACTGTGCCCCTGATCAACGGATCCGTCACGGCAGACGCGGCTTCCCGACCGATCGTTCCTGGTCACCGCTCGGCACTCCGTGATGAGATGAGGCATGCGCGCGATTTGGAGTGGTGAGATCACCTTCGGGCTCGTGAACGTGCCGGTGAAGCTCTACGGGGCCACCCGCTCTCACGACATCTCGTTCCACCAGGTGCACGACGAGGACCACGGGCGGATCCGGTACCAGCGCACCTGCGAGGTGTGCGGTCGGGAGATCGACTACGAGCACATCGACAAGGCCTACGACGACGGCGACAAGACGGTGGTGCTCACCGATGAGGAGCTCGATGCGCTCCCGGCCGAGGACAACGACGAGATCGACGTGGTCCAGTTCGTGCCGAACGAGCAGGTGGACCCGATCCTGCTGGGCAGCTCGTACTTCCTCGAGCCCGTCGGCCGCTCCTCGAAGGCGTATGTGCTGCTGCGCCGGACGCTCGAGGAGACCGAGCGCACCGCGGTCGTGACCTTCACGCTGCGCACCAAGACGCGGCTGGGAGTGCTGCGCATCCACGGCGACCTGCTCGCCCTGCAGACGCTGCGCTGGCCCAAGGACCTCAAGGAGGTCGATTTCGGCCCCTCGAAGTCGAAGATCAGCGCCAAGGAGCTGAAGATGTCGGCCTCGCTGGTCGAACAGTTCAGCGGGGACTTCGATCCCGAGCAGTTCACCGACGAGTACCAGGCCCAGCTGCGCGAGCTGCTCGATGCCAAGCTCGAGCAGGGCGAGTCCGTGGACACCGAGGCGACCTTCGGCAAGGAGAGCTCGGAGGAGGACTCCGCGGAGGGCGGGAAGGTCATCAGTCTGATGGACGCCCTCGAGCGCAGCGTCCGCAAGCGCCGCGGAGCGCAGGAGTCCGAGGAACCCGAGGAATCGAAGGGATCGGACTCGAAGAGCTCGAGCACGAAGAGCACCAGCACGAAGAAGACCGGGACGCAGAAGGCGAAGAAGACCGGAACGAAGAAGACCGAGCCGAAGAAGACCGAGTCGGGGAAATCCGGGGCAAAGAAGACGGCGTCGAAGAAGGACGGGGCGAAGAAGACGGGCGGCAAGAGCTCGGGCGCGAAGAAGTCCGCCTGAGCACTCGGGACCAGCATATGGTTTCCTCAGAGGCGCCCCGAGAGGGTGGTCACGCCCAGCGCCGCACCCCGTCCGAGGAATGAGGCACGATGTCCGACACCACCGACTCCCTCCGTTTCCACTGGTTCCTTCCGCCTCGCGGGGACGCGATGTCTCCCACCGCGGTCTCGAAGGAGAACGCAGCTCCGGTGGATCCGGCTGAGCTGCTCGACTTCCAGACCGGGGTGGCGCTGGCCGCCGAGGAGGGCGGCTTCAGCGGGGTGCTGACCCCTGTCGGCATCGGCTGTCCCGACCCGTGGGTGGTGTGCTCAGCGGTCGCGGCCCGCACGAAGTCCCTGACGTTCATCGTCGCGCTGCGCCCCAGCCTGCAGTCCGCCACACTCACCGCGCAGCAGGCGGACACCTTCCGCCGCCTGCACGGTGGCCGGGTGATCCTCAACATCGTCACCGGCGGCAACCCGGCCGAGCAGGCCGGCTACGGCGTGCACGTCCCCCACGACGAGCGCTACGAGATCACCGACGAGGCGCTGCGGGCGATCCGCCCGCTGCTGGCGGGCGAGCAGGTCGACATCGAGGGCCGGCACCTGCACCTGGTGGGTGCGAAGCTCTCCGAGCCCACCTCGCAGCCGGTGCCGATCTTCTTCGGCGGCGCCTCGGAGAAGGCGGTCGAGGTCGCCGCCGCGCAGGCGGACACCTATCTGCTGTGGGGCGAGCCGCTCTCGGACATCGCCGAGCGGATCGACACCGTCCGCACCGCCGCGGATGCTGCCGGTCGCGAGCTCGACTACGGACTGCGCATCCATGTCATCTCCCGCGACACCTCCGAGGAGGCCTGGCAGGCGGCTGCGGACATCCAGTCGACCTTCGATGCGGAATCGGTCGCCGCGGTGCAGAAGCACAAGGCATCCATGGATTCGGTGGGCCAGGCCCGGATGGGCGCCCTGCACGGCACCGAGCTCCCGCAGGACGTCCAGGACCTGGTGATCGCCCCCGAACCTGTGGTCCGGGATCGGGCTGATGCGCGAGGGCGTCGGCACTGCGCTGGTCGGCTCGCACGACGAGGTCGCCGACCGGCTGGTGGAGTACGCCGATCTGGGCATCGGCGAGTTCATCCTCTCCAGCTACCCGCACGGCGACGAAGCACTGCGGGTGGGACGCGAGGTCCTGCCACGCGTCCGCGAGCGTCTGGCGGGCCGCACCCAGTCCGCCGCCGTCGGCGCCTGATCCCTCCCCTCCTCACCGTTCGGAGCCCGCCATGAACTCCCACCGTTCCCACCGCTCCTCCTCCGGCCGTTCCTCTGTCGGCCGGTCCCGCATCGACCGCCGCAGCCTGCTGACCGCCTTCGGTGTGGGCGGAGCCGGCGCCGCCCTCGCCGCCTGCGGCGGCCCCGGAAGCGGGGGATCCGACGAGCCCGACACGGCTCCCGAGCCGGGCGGGGAGGCCGGCGGCACCGTGAACTTCTACCACTGGCGCAGCGAGGACAAGGCAGTGCTCGACGAGCTCGCCACCGCGTTCACGGAGCAGTCCGGCGTCACGATCGAGCAGACCATCGACCCGTCGGAGCAGTACCAGTCCACGGCCGCGCAGAAGGCGCGGGGCGGAGATATCGGTGACGCTCTGACTGCCTTCCGCGGCACGCAGCTGGACCAGTTCGCGGACCTGGGGATCTTCACGGACCTCGGCGATGCGAGCTATGTCGGGAACTACGAGGAGAATCTCATCAGCCCCGGCCAGCACGAGGGCACCCAGCTGGGCCTGCCGTACCAGCTGGTGTTCAACATGCCGCTGCTGAACACGGAGCTGGCCGAGCAGGCCGGCGTCAGCGAGGTTCCCCGCGACTGGGACGCGTACCTGGACCTGATGGACAAGCTCAAGGGCATCGGGGTCACCCCGATCGCCTGGCCGGGCAACGATCCCGCCAACGCCTTCCAGATCATCAACTCACTGGCCATGAATGCCGGCCCGGATGACGAGATGTTCGCGAAGATCGAGACCGGCGAGAACAAGGCCACCGACGACTGGTGGGTGAAGGCCCTCGCCCAGTTCCAGGAGCTCTCGACCTGCTTCCAGGACAACTTCTCCGGCTCGGGGGTGGACGGGGTGCTGTCCCTGTTCAGCCAGGGTGAGGCCGCGATCCTCCCCACCGGCAGCTATCAGATCGGCCAGGTCCGTGAGGCCGGCGCCGAGTTCCCGCTCGAGTTCGCGCCGGTGATGACCAACGCCAGCGGCGAGGAGCCAGCGTACGAGGGCATCTTCAACTCCACCTACATCCTGGGCATCAACTCCGCGGCCACGAATCCCGAGGGCGCTGCGGCGTGGATCGAGTTCCTCTCCGATCCGGTCAATGCCGCGGTGTACGGCGACGGCACCTCTCAGCACGTCACCGTGCAGGGCGTCGAGTACGAGAACCCGGATCTGCAGGCGCTCTCGCCGTGGATCTCGAAGAACACGCTGCTTGCCCCTCGCTTCCAGTTCATCGATCTCGACATCCGCTCAGCGATCGAGAACTCCCTGATCGCGGTCGCCACCGGCTCCACCCCGGAGCAGGCCGCCGAGGAGGCCCAGAAGCTGGTGGAGGAGCAGCTCTGAGCGGCACGACCGCCCTCCCCGACGCCGGCGCCGCAGGCGGATCGACCCTGTCCTGCTCGCCTTCCTGGCACCGGCGGCCGTGGTCTATCTGTGGTTCGTGCTGTGGCCGACGCTGCAGGCCTTCCAGTTCTCGCTGACGGACTGGAACGGTCTCTCGGCAGATTTCGCCTGGGTGGGCCTGGACAACTACGAGAACCTGGCCACCAACGACTCCGTCTTCCGCAAGGCCGTCGGCAATTCGCTGTCGTTCATGCTCGTGGTGGTGATCGGGCAGACGGTGCTGTCGCTCGCACTGGCCCTCGCCCTGCTGCGCAGCTCCCGGCTCTCGATCGTCCTGCGTGCGCTGTTCTTCTTCCCCACGGTGCTGAGCTCGGTGTCGGTGGCGTTCATCTGGAGCTTCGTCTACGACCCGACGTTCGGGCTCGCGAACCGCCTGCTGGCCGCGGTGGGGCTGGGCTCGCTGCAACAGCCGTGGCTGGGCGATCAGGACATGGCCATCTACTACCTGGCCTTCGTGCAGATCTGGTTCCATGCCGGTCAGATGATGGTCGTGTACATCGCCGGCCTGCAGCAGATCCCGCAGGACCTGTACGACGCGGCGGCGCTGGACGGCGCCGGGCGCTGGCAGAAGTTCCGCTTCGTGACCTTCCCGCTGGTGCAGCCGGCCACGGTGATCGTGGTCGCCTACACCACCATCCAGTCGTTCAAAGCCTTCGATCTGATCATCGCCTCGACCGGCGGCGGGCCGAACCACGCCACGGAGATCCTGGCGACGCTGATCTACTCCACCGCGTTCCGGAACTTCGAGATGGGCTACGCCGCGGCGCAGTCGGTGATCTTCATGATCGTCATCGCGGCGATCACGATCCTGCAGCGGCGGGCCGTGGCCCTCGCCTCGGAGGGAGCGACCGATGAGCACTACCTCACCCACCACCACACCCCGCCGGCGCACCTCTCCCCGGCGCCCAGACTGGTCCGAGCTGCCCCGCGGAGTGTTGCTGGTCCTGTACGCGCTGCTGATCGCAGTGCCGCTGGTGATCGTGCTGTTCACCGCATTCAAGACGTCCTCTCAGATGTACCGGGACCCCTTCGGTCTGCCGCCCAGCCCGAGCCTGGCCAACTTCGCCGAGCTGTGGGCCGGGGGACGGATCGGCACCAGCTTCCTGAACTCGACGATCGTGACCGCGGTGTCGGTGACGGTGACGCTGCTGATCTCGAGCTGGGCGGCGTTCGCGGTCACCCGGATCGGAGGCCAGCTCGGGACGATCATCTTCGCGATCTTCTGCCTCGGTCTGGCGGTGCCCGCACAGGTCGCGATGATCCCGCAGTACGTGATCTTCGATCAGCTGGGGCTGACGAACTCTCTGCTGGGGCTGATGCTGATCAACATCGCGGTGACCTGCTCGGTGGCGATCTTCATCCTCACCGGCTTCTTCCGTACCCTCCCCCACGAGCTGTTCGAGGCCGCGGAGATCGACGGAGCCGGCAGCTGGCAGCTCTACTGGCGGATCGCCCTGCCGCTGTCGACCCCATCGCTCGCGGCAGTCGCGATCTTCCTGTTCGTGATGCACTGGAACGATCTGCTGTACCCGCTGCTGTTCATCACCGACCCAGATCTGGCCACGCTCCCCAAGGCGCTGCTGGACTTCAAGGGCGAGTACACGACGAACTACCCGGTGCTGTTCGCCGGGGTGATCATCGCGTCGATCCCGATGATCGTGGCGTACGTGTTCCTGCAGCGCTGGTTCGTCGCGGGCATCACCGCAGGCGCGGTGCGCGGCTGAGACCGGCCGCGGGCCGGGACGCCGCCCCTGCCGGGCCGGCAGATCAGCCATGATGAAGGGGCACACCGCACCTATCGAGGAGATTCCATGACCGTCGTCGTCACCGCCGTGTTCTCCCCCAAGCCCGGAAAGAAGCAGGAGCTCGCCGAGGCGATGCAGCGCGGCATCGCGGCCGTCCACGAGGAGAAGGGCTGCGAGCTCTACGCGATCCATGACGCCGAGGACGGCACCATCACGATGCTCGAGAAGTGGACCACGGTCGAGGACCTCGACATCCATGGCGCCGGTTCCGCAGTGGAGACGCTGAACGCCGATATCGGCGAGCTGATCGAGAAGCCGACCCTGGTCACCCGCATGACCCCGATCGCCGCCGGCACCGAGGCGCAGGGCCTGCTCTGAGATTCCCCGGCACAGAGCGCGGAGACCGACGACCGATCCCGCAGCCGCCGATCCCCAGGGAGACAGCACGCCCTGGGGATCGATCCTGCGCAACATCGCCCTGGTCCTGGTGATGCTGGCGATGCTCTGGCTCGCGTTCAACGTCCGCCTGCCCGAGCTGAGCACCTTGCAGTCCCAGATCGCAGCGCTGGGCGTGTGGGGTCTGTTCGCCTTCATCGCCCTGTACGCAGTGGTCGCCCTCACCCCGATCCCGGTGACGATCATGGCGGTCACCGGCGGGCTGGTCTTCGGGCTGCCGGTGGGCACCCTGCTCTCGCTGATCGGCGTGGTGATCGGCTGTTATGGCGCGTACTGGCTCGCCCGCGCCCTGGGCCGCGAGACGGTGCTTCGCATGCTCGGCGGTCACGCCCGGATGGTCGAGGAGCGGCTCGAGGGAGGTGGCTTCTTCGCCGTGTGCACCCTGCGGCTGATGCCCGGCGTGCCGTACTGGCCGGTGAACTACGGCAGCGGAGCGCTCGGCATCCGCAGTCACGACTTCCTGGTCGCCACCGCGCTGTCCTCGCTGCCCGGACAGCTCTCCCTGGTCGCGATCGGGGCCTTCATCGCCGAGCCCTCGCTGCTGAACGGGATCGTCGTCGCAGTCTCCTGGGCCGCGGTGATCGCGCTGACCGTCGTGTCATTCCGGCGGTGGCGCAGCACCCGCGAAGACCAGCCCGGCTCTGTCTGAGTCCTGTCCTCCCGAGGCCCCGTCGGCCTACACTGCACTCACGCCGATGGAGCAGCTCTTCCGCGGGGCCGCTCTCCCGGTCGCAGCGCGCCACCCGGTGCGCCCAGCCGCTCGACGGGTCCCCGTCGACTGTCGATGAGGACATGGCATGAGCACAGCCACTGAGGCCAAGCCCGGATTCAGTCCACGCGTGGCGCTGCAGAAGGTCGGCACCTCGCTGTCGAACATGGTGATGCCGAACATTCCGGCGCTGATCGCGTGGGGTCTCCTGACGGCCTTGTTCATCCCCAAGGGCTGGACCCCGAACGCACCGCTCGCGAGCGCGGTCGACCCGATGATCCACTACCTGCTGCCGCTGCTGATCGCCAACACCGGCGGCCGCATGATCTACGAGGCGCGCGGCGCCGTGGTCGGTGTGATCGCGACCATGGGCGTGATCGCCGGCTCCGACTGGCTGATCGCCCAGGAGAATGCCGCCGAGCTCGAGAAGTGGCTCGCCGCGGGCAATGCCGAGGGAGCCTTCGAGGCCCTGCCCGAGGTTCACATGTTCATCGGCGCCATGATCATGGCGCCCCTCGCCGCCTGGGTCATGAAGAAGCTCGACCGGTTGTGGCAGGACCACATCCCGGCCGGTTTCGAAATGCTGGTGAACATGTTCTCCGCCGGAATCCTCGGCTTCATCCTGCTGATCGCCGGGTTCTTCGGTCTCGCTCCGCTGGTGAACGGGCTGATGACCCTGCTGGCCGATGGCGTCGCCGGCCTGGTCAACGCCGGTCTGCTGCCTCTGGTCTCGTTGCTGATCGAGCCGGCGAAGGTCTTCTTCCTCAACAACGCCATCAACCACGGCGTTCTCACCCCCTCGGGATCTCCGACGCGGCCGTGAACGGCAAGTCAGTGCTGTTCCTGCTCGAGGCGAATCCCGGCCCGGGCCTCGGCATCCTGCTCGCATACTCGATCTTCGGAAAGGGCGCTGCCCGCGCCACCGCCCCGGGCGCAGCGATCATCCAGTTCTTCGGCGGCATTCACGAGATCTACTTCCCCTACGTGCTCATGAAGCCGCTGCTGATCCTGGCTGCGGTCGGCGGCGGAATGGCAGGCGTCGCGGTCAACGTCGTCTTCGGAACGGGACTGCAGTCACCGGCTGCCCCCGGCTCGATCGTCGCGATCTTCGTCGTCGCCGCCCGCGATTCCTATCTCGGCATCGCCCTCGCCGTGGCCGCAGCGGCCGCGGTCAGCTTCGTGCTCGCCGCCCTGCTGCTGAAGATCGGCAAGCAGGACGACGGGGACATCGGCGCCGCCACCGCGAAGATGGAGCAGATGAAGGGCAAGAAGTCCTCCGTCGCCGGAGCGCTGACCGGGGCGGGCGCCGGCACTGCGGCCGACGCTTCCGGGCACACCGGACCGATCCGGAAGATCGTCTTCGCCTGCGACGCGGGGATGGGTTCTTCCGCGATGGGCGCGACGGTGCTGCGCAAGAAGGTGCGCGCCGCCGGATTCGGCGATGTCGAAGTCACGAACAAGGCCATCTCGAGCCTGAGCGACGAGTGGGACGTGGTGGTGACGCAGAAGGAACTCACCGACCGTGCCCGCCAGCGCACCGGCTCCGCGGTGCACGTGAGCGTGGACCAGTTCATGAACTCGCCCCGCTACGACGAGGTGGTGGAGCTGGTGGAGCAGCGCAGCACGCCCGACGCCGGGGACGCCGGGGACGCGGAGGAGACCACGCAGGGCGACTCCACCGAGCCGGAGCCGCCGCGCGGCCGTCACGCCGCCGAGCGCCCGGCCGACGAGCCAGAGATCCTCGCGCCCGCCAGCATCATCCTGGACGGGACCGCGAGCGACTCCGCCACCGGCATCGACGAGGCCGGCGCCCTGCTGGTCGCCGCCGGCGCGGTGGACGAGAGCTATGTCGCCGCGATGCATGACCGCGAGGCCAGCGTCTCGACGTTCATGGGCAACGGCCTGGCGATCCCGCACGGCACCAACGAGGCGAAGTCCTCCATCAAGCGCTCGGCGATGTCCTTCGTGCGCTACCCCGGCGGGATCGACTGGAACGGCAACCCCACCACCTTCGTGATCGGCATCGCGGGCGTGGGCAACGAGCACCTGACGCTACTGCAGAAGGTCGCGATGACCTTCTCGGACCCCGCCCAGGTGGAACGCCTCGAGAACGCCACCACGACCGAGGAGATCCTCGAGATCCTCGGCGATGAGAAGGAGTGATCCGATGAGAGCAGTGCATTTCGGGGCCGGGAACATCGGCCGCGGCTTCGTGGGACTGCTGCTGCACGAGGCGGGGTACGAGGTGGTGTTCTCCGACGTCGCCGCCGAGCTCGTCGAGCAGCTGCAGGAGGCCGACTCCTATCAGGTGCGCACCGTGGGGCAGCACGCCACCAGCACCACGGTCGACGGGTTCCGCGCGGTGAACTCCGCGCAGGATCCGCAGGCCCTCACCGACGAGATCGCCTCTGCGGAGCTGGTGACCACGGCCGTCGGCGCACCCATCCTGCGATTCGTCGCGCCGGCCATCGCCGCAGGGATCGCCGCCCGCCCGGTGGGAGCTCCTCGCCTGGCCGTGCTCGCCTGCGAGAACGCGATCAATGCGACGGATCTGCTGGAGCAGGAGATCCGCTCCGCGTACCAGGGTGACGACCTCGAAGAGCGGGCCCTGTTCGCCAACACCGCGGTGGACAGGATCGTGCCGGTCCAGGCCGAGGGCGCAGGCCTGGATGTCACCGTGGAGGACTTCTACGAGTGGGCGGTGGAGAGGGGCCCCTTCGAGGGGCATGAGCCCGATATCCCGGGGATCACCTGGGTCGATGCGCTGGGCCCGTACATCGAGCGCAAGCTGTTCACGGTAAACACCGGCCACGCCACCACCGCCTGGCACGGCTGGGCCGCGGGGCACGCGACGATCGCGGACTCGATCACGGACCCGGCGGTCGCGCGCGAGGTCGAGGCGGCGCTCGCGGAGACCTCTGCGCTGCTGGTGGCCGAGCACGGCTTCGCCGAGGAGGAGATGGCCGCCTACCGCACCAAGGTGCTGGGGCGTTTCGCGAACACCGCCCTGCCGGATCCGGTTGAGCGGGTGGGGCGGTCCCCGCTGCGCAAGCTCTCGCGCGAGGACCGCATCATCGGCCCGGCCGCCGTCCTGGCCGAGCGCAATATGGGGCACGACGCCCTGCTGTCCTCCCTCTCCGCCGCGCTGGTCTTCACCCCCGAGGGGGACGAGGAGGTCGAGCGTCTGCAGCAAATCCTGCGCTCCTCCTCCGATGCTGGCATCGCGACCACGGAGATCACCGGCCTCGAGCCCGCCCATCCACTCTTCCCCGAGGTGCGTGCACGCATCGCCGGGGTATATTCCGGTCACACCGAGTGACTCCGACGTCGCGCTCACCGCGGCGACCCCAGCGAAAGGCACGCACCATGGCAGAGCGGACAGTCGAGATCGCCAGCGCCTCCGGGCTCCACGCACGTCCCGCCGGCATCTTCGCCCAGGCCGCGGCGGAGCAGCCCGCGACCGTGACCATCGAGAAGGCCGACGGCAACGCCGTGCAGGCCTCCAGCATGCTGATGCTGATGACCCTCGGTGCCGGCAAGGGCGACGAGGTCACCCTGCGCGCGGAGGGTGAGGGTGCCGAGGAGTCGGTCAACGCCCTGGCCGACCTCCTGGAGAAGGACCTCGACGCCGACGAGTGATCCCGGGAGCGCCCACTCCCGACCGGGCCCGCTCCCGCCCGCTCCCCGCGCCTGACCGGGCAACACGCCTCGCCCCGCCTCGCCCCGCTACGAACACGCCCCGCACGCGCATCGAGACCACCGATTCCTGCCATTTCCGGCAGAGATCGGTGGTCTCGATGCGCGTGTCGCGGGGAAGGGGCGGGCACGGCCAGGAGCGGGCACGCGGCCCGCGTCCCTGCTCAGGGCCGCGTCACAGCCCCAGCTCTCCCAGGATCGGCAGGTCGGCGCGGACGGCGCTGACCGCGTCCTCCGCGGTGCGGGCGGCGACGGCCTTGCGTGCGAGCTGCTGCGCCTGCTCGAGCGTCACGGTGGAGAGCACCTTCGCCACGGCGGGCAGCGAACGCGGGGTCATCGACAGGCTGTTCACGCCCAGGCCCACGAGCACCACCGCGAGGCCGGGATCGCCTGCCGCCTCGCCGCACACGCCGACGGGCTTGTTCGCGCTCTCCCCGAAGGCGTCGGGGTCACCGCCCGCGGTCCGGGCACCGTCGCAGGTGGCCTTCACCAGGGACAGCACGGAGGGCTGCCACGGGTTGTTCAGGTGAGCGAGCGAGCCGAGCTGACGATCCGCGGCCATCGTGTACTGGGTGAGGTCGTTGGTGCCGATGGAGGCGAAGTCGCACGCGGTCAGGTGGCGGTCCGCGGTGATCGCCGCGGCGGGGGTCTCGACCATGATCCCTGCAGGTTCGAGTCCACGCTCGCGGCAGAGCGCCACGAAGTCCTCGGTCTCGGGAACGGTCGCGATCATCGGCGCCATCACCCAGGGCTTCGCCTCGGACTGCGCCGCAGCGGCGGCGATCGCGTCGAGCTGGTTGGTCAGCACCGAGCGCTTCTCCCAGGAGGTGCGGTAAGCGCGCACGCCGAGCGCGGGGTTGGGTTCATCGGCGTTGGTCAGGAAGGGCAGCGGCTTGTCGGCGCCTGCGTCGATGGTGCGCACCACAACCTTCTTGCCCGGCAGGTGCGCGAACGTCTCGGCGTAGGCGGCCGTCTGCTCCTCGACGCCCGGTTCGTCCTCACGGTCCAGGAACAGGAACTCTGTGCGGAACAGCCCCACCCCGTCGGCGTTCGCGGCGGCGGCCTTCTCGGCATCCTTCGCGCCGCCGATGTTGGCCAGCAGCTGCACGCGGGTGCCGTCGGCCAGCACTCCTCCCCCGCCCTCATAGGTCAGCGGGTTCCGCTGCAGCTCGGTCCACGCCGTGGAGAAGCGGTGGTGCTCTTCGGTGACCTCGTCGGTGATGGTGCGAGGCCGGCGTCGACGAACACCTCGGTGCCGTCGTCGAACTCGTGAATGCTCTTGGCGGCGACGATCGCGGGCAGCCCCAGCTGACGGGCGAGGATCGCGGTGTGCGACTGCGGCCCGCCGTCGGAGGTGATCAGCGCGATCACCCGATCAGGGTCGAGGGTGGCGGTGTCGGCGGGTGCGAGATCGATCGCGGTGAGCACGAACGGCTCCTCGCTCTCGGGGATGCCGGGGGCCTGTTCGCCCCGCAGTTCGGCCACGATGCGGGCGCGCACGTCACGCACGTCGGTGGCGCGCTCGGCCATGTAGCCGCCGAGTCCCTCGAGCATGGTGGCGACCTGGTCACCGGCCTCCCACACAGCTCGCTCCGGGGTCTTCCCGCCGGAGTGGACGAGGCCCTGCGCGGTCTCGGTGAGCGAGGGGTCTGCGGCCATCTGCGCGGTGGCTTCGAGGATCTTCTTCCCCTCGCCGGTGGCGCGCTCGGCCAGCCTGATGAGCGAGCGACCTGCACTGCGGCGGCCGCGGTGGGGATCCGCCCGGCCTCGGCCGCGGCATTGGAGACCTCGGCCAGCTTCTCGCCCGCGGGCGGCTCCGCGACCGGCGGCGCCATCGACCGGATCCTCCCGATCACTCGGCCGGGACTGACTGCCACACCTGTGTACTGGGCCATCGTTGCCATCTCCTCTGAAGCGGCCGGAAGGGCGTCGTGGCACGCATGCTACGCGGGGCCGAGGGGCAGGGTCAGCCGGCCGAGCCCGGGGACTGCGGGGAATCCGCGGAGACGGGGCTCGGTGCGGAGGGAGCGGACTGCGCCGACTGGGCAGACTGGGCGGACTGAGCGGACTGAGCGGACTGAGCAGAGATCGCGGATATCGCGGAGGGAGCCGACGGGGCGGACTGCGCTGACACCGCCGACGGTGCGGACTGGGCCGACATCGCGGACTGCGCGGAGAACGGGCTGTTGGCCGTCATCATCTGCTCGACCGGCGGAATCTCGCTCGCAGGGCCCGAGCTCTCAGCCACCACCTCTGCGGGGCTCGACGCCGAGAGGGTCACGGGCTCCTCAGCGGGCTTCTCCGCAATCTGCACGGCGACCTGCTCCTGGACCGGCTCCTCCGCGTCCTTCTCTGTGCCTCCGGTGGCCATCGCGTATGCCACCCCGGGCATCAGCACTGCTGCGGTGGTACCGGCCGCCACGGTCCAGATCGTCTTCTTCGTGCTCATAGTCATTTCTCCTCCGTCGGCCCGTTCTCCGGGACGCTGTTCGTGATGACCTCAGACAACATCTCGCAGATGAGATCCTCCGAAGACGGCCATGAGACCGCACTCATCAAGCTCATCAAGGGGCGGAGGCACCCCGGACCGAGCCCTCTACGCTGGCCGGATGAGTGCCGTGGAATGGGAGCACCTGCCCACCCCCGACCTGACCGGCCACACCGTCGTGATGACGGGCGCGAGCGACGGACTGGGGCGTGAGGCAGCGCTCCGCCTCGCCCTGTGGGGCGCCGATCTGGTGCTGACGGTGCGCGACCGTGGGAAGGGCGAGGTGGTCGCCGCGCGGATCGTGCGCGAGACCGGCAGACTGGGCGCTGTACGCCTGACCAGGCTCGACCTTGCGGAGCTCGCCTCGGTGCGCGATGGGGCCGAGGAGATCGCTCGTACCCTCGGCCCAGGTGGGATCGACCTGCTGATCCACGTGGCCGGGCTCGTCACCGCACGCCGCCGGGAGTCGGCCGACGGGCTCGAGCTGATGACCGCGGAGCGCGGCGCGGGTCCCGTGCTGTTCGCCGCCACCCAGCCGCTGCCACCCGGCTCGTACATCGGGCCCGATGGCCGCGGCTCCCTGCAGGGGCGGCCGACGGTCCTGCGCCGCTCGGAGGTTGCCCTCGACCGGGAACTGGCGGCCGAGGTCACGGCGTGGGCCCGAGCGGAGGTGACAGCGGGCCCGCGGTGAGCGGAGGGTGCGGGATTCGAACCCGCGGTACAGGGTCACTGCACAATGGTTTTCAAGACCATCTCATTCGGCCGCTCTGACAACCCTCCTCGTGCCCGAAGGCACCCGCGAGAGTCTACCGCGATGAGGCGGCGAGCCAGCGCCGGTGCGCGGCGATCGCGGCCTGGGCGGGCCAGCGCAGCTGGGCCAAGGAGTCGATGAAGCGGAAGGGGTTCTCCCCGCGGTACAGAGCCAGGCGATCTGTGGTCGCGAGCGCCGTGATCCGGCGGCCAGGCGGATGCTTGAGCACCACGACGACGGCTCCTGTGGTCCAGTACGTGTTGCTCTGCTCGATGACTGCGATCTGTTCCCACGGGATCCGGTGGGTGCGAAGGTAGTGGACCAGGGTGAGGCCGTCGTCGTCGACGATGAACTGGACCCGGGTGCCGATCACGAGCATGACGACCAGGAGCACTCCGACCGCCCAGCACATCACGGCTCCGAGCATCCCAGCGAGCGAGTCCAGCGTGAGCAGCACCGCGCCGCCGACGAACATGGTCAGGATCGGAGGCCATGACACACCCCAGCACCCCGCGGACCCAGCCGGTCTCGAGCGCCTGGTAGCGGACAACCGGCATCGTCGCCCCTCTCCGCCGACTGTCAGGCGGCTCCGACCTGCTCGGCATACTGATTCACGAACAAGGCCATCTCCTCGACGCTGATCTCCTCGGGCACCGCGTTCAGGGTGATGACGCCGTCCTCGGTGAGCTGGTAGCAGGTGATGGAGCTGCCGGCTTCATTGGTCCCGCAGCTTCCGGTTCCTGCGGGGACGTTGTCGGTCTCGATCTCCGCGACGAGTGTCTCGTAGTCAGAGCTGAGCACGGTGGAGTCCACGCTGATCAGGATGCTCTCCTCGGAGTGGGAGTACATGTGGGCGGGACCGCTGCCCTCCATCAGGGAGTACGCACCGATCTCCTGCGGGGGCTCCGCCACGGCGTCGGCCGGGATGACTGCGTCCTCTGCCGCAGGCCCCGGGTCCGACGCTCCGGTCGCCCCGTCCGCGCTCTTCTTCTCGGAAGCTTCCTCCTCAGCGGCCTCAGCTTCCCGCTGCTCGACCTCCGAGGCGGCCTCCGCGGCGGCCTCCTCCTCAGAGGCTTCCTCGCTGGTGATGGCCGTGGCCGGGGCGGTGCTCTCGTCGGCCTCCTCGGCACCTCCTCCGCACGCGGCCAGGGCGAGCGTGGACAGGGCGAGGGTGGACAGGAGCACTGCGGTCTTCCGCATGGAGGTGGTCATCCTTTCGGGACGGGGTGGGAGTCCTCTTCACCCTAGGCGACCGGGCGGGGAGACTCGGTCTCCGTCCGCGCTCCTGCCTCAGCTCACCTGCGTGCGCCGCACCAGCACCAGCCAGGCACCGGCCGAGACCGCCCCGATCACGGCGATCGCGACCATCCACGGTCCCCAGCCCATGGTGAGGACATCCAGCAGGGCCCGACCGAAGCCGTCCAGGAGGAGCACTCCCGAGAGGATCCCCAGGCCGATCAGCGCCAGGATGGCGGCAGCGACCCAGAGGAACACCTGACCGAAACGGAGGACGGCGGCGGTGATCGCGGCACCGAGGAACAGCACCGTGAGGATCAGCAGGAAGGTCTGCAGCAGGGTCTGCCACGGTGCGCCGGTGCTGGTGTAGAACACGTCGAAGAAGCGGATACTGAGGCCGAAGCCCTCGGTCGCCTTCTCGATGGTCTTGCCGACGGTGATCAGCACCGAGTAGATGACCGCGTTGCCCAGGAACACCACGCTCAGTCCGGTGGCGAACTCCCGGCGGGTCAGGCCCAGTCCGAGCGCGAGGGGGAAGTACTGCCCCATGGAGGTGAATCCGTAGCCGATCAGCGGGCCCAACAGAGCGAAGATCGCCCCGTTCCACTGCAGTCCGTAGTACATCTCGGCTTGGGCCTCAGGGCCTCGGGAGCCGACGATCGCGCCGACCGCGAGCATGATCGCGAGGGCGAACGCGACGGCGATCAGCGGCCATCCGAAGGCCTGCATCCGATTGACCAGGTGCATGTCTATGACGTTGCGCGAGCGCATCAGAGTTCTCCTCTCAGGCCACCGGGGCGGCAGCCGCGGCGGTGGTGCGATGGACGATGTAGTTCTGCAGCGAGACAGGCGCGACCTGGAGCCCTGCGGCCCGGGCCCGCTCAACGCTGCCCGGCTCTGCATGGAGGGTGGAGGTGGCCAGCGAGCCGATCTCCTGGAGGTGGAGCACGTCGGCCCCGGCGGTGAAGGCCATGACCTCGTCACGTCGGCCGGAGACCTCGATGGCCGCGTTCTGCAGCGTCTCGGCCTCTTCCGAGATCGCGACCCGGCCCTCGTCCAGCAGCACCACGTGCTCGAGGAGGTTGGAGACCTCGTCGATGTGGTGGGTGGAGAGGATGACGGTGCGGGGGTGGTCCGCGAAGTCGGCCAGCAGATGATCGAAGAACAGCCGCCGCGCGACCGCATCCAGGCCCAGGTAGGGCTCGTCGAAGAAGGTCAGCGGAGCCCGGGAGGCGAGGCCGAGGATGATGCCGACGGCGGAGAGCTGGCCGCGCGAGAGCTTCTTGATGGCTCTCTTCTCCGGGAGTCGGAAGTCGGCGATCAGCTCACGGGCGAGCTCCTGGTCCCAGGCAGGGTAGAGCCCCTCGGCGATGCGCAGCACGTCCAGGGGCCGGAAGCCGTCGGGGTATTTCTGGCTCTCCTGGATGAAGCAGGTCTGCGCGAGCACCTGCGGGTTCTCCAGCGGGCTCTGGCCCAGCACCCGCATCTCACCGGAGGTCGCGAAGATCTGCCCGGTCAGGAGCTTCATCAGGGTGGTCTTGCCGGCGCCGTTGCGGCCCAACAGGCCATGCACCCGGCCTTCGGCGAAGGAGAGGGAGACGTCGTCGATCGCGGCGACGTCACGGAAATGCTTGGTGAGATTGCGGGTCTCGATCGCGGTCATCGGGACGCCTCCTTCGTGATCATCTCGGTGAGTTCTCGGGGTCGATGCCCAGGTGTGCGGCTTCGCGCAGCAGCGGGACGATGTAGGCGCGAGCGAAGTCGTCCCGCCGGCGTCGGCGCAGCAGCTCGGCGGCGCCGACGGTGACGAACATGCCCACTCCCCGCCGCTTGACCAGCACGCCGGCGTCGGCCAGGCGGTTCAGCCCTTTTCCTGCCGTGGCGGGGTTGATCCGCAGGAAGGCGGCCAGCTCGTTGGTGGAGGGCACCGGGGTGTCCTCTGGATAGGTGCCGTCGAGGATCCCGTCCTCGATCTGCTCCGCCACAGCGATGAAGAGCGGCTTCGACTCGTCGAGCACACGCGCCTCCTGTCGTCGAGGCCGCGAGCGCGGCTCCTTGGTTCATTACTCCACTAATGAACCACGTAACCAACCAGCCGTCAAGGGGCACCGACGGATTCGTGGGCAGGCAACCGGTGAGACACATAGGCTGGGGCCATCCGCCCCCGAGCGAGAGGAGCGCCTCATGCGCGCCGTACTGATCGAGTCCGAGGGCGCGACCCCGCGCCTGCTGGAGGACGCCGACGAATCCCTGCTCAGCGGTGACGTCGAACTGGACGTGCTGGTCTCCAGCTTCAACTACAAGGACGGGATGGCGATCGCCGGCAAGGGCATCGCACGCTCCCACCCGCTGATCCCCGGCATCGATCTGGTGGGCCGGGTGACCGACTCAGCCGGCCCGACTGGTTCGGCCGACGAGCGCTTCTCCGCCGGTGACCTGGTGATCCTCACCGGCGACGGGATCGGCGAGACCCGCCACGGCGGCTTCGCGACCCGGGCCCGGGTGCGGCCCGACGCCCTGGTGCGCCTGCCCGCCGGCCTCTCCCCGAACGGGCCGCCGCGATCGGCACTGCAGGTTTCACCGCGATGCTCGCGGTGCTGAGCCTCGAGGATGCCGGCCTCACCCCCGACGCCGGGGACGTGCTGGTCACCGGCGCTTCCGGCGGCGCAGGATCGGTCGCGGTCGCGCTGCTGGCGGGCCGCGGATTCCGTGTGCTCGCCTCGACCGGTCGCTCCGCTGAGAACGGCGAGTACCTGCGCGAGCTGGGCGCCGCCGAGGTGATGGACCGTCGGGAGCTCTCCGAGGAGCCGGGACGGCCCCTGCAGTCCCAGCGCTTCGCTGGCGCGATCGACGGGGTGGGCAGCACGACGCTTGCCAACGTCCTCGCCCAGACCTCGTGGGGCGGCACGGTCGCCGCCTACGGTCTCGCCCAGGGCCCGGACCTCCCGACGACCGTGCTGCCGTTCATCCTGCGCGGGGTGACCCTCGCCGGTATCAACTCGGTGGAGTGCCCACTGCCGCTGCGTGAGCGTGCCTGGGAAGCGCTGGCTCGTGAGCTCGACGGCGATGTGCTGGACTCGATGACCACCAGCATCGGCCTGTCCGAGACCATCGGTTATGCCGAACGGATCCTGGCCGGCGAGGTCCGCGGCCGCACCGTGGTGGAGGTGACCCAGTGACGATGCGCGCGATGACCATCACCGAGGACCACCGGCTGGAGCTCGCCGAGTTGCCGGAGCCGGTCCTCGCTCCCGGCGAGGTGCTGGTCGACGTGGTAGCCGCGGGCGTGAACCGTGCCGACCTCGCACAGACCGCTGGGAAGTATCCCCCGCCTCCCGGGGCGTCCGAGCTTCCGGGGCTCGAGGTCTCCGGGCACCGGCGCGACACCGGCGAGAAGGTGGTGGCCCTGCTCGCGGGCGGCGGCTACGCCGAGGTCGTCGCGGTCCCCGAAGAGCTGCTGCTCCCAGCGCCTGAGGGGATCGGCCTGGTCGAGGCGGCGGGAGTGGTCGAGGTGGCCGCGACGGTGATCTCCAACCTGGTGCTCGAGGCCGGCCTGCACGAAGGCGAGACGATCCTTATCCAGGGCGGCACCGGCGGCATCGGCAGCGTCGCGATCCAGATCGCCCGGCACCTGGGTGCGAGGGTGCTCACCACCGTCGGCTCCGAGGAGGCGATCGCGACGGCCCGCGCGCTGGGAGCCGACATGGCCTGGAACCGTCACACCACCGATCTGCTGGAGGCTGTCCGCGAGACCGGCGGGGTCGACGTCATCCTCGACGTGGTGGGCGGGCAGGCCCTCGCCGACCACGTCGGGATGCTGCGGGAGAACGGCCGGTTGGTGATCATCGGGACGCTCGGCGGGGCGAGCGGGGAGCTGCCGATCGGCCTGCTGATGAGCAAGCGGGGCCGGATCATCGGCACCACTCTGCGCTCACGCCCGGTGGAGATGAAGCACGGGATCCTCGAAGCGACCCAGTACCTGGTGTGGCCGCTGCTGGCGTCCGGGGAGCTGCGCATCCCCATCCACACCCGGCTGCCTCTCGAGCAGGCAGCGGAGGCGCACGACATCCTGCGCACCGGCGGGCACCTCGGCAAGGTGATCCTCGAGGTGGCGAGACCGGCCGAGGGGACACGTCGGGGCCGACGGCGCCGCGGCGCCTGAGCTTCAGCCCAGCAGCTTCTCCAGCACGAGCACGGTGCCGTCCTCGTAGATCGAGTCGGTGACGACGTCGGCCACGTCCTTCACGCCCTGCGGGGGCCTGGCCCATGGCCACGCCCGCGCCGGCCCAGGTGAGCATCTCGGTGTCGTTGAAGCCGTCGCCGACGGCGACCGTGTGGGCGCTGTCGATCTCGAGCCGCTCGCGCAGCACCTCCAGGGCGCTGGCCTTGGAGACGCCGGGGGCGGCCATGTCGAGCCAGGCCGTCCAGCCGATCGAGTACTCCACGCCGTGCACACCGGACTCGGCGATGACCTCGGAGAACTCCTGCGGGGTGAGATCCGGGACGTGGACCACCACACGCACCGCCTCGAGCCCCATCAGGTCGTCGAGGTCGCTCTCGATCGCCTCGACCCCGAAGCTCGAGTCCTGGAAACCGGTGGTGGAGCGGAAGCTGCCGTCGGCCATCTCGACGGCGTAGTGGGCGTCCGGGGCGACCTCGCGCAGCGTGCGCAGGGCGTGGCCCGGGTGGAAGATCTGGGTGTCGATGACGCGGTGGCCGCCCACGGCTTCGGGATCCATCTCGATGGTGACGGCGCCGTTGGAGCAGACCGCGAAACCGCGCGTGACACCCGCGGCCTCGACGATCGGCAGGGTCGCACCGAGGGAGCGGCCGGTGGCGATGACGACGGTGTGCGTCTCCGCGGTCCGCTGGAGCACCTGGTGCATCTCGGAGCTCATCACCCCGTCGTGGTCGACCAGGGTGCCGTCGACGTCGAGCCCGATCAGCAGGCGCTGGTCGGCGAGGCCGTCGAGGTGCTCGTGCAGGCGTGCACGGGTGGCCTCACGGTCGGTCGTGGAGAGAGAGGTCGTCATATCAGGCAGTGTGGCATCAGCATCCGACGTTCGGGTGAACCGACGGTGACGAAGTGCCTCGAGCAGGCGGCGCAGGGGTCTGGGAGCGGGCATCTCAGGCAGCGCTCCCCACGACCTCGAAGATCTCGCGCCCGCCGAGGTAGGGGCGCAGCCCCTCGGGGACCACGACCGACCCGTCGGCCTGCTGATGGTTCTCGAGGATCGCGGCGATGAAGCGGGTGGTGCCGAGGGTGCCGTTGAGGGTGGCGACCGGCCGCAGACCGTTCTCGGTGCGCTCGCGGATGTTCAGCCGACGCGCCTGGAACTGGGTGGTGTTCGAGGTGGAGGTCAGCTCGCGGTAGGTCTCCTGGCTGGGCATCCACGCCTCGCAGTCGTACTTGCGGGCGGCGGAGGTGCCGAGGTCACCGGCGGCGGTGTCGATGATGCGGTAGGGCACGTCGATGCGCGCCATCATCTCCCGCTCCCAGCCGAGCAGCCGCTCGTGCTCCTCGTAGGAGTCCTCGATGCGGCAGTAGGAGAACATCTCGACCTTGTGAAACTGGTGCACGCGGATGATGCCGCGAGTGTCCCGGCCGTAGCTTCCCGCCTCGCGGCGGTAGCAGGCGCTCCAGCCCGCGTACCGGATCGGGCCACCTTCGAGGTCGATGATCTCGTCCTTGTGGTAGCCGGCCAGCGCCACCTCGCTGGTGCCGACGAGATACAGGTCATCACCCTTGTCGAGGTGGTAGACCTCGTCGGCGTGCTCGCCGAGGAAGCCGGTGCCCTCCATCGCCTCGGGCAGCACCAGGGTGGGGGTGATCATCGGGGTGAATCCGGCCTTGGTGGCCTGGTCGATCGCGGAGTTCAGGATCGCCAGCTCGAGCTGCGCACCCACGCCGCGCAGGAAGTAGAAGCGCGCGCCGGAGACCTTCGCGCCGCGGGCCATGTCGATCGCGCGCAGACCCTCAGCGATCTCCAGGTGGTCCTTGACCGGGTGGTCGAACTGCGGGATCTCGCCCACGGTCTCGCGCAGGACGAAGTCGTCCTCGAGCCCTTCGGGGCGCCTTCGGCGAGATTCGGGATCTCGCGCAGCGCGGAGTCACGGGCGGTGAGCGCCTCCTCGGTCTCGGCCTCTAGGCGCTTGACGTCGGCGGCCAGCTGCTTGACCTCGGCCAGCAGCGCCTGCTTCTCCTCACCCTTGGCCTGGGCGACCTTCTTCCCGAAGGATTTCTGCTCGGCGCGCGAGGATTCGAAGGCCGCAGTGGTCTCGCGCCACCGGGAATCGGCCTCGAGCACCGCGTCCACGGTGGCAGGGTCGCGTCGGCGTGCCCGCTGTGCTTCGCGGACGACTTCGGGATTCTCGCGCAGGAGCCGCAGATCGATCATTGCTCCAGGGTACCTGCGCACGCACGCGCCAGTACCCTGACGGAATGGACCTCACTCTGCTGCTGCTGAGCATCGCCTCGGTGGTCACCACCGTCGTCACCGTCTGCCTGCTGGTGATGGTGCTGCGTCGACTGGGCCGCCACCGCCGCGAGCTCAATGAGCTGCGCACCGTCGCGCAGAACCGTTCGAGCACACCTGAGGCGGAGGACGACGCGATGGGCGCCGAGGAAGCCTCGCCCGCCGACGACGACCGGCTCCGCAGGGTCGCTGTGGTGCTGAACCCCTCGAAGTTCGAGGAGACGGACTCGTTCCGCCGCCGCATCACCGAGGTGGTGGAGCGGATCGAGGGCGCTGAGACCGTCTTCTACGAGACCACCATCGATGACCCCGGTGAGGGGCAGGCCCGGCAGGCCGTCGAGGACGGTGCTGACCTGGTGATGGCCGCCGGTGGCGACGGGACCGTGCGCATGGTCGCCTCCGTGCTGGCAGGCACCGACACCCGGATGGGGATCATCCCCGCCGGCACCGGCAACCTCCTGGCACGCAACGTCGACATCCCGCTGGACGACCCCGCGGCGGCGATGGTCGCGGCGCTCACCGGTTCGGATCACCAGGTCGACGTGGGCTGGCTGCGCACCGGCGACTCCGTGGCCGCAGCCCGTTCGGCGCCACGGCAGATCTTCCTGGTCATCGCCGGTTTCGGCGCGGATGCCGAGATGATTGGCTACACCGATCCGAAGATGAAGAAGCGGATCGGCTGGATCGCGTACGTCTTCGGCGGGATCCGCACCGTGCTGGGCCGCTCGGTGGACGTGGTGGTGCAGCTGCCCGACGACACCCGTCACGCGCACAAGGCCCGCACCGTGCTGCTGGGGAACGTGGGCAAGCTGCCCGGCGGCTTCGTGCTGATGCCCGACGCGACGATCGACAACGGCCGGCTCGAGGTCGTGGTCGCCGGATGGCGCGGTGCCGCAGGCTTCAGCCAGGTCGCCGCCCAGGTCGTCAACCCGAAGCTCATCCCGAAGTACGGGCCGAAGCTCTCCACGATGGAGCGCTACCTCACCCCCGGCATCCGGGTGACGACCACGAAGGCACAGCCGGTGCAGCTCGACGGCGATACGGACACCGAGGCCACCCACCTGATCGCCACGGTCGATCCGGGCGTGCTGCGCCTGCGTGTCCCGGAAGGGACGGATCCTTCGGAGGCCTAGACCTTCCCTGCGTCCGGCGCCATGAGCTTCCCGCTGCGGGCGAGCTCGGGGTCGGTGCAGGAGGAGAGGTCGAAGCAGCACGGCCTGCGCTTGCCGCCACGCAGCTTGTCGATCGAGACCTCCACGCGCCGAGCACGGGTGTCCGGTTGCGAGTCGCGCCGACCCAGCGCACCCATTCCCAGCGCGCCATCGGGGTGATCGCGGCCCACGTCTCGTCCAGGTCGTCGGCCTCGGCGAGCGCGGCGCCGAGGTCCTGCGGGATCTGCGGTTCGGGCCAGGCCTTCGTGGGGCTGAGGGTGAGCTCGACCCCGGTGCCGTCCTCGAGATCCAGCGCCTGCCGGAGCTCGTCATCGATGCGGAGCCAGTGGCCTCTGCGCCCATCGGGCTCGATGACGGTGCGCAGCCGGTGCCCGTTCAGCTCGGCCTCGGCGGCGACCTGGCCGCGGGAGGGCAGCTGGTCGCTGACCTCCTGCGGCAGCGGGATGATCAGCCGGTCGCCGACGGCACGCACCTCGGCGCGACCGACGACGGGCGAGCCGACGACGGGCGAGAGGGACCCGCTCCGGGCCATCACAGCTCCTGGTCCATGTCGAGCGTGCTGCGGACGCCCTCCACGCGGGAATCCTCCAGCGGCGGGACGACCATGACGGGGCACTCGGCGCCGTGCAGGGTGGCTCGGGAGACCGAGCCGAGCAGCGCGCTGGCCACCGCGCCCCGGCCGCGGGAACCGACGACGAGCAGCTGGGCGGTGCGCCCGGCCTCGTGCAGGAGCCCGGCGGGATCACCCACCACCACCTCCCCGGTGACGTCGAGGTTCGGCATATGTTCCTTGACCCAGTTCACCGCCCCGTCGAGCGCCGCCTGGACCTCGACGCGCCGGTGCTCCACAGCCTCGGACACGGCGGCGGGCACGGCGGGAGCCCAGAAGTCGCCGCTGCGCGGTGCCTGCAGGGCGGCGAGCATCCGCAGCGAGGTGCCGCGCTCCACGGCTTCCTGCGCCGCATGCAGCGCAGCGCGACGACCGGCGAGGGAGCCGTCGAGTCCGACGACCACCGGGCCGGAGGCGCGCTCGGAGTCGGAGGGGACGACGATCACGGGGCAACGGGCATGGGCGGGCAGCTCGGCGGCGACCGATCCGAGGATCCGTCCGAGGAAGCCGCCCCGGCCGCGCGCTCCGACGACCATCACCAGCGCGGTATCCGACGACTTGACGAGAGCTCCGACGGAGTCTCCTCCGCAGTGAGGTAGGTGACCTTGCCGGGATGGTCCGCGAGCTGCTTCGCCGCCTCGTCGAGCACGGCGTGGGCCTGCCGCTTCTTCACCTCCGCCTCGGGCTCCTGCGGGAGCGCCGCATAGGTGACGTAGAGGTCGAGCGGAGCGCGGTAGGTGGAGATGACGGAGAGCGTTACGCCCCGGCGCGTGGCGATCGCGGCGGCATGCGCGAGGGCTGCGGTGGCATGCGGGGATCCGTCGAACCCGACCGCGACACCGAGGCTTCGTGCGCCGGGATCGAAGGGGATCGTCTGGTGTTCGTGGAGGCCGTTGGAGTTCATGGTGCATCCCTTCGCGGGGCTTCCGAAAAGGCGACGATGACGCCCCGTCTCGAGTCCATCCCCGCCACCTCCACCGTACTCCCCACGGCGCCGGCGGTCCCGGGACTCAGGTCGGGGTGATCATCCCGGAGAGCCTCTCGAGCCAGTCACGGGCATCGTCGTAGGCGTGGTCGGCGTAGTCCTCGCGCACCTCGGCGCCCTGCCCGTCGGCCCTCGGGTAGGAGCCGAGGTAGTGCACGACCGGGCAGAGCCGGTGCAGGGAGCGCAGTGCGGCAGAGACGCGGCGGTCCTCGATATGCCCCTCGACGTCGAGGGAGAAGGAGTACCGGCCCAGGAAATCGCCGACGGGACGGGACTCGATCCGGGACATGTTCACTCCGTTGGAGCTGAGGATCTCGAGCGCCTCGAGCAGGGCGCCGGAGCGGTTGTGCGGCAGCTGGAGGACGAGCGTTGTCTTGTCAGCCCCGGTGCGCGCGGGGATCCGGCCCTCGCGAGTGACCAGCACGAAACGCGTGATGGCGCCTTCGTAGTCCTCGATGCCCTCGGCGAGGACCTCGAGACCGAAGTGCTGGGCGGCGAGCGGCGAGCAGACGGCCGCCCTCCCCACGCCTCCTCAGGGTCGAGGGCGGCGAGGTCACGGGCTGCGGCTGCGGTCGAAGAGGCTGCGGCGATCTCGGCCTCGGAGACGTTGCTGCGCAGCCATCCCTGCACCTGCGCCTGTGCGTGCGGGTGGGAGGAGACGGTGGCGAGCTGCTCCAGCGGTGTGACCTCGCGCGCGGCGAGCACGAAGGTGATCTGCACGGTCTGCTCGGCGACGATGGTGATGGCGTCGGTCGCGGCGAGCACGTCCAGGGTGCCGGAGACGCCGCCTTCGACGGAGTTCTCGATCGGTGCCATCAGCGCGTCGATGTCCCCGGCGAGCAGGTCGGTGGTGGCCGTGGCGACGGAGGAGAAGGGCACCAGCTCCGGCTCAGCGCCGGCGAACTCCTCGGGGGTCTCGGCGAGGGCCTGCAGGAGCGCCTGGTGGGTGAACGTGGTCTCGGGACCGAGGAATCCGTAGCGCATGGGGGAAGGGTACTCGGCCAGGTACGACCGGCGCGGATCAGGCCAGCGCAGTCCCGGAGCGGCGAGCCCTCAGAACGGCGGGCCCTCGTCCAGCGGGATCGGGCACGTTCAGGCGCGGGGCCGGGGTCCTTCGCCGATCCAGTAGCGACGTTTGCCGTCACGGACGTCCTCGAGCTCACCGCCGGCCTTCTCGATGACGTGGCGGGAGCCGTGGTTGTCCTCGTCGCAGGTGATCAGCACCGGGTCGATGTTCAGCTCCTGCGCCTCGGTGAGCGCGATCGCGAGGGCGGCGGAGGCGACCCCCTGCCTCCTGGCCGAGGGCCGCACCGAGTAGCCGATGTGGCCGCCGTGGTCGAGGAGGTACTTGGTCAGGCGGTGCCGGGTGGCGATGAATCCGAGCATCTCGTCGGTCTCGGCGTCGACGATCCAGCGACTGGTGCAATGCACCCAGCCTTCCGGGAGCTCGGTGGTCGGGTCCTCCTCGGCGAGGCGGGCTGCGACAAATTCGCGGACGTCTCTCTCACCGATCGGAGGCTGCTGCGGGTCACGGATTCCGGCCCCGTCGATCGCGGTACCGGCGAAATCGGCCACGCAATCCAGGTACTCGGCGGACCGGGCGACGGACGGGGGCACGAGTCGGATGGTGCGGGACATCGGATCATGGTGCCACGGCGGTGACATCTCAGTACGGCGGATCGGTGTCCCACCGCGCGTGCCAGGCGGCGTCCTCATCATCATGTTCGCCCTCGACCGCTGTGTCGATGGGCCCCCATTGCTGATGGATCCGATCCACCTCTCCGTTGCGCTCCATCTCCTCCATCATGCGTAGCCACTGGTGGTGCTGCCAGGAGTCCTCCAAGGCGGAGGCGATCCGGGGCGTGGCGAGGTCAGGCCGTGGCGCCACCCTCGTGGTGGCGAGGGCGGGGTTCCCGATGGTCCAGGTGGTGGAGCCGTCGGGTTCTCGGACGGGGTCTATCCGTCGGGCTGTCTTGAGGTCGTGGTGTCCCCAGTGCAGCCGGTGGAGGTTGTCGAGGCTGGTGGGTCCGCCGCGGGAGGGGTGCGCGTGGTCGAACTCCTCGATGTGGTCGTTCTCGGCGTCATCCGTGGTGGTGCGGGTGCATCCGGGGGCGGCGCAGCGGGGGTTCTGCAGACGCAGGTGTTCGACCATCTCGGGGTGGGTCGGTAGCGGTCCGCCGGGACGGGGAGGAAGGCGCCGCGGATCGGCTCGGTGAAGACCCGGTGCCAGACGGGCTCGGTCTCGGCGAGCGCGCGGGCCATCTCGGCGGGCAGCGGGATGATGCCGTCGTAGGTCGCGGGGGTGTCGTCCAGACCCATCAGGGTGAGCACGGGGATGACGACGTTCACGCGGTGGCGGGGCGCGGGCACCTCGACGCCGGCGGTGTCGAGCAGGGTGCGGTGGATGATCGCGTAGCGGAGGTCGGCGAGGCTCATCGCGCTGCCCCGGCGGGCAGCGTCGCCGTCGAGGTCGAAAGGAACCGGGGCACCCTTCTCCACGGCTCGCCGCTGATCGCGCTGGACGGCGTGTGCGGCGGCGTCGAGCCGGCGTGCGAGAGCCAGGATCTCCGGGATCGGCCCGGTGATGCGCAGGCAGGCGGTGCCGTCATCGCGCCCGTTGCCCTCGAGGGCCACGTCGCGGGAGTCCTCCGGGGAGGGCTGGGGCCCCTGGGATTCGAACCATGAGACCAGCTGGCGCAGCTCGTCACGGAACCTGTCCGCGGGAATGGAGGCGAGGTCCCAGGAGGCGATCTGCTCATCTGCTTGGGAGCGCTGGAATGGCGTGAGCTCGCGGACTGCTCGGAGGGCCCTGGTATGCCATTCCCACGGCATGTCACCGACGGCGAGGCGTTCGAAGCTTCGCGGCATCTGTGTCACCGCAATATGCGCCTCAGAAATGCGGGAGTTCGCGATGTCGGTGGTGGTGCGCAGGGCGATGGCGACCGCGAGGCTCCGCTCCTCGCGGTCCTCCGTGAGGTCCGGGTCGTCATGGTCGATCCAGAAGGGGGCCAGGGCGAGGAGCTGCCGTCCGTGACGCCGGGAGGCCTCTTTCTCTTCACGCAGGAGGCCGGTGATGGCGGCCGCGTCGGCGCTGCCGGGCGTGAGACCGCCCCGAGTGAGCAGGGAGGATTCCGTGAGCACGGACCGGGCTCGTACCCGTGAGGCCGGCGGACCGCTGAGCGCAGAAGCGCCCATTCCTGCAGAGCGCCGCCCTGCACGGCGTTCTGTCACCGTCATCATCCTCATCCTCACCCCCTCGAGAGTCCTTCGCGACGCAGGCCACGTTCGAACGATGCTCGCCACGATCGCGAGGCCGTCTGAGTCGAACATAGCCGCAGTATCGAACATTTCTGCGATTCGCTTTCGACCTTACCGAGGCGCACCGCAGAGGGCAATGGGACGGCACAAATGGGGATGAATATGTGGATAACTCCGAGTGGGGAGGAAAGGTGGCTAGCTCGTCCGGCGCGCGTGGCCCAGAATTTCCACATTCCTTCCACATTTCAGAATGGGCGTTGCCGCGCCACCTGCACTCGGGGATGCTGGACCTCCCAGGCGCTATCCCTCGTCGTGCAGTGCCAGCATCCAGCGTTCCGCTCGTCGGGTGCCGCCCGCCGGGTGGGGCACGATCTCCCCGTCGGCCGGGCGCCGAGGCTCCGAGCGACTGCCTGGGAGGGAGCGTTGCCCGGGGCGATGAGGAGCACGGCCTCCTCCAGCACGGGGTCGCGCCGCGCACGCCCCACGATCGCCGCGGCGAGAGGCGTGCCGAGTCCGCGACCTCGTGCCGGGGCCAGCAGCCAGTACGTCAGCACCGCCTGGCCGCGTGAGATCCCGGGTGCGATGCGGTGCACTCCTCCCCCACCGAGGAACCGGCCCGTTGCCTGATCGATCGCAGCGAACTCCTGGAGCGGGCCGTCCTCCCGCCAGCGCTCGCAGCGGCTGAGGAACTCGGCGAGCGCTGGCGGCTCCCAGGGCCGGCCGATGATCTCCCCGGCCAGGAGGGCATCCTGACCAGCAAGGATCTCCTGCGCATGCCGGGGCCCGAGCCTCTCGAGGCGGATCATCAGGGCAGGTGCTTTCCCATCACGACCTTTTCCCCAGGCAGCCTGCCGACGACGTCCCAGCCGCGAGCGATGTAGAGGCTGTGGCCTGCAGAGCTGCTGTCGGCATCCGTCTGGAGCAGCGCCCGCTCGCGCGGGAGGTCTCGGAGCAGTGCGTCATGGAGCTGGCCTCCGATGCCACGCCCCTGATGGTCGGGCAGCACTGCCAGCTCAACGAACTCCAGGTGCCCCCGACCCACTTGCGGGCGTCGGCGCCGAGTGCTCCGGCGACACTGTCGGCCCACCACTGCCCGCGCTCCCCGGTGTAGCCCCACCCGAAACCGACCAGCTCGTCCTCGAGCTCGGCGGCGACCAGGCGGAATCCCGCGCGTCTGCGGTGCTGCTCCCAGAACCTGCCTCGCCAGTCCCCCTCATCCTCGACCGGGCCGAAGGCGAGCTTCCAGACCTCGAGGACGCGGTCGCGGAAGGGAACCGCGCCGTCCGCGTCATGGGAGGCGATGCGCACGCGGTCCGTCGAGCTGCCCGTCACGCGGGCCCGTTGCCGTTCTCCCCGCGAGCACGGCACGCACCGTGGCGAGGATCTCGACGTCGCGGGCGCCGCGCGCACGGGCCGTGGCGACGGGTGCGGCGAAGAGAGAGATCAGGGCCGTATCGACCGGCCCTCCGGACTCGCGCGCGGTGGCCTCGGCGTCCTTACGAGCCTCCTGCACGGCTCCCGAGGCGATGGTCGTGCCCGCTCCGCGGCGCGTGACGATGATCCGTGCCTCCTCAAGCAGCTTGTAAGCGCGGGCCACGGTGCCCGCGGCGAGGCCGAGATCGGCGGCATAGGTGCGGATCGCAGGCAGCCGGTCGCCCGGCTTCAGCTCGCCGGTGCGGACCTGCTCGACGATCTCGCGGCGCACCTGCTCATAGGGAGGCTGTGGAGAGGACATGGAGACCACGATAAGCCGTGAGGAAAAGGTGGAGGGACTGCACCGGGCACCGGCGCGGGTCAGGACCTCCCCGTAGCATCAGGATGTGCTCCAGGATCTGCTCACCCCCATGCGTCGCGCACTTCTCGCCGTGCTGCTCGGCGCAGCCCTCCTGGTGGGGGTGCCAGCCGCCTCCGCCGACGATCCCGACGATCCCGTGCGGCTCGTGATCGCCACTGCGGGGCTCGGCTGGGAGGACATCGATCCCGAGGCCACCCCGAATCTGCAGTGCCTCGCCGACCGCTCCGGCGCGGGTGCCATGAACACCACCTCGACCACCGTCGTCTCGACGAAGCGGCAGGGCATGGAGACCCTGCACTCCGGGTACCGGGGGCTCGCGGAGGAGGCGCCCCGCACCAGCGGGATCCCGAACCCGGCGAAGGACCAGTGGGAGCAGCTCGGGGTCCCGGTCAGCAGCATCGAGCTCGACGGGCCGAGCACGATGATCATGCGCGAGGGCGCGCGAGATCCGGAGGCGTCGCAGGAGACCGCCTACACCGAGATCGCCGATGCCGTCGACGAGGGCGAGATCGTCCAGGCCGCCGCACCGTCCCTGCCCGACCACGATGATCCTGCCCGCGACCAGGCGCTGACCACGCTCGATGCGAGCGTCGGCGCGATCCTCGACGAGCTCGGCGGCTGCGAGAGCACGGACCTCCCCCGCACCCTCCTGGTCTCCGTCGCCGCCACCGATCCCGACGACCCGGAGGCGGTCGAGCGCACCGGCGCGGTCGCCTCCCGCACCGTCGGGCTGCAGGTCGCCCTCGACACCGCCTTCCCCGGGCAGGCGCTCACGAGCGGGGCCACCAAGCAGACCGGCGTGGTGGTGCTCACCGACGTGCTCGCCACTGTCCTCGCCTCCCACGACGCCACGGCCGACGGGCTGATCCCCGGCCAGCCGTTCCGCGGCACCGAGCATGACGATCCGCAGCAGCTGGCGCTCGACCGCTCGCTGGCGGCGGCGAAGGTCGATGGCGCGACCGTGCCGGCGCTGGGCTCCTGGTTCGTGCTCGGCGTGATCGGGATCGTGATCCTGGTGATCCCGCCGCTCGCCCGACGTCCGCGCCTCGCGGCCGTGGGCCGGGCGCTCGCAGCGATCGCTCCGCTCGCGCTTCCGGTGGGAATGTTCGCCTCGCTGGTGCCGTGGTGGCGAGCCGAGAACTCCACCCTGGCCCTGACCGGCGTGGTGTGGGCGGGCTCCGCCCTGTTGTCGGCACTGGTGCTGGCCGGTCCATGGCGGCACAATCGTCTGGGCCCGGCGGGCATCTCCGCGGCGCTGGTCGCCCTGCTGCTCCTCGGGGAATCTGCCATCGGCTCCCGGTTCCAGCTGTCCTCGCCGCTCGGCGCGCAGCCGATCTCCGGCGGGCGCTTCTACGGGCTGTCGAACCACCTGTTCGGGATGGTGCTGGCCGCGACGCTGATGGCGCTGCTGTGCCTGTTCGCGATCGTGCGCACGCCCCGCGCACGGGTGGTGTGGACGGTGGTCGTCGGCGCCCTGGTCGCGATCGTCTGCGTCGCCCCATCGATGGGAGCGGACTTCGGATCGATGCTCGCGACGATCCCAGCCTTCGGACTGCTCGCGCTGCTGGTCTCCGGCATCCGTCCGCGACTGTGGCACGTCCTCGCCCTCGGAGCCGGAGGCGCCGTCGCGGTGCTGGGCGTGTCTTTCCTGGACTGGCTGCGACCCGCCGAGGACCGCACCCACCTGGGTCGCTTCATCGACGAGCTGCTCAGCGGCGAGCTGCTGTCCGTGGTCGTCCGCAAGCTCGCCCAGAACATCGCGATGACCACGGGCTATCCGGCGCTCGCGGTGGTGATGGTGCTCGCGGTGATCGCCTCGGTCGCGATCCTGATGCCGAGCCGACTGCGCTGGCGGCGACTGGCGGCGCTGGACGCCGAGCATCCCGCTTCCTACTGGGTGCGGGTGACGCTCGTGGCCGGGGCCTGGGTCGGTTACGCCGTCAACGACACCGGGCCGGTGCTGATCGCCTCGATGCTCGGCATCTGGATGTGCTTCCTGCCGGCGGTGCTGCCCACCCCGCAGGAGGCGTCGGAGATCGAAGAGCGCGGCCGCGAGGCCGCCTGATCAGGAGTTCTCGGCGTCCACCGCGGAGTGCACCACGAACGAGGTGTATTCGTCGGGCGTCAGCGGGGTCGCCAGGGACTCCGGGATCTCGGCTCGCCCGCACCGAGGTGCGAGGCGATGATCACCGCGTGCAGCGGCGAGAAGCGACCCTCGACAGGGGCCTCCCCATCCGTGCGGCGAGCGCCTCGAGATCGGTCCGCGCGAGGAAGACGATGTCGTCGGGTGCGAAGTCGCCCTCCACCGGCAGGTTCCGCAGCAGCGAATCCAGCTCCGCCGCGTCCACGTCGCCGAGGGCGCGGGTCTCGTCGTCGGAGAAGTCTCCGTCCACCGGCAGATCGGCGAGGGTGACCCGACGGTCCTCGGCATGCTCGGCCCTCTCCTGCGCCGACTCACGCTCGGGGACGATCGTCCAGACCTTCTCCTCGTCGTGGTCGGTGGGAGCAGGAGTGTGCGGCGCCTCCGCCGGCGACGTCTCCGCCGACGGCGTCTCTGCTGGCGCTTCCTCCGCCGGCGGCGCGGCCTCGACCTGCGCCGGAGCGTCCGGATCGAGGTCAGGGCTCAGGTGGCGCTTGCGGGCGAGCGCCCGCACCACGTCGCGCAGCTGGGCGGCGCGGTGCAGCTGACCGCGCAGGTCCTTGCCGGTGGCGCGGTGATGGAGCTGGGCCGGGATCTCCTTGACCCAGAACCCGTTGCTCAGCGCGTCGATCGTCAGGGAGGTCTCCACGCCCCAGCCGGGAGCGAGCGGGAGGCACGCCTCCCAGGTCTCCCGCGTGATGCAGCGGGTCCCGGACAGCGGCTGGGTGGGCTCCCAGCCGGTGGCGCGCTGGATGCCGCGACGCGCGGTGCGCACCACGATGCCCATCCCGGAGGCGCCGTCCTGCGGGGGCAGCAGGGCGATGGCCATGTCCACGCCCTCGTCGAGCACCGCATCGACCAGCGGCTGCGCGGACTCGGCGGAACCGCCCATGTCAGCGTCGAGGAACAGCAGGGCACGGGGCACGCTCTCGCCCGGATCGATCACCGGCAGCGGGCCGGTGTGCCCAGGCTCGCGCGGCTCAGCGTGCAGCTCCTCGGAGAAGCTCTCGCCGCCGTCGGCCCGCTCGGCGTCCTCACGGATCGCGATCACCTGCGCGCCGGTGGCCATCGCCGCGGCCTTGCCGCGGTTGGTCTTGTGGCGCACCACCAGGGCGTCGGCCCCCATGGCGACGGCGGAAGTCGCGTCGGTGGAGCCATCGTCGACGACCACGACCAGGTCCACGCCCGCGATCCTGCGGGCGGACTCGATGGTCGCCTCGATCCGCTCCGCCTCGTTCTTGGCGGGGATCACGACGGCCACCCGCTCGGGGCGGTGCGCCGTCAGCAGCCCCGCGGGGCTCATCGCAGGGTCACCTGACGTGCCACGATGCCGCCGCGTGCACGCCGCTCGAGCGTAGTCAGCGGCTCGGTGGCGGCGAGCGCCTCCTCGAAGCGGGCCCGGAACGACTCCGCCTCCGCCTCGGCGGCCTCGGCGCCGGCACCCTTCGGAAGATCCCACACCGGGATCGAAAGGCCCTCGGCACGGAAGGAGCCGACGTACTTCGCTCCCTCGCAGAGCGCGGACTCACGACGGGCGTGGAGGCGGGTGACCGCATCGATCACCTTCTCCTCGTCGGCGTCGAGCACCCAGCGCACATGCTCCTTGGGACCGGCATCGACCCAGTAGGCGTGGGGCAGGCCGGCCACGGGGCGGGTCTGCATGATCGAGTCGTTGGCCTGCGAGATCGCCTGCTCGATCTCCGCAGTGCGCTCGGCGCTGGGATCGAGCCAGAACTCGAAGGTCTCCTGGACCTGGATCTCGAAGTCGCCGCTGAGATCGAGGACATCCTGCAGCCGGGGCGCATCCTCGTCGTCGGGGGACGGTGGTGACCGGGTTGCCGGGCTCGAGTGCTGCGGCGAGCTTGATCGCCTGACCGAGACCGCGGGAGAGGTCGTTGCCGGGGTAGGCGGCCTGGATGCCGACGGTGACGGAGCCGTCCGTGCGGCGCACTGCGGGCCATGCCATCGGCAGGATGGTGGCGAGCTCGACGTCGAGGCCGCCGTACTCCTCGGTGGTCTTCACGGCCATCGTCGCGGCCGGGATCAACTGGCGCATCGCCACCAGGTCCTGCTCGTTGGGCAGGCCCTCGAAGGGGCGGCGGACCAGCTCGTTGCTCGAAGGGGAACTCATGATGGGAAGTCTACCGATCCCAGGGCGTGATCGCGGCGACCTCCGCGGTGGGGGCGGCGCGACCTCCGCCGGCATCCGGTGTCCTCATGCGTACAGGCCGGCCGTATATCGCGGGGGCTGTACGCATGGGGACGGTCGGTGCACAACTCCCGCTCGACGGCGACGCCCCCGTGCGGCGCGGGTCAGCGGGTCAGCGGGTCAGCGGGTCAGCGGGTCAGCGAGGATTCTCCGCAGTCACTGTCCACCTCGACCTCGAGCCCGTGGAGGCGGATAGTGGTGACACCCTTCCAGGAGTCGATCCGGAGCACGCCGCCCGCGGGGCCCGCCGTTTCGAAGCCGTAGGCCGAGCCTCCGGTGTACCCGGGGTCTCCGAGAGCGTCCAGCCCGTGCTCCTGCAGCACCGCGTCGAGGCGCTGTTCGCGCTCGGCCCAGCCGGGATCGTCTTCAGGGAGCGCCAGCTCGGTAGTCCATTCCCCGGGCGCCAGCGACAGATCCCCTCGTCATCCTCGGCCAGCGCTTCGCCCGTCGGCCCCTCCCAGGAGAGGTCTTCGTCGAGTGCGACTGCCTCCTGCAGCTCGACGACGAGCGCGTCGATCTCTTCGCGTGCTTCCTCCAGCGGGGCTGCAGCGCCTCCGCCTGCCGTGCATGCGGACATCATCATGACGAGCACTCCTCCCCACAGTCCTCGGACAGACCACCTCTGCATTCGCCCCTCCTCAGGCTCGCACCCACGCTATCCACAGCCCGGGCGCGGCACCAGCGCTTCCCAGTTATTGTGGGCGGAGCGAGGACATGAGGGGGAAAGATGTTCTATGGGGCGGACACCACGAGCGTGCGGGACCATGCAGCGCGCTGCACGGACGGCGCCTCGAGGGTGCAGGACATCGCCGAACGGCTCCTGGCCGCCGTGCACGGCGTCCATTGGACCGGCCCCGACTTCGATCGCTTCGCCGTCGAAGCCCTGCGATCCACCGCTCTGATCACGGCGGCCGGAGCGGCGCTCACCGATCGAGCAGCCGAACTCCACCTTCACGCCGAGGAGCAGGACGGAGCAAGCACCCCCGATAGCGGCGCTGGGGAGAGCACCATCGCGGAGATCTCGCCCAAGACGTTCGCACAGCTGCTGCAGCGCATGGCTGAGGGTGATGGTGCCTCCGCAGAGGCGCTGCGCCTGTTCTGTTCGGCGCGGAAGGGAAGAGCACGTCCGAGGACCTCGGCGGCGAGCTCGACCCGGAACAGATCGACTCCCGAAGCATCGACCTCGACGACATCGAGCAGTTCTCCGCTGCGGAGGATCTCAGCCAGGGACGTATCGGCAACTGCTGGTTCCTCGCCTCTCTTGCCGCTGTGGCGGAGCAGAACCCTGAAGTGATCCAGGAGCACATCCGTCTCGTCGAAGGCGACACCCCCGAGTCGGACTATTGGGAGGTCGATCTCTGGGACGGTTCGGAATGGGTCACGCACGAGGTCACCCAGGACGAGATAGTCCGAGACGGTGTACGGGACACCGATGGGGACATCACGTGGATGACCATCTATGAGCGTGCGGCCGTCGAGCATATGGGTGGCGAGTACGGAGACATCGAAAGGAACTTCGCCGGCAAGGGATTCGACATCGTCGCCGGTGACAACGGATCGATGTCGCTCAGCCTCAGCCTGGACTCGATCGAGTCGAAACTCGATGAAGGGCAGAGCGTCGTCACGAGCACCCCGCCGGCGATCCCGCTGATCGGCCCGGCGGACGATGTCGTCCCCGGCCATGTCTACGTCGTGGATGAAGTGATCCGGCCGACGGACGGATCCGAGCCGAGGATCAGGCTCATCAATCCCTGGGGAGACCCCCACGCCAGCAAGCCTGCGGTGCTCGAGCTGACGCAGAGCGAGTATCAGCGCAGTTTCGTCTCACATAACTCCCTCGCGCACTGAGCACGCCGCCCCCGCGTGCGCCCCGCCTCGCCCTCACACCACGTGCGTGCCGACCTCCATCAGTTCCGTCGCGCGCTCCTCGAGGTCCAGCGGCAGGGTGCCGTCGAGCATGTGCAGGGCGAAGTCGTCGCTGAGGCGCTCGAAGAACAGCGTGCCGCGCACGGAGTTGCCGTGCAGGTCGAGCTGCGGGGCGTAGCTGGCGAGTCCGAAGCGGGACGGCAGCGCTGCGATGATCCCGCCGCCCACCCCGGACTTCGCGGGCAGGCCCACATCACTGACCCAGTCCCCCGCGTTGTCGTACATCCCGCAGGTGAGCATCACCGAGAGCACCTGGCGGGCGGCGACCCGGGAGAACACCTTCTGCCCGGTCAGCGGATTGGTGCCGCCGGAGGCGAGGGTCGCGGCCATCACCGCGAGGTCGGTGACGGTGGTGAGCACCGCGCAGCCCTCGATGTAGCCGCCCACCACCTCGGCGGCGTCTTCGCTCATCGAGCCGGCGGCGCGCAGCATGTACGCGAGCGCGAGGTTGCGGTCGGCGGTGGTCAGCTCCTCGTCGCGGGTCGCTTCGTGCAGCTCGAGAGGGCGGCCGGCGGCGGCGTCCAGCACATCGCGCAGGCGCTTGGTGCGCTCGGCCTGGGTGGGGCCGAGCATCGCGTGGGTGCGGATCGCCCCGATGTTGACCAGTGGGTTCTTCGGCTTCTTGGAGTGCCGGTCGATGCTGAGGGCGTTGAACTCCTCCCCCGTCGGCTCCTCGTCGACCACAGAATCGACGTAGTCCATGCCGTGGAGGTCGATCGCAGCGCCATAGGCAAAAGCCTTGGAGATCGACTGCACGGGGAAGGCGTGGTCCGTGCCGGCGGAGGTGATCTCCCCGTCGATCGAGCAGGTGGCCACGCCGAGGTGGTCATCGCGTGCGCCGGAGAGATACGAGAGCTCGGGGATGTCCCCGACCTCCTCGGCGCTGCCGGAGATGCCCCGATCGGGCAGGATCGCCCCGAGCTCCTCGGAGGTCTCGGGCACCGTCGCCGTGGAGAGGGCGACGGTGAGGCGGTTCAGGTACGTGGTCAGTGCGCTCGTCACGGCACCGACCGTACAGGCCTCCGCCTCGCCACATGAGAGACTGCCTCGCCCGCCCCGACCTCGCGAGATACCGTGAGGCATGACCGTTACGCCGCTGCTCGACACCGATGTCATCGCCCGCCACACCCTCGCGCACGACGCCTCCTCTTTCCTGCTGCTGCTGGAGGCGTGACGCGATGAACATTGTGGAATGGCGACATCCGGTGCGTGTGCCCGAGCCGTATCGCAGCCTGTTCGTGATCGCGATCGGGGTGATCCTGGTCCGCACCTTGCTCCCCTATTCGGCGACGTTCACCCTGGTCGTCAGCTTCGTGGGCGGCGCGGTAGGAATCGCGTTCGCCCTGGTGGTGCTCTCCCGCGGCTTCGATCCCGTGGTCCCGCGCTCCTGGTCCGAGAGCGGCTTCATCGTGGCGCTCCTGCTCGCTCTGATGCTGGTGATGTCGGTGTCCGAGGGATTCTCGTGGACCGGACGCTTGATCGGAGTGATCGTCGGCATCGGCATCGCGGTCTGCGCCTTTCATGTGGCGGAGGTACTGCATCAGCGGAGCAGCTCCAAGAGCAGCCCGCGAGGCTGACGAACGCCGTCCGCTGTCATGACCCGCCGGTAGTCTTCCCAGCGGTCCTCCTCCCCGGTGACGTCCTGCGTCCCACCAGCGGCTCCCCGCCCACTTCCCAGGTGGGACCGCACAGGACGACTCCCGAGGAGGACGATGCCCATGATGGGCGGACACCACGCGATCAGCGGCACCGCCGCCTGGATGGCCCTGGCCGGCTCCACCTCGATGATGGGGCATGCGGCGGGGTGGGGCCTGTGGGACCTGACGCCCGCGCAGGTGATCGCCGGGGCTGTGGTCGCCACCGGCGCCGCCCTGCTGCCGGACATCGACCATCCCAGTGCCACGATCTCCCGCTCCGGAGGCGGCCTCACGAAGGCGCTCACCCGAGCTGTCAGCTCGGTGGCCGGGCATCGCGGGGCGACCCACACGCTCCTGGCCGTCGCCGCCTTCACCGCGCTGGCGGCGTTCGTGAACGGGCTCGACTGGCAGGTCCAGGTGCCCGTGCTGGGCGAGGTGCAGGCTGGCGCCGCGCTCCTGGTCGCCGTGATGTGCGCCTTCGGCACCCGGGCGCTGAAGGCGGTCAAGGGAAGACTGCTGCCGTGGGTCGTGGGCGCCGGTTCCGGACTGCTGGTCGGGGTCGTCGCGCCGGACACGTCCCTCTGGCTGCCGGCCGCCGTGGCCGTGGGGACGCTGGCCCACCTCGTCGGCGACCTCCTCACGACCGACGGGATCCCCTTCCCCACCTGGCCGCTGACCGTGAAGCCGCCGAAGCGGCTCGCCTCGCCCTTCTGGCAGCGCAGCGGGGACATCGCCCTGCCGCTGCTGGGCAACGCCGGCAGCGCTCGCGAATGGCTGCTGTGCACGGTGCTGACCGGCTACGCCGCGGTCACGACGATCGCAACCATCGCCGGGGCACCCGAGGTGCTGAGCCTCTGAAGCACGGGTGAGCAGAGCCCAGAATCCTGAAAGATCTTGCAGGTTCTGCTCTCACCCTTGAGCATGTGACCTGCGCCCCCTACAGTGGAGACGGCAAATCACCGCACAGTCGAGGGTTTCGCCTTGCAGTTCTTGCAGGATCGTCGTTCTCCGTCGGCTCCTGCGCGCCCTCCCCGTCGGCCCCGGCCGGCGCCCTTGCTCGGACAGAGGAGTCCCCGCATGTCGGTCCCGCGGTCTGCCCATCCCATCCGCATTGCCACCCCCTCGCGCCTGCTCGCGGCGGTCACCTCGCTGCTGATGGCGACGGCCACGATCCTCGGCACCGCCCCGCTGGTGCACGCCGTCGGCCCGGCCCAGCCGGTGCTCGTCGGCTCCCTGCAGGACGAGCTGGGCTGCGGCGAGGATTGGGACCCTGCCTGCGAGGCGACGGCACTGGCACCCACCGATGCCGCCGGGATCTGGGAGTCGACCTTCGAGGTCCCCGCCGGGCAGTTCGAGGTCAAGGCCGCGATCGGCGGCGGCTGGGACGAGGCGTACGGGCTCGATGGCGGGGAGGAGAACATCCCGCTGGCCGTCGCGGCGCCCACCCGCGTGACCTTCCGCTTCGATGCGGAGACCACCCGACTCTCTGCGGCACTCGCTGACCAGGGCGGGGAGTACACCGAGGAAGATGCCGAACTCGCGCAGTCCCCTACCGCCATCCCGGCGGCGGCGAGATCTTCTACTTCGTGCTCACCGACCGGTTCGCCAACGGCGACACCTCCAACGACACCGGCGGGATCGAGGGCGACCGGCTGGACCACGGCTTCGACCCCGCTGACAAGGGCTTCTACCAGGGCGGGGACATCGCGGGCCTGCACGAGAAGCTCGACTACATCGAGGGCCTGGGGATGACCTCGATCTGGCTGACCCCCTCGTTCACGAACAACCCCGTGCAGGGCGAGGGCGAGGACGCGAGCGCCGGTTACCACGGCTACTGGATCACCGACTTCACCACCATCGACCCGCACCTGGGCACCAACGAGGAGCTCAAGGCCCTCATCGACGACGCCCACTCGCGCGGCATCAAGGTTTACTTCGACATCATCACCAACCACACCGCCGACCTCATCGACTACGAGGAGGGCGAGTACGGCTACATCGACCAAGCCACCTCCCCCTACCTCGACGCGGCCGGCAACCCGGTGGACGTCACCGCGCAGGCACAGTCCCCGGACTTCCCGGCGATGGATCCGGCGACCTCCTTCCCCTACACCCCGGTGCGCTCCGCGGAGAACCAGGTGATGGTCCCCGAAGTCCTCAACGACGTCACGATGTACCACAACCGCGGCAACTCCACGTGGGAGGGCGAGTCCGTCACCTTCGGCGACTTCGACGGCCTGGACGACCTCATGACCGAGGACCCGCGGGTGCTCGCGACTATGGAGGACATCTACACCACCTGGATGGACTTCGGGATCGACGGGTTCCGCATCGACACCGCCAAGCACGTCGACTTCGCCTTCTGGCAGGCCTTCACCGCGACGCTCGTCGACCATCAGGCCACGGCCCCGGCCGGGGAGCAGTTCTTCACCTTCGGCGAGGTCTACGACGCCGATGCGCAGCTGCTCTCCCCTATGTGCGCGACACCGACATGGACTCCGTGCTCGACTTCGCCTACCAGTCCTCCACGACGAACTGGGCCCGCGGCGGCACACCGCGCAGGGCATGGCGGGGCTGTTCGCAGCGGATGACCACTACACGACCGCGGACTCCTCCGCGGCGGATCTGCCCACCTTCGTGGGCAACCACGACATGGGCCGCATCGGCCATCTGCTGCGCGACTCCGACCGGCTCGACGAGCGGACCGCCTTCGCGCACGAGACCATGCTGCTGACACGCGGCCAGCCGGTGATCTACTACGGCGACGAGCAGGGCTTCGTGGGCGACGGTGACGACAAGGACGCCCGCCAGTCGATGTTCCCCAGCCAGGTGCCCTCTTACCTCGATGACACCCTGATCGACGGCACCCCCTACGGCGAGGGCGAGCACTTCTCGACCGACGCGCAGCTGTACCCGCTGATCAGCGAGCTCGCCACGTTGCGCAGCACCACCCCGGCCCTTGCCACCGGCGCGCAGATCGAGCTGCATGCCGAGGACGGCGCCGGGATCTACGCCTTCTCCCGCGTAGACCGCGAGGACAAGATCGAACATCTGGTGGCGCTGAACAACGCCTCCGAGGCGCGCACCGTCACCCTCACCGCCCTCACCCCGGGAGCGAGCTACTCCTCGCTGCACGGCGATCACGCCCCGGCGGCCGCTGCGGCCGACGGGACGCTCGAGGTCACCGTGCCCTCGCTGGGTGCCGTGGTATTGGTGGCCGATCAGCCCGTGGCCGCCGCCGGGGAGGCGCAGGAGCTCGCCCTGGATCTCGCCGACGGCGGCAAGGTCGAGGGCCGCGCCCCGATCTCCGCCACCGTCACCGCGGACCGCTGGGCGGAGACCTCCTTCAGCTGGCGCCTGGCCGGCGAGGTGGCCTGGACACCGCTGGGCACCGCGGAGGATGACACGCCGCGCGTCTTCCACGATGTGGCGGGCCTGCCCACCGGCACCCTCCTGGAGTACCGCGCCGTCTCCACCGATGCGGCCGGGAACCGGGTCGCGAACTCCACCACCGCCGTCGTCGGCGCGGACCTCTCCGTCGGCGGTGCCGAGAACGGCCCGGGCACGATCGGCGAGGACTCGGTGACCCTGCCCGGCTCGCACAATGCCGCGATGGGCTGTGCGGGCGACTGGCAGCCGGACTGCACCGCCGCCCAGCTCACCGAGGACCCCGAATCGGGCCTGTTCACGGGCACCTTCGACATCCCCGCCGGTGACCATGCCTTCAAGGTCGCCGTGGGCGGCGGCTGGGACGAGAACTACGGCGCAGGCGGCGTGCCCGGCGGCGAGGACATCACCTACACCCACGACGGCGGGCCGCTCACCTTCTGGTACGACCCCGTCACCCACGTGGTCCAGAACGGGGCCCAGGGCCCCTTCCTCACCCTCCCCGGCTCGCTCAACGCCGCCCTCGGCTGCCCCGAGGACTGGATGCCCTCGTGCATGCGCACCTGGATGCAGGACGCCGACGGCGACGGCATGTACACCTTCTCCACCGAGGACCTGCCCCGCGGGTCCTACGAGGCGAAGGTCGCCCATGGGGGATCGTGGGCGGAGAACTACGGCGTGGGCGGTGAGCTCGACGGCGACAACTACACCTTCTCCACCCAGGACGGAGAGACCGTGACCTTCAGCTACGACCTGGCCACCCACCAGCTGACCATCGAGGCCGCGGATCCGCTGACCTCGGGCTCCGGCAAGCAGCTGGGTCACTTCGTGGACGCCGGCACCATCGCCTGGCCCGCGGACCTGGTCACCGCGGAGGACGGCACCCGCTGGGAGCTGTTCACGGCGCCCGACGGCGGGCTCGCCGTCGCAGGCAGCGAGGTCACCGGAGGCGAGAGCCTCGGCGAGCTGACCCTGCGGGACGGCGGCCTGGACGAGGCCGAGCTCGCGGGCCGCGGGCACCTGAAGGACTTCCTCGCGCTGGATCTGCCGGAACTGGACCGAGCAGCGCTCGAGGAGGCGCTGCGCGGTGAGCTGGTGCTCGCCCAGCACGGACCGGAGGGCATCGAGGTCTTCACCGGACTGCAGATCCCGGGCGTGCTCGATGACCTGTTCGCCGACGATGCCGCCGCGCAGGAGCTCGGCGTGAGCTGGAACGACGGCGTGCCCACGCTGTCGCTCTGGGCACCGACCGCGCAGAGCGTGACGCTGCAGCTTCATGGCGCGGCCGAGACCGCCGGCGACCCGTCGGCCTCCCGTGCCGCCGCCGTGACCGAGGTGGAGATGGAGCGCGGGCCCGAAGGGATCTGGACCGCGATCGGGGAGGCGGACTGGGCCGATCAGGCGTACACCTTCGCGGTGGAGGTATTCGTGCCCGCCCTCGGCGAGGTCGTCACCAACACGGTCACCGATCCGTACTCGGTGGGCCTGACCCTGAACTCGCAGCACTCGGTGCTGCTGGATCTGGACGATCCGCGCTGGGCACCCGAGGTCTGGACGGACACCGCGGCGCCGACGGTCGAGCAGTTCGCCGACCAGACCATCTACGAGCTGCACCTGCGGGACTTCTCCGCCGGGGACGAGGCGCTGCCCGAGGAGCTGCGCGGCAGCTACGCCGCCTTCGGCCACCCCGACTCCGCCGGTTCCGCACGCCTGGCCGAGCTCGCCGAGGCGGGCGTGACCACCGTGCACCTGCTGCCCACCTTCGACATCGCCACCATCGAGGAGGACCGCGCCGCGCAGACCCAGCCGGAGATTCCGGCCGACGCGGGCCCGTCCTCGGACCAGCAGCAGGCCGCGGTCACCGAGGTCGCCGACCAGGACCCCTACAACTGGGGCTACGACCCGCTGCACTACATGAGCCCCGAAGGTTCGTACGCGAGCGAGGGCCACCAGGTGGGCGGCGAGCGCACCCGCGAGTTCCGCTCCATGGTGGGCGAGCTGCACGCGATGGGCCTGCAGGTGGTGCTCGACAAGGTGTACAACCACACCGCCGCGCACGGACAGGCGGAGACCTCCGTGCTGGATCGGATCGTGCCCGGCTACTACCACCGCCTGAGCCTCGAGGGCGCGGTGGAGACCTCCACCTGCTGCTCGAACATCGCCACCGAGCATGCGATGGGCGAGAGGATCATGGTGGACTCCACCGTGAAGTGGGCGCGGGACTACGGGGTCGACGGCTTCCGCTTCGACCTGATGGGCCACCACAGCGCCGACAACATGCTCGCGGTGCGCGAGGCGCTGGACGCGCTAACCCTCGAGGCCGACGGGATCGACGGCGCGAGCATCTACCTCTACGGCGAGGGCTGGGACTTCGGCGAGATCGCCGGCAACGCCCGCTTCACCCAGGCCACGCAGGGACAGCTGGGCGGCACCTCGATCGGCACCTTCAACGACCGGCTGCGCGACGCCGTCCACGGCGGCAGCCCCTTCGACACCGACAAGCGCACCGTGCAAGGCTTCGGCAACGGGCTCTACACGATGCCGAACGGCTACGCGGAGGCGAGCGAGGACGAGCAGCGCACCGATCTGCTGCACCGCACCGACCTGATCCGCATCGGCATGGCCGGCAACCTCGCCGACTACGAGCTGCTGAGCTCGGACGGCGAGGTGGTGCGCGGTGACCAGCTGGACTACAACGGCGCGCCCGCCGGGTACGCCACCCGTCCCGAGGAGACGGTCAACTACGTCGACGCGCACGACAACGAGGCGCTGTACGACATGAACGTGTGGAAGCTGCCGCAGGATGCGCCGATGGACGTGCGGCTGCGGATGAACACGCTGTCGCTGGCGACGGTGACGCTGGGACAGTCCCCCTCGTTCTGGGCGGGCGGCACCGATCTGATGCGCTCGAAGTCGCTGGACCGCGACAGCTATAACTCCGGCGACCACTTCAACACGATCGACTGGACCGAGCAGACCAATGGCTTCGGCAACGGCCTGCCGCCGGAGGAGAAGAACGGCGAGGCCTGGGATCTGATGGTCCCGATGCTCGAGGATCCGGCCAAGACGCCGACCCCCGAGGATATCGGGCTCTCGAGCGAGGTCACCCTGGATCTGCTGCGCCTGCGCTCCTCCTCGGCGCTGTTCACGCTCGGCGACGCGGACCTGATCAAGCAGAAGGTCAGCTTCCCCAACGCCGGTGCGGACGCCACCCCGGGCCTGCTGATCATGCGGGTGGACGACACCGTGGGCGAGGACGCGGATCCCGCGCTCGACGGCCTGGTGACGGTGTTCAACGCCTCCGACGAGCCGATCACGGAGGCGATCGACGACATGGCCGGGCTCGAGCACCAGCTGCACGAGGTGCAGGCCGGCGGCGCCGACGAGGTCGTCAAGGGTGCGAGCTGGGATGCGGCGACCGGCACCGTCACCGTGCCGGCGCAGACCGTGGCGGTGTTCGTGGCCCCGCAGGCCGGGGGCGGCGAGCAGCCAGGCGACGGAGACGAGGGTGAAGAGCCGGGTGACGGTGGCGAGGCGCCGGGCGACGAGGGTGAGGCCCCGGTGAGGGTGGCGCGGCACCCGGCGACGGTGGTGACGCTCCCGGTGACGGTGGTGACGCTCCCGGTGACGGTGGCGAGGCACCGGGCGCAGGGGACGAGGGCCAGGCTCCCGGCTCCGGCTCCGGTTCCGGTTCCGGCTCCGGCTCCGGCTCCGGCTCCGGCTCCGGCTCCGGCTCCGGCTCCGGCTCCGGCTCCGGCTCCGGCTCCGGCGCGGGCACCGACACCGGCTCCGGCTCCGGCTCCGAGGAAGCGTCCGACGGGGCACGCGGGCCCCTCGCCCGCACCGGCCTCGAGATCCTGCCCTGGGCGCTGGCGGCGACGGTCGCGCTCGCCGCAGGCATCGGCCTCACGGCCCGGGCACGCAGCAAGGTCTGAGTCCCCGCCCGCCAGGTCCCGCTCCACCGGCCCCTCTCCCGGCCCTCGTTCCCCGCGAGCGGACCCTGGGAGGTGGGCCGGTGCTCGTCCCTCGCAGCCACGCCTCCCTCGCCGCGCATCCCCTCGCCACGCATTCCCTCGCCACGTCGCGAAAGGTTCCACCTCCTGGCACCTTTCGCGACGCGGCGAGTCGGGGCGCTGCGGCAGGCCGGGGCGCTGCGGCGCGCGCTCAGCGCAGCACGGAGCTCAGCAGCAGGCTGGTCTCGCTAGGTGCGCGAGCACGAGAGACGGTTCCTGGTGATGTCGCAGCGGGCCGCCGCGCAGCTCACCCCCGCAGCGACGACGGATCGAGCGCTCCTGCGAGGTCCTCGCCGTGCCGGTGCCCACCATCGAGGCCGCCGGCGGCTCGGTGCGCTGCATGCTCGCCGGGATCCACCTGCCTCAGCGGCAGGCCGACTCCTCGACCGGGATCCCGAACACGCGCACCACAGTGGTCCCCGCCGCGGTGTAGACGTGCACCCCGGCGCCGTCCGCGCGATCGCTGAAGAACCCGTAGGCCGGGGCACCGTTGCGCCGCATCGCGCCGCCGACCTCGTCGAACCCGTGCTCGACCAGCACGGGGTTGATCGCCTCACGACGGGCATCCCAGGCCTCCGGATCATCCTCTGGAAGCATGATCTCGGCGCTCGAATCCCCTGGCGACCAGCGGCAGATCCCGTCATCGTCGAAACGGACCCGCTCCGAGTCCTCGTCCCAGCTCGCGTTCGCGCCCTGCAGCATCGACTCCTGCAGCGGCGGGAGCATCTCCCGGTACTGCGCGCGGGCCTCGTCCACCGGAACGGGCTCAGGTGCCGCGGGCGTGCATCCGGTCAGAGCGATCATCGCCGCCACCCCGACGAGGAGTGTGCGCCGCGAACGGGCACGACGTCCCCCGGTGCTTCATCCACATTCACCCATCCCCTCCCCTCAGGCTTCACCACTCGATCTAGCATGATCCGAGTCACAGTCTCGACGATGGAGCGTACTTGATGCTGGGTGCTGACACCGTTGTCCTCTCCGCCTTGGGGACGACTGCCGGACGACGCGCGGGCGACCTGCGCGATGTCCTGAGCGCAGTCCTCCACGCCGATGACCCGAGCATCTGGGTCGGTCACGACCGGAACGCCTTCGATCGGGAGATGCATGCTCTCCGAGCACGGCTCGACGCCATCGCACGGCGCGTGGGCGAGATGGCCGACGAGCTCTCAGAACACGCGCACGAGCAGGACCTCGCCTCGACGCCGGACGCCCCCGCATTGCCGTCATCGATGAGTTCGCTGCGGTCCCTGCTCGGACAGGCAGACTCCCCGGGGTATGCCGAAGACCTCTTGCGCCGCCTCTTCGGGGCGTCCGGCGGCTCGACCGAGGATTCACTGGGCGGCTTCGAAGACCCTCGGAACGTCAGCTCGCGCACCATCGGAGTGGACCTCGAGACGATCGAGGCATTCGACCCGAGGAGCACTGTCCAGGGCAACGACTTCGGTGACTGCTGGTTCCTCGCGACGCTCGCGTCCGTGGCCGCGCAGAACCCGGAGCTCATCGCGGAGCACATCGAGCTGATCCACGGCCCCACCCCGGACGAGGACTACTGGATCGTGACGCTCTACGAGGACGGCGAACCGGTCGAGCATGTCGTGACGCAGGAAGAACTGATCAAGGACGGAGTCCGCGGGCGCATCGACCACGACAGCGGCTCCTTCTCCGAACGCATCTCCTGGATGAGCGTCTACGAGCGGGCGGCCGTCGAACACGTCGGCGGGGACTACGGCGATCTCGAGGCGAATTTTGCCGGGAAGGGATTCGACATGATCACCGGTGACAGCGGGAGCGTCTCCATCGACGCCAGCTTCGACTCGGTCCGGGCGGACCTCGAGGACGGCAAGTCGGTGGTGACCAGCACGCCGCCGGGATGGCTGCTCGGTGGCGCACCGGACGGAGATGTCGTCGACGGCCACGTGTACATCGTCGAAGGCTTTTCGACCAACGAGAGGGGTGAAGAGGTGGTGGTCCTCGTCAACCCCTGGGGCACGCCGCAGCCACCGGCGTCGAAGCCTCCCGTCCTCGAGCTGACCCAGCAGGAGTACGCGGCGAACTTCGTCTCCCGCAACACCGTCGGCCATGACGCGTGAGCCGACGGCCCCGCCCGGCCCGCAGCCGTTGCCCCGCCCGCACCCACGGGGTACGGTCGCCTCAGCTGTGACACGAGCGACGACGAGGTGGATCGTGATCTATGCATGCTTTTCCGTTCCCGCATCCCGGGACGAGTTCGGATGACCGCCACCAGCTGGTCACCGACGGATTCTGCCTACCAGGCGCAGCTTCTGCGCGCCCATGAAGACCTGCGCGCCCACACCGAGCTGCGCGGCGACGGCGGCCTGGTCCGGGAGTCTGTGCTCGCTTCCTGGCGCCGCTCGCTGGCCGCCCGGCCCGCGGATGCTCTCCCCGCCGGCGCCGTGCTCGAGGGCGAGGAGCTCGCTGCCGCACGGCGCGAGCATCTGTTCTCCGCGGTGCTTCCGCTGCTGCGTTCGAGGCTGATCGATCCAGCCGTCGAGGCCGGGCTGGTGGTCGCGCTCGGCGACGCGCGCGGGCGGTTGCTGTGGGTCGAAGGGCGGCCCCAGCTGATCTCCCGCGCTGATGACATGGGATTCGCCGCCGGCGCGGACTGGTCCGAAGCCGCCATGGGCACCTCCGCTCCCGCTCTCGCCCTCACCACCGCCTCCTCGATGCAGGTGGTCGGGGCGGAGCATTTTCACGAGGCCGTGCATCCTTGGAGCTGCAGCGCTGTGCCGGTGCGGCACCCCCACACCGGGGAGGCGCTCGGGATCCTCGACGTCACCGGCACCGCCGAGGCGGTCTCCCCGCTGGTGCTGCCGCTGCTCGAGGCGACCGCTCGGGCCGCCCAGGACGAGCTGCGCGGGCTGTTGCTGAGCCCCGACCCGGTGGACGCCCCCTCGCCCCGCCGGCCGCGGATCCTGCCGCGCCCCTCGCCTGCCGCAGCGGCCGAGCTTCTGCTCACCGGACGTCGTACCCCGCTGCTGCGCGCGGGCTCCCGCACGATCGAGCTTCGCGGGCGCCACGCCGAGCTGCTCACGCTGCTGCACCTCTCCCCCGAGGGGGTCAGCGGCGGGGGAGCTCGCCGAGCAGCTGCACGGGAGCATCGGCGCGGAGGGGACTGTGCGCGCCGAGGTGGTCCGGCTGCGCAAGCTGCTCGCTGAGGGGAGTGGACTGACGATCGCCTCGCGGCCGTACCGGCTGCAGGGAAACGTCTCCAGCGATCTGCTGCAGGCCCGGGCGGCTCTCGAGCGCGGGGACCTCGACGCTGCTCTCGACCACTGCACCGGAGAGCTGCTGCCCTCTTCGGAGGCCCCCGAGATCTGTCGGATCCGGCGACGCTTCGATGACCACTTCCGCGAGCTCCTGCTGGAGGTGGGCACCTCCGTCCAGCTGTGGCGGTACGCGCAGCGGCCCGCGGCGGAGCACGAACTCGAGGTGCTGATGACGATCCTCGAGCTCGCCCCCGCCGACGCTCCTGAACGCTCGTGGGCCGCAGCGCGTGCCCGTGACCTGCGCGGAGAGGACTGCTGAGCACGGCTCCCACGCCGTTGCTCCGCCGCTCTGTCCACAATCGTCGCGATCCGGTGCCAGCAAACGCGGTTCCTGGATACCGTGTCGGTGATCTGACACACTCCCGGAAGGCACTTCCATGCCCCGTCGTCTCCTCAGCGTGGCCGCTGCCGGCGCCCTCCTGCTCGGCCTCGCGGCTTGCGGCGAACCGAACGACGGCCCTGTCACCACTCCCCGCCGGACATCGGCATCAGCGATCCGAGCGACGGCGGCGGTGACACCGAGCCCAGCGACGGCGGCGGTGACACCGAGCCCAGCGACGGCGGCGGCGAACAGACCGAGTCGCCCACGGCCGGAGCCCCCGACATCCCTCCGCCCGACCCGTCGGAGTACGCGGGGATGGACGAGAACACGCCGGAGGGGGCGGAGCAGGCGTTCCGGTACTACGTCGACCTGCTGTTCTGGGGGTACCAAACGGGGTCCGCCGAAGCTACGATCAAAATGTCTGGGCCAACATGTGATGGATGCCGCGAAATAACTTCTCAGATAGACGACATCCGAAGCAATGGCACCTACTGGGGCGATACCCAAGTATCCGCTTACGGTTCAGAAACGTATGGATCCGAAAATTACGATTATGAGATCGGATATATCTACATAGTGGGCGAACATGCGGAGCCCAGCGCGGGCGGCCAGACGACAGAGGTGCCGGAGAAGGCGTACTCCGCGATCGCTGGGATGTCCTGGAATGACGGCTACTGGACTGTCGGTGGATTGAGTATCGAGGAGACGGATAGTGACCTGTGAAGTTGTCACAAAGCGCACTGCAGCTCTCGACCCACTACGAACCCTGGCCCTCATTATCGGCATAACGCTCATGGCCCTACTGGCACTTCCAGCTCATGCGGCGCCCGAGCCGCCAGCCCCTTCCCCTGTTGAAGACGCAAACTCGTCGGACTCCCCCGCTCCGGAGACTCACGAAAATTCCGATGAACCGAGTTTCGGCGTCGGACACAGCAGGGTCAGGGAAGACGTCACCAACGGTAATAACAATCCCGGCGGCGCAGACTCGCACAATAAGCCGCCGCCCCCACCGCCCCACAGCTACATCTGGGCTCCCGTCTCGGAGTTCTCCGGCTGCGGCGCGGACGTCAGCGGAGGCTCTTCGTGGTCCTGCGCCCCGCACGCCGATTCCTGCGAAGCGGGCAACGGCAGCAGCTTCCAAGGCGTGGGCGACGCACTGATCATCGGCGGGGCCACCCCGGCACAGGGTCCCTCCGAAGGCGTCACCCAACGCGGCACCCGCATCGACAACGAAACCGGAGAGCGCACCGATCTCGGGATCCGCTGCGCCCGTCCCAACACCCCCGAGTTCGACAAGGCGCCACCGGTGGTCATCACCGTCACCCAGTCCGACTTCGCCCGCATGCCCGTTAAGCCCCTCCAGGCCCACGCCGGCCCCACCGACGGCTGGCTCGCCGTGAACATGATCAACGTGCTCTACGCCGAGTCCGAGCCGCAGGAGCTCAGCGTCGAACTGCTCGACACCCCGGTCGCCATCCGCGCCACCCCGCGCTCCTACCACTGGAACCTCGGCGACGGGAACACCATCACCACCACCAATCCCGGCAAGCCCTACCCCTCCGAAGTCGTCTCAGCCACCTACGCCCAGGAAGGCTGGTACGACATCACCCTCACCACCACCTTCTCCGGGCAGTTCTCCGTCGCCGGCGGCGAATGGCAGGACATCGACGGGACCATCGAAGTCACCTCCGATCCCGTGCCGATCTACTCCAAATCCCTCGAATCCCGCCTCGTCAACGGCGATGTCCCGGTCGACGAGGACGAAGACCCCTGGATCCCCGAGCGCACCCCCGACACCGAAGGCCCACAGGATCCCGCCGCCACCCACCGCAAGATCTGAGGCCCCGACCCCACGCAACGTTCATGCAACGTGACCTGGATTACGGTGCTGGGCATCCGACGACGACGTCGGCTGCGCACCGCCTGCGAAAGGAACGTCATGACTGTCTATGCACGTCCGGGAACCGAGGGCTCGAAGGTCACCTTCAAGCCCCGCTACGAGAACTACATCGGCGGCCAGTGGGTGCCGCCCACCAAGGGTGAGTACTTCGAGAACCCCTCTCCGGTGACGGGAGAGGTCTTCACCGAGGCCGCCCGCTCCACCTCCGAGGACATCGAGAAGGCGCTCGACGCCGCCCATGCCGTAGCGCCCGCCTGGGGAAGACCTCCGTGGCCGAGCGCGCGGTGATCCTCAACAAGATCGCCGACCGCATCGAGGAGAACCTCGAGATGCTGGCGGTCGCCGAGACCTGGGACAACGGCAAGGCGATCCGGGAGTGCCTGAACGCGGACCTGCCGCTCGCGGTGGACCACTTCCGCTACTTCGCCGGCGCGATCCGTGCCCAGGAGGGCACGCTCTCCCAGCTCGATGACGACACCGTCGCCTACCACTTCCATGAGCCGCTCGGCGTGGTCGGGCAGATCATCCCCTGGAACTTCCCGATCCTGATGGCGGTGTGGAAGCTCGCCCCCGCCCTCGCGGCAGGCAACTGCGTGGTGCTCAAGCCCGCCGAGCAGACCCCGGCCTCGATCCTGGTGCTCGCTGAGCTGATCGGGGATCTGCTGCCCGACGGGGTGCTGAACATCGTGAACGGCTTCGGTGTCGAGGCGGGCAAGCCGCTGGCCTCGAACAGCCGGATCGCGAAGATCGCCTTCACCGGCGAGACCACCACCGGTCGCCTGATCATGCAGTACGCCTCGCAGAACCTGATCCCGGTGACCCTCGAGCTGGGCGGCAAGAGCCCGAACATCTTCTTCGAGGATGTCGCCTCCCAGAACGACGCCTTCTACGACAAGGCCCTCGAAGGCTTCGCCATGTTCTCGCTGAACCAGGGCGAAGTGTGCACCTGCCCCTCCCGCGCCCTGGTGCAGGAGTCGATCTACGACAGCTTCGTCGCCGACGGCATCAAGCGGGTGGAGGCCACCAAGCAGGGCGACCCCCTGGACACCGACACCATGATCGGTGCGCAGGCCAGCAACGACCAGCTCGAGAAGATCCTGTCCTACATCGACATCGGCACGCAGGAGGGCGCGAAGCTGCTCACCGGCGGTGAGCGAGCGGATCTCGGCGGGCACCTCTCCGGCGGCTACTACGTCACGCCCACGATCTTCGAGGGTGACAACTCGATGCGCATCTTCCAGGAGGAGATCTTCGGGCCGGTGCTGGCGCTGACCCGCTTCAGCGACTACGACCAGGCGATCTCGATCGCCAACGACACCCTGTACGGGCTCGGCTCGGGCGTGTGGAGCCGCCAGCAGAACACCATCTACCGTGCCGGCCGCGCGCTCCAGGCCGGCCGCGTCTGGGTGAACAACTACCACTCCTACCCTGCGCATTCCGCGTTCGGCGGGTACAAGTCCTCCGGCATCGGCCGCGAGAACCACCTGATGATGCTCGATCACTACCAGCAGACCAAGAACCTGCTGGTCTCCTACTCGGAGAACAAGCTCGGCTTCTTCTGAGCGTCCCCCATCCACCGCTGCACCACCACACCACTGCACCACCGCCGACGGGCGGGTCGACCGGTATCGCGCCGGGTGGCCCGCCCGTCGGCCTACCCTGAGGGCCAGAGCACTCCTCGACCTTGCGCGATGACGCGCCCTACGACGGGAGATGAGAACGATGCCCCACCTGCTCGACGTGCCCGGCACGAGCCGCTGGATCCGGCGCGACGGCGCGGAGAACATCATGGCCGGGTTGGTCCGGTACCTCGAGGACGACCTGCGCCGCTGGGACTCCTTCGAGAAGATTCCCCGCCTCGCCAGCCACACCCCTTCGGCGTGATCGAGCTGATGCCGATCACCGACGGGGAGCTTTACTCCTTCAAATACGTCAACGGCCACCCGCTGAACCCCGCCCGCGGCCTGCAGACCGTCACCGCCTTCGGCGTGCTCGCCGACGTCGACAACGGCTACCCGATCTTCTTCGCCGAGATGACGCTGCTGACCGCGATGCGCACCGCCGCGATGTCGGCGCTCGCCGCCCGGGAGCTCGCCCGCCCCGGGGCGCGGGTCCATGCCCTGATCGGGGCGGGCTCGCAGGCCGAGTTCCAGGCCCTCGCCTTCCGGGCCGTGCTCGGGATCGATCAGCTGCGAGTGGTGGACGTGGACGAGGCGGCGGTGGAGAAGGTGCGCCACAACCTCGAACCCCTCGGCTTCCACGTGCAGCTGTGCGAATCGGTGGACGAGGCGGTCGAGGGCGCCGACGTGGTCACCACCTGCACCGCGGACAAGTCGCGCGCCGCGGTGCTGCATCGCGAGCAGGTGCGGCCCGGCATGCACCTCAACGCCATCGGCGGGGACTGCCCCGGCAAGACCGAGCTGGACCCGGCGATCCTCGAGCACGCCCGCGTGGTGGTGGAGTTCGAGCCGCAGACCCGCATCGAGGGCGAGATCCAGCAGCTCGGAGAGGACGCGGAGGTCACCGAGCTGTGGCAAGTGCTCAGCGGGAACGCCGCCGGGCGCACTTCGGACAAGGAGGTGACGGTGTTCGACTCGGTCGGCTTCGCGCTCGCGGACTTCTCGGCGCTGCGCTACGCCCAGGACGCGACCCAGGGCTCCGACCTGCTGGCCTGGATCGACGTGATCGCCGACCCGGACGATCCCAAGGACCTGTTCTCCCTGATCACCGCGCCCGACCACCCCGACTGAGCGCTGGCCCGGCCGAGCTCAGGCCTCGCGGGACGGGGCGACCTTCTCGGCGGGCTCGGTGACCTGATCGGTGCCGGTGGCGCGGCCCAGCTGGTGCATCAGGTGGTAGATGATCAGCGCCGCGAGGGTCCCCAGTGCGATGCCGGTCAGCTCGATGCTGCCGAAGGTCCAGGTGACGTTCGCGATGCCGACGACCAGCGCGACACCGGCGGTGAACTGGTTCTTGGGCTTCGAGAAGTCGACCTTGCCGTCGACCCACATCCGCACGCCGACGATGCCGATCAGGCCGTAGAGCACGAAGGTCACCCCGCCCAGCACGCCCGGCGGGATGGTGAAGATCGCGGCGCCCACCTTCGGGGAGAGCGAGAGCAGGATCGCGGCGATGCCCGCGACCCAGTACGCGGCGGTGGAGTACACGCGGGTTGCGCTCATGACGCCGATGTTCTCGCCGTAGGTGGTGGTGGGCGAGCCGCCGAAGCCGGCCGAGAGCGCGGTGGCGATGCCGTCGGAGGCGAGGGTGCGCCCCACCATGTGGTCGAGGTTGCGGTTCGTCATCAGGCCCACGCTGGTCACGTGCCCCACGTTCTCGGCCAACAGCACCAGCACCACGGGCAGGAACATCGGCAGCAGGCCGAGGTTGAACTCGGGGTGGTGGAACTCGGGCAGCCCGATCCAGGCGGCCTCCGCCACCGGCGCGAAGACGACCTCGCCGCGCAGCACGGCCACGCCGTAGCCGATCAGCACGCCCAGCAGCACCGAGACCCGGCCCAGAATCCCCTTGAACAGGGCGGTGCACAGCACCACCGCGAACAGGGTGACGGTGGCGGTGACCGCCGACTTCTGGAAGTTCTCGTACGCGGTGGGGGCGAGGTTGAAACCGATCAGGGCCGATCGAACCCATCACCACCGGCGGCATCAGCACGCTGATCCAGCGGGTGCCGATCTTCGCGACCAGCAGCCCCAGCAGCGCCAGCAGGATACCGGTGACCATCACGCCGCCGAGCGCGGCGCCCATCGAGTCGGCCTGGGTGGAGGCGGTGATCGGGGCGATGAAGGCGAAGGAGGACCCCAGGTAGCTGGGCACCTTGTTGCGGGTGATGATCAGGAAGAGCAGGGTGCCGATGCCGGAGAACAGCAGCGTGGTCGAGGGCGGGAAGCCGGTCAGCAGCGGCACCAGGAAGGTCGCGCCGAACATGGCGACCACGTGCTGGGCACCGATCCCGATGGTGAGCGGCCAGGCCAGGCGCTCCTCGGGGCGGACGATCGCGTCGGGCGCGATGGTGCGTCCGTCTCCGTGCAGGCTCCAGCGGAACATGGTTCTCCAGGGTGTGGGGAGGAAGGGTCTTGAAAGGGGGCGGGGCGGGTCAGGCCGCGGGGAAGATCTTGCGGCGCGCCGTCTCATCGGCGACATCCGGGACCCGCTCCAGCAGCGAGACGCGCCCGCCGTCGCGGGCCCTGAAGTCGGCGAACATCCGGGTGACGTCGGGGGCGCCGAACTCGTCCCGCACCGGGGCGGGGACGGTGAGCATCAGGGCGGCGCCGAGGCCGATGAACAGGGCGACACCGCCGGTGACCAGGCCCGCCCCTGCCGCCATCGCCAGCGAGTTCACGATCACGTCGAGGAAGCCGACGACCACCAGCACCAGCGCCGCGACCACGCCGCTGGCGCGGGCGGTGACGGCGGGGCGGGAGAGCAGCGAGGTGCGCCCGAACAGGGACACCACCACGAAGCAGGCGCAGACGACCGCGTCGATGAGGTGCAGGACCGTGCCTCCGGGCGCCTGCCCGGCAGTGGCGGCGATCGCGGCCAGCAGGTGCCACACCACGGCGGCGGCGTGCATGAGCGCGCTGAACTCGAAGGCTCGCACGGTGTAGACCAGCCAGTCGGTGCGGCGGAAGGAGACCGGCATGCTGCGCACGAAGGAGCGCGAGATCATCAGTCCGAAGGCCGCGACCAGGAACGGCAGGTAGACGAAGCCGGAGGCGAAGCTCAGCGGCGCCGCGAACTGCAGCCCGAGGGTGTTGTCGGCGAGCGCGGCGATCACCAGCGCCGCCACCACGGCGGTGGAGAACACGTACCAGGCACGCTCGCGGCGCAGTGCGGAGGTCAGCACGATGGCCAGCAGCAGCGCGGAGACCAGGGCGTTGGCGAAGGTCATCAGCGAGAACGCCCAGCCGGTGGTGAACACCCGCCCCACGATCATCACCAGGGCGATCAGCAGCGCGAGGGTCGCACCTCCGGCGACGCCCAGCAGGAGGGTGCGCGAGACTCTGCGTGCCCGCTGCTTCGGCAGGTAGCCCTCATGGGCACGTGGTTCGATGCCCAGGATCGCTCCGAGCAGCAGCAGGGAGACGCCGATGCCGATGCCCACGGGCGGTCCCTCGGGCAGGGAGGCGAAGAGCTTCGGCAGCGAGAGCACGAGGTCCGCGACGATCACGGTGACAGCGACGAGCAGCGCAGGCAGCAGGCCCGCCACCCGCAGGATCCGCACCGCGCCCAGCGGGGCCTTCTCGGGGACCCAGCGCAGAAGATGGACGATGACCAGCGCCGCGATACCGGTGCCGATGCCGATCTTCCCGCCGAGCTCCAGCAGCTGGCTGTCCGCGAGGGTGAAGGTGGTGGTCAGTGCGGCGACCAGGCAGATCAGGGCGAGCACGTCGCGGAGGGCGTCGAACACGCCCAGCTCCTTGAAGCGGTCCGGGAGCACGAGCCCGTTCAGCGGGATCTCGTCGTGCTCGGCGTTCGGGGTGGTGCCGGAGCGGGCGTAGGAGACGGCGCCCGGGGACCGCAGCGGGGCGACCAGCTGATCGTCCTCGGCGGAGTCCTCCGGCTCGGTCGCAGCGGGGTCCTCATCGTCGGCCCCCACCATGGGGATCGCCCCGGTGCTGGTGTCCGGCTCGAGGTCGAGGCTGCTGAGGTCCACCGTCTCGTTCTCGCCGGGCGGCAGGGCCGGCGAGGCGGCGCGGCGGGCGAGCAGCGGGGTGGCGTAGCGGTCGAAGGCGGCGCGGTCGGGCAGACGGTCGGTGGGCAGGCTGTGGGGATCATCGATGGCGAAGATCCAGTCGTCGTCCTGGTCCCGGTCCTGGCCGCCGCGCGGGTCCCTGTCCATCGACCTTCTCTCCTGCCGTCGGAGGCCCGCCCTGGGGGCCATGCATGCCTGCGCTCCGTGCGCGCGTGCGTCTTGCATCCTAGGGAGATCGTGGGCGCTGGCCCCGTCGGCGCGCCGTGCACTCGCTGCGCAGTGCGTCTCAGCGTGCGCTGTCGCTCACAGGTGCAGCCGCTTGGCGAGCTCGTGGCGCACGATCCCGCCCCGCACCGTCAGCAGCAGCACCACCGCGGCGACGCTGAGGCCCCCGCAGATCGCCGAGGGGATCACCGTGCCCACCCATCCCAGCGCCAGGAAGAGGATCGGGGTGAGCCCCAGCAGCACGGTCAGCCCGCTGTAGACGACGTAGTCCCCCACCTCGATCCGGACCACCCGCGCCGTGATCAGCAGTCCCACGATCGAGGCGGCGCACACGATCGGCACGACGAAGGTCAGGGACCAGCCGCTCCAGCCGGAGAGGTAGTCCCAATAGACGCACACGCCTCCTGCGAGCACCACCAGGTAGACGATGAACTTCGCGAGGTTGCGGCGTTTGCTGACGGCCATGACCACCACGAGCCAGGTGGTGACGATCCCCAGCCAGACGCTGCGAAGCGCGCCGATGCCGTCCTGATCGCGCCCGAACAGCAGCTGCGCGAGGAAAGACAGAACGATCACCGCGAGCGAGGTGAGGAACAGGACCCGCAGCACCCTGCGCCGGGAGAAGCGCAGCGGCACGGTCGGGTACGGGCCGGGCACGGGCTCGCCCACGAGCGTGGTCCCGCACAGCGGGCAGCGGGCCCATTCCCCCTCGACCTCGACGGTGCAGTCCGGGCAGCGCCTCATGTCCCGAACTCCATCAGCTCATCCTCCGAGGCCCGCACCGCGGAGACGGTGACGTCCACACCTGCCTCGGTGAGCAGCGCCGCGTACTCCCGCACATGGTCGGTCTCCACGAAGGGGGCGGTGAAGCTGAGGGTCAGCAGGCCGTCGTGGGACATCGCGCAGAACTGGGGCCGCACCGCGGAGACGTGGAACAGCATCCGCCCCACATGGGATTCGGCGGGCTCGGGCAGCTTGACCCGGCCGAGGTTGGAGATCGCGACCGTGAGCCTGCGGTTGTTCGCATGGTTGATCAGGCTCAGCAGCAGGTCCTTGACGGGCCGGGGCACGATCCGGGCCAGCGGCAGGCGCTCCACGCGGAGCAGCCGGTGCAGCTTCTGCTCGAGCGCCTCCGGGGTGGCCTCGGCGCTGAAGCTCTCCTGGAGCGCGCGGGCCACCGCTCCGGGCGAGTCATCGCCCCGGCCGTAGGTGTGCTCGACCCGGATGGTCGCGAAGAAGTTCCGAGCGGAGCTCGAGGGGAAGAACTGGCGCAGGTTGACCGGCACGGACGCCGCCATGGTGGGCGGTCCCTGCGCCCCGGCGTCGGTGCGGCGGATCGATTCGAAGAACAGGGCGGTGAGGTACATCGTCAGTGCCGCCCCCTCCGACTTCGCGATGCCCAGCAGAGGCTTCGCCGGCATCGTGAGCTCTATGACGCGGGTGCGGTGATCGGGAGTGCGGGTGCCGCGCACCCGGTGGATCCGCCGACGGGCGGGTCGCGGAGCGGGAGGCTCCTCGACCGCCTCCTCCACCGGGGCGTCGGCCTCCTCGACCGTGAGCACGGCGGGCGCGGCCTCCCGGCTGAACTCCTCCTGGTGGTCGGCCTCGGCACGGCGGCGTCGGCGGCGGCTGCGGAAGTAGTGGGCGAAGGAGTCGGTGGTCAGCTCATGCACCTCCTCGGCAGCTTCGGCACCGGTGCGAGCGCCGACAGCCTCTGGTGGCGGATCCGGCCGCTCCTGCGCACCCGGTCGCACCTCGTCCGCGGCGGCATCGGGCAGCGCTTCCTGCGGGAAGCGGCGACGGGAGTACCCGGTCAGCAGATCGGTGAGGAACCACAGCGCTCCGGTGCCGTCGGAGAGCGCATGGAAGATCTCCAGGCTGATGCGTCGGCGGTGATGCAGCACCCGGAACAGGAGCGTGCGGCGATCCGGCTGGTAGATCGGGGCGCAGCTGGGCTCGGTCTCCGCCTCCACCACCGGGAGCAGATCGCTGTCCTGGAGGTAGTACCAGAACACGCCGCGGCGCAGGACCGCGTGGTAGAGCGGGAAGCGGGCGAAGGTCTCGTCGAGCGCCTCCTGCAGCAGCGCGGGATCGACCTCGTGGTCCATCTCGGCGCTCATCCGGAACACCTTGGGGTCCACGTCGCTGCGGGCGGCGGGGAAGATGTTCGAGGCGTTGTCCAGGCGGACCCAGTGCCGACGGCTGACCGGTCTTCTCATGCGCGTTCCTGCCCGGGGGCACCCTGGTCGAGGAACTCGTCGATCACCTCGTAGGCCTCCCTGAGCGGGCGGGCGAAGCGGGGCAGGCTGATGAAGCCATGCAGGGCACGCTCGACGCGGTGCAGGTGGACCCGGTTCCCGGCCTCTTCAAGGGCCCGGGCGTAGGCCTCGCCCTCGTCGCACAGCAGATCCAGCTCGGCGGTGATCATGAGGGTGTCGGGCTGGCCGGAGAGATCGGTCGCCATCAGCGGGGAGACCAGGCGGCTCTTCCGCTGCTCGGGGTCGGGGACGTACATGTCGAAGTAGTCCTCGACCTCGGTGTTCGTGAGCCGGTAGTCCTCCCCGTGACGGCGCACCGAGGCGAAGGGGAGGTCTCGGGATCGTGGTCCCAGTGCGTGACGGGGTAGAGCAGGATCTGGCGCGAGGGCGGGCGGTGGCCGCGCTCACGCAGCAGCAGCGACACGGCCGCGGCGAGGTTCCCGCCGGCGGAGTCGCCCATCAGCACGATCTGGTCGGCGTTCTCGAGCCCGGCGCGGCGCGGGTCCTCGAGCAGCCTGCGGGCCGCGCCGTAGCAGTCCTCGAGCGCGGCGGGGAACGGATGCTCGGGGGCGAGCCGGTAGTCGACCGACGCCACCCGGCAGCCGGTGAGGTCGGCCATGGTGCCGCAGGCAGGCGTGTAGCTCTCGATGTCCCCGGTGACCCAGCCGCCGCCGTGGAAGAACAGCAGCAGCTCCTCGCGGCGCTGTTCCCGCGGGGTGAACACGCGCACCGGCACCCGGTGCCCGTCCCCGCTGTCGGAGAAGGTGTCCCAGGTGGGGGTGCGGTACCGCACGGCCGGCAGCGTCGCCAGCTGCCGCTGCAGCTGGCGGACCCGCTCGTAGTCCTCCCGCATGTCGACGCGGGCGACGGAGAGGAGGCGCAGCGCGAGCCTCAGGAGAGGATTCACGGGCGCCGCACCGTGGGAGCGGAGAGCAGTTCCATGACTGCGAGGATAGTCGTCACGGCTCAGCGCAGATCGCGGCTCTCGCCGGCGAAGCGCACGGCCGGGCCCGCATCGATCCGCCCCTCGCCCATCTCGATCACCGGGCCGATCAGCAGACGATGGGTGGCGGCGTCGACCGCCTGCTCGACCCGGATCGCGAAGTGGGCGAGCACGCCGGGAAGGATCGCGTCCCCATCACCGGTGCGAGCCACCTCGAGGCCGCTCAGCATCCCCTGCAGCGGCGCGGCCGGGGTGCCGAAGCGGTCGGCGAGGTGATGCTGATCCTCGGAGAGCAGGTTGAGGCAGAAGTGCCCGGCCTCCTCCACGGCCTCGGCGGCCCGGCCCATGCCGTACAGCGCGATCAGCATGGTGGGCGGGTCGTAGGAGATGTCGAGGTAGGAGTCGACGGTCACGGCGAGGTCGCGGGATTCCTGCTGCGTGCTCGCCACGGCGAGGCCCACCGCGAGCAGGTCGCTGAGACGGCGGTACTCGTCCTGATCCACGGGGTCCACAGGAGTCATCGGGGGCTGCTCAGCGCGCCGTCGGGAACATCCGGGCACGGGCCGAGTCGGTGTCCATGACCTCTTTTCCGAAGGGGAAGCAGGTCACCGGGATGAGCTTGAGGTTCGCCCAGGCCAGCGGGATGCCGATGATGGTGACGGCCTGCGCGAGAGCGGTGCCGACGTGGCCGAGGGCCAGCCACCAGCCGGCGATCACGAACCAGATCACGTTGCCCAGGGTGCTCATCGCGCCGCCGCTGCGGGTGTCCACGACCTCGCGGCCGAAGGGCCAGATCACGAAGCCGGCGATCCGGAACGAGGCCAGACCGAAGGGGATCGTGATGATCAGGATGCAGGCGAGGATGCCGGCGAGCAGGTAACCGAGGAACAGCGCCCACCCCGCGGTGAGCAGCCAGATGATGTTCAGGATGAGGGTCAGTACGGAGCGCATGCCCCCAGCCTAAGGAGCGGGAGCGGTTTCCGGCCATGGGGGCAACCCCGCAGTGGAGCTCCTGGCAGTGCCGGGAGCCGCCGGGGAAGGTCGGTCGCGAAGGTCTGTCGAGCATCACGCCCGACGGAGCGGAACCTGCCGTGCCCGGCGACTACGCTGGAGGCATGCCTGCTCCCGAGATCGCGCTGACCCAGCGTTTCCAGTCCGCTTTCGCCTCCGCCTTCGGGCCCGAGTTCGCCGACGCGGATCCGATCATCCGCCCCTCGCAGTTCGCTGACTTCCAGTGCAACGCGGCGATGGGCCTCGCGAAGCGACTGGGAAAGAAGCCCCGCGACATCGCCGCCGAGATCCTGGCCGTGGTCGACCTCGAGGACATCGCGGAGACCCCGGAGATCGCCGGGCCCGGCTTCCTGAACATCCGCCTGCGCACCGACTGGATCGCCGCGCAGGCCCGCGAGCTCTCGGCCGACGCACGCCTCGGCGTCCCCTCCCCGAGGCCCCGGACACCGTGGTGGTCGATTACTCGGCGCCGAACGTCGCCAAGGAGATGCACGTCGGCCACCTGCGCACCACCGTGGTGGGCGACTCGATCGTGCGCACCCTGGAGAAGCTCGGGCACACCGTGATCCGCCAGAACCACATCGGGGACTGGGGCACGCCCTTCGGCATGCTCATCGAGCACCTGCTCGAAGTGGGCGAGGAGAGCGCCGAGGCGGATCTGCTGCGCACCGACCCCAACGCCTTCTACCAGGCGGCGCGCGCGAAGTTCGACACGGCCGAGCAGGAGAGCTCGCGCGGCGCCGGCCTCGAGGGCTCCGATTTCGCCTCCCGTGCCCGCCGGCGCGTGGCGACCCTGCAGTCCGGCGATCCCGAGTCTCTGCGGATCTGGACGAACTTGGTGGAGCTGTCCAAGCAGTACTTCCACCGCATCTACGACATGCTCGACGTGACGCTGACCGATGAGCACCTCGCCGGGGAGTCCAGCTACAACGGCCAGCTCGAGGCCGTGTGCGCGGATCTCGAGACCGACGGCATCGCGAAGATCTCCGACGGCGCGCTATGCGTGTTCCCTGCGGGCTTCATCGGCCGCGACGAGGAGCCGCTGCCGCTGATCATCCGCAAGTCCGACGGCGGCTACGGCTACGCCACCACCGACCTCGCCGCGATCCGGCACCGCGTGGACACCCTCGGCGCGGACCGCATCGCCTACGTCGTCGGCGCGGCGCAGGAGCTGCACTTCCAGATGGTCTTCGCCAGCACCCGCGAGGCCGGCTGGCTGCCCGAGACCGTCGAGGCGCAGCATGTGAAGATCGGTTCCGTGCTCGGCGAGGACGGGAAGATCCTGCGCACCCGTTCCGGTTCCTCGCTGCGCCTGATGGCGCTGCTCGAGGAGGCGGTGGCCACCGCCCGCTCCGTGATCGACGAGCTGCGCCCCGACCTGCCGGAGGCGGAGCGGGAGCAGATCGCCCACGACATCGGCATCGGCGGCGTGAAGTACGCGGACCTGTCCACTGCGCACGATTCGGACTACACCTTCGACCTGGACCGGATGCTCGCCCTGACCGGCAACACCGCCCCGTACCTGCAGTACGCCGTGGCGCGGATCCGCTCGATCGGCCGCAAGGCCGCGGCGCAGGGCATCACGGCCGCGGCCGCGCCGCGAGTCGAGAACGACGCAGAGCGCGCTCTCGCGCTGGCGCTGCTCGAGTTCGGGCCGACGCTCACCGCCGTCGGCGCCGACTACGAGCCGCACCGTCTGTGCGCGTACCTGTTCTCCCTCGCGCAGGCGTTCACCTCCTTCTACGAGGCTTCCCCGATCCTCAAGGAGTCCGATGAGGAGCTGCGCGCCGGGCGCCTCGCTCTGGCCGAGCTCACCGAGCGGGTCCTCGTCGAGGGTCTTGATGCCCTCGGCGTGAACGCACCACAACAAATGTGACGCCCAGTTCACATTCACGTGGGCAACCCGCGGCAATTCACACAGGTGTCAGGGGTCGTGACCGAAACGTGCCCGGACGTTATCCAAACGTGCCCGGCCCGTGCGGTCTGCGCCCTGGTCCTGGTCGGAGGCGGTTCCTAGGCTTGGACAGTGCCGTCGATTCGATCAGTCCACCTGCTGCTGTGGGCCGTCTACGCCCTGACGGCGACCACCCATCTCGGCGCGATGATGATGGACGCCGAGATGCTCCGGCGCCTGACCCAGCCCCTGTTCGCGCCCCTGCTGATCGCTGTCCTGCTGACCGCCGCACCGCAGCGCTCGCGCACCACCACCCTGCTGGTGGCTGGGCTGCTGTGTGCATGGGGCGCTGACAGCCTGGGACAGCTGGCGCCGGACATCTTCCAGCTGCTCACCGTGTTCGGGTTCCTGGGCGCGCTGATCTTCTACTCCGCAGCGCTGTACCCGGTCTGGGCACGCTCCCGCGATGCGATGCGCATCGCCCTGGCGATCCCCTATGCCGGGGTGGTGCTCGGGCTGTTCGTGGCCTGCGCCGACGGCGCCGGTCCCCTGCTGCCCGCCGTGGCGGCATATGCGCTGGCGCTGGCCGTGATGACCTTCCTCTCGGCCGGCGGCAACGGGCTGACCTGGTCCGGCGGCACCCTGTTCCTGGTCTCCAGCTCGCTGCTGGCGATGGACTGGTTCCTGCCCGGCGCGTCGATCGCCTTCAGCACCGAGCTGGTGATGCTCACCTACACCGTCGGGCACGCCCTGCTCATCGCCGGGATGGTCCGGGCGATGCCGCAGCGCCGCTGGACGGTCTGCGCCCCCGGCGCCTCTCTGGTGATTGTCGAAAGCTGAGCGACGTACTGCGAGCCCGCGAGCGGTAGGAGCACAGCAGATCGAGCAGAGCTGATCGCGACGGGGCTCTAGCCCAGCACCCTCGCCAGCAGCTCCGCCTGCTCCCGGTGGAGGCGCTCGATGTCCTCGCCCTTGCGGGCGATCAGCTGCAGGCCCAGGCGCCCGCTGATCTCGCGGTACGACAGGTCCTCCCCGTTCTCCTCGAGGTGCAGCTTCGCCACGCGCACCTCGGACAGGAACAGGTCACGCATGCCGACGCTGAGGTGGATGGGCGGGAGCCCGTCGAGACGCTCGTTGATCGGGGAGAGATCCGGATCATCGAGCGCGGTGCGGCCGGCGTAGCGTCGCGCCGCTTCCCGCAGCAGACGCCGCTCGTGCACGGGGTCCACCTGGTCGGTCTCGGTGATCCCGGCGTTGGACAGCTCGAGATCCAGCCACGGGGACATGGCGATCAGCGCCGCGGGCGCGGGGATCTCCGGTCTCTGCTGCAGTCGCCGGGCGACCACGAAGGCCAGCCCGCCGCCGGAGTGCTGGCCGGCCAGCGCCCACGGTCGGTCTGTGAGGCGACCGTCGGCCGCGAGCGCGGCGAGCACGGACTCGACATCGTCCCTGCCCACCGGGTGCTGGTGGTCGGGGGCGTTGCGGTAGTCGACCATCAGCCCGGCGCAGTTGCGGGCGTCGACCTGGCGGGACAGCCACGCCCAGTCGCTCGCGAACGGTCCGGAGACGTAGGCGCCGCCGTGGAGATAGATGATGATGCCGTTCTCCGCACGGTGCTCGTCGAGCCAGACGGTGCGGGTGCGGCCGATCATCTCGGGCTCGATCGCATGCGACTTCAGCACATGACCGGGAGGCGTGGACCGGCGGGCCTCGCTCAGCGCCTGGTGGGACACGGTGGCGGGGATCGGGATCCGCCGCACGGCGCGCGCCCCCGTCATCACGGCGTCTCGGATGCGACCCATCACTGCCTCCTGTCTGCGACCCGCTCGGGGCCGCCTCGCTGGCGTATGAGACCAGCCTAACGAACACACCTGAGGCCACGGACCGTCACCGCGCCCCGGTAGCCTTCGGCCATGCCTTCGCACTCCGCACCCCGCCCGACCTCGGGCCCCCTGCTGGTCCTCACCGCGATGCCCGAGGAGTCCGCGCCGCTGATCGCCCGTCTCGAGGGCGCCACGTCTCTCGAGGTCCCCTTCACCGGCGGTGTGGCCGCGGTGCGCGGCACGCTGCACGGCACCGAGACCGTGGTGGTGACCACCGGCATCGGCATCGCCGCCGCGACCGCTGCGGCGACCTGGGGGATCCTCAGCAGCGCTCCTCGCTGGTGGTCGCCGCCGGCTCATGCGGCGGGCTCGCGGCCGATGTCGAGGTCGGGACCCTGATCGTGGGAGAGACCTTCACCTACTCGCTCGCCGATGCGACCGCCTTCGGCTACGCGCCCGGCCAGCTGCCGGGCGGCCCAGAGCGCTTCGAGGCCGTGCCGTCCTGGGTGGATGCGGCGGAACGGGCGGCGCTGCGAGCCGACGGCCAGGGAGAAGGCCGTGGCGTGCGCCGCGGACTGATGCTCTCCGGGGACGCCTTCGTCACCGCTGATCTCGCGGAGCCGATGCGCGAACGTTTCGCCGCCGCGCTGAGCGCAGACATGGAGACCACGGCGAGCGCGCGCACCGCGGCGGCGCTCGGGGTGCCCTTCGTGGCGCTGCGCGCGGTCTCTGACCTGTGCGGCCCCGCGGCGGGTCAGCAGTTCCATCTCGAGCTGGACGTGGTCGCCGAGTACTCGGCCCGCGCCGTGGCAGAGCTCGCGAGAGAGCTCTCCGTCTGACGTCCGGCGGTGCGTCGGCCCCGCAGGGGCCGACGACTGCTGTGCGCCGACCCACCCTCGCCCCTCCACGAGTGTGGCGACGCCCACCCCGAGGCCCGTTGAGGGCCGTTGATCCGCCTGTCCCCTGTCCCTGCGGCGGATCGCCCGTTACGGTGCTGGAGTCCCTGAATCGCCCGATCCATCTGGAAAGAGGCACCGTGTCCGCGTCGTCGGCCCCGAATTCTCCCCCTCCTCCCCGTCCCCCGCCGAAGAAAGTCCGGCGCCCGCGCATAGCTACTCGCTGTCGAAGCCGGTCTTCTTCATCGCCGGCGGGATCATCCTGCTCTCGGTGCTGTTCGCCCTGCTGCTGCCGGATCTCTTCAACTCCACGATCTCGACCCTGAACTCGACGGTCGTGAGCTCCATCGGCTGGTACTACGTCCTGATCGTGACCGTCTTCGTGGTCTTCAGCATCGTGGTCGCGGCCAGTCGCATGGGCAACATCCGGCTCGGCAAGGACGACGACAAGCCCGAGTACTCCATGTTCTCCTGGTTCGCGATGCTCTTCGCCGCCGGCATGGGCATCGGCCTGGTCTTCTGGGGCGCAGCGGAGCCGCTGACCTTCTTCAGCGAGAACGGTGCCCCACCGAACGCCGCCGGGCTGGACGAGCCCGCCCGGGCCGAGCGCGCGTTGGGCCAGACCTTCCTGCACTGGGGCCTGCACGCCTGGGGCATCTATGTGGTGGTCGGCCTCGCCGTCGCCTACGCCGTGCACCGCAAGGGTCGCCCGGTCTCGATCCGGTGGGCGCTCGAGCCGATCCTCGGCAAGCGCACCGACACCTGGGTGGGCGACGCCATCGACATCATCGCCCTGGTGGGCACGCTGTTCGGCATCGCCACCTCACTCGGCTTCGGCGTCAATCAGATCGCCGCGGGCCTCGATCACCTCGGAGTGCTCCCGAACTCCACACTGGTGCAGGTCATCATCGTGATCGTGGTGACGGCGCTCGCGACCCTCTCCGCCGCCAGCGGCGTCGACAAGGGCATCAAGCTGCTGTCCAACCTGAACATGGGCCTGGCCGCGATCCTCCTGGTCGCCGTGCTGATCCTGGGCCCGACCCTGTTCCTGCTCCGTGACGTGGTCTCCAACGTCGGCTACTACCTGCAGAACTTCCTGCAGCTGTCCTTCCAGACCCTGCCGTTCCGCGGTGAGGAGGGTGCCACCTGGATCAGCGGGTGGACCACCTTCTACTGGGGCTGGTGGATCTCCTGGTCGCCCTTCGTGGGCGTGTTCATCGCCCGCATCTCCAAGGGCCGCACCGTGCGCGAGTTCATCACCGGTGTGCTGCTGGTGCCCACTGCGCTGACGTTCCTGTGGTTCACCATCATGGGCGGCACCGCGCTGTACAAGACCGTCATCGAGGGCGTCGACTTCACCGGCGGCACCGGCGACATCGACCCGAACACCGCGCTGTTCGAGACCTTCAGCCAGCTCCCCGCGGGGACGCTGCTGTCCGGCGTCGCCGTGGTGCTGGTGTCGATCTTCTTCATCACCAGCGCCGATTCGGGCGCGTTCGTGATGGACATGATCGCCCACAAGGGCGACCCGAACCCGCCGCGGATCACGCGGATCTTCTGGGCCTCGTCCTCCGGCATCATCGCCGCGGCCCTGATCTGGGTCAGCTCGCTGTCCGGTGACGAGGAGGCCACGGGCATGACCGCGCTGCAGTCCCTGGCGCTGCTGTCCGCACTCCCGTTCTCGATCGTGATGATCGGGATGTGCGTCTCGCTGTGGCGCTCCCTGAGCACCGAGGTGAGGGTGATCGAGAGGCTCGAGCTGCGCATTCGCCAGCGCGAGTTCATCGAGCGCTACTCCGACGAGATCTCCGACCGCGTCGACGCGAGGGTCGACGAGCAGGTCGCCGAGCACCTGCAGACCTACACCGGCGAGATGCAGCTCCCGCCGCTGGACGGCCCGGACGAGGCGCCCCAGGGTGGTGGCACCACCCGCGGTCGCCGCAACCGCAAGAACCCCTTCACCCGGGGTTCCTGACCCCGCTGCACGTGGCGGCTGCGCTCAGCGGGCCGCCACGTGCAGCAGCTCGTCGCCCTCGACCAGGGCGCGCAGGTTCGCGGTGATCCGCTCGTCGGCCCCCACCGGGCGGCCGCCCGCCGCATGCGGGGTGATCAGCAGCCGCGGCGCGTCCCACAGCGGATCTCCCGCCGGGAGCGGCTCCGGATCGGTGACATCGAGCCCGGCGCCGCCGAGGGTGCCCGCCTCGAGGGCCTCCCGCAGTGCGACCTGGTCGACGGTCGCGCCGCGGCCGACGTTGATCAGCACCGCATGATCCGGCAGCGCCGCGAGCACCTCGCGGCCGACGACCCCGGCGGTCTGCTCCGTGGCGGGCAGGATGTCGATCAGGACGTCGACCTCGGGCAGCGCGTCCTGCACCTGTTCGTCGGAGATGACCTCGAAGCCGGCACGGGTGCCGGCGCTGCGGGCCGCGCCGCGCACCTCGGCACCGAGCGCCTTCAGGGTGGGGGCGAGATTCTGCCCGATCTGGCCGAAGCCCCAGATCAGCACTCGCGCACCGATCAGGGTGGTGATCCGGCCCTCGGGGTGGAGCGGCTGCAGACCGCCCAGCTCCGAGGACCATTCGTGGCGCTGCTGGGCCTCGCGGCTCTCCGGCAGCCGCCGCAGCAGGCTCAGCAGCAGCGCGAGGGCGTGCTCGCTGACCGTGAGCGAGTGCAGCCCGGCCCCGGCGGCGATCACCACGTCCGCCTCGAAACCAGCGGCAAGGATCCCGTCGACCCCAGCCGAGAGTGACTGCACCAGCTGCAGGTCCTGCAGATTCTCGGCCGCAGAGGAGAGGTGGCGGCGCGAGGCGCCCCAGACCACCAGCACTGCGGCGTCATGGTGCTCGGCGGGGATCTCGGCGCGCGCATCGATCGTCACCGCCTCCCATCCCTCGGGCAGCACGGGGTCCAGCAGAAGGGTGTCGGGCAGCAGGATCTTCATGTCCCCAGGGTACGGACCCCGGCCCGGTCCGGGGCCCTCCCACCGCTGTCCGGACACCGCCCGGCGGCGGGTGTGCCCTCGAGAGCCCGTCCGATAGCCTGCCCGTATGCGTTCTGGCCCCGCACCGTCCCTGACCGGTCTGATGAGAATGGCGGGAGGCGCGGCGACGGCGCTGCGCTCCGCGACCCGCAGGACGAGGCAGCGGACGCGCCGAGTCGCGGTCGCCGCCCCGCTGGACACCGCCGGTTTCCTCGGCGCTTCGGTCACCGCCTGGATCTCCACCTCCCCGAGCCTGCTGCCGCGCACCTGGTGGATGTGGGCCGTGAACATCGGCTTCTCCGAGGTCTACGGCTATGCCAGCGGCGCGCTCGCGGGCCGGGTGGTGCGCCGCATCGGCCGGGAGATCGGCCTGCAGGTGGCGATCGCCCCGGAGCATCGCCGACGGGCCCGCTGGGCGGGGGCGGGAGCGCTGGTGGGCATCACCGCGTACTCGTGGGTGCGCGGAGTGCTGCGCCAGCGGGAGATCAGCCATCTGGTCCAGCAGGAGCCGAAGAATCTCTCCACCCATGTGGTGGGCAGCGCCGCCGGTCTCGGCGCCTCCGGCGGCGGCGCTGGTCCTCGCCCGCTCGACCCTCGCCACCGCCCGTCTGTACCGGGCACTGCTGCGCCCCTACCTGCCTCCGCGAGCGGTGGCGGTGCTGTCCCTGCTGCTGACGGCCGCGACCGTCGCCGTGGTCACCGATCGGCTGATCCGCGGCCGAGTGCTGGAAGCCCTGATCGAGCGCGCCGACGCCGCGAACCGCCTGATCTCCCCGGAGGTCCCCCGCCCCACCTCGCCGCTGCGCTCGGGCTCCCCGGAGTCGCTGGAGGATTGGCAGTCCCTCGGCGCCCCGGGCCGCAAGATCGTCTCCAGCGGCGCGGACCGCGCCCCATCCAGCGAACCCTCGGCAAGGAGGCGCAGGAGGCGCGTGAGCCGATCCGGGTCTATGCCGCGAAGACGGGGACCCGCTCGCTCGAGGACACCGCCCGCGCCGTGGTGGCGGAGCTGGACCGCACCGGTGCGTGGGACCGTGAGGTGCTGGTGCTGTTCACCGGGACCGGCACCGGCTGGCTGCAGGAGTGGTCCCTCTCCGCGATCGAGTTCCTCACCGCCGGGAACTGCGCGACCGCCTCGATCCAGTACTCCTTCTATCCCAGCCCGCTGACCTACCTGATCGACCGCCGCTCCCCCAGACACGCCGGCCGGCTCCTGCTCGAGGCGGTTCGGGAGCGGATGGCCTCGCTCCCCCGGAGCGTCGGCCCGCCCTGTACGTGGCCGGGGAGTCGCTCGGCTCCTACGGCGGCCAGGCCGCCTTCCGGGACGTCCCGGAGATGCTCTCCACGGTGAAGGGTGCAGTGTGGACCGGCACGCCGAGCTTCACCCCGCTGTGGCAGCAGCTCACCTCGCGCTCACGCCCCGGCTCACCCGCGGTCGCGCCGATCATCGACGACGGCCGGAACATCCGTGTGGTGACCCGCCCGCGGGACCTGCACCGCAACTACTGGGGCGGCCTCTACGAACCGTGGCAGCACCCCCGGGTGGTCTACGCGCAGCACCCCTCGGATCCCGTGGCCTGGCTCGACCTCAGCCTGCTATGGCGGGAGCCTGCCTGGCTGCAGGAGCGGGTGGGGCACGATGTCACCCCGGCGATGCGCTGGTTCCCGTGGATCACGTTCTGGCAGCTCGCCGCGGACATGCCGCTGTCGATCAAGGTCAACGGCGGGCACGGGCACTCGTACCACGAGGAGATGGTGCCGATCTGGGCCGCGGTGCTGGGTCAGGATGCGTCTGAGGCGCAGCAGCATGCCCAGACCCGCCGTCACCGCGCGATCGTGAACGCGATCCGGGAGATCAACCCGCAGGTCTGATCCCGCAGCGGGGCCGGATCAGGGGTTGGGGCCGACGGCCACAGGGCGTGCGGGATCCGCGCTCCACTGCGACCACGATCCGGGGAACAGGCGCACCCGGGTGAAGCCGGCGCTCTCGAGCGCCAGCAGATCGTGGGTGGCGGTGACGCCCGAGCCGCAGTACACGATCGTCTCGCGGTCCTCTCGTGCCCCGGCGGCCTCGAAGCGTCGGCGCAGCTCCTCGGGCGGCAGGAAGCGGCCGTGCTCGTCGAGGTTCCCGGAGAAGGGCAGGTTCACCGCCCCGGGGACGTGACCGGCGCGGGGATCGATCGGCTCGACCTCGCCGCGATACCGCTCCGCCGCGCGGGCATCGATCACCAGCGCTTCGCCGGCAGCGACCTCGTCCGCGGTGGCGATGCGGTGCGCGGGCCAGTCGCGCACGGGCACATCGCCTGCGTCGGGGCTCTCGTCCTGCGTCGCAAGCGCGCCGTCCCAGGCGGCGAGCCCGCCGCTGAGGACGGCGGCGTCATGTCCCAGGGCCCGCAGCATCCACACCAGGCGGCCGGCGGGTGCCCCGTTGGTGTCGTCGTAGGCGACCACAGTGGAGCCGGCGGTGACCCCGGCGCGACGCAGCGCGGCCGCGAAATCCTCCGCGGAGGGCAGGGGTGGCGGCCCGCACCGGGCCGGGCTGGGGCGGCGAGCTCGGTGTCGAGGTCGACGTAGACGGCGCCCGGCAGATGCCCCGCGAGGTAGGTGGCATGGCCCTTGGAGCCGTCGAGGGCCCAGCGCACGTCCAGCAGGTGGAGCGCGCGCTGCCCCTCGGCCGCCTGCGCGCGCAGCGCGTGCAGGTGGGCGACGTCGATGATCGGGGGCAGTGCGGAGGTCATGACCGAAGACTACGTCCCCGCGGCGCTCAGGCCTTGAGCTGCAGGTCCACCCGCACCAGGCGGTGATCGGAGGTGGGGAACGGGTGCACTCCGGTCAGCTCGCTGCCGGGCTGGCCCTGCGAGGGCCAGTACACGGCCGAGGAGACCACCTGGAGCGGCCGTGAGGGCAGCACGTAGTCGACCCGCAGGTTGCCCGGCGAGGGGTCGTCGGCGAAGTCGGCAGTGTCGTACTGGGGCTGCCCGCGATGGGCCGCGTTCGCGCCGCCCTGCTCGGTGGAGGCCTCGACCGCGCCCTCGCTGCGGGGCAGGGTGTCCTGCACGCGCGCATGGGAGAGCAGCTGATCGATCGCGCCGGGCCAGGAGTCGCCGTCCAGTGGGTCGGAGTTGTAGTCGCCGACGATCACGAACTGCTCGCGGGGCGCGAGACCGCCGGAGACGCCTGCGTCGTCGACGATCCACGCCGAGCGGCGGCCGGGGCTGAGGTAGTCGGCCCACAGGCGGATCTCGTCGCTGTTGCGGCGCTGATTGCGCTTCTCCGGCCCGTCGAAGCTGGGCGGGGTGGGGTGAGCGGCGAGGACGTGCAGGGTGCTGGAACCGATCTGCACCGGCACGTCCCAGTGGGACTTCGAGCTCAGGCGCAGCTCGGCGGCGATCGCGGGCCCGTAGAACTCGGTGGGCAGGAGGTTGCTGGGCATATCCGCCCAGCGCAGGTTCTGGAAAGTGCGCACCTGCTCGGTGAGGATCGGGTAGCGGGAGAGGATCGCCATCCCGTACTGGCCGGGGAACTCGCCGAAGCCCCAGGCATCGTCCGGACCGCCGACGGTCCCGTCCTGGTTGAGGTCCAGGCCGCTGGGCACGCCGGTGTTCACCGGGGCGGTGAAGACGTACGGGTAGAAGACGGGGCTCTTCCCATTCTGCGGGACCTCGAGGTACTTCTCGCGGAAGAGGTCCAGGCCCTTGCCGTCCTCGTCGTGGTCGAACTCGTTGAGCAGCACGACATCGGGGTTGTTGATCTGGATGACCTCGGCGACCGCCCGGATCTGTGCATCCTCGCCGGTGGCGAGGTCCTCGAGCAGCTGCCCCTGCGCGCTGCGGTTCAGCGAAGCGTTGAAGGTCGCGATCCGCGCCTGCTGGAAGCGGCCCCGACGGCGGGAGGGTGCTGGCGCGGCCTGGGCGACGGCGGCCGCGGGCAGACCGATCCCGGCGGCGGCGGCCGCGGCGATCGCACGGCGACGGGTCAGGCGAGGAGTCATGTCTCCATTGTGCACCCTCGGCCGGGAGCCGCGGCACCGCGCTGTGGACGGCGAGCGCCCCGGCGCGCCCTCCCCTTCCCCGCTCCCGATGCCAGACTGGGTGCATGAGAATCGCCTTCCTGGGAACCGGCCGCATGGGCACCGAACTCGCCCTCCACCTGATCGCCGACCATGAGCTGACCGTCTGGAACCGCACCGCAGAGCGCACCGCGCAGCTCGCCGAGGCGGGCGCCGCGGTGGCGGAGACCGCCGCAGCGGCCATCGAGGGCGCGGAGCTGGTGATCACCTCGCTGTTCGGCCCCGACGCCGTGCGGGAGACGGTGACCGGGCCCGCGCTGATCCCCGCGGGCATCCCGTGGGTGGACACCACCACCGTCTCCCCACCGACGCCGACGAGTTCGCCGCCACCGTGCCCAGCTACGTGGGTGTGCCGGTGATCGGCACGCTCGGCCCGGCCCGCAACGGCTCGCTCGGTGTCTACGTCGGGACCCCCGATGAGGCCCTTCGGGCGCAGGTCCTGGAGCTGGTCGCGCCGTGGGCGGATCCGGAGCGGCTGCGCGGCGTGGACTCGGGTCGCAAGGCGGCCGTCGGCAAGCTGCTGGCGAACCTGGCTCTCGCGATCAGCGCGCAAGGGCTGCGGGAGGCGCTCGCGCTGGGCGAGGCCACCGGGACCTCCGCGGAGGAGACCCTGGACATGCTGGGTTCGACCGGTCTCGCGTTCATCGCCGGGATGAAGGGCGCCTTCGTGCGCGGCGAGCGCACCACCGAGGGCGGGGACTTCACCGCGAACGCGATCGCGAAGGATGCCCGGCTGATGATCGACACCGTCGGCGACGCCGAGCGGCCCGGTTCGGATCTGCCGGCCCTGCGCGGCGCGCTGGCCTCCCTGGATGCGGAGATCGGCGCCGAGCACGGCGAGCACGACTTCTCGACGATCCTGCTGCCGGGCGCCGAGCCCACCACCCCGTGAGCGTCCCGGTGCTCAGAGTCCGACGGCGCTGAGCACCGCCCGGGCGGTGTCCTGCGGATCCTGTCCGATCGGCACCGTCACGTCCTCGACGCCCGCGGCGTCGAGGATCGCGGTGAGCTCGTCGAAGCGGTCCAGGTGCCAGGCCAGGCCCTGGGGATCGAGCTCGTGCCGACGCCGCAGACGCGTGCGCACCAGCTCGCGGGGCGCGGTCAGCCGCACCACCGTCAGCGGGCAGCCGAAGGCCTCCTCGTAGAGGTCGCGGTCCCGCCGCACCTCGATCACCCCAGCGGCGAGGAGCACCTGCGCGCCCGCCTCGCGCATGTTCTGGGCGACGACGCGCAGGTTCGCCTGCTCGAGGCGGTTGTGGAAGGGGTCCTCCGGCGGGGTGGGCCAGGCACGGCGCAGCCAGTCGAGGTCGAGCGCGGCGCCCGGGATCCCGCGGGCGGCCAGCTCCTCGCCGATCGCGTCGACCGCGGTGGTCTTGCCGACCCCGACGGAGCCGATCAGGAGCAACGCGCGCGGCTGCGTGTCCGCGCGCGTTGGTGCGACTGCGTCGTCGGCGCGGCTCATCGCAGGTCCGCGAGCACGCCGACGGCGGCCTGACGGCCGGTGAACAGGCAGCCGCCGAGGAAGGTGCCCTCGAGGGCGTTGTGGCCGTGCACCCCGCCGCCGCCGAAGCCGCTCGCCTCACCCGCCGCGTAGAGACCGGGCAGCGCTCCCCCGCCGTCAGCACGCTGCACTCGCCCGCCGAGGTCCGTCTCGAGGCCGCCGAGGGTCTTGCGCAGCAGCACGTGCAGCCTCACCGCGATCAACGGACCGGCCTTCGGGTCGAGCAGGCGATGCGGGGACGCGGTGCGGATCAGCCGGTCCCCGAGGTACTTCCTCGCCCCGTGCAGGGCTGTGATCTGGGTGTCCTTCGAGAAGGGGTTGGCGAGCTCCGCGTCCCGGGCACGGATCGTGCGCTCAAGCGCTGCCGCGTCGATCAGGTCCTCACCGGCGAGCGCGTTCATCTGCGCCACCAGCGTGGGGACGCCCTCGGCCTGGAGGAAGTCCTCGCCATGATCGAGGAATGCCTGCACCGGGCCGGGCGCGCCGGGCTTGATACGAGAGAGCACCTGGCGGATGTCCTTGCCGGTGAGGTCCGGGTTCTGCTCGCTGCCGGAGAGCGCGAACTCCTTCTCGATGATCTTGCGGGTGAGCACGAACCAGGAATGATCGTGCCCCGTGGTGCGCAGATGACGGAGGGTCGAGGTGGTGTCGAAGCCGGGGTAGGCGGGCGCCGGCAGGCGGTTCCCGCGTGCGTCGACCCAGAGCGAGGAGGGGCCGGGCAGGATGCGGATCCCGTGCCCGCGCCAGATCGGATCCCAGTTGCGGATCCCCTCGGTGTAATGCCACATCCGCTGCTGATGGATCCAGTGCGCGCCGGCCCGCTCAGCGGCCAGCATCCCGGCGCCGTCCACGCTCGCCGGCACCCCGTGCACGAAACTGTCCGGCATGGTGCCGAGCCCGGCGGGCCACAGCTCCCGCACCAGCTCCTCGTTCCCGCCGATGCCGCCGGTGGCCACCACCACGGCTGCCGCCCGGTGCGTGAACTCGCCGCTGACCTCGCGGTTCGAGCCCACCCCACGGGGGTCTCGTCAGGTGCCAGCACGCTTCCCCGCACCCCGCTCACGCGGCCGTCCTCGACCAGCAGCTCCTCGACCGCGTGGCGGGTGCGCAACTCGATGCGACCCGCCTCCCGGTGCGCGGCGAGCTTCGTGGTGAAGGGGTCGACGATTCCCGGTCCGGTCCCCCACGTGATGTGGAAGCGCGGCACAGAGTTGCCGTGCCCCTCGGCGCGGCCGTCGCCGCGCTCGGCCCAGCCCACGACCGGGAAGCTGCGGTGGCCGAGCCGCTGCAGCCAGTCCCGCTTCTCCCCCGCGGCGAACTGCAGGTATGCCTCCGCCCAGCGGCGCGGCCAGTGGTCCTCGGGGCTGTCGAAGGCCGCGGAGCCCAGCCAGTCCTGCCGAGCGAGGTCGAGGCTGTCGCGGATGCCCATTCGGCGCTGCTCCGGGGAGTCGATGAAGAACAGCCCGCCGAAGCTCCACCAGGCCTGGCCGCCCAGGTCCTGCTCCTCCTCCCGCTCGAGCAGCAGCACCCGCCTGCCGTCGTCGGCGATCTCGGTGGCCGCGACCAACCCGGACAGGCCGGCACCGACCACGATCACATCCCAGTCAGCAGCGCAGTCAGCGGCGGAGCGGGGTGCCGTGCTCACGTCATTGCACCTTGATGCGGCGCACCCGGGTGAGGTGCTCGGTGCTGTTGCGGCCGGACATCGAGCGGCTCTTCTGGCGGTTGTTGGTGCCGACCCTGCGGTCCCCCTGCTTGAGGTTGCCGACGCTGACCTCCGTCTCCTTCTCGAAGTGGTGGCGCTTGTCGGTGTTGCGGTAGTAGCGGTAGATCCCGACGTACACCGCGATGAACACCCCCGGGCCGGCGAGGAAGGGGAAGGCGATGCCGATGGCACCGGAATCAGAATCGGCCAGCAGCATGGCGGTCGCCGGATCGGCGGCAAGCTCAGCGAGCAGCGGGAGCATCGCATCCTCCTGGGGTGCAGCGGTCGAGGGTCAGGGGCGTCATCGCGGGCGTCATCCCATCAGGAACCAGCCGAAGCCGACCACGGCCCCGATCACCGCCGCGACCGAGCCGGCGGCGCAGGCCACGGCGAAGATCTTCGGATGGGAGACGGGGACCGAGCCCATGGTGTTGCCGTTGCGAGCGTTGACCGCGATGTAGTGCACGAGCGAGCCCTCGCCCTTCGCGGAGTCCGCGTAGCTGTACAGCCACACCGGCACGTACACCGAGACCCAGCGGGTGCCGCGCACGGCCACCCCCTCCTGCTCCCAGCGCACCCCGCGGTCGTAGCGGCCGATGGTGGGGCTCGCCTTCGCCCGCGCGATCGCGAGGAACCGGTCCTCGACCTCGTCGTCCACATCGCGCACGTTCAGGTCGCGCCGTTCAGAGGTGAAGTTCTTGAGGTAGTTCGAGTTGTAGGCGACGGCCTTCTCGGTGTCGTACGGCTGCACGGCGTTGAGGATGTTGTTGGTGGCCTGCTTGTTGTCCTTCGCGTCGAAGCGCTGGGCGGACTCGACCGTGAGGTCGTCCACCAGCAGGTCGAAGGCACGCTGCACGGAGTAGACGTCCGCGTCGTAGTAGGTCTCGGTGACGTAGTTGTCCTTGCCCACCCTGCGCCGCACCGTGTACTGGCGGGTGGTGACCTCACCGGTGCCCTGCAGCACCGCGTGCATGTTCCCGTCCACGACCATGTACGGGATGTACACGCCCATGACGTTGTCCGGGACGAACTCCTCCTTGAAGCGGGCGTGCGCGAAGGCCTTGCGCTTGCCCGCGAAGGCATCGATGCGCTCGATCGCCTCCTCGCGCGTGAGATGGAAGGGGAGCACCGCATCGGGGACCGCGCCGTTGGGGATCTGCGAGTTGATCGACAGGGTCTGCCGGCACCAGTGGCAGCGGGCCTGCAGCTGCTGCTCGACGTTGATGACCACCTCGGCACCGCAGCCCTGGCACTTCAGGGTCATGGTGGTGAGGTCCTCCTGGATGTCCGCGGTGCCGGAGGCCATGGTGTGGCCGCGCAGCTCCGCGATCGAGGAGTCCAACCCGAAGGCCTGTTCCGCGTTCTCCTCGTTCCAGCTGTGACGGCAATACGCGCACACCAGAGCCTTCGCGGTCAGCGAGTACTGGATGTCGGTGCCGCCGCAGCGCGGACACTTGTTCAGCCCGTCGGTGCCGGAGGAGCTGGTATCGATGATCCGGTTCGAAGAATGCTTGCGGGCCGCCTGGGCAGCACCGGCGACAGCCTCGTCCCCGAGCATCTGGGGAGGCTGCTGGGTGCCGGGCTGCTGCGCCTGGGGCCCCGGGGCGCCGGGGAACTGCGGGGCTGCATGCTGCCCGGCGCCTGGCGTCCCCGAGGGCGTGAAGCCGCCATCACCGGCTCCGGGCGCGGGGTGGCCGGGTTGAAGGGGCTGCCCGGCCGGAGCAGGCGGGACCGGCCCGCCGGCGGGCTTACCCTGCCGGTCGGGCTGGTCCGGGCGCGCCCACTGCGGGCCCTGCGGGGAACGCTCATCTCCGTTCAGATCTCCGCTCAGAGTCCGAGAGCGGCCTTCTTCGCCGCCTCGTAGTCCTCGTCGGAGATCAGACCCTGCTCCAGCATCTGCTTGTACTGGGCGAGCTTGGCCACCGGGTCGTCCTGTGCGGGGGCCGCCTGCTGCGGCTCGCTCTGCTGCTGGGGCTGCGCCTGCTGCGGGGCGCCCTGCTGGCCCGGCGGTGCCCACGGCTGGACCGGGTTGACCATGCCGCCCGCGGCACCCATGCCCGCGCCGAACATCGCCAGGCCCGCGCCGCCGCCGGTCTCCCCGGCCGCCTGCACGCCGCGTGCGGCGGCCTGGTTCATGAAGGACTGCGAGCGCGCGCCGGAGAGGGCGTCGGCCTTCTGCACATCCCGGAGCAGCTCACGGGTGTGCTGGTCGTACTCGATGGAGACGATCGTGGTCTTCACGATCGCGAGCCCGCGGTCGCTGGACCAGCGATAGGACTCCTCGACCGCGGCCGAGAGCGATTGTGCGAAGCCCACCGAGTCGCTCTGGATCTTCGTGATCCGGTTGCCCTTGTCGGGATCGTTCGTATAGCGGGAGAACGCCTGGGCGAGGGAGCCGACGACCTCGTCGAACAGCTGCTTGCCGGCGGCGTTGCTGTGGTCCGAGAAGTCGAACACCGGAGCGTTCGGGGAGATGAAGGTGGCGGGAACGAAGTTGTGCACGAACAGCAGCGGGTCGATGATCCGCATCGTGTAGGAACCGCGGCACACTGCAGCGACCTGCGAGTTCAGGTAGGCGTCGTCCCAGTAGATCTCCGACTGGGTGCCGAACTTGTTGTCCGGGATCTCCTTGAGGCTCACGTAGAAGGCGAGCTGCTGCGAGGAGGGGCGGCCGCCGAACTTGAAGCGCTCCCAGGAGGTGCCGACGGTCGAGGCGAGGATGTCGTCACCGGCGAAGACTGAGCGCGCATCCGGAGACTGATCGTTGAACTCGTAGCCGCCCGCCTCGGTGATCAGACCGGTGGCGCGGCCGTCGACCACGGTGATCAGCCCGTAACCCTGGGGCACGATGATCTTCGAGCCGTTCGAGATGACGTTCTGCGAACCGCGGGTGTTCGAGCCGCGGCCGGCGTTGGTGCCGCGCGGGACCGCCGGGAACAGCGCCGCGGTCTGCGGAATGCCGTTCGGAACGGTCAGGAAGTCCTGCCATTGATCGGCGAGCATCCCGCCGACAGCGCCCTTGAATGCCTGGATGAATCCCATGTGAGCTCCTTCGTCGCCCCCGAGCGTGTGGTCGCCGTCATGTTATCCCGCGGGGCCGAACGTCCGCTGGGTCCACGCACTACCGTCGTGCTCCATGGAACGGTGTCGGGAGTGGGGCGAGCGGCATCAGGTCGCGCTCTACCTGCTGGCCATCGCCGCCGGTCTCGGCCTCGGAGCGCTCGCACCCACCGCGGCACCGCTGCTGGAGCTCGCGGTCGAACCCGCGATCGCGGCGCTGCTGCTCGTGACCTTCCACGGGATCCCGCTGCGCGGGCTCGGTGCAGCGTTGCGGGACGGGCGCTTCCTGCTCACGCTGCTGGGCGTGAACTTCCTGGTGGTCCCGCTGATCGTCCTGCTGGTCACGCGGCCGCTCATCGACTCCCCGAGCTACTGACCGGAGCGCTGCTGGTGCTGCTCGCCCCCTGCATCGACTACGTCATCGTGTTCACCGCGCTCGCGGGCGGTGCGCAGGAGCGCCTGCTGGCCGCGACCCCGCTGCTGATGCTCGCCCAGCTGCTGGCCCTGCCCGTGCTGGTGCCCGTGCTCAGCGAAGGCGCGACGGCGGGGCTGATCGACCCTGCCCCGTTTCTGCGCGCCCTGGTGCTGCTGGTGCTGCTCCCGCTGCTGGCCGCCGCGATGATCGAGCGCTTCGCCCCGCACTGGGATCTCTCCGGGGCGATGGTGCCGCTGATGCTGCTGGTCCTGGCCGCCGTGGTCGCCTCCCAGACCCCGCGCGCGCTCGGCGCGGGCACGGCACTGCTCGCCCTGGTGCCGGTGTACATCGCATTCCTGGTGCTGGCGACAGCGGCCGGGATCCTCGCCTCACGCCTCACGCGCCTCGAGACCGCTCCCGCCCGCGCCGTGACGTTCTCCGGCGCCACCCGCAACTCGCTGGTGGTGCTGCCGCTCGCGCTTGCAATGCCCTCACCGCTGGTGACTGCTGCGGTGGTCACCCAGACCCTCGTCGAGCTGCTGGGAATGGTGGTGCTGGTGCGGGTGCTACCGAGGCTGCTCAGCCGGTGATGTCGAACTTCGCGAGCCTGCGGCTGTCGCCCGAGCTCTGCAGCGCGAGCAGCTGGGCATAGATCCCGCCGGAGTTCGCGAGCTCAGCGGGGCTGCCGATCTCGTCGATGTTGCCGTCGCGCAGGGTGATGATCCGATCCACCTCGGCGATGGTGGAGAGCCGGTGGGCGATGATCAACGAGGTACGCCCATCCATCAGCTGGTCCAGGCCCTTCTGCACCTGGATCTCGGCCTTGGTGTCCAGCGCAGAGGTGGCCTCGTCGAGCACCAGCACCGGGGCATCCTTGAGGATCGCGCGGGCCACGGCGATGCGCTGGCGCTGCCCGCCGGACAGCTTGAGCCCGCGCTCCCCGATCACCTGCTCGTAACCCTCCGGGAAGCGGAGGATGAAGTCGTGGGCATTGGCGCGCCGCGCGGCCTCCACCACCTCCTCGTCGCTCGCCTCGGGACGGCCGTAGGAGATGTTGTCGCGGATCGTGCCGGAGAATAGCGAGGCGTCCTGGAAGACCACCCCGATGCGGGCGCGCAGCTGATCCAGGGGCAGCTCCGCGCTGGGGTGGCCCACCACCTCGACGCTGCCGCGGCGCGGCTCGTACAGGCCCAGCAGCAGGTTCACGATCGTGGACTTGCCGCCACCAGACTCCCCCACCAGGGCGATCTTCTCGCCGCGGTCCACCTGGAAGTCGATCCCGTGCAGCACGTCCTCGCCGGTCTCATAGGCGAAGGACACGTCCCGGAAGGCGACCACGGGCGCGCCGGGCACGGGGTCGACGGCAGTGCGGGTCGAGGTGATCGGGGCGGTGGCCACTGCCCCGGTGCCGTCGGCGGAGGCGGAGGTGGTCCCGCTCGCGTGGCCCGCATCCGCAGCATCCGTCGGCCGCGCCGCCATCACCGCGGCGGTGCGGGGATCCACGGGGGTCTCCATCACGCGGAAGTAGTCCTTGGAGCCGGCGATCGCACGCTGGGCGGAGTCGATCACCCAGCTCATCGACTCCACCGGGGCCTTGGCCATGGCCATCAGCTGGATCAGCAGCACCATCTCGCCGAGGCTGAAGTCGCCCTGCACCGTGCGCACGAAGATGATCACGTAGATGCCGAAGAAGATGAGGTTGAGGAACGCGCGACGGATCACGTCCATGCGGTGCCAGTGCGTCGACTGTGCGCGGGTGGTGGCGTCGGTGGAGCGGAAGCGGCGGGAGAAATCCTCGAGCTCCCCGCGCTCGCGCACGAAGGACTTCACCACGCGGATCTGCCCGACCACCTCGGCGAAGCGGCCCGAGGCGATGTCCACCTGCTCGTTCTTCTCCCCCTCCAGGCGCTGCCACTTGACCGAGGTCAGGGAGGTCAGCCACACGTAGACCGGGAACACGATCAGCAGCAGCACCGTGAGCGGCCAGGCGTACCAGGCGCTGATGGCGAGCACCGCGGCGGTGGTGATGAGCATCGACGCGAAGGAGTTCGACATCATCTTGGTGAAGTTCGTGATCTCGGTGATCGAACGGTTCAGCCGAGCCACGATGGTGCCGGTGATCTCGCCATCGAACCAGCGCTGCGGGCGGTGGAGCAGCTTGTCGTAATAGCGCACCGAGAGGATGGTGCGCATCCGGTTGCTCATCACGTCGCCGAACCAGCCGCCGACGTTGGAGATCACGGTGACCGCCAGCTCGGCGAGCAGCACGGCGCCGGCGATGAGGACTACGGTGCGCACGGCCGTTCCGGTCGCCGTCTGCCCACCCACTGCGGCGGCGACGGTGTCAGTCGCATGGCCGATCAGGAAGGGGACGGCCAGGCCCGCGACCGCGGTGAGCACCGAGCAGAAGATGATCGCGGTGTACAGCGGGGCCAGGGCACGGGTGAAGCGGACGATGCGCAGCAGGGAGGTCACCCGATCAGCCTAGGCGGCGCGTGCACCTCTGCCCACGTGCTTCTCCTCTCCCCTTACCCGCAGGTATCCCCTCTGAGCTGTCGAGACAACCTCTCCAAAGCGACAGCTCAGAGGGGATACCGAGGGGTAACCCGTCGCGCGGGGAAAGCGGGGCGGGCTGGGCGAGGGCAGGCGCGGGGCGGGCGAGACGGAGGAGGCGCCGCGTCAGTCCGACTTCGGGCCGACGACGCCCAGCAGCACCCCGAGCGAGCCCTTCTCACCCGCGCGGCGCCGCCGCACCACTCCGCTGAGCAGGGCGTAGGGCACCAGCATCACGAAGCCGACAGCGCTCAGCAGCAGGATCGCGACCACGAGCGAGCTGTCACCGCCCGGCTCGGCGCCGGTGCGGGCCACCAGCAGGGCGGCGGCGATGTTGCGCTGGCTGGTGAGGATCGCGGGGCCGTCGTGGACGGTGAGGGTCTCCCCGCGAGGTCCCCGGTGACGCGCCCCGCCACGAAGGCTATCGCCACCAGGCCTGCCGCCACGAGCAGCGCCGGGGAGAGCAGCAGCTGGAGCACGAGGTCCGTGTTCGCGCCGAAGCCGGAGAGGAACATCAGCACTGCGGAGACCGCGGCGATGCCGCCGGCAATGCGGGCGAGCAGATCGGCGCGCCCCGGCCAGACGGCGGCGCGATGACGATCCCCGCGATCATCGGGGAGAGCATCGTGCCCAGCAGCAGCCGGGCCACGGCCCAGCCGTTGACCGTCACGTCCTGCAGCAGGAACGGCACCACCAGCGGCATGAACAGGATCGAGCCGAGCAGCAGCACGGCCATGGGTCCGGCGGTCTCGCCGTAGGGGATGCGGGCCATCGCCCCGAGCTGCAGCACGAAAGGCGCGCCAGCCGCGCACAGGGCGATGATGAAGCCCTCGCCGATCTGGTGCGGGAGCAGGTCGCTGAGCAGCCGGATCAGCAGGGTGCCGACGGCGGGCACCACCACGAAGTTCGCGCCGAGCACGGCGATGACGGTGCGCCGGTCGCGCAGCTGCCTGCGGAAGGAGCGCAGCGGGGTGCGCAGCCCCATCGAGAGCATCGACGCGATCGCGAAGGCCGGCACACTGATGGCGATCAGCAGGCCGAGCAGGGATTCGATCGTAGGCACCACGGCAGGCTACGCGTCCGTGCCGGGAAGGGATCAGATCCAGCCGTTGTCCGAGGCCGTCCTCACGGCCTCTGCGCGGTGGGTGACCCCGAGCTTCCCGATCACGGCGGAGATGTGGTTCCGCACCGTCCCCTCGGAGAGGAACAGGGTCCTCGCGATCGAGGCGGTGGTGCCGCCGGCGGCCGCGGCCTGCAGCACCTCGGTCTCCTTCGTGGTCAGGGGGCTGGGGCCGACGGCGAGGGACTGGGCGGCGAGCTCGGGATCCACCACTCGCAGTCCCTGGTGGACGCGGCGGATCGCGTCGACGAGCTGTTCGACCGGAGTGTCCTTGACCATGAAGCCGAGCGCCCCGGCCTCCATGGAGCGCCGCAGATAGCCGGCGCGGCCGAAGGTGGTCAGCACGATGGTGCGCGGGGCGCCGTCGGTGCCGTTCAGCGTCTCGGCGACGGCGATCCCGTCGTCCGGTCCCGCGGCGCCGTCGGCTGTGGTGCCGGCCGGCATCTGGACGTCCAGCAGCAGCACGTCGTCGGGGCGGTGCTCGGCGACGGCGGCGAGCGTGCTCGCCCCGTCGGCCGCCTCCCCCACCACCTCGATCCCGGACTCCAGACGCAGCAGCGCCACCAGGCCCGAGCGCAGGATCGCCTGGTCATCGGCGACCACCAGGCGGATCATGATGCCGCTCCCACGGTCACGGCGAGCCGGGTGCCGGTCTCGCTCGAGCGCACCTCGAGGCGGCCGCCGGCGAGCGCCACGCGCGCCTCGAGGCCGCGGAGCCCGGAGCGGCCCGCGCCCTGCGGGATGCCGATGCCGTCGTCCTGGACGCTCACGGAGTGCTCATCGACGGTGATCTCGGCGCGGGTGGCGCGGGAGTGGCGCACGATGTTGGTGACTCCTTCGCGGATGACGTAGCCGAACAGCTCGGCGAGGTCGTCGTGCAGGGGCGGCAGGGCGGTGGGGACCTCGGCGTGGATGCCGACGGTGGTGAGCACGGTGCGGGCCGAGGCGATCTCGGTCGCCGCGCGCACGTGCTGCATGCCGCTGGCGGTCGCACGGACGTCGGCGAGCGCCTGGCGGACGGTGGCCTGGATGTGCTCGAGCTGCTCGCGGGCCGCCTCCGGGTCGCTGTCCAGCAGCCGACGAGCGAGCTGCGCGGAGATCGTCAGGGAGGTCAGTGAGTGGCCGACCAGGTCGTGCAGGTCGCGGCCGATGCGCTCGCGCTCCGCCGCGACGGCGAGCACGGCGTTGCGGTGCTGGGCGGCCTCCAGCTGCTCCTGGAGGATCTGTTGGCGCACCCCGTACCCGATGCCCCACGCCATCACGGTGCCCATCACTGCGAGCCCCGCCGCGATGTACACCTCGAACACCACAGCGAGCACGACCACGCCGAGGCTCATCAGCAGCATCGTCGGCACGGCCCAGCGCCAGGGCAGCAGCAGCACATGGGTCATGGCCTGGAACATCACCATGAACAGCACATTCGCACCCAGCACGGGGATCAGGAGCAGCAGCAGCGCGGTGCTCGCTGCGAACCAGGCCAGGCGCACCCGCGGCGGGTACAGGCCGATGCCGGTGGCGTAGACGAACAGCAGTGCGTAGAGCGGCAGCAGCAGCGTGACCGCGACAGCCCCGGGGCCAGGGTCCTGCCACCAGGCGACCGAGATCGGGATCAGGATGAACAGCACCGGCGGGAGGGCGAAGGCGAGGCCGCCGGACTCGACGGCGGCCCGGTGGATCGCGCGCGGGGTGAGGGGCCGGGCGTCGGCCTCCTCCTCGGAGCCGCGCGCCCAGGCTCCCCACGTCGGTGCCTCGGTGGTTCCCATGGCGGCCATTGTGTCAGCGCCGCTTCAGGCCCACGGCACGGCGCAGGCTGAGCGCGCACAGCACGCCGAGCACGAGGCTCCAGGTCCCGATCACGAGCAGCCCGGCCACCGGCAGCTCCCCGCCGTACATCGACCACTGACCGAGCCGGGAGATCCAGTAGGTGGGGATGGCCTGCCCGATCTGCTGCATCCAGTCCGGGAACATCTCCAGCGGCATCCACAGCCCGCCGAAGATCGCCATCGCCATCATGGTGACGACGCCTCCGGCCATCGCGGCGCCTCCCCCTTGAGCACCATGCCCAGCACGATGCCGATGAGGATGGTGGGCAGCAGTCCCAGCCACAGCACCACAATGGTGGCGAGGAAGTTCGTGGGACCCACCTCGACACCGGTGGCCAGCCCCGTCGCCCCGACGGCGAGGAGGGCGGGGACGATGACGGCGCTCGCGGCCATCACCGAGCCGGCCAGGAACGAGCGCGGGGACAGCCCGGCGACGATCAGCTGACGCAGGAAGCCGTTGCGCTGGTCCTCCTGGATCTGGGTGCCGGCGGTGACGGCGGCGCCGAGACCACCGTAGGCGGCCATGTTGACCATGATCATGCCGCGGGCGGTGCCCTCGGCCTCGTCGCCGAACATCATCGAGAACAGCAGGTACATCCCCACCGGCATCGCGATGGTGAAGACCATGAAGATCACGTTGGTGACGGTCATGCGGGTGGTGTGCAGCGCGTAGCGCACGGTGCGGGTCGCCGCCGACGGCGCGGCGGCGGTCCGAGCGGGTGCGGCGGTGAGTCCAGGGGCGGTGGTGGCTGTCGAGGGGGTCATCGGTCGGTTCCTTCCGGGTCGGTCTGGTCCGTGTGGTCGGTGATGCGCAGGAAGGCCTCTTCGAGCCCGGGTGCGGAGACCAGCACCTCGTGGACGTCGGCGGCGAGCGGCGAGGTGAACAGGGCGCGCAGCGCCGCGTCGGAGTCGGAGCAGACGGCGCGCACCCGGCGCGGATCCGTCGCGTCGGCCGTGGCGCTCTCGACGCCGGGCAGTGCGGCGACCTGTTCGGCGCCGGCGCCGCGCAGGGTGATCACGCGCCCGGCGACGGCGGCGCTGATCTCGGCGCCGGTGCCGTCGGCGACCACCCGGCCGCGGTCCATGACGATCACGCGGGCGGCCTCGCGCTCGGCTTCGTCGAGGTGGTGGGTCGCGAAGACGACGGTGCGGCGGTCGCGGCGACGCCCCGCATCTGGTCCCAGAAGGCGCGGCGAGCGCCGACGTCCATGCCGACGGTGGGCTCGTCCAGCAGCAGCACCTGCGGGTCGCCGAGCAGCGCGATCGCGAAGCGGACCCGCTGCGCCTGCCCGCCGGAGAGCGTGCCCATCTTGCGCCTGACCAGGTCGCCGATGTCGGCCTGGACGATGACCTCAGCCATCGGCATGGGGTGGGCCTGCAGGGAGTGGAGCATCCGCAGCATCGAGCGGACGCTCTGATCGGGGAGCAGAGCACCGGCCTGGAGCATGGTGCCGATCAGTCCCGTGCGGGTGGCGGTGGCCGGGTCGGTGCCCAGCACGCTCACCTCGCCGGCATCGGGCGTGGCGAGCCCGACCATCATCTCCATCGCGGTGGACTTGCCGGCGCCGTTGGGGCCCAGCAGCGCCACGATCTCGCCAGCGCCGATCTCGAGGTCGAGGTCATCGAGCGCGTGGACGGTGCCGTAGCGCTTGTGCAGGCCGCGCAGGCTGATCGCGGCGGTGGTGAGCGCGGGAGCGGGGGCGGGGGCGGTCGTCGTGGTCATGGCACCACCGTCCCGTGGGGGCGGCCCGTGCTCCAGTCCCGTCGATCATGTCCACCCCATGACAGCCGTCATGCCGATTGCTGCGGGGGCTAGTCTGGATCGGTGCTGATCAGACAGGTGCGGCCCTTCGACGCCGCGACCGGCCAGGTCCCGGCCCGCCCGGTGGACCTGCGGATCCGTGACGGCGTGATCGCCGAGATCACCCCCGGGCTCCGCCCCCACGACGGCGAGGAGAGCGTCGACGGCGGCGGCGCGCTCGCGATCCCGGGACTCTGGGACCAGCACGTCCACACCGGCCAGCTCGCTCAGGCCCATGCCCGGATGGACACCTCCGGGGCGGGCAGCGTGGGCGTGATCCTCGAGCAGGTGCGCAGCGAGCTCGCCGCACGCCGCGATTCCGCCGTCGACCCCGCCCAGGCGCTGATCGGTTTCGGGCACCGCCTGGTGGACTTCGCGATCCAGCCCACGGTGCCGGCCCTCGACGAAGCCACCGGCACGGTGCCGACAGTGCTGATCGGCGGCGACGCCCACCACGCCTGGCTGAACTCCGCCGCGCTGGCCGGCCTGGATCTGCCTCCGCGGGACGGGATCGTCGCGGAGGAGGAATGGTTCGCGCTGGTGCCCCGGCTGACCGTGCTGCCCGGCGTCGCGGAGTCCTTCGCGACCGGTGCGGCCATGCTGCAGCGGCAGGCCCTGCAGCGCGGAGTGGTGGGACTGGTGGACATGGAATGGGGCCGGCCGTGGGAGACGTGGCCGCAGCGGGAACCGAGGGTGCGGATCCGTACCGCCGTCTATCCCGAGGAGCTCGCGGCCGCGCCCGGCCCGACGGGCACGGTGCTCGATGCGCGGGGCCTGGTGAGCATGGGCCCGCTGAAGGTGATCGTCGACGGGGCGCTCGGCTCCCACTCGGCCTACACCCGCGACACCTACACACGACGGCCACGGCTATGCGGGCCGGGGTGTGCTGAGCGTCGGCCCGGAGGCTCTGCGGGATGCATTGACCCGGGCGAAGGCCCAGGGGCTCAGCGCCGCGGTCCACGCGATCGGGGACGCCGCCGCGCAGGTCGCCCTCGACGCGATCAGGACCGTCGGCATCGAGCGCGCCCGGATCGAGCACGCGCAGATGCTCACCGACGACGACATCGACGCGATGGCCGCCCTCGGCGTCACCGCCTCCGTCCAGCCCGCGCACCTGCTGGATGACCGCGATGCCACCGAGGCCGTGTGGCCCGGCCACGGCATCCAGGCCTTCCGCCTGCGGGACCTGCTGGACGCCGGGGTGCCGCTCGCCCTCGGCTCCGATGCACCCGTCGCACCGCTGGATCCGTGGCTCGCGATGGCCGCCGCCGTGCACCGCAGCGCCGACGAGCGCCCCGGCTGGCATCCCGAGCAGCAGCTGCAGCCGCGCGAGGCCCTCGCCGCGTCGACCGACGGGATCGCCTCGCTGCAGGTGGGCGGGGTGGGCGACGTGGTGCTGCTGGAGGGGGACCCTTTCGCGGACGTGCCGCTCGGAGCAGACGGGCTGATGGTCGATGCCGCGGCCCGGGAGGCGGCCGAGCGGCTGCGGGAGACCGCGGTGCGGGAGACGTTCGTCGCCGGGGTCCCGTCCCTCGCACGCTGAGACACCGTGCCGGTTCAGCTCCGCGCGGCGCTCTCCTGTTTGCGGGCGTACGCCCGGGAGGCCCGCACCCGGTCTCCGCAGCGCGTGGAGCACCAGTGGCGTCGGGCGTGCGTGCGCAGCAGGAACCGGTCGCACGGCGCGGCGGCGCACTGCGCGAGGGAGCCTGCCATCTCGCCGGTCAGCAGCGCGGCGGCGTCCTCGGCGATCTGCGCCATGGCGCGCTCGACGAGCCTCGTCACGGGATGGGCGTGCACCCGATGCAGCCCGCGGTCCTCGTCGTGCCGCAGCAGCGGCGCGCTCGGCACCCGGGAGAGTGCGCGATTGACGGCGTCCAGCACGTCTGCACCGGGGTGGCACCTTCCACCTGAGCTGTGAACAGGGCGCGGAGCGTCCCGCGGAGGTCGGCGAGGCGGCTCTGGCAGTACTCCAGCAGCTCGGTGCTCTCGGGGACCAGCTCGCGCCCGATGAGCCACTGCGTCGCTGCGGCCGGGCTGTCCAGCTCGTCCGCCGTATGGCCGCCGGGCAGGGTGACGTAGGAGTCGACCAGGGCGAGACTCACATGGGACTCGGTCCCCGGCGCAGGAGGGAGAGGGATCGTCGACACACTCTCACGGTACCGCCCTCCCCCTGCCGTGAGAATCCTGTTACCGTTCATCACGCAGAACAGACTGTTTTCCCGTGAGAATTGAGCGGCCCATGCTGCCTGTCGCCCCTCCGGCACCGCCCCCTTCGCCGTCTCCGTCCTGGACAACGCCCATACGGGTGTGGGGCAGAGCGCGCAGGAGACCTTCGCTGAAATCACTGCCCTCGCACAGCTCGCCGATCGGCGGGGCTTCCAGCGGTTCTGGATGTCCGAGCACCACGCCATGCCGGGCGCCGCGACTTCCTCACCGCAGCTGATGCTGGCCCGCCTGACCGCCGAGACCGAGCGCATCCGCCTCGGCGCGGGCGGCGTGATGCTCCCCAACCATGTCCCGCTCGTGATCGCCGAGCAGTTCGGGATGCTCGAGACCCTTGCTCCCGGCCGCATCGACCTGGGCCTCGGCCGCGCGCCCGGCACGGACCAGGCCACCGCCTCGGCACTGCGCCGCGGGCGCGAGGCCAATGACGCCTTCCCGCAGCAGGTCCGCGAGCTGCTCGGCTTCCTGGAGGACGATTTCCCGGCCGGCCACCCATACCAGGGCGTGCACGCCGTGCCCGGTCCCTGGCAGGCGGAGGAGAACGGGGTGCCGCGCCCGGGAACCCCGGACACCTGGATCCTCGGCTCCTCGCCGTTCTCGGCGCAGCTGGCGGCCCAGCTCGGCCGCCCATACGCCTTCACCCTGCAGTTCGGGGACGCCGATGTGGTCACCGCGATGCGCCTGTACCGCGAGAACTTCCAGCCCTCGGAGGCGCTCGCGGAGCCGTACACGCTGGTCAGCACTAGCGCCGTCGCCCATGACGACCCGGCCGAGGCCCTCCGTCAGGCTCGCACCGGTGCCATGGCGATGCTGCGCATGTTCACGCGGCAGAGCTACAAGGTGCTCACCCCCGAGGAGGTCGAGGCCTACTCCCCACCCTGCAGGAGCGGCAGATCCTGGACGCGTACACAGAGCGGTCGGTCCCCGGCACCGGTGCCCAGGTCGCCGAGCACCTGGACCACCTGCACGAGCTCACCGGGGCCGACGAGATCATGCTCGTGACCATGGGGCACTCCCGCGCGGTCCAGTCCCGCACGGTCGAGCTGATCGCCGACCACTACGGCCTCGGGAACGCCTGACGCAGGGTGACGGCGCGCCCCCACTCGGGCGCCCGCGCCGGCTCAGCCTCGCGCCACGTGCCGGGCCTGCGCGATCAGCAGGCCCTGGAGCGGCAGGCGTCCCAGTGCTATCACCCATTTCCGGGGCCGGGCGCGGCGCCAGTCGTAGGCCATCTGCAGGTTCGCGGGAAACACCGCGAGGAACAGTGCGGTCGCCGCGAGACCACCCCGGCGGCGGGTGCGCGGGACCGCGAGCAGGCCGGCCACGGCGAGCTCCGCCACCCCGGAGACGTAGGTATAGGTCCGGGCCGGGCCGGGCAGTGCCGGTGGGACGATGCTGTCGAAGGGCTCGGGCCGGACCAGGTGCAGGATCCCTGCCCCGCCGAGCAGCACGGTCAGGAACGCCGCGGTCCTCCGCCCGCCGCTCATGACGCGACCGTGGGTGCGGGGGCGGCCGAGGCGGACAGGATCGGTGGCATCGACGCCGAGGTTCTCGAGGAACATGCCCGTCAGTGTGCACTCCGCGCTCTCTCCCCGCTACCCGCCCTCGGCTCCCAGCACGTCCGCCCGTGCCTGGACGATCCGGTTGCCACGCGGCAGATCAGGGTCGTCCAGCAGGACGAGCACGTTCTCGCCGTCCTCGAGCAGCGTCACGGTCGGGAATCTGCCCTCCTGCCCGGGGATCATCGTCGCGTCCCAGGTTTCGCCACCGTCGAGGCTCGCCCAGATGCACGCTCCGATGCCCGTCTGTTCCTCGCCGTCGTCCCCGTCCTCGGCGGCGGGTCTGTCGATCCACCCTCCAGTGATCAGAGCCCCCTCCCCGAGGTCGATCACCCGTCCCCGCGAGGCGGAGTCATCGGCGAGGTGGATCCTCTCGAGGGCCCCTTCCGCGGAGAGCGCCCACTGCGCCGCCGTCGAGCCCCACCGGCCGTGGACGACCGTCCTCCCTCCGGCGGTCGTGACACCGTCGAGCCAAGTACCGCGGGGCGCACCCTCGAGCGGGACGACGCTCCAGTCCTCGCCGTCGCGCACGAAGGTGACCGGGTGGTGGCCTTCCTCCTCGTCGGTGAGCTGCCGATCCCTATCACGTTGCCGTCCACCGAGGTGAGCATCGCGACGCGGCCGCCTCGTGCACCGGGGCCCTCGTCGGCCAGTTCGATGCTCGGCGCGGGGGCCTCCTCCCACTCGATGCCATCCGCGGAGGTGAACAGGGTCGGGGTGAGCACGCTTCCGCTCACGCTGTCGGTGGGGATCCATTCGGTGAACGGCAGATGGTGGACGCCGTCGACAGTGGTCGCGGTTCCCGGCCAGCTCACGTTCTCGGGACTGGGCAGACCCTTCACCGCTTCCCAGCTCCCGCCGTCGGCCCTCGCCATCACGCTGAAGCCCGGGTTCTCCGCCACGTCGCTGTGCGGGACATCGCCGCTGAACAGGGTGAGCCCGTCGGCGAGGTGATGGACGGCCCCGCCCGTCAGATCCGTTCGACCGCTGACGGGTTCGAAGTCACGGATGATCCTCTCCTCCTCCACTCCGATCAGGAACTGGTCCTGTCGCTCCGCCCAGCGGATCTGCTCATCGGTGCGCTTCATGAACTCGGTGCTCCAGCGGAACGTGCCGCACAACCCGCGGCCCGGTGCGTCCTGCGCGATGGTCAGCTCCCGAGCCGGCGCGAAGCGGAGCCGCTCGGTGTCCTGGACCGCCTCCGATCGGGAGCCCATCAGCTGCTCCTCCACCCGGTAGAGCCGTCCGGCGTCGTCGAGGACGGCCGAGACGATCCGGTGGACCGCGTAGCGTCCCACGTCACCGACGGTCCAGGTGCCGTCCTCGGCTCGGCGCAGGCTCCGGCAGTCGTCGCCCCAGTACACCGGTGCCATGATCTCGCTGCCCTCGGCGGTGAGCACGGGGAGCCCGAGGTCCAGGTCGCCGAAGTCGATCGGCGTGTCCGGGGACAGCGATCCGCGACCATCCGAGTCCTCGAAGTTCTCGATCCCCCACAGCGGGAGCGGGATCTCCTCGATCGCGAAGTCCTCACCGGGCATGCCGGACCAGGCCGCGGGACGGCGGTGGGTGTGCTCCTCGTCCCAGTCGACGTCGGACCTGTGGTGGCCGAGGACGATGAACGTCCCCGCCTGGACCAGCACCTCGCGCACGGAGGGGTCCTTCCCGTCCCCGGCAGCGGCTCGGGGGCGCTCCAGGTGACGCCACCGTCGACCGAGCTCAGCAGAGCAGGCTCCCAGTCCTGCTCCTGCGTGCGCCGGGAGACGGCCACGAGCACGCTCTGGGCGTCCCTCGCCAGGGCTGTCACCTTCCAGTCCTCCTCGGGGACCGTGATCGGGCTCAGCGCCTCGATCGCACCGTCGTCGGAGACGTCCCAGATCTGCACGGCGCCGTGGTACGGCGCGGCGGCGACGAGCCCGTCCCCCACCGCGACGATGCTCCGCTCGATCGCGGTGCCCAGATCGGTGGTGGTCCAGTCGGCGAGGTCCGAGGAGGTCAGCATGCTCATGTGTCGACGCCCGTCCGAGACGACGGTGGTGTAGACCCGCACAGGATCCGTGTGCCCGTCCACGATGATCCCTGACGCGGCGGCGTCGACCGGGACGCTGAGGGGCTCCTCATCGGCGGCGGTGGCGATGCGGAGATCGGCCTCGAGCGACACCTCGCGACGGACCGCGAGCCCGAGCGGCCGCCCGCCGATAGGGGACAGCGCCCACTCACTCCGGAAGACGGGATCCTCGCAGACCAGATCGGACACCGTGGTCAGCGGGGACAGCGTCACTGCGGCGCGGGGTCGCGAGGCCCAGGGCAGCCAGTCCCACTCCCCGAGCATCCGGCGAGCCCCAGGGGTGCGAGAAGAGCACCGGAGAGGAGCAGAGAACGTCGAGAGAGGAGTGAACCTGTACGTACCGAACGCATGCATAGACCTGACCACACCCGTCGCGACGGGCCGTCGAGTTATCCACAATCCGCAGGCCACCGGCCGGCTCCGGCGCCCCGACGATAAATCCCTCGCGCCCCGGGACCGCGGCGTCGTACGCTGTGCCCGGTTCCGTGTGGAGCCCTGAGGGAAGGAGGAGCTGATGGTTGTCACCGTGCTGACCCCTGCTGTCCTCCCTTCCGCCCAGACCTGCTGAGCATCTCGCAGGCCCTCCCTCAGGAGACCCCATGACCACGTCCTTCGACAGGGACGCCTTCTTCGCACGCTCCATGTACACCGCCACCGTCGCCGAGCTCGACGAGGACCAGCGCTGGTCCTCCTGGCCCGAGACCGCGCACATCCTGGACCGCGGTCCGCAGCCGTTCCCTAAATGGGTGGTCCAGCACGACGGCGCGATCGACACCGAGCTCGGGATCCTCAAGACCGGCAAGGAGGCCGACGCCTTCCTCCTCGAGCGCGCCCTGCCCGAGGAGCAGCTCACCGGCGCCCCAGGCGAGGCTGTCCTGCTGGTCGCCAAGCGCTATCGCTCCCCGAGCACTCGACCTTCCACCGTTCGAACGCCTATACCGAGGGCCGACGCACCAAGGACTCCCGCGAAGCCCGCGCGATCGCGAAGGGCACCGCCTTCGGCAGGCAGGTCGCGGCCGCGCAGTGGGCCCGCACCGAGTTCGACGTGCTGAGCCGGCTGCGGGAGGCCGGCCTGCCGGTCCCCTACCCGGTGCAGATCGTCGGCACCGAACTGCTGATGGAGTTCATCGGCACCGACGACGAGCGCGGCGCCATCGCCGCCCCGCGACTGCAGGAGACGACCCCCGACCCGGAGACCGCGGCGCGCTGGGCCGAGCTGCTGCGGGGCTGGGTCATCGACCTCGCCCAGCTGGGCCTGGTCCACGGCGACCTCTCCCCCTACAACGTCCTCGCCGACTCCCGGCAGGCAGAACCGGATCCGGTGATCATCGACGTCCCGCAGGTCATCGACCTGATCGCGAACCCGCACGGCTCGGATTTCCTGCGCCGCGACTGCGTGAACGTGTGCACATGGCTGCGGGCGAACGGGGCGCCTGCGTCAGCCACCGATCCCGAGGAGTGGTGCGCCGCGGCCTGGCGGGGCTGGGACTGAGCTCAGCCACGTCGGCCGAAGGGCCACCAGCGCCGACGCGGCGGCTCCTCCGTCGCGGGGGCGGGTGGCTTCTCCATCGTCGGCTCCTCCGTCGGTGCCGCCGCGCGCAGCTCCCGCCAGCGCTCCGCCGCATCCTCCGGACCCCATGCCGGGGCGATCATGGTCTGGAAGGGATTGCGGCGGCGGTCCTCGTGCACCCGCTCGGTGAAGTCCTCGGCGTACTCGCGTGCCGCCTGCGCGGTGGGGAGCGCGGCGAGGGTCTCGTCGCGCTGCTCGAACTCCTTGCGCAGCAGCACCACCGCCGGCAGCAGAGCCTGGCGGTCGATGTCACCGCTGGCGATGCGCTGATTGATCCACCAGTCGGGATCGTGGCGGGCGGGCAGGTCCAGCGGTTTGCCGGCGCCGGGCAGGTCGTCGAAGTCGCCGCGGCGCGCGGCCTGCTCGATCGCGGATTCGATGCGGGCGACGTCAGGCGCCATCGCCGGCCCGAGGGTCCTCGGGTCGACCGGCTCCTCCTCCCGCGCGACGTCAGGACTGCCCGCCCTCCTCGGCCAGTGCCGCCAGCCGATCGATCGAGGCGAGCAGCTTCTCCGACGTCATCGCCTGCGCCTTGGGCAGGCGCTTCTCGTCGTACAGCCGCGTGTAGTCATACAGGTGCGTGACCAGGGTGCCGCCGTCGGTGGGCTCGAGCTGCCAGCCCCACAGGTGGCCGGGAGGGGCCTCACCCTGGGGCGCCGGCAGCCAGGCGATCGCGCGCCCTTCGGCGAAGTCGACGACGTGGTTCTCGCGCACCCCGCCGTTGCGGTTCCGCATCACGAACACATCGCCGACGGCGTTCACGCGCTGGCCGGGTGCGGCCTGGTCGAGGTTGTCGTTGCCGTCCCAGCGCGGCTGCTGCGCGGGATCGGCGATCAGTTCGAAGATCGCCGCGGCCGGGGCGGCGATCTCCCGGGAGGCGGTGACGAGACGCTGCGAGTCCTGGCTCATGGCTCCATAGTGCCACCCGAGAGGGCGGTGTCGTCGAAGACGTCGATCGAGCCGGCGTAGTTCGCGACCCAGACCCGGCGCTGGGTGGGCTCGTAGGTGACGCCGATGGGGTTCTGCCCCACCTCGACGCTCTGGATCTCCTCCATGGTCTCGGTGTCGAACTTCGAGACGGTGTTGGCGTAGTAGTTCACGACGTAGAGCGCGAGGCCGTCCGGGGAGATGGCCATGGTGCGCGGTTCGCGGCCGGTGTCCGTCGTGCGCAGCACCTCGCCGGTGGCGGCGTCGAGCTCGAGCAGCTCGTCGCTGCCGGAGACGGTGAGATACATGCGGCTCGCGTCCGGGGAGAGCACGAGGTGGCGGGGCTTGCGGCCCGTCTCGAGCATCAGCTCGCTCTCGCCGGTCTCGAGATCCACCTTGTACAGCTCGTCGGCGAACATCGCGGTGACGTAGGCGGTGCGGTTGTCGGGCAGCACCACGCTGCCGCGCGGGGCGGAATCGACGGGGATCTGGCGGATCTCCTCTCCCGCGTCGAGGTCGAGCACCGAGACCGTCTCATCGCACCAGTTCGAGACCACTGCGCGGCTGCCGTCCGCGGAGAGGGAGATGAACTTGGGGACCCGGCCCACCTCGATGACCTGGTCCCATTCTCCGCTGGCGAGGTTCAGCCGGTAGACGGCGGAGGTGCCGATCGCCTCACCGTTCTCGCAGCTGTCGGTGGCCTTCGCACCTGCGCCGGGGCCCTTCAGGGAGTACTGGGAGACGTAGGCGTAGGCGCCGTCGGGCGAGAAGACCGCTTCGACCGGCGCGCCGGTGGTCTCCCCCGCACGGTCCTCGAATCCGAACTCGGCGAGGTCCACGGTGTCGGAGATGGTCGCGGTGAGTTCGAGGGTCTCGGGGTCGTACAGGGTCGAGGAATGGCTGTACATCATGTTGTTCGCGATGACCGCACCGGCCGGGCTCGCGGCCACGGACTTCGGGGTGATGTCCCCGGTGATCCGATCCAGGTGCGCGAGGCGGGTGGTGTTCGAGGGGTCGCCGGGCGGGGGCTGCGGCACCGCACCCGCGGCCTGATCCCCTGCGTCGGATGTGACGGCGCTGGTCGCGAGACCGGCGACCATGCCACCGGCCATCACGAGGGACAGGATCGCGATGGCGATGGTGAACTGCTCATGGGGTCGGCCGCGCCGAGTCCTCCTGCGATGCTTCGCCTGCACGCTCATCGACAGCCCCCTCCCATGCCGCAGAACCTAGTCCGGCAGGCAGCGGAGGCGCGGGAGGGGCGCGGCGTGTCGCCCTCAGAGCTCGGGGCGGCCCTGCAGCACCAGCTCGCGGTAGAGCGCCCGGTAGCCGAGCTTCTCGTTGATCTCGATCATCCAGGGGTTCACGTGCGAGTTCCAGGTCACCAGGCTCCGCAGCTGCGGGGCTCGCTCGCGCAGCTGCCGGTGGGTGGCGACCTTCAGCGCGAGGCCCAGCCGGTGCCCGCGGTGTTCGGGCATGACCAGGGTGTTCTCCTGCCAGCCGAGGGTGCTGTCCGGGCCGGTGTGGAGGTGCACCTCGGAGTTCCCGGCGAAGCTGCCGTCGGGCGCGACGGCGACCGCCGTGAGCCGCTGGGTGCCCTCCTCCCGCATCCGCCGCTCGCCCTCCCGGATCCTCTCCGGCGTGTACTCGGGTGCCTCGTGCTCGACCTCCTCATCGGGTTCGTCGAGATCGAGCTGGCGCAGCATCAGTCCGTACGCGACCAGGTGCTCCTCGGGGATCTCACCGTCCCACAGCTCCACCCGGTACTGGCCGAGCTTCTCCTCCACCTCGGCCTGCAGAGCATCCAGCAGGGAGTCCTCGATCGGGAGCGGCAGCGCCCGGCAGACGGCGAGGTTCTTGCGGGAGATCCCGATCCGGCGCGCGAGACGGTTCACCGGCTCGTCGGTGCTGTCGGCGTCGCCGTCGGCCCCGATCTCGCCGCACCCCTCGACCAGGGTGCGGCCGGAGTCGCGGATCGCCGGGATCAGCACCTCCTCGACGAGTGCGGTCGCGATCCCCCGCCGCGGAAGGCGGGGTGCACGGAGACGCCCACGGAGATGCTCTCGAGGTTCTCCTGCAGCGGGATGAACGCCGCGGCGCGGCCGACGAGGCTCTCTCCGCCCTCCATCGTCTCGGCGAGCGCGATCCAGCGCTGGGTGCGCCAGTACGGGGAGTCCACGAGCTGGGCGCGCAGCTGCTCGCGGGTGAGCGCCTGGCTGCCGCCATAGGTGTGCTCGTCGAGGGCGGTCTCGAGCGCGAGGTACTGGTCGAGCTCGAGATCGGAGGAGGGGTCCAGGGGACGGATGCTCACGTGCATGGAGGAAGTGGAACACACCGGATCGGTGCTGGTCGACGGATTATTCTGGGGCGAGGCTTGACTCTTCCCCGGGGCAGTCCCGAGCGTGGGCATAGCCGGGATCGTCCCGGTGCCCGGGAGACCGGGCGAGGCACGACGGAGGATCGGATGGACGAGATGCTGCTGAGCATCGGGGAGCTGGCCGCACGCAGCGGTCTGAGCCCCAAGGCGCTGCGCCTCTACGCCGAGTCGGAGCTGCTGGTGCCGCGTCGGGTCGACCCGTTCACCGGTTATCGCTCCTACGGCGCGGACCAGGTCGATCGCGCGCGGCTCATCGCCGCTCTGCGCGGCATCGGGATGGGGCTCGCCCGCATCCGGGTGCTGTGTGATCTGGAGGGCGACGCCGCCGCTGCGGAGCTGCGCTCCTGGTGGCGGCAGGAGGAGGCCGACACCTTCTCCCGCGCCGCCGCCGTCCACACCCTCGCTCGTGACCTCGGAGAACTCCCCTCGGAGGACACCATGACCGCATCCACCACCACGCCCCGCACCGCCTCGGCGCTGCATATCGGCCGCGAGCGGCGCACCCAGCAGGACGCCGTGCTCCTCCGCGACCTGCCGAGCGGGCGCTCTCTGCTCGCCATCGCCGACGGCTTCGGCATCGCGGAGGATCTCGCCGCACAGATCCTCACAGCGTTCACGGCAGCGCTCGAGCACGCGCTGGAGAGCGACCCGTCGGCCGCCCCGCTGACCGCGCTCGAGACCGCCTGGTCTGCGGCCGAGGCGCTGGTCCCGGCCGACGGCGAGGCGGGCTCGACGCTCACGGCCGCGCTCCTGGACGGGGACCGGCTGCACGTGGCGCATCTCGGCGACACCCGCGTGGTGCTCCTCCGCGGGGAGCACATCGAGCACGTCACCCAGGACCACACGCGCCTGCGCTCCCTGGTCGAGGCGGGCCGACTCTCCGCCGAGGAGGTCGCCGCGCATCCGGACCGTGCGGTGCTGAACCGGGCTCTGGCCGCGGGCGCTCCGACAGCTCCGGACCTGCTGGTGCGCCGTCTCGAACCCGGCGACCTGGTGCTGCTGACGACCGACGGCCTGCACGCCGTGGTCGAGCCGTCGGCTCTCGCGGAGGCGCTCGCGGGCGACGGACAGGCGGACCTCGACGCCCTCGCCGGGGCGCTCGTCGACCTCGCGCTCGCCGCCGGCGGTCCGGACAACATCGCCCTCGCCGTCGCGCGGGCCTGAGGGCGGACGGTCAGCGCGCGGCGCGGAGCAGGCGGATGATCCCGACGATCGATGCGCCGATCAGTCCCACCAGGCCGACGGCGAGCAGCGGGCCGCCGCCGCTCCCCATCACCGCCCAGACGATCCCGAGATAGATCGCCTGCATCCCGAGCAGCGTCCAGACCAGCATCCGCTCCCCTTCGCGGTAGATGGCCTGGGCGTTGTCCTCGGTGACCTCGGTCGGATAGTTGAAGCCACGCGGGCGGGTGGACATCGCGGCGAGCGCCAGCGACAGCACCACCATGATCCCGGCGACGACGAGGACAGACCACTTCGGGCCCCAGTCGTCGGCCTGGCCGCGGGCGTCGAAATGGGTCGCCACCGTGTCCGGGAGGGAGGGGTAGCGCACGAGCAGCCAGGCCGTGATGCCGACCGTCGACAGCACCGTGAACCACCGCAGCGCCCTGGTGATCGGGCCGGTGGTGTAGGCACGGCGGGACGCTGGGACTTGGTGATGATCGTGCTCATGGTGCCTGCCACGGTACCGACGCCGTCGCGGCGCCCGCCTCCGCCTATCGTCGAGGGCTGCGTCGCGAACGGTGGGAACGGCGCACTCCGCGGTCGGGTTCGACGTCGGCGCCGACCCCGGCGCGGGCCTCGTGGCGCAGCGCGTCACCCAGGTACGGCAGGGAGAACTCGACGAAGCCGCGCCCGGCGGGGCGGATCAGCTCCTCCTCGATGAGGCGTTCACGGTAGGTGGACTGGTTGCGCGGGTCGATGCCCATCCGTCGGGCGATGTCGCCGACGCTCGAGGGCCCCTCGTCCTCCAGCATCGCGCGGAGGTATTCGCGTTTGCGGGGACTCAGACCACGCAGCGCCGGGCCGTGGACGTTCTTGATCATCGCCGCGACCACGGCATCGCGGCTGCCGCGCACGTCCTCGATCTCGATGGTGTCGGCGTCCCCGCTGCTCTGCCAGGCCTTGGAACCGATGAGCTGGATGAGATAGGGGTAGCCGCGGGAGATCTCGCCGGCCAGCACCGCGGCCTCGGGCGTGATCGTCTTGGAGGTGTCGGCGATGGTCATGCGGATCGCCTCTGCCGCGGTGCCCACGTCCACGCTGCCCACCTCGATCCGGTGGGCACGACGCAGGAAGGTGGTGCGCTCGTGGTCCAGCAGTGCATCGACCCCGGGCCGCACGCCGGCGGCGATGAACGCGACCGCGTGGCCTGAGCCGATCAGGTCCTGCACGTGCTGGGTGAGGGCATGCAGCTGGTCCCGATCCACCGACTGCAGCTCGTCGAGGGTGATCAGCAACCCGCCGCCGTCCTCGTCGGCGAGCTGGGCGAGGCGATCGAGCACCGTGCTGAGCACCTCCCCTCCCCCCTGTAGCGCTGGACGATGTCGCGCGAGGCGCTGAGCGAGGAGACGCGCGCGGAGGTCAGCCGCGAGGTCTCCGCCTCGGGATCGAGCTCGCGCAGATGGGCGATGGCCTGGCCGCGCAGCTCCTCGACCAGGGAGGTCGAGGAGGTGTGCATCCGCAGGTCGGTCCAGCCCGCGTCGAGGGCGAGCTCGCGGAACTCGGTGAGCAGCACTGTCTTGCCGGAGCCGCGGGTGCCGGAGATCAGGATCGCCCTCGCCTCCGGAACGTTCCCGGCGAGCGCCGCGGTGAACTCCTCGATCGCGAGGTCCCGCCCCGCGAGGATCATCGGGGTGAGGCCGAAGCCGGGTGTGAAGGGATTGGCACTGCCGGCGGTGGCGCCGGTGCCGGTGTCGGGGCTCGTGCTGCGCGGGGCCATGCCAGCCATCATGCCGCGTGTGTAGATGTGTGTACAGGGGGCGGAGCCCACGGTGGTGCGGGGCAGGGCGGCTCGGAGCGCGAGTGCTGCTGTGGGTCGATCGCCCCCGCCACTGCTCCTCCCCAACACGAACCCTCCCCATTGATCAAGAATGTGTTCTGGCTATTTCCACAATGCGCTTCCCGAGCGCGAAAGGCAGAGCATTCCACTCTCTTGGAAATTCCTTGGGTCGATCCCTACAACACAACGCCAAGAACAACCCGAATTCGAGCGACACAGACCGCCCGTCGCCCTCGCGCAGGCCACCAAGGCTCTCACCATCACTACAGCCCACGACCGTTCCTCCACACCGGTGGGTTATCCACAGAACGTTTCCTCCACACAGGCGGCTTATCCACAGATTCATCCCCATTTCACCCCGCCCCTTCAGTAAATGACTTGTCTCGAATAGTCTCGAGGAATCTCGCGGGCAGTGGTTCGTGGCAGATTCGACGACGTGTGAGGGGGTGGGTTCGGTGGGTGAGTTCGATGAGCGCGAGCATGAGGAGCTGGCTGCTCACGGAGCGCCGACTCCTGCGCAGGCCTTGCCGGAGTGGTCGGTGCGGGCGCGTCGGGAGTTGGATGAGGACTGTCTCCTCGAGGAGGTTGAGCCGGGCAGTCTCGAGGCTGGGCGGGTGCTCGGGCTGCATCGCACGATGCGGACCCGCGCGAGCCTCCATGCCCATCACCTGCGTCAGCTGGCGACGTTCTTCCGTGAGGATCCCGAGGTGCGGGGCGTGCTGGATGACGCGGAGGTGACGGCCCTGAAGGTCGCGGCCGGTCTGCGCTGCAGCTACGTGCGGGCCTGGGCGAAAGTCCGTGATGCGCATGCCGCTGTTGAGTGGATGCCGCTGACGTTCACGTATCTCCGGCGTGGGGATCTGCCGGAGGAGTGGCACCACTACCTGGTCCGGCATGTCCGTCGTCTCACCGAGCATCAGGCCCGCGAGGTCGATGCGCATATGGCTGGGGTGGAGCTGCCGTCGGTCTCACAGGACACCTTCGAGAAACACGTGCGCCTCGCGGTGAAGCTCGCAACTGCCGGCTCCCTGCCCACCCCGCCCTCACGCTCTCGCGATGTCGAGATCGTGGACGTCGATACCGAGACGGGGACCGCATCACTGCTGGTGACCGGTCCGATCCCGGAGATCCAAGCCCTCGCCCACCGGCTCGATGTCGCGTCCCGCACGGTGCAGAAAGCCCAGCGGACCGCGCTGGAGGCCGGTGCTGAGGGGCCGCTCCCCTTCGACATCGACCGCGATCTGGCCGAGCGCGGCAAGGCCCTGTCGTTGCGGACGCTGCGTTATGCGATCCTGACTCACTCGATCATGGATATCGATCCGGTTGAAGAGACCGCGAAGCCGTACAAGATCCTCGTCACTGTGCCAGCGACGACGCTGCTGGGCCTTGACGACGCCCCGGCAATGCTCGATGGGATGACCCCGGTCCCTGCGGAGCTGGCTCGCGAGCTTGCGGCGGGTGAGGGCACCTGGCAGAGGATCCTGACCGACCCGATGACCGGTGCGCATCTGCCCGTCAGCGCGACGACGTACCAGCCCACGTCGCAGATGCGGCTCCAGCTGCGGCTGCGTCATCCGGTCTGCGCGGTGCCCGGTTGCACCCGGTCCACGGCCATGGCGGCGGAGGATGACCACATCATCGAGTACGACCACGACCACTCCGGCCGCGGTGGGCAGACCAGTCTGTGGAACCTCCACCGCTTGTGCTGGCAGCACCACCAGATGAAGACCGCCGGCCTGATCGATCCCGTACGCGATCCCCACGACGATCCCGAGGCCGGGGATGGGACCACCACTGCCGGGCCGCTGGAGACGACCTGGATGATCGATCGGGAGATCCGCGCACGCGCCCGAGAGAACACCGACCTGCTCACCCCGCACACCGTCAAGGTGCTGGAACGCGCCTGGCGCGCACACCAGCACGCCCACGACGAAGCAACGAGACTCCACGCCGAGAACAGGGCCCGCCCTCGACAGGAACGGGTCGCGGAGCAACGCGCCGCCGCTCTCGCCGCTCACCGCGGGCGCCGGATCATCCCACCCGGCCCCACCATCGATGCGACCACGCCGCCCTTCTGACCGGCGCGGCGCCCGCCGCCCGGCTCAGGAGTCCGAGACCTCCACCCCCGCACCCGTCAGCTCCTGCTCGAGCGCCGGGATCGTCGCGGGATGCACCGCCGCGGTCAGGTCCCGCAGCACCCGCACCGGCGCGCCGGACTCGACCGAGCCCAGCGCCGTGGCGCGCACGCAGAAGTCGTACGCCAGCCCCACCACATCGATCCGCTCCCAGTCGCCATCGGCGATCAGCCGGTCCACGCGCTCATCCGTTGCGATCACCGTCCCCTCCAGCACGCTGTACGAGGGGATGCCATGCCCCTTCTGCACGACCTCGAGCCGCTCCCCCAGCTCCTCGGCGAGCGCCGCGATCTCAGGGCGCAGCGCCGCACCCTCGGTACCCGCGACACAGTGCACCGGCCAGGTCTCAGAGAAATCCGGCTCCGCAGGCGGTACCGCGAAATGCCCGCCGTTGTCAGTGTCCCCGCGGTGCCAGTCCTGGCTGGCGAGGATCCGGTCGTACCCCTCGCCGTGCTTCCGCACGTGCTCGGCGATCCGCGACGCCACAGCGCCGCCGCCTCCACTCCGAGGGCGCCGCCCTCACAGAAGTCGTTCTGGACATCGACGATGATCAGCATCCGCGACGGCACGGGGTCTCCTCGGTCAGTTGGCAGGGGTCGACACCCAGGGTACGGAGTGCCCCCAACGATCGGTCAGCCGTTGCTGGCACAATCGCCGCATGCCAGCGTCGCTTCCTCACCCGACCGTGCCCCGTTCCTATCCGCGGCTGCTCTCTCCGCTGGATCTCGGACCGTTCGAGGTGCGGAACCGCATCGTGATGGGATCCATGCACGTCGGGCTCGAGGACCGCCCGGGCGACGTCAAGAAGCTCTCCGCCTACCTCGGCGAGCGCGCCCGTGGCGGCGCGGGGCTGATCGTCACCGGCGGCTACTCCCCCGACCGCACCGGCCGCCTCACCCCGCGCGGAGGCCAGGCCGATGCGCGCACCCTGCGCGGTCACAAGGTGATCACCCGCGAAGTCCATGAGGCCGACGGCCGCATCCTCCTCCAGCTGCTCCACGCGGGCCGCTACGCCTTCCACCCGCTGTCCGCCTCCGCCGCGGCCGGGAAGTCCCCGCTCTCCCCGTTCCGGGCCCGCAGGCTGAGCCGTCGCGGCGTGGGGCGCACCATCGAGCACTTCGCCGAGGCGGCCGGGCACGCGATCGAGGCCGGCTACGACGGCGTCGAGATCATGGGCTCCGAGGGATATCTGCTCAACCAGTTCCTGGCCCCGGCCACGAACCGGCGCCGGGACCGCTGGGGGCGCGGCGCCGACGGCCGACGCGCGATGCCGCTCGCAGTCGCCGCCGCGGTGCGCGAGGCGCTCGGCCCGAACGCCCTCCTCAGCTACCGCATCTCCCTGCTGGACCTCGTCCCCGGCGGCCAGACCTGGGAGGAGACGACAGCGCTGGCCCAGGGACTCGTCGAGCGCGGGGTGGATGTGCTCTCCTCCGGGATCGGCTGGCACGAGGCCCGGGTGCCCACGATCGTCACCTCGGTGCCGCGCGCGGCCTTCGTCGAGAACACCGCCGCCCTGCGCGAGCTGGTGGACGTGCCGGTGATCGCCTCCAACCGGATCCATGCCCCCTCCGTCGCCGAGCAGGTCCTCGCCGACGGCCAGGCCGATCTCGTCTCCATGGCCCGGCCACTGCTGGCCGACCCCCACCTGCCGAACAAGCTCGCCGAAGGCAGCAGCAACCAGGTCGTCGCCTGCATCTCCTGCAACCAGGCCTGCCTGGACAAGGTTTTCGACGGCAAGCGCGCCAGCTGCCTGGTCAACCCCCGCGCGGGGCACGAGACCGAGCTGGTGCTGAAGCCGGTGATCGAGCGCCGCGCCCGCAAGGTGGCTGTCATCGGTGCCGGGCCCGCCGGGCTCGAGGCGGCGCTGGCCGCCGCCGAGCGCGGCCACGTGGTGACCCTGTACGAGGCGACCGACGAGATCGGCGGGCAGCTGCGCATGGCCGCCCGCATCCCCGGCAAGGAGGACTACGCGCAGGCGCTCGAGTCCTGGCGGATGCGGCTGGCGGCGGCCGGGGTCGGGATCCGGCTCGGCGTGAAGCCGCGCGGCCGCGACCTCACCGGTTTCCACGACGTCATCATCGCCACCGGCGTCGCACCGCGCCGGATCGACCTGCCCGCGGAGGGCGGGCCGCAGGTCATCAGCTACGCCGACCTGCTGGAGGGCCGCGCAGAGGCCGGCGACCGGGTCGCGATCATCGGCGCCGGCGGGATCGGGGTCGACGTGGCCGAGTTCCTCAGCGCTCCGCAGCCCTCGCCCACCCTCGACGTGGACGCCTGGAAGCAGCACTGGGGCGTGGTGGACGCCGACGAGGAGCATCGCGGCGGCGTCACAACCCGACCCTCCGCGCCTGCCCGGCGCGAGGTCCACCTGCTGCAGCGCAAGGAGACCCGGATCGGGGCTGGCCTCGGCCGGACGACCGGCTGGGTCCACCGGGCGGAGCTGCGTCACGCAGGGGTGATCCAGCACCGCGGAGTCACCTACCGCCACGTCGACGAACAGGGTCTGCACATCCTCGAAGGCGAGGAGGCGGCCGTGCTCGATGTGGACACCGTGGTGGTCTGCGCCGGCCAGGTCAGCGTCAACGCACTGGCCGAGGAGGTGGTCGCGGCGCGCAAGGGCCGCGCGCCCCGGGTGCACGTGATCGGCGGGGCCGACGTCGCCGCCGAGCTCGATGCCGAGCGCGCGATCCGTCAGGCCGTCGAGGTGGTCGCGGCCCTGTGAGACCGCGGGGTCAGGCTCCTTCGAGCACCTCGCGCGCGATCGGCCCGGCGGTGACGGAGCCGTAGCTGCCGTCCTCGACGAAGACCGCGACCACCAGGTCGCCCTGGGCGACGATCACCCAGGAGTGCAGCGCCAGCTCGCCGTCCTCGTTCGTCCACTCCGCGGTGCCGGTCTTGCCGATCACGGGCTCGCCGGGGAGGTCCGCGAGGTCATCGAGGCTCCCGTCGGTGACCACGCCGCGCAGCATCTCCTGCAGCTGGGAGGTCTCCTCCTCGGTCAGCGGTGTGGGCACCTCGGCGGCCGCTGGTTCCTGGTCGGCGAGGATCCGCGGGGCGACGGTCTCGCCCTGCTGGATGCTCGCGAGGACCACTGCCATCGACAGCGGGGAGGTGAGCACTCGGCCCTGGCCCATCATCGCTGCGGCATGCTCGGTGCCGGTGTCCTCCGGATCCACCGACCCCATGTACGCCTCGAGGCCTGCGGGCGCCTCCTGGCCGATCCCGAGGGTGGTGGCGGCGTCGGCGAGCGCGGGCTGGTCCACGGTGTCGTGCTCGAGCAGCAGGGCGGTGTTGCAGGAGTGCGCGATGACGCTGCGCAGCGGCATGGTGCCGAACAGGGACGGGTCCATCGAATCGGCGTTCTTGAAGCTCGCGCCCTCGATGGTCGCAGTCTCAGGGCACTCCAGCTCGGTGTCCGGGGTGACGCCCGCCCGCAGCAGCGAGAGCGCGGTGACCGCTTTGAACGTGGAGCCGGGGGCGTACTGGCCCACGAGGCCCACCGGGTAGGACTGGCCGGTGGGCCCGTGTGCGGCGGCGAGCACGTCACCGGTCGAGGGCTGCAGGGCGATCACGGCCGATGGCGAGTCCTCGTCGGCGATCGCGGCGGTGGCCAGTCGCTGCAGGTCATCGTCGAGGGTGGTGGGGACGGCGGTGCCGTCGACCGGGTCCACGCGGTGCAGGGAGCGCTCCTCCTCGCTCTCTTCGTGGACGGCGACCACGTCGAACCCGTGGGTGCCCACCAGGGCCCCGTGCTCGGCGGCGACCACGCCGCCGGTCGCGACCAGGTCCCCGGCCTCGATCTCCCCGTCGGAGTTCTCCACGTCCTCACCGCTGGCCTCGCGCAGGGAGCCGAGCACCCCGGGGGCGTAGTCCCGCTCGACCTCGAGGGGACGGCTCTGCTCGACGGCGAGGAATCCGGTGATCTGCGCGGCGTCGCCCAGCGGGTACTCGCCCTCGTCGTCGACGCGGATGGTGAGCGCGGGGACGAAGGCGTCGGGGCCGTGGTCGGCGACGGTCTGCGCGTAGCGGTCCGCGTCGGTGCCCAGCAGCCCGGCGAGCTCGCGGGCGGCGCTCTCCTGCTCGGCCTCGTCGATCTGGGTCTTGTCCAGGCCGAGCACCTTCACCTCGCGTTCGCCGTAGAGCACCCCGCCATCGCGATCGGTGATCGTGCCGAGCGCCGGATCCAGGGTTGCGAGGTCCAGGTGCTCGCCCTCCTGGAGGTCGGGGGCATAGGTCTCGGGGCCGAGGTCCGGAGCCCAGCCGTCCTCACCGCGGCGGAGGGTCGCCTGGGTGGTGTATTCCCAGGTCCCGGCCTCATCCGGGAGTGTCCAGGTCCAGGCGAGGGTCACGGTCCGCTCGCCGTCCTCGGCGCTGCCGGGATCGGCGAGCTCGACCTGCGGGGCGGCGCCGGTCGCCTCGATCAGCGGACCGAGCACCTCCTGATGCTCCGGGGCATCGGCCTGGGCAAGTGCGGCGGCGAGCGCCTCGGCCTCCTCCTGCCCGTTGCCGAAGCGATCACGCCACAGCAGACCGCCCGCCACCAGGGCGGCGATCGCGATCAGGGCGATCAGGACGATCAGGGGTGCTCGGCGGCGCGGAGCGGCGGAGGTGGGGGCCATGGCACCATGCTCGCACCTACACTCGTGGCCATGCCCCGAGTGCTCCATACCGCCCAGGCGCTCGTCGACGTGATCCTGGAGATCGACGAGCTGCCGCCGCGCGGCGGCAACGCCAATGCCCGCAGCGAGACCTGGTACGCCGGCGGTGCCGTGACCACGCTGATCGCCGCCGCCCGCACCGGGGCGACCGCGGTGCACGGCGGTGCGCACGGCACCGGTCCGCATGGCGACGTGATCCGGGAGGCGCTCGCGCGCGACGGCGTGACGCTCTCGGACGCGAAGCGCCCCGACATGGACACCGGCTACTGCACGGTGTTGCTCGAACCGTCGGCCGAACGCACGTTCCTGACCGTGTACGGGGCAGAGCGAGACATTACCGCCGCGTCCCTCGCGACGCTGGAACCGGAGCCCGGGGATCTGGTGTGCGTATCCGGGTACAGCCTGTTCGAGCCCACCCGGGCCCCGCTGCTGGAGTTCCTCGAGGCTCTGCCCGAGGGCGTGGACGTGGTGCTCGACCCGGGCGCTCCTTTCGCCACCTTCCCCGAGAGGTCCAGAACCGAGTGCTGTCCCGCACCACGGTGTGGACCTCCAACGCCGACGAGGCGAAGGCGCTCACCCAGCTCGACGCCCTCGAGGACACCCCCGAGTCGATCCGGCGCTGGCTGGCCCCCGGCGCGGCAGTGGTGGTGCGGGACGGCGAGCGCGGCTGCATGGTGTTCCACCACGGCCGGGGCACCCAGATCCCGGCGTTCCCGCAGAAGGCTGTGGACACCAACGGCGCGGGCGACACCCACACCGGGGTGCTGCTGGCCGAGCGTGCTCTCGGCACCGACTGGGAATCCGCCGCCACCCGTGCCAACGCCGCCGCCGCGATCGCGGTGACCCGGCACGGCACCGAGAGCGCCCCCACCCGCGCCGAGGTCGACGCGTTCCTCGCCTGAGCGGACGGTCCCTGCCACAGATCAGGCTCCGGATCTAGGATGGAGTCGCACATCACGTACGACAGGCGCAAGGAGACCATGGACGACCAGGCCGGGACCGGCATCAGCTTCCACGACTTCCGGGCGACGACGATCGACGGCGAGCAGCGGGACATGGGCGAGTACCGCGGTCGGCTCGTACTCGTCGTCAACACCGCCACGCAGTGCGCCTTCACCCCACAGCTGACCGCCCTGCAGGAGCTCCACGACCGCTTCTCCAAGCATGGCTTCACGGTGCTCGGATTCCCCTCTGACCAGTTCCGACAGGACCCCGGCACCGATGAGGAGATCCAGGAGATCTGCACCTCGAGCTACGAGGTGACCTTCCCGCTGTTCTCGAAGGTCGACGTCAACGGGCCGACGGCCCACCCGCTGTGGCAGTGGATGTGCGCACAGAAGGCCGGCGTGATCGGTGGCCGCATCGCCTGGAACTTCACCAAGTTCCTCATCGACGGCGAGGGGAAGGTGCTGCGCCGCTACGCCCCGCCGGTGCCGCCGGCACGGATCGCGAGGCGGATCGAGGCGGACCTGGGCCTGCGCTGAACTGACCGGCCCCGGTCAGTTGGTAGCGTGGGTCACAGCACCCGCCTACCCGAAAGGTGACTCCCATGGAAGGCGTCGTCCTCTTCCTCGTCCTAGGCTTCGGCCTGCTGATCTTCCTCGTGATCGTGGCCGCGCTGCTGTTCGGCGGCCTGCGCACCTCGCTGATGTTCACGGTGCACACGCAGGAAGCCGTCATCGTCGAGCGCTTCGGCAAGTTCAAGCGCGTCGCGCACGCAGGTCTGAACTTCAAGACCCCCTTCATCGACAACACCACCAAGCCGGTCTCGTTGCGCGTCCAGCAGCTGGAGGTGAACATCGAGTCCAAGACCAAGGACAACGTGTTCGTCAACGTGCCGGTCGCGGTGCAGTACCGGATCCGCGACGAGCAGGTCGTCGACGCGTACTACAAGCTGTCGAACCCTGAGGCGCAGATCCGCTCCTACGTCTTCGACACCGTCCGTTCGGCGCTGTCCGGCCTCGAGCTGGATCAGGCCTTCGAGTCGAAGGACGATATCGCCCGCAGCGTCGAGACCACGCTCTCGGAGCGTATGCAGGAGTTCGGCTTCAACATCATCAACACCCTGGTCCAGGACATCTCCCCGGACCAGCGCGTGCGCGACTCGATGAACTCCATCAACGCCGCCCAGCGCGACCGCGTCGCCGCTCAGTCGCTCGCCGAGGCGGACAAGATCAAGCGCGTCACCCAGGCCGAGGCCGAGGCCGAGTCCAAGCGCCTCCAGGGTGAGGGCGTCGCCGCCCAGCGCAAGGCGATCGCCCTGGGCATCGCCGAGCAGTACGAGATGCTCCGCAAGGTCGGCATCGAGAACTCCGCCGAGCAGCTGCTGCTGATGACGCAGTACTTCGACACCATGCAGGACGTGGCGCGCAACGCCCGCTCCAACGTGCTGTACCTGCCCTCGAACCCCGGTGCCGTCGGCTCCATGGGCGATGAGATCCGCACCGCGATGCTGCAGTCGCAGGCGGCGGCGGAGTCGAGCAAGGATGCCGATGCGGCCGACGCCGCAGACCGTAAGCGAGTCTCCGCCGACCAGCTGCGGGAGCAGGAGCAGGCCCGCACCGAGCAGGCCCGGGCGAATGCCGAGCAGCGTGCCCGCGAGGCGAAGCAGCAGGCCCAGCAGTCTCAGCAGGCGCCGCAGGGCTACCCCGGTGGGCAGGTCCCGCCGTGGGCGCACCCGGGCAGCGCGAACCAGGGCTGAGCAGTGACCGAGCGGCCCCACGTCGTGCTCGTCTGCGTCGACGAGATGCGAGCGGATGCGATGGGGGCCGCCGGCAACGAGCACATCGACACCCCGAACCTCGACGACCTCGCCCGCGGCGGGTATCACTTCACCCGCGCCTACTCGGCGACGCCCACCTGTGTGCCGGCGCGGGTCGCGATGTTCACCGGCAAGTCCCCCTCCCTGCATGGCCGTTACGGCTATCGGGAGGGGGTCTCGTTCCCCGAGGCCTACCCGGTGACGCTGCAGTCCACTCTGCGGAAGTCCGGGTATCAGACCTTCGCCGTGGGGAAGATGCACGTGTTCCCGGACCGGGCCCGCTGCGGCTTCGACGAGGTGCTGCTGCACGACGGGTTCCTGCACACCTCGCGCCGGCTGAGCCGGGGCCCGTCGGGCGCGATCGACGACTACGTCGAGTTCCTGCGCCGTGAGACCGGGGATCCGCGCGCCGACTACCAGGAGACCGGGATCGGCTGCAATGCCATGACCGCCCGGCCGTGGGAGCGGGAGGAGCGGCTTCATCCCACCCGCTGGGTCGCGGATGAGTCGCTGCGCTTCCTCGAGCGGCGTGACCCGACTCGGCCCTTCTTCCTGTACATGTCCTTCCACCGGCCGCATGCGCCCTTCGACCCGCCGCAGTGGCTGTGGGACAAGTACCGGGGGCGCTCGAGCCCCGAGCGCGCACAGGGCGAATGGGTGGCGGGCTTCGCGGAGCATCGCCGCGACTTCCACTCCGAGGCGGAGTTCGGGGCGCAGAAGGAGAGCACCCACGAGCAGGTGAGGGCCGGTTACTACGGCTCGATCGAGTTCATCGACCTGCAGCTGAACCGGCTCAAGGAGACCCTCTCCGATCAGGGGCTGCTCGAGGACACCGTGATCGTGTTCGTCTCCGACCACGGCGACATGATGGGCGACCACGACATGTACCGGAAGTCCGTGGGCTACGAGGGCTCTGCACGGGTGCCGCTGGTGATGCACGTGCCGCCGCGCTGGCGCGAGGGGTGGGGCGGCCCGGGTGAGGTCGGCGCGATCGCTGAGCTGCGGGATCTGATGCCGACGTTGCTGGGGCTCGCCGGGGTCGATGTGCCGGAGGGCGTGGATGGGGTGGATCTGGGCGCGGCCTCGCGCGGCGAGCAGGTGCGCGAGCATCTGCACGGCGAGCACCTGATCGGCTCGCTGGGCCGGCATTCGATGCAGTGGATCCGCTCGCAGCGCTTCAAATATGTGTGGTTCTCGGGCGACGGGCACGAGCAGCTGTTCGACCTCGAGGCGGATCCGCGTGAGGAGCAGGATCTCGCGGGAGATCCCGGGTTCGGAGAGGAGCTGGTGCGGCATCGGGAGCTGCTGATCGCCGAGCTCGCGGTGCGCGAGGAGGGTTTCGTGGACGGCGGGGCGCTGGTGGCGGGCCGACCGCTGCAGTCCGAGGCGTCGTGGCTGCGGGAGTTCGCGCGGCTCTGACCTGCCCTTGCATTTAGTTTAACTTTCAGCTACGATGGGATCATCACATCGACGACGAAGGAGTAGTGATCCCCCGTGAAGGCATGGCAGTTCACCGGTACCGGCAACCCCCTGGAGCTCAACGAGGTCGCGGAGCCCACTGCGGGCCCCGGCGAGGTGGTCGTGGACGTCAAGGCCTCCGGCGTCTGCCACTCCGACGTGGCGACGCTCGACGACGAAGGCTGGATGGCGCTGTTCCAGCAGGGCCTGCCCCGCACCATGGGCCATGAATCCGCCGGCGTGGTCAGCCAGGTGGGCGAGGGCATGGAGCACTGGCAGGTCGGCGACCGCGTGGGCCTGGCCCCGATGATGTCCGACGGCACCGCGCTCGGCTACGGCCCCTGGGACGGCGGCTTCGGCCCCAAGCTCCGCGCGACCGACGACAACCTCGTCAAGCTGCCCGACGCGGTCCCCTTCGACCTCGGCGCGATGGCGACCGACGCCGGCCTCACCGCGTACCACGCGATCATGACGCTCGGCGGCGCGAAGCCCGGCATGAAGATCGGCGTGATCGGCCTGGGCGGGCTCGGCTACATCGGTGCCCGCGTCGCCGCGCTGGCCGGCGCCGAGGTCTACGGCGCCGAGATCAACCCCGCGACCCGTGAGCTCGCCGGCGAGATCGGCCTGGCCGGGGTCGCCGAGTCGATCACCGAGTTCGCAGACAAGGGCCTCGAGCTGGTCGTGGACTACGCCGGCTTCGGCACCACCACCGCGCAGGGCGTCGAGGCGCTCGCCAAGTTCGGCACCTTCGTGCAGGTGGGCATGGGCAAGCTCGAGGCGCCCCTGGACACCTATCAGTTGATCACCAAGCAGCTGACCATCAAGGGCTCGAACTCCGGCACCAAGGAGGACCTCGAGGGCCTCTACGAGCTGATGGCCTCCGGCGAGCTCACGCCGCCGATCAACCACATCACCCACGCAGAGATCCCCGAGGCGATCGACAAGCTCCGCGCCGGCGGCGTGATCGGCCGCTACGTGGCGATCTACGAGGCCTGACACTCGACGGAAGTCGTATCGGGTCGACCCCGCGGGCGGATGCCGCGGGGTCGACCTCTGCGGTGGGATAGCAGGATGAAGGATCGTGCCACCTCCCCCACCGATGCTCCCGACTACTCCCTCGAGAAGCAGGTGGTCCGCACCGCAGCGGTGACCCTCGGCTGGTGGGTGCACGGGATGGTGCGACTGGTGCTCGCGATCGCGATGGTCTATTACGGCGTCGCGAAGCTCGTGTTCGGTCAGTTCGGCGTCGCCGACATGGGCGGCGCCCTCATCGCCCAGGGCGAGATGAGCCCGATGGGGGTGCTGTGGCGGATGGTCGCCCTCTCCCCGCTGTTCCAGTTCCTGGCGGGCCTGGCGGAGCTCGGGGCAGGGCTCGCGCTGCTGTGGCGACGCACCGTACCTCTCGGCGCGGTGCTGGCCGGCGGCTCGATGGCCCTGGTGTTCGTGCTGAACCTGGGATACGACGTGCCCGTCAAGCAGATCTCCCTGGCCCTGCTGATCATGTCGATCCTGGTGCTGATCCCCTGGATGCCCCGCCTGGCCCGCGCCGTCCTCGGCCACGGCGAGATCCGCCCCGGCCCGGTGCCCACGCTGATGCCATGGCGCCCGCTGGCCCGGGTCATGAACATCCTCGGGCCCATCGCGGGGCTCGTGCTGGTGGGGCTGATCAGCTGGGGCGTCGCTGCGATGTACCCCGAGCGCAGCACCGATGAGACCGCCCCCGCCGGGGTGTGGTCGGTGCAGGAGGATGCCGCCTCACCGGCCGCACAGCTGAGCGAGGACACCCGATGGAGTGCGATCGCCTTCGGAGAGAACGAGTACGACGGCCATGCCGTCGTCCAGCTCCGGTACGCGAACGGAGAACTGCTGACCGGCAGCTACCAGCGCACCGGTGAGGGCACCGTCGAGCTGTCGCTGCGGCCGCTGCGCGACCCCGGGGTCTCGATCAGGGAGCACACCGAGGACGACCCCACCGAACTGACCCTCACCGTCCAGGAGCGCGGGGACGGCACCGTCCACCTCACCGGTGAGGGACAGGACCTGGTGCTCGCACCGGATGAGTCCGCGATGGTGCTGTACGAGCGCGGATTCAGCTGGGGCGCGCGTGTGGACGATCCGTTCAACCGTTGAGCACCTCACTATGATCCGTTCATGACCGGTCGCCGCTACGGGTTCCTCTGCCTGCTCGCCGCCGTCTGCTGGACGCTCACCGTGTCGATGGCGGTCATCGCTGTCATGATCGGCATCTACTCCGCGTTCCTCGGGGTCTCCACGGTGCTGACCCCCTCACCGACGGACGAGCAGGACGTGCGCGCCGCATTCACAGCACTCGTCGTCGTGATCGTGGGGGCGGTGGCGCTGGGGCTGGCGACGGTGGGGCTCGATGTGGCGGTGACCGTGATGTCCGTGCGCCGGATCGGCGACAGCGAGCACTCCTCGGCGGTGCCGGTGCTGTCCCTGGTGGCGACCGGGATGTCCACCGTCGCGCCGTCGCTGCTGGCGGCTCTCGCCCTCACCGCCGGAGCGCTCGAGCAGCCGGAGGTCGCCGCGGGGGCCTGGTGGCTGCTCGTGGGAACGGTGGTGGTGCTCGCACCATGCACCCGCCTGGCACAGCTGATCGGGGGCATCATCGACACCGCGACGACGCCGGCCCCGTCGCGCCGTCCGGACGTCGGCCCCCTCCCCTAAGGTGGGGAGCGCAGCCCCGCCGGGGCCCGCGACCTGCGACGGAGGAGCGCCTGCATGCAGATCGAGTTCGGCTGGTCCCTCGATGGCGCCGCGTGGGCCGACGGCTCCAGCGCCACCGGATCCGTGCGGCTGGGCCCGCGCGGTCTGGTGCAGCTGCTGCAGACGCGGCTCGCGCTGACCCGCCCCTCCGTCGATCCGGCGGTGCGGGTCGCGCAGTACGCGCGTGCGATCGCCGCGGCCGATCATCCCTGGGCACGGGATTCCTTCACTGTGGATCCGTGGGCGACCGCGTCCACGATGCTGAGCTGGCGGGATGCCGCTGTGATGGCCGGAGCCCGGCTGCGCTCGGCGCCTGGCCTGCCGGCGCGGATCGAGGCGCTGTGCACGGTCGAGGAGGCCGCCGACCTCTCCCCGGAGCGGCTGATGATCTGCGGGAGCTGGTGGCACTGCTCGAGGAATCGCCGTGGCCGCTCGGCATCGACCGCCTCCTATGCCATGAGGAGCCCGGTTCCCTGCCGGGCCTGTGGCCTCGGCTCCTCGAGCTGCTGGCCGGGTGCGGGGTTCAGGCGATGCCGGGCGAACAGGCGCCGACGGGACGGCCGGAGCTGGTGCTGCTCGAGGCGGAGGACGAATGGGCCGCCGCCGAAGCCGCCGCCCGTTTCCTCGCAGGGTGTGAGGGGCGGACCGTCCATGTGCTCGCCACCGAGGACACGGTCCTGCTGGACCAGGAGCTGCATCGCCGCGGGCAGGCCGCGCTCGGAGTGGCCGGGGCGTCGGCGGACCGCACCAGCCTGCAGGTCCTCCCGCTGCTTTTGTCGATCGCGATCGCCCCCGTGGACGTGCAGCTCGGTGCGTTCCTCGACCTGCGGGTGCTGGACGCCCCGGAAGCCGACCGCGAACCGATCGGGTTGGTGCCCTCCCGGGTGCGTCGGCTGTTCCTCGACGCGCTGGCCGCGGAGCCCGGCACCGGCGGTCCGGCCTGGCAGGCGGTGCTCACGGAGCTCGCCGCCGATCCCGACGAATCTGCGGCCCTGGCGATCGCCCGGGCGGTCTCCGAGCTGGTGACCGACCCGATCCGCCCCGATCAGCTCACTCCGGCGCGGCTGCGTGCGGCGACCGCCTGGCTCGGCGAGCGGCTGCGCGCCCTCGGTCAGGGGGACCCCGGGCTGGTGCGGGCGAGCGCCCACCTGCAGACCTTCCTCGAGGTGCTCGACACGCTCGGGGAAGATCATGTGCTCGGCGAGCGGGAGCTCTCCCAGGTGCTCGAGGCCTCCGGCGGGCGAGCCGCCTCACCCTTCGCCCGACCCGAGGCGAGCACGGGGCGGACCACCTGCACCCGTCCGGCGCAGCTGCGCGCCTCCGGAGGGGACGTGCTGTGGTGGGGCGCGGACCGGCAGGACGCCCCCACCGGGGTGACCTGGGACGCGGTCGAGGTCAAGGCGCTCACGGCGCTCGGCGCGCGGGTGCTGGATCCTGCCGCGCTGGCCGCCTTGGAGACCGACGCCGGGCTTCGGGCGCTGCTCGGTGCCGGGCGGGTGATCGTGATCCGTACCCGCAGCCGCGAGGAGAAGGCGACCGCACCGCACTCGCTGCTGGCGCACCTCGCGGCGGAGCGGGCACGGCCCGGTGAGGACGTCGCCGCGGTGCTCGAACGGCACCGGATCGATCCGCGCAGCACCGTCGGCGCGGCGGGATGGGAGCTCGCGGGGTCGCGGCGGGAGCTGAGCGTCCCTCCGCTCGAGCAGCCCTGGGAGCCGCCGGAGGATCTCACCCGGCACACCGTGCCCGCGCCGCATCTGCTGCCGCGCTCGCTCAGCTACTCCCAGGCGGAGAACCTGCTGGGCTGCCGGCAGAAGTGGACCTACCGCGCGGGGCTGGGGATCCGGCCGGCCTCGGTCGCGAGCGTGCCCAGCGGCAACCAGATGATCGGCACTCTCGTCCATGCCGTGGTCGAGGAGCTGGTCAACGCCCGGCAGGAGCAGGGCGAGGCCCCCACGGCCGAGGACATCTCCGAGATGCTGGAGCGCCTGGTGCCGCAGCTCGCCTCGGAGCTGCTGCTGCCCGGCCGCGAGGTCGAGCTGACCACGATGCGTGAGACGGCCGTGCGCTCCCTGCTGGAGTTCTTCGGCCGGCTGGCCGAGGCGGGCCTGGTGATCACCTCGGTGGAGTCCCGCTTCGAGGAGCCGCTGACCCTGCACCTGAAGCGCGGGGACGTCGAGGTGCCGTTCACCGGCTACCGCGATGTGCTCGCCGAGGACGCCGCCGGCCGGCCCACCGTGATCGACCTGAAGTGGACCTCGGCGGCGAAGAAGTACCCCGCGCTGTTCGACGGCGGCGAGGCGCTGCAGCTGGCCTCCTACGCCTGGTCGCTCGACGATCCGAGCGCGGACGTCGGCTACTTCCTGCTCAAACAGGGTGAGTTCGTCTCCGCGAACCCGGCGCTGGATCCGCATGGCCGGCCCACGCTCGACATCGCGCAGGCCTGGGCCACGACCACCGCGGGGATCACCGAGGCGCTGGACGCGATCGGTGAGGGCACCGTCTCCGCGCAGTCCGGGCAGATCCTGCGCGACGCCGGGCAGGGTCTCGGCACTCCGCGCACGGAGGCGAAGAAGACCTACGCCGCGGTGCAGGAGGTGGCCCGGGCCGACGGCGGGATCGTGGTCGATGCCCGCTGCGACTTCTGCGATTTCTCCCTGCTGTGCGGCCTGAGAGGCGATGCGTCATGAGCTTCACCCTGATCAACGCCTCTGCCGGCTCCGGCAAGACATACACCCTGACCCGGCTGCTCGCCGAGCGTCTGGCCGCAGGGCTGGACCCCTCCGAGGTCATCGCCACCACCTTCACCGTCAAAGCCGCCGACGAGCTCTCCCAGCGGGTGCGCTCGACACTGCTGGACCGTCAGCAGGTCGAGGCGGCGCGCGGCATCGACAGCGCCCTGATCAGCACCGTCAACTCCGTCGCCGGGCGCCTGGTGACCGAGTACGCGCTCGACGCGGGGATCTCCCCACAGGTGCGGGTGCTCGACGACACGACGCAGAAGGCGGCTTTCGCCGCGGCGATCGACCGCACCGCCGCTGCGGCCGGGCTGCGCTGGGGCGCGATGCTCGCCCGCACCGAGCACGACGGCGACGAGCGGGACACCGGCTTCATCAGCAGGAAGCAGGCCTGGCGCGCCCGCGTGAAGGACGTGGCCGACGCCGCACGCACCAACCTCCTGACGGCCGAGAACCTGCGGGCCGCGGCGCCCGCCTCCTGGGAGGAGTTCCGCGCCGCGGCGCAGCTGCCTGAGCCCGGGCAGGATCTGCGCGTCCGCTGGCTGCATGAGCTGGGTGCGCGGATCGAGGGGTTCGCGGAGGATCTCGCGGCCTCCGTGGACGAGTCCGGGGAGGCGGTGAAGGGCGGGCCGATCGCGCCGCGCAGCGTGAACAAGGCACGAGGCGATCTCGAGGCGCTGCGGCGGCTGGAGCGGACCCTGCGGGACCGTGAACGGGCGCCGTGGTCGAGCTGGCTGCGGCTGGCCGGTGGATCCTTCGGGGCGCCGGCGAAGAAAGCCCTGGAGCCGCTCGCGCTCGAGATCGGCGAGGGCTTCGCACAGAACCCCGCCTGGCAGCAGGACCTGCAGGACCTCATCACGCTCGTCCTCGATGTCGCCGCGGAGTCGCTCGAGGCCTACGAGACCTACAAGCGCGAGCTGGGCCTGATCGACTTCATCGACCAGGAGGTGCAGGCGCTGCGCCTGCTGCAGGGCTCTGCGCGCGTGCGGGAATCGGTCGCCTCCCGCTTCCGGCTGCTCGCGGTCGACGAGTTCCAGGACACCTCCCCCATCCAGCTCGCCCTCTTCCTCGAACTCTCCCAGCTCATCGAGGAGAAGATCTGGGTGGGAGACCCGAAGCAGGCGATCTACGGCTTCCGTGACGCCGACCCCCGCCTGATGCGCGACATCATCGCCGCGCTCGAGGGCGGCGGCACCGTGTTCGGGACCGGCGATGTCCAGAACCTCTCCCACTCCTGGCGCTCCCAGAAGCTGCTGGTCGACTTCTCCAACGCTATGTTCACCCCCGTGTTCGCCCCTTCCGGCGAGGGCCTGGAGCGGGTGCGGCTCGCGATCCCCGCACAGCGGGAGGAGGCAGCGCACGGCGGGGTGCTCGAGGTGTGGGAGGCGACGAAGCATGACCGCAGGGTGGTCTCCGCGCAGAAGCATGCCGCGATGATCGCCGAGCAGATCCGCCGCCGGATCGACGAGGGCGCCTTCACCCCCCGGGGCACCGCGGTCCTGGTGCGCAGCAACGCCCAGCGGGCCTCCGTGGTCGCCGCCCTGCAGGAACGGGGCGTGCCCACCGCCGGCGCCGCTCATCCCCTGCTCGCGACCCGTGAGGCGCAGATGGTGCGGGCCGCGCTCGCGGTGACCCTCGACGGCTCGGACACCCTGGCCTTGACCGAGCTGGTGACGTTGCTGAGCGACCACGGGGCGCACGACGACTGGTTCACGCAGCTGATGGCGGCACCGGACCGGGACGTGCGCAAGGCCGTGTTCGCGAGCTGGTGGGAGGATCCCGTGCTGGCCGGGCTGCGGGAGGTGCGCCGGGCCTGCATCGGCTTCACCCCCGTGGAGATGATGAGCGCGCTGATCGACGCCCTGGACCTGCCGCAGCGGATCAAGCGCTGGAGCGGCCAGGACTCGCGCCGCCGCACGCTCGACGCGCTGCGGGCGATGGCCCGCGACACCACGGAGCGGCGCCGGGCAGAGGGCTCCCCGATCACGCTGACCGGCCTGCGCGCGGAGCTGGACGCCTGGGAGAAGGGGCCGGATCTCTCCGCCCTGCCCGAGGCGGTCTGGGTGGGCACCGTCCACGGTGCCAAGGGTCTGGAATGGGACCACGTGGTCACCTACCTCGGCGCGCCCCCGAAGGAGCGCGACCACTCCAGCGGGGTGCTCGTGGTCTCCCCGGCGCTCTCGACGTCACTGCACCGCTGGCCGGTCGCAGCCTGCGCTTCTGGCCGAAGGTGGCGACGCCCGCGGAGATCTCGGAGAACCTCTCCGGGTCGGACTTCGCGACCCGTCGGCGTGATGCCGAGGCCGAGGAGTCGGGGCGCCTGCACTACGTGGCCCTCACCCGCGCCGCCCGCACCGGGGTGCTCGCAGTCCCCGGCACCGCGACCGTTCTCGACACCCTCGTGGAGGGCACGCAGCTGGTGCGTTGGACGGAGGCGGCGATCGCCGTGCACGGCACGGATGCACCGCTGCCCGCCACTGTGACCCGCGTGAACGTCGACGACCTGGCGGAGGAGGCACCTGTCCGGCTGCCGGGCAGCACGGATCCGCTGGCCGCGACGGACGTGCCGCTGCGGCCGGAGGCCGGGGAGGGCCCTCGCGTCTCCGCGCGCTTCCAGGCCTCGGGCGTCGGCTCCGAGGAGTCGCTCGCGAGCGTGAGCGCGCCGCGCAGCATCGGGCCGGTCCTGGTGCGCGGCGGCGGGCCGCAGTGGGAGCGCGTGGGCGAGGCCGTCCACGCCTACCTCGCCCTGCCGCTCGACCAGCTCTCGGGTGCGCAGCGGGAGGCCGCCGCGCAGCGCCTGCTGGAGCGCTGGGTGGTCACCCGCACCGTCGATGCGCGGGTGCTGCACGAGACCGGGGAGGCGTGGTCACGCTTCCTCGCCGAGGAGTTCCCCGGCGCGCAGCAGCTCACCGAGCAGCCGATCACCTGGTGGAACGAGGAGGACCAGGTGATGGAGGGATGGATCGACACACTGCTGCGCCTGCCCTCCGGCGAGATCGTGCTGGTGGACCACAAGTCGTATCCGGGCGATGACCCGGTGGGCCACGTGCGCCGCCACTACCTGGGACAGATGGCGACCTACTCCCGCGCCCTGGCCGCGGCGGGCCGGGCACCGGACAGGATCCTGATGCACCTGCCGCTGCGGGGCGAGGTCATCGAGATCGAGCTGGCAGCGCATGCCCGCTGAGCTGAGCATCCAGCAGGCCGTCGACACCGCCCGCGTGCTGCTCGACGAGGCGCTGCGCAGCGGCGGGCGGCGGCTGCTGGGGATCGCCGGGGCGCCCGGGGCCGGGAAGTCGACGCTCACCGCGCTGCTCGCCCGGGAGCTTCCCGCGGGCAGCTGCGCGGTGGTGCCGATGGACGGGTTCCACCTGGCGGATGTGGCGCTCAAGCAGCTGGGGCGGCTCGAGCGGAAGGGCGCACCGGACACCTTCGACGCGGCAGGGTACGTCGCGCTGCTGCAGCGGCTGCGCACCGCGATGCCGCAGGACCCACCGGTGTGGGCGCCGATGTTCGAGCGGGAGCTCGAGCAGCCGCTGGCCGGAGCGATCGAGGTACCGGCCAGCGTGCCGCTGGTGATCACCGAGGGGAACTATCTGCTGTGCGATGACGCTGCGTGGGCACAGGTGCACGCGATGCTGGATGCGCGCTGGTTCGTGGAGGCCCCGCAGGAGCTGCGGCACACCTGGCTGATCGCGCGGCACGAACGGTTCGGGAAACCCCCAGCGGCGGCGCGGGAGTGGGCGCTCGGTCCCGACGAGGACAACGCCCGCCTGATCGCGGAGACCCGCGACCGGGCGGACGTGCTGGTCCAGCTGAGCTGAGCGGCGTGGCGCTCAGTCGCGCATCACCGCGCGGGCGAAGCTCGCGCTGCGCTCACGGAGCCCCTCGATCCGCTGCTGCCGGTGATAGGCCAGCAGCGCCGGGTCCTCGGTGCGCAGCTCGAAGGCCGCCGGGGCCCGGCGCACGTTGCGGGAGCAGCGGAAGTCGGCGCAGATCGCGGTGCCGATCGTGTTCCCGCGACGGCCCGAGGCCCCCGCGAGCGGTGCCACGAAGGAGGCGGCGCGGATCCCGTCGACGACGTCCTCGCACCAGGCGCAGAGCATCTTGCGGGTCGGGGGCCGTCCGGTGCCGCGCAGCAGCAGCCCGACGGGCTCGTCCTCGACCTCGAGCACGACGTAGTGCAGCTGCGGCTTGCGGGCGTCCTGCCAGCCGAGGTAATCGATGTCCTCCCAGCGCACGGCGGTGAGGTCGGGCAGCTCAGCGCGGGTGGCGTCGCCCTTGGTGGCGTTGCGGAAGCTGGAGCGGATCTGGTCAGGGGTCAGGGGTCGCATGGGGTCCTCACGGGAGGGAGCGGGAGTGTGCTGGGCGCGAAGGGGCGTGCGGGCACGCCGCACTCACGCCGAGCAGGCCGCGTGGACCGCCCCGCTCTCTGCATGCCAGATGCGCATGCGATGCTCCTCTCCCGTCATGGACCCGGCCACGCTACGCCGGGTGCCTCCGACGGACAAGGGAGATCTCCTCGCGCGCCTCAGACGATGATCTGGTTCAGCTCGGCGAGGTCCACGTCGCTGAGCTGGAGCGACATCGCCTGCGCGGAGTCGGTGATCGACTCGGGGCGGCTCGCGCCCGGGATCGGGATCACGTGCTCGCCCAGTGCGAGCTCCCACGCCAGGACCACCTGCTGGGGGCTGACCGCATGCGCCTCGGCAATGCGCTGGATCTGCGGGAACCGCTCCCCCACTGCGGCGGCGCCGCCGCCGGTGCCGCCCAGCGGCGACCACGGGACGAAGGCGATGCCGTGCTCGCCGCAGTGCTCGAGCTCGCGGCGGCTGGTGTGGAAGAAGGTCGGCGAGAACTCGTTCTGCACCGCGGCGAGCCCGCCGTCCCCGAGCACCTCACGGGCCACGTCGATCTCCTCGACGTTCGCGTTGGAGATGCCGACCTCACGGATCAGCCCCTCCTGCTGGAAGGCGGCGAGCACCTCGACCGCGTCGGCGTAGCGGATGCTGCGGTCCGGGCGGTGCCAGTAGTAGAGGTCCACGGAATCGGTGCCGAGCGCCGTGAGGGACTTCTCGAGCGCGGAGCGGAGATAGGCGGCGGAGCCGTCGCGGCCTCCGCCTTCGGCGGAGCGGGTGATGCCGCCCTTGGTGGCGAGCACGATCTGGGAGCGGTCGCCGCCCCAGCTGCGCAGCGCCTCGCCGACGAGCTGCTCGTTGTGGCCCATGGTGTCCCAGCTGGGGGCGTAGATGTCGGCGGTGTCGAGGAGGGTGATCCCCGCGTCGAGGGCGGCGTGGACGGTGGCCATCGCACGGTCATGCGGGGCGGGCTCGCCGCGCCCCATCGACAGCGGCATGGCGCCCAGGCCCAGGGCGGAGACGGTCAGGGAGCCGATACGGCGGGTGGGAGCAGTCATGCGGTAAGCGTATGCCTGAACGGGACGGGAGTCAGCCCTTCGGTTGTGTCGAATCTCGTTCGATGATCCGCGAGCGCAGCAGCGTGGTCGAGGGTTCCTCGTCGGGGTTGGCCATCCGCTGGGTGAGCATGCGGGCCGCGGCGCGGCTGGTGGCGCGCACCGCCTGGTGGACCACGGAGACAGACGGGGTGACCAGCCTGGTCCACAGGTCGTCATCGGTGGCGAGCAGCGCAGGCGCCCCCTCGACCCCGCGGATCGCCTCGAACGCCCCGGCGGACATCCGGTTGTTGGTGACGTAGACGCAGTCCGCCTCGCCCGCTGCCAGCAGCTGCTCCATCACCGTGCGGCCGGACTCGAGGTGCAGGTCGCCGCGCTGGAGGGCGTCGGCCCCGACCTCGACCCCGAGCTCGCGCCAGGCACCGAGGAACCCTGTGGCGCGGTCCTCGGTGGTGCGCAGGGTCTGCGAGCCGGCGATCACCGCCGGGGCGCGGAAGCCCCGTTCATGCAGGTGACGGGCGGCCTGCCGCCCCGCATCGTGGTTGTCGGTGGCGACCACGTCAGTGTGTGCTCCATCGATGCCGCGGTCCACCAGCACCACCGGGATGCCGGCATCGGTCAGCGGTCCCAGATCGGTGCGCATGCCGTCCACCGGCACCAGCAGCACGCCCGAGACGTGGCGGCTGACCAGCTGTGCGAAGCACTCCTGCTCGACGGCGAGATCGTCCTCGGTGTGCGCGACCGTCACCGAGTGGCTCTGGTCGCGGGCGATCCTCTCCACCTCGCCGATGATCTGGGTGAAGTACGGGTTCTCCGCATCCGGCGCGACCACCGCGATCTGGGAGGTCCCGCCGCGGCGCAGGGAGCGGCCCAGGGCGTTGGGCACGTAGCCCGTCGCCCGGACCGCCGCCTGCACCCGCTTGGAGAGCTCCTTGTCGACGGTGGTCGCACCGTTGATGACCCGGGATACGGTCGCCGAGGAGACGCCCGCGGTGCGCGCGACGTCCATGATCGTGGGCCGTGGTGACACCATGGGCTGCTCCTCGTTCCGCTCTGCCGGCCTGCGCCGCTCAGGATCCGACGATCACTGCATCGCCGCAGAGGTGGACGCTCACCCCGAGGCGCTGGAACAGCGCGGCCTTCGCGGTCAGCGCACGATCGGCGGCGTCGGAGTCGTCAGCGTAGACGAGCTGGGCATGGTTGGCCTTGTGCCTGCCCATGAACTGGTCACGGCTCACGCCGTGCAGCACCACATGCGCGATCGGCCACTCGGGGTTGGTGGCCTCCTTGCGCCGACGGGTCTCCTCCTCGGGCAGCTCGACGACGCTGCCGCGGCCCAGGTCCACGTGAAGGGCGTCGTTCTCGACGTAGACGCGCGACCAGACGATCTCGCCCGGCTTGGAGACGCCGTTGATCGTGGAGCCGCCGGCCGGGAAGAACTCCGGGCCCTGGCGCCACCCCTCGGCGTCGGTGTAGCCGTTCGGGAAGTGGCTGGGCGGGACGGAGCCGGAGATCTCGTAGACCCACACGTACTGATCTTGGTACTCCTCGCCCCAGCGCACGTCGTGCAGGGTGGTGGCGGGGTCCATGCCCATCGCGTTCCAGATCCGATTGGTGACCAGGGCGTCGACCGCGACCCCCTCGTCGACCTCGTTGAAGTTCGGCAGCGCCTCACCGTCCCACAGCACGCGGGAGCCGTCTCGGCTGGTCACCGGGGGCCGCTGCACGTTGTTCAGCAGGCCCTCGACCAGGTCGGAGGCCGGGCACACATCCTTGAGCCCCTGCTGGTACTGGATGCCCACCGCATCCAGGCCGTAGTCGTCGCTGATCCGCAGCGCGGCGATGTACATCTTGTGCTGCCAGCGCAGCTGGGCCTCGGTGAGCTCGGTGGCCTCGTCGGTGCCGAGCTTGAACGTCATCCCGGCGTTCCGCAGCCAGGCACCGATCGCGTCGGCCTCCTCGTCGGGGACGGTCTGCATCTCCGCCCACAGCGCGGACTGGCTCAGCCGCTCCTTGTAGATGCCCAGCGGGTTGAGCATCTCGTCGTCGATGATCGCGTTGTACATGCCCATGCAGCCCTCGTCGAAGATGCCGATGATGGCCTTGTCCCCCATGAGCTGATCGGCGAGCGCCCGGCCGAGCTCGACCTCGGAGGTGCTGGGCAGGGCGGGCAGGGCGCGCACATGGCTCGCGTCGTGCTCGACCGTGCCGGACTCGATCCAGGTGGAGATCCCGTCGCGGAACCAGGAATCGGTGCCGTCGACGGTCCACAGCGAGGAGTACGCGCGGTTCATCTTTGTCAGCCCGCCGTTGAGGTTCAGCAGGCCCACCAGGCCCGGCCACTCGGGGGCGAAGTTCGCGATCGTGAGGATCGGCCCGCGATGGGTGCGCAGACCGGCGAGCACGTGGTGGCTGTACTGCCAGTTCGCGGTGGCCACGATCAGCGGCGCTTCGGGCGGGATCTCCTTGAACACCTCGATGCCCATGCGCTGGGAGCGGATGAAGCCGTGCCCGAGCTCGGGATCCTCCTCGAAGGCGCGCTGCACGCTCCAGCCGGTCGCGCCGACGGCGTCGCCGACGATCCGCTCGAGCTCCTGCTGGTACGGCCAGGCCGGGACGTTCGCGCTCTCGCGCAGGTCACCGCTGGGGATGAGGTAGACGGTCTTCTCCGGCGCAGGGAGCTCTTGGCGGACTTGGGGCAGCTGGTACGTGACGGTCATGGGTGTTCCCTTCGTGGATCAGTGGCGTGCGGGACCGGCGGGGCTGTGCGGTCCTGCCCCGGCGCCCAGGTGGATCTCCATCGAATCGAAGCTCGGGGACTCCGGCCGGCTGGTGACGGGACGGTCGAGGTAGAAGATCGCGGTGGAGGCGATGTCGTCGCGCAGCGGCAGGTAGCGCCAGGCGCTCTTCCAGCCGAGCGCCTGGATGTCGACGCGGGGCAGGCCGGTGCTGAAATGGATCGGGTCGGTCACGTGCCAGCGGTACATCCCGAAGCGCTGCTGGGAGAGGTACAGCCCGTCGGGCCGGATCACCTGCGGCATCCCCAGGTACGGGGTGGAGAAGGCGGTGTACCCCTCGCCGGGGACGTCGAAGTTCCAGGCCCCGCCGAAGTAGTCCTCGGTGCCGGTGCCCGCGATGGTGGGGAATTCTGTGTCGTCGTCCAGGTAGAACTTGATCTCGCCCTCGCCCCACCAACCGTTGGAGTTCACACCCCAGGCGATATAGGTGCCGACGTAATGGCCCTGGCCCTCGATGCCGTCGACGAGCACGTGCGGGGTGGCCTCGTCCAGCGGGTTCGAGCGGCGCCACTGCGCATGGAAGTAGGCGTCCTCGCTGTGGTCCCCTCCGAGCTCGTAGGTCACCTGGTAGTAGACCCGCGCGTCCTGGTCGGAGGTGTTCTCGACCGTGAGGCGGGCACCCTCACGGAACGGCATCGGCCAGTAGGAGTTGAAGCCGCCATGCGGGTTCGAGGCGATCATCTGAGAGTCGACCTGTGCAAACTTCCCCCAGCCGTTGGCGAAGAAATCCCCGTAGGGCACCTCCACGGCGGGCTCCTCAGCCCCGTCCCAGTAGGCGCGCAGCACCAGCTGGCGCCAGTGGTCGGTGTGCGTGGTGATCCAGATGTGGGTGATCACGCCGGCGGAGTCGATGTCGGCGAGGGTGAAGGTCTCCCCGCCTTCACATCGACGCTGGGCGAGACCTTCCATCCCTGGCCGAGGTCGCGGGCGGGCGGGCTCTGCGCCGGTGCCCTCGGTGGCGCGACCGCCTCCAGCGACGGAGCCGTCGAAGTTCTCGGGGCTGATGGAGCGGGTCTGCACGGGGCGCAGACGCGAGAGCGGAGAAAGGGCATGGGACGAGCTGGCAGAACGGTTCACGGAAGCACTCCCTGGAGTCGGATCAGCGTCGATTCGTTCTCGCGTCGCGGAGCGACGGTGGGGAAACGATTACTGAGACCATACGGAAGGCGCTCTGGTGCGTCAATGCGCGCTCCGCGCCCCGTAGACCGAATCGTAACCTGGAGTCGGGGTCGAGATCGTTGACACCCATCGAGGGTGGGGTTAGCTTGACGCGTAAACGATTACCAGGTTGACACATCGAAGTGCCGACCCCGATCGCTCTGAGCAGCACGCGCAGTCACATCGACAGCTCGATCTCCACCCACCGCTAGATCCCCGATGACGAGGAGCAGCACCATGAAGCGCAGAGGTTTTCTTTCCGCAGCCGCCGCCACCGCCGGCGTGGCCGGACTCGCAGCCTGCGGCAGCGGCACCCCGGCCAGAAGGCCGACGACCCGGCGGCCGCGGGCCGCACCACGGTCGAGTTCTGGGGCAACGTCTTCACCACCCCGGAGAACGCCTGGTACGAGAAGATCGTCGAGGACTTCAACGCCGCCCAGGACGAGGTCTTCATCAACTACCAGGTGGTCCCCGGCGACGCCTGGGACCAGAAGCTCAAGGCTGCGCAGGCTGCGGGCACCGCCCCGACGTGTACATCCAGGCCGGCCGCCTGGACACCGCCGCCCGCACCGGCACCCTGCTGGCGCTGGACGACCTGTTCGAGGCGGACGTGCTCGCCTCGGTCACGGACATCGCGAAGGAGGTCTCCCAGTACCAGGGCCAGTTCTACGCCTTCCCACTGCTGGTCGAGCCGCAGATGATGCTCTACTGGAACCGGGACCTGTTCGAACAGGCTGGCCTGGACCCGGACACGCCCCCGGCCTCCTGGGACCAGATGTACGACGCCTGCGAGGCTCTGGCCGGAGTGATGGGCAACGGCGAGTTCGCCCTCAACACCGCGGTGGACTCCGGCACCTTCGGCTGGACCACCGTGGCTGCGCAGCAGCACGTCGCCGGCCACCTGCCGATCTCGGACGACTGGACCTCCGCGGATGCCGAGGACGCCAAGTACGAGGAGCTCATCAACTTCTACAAGACTCTCCAGGACAACGCCTGGATCCCCGCCAGCCGCTGGGAGAAGGCAACTCCGCCCAGGCCTTCGGCGAGGGCAAGGTCGCGATGATGTCCCAGGGCTCCTGGGGCATGTCCGAGATCGCCGCCGACTACCCCGACATGGTCTCGGTGGCCGGGGTGGCGCCGTGGGTGCAGTCCGACGGCGATATGTCGCACTCGATCTCCACCATCGGCAACATGAAGTGGGTGGTCGATGCCAAGGCGAAGGAGCCCGAGGCTGCGGCGAAGTTCATCAGCTGGGCCATCGGCGGGAAGCCGGAGGTGCTCACGCCCTTCTTCGCCGACACCCAGTTCACCAAGGCTCCTGCCCGTGACGAGGTGACCGAGGTGGTCAACTCCGATCCTGCAGCCGCAGATGCGCCGTGGTCCGACGTGGTCTTCAACGATGTGGTCCCCTTCTGCATCCCCGAGGCGCAGTATCCCTGGGACGTCAACGTGGCGATGGGTGACGCGCTCCAGGCCGGCATGCTCGGCGAGAAGAGCCCTGCCGAGGCCCTGTCTGATGCGAACGCCGAGATCCAGAAGGTGATCGATCGCGAGGGACTGGCCCAGGTCCGTGCCGAGATGGACGCCTGAGCCGGACGCGACAAGGAAGGAGAGGGATGGCCATCAACACCTCCGGCACCACCGGCGGCTCCGGGGTCCCAGCACCGATGGGATGCTCGGGGTCGCCGTCGCGGCGAAACAACGCCGCCGCCGCACCGTGCACCCCAGCAGGCGCCGGGACACCGGCATGGCGTACATCATGCTGGCGCCGGTGCTCGTGCTGCTGAGTATCTTCGTCATCTGGCCTGCGATCCAGGCCGTATACCTGAGCTTCTTCGACTGGAGCTTCTATGTCGAGTCGGAGTTCGTGGGCTGGAAGAACTTCCGCAACGTGCTCATCGACCCCAGCTTCTGGGAGGCGGTGGTGCGGGGCCTGCAGTTCGTGCTGATGACCGTGCCCGTCAGCTTGGTCCTCTCCTTCCTCGTCGCGACCCTGGCGACCACTGTCTCCCAGTGGATCTCCTCAGTGCTGAAGGTCAGCATCTACATCCCCTCGGTGATCTCGGGTGTCATCGCCTCGATCACGTTCGTGATCATCTACGACTACTCCGGCGGCCTGCTCAACGCGCTGGTCAACGTCTTCGGAGCACCCAACCAGGCGTGGCTGGGCGATCCGCGCTGGGCGCTCGCGGCGATCGCGGTGCCTGCGGTCTGGCTGGGGATGGGCATCACCACCCTGATCATGATCGCGGCGATGCTCGACATCCCCGAGAGTCTCTACGAGGCGGCGCAGCTGGAAGGTGCGAACTGGTGGCAGCGGACCCGTTTCATCACCATCCCGCAGATGAAGAACGTGATCCTGTTCCTGCTGGTCACCGGGTTCGTCGGCTCCATCCAGCAGTACGAGCTGCCCCTGGTGATGACCGGTGGCGGCCCGAACGGGGCCACCGAACTGCCGAACCTCTTCATCTTCAACCACTTCCGCGGCGACGCATACGTGGGCTATTCGATCGCCGCTGCATTGCTGCTGTTCGTGGTGCTGGGCTCGATCTCCTCGGTCATCTTCCGCATCGTCAACTCCGAGAAGCTGGTGGACTGAGATGACTGTGCTCACCGACCCCCGCCCCCACACCCCCTCGGCAGCTCCGGGCACGCCTCCGGACTGCGGCGCCGAGCCCGCCGACGCCGGTTCCTGCACCCGCGCACGCTCTTGGGCCTCGTGGTCAAGGCGTTCTTCAGCGTGCTGATCGTGTTCATGGCGCTGTTCCCGCTGGCGTGGATGATCATCTCCGGATTCAAGATCCGCACCGAGGTGGTCTCCACCCCGTTCCAGTTCTTCCCCGAGGTCTGGCAGTGGCAGAACTACGCACAGATCCTCGCGGACACGGCGTTCCTGCGAACGCTGATGATCACCGGCGGAGGCGCAGTGGTGTTCACCGTCGGCTCGATCGCCGTGAACTCAATGGCGGCCTATGCCTTCGCACGTCTCGAGTTCGCAGGTAAACGCTTCGTATGGCCGTTGGTGCTGATGACGATGTTCATCCCCGGAATGACGATCCTGCTCACCAGCTTCATCGTGGTCACCAACCTGCGCATGCTCGACACCCTCGCGGTGCTGATCATCCCAGGGTTGGCTGCAGCCGGGCACATCTTCTTCGTGCGCCAGTTCTATCTGAACATCCCCTCGAGCCTCGAAGAGGCCGCGGTGATGGACGGCTGCGGAAGGTGGGGCGTGTACCTGCGGATCTTCCTGCCGCTGTCGAAGGCGCCCTTCGTGGTTGTGTGGGGATCACCAGCTTCATGGCCTACTGGAACAACTTCGTCTGGCCGGTCATGACCATCACCAGCCCTGAGCTGTACCAGGTGCAGCAGTACCTGGCAGCGTTCCGCGGCGAGCGCTCATCGGAACTGGGGCTGCTGATGGCAGGCTCCGCCTGCGCGGCGCTGCCGATCATCATCATCTTCCTCATCTTCCAGCGTCAGATCATCGCGAACATCAAGATGGCTGGCCTGAAGTGAGAGGACGATGGGCTCAGAGCCTCAGGATCCCGGCGGTGGTGCGCCGGAAGAGCCCGTCGGCCATGTAGAAGTCGCCGAGGTCGGCCTCGAAGTCGACATGGAGCCACTCGACCCGGCAGGACCGGCACTCCTCGATCGCGTGCAGCACCAGCGAGCGGCCGATGCCGGTGCCCTGGTGGCCCGGATGGACGACCACGTCGAGCAGGAAGGCGTGCCGCCCGCCGTCGGTGATGACGTTGCAGAACCCGATCAGCTCCTCACCACGGCGGGCCGTGACCCAGCCGAGGGAGTAGCGGTCGAGACGCTCTGCCCACGGCTCGACCTGGCCATCGCCGCCGAAGGCCGCCGCGTGCAGCGCGGAGACCTCCTGATCGATGATCTCCTCGCGCCAGGCGAAGCGGAGCTGCGGATGGTCGTCCATGACTGACAGTGTGCCGGGAGATGGCGCTCCCCGCGCGGGTTTCCCCGGGTTCGTCAGCTCGAGAGCTTCCTCAGGGCCGAGCCCTTGTGCGCGGCGACGTGATCGGTCTTGTCGCTGGCGATCTCGTACTGGGGCTCGTCCTCGCTCGCGCGGCGCGTGTGTCCTTTGTAGTCGAAGTCGCGGGTATGGACCTCGGTGATGGTGCCCGAGACGCGCCCGGCCTCGGAGTTCCAGCTGACATGGTCACCGACGGCGAATTTCGTGCTCATGACGGGCCTCCTCGATCGTCGTACGCCCACCCTAACCCCGGGCGGCGCCTGAGCCTCCGGGCAGGATCTGCAGCTCCCGGATGCTCAGCCCACCACGGCCCCAGCCGCCGCCGGTGATCCAGGTGCGCCCATCGCCTGGATCGGTGACGATCTCGGCGCAGTGCTCGTCGAGGTCCACGTCGACCTGCCCGGCGTCCTCGAAGCGCAGCGGATCAGTCGAGAAGTAGGCCAGGGTGCGGTCGTACTGCGTGGACTCGCACACGAACAGGATCCACCCCTCGTCCCTGCGCACCACGAACGGGGATTCTGTCGGCCCTCCGTAGGTGCCCGAGACGGTCGACTGGTACGCGACCGCGGGCTCGGACCAGGTCAGGAGGTCTTCGCTGGTGCGCACCCCCACCTGGTGGAAGCCGCCGTCGGGCGCGGAATTGCGGGTGTAGTACATCAGCCAGCGCTGGCCGTCATGGATCACCATCGGGTCGCGCGCATCGAAGCCATCCTCGAACAGGATCTGCTCGTGCGGGGTCCAGGTGAACAGGTCCTCGCTGGTCGCGAGAGTCATCCGGTAGGCGGTGTGGTCCTCGGTGCCGCCGGCGTAGAACATCCAGTACCGGCCCTCGTGGTGGATGACGTGCGGCGCCCACACATGGGTCTCGCCGAGCTCGGTGCGGGCGTGCAGCACGGAGTCGTGGATCGTCCACTGCGCGCCCTCGAGATCGTCGGCGGAGGCATGGAGGAACATCGTCTCGTCGAGCGGTGCTGCCGGTTCGGGATGCCAGATCCCGAAGACGTGCCAGCGCCCGTCGGACGCACGGATCAGGGTGTGGTCGTTGATGTACCAGGGCTCATCGACTGAGGGGAGGCATCGAGCAGGCGGCGCTTGGCGCCGGGGATCAGACGGATGGTCACGGGTCTCCTCGGGGCGGGTCAGGTGGGGTCCAGCAGGTCCCAGGTGAGCACCTGGTGAGCGGGGTCGTCGGCGAAGGGGCGATGCGGCTCCGACTGGTACCAGAAGGCGGTCGAGGCGACATCGTCGCGCAGCGGCTTGTAGCGCACCAGGTCGTCGACCGGGCGCTGGAATCCCAGCGCCTGCACGCTCACCCGGATCCGCTCGCGGAACCGGATCGGGTCGGGGATGTGCCAGCGGTACATCCCGAACCGCTGCTGGGAGGCGTAGAACCCATCAGGACGGTGCACCTCGGGCATCCCCAGGTACGGGGTGGAGTACTCGGCGTACTGCCCTTGAGGGTCCTCGAAAGCCCAGGCCCCGCCCACGTAGTCCTCGGTGCCGGTGCCGCAGATGGTGGGGAAGATGGTCGGCGCCGTGGCACCCTCGCCGCCCTCCCCAGGGCCGACGCCCGCGAGGTCGTCGTCGAGGTAGAACTTCACCTCCCCTTCGCCCCACCAGCCGGATTGGTGGGATTCCCAGGCCAGATAGGTGCCCACGTAATGGCCCTGGCCGGCCACGGCATCGAGGATCACGTGCGGGCTCATCTCGTCCATCGGGTCTGAGCGTCGCCACTGGGCGTGCAGGTAGGCGGCCCGTTCGGGCACGTCCTCCTGCGACCAGGTGACCTGGTAGAAGAACCCTTCGATCGTGGCAGTGGACAGGTTCTCCACCTCGAAGCGGGCCCGGCGGCGGAACGGCATCCGCCAGTACGAGTTCAGCCCTCCGGCGGGCGCCACGGTCACCGGTATCGAGGTGACCGGCACGTACCGGGACCAGCCCTGGCAGAAGAAGTCGCCCAGCGGCACCTCGATCGAGGGCTCCTCCTCCTCGTCCCAGAACACGCGCAGCACTATCGAGCGCTGGTGCTGGGGCAGGACGGTGATCCAGATGTGCTGGACCACGCCCGGCCCCTCGATCTCGGCGAAGGTGCGCCGGGAGCGGCCCTCCAGGTCGATGGTGGGCGACTTCTTCCAGCCCACGGGCAGCTCGCGCGAGGCCCAGGCGGTGGAGTGGTCGCCGCGCGCAGCGCGTCCCCCACCGCCCGGGCGGCCATCGCGATTCTCCGCGCTGATCGAGAAGGTCCGAGCCTCGCTGAGCAGGGCGAGGTCAGCGAGGCCTGCAGTCTGCGACACCGTCATTCCCCGTTCTCGCGGGCCTTGAGCGCCTCCTCGAACTCCGTGCGCATGTCGTCGCCGCCGCGGGAGCGCCACTGCTCGAGGTAGACCTCCAGATCGGTCAGCGGCCGGTTGCCGACGATGATCTGGTTGACGTAGCTCTCGAACAGCTCGTCCAGCTGCGGCTGCGCACGGGTGGCCGCATCGGAGAACAGTCCCGCGCAGGGGTCCATCTCCGAGTTGTTCACGTACTGCTCGTTGATGGTGATCGCGTCCTGCGCCCCGGCGAAGTCGTAGACCACCGGGGCCAGGCCGTAGGTGAGCTGCGCGGCCTCGGGCTGGAAGCTGGTGCCCTCCACCGGCGTCGGCTCCCCTCCGCCGCTGCGCGTGAAGTAGTCGCCCTCGGCGCCGTGATGCAGGAAGTAGTGCTCCTCGCTGCCGAAGGGGGCGCGCAGGTAGTTGCAGTAGTCCAGCAGCATCTTCAGCCTCTCCTCGTCCTCGGCGGCCTGCGAGGAGATCCCCACTCGGGCGAAGACCCCGGTGGAACGGCCGAACAGGCCCGCACCGTCGCCCTCGTGGTGGGGCGGGACGAACGGGGCCCAGCTGTCCGGAGACTCCTGCAGCGCGTCGTAGTACACCCCGGGGTTGAACCAGTTCGCGGTCGCGATCCAGGAGATGCCCACCGTCCCGGCGGGGATCATCGAGAGGGTCTGACCGACGTTCGCGTCCAGCGACAGGGCGTCGGGGTGGAAGGCTCCCTCCTCCCACAGCTCGGTCATGAACTGCACCGCCGCCGCGAACTCCTCGGTCTCCTGGTGATAGGTGAGGGAGCCGTTCTCGTAGCGCCAGCCGATCGGCACATGGAACATGGCGTTGGCCGCGATCATCGCGGTGCCCGGGGCGTCCGCCAGGCCGTAGCGGCCGTCGACGCCCATCTTGGAGAAGGAGGCGAACAGCTCCTTGAACTCCTCGGCATCCGCGGGCGGATCCGGGTAGCCGTTCTCCTCCGCCCAATCCTGGCGGTAGCGGAACTCGTTGTTGTAGGCGGGCAGGTCGATCGGGAAGCCGACGATCTTGCCGTCGTAGGCGACGTAGCGCCACTGGTCCTCGCGGATGTTGGCGAGGTTAGGCCATTCGTCGATCGCGTCGCCGGCCAGCAGCGGGCTGAGATCCGCGAACGCCCCGTCACGGATCGCGCGGGCGGACTGCGCGGTGTCCAGCAGCTGCACGATGTCGGGCAGATCGCCGCCGGCCAACAGGGTGGCCAGGCGCTCGTCGTAGTTCCCGGCCGGGGCGATCTGCGGCTGGTAGTCGACGTTGAGGGTCTCGTTGTAGGACTGCCAGAACATGTTCTCCGCGAGCGGCGGCGCGGGGGCATCCCAGCTGATCTTGAACTCGGTGAGGACACCGCCGTCTCCCGGCGGGGCGTCGACGGTCCTGATCAGCTCGGCGGGGAGCTTCTCGTAGCCGGGCGGCACCCCTCCACGTCGGAGATGATCGCGCCGTCGACCTCGGGCGGCGGGGTGTGGTTCGGCAGCTCGAGGCCGGTGGCGTTGTCGATGGCGACGCCGCTTCCGGGCGTCTCGCCCGAACATGCGGCGAGGGCGGCGAGCGGGGCGATGCCGCCCGCGGCCATCAGGGATCGGCGGGTGAAGCGATGGGACATGGTCTCCTCCTTGAGACGGTGCCTGCTGAATGGTTCGGGCCGAGGCGCTCAGCCCTTGATCGCGCCGGTGAGCACCCCTTGGTGAAGAAGCGCTGGGCGAAGGGGTAGACGCACAGGATCGGCAGGGTGGCCAGCACCACGATCGCCATCTGGATGGCCTGCGGGGTCACCGAGCCGGCGGCGTTGGGGTTCTCGATGTTGCTGATCGGCGAGCCCTGCACCGCGTAGGTGTTCAGGACCAGCTGGATCGGCCACTTCGAGGTGTCCTGGATGTAGATCAGGGCGTTGAAGAACGCGTTCCAGTAGCCCACGGCGTAGAACAGGGCGATCACGGCGATCACCGCCTTGGACAGCGGCAGCATGATCCGGAGGAACACCTGGCCGTCGCTCGCACCATCGATGCGGGCGGAGTCGGTGAGCTCGGCCGGGATCTGCATGAAGAAGTTCCGCACCACCAGCATGTTGAAGGCGCTGATCAGGCCGGGCAGGATCAGCGACCAGTAGGAGTTCAGCAGTCCCAGCTCCTTGACCAGGATGAAGTTGGGGATCAGCCCGGCACCGAACAGCATCGTGAACAGCACCACGTACAGCACGCCCTTGGAGCCGGGGATGTCCTTGGTGCGGGTGAGCCCGAAGGCGAGCGTGGTGGTGAAAGCGACCGACAGCACGGTTCCCACGAAGGTGATCCCGATCGAGACCATCAGCGCGCGGGGGATGATCCGGCCGGCCAGCACGGAGCGGTAGGCGTCCAGCGTCCAGTCGGTGGGGATCAACCCGAAGCGCAGCGTCTCCCCGGCGGGGTGACCGAGGCGAGGATGACGTACGCGAAGGGGTAGAGCATCAGCGTCACGATGATCGCGATCGCGAGCATCTTCGCGGCCCGCACCAGCGGGCTGGGCTTCTCCATCCACGGAGCACGTGAGGCAGCCATCAGAACAGTCCGTCCGTTCCCAGTCGCTTGGCGAGCCGGTTGGCGCCGAGCACCATCACCGTGCCGACCACGCCCTTGATCAGCCCCACCGCGGTGGAGACTCCCCAGTCACCGCCGGCGATGCCGCGGAAGTACACGAAGGTGTCGATCACCTGCGCGGCTCCGGCGCCGACGGCGGGCTGCTGCAGCAGCAGCTGTTCGAAGCCGACGGTGAGCACGCTGCCCAGCTGCAGGATCAGCAGCATCACCGTCACCGGCAGCAGGCCGGGCAGGGTCACGTGCCAGATGCGGCGCCAGGAGCCGGCACCGTCCACCGCAGCGGATTCGTAGAGCTCGGCGGAGATGGTGGAGATCGCGGCGAAGAAGATGATGGTCCCCCAGCCGACGTCCTTCCAGACCACCTGGAGCACCACCAGCACCTTGAAGAACGAGGGGTCGCTCATCAGGTTGACGTTCTCGATGCCCAGCAGGGACAGGCCGTTGGCCAGGGAGCCGGCGCCGCCGAGCACCTGCTGCCACAGCGCGATGACGATCACCCAGCTGAGGAAGTGCGGCAGATAGACGATGGTCTGGATCCAGCGCTTGAGCCGCTCCGAGAGCAGGGAGTTGAGGAAGATCGCCAGCGCGATCGGCGCCGGGAAGGCGAAGGCGAGCTGCAAGAACGAGATGATCAGCGTGTTGGTGATCGCGTTCAGGATCTCCGGGTCCCGAATGATCGAGGTGAAGTTCTGCAGTCCCACCCAGCGCGAGCCGGTGACCCCGAGGTACGGGGAGTAGTCCTGGAACGCGATCACATTGCCCAGCAGCGGCACGTAGTGGAACAGGACGAAGAAGATCAGCCCCGGCAGGATGAAGGCGTACATCCAGGGGTGGTGACGGATCGCGGTCAGCAGCCGGCGCCCGAACGGAGCAGCCGTCTTGGTCTCACCGGAAGCGCCCGCGGCCGCTGCCCTCGACCGACTTCGCAGGGTCCTGGCCGAGAACGGCCCGAGCCCTAGCGGGCTCGGTGGGCGCTTCGCCCTGGGAATAGCTCGGGTCGCTCACGATCGGCACTCCATTGCGTCGATAATCGATTTCTCATCGCGGGCCCACCGTAGGCGAGATGAGGGGCCTGGTAAACCCCTATCGAGAAGTCGTTGACGGGTGTCGCAGAGGTGGCGGCCGGAACGCGCGCCGCCGAACGCGCTCTGACCTGGATTGTTGTTTGATGCGCCCGGAGGAAACTGGCTTGCCGACCGCCGGGTAGACGCGCCTTCGACGCAATGGAGCGTCAGTAAACGATTGCCGACCGGCCCGTCTCGTGCTTACTGTGGGACCGCAATGTCGTGACCCGCACCACAGCCGATGGAGACTCCGATGCGCCCGACGAACCCCGTTCCGACCACCCCTCCCCCGCCACCCCGACTGATGTCGATGCCGACGTCTCCCGTTCGGGATTCCTGCACGGCGGCGCTCTCGCCCTGGGCGCCGGCGCCCTGGGGGCCGCGCTCGCCACAGGCGTCTCGGCCCAGGCCGCACCCGCCGGCGGCAAGGGTCGTCCCGGCCGTGGCGTGGGCCGCGGCGTCGACCCCAACCCGGACTACCACCGCCCGGAGATCACCCGCCTGGCGACGGTCACCGGCCCCGGCATCACCACCCGCTTCCGGATGGATGCCACCGATCTGGGCGCACCTGCCGTCACGCCCGACGGACGGATCCTGGTGATCTTCGGCGACACCTTCGAGGAGCCCGCCGTGGGCGACAGCTGGTGGCGCTCCCCGTCGGCCTCTACGCCGATCCGAAGCGCAAGCTCAAACACGGCCTGGAGTGGATCAGCGCTGTGGGCGGCGAGACCGCCGAGGAGCTGGTCGAGTACCCGCACGACAGCGATCCGGTCTCCACCATCCTGCCCGGTGACGTGATCACCATCGGCGACACCATGTACCTGTGGATGATGCTCAACCACGGCTTCGGGAACGTCGGCTCCACCGAGATCTGGACCTCGACCGACTCCGGGGAGACCTGGGAGCGGACCGCGGAGATGTTCGCCGGCGACCACCTGGACGGCTTCTCCCAGCAGTGCACCTGGGCCCTCCACCCCACCGACGGCTACGTGTACCTGCTGACCACCGGCTTCCAGCGCGACAAGGAGGCCATCCTGCAGCGCGTGAAGCAGGACGCGGTGCTGGATCCCGGCGCGTACGAGACCTGGGGCGCGACCGGCGAGGGCGAGGACCAGCAGTGGGCCTGGGGCAATGACCCCACCCCGGTGGTCGGCGGCCAGGTGGGCGAGATGTGCCTGCGGATCGTGGACGGCGCCTGGGTGCTGACCTGGTTCAACGCGGGCCTGTACCGGGCCGATGTGCTGATCGCGGACTCGCCCACCGAGATCCAGAGCCCCCGCCTCGCGGAGACGCTCCTGTGGGGTTGCAACTGGGGCCAGGAGGACGACGAGCGCGTGGCCCAGCTGTACGGCCCCTACGTGCTGCCCGGCTCGACCCTGGATGATCTGCACCTGCTGTGCTCGCAGTGGAACACCGGCGAGGGCTGGCCGTACCACGTGCAGCAGTACCGGGTCGAAGGGCTGCGCCGGGCGATGGAGCCACGGGGCTGACCCGCCCCATGCGACGGACGGCGCCCGGCAGGGAGAGCTCCCTGCCGGCGCCGTCGCGTATGGACGTATGGATCAGTCGTAGACCTTCTCCTGGATGTCCTCGTCATCGATGGTGTCCGCATCGAACCAGTACGACCCGGTGTCGGTGAACTCCTCGAGCTCCTCGCCGTTGACTGCGGCGATCGCCGCCTCGACGGTGAGGCGGCCGATCGCGATCGGATCCTGGGTGACGGAACCGAGCATGAGTCCCGAGCGGATCGCCTCCTGCTGCGCGGTCCCCGAATCGAAGCCGACGATCACGAGGTCCTCGCCCGACATCCCGAGCTCCTCGACAGCGTTGACGATCCCGATCGCCGAGCCCTCGTTGGTGCCGTAGAGGGCGACCAGATCGTGCGCGCCGATCATCGCCTTGGCGATGTCCGCGGACTTCAGATGGTCACCGTCGCCGTACTGGATGTCGACGATCTCGATACCGGGATGGTTCTCCTCCATGTGGTCGACGAAGCCGTCGCGGCGGTCCACGCCGGTCAGGCTGATCTGGCTATGGCCGACGACACCGATCTTGCCCTCTCCCCGATCGCCTCGGCGAGGTGCTCGGCGGCGAGCGCACCGGCGGCATGGTTGTCGGTGGCGGCGAGGTTCGAGGGGTAATCGCTGTTGCAGCCGGCATCGAACTCGACGACCGGGATGCCGGCGCTCTCCGCCGCCTCGTACAGCGGTACGCAGGCCTCGGGGTCCAGGGCCGCGAAACAGATCGCGTCCGGCCCGCGGTCGATCGCAGCCTGCATCATCTGCAGCTGGGTGTCGACCTCGGTCTCGGCAGACGGGCCGTCGAAGGTGATCGTCACCCCGTGCTCCTCAGCCGCCTGGTCCGCGCCCCTCTTGACGGCCTGCCAGAACTGGTGCTGGAAACCCTTCGAGACGAGGGCGATGTCGAGAGCGCCCGCCTCTCCGGCGCCGCGGTTGCACGCCGGCAGGGCGAGCAGGAGGGGTGAGGCGGCCAGTGCCGCCATACCGGTTCTGCGAGTGAACTTCATCGTTGCTCCGATCGTCGATGCCGGTCTCCCGGCGGTGGGGGTGGTCGCCTGCTCGCGGCGGTGCGGGCAGGCGGCGAGAGAGGCGCTGGGTCAGGCGGTGCGCTTGTTGCGCAGGGTGTCGAAGAAGACGGCGAGGGCGATCACCACGCCCACGACGACGTTCTGCCACTCGGTCTGGATGGACAGGATGCGCAGCCCGTTGATCAGGACGCTCATGATCAGCGCCCCGATCAGCGTGCCGATGATGGAGCCGCGGCCGCCCATCAGCGAGGTGCCTCCGATGATCACCGCGGCGATGGCCTGGAGTTCGTAACCCACCCCCAGCTGGGGTTGGGCGGAGCCGAGGCGAGCCGCCATCACCACGCCGGCGAGGCCGGTGAACAGCCCGGCCACGACGTAGATGATGAGCTTCCAGCGCCGCACGTCGATACCTGAGAGCCGTGCGGCCTCCTCGTTGGAGCCGATGGCCACGGTGATGCGGCCGAGCACCGTCTTGGACAGCAGGAACCAGGCCAGGGCCGCGACCACGAACATGATCAGCACGGCGTTGGACAGCCCGGGGATGAGCTTGCCCAGGGCGATCGCCTGGAAGCCCTCGACGTCGTGGAAGTAGATGGGGGCGACCCCGGAGATCACCAGGGCGAGGCCCTGGGCGACCATCATCATCGCCAGGGTCGCGATGAAGGGTGGTAACCCTAATATCGCGACGTTGAGCCCGTTGATCAGGCCTATCAGTCCGCCGGTGAGGATGCCGAGCACCACGGCGACGATCATCGGCAGGCCGAGGTTCACTGCGAAGATCCCGGTCATCACCGAGCAGAGCGTCATGCCGGTGCCGATCGAGAGGTCGATGCCAGCGGTGGTGATCACGAAGGTGGTGCCGAGTGCGAGGATTCCGATCACGGCCGTCGCCAGCAGGATGCCGGAGATGTTCGACCAGGTCAGGAAGCGCGGACTGGCGGCCCAGAAGAAGATGACGAGGGCGATGAGGGTGCCGAAGGCCAGGCCCTGCTGCAGCCACACCTTCCACGCGGGGGCGTGGACGGCGCTGCGGGGGCCGCAGGGGTGGGGGCGTCGGCGGTGGTCGCGCCGCTCTCGGGAGTGCTCATGCTGCGGTTCCTTCCCCGCGTCGAAGCGCGTGGCGAGTTCCATGATCGAGTTCTGGGTGGCGTCCTCGTTGTCCAAGGTGCCCTGGACGCGGCCGTTGGCCATGACCACGATGCGGTGCGACAGGCGCAGCACCTCGGGCAGATCGCTCGAGATGACGATGATGATCGACTTGCCTCGGCGGCGAGCCGTTGCAGCAGGCGGTAGATCTCCTCCTTCGCGCCCACGTCGATCCCTCGGGTGGGCTCGTCGACGATGAGGATCTCGCAGTCACGCACGAGCCATTTGGCGATGACGACCTTCTGCTGGTTGCCGCCGGAGAGCAGCTTCACGGGCTGGTCGACGCTCGGGGTGCGGGTACGCAGCTCCTCGACGTACTGGGCGGCGACGCGTCGCGCGCGACGGTCGTTGACCACTCCGAGAAGTCCTGTGAAGCGGTCGTAGGAGGCTGCGATGGTGTTGGCGGTGACGGACTGCTCGAGCATCAGGCCGAGGGTCTTGCGGTCCTCGGAGAGGTAGCCGATGCCGTGGCGGACCGCGTCGGCCGGCTGGCGGATGCGCACCTGGTTCCCGTGCACCTCGACGGTGCCGGAGGTGGAGCGGTCGGCGCCGATGACGGCGCGGGCGGTCTCGGTGCGGCCGGCGCCCATCAGCCCGGCGAAGCCGAGGATCTCCCGCGTCGCAGCTCGAAGCCGACGTCCTTGAGCAGGCTGCGGGTGCTGAGCCCTTCGACCTTCAGCACCACCTCGTGCGAGGCGTTCTCGGGCAGCTCGGGACGGGAACTGGTCTCGAGGGTGCGTCCCACCATCATCTCGATGATGGTGGGGACGTCGATCTCGGAGCGCTCGAGGCTGCCGATGTACTGGCCGTCACGCAGCACCGTGACACGGTCTGCGAGCCTCCTCAGCTCCTCCATGCGGTGGGAGATGTAGACGATCCCGGTGCCGGCGGCCCGCAGCGAGTCGATCAGCCCGAAGAGGGTCTCGACCTCGGTGTCGGTCAGGGCACTGGTGGGTTCGTCCATGATCAGCACCCGCGCGTCGACGGACAGCGCCTTGGCGATCTCGACCATCTGCTGGGCGGCGACGGTGAGGTCGGAGACCCGGCGGCGGGGGCTCAGCGGGATCCCGAGGTCGGCGAGCAGCCGCGCGGTGTTGCGGTTCAGCGCCTTCTCTCGTCGAGCATCGGGCCGCGGCGGGGCTCGCGGCCCAGGAAGATGTTCTGGGCGACGGTGAGGTCGGGCATCAGGTTCATCTCCTGATGGATGATGCTGATCCCCAGTCGCTGCGCCTCGGCGGGCCCGGCGATGTCGACCTCGCGACCGTCGATCCTGATCGTGCCGGCGTCCTTCTGGTAGATCCCGGAGAGGATCTTCATCAGGGTGGACTTCCCGGCTCCGTTCTCGCCCACGAGCACGAGCACCTCTCCGGCGTCGAGCCGGAACTGGACATCCTGGAGCGCTCTGACGCCAGGGAAGCTCTTGGAGATTCCCTGCACTTCGAGCAACGGCTCGTTCACGTCCTACCTGCTTCCTCGGAGGGTTCACGGGCGCAGGAGCAGCATCATCGGATCATTTGAGATTTCTCCACGCCCTGAACGGACTGTGGTGAACCTATCAATCAATCGCGAACCTGCCAACAGACTGCACACGACGTGTCGCTGTCGCAACGCCCGCGCAGCACCACGTTCGGCGCGGCAAGGACTACAGATGGGATGTTTGCGCGGGCTGGCCGTCGAGCCGAGGGTCAGCGCGGCGGTCGCGCGAGCAGTGCGACGGAGAAGAACACCGCCGCCTGGCCCTCCTGGGCGCGATAGCGGTAGCCGCCGCCGGTGACCACGCGGCCGGAGCCGCCGGCCTCGATGACCCGCACCTCCGAACCGGTGTCGATCTCGAGCGCACCCTCGATGACGTGATGCATGATCCCGGGCACGGGGATGCCCGCGCCGCCCTCGTAGACGTCCTCGCCCAAGAGTTTCCACTTCCAGGTCTCCACGGAGAGCAGCTCAGTGTCCACGGCGTCCAGCAGCACCGCCCAGCTGCCGGCTTCGGTCGACCAGACCTCCACCCCGTCGGGGGCGCCGTCGGCCCCCACGCCCATCAGGGCGGCGAAGGTGGTGCCGAGGCCCGCGGCGACCCGGTCGAGGGTCGCTACGGAAGGGTTCGCCTGGCCGAGCTCGATCTGGGTGAGCATGCGGCGGCTGACGTCGCTGAGCTCTGCGAGGGCGCCGACACTGAGGTCCTGCTCCTGGCGTGCGGCGCGGATGCGGTCACCGAGCTGCTCGACCACCGCGGGGCGCATCCCTCCGCTCATCCGGGCCTCCTCGACCTCTCCTGCCATGCCGTGCACCGAAGCCTAACCGGGGGTGACGGGAACTATATTGCGCAACCACTTGATTGCGCACTATGTTGCGCATAGGCGGCATCGCCCCTTCTCCCCCACGCTTCGAAGGAGGTCCTCATGGCCGGAACCACCGCCCTCGCCCCCGCACAGCACACCCCGGTGCGCCGCCCGCGAGGCCCTCTGCTGCGCTGGTTCGTCTCCTACGGCTCCTTCGCGGTGCCGCAGGCCGCGGCCCCGATCGCCTTCTCGCTGATCGCGCTGCCGCTGACCGGGAACGCCGCCAGCGGCGCGGCCATGATGCTCGCGATGACGATCGCGCAGGTGCTGGGCGCCGTGCCGATCACTCGACTGGGCCGGCGCCTCTCCCCGATCCCCTTCCTGCGGGTGCTGATCGGCTTGCGCACCCTCGCCCTGGTGGGCATCGCGATCCTCGCCGGGATGCACGCCCCCTTCAGCCTGGTGGTGGCCGGGGCCGCGCTCGCGGGGCTGGTCAACGGCGCTGCCTACGGCACCCTCCGCGCTGTGCTGAACCATCTGGTGCCCGCGAGCCGGCTGCCGCGCTCCCTGGGCGTTGCGGCGACCCTGAACGAGGTCACCTTCGTCGCCGCCCCGGTGCTCGCGGCGGCGCTCGGCAGCATCTCCCCGCAGGCCGCGGCCTGGGCGATGGTGGTGCTCGGGATGGGCCCGATGCTGCTGCTGCCACGAATCCCCACCGCCACGGCGCCGGGACCCGAGCAGCGCGCGACCCGACTGCGTCTGTCCCCGATGATCATGCTGTGGCTGGTGTGCGGCGGCGCGAGCGCTGCATCGATTGCGGCGATCGAGATCGGCGCGGTCTCGATGGCGGTCTCCTTCGGGATGCCGGCGGCCTGGGGTGTGCTGTTCCCGGTCGCTATCTGCGTGACCTCGATCCTCGGTGGGATCTGGGTGAGCGTGCGCAACCGGGTGCCGCGGCGCCGCACCGTGCTCGCCTGGCTCGCGGTGACCGCGCTCGGCGTGGCCGCGGTGGGATTCGGGAACTCGGTGACCACCACCGTGATCGGCGCTCTTCTGGTCGGCGCGGTGCTCGCACCGCTGGCCACCTACTACTCGCTGGTGCTGGACCGGCTGGTCTCACCCGAGCACCGCGCCGAAGTGTTCGCCCAGCTGCGCACCGCGAACGCGCTGGGCATCATCACCTCGAGCGCCCTGCTCTCCCTGGCCACCCTTCAGACCACCTTCACCGTGGTCATCGGCGTGATGACCACGGTGATGATCGTGACGGGGCTGGTGTTCACGGCCGCCTGGGTCAACGCGCGGCGCCGGCGTCTGGCCAGGGAGGCGGCCGAGCAGAGGGCGCGCGAGGGCCTGTCGCCCCGCCTCAGCTGATCCCGTGCCCCAGCGGGTACGCCTCCCCGTGCCGTCGGCCTGCGGGATCGCGACCGGGAGCTTCCCGCGGGTGCGCACCGTGCCGGTGAGGACACCAGCGAGCGCGCGCAGCGAGGCATCGGCGTTGCCGTAGGCGGCGAGTGACACCGCCACCTCCCCCACGTGCACCACGTCGTAGGGGTTGCGCAGCGAAGCGTGGATGACCGGGACCCCGGTCGTGACGAGCGCCTCGACCAGCTCCACCTGCGCCGCGGGCGTGACGAAGCCGGCCGAGGAGGTGAACACCAGCACCGCGTCGACGCCCGCGGCGACTTCGGCGGCCTGCTCGGGGGCCGGGTCCGGGAGGGCGGTGACCTTGAGCCCCTGCTCGGCGAGCTCGCGGGAGGTCACCTCGAACTTCGCGACGGTGCCTGCGCCGGTGACCAGCACGCTCGCTCCGCTCGCGAGCGGAAGGGTGCTGCCGTCGTCGGTGATCCGGGTGATCGAGTCCTCGGCCATCCGCTGGGCCGTGCTCATCGAGCGGCGGGTGCCGATCGAGCTCACGGCACCGGCAGGATCGACATGCACCTGCTCGAACAGGCCTCGCTCGAGCTTCTGGCGCAGGATGCGGCGCACCGACTCGTCCAGCCGCTCCTCGGTGATCTCCCCATCGGCCACCGCCTCGCGCACGCCGCCGATCGCGACGGTGAGATCCGGCGGCATGAGCATCTGATCGGCGCCGGCGAGGATCGCCTCGACCGGGACCCGGTCGTCGCTGAACAGGGTGCGCACGCCGTCCATGGCGAGCGAGTCGGTGACGATCACGCCCTCATAGCCGAGCTCTTCGCGCAGCAGACCGGTGAGGATCGGGTGGGAGAGGGTCGCGGGGACCCCGGAATCGTCGAGCACGGGCACCACGATGTGCGCGGTCATGATCGAGTCGATGCCCTCCTCGATCGCGGCGAGGAAGGGCGGCAGGTCCAGCTCGTCGAGCTCCTCGCGGGTGTGGTCGATGACCGGCAGCCCCAGGTGGGAGTCCACGGCGGTGTCGCCGTGGCCGGGGAAATGCTTCGCCGACGCCGAGCAGTTCGCGCCCTGCAGGCCCTTGATCTGGGCGGCGGCGAGGCGGGCCACGGCCTGGGGATCCGCGCCCAGGGCGCGCACCCCGATCACCGGGTTCTGCGCCTCGACGTTCACGTCGACCACCGGGGAGAACGCCTGGTGGAGGCCGGCGGCCCGCATCTCGGCGCCGATGATGTCGCCGGCCTTGCGGGCGTGGGCACGTGAGCCGGTGGCGCCGAGCGCCATCTGTCCCGGCAGCGGGGTGGCGGGCTCGGGCAGCCGGTAGACCACGCCGCGCTCCTCGTCGGCGCTGATGATCAGCGGGATCCCGCCGGCGTCGAGGGCGGCGTCCTGGGCGCCGTTCGAGAGGGTCGCGATCTGCTCGATGTCCTCGAGGTTGTCGCTCCACACGAAGTAGATCAGCCCGCCCACGTGATGGGTGCGGACGATCTCGGCGATCGTGGCCACGCCCGTGGTCGAGGTGTTCGAGGCGTGCTCCTGATCGGCGCGGGAGCCATAGCCGACGGCCACGAACAGCTGGCCGATCTTCTGCTCGAGGCTCATGCCGGCGAGGATCTCGTCGATCCGGGCCTCATGGCGGCCGTTGCCCGCGCCGGGAGCGGCATGGGCGGTGGCGGGCAGTGCGAGCGCGGCGCCGGTGCCGGCGAGAGCGGCCGCTGTGAAGCCGCGGCGGCTGAGGCGGGGGTGGGGTTCAGCGTCATCATGGCGTGCTCCTGCTCAGTAGCGGCGGTAGCGCTGGGTGGTGACCTGGAAGCGACGGGATTCTCGGCGCCAGGCGGCGACGATCGACTCGGGACTGTCGCCGCCCTCGAGCATCAGGCGGGTGCGCTTGGTGCCGGTGAGCTTGTCGACCCAGCACTCGTCCTCCTCGGTGCGGCAGTCCTCGCCCTCGCGCCAGTCGCCTCCTCCACGTTCCGCAGCAGCGCGGCGAGCACGTGGACGCCGGTGCGCACCGGCTCGTAGGCCTCGACGTCGGTGACATGCATCTGGATCCCACCGCAGAACTCGCCGGCGTGCTTCGAGGTGGTGGGGGTGGCGAACATCGGCCGATAGAGCACGCCCGGCAGCTCGGCGGCCTGCAGCTCGGCAATGAGCGTGTCCACATGCACCTCGGTGATGAAGGGCGCGCCGAACCAGAGGAAGGGGGTGGTGGTGCCGCGCCCCTCGGAGATGTTCAGCGCCTCGATCATGCCGGTGCCCGCGTAGACCACGGCGGTCTCGGGAGTGGGGATGTTCGGGGAGGGCAGCACCCACGGCAGGCCCGCGGCCATCGGGTCCTCGGGGTCGTAGCCGCTCATCTGGATCACCTCGAGATCGGTGGCGCCGTCGAGGAACTCGCCGTTGAACAGCAGGGCCAGCTCGCCGACGGTGAGGCCATGGGTCTGCGGGATCTCCCCAGGCCCACGAAGGAGGAGGACAGCTCGGGTTCGAGCACGAAGCCCTCGATGTCGGTGCCCAGCGGGTTCGGGCGGTCCAGCACGATGAATCGCTTGTCGTTCTCGCCCGCCGCTTCCATCGCGTAGTAGAGGGTCCAGATGTAAGTGTAGAAGCGGGCGCCGATGTCCTGGATGTCGAAGATCAGCACGTCGACGTCCTCGAGCATCTCCGGGGTGGGCTTCTGGGTCTCGCCGTACAGGGAGCGCACCGGCAGCCCGGTCTTCTCATCGATGTAGTCGCCGACGGAGCCGCCCGCCGGTTCGGCGCCGCGCACCCCGTGCTCGGGGCCGAACAGGGCGGACATCGTGAAGCCGCCCTCCTCCTGTGCGCCGACCAGCAGATCGATCGTGGAGCGCAGGGAGCTGTCGGTGCCGGTGGGGTTGGTGATCAGGCCGACGCGCGCATCGCGCAGGGTCTCCAGCACGTCGGCTTCGAGCAGGTTCTCGATCCCGAGGCGGAAGCCGCCGTCGGCCTTCCCCTTGCCTTTGGTCCCGCCGCGCCCGGCGGGGGCGGCATGGGCGGCGCCGGCGCCGGCGAGCACCGCTCCGGCGGGCAGGGCGCCGAGGGAGGCGAGGACCCTGCGCCGGCCGGGCCGGGCCCTCTCGTCTGTCGTCGGCTCCGTCTGTCGCGGTGCTGCCTGGTTCACGAGGGGACCTCCGTCATCGTCGTCGGATCGTGCGCGCGGGAGCGGCGCTCCCGCATAAGGGCGCACGATCGAGCACGCTAACAACCCTGTGTCCCCGGTCACAACCGGCAGGGGCATCACCCCACGTGGGGCCGCGTGGCGATCGGGCTACCGTGAGGTCTGTGCGGCGGTCGCGCCGACAGAGGAGGGACGAGGACATGGTGGGCACGACGAACAGCTGCTGCGCGGCCGGGCGGGCGGGAATGGACGCCTCGACGGCTCTCGCCGAGACGGCGGAGACCGGCTCGGACACCGCGCGGCGCAGCCACCCTTCGCGGCCCCCGCCGCCGAGGTGCGGGCCCGGGCGGAGCGTGCGGTGCTGATCGAGGCGGGCAGCTTCCGGATGGGCACCGAGGATCCCGATCGCAACCGCGGCGACGGGGAATCGCCCGTGCGCGCGGTGGATGTGCCCGCCTTCCGCATCGACGCCGCCTGCGTGACGGGCGCCGAGTTCGCCGCCTTCGTCGACGAGACCGGGTACGTCACCGAGGCGGAGGAGTTCGGCTGGTCGTTCGTTTTCGGGGCGCTGGTCGAGAAGGAGCTGCGGCGCGCGAGCCGGAAGCCTCCCGGCACGCCCTGGTGGCGGGCGGTCGAGGGGGCCCGCTGGGACCAGCCCGAGGGGCCGGGCTCCACGGTCGCCGAGCGGGGAGATCACCCGGTGGTGCATGTGTCGCTGCGGGACGCGGAGGCTTTCGCGGTCTGGTGCGGGATGCGCCTGCCGCGGGAGGCGGAGTGGGAGAAGGCCGCACGGGGTGGCCTGGACCAGGCTCGCTACGCCTGGGGTGAGGAGCTGACCCCGGGTGGTGAGCACCGCTGCAACATCTGGCAGGGCGGCTTCCCGGTGCGCAACACCCTCGAGGACGGGTACCTGGGCACGGCGCCGGTGCGCAGCTTCCCGCCCAACGGCTTCGGGCTGTACGAGGTGGCCGGGAACGTCTGGGAGTGGTGCAGCGACCGCTGGCGCACGGGGCAGGCCGACTCGCTCACCGGGGACGTGCGGGTGATGCGCGGCGGCTCATACCTGTGCCACGACTCGTATTGCAACCGCTACCGGGTCGCTGCTCGCTCCTCGACCGCCGCAGAGGATGCCAGCGGCAACAAGGGCTTCCGCCTCGCGGTCGACGCCTGAGGCGGGACCCTCAGGTGCGGGCCGTGCCCCAGGTCCGCTTCAGCTCCTCGACGTGCTCGGCCAGGGCCGCGCCCATGTCGAACTCGGGGTCCAGCAGCCACTGCACCTGCAGGCCATCCATCAGCGCGATCATCGAGCGGGCGATCCGCTCCACGGGGCGTCGGGCAGCACATGGCCGCTGCGCTGATCCTCGCGGAGCCCGTCGGTGAGCAGCCCCTCGGAGGCCTCGAAGTGGCGCAGCATCCAGCTGTGCGCCGGATGTTCCGGCGCGATCGCCTCCCGACCATCGAGGTGTACAGCAGCACCAGCTGGCGGCGCCGCATGTTCTCGCGGGTCAGGCTCACGAGGGCGTCGAACATCCGCCACGGGCCCGCTTCGAGTCCCTCCAGGGGAATGCTGTCCATCCTGTCCCGGTGGTCGAGCACGGCCCCGAGCAACGCCGACTTCGAGCGGAAGTGATGGGCGAGCCCCGAGGGCGAGATGCCCGCAGCCTCCGCCACCTGCGCCATCGAGGTGGCGGCGTAGCCGTGACGGGCGATGAGGTCGATCGCCGCACGCAGCGCGTTCTCGCGCACCACGGCGGAGTCCTGGCCACGGGGACGACCACGCCCACGGCGGGCGGGGCGGGAGTCCTGTGCGTCGGCGCTCATCTCTCCTCCCCGCTCCGACCGTCGGAGTCAGCGCTCTACTATTTCACGCCCCGGATGAACATCGTCATGATCGCGCCGAGCAGAGCGATGATCGCGGCAGTGATGAGAAGTGGAGCGAAGTTCGTGCCTCCGCCGAGGCTCGCCAGCAGGAACCCGCCGAAGGCCGGAGCCAGCGACTGCGGCAGGGCATTGGCGATGTTGAAGACGCCCAGGTCCTTGCCGGCCTCCTCGCGGCTCGGCAGCACTTCGAGCACGAGCGCGAGGTCCACGGCGATGTAGGCGCCGTAGGCGATGCCCATGATCGCCTCGACCACGTAGAAGGCGGCGACCGTGTCCGCGTGCAGCAGCAGGTAGGTCGCCAGGGCGAAGATGAGGATAGAGGCGGCGACCAGGATCTTGCGCCTGCCCAGCTTGTCGGAGAGCCACCCGCCGAACACGCTCGCGGCCATGGAGGTGGCGGTGTAGATGGTGACGCCGACGGCGACCACACCGGTCGCGGACCCGGCATCGAGGCCCAGATGGTTCGTCATGTACAGCAGGCGGAACGTGACGAACATGAACGAGGCGAGGATGATCGTGAATCGTCCGGCCCAGGCCAGGGCGAAGTCCGGATACTTGAGCGGGTTCCGCCAGAAGGTGGTCAGCAGCTCGACCAGGTTGAACGGGTGGCGGTTCTGCTTCAGCACCGGCTCGGGGAGCATCAGCGCATAGACGATCGCGAGCGCCGCACCGACCACCGCGGGCACCATGAACAGCAGGACCATGTTGTGGTCCAGCACCGCGGCCAGCCAGGTGGCGACCAGAACCGCCAGGTTGGAGGCGATGCCCACCAGGCCCGACACCTTCCCGTACTGGGTGCTGGAGAGCTGATCGGACAGCGACGCCGTGAAGGCGGCGAAGGCCATGTTCGCGGTGGCCTGCGCGAGGAACCAGCCCACGGCCATGAGACCGGCGCCGGGAGCGATCGCGATGAGGAACAGGCCGACCACCATCGCCACGGCACCGCCGATGATCCACGGTCGGCGCCGCCCGAAGCGGCCTGTGGTGCGGTCGGAGATGCGACCGCCCAGAGCGTTGAAGAGGACGGCCGCCAGGGCGCCGGGGGCCAGGGCGAAGGCGGTGATCGCGGCCTGCTCGGCCGGGACCGTCGAGAGCGCGGTCGCCTTGAGCTGGATCGAGACGGTGGCAGGGCCCATGAGGCCGAGGAAGATGCCGAGCTGGCCGAGCACCACGCCGACGACGAACCACCAGGGCTTGACCCGGTCCGGCTCGATGCCGATGTGCGGAACAGGGAGCTTCGGCCCGAGCAGGTTCGGGCTGCCCTCGAGGTCGATCGTGGGATCAGGCGCGAAACCCTGACCAGGGGTGGAGACGGTCACGGAGGACTCCTTCGTCAACATGGAGCGCGGCGAGGCAGTGGTTCCGCAGCTGTGCGGGCCCGACGCGGCGATCGTGACGGCCATTATTAGTCGACGCCCACTAATAAGTCGAGCCATAACATTCCAGTGGTCAGTTTTGGTCGGCCTCTGGGCCGATGGGCGCCGTGGCCTGGGCGGATGCGTGCGCGACGGTGTGAGCCAGGCCACCGTGGAGGGGTCTCGGGGTCATGCTCGAGCCCGGAGGCCGCCGGTCGTGTGGCGTGATCGGATCTCGTCGTGACCCGACCACGGCCCCCGCCACGGCCGGGAAGGTTCCAGGCAGATGGCACCTTTCTCGCCGTGGTTCGGTGGCAGCCCTCGCCACGACCCAGAAGGTGCCAGGCAGATGGCACTTTCCTCGCCGTGGCTCGGTGGCCGTCCCGCCACGACCGGGAAGGTTCCAGGCAGATGGCCCCTTTCTCGCCGTAGCAGCTGAACAGGCACGGGACCGGCCGATCAGGCTATGGGCGCGCTGATCGGGTCCTGGGTCGGCCCACGGGCCGAAAGGTTCCGCGCGAGCGGCACTTTCCTGGCCGTGGCGAGAGAACCCGCCGCTGGCCAGGCGAAAGGTTCCACTGGGTGGCACCTTCCGGGTCGTGGCTGCTGGCGGGACCAGATCAGGCCCAGCGCGGCTGGTGGGCCCGGCTCAGCCGGCACCCGCCAGCGGCCAGGCGAAAGGTTCCACTGGGTGGCACCTTTCGGGTCGTGGCTGCTGGCGGGGCCGGGTCGGGCCCGGCTCAGGCGGCGCGGCGGCCGGCGGCGAGGTCGAGCAGGTGGTCGAGCACCACCTCGCCGCTCGCGCGCAGGCCGTTGTGCTCGTATTCGCTGGTGACCCAGGTGCGCAGGCCGGGCAGCAGGGCGGCGGTGGCGAGGGAGAACTCGCGCGGCACGTACACGTCACCGAAGTAGATCGCGGCGGCGCCAGGCACCGTGCAGCGCCGCAGAGCCTCGGGATCGTACAGCTGCGGCCAGTCGTGCTCGGCCAGCAGGTCTGCGGCCTCCGCCCACATCTCCAGCTCCGGATCCTCGGCGAAGAGGCTGCGGTGCATGTGCTCCCCCCGCCCAGCAGGGTCGGGTCCTCACGCACCTCGGCCGGCATCATGCGGTCCGCCGACCAGCGGGTGGCGACCCCGTCGGCCCAGCAGCTCTCGTGGATCACGGAGTACAGGGGGTTGCGGCCGCCGAAGGGCAGCGCGCCGGCGAGGTCGTGGGCGAAGGCCGGGGAGGCGGGGTCGAGGTCCAGCAGGTAGTGGAGGCGCTCGGCGCCCTGGGAGGCGCCGAGCAGGTGGCCGAGTCGGCGCAGCCGCTCGACCCCTACCCGCTGCCCGTCCGGCAGGCGGAGCCGGCCCGCGTCGGCGGCGTCGGCGAGGCGGCGGAAGCGGTCGCGGTCGGCGGGGAAGCGTGCCCAGTAGTGCTCGCTGCGGCTGGCCATCGCCTGCCAGGTGGTCGCGTAGACGTTGTCCATGTCCGGGCCGACGGTCGGCAGGCCGCCGGTGAACAGGGCCTTGTCGACGCCGCCGCAGGCGACGCTGAGGTAGCGCAGGGTGGTGAAGCCGCCGAAGGACTGCCCCAGCAGCGACCAGCTCCCCACACCGAGGTGCTCGCGCAGCAGTTCGGCGTCGGCCACGATCGAGTCGGCCCGGAAGCGGGTGAGGTAGTGCGCCTGCTGCGCGGGGGTGGCCTCGCGCAGGGTGGTGGCGCCGGGGATCGCCCCCTCGGGCAGCGTGGTGTCGGGGCCGGCGGGGGTGGAGCGGCCGGTGCCGCGCTGGTCGAGCATCACCACTCGGTGCTCGCGCAGGGCGCGGGCGAGCCATGCCGGGGAGGAGGCCTCGAGCGGGCGCGGGGCCTCGGAGCCGGGGCCGCCCTGCAGGTAGACGAGGTAGGGACGGTCCTCACCGCCGTCGGCGGTGACGATCCGGGCGAACACCTCGATCTGCGCGCCGGCGGGGTCGGCGTGGTCGAGCGGGGCGGAGAGGGTCAGGTCCCGCAGCTGCAGGCCGGGCAGGGTCCAGGAAGTCGAGGAGGTCATAGTGCTCATTCGTCGTCGCGGGTGGTGGTGCCGGGGAAGAACTCCCAGTCGAAGGTGTGCAGGGCGCCGGGGCGGTCCTCGCGGTCGATCGCGCGATCGATGATGATGCTCGAGAGCCTCACGAAGACGTCGTCCACCCCGTAGTAGCTGATGGGGCCGAAGAACTCGGTCTTGGCGGGGACGTCACCGATGGAGATGAACTCGAGATCTTCGGGCACCCTGATGCCGATCCGTTCGGCGGCGAGCTGGAGGGCCACCGCCTGGTAGCCGGTGAAGCAGATGACCGCCTCCGGGCGGTCCGGGCCCTGCAGCCACTCGACCGCCGCGAGATAGGTGTCGTGGCTGCCCTCGGGGACCACGTGGACGAGCGACTCCGCAGGGCCGTCTCCCCTCTCGTGCGCGGCCTCGAGGAAGGCACCGGTGCGTGGGTGGCCGAGGGCGCCGCCGGCGCGGTGCTCGAGGTTCGGGGCGAGCATCTGCACCCGTCGGTGGCGGGAGCGCAGCAGCTCGTAGGCCCGGCGGATCGCGAGGAAGGGCGTGGAGGAGACGACGTCGAACTCCTCCGGCTCCATCTGCGCACTGAACGCGACCAGTCCGCTGTGGGTCGAGGCGGCGAGCCGGCGCACCAGGCTGGGCCCGTTCTCGACGAAGTCGATGCTGGTCAGCAGGGCGGCATCGGTCGAGGCGCCGAGCAGGTACTCGTACCAGCGCTCATCGGCCAGGACCAGCGTGGACAAGTCGTGCTGGAGCGCGTCATCGCGCACCTGGGTGGTCAGCTGCACACCCCAGGGGTCGTCGAGGGTTCCCAGGGTCAGCACGATGCCGCCGCCGCGGCCGGTGCGCATGGCCTGGGCGTGGCGGTTGGGGACGTAGCCCAGCTCGGTCGCGGCCGCGCGCACCTTGGCCTTGGTGCTCTCGGAGCCGGCGGAGCGGGAACCGCCGCGGCCCGAGAGCACGAAGGAAGCGGTCGCCAGCGACACCCCCGCCGCGCGGGCGACATCGGCCAGGGTCACGGTGCCGCGGGGCACGGGGCCTCGGGAATCGCGGGTCATGGCTGCGTGGCCTCCTGGGAGCAGAACAGGGCGTGGCGAGGATGCTCTGCGCGCCAGGGCCCTCACCGTCGGAGCGCATCATCGGCCCTCCGCCTCACAGCGCCCCGCGCGGCATCACCCCGCGCCTGCTGATCGATTCCCCGGAGTCTACCGGCCGTCCTCGCGCGTCGGAGGCTGTCCGGGCAGGGGCCCGCCGTGCTCAGGACCCGCCGGTGAGCCAGTTCAGCGCCGGACCGATCGTGTTCAGCACGATGATCGCCCCGATGATGCCCACCGTCCAGGAGAAGGCGCCGCTCGCATTCTTCACCGCCCAGTCATGGGCCCGGTCGAGGAAGGCATCGGCGCGGCGTCCCAGCAGCCACCGCACGGTGCACAGCACCGCGCCCGGAGCCACCATCACCGCGCAGTAGACAACCAGGATCAGGGCGCCGCGGCCCAGGCCCACCCCATCTCGGCGATGATCCCCATCGCCGCGAGGTACGGGATCATCGAAGCGGCCTCGATCAGACCCGCCATGAGCGCGAGGCCGATCAGCAGGGAGGGCCGGCCCGAGGCGCGGCGGGCGCGCTGGGTCCATCGTCGAGCGGAGGCCTCGGGGTCGCCGCCGCGCTTGGCGATCGCCTTGGGGTCGATGCGGAAGGACCAGATGATCAGCAGCACGCCGAGCACGGCGAGCACCGCCATCACCTGCGGCGCGGCCAGCAGATGCCCGAAGGATTCGATCAGGGGAGCAGCCCGGCCAGCAGCGCGATGCCCAGCAGCAGGTAGAACACTCCGATCACGGCCAGGAACAGCAGGGTGCGCCCGGCCACGCGGCGTGCCCCGCCCTCCCCCGCCACCAGCAGGATCACGGGGATCACGAGCGTGCCCATCGAGGTCGAGTCCACGAGGGCGAGCACCAGCAGGCCCAGCGGGCCGGCGACATCGAGCAGGGATTCCATGCTCCTCATCGTGGCGTCGGTGCACCCGCCGGGGCCTCCTCCCTTGGGAGGAGCTGCGTCCGCCGGGGCCGGTGCGCGCGGGGGCGCCACGTATTCTCGGTGCATGTCCGCCGCCCCCTTGATGGTCGATCCCGAGGCGCCCCGAATCCGCCGGTGGGCCGACGGGATCTGCTGGTCGCCGGTGGGTATGCCGCGCTGGTGCTGCTGCTGGCCGGCACAGGGGCCCACAACTCCGGGTTCCTGCCGCAGGGGCAGGGCTGGCCGACGTGGGTCTCGGTGGCGCTGATGCTGGTGGGCTGCGTGAGCCTGATCTGGCGGCGCCGACGGCCCGGGGTCACGCTCGCCGTCGCGGGGCCGCTGGGCCTCGCGGAGATCATCGTGGGCGGTCAGGTCTCCGCCTACGTCCTGCTGTTCGAGGCGCTGTTCGAGCCGGTCATGCACGGCAGCCGTCGCCTGGCCCGCCTCACCACCCGGATCGCGATCGTCGGCACGGCGCTCGCGCTGCTGGCGGCGCTGTTCGCCGGACTGCCCGGCCAGCTGGTGTTCGTGATCGCGCTTCTCGCCACCCTGGTGGTGATGACCCCGCTGCTGTGGGGCTGGGAGGTGCGCCATCACCGCGGCGCCCGGCAGGCCGCCGAGCAGCTCGCCGGCCTCGAGCACGAGCTCGCCGAGACCCGGGCCGCCCACGCGGTGGAGACCGAGCGGCGCAGCATCGCTCACGACCTGCACGATGTGATCGCCGGTCACCTCAGCGCCGTCTCCCTGCACACCAATCTCGCCTCCTCCCTGGAGGATCCCGCCGCCCGCGACCGCTCCCTGACCACCGCGCGGGATTCCGCCCATGCGGCGCTGCGCGATCTGCGCTCGATGATCGGGGTGCTCTCCACCGAGCAGGCCGGGGCCCTGCCCGCGGTCACGCTCGACTGGCCCTCCCTCTCTGCGCGCCTGCGCGACCGCGACCCCGCCGCGCAGATGCGGATCGATCCGGCGCTCAGCGATCCCGCCCGGGTGGAGCCCTCTGTGCAAGCGGCGCTGCTGCGGATCGGAGCGGAGGCCGTCACCAACGCAGTCCGTCACGGCCGGGCGCCGATCACGCTGGACGTCGGGCTCTTCGGCCGCGAGGTGCGGCTGGAGCTGGTGAACCGACGGGCCGACGCCTCGGAGCCGGGCGGCGGGTCGGGCGGTGCGGAGGGCCGCGGGGTGGGCCGCGGGGCGATCTCGCACCGGGCCACCGCCGTGGGCGGCACCGCGAGCTCCGGTCCCATGCCCGCAGCCGGCCCCGCGGAGGCTCCCACGCCGGGCACCTGGCAGGTCCTCGCCCGGCTCCCCGCGCACGCCACCGGGCCCGGCGGTGCTGCCGATGCTTCTTCCGCGCATGACTCTGCACACGATTCGGCCCGAGATCCCGTCCCCCTCACCCAGGAGACCACTCCATGACCACTCCTCCTCCCGCAGAGGGCACCGGCGCGCAGCCCCCGATCCGGGTGGTGGTCGCCGATGATCATCCCGCCGTGCGCTCGGGGCTGGTGGCGTTGCTGGGCTCCGCCCCGGACATCACCGTGGTGGCCGAGGCGGCCGACGGGGAGGCCGCGGTGGCCGCCGCGCGGGAGCACCGCCCCGACGTGGTGCTCACCGATGTGCGCATGCCCGGCGCGACCGGGATCGAGATCACCCCGCGCCTGCGTGAGACCGGCGCGCATGTGCTGGTGATCTCTGGATTCGACCTGGATGACTATGTGCTCGGGGCGCTCGCGGCCGGGGCCGACGGCTACCTCGTGAAGACCGAGGACCCGCAGCGGATCCTCGCCGCCGTGCGGGATGTGCATCGCGGTGACGCGGTGCTCTCCGCAGCGGCGACCCGGGCCGTGGTGGGAGCGCTGCGCGGCCGTGGCACAGGGAGATCCGACTCCCCTGCTCCGGTGGCGGAGAAGCCGGGTCCCGTCGGCCCCGAACCCGCCTTCACCCGCCGCGAGGAGGATGTGCTCGCACTGGTCGCGCGGGGGCTGACCAATCAGCAGATCGCCCGGCAGCTCTTCGTCGAGATCACCACGGTGAAGTCGCATCTGTCGAACGCGCTGATGAAGCTGCAGCTGGACTCGAGGGTCCAGGCCGCGCTGTGGTGGCAGCAGCACCGGGGCTGAGATCGGGCGGTTGCGCGGAACGTAAGGCGGGCGCAGCGCGTCACATATCACCGTGACGAGAAGAGGGTCCCTGTGACAGGATCAGCGAGGCTGCGGATGGTGTCCGACGCCCCCACCGGAAGGTGACCCGACTGCTCCGCCCCACGTGCGGCGGAGGCACGGGTTCCGGCCCTCCGGTCCCTCGACGACGAAAGCACCGCTCTCCTCTCATGACCACGCACACCCCCACCCCCACCGGAGAGTTCCCGGCCCTCGAGGCACCCGGGATCGTGGCCGGCGGCTCCGCCGCGGCCGAGGCCGAGTTCAGCACCCGCGACGGGGCCGACGACCCCAGCACCACCGTGGTCGACGGCCACGCCCCGGCATCCGTCAAGGTCACCCCGATCATCGCGGTGCTGGTGGTCTCCGCCTTCGTGATGATCCTCAACGAGACCCTGCTGTCGGTCGCTCTGCCCACCCTGATGGAGGACCTGTCGATCAGCGCGGTCACCGCGCAGTGGCTCTCGACCGGGTTCATGCTGACGATGGCCGTGGTCATCCCCACCACCGGCTTCCTGATGAAGCGCCTGTCGGTGCGCACCGTCTTCTCCGTCGCGATGCTGCTGTTCCTGGCGGGCACCACCATCGCGATGCTCGCCCCGACCTTCCCGGTGCTGCTGGGCGGCCGCGTGATCCAGGCCGCGGGCACCGCGATGGTGCTGCCGCTGCTGATGACCACCGTCCTCGCACTGGTGCCGATCAGGTCCCGCGGCCTGGTGATGGGCCTGGTGGGCGTGGTGATCTCCGCTGCTCCGGCGCTGGGCCCCTCCATCTCGGGCTTCATCCTCCAGCACGGCACCTGGCATCACCTGTTCCTGATGATGCTGCCGATCATCGTGATCGCCCTGACCATCGGGCTGCTCTTCATGCGCAACTACACCGAGCCGGAGAAGGTGCGGCTGGATGTCATCTCGGTGATCCTCTCCGCGATCGGCTTCGGCGGCGTGATCTACGCGCTGGCCTCGATCAGCCAGATCGTCTCGGGCACCAGTCGCCTGGTCCCGCTGCTGGTGGCCGGGATCGGTGTGCTCGCCCTGACAGTGTTCACCATCCGCCAGCTGCGCATGCTCTCCCGCGGTGACGAGCCGCTGCTGGATCTGCAGCCGCTGAAGGTGCGCACCTTCACCGTTTCGGTGCTGGTGATCCTGATGGGCTTCGCGACGATGCTCGGCACGGTCGTGGCGCTTCCGCTGTACATGACCGGCGCGCTCGAGATGACCACCCTCGAGATCGGTCTGACGATGCTTCCCGGCGCGGCGGCCTCGGGCCTGCTGGGCCCGTTCGTGGGCGCCCTGTACGACCGGTTCGGGCCGCGGCCGATCGTGGTGCCCGGCATGCTGCTGATGGCGATCGTGTGCTGGCTCGAGGTGTTCCTGCTCGATGCGAACGCCACTCAGGGCCTGATCATCGCGCTGAACATCCCGCTGGGCATCGGCATGGCGATGGTGATGACCCCGCTGATGACGCTCTCGCTGGGGGCGCTGCCGCGCTCGCTGTACGGCCACGGCTCAGCGATCCTCAACACCCTCCAGCAGCTGGCCGGGGCTCTCGGCACCGCGGTGTTCATCGCGCTGCTGACCCTCGGCTCGGCCATCGCGGTCGAGTCCGGGGCCTCGGCGGAGATCGCTCAGGCCAGCGGTGCCTCCTGGGCCTTCGCCTTCGGCGGCGTGGTCACGACCGTCGCGGTGGTGCTGGCCTTCACCCTGAAGGCGAACCCGGCGGAGGTCGAGGCCGCCGGCTGAGCCGCGGGCGGGCATCTCACAGCAACGTCGAAAAGCGCTCGAGCGCTTCCGGACCCACCACGTCCTCCTCCCCCAGCGGCACCTCCTGCAGGGGCACGCGGGGCAGGGCGTCGCGGAGGGTCACCAGGTGCTCGTCCTCGACGGCGCGGCGCCGGGCGAGGAACTCACCGCGATCGGCCGGGGAGCGCCTGTTGACCACGAGCGCGCCGACGTCGACGCCGGTGCGGGTGAGCTCCTCGTGCAGCTCGATGGTCTCCAGCACGGGGAGGCGCTCAGCGGCCAGGACGATCGCGAACGACGAGAGCGCAGAGTCCACGAGCACCTCGCGCAGGCCGGCGAGGCGGTCGCGCCGGCGCAGCAGGATGGAGCGGATCTCCTCGTCACGCTCCTGGATCGGGTCGCGGGGGCGGTCGACCCGAGCAGGGTCGTCCCCCGATCGCGGTCGAGGCCGCGCATGGCGGCACCGAGCTTCTGGGATTTCTCGCGACGCTTCAGCAGTCCGTCGGTCCAGGCGGTCATCACCTCCGGCAGGGCCATCAGGCGTGCGGTGTGCCCGGAGGGAGCGGTGTCGAAGACGACCAGGTCGTGATTGCGCATCCCGGTCTCGACCAGTTCCGTCATCCGTTCCAGCACGGCGGCCTCGTGGGTGCCCGGAGAGCGGCGGGAGAGGTCCATGTGCTTGTCCACCTCGCCGGCGAGGTTCCCGGGCATGAGCCGCTTCAGGGTGCGGGCGACGTCCTGCAGGTGCTGATCGGTGGTGGCGTCGGGATTAATCTCGAGGCCCGCCAGGCGCCCGCCGACGCCGTCGCCTAGCGGGGTGGCGCGGTCACCGATCTTCTGCCCCCACAGATGGCCGAGATTGTGGGCGGGATCGGTGGAGACCACCAGGACGCGCCGACCCTCACGGGCCGCAGCGAGAGCCACGGCGGAGGCGACGGTGGTCTTGCCGACCCCGCCCTTCCCGCCCAGGAACAGCACTCGGCGCTCGGCGGCGAGCCTCAGCAGCATCGGTAGTCCTCCAGCGGTGAACGCTCCATCCCCATCCGGCGATGCCAGTCGTGGAAGCTGTCGTACAGCACGGGCAGCAGCTCTGCGGTGTAGTAGGCGGCGGGGTTGGGCACGCCCAGCAGCTCGCTCATCACGAGCATGCGGAACAGATCGTCCTCATCGCGCTGAGCGCGGGCGAAGGTGCGCCGGTAGGGGGCCACGTAGAACTCGTGCAGGCCGTCACTGAAGGCACGCCAGCGCTCCCTGAGGGAGGGACGTGCCGCGGCGGGGGCCACCCCGTCGGCGGGTCCGTCCGGGGACCCGCCGACGGGAGTGTGTGGGGACTGCGGGCTCACTCGCCGGAGCCGCCGTCCGCCGAGACGGAGTCCAGCTCGTCCTCATCCAGATCAGGTTCCGGCTCAGAGGCGTGGGCCCGCTTCAGGGCGATCGCGGATTCGACGATCACCCACACGGCGGCGACCACGATCACCAGGTCCATGATCAGCAGCAGCCAGTTGCCCTCACGGTAGAAGCTGCCCAGCTGGATCAGCGCCGCGTACACGCTGACGAACAGGACGAACAGCAGCGGGATCATGATCGGCAGCACCGGGCGGCGCTTGCGCATCAGCATCACCGCGAGGATCGCGAGGGTCAGCCCGGCGAGGATCTGGTTGGTGGTGCCGAACAGCGGCCAGATGATCATGCCGCCGGCGCCGTCGGCTCCTGCGCTGAAGGCCAGGCCCAGGCAGACCGCCAGCACGATCAACGTCGCGACCAGCGTTCCCAGCTTCACTCCCACGACCTGCCCGATCTCCTGGACCACGAAGCGCTGCAGGCGCACGCCGGTGTCCATCGTGGTCGCGGCGAACAGCACTGCCATGGTGGCCAGGATCGTGGCCGACAGCGAGGTGGGGATGCCGAGGCCCGCGTTCAGGATCGCGCCGCCGCCGGTCACGAAGGCTGCGACGCCGCCCTCGTTGAAGGCGGTGTACACCGCTTCCCAGTCCGCGAGGGTGCGGAAGCCCGCGGTGGTGGCGATGATCGCGCCGAGGGCCAGCAGCCCCTCTCCCACTGCCCCGAAGTAGCCCACGAACCGGGCGTCGGTCTCCTTGTCGAGCTGCTTCGAGGAGGTGCCGGAGGAGACCACGCCGTGGAAGCCGGAGATCGCACCGCAGGCGATGGTCACGAACAGCAGCGGCATGATGCCGGGGTCCCGTCGGGGACGTTCGCGTTGATCGCTGGGGCGACCAGCTCGGGCTGGAAGATCAGCACCGCGCCGTAGAGCAGTCCCAGGCCGATGAACAGCTGCAGGCCGTTGATGTAGTCGCGCGGCTGGAGCAGCACCCACACCGGCAGCACCGAGGCGATCGCGGCGTAGACGAACAGCACCAGGATCCAGAACGCCTCGGCTGACAGCCCGAGCACCGTCTCGGGCAGCACCACCGGGAACCTGTCACCGAGCAGGATCAGGCCGTACAGCGCGATCACGCCGATCACGGAGACGATCGGCAGGTTCCACTTGAAGCGATAGATCGCCTGACCGATCAGCACGGCGACCACGAGCGCGCCCCAGGTGGGGATCACGGAGGTGGGGGTGGAGACCAGCAGGCCGGAGATGACCACGGCGAACGCGGCGTTGACCATGAGCAGCAGCAGGAAGATGACCACCAGGAACAGGCGGCTGCCGCGCTTGCCGATGTAGCGCGCGGACAGGGTGCCGATGGATTGGCCGCGGTTGCGCACCGAGGCCCACAGGGCGCCCAGGTCGTGCATGCCCGCGAAGAAGACGGTGCCGAGCGTGACCCAGAGGAAGGCCGGCAGCCAGCCCCAGATCACGGCGACGGCGGGGCCGACGATGGGTGCGGCGCCGGCGACCGAGGTGAAGTGGTGGCCCCACAGGATGAACTTGTTGGTGGGGACGAAGTCGACCCCGTCCTGCAGCTCATGGGCGGGAGTGCGGAAGGAGGCGCTGAGCTTGTAGACGCGCCTGCCGAGGAATCGGGAGTAGAGCAGATAGCCGGCGACCATCATGGCGATGCCGACGACTGCGAGGATCAGGGAGTTCACCAGGAGGCCTTCCTGTCGTGGGTGGGGAACGGTCCACGGCGGGGACCACGAGCTGGGGGCCGACGGGCCGGGGCCCGCTGGTCAGCTTTCGCGTCCTCGTCGCGCGCGATGGGGTCACGCTAACCGACTCCCCCGCCGCTGTGGGGGAGGTTTCCGGAGCGTGACGTGGCTGAGACCCACGTGGCGCGCATGCGCGCTGGTAGCCTCGGGCCCCGCCGCTGACGATCGGCGTGGTCGTCCACGTCCTGCGGCACGACCTGGACTCCTGAGGTCACGCTTCACCGAGATGGGCGCGGGGCGCTCCTCAGGGGGCCGGAGGGGTGGACAGGGCACGCAGGTAGCGACGCGTGATGAGCTCCTGGACGAGGCGGGAGACCGGGGCGCCGAGCCGGGCGTACCAGGTGGCGGGCCGGGAGACGACATCGAGGTGGAACCTCACCTGCCCGGTCGCGGTGCGGGTCACGGTGAACTCCTCGATCCCGGATTCGGGATGCCCGGGCAGGGTGGCGTAGGCGAAGCCGGCGCGGTCCGGTTCCTCGATCACCCACAGCACGCGGCACGGGGCGGTGATCCGGAACGGCCGACGGCCGAGGTGCAGGCGCACCTCGGTGCCCACCTCAAGCGGGGTGTGGGTGGCGCTGGTCTGCAGGCCCGCGCGGCGGTGCACCGCCCAGGAGCGCAGCGCCGAGGCGGCGCGCTCGAAGTCCATGCCGGTGACCACGGTGCTGCGGTGGTCCCTGCGATACCCGGCGGGCGGATGCTCGAGTGCGTCGAGCGGTGCCGTGACCTGCTGCTCGGCCAGAGGGAGGCGGAGGTAGGAGGTCACGGTCCCCGAGTGTGAAGGGCGCAGGCGGTGGAGTCGGGCGGCGAGCGGCGCGGGGAAGACGTCGATGACCGTATCGAGCAGCAGCGTTGCCCGTGCCTCGCGCAGCATCTCGTCCGCCCAGGCTGAATCATCCCGGCCGATCGCCGGTGTGAGCGGCCGCGGCGTCCACTCCTCGGCCCAGGGCTGCGCGGTGACCGTCATCGAGAGGCTGGAGCCTTCATCACCGCTGCCGCCCTCGGCACCGAAGGAGGTGCGGTGGCTGGTCCAGCCGGGGCTCAGCACGGTCTCGAAGGAGCCGTCGACGATCGAGAGGAGCGTGCGGTCGAGCTCCTCGAGCAGATCGCGGGAACCGGAGTCGCAAGCGTCGCAGCCGCAGTTCGGCGTGGTGCTCACGGGCACTGCCGGATCACCGATCCCGATCACGAGGCCGAGGATCAGGGCCTCGCTGCCTTCGAGGTCGGCGCTGCCTGCTGCATCGTCCGGGGCGGTGCGGGCGAGGACCAGGGGCTGCGCGCCGGACCGACGGGGGCGCAGCACGGTGGCGCGATAGCGGTCGACGTGCGGCGTCACGGCCCAGTCGAGCTGTGCGCCGTCGTCGGTGTCTGCCCAGCCGCGGGCAGTGAGCACGCGGGTCCAGGCCTCGGTCCGGGACCAGAGGATCCGGAACTTGCCCGGGTCGAGGCAGCGGCTGTACTCCTCCTCGAGGCTGTCGCGCTCGTCGCCGTCGGCGGTGAGGTGCGGATCCTCCCAGCCGGGGGTCTCGGTGCCCGTCTGTGTGAAGGCGTCCTCCGCGTCTGCGAGCAGCTGCAGCAGGGCGTCGGAGAACGGTGGGCCGGCGTCGACCCATGCCTCGGAATCCTCCTGGGCGCTCTCGCGCAGGGAGGCGTGCTCCTCCTCCCACCAGGTGGGAGCGGGGGTCGTGGTCATGAGCGGACAGTACCCGGGCGAGACGCGGACCGACGAGGGATATATCAGCCCGTGTGCACCGGCTCAGACACCGCTGCGGCGCGCGGCGGAGGCGATGCCGAGCCAGGTGTGGCGGTTGCCCCACCAGCACCAGCCGAGCTTCGGTGCGTCCTTACGGTCCTTCCCGTCGCGGCCGGTGCCGCCGGAGATCCACAGCGCCGGGGTGCGGGAGTCGAGCTTCCCGGTGGGCTTGGTCAGGCGCGATCCGATCGTCATGAAGCAGCGGCCCCGCTCGAGCACCTCGGGCCGCTGGAGCACACAGTGCAGTCCCTCCGTGAGCAGCAGCGGGGGCGGTCACGCGCGGCGATCGCCGGCAGCGCCTCCTCGGGCGTCCAGTTGCTGAGGTCATCACCCCGCTCGAGACCCTCGACCAGGTACACCGACCCATCAGGCAGCTCGATGCCGGTGGGATCGAAGCGGTCCACGTCCGTCATGTCCTCGACCACGAAGCCGGGCCGGTCCCCGCGCCGCATCAGCGGAGCGAGGGCGGAGGCGGGCGCGAGCGACGGGTCCAGTGCGAGCAGCGCGTCGGTGCGTCCGCCGCCGAGCTGCGCGGCGGCGTCGTGCAACTCCTGCGCGGAGGTTCCCGCGAGGACGTGGATGCCGAGATCGATCAGGTGCTGGGCCTGGGCGGTGAGGGTGGGCAGAACAGCGGCGGTGATCGAGGCTCCTTCAGTGGGCGTGGCAGGCAGGGACAGTTCTCAACGGCGCCGCCGCCCGCGGTATTCCCTCACCATTGCATTCCCTCACCACTGCGCGTCCCACGGTTCACCGGGCCGGTAGCTGCCCACCGACCACTGGTGGCCCTCGGGATCCAGGACCTCGAAGCGGTAGTTGCCCCAGGGCGTCGTCCCGGGCGCTTGGACCACGTTGGCCGCGGCGTCGCGGGCCCGGGCGAAGAGGGCATCGACCTCGGCCTCGCTGTCGAGGGACAGCACCGGGGCGCGGCTGGTGGAGCCCTCGACCAGGGGCGAGGCGGTCTGGCCGTCGGCCGCGGCCTGGACCATCACTACAGCTTCGCCGAGGCGCAGCTCGGCATGGTCGAGCGTGCCCTCCTCAGCGCCGTAGCTGTTCACGAGCTCCATGCCGAACGCGCCGGTCAGCCAGGCCACGGCGGCGGCAGGGTCGCGGTACAGGGTGAACAGGGACAGGGTGGCGGGCATCGGGGCTCCTCGACTCGGGGACTCCAGCAATCGCGGAAGCACCCCCACGCTAGGAGTGACCGAGGACGGATTCTGTCCGCGAAGATCGGCTCCGCGTCAGCGCAGGGCGACCAGCGCCTGCACCGGGGCGTGATCGGAGGAAGGCGCCGTGACGGTCGGTGGAGACGTTGATCGCGGCCTCGAGGATCGTGAACTGCTCGGTGGCCAGCACCCAGTCGATCCGCTCCCCGCCTTCGACGGGCTCCTCGTAGGCGGGGAACGTGCCCCAGGCCGGGGTGAGCTGCTTCTGCGCGGCGTCCCAGGTGTCGAGGGTGGGGCCGTCGGTGACCAGCGTGGAGTACGCGCCCGAGTCATGGGCGGCGGAGTTGAAGTCGCCGGTGACGAGCGCCGGCAGCTGGTCCAGCTCGCCTCCCTCGAACAGGTCGATCATCGCCTGGGCGCTCTTGATCCGGGCGGGCTCGGACTCGTGGTCGAAGTGGGTGTTGATCATCGCGAACTCCCGCCCCGTGGCCAGGTCCTCCATCCGCGCCCACACCACGATGCGGGTGACGTTGTTGCCCCAGCTGGCGGAGCCGATCTGGTCCGGGGTGTCGGAGAGCCAGAACTGGTCCCATTCCCGCACGCGCAGGCGGCGCTCGGGGTCGTAGAAGATCGCGGAGTACTCGCCGGCGCTGCCGCCGTCGCGGCCGTAGCCGATCATCTCGTGGCCGGGCAGCGCCTCACGGATCGTGTCCAGCTGCCCGTACAGGGCCTCCTGGACGCCGAGGAGCGTGGGCCGCTCACGCTCGAGCAGGTCGATCAGGATCGGCCGACGGGTCGGCCAGTGGTCCGGATCGCCCTCCTCAGTGGTGGCGGAGTTGTCGTAACGGATGTTGAACGCCATCACGTGCAGGCGATCGCGGCGGGCCCGGCCGATCAGCGGCCGGTTGTCCCTGCCCCTGCCGGGACGCTCGGTGCGCTCTTCCCCGCCCTTCTCCGTCGGAGCCGCGGAGGCGGAGGCCGCCAGGGCTGTCGCGGCGGCTCCACCGGCGGCGACGGTGCCGAGGCCGAGCAGGGAACGGCGAGCGAGAGAGGGGGACATCGGCACATCTCCTGGGGATCGGGGCATGAGTGCCCTGTCGACGCTAGACCCTCCCCCGCGCCCGACAGGTCCCTGCGAGGATCGTCCCCCGATGTTCATCGGCGCGGCACACGGCGCTCATGCGCGCCCCGGGATGGCCTCGCGGCGGCGACGCGCTCCGCCGGCGAGCGCACGCAGCACGCCCTCGCTCGCCTCCCAGTCCATGCACTTGTCGGTCACGGACTGGCCGCGCAGGAGCCCAGCGGGACCCTGGTCAACGTCGAGCTTCTGGGCGCCGCCGACCAGGTTGCTCTCGAGCATCACCCCGGCCACGGCCGCGCCGTCCACCGCGATCTGGTCGGCGAGCATGGTGGCGACCTCGGCCTGGCGCAGGTGGTCCTTGTCGCTGTTGCCGTGGCTGGCGTCGATGACCAGGCGCGGGCTCAGGCCCTGTGCGCTCAGGCGCCCAGCCGCGGCGTGCACCGGGGCGGGTCCCCAGTTCGGGCCGTCGGCGCCGCCGCGCAGGATCAGGTGGGTGTCGGGATTGCCGGTGGTGGAGACGAGGTTCGCCCGTCCATCACTTCCGATCCCGAGGAAGGACTGCGGCGCCGAGGCCGCCGCGACCGCGTCGAGAGCCACCTGGACGCTGCCGTCGGTGCCATTCTTGAACCCGACCGGCATCGACAGCCCGGAGGCGAGCTGGCGGTGGATCTGGGATTCGGTGGTGCGGGCACCGACCGCGCCCCAAGAGATGAGATCCGCGATGTACTGCGGGCTGATCGGCTCGAGGAACTCGGTGGCGCAGGGCACCCCGAGCGCCGTGACCTCGCGAAGGAAGGCCCGAGCGCGGTGCAGGCCGGTGGCGATGTCGTGGGAGCCATCCAGGTGCGGGTCGTTGATCAGGCCCTTCCACCCCACGGTAGTGCGCGGCTTCTCGAAGTAGGTGCGCATCACCAGCAGCAGCTCCTGACCTACCTCGGCCTGGATCGCGGCGAGGCGGCGGGCGTAGTCCAGCCCGGCCTCGGGGTCGTGGATCGAGCAGGGGCCGACGACGACCAGCAGGCGCCGGTCGGTGCCCTCGAGCACGGCGCGCACCTGCTCGCGATGAGCGGCGACCTGCTGCGCCTGCTCGGCGGTCAGGGGCAGGTCGGTGAGCAGCTCAGCCGGTGTGGGCAGCGGGGTGTAGCTCGCGATGTGGCGCTCGGGAACGGCGGGCGCTGCGGCGGGGGCGGTGGCGAGGATCGTCATCGTGGGTCCTGTCCTTTCGAGGGGCGGACCCGATGCTCAGAGCCCGCCGGGGAATGGCGAAGGGCAGAGCTTGTGCTCTGCCCTTGTCGGCTCTGGAAGGTTGGGGACGCTATACGGCGGCCGGCCCCTCCGGAGCCGACATCGCATAGGTAAACCAACGGTTCTGCATGCGGGAGAGAGTACATGCTGCGGCGTGGGGTGCAAGTGCGGTCCGGGGAGCGGGCGGCCGACGGGGCGGGACCGGACGGCCGAACCATGGCATTCGCGGACGGGCAGGCCTACGGTGGAGGCAGGTTCGTCGACGAGCCTCGACGGCGAGCCGCTCTCCGAGGAGGACAGCGCCATGCCCCGCAACGTCGCACAGAAGCTCATCGCCGCGCATCTCGTCGAAGGGACGCTGGAGCCCGGAGCCGAGATCGGGCTGCGGGTCGACCAGACCCTCACCCAGGACGCCACCGGCACCATGGTCATGCTCGAGCTGGAGGCGATGGGCCTGGACCGGGTCCGCACCGAGCTGTCGGTCCAGTACGTCGACCACAACCTGCTGCAGACCGACGAGAAGAACCCCGACGACCACCTGTTCCTGCAGTCCGCGGCCGAGCGCTTCGGGCTGTGGTTCTCCAAGGCCGGCAACGGCGTCTCCCATCCCGTCCACCAGGCTCACTTCGGCCGACCCGGCGCGCTGCTGATCGGCTCGGACTCGCACACCTGCGCCGCCGGCGCGCTGGGCATGCTCGCGATCGGCGTGGGCGGGCTCGAGGTCGCGATGGCGATGGCCGGCCAGCCGTTGTACGTCACGCTGCCGGAGATCTGGGGCGTGGAGCTGACCGGGACGCTGCCGGACTGGGTGAGCGCGAAGGACGTGGTGCTGGAGATGCTGCGCCGCCACGGCGTCAGCGGCGGCGTGGGCCGCATCATCGAGTACCACGGCTCCGGGCTCGCGCAGCTCGACGCGATGGACCGGCACGTCATCGCGAACATGGGGGCCGAGCTGGGGGCGACCGCGACGGTCTTCCCGGCCGACGACTCCGCCCGCACCTACCTCGAGGCCGTCGGCCGCGGCGAGCAGTTCGAGGCCTGGGAGGCCGACGAGGGTGCGAGCTACGACCTCACCGAGCAGATCAACCTCTCCGAGCTCGAGCCGCTGATCGCACGCCCCTCCTCCCCCGGCAACGTGGTGCCGGTCGCCGAGGTCGCCGGAGAGGACGTGAACCAGGTGGTCATCGGCTCCTCCGCGAACCCGGGACTGCGGGACTTCGCCGTGGTCGCCGAGATCCTCGATGGTCACCAAGCCCATTCGCGCGTGTCCGTGGACATCAACCCCACCTCGCGCGAGGTGCTGGCGGATCTCATCACCGGAGGCTGGCTCGGCGCGCTCGTAGCGGCAGGCGCCCGGATCCACCAGTCCGGCTGCATGGGCTGCATCGGGATGGGCCAGGCCCCCGCCAGCGGCCGCAACTCCCTGCGCACCATGCCTCGCAACTTCCCCGGCCGCTCCGGCACGGAGGAGGACGCGGTATGGCTGTGCTCCCCGAGACCGCGGCGGCCGCTGCGCTGACCGGGAAGATCACCGATCCGCGCACGCTCGAGAGCAGTCTCGACATGGTCTACCCGCGGCCCACACTGCCCGAGAGCTATGCGCAGATCCACGACATGCTGATCCCTCCCCTGCCCGAGGAGGAGGCGAAGTCCGTCGAACTGGTCAAGGGACCGAACGTCTCCTCCCTGCCGGACTTCACCCCGGTCGCCGATCGCCTCACCGCGCCGGTGCTCCTGGTGATGGGGGACGACGTCTCCACCGACGAGATCCTGCCGGCCGGGCTCACAGGTGCTGCCCTTCCGCTCCAACATCCCGCGGATCGCGGACTTCGCCTTCACCCGGATCGATGGCGAGTACCCCACCCGAGCCCGCGCGACCGAGGGCGGGCACGTGGTGGTGGCCGGGAAGAACTACGGCCAGGGCTCCTCCCGCGAGCACGCGGTGATCGCGCCGCGCTACCTCGGACTGCAGGCCGTGATCGCGGTGAGCTTCGCACGGATCCACTGGCAGAACCTCGCGAACTTCGGCATCGTCCCGCTCGAGTTCGAGAACCCCGAGGATCTCGCCCCGATCAAGGTCGGGGACGAGGTGGTGCTCGAAGGCGTGCACGAGGCGCTGCGGGCGGGCCGCTCGCTGAGCGCGAAGATCGGCGAGCGCGAGGTGGCGGTGACGCATCGGCTCTCCCAGCGCCAGGTGGACATGGTGCTCGCCGGTGGGCGGATCCCGCTGACGGCGCAGGCGGTGTGAGCGGGCTGCGCGGTGTGAGCGGGCTGAGAGGTGTGAGCGGGCTGCGCTGTCCGACCGGGAGGTCGGCGGCTCAGCGCACCACCGAACTAGACTTCCCGCACCGCACGCGACCCGTGCGGACCCTCGACACAGGAGGTCTGCGATGAGCACCGACGAGAAGTTCGAGAACGCGAAGGACAAGCTGGGCGGCCAGGCCAAGGAAGGCTTCGGCAAGGTCACCGGCGACAAGGAGACCGAGGCCGAAGGCCACACCCAGCAGGGCAAGGCAGAGGCCAAGGACAAGCTCCAGGACGCCCGCGACTCCGTGAAGGGCGCGGCCGAGGGCATGTTCGGCGACAAGAACAAGCGGGACTGACCCGGCTCGGGAGACATCCCGGCCCGCGCGCAGTCCTCGGTGGCGGCTCCACATGGTGGGGCCGCCACCGGCGTGTGCGGGGTAGGCGGGGAAGGGTGACAGCCGCGTCGGCGAAGCGCATGCTGGGTGCCCCGCTCCCCACCGAGAGGACCTCCTGATGACGCAGCGCGTGTGCGTCCAGAACTTCACCGTCTCCCGCGACGGCATCGGTGCCGGCCAGAAGCAGACTCTGGAGCGGCCGTTCGGCCACGTCGACCCTGGCGACCTGATGGCCTGGGCCTTCGGCACCGCGCACTTTCCCGGCCGTACCGACCCCGGTGGCAGCCGCGGCCTTGAGGACTACCTGACCCGCGACTTCGCCCATGGCATCGGCGCCGAGATCATGGGTCGGCACAAGTTCGGCCCGCAGCGCGGGCCCTGGCCCGAGGACGGCTGGAAGGGCTGGTGGGGCGAGGAGCCGCCGTTCCACACCCCGGTGTTCGTGCTCACCCATCACCCTCGGCCGCCGCTGACCGTCGGGGAGACCACCTTCCATTTCGTCGATGCCACCCCGTCCGCAGCCCTCGAGCAGGCGAAGGCTGCGGCCGACGGCAAGGACGTGCGTATCGGCGGCGGCGTCAGCACGGTGCGTCAGTTCCTCGAGGCGGACCTCATCGACGAGATGCACGTGGCGATCGCGCCGCTGGAATACGGGACCGGACTGCGGCTGTGGGACCGGCCGGAGGAGCTTGAGGACCGCTTCCATCTCGAGCAGGTCACCGCGCCGAGCGGCGTCACTCACTGCTTCTTCTGGCGGCGCTGAATGCCCCGCTCCCCGGTTCGGGACCTCTCGAGCCGCCCAACGGGTCAGAGCACCTGGATCGCGACGCCGAGCAGCGCGCTCTTCACCGCGCTTCACCTTCACCATGCCGGACCGTCACCATGCCGACCCTCCACCACGCCGGACCTTCACCACGCTGCACCTTGACTACGCCGCACCTTCACCGCACGGCGAGCCATAACACGGCCTTGCGCGCGCCGAGATCACCGATCTCGTTCACCGGTGAAAGAGATCGGTGATCTCGGCGCGCGTGTCGCGCCCGACGGAGGGCGGGGCGGGGAGGGCTGCCGAGCGTTCCCGCGGGAACGCATAGGCGCCTCGGGAGCGCTCACTGCGAGCCGTCGAGCTCGTTCAGCATCTCGAGCGCGCTGAAGGCTTCGAGGATCACCTCGACGGTGCCATGGAACCGAATGCCTTCCTCTGCTGGAGCGACCTCCGCGTGGAGCACGCCGTAGGTGGCGAGCGTGACGAGGTCGCGCTGGGTGACCCAGTAGCGCTCCACCTCGTCCATATCGAGATCCCCGTCCGGGGTCTTCGGGACCTGGTCGCGGTCCATCGCGTCACGCACCGTCTCCGGGAGCAGGAGACCTCCCGGTGCCAGGGTGCGCGTCAGAGCGGCGAAGGTGTCCGGCCCGCCTACCAGCCCGCCCTCCTGCGGTCCCTGCTGCAGGGCGTCCAGGATCAGCAGGGTGAGCAGGGCCCTCGCGAAGCGGACGAAACCGTCGGGATCCTCCTGCTCCAGAACGGCGGGCACCAGGCCCGGTCCGGGCCGTACGCGGGCACTGGTCAGCTCCAACCACCGTCCGGAGACGAGCGCGTTCCAGGGGCCGACGATCGTGCCGACCTGCCACATCGAAGTCAGTGCCGGCCCGCTGAGGTCGAGCTGCCACTGCTGGATCAGGGCGCGGACATCTGCCAGGCGGAGCGCGCCGGTGGAGGTGACCTGGCGGCCCTCGCCCACGAAGTCGAGGAGTCGCACCGCGTCCCGCACCAGCGGGATCCGTGCATAGTTGGCGGCCGCTCCGGCCGGGTCCTGTTCGGCGTCGACCCTCCCGTCGAGCGCCTCGTGCGGCAGCTCGTCCTCCGGGAGGAACCACGGCCAGCCGGGCTCATCGAGGGTGGGGTCCGGGCTCGCGGCGGCGTGGGTGGGAGCCGGGGCGTGCGAGAAGAGAGCCGAGCCGCTCCCGGGGAAGTCGCCCGGGGAGGTGTCCCGCTGCCGGACACCGGGCGAGGGCGTTGCGTGGCCATGGGGGTTCGGGGAGCGGCGCGGCGTCGTCTTCGGCATGCCTCCATCATGACGAGCACGCTGCTGCCGTGGCGCGGCGACATGATCTGGGCAGCTCCGTCCGCGGTGCCGGTCAGCGCCTGAGCGTTCATCTGGCGGCCGCGTCCTGGCCCTTTGTGCGCGGTACGGTCACGCCCGCTCGCGCTCCTGCGCAGCGCATCCCTCCGCATCGAAGGCGTTCTCGTGCCTCACAACCTGCTGGTCCTCTCGGTCGATGGCATGTGCCTGACCGATCTGCCGTTCCTGCGCACCCTGCCGGCGTTCCGGCGGCTGCTGGAAGCCGGCTCCTTCGCCTCGGCCCGCAGCGTGCTGCCGGCGCTGACCTACCCCAACCACGTCTCGCTGATCACAGGGCGCACCGTCTCCGGGCATGGCGTGTACGGCAACACGAAGATGGAGCCAGGGAAGGCACCGACTGACTGGTTCTGGTACGCGGAGGATCTGGGCTGCCCCACCCTCTTCGACCTCGCGAAGGCGCAGGGGCTGCGTACGGCGAGCTTCTTCTGGCCGGGCACCGCGGGTGCGGACATCGACGTGCTGGTCCCGGTGATCTGGGATCCGGAGGACTGGTCCGATCCGCGCCCGGTGTTCGCACCGGTCTCCTCCGCAGAGGCGTTCCCGGCCCTGTTCGACAAGCATCGCGACGCCCTCACCTGGACGCCGGGCCCGGACTACGACCGGTTCGCGATCGCGCTCACTGCGGAGGTGCTCGCGGAGCGTTCGGCCGAGGTGGTCTTCTCCCATGTGCTCGCGGTGGACAAGGCCCGCCACCGCACCGGGGTGGGCTCGGAGGAGACCAGGGAGGCGCTGGTCTCGGTGGATGCCGGGCTGCAGGTGCTGCTCGAGGCGCTCGAGCAGGCCGGGACGCTCGAGAGCACGAACATCGTCCTCAGCTCCGATCATGGACACACCGATGTGGTCCAGGCGGTGGCGCCGAACGTCCTGCTGGCCGAGGCGGGGCTGATCCGGGTGGATGCCGACGGCGCGGTGACCTCGTGGGATGCCTGGGTGCATCCGGCCGGGCTGACCGGTCAGGTGCATCTGCGGGAGGGTGCCGGCGAGGCGGTGCGCGCCCGGGTGCTGGGTGTGCTCGAGGAGTGGGTGCTGGAGCCGGCGGTGCCGATCGCCGCCATGCACAGCGCCGACGAGGTGAAGGCCGCCCATGGCTTCGAGGGTCCGTTCGTCGCGATCCTCGAGGGGGCCGACGGCACGGTGATCCAGCCGCGCTGGCGGGGTGAGGCAGTGGTCAGCCGCTTCCAGCAGGAGTACACCGGGCCGCGCTCCGCGCACGGCGGCTTCCCGGAGGCGGGGATCCCGCCACTGATGATCGCCGCCGGTCCCGACATCATCCCGGGGTGCATCTGGAGGGGTGAGCGTGGTGGATCAGGCGGCGACGTTCGCGGGGCTGCTGGGGCTGGAGATCCCGGCATCCAACGGGACAGCTGCATGGGAGATGCTGCGCCGCGGCGTGTGGGAGGGCCTTCCCACCGCACCGACCACAATGGCGTCATGAACCTTCGCCGTCTTCTCGCATTCCTCGCCGCTCCCGTCCTCGCCGTCGGCCTCGCCGCCTGCGGCCCTGGCGATCCCGCCGAGGATCCCTCCGCCGGCGACGCCCCCCCAGGAGCAGACCCCCGCCGAGACGGAGCCCGCGGAGAAGGAGCAGCCGGCCACCGAGGAGGGCTCCCCACCGAGGACGACTCGGCGCCCAAGCAGGACGAGAGCGGCAGCGATGATCCCGAGTCGCGCGGCACCGTGATCGAGTCGTTGTGGATCGATGGCTCGTGGAACATCGAGCGGGTTGAGGAGGACCTGTGCGAGATGGGCGGCGGCTACCCCTCGCAGTACGCCGAGCAGGAGGATCTGTTCGTCTGCGGGCCCACGGCCGCGGGTGCCCAGGCGTGTGCGCTCGAGGGCGGGACCGTGCAGTGCATCGTCGATCCCGTCGGCAAGCAAGCCATCGAGTTCGACTCCCCCACCGCGCCCGAGCAGTTGGAGCCGCGGGACGACGAGGCTCTGCCGCTGCTGGTGGAGCTGCCCGACGGCGCGGTCTGCGCGACGATCTCCCACGACCATGACCAGCACTGGGAGGGCATGTTCAGCTGGTACCGCTGCGATGACGGCTCCGAGCTGCTGACGCCCGAGATGATCGGCGACACCTTCGACCGCGGTGAGCCGTGGACGGTGCAGCGCTCGACGGACATGGGCGACCCCGAAGAGACGGCGGTGACCACCGCGGTGTTCGCCGGTCGGTGAGCGACGGCCCAGGCCGAACCACCGAGCCGCTGCCGCCTCAGCCCTTCGTGGCACCCGCCGTCAGGCCGGCCACGATCCACTTCGAGGCGACCCCGAACAGGATCATGGTGGGGAAGACCGTCAGCACGGCTGCTGCGGACAGCGGTCCCCACTCGATGTTGAAGCTGGTGATGAAGCCGTTCAGCGCGGTGGGGATGGTGCGCTTGTCGCTGCTGTGGATGAGGGTCACGGAGAGGAACAGTTCGTTCCAGCTGTTCACGAAGTTCGACGTCTCCCGCAGCTCCCTGCGCGAGGCGCAGAAGATGCTCGGCTTTGCCGGCGTGCTCACGTCCCGCACCGGCGCCGGCACCTATGTCTCCGCCCTCACCGCGCAGACGGTCATGTCCGGTCTCGGCGTGACCATCCCGCTGCTCCCGCTGGAGGAGTACCTGGGCCTGTTCGAGATCCGTCAGCTGCTCGAGGGATTCGCGGCGGCGCAGGCCGCCGCGCGCTTCGATGACGCTGAGCGGGCCCGGCTGCTGGAAATCGCCGAGGATCTCGCCGCTCGGTCCTGGGAGGATGACGGCTCAGCGCTGGACGACGCCTTCCACGAGCTGCTCGCCACGGGGGCGCGCAACGAGGCGATCGCAGCGGTGCTGCGGTCCATGCGGCAGCGCGGGCGCCACTACCGGGTGTTCGAGCGCGACGACGCCGCCGAGCTCAAGGAGATGAGCGACCACGAGCATCGACGGATCGCCGAGGCGGTCCGGGACCGTGACCCGGTGCGCGCACAGCTCGCGGCGACCGCTCATATCCGCGCCACCCGCGAGTGGCTGGAGGGCTGCGCCCGGCACCGGAGCCGTGAGGCCGCACTGCCCACTGGCCCAGGGTCGCGCGCCTGCCACTCCACCTATTGAAGCTCTGCGTTCCCTCAGGCGCCGGGCAGCGTGACCGCGCCGGTGCGCACCGCGGCGACCACGCCGCCGTCGACCAGCAGGTCGGTGCCGGTGATGAAGGTGGAGTCCGGGCCGAGCAGGAACGCGGCGCTGGCGGCGATGTCGGCGGGGGTTCCGAGGCGTCCGGTCCCGGAGCCGGCGACCATGCCGCGCATGCTCTCGCCGCTGGAACCGGCCAGCTCCTGCTGACCCATGGGGGTGGCGATCACGCCCGGGCTGATGCTGTTCACGCGGGCACCGCGCTCGCCCCATTGGGTGGCGGCACTCTGCACGCGCAGCTGGTTGGCGCGCTTGGAGATGCTGTACGCGACACCCGGGTCCGGGACCGCACCCTCCTGCACGAAGGGCAGGGAGAGCAGCTCCTCGGCGGGGGTGTGGGTGAGGGCCTGCTCCATCTCCGCGGGGAAGCGGCCGACGGTGAAGCTGCCGGCCATGCTCGCGATGACCACCCCGGAACCACCGGGGGCGATGACCTTTCCGAACTCCTCGAGGCTCACGGCCACGCCGTACAGGTCGACGGCGAGAATCGCCGCTGCCGGCGCCTGCATGGGCGAGAGGCCGGCGGTGTGGACCACACCGGTGACTGCGCCGAGCTCAGCGGCCGCGGCGGCGAGCGCAGCGACGGACTCGCGCGAGGACACATCGACGCTCTGCGTGGTCACGGCGTAGCCGTCGCCGGTGAGCGCCTCGGCTACACGACCGAGCGCCGCGTCGTCGAAGTCGGCCAGCAGCAGTTGCTTTCCGGCCCCGGACCGGCGGGCGATCGCCTCTCCCATTCCACCGACACCGATCACGACCAGGACGTCGCTCATCCTCTGGCTCCTTCGTTGAGCTCCCGGTGGTGGGAGCGATGACTTCGAGTGCCCTCATCGAAGCACGAGCACCTCCGTGCCCGCTGGGACCAAGGGCAGGAGGGACGTGCGCCGCGGTGCCCTCGTCACTCGAGCCGGGCGACGTCCTTGCCGTCCTCGACCACGTAGTCGCCGGTGCGGAACGGCTCGGGGGTGAGCACGAGCAGCACCGCGCCGCTGGCCGTGACGCGGCTGCTGCGGACCTGGAAGCCGCGAGGCGGGGCCCCATCGGCGAAGAGCTTCTTGCCGCCTCCGACCACGACGGGGAAGACGATCAGGTGGTACTCATCGATCATCCCGGCCTCGTGGAGGGCGGCGACGAGCTGGGCGCTGCCGCTGACCTTGAGCTCGCCCTCCCCGTCTTCTTTGAGACGTGCGATCGCGGGCAGGGGATCGGCGCTGTCGATGACGGTGGTCTCGCCCCAGCCCGGATCGTAGCCGGCATGGGCGACGACGTAGCGCTTGCCGTGGTTGATCGCGCGAGCCACGGGATCGCTGTCGTCGACCTGCGGCCAGAAGGCGCGGAACGTCTCGAAGGTGTTCCGGCCCAGCAGGGCCGTGTGCGGGCTCTGGAGCCAGGAGGTGACGATCTCGCCGAAGTCGTCGTCGGCCGTATACGGCACCTGCCAGCCTCCGGCGGTGAAACCGCCGGAGGTGTCCTCCTCGGCGCCGCCGGGCGCCTGCATGACGCCGTCGAGGGTCAGGAAGGTGTTCACGGTCAGTTTCATGGTCGCTCCTCGTCGATCCCGGAGCTTCGAGTGTCGGCCGACGGTCGCGGGCGGGTCTTGTACGGGAACGACACCAGCGCGGGCAACCCTCTGGCCGCCCAGCGGCGTCGCGCGCATGATGAGTGCATGCCCCCTGCCGCTCCGCCGCCATCGTGATCGACATCGAGCACCGGCCCTCGCCCTCGCCGCACATCGCGCGGGTGTGGCGGGCGCATTCGCGGGGCGTGGAGACGATGACGTCGGTCGCGAACTCGATGTGGGAGCTGGTGGTGTGGAACGAGGGTGAGCAGCTGCTGCTGAGCGCGGTGCGCGGTCCCGAGACGCGGGCGAGCATCGCCCCCGTGCCGCAAGACTCGCGCTCAGCGGGGATCCTCTTCGCGCACGGCGTGCATATGCCGCATCTGCCCGTCTCAGCGCTGGTCGATGCGCAGGCCCCACCGCGCCCGGTCACGGGTGGCACGCTCGAGCTGGCCGGCCAGGCGTGGCCGCTCCCGGGGTACGACACCGCGGAACGCTTCGTGCAGCAGCTGGTCGAGGCCGAGATCCTGGTGCGTGATCCGGTGGTCGCCGAGGCGCTCGACGGCGGGAGCCCGGACGTCTCTGCGCGCACTGTGCAGCGGCGGGTGTCGGCGACGACCGGCCTCAGTCTGGGTTTGATCCGGCAGATCGCCCGGGCCCGGGAGGCGGCGCTGCGCCTCTCCGCCGGGGCGCCGATCCTGCAGGTGGTGCACGATCTCGGCTTCTACGACCAGCCCCATCTCTCCCGCTCGTTGATGCGATTCATCGGCCGCACCGCGACACAGCTCGCGCAGGGTCGAGAGGCGCAGCCGCTCTCGATGCTCTACAGCCCACCGGAGCTCGCGGAGCGGGGGTGAGCGTCGCGACCAGGTCGCGAGGAGACGGCGCCCTGCCCCGCTAACTGACTGGACAGGGCGCCGTGCACGACCGGCAGCCCTCAGGCCTCTGCGGCGATGATCCGCGCAGCCATGGCGCCGATGCCGATGGCCGGTGCCATCGTGTTGCCAGGCTGGCTCGGGAGCACGGAGGCGTCGGCCACTCGGAGCCCCTCGACCCCGCGCACGCGCAACGAGCCGTCCACCACCGAGTCGTCCCCGGAGCCCATCCGCGCGGTGCCGCAGGCATGGAGCGCGTGGCTGCTGGCCCAGGAATGCGCGATCGCGTCCTCACGGGTCTGCACTGCGGGCCCGGGCACCTGCTCCTCGTCGATCATGTCCGCGAGCGGGCTCTGCGAGGCGATCCCGCGGAAGGCTTCCAAGAGACGGTGCTGCGCGACCTGCTCGCTCTCGTGCTCGAGGTAGTTCGCGACGATCTCAGCAGGGGCGAAGGGATCCGCACTGGTCGCGTGGACCGAGCTCTCGGTAGTCGGCTGGCGCAGATAGCCAGCGGCGCTGAAGCCCGGATCGGCACCGACCCCGAAACCGGCGCCAGAGATGTCGTTCATGAACGGGTTGAACTGCAGCCACAGGTCCGCGACCGGCAGCGAGGGATCAGATTTGGCGACGGCCGCCAGCTCGTAGGCACCGGTGGAAATGATCCCGTCGCGTTCGATCAGGTACTTCGCTCCGGTCCTCATCTGCGCCATCTGGGTGGAGAGCTGCTCGTTCAATCCCATCTGTTTGCTGATCTTCCACTGGGCGGCGAACATGCGCTGCTCGACCGCGTGCTCACCGACGTTCGGGTTCTCGGCCAGCAGCGGCACCCCGATGCGCTTGATCACCTCTCCCGCCCCGATCCCGGAGCGCTCCAGCAGCATCGGCGTTTCCATGGTGCCGCCGGCGAGGATGATCTCTTTACGCGCACGGAACAGGCGCCGCTTGCCCTTGACCAGGGTCTCCAGGCCGGTGGCGCGGTTGCCGTCGAACAGGACCCGCACACCGTGAGCATGGCTCTGGTAGGTGACGTGCTTGCGCTTCCTGGCCTGGGCGAGGAAGGAACGGGCGGTGTTCCACCGCCGGCCGTTCTTGGTGATGATCGGCATGAAGCCGATCCTCTCGCCGTCGTGAGTTCACGTCCTCGGTGAAGGGCAGGCCGTAGCTCTCGGCGGCGTCGATGATCGCCCTCGTGAGCGGCTCCTCCTTGCGGCTGACGTGGACGTGCAGCGGACCGCCGGCACCGCGCGTCGGAGAGGCTCCGAGCTCGTGGTCCTCGATCTCCCGATAGGCGTCCAGGACGTTGGCCCAGCTCCAGCGGTCGTCGGTGACGGCGGCTACCGAGTCCCAGTAGTGCTGCCCGGCACGGTCGTACTGCAGACCGTTCAGCGAGGTGGAGCCCCGGCGACCCGGCCGCGCTGCCAAGAGTCCTTGAACTCGGAGTTCTGCGGGGTGGTCGGCTCGTAGTAGAAGGAGTACTTCTTGCCGCCATAGAGGAAGAAGAAGCCCTTCGGGATATGGATCAGCGGATCCCAGTCGCTGCCGCCGCTCTCCAGGACCAGCACCGAGTCTTTGGTCCGCTTGCTGAGCCCGTCGGCCAGGGTCGCCCCGCCCGCACCGGTCCCCACGATGATGTAGTCGAAAATGTCGTTGTCCACTGCATATACCTCTTCATCGAGAAACAGCTGCTGAACAGATGCCACGAGGAGCCCCGGGTGGTGCGGTCGCCGGGCTCTCCGTGCCAGTCCTGCGGTGTCGGTCGCCTCAGCGCGACCGCCCGGAACGGGCTGTTGCTGCACACCTGTGTTGTTACGCTGTTTACACTACCAGGCATGACCGCTCCACGACGAGGCTCCGCCCGAGCCGCCCGCCTGCATTCCTCCGACGCCCGCGCCACCGCTTCACAGCGCCAGCTGGTCGAGGCGCTCTCACGGGTGGTGCGCACAGAAGGCTTCAGGAAGGCCTCCGCCACGCGGATCGCGCAGGAGGCCGGACTGAGCCGCAGCGGGTTCTACGAGCATTTCGCGAGCGTCGACGAGCTTTCGCTGTTCGTGCTGGACGGCCTGCTCTCCGAGGCGACAGCGCTCGATCTGCGGGCACGAGCAGCCACGGGATCTGCGCAGAGGTCCCTGCCGCAGTACGCGGTCGAGGTGCTGCTGACGTCGATCCTCGACAACCGCGAGTTGTACCAGGGAATCCTGCTCTCCGACCGGGTCGGCGGAGTGGTCGTGCACGCGATGAACAGGTTTACCCAGAGCACCCGGTCCGTGGTCGAGGCGATCCGACCGGAGCAGTCCGAGACCGAGCTGGAGCTGCATGCCGCCGCGATCGGCGGCAGCGTGCTGGGCATGGTGATGCACTACCTGCGTACCGACGATAAGCGCCCCGCCGCCGAGCTGGCGAGAGAGATGATCAGCGCGATGCCGCAGTGGATGTACCCCTCCTCGGGTGCACGCTGAAATCCTCCTCCGGGACTCTGCAGTGCAGGCGGAGGGCAGGTGTGATGTGGTGGCCGCATGACGAACTCCCTCACTGCTGCAGACCGTTCGCGTCTCGCCCGCTGCGTGGGCCTCGCCCGGGAGGCGCTCGAAGCCGGGGACGAGCCCTTCGGGTCCCTCCTCGTCGGCGCCGACGGGACGGAGCTGTTCGCCGACCGCAACCGTGTCTCCGGCGGGGACGCCACCCAGCATCCCGAGTTCGCTATAGCCCGCTGGGCGGCGGCGCATCTGAGCCCGGAGGAGCGGGCCCGGGCGACGGTTTACACCTCCGGTGAGCACTGCCCGATGTGCGCGGCCGCCCACGCCTGGGTGGGCCTGGGCCGGATCGTGTACGCCAGCAGCAGCGCGCAGCTGTCGGGTTGGCTCAAACGGTGGGGCCTCGCCTCGGGGCCGGTCGCGCCGCTGCCGGTGCAGACGGTCGCTCCGGGCATCGAGGTCGCCGGCCCTGACCGCGGGCTCAGCGACGAGGTGCGGGCGCTGCAGGCAAAGCTGCGCGGGATCGATCTTTCGCAGGAGGGCTGACGGGAGCCCGGACCGGCTCTGCATCCCGCCCGCTCAGTGATCGGGTCCTGGGGCCGGGATCGACTGCCCATGAGTGCGGCCGTCGGCCCGCTCCCTCAGATCTCGATCTCGCGCCCGTCCTCGGTACGCAGGGTCAGCACGAAGCGGGAGCCGCGGCCCTCCCGGATCTCGGCGATCCCGTCACCGAGCCCGAGCGCGTCGTTGGACTTCTGCTGCGGCCCGGGGTTGACCTCGACCCGGTCGAAGGAGACCAGCTCGATCGAGGGCAGGTCGCCGAGGCCCGGCTGATCGGTGGTGCCCCAGTCGATGAGGAAGGGGACGCCGTAGTTGCGGGGGCCTGCGCCTGGGTGAGCCGCCAGGTGAGCTCGGTGCCGTCCGGGGCACGGCGGGAGAGCTCCTCCACGTCGCCGGGGTCGAAGCCTTCGGCACGGGCCCGCTCGACGACCTGGTCGATGCCCTCGGGGTGCACGGCGTAGGTGATGAGGGTGGGCTTCTTCAGCCGGTTGATGCTGAAGGTCTTCGGCAGCTCCTCCTCCTCGCGCTCGGGATCGGGGCCGATCAGCTCGAGGTAGTGCGGCCGCGGCTCACCGTTCACGGTCAGCGCCACCAGCGCGTTGGCGGTCCCGGTGGGGTGGGTGCCGCCGGGCGCGGCGGTGACACCGGTCAGCTCGCGGAACCAGTCCACGAGCTCGGCCAGGTCGGGACCGGCGATGACGATGTGGTCGAGAAGGCGGGGGACGCTCATGAGCGCTCCTTAGGGAAGATCGTGACCTCGGGGTCGCCGAGGAGGGCAAGAAAAGGGGTGGGCCCCGTCGAGGGGACGCAGCGGCCGACGGCGATGCAAGCACGCCGTTCAGGCTTCGCACCCTATCTCGGATAGGCCGGGATCATCTGATCGTGAGTGCTAGCGTGCGCGCATGGTCGACGACACCGTCCTGTCCGCACTCCGCGCTTTCGCCGCCGAACGGAACTGGGCCCAGTTCCACACTCCCGCGAATCTCGCCAAGTCGATCTCGATCGAAGCGGCTGAGCTGCTGGAGCATTACCAGTGGGGCGAGGAGGCGGATCTTGCCGAGGTCCGTGATGAGCTCGCCGATGTCCTCACCTATTGCTACCAGCTCGCGATGCGGTTGGAGCTCGACCCGGACCAGATCGTGCTGGAAAAGCTGGAGAAAACGCGAGTGAAGTACCCGGCCCCGAAGGGCTGAGCGTGACAGGGACGCGGTGCCGGCGAGCAACCTGATTGTCAGCTGCGGGCGTCTGCTCAGCTCGCCAGTGCCGCCACCGCGTCATACATCTTCCGGTGCACCGGTCGCAGCTCGGCATAGGCCGCTGCGGCCGACGGGTCCGGCTCGATCACCTCCCCGCCCTGCGCGGCGAGCGGGGCGATGCGGTGCTCCACGCCGAGCGCCTGCGCTCCGGCGAGCGCGGCGCCGAGCAGGGTCGCGTCCGTGCCATCGGCCAGGAGCACCGGGCGTCCGGTGACGTCGGCGAGGGTCCGCCGCCACGGCGCGGACGCCGCTCCTCCGCCGACAACGGGAAGAACCCGCCCCGCATCAGCGGGATCGAGCGCATGCGAAAGCGCGAGGGCGACGCCTTCGAGAGTCGCGGCGTAGAGGTCCGCCGGCCCGGTGGAGGCGTCGATCCCGAGCACCGCACCACGCAGCGACCCGTCCCGGACGGGGAACCGTTCCCCGCCGAGGGACGGCAGGACGAGCAGACCCGTCGGCCCGCGACCATGCTCGCGCTCACGCTCGATGAGCCGGTGGTCGGCGCTCTGGGCGTCGGCGCCGCCCAGGTAGGCCTCCCGCGCCCAGGCGGCAGCGGCGCCGCCGGCGAGGATCGCGGAGATGTGCAGCTCGGCGCCCCCGCCGAGGGCCAGGCGGTGCGAGGCATCGTCGGCTGCGGGCGCCGGCTGTGCGGGCCGCACGCTCGCGATCCAGCCGCTGGTGCCGAGCGAGGCGTGGTCCTGGCCGGGCCGGAGACCCGTGATGCCGAGCGTGGCGGCGCCCGCGTCGCCGGGGGCGAGCACGATCGGCACGCCGGCGGGCAGGCCGAGGAGGTCGCGGGCGCTCTCGTCGGTACGGCCCACGACCTCTCCGGCCTCGGTGGTCAGGCGTGGGAGCAGCGCCTCGTCGATGCCGGCGGCTCGGGTGACGGCGGGCGACCAGTCACGGGTGCGGGCATCGAGCAGCCCCGTGGCCGAAGCGGTCGTCAGGTCGCAGTGCAGCCCGGCACCGAGGGCGTGGGCGAGGTGGCCTGCGGGGCCGAAGGTGATGCTGCGGGTGAGCGCGGTGGTCTCGGGGCTGAGGCGGGTGAGGCGGCGGAACATCGCGGCGCAGCTGGCGGCGTCCTGCAGGTTCCCGGTGAGTGCGTCCCAGTCCTCGCCGTCGCGGGCGAGGGCGGCGCGGATCTCGCCGGCCTCCGCACCGGCCCGCAGGTCGTTGTAGAGCACGGCCGGCTGCACTGCGCCGTGCTCGCCCTCGAGGATCAGGTCCTGCATCTGGCCGGTGAGGCACAGCGCATCCACCTGGGCCGACGGAGGGAGGGCCCGCGAGATCGCGGCGCGTGCGGCGCGCACCCAGTCGGCGGGGTCCTGCTCCGCGCCACCGTCCGCAGTGTGACGGGTGGGGTACTCGGCGCTCGCGGCGGCGATCGTGCGCCCGACGAGGTCGATCAATGCGGCCTTCGCGGAGGAGGTGCCGAGGTCGAGGCAGAGGAGGCCGTGCATGTGGGACAGGGTATGGGACGAGGCCTGAGGACCGGACTGCACTGCGCTGCCCTCGGCCGAGCCGGCCGCCGTACCCCCTGGCAGCCGTCGCGGGAGACAATCCCTAGGGAACTCATTTTCGCTCCCGACGCGGAGAACCGACCCCGCCCGTCGGGCTCCACCGCCTGGAAGGAGGCGCACCATGACCGCCACCGAGGGGACCGAGCTCCCGATCACCATGGCCGATACCGCTGCTCCCGTGAGGATGTGGCTCCCTCAGGAGGAGACCGACGAGGCCGCGCTGAAGCAGCTGCGGAACATCGCCTCCCTCCCCTGGGTGCATGGCGTGCGGGTGATGCCCGACTGCCATCTCGGGATCGGCGCCACCGTGGGCAGCGTGATCGCGATGCGCGGCGCGGTCTCCCCCGCCGCTGTCGGCGTGGACATCGGCTGCGGCGTCGCGGCCGTGCGCACCGACCTGGTCGAGGAGGACCTCGAGGCCCTCGGCGCGCTCCGCTCCGCGATCGAAGCGGCGATCCCCGTGGGCTTCGCGGCGCACGAGGAGGCGATCTCGGGCAGCGAGCTCGCGCGCCTCGGCGCGCGAACCGGCCTCGAGGAGTTCTGGGAGGGCTTCTCCGCGCTGCCGGAGAAGGTGCAGAAGCGGGAGAAGAAGGCGCGCAAGCAGCTCGGCACGATGGGCGGCGGGAACCACTTCGCGGAGCTGTGCGTGGACAGTCGTGACGGGCGCGTGTGGATCACCCTGCACTCGGGCTCCCGCAACATCGGCAAGGAGGTCGCGGAGGTGCATATCTCCCGCGCGAAGGGCCTGGAGCACAACGCGCAGCTCGGCGACAAGAACCTCGCCGTGTTCCTCGCCGACTCCCCGGCATGGACGCCTATGTGCGGGACGTGCAGTGGGCGCAGGAGTACGCCTCCCGCTCCCGCGAGATCATGATCGGCCTGCTCAAAGACGCCGTCGCGAAGCACTGGGGCGCGCGCGGCCGCGGCGTGCGCTTCGACATGCCCGTGAACTGCCACCACAACTACGTCTCGATCGAGCGGATCGACGGGGAGGACATGGTGGTCACCCGCAAGGGCGCGATCTCCACGCGCGACGGCGACCTGGCGCTCATCCCCGGCTCGATGGGCGTGGGCTCGTACATCGTGCGCGGGCTCGCCAACCCAGACTCGTTCTACTCGGCCTCCCATGGGGCGGGGCGGAGGATGAGCCGGAACGCCGCACGGAAGACCTTCACCGTCGGCGACCTCGCGAGGCAGACGGAGGGCATCGAGACTCGCAAGGACGAGGGCGTGCTCGATGAGATCCCCTCAGCGTACAAGGACCTGCACGCGGTGATGAAGTACCAGTCCGACCTGGTGGAGCCGGTCGCGCATCTGCAGACGGTGCTGTGCGTGAAGGGGTGATGCAGTCCTACGGTTCAGCGCCCTCGCACTGCATCGTCGAATGCCATCGACTCGGCCTGCCGTGCGCCGCGCACCCGATCGTCACTGAAGGACGGCGACTGGGTCCCCTGGTGTTCACCCGGGAGACGGCCCGTCTGTTGCCGACCGCTCCGTCGAGGGTCTTCCCGGGCGGGTGAGCCCCGACTCGTAGCTGAGGACGACAAGCTGCGCGCGATCGCGCGCGCCCAGCTTGGCAAGCAGCCGGCTGACGTGAGTGCGCGCAGTATCGGGGCTGATGTGCAGTCTCGCGCCGATCTCCTGGTTGGACTCGCCCTTGCCGACACCCGCCAGGACCTCGCGTTCGCGGGAGGTCAACGGGTTCAGCAGTTCCGGATGCACTCCCTCCCCAGGCGGTCGCTCAGATGGCCCAGCACCTTGGTGGTGATCGTCGGGGACAGCAGTGAGTCGCCGGCGGCGACCACTCGGATCGCTTCGCGAAGATCGTCGGGGGCGACGTCCTTGAGCACATATCCGGACGCGCCGGCGTGGATCGCTGCAAGGACGTCGTCGTCCTCGTCGAACGTGGTCAGCATGATGACACGGACATCGGCGAGCGCAGGGTCCTGGACGATGCGCCGGGTTGCGGTGATGCCGTCGAGGTGGGGCATGCGGATGTCCATGAGGACGACGGCCGGACGCAGCTGGCGGACGGTTCCGAGGCCTGCTCTGCCGTCGGCCGCCTCCCCCACCACGACGATGTCGCCATCGTTCTGGGCCAGGACGCGCAGGCCGGTGCGCACCATCTCCTGGTCGTCGACCAGCACGATGCGGATCATGACGGCGCTCCTACGGGCAGGACGGCATGGACGAGGTGGCCACCGCCGGGCAAGGTGGTCGAGCTGAGCGTGCCGCCGAGCAGACGGGCCCGTTCAGTCATCCCTGTCAGCCCGTAGCCGGGCCCGCTGCCGGCGGGGGCTCCGTCGCCGTCGTCCATGACACTGACGTGCACCTGACCATTCTCATTTGCCACGCTGACCTGCACGGATGCGGCCCCTGCGTGGCGAATGACGTTGGTGAGCGACTCCTGGACGATCCGGTGGACCGCTGCCTCCACGGCCGGGGCGAGGTCCTGGGGGCGAACGGAGACGTCCACCGTCAGGTCGAGACCTGCTGTTCGCGCGCTCTCGAGAACGGTGTCCATGTCCTTGAACGACCGAACCTGGCGCGGCGCATCTTGGTCGCTGCGGAGCACGCCGACCATCGTGCGCAGCTCCTTCAGAGCTCGGCCGCTATGCTCTGCCACGTCATCGAGTGCTCGCGCGACCGCCGCGTCATCCCGTCCGAGCGCTTCCCGACCAACATTCGCGTGCAGCGAGATGACCGTGAGCATGTGCCCCACGGTGTCATGGAGCTCTCGCGAGATCTGACCACGCTCGTTCTGCACACGCATCTGGGCCTCTCGCTCGTGCTGCGCATTCGTCAGCCGCGTGATGCGCGCTTGCTGCGAGATGTGGAGTCGGCGTGCGCGCATCCCGTATCCGAGGGCGATGGCGGCCGTGATCAACGCCAGGTTGGTGACCGAGTCCGTGCCCAGGACGAACCCCACGGGCTGGGGATCGTCACGGAGTCTGAAGTACATCGAGACGGACATAACCAGGATCCCACCGCCGACCGCCCACCGGGTCAGCCCGGACTGCGCTGCGCAGCAGAGAGCCGCGACGACGGGGAGGGCGACTCCGATGGGCGGGTATCCCAGTGCGTAGTACGCGAAGGTTCCCAGGATGCTGAGGGCCAGCACGGCCACGGGCATGGTGCGGTGGAGCAGGAGGATTGCGCCGAACCCGAGGGCGAACACGTATGCCATGACATCCGGTCGAGCCCCAGAGCCCAGCTGCGACATCAGGATCACCACGCTCAGCACGACGGCGACGGCGCCCGCGAGGACGGCGTCCCCCGTTCGGACCGGAGGGGATCCGTCATCCGCGTCGTCCTGCCAGCTGGCCATCGACTCAGTCTAGAAGTGTCCGGGACGCGTTGCCTACGGTCAGGAGCGGGCTCCGAGCACGCTTCTCGACGTACCGCGAGCGCGCCCGGGCGCGGCCCAGGTCGAGAGGTGAGGCTGACGACGGACGGCCGTGTCCTCCATAGCGTCATCACCATGAACACACGACGCTCCCTGCCATGGCTCACCATCCTCGGACTGGGGACCTTCGCCCTGGTCAGGCCCATGACCCGCATCATCGCCTCCCAGCTGGACATCGTTGTTCCCTCCGCAGTGCCTCTGGTGCTCACCGTCGCCATCACCGTCGTCTGGGTCGTAGCCGTAGGGCTGCGCAGGGACGTGGCGCCCGTCCTGACCCTGGTCCTGGCAGGTGTCACCTACGCCGTGCTGTCGATCGTCCTGAGCGCGGTTCTCTCCCCCATCCTCGATGGGCAGCTCGCCGGGCCTCTCGCACGTCCGGTCGCGATCCTTCCGTTCGTGCTGTTCAACGCTGGTTGGGGGCTTGTCGCGGGCTTCCTGGCGCTGCTCCTCCAGCGGATCAGGTCAACGTCATGAGGAGGCTGGGCATCGGTCTGCTCGGCCTTGTGGGCGGTCTGCTTGCGGGGGTCGTCCTGCAGGACGTGCTGAGCCGGAGCCTGGGCTCCAGCGGCTCCTTCCCAGTGTTCGTCCTCGCCATGGGCTCGCTGCTCCCCCTCAGCGGGGCAGCCGGCAGCGTGCTCGCCCTCTGTCTCGACCACCGTCGGCATCACCGCAACGAGAAGCAGGCAGAGGGCGGCCTCCCGGATGAGCACGGGAGCACATCGGTCGACCGGTCGGCCCGCTGATCCGCCGATCGGTTGATCCTGCCCGTGACGACCGGAAATCAGTTCCCGGCATCTGTCTCGGTGGGTACGGTCCGACGCATGCTTCACGAACAGGTTTCCGCGGCATGCTCCACTCCGAGCGGCCGGCTGCTGACGGGCACTGTCTCGGGTTCCGAGTCGGCGCCCCCGGTGCTCTACATCGCCGGAGCCGCCACGGGCCGGAGCATGCGGTTCGGGGTCTCCGCTCTGGTGGCCGGAAAGATGCGGCTGCTGACGATGGACCGTCCCGGCCTGGGCGGGTCCACCCACGACCCCGGTCGGACAGTGAAGTCGACCGCAGAGGACTACCGGATCTTCGCCACCTCGGTGCTCGGGTTGGAGAGGCCGTTCTCGGTCGTGGCCAACTCCCAGGGAGCGCTGTTCGGCCTCGCCATGGCTGCGGCGGGGTGGACCGCGCATCTGACACACTGGTGTCACCGGCCGATGAGGTGGCACATCCCGCTGTCCATGACCTCATTCCCGAGGACGCACAGGAGCTGGTCCGATTGGTCGCTCACCGGCGGGACTCCGCGGCTCAACTGCTGGAGTCCATGAATGCGGCGACGATGGAGCAGATGGTGCTGGAGGGGGCTCAGCTGTCGATCGGGCCTGCTACTCCCATCCCTCGTTCCTGACCGACTACCGGACAGCGCTGCGTGAGGGTTTCGCGCAGGAAGGCCGCGGTTACGTCCAGGACACGCTGATGGCCATGTCCCCCTGGCCCTTGGAGTGGACGTCGCTCCGGTGCCCCGTGCACATCCTCTTCGGCGCCGAGGACCGGTCCCATTCACCGGATCTGGGAGAGCACCTGGGCCAGCGCATCCCTGAGGCTCATCGGCGGGTTGTGGACGGCGCGGGAGGTGCTCTGCTGTGGAGTCACACCGCGTTCGTGCTCGAGGCCTGTCTGGCGACTGATGCGGGGATCGCAGGGGGCCGCGCTCAGCCCAGGATCCCCAGTTCGTAGGCGGTGGCGACGGCGGCTGCTCGGTCGGACACGCCGAGTTTGTTGAAGATGTGGGCCAGGTGGGTCTTGACGGTGGCTTCGCTGACGAAAAGCTCCTTGGCGATCAGCCGGTTCGGGGTGCCTCTCGCCACGAGCAGCAGCACCTCCCGTTCCCGGGCGCTCAGGGTGGCTCTGCGCGAGGGGCTGTGCACGTGGGAGGCGAGACGCGTGGCGATCGCCGGGGAGAGCACCGTCTCCCCGGCGGCGGTCGAACGGATCGCCCCGATGAGGGTCTCGGCCGAGGAGTCCTTCAGCAGGTATCCGGTCGCTCCGGCCTCGATCGCTGCCACGGTCTCCGAGTCCGTGTCGTAGGTGGTGAGCACGAGCACCGAAGCCTCGAGCCCGCGGGCCTTCATCTCCCGCACGGCCTCGACACCACCGCCACCGGGCATGCGCAGGTCGATCACGACCACGTCGGGTTCTGCAGCTGCGGCGACTCGGACCGCCTCGGGGCCGCTCGCTGCCTGCCCCACGACCTCCAGGTCCGGCGCAGCGGAGATGGTCGCGACGACTCCATCGCGGACGACTGGGTGGTCATCGACCACGACGACGCGGATCATGCTGCGGCCTCTCTCGACAGCGCGGGCAGATGCAGGGAGACGGCCGTGCCCTGGCCGGCCGCCGTCTCGATGTCCAAGGTGCCGGCGAGACGCGCGGCTCGCTGCCGCATCCCCCGCAGCCCGAAGGACGAGTCGGTCACCGACGTGGCGGGATCGAAGCCGTTGCCGTCGTCGCGGACGTCGAGAGCGATCTGGTCATCGTCATACGTGACGGTGACACCGACACGGGAGGCGTCGGCATGCTTGCCGACGTTGGACAGCGCCTCCTGCGCGATGCGCAGCACGGTCGCCTCCACCTCGGCATGCAAGGGCCTGGCCTCTCCGACGATGATCACGTCGGCATGCACAGGGCGATCCAGTGACCAGTCCGTGACCAGCGCGGTCATCGCGTCGACCAAGCTGGTGGAGGTCAGCGGGCCGGGGGCGAGATCCATGACGGATCGGCGGGCCTCACCGAGGGTGGTGCGGGCCAGGTCGGTTGCCCTCGAGAGCCTGGCCTCGGGCTCCGGGTCATGCTGAGCGGCCTGCAATTGGGCGAGGATCGCCGCCAGGCTCTGGGCGAGCGTGTCGTGGATCTCCCGGGCCAGCCGCTGTCGCTCGTCCTGGACTCCGGCACGCCGGGCCTGCGCGACGACCGTGTCGTGCAGAGCAGCGTTCTCCCTGGCAGCGCGCTCAAGGTCGGCGTTCACCCGGCCCAGCTCGGCGATCATCGCCTTCTGCTCCTCTTCCCTGCGGGCATCGCGCAGCTGGAGATGTCCCAGCAGGGCGGCCAGGCCGATGTTGACCATCAGCAGCACCGTGAACACGAGCCACTGGATCCCGCCGGTCGGAGGGAAACCACCGGACTGAGACCCGGCGAGAGTGAGTGCTACGCCGACAAGGCCGATGCGCCGCACCCAGCGATTCCGGAGGTCGGCCAGCTCCAGGTATCCGACCCATGCATAGATTCCGAAGAACGGGTTGATCCAGGTCAGCAGGAATGCGAGCGTCATCCGCCCCAGGAAGTGGATGTCCGGGGCTGAGGAGCCCGGCGTTCGATGCCGGCGCTGCAGAAGCGACCACCAGGTCCACGCGGCGCTCACGAGGACGAGGCCGGCCTGTGTGACCAGCCAGCCCGGGGTGTGGACACCGAAGAGCACGGCGGTCGGGGCCGCGACTGCGGATGCGAGCACGAGCATGGCCAGGGGAACGGTGGGGGCCCACCGCTCCCCTCTGGTGCTCTCACGGGATGCATCCACCATCTCAGCATCTCACTCCCACCGGAAGAAGCGCACTGAGAAGAGTGCCAGCAGCACTCCCCACGCAGCGACGACGAGGAGGTCGCGCAGCTCCGGAAGTGCTCCGAGCATTGCGGCGTTCATCGCCTCCGATGCGGCACCGAGCGGGGTGAGCTCGACGACTCGGCGGAGCAGTCCTTCCATCGCCTGCACCGGGAGGTACACCCCTGCGGTGAACATCGATCCGAAGAACGCGAGGGATCCCAGGACGGCGGCCATCCGGGCATTGGGGAGATCGCGGTGATCGCAGCTCCCAGGGAGAAGGATGCGACCAGCGCCAGGACATAGGCGCCGATGTATCCGGGCCACGACTGGGGAAGAGGGGTGCCGAACACGAGACGTCCCACGGTGAGCAGGAGGATCGAGGATCCCGCCACGGTGGCGGCATGCAGCAGGACCTGCACCACCAGAATCGAGGCAGGTCGCACCGGAGTGGTGCGGAGTCGGCGCAGCACGCCGGCCTCGCGGTACGCGAGCACGATGGACGGCATCGCCATCAGGGCCGCCATGATCATCGACAGCAGGACCGTGACTGGGACGTAGAGGTCGACCACGGACATGCCTCCGAGGTCCGCGCTGTCCTCGCGGAACGACGGGATCGCGCCGAGGATGCTCAGCAGCACCACCGGGAAGAGCAGGATGTAGAAGAGCGAACCGAGTTCGCGACCGAAGAGCCTGCTCTCGGCGTGCAGGACAGCGATGGTCGGGCTGCCGCGCCGGGTCGGGTAGAGGGTCGGCATCGTCTGAGCGGTCATCGTGCGGGCTCCTGGGTGAGGTTCGGGGTCGGGTCGGTGAGAACGGGTGGGGTCGAGATGAGGTCCAGGTACGCGGTGTCGAGGGACCCGTCCTGGACACGCAGCCGGCGGGGAACGATCCGTTGGCTCTCCAGGCAGCTGAGGACGAGGAACGGGGCCTCGTCATCGCCCTCGACGACGATGCGGCCGGATTCCCTGCGGGCCGCGGCGACTCCCGGAATCGTCCGCAGCGCCTCCAGGTCGACGGCGGACTCGGCCATGAAGGAGGTGACGGTCGCTGCGGCCGCCCGTCCGATCAGGCCATCGGGTGTGTCCACCGCTCGGACCCTGCCGTCGTTGATGATCCCGATGCGGTCACAGAGCCCCTGCGCCTCTTCCATCGCATGGGTCACCAGGAGGATGGTGACGCCGCGCTCTCTCACGTCGCGCACGAGCTGCCATACCTCGCGCCGAGCCCGCGGGTCGAGGCCGGTGGTGAGTTCGTCGAGGATGGCCACCTGCGGACGGCCGATGAGCGCGAGGGCGATCGACAGCCTCTGCTGTTGGCCTCCGCTGAGCGTCCGGAACTGCTGATCGAGCAGACCGGTCAGTCCGAGGCGCTCGGCGAGCTGCGGCCATGGCTCGGGATCGTCATAGAAGGCCGACCACAGCTGCAGTGCCTCCCGGGCGGTGATCTTCGGCTGGAGTCGACTCTCCTGCAGCTGGATGCCGACGAGGCGGGTGATCTCACCGCGATCGGAGATCGGGTCGAGGCCGAGCACTCGCACGCTGCCGCCGTCGGGCACCCGCAGCCCCGCGATCAGCTCCACCGTGGTGGTCTTGCCCGCGCCGTTCGGACCGAGGATCCCGAAGATCTCGCCCCGACCGATGCTGAGGCTGACGTCGTCGACGGCGAGGACGTCGCCGTAGGACTTGCTCAGATGTTCTATGTCCACTGCTATCTGGTTCATGCTTCCAGCATTCAGGGGCCGGTCGCTGAGCACATCGGGGGACAGGCGCTGCCCAGCATCCGCCATTCGGCCGATGGGCGGACTCAGCTCGAAGCGTCCGGGTCCTCGCGGTCGGGCAGGACGCGCTCGTAGTGGACGAGGTCGACCTGCGATCCGGATGGCGCTGTGCCCCGGGCCCGTCGTATCGGGAGGAACCCGCCCTTCGCGAGGACGTGCCGGGAAGCCATGTTGTCAGCGGAAGTGCGAGCGGTGAGCGCCCTCAGGCCGCTCTGCTGCGCCCACAGGACGGCGAGGCCCAGTGCGGCGCTGGTCAGACTTGCGCCGCGAGCCTCCGGTCGCAGCCAGAAGCCGACCTCGGCCGCGTCCTCGGTCACGTCGAAGAGCACCAGGCTTCCGGCGAAGCGGTCCGTGACGGCGTCCGCGATCGTCAGGATGGCGAGGTCGCCGCGGGCCAGTCCCTCGGCGATCGTCCCGTCGATCATGCGGATCACCGAGTCCGGGGTGTACTGCGGCGCGGGCAGGTGGGCGAAGGCACGGACGGCTTCGTCCTCTGTCCCCTGGGCGTAGGCAGTCGCGTCGGCATGGGCCATCGCACGCAGCCGGACCCTGTCATCGGACACGGGCAGGAAGGAGATGTCGAGCATCCACCTAACCTAACGTTGTTCGTTTAGCTTGTACACTGGATTCATGAGCTATTGGGACGACCCCAAGCCTGTGCAGCGCGCCCGCGCGGTCGTGATCGACGAGCTGGCTCGGGAATCGGCGGCCCTGCTGGACGAGGGCGGGATCTCGGCGCTGACCATCCGCGCACTCGCGACGAGGCTGGGTGTTGCGCCGCCCAGCCTCTACTCACGCATACAGTCCGTCGATGACCTGCTCGACCTGTCGCTCGACCAGGTCCTGGACCGCGACGGCCAGGTCTGGGATGCCCGTATCGAGAATCCCTGCGAGCTCCTCCTCGCCCTCTACGACCACCTGGGGCGCCACCCGTGGGGACCGCAGGTGATCGGGCTGAGGCCTCCCCGAGGGCCCGCGTACGTACGGCTCTCCGAGCGGCTCCTCGGGCTTCTCGCCGACGACGGCGACGATGATCCGCTGTCGGTGGCCTACGCGATGTCGAACTTCGTCATCGGGAGCGTCGCCACGGCCGCAAGCGCTGCGGAGGAACCGGCCACGCGCGTCGATCCGATCAGCGCCCCCGTCTACGCACGCCTGCACTCCGAGCACGACATCGACCCCAGGGCGATCGTCGAGGCGGGGCTCCGCGCGCTGCAAGGGATCCGGATCCCCGACGTCTGCTAGCTGCAGGTCCTCACGCGGAGTCGCCTTCGAGGTCGGTGCTGTACGCGGTGCGCCCGCCGCGCAGCGGGATCCGGGAGTTCGCTCAGGCAGGGGCGAGGGTTGCGGCCTTGCGCCCCAGGATCAGCGCGGCACGGGCGTCGCACCCCTGTGGAACGCTGGTCGCGACCACACCGGAGCCCCCATGGCCGGGGCCGGACGAGAGGACCACCGATGTTCCCCACCCGCGATATCACGGACGCCGCCACCCTGTTCTACGACCTCGAGCGGATCCGCGGTTGGATCCTCGACGAGCTTCCCGGCCTCCAGGACCGGCTCCATCACGGGGACGCGGACCCGTACCTCACGCTCGACCTCGCCGAGGGCGGCCGCATCGTGATCGGGAAGATGGCCACGGGGATCCTGACCCGATGGGTGGTGGTCGTGCCCGGGGACCCGAAGCCTGTCATCCACGAGATCGAGGGCAAGGAGGACTACGCGCGGATCATCCGTGAAGCGCTGGGCGGGGCCGCCACCGGGGCGGGCTCACCCGGGTGAGCAACCGCGCGGGTCCCGGAGTGCACGCGCACCCGAGTCAGGCAACGGCCCGGTGCGCTCCGGCGTGCCCACGGACGCGGATGCAGGGCTGGTCAGCGATGGGCATATGCGCTCCGCATCTAGGCTTGGAGCGCTGCGCCATGATCCGTTCCGGGGTGGAACTGGTTGCGACTCTGCCGAGGGCGGCCGCGAGCGCTCGTGCTGGATCCGGCTCACCCGTCTCGGGATCCCACGCATGCGTGAGAGCTTCGTTGATCTCGTCCTTCGTCAGCTGCTCGGCGATCTCGAGCGGCAGTGCTCCCGAGGCGACTGCAGACCTGATGAGCCCTGGCGGTGCAGGTTCAGGCCGGTAGTCCCACAGCTCGAGCCCGTGCTTCTCGGCAGTCGTCTCGTAGAGCGCAAGCATTTCCCAGATCGATTGCGCCTCGTCCTCGGTGAGCTTTCCACTCGTGATGAGCGCGTTCACGGCGTCATAGATCCGATTGTCGCTGCGCTTGCCCAGGGCGATGATCTCGATCAGGCCCGTGCCTTCCGAGGAGACCGAGGAGCGGAAGACGATTCGACAGTCGGCACCAAGGGTGGCCGTGGTGTTCAGACCCGCGAGCCGGTCGGTCCCGCCGCGATTGGACAGGGGATGCTTCCCTGCTGGCTGTGTGAAAAGGGCACGGATGTCGTCGAGGACTTCATCCCAGCGGGATTGCTCGACGTGCTCGGCGATCCACTCGACGGCTTCGGTGCTCAGCACCACCTCAGCCTGGTCCTCCGGGAACCGTTCACCGTCGCGCATCAAGTTGTGCCCGTGACGCATCGATGGTGTGGAACTCCGAGCGCTCCGCCACAAGGGTGGAGACCCCCGGATGAGCTCCTCAGCAGCCGCACGGAGGGAGCGCTCTAGTTCGTCGAACCGTTCGGGGCTCATGACGACGGCGGTGGGCTTGCCATGGTTGGTCAGCACAACGGTGCGCTCAGCCGCCTTCTCTGCAAGGTAGCCGGCACCCTTCTTGGTGGCCGTGGTGGCGGGCATACGCAAGGGAGCACTCATGCACCCATCTTAGCGGGGACGGTCGCGAAAGTTCGAACTTTTGTGGAGGAGAACTCCGATCTCACTGGCTCGGCATGCTCACTCGCGGCGGCACCACGGCCGACGGGCAGCCGCTGATCTCGGCCGCCCTCGCGGTGTTCCCGGCGCCGTCCTACGTACTCAGAACGGCACGCCGCACCGCACGATCACGTTCGCGTACGGGGTGGTCTCCCCCGTGCGCACCACGAACCGTGCCTGACCGGTCAGCTGCTTGAACTCCTCATGGGGCACCGTCTCGGCGCCCGGAACTCGGGCATCGAGCAGTGCACCGGCCGCCGAGCCCGCCGCCTCGGTGGCGATGACCGCGCCCTCCACCTCGATCTCGGCGAGGATCGCGTCGAGCACCTCGGCGAAGCCGGGCACGCCGAGGGTCACGGCGAGGTCCACGCGCGCCACGCCGGGCGGCACGGGCAGGCCCACGTCACCGATCACGAAGGTGTCGGTGTGGCCCAGGCGGGCCAGGTGCGCGGACAGCTCGGGGTGGAGGATCCCGCCGCGCTTCATGCGTTCACCTCCGCGAGCGGGGGCAGCTCGTCGCCGGTGCTGGGGTAGCTGGGCTGGGCGCCGTTGCCGGTCGCCGCGTACGCCCCCACCTGGGAGGCGAGGCGGGCGGCGGCGGGCAGGGACTCCCCACGGGCGAGGCCCACGGCGAGCGCGCCGATGAACGCGTCGCCGGCGCCGGTGGTGTCCACGGCGGTGACGGGCGCGGCCGGGATCCGGTGCAGCCCTTCCGGGTCCGCGACGAGCGATCCCTGGGCGCCGAGGGTGAGGACCACCGAGGCGATCCCGGCCTCGCGCAGCGCGCGGACGATCTGCTCCGGGCTATCGGGCGCCTCGGCGTCGGGGGTCAGCTGCGCGAGGACCAGGGCGGCCTCGTGCTCGTTGACCACCAGTGGGTTCGAGGCGCGAAGCACCGCGGGGTCGAGCTCCATGACCGGGGCGGGGTTGTGCAGGAACCGTCCGGTGACCAGGGCCGGCAGGGCCTCGATCCCGTCGCGCGGGATCTCGCCCTGGCACACCACGATCGCGGAGGCCTCGAGCACCTCCTTCGCCGACGCCACCTGGGCGGCGTCCACCGACGCATTGGCGCCGGCGATCACCACGATGGAGTTCTCACCGTCTTCCGCCACGGTGACGATGGCCAGGCCCGTCGGCCCCTCGACCTCGCGCACGCCGGTCAGATCCACCCCGGCGGCGCGCAGGCCGGCCAGGCCCACCTGGGCCTGGGCGTCGGTGCCGACCGCGCCGATCATCCGCACGTCCCCGTCCAGCTTGGCGGCGGCGACGGCCTGGTTCGCGCCCTTGCCGCCGGGCAGCATCTGCCCGCCGGTGCCGTGGAGAGTCTCCCCGGCAGCGGGTGCCTGCGCACCTGGGAGAGAAGGTCGACGTTGATCGAGCCGACCACCGTGATCACGCCGCGGGAGCTCACTCGTACTCGCCCGCGTTGTCCTCGGTGACGGTGACGACCTCAACGGAGACCTCGTCCTCAGTGTCCTCACCCGCGAGCACCTTGACGGCCTCGGCCACGGACTGCTTGCCGAGCTCCTCGGGCTGCTGCGCGATGGTCGCATGCAGGGTGCCGGAGGCGACTGCGGCGACGCCCTCGGTGGTGCCGTCGAAGCCCACGATCATCACGTCGGTGCCGGCGCGGTCGCCGAGCGCCTCGATGGCGCCGAGCGCCATCTCGTCGTTCTCGCAGAAGATGCCTTTCACGCCGGGGTTGGCCTGGAGGAGGTTGGTGGCCACGTTCAGACCCTCGGCGCGGTCGAAGTTCGCGGTCTGCTGGGCGACCACGGTGATGCCCTCGAACTGCTCGATGCCCTCGGTGAAGCCCTGGCCGCGGTCGCGGGAGGCGGAGGAGCCGGGCACGCCCTGCAGCACGATGATCTCGCCCTCCTCGCCGATCGCTGCGGCGAGCGCCTCGGCGGCCTGGGTGCCGCCGGCGACGTTGTCCGAGGCGATGAAGCTGGCGAGCTCGCCGGAGGCGGCGTTGCGGTCCACGGCGATGACGGGGATGTCCGCGTTGTTCAGCGCTTCGACGGAGGTGGCGACCGCGTCGGAGTCGGTGGGGTTGACGATGACCAGGCTGACGCCCTGGGTGATGGCGTTGGCGAGCTGGTCGGCCTGGGTGGCGGAGTCGTCGGAGGCGTCCTGGATCTCGAGGGTGAGGCCCTGTGCCTCGGCCTCGGCCTGCGCACCGTCGACTAGCTGGACGAAGAAGGGGTTGGTCTGGGTGGAAACGGCGAGCATGACGCGCTCGCCCGCGCCCTCCGCGTCGCCGCCGCGGTTGCAGGCGGTGGTGGGGTGACGCCGGCGGCGGCCGCGGCGGTGAGCGCGAACAGGCCGCGACGGCTGGTCATGGACTTGGTGATGGTGATCATGGCGATCTCCTTTGTCGAGGGGAGGTCGTTCTCCCCGGGGTTTCGCGGTTCAGCGGGAGGTCTTGCGGCGCAGCACGTCGAAGCCGACGGCCAGGGCGATGACCAGGCCGATCACGACCTGCTGCCAGAAGGACGAGACGTTGAGGATGTTCAGGCCGTTGCGGATCACGGCCAGCAGGATCGCGCCGATGAGGGTGCCGGTGGCGCGTCCGGAGCCGCCGGCGAGGGAGGCTCCGCCGATCACGACGGCGGCGATGGCGTCCAGCTCGTAGCCCACACCGGCCTGGGGGCCGGCGGAGGAGAGGCGCCCGGCCAGGACCATGCCGGCGAGGCCGGCGAAGAGGCCGGAGAGGGCGTAGACGGTCACGAGGATGCGCTTGACGGGCAGGCCGGACAGGCGTGCGGCCTCTTCGTTGCCGCCGATGGCGTACATCGAGCGGCCCAGCACGGTGCGGGTGAGGATGAACCAGCACAGCAACCCCGCGACCACCATGGCGAGGATCGGGACGGGGAAGCCGCCGATCGTGCCGCCCATGAAGGAGACGGACTCGGAGGTGGCGATGGGGGTGCCGTCGGAGATGACCAGGGGTCAGGCCGCGGGCCACGCTCATCATCGCGAGGGTGGCGATGAAGGCGGGCAGCTTGCCGTAGGCGATCGAGAGGCCGGAGATGGCGCCGGCGGCGGCGCCACCAGCAGCCCGATCACCAGGGTGAGGATGCCGGGCAGGTTCAGCGAGGCGAAGGAGTAGGCGGAGACCACCGCGCCGAGCGCGGCGACGGAGCCGACGGACAGGTCGATCCCGGCGGTGACGATCACGAACGTCATGCCGAAGGCCAGGATCGCGACCACCGACGCTTGGATCCCGATGTTGATGAGGTTCGGGACGGTCAGGAACGCCGGGGTGGCGATGAAGAGCCCGATGCACAGCAGGATCAGGCCCACCAGGGCGCCGTTGTTCATGGCCCAGTGGCCGAGGCGGCTGAGCGTGGTGGGCCGCTTGCGGGCCGGGGTGGAGGTCGGTGAGGTCGTGGTCGCAGTCATGGCCGCGGCTCCTTTCGGAGGTGGGAACGATGGGGGCGGGCGGGGCCCGTCAGGACGCCTCGGAGGTGGGGGCCGGGTCGTCCTTCGTGGAAGTGACAGCGGAGGTGACTGCGGAGACGGCGAGGCTCATCACGGCGTCCTCGGTGGCGCCGTCGGCGTCGAGGATCCCGGCGACCTGGCCGTTGCTCATCACAAGGATGCGGTCACTCATGCCGAGCACCTCGGGCAGCTCGCTGGAGACCATCACGACGGCGCCGCCGTTCTCGGTGATCTCGTTGATGAGCTCGTAGATCTCGACCTTCGCGCCGACGTCGACGCCGCGGGTGGGCTCGTCCAGCAACAGCACGGTGGAACCGGCCATCACCCAGCGGGCGAAGACGACCTTCTGCTGGTTGCCGCCGGAGAGGTTGCGGATGGGCTGGTCGAGCCCGGCCATCCGCACCGAGAGCTGCTCGGTGACCTTGGCGGCGCGGGCGCGTTGCCCGCGCCGGTCGGCGAGGCCCCGCTTGGCGGTGGAGCGGAGGGTCGCGTAACCGGCGTTCTCGCCGACGCCTGCGTCCAGCACCAGGCCCTGGGACTTGCGGTCCTCGGGCACGAGGCCGAGGCCCCGGGCGATCGAGCGGCCGACGTCCCCTCCGGGGAGGTTCTTCCCCTGGAGGGTGACGGTGCCGGTGTCGTAGGGGTCGGCGCCGAAGACGGCGCGCAGCACCTCGGTGCGGCCGGCGCCGACGAGCCCGGCGATGCCGAGCACCTCTCCGGCGTGGACGGAGAAGCCGACATCCGAGAACTTGTCCTCGCTGCTGAGGCCCTCGATCTCGAGCAGCACCTCTCCCTGGGTCTCGGCGCGGCGGCGGGGGAACTGGTCGTCGATGTCGCGGCCCACCATGAGGGAGACGAGCTCGTCCTCGCTGGTGTCGGCCGGAACCTGGGCGATGAACTTACCGTCGCGCAGCACGGAGACGGTGTCGCCGATGCGGGGGATCTCGTCGAGGTGGTGGGAGATGAAGACCATGCCCACGCCGCGGGACTTCAGCTCGTGGACCACGCGGAACAGGGCGTCGATCTCGCGGCCGGTGAGCGCCGCGGTGGGCTCGTCCAGGATCAGCAGGCGGGCGTCCTGGGAGAGGGCCTTGGCGATCTCGACGAGCTGCTGGCGGGCGATGCCGAGCTCGCCGACTGGCTGGTCGAGGTCGACGTCCAGGCCGATCCGGTCCAGGGCTGCCTGGGCGATGCGGCGCATCTCCTTGCGGTCGACCATGCCGAGCCGCTTGGGGGTGCGGCCCAGCGTGATGTTCTCGGCGACGCTGAGCTCCGGCACCAGGTTCAGCTCCTGGTGGATGGTGGCGATGCCGTGGCGCTCGGCGGCCTTGACGTCGGGGAGCTGGACGGGCTGGCCGTCGACGAGGATGCGGCCGGAGTCCGGCTGGTAGATGCCGGACATCATCTTGATCAGCGTGGACTTGCCGGCGCCGTTCTCGCCGAGGAGCACCTCGACCTCGCCGGTGCGGACCTGCACGGTGACGTCGTCGATGACGGTGACCGGGCCGAAGGACTTGCTCACCCCCTCGAGGGTGAGCAGTGCGGGCTGCGCGTCAGTCATGGTGGGGGACCTCGGCTTCCGTGATGGTGGTGGCGGGGGTGAGTCTGAGGTGGGCGGGGAGGCGATGCTCCGTCTGGGGGCGCTCGCCGCGCAGCTGTGCTTCGAGCAGCTGCACGGCGGTGGTGGCCATCCCTTCGAGGTCCTGGCAGATCAGCGGCAGGGGCGGCTGCAGGAGGGTGAAGGGGGCGATGTCGTCGAATCCGACGAAGGGCAGACCGGCCGACGGGGTGATCCCGGCTTCGAGGCAGACCCGCACGGCGCCGAGCGTCATCCGGGAGTCGGCGGTGAGCACGGCGTCCACGCCGGTCTCGAGCAGGGCGCGCATACCCGCGCGACCGGATTCCTCCTGGAAGTCGCCGTGCTCGATGACGGTCTCGACGCCCGCCTCGGCGGCCGCGGCGGTGAACTCGGCCAGGCGCTCCACACCGGTGGTGGTCTGGGAGGGGCCGGAGAGGAATCCCAGGCGCTGCGCTCCCCGCCCACGAGGTGCGCGACGGCCTCGCGGATCGCGGGGCCGGTATCGGAGACGACGGCGGGCACGTCCATGCCGGGGATGGTGCGGTCCACGAAGACCAGCGGCATCCCGGCCTGCTGGACGGTGTGGAGGGTGACGTGGGCGGTGGAGAAGGGGGCCACGATGATGCCGTCGACGCGCTGGCGGCGCAGCACCAGCATGTATTCGCGCATCAGCTCGGGGTCCTCGTTGGCACTGCACAGCACCACGGACAGGCCCGAGGCGCGTGCCTCGCGCTCGACCACGTGGGCGAGCTCGGCGAAGAAGGGGTTGCGCACGTCCGGTATCAGCAGGCCGATGGTCTCGGTGCGTTCGGAGCGCAGGGAGCGGGCCTGGGCATTGGGGATGTAGTTCAGGCGCTCGGCGGCGTCGAGCACCCGCTCGCGGGTCCCGGCGGCGACGGAGCCATTCCCGGACAGGGCGCGCGAGGCGGTGCCAAGCGCCACTCCGGCCTCGGCGGCGATGTCCTTGATCGTGGGTCGCGACATCTCCAGCTCCTCACATCTTCATTGATGGAAACGTTTCCAAGCGGGAGCGTAGCACTGGATGAGGGGTGGGTACAGGGGCCGACGGGCCCGCCTCCCGGCCGCGGGGGCGCGGCGGTGTGCGTCGTGGATCGGACGCGGGCGCAGGTGGCCTGCGGTTTCTTCCGGGAGAAGATGCGCACTGCGCGAGCACCGTGATGTGGGTGACATATCTGCGCGGGCGGAGGGACCACCGACCCCGTGGACGGTCAGCCGCTCTGGGATGATCAGCAGATCGTCGCTGTTCTGCGTGGAAAGACTGGCTGTGGGGCCGCTTGATCGAATTCGCCGGCGCACTCCGTCGCCTGCCGCACTGACCTCACGATGACGATCGGGGCCGCGCTGCAGGACCTCGCGGTGGTCGCGCACAACGCCGAGTTCGACGTGGAGTTCCTGCGCGCCGAGTTCACCCGTGCCGGGATGCCGATGCCGCGCTTCTCCACCTACTGCACCCTGCAGGGCAGCACGCTGTATCTGCCGCAGCTGCGGCGGCGCACGCTCGCCCAGTCGACGTCGAGCTCATCGGCGGCAGCGGCTCCGGCCACAACCGCGCGCCCGAGGCGCTCACGGACGCGGTCCGCGAGACCGCCCGAACGTCGCTGCGCCAAGGATGAGATGGGGCCTCAGCGGAGCTCCTTGCGCAGGATGAGCTCTGTGGGCTCGTCTGGGAGCAGCAGGGCGCCCGCGTCCGCGCAGCCGCGGCGGCGGTAGAAGTGCTGGGCTGGCTCGTCGGACCGGGTCGAGGTCAGCACCGCGCCGTGACCGTCGGCCCGCGCACGCTCTTCCCAGTCCTCGACCAGCCGGCCGCCGAGCCCGCGACCCCTGGCCGGCTCGAACACGAACAGCATGTTCATGAACGGGATCTCGTCCCAGAAGAGCCCCCATCGGAGCCATCCGAGGATCCCCTCGGCCGCCTCGGCGACGAGCACGCGACCGGCCTCGATCGCGGCGCTGAGCATCTCGACCCGGAGGTGCCGATCGTGAGCGGCGAGGACCTCGAGATCGTCAGCAGTGGCGAGTCGGAGAGCAGGGGCGTGCAGCATGACGCGATCGTGGCACATCGCCGTTGGCGCGGCGGGAGCTGCATGCTGAGCCATCATGCAGACCCACCACGGGAGTCATGGCCCCACCGGGGCGACCGAACTCATGCGGTGCGCTGCGTGTCAGCCGTCGTGAGGATGGCCGTTCGGATCGGGCTCGGACCGCAGCTGATCCGCGATCTCCTCCTCCGGGCGGGGCGCCGTCGTCTCATCATCCTCGAGCTGTGGGACGGAGGGTTCCCCAGGCCCAGGGAACGGTACGTGAGTGGGATCTCCGGATCGAGCGGTCATGACGAGGCCTCCCATGTCGTGGTGCTCCCAGGGTACGCGGCGTGGTTCAGCAGCGTCAGCCGCTTCTGCGATGATCGAGAGAACGTCTGTCACTGTTCCGGAAGGGGCTCCTGTGGGGCTGCTCGATCATCTTCTCCGTCGCACTCCCTCGACGGCGGAAGCTGACTCCCCCACCTCGCCCGCGGTGCCCCGGTTCGCAGTCGTCGACGTGGAGACCACCGGGCTCGACCCGGACCGTCACCGGATCCTCGAACTCGCGATCCTGCGGGCCGACGAGCACGGACGCGTCATCGATCAGTGGACCGCGCGCTTCCATCCGGACGGTCCCGTCGGCGCGACCCACATCCACGGCATCACCGACGCCGACGTCGCGAACGCACCCCGATTCCGGGACCTCGCGATCACGGTCGGGACGGCCCTGCAGGATCTCGTGGTCGTCGCGCACAACGCCGAGTTCGACATCGGCTTCCTGCGCGCCGAGTTCACCCGCGCCGGGCTGCCGATGCCACGCTTCACGACCTACTGCACACTGCAGGGCAGCACGCTGTACCTACCGCAGCTGCAGCGGCGCAGGCTGCCGGACTGCTGCGCGGCGCTGGGGGTGACGCTCCAGGGCGCCCACTCCGCGCTCGGGGACGCCTTCGCCACCGCGGACCTGCTCGCGCAGTACCTCGCGCTGGATGCACGGACGGGGTACGACGCCCCGCTCACCGCGACGCGTGCGCTGCACGCCGGTGCCCTGGCGGGTCCGGGCCACCCTGTGGCGCAGCCCCCGGCGCCGGCGGGACCGCCCGACCCGCAGGATTCGGTCCCTGCCGCGCACGATGCCGCCGACGCTGTCGACATCTCGCCCACCGCGGTCCGTGCCTGGGCGCGTGCGCAGGGCATCCCCGTCGGCGATCGCGGCCGGCTGAGCGCCGCGCTCGTCGCGCAGTATCGAGAGGCGATGCGTGGGGAGGCGCTCTCGTCGGCGGGGAGCCCGAAGACCGTCGTCGCCACCGCACCGGACCCCGTCACCGCGCCCGTCGAGGCGCCCGCCGCCCCGCCGGCCGAGCCTGCCCCCTCGATGGCGCCCGCACCGTCGATCACGCCCGCACCGTCGGCCGCGCCCCTCACCATCACCGAGGAGTTCCAGGCCGCGCTCGATCACCTCCATGCCGGGCACCACCTGTTCCTCACCGGCAAAGCGGGCACCGGTAAATCCACGCTGATCCGCCACTACCTGGAGACCACTGCGCGGCGCACGATCACGGTCGCGCCCACGGGGATCGCGGCGCTGAACGTCGACGGGTACACGATCCACCGCCTGTTCTCTTTCCCGATCGGCGTGAGCGAGGAGATGGTGCGCGGCGGCGGCTATTACCCGGGCCGCTTCGCGAAAGCGCTCAAGGAGCTGGACACGCTCATCGTGGACGAGGCCTCGATGGTGCGGGCGGATCTGTTCGATGCGCTCACCGCGGCGCTCGAGCGGTTCGGTCCGCGGCCGGGCGAACCCTTCGGCGGGGTGCAGCTGGTGCTGGTGGGGGATCTGTACCAGCTGCCGCCGGTGGTCACCGATCACGAGGCGGCGTGGATCGAGGAGCGCTTCGGCACCCCGTTCTTCTTCTCCGCCCGCTCGTTCGATGCCGCGACGTTCCCGGTGGTGGAGCTCGGCACCGTGTTCCGGCAGCAAGGCGATGACCGGCTGGTCGATCTGCTGAACGCCGTGCGGGAGGGGACGCTGCTGGAGGAGGCACGGGCGGAGCTGAACCGGCGCACCGCCGCAGACTTCGAACCGGACCTCGACGAGTTCTGGCTGACGCTCGCGACCACCAACCGGATCGTCGGCGCCCGCAACCGGCAGATGCTCGAACGCCTCCCCGATCCGGCACAGCTCTTCACCGCGCAGATCAGCGGGGACACCGACGGTTTCGAGCACCCCACCGATGCGTCGCTCTCGCTCGCCGTCGGTGCGCAGGTGATGATGCTGACCAACGACGGCGGCAGCCGCTGGGTGAACGGGACGCTGGGCCGGATCACCGCGATCGGCGCGGATGACGACGGGCCGGTCATCACCGTGCTCCTGCGCAACGGCCGCACCGTCGCCGTGCGCCGGCACACCTGGGACATCACCCGCCCCAGCGTCCACGGCGGCTCGCTCGTGCATCAGGTGGTCGGCACCTTCACGCAGCTGCCGATGAAGCTCGCCTGGGCGATCACCATCCACAAGTCCCAGGGGCAGACCCTGGACCGGGTGGTCGTGGACCTCACCGGCGGCACCTTCGCCAACGGGCAGTTGTACGTGGCGCTGTCGCGCTGCACGAACCTCGAGGGCCTGGTGCTGAAGCGCGAGGTGCTCCCCGCGATCTGAAGACCGACCAGCGGGTGCGGCGTTATCTCGCCACCGGCGCCGCGCAGGCGGGCGTGCTCGGCGAGGCGTACCTGTCGGTGCTCACGGTGGGCACCGAAGGGGACCGGTGGCGCCCGCGCCCTGTCGAGATCGCCGTGGTGACCGACGACGGGGACGAGGCGACCACGGTCATCAACCCCACCAGCGACCTGTTCGGCGCGAGCTCCGAGTTCGGGATCACCACCCGGGACGTGCAGCTCGCACCACTGCTGGCCGAAGCCTGGCCGGCGCTCAGCTCGCTGCTGGCCGGGCGCATCCCGGTGGGAGTGGGGGTGGATCAGCAGCTCGCGCACATCGACTTCGAGCTCAAGCGCAACGGGATCGTGGAACCGATCCCGCTGGGGTTCGAGCTGCCGGGCGGCCTGCTCATCGAGGAGGAGCTCGCGCGGTTGAAGGCGCCGACGGCGCTCGAGCGGGCCCGGGCGGTGCGCGATGCGGTGCGGCGCGTGCGCAGCGCGGGCACCGACCTGCCGGGCTCCGGCACCGCGTTCCGACAGCTCGTGCACGGGCACGGCTACCTGCTCTCCCGCACCAGCGGGTCTGAGGGGATGACGGCGCCGACGGGCTTCGTGGTGGGCGGGAACCTCGGTGCCGAGGACGATTCCGCCGCGGTGCTCGCGCGCCTGCTCGAGGGGGCGTGGCAGCGGGTGCTGTCTCCCGATGCGGAGGTGGTGGAGCGTCTGCGCGGAGTGGAGCAGCACTTCGAGGTGCGGGTGCTGCCGGAGTGGTTCGAGGTGGGCGGCCCCGTGGTCGTAACCGACGTGCTGGTGCCGGGGGCTCGGGTGTGCTTCTCCGGAACGGTGGTCTCCGCGACGCACGGATGGCTCGAGAAGGAGCAGCTGCACGCGATGGCCGAGGCGCGCGGGCTCGTGGCGGTGCCGACGCTCACGAAGGCGCGGACGGACGTGCTGGTGGTGGCCGAAGCCGGGTCACAGTCGTCGAAGGCGAAGAACGCGGCGCGGTGGGAGAAGCCGGTGGTGACGGCGGAAGAGTTCCTGGAGTGGGCGGGGTGAGCGAGGCATCCCGTCACCGCCTCTCGCGACCGGAGAGGAGGAGCTGGTTCGCTGACTCGATCGACCACACTCGTGCGCCCAGTCCAGATCAGCACACAAGAGTTCGACATGAGGCACGGACAGCGCTTCGGGGTGACTACTGGGGCTCTGCGGCAATGAGGGCTTCATAGTTGCGTCCGCCGTAGTAGATGCCGAGCACCTCGACGGTCTCCTCTGTCACCGCGAAGGCGATCACGACCCGGCGGCGAAACCCGATCGTGCGCAGACCGGGCCGGAGGTCATCGCGCGCCTCGCCGATGTACGGGAAGACGAGCAATCCGTCGCAGTAGTCGAGAATCGCGGCCACATAGCCAGCGGCGCGTTCCGGATACCCGGACTCATCGGCGATCCACGTATAGAGGTCGGTCAGCTGCTCTCGTGCTCGCGGAGAGTAGACGATGCGACAGGTCATGCCTCGCTCGACGCAGTGCGATTCTCGTGCACCTTCGAGAGATGGGCGCGCATGTCGTCGGCGCTGATCGCCTGCGACGGGTCGGCACGCAGCTCGTCATACGCCGCGACAACGTCAGAGCGCAGCCAAGCTTCCACGGCCTCATCGCGGGCGAACAGGGCGCGCAGGCCGTCGCGGAGCACTTCGCTCTCACTCGCATACGCGCCCGATGCGACGCGTTCCTTCACCGCATCAGCCATACCCGTAGGGAGGGTGATGCTGAGCTGTTTCGTGGTGCGCATGGCGCCTCCTGCATCTCGAGTAGGACTTAATCCTACTCAGAACCACCCTTCGAGGACAGAGTTCAGCGCACATCCGACGGCGCGGGGCCCGCGAGCCGCAGCCCCCGGTAGCGGTTCACGGCCGCGTGGAGCTCGAGCGGGCGGGGCCGGGCAGGACGGCCGAGGTGGCCGGGGTGGCCGGGGTAGCCGTGATGGGGTGGGCCCAGCGTGCCCGGGGCAGGGATGCGGGGACACGCTGCAGCGAACACGTCGGCCGCCGGCGACCAGCACCGTGGAGACGCCGCGCTCGAGAAGCAGCCGTCGGACCCGGTCCACGAAGAGGGTGATCGGTTCTCGCTCGGCAGGGGCCAAGACGCGCATCCGCTCGTCAGGGGCCAAGACGCGCATCCGCTCGTCGCGGAACATCATGTTCGTGGCGGAGGTGTCCTCGTCGATCAGCAGCGCCGACGGTTCTGGGCGCGGAGGTCGCGGATCTGCGCCGTCAGCGCCTTGGCGTCGGCGCCGCCGACGTAGCCCTGTGCTTCCGTGAGCAGCTGCGCCGCCTCCGCGTATGCGGAACGCTGCCCGCCGGCGATGGACGCCCGTGCGAGGTCGTACAGCACTCGCGCTGCCTCCGCCCCGTCGGCGCTCGCTCGCCACCGGGCGAGGGTCAGCCATGCGGAGTCTCGAGCCCCGTGCTCGGCCGCCGTCTCCCAGGCGCGAGGCATGTCCTCATCCCAGAGCAGCACGCCCACGAACGACGGCCAGGTGCCGTGCTCGCCGGCTTGCTCCTGCAGGATGGTGAGAGCCTGCTCTCGCCAGTGCGCAAAGGTGGGTCCGCTCCTGAGCTTGAGGGACTGGAAGGTGCGCAGGAAGGGCTGCTCGGCGAAGTTCGTCCACGACAGCTCGGCAGCCTCGTCGTGTCGGCCCGCACGGGCGAAGGCCTCGGCGGCGACGGCCCGGAATCGGGCGCTGTCACCGAAGCGCTCCAGCAGTGCCCGTGCTTCGAGCACCGCGTCATCGATGCGCTGTGCGTCCAGGAGGACATCGATGAGTGCGGCAGCGTCACTGTCGGTGTCGAGCTCCGCTCTCAGCAGCGCGATCAGACCGTCGGTGCCGCCGATCGCCTCGGCGATTCGTCTGCGCTGCGCCGCGACCTGGTAGCGGTGAGCACGGTCATCGTCGCTGAGGCTGCGCCAGCGCTCCTCCACCGCGTCGCGGAACTGCTCGAGTCCTTCGGGGCCGAGCAGGTCGCGGTACTGCTCAGCGGCATCGCGGAACACGTCCAGGTCACTGGTCAGCGCTCGCTGCGCGAGGTCCTGTGCGAGCTCTCGCGAGTCTCCTGGGGACGCCTGTGTGGCGCGCAGGTGGATCTCCTCGGACAGCGTCGACGAGGATGCCGTGCGCAGGCAGCTCCTCAGCTCTCTGGATACAGGCGGGTTCGTCTCCTACTACAAAGCGCATGACTTCTTCACCGGCATCGAGGAGGTGCTGGACGGCGTCGAGGAGCTGCTCGAGCTCGGTGCCTCACAGGCCGCGGCGCGACTCGCTCTGCTCGCACTCGACGGCTTCGAAGAGCTCCTGCCGGGCGTGGATGACTCCGCCGGCGGGTTGTCCATCGTCAGCGCCCGGGCTCGGGGTCGGCTCCGGCGGCGATGAGCAGCTGTGCGTGCAGGGTGGGGTCATCCTGTGTGACAGCAAGCAGCTGGTCCGCGAGCCATTCGCGGTCCTGGGCGAGCAGGAACTCGCGCAGATCCGGCGCCTGAGGCGCTGTTTCCGCGGCAGGCTCGGTGGCCGACGGGTCGGAGTCCTGGAGCCAGAGCAGAGTGGCGGCCACGATGTGCTTGCAGATCGGCTGGACCTCCGCGAACGGGCAGATGCACGAGCCGGTGAGGCGACCGGTAGCGACGGAAAGCCGCACCGTGTACTCCTGCGTTCCCATCACCATCGCGACGGCGCTGCGCGACCCGGCCGAGACCAGTGCGACCCGACCTTGCTCGGCGTACTGGAGACCGCGATGGAACAGGACGTCACCGGCGCGCAGGCGAAGGGTGTCCTCGGAGAAGGGCAGCGGTGGCATGGGGTCCATTGTGGTGGCAGCGCAGTGCGCCCGAAACCGGACAAACAACCCCCGTGTCCACGAACCGGGGGTAGGCCCCCGGGGCGGTGGATACGTCCCGGGCCTCTCGCCTCCGCACAGGCGCCCACAACGTCACGCCCCGCAACACCAGGCCCTTCCGAAATCGTCGACGTGGGCGATGTCAAGGCGTCGAAGCAACATGGGGCTCGCCGACGAGCAGTCGAGCGAATGCCTCGGTGGGCGTGAGATAGCCCAGCCGGCGGCGGGGTCGATTGTTGATCTCCTCGGCGATGGTGGTGAGGTAGGGCTGGTGATCGGGGATCGTGCCCTTGGGCAGATACTCCCGGTAGAGCCGGTTGGTGTTCTCGTTGCTGGGCCTCTGCCAGGGCGAGTGGGGATCGGCGAAGTAGACCGGCATCGCCGTGGCCAGGAGACCTTCGCGTGCTGGGCCATCTCGCTGCCCTGGTCCCACACCAACGATGCCTTCATCATCTCGGGCAGGTCGTTGAAAAACTCGATGACCGCGTCAGCGGTTGGCTCGGCGTGCTTCGAGGGCAGGGCCAGCAGCCCGGTGAACCCGATCATCCGCTCCACCAGCGTCGACGCGCACGAGGTGCCGTTCTTCCCGATGATCAGGCCACCCTCCCAGTGCCCCGGCACCCGACGCTGGGCGGCGCCCTCACCTCGCTCCGCGATCGGGACCATTCCTACGATTGGGCCACCGCGCGTCCGCCCGGTCGTACGTGGTCGGCGCTTGGTCCGCTTGGACTGCAGGAAGATGCCCTTGCGGGCGAGCTCACCCTTCGGGATCGCGTAGATGTACTGGTAGATAGCCTCACCGGAGACGGTTCGGCCGCGTGCGTCAGGAGAGTTCGCCATGCGTTGAACGGTCGGGTCTGCGGCCTCCAGGCGCAACCGGCCCGCTATCTCGTTCGGCGTCCAGGACGCGGCCAGGTCGGCGTCCACCCTCGCCTGCAGCACCGGATCCCCCGCGACCTTCCGCTGCTGCGGGCGAGCCCGCCGACGCTGCGCTCTGACGTCTGCGGTCACGGCCTGGTAGCCGCGGGTCTTCGTCGAGTTCCGGTGAAGCTCCCGCGAGATCACCGACGGGCAACGCCCCAGGTGACGGACGATCCTCCGCACCGACCAGCCCGCTTTCGAGGCCGTCGAGATCTCCGACCTGTCACCGAACGACAACCCCACCCGCGCCATCCGCACACTCCACCGATCAGACCTCCGCCGACCGGGAGTGTTGCTTCGACGCTATGACACCACCGCCGGACACCGCCGCTCAACAGCACCGTGAAAGATCGAGGTTAAGTCCTGCTCATATGTCCCATCAGTCATGCATGATGGGGAAAGCGCTGGGATTCGCGCTCGAAATGCGCTGGCTGTGGCAGATTCTGCCACCGGATGTGAAGACGAGGGGCAATGAAGGAGCAGGACATAACGCCTCCGGGCTGGTACCCAGACCCGTCGGGCAGGCACGAGATGCGTTGGTGGGACAGCACGCGCTGGCGAGACGCGGTGACCGATCACGGAGCGCGGAGTGATGATCCCCTGCCGCCCGTTCAGCCCGCCCAGATCAAGATGGCACCTGTTATGGAGAACTTTCCCGAAGCTCACGTCGCCAGCCCACCCGAGGTCGACGCTCGAGCAGCGCTCGGCAACAACCCCGAAGCCGCGCTATCGGCAGCGGCGACTGCCAAGGTCACCATGTTCTCTGCGAAGAAGATCGCGACGGACCTTCAGGCAGAGACCAAGATTCTCTACGGTCGGGTGGAGGCTCTCGAACGAGTTGCTCGCGAGCTCGGCGGGCTCGAGGCAGCAGACGTCTCCCAAAGGATCGACGCCCTGCGCGAGCGGGAAGCAGAGCAGCGCGCCCGATTGAGCGAACACGAACGTGCGGCGACCGCACTGAAATCTAAGCTCCAGGATCAGATCTCCCGCGCAGAGGCGAAGCTCGCAACGGTCGAGAGGGACATCATCATCGCCCGCGACCGTATCGAGCTCGAGGCCCGCGGACTCTACGACTACGAGCACGTTGCGGAGGCATCAGCATCGTTGGCGTCCGAGCTCGCCGATGTGCGCGCGAAGGTCAAGGAGAGCAACAAATACGACAAGGCGATCCACGCAGCCACCGGATTCGTCTTCAACGATTCCACCGCGAAGGGGAAGACCTTCGTCAATCAGATGCGCCGCATCATGCTGCGTGCTTACAACGCGGAAGCGGAGAACGCGGTCAAGACGGTGAAGACCGGGAATCTTGCGCCCGCGATCAAGCGCCTCACCAGGGCGAAGGAGCAGATCGAGAAGCAGGGCACGATGATCGACCTCTCCGTCGACCACAGATACCACCGCCTACGCCTCCAGGAGATCGACCTCGCGGCCCGACACCAGGAGGCGGTCGCCGCGGACAAGGCCCTTGATCGGGAACGTCGCGAAGAGCTTCGCGAGCAGAGACGGGCAGAGCAAGAGCTGCGCGCGGAGAAGGAGCTGCTCGAGAAGGAGCGCTCCCACTACCTCAACTCGATCAGCCGGCTTCGCGCGGCAGGCGATGTCGCTCAGGCCGACGAGCTCCTGGCAAAACTCAGCCTGATCGATGAGGAGATCGCGCAGGCCGACTACCGCGCCGCGAACATCCGTGCCGGCTACGTCTACGTCATCTCCAATATCGGCGCATTCGGAGAAGGCGTCGTCAAGATCGGTATGACCAGGCGGCTCGATCCGATGGACAGGGTCAAGGAGCTTGGGGACGCCTCGGTCCCCTTCACCTTCGACGTGCATGCCCTGTTCTTCGCCAACGACGCAGTGGGGATCGAGGCACAGCTGCACCGCGATTTCTCCGCTCAGCGCCTGAACCAGGTGAATACTCGTAAGGAGTTCTTCCGCGTAACTCCTGAGGAGGTGCTCGAGTCCCTGAGGAAACAGAACGTCTCGGTGCTCGAGTTCCGCACCGATGCCGAAGCGGACGACTACCGCACGAGCCAGGCGATCTTGGGCCAACAGAGCTCCGGGAGCAAGCCTTGATGTCCGACACCGGATTTCACCTCGAGGGCGCACGAATCTCGCATCGAGCTGAAGACTCGGTCTGCCCGGTGGATCGCGTGAATGCTAGGTTGCAGACGTGACCAACGAACCACTCGTCGAGACCCTGCGCGCCTTTATGACCGAACGCGACTGGCAGCAGTTCCACTCCCCGGAGAATCTCGCGAAGTCAATCAACATCGAGGCGGGCGAGCTCCTCGAGTGCTACCAGTGGAACGCCGACGCTGATCGCGGCGAGGTAGCCGACGAGCTGGCTGACGTCCTCACCTACGCGCTCTTGCTCGCGGACAAGCTCGAGCTCGATCCTGAACAGATTATCCGCGCAAAGCTAGAGCGTACCGGGCAGAAGTACCCGGTGGAGAAGGCCAAGGGTCGGAGCACGAAGTATGACCGCCTTTGAGATCGAGCAACTGAGCTTCACGTCCGATTCGGTCGCCGAGGCGGGCGAACGGATCCCGCGCTTCACCAACTGGCCGGTGGTCTACCTGCTCGAGGACGGCACGGACATCTACGTCGGCGAGACCGGCAATGCCGAGCGACGGATACGGCAACACCTCAAGACGGAGAACAAGCAACACCTGCGCGAGGTTCGGGTGGTGCTCGACGACCGGTTCAACGCGTCAGCATGTCTCGACCTCGAGTCTTTCCTCATCCGCCTCCTGGACGGTGACGGGCGCTTCAAACTCCTCAACCTCAATGAAGGCGTCACCAACCAGGACTACTACCAGCGTAGCGAGTACAACGACACCTTCAAGGAGGTCTTCGACGAACTCCGCGACCTCGGATACTTCCAGCGAGCGATCCCCGAGATCGAGAATTCCGATCTCTTCAAGCTCTCCCCGTACAAGGCACTCAACACCGAGCAGGGCATCGCGGTGCTCGCCATCATGGAGGGTCTGGTCGAGGACTTACAGACTGGCGCCCGCACGCTCTCAGCGGTCCAGGGCGATCCGGGCACGGGGAAGACCATCGTCGGCATCTATCTCATGAAGCTGCTGCGCGACCTCGCCGAGTTCGATCCGAAGGATGACATCGACGGTGACTCGATGTTCTCCGACCTCTTCGTCGAGGGGAACCGGGACCTATTCCAAGGGCTCCGGATCGGTCTCGTCGTCCCTCAGAAGTCATTGCGGAAGTCGATCACCCGGGTGTTCCGCAAAGCGCCCGCACTGCGAGGCGCGCAGGTCCTCACTCCTTACGACGTGGCCGATGCCGACGAGGACTTCGATGTGATCGTCGTCGACGAAGCGCACCGTCTCACCCAGCGAGGCTCGCAGTCGCACGGCACTCTGACCGCTCGATACGGCGAGATCTCCCGCCGTCTGTTCGGTGAGGAGGAGGACGACTACTCGATCAACCAGCTCGACTGGATCCGCAAACGCGCCCGGCACACCATCCTGCTGCTGGACACGGCGCAGAGCGTGCGGCCGATCGATATCGAACCCAAGGTCTTCGCGCAGGTCATCAGCGAGGCACGGGAGCAGAAGCGTCTCTATCCACTCGATACCCAGATGCGCGTGAAGGGCGGCAAGGAGTATCTCGAGTTCGCTCGCGCGCTGATCTCCGATGAGCCTCCGGCATCGATACCCGACCTCGGCGAGTACGAGTTCCAGCTGTTCGATGACCTCGGCGCTATGCACGAGAGAATCCGCGAGCGGGACGCTGAGTACGGCCTCGCCCGCCTCGTGGCCGGCTATGCCTGGAAGTGGCGGAGCAAGAACAAGTCGGGAGAGCACGACATCGAGCTCGATGGCGTCGCCCTCGACTGGAACGTCTCCGACGTCGATTGGATCGCCTCGAAGACCTCCCTCGAAGAGGTCGGCTCGATACATACCGTCCGGGTACGACCTGAACTATGCCGGCGTGATCATCGGGAATGACCTGCGTATCGATCCCGCGAGCGGTCGGCTCATCGCAAATCGCGATAGCTACTTCGACGCCAAGGGCAAGGCTTCCAACAGGATGCGCGGCCAGACAACGTCCGACGAGGACCTGCTGCGATACATCACCAACGTCTATCGGGTGCTGCTCACCCGCGGCATGAGGGGGACCTACTTGTACATCGTGGATCCTGAGCTCCGACGAGCCGTTCGTTCAGCGCTGACGTCTGCCTGACCACTACCGAGCCCCCGCGAGTTCCAGCATTCTTTCCGCCGCATGACGATCCGTGATCAGCCCTGTGATCAGCCCTGATCGTGCGACCCCCATGATCGCCCGCGCCTTCTCCCTGCCCGCGGCTACGGCGACGACGTGTGGTGCGGCGCTGAGCTGGTGGATTTCGGTGGTGACGCTCATCCGGGTGATGTCCTGTGCCACCACCGCGCCGTCGGCGGTGAACCAGTGCCCCAATATTTCAGCGACCGGCGCCTCGTCGTCGAGCTGGGCGCGCACCGCTGGCGGGTAGGCCGTGCGCAGGGTGGATTTCGACTGGCTCCACGCACCGATGCCGACCACGGCAAGATCGAGCTGTTCGTAGAGTTCACGAACGGCGCCCAGCTGGGAGATCCAGTTGTCCCGGCGCTGGACGCTTCCGGCGAACATCGGAGCGCCGAAGGTGTGCACGGTGCCGCCGGCCTCTTCGACCCCGGGCCGCAGCTGCTCCAGAGGTGCCATCGGCGAGTTCGAGGGGAGGGTGCCGACCAGCTGCACTGCGGTGATCGCCGGAGTCTCTCGGACCTGCGCACCGAGCGCGTGCATCGTCTGGCCGCCGCCCATGCCCACCACGTCCCCGTCTTCAAGGGATTCCCGCATGAGCTGCGCAGCCATCAGGGCGACGGCGTCGCGCACCTGCGCGGACGTTCCCTTGGACTCGATCACCTGGACCAGCGGGAGCCCGAGCGTCGTCTTCAGGGGTTCCGCGAGCTCGGGAAGGTTCTGTGTGGGCTCATGAATCTCGATCCGGATGATCCCCCGCTCCTTTCCTTTCGCGAGCATGCGGGCGATCTTGAAGCGCGACAGGTCGAAGCGTCGGCCCAGATCGACCTTCGAGACGTCCTCGAGATAGTAGAGCCGCCCGAGCTCGGCCAGCAGCTGGTCCTCGGTCATCGCATCGCCGCGCGCCGCATCGCTGCCGTCAGCGTGCCCGAGGAAAGGCGCAGTTCGCATAGGCCGAGCACCTCCCTTGGTCTCAGATCGGATGCGTTCCGACGTGACAGTTGACACCGTCGGACACTCACCATAGCTTTGCGCATAGGAGCACGCCGTCGTGCTCATCTGAGCATCCTACGGGGCGGTACGCAACATCACCAGCTCCACGGCCAGCCGATGACGACGACGTTCACCTCAGTGGCCTGCCTTCCCGACAAGGAGAACGTGTTGCGCAAGATCATCAACGCCCCTCAGGACTTCGTCGACGAGACGATCGACGGGATCCTGTTGGCGCACCCCGACCAGCTGCGCGCTGCCGACGCAGATCGCCGGGCGATCGTGCGCGCGGACGCAGGGACCTCAGGACGGGTCGGCATCGTCACCGGTGGCGGATCCGGGCATCTCCCCCTGTTCCTCGGCTACGTCGGCCGCGGTCTCGCCTCGGGCGTCGCCGTCGGGAACGTCTTCTCCTCCCCCCCCCGAGCAGATTCACGCTGCGACGCTCGCGAGCGATGACGGTGCCGGGGTGCTGTATCTCTACGGGAACTACGGCGGCGACGTGTACACCTTCGATCTCGCCGCAGATCTCTCCTCGGCCGACGACGTCCGAACGACGACCGTGGTCGGCACCGACGACATCCTCTCCGCACCCACGGAGAAGGCGAGCACGCGTCGCGGCGTCGCCGGCCTGTTCTTCGCATACAAGACTGCTGGCGCTTCGGCCGAGCGCGGAGATGACCTGGCCACCGTCACCGAGATCGCCCAGCGCACCGTGGATCGCACCCGCACCATGGGCGTCGGCCTCTCCCCACGATCCTCCCGGCAGCCGGCGAACCGACGTTCACCCTCGACGAGGGGGAGATGGAGGTCGGGATCGGCATCCATGGCGAACCCGGGCACCATCGCGGTCCGCTAGAGACCGCCGACGAGATCACCGATCGATTCATGGTCGAGCTGGTCAAGGAGCTCCCCTGACCACCGGAACAAGAGTCGCGGTACTGGTCAACGGACTCGGATCGACTCCTCTCGAGGAGCTGTACCTGATCTACCGACGCGTGCACCGCACCCTCGCTGAACGCGGTGTCGAGATCGTGCACACCTTCGTCGGCGAGTACGCGACCAGCCTTGAGATGGCGGGAGCGTCAGTATCGATCTGCCACCTCGACGACGAGCTCTCCGACCTCATCTCGCAGCCCGCCGACTCGCCGTTCTTCACGCACGGGAATCCCACCGGGAGTTCGGCGCCGCGCGAAAGGCATGGCCGCGACGAAGACACCGGCTCCGTCAACGTCCAAGGGAACCGACCGCGAGATCGAGACGGTCCAATCACCCGGGCCGCTCCGGGAGACCCTTGTCGCCGTCGCAACCCGGCTCCCCGCTCACAATGACGAACTGCGGGACCTGGACGCTGCTCTCGGCGACGGCGACCTCGGCATCACGGTCACCTCCGGCGCAGAGGCCGTTCGTGAGGCGCTGCTCTCCCTCCCCGCAGGTGCTTCGTCCCGCGAGGTGCTCCGCGCTGCCGGCACAGCCTTCGCCTCGGCGAACCCCTCGACCTTCGCCGCGCTGATCGGTGGCGCAACCCTGGCTGCCGCTGCCGCCGCCGATTCTGAGCAGATCGAACCCCTGACCCTGGTCGAGAAGATTCAGGAGCGGGTCGCCCAGCGCGGTGGAGCCGACGTAGGCGACAAGACGGTGCTCGATGCCATCGACGCCATCCGCGCCTCCCTCGCCGAGACACCGGGCGCAGATCCCGTCGAACGGGCGCGAGCGGCCCGCGAAGCGGTGTCCGCCGCAGTCTCCGACTACGCCGACAAGCACTCCCTGCGAGGCCGTGCCGCATGGGTCGGCGAGCGCTCCGTCGGCCGCAAGGATCCCGGACAGGTCGCTGCGCTCCGCTTCCTCGACGACCTCATCGATCACCTCGAGACCCGTTCAGCCTGACCCGCATCCGCTGCATCAACTCTTCATAGGAGGACATCATGTCCCGCACTTCCCGCACCACTCCCAGCCGCCGCTCCATGCTCTACGCCGGGTTCGGCGTCTTCGCCCTGCCCGCAGCCCTTGCGGCCTGCGGCACCACCGAGGAGGGCGCCGACCCCGCCGCTCCCATCGATGGCGAGGGTGGCGGCGGTGACGCGAGCGGAGCTGTGGTCACGGTCCCGAAGCTCACCGGCATCCCGTGGTTCAACCGCATGGAGGAGGGCGTCAAGCTCTACGCCGAGGACACCGACGAGAATGCCTACTACCAGGGCTCCGCTGAGGCCGACGCCGCAGCGCAGGTTCGCGTGATCGAGGACCTCATCGCTTCCGGTGTCGCAGCCCTCTGCGTGACCCCGTTCCAACCCGACGCCGTCGAGCAGGTCCTCAAGAAGGCGATGGATTCCGACATCATCGTGATCACTCATGAGGCGCCGACGATCGAGAACGCCGACTACGACATCGAGGCGTTCAAGAACGACGAATACGGCATCAACCTCATGGATGAGCTCGCCAAGGCCATGGGCGAAGAGGGTGAGTACGCCCAGATGGTCGGCTCGCTCTCCTCGTCCACTCATATGGAGTGGGTCGACGCGGCGAAGAAGCACCAGGAGGAGAACTATCCAAACATGACCCTCGTCGGGGACCGCGTCGAGACCTCAGACGATGCCCAGAAGGCCTACGAGGGCATGCAAGAGCTGCTCAGCGCCCACCCGAACCTCAAGGGTGTGCAGGGTTCTGCCTCCACCGACGTGGTCGGCGTGGGCCAGGCCGTCGAGGAAGCCGGCCTGCAGGACTCGATCGCCGTGGTCGGCACCGCAACCCCGAAGGACACGGTGGATCTCCTGGAATCCGGCGCGATCGACGTCATCCAGTTCTGGGACCCCGGCTTCGCCGCCTACGCCCAGAACGTGATCGCCAAGATGCTGCTCGACGGCGGGACCGTCGAGGAGGGTGCCGACCTCGGCGTCGAGGGCTACTCGGCGATCAGCATCGAGGACAAGGTGATCTACGGCGACAAGGCCTGGATCAACGTGACTGTGGAGAACTCCGGCGACTATGACTACTGATCGCCCCGACGCCGTCGCTCCGGACCGCGCAGATTTCGCGGTCCGGGTCGACGGCGTCACCAAGACGTTCGGCACCGTGCACGCGCTCGACGACGTCTCCTTCCAGGTGCGCCGCGGGACGATCCATGCCCTCGTCGGTGAGAACGGCTCCGGCAAATCGACGCTGACCAAAGTGATCGCCGGCGCCCATGCCCCGGACTCCGGCACGGTCACTCTGGATGGCGAGCTGTTGGAGGACCTCACTCCGCGCGATGCCCTCCGCAAGGGCGTGCGAGTCATCTATCAGGACTTCGCTCTCTTCCCGAACATGACGGTCGCCGACAACATCGGCTTCGACGGCGGGGTGAATCCCGCCGGCCTCGTCCCACGCGGGAAGAACATCGCACGAACTCGCAGCGCGCTCGAGACCCTGGGCCTGACGATCTCCCCGTCGACCGTGCTGGGTTCGCTGTCGACGGCGGAGCGCCAACTGGTGGCGATCGCCCGTGCGGTCTCCGCCGACGGGCGGATCATCCTCATGGATGAGCCGACGGCAGCGCTCACCCAGAAGGAGATCGACGCATTCCTCGGCACCGTCCGCCATCTCGCCTCCCAGGGACTGAGCTTCGTATTCATCTCGCACAAGCTGCGAGAGGTGGTCGAGGTCGCCGACGACGTGACGATCATCAGAGATGGCAAGGTCGTAGAAAGCGGGCCCGCCGCGAACTTCGACCAGGAACGGATCTCGAATCTGATGACTGGCAGCGCGGTCTCGAACGTCCGCCGGGAGAGTGCATGGGAGGTCACGGAGAAGCCCCTGCTCTCCGCGCGACAGATGCGCCTGGGCTCCGTCTTCGCCGACGTGGATCTCGAACTTCATGCGGGGCGCGTGCACGGGCTGTCCGGACTCGTCGGCTGCGGGAAGATCGAGATCGGGCTAGCTCTAGCCGGCTTGATCCCCATCGATCAGGGCCGTATCGAGTTGGACGGGGCGCCGCTGCGGGAAGCGCGCTCCGAACGAACGATCCAGTACGTGCCGGATGACCGCCTCACCGAAGGTCTGATGCTGAACTGGTCCATCGCGGACAACATCGCCATGAACTCACTGGACCAGACGACCGGTCGCGGTGGGCTCCAGTCCGTGCCGAAGCTCGGCGAGCTCGGCACGCGCTGGAAGGAGCGCCTCCGTATCAAGACGCCCACTGTGGCAGCACCCGTCTCCGCCCTCTCCGGAGGGAACCAGCAACGCGTCCTGCTTTCCCGGATGCTCGCTCCGCAGCCCCGCGTGCTCATCCTCAACAATCCCACTGTCGGCGTGGACGTCGGCTCCCGAGCCGAGATCCACGACCTGGTCCGCTCGGTCGCGGATGACGGCACCGCGGTGCTCCTCATCTCCGACGAACCCGCGGAGCTGATGAGCATCTGCGACGACATCGCGTTCGTCGTGGACGGTCGTATCACCGCCCGGCACGCAGCAGACGAGATCGACGAAGAACGAATCATCGACATCAACGGACAGGGGAAGGCGGCATGACTGCACCGACCACCACCGCCCCAGCCGGCCGTGGATTCATCGAGCTGCTCCTGGCCCGCCGCGAACTGCTGCTGATCTCGGTCATCATCGCCACGGTCATCATCTTCTCGATAGCCAACCCCTCTTTCCTCTCCTTCGCGCACCTCTTCGGCCTGGGACGCTCCACCGTCTACGTCGGGCTGATGGCCCTGGGCGTGATGCTCGTGCTGCTCACCGGTGGCATCGACATCTCGGTCTCCGCCATCGCAGTGAGCTCGATGTACCTCACCACCGTCACGCTGATGGCCTTCGACTACCAGGGCACGTTCCTGCTGGCAGTGGCTCTCGCCGTCCTTATCGGGGGCACCCTCGGGCTCGTCAACGGCGTGCTGGTGACCTGGTTGAAGCTTCCCTCTCTGATCGTCACCATCGGCACCCTGACGCTGTACCGGGGAGCACTGCTCGCCTTCGTTGGCACCGACCGATTCCGGAGCCTGCCCGCGCAGATGGCGGAGTTCTCCGGTTTCGCGGTGATCAGGACATCCGACAACGGGCGCATGGTCGCGCTCCACGGCGCCGTCCTCATCCTCATCGTGCTCGCCGCGGTGCTCGCCCTCGCGCTGAGCCGCACCTGGTGGGGCCGCTACATCTACGCGATCGGCGACAACCAGGAGGCGGCCGAGCGGATGGGCGTCCCCGTACGCAGCATCCGTGTCACCGCCTTCGTGCTGTCAGGCGCGCTCGCCGGCCTCGCTGGCCTGTTCTACGCAGCGATGAGCAGAACCGCAGATCCGGCCTCGCTGAACGGGGTCGAGATGACTGTGCTCGCCGCCGTGGTCCTCGGCGGTGTTTCAGTGACCGGCGGGCGCGGCAGCGTGCTGGGAACCCTGCTCGGAGTACTGCTCATCACCATCGTGGGTTCGAGCCTGGTGCTGGTGGGGATCCCCACTGCCTGGCAGCAGCTCTTCATAGGTCTCTTCGTGCTCTTCGGCGTCGGTGTCCCCGCGCTCAGAGAACGCCGGAACGAACGTCGACGAGGAATGGTGGTGTCGGAATGATCGAGGCACGTCTGGGACCACGCGCACACATCGTGCTGCTCGGCGCTCTGGTCGTCGTGCTCGCGGGGACGCTCAGCGCCCTGGCACCGAGCACCTTCCCCACAATGCGCAACATGCAGTCGATGATGGGGCAGATCGCACCCCTGGCGATCCTCGCCATCTGCATCGGGATCACCTTCCTCATCGGCGGCATCGACCTGTCGATCGTCGCAGTCGCGAATTGCGCAGCGATCACCGCTGCGCTCGTGGGCGAGGCGATGGGGCCCGACGCCGGCGCCCTCGGAATCATGGCCGCGGCCGGTTCAGCGCTGGTCATTGGCCTGTTGGCTGGCTTGACCAACGGCTTCCTGATCGCCACGCTCAGAGTGCATCCGATCCCCATCACACTCGGCACGATGAGCGTGTTCATCGGGATCAGCACCGGCATCACGAACGGTGCCACGGTGTTCGGCAACGGATACATGAGCGGGCTGAGCACCGCCACCGTGGTACTGATGCCGATGACGTTCGTGGTCTTCCTGGTGTTGCTCGCCCTGTGCACGGGCATCACCCTGAAGACCCGCACCGGCTTCCACATGTACGCCCTCGGCGAGTCGGACAAGGTCGCCCGGTATTCACGGCTCCCCGTCACTCGAACGATCGTGATGACCTACGCCGCCTCGGGAGTGTTGGCCGCCATCGCCGGGTTGATCATGTTCTCGTCGACGAACGCCGCGAACGTGTCCTTCGCGAGCTCATACCTGATGCAGGCGATCCTCATCGCAGTGGTAGCGGGCATCGACCCGTACGGCGGCACCGGGCGCCTGTGGGCGATCCTGCTGGGTGCCGCCGCAATGCAGATGCTGCAGACCGGGATCAACATGTCGCTGGGCAGCTGGTCGGGTTCGGCGTTCGCGTCGAACTTCATCTGGGGTGTCCTGCTGATCGCTGTGCTGGGCCTGTCGAAGTGGTTGTCGACCCGGAAGCATCGAACCCGCGAAGCCGAGGTGGAGGAGAAGCTGGAGGAGGCGGAAGCCGTGGGAAGCGCGTGAGAAGTCGCGGGAACGGGTAGATCAGGCACGCATAGAGCGGGCAGTTGCCCTTCGCCGTCTGGCGCTGCACCTGCCAACGCTGGCGGAAGCCACCGCGAAGCCCTTGACCCCGCACCGCATAAGGACGACGATGCGGCGCTCGTGGGAAGGTCGTTCAGGCGGTCACGCTGCGACCTACTCCTCGCCGTCCGCGTCAGGGTCTTCCGCAACCGCCCGCTTCGAGAACAGGGAACCGACGCGCCCCGTCACAGAGGTCGCCGCCCCCTGCGCCTTCGAGCCGGCCCCCTTCACCGCTCCAATGGCACGCTCTTGAGCCGCCCGGTCATGTCCCTCGCTCCCGCCGGCTCGGACCGTCGAGCTTCACCTCCCTCTCCCGCCGCGTTCACCGCCTGGTTCTCGGGAGTCCGCCTGCGGATGATCGAGTCAATCGTTGCCTGACCGCCGCACGCACCGACGAAGAGCGAGACCACCATGAACACCACCCGCAGGACGATGCTGACCGCACTCGCGATGGGCGCCGCGGCGCCGCTGACGCTCGCAGCCACCGGAACCGCCGCGCAGGCGGCCGCCGCCGCACCTGCGGAGGCCCCGTCGGCCGACTCCCCGCCCGGAACAACGGCCTCCCCCTCACCCTCTCCGGCGGTGCCTGGCCGTCCCCGCATGTGCAGGGCATCGCCGTGGACCGTGAGCGTGGGCTCGCGTTCTTCTCCTTCACCGACCGCCTGGTGAAGACGGACCTGGACGGCACGGTGCTCGGCTCGATCAACGGCCTGCCCGCTCACCTGGGCGACATCGCGCTGAACCCGAAGAACGGCAAGGTATACGGCTCCATCTTCTGGGGCGACGAGAACCCGTACTACGCCCCGTACATCGCGATCTTCGACCCGGAGCAGATGCACGAGATCGACGAGAGCCCGGAGAGGAACTCCGCGCTCTCGCTGGTCCACCTCAAGCAGCTGCTCGCCGACCGCTTCGTGGACCTCGACGGCGACGGCACGGATGACGGCCTCTACGCCACGGCCGGGGTGGACGGCGTGGGCTTCGGGCCGCGGTTCGGCAGCACCACCGGGGACTGGCTGCTCACCGTCACCCACTCGCAGTGGCCGGACGTGGACCGCGAGGACAACGACCACCAGATCCTCGTGCAGTACGACCCGGACGTGTTCGACACCTTCGCAAAGCCGTATGACACCTCGAAGCCGGACCCCACCAGCGGGCCCACCGAGATCGACGGCCAGTACTTCGTCTTCACCGGGGCCACGCGCTGGGGCATCCAGAACCTCACCTACGACTCGACCCTCGGCCGCTGGTTCATGGGTGTCTACGCCGGGAGCAAGCCCGATTTCCCGAACTTTACGATGTTCGCGATCGAGGCCGCCTCGCAGCCGGTGCGGCAGGAGCTGCGCGGGGTCGGCGTCGACGGCGACACCCTGCCCCTGGCCGAGGACGGCCTCGAGGACGCAGCCACCGGGATCCGCGGCTGGTTCCAGAAGGCTGATGTCGGCTTCCAGGCCATGGGCGATGGGATGTACTACTTGTGCGAGAACTCCGTCGTGGACGGTCTGCAGGCCGCGACGCTGACGCTGAGCGTCTGGACAGACCATCCTCATGCGCCGTTCGCCCCCAGCCGAGGCGTCCGAGCCCTTCCAAAGCGCCCCGCAGCCGAGAATCATCTCGAAGGATCCCCATGGTCGGATCAAGCCCGGCGCGCTGCTTGTCGCGGAGGCGGGAACGTGGCAGCCGCAACCGACGCTCACCTATCGCTGGCTCGCCGACGGTATCGCCATCGAGGGAGCGAACTCCGAGCGATTCCGTCTCACCGGGAAGTGGAAGGGCGCGGAGATCACCGTCGAGGTGTCGGCCGAGCTCGAGGGCTACGAGAGCACCACGGTGACATCCGCTCCCGTCCGAGTGGGTTGACCAACGAGCCTGGCCCCCATTCAGAAGAGGGTCGAGACCGCCTCCCCCACCGTCCCCTCCGCATCCACCACGGGGATCAGCCGCCATTTGTCGAAGGCGGTGCACGGGTGGGAGAGCCCCAGGGTCACCACGTCCCCGATCGCGACCGGGGCCTCGCCGTCCCAGCGTAGGAAGCAGTGCTGGTCGTTGAGCGCCGTGACCTCGGCGTCGAGCGGCCGCTTCACCCCGCCGAGAGTGTCAGAGACGGCGAGCGGCACCGGCAGCCCCTCGTCGAAGGGCACATCGCGCTTGCCGGCATCGAGCAGGGCGAGCCCCGGCTCGGGTTGCGAGACCACCCGCGCGTAGGCGTGCATCGCGGGCAGCAGTGCCTCCCGCTCCGGCAGGCCGCGATCACGGTCCAGGGGCGAGATGCCCCGGTAGAAGCCGCTGTCGTGGACGATGTACGCCCCCGAGCGGAGCACCGCGCGGGTCCCGGCACCCCGGCGATCGCGGCGGCGACGAGATCGGGATAGGCGCTGCCCCCAGCGGTGATCCAGGTGGTGCCCTCGACCAGGTCCCGCACGCTCGCCCCGAGCACGGCGAGGCGCCCGCAGTACACGCGCACGGCCTCGAGCGCGGCCTCGCTGCGGTCGTGGCCGAGAGCTCCCTCGTAACCACTCACCCCGCGCAAGGTGAGCACGGGGAGGCGGCGACCGACTCCGCGATCGCGAGGGACTCGGCCTCGGTGCGGGCGCCGGTGCGGCCGCCCTCGGCCCCGAGCTCCACCAGCACGCCGAGGCGGGAGCCCTCGGGCAGCGCCTGCTCCATGAGGTCCACGGCGGCGAGGGAGTCAGCCCAGCACACGAGCTCCTGCGCGGGGTGCTCGGCGAGCCATCCGTCCAGGCGGCGCAGCAGGGCCGGGTCCAGGCACATGTTCGCGATCTGCACCGTGGGGATCCCGGCGCGCAGCGCCACGTCGGCTTGCCAGCCGGTGGCGACGGTGATGCCGGTGGCGCCCGCCTCGAGCTGTCGGCGCCACAGCACCGGGGCCATGGTGGTCTTCCCGTGGGGCATCAGCTCGAGGCCGCGGGCGGCGACCCAGTCGGCCATCACCTGCAGGTTGTGCGCCATTGCGGGGCCGTCGAGCACCAGCAGGGGGTGGAGAAGCTCGCCAGCGGCTCCTCCAGAACGGTGACATCGCGGCCGACGAGCCCGGCGGGGAAGGACTTGTCCTCGGCCGTGATGGTGCGGGGGCTCATCGGGCGATCACCTCGGCGAGGCGGGCGATCTCGGCGGGGTCCTCGAGCGCGCTGCCCACGGCCACCACGCGCACGCCGGCGTCGAGGAACTCGGCGGCGTTGCGGGCGTTCATCCCACCGGTCGCGACGAAGCGCATCTGCGGGAACGGGCCAGCCATGGCAGGGAACCAGCCGGCCCCCAGCAGCGAGGCAGGGAAGGCCTTCAGCCAGCGCAGGCCCGCGACGTGGGCGTGCTGCACCTCGGTGGCAGTGGAGACGCCGGGCAGGGAGGGGAGCCCGGCCTCCTCGCTGGCGCGGACCACCGCGAGGTCCAGACCGGGGCTGACGGTGAAGGCGGCACCGACGGACGCGGCGACCTCCACGGTGGCGGCGTCCAGCACGGTGCCGGCGCCGACCTGCTTGCCGCGCTCGCGCCCGGCGGCGACGACGGCGGCGAGCGCCTCACGGTCGACGTCGGTCTGCAGGGGAGCTCGACGGCGTCGATGCCGAGGTCCCAGGCAGTGTTGGCGAGCGCCAGGCTGCGCTCGACGCCCATGCCGCGCAGGATCGCCATCAGGGGCGCGGCGGCGAAGGCGGTGTCGAAGTAGGCGGCGCTGTCGGTGCGCTGAGTGCTGTCGGTGCTCTCGGGGCGGTCGGTGCGGTGGGCGCTCATGAGCGAGCCTCTCCTGCGCGATGTGCGCGGTCGGTGGCGGATGTGCTGGGCGAGGGGATGTCCTGGGTGCTGGAGAGCGCGTGGGCGGCGCGGGCGTGGCCGCGCACCAGGCGCCCGGCGGCGTCCTCGCCGCTCAGCAGGCCGTCCATCCAGCCGGCGGCGAAGGCGTCTCCGGCGCCCACGGCCTCGACCACCTCGATCTTCGGGGTGGGCACGGCGGTGCGCTCCCCCGCCGCGAACTCCACGGCGTCGACGTCGGCGTCCTTGACCACCAGGTGCGGGGCGTCCGGGAACAGGGCGCGGACGTCGTCGGCGGTGTCGGTCCCCCACAGCACGGCGGCCTCGTCCCGGCCCACCAGGACGATGTCGGCCTCGCGAGCGGCCGCGCGGATCTCGCGCCCGGCCTCCTCAGTGCTATCCCAGAGCGCGGGGCGGTGGTTCACGTCGACGCTCACCAGCGCGCCGGCGGCCCGGGCGGCGGAGATCGCGGCGTGCACCAGCTCGCGGCAGCTGGCCGAGAGCGCGAGCGTGATCCCGGAAAGGTGCACGATCCGCACCCGGGTGAGGTCCAGGCGTTCGAGCTCGCCCGGTCCCATGCGGGAGGCAGCGGAGCCGGCACGGTAGTAGAGGACGCCGTGGCCGGGGTCCTTGAGATACAGCCCCGTCGGGGCGCCCGGGTCCATCCGTACGTGCTGCACGTCCACGCCGTGGGCGGCGATGTCGCGGCGCACCCGCCGGCCCAGAGCGTCCTCGCCGAGGGCGCTGCACCAGGCGGCGCGGTGCCCGGCGGCGGCGAGGTGGCAGGCCACGTTGGACTCGGCCCCGCCCATGGACAGGCGGAGGTCCTCCGCCTCCTCCAGCGGCTCGGGCCGGGCGGGGGCCACCAGCGCCATCGTCTCTCCGAGGCAGAGCAGGTCCAGCGGCCGGTCGGGGTGCACGGCGGGCATCTCTCAGGCCGCCACTCGGGCGACCACGTCGATCTCGACGAGGATGTTCGCCAGCTGCGAGCCGACGGTGGTGCGCACCGGGAACGGCGCGGTGAAGAACTCCTGGTACGCGGCGTTGAACTCCTCGAAGTCGGCGAGATCTGCGAGGTGCACGGTGGTCTTGAGGACCTGGTCCATGGTCGCGCCGTGCTCGTCGAGGACAGCCTGGATGTTGCGCAGCACCTGGCGGGTCTGCTCGGCGACGGTGTCCGCGACGGCGTTGCCGTTCTCGCGGTCCTGGGGGCCGAAGCCGGCGGTGAACAGCAGGTCGCCGCTGACGATTCCCTGGCTGTAGGGGCCGGCCGGCTGCGGGGCGCGGTCGCTGACGATGGCCTGCTTGAGCGGGGTGTTCTGCGGGGTGGTCATGGAGGTTCTCCTTCTGGTGCCTTCAGGGTGACAGGTGCCGACGGGCGTCGGCTTGCCGGGTTCAGGGGCGGGGATCCGGGGCGAGCCGGCTCGCGCGCACGCCGCCGCCGGGCAGGGCGCCGGTGAGGCGGCCGCCCGCCAGCACCGGGACGCCGCCCACGAGCACGTCGTCGATCCCCTCGGCGAGCGCGAGCGGGGCGTCGTAGGTGGCGGCCTCGCGCACCTGCTCGGGCGCAACGAGGGCGAGGTCGGCGATCGCGCCGGGGCGCAGGCGCCCGCGGTCGCCGAGGGCGAAGAGGTCAGCGGCGGAGGTGGACAGGTGCTGGACGGCCTCGGCCCAGCTGAGGTCGCCGCGCTCGCGCACATAGGTGGCGAGGAAGGCGGCGAAGGTGCCGCGGGCGCGGGGATGCGGATGGGCGCCCACGAAGATCCCGTCGGAACCGCCCAGGTGACCGGGGTGGGCGAAGAGCCGGCCGAGGTCTGAGGCGGGGCGCTGGTCGCGCACGGCCATCACCACGTTGACGTCCAGCCGTGCGGCCAGCAGCAGGTCGAGCGCGGCATCGACCGCGTCGGTGCCGCGGCGGCGGGCGACCGCGGCGAGGGTGAGGCCGGGGGCCCAGGCGTGCTCGGCGGCGCTGGTGTGCGCGACGGTGATCAGCTCGGGCCAGTCCTCGCCGAGGCTCGGGTTCTGGGCGACCTGCGGGAACCAGTCCCGGCGCAGTACCTCGCGCTGCTCCGGCGAGCGCAGCTGCTCGAGCACGTGGTCCGTCTCCTGCGCGGTGAGGGCCGGGGGCAGCATCGTCATCGACAGCATCGAGCAGCCGCGCGTATACGGGTAGGCGTCGAAGGTTCCGCGCACGCCCTGCGCGGCCATCCAGTCCATCAGGCGCCACGCCTCGCCGGCGGGGGTGTGGAAGTGGGAGATGTGCACAGGCACCCCGGCGGCGGCACCGATCGCGGTCGCCTCCTCGACCCCCACCTGGGCGTTGTGCTCGTAGCCGCCGCGCATGTGGGTGACGTAGGGCAGGCCGTGCGGGGCCAGCGGCGTGCACAGCGCCGCGATCTCGTCGGCCTCCGCGAACAGGCCCGGCACGTAGTCGAGCCCGGTCGAGAGACCCACGGCGCCGTCAGCGATCCCGTCGGCGACCAGGTCCATCATCGCCTCCCGCTCGGCGGGCAGGGCCGGGCGGGAGTCCCGGCCCATCACCTCGTGGCGCACGGTCCCGGCCGGCACCAGGTAGGCGACGCCGAGCGGGATCCGCCCGTCGTAACCGGCCAGCAGGTCGGCGACGCGGGGCCCGCGGTAGGTGGGGTGGGCTCCGTTGATGGGGGCGAAGTACTCCCCCGCGAAGGCGCCGTCCCCGGGAGCGAAGGAGACGCCGTCCTGACCGGCGATCACGGTGGTGATGCCCTGGCGCAGCAGGGCGAGCTGCACCTCCGGCTCGAACACCGCCGCCTCGGCGTGCGAGTGGGAGTCCACGAAGCCGGGGACCACCAGGCGCCCGCCGGCCTCGAGCACGGTGGCATCGAAGGGAGCGGCGAGGTCGGGGCCGATCTCGGCGATCCGGCCGCCCTCGATGAGGACGTCGGCGCGGAGGGGGCCAGTCCGTCACCGGGGTGGACGAGACCGCCGTGCACGAGGAGCGAGCTCATGTCAGTGGGCCACCTTCTCGTGGAGTCGACCGGCGTTCGCCGTGTCAGGCCGGATCGAGGCCGCCGCCGTGGCGATCGCCCCGATCAGGCAGATGGCGACAACATAGACGATCACCGGCCAGATGCTGCCGCTCGCCCAGCCCACCAGGGCGGTCGCGATCAGCGGGGCGAGGCCGCCGCCGAGCGTGTTGGAGAGCTGGTAGCCGATGTTCACGCCGGTGGTGCGCTGCTCGACGTCGAACATCTCGGTGAGCATGGTGGAGAGCGTGGCCTGCATCGCGACGCCGGGGATCACGAATCCGACCACCATGCCCAGCCAGATCAGGCCCGCGCTCTCGGTGGAGTAGAGCAGGAACGTGGGCCACACCAGCACCGCGAAGCCGACGCAGCCGGCGATGTAGACGGTGCGGCGGCCCACCTTGTCCGAGAGCGCGCCGTAGGCGGGAGCGATCACGATCTGCAGGAGGCCCACGATCATGGTGCCCAGGAACCCGACGGAAGCGGCCGTGCCCTCGGCGACCATGTAGGCCAGGCCGTAGGTGAGCACGATGTACCCGGCGATGGACTGCGGCAGACCGATGAGGATGCCCAGGATCGTGTTCTTGGGGTGGCGGAACACCTCCAGCAGCGGCGAGCGGGCCTTCGTGGTGGCGGCCGCGGCATTGCGGGCGTGCTCCTGGAACTCCTCGGATTCCTCGAGGTGGCGCCGCAGCAGGATCGCGATGATGGACAGGACCAGGGAGAAGACGAACGGGATGCGCCAGCCCCAGGTCATGAAGAAGGACTCGGGCCCGGCGCCGAGGCCTGCGAACATGCCCGCGGAGAGCACGTTGGCGATGCCGGCGCCGGAGATGAGGAAGGCGCCGAAGAACCCGCGGCGGCCCACGGGGGCGTGCTCGACGACCATCGTCGCCGCCCCGCCCATCTCACCGCCCACGAACAGGCCCTGCAGCATGCGCATGAGGATCAGCAGGATCGGTGCGGTGGCGCCGATCGCGGCGTCCGACGGGATCAGGCCGATCGCCGCGGTGGACAGGCCCATCCCGATCACCGTGACCAGCAGCGTGACCTTGCGACCCAGCCGGTCGCCGATCGCGCCGAACACGAGCCCGCCCAACGGGCGGAACAGGAAGCCGACGGCAAAGCTGGCGAAGGAGGACAGCTGCGCGACGAACTCCGAGTCCCCGGAGAAGAAGACGTGCGGGAACACGGTCGCGGCGGCGAGGCCGTAGAGGTAGTAGTCGAAGTACTCCATCAGGGTGCCGATGGCTCCGCCGGCGATGGTGCGCTTCTGCTTCGCGCCCAGCTGCGGCGGGGCGCCCTCAGCTTCTCGCTGCATGGTCATGGTCGTGCTCCTCGGGGCGGGACGGCTCCGGGGCGGCGATGCGCCGGAGGTGCTGCGAGGGCGAGCTCGACGACGGGATCGCGACCGCAGCGAGGGAGACAATACATAAATTATCTCTCCTTGACTACCATTCTGTTCATACCGGTCGTGCGCGGATGAGACGATGGAGCCATCGCCGAAAGGAGGGCGCCGTGCCCGTCACCCCCGAGCTGTCTTCGCGCAGCGCCGTCGCAGAGCCCGTGGAGCAGGTCGCGGAGCCGCGCTTCACGGACATCGCCACTGCCCACCGGATGCTGGCCCCGCTGATGGATGCGATCGCCGCCGTGGGCGGCCCGCACTGCGAGGTGGTGCTCCACGACCTCAGCCGGCGCGACCTCGAGCGCTCGGTCTACGCGATCGTCAACGGCCACGTGAGCGGCCGGAGCGTGGGCGGGCCCTCCACGAACCTCGGCGCCGAGGTGCTGCGGGACGAGAGCCTGGACCACAACGCCTTCGGCTACCGCGGGCGCACGGCCGACGGGCGCGAGCTGATCAGCTCCTCGGTCTACTACCGCGACCACGATGGGCGGATCCTCGCCGCGCTCTGCATCAACCGCGACCTCTCCCCCACCCAGAACGCGATGGCGGCGCTGGCCGCACTGCTCCCGGAGAGCACCGCGGAGGCGAGCGACGCCCCGCACGAGCTAGTCGCCCCGGACGTCACCAGCGTGCTCGAGGACATGATCTCCGAGGCGATCACCGCCACCGGCAAGATCCCCTCCGCGATGACCAAGGCCGACCGCATCGAGGTGCTGCGCCTGCTCGAGGACCGCGGCGCCTTCCACATCAAGCGCGCCGCCGAGAAGGTCTCAGCACGGCTCGGGGTCTCGAGGGTGACGACGTACGGGTATCTGGACGAGGTGCGTCGGGGGTAGTGCCGACCAGTCCGCGGCGTCGGTGTCGGGGAGGACAGCATCGGCCCGGAGGACCTCAGCGCGGGCGAATGGCATGGCGTGGACAAGCCGCCCATTGGCTGGCCGCGTGCCGCTGTCGGCGAGGTCGCCCTCCCGTCTGTCACCCCTCCACATAGCCTGGCCCTGCCACCGCGCCCCGTAGAGCCCAGCTCCCCGCGACCAGGAGAGGAGACGATCCCATGTCCGGTCTCGCCCGCGCCCTGCAGAACCGTGAGCTCATGACCGACAAGGGGCCTCTGCAGCTTCTTCGTCGGGACAATGCGCCGTACATACTCGGGATGCTCGCGGAGCACCTCGGCGGCGCCGAGCGCACCCGCACAGCAGCGGATCTCTACGATCTCCTCGACGCCGATCTCGAGGAGCTGCGCCTCCACGACATCGACCTCCCCCGCAGTGCCCAGCACTACTGCTCCGCATGGGTCGAACAGGGGTATCTCACCCGCCGCGCCGCTCGCGCCGAGCGGACCGAGGAGTTCTCCCTGACGGAGCACACGCACGTGGCGCTGCGCATCTTGGACCAGGTCCACGCCCCGCGAGAGGCCGTGACCCGGTCGCGTCTCGCACTGCTCACGGACCGACTGCGCACCCTCGCGCAGGACACGGATCCCGACGCCTCCCGCCGCATCCTCGAGCTGGAAGCGGAGCGCGCGCGGATCGACGCACTCATCGATACCGTCCGCGAGCACGGCGCCGACCCGATGCCGCAGGATCAGGCCCTGGAAGCGGCGGAGGAGCTGTTTTCGCTCGCACTCGACGTCCCCTCCGACTTCACCCGCGTGCGCAGCGAGCTGGAGGACCTGCACCGGCAGCTTCGGCTGGGCCTCGTCGAGCACGACGGCCCGCAGGGAGAGATCCTCGATCAGCTGTTCCTCGGGGTCGATGCGATCGAGGGGTCCGAGGCGGGAAGATCTTTCTCTGCCTTCCACGCGATGCTCATCGATCCCGTGCAGGAGGCACGGTTCCACGAGGCGGTGGATGCGTTGGCCTCGCGCCCGTTCGCTGCTGCGCTCGGCGCCGATCGTGTGCTCTACCTGCAGTCCTATCTCTTCCGACTGCAGCGTGACTCCCATCAGGTGCGGCACGCGATGATCGATCTTTCCCGGTCGCTGCGGGAGTTCGTCCGCTCGAGGCAGTTCGAGGAGTTCCGCGCCCTGGCAGACAGGCTGCGACGCCCTCAGCGGCTCGGCCTCGAGATTGCGCCGCACGTCCGCCCCCACACGAAGCTCGGGGTCGAGCTGACACTGTCCACCTTCACGCCGCGCTCGGTGGGCCAGTTCCGGCTCCTCTCTCCCGGCGAGGCGACCGCGGATGATCCGCTCGAGGTCGCCCACGTAGGTGCTCTGGATCTCGACGCACTGCGCGCCACCATCCGGGAATCCGAGATCGACCTCGCAGAGCTCCAGGCCGCCGTCGATGCCACCCTCGCCACGCGGTCCGCTGCCACCATCGGCGAGGTTCTCGAGGCGTTCCCGGCCACCCAGGGGCTGGCATCGGTCGTGGGCCTGGTTGTCCTCGCACAGCGGCACGAGCAGCCGGCCCACGACGGTGGCGTGGAGGAGCTCATCCGGTGGGAGACCGACCACGGCGTGCGCTCGGCTCGGCTGCCCCTCCTGACATTCACCCGCTCGTCGAAGGAACGCACCCATGGCTGATTTGGACATCCCCACCACGTCACCGGCCGGTGAGCGTGTGGAGCTGTGGCCCGGCGACCCGGGCACCTTGCCGTTGGACGTGCGTCGAGTGCTCGTCGCCCTGCTCCGCGGCCCGTATATCTCCCATCAGAAGGACCCGCTGCTGTGGTCCGCGCTTCTCGCACACGAGCAGGTGGTGCGTCGACGGTTGGGCGATCTGCTGCTGGATCTGGCGATCGATGCTGATGCGGAGGTCGCCTTCTCCCGCAATCTGGTGCCAGACCCGGACTTCCCCTCACCGGTGCCGAGCGTGCTGCGCACCGCGCCGCTGAGCTTCATCGACTCGGCGCTGCTGCTGCACCTGCGCCATCTGCTCCTCCAGGGAGCCGCCCGACAGGAGCGGGTGGTCGTCGGCAGGGACGAGATCGATGCGCACATGCAGGCCTATGTCGCCTCCAGCGGCAACGATGAGGCGCAGTTCCGCAAGCGGCTGAACGCGAGCATCAAGCGGATGTACGACTACTCGATCCTGCTCCGCACCGACACGGAGGAGCGCTGGGAGGTATCTTCCATCCTCGCTCTCATTCTCTCCGCCGACGAGATCAGCGGGATCGAAGAGGAGTACCGGCGACTGCGGGATGCCACAGAGTTCGGGTCAGTGGGCGGGGCTGCCGCCCCGGACAACGAGGACAGCGCGGAGGAGGCCGACGAGCGGATGGCCGAGTTCGAGGAGTCCGACCCCGCCGACGGGATCCACGAGGAGGACCACACATGACCCAGCCGGAGCTCGCCCTCGGGGCCGTTGACTCGATGTCCGACGAGATCGCACCCGGAGACACCGCGCCCACTGACGGAGCACCCACCGACGCGACGACGGCCCCGGCTCCTCTGCATCTCGGGCAGATGCGCCTATCCCGCGTGCAGCTGCACAACTGGGGCACGTTCCAGGGCGGCCATGTGCTGCCCGTCCCCCGCGCCGGACTGCTGCTGACGGGTGAGTCCGGGTCGGGCAAATCTTCGGTGCTGGACGCGCTCAGCGCCGTGCTCATGCGTCCAGGCGAGACGCGCTTCAACGCCGCTGCACAGGACGGGCCCGTCGGTGACCGTGACCGCACCCCGATGAGCTATGTGCGCGGCGCGTTCCGCAAACAGTCCGATGACGACACCGGCGAGGTCACCTCCGGGTATCTGCGCCCGGCGACGACGGTCTCCGGCATCGCACTCACCTTCGAGGACGGCAAGGATCGCGTCGTCACGGCGATGCGAATCCTGCACGTCACCGGGCGTTCCGCCGCCGCGACCGATCTCCGCTCGGCGTTCGTTCTGTTCGATCGCGCGGTCGACCTCGCGGAGCCGCTGGCGCTGAGCAGGCCCGGGATCGATCGGCGGAAGCTCAAGCGGGCGCTGACCCCTCTGGTCGCCGAGGACACGTACACCAAGTTCGGCCTCCAGCTGCGACGGCACACCGGCATCCGCACGGAGGGCGCGCAACGGCTGCTGCACCGCACCCAGGCCGCGAAGTCCCTCACCTCGCTCGATGAGCTGCTGCGCGAGTTCATGCTCGATACGCCCGAGACCTTCGACCTTGCCGAGCAAGCGGTCGACCAGTTCAGGGCGTTGCAGGACGCCCATGCCACGGTGCTCGACGCCCGCGAGCAGGTGGACGTCCTCCTGCCGCAGCGGGAGCAGTGGCGCATCCACTCCGAAGCCAGTCGCGACAAGCAGCGGTGGGAGCGTCTGCACACCGCGGTCACTCCGTTCCAGCACACCGTGCTCGCCCAGCTCGCCGAGGCCGATCTCGCGACGACCCGCACCGAGCTCGAGGTCGCGCTGACCGCTGAGGAACGCGCCCGGATCGCCGAACGCGATGCCGACCAGCGGGAACGGGAGGTGAGGACGCAGAGGGACGGACGTGGCGGGGCAGATCTCCAGCTGCTGGAGCGAGACCTCGAGGACGCCCGCGCACAGTCCCTCCGCGTCTCGGAGAACATCGACCGTTTCCTGCCGGTGCTCGCACAGCTCGACGCCGCGCAGCCGTCCGGCCCCGAGGAACTGGCGGCAGCGCATGCCCTGGCGGACAGGGAGCAGGCCCGGATCACCGCGGAGATGTCGGCACTGTCGGAGGGAGCGACACCGCACCACGTCGCCCTCGATGGCGCGCGGCGGCGCATGGCGGAGCTGGAGACCGAAATCCGGTCGTTGCGGGCCCGACGATCGCGGGTGCCGGGCCGGATGGCGGAAGTGCGGGATGAGCTCGCGGACCTCGCCGGAGAGGCGCCCAGCGCGCTGCCCTTCGCCGCGGAGCTGATGGATGTGCGCGATCCGAGCTGGCAGGGCGCAGTGGAGAGGCTGCTGCACTCCCTGGCCGTGACCATCCTGGTTCCAGAACGTCTGTATCCGCAGGTGTCCCGGGCGGTCGAGGGACGGCACTGGGGCACGCGAATCTCCTACGAGCGGGTGCGCGACACCGCCCGGCACCATGAGTCTCCCGTCCGTCCCGGCGACGGTGCCCGCACAGTGCTCTCGGTGCTGCGCCTGACCGAGTCCCCGTTCCAGGAGTGGTTGCGCCACCGCATCGAACGCTCGCACCCACACGTCCTGGTGGACGACATCGCCGACCTCGCCCGCCACGAGCGGGCCCTGACCCGTGCAGGGCAGATCAAGAACCGCGACCACCACCTCAAGGATGATCGCTTCCGCATCGATGACCGGTCCCGCTGGATCATCGGCACGGACAACATGGAGCTGCTCGAGCTGCGCGGGGCGGAGCTCCAGACGACGAAGACCGCGCTCACTCGGGAGCAGACCGCGCTCGGCGACCTCGAACGGGAGCGCCGAGATCTCGAAGGGCGACAGCGCGCGCTCGACACGCTGCTCGACACCCGATGGGCCGATCTGGACCTGGCCGGTGTGCAGGAGCGTATCGCGAGCTATGAGGCCCGGCGTCGCACGCTCATGAACGATCAGGGACTCGGAGCCCTCGACCAGATGCTCGAGGAAGCGACGCGCGACCTCGCCATCGCGAAGAACGCCTATGACACTGCTCGACTGGCCGTGACCTCACTGGAGCAGGAGGCCGAGGAGGCACAGGCTGATCTGGACAGGGCGCGCAACGTGCTGGGCGGCGAGGAGCTGGCACCGGCCGATAAGGACGAGCTGCATCGGCGGCTGCTCTCCCATCGACGAACGGCGCTGAAGCGGGCCAACCTGCCAGAGACGATCCGCCTGCTGGACGGCGAGATCCGAGATGACCTGGACGCAGCACGGGAGAGGATCCGCCGTGCCGCCTCGGCGCTCGAAGGGGCGCGGCGGGAGTATCTGCGGCGCTGGGCGGAGCGGTCGGCGAACCTGGTCGACGACATCGACGCCACCGAGGATTTCCTGCGCATATTGGAGCGGCTGGAGAGCGACCGGCTGCCCGAGTTCGAGCACCGCTTCCGCGATCTGCTGCGCAGCCAGTCACAGAACAACATCGGGCAGCTCCGTGCGGTGATCAGCCATGCGATCCGTGACGTGCATCAGCGCCTCACGCCGGTGAACCGCTCCCTGGAGGCGACCCCGTTCGACACGGAGCGCCGCACCTGGCTCACTATCGTCGTGAAGAAGAAGCACACCGAAGAGGTACGGGACTTCCTCACCGCGCTGCTGGAGATCACACAGGGCGCCTTCGGCCAAGGAGAGGAGACCATCGCCCAGGCGGAGCACCGCTATGTGCGGATGGATGCGCTTCTGCGCCGTCTCGGGAGTGCGGAGACCAGCGACGTCTCCTGGAGACGTCGCGTGCTCGACACACGCCGGCACGTCGAGTTCGAGGCGCGTGAGCTCGATGAATCCGGCGCGGTGGTGGATGTCTACCGCGGCGCGGGCGGCCGTTCGGGTGGGCAGCGGCAACGTCTGGTGACGTTCTGCCTGGCAGCAGCGCTGCGCTATCAACTCATGGAGTCGGCCGACGGAGTGCCGGCGTATGGCTCGGTGGTGCTGGACGAAGCCTTCGGGAACTCCGACATGCATTACACCCGCGCCGGACTCGAGGTGTTCCGATCCTTCGGGTTCCAGATGCTGCTGGCCACGCCGCTGAAGATGCTGCAGACCATCGAGGAATACGTGGGCGGTGCCGCCGTGGTGGCCAAGAGTGCGGACAGCACCTCTCATCTCGCGGCCGTGACGTTCGCCGAGTTGGAGGCGTGATGCGTTTCCCGGAGGAAGTGCGCAAGCGCCTGCAGCAGGCATGGGCACGGAACACCGCAGCGTGGATCGCCGACCCATCGGGCGCGGCCGTCTCGGTGCCGCTGCATCCGCCGACGGGCGCCGAGGCGCTCGCCGACCCGACCAGCGCCCACACCTGGATCGATGCGTGGCGGAGTGCTGGCCCTCTGGCCGAGTTCGTGGCGTGGGAGGAGCGGCGCTGGGCGCACCTGGGCACCCAGCTGGTTCCCGTGCGTTGGCAGGCCGGGGAGGCAGGTGCGCTGTGCCGCCTCGCTGGGGAGGCGACCAGAACGGAGTGGGCGGTACTCTCCCGACGTGCGGAGGCGGCGGTGGAGGCCCTCGCGGCAATGACGCCCGCGGACGACGCTCCCTCGGATCTGCGGTCCCGCGTGGCCACCGCGATCACACGCCGCCGAGCGCAGTGGCTGCAGATGCCGTCGGTCGATGCGGACTTGTGCGTCCGGGCCGCTGCCTGGCTGCTCGCTCATCCCGGCAGCGGCTTCCGGATCCGTCAGGTGCCGCTGCCCGGGATGCACACGAAGTGGTTGAAGGATCACCGCGCCGTGGTCGAAGGGCTTGTCGGCGCCGCGCGGGCCGATGGCTCCACCGAGCTGGGGCTCCGGCCCGCGCCCACCTTCCACGATCTCGTGGTGCTCGATCCCCGTCACGTGCCGAGCGGCCGGGCCTGCCCCGATCGAGCCGCATGGATCCGGAGGCGCTCGCTGCGACGGGGCTTCACCCTCGCGTGGTGATCGTGTGCGAGAACTCGGAGACCGTACAGGTGCTGCCGGACCTCCCAGGGACCGTGGCGGTGGGCGGGACCGGGTACAACCTGCTGGATCTCTTCGCTGTGCCATGGGTCCAGAGGGCACCCGTCCTGTACTGGGGCGATATCGATGCTGACGGATTGCGGATCCTCGACAGGGCGCGTCACCACCACAGCGATGTCCACAGCGTGCTGATGGATCGAGCCGCTCTCGACGCGCACCGAGAACTGACAGGATCCGGTGGTGAGCGCAGCCAGGTCGAGCTGACGCGCCTCACAGCTACGGAGGCCGAGCTATATCGCGAGCTGAGCGCGACGGGACTGCGGCTGGAGCAGGAGCGGATCGAGCTGGGGTACGCCGTCGAACTGCTGCGCAGGACGATCGATGAGCGGCTGCACACCATGCCCGCTCCCTACCAGCCCTGACCTCCTGGTCATGAAGCACCGCCGCACCACACCCGGGACCTTCACCCGAGAACCCCATCGAGCGGCGGTCCCGGATCTGCATCCTTCCCGGAGCTGTCCGTTCGGCTGCTGCTCGGCGTCATGCGACACTCACCGATATCTGCGAGTGCATTTCGGGTCACCTCTCCTCACTGCTCACTTAATCCCGGTGCTCGAGATCCCCTGCACGAACTGTCGCTGGAAGGCCAGGAACACCACCAGGATCGGCAGCACGGTCACGGTCGCCACCGCCATCACCGCACCCCACGGGGAGGCGAAGGCCGGGTTGTTCGTCAGGGTGGACAGTGCCACCGGCACCGTGAGGCTCTCGTTGCCCTGCAGCACCACCATCGGCCACAGGAAGTCGTTCCAGCGGGCCATGAAGGCGAGGATCACGAGCACGCCGATCAGCGGACCGCAGGTGGGCAGCACCACGGAGAAGAAGGCACGGAACTCTCCGGCACCGTCCACACGGGCGGCTTCGACGAGGGCGTTCGGCACGGAGAGCATGAACTGGCGGGCGATGAAGATGCCCACCACGTCGAAGGCCGTGGGCAGGATGACCGCCCACGGCGAGTCCACGAGCCCCAGCCGCGCTACCACCAGGAATGAGGGCACCAGGGTGACCTGGATCGGGATCATGATGGTGATGAGGAAGGCCGTGTACAGCAGGCCCTTGCCCATGAAGCGGTACTTCGCCAGCGCGTAGCCGGCACCGAGAGAGACGCACACGGAGATCGCGGTGGCGACCACCGCGATGAACGTCGAATTCGCGATCCAGCGCCATACGGGCTGGGTGGAGAACACCTCGGAGAAGTTCGCGAAGGTCGGCTCTGCAGGCCACAGGTAGAACTCGGAGCTCTGCGACTGCCCGCCCGGGGTGAGCGCGGAGACCACCATCCAGTACAGCGGGAAGATCATCAACAGCGCGAGCACGGAGAGCGCGACAACGAGCAGCCAGCGCCGCGGGGAAGTCCGGGCCCTGCCGCCCCGTGTACGTGCGGAAGACGGTGTCGCCGGCGACGCAGCCGGTCTCAGGGTGGTGCTCATAGGAAGCTCTCCGCTCTCTTGGAGGCCTGCTGCCGCAGCAGGGTGAAGACCAGCAGGATCCCGACGAGCACCAGGCCCAGCGCGGCGGCATAGCCCATCTCTCCGTCCTGGAAGGCGGAGCGGAACACGTACTGGATGAGAACCGTGGTGGAGAAGCCCGGGCCGCCGCCGGTCATCACGTAGATGACGTCGAATGCCTGGATCGAGAACACCACGTTGAGGATCAGCAGGATCGAGGTGGTGGGGGTGAGCATCGGGACGGTGATGGAGCGGAAGCGCGACCAGCGCCCCGCGCCGTCGATCGCCGCTGCCTCCTTGAGCTCGGCGGGGATGGATTGCAGTGCCCCGAGATAGATGACCATGCAGAACCCGATGCGGGTCCACACCACCACGATGATCAGGGTGAACATGCCCATGGATGGCGAGGTCAGCCACGGGATCCGGTCGATGCCGAACACGGCGAGGGCGTTGTTGGCAACCCCGTAGTCGACGTTGAAGATCCAGGACATGATCACGCCCACCACCACTCCGGCGGCGACCATGGGCACGAAGAACATCGCCCGCAGCACGCCGCGGCCGGGCAGCGGGCGGTTCAGCGCCACGGCGAGCGCGAGCCCGGCGACCATTGCCGTGGGCACGGTGCCGATGGTGAACACGAGCGTGTTCACGAGCGCCGTGCGGAACAGCCTGTCGGAGCCCATCTGGGCAAAGTTGTCCAGCCCCACCCACTGCCCTTCGCCGAGAGTCTGGGTGTCCTGGAAGCTGAGGGTGATCGCGATAATGATCGGGATCAGGGAGAAGGCGGCGAACAGCAGCGCTGCGGGGCCGATGAAGATGTACGGGGTCAGGCGGCTGCGCCGCTCATCGGGACGTGACACTGAGCATCGCCTCCATCATCTGGGCCGAGGCCTCCTGCGGGGTGAGCTCGCCGAGGAAGCACAGATCCAGGTAGTCCCCGAACACCGCGTTCAACGAGCTGAAGTACTCCCCGGACTGCGCCTTCACCATCGACAGCGGGATCGTGGTGCCCTGGTCGATGAACTGCTGCATGACGTCCTCGTGATCGGCGTAGCCGATGTCCTCCGCGCTGAGCGAGGAGCGGGAGGGGATCCAGTTGCCGTTGTGGCAGAACTCCTGGATGCTCTCGCGGCTGGTCATGTAGGCGACGAGCTCCGCGGCGAGCTCGGGATGCTTTGAGGACTTCGTGACGGCCAGGGCGTTCCCGCCGAGGTCCGAACCTTCGCCGACGTTCCGGATCATGGGGGCGGTGCCCCACTGGCCCGGCATCGCCTCGTCGAAGTTGGCGATCGCCTCGGGGTTGGTCAGCGCCATGCCCACCTGCCCGGTGGTGAACAGGTCGAAGTCGACGTGCCCACCGCCGGATTTGCTCATGTTGCTGGGGCTGACCCAGCCCGTCGGCGTACCACCGGCGGCCGAAGGCGAGCGCCTCGATCGCCTCGTCGGAATCCATCGAGGGCGTCAGCCCGTCCTCCCCGAGGAACGCTCCCCCGTTCTGGTAGATCAGCGGCATCCAGCGGTAGGCGGTGTCCGGGCCGCTCCAGCCGTAGGAGAAGGCGTAATTGCCCGTGACCTGTTTGACCTCGGCAGAGACCTCCAGGAACTCGTCCCAGGTCCAGGCGTCCGCGAGCGCCGTCGGCGGCTGCACCCCGATCTCCTCCATCACCGCACGGTCGTAGAAGGTGATGAAGTTGTCGGTGTGCTGGAAGACGCCGAAGAGACCGTTGTCCCGCTGGCCGATCGCCCAGAACGGGTCGCTCCAGTCCTCCTGGTAGTCAGCCGGGATCGCCGAGGAGAGGTCGACCAGGCTGCCGTTGGCGGCATACCGGCCGATCTGCTGCGGGGTGATCCGGATGATGTCCGGCGCGAGGTCCGCCGCCAGGCGCGTGATGAACCACTGGTGGAACGATCCGGTCGTCACCTCCACGGCGACCGACGTCCCGGGGTGGTCCTCGACGAAGCGGTCGGCGATCGCCTGATACGACTCGAGATCGATCGGGATGTTCCACGACGACAGTCGCAGATGCTCCGTCCCGGTGTCCTGACCGCTGCATGCGGCCAGGGCACCGGCGACCGAGATGCCGGCCACCGCCAGTACCTGGCGGCGTCCGATGGGCGGGTTTCTCACGTGTCCACTCTCCTTTGAGCGACGGCTGCGGATGGGTTCGATCAGGCCTGCCGCAGCCCCTCCGGCAGCCTGTCCGCGTGCGCGGCCAGCAGCTCGTCAGTCATCGCGCGGGCGTCCTCGAGCGTGAGCAGCGCGGCGGTCAGCGGATCGAGCGCCACGGCGTGGTGGACGTTCTCCACGTTCCCCTCGAGCGCAGCGCGCACGGCGAGGGTCTGCACGTTGACGTTGGTGCGGTTCAGTGCGGCGAGCTGCGGCGGGAGGTCACCGATGGCGGTGGGCTGCACTCCGCGGGCATCGACCAGGCAGGGCACCTCCACGCAGGCGTCATCCGGCAGGTTCGTGATCAGCGCGCCGGTGTTGGGGACGTTGCCGTGGACCACGCTCGGGGTGCCGGAGACGATCGAGTTCGCGATCTGCGCGCCGTACTCGACGCTCGGGGCGAGCTCTTCCTTCAGCTTCTCCAGCTGGGCGTCGATGTCGCCCTGGTCGTCGTGGGCCGCGCAGATCTCGTAGTAGTCCCAGCGCTCGGGGATGAACTCCTCCACCAGCTCCGGGGACTTGCGGAAGTAGGGCAGATACTCCGAGGCGTGGTGGCTGGACTCGGTCTGGAAGTAGCCGAAGGCATTCATGATCGAGGTGCGCACCTGCTCGTTGCCGCCCTCGTAGTTGCTCGCCGCGTCGGCCGCCTCCGAATGGTCGCCATCGTCGCCCGCGAGGTTCTCGGCGCCGCGCCCGCGCTGGTGCTTCTCGGCCATCACCTCGCGGAGCTGCGGGTACAGGTCCTCCTGGCCATGCATGAACTCGAGGATCCAGGCCTGGTGGTTGATGCCCGCGCAACGGTAAGAGATCTCCTCATAGGGAACGCCGAGCGTGCGGGCGAGCATCCGGGTGGTGCCCTGCACGCTGTGGCACAGCCCCACCGTGCGCAGGCCCTTCGCGTTCAGATACGCGGTGGCCATCGCCATCGGGTTGGCGTAGTTGATGAAGGTGGCATCCGGGCACACCTCGAGGGCGTCGTTCGCGATCTGCTCGTAGGCGGGCACGGAGCGCAGGAAGCGGAACACGCCGCCGGGGCCCACGGTGTCGCCGACGGTCTGGTCGATCCCGTACTCGCGCGGGATCTCGACGTCGTGCTTATAGGACTCCACCCCGCCCACCTGGAAGGTGATGATCACGATGTCCGCACCGTCCAGCGCCGCGCGGCGGTCGGTGGTCTCCTCGACTGTGGTGGGGAAGCCGTGGTGGGCCACGAGCTCACGGGTCGCGGCGGCGACGGGCCCGAGCTTGTCGGGGTTGATGTCCATCAGGGTGAGCGTCGAATCGCGCAGCGCGGGGAAGGAGAGGATGTCTCCGATGAGGCGGAACGGGAACACGAAACCGCCGGCGCCGATGAGGGTGATCTTGGGATTCTTCACGAACGTCGTTGTCATGCCCTCACGCTAGGGGCGCAGGTGGCCGGAGGTCTCCCGGGATCATTGGCGAAACCTCCAGGATCCTACGGCGCTCCTGGTCGCTCGGGGTCTATGGTGCGGGGATGACGCACTGGCCGATCAGCGACGTGGTCGAGGAGATGCCCCCGGGGCTGTGGATCCGCCGCGGGGCCCCGCCGCCGATGTTCTCGATGCACCGCCACGACGACGTCGAGATCAACCTGGTGCTCGACGGCCAGCTCCACTACCTCTTCGGCGGGCAGCCGCTGACGATCCGCGAGGGCGAGATCGCCGTGTTCTGGGCCGCTCAGCCCCATGGCCTCGTCGGCTCCCGCGCCGGCGACATGTGCTGGGTGCACGTGCCCTTCAGCATGTTCCTCTCCTGGGGGCTGCCGGAATCACAGACCGCTCCCCTGCTCAGCGCCCAGCCCCTGATCACCCACGCGCCGGAACTTGCCCGGCGCATCGCGCACATGGCCGAGCGTTGGGGTGAAGAGGTGGGAGGGTCCGAGCCCGGCGGCGGAACCCCCGACGGCGCGGGCGACGAGGACAGCGCGGCGATCGCACAGCTCGAGATCCAGGCGGCGATGCGCCGGATCCTGCGCGCCTCGTCCCGCGCGAATCCCGAGGCACCGACCGACGGCGGCGGCTCCGTGCCCGCGGCCCGACTGCGACAGGTCAGCGCCATGGCGCAGTACGTGCGGGATCACCACCGCTCCCCCATCGCGGTCGCGGACATCGCCGCGTCTGTGCACCTCACCCCCTCGCACGCGATGACGGTGTTCCGTCGCACCGCCGGCGTCACCCTCGGCGACTACGTGACCATGTGCCGGGTCGCCGAGGCGCAGCGTCTGCTGCTGACCACCTCGATGAAGGTCACCGAGATCGCCGAGGTGGCGGGGTTCGGGTCGCTCAGCAGCTTCTACGAGCACGTGAGTGCGGCGTGCGGGATGACGCCGCGGGAGTATCGGCGGCAGGGTCGGTGACCGCCCAGCACGCAGGAACCGCCCCGCTCGTCGGCCCCTCCCGGTAGAGCCAACTCCTGTTCCCGCCCCGCGCAGAGGGCGGATCGTCGGGATCGCGCCTCGTTCACACTCCGCCATCCACGCGACGTCGATGCGATGCCGGGGCTAGTCTCTGCCGCCAAGGCCCCGCCCATCACACCACGGAGATCGACCATGCCCCAGAACATCCTCACCGAGCGCCTCGACGCCGGCCCCGTCATCTGCGCGGAGGGCTTCCTGTTCGAGCTCGAGCGTCGCGGCTACCTCACCGCCGGCGAATTCGTTCCCGAGGTCGCGCTCGAGCATCCGGAGGCCCTGCGGACCCTGCACGTGGATTTCCAGCGCGCCGGCTCCGACATCGTCGAGGCGTTCACCTACAACGGTCACCGCGAGAAGATGCGAGTGATCGGCAAGGAAGACCTCCTGGAGCCGCTGAACCGCTCCGCGCTGCGCATCGCCCGTGAAGTCGCTGATGCGGTGCCCGGGAACCTCATGGCCGGCAACATCTCGAACTCGAACATCTGGGACCCGGCGGACCCCGCCCGGCAGTCCGAGGTGCGCGGCATGTTCGAGGAGATGGTCGGCTGGGCCGTCGAGGAAGGCGCGGACCTCATCATCGGCGAGACCTTCTACTACGCTGGCGAGGCGCTGGCGGCTCTCGAGGTGGCGAAGGCGTCCGGGCTGCCGGTGGTGCTCACGCTCGCGCCGATGGCATTCCAGGAGATGGCCGACGGGGCAGGGATCGTCGAGACCGCTCAGCGTCTGGAGCAGGGTGGGGCCGATGTGGTCGGGCTGAACTGCTTCCGGGGCCCGGAGACCCTGATGCCGTGGCTGCGGCAGATCCGCGAGGCGGTCTCCTGTCACGTGGGCGCGCTGCCGATCCCGTACCGGACCACGCAGGAGGAGCCGACGTTCTTCAACCTGTCCGACGTCGCGGCGACCGTGCCCTCCCCGCACGGGCGCACCTTCCCCACGGCCCTGGATCCCCTGCTCGCCAATCGCTACGAGATCCGGGCCTTCGCCGAGGAGGCCTACGCACTCGGCGTGAACTACCTGGGCGTGTGCTGCGGTGCGGCCCCGATCCACATCCGCGAGGTCGCTGAGGCCGTCGGCCGCACCCCGGAGGCCAGCCGGTTCTCCGAGAACATGGCGAACCATTTCATGTACGGCAGCAACGAGCGACTTCCCGAGCATGTGGTGGGGCTCGGCGGGCGCGCCTGACCAGGGGCGGTGCCTGCGCGTCGAAGTCCGCCGCCTGCTGTCGCGGGCCCGTCCTGCTGCCGGGCGCCGCCGGGTGGGTCCTACGCCCCCGCTGCTCGCGCGGCCCGACGGTAGAGCTCGCGCAGATCACTCCCGGGCTCCCGGAGCCACGCCTGCCCCGCGACGTCGAGACAGGCGATGGCGCTGGCGACGATGGCGTCGGCAGCGGGCGGCCGTGCCTCGCCGCCGCCCGCCTCGAGCCGGCGCTGGATGTTCGGCACCATCAGCTCCTGCCACTGGAGGTGCTTCTCGATGCTGCGGGCACGGAGCGACGGCGTCCCGTACAGCATCTCCGCTTCCTTCCTCATGACCTCGTCGCCCGGAGCCTGCTCGGCGACCCGCCAGAAAGCCTCCTCGATCGCCTCCCAGGGCGGCACGTCCAGAGGGACCGCCTCGAGTGCCTCCTGCACCTTCGCGCCTTCCCCGGCGAGGTCCCCCAGAACCACATCTTCCTTCGTCCCGAAGTACCGGAAGAAGGAGCGTCTCGAGATGCCTGCGGCGGCAACGATCTGATCGATCGTGGTGTTCTCGAACCCCTGCTCCAGGAACAGCTCCATCGCCGTTCGCGCGATCTCGGCATGGGCGGCTCGCCGCGCCCGGGTCCACAATCCGTCGTCGCTCATGCCGACATCGTCGCGGCGGAAGGGTTCCTCATCAACGTCGCCAGCATGGCTGCCTACGCGCCGACGCCTCGGATGGCCGTCTACGGCGGGGCGAAGGCGTTCGTGCTGAGCTGGACCGAGGCGCTGTGGGCGGAGACCCGCCACACCGGAGCGACCGTCTTCGCGCTCTCCCCGGCGCCACCAGCACGGAGTTCAACGCCGTCGTCGGCACGGACGACGCGACGGCGGGCGCCTCGATGCGCACGGCCGAGGATGTGGTCGCGACCGCCATGGCGCATCTCGAGCACCGCTCACCCGGGCCGAGCACGATCGATGGCCGCCAGAACCGTCTCGCCGCCCTTGCCGGTCGCGTCCTGAGCCGGCGCACCCTCGCCGTGATGACGCACCGGCTCACCGCTCCTGCCGGCTGAGATGCGGCGCGGATGCGGACGATCTCGACCGCCCCTGGGTCGTCACGGGCCCACGGACGTGCCGCCCTGAGCACCGACCACACCCGGTAAGGTCGCGGGGTGCCCCGCACCCGCCGATCCAGCACCCGCCGACGCCGCAGCCCCTCGCGCCGCAAGGGATCCGGGAGCTCGCAGCGGCCACTCCCCTTCGTCGGCCCGGACGAGCGGACGTGCGTGCTCGACGTCCCCTACGGGACCCATCCCGCTCGGGATCCTGCTGACCCGGCGACCGCTGCGGTTCGTGGCCGAACCCGTTCTCGCCATCGCGAACTTCGGCCAGTCGGCCCCCGCCATCGACCTGATCGTGCTGCTGGCCATGGCCATTCCGGACGGTTTCCGCGCCTCGATCGTCGCGCTGGTCGCCTACGCCGTGCTGCCGGTTCTGCGGAACACGATGATCGGCACCCGCGGCGTCGACCAGCGGCTGGTCGAGGCTGGCCGCGGCATGGGGATGACGGCGTTCTCGGTGCTTCTGCGCGTGGAGCTTCCGCTCGCCGTGCCCGTCATGCTCTCCGGCGTGTGGCCCCCGTCCTCACTGACGACGCGCTGCGCGCACTGAATTTGCGGGTCGACGAGAACGGCGAGCTCCCATCCCACGTCGCCTTCGACTTCATGATCGAGCAGGGCTTCGTCACGAAGCCCTGACGAGATACGGGTCGCTCCGCTGGCTCAACCCCTCACAGCTGGCCCTGCTCTTCCGCACCGACCGGAATCGGGCTCATACGCGTGACCAGCGTGGGCTTGTCGAGCAGATCTTCGACGTCGCCTCTCAAGATGGCCTCCGCCGCGCCGACGGCGTGGGCACCGAGGTCCTCCGCATCATGGATAAAGCTCATCGCCCGGTTACCCTCACGCCCACCGCTTCCGCGGCGACGTATCCCCCACCCCGGCGTTGAACATGTTCAGCGGGTCGAGCTGCTGGAAGTGCTCGATCATCGGTTCGGGCGCCGGGTAGATGCGCCCGAAGTTGTGCTCGGCGGGCACAGCGGCGCCTCGGTCCTCGAGCAGCGCAGTCATCTGCTTCTTGAGCGCCACCGGGTCCACTCCCTTCTTCGCCACGTGGTCCTGGTGCAGCACGTGGCAGAAGAAGTGCCCGAAGTAGACGCTCTCCAGCAGCTGGTCGGCGATCTCCGGAGGCAGCACCTCGAGCCAGTCCTCGTCGTCCCGGCGCAGCGCGACGTCGAAGGTGACCATGGCCGAGGCCTCGCTGCGGTGCATGGCGAAGAAGCGGCTGGCGGCGCTGGCCACGCCGAAGCGGATCAGCGTGGCGCTCTGCGCCTCGTCGGCGTCGCACTCGAAGAACGCCCCCTCGTGCTCCGGCGCGGCGAAGAACTGCTCGAGCAGCTGCGTGGTCTCCTCGCGCTGGCTGCCGCTGACCACCAGCAGCAGGTGATGGGCGAAGCGGTCGCGGAACTCGACCAGGCGCGGCGGGATTTTCTCCGGGATCAGTGCGAACAGCTTCTGGGAGATCGTGTCGGCGACCGACGGCCCCATGCCCGGCATCTTCGCGAACACGCCGTTCGCCCAGCTCTTCAGGGCGAACATGCGCACCAGCGTGCGGGAGCCGACGTGCTTGAGGGAGACGTACGTGTCCTTCCCATACGTCACGGCCAGGTTGAAGGCGTGCGAGCTCATGTACTCCCCGGAGATCGGCAGCGGGCCCTCCGCAGCGAGGAACGCACGCCGCAGGCCCTCGAGGTCCGCGGGACGATCCGTGCCGATGTAGAACGTCGCCTTGTCCTCCTCGAGCGGGAACGTGCGGGTGCGCACCGCGAACACCATCAGCTTCCCGGCGCTGCCCGAGGCCTCGTGGAGGAAGGTCGGATCAGCGTTGAAGCGGGCCGGGGAGTCGGCGAGCTCGCGCACGTGCTCGGCATAGGCGGTGCCGGTGGAGTCCGGCGGCGGCGGGGTGACGTCGGCGGCGTCCCACTGCCCGCGCTGCAACCGGTCCAGGATGTGCGTGGGGTCGGAGCCGAGGTCGATGCCCAGGTGGTTCACGAGCTGGATCTGACCGTGCTCGTCGACCCGTGCGAAGATCGCCTGCTCGGTGTAGGCAGGGCCCTTGCGGATCTGGGTACCGCCGGAATTGTTCGCGATGCCGCCCACGACGCTCGCCCCGATCGAGGTCGACCCGATCACCGAGTGCGGCTCGCGCCCGTGCGGAGCGAGCTTCTCCTCGAGCGCGAAGAGGGTGGAGCCGGCCAGGCAGATCGCCTCGCGGGCGTCGTGGAGCAGATGGATCTGGTCGATCCGCAGCGTGGAGATGATGACGATGTCACGGTCGTAGTCCTGGTCACCGGGCCCCGATCCGCCGGTGAGCCCGGTGTTGGCGGCCTGGGTGATGACGATCAGATCGTGATCCACGCACACCTGCAGGGCGCGCCACATGTCCACCAGCGATCCCGGTCGCAGCACGGCGAGCACTTCGCCCGCGCCGAAGCGATCCCCGGTGGTGTAGCGGGCCGTGGCGCGCGCTGAGGTGAGCACGTGCTTCCGTCCCATGATCTCGGTGAAGGCCTCGACGGCCCCCGCCGATCGGTGGTTCTGCGGTGCGTGCATGTGCGGATGCTCCTTTGCCTCGGGTCAGCATCCCGATGCTACTCGCGGCCGACTATCGTGCGGTGCAGGACAGCCACCGTGCTGCCTCGCCCCGCTGGATCCTCCCTGGAAGGACGGCACCATGCAGAGCTCCGAGGATGCGGTCCGTGCGACCGCGGTCGAGATCCCGCCCGGACGCGTGATGACCTACGGGGACATCGCCGTGGAGACCGGCCTGCACCCCCGCCAGGTGGGACAGATCGTCGCCCGCATCTCCGAGGAGATCCCCTGGTGGAGAGTCGTCCGCGCCGACGGAACACCCGCCGCGTGTCACGGCGGCACGGCTCCTTCGCTGCTGGCGCAGGAGCACGTCCCGTTCGTGGGCGACAGGGTGGATCTGCGCAGACTGCGCGCTCCACGCTCGAACTGCTCCTGATCCGGCTCAGGCCGTGGTCGAGTCCCCCATGCTCAGGCGCCGCATCCGCAGGATTGTCGCCGGATCAGGCGGGTCTTGACGACCAGCTGCTCCACTGGGAGGGACGGGTCGTCCAGACGTGCGAACAGCCGCTCCGTCACGAGCCCGCCGAGCCGAGCCGGATCCTGGCGGACGACGGTCACCGCGGGATCCAGCAGATCTGCGTGCTCGAAGTCGTCGAAGCCGATCAGCGCGATCTCGTGCTGCTGGCCGCGACTCTGCAGCGCGCGCACCACCCCCACGGTGATCTCGTTGCGGGCCGCGAACACCGCGGTCGGCGGCTCCTCCCCCTCCAGCAGGTCATGCAGGACGCGGGCTGTGTCCTCGGCGGTCGATATCCCGTCGATGATCTTCAGGGAGTCCGCGGCGAGCCCGGCGTCGGACCAGGCGCTGCGCGCCCCAGCTATCCGCTGTGCGGAGGTGGCCAGGGTCGCCAGATGCGCCAGGACCACGACCCGCCGGTGCCCGTGCTCGATGAGGTGGTGACGGAGTCGCGGGCTCCGGTCTCGTTGTCGACCATGAGGGTGTCGATGGAGATGCCCTTCGGCGGGCGGTCGACGGCGATCACCGGTGTGCCCAGGTCGAGCTCGTGCTGCAGGAAGGAGAGGTCGCCGCTTGAGGGCATGAGCACGAGCCCGTCGACCCTTCGTGCCAGGAGGGTGAGCGCGCGCTGCCGCTCACGTTCGGCGTCCTCGTCGGTGCTCGACGAGAACACGCTGACGCGGCGCGCCTGGGCGGCGTCCTCGACGGCGCGGTGCAGCTTCGCATCGAACTCGTTGTCGACGCTCGCGACGAGGAGCCCCACGCTGTCGGTGCGGCCCGCGGCACGGCGGAGGTTCCCCGCGGTCATATCGCGCCGGTAGTTCAGCTCTGCGGCAGCCTTCCTCACCTTCGCTGCTGTCAGTTCAGAGACCCCGGGTTCGTCGTTGACCACCCGGGAGACGGTCTTGAAGCCCACCCCGGCACGTGCCGCGACGTCCTTCATGGTGGCGCGCTTCTTCGTCATCCCGTCTCTTCCGATCCGCAGCAAGGGGTGGTGGCCCCGAGGCTACGAGTCCCGGGGCCACCATCGTGTCCTGTATCAGCCTTCGAGGAGCGCGAGGCGGTCCGGGTCCTCTGCGAAGATCTCTTCCGCGTTCGCCTCGGTCACGACGATCGGATCCAGTGCATAGATCGGCACGTCGATCACGCCGTTGTTCTCCGACTCCTCGGCCGCCGGCGCCTCCTCACCCTTCTGGAAAGCGGCGATGATCTCGACGGTCTTGGCCACGAGGTCCTTCGTCGGCTTGTGCACGGTCGAGTACTGCTCGCCGGCCCAGATCGACTTGATCGACTCCGTCTCGGCGTCGAGGCCGTCGACCACGGGGATGTCCTGGCCGGCGCCCTTGCACGAGGTGATGATCGCGCGGGCGATGCCGTCGTTCGGGGAGAGCACGCCGTCGACGGGCTTGTCCGAGTAGTTCGCGGCCAGCAGCGAGAGTCCATGCGGGACTGCGCCTTGCCGTTGTCCCAGTCCTGGGTCGCGACCTGCTGGAAGTCCGTCTGCCCGGAGACGACCACGAGCGTGCCGTCGTCGATCTTCGGCTGGAGTGATCACGGACGTTCTGACAACGTTGTCTAAATGGTACCGAGTGCACCTTACTGAACGTTCGATGGGGTGTCCACCAGTTGCTTCACGCCACGACGGCTGCCGCGCAGCATCGCGGCGGCTCGCGGACCAGCCGCAGCTCTCGCTCGAGCCCGCGCTGCCTACGGCACCACGTTGTAGTTCTCCCGGAACAGGTTCCCGGGGTCGTAGCGCTGCTTGACGCGCTGCAGCTGGCGGTACTTCTCCTGCCCATAGATGGCGCGGGTGAAGTCGGCGATGGGGCGGGTGTATTCACGGGCTCGGAAGTTCACGTACTCGCCGTGCTCGCCGAGCTGCCGCATCGCCCTGCGGGACCGTTCGGCGTAGGCGGAGAGGCGCTCGTCCTCGCCCTGCTCCTGCCAGAAGCCGTAGAGGGTCATCCAGAAGCGCGCGGTGCGGTTGGGGAAGGCGGTCGACTCCTCGGGGACCCGGGCGAAGGCGCCGCCGAGGTGGTGGATGTCCACGCCGGTGCCGCGGCCCGGGATCGCGCCGGCGATGTCGAGGATCGTGTCCAGGGCGCCCTCGTCCATGCGGGTGAACGCCACATTGCGCCAGAAGCCGCGCGAGCCGTCGGGGTAGAGGTCATCCACCGAGCACTGCCAGCGGAGCCAGTCGATCGGCTCCGCAGTCTGCTCATCGGGCGGTGCCGCACGCCGCAGACGGTCCAGCAGCACCTGGCCCCGCTGCTCGTCGGCCCCGACGTAGACGCAGCGGATGATCATCCAGGTCTCGTCACCGCTGCGGGCTTCCTCGGGCGCCGACATGAACGTCACGATCGAGGTGAGCTCGTCAGGCAGGTTCCTCGACCACCGCTCGAAGGCGACCAGTGCCCTGCGCCAGTGGGGCTCGCGGTATACAGGCTCACCCCGAGCACCGGGTCCGGCAGCTCCACCGCCTGGAACGTGAAGGAGGTGACGACACCGAAGTTCCCGCCGCCACCGCGCAGCCCCCAGAACAGGTCCGGGTGCTCGGTCGCGCTGGCCACCAGGCGCTTCCCGTCGGCGGTGATCACCTCGGCGCTGATGAGTCGGTCCAGGGCCAGGCCCGCTCGGCGGATCAGCCACCCGACGCCGCCTCCCAGAGTCTGCCCGGCGATCCCGGGCCGGGACACCGTCCCCAGGGGGACGGCCAGGCGGTGCGGCACCGTGGCGGCGTCGACGTCGGCCGACAGCGCGCCGGGGGCGACCGTCACCTGCTGTGTCTGCGGATCGACTCGCACGTCCCTCAAGCCGCCGAGGTCCAGCACGATCCCGTCGTCCACCGTGCCGAGGCCGGCGATGCTGTGGCCGCCGCCGCGCACCGCCAGCGGCAGCCCCGTCTCCCGCGCGGCCTCCAGCACAGGGGCCACGTCAGCGTGGAGGCGGCGCAGACGATCGCCAGCGGATAGCGGTCGATCATCCCGTTCCACACCGCACGGGCTGATTCGTAGTCAGCGTCGCCGGGCTCGAGGTACCTGCCCTCGACCCGCTGGCGCAGCCGGTCCAGAGCGGGTCTCGCCTCAGGGACCGGGTATCCGCCTGTCGTCTCCATGACCTCGAACCCCTTGCGTCGATGGGCGGCATCCTGCTCCTGACCGTACTCCCGCAGGTCGGACGGGGCAACGGCGATGCCGGGCCGGGGCCTCGCAGGCGCGGGGTCTCCACCTGCTCGATCGGGGATGCGGAGCCATGCTCTATCGTCAAGGAACAGGGAGCCATCAGGCACCCAGAAACGGATACACGTGCAGCCTTCCCGCAATGGCCATGACGGATCAGCCACCACTTCCGCCCTCACCCTCGGGCTGATCGGGGCCTCCCGCAAGCAGGATGAGCGCCGGGTGCCGGTGCATCCCGCGCATCTGGACCGCATTCCAGACCACCTGCGCCACCGCATCCTCGTCGAGGAGGGCTACGGACTCCCCTTCGGGATCTCCGACGCTGAGATCGCACAGCTGGTGGGGCGCGTCGGGACCCGCGCCGAGGTGTTCGCATCCGCCGACATTCTCGTGCTGCCGAAGCCGCAGCATGAGGACGTGCGCGCCATGCGCGAGGGCCAGATCCTCTGGGGCTGGCCGCACTGCGTCCAGGACCGCGAGCTCACCCAGCTGGCGATCGACAAGCGCCTCACGCTCATCGCATTCGAGGCGATGAACCACTGGGGAGCCGACGGCTCCTTCGCACTGCATGTGTTCCATGCCAACAACGAGCTGGCGGGCTACTGCTCGGTGCTGCATGCGCTGCAGCTGCGTGGCACGACAGGAAACTACGGACAGCGTCTCACCGCGACGGTGATCGGCTTCAGGCGCCACCGCGCGAGGCGCGATCACGGCGCTGAGCGCCCACGGCATCTCGCAGGTCCGGGTGCTGACGAACCGTGCGGTCGCCGCCGTCGGCTCACCGATCCACTCGGTGGACATCGTCCAGTTCGGCCACTCGGACGCCCCCTACCAGAGCAAGGCCCTCACCGACGACGGGCCGGTGCCCCTGGCGCCGTTCCTCGCCGAGAGCGACGTGGTGGTCAACTGCACCCTGCAGGACCCCAACGCCCCGCTGCTCTACCTGCACGAGAACGATCTGCCGAAGTTCGAGCCCGGAAGCCTGATCGTCGACGTCTCCTGCGACGAGGGCATGGGGTTCTCCTGGGCGCGACCCACCACCTTCCAGGCACCCATGTTCGAGCTGGACAACGGCATCCACTACTACGCGGTGGATCACAGCCCCTCATACCTGTGGAACTCGGCGAGCTGGGAGAACAGCTCCGCTCTCCTTCCCTTCCTCGAGACCGTCATGACGGGACCCACGGCCTGGGCCGCGGACCCCACCATCGACCAGGCCATCGAGATCCAGGACGGCGTGATCCGGAATCCCGCGATCGTCGAGTTCCAGGGTCGCGAGAGCGCGTACCCCCACCGCTGAGCGGCCGCTCGGCTCTCGACCTCCGAGCCAGCCCCGATGAGATCGCCGACGCCGCAGGTTCGGCTCGCTCAGCAGCGTCTACAAACACATGAGCGCGGCGTGCGGCATGACGCCACGGGAGCATCGGCGGCAGGGCCACGGGCGGCTCCGGAGCCGGCACGCCGCTGCAGCACAGAGCCTCGAAGCATGAGGTAGTGTTCAATTTTCTCTCAAATTCCAGCATGTTGAACACATGGGATCGATTGAACATCCGAAGGGTGCCGCGGGCACCGTCATCCAGAATGTGCTCCACCATCTCAGTGACCTGGGCATCAAGCCCGACTGGCGGCACGGGGAGAACCTCGAGGGCAGTATCTGCACTGGCACTCTCCTGCTCGATGACGGAACCGGGGTGCACGAGTTCCCAGCCGTGGCCACCGCGACCGTCAGCCCCGCCGAACTCGCGCTGCTGCCCCATGACAAGCAGACGGTCCTGCTGACCCGCCACATGACCCCCGCACGAGCGGAGGCACTCGCCGCGCGAGGCTGGGGTGGCTACGCCGATTCGACGGGCAACGCATCGCTGCGGTCACCAGGGCTTCTCATCGAGATCGCGGGCAAGAGAGATACCGGGGCGGGCCGAACCTCCACCGCAGCTCCCTTCACGCGCGCCGGCCTGCCTGTCACCTTCGCCGTGCTCCTTGCGAATCAGCAGGAGCGTCGAGTCCTGCAGCGTGAACTGGCAGCGTCATCAGGAGCATCGATCGGCACTGTCAACCGTGTCGTCCGCGCTCTGCGCGAGCGCACGCCACCGATGCTCGACAAGAACAACCAAGTGCTGCGCCCCGCCGCGCTCGAAGACGAATGGGTCGCCGCCTACTCGACCATGCAACCCAGCACATGGCCCGAGGAGCGGTTCACCAGCGACATCTGGAAGGACCCCTCGGACCTCCTGGAGGTGGAGCTCCCCCACGGAGCGCTTCTCGGCTCGGAGCTGGCCGCCGCGCGCCTCGGCGCACCGATCCGGCCATCACAGGCCCTTGTTCATCTTCCTCCCGACGCCCGGCGCAACCTCATCCGCCAAGGGCGTCTGCGCAGAGCACCGGACGGCCTGGTGCGGATCCGCCCGACCTTCTGGAAATCCCCACCGACCGGGGAGGAAGGCGTCGTTCCCAGGCCACTGCTCAGGGCGGACCTGCTGCTCGAGGACGACCCCCGGCTCGACGAGATCCGCGCCCAGCTGTTCGGTGACACGCGATGATCGACCTGACAGGGCGCTCCGATATACCAGTCGCCGAGGAGGTCCTCGCGGAGCTGACAGACATCTGTCGTGACCTGGAGCTCGAGTTCCTCGTCGTCGGTGCCGCAGCTCGCGATCTCGTGATCCATGCCCTTCAGCAGAGCACCCCGATACGCGCGACCGAGGACATCGATATCGCTGTCGCCGTCCGCATCGGTGAACAGTTCATCGAGTTGGCGGATCGTCTGACACGGAAAGGACGCTCGGAGCACACTTTCGAGGTGTTCGGAGTCGAGGTCGACGTCGTCCCGTTCGGAGGGATCGAGCAGGGCCGCGAAGTGCGCTTCGCCGATGGCTATCTCCTGGATGTCAATGGACTGCAGGAGGCGCATGCCACGTCGGTTCCGGTGCGGATGCCGCTCGGCACCGAGCTCCGTGTCGCGAGCGCTCCCGCGCAGACCGCGCTCAAAGTGCTGGCGTGGAGGGACCGGCATCATGCCAATCCCAAGGACGGGCTCGACCTGCGAGTCATCCTCGCGGCCCTGGCCGAGGATCCGTTCGTCGATGACGTCTGGGAGGACGATGAGGCACTCAGCGCCACGGACGACGGCGTCGTCGCCGCAGCGAGTTACCACTACGCACGCCGTGCCGCAGAGGCATTCACCCCTTCGATGGCATGGCGGTGCTCGATACTCTCCACGATGCCCGGCTGCGTCCGGTTCTACTGCAACACATGCGGAGCAAGCTCGCTGCTGACCTGCTCGATGGGTTCACGATGGGATTCGCCGCCGGGCTCGAGCGTTGAATATCTGGCTCCCGCCCGAACTTCGGGGAGTGAAGTATCGGAGTGCTCCAGAGATGGTGCGCTTCCAGGTCTGCGCGGATGACGGTCGCCGGCGCAACGGCCATGGGCGAGCCGCCCTGGTCATAGGCGGGATCCCGGTAGCCTCACGGGATGCCCACCCCTCGCCGCTCCCCCACTCGCCGTCGCCGCAGGTCCCCGCGCCGGACGAGGTCCGGGCAGTCGCAGCGGCCGCTGCCGTTCGTCGGCCCGGGCGAGCGGCTGTGGGTGCTCGACGTGCCCTACGGGACCCAGGTCGAAGGCGCCTCCTGGCACCCGGCCGTGAAGATGCACCTCTTCGTCGGGCGCACGCTGCCCGAGCACCTGGCCCCTTACGCTCCGGGCCCGCACACGCTCGGGCAGTTCCTCGAAAACACCCTCAACCCCGATGATCCCGCGCCCAGCCCCGAGCCCGCCGAGGACCTCGAGCCCCGCCAGAACCAGTACGAGGCGGCCGACGCGATCGCCGAACGCGCCGCGGCCGGTGGGCGGCAGTTCCTGCTGGCCGACGAGCCCGGCGTCGGCAAGACGATCTCCGCCGTCCTCGGCGCCACAGCGGTGGGCGACCTCCGCGGTGCGCAGCGTGTGCTCGTGGTCGCCGACAGGCCTGCCGCGATCACCATCGGGCACTGGTGCCGCACCATCACGGCACTGGGCGATGACGGCCTGGAGTGGGTGGTGATTACCTGGGACCGGCTGGAGAAGGTCACCGACTACGACTGGGACGTGATCATCGCGGATGAGGCCCACGCGCTCCGGCGCACCACCACGAAGCGCTGGAAGCTCTGGGCGAAGATCTCCGGGCACAGCAAGCCCCCTGACAAGGCGCCGTTCGTCATCGCGACCACGGCGACGCCCGGCCACACACCGCTCGAACTGCCCTACCTCGCCCCGGCCTACGCACAGGTGCACGACGAGCCGATGAAGCAGTGGACCTCGGCCACCCAGCCCGCGGTCACGTTCGCGACCGCGCTCGAGCGCCACGGCGTCGGCCTGGAGAAGGGACGCTACGGCGCGACCTGGACCACCGACGCCGAGCGGCGCGCTGCGGATCTCGCTCTGGTGCGCGGCTGGCTCGAGGACGCGCAGCCGCCCGCGATGCTGCATCGCGCGGCGCCATGGGGCCCGGTGCCGATCTCCGGGATGCCGGTCACGCTCACGCCGACGGAGCGGGCCGCGTATGAGGCCGAATGGGGAGAGTTCTGCCGCGAGATGGACATCGCCCGCCGCGGCCGCAACACCGCCAAGGGCCGGGCAGCGCTGCTGCGCTTCCGTCAGAAGGCCGGGCTGATCCGCGTGGACTCGACTGTCGCCTGGATCGCCCAGCAGGTCGAGTCCGAGCGGCAGGTGGCGTGCTCGGTCGAGTTCGTCGGCACCGCCGCCGACCCGATCGCCGAGCGGCTGCGCGACTCCGGCCTCGAGGTCGCCACCATCTACGGACAGGGCCGCTTCGATGTCGAGGCCGAACGGCTGAAGTTCCAGACCGGGCAGGCGAAGGTCTGTGTGTTCACCACGGTCGCCTCGATCAGCCTCCACGCCGGCGAGACCCTCGAAGGCGGCCGCCGGGCGAGCACCGAACCCCGCGTCGGCGTCTTCCACCAGGCCCGGTTCTCGGGCATCGCGGGCCGGCAGGTCACCGGCCGTACCCACCGCGACCACCAGGTCTCCCCGTGGCACATCGCCTACGCGCATGGCACCGTCGAGGAGCAGGTCAGCAAGGTGATGGTGGAGAGGATCGCCGCCGCCTCCGACACCGTGGGAGGCGACACCGCTGGCCTCGAGGGCGTCGCCCAGCTGCTGGGGGCGGACTGGCTGCCGTCGGCGAGCCTCACCGAGGGCAACGCCTGAGGGGCGGGTCAGCCGTAATGTTCGGGCGCGTGCGCACTGTCCTGGGCGCCCTGCGTGCTCAGCCGAAGAAGCGTAGAAGCATCACCGGGAGGCGCACCAGGAGCTGTCCCAGGCCTGCAATCACGTCGAGCATCTCCAGGAAGAGCGAGGCCCGGTCGCCTCTGGAGACTCGTGCTCGTTGTCGGTCTCGGCGTCGTCCCATCGTTGCTCCGTTCCCCCGCGGCGGACCGGCGCTGCCTGGAGCAGCGCCACATAACGGGTAACCCTATGCCGGCGGCCACGGACGCGGGATACCAGGCCATGGGTGGCACCTCGGAGAAGCGCACGCGCACCGCCGTGCCGATACCTCTCTCCACGCCGTCGACCTCACGCTCGGTGAAGTTGCGTACCTCGTCCAGACCTGCCTGGGAGCGGGGCATCGACTCGAGCCGCGCCTCCGGACCGCAGGCGCTCGCCCCCGAGTTGAAGAGCATCACAAGGATGCGGAGCGTGAGACTGCTTCGGCTCTAGGCCCACGCCGTGAGGTGCGAGGGGTCGGAGCGCCGAGCCCGCACCCGTGCGATCACGCCACGCATCGCCACGGGAGCGCGGTAGAGGGCCATCGGCGAGTAGCGACGGTCCCGCACAGAGGGGCCGTAATCCAACACAACCTGACCGTCGCCTTCCCACGCACTGTCCGGATCTGACCGTTCAGGCGCAGAGGTGAGCAGACCACAGTCGTTGAGCCGCCCCATCACGTACAGGGTGTGCGAGAGGGCACGGAGGCCATGCTCAGAGGGGTGTCCGGTGACGTGGTCGAGCGGGACCTGGCGGATCCAAGGGTGGCGCAACATCTGGGACATGAACTGTACGACCTCACGGCAGTGCACCAGATCGCCGTCGGGAGGGAGGGTGGGCAGCAGCAGCCCGTCAGGCCCGCTGGCGATCAACAGTGCATCCATCAGGTGATCATCAAACCCCACACTCCATGGTGTGAATTCATGGCTGGTCAGTGCCGCTTCCAAGGCGGTCTCCACCTGGCTCTGCATCCATTTCAGCTGCTGCTCCGGATCCGACGAATCCCACTGGTCTTCCAGCCTCTTCAGGACTGGCCGCACCTGGCCCTCTTCTCTGAAGAGCACCCGTCTGCTCAGCAGGGTCCTCCAGGCGAGGTGGAGGATCTGGCCGGAGCCATGAAGGTGCCAGGACCAGCGCGTGTCGACCTCATCGAGGAGCTCCTCAAGCTCTCGACGATCCACTGCGAAGAGCTCCCCCTGCTTAGTGATGCGCCGCCCCTCTCCTACGAAGTCGAGCAGGTGACGGACAGTGAGGAGGAAGGGCAGCTGTTCGAATTCGGCAAGCATGCCTGCGCGTTCCTCGGCATCCTGTGGCTCGCGGCCCGGGACTGGAGCCTCGCCGAGGAACCACAGCGCACTATCGCGAACAGTCGCGAACACATCGGAATCAGTGAAGTCAGTGTCATCAGGCGTCATGTCTGGAGCCTGGAGGACTGCGCGAGCACGAGCCACGCCTAAAAGTCTGCAGTGGACAACTACGAGCTGTGGAGGAGAGGAAGCCAGTGCCAGCTGAACGAGCCTATGCGTAGCATCGCGGGCATGGATCGACATCGGAAGCGCGCCGGTATCGCCTGCGTCCTGCTCGCCTCGACACTGCTGCTGGGCGGGTGCAACAAGTTCGTCAGCGAGAAGTGCAGCGGCTCGGACTACGAGTCGACCTGCACCGCGTCGGTCGGTGCATCGGACGGGCAGTGGTCCACCGATCTCGAGGGCGGGGGCGGGCACACCGCGATCGTCATCAGCGGCACCTTCACCATCGAGTCCGGCAGCGGCACCCTGACCCTTTACGGTGCGGACGACCAGGGCATGGAGTACGAGCTCCGCCCCGGTGAGCCCGTGGTGGTCGAGGACCTCGCTCTGCCTCTGCTGGAGCGGCAGGGCAACAGCAACGAGACCTACGCGGTGCTGCAGACCACTGCTGAGGAGCCCATCGAGGACTTCTCCGCCGAGTACACCTTCGCCACGAGCTGAGCATCCGCGCTGCTTCCCTGACGTCTCGGCCTCACGCATCTGAGCCGCCCTACCGCACTCCCCTCTGGCTTGTCAGACGAGGCGGGCAGGGACGCCCTCTCACCAGGGGCTGGGCTTGTAGTCCTTCACGAAGCAGCCGTACATGTCCTCACCGGCCTCGCCGCGCACGATCGGGTCGTAGACGCGGGCTGCGCCGTCCACGAGATCGAGCGGAGCGTGCCAGCCTTCGGCGGCGATGCGCAGCTTGTCCTGGTGGGGGCGTTCGTCGGTGATCCAGCCGGTATCCACAGCCGTCATCAGGATCCGGTCCGTCTCGAACGCTTCGCCCGCGCTGGTTCGGGTGAGCATGTTCAGCGCGGCCTTGGCCATGTTCGTATGCGGGTGACCAGCACCCTTGTAGCGGCGGGAGAACTGGCCCTCCATCGCCGAGACGTTCACGATGTAGGCGCGGCGCGCCCCGGCCTGCACGGCGGCGCGCATCGAGGCGCGCAGCCTGCTGATCAGCAGGAAGGGAGCGGTCTCGTTGCACAGCTGCACCTCGAGCATCTCGAGCGCATCGACCTGGTCCACCGTCTGCGTCCAGGAGTTGTTGGTCTGCAGATCCGGGAGCAGGCCGCCCGCGTCGACCGCGGTGCCCGCGAGGTGCTCCTGGAGGCTGGCTTTACCGGCCCGCAGCGCGAGCGCCGTCATCGACGCGGCGGTCTGCGCGGCCCGGGCATGCTCGAGCGATTCCCCGTCGTGCTGCGGGACCGACTCGTTCTGCAGCACACCGGCGATCGCGGCGGGATGCGCCTGGGAGATGCGGTCGAAAGCTGTCATCTCCGGCAGCGCGAGGTCGCTGGGCAGCGGCGCGCTCTCCTGCTCGATCAAGGCCGAGTAGGCGCTCGGCGAGCGGCGCACCGTCTGCGCAGCGTTGTTGATGAGGATGTCCAGCGGACCGGCGGCGGCGACCTCGTCGGCGAGGGCGATCACCTGGGTGGGGTCACGCAGGTCGATCCCCACGATCTTCAACCGGTCGATCCAGTCAGCCGCGTCCTCCATCTGCGCGAAGCGCCGCACCGCGTCCTTCGGGAAGCGGGTGGTGATGGTGGTGTGCGCGCCGTCGCGCAGCAGCCTCAGCGCGATGTACATCCCGATCTTGGACCGGCCTCCGGTGAGCAGGGCCCGCTTGCCGGTGAGGTCGGTGCGCTGGTGGCGCTTGGCGTGCGACATCGCTGCGCAGTCCGGGCACAGCCAGTGGTAGAAGGCATCGACCAGGGTGTAGTCGGACTTGCAGATGTAGCAGCCGCGGGCCTTGTTCAGCTCTCCCGCGAACGCGCCCTGCGCGGTGGAGACCAGCGGGATCCCCTTGGTCTCGTCGTCGATGCGCATGGGGGAACCGGTGGCGGTCGCGGCGATCACGGCGCGGTCCGCCTTGCGCTGGGCCCAGGTCTTCTCCCCGCGGCGGGCCTTCGCGAGCTTCTTCTCGAAGTTCCGGGAAGCGCGCTTCAGGGCGATCAGATTCGCGTCCTCGTCGGCGAGCGCCGGGGCCGCGCGCAGCACGCGCAGCGCGGTGGCGATGTCCTCAGCGGTCAGCTCGTCGGGCTCACCGCCGCTATAGGGCGTCGAGGAATCAGGGGAATCAGGGAGTCCGGGCACCGATCGAGTCTATGGCTCCACGCGCGGCCGACGGGCGGGGCGTTGGTCACGTGCGCCGAGCCACCGCGGCCGGGTGAACCTCAGCTGCAGCGTGGCTCGTCAGGGCGGCCTGCGCGGTCATAACGCTCCCCTAAGCTCTGCCCATGACATCGACGTCCCTGATCACAGGCGCCAGCTCCGGGCTCGGCACCGAGTACGCCCACCAGCTCGCCCGCCGCGGCGACCACCTCGTGCTAGTCGCCCGCGACGCGGCCCGGCTCGAGGAGCTCGCCGCCGAGCTCACCCGGGCCGGCGCGGCGGAGGTCGAAGTGCTCAGCGCAGACCTCTCCTCCCCCGACGGCATCGCGGCTGTGGTCGAGCGGCTCACGGACGAAGCGCGACCTGTCGAGACGCTGATCAACAGCGCCGGGTTCGGCCTGCCGCTCGCGTTCGAACGGAACGACATCGAGGACGAGGCCCGCCACCTCCGGCTCCACGTCGAAGTGCCGATGCGGCTCATGCATGCCGCGCTGCCGGGAATGCTGGCGCGACGCTCCGGCACGATCCTCAACATCTCCTCGGCCTCCGCCGTCATGCCCCGCTCCACCTACGCGGCGGTGAAGTCCTGGCAGGTGATGTTCTCCCGCTGGGCCAGCAGCCAGTACCGCTCCCGCGGTGTCACCGTCACGGCGGTGTGCCCCGGCTACACCCACACCGACTTCCATGCCCGGCTGGGCCTCGCGAAGGGCGAGGAGGGCATCCCGGACTGGCTGTGGCTCGAGGCACCCCGAGTCGTGTCCGAGTCGCTGCGGGACGTGGCACGAGCGAAGGCCGTGTCCGTGCCGAGCCGGCGCTACAAGGCGATCTACACCGCGGCGCGGCTGGCACCCGATGGCCTCATGGCGAGGCTCGCGGCCCTGGGACGGTGAGCGGCATGCGGGGCAGTGCCGGGCTGGCACTGCCGGCGTTCACCCGTCCTCGCCGTCCACCGTCCGGAAGACCTGGCGGGCGGCGTCAGCAAGACGGAGCACTCCCGCCACCGCCACGATCAGACCGAGGAGCACGCTCTGCCCGAGGGAGACGCCGGTGGTCGCCCACGCGATCCCGAAGGCGATGATCGCGATCGAGACCACCGCCCCGAAAATGCCGCGGACGACGTTGCCTGCGTGGGAAGACATCTGTGCTCCGATCGGTCGAGAAGCCTTGAGCTTGCCCAGCGTCCCACGAGCGGCAGCAGCGCCACCACTGGCCGTCAGCATTCGACTCACCCCCGCACCCCGGACGCGCGGATCTCCTTCGGATCGATCCTCCGCACGAGGAGATCACCACGCTGCTGCGCCAGGGGCTGAAGGTCTCGATCGCCTCGGACGACCCCTCCTACTTCGGTGGCTACGTGGGCGACAACATCGAAGCGCTCGCGACCGCGCAGCAGCTCACCCGCGACGAGGTGGTGCTGCTGGCCCGCAACTCGCTCGAGATCAGCTGGGCCGAGCCCGAGCGCGTCCAGAGCTGGGTGCGCGAGTTGGAGGGCATTGCCGCCCGCTGACCCGTGCGGGCAGCAGCAAGTGCATCCTTGGTGTCCTGCACCGAGCTCCTCTCACGCCCTGCGACGCGCTGGCGTCGGTGCGGGTCGACGCTCCCGAGACCCGCAGCTCCACCCCAGTCGCGGCAGGTCGAAGAACCCAGGTGGCAGATTCGGTATCCATCCGTCCCATCGAAACGGCATCATGGTGGCCACAGCGGCGTCAGAAGCACGCTCAGGGGTCTGGACGGTCACGTAGGTCGTCCCAGCGCACGATGAGGGGAAGAACGAACGATGACCAGCATCCAGCCGGCAGCCGACCGGGCGATCACGCTGACGAAGTTCCGTGCCTATATCGGGACGGGGCTGTTCCTCTACACGCTGCTGATCGCCGTCCTGTGGGTGGCACCGAAGGGCGATATGCCGCCGGTGTGGCTGATCTGCATCATCCCGGCACTGACCTTCGTGATGCTGACGTGGAAGATGGTCGGGAAGGGTGCGACGCATGCGTCGCAGATGGGGAGAGTCGTCGGTTTCGGCGCCATCCTGGCTGTTCTCTGGATCGCAGGTTCGCTCCTGCTCAGCTCCGGAGGCGTCGAGCAATGGTTCCTCTATGTCCCTTGGTGGATGATGCATGCGCTGTGGCCGTTGGTCATGGCAGTCGGGGTGACAGCTCGATTCATCCTGCGCAAGCTCGTCCCCGGCGCTGCGAGGAAGGATGCGGAGAGGGTCCGCGTCCACAGGGAGGAGCTCCGCCGCCATAACGCCCACCGGGCCGAGCAGGAGGCCATCGAGAAGGCCCGTCTGCAGGAGATCGAGTACGACCGCCGGATGCAGCGGGAGGTCAACAGCCAGCTGCAGCCCAGCGCCCAGGGACGCTTCACCGGGTTGGAGCCCTCAGCGCTCACGGCGGTCGAGCTCCCCGCACTGGCGAACCTCTACGGCTCCCCGGGCGCCGGCCTCAGCGGCTCCGGCTTCGGCGCCGACAAGATCGCCAAAGGTCAGGACGGCGAGCTGAACTTCGCCCGCGCCCTCCAGCACGCCGGACAGCTCGACCGCTTCGCGACCTTCTGGTCCGTGCACATGCCTGACGAGACTGTCGGCGCAAGCACCACCTACAGCTCCGACATCGACTGTGTCGTCGTCACCGGCCGGTCCATCTACCTGCTGGACATGAAGAATTACACACAGGGGGACGTCACCTGGATCATGGAGGACGACGCCCTGCGCCTCATCGACAACCCCACCGGCGGGTACATCGGCAAGGCCCGCTCTATGAGCAGGAACATGGAGCTCGCCGCCGACCGCGTCCAGAAGAAGTTCCGTGCGCTCGGCGTCGGCCACGAGGTGAGAGCCCGCGTCGTCTTCATGCCGACCGACAACGGGGATCGGGACCATCGCTCCCGACGTCCTCTGGCCGGGCGGGATCTCGGCGGAGAACCTCGACCGCACGATCAACGAGCTCACCGCCGAACCGCCGTTCGATCCCGCCGCACCCGATAGCGAGCACATCGTGCGCGTCTTCCGCTGGCTGGTGAAGGATGAGTCCGGCTCCGCTCCGCGTCTCGGCGAGGCCTGGAAGCAAGCGCCCGGGATGCGCCGTCCGCGCCCGGCATCCGACACCGCCACCGGTTCCCCCGCCCGTGCTAGCAGCAGCACCGCAGCGTCGGCCGGGGCCCCCGCAGCCACGTCCGCGGCGACCTCCACCGACCATTCCGCAGGTGCTGGCGTCTCCGTGGCACAGGACGCCTCGGAGGTCGCCGCTGTGCAGCAGGCGGCCCCCGCGAAGGCCGCCGCCGCCACCCCGGCCCGCACCTGCGAGGAGTGCGGCGCGATGTTCGGTGCAGACTGGACCTTCTGCTGGGAGTGCGGTCGCGCGTGAGCCCAACTGGTACCTGGACGTCGACGGTGAGAGCCACAGCCTGCACTCGCGCAGCGGATGGAGCGACATCACCGTCAAGGACATCGACCTCCCCGCCGATGACCTCCTCACCCTCGGGACCGTCGACGGCGGCTGCCTGCTCACGGCGATGCGCGAGGTCAGCGGTGCGCTCGGTGCCGTGCACCGGCTCGGCAACCCTGACGAGGGCCCGCAACCTCCTGCCCTCCCTTTCCACCTCTCCGTCGGCATCCGAGAGGGCACGCAGTACTTCTTGGTCAACGGGAAGATCGACGGGATCGCCATCTCCCGCGCCATGGAATGGACGCCGAGCGGTGAGGGCCCCGAGCTGCATGCGCTGACCAGCACCGACCAGCTCGAGGGCCTCCACTCCGCCTCCGGGCAGCTGCAGCTGACGCTCGGCGCCCACGAGGACTGGACGGCGACGCTCGCCCTCAGCGCGGGGACGGACCGTCACCGCCTGCGGCTCCTGCGTGCACCGAGAGAGGACTCGCCGTTCCGTCTCATCGAGGGCCAGAGCCTGGTGCGGGCGATGGTGCCCGTGAGCGAGCTCGTCCCGCTGCTGGCCGACGTTCCCCCGAACAGGACGTCACGATCGCCTTCGTCCCCGGCCGGGTGCTGATCCGCTCCGCGGCCGGCATGCTCGGAGCGCTGAGCGCCGAGACGATCGGCGACCCCCGCCAAGGAACCTTTCACGCCGGGTTCGTCCGCGCAGGTCTCGACGCCTTCCATGACGAGATCGAGCAGGTGCGCCTGGCCCTGTTCGAGGAGCCCGACTACCCCACACTTCGTGTGGACGACCCCGACGCCCACTCGCGCTTCTCCGTGGTCGCGAGCGGCTGGAGCTACCGATGACCCCGCAGGCACAGACGCAGCAGGCACGCACCGAGGAGAGCCGGCGCGCCCGGGTCGACTTCTACGGGGTCGCCGAACCCTGGGATGTCCCGGAGGGATGGCTCGAGGAGTACCAGCGCCGCATGTGGAAGCTGGCCCGGCATCCCGGCGCGTTCGCTTTCTCCCACGACGGCACTCTGCGTGAGGACATCGTCCCCCTCCTCGAAACGGCTGTCCTGCTGCTGCACAAGCTCGGCGGGCTCACGTTCGTGGACGCCGAGAACTTCTCGTACCACTGGACCGCACCGTTCCTCTCACCCGGCTCCGATGAGGGCCGCTCCACGCAGGTCTACGGAGCGTCCTGGCCGACGGGCCACTCCCCGCTCACCACCGCGCTCTACACATCTCAGCAGGCGCTGCCCGTAGCGCTCCGTGCCGGAGCACTGGGCGATGCGCTCTCCCTGGTGCCGTTCATTGCGCCGCTCCAGCAACGGCTCACCGCGACCGTGTCGGTGCTCCGCCGTGTCTCTTCCGACGAGAGCATCCGCGAGGCGGCCGACGCCGCGGAGGACATCGACGAGCTCGATCGTGTGCTGTGCGATGCCGTCACCGCCGAGGAGGCCGCCGTCTTCCCCGACCTGAAGGGTCCCGCCGCGGTGCTGCGCAGCGCGTACGCCGAGCTCGCGCACCTCGGCACGCTCGCACCAGATGCCCCGGACCCGGCTGATCTGCTGGTGATGGCCGCCTTCCACAACTCCGATGAGGAGCGGTCCGAGCTCACAGTGGAGGCCATCGAGCTCGCCGGAGACGCCGTGCTGGGCCGACTGCGGGCTCCTGAGGTGCGCACCGATGCCGAGGAGGTCCGCGACCGCGTTGGCCGTTTCATCGACGCCCTGCTCGCCGACGGGCGGACCGCGGAACTGCGGCGCTGGGTCGGCGCCTCCTTCCGGTGGCAGGCACGGGCGCTGGGGGCGCCCGACAGCAGCTTCCCGACGGTCCCGGACCTGGATCGCGTCCGGGACGCGCTGGCCGGAGGCACGTACTCCGAGGCCGCTGGCACGACGTCCGAGGCGACGTCCGACCAGCCCCTGGACGAGCTCTCCCGACTGATCGGCCTCACCTCGGTGAAGCAACAGGTCGCATCGCTGGTCGCGGAGCTGCAGTGGACCGAACGACGGCGCGCGGCCGGAGTGCGCGTAGGCAGCCCCACGCGCCACGCCCTGTTCCTCGGCGGCCCCGGCACCGCGAAGACGACAGTCGCACGCCTTATCGCCCACATCTATCGCGACCTCGGGGTGCTCGAATCCGGTCATCTCGTGGAGGTCACCCGTGATGATCTGGTGGCTGAACACGTCGGCGGCACCGCTCAGCTGGTCAAGGCCAAGGTCGAGGAGGCCTTCGGCGGGGTGCTGTTCATCGACGAGGCGTACTCCCTGGCGCCGAAGGACTCCGGCAACGACTTCGGCAAAGAGGCTGTGGCGACCCTCCTGAAGCTCATGGAGGATCACCGTGATCGCTTCGTGGTGATCGCTGCCGGGTACCGCAAGGAGATGAACGACTTCCTGCGCGCGAACAGCGGCCTGGCCTCCCGGTTCCCGCTCACGATCGACTTCCCCGACTACTCGGACGCCGAGCTGCTGCAGATCCTCGCAGCCCTGGCCGAGGACATGGGCATGGTCGTTGCCGAGGACTTCGTCGCACGCTTCTCCGAGATGATCCCCTCGCCCCGACCGGAAGGATTCGGCAACGGGAGGTGGGTGCGCAACCTGCTCGAAGCCTCCCTCGGGCAGCAGGCGATGCGCATCGCTCCCGACACGGCGAGCGACGAGGAGATCCGCACCCTCATCGCCGACGATCTCCCCCGCAAGCAGCGCTCCCGGCCTGCCGAACGCCAGGAGGGCGACCGAGACCCCGTCGCCGAGCTCGAGGGCCTCACCGGTCTCGAGCCGGTCAAGCACCGGGTGCGGATGCTCTCCGCCGAGCTCAAGGCCGGCGAGCTGCGCCGCCAGGCAGGCCTGAAGGTCCAGGAACCGTCCCGGCACCTGGTGTTCACCGGCAACCCGGGCACGGCGAAGACCACGGTGGCTCGGATCCTCGCCCGCATCTATCAGAGCGCCGGGATCCTGGACAACGGCCACCTGGTGGAGGCCTCCCGTTCGGACCTGGTGGGCCAGTACGTGGGGCACACCGCACCGAAGACCACGGACAAGGTGCAGGAGGCGCTCGGCGGCGTGCTGTTCATCGACGAGGCGTACACGCTCGCGCAGAGCGCCGGCTCCGGGACCGACTTCGGCCGGGAGGCGATCGACACCCTGCTGAAGCTCATGGAGGACCATCGCCGGGACCTTGTGGTGATCGTCGCTGGCTACGGCGAGCAGATGGCGCAGTTCCTGGGCTCCAATCCCGGGCTCGCCTCGCGGTTCCCCACCACTCTCGAGTTTCCCGACTACACCGACGATCAACTCGTGGATATCTTCCGCAGCATCTCCGACGGCGCTGGCCTCGAGCTCGCCGAGGGCGCCGAGGACGCTGTGCGCGCGCTCCTGCCCGCTCCACGCCCCACCGGCTTCGGCAACGGCCGCGCTATGCGGAACCTCTTCGAAGCCGCGCTCAGCCACCAGGCGATGCGGGTTGTCGAGCTGCCAGAGGCGACGACGGAGGAGATCCGCATCCTGCGCCCGGAAGACATCAGCGGCTGAGGATCAGAGGCCGACGTGACCTCGTGCGCGGTAGAACTCCGGCGGCGTGCTCAGCCGACGATATAAGCCCCCAGCTCTCGCAGCCCGGCACCGTCATATCCCGGCCAGCCGTGCACCGCACCTGTCCGCTGCGCTGGGATGGCGGTCGCCCCGGCCCAGGCTCCGAGCAGCGAGCCGGTGATCGCGGCGATCGTGTCGGTGTCATCGCCGAGCGCGACGGCCGCGGCGATGCCTGCACGGAAGCTGTCCGCCGGATCGCCGGCCGTCTGCTCCACCGCGTGCAGCGCGGCGTACAGCGCCGTGACGGTGAATCCGTTCGGTGCCAGGGCGCTCTGGCGCCAGGTTCCGTCGGCGAGCGCCGCCCAGGCGTCGCGGCGCTCGGCCGGGAGCAGGCCGAAGCCGTCCTCCGGCCTGCCCTGCACGCCGTCGGCGACGGAGCGGCGGATCGCCTCGCACCACAGCACGCAGGAGTCCCCGGCGAGCGGGTCCGCGTGGGTGAGCTCGGCGATCAGACGGGCGGCGCGGGCGGTGCGTTCCGGATCGTCCGGGAAGGCGAGGGCGATGGGCGCGGTACGCATCAGGGCGCCGTTGCCGGCGGTGCGGCCGGAGCGAGCGTGCAGCTCCGCGGCCAGCATCGTCATCCGCTCAGCGAGGCCGGGGCCATCGTCGTCGGCCTGCAGCGCGCCGAGCACCTGGCGGGTCTGGGTCCCCACGTCGGTCGCGCCCTCGCGCAGCCAGTCCAGGAACCCGCGGGCGATCGCGTCAAGCCCCTCAGGGGAATCGATCGGGGTGTTCGACGCTGCGACGCGCGCGATGCACAGCGCCATCTGCGTGTCGTCGGACCACTCCCCCGGTGCGTACGGGCCGAGCCCGCCGCCGATCATCTCCGGGCCGCGCTGCGGATCGTACGGGGCGGTGGCGTACTCGTACGGGACGCCGGCGGCGTCCCCGCAGGCGAGCCCCAGCAGTGCTCCGGCGGCGCGGTCTGCGCGGGTGGCGGTCGTCATGAGGGAACGGTAGCGCGGGGGCCCGACGCTTCCGACGACACCGCGACCGGCACCGCGGTCGCTCCGCCCAGCTCCACCTCGACCCCCTCCGCCGGCCAGCCGAAGCCCTCCGGCAGATCCCCTGCCGCGATCCGCAGCACGCCCGGGTCTCCCACGACGAACACGTGGCAGCGCCCGTCCTTCTCGACCGCCCGGGCCCAGTCGGCGCCGGGGATCTGGAGCTCCCCGAGGCCGCGGGATCCGGCGAGCGCCTGCTTGTGCTCGGCCATGAACTCACCCAGCTGCTCGAGCACCTCGACCTGGGGCTCGGGCAATGTCCCGTCGGCCCGGGGCCCCACGTTCAGCAGCACCCTCCCGCCGCGGGAGACGGCGTCGATCACGTGCCGCACGGCCTGGGTGCCGCTGATGTACTGGTCGGGGCCCTCGAGCTGGTTGTAGCCGAAGCTCTGTCCGATGCCGCGGCAGTTCTCCCAGGCCTGATCTACGGGTGCCTCGCCCGCCTGGTATTCGGTGGTCACGAAGTCGTGGTGGGCGCCGGAGAAGCGGTCGTTGATCAGTCCCTCGGGCCGCTGCCGGTAGAAGTGCTCGAGCAGCTCGCCGAGGCCGCCCTGGTCGAAGTGCATGTTCTGATCCGGCCAGCCGATGTCGTTCCACAGCACGTCCGGGCCGTAGCGGTCGATGAGGTCGCGCACCTGGGAGCTGCAGTACGCCCCGTACTCATCGTCCCGGGGCCGCTTGGCGTCGTGGACGTCCTCGCCGTGCACCAGAGGGGCCGTGGGCCGTACGTGCCAGTCCAGGCCGCCGGAGTAGTAGACCCCGAACCGCAGCCCGGCCTCGCCGGCGGCGCGGGCGATCTCGCCCACCAGGTCTCGTCGCGGGCCGCGATGGGCGGTGTTGCGGTGCCCGGTGCCGGGGGCGTCCCACAGGGTGATCCCGTCGTGGTGCTTGGTCGTCAGCACGACGTAGTCGGCGCCTGCCCGGCGGAACAGGTCCGCCCAGGCGCCGGGGTCGAAGGCCTCGGCCCGCCACTGGTCCAGGAAGTCGTCGTAGGGGCGCCGCCGTGGACGGCGCGGTGGTGCTCGGCGGCCGCGGAGCCTTCGATGCGGATGGTGTTGGCGTACCACTCCGAGTAGGGGTTGCGGGTCAGGCGGTCCGCGCCGTCATCTGCGGCGCCGAGCTCGGCGCCGAGCTCCGCCCAGGCGGGCACCGCGTAGGCCCCCAGTGGATGAAGATGCCCAGCGGGGCGTCCCGGAACCAGTCCGGCAGCCGCGTGGGCAGGGTGTTCCAACGGTCGAGGTCATCCATGACGGGCCCTGCGCTCTCCGGGTCGCTGCATCGAGGGACGCGCTCCACGCTACGGGCTCACGCCCCCGGGCGCACCGGATCCATCGGGGCTGGGCGGGCTACGCCGCTGCGGCGCCCGACGGCGAGGGGACCACCCGGTTCAGCCGTTCGGACATTACCAGGCCAAGCACCACCAGCGCGCCGATGTACAGCGGGAAGATCCACATCCCGGTCCAGGTCGACAGCAGGCCGAACAGCGGAGGGGCGAGGGTGGAGCCGACGTACGCGGCGGCCATCTGGATGCCGATGATGGCCTGGGAGTTGCGTCGGCCGAAGTTGCCCGGGGTGGAGTGGATGATCGCCGGATACACGGGCGCGGAGCCGAGCCCCACGATCACCAGGCCCACGAAGCCCACCACGTCCGTGGGCAGCGGCAGCAGGAGCAGCACCGAGCCGACGCCGATCGCGATGAACCCGCCGCGGATCAGGGCCCGATCCCCGATCCGGTCGGCGAAGAATCCGGCCAGGAAGCGCCCGGCGGTCAGGCCCAGCACGAACAGCGCGCCGAGCACTGCGGCCGCGGCCGGTGGCGCGCCGCGCTCGGAGACCATGTACGACGCCGACCACACCAGTGCGGTGCTCTCGAGCGAGCAGTAGGCGAAGAAGGCCAGCAGGATCAGCACCACGCCGGGGACCTTCAGCGCAGTCTTCAGCGGCACGGGCGCGCTGCCCTTCTGAGCGGGCGCGTCCTCCACCAACTCATGAGTCTGGGCGGTCCGCGCCCGGGTGCGCTCACGGTCGACCTTGCCCCACAGCGGAATGCTGATCAGCAGCGCGAGGGTGAGCACGGCCTGGACCGCGCCGATCACCAGGTAGGCGCTGGGCCAGCCGCTGCCGGTGGAGATGGCCAGGCCCATCACGAAGGGGCTGATCGAGGCGCCCACGCCCCAGAAGCTGTGCAGCCAGTTCATGTGGCGGGCGGCGTAGTGCAGGGCCACGTAGTTGTTCAGCGCCGCATCGACCGCGCCGGCGCCGAGCCCGTACGGGATCGCCCACAGGCACAGCATCCAGAACTGGTCGGAGGCGGAGAACCCCACCAGCGCCGCGGCGGTCATCCCGACGCTGAGCGCGGTGACCACTCCGGCACCGAAGCGCAGGGTGAGCCGTTCGGAGGCGAGGCTCGAGACGATCGTGCCCACCGCGATGATCATCGTGACGATGCCGGCGAAGGCGACGGGGACGCCGAGGTCCTGGTGCATGACGGGCCAGCCGGCGCCGATGAGCGAATCGGGCAGTCCGAGGCTGACGAAGGCGAGGTAGATGATCGCGAGCAGGAGGGAGTACACGGTGTTCGACGAGGCTTTCGCAGTCGGGGAGGGCGATCGCGACTCTGCACCGCCGTACGGGATCGATCGTACGACTCTTCTCGGTGGCTGTGCCTACGGCCTCAACCGCCGGGCTCAGGCCCCCTTGCGCACCGTGATCGTCCAGCCGGCGTCGCCGACGCGGTCGAAGGCGACCACCTCGTGGCCGTCGTCGGCGGCCCACTGGGGCAGGGAGTCGGTGGCCTGGGTGCAGTCGAAGCCGATGATCAGGTCATCGCCCGAGTTCAGCTGCTCCATGGCGCTCTTCGCGTCGATCAGCGGGAACGGGCAGACGGCGCCGTTGGTCTCGAGGGTGTAGGCGGGCATGAGGGTCCTTCCGGTGGTGGGATGTCGAGAGTGAGGTCGGTCAGGCGGCGGGGCTGAGCGCAGGGGCGGGGCGGCTCTTCGCGGCGGCCTTCTGCGGGCGCACCAGGAAGAACCAGGCTGCTGCCCAGGTGCCGAGCATGATCGCGGCGAACGATACCCAGCCCTGGTAGCTGAACAGGCTGGTCTCCACCAGCGAGTTGCCGATGGTGCAGCCGCCGGCGAGCGCGGCGCCGATGCCCATCACCACGCCGCCGCCGGCGCTGCGCAGGATCGTGTTCGCATCCGGGACGCGCCAGCGGAACTCGCCGGAGAGCTTCGCGGCGATGAAGGAGCCGATCAGGATGCCGAGCACGAGCATCACGGACCAGTCCAGGAGGGTGACGTCCCCGGTGCTGAGGTAGGTGACTATCTTGGCCGACGGGGTGGTGATGCCGAGGCCGCCGTTGCGGCCGGAGGCGGTGGAGAGCAGCACCCAGGCAGCGATGGCGAGGAAGCCCAGCAGGATGCCGCCCACCCAGGGGCTCCAGGGGATGTCGGCGAGGTAGTGGCCGATGCCGCTGCGGCGGGCGGGCAGGCGCACCACCTTGCGGCCGGCGCTCTTGCGCACCTGGCGAACCACGAGCACCCCCACGAGCACGGAGAACAGGATCGTGGGCACCCAGACGCTGACGCCGAGGGTCTCCTGGATCGTCGAATCGGCGACGGTGCGGGAGCGTGCGGCCTCGGTGAAGCCGCCGAGCGGGCCGTACTTCATGACCGCGGCGAACAGGGCGTAGAAGATCAGCGCCACCCAGGAGCCGATGAGGCCCTCGCCAGCGCGGTAGTAGGTGCCGGTCGCGCAGCCGCCGGCCATGATGATGCCGACGCCGAACAGCAGCCCGCCGCCGATCACCGCGAGCGGCGCGAAGGAGGCGGGTTCGGGGGCGATGACGCCGGCGCCGGTGAGCGCGGCGACGCCGATCGCCTGGATCGCGATGGCGAGGAGGAAGGGGATGAAGAAGCGTGCGGAGCGGGCCATGTACAGGTCGCGGAACGCGCCGGTGACGCAGAATCGCGAGCGCTGCAGCACGTAGCCGAGCGCGGCGCCGAGGAGGAGGCCGGTGAGGATCATGGCGGCCACGCTAACTTATGTGGGACATAAGTAGAACCGGGGTGTGAACGAGAATGCTGCTGTCGACCGGTCGCGGTCAGGGCATCGCGCGCTTTCCGCGCTGGGCGGCCTTGTCCCGGATCCCCTGCACCGCACGACCCAGAGCGGTGGAGTTGTCCTCCTCCTCGGGGATCTCCACGTAGTCGACGATGGCGCGCATGGTCGCCACATCGATGCTGGGCATCCCGCCTTCGAGGAGGGTGCCGATCCGCTGGCCGACCAGGATCTCGAGCGCCTCGGCAGCCTCGGCTCCGCGGGTCGCGCGCACCTTATCGAGGCGCTCGGCCAGCTGTCGCGCGGCGACGGCGGAGGCGGGGACGGGCTCGGGGTGGCCGGCGACGGTGATCTGTTCCATGGTGCATCTCTCGATTCGACGACCGCACGCAGCGTCAGCGGGCGCGCGGGTGCCGGGCTGCTGCGGCCGGCTGGTCAGCACAGTACCGGCATCCGCGCGGGCCCGGCTCCCCGAGCGGTTTCGAGGTGGTCGGCGAGCTGATCGCCGAGCGAGGTCGGCCCGGCGAGCGCGCGGCGCGCAGCAGGCGCGATGAACAGCAGGCATCACGCGGGGTGCGCTGGGACACCCGCGATAGGCTCCGCTCCATGGACACGGAGCGGGGGCCGCTGGCCGGGGAACCACACGCCACAGCGATGAGCTGGCGCGATACGTCCGCGATGGCAGGATCGATGCCGCCCGGCGTGCGGCGGGCGAACTGATCGAGGCCGGTGCGCAGGATGAAGCGCTCGACGCGCTCGCACGCCTCGCCCCCACCGGGCCCGAGGCGCTCGAGCTGTTCGTCGAGATCCTCGACGCTTCCGGGGTGGTGCGGCGGTTCGCCGGCGCCGCACTGCTGGACCCTGTCGCCGTGGATGATGTCGCCCAGGATTCCCTGATCTCGATCGCGCAATCGGTCGGCGGGTACGACGGCCGGGCCAAGGTGACCACCTGGGCGCACAGCATCGTGCGCCGACGCGTGGTCGACCATCTCCGTCGCCAGCGCGAGACCGTCGAGCTGCAGGAGCAGCATCGCCCGGCGGCCCGGATGAGCTCGCTGATCGCAGACCGCCTCACGGTGCGGCAGGTGCTGGCCGAGCTCCCGGAGCTGTACCGGGTGCCGGTGCAGCTGCGCGATCTCGAGCAGCTGCCGTACAAGGTCATCGCCGAGCGGCTGGACCGCAGCGAGGGCACCGTGAAATCGCAGATCAGCCGCGGCCGCGCGATGCTCGCCGGCCGGCTCGGCGCCTCCGACCGTTCTTCCGGGGTGCGCTGATGAGCGAACTGCTCGGCCACTACCGCCTGCAGAAGGTGGTGGGGTTCGGCTCCTTCGCCACCGCGCACCGCGCGCACGACGAACGGCTGGACGCGACAGTGGTGGTGAAGGTCCTGGCCGAGAACCACAGCCTGAACCCGGAGATCCGGGAACGGTTCATCGCCGAGGGGCGCAGCCTGCGCCGGGTCGGCGGTCCGCACGTGGTCACCGTCCACGACATCGGGCAGACCTCCCGCCAGCAGCCCTACCTGGTGCTCGAGCATGCCGACCGCGGTACGCTGCGCGACCGCGTCGAGGCGCTGCGCACGCAGGGTTGGACCGCGAGCGACGACGATGTGCTGGCCGTGGCGCGGCCGCTGGCCGCCGCAGTGGACGCGGTCCACCAGGCCCAGCTCGTGCACCGCGATCTCAGCCCCGGGAACCTGCTGTTGACCAGCACCGGAGGCATCGTCGGTGATGCCGGGGCAGCCACGGGCCGGGAGGGGGCCGCGCTGCTGGGCGCGGACGAGCGGTTGCTGGTCGCGGATCTGGGCATGTGCAAGGACCTCGCCGTCAGCTCCGGGCTCACCGTCGCCGCCGGCACCGAGGGGTTCCGCCCTCCCGAGCAGTCCCGTCCCGCAGTGGTGGACATCCGGGCCGACATCTGGGCGATGTCCGCGCTGCTGCGATGGCTGATCCAGGGTGCCGCCCTGCCCGTCGCGCTCACGCAGGTCATCGAGCGGGGCCTCGCAGAGGACCCCAGCAACCGTCAGCCCGACGCCCGGGCCTGGCTCAGCGAGGTCGAGCAGGCGCTCGCCCCGCCAGCGGAGGTCATCCGCCGGCTGCCGCCGCCGCGACCGGCCCGTCGGCCGCCCCCTCCGACGCAGGCCCCGCCGCTGCCTCGCCCGCAGGTACGCCGCTTCGGCGCCGGCGCGCTGCCCTGACGGCCCTGGTGGCGGCAGTCGCCCTGCTGCTCGGACTGGGGGCGGGGGCGCTGCTGGGCCCCGGTGTCACCGCACCCGCGGCTCGAGACGACGCCTCCCTCGCGATCGAGGGGCCCAAGGAGATCACCACCGGCGAGGAGGCGGTGTTCACCGCCGAGGTGGAGGGGATCGACTCCTGGGTGTGGTCACTGCCCACCGGCTCCCACCTGGTCGATCAGGAGCAGGCAGCGCTGACCGCCTCCGGACCGGGCACCGCGGAGGTGATCCTGCGCGGCCGCACCGCCGACGGCCAGGAACTGGAGACGCGGGTCACCGTGAGGGTCGTCGGCTGAGCTCAGTTCATCGGCCGGAAACCTTCTCCGGATTAGATGCAACCATTCCGCTCCCCGCGACGACATACGGGTGACAACAGCTCAAGGGCAGCCGCGTTCCGGCCCCCGACCGTAGGAGAGACCATGACACGCATCCGCGAGGCCCAGCCCACCCGCCGCCAGGCGGCGCTCACCCTGTCCGCGCTCGCCGCGCTGTCCCTCACCGCCTGCGGCGCCGCAGACGCCGAGTTCGAGGACGACAGCCCTGAGGCCGGCCCCGAGGACACCGCACCGGACCAGCCCAACGCCTCCGATGGCGGAGGTCAGGAGCCGGACGACAAGGACGAGGAGGACCAGGCTGCGGCAGGCGGAGGGGTGATCGACCCGAGCGATGCGGTCGCGACGATCGACTACACCCTGCCTACCGACGAGATCGACGGAACGATGACCGTGGGCCTGCACCATCTGCGCCGACGCGGCCAGACGATGGAGCTGCTGCTGACCTTCACTCCGGAGTTCAGCGGGAGCGGGGCCTACAGCCTCTGGGACCTGCACGGGAGGGACCACGCGAGTGTGGCCCCGGCCCTGTTCGACCGCGAGAACCTCAAGCGCTACGACATCCTGCGCAGTGGAGGGGACTGGGACGGCGAGAACGTCTGGAACAGCAAGCAGGCGAAGCACAAGCTGGCCTCCGGCGACACCCAGGCGTACTGGGCGACCTACGCCGCGCCCGAGGACGACATCGACACGATCGACATCGCCATCCCCGGGGCCCCCGAGTTCGAGGATGTCGCGATCGAGCAGGCCTCGAGCGACGACGAGGGGACGGCGTGAGCATGACGATGCCCGACTCGCTGCGCACCTCCGCCGCGCGTATCGCAGCAGGCTCGGCGATGCTGCTGATGCTGGCGCCCCTCACCCCTCCGGCGCTCGCCGAGAACGGGATGAACGAGCGGCCCGAACAGCCTTTCGAGATCACCGAAAAGATCCTCGCCGACTCCGTCACCCACTTCGACCCGACAGCCTCCGTCACCTCGCTCGGCAGCACCGAGCCGGCCGAGGACCAGGTCATCGTGCTGGAGACCGACATCCTCTTCGTCTCCAACGCCTGGGACCTGCCCTCCGGCGCCGCCACCCGGATCGCCGAGCTCGCCGCCGAAGTGCCGGACGGGGCGACAATCCAGGTGGGCGGACACACCGACTCCCGCCCGGTGGATCGCTCCCGCTACGACTTCGACAACCAGCAGCTCTCCGAGCACCGCGCCCAGGCCGTGGCCGACGCGCTGGCTGGCGCACGCCCCGATCTCACGCTCGAGGTAGAGGGGTTCGGTGACCAGGACCCGGCCGTCGCCGAGAACCCCGACGATCCCTCGAGCTTCGCCGCCAACCGCCGCGTGGAGCTGCGATACGGGGACTGAGGCGCGGAGGCACCCTGGATACGAGTGCACTCCTGGGTGGATCGGCCGGGCCGCCGCCCCGGCGCCGGGGACGGGGCGCGGGCCTCCCGGTTGTGGAGCAGCTGGTCCAGCGGGCTCGGGCGCGCCAGGTACCGGCGCTCACCTCCCCTGGCCTCGGAACCGTCCCGAGCCCTAGGATCGAGGGGTACTCACCGCTACCAGCGTCGGCAGCGTTTCCTCGACCCCGTCGCGCTGGAGCCCCATGACCTCGCACCCCACTCCTCAGGCCGCACCGCTGTCCCCCGGCCGCCTGCGGCTGGTCATACTGGCGATGTCGCTGGGCGCCTTCGCGATCGGCACCACCGAGTTCGCGAGCATGGGACTGCTGCCGCAGATCGCCCGCGACCTCGGCGTCTCCATCCCGCAGGCCGGCATGCTGATCACCCTGTACGCCCTGGGCGTGGTGGTCGGTGCGCCCCTGGTGACGATCGCTGCGGTGCGGATGCCGCGCGCCCGTCTGCTGGTGCTGCTGATCGCCCTGATCGGGGTGGGGAACCTGCTCTCCGCGATGGCGGACAGCTACACCGTCCTCGCCGCGTCCCGCTTCCTCTCCGGCCTCCCCACGGCGCGTACTTCGGCGTCGCCTCGCTGATCGCCGCACGGCTCTCCCCCGCCGGCCGACGAGCCCGCTCCGTGTCCCTGGTGATGCTGGGCCTGACGATCGCCACCATGATCGGGGTCCCGGCCTCGACCGCGCTCGGGCAGAGCGTCGGCTGGCGCTCCGCCTACGTGATCGTCGTCGTGATCGCCGCGATCACCGCCCTGGCCGTGTGGCGACTGGTGCCCGAACCCGAAGGGGCCGGCACCACCGGCTCGATCCGCGCCGAGCTCGGCGCCCTGCGCCGCGGCCAGGTCTGGTTCGCGCTCGGCATCGGCTCGATCGGCTTCGGCGGCATGTTCGCGGTCTACAGCTACATCGGCGAGATCGTGCCCGGCGTGATGGGCCTCGGCGAACGCGCCGTGCCCATGGCGCTGTTCGTGTTCGGCCTCGGCATGACGCTCGGCAACATCCTCGCCGGCCGCCTCGCGGACCGCAGCGTCTACGGCACCATCTTCCTCGGCCTGATCGGGATGGCGCTCAGCCTCGCCGTGTTCGCGCTGGTCGCCCAGAACGCGATCGCCGGGATCCTCCTGCTGCTCGCGATCGCCATCACCTCCCAGATGATGGGCCCCTCGCTGCAGCTGTTCCTGCTAGACGCTTCACCCGACGCACCCTCCCTCGCCGCGGCGCTGCACCACTCGGCGCTGAACATCGGCAACTCCCTCGGTGCGGCGCTCGGCGCGGCCGTGCTCGCCGCCGGCTGGGGCCTGCTCGCCCCCGCCTGGACCGGCGTGGCGCTCGCCGTGCTGGGCCTGGGGATCGCTGGCTGGTCGTTCGTGGTGCATCGCCGCCAGCAGGCCCGCGGGGTCGCGGCCGAGGTGCCGGAGACCTCCGAGGTCCCCGCCGCCTGCTGAGCGGGGTGGGTCGTCGCGACCCGGCCGCGCGCCTCGTCGGCCCTGCCCGGCGCGTCGACCCTGCCTGGCGCGTCGATCCTGCCCGCGACCAGCAGATCGCTGAACCAGATCAGACCCGGATCCGCCCCACTCATCACCCGCACATGGCGCACCAGCCCCGGCGCCAGGCAGCTCAGCAGCTCTGGCCGCCGCGCGCCTCGCGCGACCGCCCCTCACCTGGAAACCTCCAGCAGTGCAATACGACCGGTAGGGGCGTGGGCTTCGGGACGGCTGGAGCGTACGTTGTGGAGCAGACCACATATCCCAGCGCACCTTCCCGAGCCCGGCGAGCCACGGCGCGTCGACATCGGATCCGACCCACGAGGAGGAACGCGCATGAGCGTCACCCTTCGCTCGCTCGAGACCGCCGTCCCCGCCACCGCTCTGCGACAGGAGGAGGTGCGCGACCTGCTGGCCGCGCAGCCGGATCTCAGCAGGCTCGGGAAGCGTCTGGTCTCCACCGCTTTCGACGCCTCCGGGATCGAACGGCGCTACAGCGCGCTGGCGGAGTGGGAGGGCCCACCGGCCGACGGCGAACCCGTGTTCTTCGAGGCCGGGACTGGTCGCTTCCTGAACCCCACCACCGGTACCCGCAACCGGGTGTACGAGCTGGAGGCGACGGCGCTGTTCACCCACGTCGCGTCGCAGGCGCTCGACGCGGCGGAGGGCATCGCAGCGGCAGACGTCACGCACGTCGTCACCGTCTCCTGCACCGGCTTCTTCGCCCCCGGCCCGGACTACCGGATCGTGCGCGCTCTGGAACTGAACCCGGCGACGCAGCGCTACCACCTGGGGTTCATGGGCTGCTATGCCGCTCTGCCGGCCCTGCGGCAGGCCCAGACGATCTGCCGCGCCGATCCCGACGCCGTGGTCCTCGTGGTCTCGGTCGAGCTGTGCACGCTGCACGTGCGCACCTCGAACGACCCTGACACCATCGTCGGCTCCTCGCTGTTCGGCGACGGCGCGGCCGCGGCGGTCGTCACCGGGAGGGACCTGCCCTCCTCGACCCCGGTGCTGCAGCTGGATCACTTCGAGACGGTGCTGACCCCCGTGGGTGAGGAAGCGATGGCCTGGAACATCGGCGATCACGGCTTCGAGATGGTGCTGGGCACGTATGTCCCCCACATCATCGATGAGCACATCACCGGCGCCCTCGTGCCGCTGTTCGCTCACGAACCCGAGCTCGCGGAGCGCCCCCACCGCGAGATCGAACACTGGGCCATCCATCCCGGTGGCCGCAGCATCCTGGACAAGGTCGAGGCCAAGCTGGAGCTCGACCCCGCGCAGCTGGTCCCTGCCCGGGAGACGCTGCGCGACTACGGCAACATGTCCAGCGCAACCGTGATGTTCGTGCTGCAGAAGATCCTCCACGCCGCAGCGCCGGGCACCCGCGAGCGGGTGTGCACCATGGCCTTCGGGCCAGGGCTGACGGTGGAGACCGGGCTGCTGACCGCCCACGGCGCCCCCACCTCCGACCCGTGAGCGAGGACGCGGCGCGGCGGGTGGGCCGGCTCGCTCTCCCACCCGATCTCAGCGAGCGTGATCTTCGGGCCGTCGAGCTGATGGACGATCCGGACTGCGATCCGCGGCGGCTCGCGCGCACCTACGCCCGGTTCCGGATGCTCAACTCTCTGGTCGCGGGCTGGCGCACCACCTATCGTCGCCACCTGCGCCCCCGCTTTCACGCCCACGGACCTACAACCCTTCTGGACCTGGGCAGCGGGGGCGGGGACCTCGCCCGGGCGCTGGCGCGCTGGGCCCGCCGCGATGGGTTCGATCTGCGGGTGACGGGCATCGACCCCGATCCGCGGGCGTTCACCTGGTCGCGCAGTCGGCCGCCGGTCGCGGGGGTGCAGTTCCGTCGCGCCTCCTCTGAGGAGCTGGTCGCCGACGGGTCGCGCTTCGATCTGGTGACCTCCAACCATCTGCTCCACCACCTCTCGCCGCAGCAGCGCGACGACGTTCTCACGGACTCCGAGCAGCTGGCGCGGCTCGCTGCGGTGCACAGCGACATCCAGCGGAGCCGGCTCGGCTATGCCCTGTTCTCGGTGGCGAGCCTGCCGCTGGCGCCGGGGTCCTTCATCCGCGAGGACGGGCTGACCTCGATCCGGCGCAGCTACACCGCTGCCGAGCTGCGCCTGATCGCACCCCGCGGATGGGCGGTGGAAGCGCTCGGTCCGTGGCGCCTGCTGCTCGTCCACGACTCCCGATGAACCGGACGGGGCCGGGGCGACGGTGCGAGGTGCTGATCGTCGGCGGCGGCCCGACGGGCCTGTTCCTCGCTGTCCTGCTCGCGGCCCGCGGCGTGGACGTGCGGGTGCTGGAGCGCCGCCGAGAGGTCAGCGCCCATTCCCGCGCGATCGGCCTGCATCCCCGGCGCTGGCGGCGCTGGCCGCGGTGGGGCTCCACGAGGCCGCGGTCAGGCAGGGGACGCAGATCTACTGCGGGAGGGCTCGTGCGCGCGACGGCGATCTGGGACAGGTGCGGTTCGGGCGCGCCTGGCCTGAGCGCCCCTATGTGCTGTCGCTGCCCCAGAGCCGGACGGAGCTGCTGCTCGAGGAGCGTCTGGCCGCTCTCGCACCCGCTGCCCTGCACCGCGGTTGGGAAGTCACGGCGCTACGCACCCACCATGGCGGCGTGGAGGTCACCGCGCGTGAGGACGGCGCCTCCGTTCCCGGTATGCGGATACGGGCAAGCGTCGTGGTCGGGGCCGATGGGGCGCGCAGCCGGGTGCGTGAGCTGCTCGCGATCGGCACCACGGGCACCGAGCATCCGGACACCTATCTCATGGGCGATCTCGCCGATCCTGCCGACGGCTCGGGGAACACCGCCAGTGCGCGCGAGGCGTTCATCCATCTCGAGCCCGACGGTGTGGTGGAGTCCTTCCCGCTGCCCGACGGGCGCCGTCGCTGGGTCGTACACACCGGTGTGAATCCGCCAGCCCACCCGGCTCCCGAACCTGCTCCCGAGACTCTCACCGAGCTCGTGCGCTCCCGCACCCGGATCCGTCTCGATCCGGGGTCGACGACCATGCTCAGCGCGTTCACCGTGCGCCGGCGCAGTGCCTGGCCGCTGCTGCGGGGGCGTGCCGTGCTGCTCGGCGACGCCGCCCACGAGATCAGTCCCATCGGTGGCCAGGGCATCACGCTGGGCCTCTTGGACGCGCTCGACGTCGCGCCACTGCTGAAGCGTTCTGTGACGAGGAGGCGGCGCGGCCCTCTGCGCGCGGATCCCCCTGGCGGCGTGCGGCGCGGCGAGTGCGGCGTCGCGCTCTCGTTGCCGGCATGCTCGCGCATGCGAACACGGCTGCAGGCCGTCCGCTGCCTTCGTCGCTGTCGTGGCTGCGGCAGCGGTCCGTGCGCCTCGCCCTGTCCACCCCGCTGCGCCACGTACTGGGCTGGGTGTACTCGATGGGCTGGACGGGTGCCTCGGCAGCAGGTGGAGGCACGAGCACGCGAACGGAGAGCTCGAGGGCTGCGGGCCGGCTACACGATGGCCGCTGATTTTGGGCATGAAAAAGAGAGTGGGAGGAGCGAAACCCCTTAAAGGGTCTCAAGCTCACTCCCACTCCCCACAAAGATGTCCGGCGGCGACCTACTCTCCCACACCCTCCCGAGTGCAGTACCATCGGCGCAATCGAGCTTAGCTTCCGGGTTCGGAATGGAACCGGGCGTTTCCTCGACGCTATGACCGCCGTAACACAATGAGACAACCAGCCACCCAAAACACCCAAACCCCCACAGGGATCCAAGTGTCCTCGGAGGTTGTTCCTCAAGAACCGCACAGTGGACGCAAACACGCATAAACAATAAAAATGTTGTAGTAAGTCATCGGCCATTAGTACCAGTCAGCTCCACACATTGCTGTGCTTCCACATCTGGCCTATCAACCCAGTGGTCTACTGGGGGCCTCTCACACCCGAAGGGTGTATGGATATCTCATCTCGAAGCAGGCTTCCCGCTTAGATGCTTTCAGCGGTTATCCCTTCCCGACGTAGCCAACCAGCCATGCCCTTGGCAGAACAACTGGCACACCAGAGGTCAGTCCATCCCGGTCCTCTCGTACTAGGGACAGGACTTCTCAAATATCCAACGCGCGCAGCGGATAGGGACCGAACTGTCTCACGACGTTCTAAACCCAGCTCGCGTACCGCTTTAATAGGCGAACAGCCTAACCCTTGGGACCAACTCCAGCCCCAGGATGCGACGAGCCGACATCGAGGTGCCAAACCATGCCGTCGATATGAGCTCTTGGGCAAGATCAGCCTGTTATCCCCGGGGTACCTTTTATCCGTTGAGCGACACCCATTCCACAATGAGGTGCCGGATCACTAGTTCCTGCTTTCGCACCTGCCCGACTTGTCAGTCTCGCAGTCAAGCTCCCTTGTGCACTTACACTCGACACCTGATTGCCAACCAGGCTGAGGGAACCTTTGAGCGCCTCCGTTACTCTTTAGGAGGCAACCGCCCCAGTTAAACTACCCATCAGACACTGTCCCTGATCCGGATCACGGACCGAGGTTAGGAATCCAGAACGACCAGAGTGGTATTTCAACAATGACTCCACACCCACTGGCGTGAATGCTTCCAAGTCTCCCACCTATCCTACACAAGCCGTCCCGAACACCAATATCAAACTATAGTAAAGGTCCCGGGGTCTTTCCGTCCTGCTGCGCGTAACGAGCATCTTTACTCGTAATGCAATTTCGCCGAGTTCGCGGTTGAGACAGTGGAGAAGTCGTTACGCCATTCGTGCAGGTCGGAACTTACCCGACAAGGAATTTCGCTACCTTAGGATGGTTATAGTTACCACCGCCGTTTACTGGGGCTTAAATTCTCAGCTTCGAACTCCGAAGAGCTCTAACCGGTCCTCTTAACCTTCCAGCACCGGGCAGGCGTCAGTCCGTATACAGCGTCTTACGACTTCGCACGGACCTATGTTTTTAGTAAACAGTCGCTTCTCCCTGGTCTCTGCGGCCCTCACCGCTCTCACGGTTCGGGCCCCCTTCTCCCGAAGTTACGGGGGCATTTTGCCGAGTTCCTTAACCACGATTCTCTCGAACGCCTCGGTATTCTCTACCTGATCACCTGAGTCGGTTTAGGGTACGGGCGACCGTATTCGTCACGCCGGAACTTTTCTTGGCAGTACAGGATCACTCACCTACGCCCATACGGGATCCCCATCACGTCTGACCCTTATATGGCCCCAGCATTACCCGGGGCCGGGCTGCACGCTTAGACGGACTATTCCATTAAGTCCGCGGAAGCTACCTCTCTGCGTCATTCCTCGCGCTGACCTACTACAACCTTGGTTCCCAGCCTCGTCAACCTCCACACCCCGAAGGGCATGGGGAAAACTCGGGTGGTTAGCATCGACTGCCTCGGTATGGGTCCTCCTACGATCGGTTCGGGAATATCAACCCGATGTCCATCGACTACGCCTGTCGGCCTCGCCTTAGGTCCCGACTAACCCAGGGCGGATAAACCTGGCCCTGGAACCCTTGATCAATCGGCGGACGGGTTTCTCACCCGTCTTTCGCTACTCATGCCTGCATTCTCACTCGTACAGCCTCCACCACTGGGTTCCCCCGCAGCTTCGCTGGCTGTACGACGCTCCCCTACCCATCCAGCCACAAGGACTGAATGACACAGCTTCGGCGGTGTGCTTGAGCCCCGCTAAATTGTCGGCGCAGAATCACTTGACCAGTGAGCTATTACGCACTCTTTCAAGGGTGGCTGCTTCTAAGCCAACCTCCTGGTTGTCTCAGCAACTCCACATCCTTTTCCACTTAGCACACGCTTAGGGGCCTTAGCTGATGTTCTGGGCTGTTTCCCTCTCGACTATGAAGCTTATCCCCCACAGTCTCACTGCTGCGCTCTCACGTACCGGCATTCGGAGTTTGGCTAAGGTCAGTAACCCGGTGGGGCCCATCGCCTATCCAGTGCTCTACCTCCGGCACGAAACACGTAACGCTGCACCTAAATGCATTTCGGGGAGAACCAGCTATCACGAAGTTTGATTGGCCTTTCACCCCTATCCACAGGTCATCCCCTCCATTTTCAACTGAAGTGGGTTCGCGCCTCCACGCGGTCTTACCCGCGCTTCACACTGCCCATGGATAGATCACTTCGCTTCGGGTCTAGAGCCGGCGACTGAACGCCCCGTTCAGACTCGCTTTCGCTACGGCTACCCCACACGGGTTAACCTCGCCACCGACCACTAACTCGCAGGCTCATTCTTCAAAAGGCACGCCGTCACCCCTAAAGGCTCCGACGGATTGTAAGCACACGGTTTCAGGTACTATTTCACTCCCCTCCCGGGGTGCTTTTCACCTTTCCCTCACGGTACTTGTCCGCTATCGGTCAAGAGGTAGTATTCAGGCTTACCAGGTGGTCCTGGCAGATTCACACCGGATTTCACGGGCCCGGTGCTACTCGGGAACAGCATCGCGCCGTACATCGATTTCGTCTACGGGGTCACACCCTCTACGCCGTCGCACTCAACACGACTTCGACTACCGCTGCACGTCCACGCTGAACCGCCGGCAGACGGTCCTGATACGTCCCACAACCCCCGACCTGCAACCCCTGCCGGGTATCACACAGATCAGGTTTAGCCTCCTCCGCTTTCGCTCGCCACTACTCACGGAATCACTGTTGTTTTCTCTTCCTGCGGGTACTGAGATGTTTCACTTCCCCGCGTTCCCTCCACACCGCCTATACATTCAGCGGCGGGTACCACGACATGACTCGTGGTGGGTTTCCCCATTCGGACATCCTCGGATCACAGTTCGGTTGTCAACTCCCCGAGGCTTAACGCAGACTCCCACGTCCTTCTTCGGCTCCTCTTGCCAAGGCATCCACCGTGTGCCCTTTAAAACTTACGGCAACACACAAAGACACAAAATCTTCAAAATTGCTTACAAGATGCTCGCGTCCACTATGCAGTTCTCAAGAAACAACCCCACACCAACACCACCCACGCAATCGCGGGGGCAGCATCAGGGAGGACCAGCCACACACCCCACAAAACCCCAGCCACCAAAGCGACCAGGGTCATGGGGCTGCGTGCAGCCTCACAACCCAATAGCGTGTCTCCACCTCAAACCACCCAGCAACCCACGTTCCACACCCCCAAAGGGAGCTGTACTAGCAAGCCATACCGGCTGATGAAGTGCCTATTCGTTGATGTTCCACCCTTGAGCAACCACCCCCACCACACTCGGGCAGGAAAATGGCCACCATAATTGGTGATGCTCCTTAGAAAGGAGGTGATCCAGCCGCACCTTCCGGTACGGCTACCTTGTTACGACTTAGTCCCAATCACCGATCCCACCTTCGACAGCTCCCTCACGAGGATGGGCCACTGGCTTGGGGTGTTACCGACTTTCGTGACTTGACGGGCGGTGTGTACAAGGCCCGGGAACGTATTCACCGCAGCGTTGCTGATCTGCGATTACTAGCGACTCCGACTTCATGGGGTCGAGTTGCAGACCCCAATCCGAACTGAGGCCGGCTTTTTGGGATTCGCTCCACCTCACAGTTTCGCAACCCATTGTACCGACCATTGTAGCATGCTTGAAGCCCAAGACATAAGGGGCATGATGATTTGACGTCGTCCCCACCTTCCTCCGAGTTGACCCCGGCAGTCTCCTATGAGTCCCCACCATGACGTGCTGGCAACATAGAACAAGGGTTGCGCTCGTTGCGGGACTTAACCCAACATCTCACGACACGAGCTGACGACAACCATGCACCACCTGTGCACCAGTCCGAAGAAAGCCACATCTCTGCGGCCGTCCGGTGCATGTCAAGCCTTGGTAAGGTTCTTCGCGTTGCATCGAATTAATCAGCATGCTCCGCCGCTTGTGCGGGCCCCCGTCAATTCCTTTGAGTTTTAGCCTTGCGGCCGTACTCCCCAGGCGGGGCACTTAATGCGTTAGCTACGACGCGGAAAACGTGGAATGTCCCCCACATCTAGTGCCCAACGTTTACGGCATGGACTACCAGGGTATCTAATCCTGTTCGCTACCCATGCTTTCGCTCCTCAGTGTCAGTAATGGCCCAGAGACCTGCCTTCGCCATCGGTGTTCTTCCTGATATCTGCGCATTTCACCGCTACACCAGGAGTTCCAGTCTCCCCTACCACACTCTAGCCTGCCCGTACCCACCGCACGCCCGAGGTTGAGCCTCGGGTTTTCACGGCAGACGCGACAAGCCACCTACGAGCTCTTTACGCCCAATAATTCCGGACAACGCTTGCGCCCTACGTATTACCGCGGCTGCTGGCACGTAGTTAGCCGGCGCTTCTTCTGCAGGTACCGTCACTTTCGCTTCTTCCCTACTGAAAGAGGTTTACAACCCGAAGGCCGTCATCCCCCACGCGGCGTCGCTGCATCAGGCTTTCGCCCATTGTGCAATATTCCCCACTGCTGCCTCCCGTAGGAGTCTGGGCCGTGTCTCAGTCCCAGTGTGGCCGGTCGCCCTCTCAGGCCGGCTACCCGTCATCGTCTTGGTGAGCCATTACCTCACCAACAAACTGATAGGCCGCGAGTCCATCCTTCACCGATAAATCTTTCCAACCCCCACCATGCGACAAGGGTTCATATCCGGTATTAGCCACGATTTCCCGAGGTTATCCCGAAGTGAAGGGCAGGTTACTCACGTGTTACTCACCCGTTCGCCACTAATCAGGTAGTGCAAGCACCACCGTCATCGTTCGACTTGCATGTGTTAAGCACGCCGCCAGCGTTCGTCCTGAGCCAGGATCAAACTCTCCATGAAAAAACATGAAAAACAGTATCCTGACAACATAAACAAACAACCAGCATATAACTGCTGTATCATCCGTATTATAATTGCCATTCAAAATAATGGCATCAACAAACAGACACGCTATTGAGATATCAAGCAACACGCGCACTCAGTGCTACTGAACCCTTCCGAGTTCTTCGCTCCGAGGCAACTCCGCTAACTTACGGCTTCCGGCTCTCCGAGTCAAATCCGCGTGGTGTGATCCGCGCCGCAATCCTTCTTCGAGAGACCTGCCATGCCTGGTCAGAGTGGGAATCTCGGTCCGGCTCACTGGCCTTCCCTCGTTCCCGTTCTCCTGGGCACAAGGAAGAACATTACGGGCCTGGCGCACCCCGGTCAAGCCAGAACAGCCATTTCAAGGGTGTCCTCGGCCACATCGCTGTTTTGGGCGTTGTGCGAGGTCAGCGGAGGGCTACTTGGGAGTAGCGGATCCGTGCCCACTGCCGGGGCCGCTGGCCAACCTGCCGTCCCCGCTCACCTGGTCATCGGGCGCAGGCGCCAGAGGGTGGTGACCTCCTGGGAGCGGGCCGCGTGCAGGAGGTCGTGGGGATCCTGGGCGGGGGGGTGCCGCGGGGAGGTGGAGACGCTGCCGAGGACCTCGAGCCCTGCATCCCGCACCAGTCGCTTCAGCTCCTCACGGCTGCGCAGGCGCAGATGCTCCGCGAGATCGGAGATGATCAGCCAGCCCTCTCCTTCCGGCCGCAGGTGCGACGCCAAGCCGGCGAGGAAGCCGCTCAGCATGCTCGAGCCTTCGTCGTAGATGCCCAGCTCGAGCGTGGAGGTGGGTGCACCGGGGAGCCACGGCGGATTGCAGACGATCAGGTCCGCACGCCCCGAGGGGTAGAGATCCGCTTCGAGCACCTCGATGCGATCCTCGTAGCCCAGACGCTGGATGTTGTCCCGTGCGCATTCGACGGCGCGGGGGTTGAGATCGGTGGCGACCACGCGGGCGGCGCCGCGCCGCGCGAGGACCGCGGCCAGGACTCCCGTGCCGGTGCCGAGGTCGAAGACCACCGCTCCCCGTCGACCTCCGGCATCGGTGCCTGGGCGACCAGGTCCACGTACTCCGAGCGCACCGGGGAGAAGACGCTGTGCCGCGGATGGATGCGCGCGTCCAGGGCCGGGATGTGCACGCCCCTCTCCTGCCACTGGCGGGCGCTGAGCACGCCGAGCAGCTCCGAGAGCGAGACGAGAGTCGGCTCCTGCAGCTCTCCATAGGCCTCCCGGCAGGCCACCGAGACGTCGGGGGCGCGGCGCAGGCCCAGGCGGTGACCCGGTTCGAGCAGCACCACCACTCCGCCGAGCAGCCGGGAACGTGCGGCGCGCTCGCTCCGATGGGCGTGGAACAGGCGGCTGATGTCGAGGTTCGCGGGCGGCACGCGACGGTCTGCCCGTCGGCCGATGGCCGTGAGCAGCTGGCGCGCGTTGTGGTAGTCGCCGCGCCAGAGCAGCGTGGCACCGCTGCGAATGCGACGCAGGGCGAAGTTCGCGGTGGCGGTGTCGTCGACGATCTCGATCTGCTCCGGCGGCGGGGTGCCGTTCTCGGAGTGCCAGCGCGCGGTGCGCGGTGTGCCGTTCTCGGTCCAGCTGATCGTGGACATCGGGTGCTCCCCAGGAGATCTCCGCTGCGAGGAGCCCGGCTCACGGCGATGTGGGAGCGCGGGTGGATCCTCGCGACGAGGCCCTCTCGTCGGGCTCTCAGTATCCCATCTGCTCCCGGCGCAGCTCGCAGGCAGGCTCGATGCCCTCAGTCAGCGGGCGGCGTGAGCTCCGGCGGTGTCGCTTCGGAATCCAGCTGCTCCGCCATGGCGATCAGGAACGCGATCAGGGTTGGGCGGGCCGGGGCCGGCACCTGCTGCGCGATCTCGAACATGCGGTCATGCAGGTGGCCCAGGCGCGCGCGCACCTGTGAGTGGGCGTGGTCGGTGGCGATCACGATCCGTGAGCGTCCGTCATGCGGATGGGGGATGCGCTGCAGATGGCCGGAGGCGGTGAGGCGGTCCAGGAGCTTCGAGGTGGAGGCGCCGGAGATGTGGAGGTGGTCGGCCAGGCGCAGCGGTGTCACAGGATCGCCCCCGAGCTCGCGGGCGATGACGAAGCGCAGCGCGGAGAGGTCGGTGGTGTTCATGTCCATGCCGTCGCTCATCCGGCGCCGGAGCTCCTGATCAGCCATCCGGAAGGTGCGCAGGGCGCTCAGCAGGGTGGTGGCGGAATCGTTGCCGTCGTACCAGTATGTGCTGCTCGGCCCGCCGTCCGGGGTTCCTGGCGCGTCGGTCATCCCTGGATGCTACAGTTCACATAGATAGCCAGGCTAACTAGATGATGGGATCATGGTGAGACCACCACCGAGCACCCCGACGAACTCCGACCCGCAGGACCACGTGATCCTCCTGGACGAAGACGGCACTGCGCGCGGGCTCGCTCCGCGCGCCACGGTCCACACAGCCACCACCCCTCTCCACCTCGCCTTCTCCTGCCACCTCATGCGTGCGGACGGCAAGGTGCTGCTGACCCGCCGTGCGCTGAGCAAACGCACCTGGCCCGGGGTATGGACCAACTCCTTCTGCGGCCACCCCCGCCAGGGCGAATCGATGGAGCAGGCCCTGGCCCGCCACGCCGGCCACGAGCTGGGGATCGGCATCCACTCGATCAGCGAGGCGCTCCCAGACTTCCGCTATCGCGCCGTGGATGCCTCCGGGGTGGTGGAGAACGAGATCTGCCCCGTCTTCGTCGCCGAGACCGATGAGGAGCCCCGCCCCCATCCGGCCGAGGTCGCGGAACTGCGCTGGGTCCACCCCCAGGAGCTCCACGCCCTCGTGGAGCTGTCACCGTGGACGCTCAGTCCCTGGGCGGTCGCGCAGCTGCCGGCGCTGCACGGACTGCTGCGCCCCTCCTCCGGTGGCAGTTCATGAGCGCCGCTGATCTCCCCGCGCTCGAGGGCACCCTGGAAGGCCTGCTCGCCGCGGGCGCCACATTGCCCGGGACGCTCCCCGTCGACGACCACCAGGAGCTGTGGTCCGCCCTCCGACGGGCCTCCGCGGGCGGCAAGCGGTTCCGTGCACTGCTGCTCTCGACCCATCGCGCTCTCGGCGGCCAGCGCCCGGAAGCCGCGATCCAGGTGGCCGCTGCGATCGAACTGCTGCACACCGCCTTCGTGATCCAGGACGACGTCATCGACGGGGACCAGATGCGCCGCGGCGCGCCCAGCCTGCCCGGCGATCTCGCCGCCCGCGCCCGCCGGCGGGGCGCCTCGCCCGAAGGTGCCCGCCGCTACGGCGAGGCGGCGGGGATCCTGGCCGGTGATCTCGGGATGCTGAGCGCCGTGCGGGCGATCGCTCGCTGCGAAGCCCCCGCGCCGGTGGTCGATGCCCTCCTGGATCTGGTGGAGACCACCATCCATGGCTCCGTCGCCGGTGAGCTCGCCGACGTGCGGCTCCAGCTCGACCTCGAACGCTCCGCCCCGATGCGTGAGGTGCTCGCGGTAGCCGAGCTGAAGACCGCTCTGTACTCCTTCCAGCTGCCCCTCCATGCCGCGGCCCTGCTCGCCGACGCCGAAGAGCCGGTGCTCTGCGCGCTCGACGAGATCGGCGTGCTCTTCGGAATCGGCTTCCAGCTGTTCGACGACCTGCTTGGCGTCTTCGGGGACGAGCAGCGCACCGGCAAGAGCGCGCTCGGAGACCTCCGCGAGGGGAAGCGGACCGCGATGCTCGCCCACGCCGCGACCACCGACTCCTGGGCGCAGCTGCACCCGCTCCTGGGACGGGCGGACCTCGACGCCGTCGGCGCGGCCGACGCCCGCTCCCTGCTCACCCGGTGTGGCTCGCGCACCTGGACCGAGGACCTCGCCCGCTGGCACCTCGACGAGGCGAACGCCGCCGCCGCGCGCCATGGGCTGCCGCCCGCTCTGACCCGCGAGATCCGCTCCGCGACCGACGAGGTGCTCCGCGCCGCCGAGCACGCCCTGCACCGGGCGCCCGCACCGCTCAGGAACGGACAGCCTGCATGAACCGCTGGGCTGTCCTCACCCCCGCCCAGATCCCCTCGGCCCCCACCGGGCACGGAACGGAGCACTCCCCATGAACGACGCCACCAGCCGTCCCACCACGACGCCGCGCAGCCCCCTGCTGCGCCGCCTCGCGGTCACCGTGAGCTTCCTGCTGGCGATGCTCGGCTCCGCGATCGGCGTCGGCGCGCTCGGCGGGGAGGAGATCTCCGAGGCCGCCGGCGGGCTCCTCGCCTCCGACGCCACCCATCTCGCCCCGGCCGGCCCCGCCTTCTCCCTCTGGACACTGATCTACGTCGGGCTGGGCGCCTACACGCTGTGGCAGTGGTGGGATCCGCGGGACGAGCGCCGCATCGCCGGTCACGCGATCGCCTCCCTGCTGCTGAACGCGGCGTGGATCCTCAGCATCCAGGCTGGGCTGGTGTGGCTGAGCATCCCGGTGATCGCCGTGCTGCTCGCCGTCCTCGCCGATATCTTCCGCCGCCTCGCCGCGCGCCCGCCCCGCGGGATCCTCGAGCGTCTCGCCGTGGATGGCACCTTCGGGCTGTACCTCGGCTGGGTCAGCGTCGCGACCTGTGCGAACATCGCCGCTGCGCTGAAGGGCGCCGGCTTCACCGGCTTCGGCGCACCGGACGTCCTCGCGGTGGTGGTGCTCGCCGTCGTGGTGCTCGTGGGGGTGGGCCTGACGGTGTACGGGCGGCGCCCGGTGGCGGCACCGCTGGCGATGATCTGGGGACTGGTGTGGATCGCCGTCGGCCGCATGACCGACGGCCCCGACTCCCCCACCGTCGCGATCGCCGCCGGTCTCGCCGCGCTGCTGATCGCGGTCTCCGCGATCGCCCAGCTGGTGCGGCGCCCGGCGGGAGCCACTGCGCGATGAGCTCCCTGCGCCACCGCGGACCTCGCCGCGTCGAGCCCGCCGGATCACGCTATGACCGTGCGGCCCAGCGCAGCGCCGCCACCGTGATCGAAGAGTACTCGACCTCCTTCGGCTGGGCCTCGCGGCTGCTGCACGAGCCGGTGCGCACCCATGTGCGCAGCCTCTACGCCCTGGTGCGGATCGCCGACGAGATCGTGGACGACCCGGCCCTGAGCCTCGGGGCCGACGCACGCCGGCAGCTGCTGGACGAGCTCGAGAGGGAGACCGCACAGGCCGTCGACCGGGGCCGCAGCGCGAACCTGGTGGTGCATGCCTTCGCCGTCGCCGCCCGCCGCCACGGCATCGACCAGGAGCTGATCGCCCCGTTCTTCGCCTCGATGCGGGCGGACCTCGAGGTGAGCGAGCACGACCCGGCGAGCCTGGCGCAGTACGTGCACGGCTCGGCAGAGGTGGTGGGGCTGATGTGCCTGCGCGTCTTCGTGGGCGGGGACCAGGCCGCATATGCACGGCTGCGCGTGCCGGCCCAGAGCCTCGGCTCCGCCTTCCAGAAGGTCAACTTCCTGCGCGATCTGGCCGAGGACCACGACCAGCTGGGTCGCAGCTACTTCCCCGGCCTGGATCCGGAGGACTTCGGCGACGGTGAGCGGGACCGGCTGCTCGATGAGATCGACGCCGAGCTCGGCCTGGCCGCCACCGCGATCCCGCAGCTGCCGCCCTCCAGCCGTCGCGCGGTCGCCGCCGCGCACGCCTTCTACCGCGCGCTCTCCCAGCGCCTGCGGGCAACCCCCGCCGCGCAGATCCGTCGCGCCCGGGTGCGGGTGCCGGACCATCAGAAAGCCCGGATCCTCGCGCGGGTCATGATCGGGGGCCGGGCATGAGCGGCCGCGCCCGCACCGCCGTGGTGATCGGCGGCGGGATCTCCGGGCTCGCGACCGCGGCGCTGCTGGCCCGTGACGGGTTCGTGGTGGATCTCGTGGAGGCTCGCGAGGTGCTCGGCGGACGCGCCGGCTCCTGGGAGCAGGACGGCTTCCGCTTCGACACCGGCCCCTCCTGGTATCTGATGCCCGAGGTGTTCGACCACTTCTTCCGCCTGCTGGGGACCTCCTCCGCCGAGCAGCTCGACCTGCAGCAGCTCGACCCCGGCTACCGGGTGTTCTTCGAGGGACACCGGGATCCGCTGGACATCCGCGCCTCCGCAGCCCGCAATGCCGACGCCTTCGAGCGGATCGAACCGGGTGCGGGGCTGCAGCTGAGCAAGCACCTCGACTCCGCCGCTCGCACCTATGACGTGGCCCTCGAGCGGTTCCTGTACACGTCCTTCACCTCGCTGCGGCCCTTCCTCTCACCGCGCGTCGCACTGCAGGCGCCGCGGCTGCTGCAGCTGCTCGCCGAGCCGCTCGAACGCTTCGTCGCGCGCCGCTTCCAGGATCCGCGGCTGCGGCAGGTGCTCGGCTATCCCGCCGTGTTCCTGGGCTCCTCGCCGGATCGCACGCCGAGCATGTACCACCTGATGAGCGCGCTCGACCTGACCGGCGGGGTGCAGTACCCGATGGGCGGCTTCACCCGTCTGATCGAGGCGATCACCGCCCTCGCCGTGCAGGCGGGCGTGCGCATGCACACCTCCACCCGCGCCACCCGGATCCTCACCACCGAGGACGCCGCGCACTCTGCCCGTCGGCGCCGGCCGCGTGCGAGGGGTGTCGAGGTCCAGGGGCCCGACGGCGCCCCGCGCACGCTGCACGCCGACGTGGTGGTCGCCACCGCCGACCTGCACCGGGTGGAGACCACCCTGCTGCCCCGCCACCTGCAGACCTTCCCGGGCTCCTGGTGGCAGCGTCGCGCCGCCGGTCCCGGAGCGGTGCTGGTGATGCTCGGGGTGGAGGGCGAGCTGCCGCAGCTGGCGCATCACACCCTGCTGTTCACCCGTGACTGGCACGAGAACTTCTCCGCCCTGCGCGAGGGCCGGGTGCCCTCCCCCGCCTCGACGTACGTGTGCCGCCCCTCTGCCACCGATCCGTCTGTCGCACCGGGCGGGCACGAGAACCTCTTCGTGCTGGTGCCCGTCCCTGCGGATCCGGGGCTCGGCCGCGGCGGCATGGACGGCGCCGGCAGCGCCTCGGTGGAGCGGGTGGCCGACGAGGCGATCGCGATGCTGGCCGAACAGGCCGGGGTGCCGGACCTGGCGGAGCGGATCGTGCTGCGCCGCACCGTCGGCCCCACCGACTTCGCCGAGGATCTCGGGGCATGGCAGGGCAGCATGCTGGGCCCCGCGCATACGTTGCGCCAGAGCGCCTTCTTCCGTGCCGGCAACGCCTCGAAGAAGGTCGACTCCCTGCTGTACGCGGGATCCAGCACGATCCCGGGGATCGGGCTGCCGATGTGCCTGATCAGCGCGGAGCTGGTCGCCAAGCGGCTGCGGGGCGACCGCTCGGCTTCCCCGCTGCCCGAACCGGAGCCCGCGGCAGGGGTGGTGGTATGAGCTCGCTGGTGTACCTGTTCGCTCTGCTGATCCCGACGTTCTGCATGGGACTGCTGGATCGGCGCTTCGGCCTGGCGCTGTGGCGGGCGCCGCGCCGCACGCTGCTGGTGGTGGCCCTCGGCATCGGCTATTTCCTGCTGTGGGACCTCGCCGCGATCGCGGCCGGCCACTACGGGATGGGGACCAGCGCGCTGATGACCGGCATCCTGCTCGCCCCCGAGCTGCCGCTCGAGGAGCTCGTGTTCATCACCTTCCTGTGCTACTTGACCCTGGTGCTGTGGGGGCTCGTGGCGACGCTGGGCCGACGGGTGAGCGGCCGCGCCGCCGCGTCGGCCCCGTCGGCCCTGCCGCATCCGAGCGACGAGGAGGAGCGATGAGCTACGCGGCTCTCGCCGGCCTGTTCCTGATCGGCCCCTTGCTGATCACCGCCCTCGCGGTGGTTCTGCACCGCCCGGGCCGCCGCTGGTGGGCCGTCACCGGTGCGACTATCGCGGCATTGCTGGTGATGACCGTCGTGTTCGATTCGCTGATGATCGCGGTGGATCTGTTCCGCTTCGAGGAGTCGCTGCTGCTGGGCTGGCGGATCGGCCTGGCGCCGGTGGAGGACCTCGCCTGGCCGCTCGCGGCCGGGCTGCTGCTGCCCTCGCTGTGGCTGCTGCTGACCACTGAGCGGGAACGATGAGCGCGGTGGCGTCCGCGCCCGGGGCGGTGCGTCAGCTGCTGGCCTCCTCGCGCCCGTTGAGCTGGATCAACACCGCTTATCCCTTCGCCGCCGCATATCTTCTGGCCGGCGGTGGGGTCGACGCTCCGCTGGTGGTCGGCACGCTGTTCTTCCTGGTGCCCTACAACCTGCTCATGTACGGCGTGAACGACGTCTTCGATCACGAATCAGACCTGCGCAACCCGCGCAAGGGCGGTGTCGAGGGGATCGTGTTGGATCGCCGCTGGCACGGCGTGACGCTGTGGTCCGCGGGTCTGCTCACGCTGCCGTTCGCCATCGCGCTGCTCGCCTGGGGCGGGCTGGTCTCCGCGCTGGTGCTGGTGCTCGTGCTGGCCGCGGTGGTGGGCTATTCCGCGCCAGGGCTGCGGCTGAAGGAACGGCCGGTGGCGGACTCGATCACCTCCTCCACCCACTTCATGGGGCCCGCGGCCTTCGGGCTCGCGCTGACCGGAGCACCCGTGGGGCTCACCGCGTCGGCGTGCCTGGTGGCGTTCTTCCTGTGGGGAATGGCCTCGCACGCCTTCGGCGCGGTCCAGGACGTCCAGCCCGATCGGGCGGCGGGGATCGGTTCGATCGCCACCGTGATCGGGGCGGCGGCGACGGTGCGGCTCTCGATCGGGCTGTACGCCGCGGCGGGGCTGGTGATGCTGCTGGCCGGATGGCCGGCGCTGCTGGCCGGGCTGCTCGTGATCCCCTATCTCCTCAGCACCTGGCCGTTCCGCTCGCTGCCCGATACGCGGGCCGAGGAGGCGAACCGGGGCTGGCGCCGCTTCCTGTGGCTGAACCTGGTCACGGGGTTCCTGCTCACCCAGCTGCTGATCTGGATCGCACTGACCTCCTGAATCCGGGAAGCCGCAGGAGGCCCGGGATGGTCGATGATGGCCTCGTGCCCCTCTGCCGCGGGGCACCGCCGCGAGAACAGGAGCCGAGATGAGACGCGCACTGGTCACAGGAGCCTCCCGCGGGATCGGCCGCGCCACCGCGATCGCGCTGAGCGAGCGCGGCGAGCAGCTCGCCGTGCACTACGGGACACATCGGGACGCTGCGGAGGAGACCCTGTCTCTGCTGCACGGTGACGGCCACGTGCTGGTGGGCGGGGACCTCTCCGATCCGGCGAGCGCACAGCGGGTGGTCCAGGAGGCCGAGGATGCGCTGGGGCAGATCGACATGCTGGTCAACAATGCCGGCATCGCCCCCGGCGAGGAGACCGACCACCCGGTGGCCTCCACCGACTACGCCACCTGGCAGCAGCGTTTCACCCGGATGATCGACCTCGACCTCACCGCCCCCGCGAACCTCTCCTACCTGGTCGCCCGCTCCCTGATCGCACGGGAGGCCCCGGGGTGATCGTGAACGTCGGCTCCCGGGGCGCCTTCCGCGGGGAGCCCGATGCCCCCGCCTACGCCGCCGCGAAGGCCGGGCTGCACGCCCTGGGCCAGTCCCTCGCGATCGCGCTCGCCCCGCACGGGATCGCCGTCGCCTCGGTCGCCCCGGGCTTCATCAGCACCGAGCGCCAGCAGCTGAAGCTCGAGGGTGCGGGCGGGGTCGCCCTGCGCTCCCAGAGCCCCTTCGGGCGGGTGGGGACGGCCGACGAGGTCGCCGCCGCGATCCTCTACCTCACCTCTCCGGCCGCGCAGTGGGCCTCGGGCACGATCCTCGACCTCAACGGGGCATCGCACCTGCGGAGCTGAGGCGGGGCTGAGGCGGAGCTGAGGCGGGCATCGAGACTACCGTCGCAGGGAACACCCTCGTAGCCCCGGGGTCGGCCCTCGGACGGGGTGGAGAAAGGTCCCGGCTACTCCCGGCTACGGTGTCCCCATGGATCGATCCCGGCCCCTGCACGTGCGCGCCTCCGCCGAACAGGTCCCCGACGAGGCGCTGGTCGCCGAGCTGAGAGAGCTGCTCGCGCAGACCGATGGGGTGGAGGAGATCGCGTGTCGGATGGCGCTGCTCGCGGACCCGCGCCGGCTGCAGATCCTGTTCTGCCTCCACGCCCATCCCGGGGTGCGCAGCTCTGACCTGGCCCGTGCGATCGAGGCGCACGAGTCGACCACCTCCCATGCGCTCGCCCTGCTGCGTGAGGAGGGGTGGGTGCGGGCGCAGCGCTCCGGGCGCGAGGTGCGCTACGAGCTGGCCGACGCGCTCGCCCACGAGATCCTGCACGCCCTCGGCTCCGATCACCTGCCCGGCGTCCACCACTTCCCCGAGACTCCCGGCAGCAGCGAGCACTCCCACCCCTGACCTCCTCCGGCCAGCGCCGAGCGGTCGACAATCCGCGGCATCGGACAGAGCCCCTCCGGCGAAGACTTGTATATTCGTTCAAGTATTCGACCGCGTGCGAGGAGGAGGCGCCATGGCGCTCACGCGCCTCCCGGCCCGGCAGGCAGCCTCCGCTCTCCCTCCGCCGCATCCAGCCGACGTGCTGGGCATGCGCTCCCGCACCCGCCGCTCCGCCCTGATCCTGGCAGGGCTCGCGGTCGCCGCACTGCTGAGCCTGCTGATCTGCCTGGGCATCGGTCCGGTGCAGATCTCCCCGCTCACCACCGCGCAGGTGGTCGGGCACCGCCTCGGCCTGCCCCTGCCCGTGACATGGGAGCCCTCGACGGAGTCGATCGTGTGGCAGGTGCGCCTGCCACGGGTGCTGATGGGCGCGGCCGTCGGCGCCTGCCTCGCGATCAGCGGTGCGACGCTGCAGGCCATGGTGCGCAACCTGCTCGCTGACCCCTACATCCTGGGGGTCTCCGGCGCGCGCCTCCACCGGAGCCGCGGCGGCGATCCTGTTCGGCGTGGGCGCGGCGATGGGCGAGTACGCACAGTCGGTGCTGGCCTTCGTGGGGGCCCTCGGGGCGGCGCTCGCGGTGTTCATGATCGCCCGGGCCCACGGCAGGGTCACCTCGCTGCGGCTGCTGCTGTCCGGGGTGGCGGTCGGCTACGCCCTCTCGGCCGTGACCAGCCTGCTGATCTTCTCTTCGGACTCCGCAGAAGGGTCCCGCTCGGTGATGTTCTGGATGCTCGGCTCGCTCTCGCTCGGACAGTGGAACGCCTTCCTCGCGATCGCGCTCGGGGCCGCGCTCCTCGGCACCCTGGTGCTCGCGGCGGGAGCGCCGGTGCTCGATGCGCTCGCCGCGGGGGACAGCACCGCGCACAGCCTGGGCATCTCCCCCGACCGTGCCCGGATCGCCCTGCTGGTGGTGGTCTCGCTGTGCACGGCTGCAGCGGTCGCCGGCGCCGGGGCGATCGGCTTCGTGGGGCTGGTGGTCCCGCACTTCGCGCGACGCCTGGTCGGTGCCCGGCACCGGATGGTGATCCCGGCCAGCGCCCTGCTGGGCGCGAGCCTCCTGATCTGGGCTGACGTCCTCGCCCGGATGGTGATGGTGCCGCGCGAGCTGCCGATCGGCGTGATCACCGCGGTCGTCGGCGCCCCTTCCTGCTGGTCCTGATCCGAAAGGCCTCACGTTGACCCCCTCCCCGCTCCGCCGCCGCACCCTGCTCGCCACCGGCCTGGCCGGCGCACTCGGGCTCGGCGCGAGCGCATGCGGTGCGGCCGACGGGCCCGACGCCACTGCAGGCTCACAAGGCCCCGTCGACGGCTTCCCCCTGGAGCTGGCCAACTGCGCGGAGCAGCTGCGATTCGAGACCCCACCTCAGCGGGTGGTGCTGCTGGAGAGCTCCCCGGTGACGCTGCTCGACGGGATCGGGGTGCTGGATCGGGTGGTCGCCCGCGCCGGCTCCTTCCCCCGGGCTACTTCGCCCCCGAGCTCGCGGCCCGCATCGACGCCATCCCGGCGCTGTCCGAGGATCTCGACGCCACGGGCCATCTGCAGATCAATCAGGAGGTGGTGATCTCCCAGCAGCCCGATCTGGTCATCGGCCTGCCCGATGGCCTCACCCGCGAGGGTCTGCGCGCCGCGGGCGCCGAGGCGCTGGTGCCGAACACCTTCTGCGGGGATCTCTCCAGCCGTGCATCCTTCAAGGATCTGTATGCCGAGATCACCACCTACGGCACGCTCTTCGACCGCGCGGACGAGGCTTCCGCGCTGATCACCGCACTGCAGCAGCGCGTCGGAGCGGTGACCGCCAACGCCGGGTCCTACACCGCACGCACGGCCGCGATGCTGTACCCGAGCATCGGCGGCGGCCCCTTGTACACCTACGGGACGCTGTCCATGGCGACCGCACAGCTGGACGCCCTCGGCCTCGAGAACGCCTTCGTCCGCACCGAGGAACGGGTGTTCGAGATCAGCGCCGAGCCTCTCCTGGCCGCCGATCCGGACGTCCTGATCGTGCTGCACCAGGGCGAGGTCTCCGGCGATGACGCGGTCTCCGAGGTGCTCGGCGCCGGGCGGCTCAGCGGTCTGCGCGCCGTGGCCGACCAGGCTGTGCTGCCGCTGCTGTTCAACTTCGTCGAACCCGCCTCCCCACTGATCGTCGACGGACTCGAGCAGATCGGCCAGTGGCTGGCCGAGCAGGCGGGGGACCCCGTGAGCTCTCCGCTGCTGCTCGAGGCCCGGGCGCTCACCCACCGCTTCGGCGACCTCCAGGTGCTCGCGGGGATTGATCTCACCGCCGCGCACGGCGAGGTGGTGGGACTGGTGGGACCCAACGGCAGCGGGAAGACCACCGCCCTGCGGATCCTCCACCGCGAGCTGGTGCCGGACTCAGGCCGGGTCCTGCTCGAGGGGCACGACCTCGCGGGCCTCTCCGGGCGGGAGCGAGCCCGACGCATCGCGGTGATGAGCCAGGACGGCACCGGCGAGCTGCCGATGACCGCGGCGGACGCGGTGATGCTGGGGAGGATCCCGCACCGCGGCGCCCCTGGGTGCCCTCACCCGCGCCGATCAGCAGATCGCCGCCGAAGCGCTCGAGCTCGCGGGCGCGCTGCACCTGGCCCGGCAGGACGTCTTCTCCCTCTCCGGCGGCGAGCGTCAGCGGGTGCTGATCGCGCGCGCCCTCGCGCAGCAGCCCCGCCTGTTGCTGCTGGACGAGCCCACCAACCACCTCGATATCGGCGCCCAGCACCATGCGCTGCAGCTGGTGCGTGCCCAGCGTCTGACCACGGTGGTGGTGCTGCACGATCTGAACCTCGCCGCCCGCTACTGCGACCGGGTGGTGGTGCTCGCAGGCGGCGTCGTCCGGGCCGACGGGCCTCCTGCGGAGGTGCTCGACGAGGTCCTGGTCAGCGAAATCTATGAGGTCGCCTCGGAGCGCCTCGCGGCGGCCGACGGCACCGCGCAGCTGCTGTTCCGCGGTCAGTCCCCCAGCGGATAGTCCACGTACGCAAGGCTCCGCGAGTCCGGCGCCCAGCTGTTCACGTTCATCGTGCCCTGCCCGCCGTGCAGGCGGACGAGGTCGCGGAGGCCCGTGCCCTCCGCAGCAGCGAGGCGGAGGATCACCTCGCGGTCCGCGGGATGCCCCTGGGTGCCGGGCGGGAAGCTGACGTAGGCCAGCCGCGCGCCGTCGGGCGAGAGGGGGGGGGACCAGTTCACGCGCTCATCGGCCGTGAGCTGTTCGATCCCGGTGCCGTCGGGGCGCATGCGGAAAAGCTGCGCATGTCCCGGGCGGGTGCTGCCCCGCTCCGAGTTGAAGTAGATCCAGCGCCCGTCGGGTGAGTACTCGGCGCCGTCGTCAGGGTGCTCGTCGTCCGTGAGCTGAGTCGCCGGGCCGCCGCGGGAGGGGAGCACGAACACGTTGGGCGGCAACCAGGTGCCGTCGGCCAGCCGCTCCACACCGACGTACGCGAGGGTGGCGCCGTCGGGGCTGACCCCGTGCAGGAAATGCAGCCGGTCCTCATCGTGCGTGATCCGGGTGGCGGGGCCGCCCGTGAGCGGGGCGCGGTGGATGTGACCGTCGTCGGCGGAGAGGTAGATGTGGTGCCCGTCGGGGCTCAGCACGTGATCGTTGTTCAGCGCGGGAAGGTCCCCGAGCTCGATCCGCTGCGGCTCCCCGCCGCTCACGGCGAGCCGGAACAGGTGGCCGTCGCCGTTGATGATCAGCCAGCGGCCGTCGGCGGTCCAGTTCGGCGCCTCGTAGAGCACCTGGTCGGATTCGTGGACCACACGATCCTCGCCGGTGTCGACATCGAGCACACGAACGCGGCAGCGCTGGCCGGCGGCGAGGGTGCGGGGCATGGCGCTCAGAGCTCGACGGTGCCGGTGCCGCCCGGAGGCTGATCGCCGGTGACCTTCGCCTTCACGATCTGAGCGACCCCGGCCACCTTCCCGCCAGGCAGCCCCCAGAACTGAGCGGAATCGCCGCTGACGCGCAGCAGGCCGAGGTTCGGATCCTCCTTGCCGTCCGGGAAGTACTCACGAGCCTGCTCGTTCCACAGCTCGTCGATCACAGCGCGGTCCTCGACGATCGCGGCTCGGCCGGCGACGGAGAGCCAGGAGCCGGCCTCGGAGACAGCGAGGTTCACGTGCGGGTCGCCGCGCAGCGCCTCGGCCTGCCCACCGTCGAGCGCGAGGAAGAACCAGACGTCGACGCTCTCGGAGACTCCCTGGATCGACATCGGGTGGGACAGCAGGCTCCCATCCGGGAGGGCGGTGGTGAGCATGGCCAGGTCCGCGCGGCGGAGCCTCTCCACGACGTCCTGCTGGGTGAGGGTCTGCTCGGTCATCCCGGTCATCCTTCGTCGGCGCCTGCTGGGGAGGCCGACAGTACAAGGCGCACCGCCCCGGATCCGAAGGATGGACCGGTCGGTTCGCGCGGCTCCGCGCCGACGATGCAAGCAGGACCACACGTTGCACGACAGTGCCCCATTGCCAACAGTGTGCCTCACACACTATGGTGTGGCGCATGAGCGACACCTTCGACATCCACCTGCAGGAGCTGCGGCGAGGCACCGTCGTGCTCGCCTGCCTGCAGCTGCTGCGCGCCCCTGGGTACGGCTACGGCCTGCTCGAAGACCTTGCCCGTCACGGTTTCGTGACGGACGCCAACACGCTCTACCCCCTGCTGCGCCGCCTCGAGAAGCAGGGATTCCTGACCAGCGAGTGGAACACCGACGAGGCCCGGCCGCGGAAGTTCTACCGCTCCTCGGCCGCCGGCGAGCAGCTCGCCGACACGCTCACCAGCGAATGGCGTGCGCTCACCGGCGCCATCGCCTCCCTCACCGCAGACGCCCCCACGAACGAGGAGTCCTGACATGAACACCGAACTCACCGAGCGTTATCTCCGGGCCGCGATCGCCGGCCTGCCCGCAGCGACGCAGGACGATGTCCGCACCGAGCTCACCGCCCTGATCATGGACGCCACCGAGGCGCGGATCGACCAGGGCGAGGAGCCGCCCGCGGCCGAGCGCGCCGTGCTCACCGAGCTCGGCGATCCCGCGATCCTCGCCGCCGAGTACGCCGACCGCCCGCTGCACCTGATCGGACCGCGCTACTTCCTGGTCTGGCGGCGCCTGCTGAAGTTGCTGCTGTGGATCGTCCCCGCGGTCGCCGTGGTGGGTGTGGCCATCAGCCAGGCATTGGTCGACGCGCCGCTCGGCACGCTGATCGGGAGTCCCTCGGCGTGGGCCTCAGCTCCGCCGTCCACGTGGCCTTCTGGGTGACCGTGGTCTTCGTGGTCCTCGAGCGCAGCGGGGCGGAGACCGGCACCAGCTGGGGCCCCGACCAGCTTCCCGAGTTGCAGAGCTCCGGCTCCGGCCGGACTGACGCGATCGCCTCGGTCGTGCTCGCCGGACTGTTCACCGCCGCGCTGCTCTGGGACCAGCTCCGGGGCGTGGTGCGGATCGACGGGGAGACCCTGCCGATCCTGAACCCCGGGCTATGGCCCGGGTGGATCCTCGCCCTTGTCGCCCTGCTGGCCCTCGACGTCGTGCTGGCGATGACGGTGCTGATCCGTCGACGCTGGACGGCGGGCCTCGCAGCAGCCAACACCGCGCTGGCGGTGCTGTTCATGAGCTGGGCGCTCACGCTGATCGGCCGCGCCGAGCTGGTGAACCCCGAGTTCGTGGACATCGTGCTGCACTCCAACGGCGTGGACGCACCGACCGTGCGCATCATCGCCGTGATCCTCGCGGCGTCGATCGTCGGCGGCTCGGTCTGGGACATCATCGACGGCTGGCTCAAGGCCCGCCGCGACCGTCGGCGCTGAGCGGGGCCCCCATCGAGCGGGGCAAAGTTGGGGAAATAGGGTCCGCTATTTCCCCAACTTTGCCCCGCTCGCGCGATGGATGCCCCCTCATGCGGTGGGTGCCCCTCACACGCGGTGGGTGCCCCTCACGTGATGCCGCCCCCTCACGCGGCGCTGCGGGCGCGGTGGGCGGCGACCGCGGCGTCGGCGTCGGCCATCACGAGCATTCCGTGGATGTGACCGCCGGCGAGCGCACCGCCGGCGGCGGAGGCACCGACCTGTGCGGCGGGGTCCGCGGCGTTGCCCGCGACCCACACCCCGGAGATGTCGGTGGCGCCGGCGTTGCCGGTGGCGATCTTCTTCCCCATCCCGGCGGGGAGCTCCTCGAGGGTGAGCCCGAGCTCGTCGAGTCCGTCCAGGCGAGGAGTCATGTCGGTCGCGGCCGTGAGCACCGAGCGCGGCACGAGCTCTCCGCCCACGAGCCGCACTCCGGCGACACCACCCTCGGCGTCCGCGACGATCTCCTTGACCGGGGTCTCGATGAGGGTGATGCCGAGGGCGTCGAAGCGTTCACGGGTGGCGGGGTCGATCTCGAGCCCGTCGGCGGCGAACACGGTGAGGTCTTCGGTGAGGGCGCGGAACATCAGCGCCTGGTGGAGGGACATGGGGCGGGTCGCGATCACGCCGATGGCCTGGTCGCGCACCTCCCAGCCGTGGCAGAAGGGGCAGTGCACAAGATTGCGACCCCAGTGCTCGGCGAGGCCCGGGATATCGGGCAGCCCGTCCCGGATGCCGGTGGCGATCAGCAGTCGCCGGGCGGTGAGGCGGCGGCCGTCGGCGAGGTCAACGGTGAAGCGCAGGTCCCCGTCGGCCGACGGCTCCGCGGCGCGGACAGATGTGACCGTGCCGGGAACGATGACGCCGCCGTACTGGCGCACCTCCGCGCGGCCTCGCTCGAGGTATTCGGCGGGCGGGGTGCCCTCGTTGCCGAGCAGGGCGTGGATCCCCTCGGCCGGGGCGTTGCGGGGATCGCCGCTGTCGATCACGACGACCGAGCGGCGGGAGCGGGCCAGCATCAGCGCGCCGTTCAGCCCGGCGGCGCCACCGCCGATCACGACGGCGTCGAGCAGGTCATCGGTAAGGGCGAGGGAGTCGGGAGTCACTGGTGCAGTCATGCCGACGACGCTAGACAGCATTGCCGCACATGCATAGCCTCTTGCGCATGACGCAAAACATTGGGGATGTCGACGGCCTTGTGCGGCAACGGATCCGTGCCCTGCGTCTCGCCCAGGGGCTCTCCCTCGGGGAGCTCGCCGGGCGGGCCCATGTGAGCTCCTCGACGCTGTCCCGGATCGAGAACGGGCAGCGGCGCCTGGCGCTCGACCAGCTCGTCACCCTCGCCCGAGCGCTGGACACGAGCTTGGACGCATTGGTCGAGACCCAGGAGGAGGAGGTCGTCTCCCATCCGATCACCGACCACGGGGTGGAGGCGCTGCGCTGGCGGATCCGCCACTCCCCCGACCTGGTGCTCCTGCGGCAGCGCGTCACAGGGCCACCCTCGGAGCCCTCTCGGATGCGCGCCCACCCCGGCCACGAATGGCTGGTGGTGCTCTCCGGCACGCTCACTCTCCTGCTGGGCGAGCGCCGCTACCGGGTCCAGACGAACCAGTCCGCCGAGTTCGACACCATGCTCCCTCACGCCTTCGGCGCCGAGGGCGGGCCGGTGGACGTGCTGCTGATCGTGGACCCCGAGGCCCGCAAGGGCCACCGCCACGACGCCGAAGGCTGAGCCCCGCCCACGTGACCCACGTCCGTCCGAAGGAATAAACCCCTGGGCTTTCCCGTTGTTCCCTGGTAGCGTCCTACGAGTTCACGGGTGGTCGAGCTCGTGAAGAGGACCGACGACGCATCGTCACCTGGCGGAGAGACCCGCCGTCCGGGCGGTAAACCCGCCTCTCGACCACTGCGAACCCGAGGCTCGCGCACTGCCATGGAGGCAGAGCGTCCCGAGCCCAGCTCGCAGGGCCTGCGCCCCCGCGCCGCCTCCATCCCGCCGACTCGGCGGCCTCCCGTGGAGCGTCGAGGCAGGTGCGCGCCACCGGCTACGGAACCGCCCCAGCGGGACCCGGCCTGCGATCGTCCGCCCCAGCGGACAGTTCGCGCCCCGCGCAGCTCGCGCATCCCGGCACCCCTGCCGGACCCAGACATCCGTCGGCCCAGGGCCGACTTCGAAGGAGTATCCATGCAGTACAAGACCAAGAATCCCGAGCACCGAATGCAGTCCCACCTGGTCGTCTTCCGCGATCAGAGCGCGGGCCTGCGCTACCTGACCCGCTCGACCCGCACCTCGGAGCACACCACCACCTGGAAGGACGGGAACATCTACCCCGTCGTCGAGGTGGACCTGTCCTCCGCCGCGCATCTCGCGCGCCAGCAGGCCGACTCCTCCCAGCGCGAGCTGGTCGGCGCCTCGGCCTGAACCAGGCAGTTCCACAACAGGGCTGCCGAACACCGAGCCGAGCCCGACAGCGAGCCGTGGGTCGCGTGCCTTCAAGCGTGCGCATGGAGGCGCGCGGCCCACGGCTCGTTCGTCATGAGGCCGGGGCGTCTGGATGCTCGAAAGCCAGGGCTCCCGGAGGGAATATCCGACCCCTCTCTCCACCGTTGAACTTTCAGTCATCAACGGAGGAGATCCTCATGCAGAAGAACATCCACCCCGACTACCGCCCCGTCGTGTTCCGTGACCGCAGCGCCGGGACTGCCTTCCTCACGAACTCCACCCGCACCTCGGAACAGAGGGTGAGTTGGGAGGACGGTCGCGAGTACCCGGTGATCGACGTCGAGATCTCTGCGGCATCGCATCCCTTCTGGACGGGCCGCAAGGGCACGGTCGTCGACACCGCCGGCCGCATCGAACGCTTCCGCCGCCGCTACGCCGACAAGGTCGTGCCCGCCCGCAGCGCCACGGCCTGACCCCCGCACGATCTCCGCCGAGCCCGGGGCCTGTTCAGGCTCCGGGCTCGAGCACGTGACGGCCCGCCAGCCCAGCAGGCGCTGGGCTGCGTCGTCGTCGAGCGCATGAGGCGCGGAACTCACGGCGATCGCCTCGAACGGCCCGCCGCGGTCCCGGTTCAGTGCGGCCCACACGGCGGCGGTCAAGTCCTCAGGATGCATCGCGGGGTGCGGGGTTCCGTCCTTCATGCGCACCATCTCGGCGTCCTCGTCCGGCACCACGGGGCTCTTCCAGCGCGGCCAGTCCTCGGCGGTGGTGGGATAGGCCAGCCGCAGCGAGGTCACCGTGATCGGCCCCTCCTCGGGGGTGGGCGGCTCCCCCTCGGCGGCGATTTGCAGGGCACTCTCGGCCAGGCGCTTGGTGAGCCCGTACAGCTCCGTCGCGTCGGGCTGAGCACCGGCGGGGATCGGCGTGAAGCTGTACTGCGCGAACACCGACAGCGAACTGATGTGCACGAAGGAGCGGGCACCCGCCAGGCGGGCCATGCGCAGTGCAAGCAGCACCGCGCCGACGTTGGTCGAGACCGCCTCGGCGGTGCCGGGCAGCTGCTCGGCCTCGGTCCCGCGCGGCAGCAGGACGGCCAGGTGGACGACCGCGTCCACCCCGTCGAGCGTTGCGGCGAGCGCGTCCGGGTCCTCGGCCCGTCCCACGACGTCGCGGACACCGTCCACGGGCTCCGGGCTCAGGTCCAGGACGGTCAGCTCGTGCTCGTCCTTCCAGGCTTCGACGAGGGCGCTGCCCACGCCGCCCTTGCCGCCGATCAGTGCGATGCGCATGGGTGCATCGTGCCGCTCCGGCGGCCTTCCGTCCAGAGCTGGAAAGGGATCAGCGGGGCTGACGCAGCGGATCCCCGTTCAGGCCTGCCCGGCGTCGAAGTAGTCGCGCAGGTCCTGCGGGACCGCCGGCACGTCGTAGGGGATGCCGCCGTTGCGGATCGACTCGGCGCCGTACACCCCCGTGGCCACGGCCTCGCGCGCGGCGACGGCAGAGACGTCGGTGGTCCCTCCGGAGCGGGCGAAGCGCAGGAATTCGTCGACCAGGCTGGGATCGGCGCCGCCGTGGCCGCCGTCGGCGCGGGCGATCACCTCGACGGCATCGGGCCGGCCGGGGCCGGAGCGGCGCGATTCCCAGATGTGGATCTGGTCCCCGCTCCCATCGCCCATGTTCTCGATCCGCCCGGCGTCACCGATCACGGTGTAGTTGCGGAAGTAGTCGGGGGTGAAGTGGCACTGCTGGTAGGAGGCCAGCACCCCGTTGTCGAGCGTCATGTTGAGCATCGAGATGTCCTCGACGTCGATGACCGGGTTCAGCTCCTTCTGCGAGGTGGGCGGCCAGGTGTCGGCGTCGTACCAGTCGCGCATCAGGCGGTCGGAGTTGTCGCGGCGGTCGGTGATGTCGCCATAGACGGCGAGGTCGCCGATGCCGGCGACCCGGCGGGTGTAACCCCGGCCAGCCAATGGATGACGTCGATGTCGTGGGCGCCCTTCTGCAGCAGCAGGCTCATCGACTTCGCGCGCTCAGCGTGCCAGTCCTTGAAGTAGAAGTCGCCGCCGGCGCCGACGAAGTGACGGCACCAGATCGCGCGGACGCGGCCGATGCGGCCGGCGTCGACGATCGCCTTCATCTGCCGCACCACCGGCATGTGGCGCATGTTGTGGCCGATGTAGAGGCGGGCCCGCTTCTCCTTCGCGAGGGCGAGCATCGCGTCGGTGTCCTCGACGTCGATCGCCATCGGCTTCTCGCAAAGGTGGGGATCCCGGCCTCGAGGGTGGTCAGGGCGACCGAGGCGTGGGCGAAGTCGGGGGTCAGGATCATGACCGCGTCGACCTCGTGCTCGGCCAGCAGCTGCTGGACGGTGTCGACGATCGCGACGTCTTCGCCGAGCGCCTTGCGGGCGTTCGCCCGGCCGTGCTCACCGGGGTCGGCCACGACGGTGATCGCCGAGCCGTTCCCGGGCTTGTGGGCATGCATGGCCAGGTAGTGGCGGGAGCCGAAGCCGATGACGCCGATCCGGAGGTCGTTCATGAGGGGGTACCGCTTTCGAGAGGAGCCGGGACGGCATCGCTCCATCGTCACAGCTTCGTAGCCGGAGTGCGATGCCCATTGGTCGTGAACCGATTTACAAACGTCGTGAAAGCATTTACGATCTGGATCACCCTGTCAAGCAGAGCCGCGGACGGTCCCCTCTGCGCTCCCTGATCAGGGGTGACCGAGAGGACTCAGCTCGTGATGACGCGAAGCACGGCCCCACCCGTTGCGCCACCCGGTGGACAACCGGAGGCCGTCGCCGCCTCCCCGGCGGACGCAGCCCTGCCCCGAGAACCTCTCGGCGCGGCGGCACCGTGACCGACGGGACGCGGCCCAAGAAGTCCCTGCGCGCCAGACTGCGCAAGGACTGGCAGATGCTGGTGCTGATGATCCCCGGCGCGCTCGCGCTGCTGCTGTTCTTCTACATCCCGATCCTCGGGAACGTCATCGCCTTCCAGGACTACCAGCCCTATTACACGATCACCGAGGCGCCTTTCGTCGGCTTCGAGAAGTTCGCGGAGCTGTTCCAGGACGACCGCTTCGGGCTCGCGCTGCGCAACACGCTGGTCTACGCCGCGTTCCAGCTGGTGCTGTTCTTCCCGCTGCCGATCCTGCTCGCGCTGATCGTGGATTCCATGATGAGCCAGCGGCTGCGCAAAGCGTTCCAGTCCATCGTGTACCTCCCCCACTTCCTTTCGTGGGTGCTGGTCATCGCCCTGTTCCAGCAGATGCTGGGCGGTGCGGGGCTGATCAACCAGGCCCTGGTGCAGTCCGGCATGGACCCCATCGGGTTCATGACGAACTCGGACACCTTCGCCCTGCTGATCGTCGCCGAGATCGCCTGGAAGGACGCCGGCTGGGGAATGATCATCTTCCTCGCTGCGCTGGCATCGATCGACCAGTCCCTGTACGAATCCGCCGCCTCGGACGGCGCCGGACGCGTCCGCCGCACCTGGCACATCACCTTGCCGGGCATGCGCCCCGTGATCGTACTGCTGCTGATCCTGAACCTCGGCTCGATCCTCACCGTCGGCTTCGAGCAGTTCATCCTCCAGCGCGATGCGGTGGGAGCGGATACCGCCGAAGTGCTGGACACCTACTCCTATTACACCGGCGTGATCGGCGGCGACTGGTCGATGGGCGCCGCCGCCGGACTGGCCAAGGGGATCGTCGGCACCATCCTCATCCTCATCGCCAACAAGGTCGCCCACCTGCTCGGCGAAGACGGCATCTACCGCGGGAGGCCCCAGTGACCACGCGCACCCACACCCCTCCTCCCGCTGCTCAGAAGGCACAGCATGGGCTCCACCAGCGCGTGTGGTCCTTCGCCTTCGGGAAGTCGACCCGCCCGGCCTGGATGGATGGAGAACCGAGCCTGCCGCTGACCATCGCGAAGACCTTCGTGATCGTCGCGATCAGCCTGTCGATCATCGTGCCGATGCTGGTGGTCATCTCGACCTCGCTCGCCTCAGGTGAGCAGATCCGAGAAGCCGGCGGCTACGTCCTGTTCCCCACCGATCCGACCCTCGAGTCGTACCGGACGATCTTCTCCAGCCCCCTGGTCTTCCGGTCCCTCGGCGTGAGCGTCTTCGTCACCGTGGTCGGCACCCTGATGGCGCTGTTCGTGACGATCTGCATGGCGTACGCGCTCAGCCGGCCCGTGGTCGGCGGCAAGTTCATGCTGATGGCCATCATCCTGACGCTGTTCTTCAGCCCGGGCATCATCCCCATGTTCCTCATGATCAAGCAGCTGGGCCTGCTGAACTCGATCTGGTCGCTGATCCTGCCGGGCGTGTTCGCCGGCTTCAACTTCATCGTGATGCGCTCGTTCTTCATGGGGATCCCGTCGGAGCTCATGGAAGCGGCGCGCATCGACGGTGCGAGCGATTTCCGGATCCTGCGCACCGTGGTGCTCCCGCTGTCGAAGGCGGTCATCGCCGTCATCGGCCTGTTCTACGCGGTCGGGTTCTGGAACGCGTTCTTCAACGCGATGCTCTACATCAACGACCAGTCCCTCTGGCCGATTCAGATGATCCTGCGCAGCTATGTCATCCAGGGCACCTCCCTGACCGCCGATCAGCTCGGCGTCCAGCAGGCACCGCCGCCGCAGTCCATCAAGATGGCCGTCGTCGTCGTGGCGCTGGCCCCGATCGTGATGGTCTACCCCTTCCTCCAGAAGTACTTCTCCAAGGGCGTCATCACCGGCGCCATCAAGGGCTGACGCCCACTCCCCATTTCGGCGCCCAGCAGGGCGCCCCCAGGAAAGGAATCCCGAATGCGGTTCGAGATCCGACGACGTGACCTCTTCGCCCTCACGGGCGCCGCTGCAGTGGCCACGGGCGCCACCGCCTGCGGTGGCGGGAGCAGCAGCAGGACGGCGGCGCCGAAGCCTCCGCGACCCTGGAGCTGCCCACCTATCAGCCGATCGAAGGGCTCACGCCCGACCTGCCTGGCAACGAGGAGGGGCTGCACAACGTCTTCCTCAAGGCTCCCGAGGAGCTCATCGAGACCACCGACGGACCGCCGATCACCTCCGGCGAGATCACGGCGCTGACGCAGACCTTCGCCACCCCGCCCACCCCGATGGACAGCAACGGCATGTGGGGGCGGCTGAACGAGGCACTGGGCGGCACCCTGAAGCTCGACATCGCGATCGACTCCTATCCCGAGAAGTTCGCGACCATCCTCGCCTCCGGGGAACTTCCGGACCTGATGTGGGTGCCGCCGAACCAGGGCATCCCGAACATCGGCCCGATGCTCGAGTCCCAGTTCACCGATCTCACCGAGTACCTCTCGGGCGATGCGGTGCTGGAGTACCCGAACCTCGCGGCGCTGACGCCGGGCTCCTGGCGCACGGCCGTGGTGAACGGGAAGATCTGGGGCGCACCGATCCCCTCGACACCCTTCGGCCAGGTGTACCTGGGCAACCCCTCAGTGTGGGATGAGGTCGACGGCTTCCAGTCCGCCAGCGCCGAGGAGTTCCTCGAGAAGTGCAAGGAGATCCTGATCCCGGGCAAGCGCTGGGCCCTCGAGCCCTTCCTGCCCAACGCCTTCCACATGTTCAGCCAGTGGTTCGGAGTGCCGAACCAGTACCGAGTCAACGAGGACCGCACCCTCACCGCGAATCACCAGATGGACGAATACCTCGAGACCCTCGAGTACGCACAGAAGGTGTTCGCGGCCGGGGCGTTCTACCCGGATCTCAACCACGCCGAGACCGCACAGGACTTCGCCAACGGCTCGATCGGAGCGCTGGTGTCGGTCGGCCCACGCGGTGCCACCGAGTACCGGCAGTACAACTCCGATCTGCTCGCGGACATCATGGTCCCGTTCTCCGCTGTCGAGGGGCGTCGCCCGGTCTACAACATGGGCTACGGGACCGTGGGCTTCACCCCGTTCAAGAAGACGGACGACGAGGCGAAGATCCGCGAGCTGCTGGACCTCGTCAACTGGCTCTCGGCTCCCTTCGGCACCGTCGAGTTCGTGCAGAAGAACTACGGCACCGAGGGCAAGGACTTCGAGGTCGAGGACGGCAACTACGTCCCGATCGGTGACGCCGACGCCGAGGTGCCCGGCCTGGTCAGCGCGCTGAACATCATGACCGCTGGCGAGGGCGTCATCTACAACACGATTCCCTCCGACTCCGAGTACATCTACGGCAAGGAGCAGGAGCTGCTCGAGCTGATGATGCGCCGCCCCACCAACGGTCTCTACTCGGACACGAGCTCGGACAAGGGCACCGAGCTCTCCGCACGCCTCAACGACGTGCGCAACGACGTCATCCAGGGCCGCAAGACCCTCGACGACTTCACCGCCGCGGTCAAGGACTGGGAAGAGGGCGGCGGCCTGAAGATCCTCGAGGAGTTCGCCGCGGTGCTGCCCGACGACGTCCCGGTCACGCCGTCGAGCTCCCTGTGAGCTGACCCGCCAAGAACACCGCAGGCCCGACCGGTCACCCGGTCGGGCCTGCAGTGCATCCAGGATGCCTGCGGACTCAGCCGTCGGTGCGGCCGAAGACGTGCTCCTCGGCGAGCACGAGCTGCGTCGGCTGCTTCTCGAGATCCAGCAGCAGCACCTCGTTGCGGCCCTCGCGCACGAGCGGCGCGGGGACGTAGAGGGTCAGCTGGGGGCCGATGTTCCAGTAGCGGCCCACGCAGAAGCCGTTGACGTAGGCGACGCCGTGGCCGGCGCCGGAGACGTCGAGGAAGGTGTCCTCCGGGCTCTTCGCGTCGAAGGAGGCGCCCACCAGGACTGGCAGGTCGTCGGCGTCGCTGGGGCCGTCGAGGGCGGGGGCGGTCTCGAGCAGTGCGGCGAGCTCCTCCCCCATGTCCTCGAGCGGCCAGGCATCCGCCTCCCAGCCGTTGAGGAAGCGGATCGTCTGCCAGACACCGCCGAGGATGCCCTTGCGCTCCCCGAGCTTCGGACCGAAATTCACCCGGCCCAGGTTCTCCACCAGGATGTCCACGCGCACGGTGCGGTGGCCTCCCTCGGGCAGCAGGCGCTCCGCGAAGGGTGTCAGCTCGATCGTCGCCGGGTCGATCTCGCTCTCCTCGTTGCCGACCACACCGGTCGCGCCGACGTTGATCCCGTCGACATACAGCCAGGCACGATCGTGCAGGTCGTAGAGGCGCAGCGGCTGGATGCGGGTCTCGCCGTCCACCACCTCGGCCGCGATCTCGATCTCGCGGGAGAGGCGCAGCAGGCCGCGCTCGAGGCCGAGGTCCTCGAAGGCGGGCGGGGTGGGGTGCTCCTCGGCGGGGCGGGTGAACCGCTCGGTGCCGCGCAGGGAGACGACCTTCTCGATCCTCACCTCACCAGCGGGCAGGGTCGCTGGCTGCGCGACGAGGCCCAGCTGCTCGAGGTGCTCCTCGAGCGGGGGCAGCTCCTGATGGTTCGCGATGACCTCGCGGAACGCCCGGAACTTCTCGGTGAGCGCACCGTTCTCCGCGATAGGGGCGTCGTAGTCGTAGCTGGTGGTGGTGGGCTGCAGGAAGCTGAAGTGGTTGGCGCCGGCCCGCATGCCGAAGTTGGTGCCGCCGTGGGCCATGTAGAAGTTGAGGCTCATGCCGTTGTCGAGCATGTCCGCGAGCTCCCCCGCGGCGTCCCCGCCGGTGCGCTCGTGGTGCTCCTCGCCCCAGTGGTCGAACCATCCGTTCCAGAACTCCATGCACATCTGCGGCTGGGCGGGCAGCTCGCGCTCGGTCATCTCGAGCACCTCGAGAGTGCGCGAGCCGAAGTTCACGGTGGCCAGCGCCCCATCCACGGTGCCGCCGGTCAGCCAGCGCCGGGCCGGGCCGTCGGAGGTCACCAGCAACTCCTCGATGCCGCGCTCGATCAGACCGTCACGGAGGTGGGCGAGGTACACCTTGTCGTCGCCGAAGCTGCCGTACTCGTTCTCCACCTGCACCATCACGACGCTCCCGCCGCGGGAGGTCTGGCGTGCGGCGATCACCGGGATCAGCTGGTCGAACCAGGCATCGACCAGCTCGAGGTAGGGGCGTTGCGGTTGCGCAGGCGCAGGTTGCGGTCGGCGAGGATCCAGCCGGGGAAGCCGCCGTTCTCCCACTCGGCGCAGATGTACGGGCCGGGGCGCACGATCGCATCCAATCCCTCCTCCGCAGCGATGTCGAGGAAGCGGCCCAGATCCGCGATGCCCTCGAAGGTGGTGACCCCGCGTACCGGCTGGTGCACATTCCAGGCCACGTAGGTCTCCACCGTGTTGCAGCCCATCGCGACCAGGCGGCGCAGCCGGTCGCGCCACTGCTCGGGGTGGACGCGGAAGTAGTGGATCGCACCGGAGATCACGAGGTGCGGCTCCCCGTCACGGAGGAACCCGTCGGGGGTGGGCTGGAGCAGGGCGGTCATCGTTGAGAGTCCTCTCGGGTTAAACGTCTTACACGAGTCTGTCAGGTGGGGCTGAGCAGGGCCCCGCCCTCCGGGATGCCTCACGATTCCGCGCCCGAGCCGAGCCGGAGCCCGCGTCCGAGCGGCACCGCGAGGCACCGCTGCCCCGTGCTCGGCTGGTCTCTCTGGCCCCTTGCCCCGTCGACCGCTGCACAGCGGGCGTTGTGGCTCTCCATAACGCCAACTGCGCAACGGTCGACGTGTAACCGGCTGAGGCTCAGGCCGGGCGGGGCGGGGCGGGGCGACCCAGAGGCGAGGCCCGGGGGGCGTCGCTCAGCTCTCGCGGATCACCGCCACCGCGCCGGCGGGCACGGTGTGGGCGCCGTCCGCGTCGGTGCCGCGCAGCAGCTCCTGGCCGCTGACCTGCACCACCTGGTCGCGGTCGGAGTGGTTCAGCACGAACAGGTAGGTCGTGCCGTCCTCGGCGAAGCGGCGCACCGCCTCCACGTCACGGTGCAGACCCGGCACTGCCGCCTCCACCCCAGCAGCGGCGGCGATCTCATCCACCAGTGCCTCGAGCCCCTCGGCGGAGGGGCGGGCTGCCACGTACCAGGCGGCGCCGCCCTCCTCCCCCACCGGGTTGCGGGTCACGGCGGGCCAGCCGTGCAGCGGCCCGTCGGCCCAGGTGCGCTTCGCCTCGGCGCCCTCGAGGTGGGTCTTCTCGCTCCACATGTCCGCGGCGGTGCCGTCGTCCAGGTGCAGGATCTCGCCCTCCTGCAGGGCGTAGAACTCCTCGGTGCGCACGCCCAGCAGATCCCGGAACGCGCCGGGATAGCCGCCGAGGTAGATGTGCTCGTTCTCGTCCACGATCCCGGAGAAGAAGGTGATGACCACCTGGGCGCCGGCCCGAGCAGCCTCGACCAGGCGCTCCGACTCCGGCTCGCTCACGGTGTAGAGCGTCGGGGCGATCACCAGCTCGTAACCGGTCAGATCGGTGCTGGTGGGGACGATGTCCACACCGATGCCGAGGTCCCACAGCGCGGTGTACCAGCGCAGCATCTCCTCGCTGTAGCGCAGGGCCTGGGTGGGGTGGGAGTCCAGCTCGCTGGCCCACCACGAGGGGTAGTCCATGACGAGTGCGACCCGGTTCAGCACGCGGCTGCCGTGCACCGGGGCGAGGGAGTCGAGCGCGCGGCCCAGCGCCACGGTGCCGCGCCACACGTCGGTGTCGCGCCCGCCGTGCGGGACCATCGCCGAGTGGAACTTCTCCGCGCCAGCCTTGGACTGGCGCCACTGGAAGAACATCACCCCGTCGGCCCCGCGGGCGACGTGCGAGAGGGAGTTGCGCAGCATCTCCCCGCGTCCCTGGTGCGGTTGCGGGGCTGCCAGTTCACCGCGGAGGTGGAGTGCTCCATGACGATCCACGGGTCACCGCCGGCGACGCCGCGGGAGAGATCCGCGGCGAAGGCCAGCTCGATCTGGCTGCGGGGATCGGCGGCGATCAAGTAGTGGTCGTTGGCGACCACGTCCACGTCCTCCGCCCAGGAGAAGTAGTCCATCCACTTCGTGGCGCTCGAGAGCATGAAGTTCGTGGTGGCGGGGACGTGCGGGGTGACCTCACGCAGCACCTCGCGCAGCGCCCGGTAGTGGGTGAGCAGCTCATCGCTCGAGAAGCGGGCGAAGTCGAGCTGCTGGGTGGGGTTGGCGTAGGTGGGGGCGGCACGCGGCGGCAGGATCTCCTCGAACGAGTCATAGCGCTGGGACCAGAAGGCCGTGCCCCAGGCCTCGTTGAGCACCTCGATGCTCTCGTACCGCGCCTCGAGCCAGCGCCGGAAGGCTGTCGCTGCATGGTCGGAGTAGTCGTGAGGCACGTGGCAGCCCAGCTCGTTGTCGACATGCCACATCGCGAGCGCGGGATGCTCCTGGTACCGCTCGGCCATGACGCGAGTCATCGTCAGCGCGTACTCGCGGAACAGGGGTGAGGAGACGGCGTAGGCCTGCCGTCCGCCCTGGCTGAGCGGTGCCGTCCTCGGTGACGGGGAGGATCTCGGGGTGCTGGCGGGTCAGCCACGGCGGCGGGGAGGCGGTCGCGGTCGCGAGCGCGACCTTGATGCCGGCGTCGGCGAGGTTGTCCATGACCTCGTCGAGCCAGTCGAAGTCGTACTCGCCCTCGCGCGGTTCGAGCATGGCCCAGGAGAAGATCGCGACGCTGAGCAGGGTCACCCCGGCCTCGCGCATCAGCTCGATGTCCTCGAGCCGCACCTCCCGGGGCCACTGCTCGGGGTTGTAGTCCCCGCCGTAGGCGATTCCGTCGACTCCGAGCGGCCAGGGTCGTGCAGCGGTCATGTCTCCTCCATTGCGAGAACGATCCAGAAGTGCGTATGACCAGGGTATGCGCCGGGGCAGCTGCCGAGAGGGGACGTCCGTCAACCGGTGCGGGTGGGGTCCCCGATCCAGCCGGCCACCAGCGGGGCGCGGGTGGAGGTCTCGTAGGCGAGGACCAGGAACGGGGAGTCCAGCACCAGCCGACGCTGCGGGGGCGCGGCGGCGGCCATCCGAGTCATCAGCGCGGTCGCGGCGGCGGCCTCCATCCCGTGCTCGTCCACGGTGAGCACGGCCTTCTGCAGCACCAGCGAGAGGAACCAGTCCGCACCCTCGGCGATCCCGGTGAAGTCGGCGCCGGGGCTGAAGGCCTCGGTCATGCCGAGCTTCTGCAGGGGCCCGTTCAGCTCCTCGTCCCAGGAGATGTCGAGGGCGGGGACGGTGAGGCCGACGCGATCCGATGAGCCGCCGAGGCCCTCGAGGAGCGCGTCGAGGCCGGTCCCGGGCTGCTCGGCGTCCTGCGCCCAGGCCTCGAGCACCTCGTCGATACCGGTGGCGGGCTGGATCAGCGCCAGGGCGATCTCGCCGCCGGCCGTGGGCAATGCGGTGGCGCGGCAGTGCGCGTCCTCGTACCAGCCCTTCGCGGTGCCGCTGAGCATCTGCACCGCGCGCACGGTGCCGTCGGCGGTGGTGAAGTCACCCTGCGTGGCCGTCAGCGGTGCAGGCCAGGCCGCTTTCACGTGCAGGGCGCTGACCAGCACCAGCCGTTCGCGGGCGGTGAGCGCGCCGGGCGGGATCAGCTCCTGGATCAGGTGGTTCGTCTGCTCCTCGACCCAGGCGTTGATCTCCCGACGGCCCGCCTCGCGGTTCTCGTCCTCGCGCACGTCGATCTCTCCAAGGTCGGCACCGAACCCGGTGGCGAGCTGCTCGCGGTACTCGGGCCGCACCGCCGTGCCCTGCTGCGCCCAGGCCCCGCCGACCAGCGAGGCGCGGGCCGGCTCGGGGCCGCCGGACCGTGCGCGGGACCGCTCCGCATCCCCGACGGCGGCGAGCACCTCGCGCAACTCCTGGGCGGTGCGGGCCAAGTGCTCCATGTTCCCTCCGAGCACCTGCTCCATCTGATCACGCGTCGCGCCGCGGGCGCCGAGCCCGGCCATGGTCAGAGCGACCTGCGCGGACAGCGGAGAACAGACGGCGTTGAGGGGCTGCGGTCGATGCTCGCGAGCAGTCGGGCGGTGAAGGCGGTAACCATCGGTCCATCCAATCCGTCAGCGGCCGACGGGGCAAGCGGGGCGGCGGGCGGCACGACGGGCGCGACTGCGTGCTGGGATGTGTTCAGCGGGTCTGCGTCGGATCCCCGATCCAGCCGACCACCAGCGGTGCGAGGGTCTCCCGCTCGTAGGCGACGAACAGGAACGGGGAGTCCAGCACCAGCTCCTGCATCTCCACGTCCGCGGAGGTGGTGTCCATGGCCACCGCGGTCGCAGCCGCAGCCTCCATCCCCTGCTCGTCGACCGTGATGACAGCCTTGTGCACCACATCGGAGATCAGCAGATCCGCCTGGCCGGTGATCCCGGAGAGATCAGCCGCGTCGGTGAAGGCGTCGGTCATGCCGAGGCTGCCCAGCACCTCCTTCAGCGAGGCGTCCCAGTCGATGTCGAAGGCGGGCATGCTCAGCTGAGTCGAGACCTGCGAGTCCTCGAGGCCGCTGAGCAGAGCGGAGAGTGCGGCGCTGTCCTCGGCCCAGGCATCGAGCACCTCGTCGAGCTCACCGGTGGGCTGGACGAGGGCGAGGGCGAGCGCGCCGCCGTAGGTGTCCAGGGAGGTTGCGCGGCACAGTTCGTCCTCATGCCAGGTGGCGGTGGAGCCGTGGAGCATCTCGGTGCTGCGCTCCTCGCCGCCTGCGGTGGTGAAGGTGCCGCCGCTCTTGCCGAGCTCTGTCGGCCAGGCGGCCTTCAGATGCAGGGCGTTGACCAGGACCAGGCGGGTTTCTGCGGCCAGGAAGCCCTCGGGGATCAGCTCCTCGATGAGGTCGTTCGTGGAGTCGGAGACCCAGTCGTTGATCTCGCTGCGGGCCTCCTCGCGGGCGGCGTCCTCGGTGAAGTCCGCTTCCCAGAGCCCGCTGCCGAACCAGGTGGCGAGGTCCTCGAGATAGGACTCCTGGATCTCGTAGCCCTCCTGCAGCCAGGTCCCGTTGACGAGCGAGGCGCGGGCCGGCTCAGGGGCCTCGTCGTCGTCCTCCTCGCGCTCCGCATCACCGATGACCTCCAGCTGCTGGGAGAGGGTGTTCGCGGCGCGGGCGAGCTCATCCATGCTGCCGCCGAGGGCGTCCTCCATCTGGGCGAGGGTCTGCCCGGCGGCGCCCATGCCCACCATCGTCAGTGCAACCTGCGCAGACAGCGGCGAGCAGACCGCGTTGACCTCCCCGCGATCGATCGCGCCGAGCATCCGCGCAGTGAAGGGGAGACGAGCTCCCCGGCACCCTCCGCGGGGCCCGGCTCGGCGCGCGGCAGCTCCGCGGCAAGATCCGGCTGCTCCCCCTCGTCCTGCCCTCCGCACGCGGCCAGGCCCAGGGCGAGAGGCGGCAGCAGCGCCGAGGCGGCCAGCAGCGAGCGACGGCGCAGCGGGGGCGCCGCAGCTCGGAGTGTGCGGAGGCAGAGGTGGTGCTCATGCCTCTATCGAACGATGAGCAGGCGCCCCGTGGCAAGGGACGACGACTCCCAGCGCCGCAGCGACGAGTCCCGGTGCCGCACCGCCCGCACATGACGATGGTCGGGCACCGGCGCCTGAGCACCGGTGCCCGACCATGGGTCAGGCCGAAAGGGTCAGCCCTTGACCGAGCCCTCGGTGAGGCCGCCGCGCCAGAAGCGCTGCAGCACCAGGATGAGGATCGCCAGCGGGATCACCGACAGCAGAGCGCCGCCGATGGTGAGCTGGTAGAACTCCGGCAGCCGGTCCGTCTGGGCCCGCCAGTTATCCAGGCCCAGGGTGATCGGGTACAGCTTCTCGTCGGCCAGCATGACCAGCGGGAGCATGTAGTTGTTCCAGATCGCGACGAACTGGAACAGCAGGATGGTCACCAGCGCCGGGGTCAGCTGGGGCAGGGCGAGGCGATGGAACAGGCCCAGCTCCCCCACGCCGTCGATCCGGCCCGCCTCGAGCATCTCGTCGGGCACCGCGGCGCTCGCGTAGATCGAGGCGAGGAACAATCCGAAGGGGCTCACCAGCGAGGGGATCAGCACCGACCAGTAGGTGTTGGTGATGCCGATCGAGCTGAACAGGAAGAACAGCGGCAGCGCCACGGCGGTGCCGGGCACCAGCACGCCGCCCAGGACCAGCGCGTACACGAAGCCCCGGCCCGGGAAGCGGTACTTGGCCAGCGCGTAGCCGGCGGCGGTGGCGAAGTAGGTCGCCAGCACCGAGCCCACGCCCGCGTACAGCAGGGAGTTCAAGCCCCAGCGCGGGAAGATCCCGTCGTTGGCGGAGAGCACCGCGCCGAGGTTCTCGAACAGCTGGAAGTTCTCGCCGAACCAGAACCCGCTGGTGCCGAAGAGGTCCTCGGTGGACTTGGTGGCGTTGATGACCACCCAATAGACGGGGACCAGGAAGTAGAGCGCCACAATCGCCAGCAGTGCGGTGATGATGATCGTGGTGGTCGGCTTGCGACCGGCGTCGCGAGCACCCGCGCGGCCGTCACCGCGGGCTGCCTTGGCGGCGTTGCCGAGCGGCTTGCGTCGTCCGGTCGTCGTCTCGTCGATGTCGGTGGTGCTCATGAGCGCTTCTCCGTCCAGTTGGAGACCCCCAGCGCGATCGCCGAGAGCAGGAAGGCGGCCAGGGCGATGATCACGGACTGGGCGGCCGCCATGCCGATGTCGTTGTACTGGAACGCGAAGGCGTAGGCGGACATGTTCGGGGTGTACTCCGAGGTGATCCCGGCGCTCATGGTCTGCAGCAGCCGCGGCTCGGCGAACAGCTGCAGGGTGCCGATGATCGAGAAGATCACCGTCAGCAGCAGGGCGGGGCGGATCAGCGGCAGCTGGATCGCCATTGCGACGCGGAAGGTGCTCGCGCCGTCGATCTTCGCGGCCTCGTACAGCTCGCCGGGGATGGACTTCAGCTGAGCGATGATGATCAGCATGTTGTAGCCGGTGTAGGTCCAGGTCACGATGTTCGCGATCGACCACAGCACCATGTTCGGGCCCAGGAAGTCGATGTTGATCCCCACCGCGCCCAGCACGTCCACGATCGGCGAGAGGCCGGGGATGTACAGGAACGACCACAGGATCGTGGCGATCACGCCGGGGATCCCGTAGGGCAGGAAGTAGGCGGCGCGGAAGAAGCCCGGCCACTTCGCCGAGGCGGTCTCCAGCAGCAGCGCCAGGACCGTGGCGGCGACGATCATCACCGTCACCTGCACCGCGCCGAACAGGACCATTCGCCCGATCGACGCGATGAAGTTGGCGTTGGTCAGCGCGGCGATGTAGTTCGACAGGCCTGCGAAGACGCTCTCGACGCCGGCCTCACCCAACAGGCCCGAGCGCTCGACCCGGGTGAAGCTGTAGCCGATCGCCATGATGATCGGGATGATCATGGTGCCGATGAACAGCACCAGGAAGGGTGCCAGCAGCACCCAGGGGGCAGTTCTCGATCTCATCGTGCCTCCTCCGCGTTCAGGCCGATGGTGCGCATGATCTCGACGATCTCGGTCTGCGCGTCGGCGAACAGATCGGCCAGCGGCACCTCGCCGGTGACCGCAGTGGTCATGCCGTCACCGACGATGGCCTGCACGCGCTGCATCATCGGCGCCCAGGTCCACTCGAGGTTCTGGCCCTCGGCCATCGGCACGATGACCTCTTCGTTGTAGTTCTGCCCGGAGAAGAACTCGTCGGGCTGCTGCCGGATCTCGCCGATGTAGTCGGCGGCCGGGGACCAGCCGATGCCGGAGTGCTCGATCATGGCGTCGATCCCGGCGGGGTCGGAGCACATCCAGGTCAGGAACTCGAGCGCCTCGGCGGGATGCTGACTGGTGGAGGACACTGCGGCCGCTGAGCCGCCGTGGCCGCCGGAGGCATAGCCGTCGGGCCAGGTGGGCATCGGGGCCACGGCCCACTTGCCCTCCCCGCCGGGGACGGTCTTGTTCAGCGCGTCGGACCAGGAGCCGCTGATGGAGGCGAGGACGTTGCCGTCCGCCGCGGCGGCGTACCAGGGGTGGTGTAGGAGCCATAACCGGTGCCGACGAGCTTCTCGGCGAAGATCTTGTCCCAGTACTCGGCGACCCGCATCGAGGCGTCACCGAGCATGTCCACGACCCAGCCGTCATCCTCGGGGCGGAACCAGTTCGCACCGGACTGCATCACCCAGGCGATCGGGTGGGAGCCATCCGAGGGATCGAGGCTGATCAGGCTCTTGCCGGCCTCGGAGACGATGCCGGCGGTCTCGTAGAACTCGTCCCAGGTGGCCGGGGCGGAAAGACCCAGCTCGTCCTCGAGCACCTCGCGGTTGTAGAAGGTGGCCACGGGGCCGGTGTCCTGCGGGACGGCCCAGTAGGTGTCGCCGACCTTCGCCTGGCTGATCGCGCCTGGATCGAACTTCGACGCCTGCTCCTCGAAGCCATAGCGCGAGAGGTCCACCAGAGCGCCGGCGAGCGCGAACTCGGGAACCTGGCGCAGCTCGACCTGGGCGATGTCCGGCCCGCCGCCGGCGGCGATCGCGGAGAGGATTTTCGCGTAGCCGCCGGTGTTTCCGCCGGGGATCCAGGTCGCGTCGACGTGGATGCGGTCCTGCGAGGCGTTGAAGACGTCGCAGACCTTCTGCAGGTCCTTGAGCCAGGCCCAGTATGAGAGATGAACCTTGCCATCCGCGGGCGGGATGGTGGGTTCGGCGTTCACCTCGCCGGGGTTCGGTGGCGCGCAGGCGGCGAGGCTGGCGGCCAGTGCCGCCCCGCCTCCCGCCAGCGCTGCTCGACGTGAAAGACGTGGCTTCATCGCTCTCCCTGTCCCTGTTCTTCTTTGAATTGCACCAGAGCGTGACCTTCATCCGGCGGATCCAAGGGCCCGACCGTGAACGTTCACTCGACCAGACGGTACCAGCGTCGGGGCCCGGCACGGAAGGCGGCCCGGCAGCCCGGCGCGAGCGCCCCGCACCCTTCCCAGCCCTTGAGGTGCGGCGTATACCACGCGGAGGCGCTCCTGTCTCACGTTTGTGGCATCTGGGTGCACGAATCTGCCGACCCGGTGGTAGCGTCTCGGCGCGGCATCTCGAAACTGCCGCATCACCTGCGCGCGCAACCCCGGTACACACCGTCGACGCGTCACCTCCCCGTCCCCAAGGAACTGCTTCATGGTCGACCTCCGCCTCGACGCCCAGTGGATCGACTACGCGATCATCGCGTTGTACTTCGTCTTCGTGCTCGGAGTGGGCTGGTATGCCAAGCGCGGCATCTCCACCTCCATCGAATTCTTCCTCTCCGGCCGCTCGCTGCCCGCCTGGGTCACCGGTCTCGCCTTCATCTCCGCGAACCTCGGAGCGGTCGAGATCATGGGCATGTCCGCCACCGGCGCCCAGTACGGCCTGCCGACCATGCACTACTTCTGGGTGGGCGCCGTCCCGGCGATGCTGTTCCTGGGCGTGGTGATGATGCCCTTCTACTACGGCTCGAAGGTGCGCTCGGTCCCCGAGTTCATGCGAATGCGATTCGGCACCGGGGCGCACCTGGTGAACTCGCTCAGCTTCGCCGTCGCACAGCTGCTGATCGCCGGCGTGAACCTCTCCCTGCTGGCCACCGTCGTGAACCGCCTGCTGGGCTGGCCGATGTGGGTGGGCCTCGTGCTCGCCGCCGCGTTCGTGTTGTTCTACATCACCGTCGGCGGCCTCTCCGCCGCGATCTACAACGAGGTGTTGCAGTTCTTCGTGATCGTCGCGGCGCTGCTGCCGCTGACCCTGATCGGGCTGCACCGCGTGGGCGGCTGGGAGGGCATGAAGGAGCGTATCGCCGGTGACGGCGTGGGCGGCGCCGAGCAGCTGCACACCTGGCCCGGCCAGGCGCTGTCCGGCTTCGACAGCCCGGTGCTGTCCGTCGTGGGCATCGTGTTCGGCCTCGGCTTCGTGCTCTCCTTCGGCTACTGGACCACGAACTTCGTGGAGGTCCAGCGCGCTATGGCATCGAAGTCCATCACCGCCGCCCGGATGACGCCGATCATCGGCGCGTTCCCCAAGATGCTGATCCCCTTCATCGTGATCGTGCCCGGCATGATCGCCGCGGTGCTGGTGGGCGAGCTCGCCGAGTTCAAGCAGCTGGACGTCGGTGGCGATGCCGCCGGCGCCGCCGCCTCCGGCGTCACCTACAACGACGCCCTGCTGCTGCTGATGCGGGACGTGCTGCCCAACGGCCTGCTGGGCGTCGCGATCGCGGGCCTGCTGGCGGCGTTCATGGCCGGCATGGCCGCGAACATCTCCGCCTTCAACACCGTGGTCACCTATGACCTCTACGAGCAGTACGTGAAGAAGGGTGCGCCCGACGGGCACTACACCCTCATCGGCCGCATCGCGACCGCCGCGGCCTGTGTGATCGCGATCTTCACCGCGCTGATCGCGGGTCAGTTCTCGAACCTGATGGACTACCTGCAGACCCTGTTCGGGTTCTTCAACGCCCCGCTGTTCGCGACGTTCATCCTGGGCATGTTCTGGAAGCGGATGACGCCGACGGCCGGCTGGGCGGGCCTGGTCTCGGGCACCCTCGCCGCCGTCGCGCTGTGGTCCGCCTCCACGTTCTTCGGCGTCTTCGAGCTGCCCGGCCAGGGCCTCGCCTTCGTCAGCGCCGCGACCGCGTTCGTGGTCGATATCGTGGTCTCGGTGATCGTCACGCGGTTCACGGCCCCCAAGCCGGCCCACGAGCTGAAGGGCCTGGTCTACTCCGAGACCCCGAAGGCCGATCTGGTCGATCCCGAGGCGAAGGACCTGCCCTTCTGGCGCCGTCCCGCTCCCATGGCCGGCATCGCCCTGGTCCTGGTCATCATCCTGAACATCGTCTTCGCCTGAGCGCGGACGGAGGAGAACACCCATGAGTGCACACAAGGACCAGACCCCGGGCGCGCAGAACGCCCCCGAGTCTTCCGACGCTCCCGCAGTCCCCGAGGACGCGACGGTCCAGACCGCCGGCGCCTTCGACATCCGCAACTTCATCGGCATCCTGCTGGGCCTGTTCGGCCTGGTGCTGCTGGGGGCGGGCATCTTCGCCTTCACCCCGGAGGCGGCCGCGAAGACCGGTGGGGTCAACGCCAACCTCTGGGCGGGCCTGGCGATGGTGATCTTCGGGATCCTCTTCATCGTCTGGACGAAGGTGGATCCGATCCGGATGGTCGTCCGCGACAACGAGGACGGCGCCGAGGAGCCCCGCGACATCGCGGCGCTCGACTGAGCTGCGGCGGGCCTGGCCCCGGCTCCTTGCACGCAACACGCTGGGCGCCCGCCATCGAGACCACCGATACCTGTCATATCTGGCAGATATCGGTGGTCTCGCCGGTTCCACCCCCGCGTGTCACTCGCCTGCGTGCCCCGGCCCTGCCACGGACCACGGCTCGGCCGCAGAGACCGGGAGCCCCAGCCCAGCGACCGGGAGCCCCCGCCCTTGCAGCCGATAGCCCGAGCCCAGCGGCCGATAGCTCGGGCCGATCCCCGCGCAGAGGGCTCCGCTCCCCTCGCATAGCATCGATGCCGACACCGCATCCGACGAAGGAGCACGAGTGACCGACCAGCCCCGCCCCGCAGACACCGCCGCAGGAACGTCCACCGTCCCGTCGACCGCCGCCGAGAAGCCCGCCCGCGAGGATCACCTGGTCACGACGCTCCACTCGCTCTCCTTGCCCGACGGTCCGCTGGACTACACGGCGACCGCCGGCACCGTGGTGCTGAAGGAGGAGCCGGAGGGTGAGGAGTACGGGCGCGGAGCCGCGTACGCGGAGCCGTTCTCCGTCTCCTACATCGCCCAGGGCACCGGCGGGGATGAGCCGCGCCCGGTGATGTTCGCCTTCAACGGCGGCCCGGGCGCCTCGACGGTGTGGCTGCACCTGGGGCTGCTGGGACCGCGCCGCGTGGATTCCGGGGATGCTGGCTCCCCGGCCGCTCCCCCGCACCGGCTGCTCGACAACCACGAGACGATCCTGAAGGACGCGGACCTCGTGGTGGTCGATGCGATGACCACCGGCTACTCCCGCCCCGCGCCGGGACAGAAGCCGGACCGCCACCACGGCCTGACCGCCGATCGCGACCTCATCGCCTCCTTCATCATCGACTGGCTGAGCCGCAACCAGCGCTGGACCTCCCCGATCTACCTGGCCGGCGAGTCCTACGGCACCACCCGCGCCTCTGCGGTCGCCGCACATCTGATGGATCGCTACTACGTGGCGATCGCCGGAATCGCGCTGATCTCCCCGGTGCTCGACTTCGGCACCATCCGCTTCCACGCCGGCAACGACCGGCCCTACCTCCACTACTTGCCCACCTATGCGGCGATCGCCCACGCGCACGACAAGCACGAGGAGCGGCTGCTGCAGGACGTGGTCGACGAGGCCGAGGCCTTCGCCGAGCAGGAGTACCCGGCGCTGCTCGCGGCCGGGCTGCGCCTGGCCCCCGAGCAGAAGCGGGAAGCCTCTGCCCGCATCGGCGCCCTGATCGGGGTGGACCCCGACTGGGTCGAGCGCGCGGATCTGCGGGTGGAGCACATGGCCTTCCTCGCCGAGCTGCTGCGCGATCAGGGCCTGGTCACCGGCCGCATCGACGGACGCTTCACCGCGCCGGCCGGGGATGGGAACTCCGGGAGGATGGAGACCGATCCGTCGATCGACCAGCTCGCTCCGTCGTACACCGCGGCCATCAACCAGTACCTGCGCAGCGAGCTCGAGTTCTCCTCCGACGTGGTCTACGAGATCATGTCCGGCCGCGTGCATCCGTGGAGCTACAAGGACTTCGAGAACCGTTCGGTGGAGGTCTCCTCGGACCTCTCCCGCCTGCTGCGCAAGTCGCCGCACACCCGGGTGCTGGTCTCCCACGGCTACCACGACGCCGCGACCCCGTTCCACGCCAGCGAGCACGTGCTGGCCCAGCTCGCGATCCCGCGCGAGGACTACACCGAGCGGATCCGCATCGAGTACTACGAGGCCGGCCACATGATGTATTGCCACGAGCCCAGCCGGCTCGCGTCTCACAGCACCTGAGCGAGTTCGTCACCGGCGCGGAGCCTGACGGTGCAGGAGCCAACGCGGCGGAGTGACGTCACCCAGCGTTCTGGGCCGGCCCGCAACGGGGCCGGCCCCCGCGCCGTGCCAGTCGTGAGATCCGTGCGCTGTGGCCGCGAGAACCGCACACTTCCCACGACTCGATCAGAGTCAGAGTGCGCCGCCGCCCACCCTCCTCTCGCGCCGCCCGAGCAGCAGGAACAGCAGCGCGGCGGCGATGGTCACCGCAGGCCAGACAATCAGGGGCGCGATCATGCCGGCGAGGTCGGCCAGCACCCCGCCTCCGAGGGCTGCGATCGGCACGGCACCCATCGTGAGCATGCGGCGCGCAGCCGCGGTGCGGCCGAGGGACGCAGGATCCACCGCTGCCGCCGCATAGGCGCCTCCGGCGATGTTCGTGATGGTCAGGGTGATCGACCACAGCGCACTGAAGGCGCCCATCACCACGTACCCGGTCGACGGCACCAGCAGGGCGAGCAGGGGCAGCGCGGCGACCGCAGACTGCACCACCGCGCCGACGCCGAAGATGGTCCGCACCGGCAGAGCGCGCACGATGCGCGGCGCCACGGCTGCCGCAGCGAGCCCGGAGAGCGCAGCGATGGTGCCGAGCACCCCGTAGAACAGCACTCCGAGGTCGAGGAAGCGCAGCACGAGGATCGACTCGACCGAATCTCCGATCGCGAGGCCGATGTTGCCGGCCATCACGAGCAGGGTGGTCGCCAGCAGCGTGCGGTCCTGGAACAGCACCACAAAACCATGGCCGAGGGAGGCACCCCGTACTGCTGGTGGAGCCGCCCGCCTCGCATCCTGTGTGGAAGAAGCCTCTGGTTCTGTATCTGAGCCAGCGCCCTCCGCTGTGGAGCTCCCTGTCCTGAGGCCGAGGAGCGAGGCCGCAGGCAGCAGTGCGAGCACGAAGAGCGCGAGCGCCAGTGCGAGCGGGACAGCGGCACTGCCCAACGCCAGCAGCGCACCGGCTGCGGCGGGGGCCACGACGCCTGCGACACGGTCTGCTGCGGTCATCCGAGCGACCAGGTCCGCGATCCGGTCCTTGGCTCCCACCAGCATCGGGGTGACCGCGACCTGGGCATTCTCCGAGGCGACGACGGCAACGCCCATCACGGTCACCACCGCCATCGCGGTCGCGGTGTTCAGGAGCCCGAACACCACCAGGAGCAGGGTGGCGAGGGCGAGGGTGGTCTTCAGAGCGAGGGAGAGGACCAGGATGCGCGGTGCGCCGATCCGGTCCACCAGGGCCCCGATCGGCACCACCAGGAAGAGGAACGAGAGCGTGCCGAGAGCGTTGAGGAGGCCGACCTGGGTGGCGCTGAATCCCAGGACGGTGACGACGATGATCGACAGCGCGGTGGAGTAGAGCTGGTACCCCGCTGCGTCGCTTGCGTTGGAGAAGAGGGCGCGTCGGGGCAGGGAGGAGTGCACGAGGGTGTTCACGGGGTGTCCGACTTTCGAGGAGAGCTGACGGCGTCACGAAATCGGCGCACGCGTCATCGCGGGCGCCCGCGGCGGCAGCTCTCAGGCGGAGAGTCGGGGTACGTAGAACACAGGAGGCACCCTATCTCTGCCAGGGCTTCCCATCGCTCACCCCTGCACTGGGGCGAGCTGCCCGAGCGTCTCGTTGAGCGCCTCGGTCGAGGAGGGGTGGGTCCAGATCCCGTTCTTCAGCTCGGTCGCGGTGGTGCCGGTGCGCATGGCGAGCGCGAGGAGGTTGATGACCTCCTGCGCATCGACGTGGAACAGGCGTGCGCCGAGGATCTGGTCGGTCTCGGCGTCGACCACGATCTTGACCAGGCCGCGTGGGTCGGCCACTGCCTTCGGGCGCGGCATCGCCTTGATCGTGGCGACCTTCTGGCTCGCCACCAGAATCTTCCGTCCTTCGGCGAGCGCCTCGGCCTCGGTGAGGCCGATGGCCGCGAGCGGCGGGGTGAGGAAGGTGGTGGTCGGGACGCCGATGCGGTCAGCGGTGCTGCGGGCCCCCTCGCCGGTCAGCTGTGAGAGCACCACCCGGAAGTCGTCGAGGGAGAGGTAGGTCTGCTGCTCACCGCCGTGCACGTCTCCGATCGCGTACACGCCCTCGGCGGTGGTGCGCAGGTGCTCGTCGACGGTGATCGCGCCGCGCTCGTCAGCGGCGATCCCCGCAGCCTCGAGCCCCAGCCCGTCGGTGGCGGGGCGGCGACCGGTGGCCAGCAGCACCGCGTCGGCATCGATCCGGCGCTCCTGCCCGTTCAGGTCCGCGACCACGCGGGCGGCCGACGGGCCATCCTCGATCGACTGCGCCGAGGCGGAGTTCAGCACGGTGATCCCCTCGTCGTCGAGCACGGCGGTGACCTCGGCGGCGACGTCCTCGTCCTCATCAGGCAGCAGGCGCTCGCGGCGGTTCAGCACCGTCACCTCCGCCCCGTATCCCGCGAACATCGAGGCGAATTCGAGACCGATCGGTCCGGCTCCGATGATCACGAGGCGGGCGGGGAAGGGGTCCACGTGCTGCAGCGTGGTCGAGTCGTGCACCCGCGGGGAGCCGATGCCGGGAAGGTCCGGGCGCGACGGGACGGCGCCGGTGTTCACGACGACGGCCTCGGCGGTAACCGTGAGGCGGTCCTCGCCGCCGGTGACCTCGACGGTGCGGCCCCCGGTGAACCGGGCACGACCGTCGATCAGGGTGACCGTGTCGAGCTCGGCGAGCATTTGATGGTTGACCTCGCGCATCTTTCCCACCACGGTGTCGCGGCGGGCGACGGCGTCGGCCCAGAACTGCTGCGGATCGTCGTCCCCGCGGCGCTGTTCGGCGTCGTGGATCAGGGTCTTGGTGGGCACGCAGCCGATGTTGATGCAGGTGCCGCCGTGCATGGTGTCGAACTGCTCGATCATGGCGACGCGGCGGCCTGCGGCGCCGAGTGCGGCGGCGAGGGTCTTGCCGCCCTTGCCCCAACCGATCACGAGGACGTCGACGGAGAGAGCCTGGGCGGCGGGGTTCTGTGTGGGCATATGTCCACCGTAGGCCTCCCCTGCGCACCTGTCCCGTGATGGACTGGAGGCATGGCCGCACCGCTCATCGAAGACCATGCACTGCTCTCCGACCAACGCTCCACGGCGCTCGTGACCCGCGACGGGGACGTGAACTGGCTGTGCCTGCCGCGCTTCGACTCCGACGCGGTGTTCTGCTCCCTGCTGGGGGATGACGAGCACGGCCACTGGTCGCTGCGGATCGCGGACGGCGAGGTGATCTCGCGCCGCTACCTGCCGGGCACGATGGTGCTCGAGACGCAGTGGCGCTCCCCCACCGGCGCCGCGACGGTCACCGAGTTCATGCCGATCGCGGAGGACGACTCACCCGTGGTCGGCCCGCCGGGCGGGGAGGCGACGGGCGGTGCGGGCAGCGCTCCCGGCTCCGCCACCTCGTTGCGCGGGGATGTCGAGGACCATGCCGATCTGTTCCGCATGGTGGCCTGCACCAGCGGTGAGGTCGAGGTGCTCCAGGAGCTACGGATCCGCTTCGAGTACGGCCTGGCCGTGCCGTGGGTGCGCAAGGGCGAGGACGTCGACGGGGAGCCGGTGCTGATCGCGATCGCGGGCGGTGACGCGGTGGCGCTGCACGGCCCGGCCCTCACCGCCGGGGAGGGTCGCTGCCATGAGGGACGCCACCGGCTGCGCGCCGGGGAGGAGACCGCCTGGATCCTCACGTGGTTCCCGTCCTGGCTCGAGGTGCCGCCGGCTCGGGATCCGCGTACCGAGCTCGAGCGCACCTGCGCGCAGTGGACGGGCTGGCTGGGCCAGGTGCGCGTGGACGAGGAGCACGCCCGGCCGGTGGAGCGCTCTCTGCTGGTGCTGCGGGCGCTGACCCATCGCCGCACCGGCGGGATCGTCGCCGCGGCCACCACCAGCCTCCCCGAGGACTTCGGCGGGGAGCGCAACTGGGATTACCGCTACTGCTGGCTGCGCGACGCCGCGCTGTCCCTCGAGGCGCTGCTGACGCACGGACACGTGGACGCCGCCGCCGGGTGGCGCGAATGGCTGCTGCGGGCGATCGCGGGCGATCCCGAGCGTCTGCAGATCATGTACTCGATCACCGGGGACCGGAAACTGCCCGAGCAGGAGCTCGGGTACCTGCCCGGCTACGAGGGCTCGCAGCCGGTGCGGATCGGCAACGGCGCCGCAGGGCAGTTCCAGGCCGACGTGGTGGGCGAGGTGATGATCGCACTGTCGATGATGCGGGACGGCGGTGTCGAGGAGACACAGTGGTCCTGGCCGCTGCAGAAGGCGCTGGTGCGCTTCACGATCGACCGCCTGGACGAGCCCGACCAGGGCATCTGGGAGATGCGGGGTGAGCCGGCGTTCTTCACCCACGGCCGGGTGATGGTGTGGGCGGTGTTCGACCGCGCGATCGACGCGGTGCGCACTCACGGCCAGGATGCGAGCGCCGAGGAGCTCGCCCGGTGGGAGCAGCTGCTGGGAGCAGGTGCGCACCGAGGTGCTCGAGCGCGGCGTGGGCGAGGACGGCGCCTTCACCCAGACCTATGACTCGCGCGAGGTGGACGCCTCGCTGCTGCAGATCCCGCACACCGGCTTCGTGCCCGCGGATGATCCGCGGATGCTCGCCACCGTCGCCCGGATCGAGCGGGACCTGCACGTGGCCGATGGCCTGATCCTGCGCTATCGCACCCAGGGCCAGGACGGTCTGAGCGGGGACGAGCACCCGTTCCTGGTGTGCTGCTTCTGGCTGGTCGAGCAGTACGCCGCCTCCGGGCGCGTCGAGGACGCCGAGACACTCCTGGCCACCCTGCTGGAATGCACTAACGACCTGCACCTGATGGCCGAGGAGTACGACGTCGACGCCCGCCGCATGGCCGGGAACTTCCCCCAGGCCTTCAGCCACCTGGGCCTGATCCGCGCCGTGGACGCGCTGGCCGCCGCGCACGGCTGAGCCGGCCCCGGCCGGACGGTCGGCGAGCACCCCTCGGCCGCGGCCCGGGTGCAGACTGGGAGCGAACCCCCACCACCGCAGGAGGACGTTCCGATGACCGACCGCCCCGCTCTGACCACCGCCCGCATCGCCGCCCTGCTCGAGCGCACCCCGCGCAGCTCCTTCGTGGGCGGCGGCTTCCTCGGCGGCACCCCCTCGCTCGAGGTGATCGACCCAGCGACCGGCCGGGCGCTCACGCAGGTCGTCGACGCCGACGCCACGACGATCGGCCTGCAGGCCCTCGACGCCGCGCACACCGCGCAGGCCGACTGGGCCGCGACCACCCCGCGGGAGCGCTCGGAGATCCTGCGCCGCGCCTACGAGCTGTGCCATGAGCGGGCCGATGACCTGGCGGCGCTGATGACCCTCGAGATGGGCAAGCCGCTCGCGGAGTCCTATGGCGAGGTCACGTACGGCGCAGAGTTCCTGCGCTGGTTCAGCGAGGAGGCGGTGCGCCTGCCCGGCCGCTTCCGCCACGCCCCGGCGGCCGTCGAGGCGATCGTGACGGTGGCCCGACCCGTCGGCCCCTCGCTGCTGATCACTCCGTGGAACTTCCCGCTCTCGATGGGCACCCGCAAGATCGCCCCCGCGCTCGCGGCAGGCTGCACCGTGGTGCTCAAACCTGCACAGAAGACCCCGCTGACCTCGCTCGCGCTGATGGCGATCCTCGCCGAGGCGGGCGTTCCGGACGGTGTCGTGAACTGTGTCGTGACCAGCGATTCGAAGGGGCTCTCCTCGACGTTGATGGTTGATCCGCGGCTGCGGAAGGTGTCCTTCACCGGCTCCACCGGGGTGGGGCGCACGCTCATCGCGCAGTCGGCCGAGCATGTGCTGAAGACGTCCATGGAGCTGGGCGGCAACGCCCCGTTCCTGGTGCTTCCCTCGGCGGACATCGAGGTCGCGGTCGACGCCGCGATGCTCGCGAAGTTCCGCAACAACGGTGAGGCCTGCACCGCCGCGAACCGCTTCTACGTCCACTCCGCGGTGGCCGAGGAGTTCACCCGGCGGCTGGTCGAGCGCACCGAGCAGCTGGTGCTCGGCCCGGGCGCGGAGCCGGGCACCACGCTCGGCCCTCTGATCGACGAGGACGCCGTCGCGAAGGTCGAGGAGCTCGCGGCCGACGCGATCGAGCGCGGGGCGCGAGTGCTCACCGGCGGCGGCCGCCCCGAGGGCGACGGCTTCTACCACCGTGCCACCGTCCTGACCGATGTGCCCCAGGACGCCCGCGTGCATCGCGAGGAGATCTTCGGCCCGCTCGCCCCGCTGACCATCCTCGATAACATCGACGAGATGGTCGCCGCCGCGAACGACACCGAGTTCGGGCTCATGGCCTACGTGGCCGGCGAGGACCTGCGCGAGATCACCGAGGTGACGGCCCGTCTCGAGTCGGGGATCGTCGCGGTGAACCTCGGAGTCGCCTCCGACCCGTCGGCTCCCTTCGGCGGGGTGAAGGAATCCGGGCTGGGCAGGGAGGGCTCCCATGAGGGGATCGCCGAGTTCCTCGAGACGACATACGTGCGCATGCCCCTCTGACCAGTGGCTATACCCGCCAGGGTGTTGCTTTCCAGCACATGGACAGCGCGCGACGAATTTTCGAACAATCTGAGCAATCGATTGCGGGGGCCTCCCGGAGTCGATACGGTCGGCGCGGAACGTCCCATCCCCCACCCCACGCCGACGTCCTTAGCCGGATGCGGCACAAGGAGTTCGACGTGCGCACCCTCTCTCGATCTGCAGTCGCCCTGTCCACCATGGCGCTCGCCTCCGCCGGCCTCGCGCTCGGCGCCGGCAGCGCGAGCGCTGCTCTGACCACCTTCTGCGACGGAGAGGCCTCCGACGTGACCGTCCCCGGCGATCTCCGCGTCGCCAAGGACACCTCCTGCGTCCTGACCGGCGTGACCGTCGAGGGCGAGATCCGCGTCCAGTCGGGCGGTGACCTGCTGGTCACCGACTCCTCGATCGCCGATCGCGTGGTCGTGCAGGCCGACGGCTACTTCGACGCGACCGGCACCGACATCGGTGGGAACGTCGTCTCCCAGGGCGGTTACGGCGTCTACCTCGACGACTCCACGGTCGCCGGCAGCTACGTGGGCCGTGAGGGCGAGGACGCCGATCCCTTCCTCTACTCGTACGACAGCTCGATCGAAGGCCGCGTGACCGTGGCCCAGGGGCTCGTGCACCTCGAGACCGTGACCGTCGGCGGTCACGTGACCAGCGAGAACACGCTGTACACGGACATCCTCGACTCCACCCTGTCCCGCAGCCTCACCGTCACGGGAACCACGGAGGGTTCCGCGCTGTGCGGCAGCGAGGTTGACGGCGACGCGATCTTCACCGGCAACGGCGGGGTGCAGATCGGCACCGGCGGCAGCCTCATCGACTGCGAGGACGGCAACTACCTCGGCGGCGACCTGACCATCTCGGACACCACCGACGGGGCGGACGTCAGCGACTCCATCATCCGCGGCGATCTTGCCGGCGAGGGCAACCCCGGCCCCCACCGGTGCCGACAACCGGGTCCGCGGCGAGTCCACCGGCCAGTTCGCCGAGCTGGCCCCCGCCGCCCGCACGATGAGCGCCCAGGCCGCTGCGGAGGACCACCAGGAGGAGCTCGACGGCAAGCGCGCCGAGCGCCGCGGTGCCGCTGAGAAGGCTGCTGAGCTCTCGGGCCCGGCGAACCTGCGCTGATCACTCCGGTGCGGTCGGCGTCGGCCCAGGCATCGCCCCCGGCGCCGACCGCACCTAAGATCCGTCCATGTCGCGAACCATCTACCTCACCGGCGAGGCGAAATCGCCGACCAACAACCCGATCACCTCGCAGTGGGGTCTTTTCTTCATCGGCCTCGTGGTCGATACTGAGTCCCACGTCATCCACGCCGCGGATTGCACCGCCACGTTGACACTCACCGTCGAGTTCGTCCGCGAACTGCTGGTGGGGCGTTCGCTCCTCGAGGATGATGTGCTGGTGGAGTCGATCACCGACAGGTACCACGGGTCCTCGCAGAGGGCGCTCGCCGCCGCAGTGCGCAGCGCCGCCGCGAAGTACCGCGACTTGTCGGCCGATCCCACCTCGTAACCGCATACCCGCTGCCGTCCGCCCGGAACCTCACCGAACCGGATCCCGTCGGAAGCACCGTGAACGCGCCTGCCCGCAGGCGCCGTTCATCGGTGCTTCCGATTTTTTGTCCCTGGACAGCGGCCCGTCCCCTTCGATCGAGGAGTCCCCGTGATCACTGACGGCCTGCTCATGCTCGGCGTCCTGCTGGCGCTGTCCTGCGTGCTGATCGTGCTCGAACGCACCACCGGCTGGAAAGTCTTCAAGTACGTGCCCGGCATGGTCTTCATGTACCTGCTGTGCGCGACCCTCAACACCGTGGGAGTGTTCGGCCAGGACGACGCCACCCGTGAGCCCATCGCGCAGGTCAAGGACGTGCTGCTGCCGGCGATGATCTTCCTGTTCCTCTTCGGCTGCGACATCCGCAAGATCATCCGGCTCGGCCCGAAGCTGCTGCTGACCTTCTTCGTGGCCTCCGCCTCGCTGTCCGCGGGCATGGTCATCGTCCACGCGATCTTCCAGAACGCGGTGCACTCCGAGGCGTGGAAGGTGTTCGGCGCGCTGCTGGCCTCCTGGACCGGCGGCAGCGCGAACATGGTCGCGGTGCAGGACATCCTGCAGGCGCCCGAGAACATCTTCGGCTACGCGCTGATCACCGACACGATCGGCTACTCGGTGTGGCTGATGCTGATGTTCGCCTCGGTCGCGGTCTCCCCGAAGTTCAACAAGTGGACGAAGGCGAACGCCTCCTACCTCGACTCCCATGCCGGCGAGCTCGAGGACGAAAAGCGCCCGGTGACCGTCTCCTCGCTGTCCATCGTGGTGTTCGGCGCGATCTTCATCTCGATCCTGTCGATCTGGCTCGGTGAGCTGCTGCCGGAGTACGGCGCGGTCATCAACGGCACCACCTGGTCGATCCTCATCGTCTCCCTGCTGGGTCTCGTCGTCGCGGTGACCCCGCTGGGGAAGACCGCGGGATCGAGCGAGGTCGCCTCCCTGATGCTGTTCGTGGTGATCGGGCAGATCGCCTCCGGCTCGGACTTCTCCGCGATCACCCAGGCGCCGATCTACCTGCTGATGGGCGCGATCGTGCTGGCCTTCCATGCCGCCGTGATGGTGGTCTACGCGAAGCTCACCAAGACCGAGCTGTTCTCCCTCGCGGTCGCCTCGACCGCGAACGTGGGCGGCATCGCCTCGGCCCCCGTGGTCGCGGCCGCGTTCAACAAGCAGCTGGTGCCCGTCGGCGTCCTGTACGCCCTGATCGGTTCGTTCATGGGCACCTTCGTGGGGCTCGCCGCCGCCCAGCTGATGTCCTACCTGTGAGGAAGGGGAGCACCATGACCGATCCGCACGCCCCTGGAGCTAATCCGCTGACCGTCGTGGCGGTCCGCTGCCACCGCCACCGCGCTCCCCTGCGCCCCTTCGTCACCGGCCCGCCGCACCGAGTCCGTCGAGTACGTGGTCGCGGAGGTGGAGCTGGCCGGTGGCACGATCGGTCAGGGCTCGGCGGCGGAGACCGTCGCGGTCACCGGGGAATCGGCCGAGACCATCGCCGCCGCCCTGACCGGTCCGCTGCGCGCAGCGGTCGAGGGGGTCACAGACTCGGTCGCCGGGCTCAGCGACCGCGTCGCCGCCGCGCTCGAGGGAGCGACCAGCGCGAAGGCCGCCCTCGAGGTCGCGCTGCACGATGCCTGGGCACGAGCTGCGGACCGCCCGCTGGTGGAGCTGCTGGGCGGGCGGCTCGAGGACGGGCTGATGAACGACATGACCATCTCGCTCGAGGATCCTGAGGTGATGGCGCGGCATGCCCGGGAGGCGGTCGCCGCGGGCGAGCAGATCCTGAAGATCAAGCTCGGCCACGACATCGCCGCGGACCGGGAGCGGCTCGCCGCGGTGGTGGACGCCGCCCCGCACGCGCGGCTGCGGCTGGATGCGAACCAGGGCTGGTCACCGTCGCAGGCGATCGAGATCATCACGGGCTTCGAGGCTGCTGGCCTGCCGATCGATCTGGTCGAGCAGCCGGTCGCTGCGGCGAACATCGAGGGACTCGCACGGGTGACCGCGGCGGTGTCGCTGCCGATCATGGCCGACGAGGCGGTGTGGAGCGTCGAGGATGCCCGCCGCCTGGTCGACACCGGTGCCTGCGACCTGCTGAACATCAAGCTGTCCAAGACGGGTGGGCTGCGCGGGGCGCTGGCCATCGCGGAGGTCGCGCAGAGCGCCGGGGTCGAGTGCATGCTCGGCGCGATGATGGAGCCGCGGATCTCGATCACCGCCGCCGCGCACCTGGCCATCGCGCATCCCGCGATCACCATGATCGATCTGGATCCCCGGCCTGGTTCGCCTCCGACGTCCCCGCCGGCGGCTACATCCAGGACGGCGCCTGGCTCCGGCTCACCGGCGGCCCGGGCCTCGGCCTCGAACGGCTCAGGGCCGACGTCGACCCCGCCGGAGGTGAACGCTGAGCTCCTGCTCCCCTCCCCTGACACAGCCACCGCCACCGCCACTGCCACTGCCAGATCGACCCGAAGGAGACACCATGTCGCCGCACACCCCCGCTCACCACCTCACCCGACGGGACGGCCTGCGCCTGGCCGCGACCGGCACCGCCGGACTCGCCGTCGCCGGGCTCGCCGGCCTCGCCCCGGCCGCTGCAGCGGACTCCCCCCGGCCCCGCCCCTGCGGGTCGTCCGGGCCCAGCTGCCGGCGATGGCCTCGAGGCCGGCAGCGTCGCCCACGTCGCGGTCACCGCCACCACCCTGTGGGTCGATCCCGCGACGGACCGGCCCGGCATCGATGACCCCTCGCTCACGAACCCCGTGGACCTCGATGCCTGGAATGCGAACATGCATGACACCGAGACCCGGGTCTGGCTGACGGGGATGCTCGAGTCACAGGCTGTGCTCGGCAGCGAGGTGATCGTCGACGAGATCGACGGCGACTGGGCGCATGTCGTGGTCACCGCCCAGGGCACCCCTCGTGACCCGCGCGGTTACCCCGGCTGGGTGCCGACGGTGCATCTCGTGGCCGATGCGGGTTTCGCCCGGCGCGCCGCCACCGGCCCGACCGCGACAGTCACGGCCCTGACCAGCACCCTCACCGGCACACCCTCGGGGAACCATCCCGGGATCGACGTCTCCTTCGACACGATCCTGCCGGTGCTCGGCCGCACCGGGAAGGCCGTGCGGGTGGCGGTCCCCGGCGGTCGCCCGATGTACCTGCCCGCGCAGGACGTGGTGGTGCGCGAGCACGGCCAGCAGCCGCCGCTGCCCACGGTCGAGGACATCGTCGCCACCGGTGAACGGTTCCTGGGCCTCCGGTACCTGTGGGCCGGGGTGAGCGCCTACGGCTTCGACTGCTCCGGGTACACGTACACGCTGTTCCACCATCACGGCATCAGCATCAACCGCGACGCCGGGGACCAGATGAACCACTCCGGGCTCGAGGCCGTCGAACGGGAGGATCTGCAGCGTGGCGACCTGGTGTTCTTCGCGACCGAGCCGGGTGGCGACTCGATCCGCCACGTCGCCCTCTACGTGGGGGACGACATGATCATGCAGGCCCCGAACGCCTCGCGCAGCGTGGAGATCATGTCGCTGACCGAGTACGACCCGATCGGCGAGTACGCCGGGGCGCGGCGGGTTCAGCTCGCCGGCTGACCGGCTGACCGCCCGAGGATGCCGACCCTGGTCGGGTACTGGCGCGGGAGCGATCTCTGCGGAGATATCGGCATACAGATCGCTGCGACGCCAGCACCCGACCATCAGGCCGGTCGCCGCTGGACAGCCTCAGTCGACTGGGCAGCCTCAGTCGACGATGCGGTTGTAGCGGAACGGGTGGTAGTGGGCGAGGTTGTCGTAGGGATACCCGGCGACGCGCGCCACGGTGCCGCCTCCGCCGAAGGACTGCTCGAGGCAGTGGTAACCGCCGCCCTCGGCCCAGCCGTTGAACAGCACCACATGGCCGACCCCGCTCGAGGAGTCGCCGTTGAGCTGGAGGATGAAGTCCCCTGGCAGCAGCTCTTCCTGCGTAATGGGGTGGGCGATGTCGTAGCCGCCCTGGGGGTGCAGGGTCTCGGTGGTGAAGCCCGTGGGGTTGTCGCTGTCTCGGGCGGCCAGCGCCATCGAGACGAAGCCGGAGCAGTCCTGGCGCCAGAGGATGTTCGAGTCGCCCTCGGGGCCGACGTCGTAGGCCTCCATCGAGTAGGGACGCGGGGCGTTCACCCAGACGTGGGCGCGGTCGATGACGTCCTGGCGGGAGATCTCGAAGTTGAAGCCGGGCACCGGGGCGGCCGTGGCGCTCGGTGAGAGCACGGTCGGGACCGCGAGCCCGGTGACAGCGGCGGCGCCGGCGACGCCGAGGCCGCGGAAGAAGCTGCGGCGGGTGTGCGGGGAGAAGCTTGCCTGATCGGTCACGGTGGAAACCTCCGGATCGGGTGCGCGAACCGCCCCTGTGCCCGATCTCGGAGCGACCGGGCGGCGGTGCCGCGCCTGCTCATGCATGCCCATCCTGATCACGGCGAGGTCACGGCGCACAACCCCGCAGCGGAGAGTTCGCTCGGAGGGACGAGGGCGCTGCGGCACGAACGTCCCGGCCACTTGTCCGGAGGTGCGAGAGGGACACGTTGGCCCTGCGGAGCACCTGGCCCACCGGAAGCGTCCTCAGTCTCCGGCGTCCCTGATGTCCCCGATGTCCGGTACATCCGCGACGTCCCCGAGAAGCTCCTGCACCAGCGCCGTGATCCGTTCGTCCGCCTCGTCCTGGTCGAGGCCGCCGGTCATCACCGCGAGCACGCGCAGGCCCGGCCCGTCGGGGTCGCCGACGAAGGCCACGTCATGCCGGTACCCCTCGACCCAGCCGGATTTCGAGCCCCAGGGGACGCCCGTGCGCAGCGCTGTCCCGATCACCGGGATCTGCTGGGCGGTGAGCTTCCCGGGCAACGGTGAGCCCCGGCGCGCCGAGGCCCATCGGCGGCCCGTCCCGGACCGTGGCGAGCATCGTCGCGGCGAGATCAGCGGCGCTGGTCTCATTGGTGAGCCCCTGCGCGAGGGCGGCCCCGTCACCGATCAGGCGCTCCATCCGGGTCGCGGTCAGCCCCAGCGCGGTGATGGTCGCAGCGATCGTGGGCAGCCCGATCAGCTCGGCGATCTGGTCGGTGGCCTCGTTGCTCGAGCGGTCGATCATGCGGTGCAGCAATTCCCGCACCGTCACCGGGGCGCCCTCGGCGGGGTGGCTCGGGTCGAGGTGGTCGCCGCCGAGGGTGAAGGGGGCACCGTCGGTCCCGGTGAAGGTGCGGGTGGCGGGCACTGCGGCATCGAGGTCGAGCGCGCCGTCGGCCCCGGCGCGCAGCGCTGCCAGGAGCACGTGGAGCTTGATCGTGCTCGCGGCGTAGAAGGCCCTGCCCTTCCCGTCGGAGGAGAGCACTCTCCCCTGCGCATCGAGCAGGCAGTGGGTGACGGCGACGTCAGTGGGCGGGGCGGCGGTGGGCAGAGCCATGTCATGACCCTACGCGCGAGGTGCCGCCCCGCCCGGCTGCGGTGAGGGGCTCAGGCGCCCTGGTGACCCGCGAACTCGTCCGGGTTCGGGCCGCGGCGCGCCGCAACGCCCTTGTCCAGGGCCGAGATCTGCGCGATCTCATCCTCGGTGAGGGTGAGCTCGAGGGAGGCGAAGTTCGAGATGATCCGTTCCGGGGTGACGGACTTGGGGATCACCACGTTGCCCAGCGCCAGGTTCCAGGCGATCAGCACCTGGGCCGGGGATGCGCCGTGGGCCTCGGCGATCTGCGTGACCACCGGGTCCTCGAGCTCGCCGCCGCCCTGGCCGAGCGGGGACCAGGACTGGGTGACGATGCCCTTGGTGGCGTGGAACTCGCGCAGCTCGGGCTGGGTGATGTAGGGGTGCAGCTCGATCTGGTTCAGCACGGGCACCACCCCGGTCTCGGACTCGAGGGCGATGAGGTCCTCGATGCGGAAGTTCGAGGTGCCGATCGAGCGGATGCGGCCCTGCTCCTGCAGCTCCACGAGCGCCTTCCAGGTCTCCACCGCCAGGCCCTTCGAGGGGGCGGGCCAGTGGATCAGGTAGAGGTCCAGCTCCTCGAGGCCCAGGTCCTCCATGGTCGCGTCGAAGGAGGCGAGGGTCGCGTCGCGGCCCTGGTCCTGGTTGGGGACCTTGGATGTCACGAACACCTCGTCGCGGGCGAGGCCGGAGGCCTTCAGCGCCTGGCCCACGCCGACCTCGTTGTTGTAGCCGCGGGCGGTGTCCACGTGGCGGTAGCCCGCCTCGAGGGCCTTGACGACCACGTCGGCGGCGACCTCGTTCTCGACCTGCCAGACGCCGTAGCCGAGCTGCGGGATCGAGCGGCCATCACGGAAGGCGATGCTGGGCGAGGTGGTCATGAATGCTCCTTGCTCTCGGGGCACGGCGGGACGCCGCAGTGAGTCTTGCCTCCCAGCCTAGCCGGGGCTCAGAAGGTGCAGACCCCGAGGGAGAACGGCCGGTCGCTCGGATCGGACTGGAGCCAACGGGCGAGCTCGGGCGGGCGCACCCGGTGATCATCCAGCCGGTCCAGCGGCAGCCAGGCGGTGCCGTCCTGGCCGGAGTCGGGATCGGTGCCCTCCCCAGGCTCCTCCCCTTCGGCGAGACCGCACCAGTAGGCGACGTTGACCTGGTGGAACGGCGGTATCGAGGCGTCGCCGACGGTGCGGCGCGGGCGCATGATCTCGAACAGGCAGGCCGCCTGATGCACTTCGACGGTCGCGCCGATCTCCTCGCGGCACTCCCGGATCATCGCGGCGACCTGGTCCTCGCCGTGCTCCTGGCCGCCGCCGGGCAGGGCGAACACCTCGGTGCTGTCGGCGTCGCGGTAGCGGTTCATCAGCACCTGCCGGTCGCGGATGATCAGGGCCTTCACTCCCAGTCGCGGGGTCCTCATGCGTTCCTCCCCTCGTCGCGGCGAGGAGGCATGGCCGCGGCCAGGTGCACCTCGGCCCGCTCGCGCAGCTGTTCGTCGTCCTCCGCGGCCAGCAGGTCCTGCACCGCGGCCTCGTCGCTGAGCAGGCCCATCAGCCGCTGCAGCGCCTCGAGGTGCTCCCGCGCATCGGTGAGCAGCGGCATCGCGACCAGGCGCACCTCGACGGTGCCGTCCCGGGTGCCCATCTCCCCGAAGGAGACGGGGCTGGCGAGGGTCGCGAGCGCGAGCCCCGGGGTGATCACGTGCTCCGGGTCGGCGTGCGGGATCGCGGTGGGCACGGGGGTGGGCAGTCCCGTGGGGTAGGTCTGCTCCCGCACGCGCAGCGCCTCGGGGAAGTCGACGGTCACCGCTCCGGCGTCCAGCAGCCGGCCGGCGAGGGATCGCAGCGCGTCCTCGCAGTCGGAGACGTCCAGTCCGGCGAGGACCACGGTGAGGGCGAGCGGGGCGGGCCCGTCGGCGGCGGGTGGGCGCGGATCGGTGCTCATGGCTCGATTCTGGCACCTGCGGACAGCCTGCCTGCGTACCCTGGGCTCGTTCGGACGGCGCGTCCTGCCGGTCCGGCCGATCTTCATGCCCCCTCACGCCCAGGAGAGCCCATGGCCGCCCCTCGTGATACCGCCGTGGTCGTGCGTGCGGCGCGGCTCTATTACGAGCAGCGCCGGTCGCAGACGCAGGTGGCGCAGGATCTGGGGCTCTCCCGCTCGAACGTCTCGCGGATCCTCACCCAGGCTCGCGATCGCGGGATCGTGGAGATCACGATCCATGACCCGGACGGTCCGCCGCGTCGCGATGAGCCGCTCGAGGCGGCGCTGCGGGCGGCGTTCTCGTTGCGCGAAGCACATGTGGTCTCCGCCCCGCGCGCCACGGCGATGGAGTCGGTGGCTCGTGAGGGCGCCGCGGTGATCGCCGAGCGCGCCGCGACGGTGCGCAGCATCGGGGTGTCGTGGGGGCGGACGGTCCAGAACGTCGTCGCCCAGCTGGACACCCTCTCGCTGCGGCCGACGCCCCAGGTGCTGCCCCTGGTGGGCGGCCACAGCGCCCTGGATCAGTTCGATTCGGGCGAGTCGGTGCTGAAGGTGCTGGCCTCGCGGCTGGGGGCGACGCCGCGGACCCTGTACGCGCCCGCGGTGCTCGAGTCCGCGACCACCGTGGCGACGCTGCGCGCCGAGTCCAGCATCGGCGAGGTGCTGGCGGCTGCCGCGCAGGTGGAGCTCGCGATCGTGGGGATCGGCTCGAGCGGCGTGCACTCCTCCACGCATGTGCTCGACCTGATGCGGCTGAGCGAGTCCGAGCGCGCGGCCTTCGAGGCCCAGCAGCCGGCGGGCGATGTGTGCGGACGCTTCATCGATGCGTACGGCGTCCCGCTGGGGGCACCGACGGATCAGCGGGTCCTCGCGGTGACCTTCTCGGAGCTGCTGCGGATCCCCGAGGTGCTGGGTGTGGCGGCGGGTGCGAAAGGCGCCGGGTGTGCTCGGGGTGCTGCGCAGCGGAGCGATCCACACCGCCGTGTTCGACGTCGACCTGGCCCGCGAGGTGCTCGCCCGCGCCTGAACGCGCGGGCCGGCCTGAGCTCGCGGGCCGGGCAGCTCAGACCTGACCCTTGAGCACCTGCTGGAAACGGGCGGTGAACTCGTGGTCCACCGGGAGCTCTGTCTCGTCGAGGTGGGTGATGGGGGCGGCCAGGCGGGTGGAGGACAGCAGCCAGGCGCCGTCGGAGCCGGCGACATCCGGGACCGTCATCAGCTGCTCCCGCACAGCGGTGCCTTCGTGCGCCTCGAGCCAGGCCGACAGGGACTTCACGCTGGTGCCGGCCAGCACCCCGGCGCTGACGGGGGTGGTGAGGAATTCGCCGCCGCGGCGCACCAGCAGGGTGGAGGTGGGGCCCTCAAGGACATAGCCGTCGCTGGCGACGAAGAGCACGTCGGCTGCGCCGCGGCGCTTCGCCTCTCTCACCGCAGCCATGTTGACCGCGTAGCTGAGGGTCTTCGCGCCGGGCAGCAGCCAGGGGCTGGTCTCAGCGCTGGTGGTGGGCAGGCCACGATCCAGCACCGCCACCCGCATCCCGGCGCGGTACGGGGCCCAGTCGTCGGAGACGCGGGCGTGGATCCAGCAGGTGGGGGTGCCGGTGCCCTCGATGCCTCGGGTGTACATGACGCGACGCGCACGCTCAGCTCGGAGACGGGCTCGTGGGCGAAGATCGCCGCCTCGACCGCTCCGACGAGCGTGTCCAGGTCGGGTTCGGGCAGCTCGACCAGTGCGGCGCTGCGGGCGAGCCGCTCGAGGTGGGGGATGACGTTGACGGGCACGCCGTCGAAGGCGCCGATGGTCTCGAAGACGCCGTCGCCGCGGGTGGCGACGAGGTCGGTGACCGACAGCTGCGGGACGGTCTCGTCAGCGACGTGGAAGCGGGCCCCGCCATCCACAGGGGCGCCGGTGACGCCCGGGACGAGGACGAGGACCGGAGCAGGGACGTCCGGGCTGTGCATGGTCATGTCGCGGCTCCTGATCGGGTGGCCTCACGGTGCGTGAGTCGGTCCGACCAGGGTAGACCCCGTCAGCTGCGTGGGCCGCTGAGGCCGGAGCGCCCGATGTCCTCACCGATCGAGGAGGCGTTGCCGGGGCCGGGGCCCATCGCGTCGCCGAGCATCCCGATCAGCCGCTCCAGCAGAGTGCGCGGCTCCTCGACGCTCTCGGCCACGACGCGCCCGGACGGGCCCGAGCCCGCGCTCTGCGCCGGCCCGTCCTCGAGGCCCTGGAAGCCCATCGGCCGGCCAGCCGCAGGGGCGGCGGCGGCAGGGGCGGCGGCGGCAGAGTCGTCCGCCGCACCGGTGTCGGCCCCGCTCTCCGCGCCCCCACCGGGCCCCGCACCGCCACCGGAGCCGCCCGCAGAACCGTCACCGGCGCCACCCCGGAATCACCGCCGGAACCGCCGGAGTCGTCACCCGCGCCAGCAGTCTCGGACCCCTCGGCACCACCGGGGTGGCCGCTCTCGGTCGACGACTGCCCCGCCTGGGGCGTGTCCTGCGGCGAGCTGGCCGGACTCCCCGATCAGGTTGCTGAGCCCGCCGCCGAGGCCGAGCCCGGTCAGCAGGTTCTCGAGCGCCATGCCCGTCCCGATCGCGCGGGTGATCATGTCCGCGAGCAGGCCGCCCAGCAGGGTGCCCAGGAAGGAGCCGAGGAAGGCGGCGCGCCCCTCGGGGGTGCTGAGCACCTCGCGCAGCAGCTCGGCGAAGGGGCCGCGCTGACCGCCGGGGCCGCCGTCGAGCAGGTCGCGCAGCACGCCCTCCGCCATCCCGACCACGTCGCGCAGGAACTCCCCGGGGCTCGACCAGCCGGCCCCTCCTCCGGCTCCCCCATGGGGCCGTCCGGGGCGGAGGCCTCCTCCTGCTCATCGGCGTGCTGGACGAGGCGGCGCGCGTGCTGGCGCAGTGCGACCTCCTGGTCCTGCAGGGAGGGGGCGCACGATGCCGGACCAGTCGGCGCGGAAGCGATCGGCGTCCTCACCGATCCATTCGATGTTGTCGATGGTCGAGGTCAGCAGGGTCTCCAGATCGGCGAGCGCCTCCGCCCGCCGCGAGCACACCGTGCCCATGGTTCGCAGGGCCTCGGTGTCTGCGCCCCAGAATCCGTTCATCGACCGCCGGTCCCCGTCCTCGTTCCATGCCCGGCTGTGCCGGATCCCCTGTTGTCAGTCATACCGTAAGCAGCTGCGCCCCGCTCGACCATGGGGAGGACTCCCCATGCCCGGCCTGCATCGATGGTGGCTCAGGAACCACTGAGCAGCTCCCTCACCCAGGCCGGCAGGCGGTCCTCGCCCACCCGTGAGGCGAGCAGGTGGGCGTAGGCCGCATCGATCCGCCCGAGCCCGTCGAAGCTGCCGGGGTCGCGGTCGTAGTTCATGTCGGTCTCGAGCCGGATCCGTTCCGGCTCCTCCTCGCTGCGGCCAGCCTCCATCCGGAAGGAGACGAAGGCCTGCTGCTGCTCGGCCGCGGCCTGCTGGAGGGCGTCCAGCAGCAGGGCGATCTGCGAGTCGGTCGCGAAGGTGGCGTCGCCGCCGCTGGTGGTGCCGTCGCGGTCGGTGATGACCAGGCGGCCTGCCCACTCCTCGCCGTGCGGGATGAAGGCGGCGCCCACGGCGGCCCAGCTCTCGGTGAGGTCGAGCGAGCTCAGCAGCACCCCGGCGAGGTCCTGGATGAGGGCGCCCTGGCGCTGCATCGGGGCGCTGGGCGGGGGCGGGGTCTGGGTCAACGGGGTCCCTCCACACGGGATCGATCAGCGGGTCGGTCAGCAGGTCGGTCAGCGGCGCCGGCGGCTCAGCCGGGGAAGCGGGCGCCTTCAGGGTAATTGGGCAGGTGCTCGTCCACGATCTGCTCGCCGTTCTCGTGGATGCGCACGTCGTATCCCTCGGGCACGTACTCCCATGGGGCGCTGCCTTGTTCGGGGCCGACGCCCTTGGGCTGCTCCTCGCCCCAGGTCACGAGGGTCTCGTAGGAGTAGGAGCTGCCTTCGTCGGTGATGCCGTCGGCCATCATCGATTCGTAGGTGTAGACGGTGTCCTGGCCGCTGCGGGCCTGGTTCACCTCATCCCACTGGCGGGTGTAGTTGATCTCCTCGCGGATGCCGCCGAGCTGGCGCGCCAGCACATGCCCGGCGTTGAACTCGACAGGTTCGGAGGTGCCGTCCCCGGCCATATCCCAGCGCTCGGCGATCTTGGACTGGATCGACTGGCTGCGGGACATGTCGCGGTCGACGATGACGTCCGGGACGTACATGTGCTCGGTCCGGCCCAGCTCGTCGGTGCGGTAGTAGGTCGAATCGTTGACGTGATAGGTCGCGTCGGGGAACACCTCGCGGAGGTTGGGGTTCATCTCGTCCCCGCCGCCGGTGGCCTCGACGTAGGCGATCCGACCCTCGCTGTCCGTGTAGTAGGTGCCGTGGTCGCCCACCTCGTAGGCGGTGTCCGGGGCGAGCTCGAGCGGAGCGCCGTCGGGGTCGAGGCCGAAGGGCTCGTCGTCCCCGCCCGGGGCGAGGTCATGGTCGCCGTCGACGTTCACCGTGTCCGAGGTCTGCGGCGGGCTGAGCTCCATACCGGAGTCAGGGAAGGCGAGCTCGCCCTCGCCCACCGCCTCGGAGGCCTCCGCGCCGCTCGCGAGCGGGGTGGAGGCGACCATCAGCCGGATGTCCGCGGCCTCGGCGGTCGCCATCGTGCCCACGGTGTCGGAGGCTGCGGCGCCGCCGGGCAGGGCTCGCGGTCCGGGCGGCGGGGCCGACGGGCCCGACGGGCCTGCGCTCCCGGTGGCCGCCCCGCCCCCGTCCTCCGAGGCCTGGTCCTGCTCGTCGGCGTGCCCGTCGAGCGTGCGGCCGTCGGCCCGGAGCCGTGCACCGCGCTCGAGCAGGCCGGGACGCACCCGCCCGCCCCAGTCAGCGCGGAAGGAGTCGGCATCCAGTCCGGTCCAGGTAACGGCGTCGATCAGCGCGCTGAGGCGGAGGGCGAGATCGTCGATCCGTTCGGCGCCCCGGCGACCGCGGCACCCGCTTGACGCAGCGCCTCGGTATCGGCTCCCTGGAACCCGGTCACGTGATCTCCCCTGCTCGTGGCCACGACGAGCTCACCGTAAGGAGCGCTCGTCACCGCCGACCATGGGGAGTTCTCCCCATCCCGTGGGGTGGCGTCGAGTGTTCATCCGCGCGCCACCGACAGGCCATGGGGAGCCGGGATCAGCCTCCCAGCAGTGCGATCACACGGCCGTGCGCGCTCCAGGCGACGTGCGTCTCGAGCGGGTCGCCGGGCACGTCGACCTCCATCAGGTCCACGCGAGCGCCGACGGTGGCGTCACGCAGGTCCGCGACGGCGAGAGTGCCTGCGGGGAGGTCCGACAGGCCGGAGGAGGCGGGGTCCTGCAGCGGCACCTCGGTCGCGGCGTCGATCTCGGTCATGCCGAGCAGCTCCGCGAAGAGGTGCTGGTCCATCAGCTGCTCGGCGGCGTCGGTGCGGGCATCCTCGGAGTCCTCGGCCGCCGGGCCGCGCTCGGCGAGGGCGGTCAGGGTCGCCTCGAGTGCCGCGGCGAAGCGCTCGAGGTAGGCGCCGAGGTCGGGGGCGGCCAGTTGCAGGGCGAGGTCCTCGCCGATGCCGTAGACCGCGCCGGGTGTGCCGTCGGGATCGAGGGCGAGCACCACGGCGGCGTCCGGGGTCTCGTACAGGGGGTAGAAGGAGGTCGCCTCTCCGAGCAGGGTGTAGGGGCCCACGTCGGTGCGGTCCTCGATCTGGAGGGTGAGCATCGTCAGTCCGCACACCTTCACGCCGCCGAGCTCATCGGTGATCTGCTCGAGGGCGGGCGGCGGATCAGCCGCAACCTCCTCCTCGGTGACGGCGAGGCCGGGGATCGCGGCGGCGTCCTGCTCATGGGTGTTGACCAGCGAGGCGAGGCGGTCCAGGACCGGTCGCACGGAGGCCAGCGGCAGCACCTCGGCCGCGGTGGGCCAGGGCAGGGAAGAGTTCATGGGCGTGCTCACGCGCCCAGTCTGTCACGGGCTCCGGCACGTCCCGGCCGAGCATCCCGATCCCGCAGCACGCCCCGCAACGCCCCCTGCAGCGGCGGCAAGTGCATCCGGTGGCGCTCAGCCAGCAGACGGCGCCCTATACGGGGAACGCGTGCTGGAACAGCGCCAGTGGATGCAGTGGGTCCGTGGGTCAGTGGGTCCGTGGGCCCCTCCCGCCCCGGACAGGGTCACGGACGCGTCGCAGGCCCGATGACCGCGGTCAGAGCGGCGACGGCCGTCTCGGCCTGCGCGGCAGTGAGATCGGCGGGCAGGGTGCAGCGCAGCGCGGTCTGCGCGACCTCGCGGGGGATCCCGAGGGCGGTGAGCACGTGGGAGGGCTCATCGCTGCCGGCGGCGCAGGCCGAGCCGCTGGAGGCGATCACCCCGTGGTCGGCGAGGTCCAGCAGGGTCGCCTCCTCCCGCTGCGGCCGGGCAGGCAGAAGGAGGCATGGCCGGGCAGGCGCGCCTGACCACGACGCGGATCCGCACCGGTCAGCAGCGCGTCGGGGCGCACGGCGCGCACCGCCTCGAGCAGCCGGTCGCGCAGCGGCGCCAGGCGGGCGGCCTTCTGCTCCCGTTCGGCCTCGGCGAGCTCGAGGGCGACCGCGAGCGCCACGGCGAAGGCCACGTTCTCGGTGCCGGAGCGGCGCGCGTTCTCCTGCCCGCCGCCGTGGATCAGCGGCTCGAGCGGCAGGCGGCCGCGGATCGCGGCCAGGCCGATGCCCTTGGGGGCGCCGAGCTTATGCCCGGACAGCGTCAGGGCATCGGCCCCGAGGTCTCGCAGGTCCTGCCAGCCGGCGGCCTGGACCGCATCGGTGTGCAGCAGCGCACCGACCTCGTGGGCGGTCTCGGCGAGCGCGCGGATGTCCTGGATGGTGCCGATCTCGTTGTTCGCCAGTGCCAGGCTGACCAGGGTGGTGTCCTCCCGCAGCACGGCCCGCAGCGCCTCCTGGGTCACCGTCCCCTCCGGAGCGACCTCGACCCACGAGACCTCGAAGCCGTGCAGCCGCTGCAGGTAGGCGACGCTCTCGAGCACCGCTTCGTGCTCGGTGGCGGCGGTGACCAGGTGCCTGCCGCGCGGGGCGGCCAGCGCCAGGCCCTTGAGCGCGAGGTTCGCGGCCTCCGTGCCCCCGGCGGTGAACACGATGTCGCTGCGGCGCACCCCGAGCACGGCGGCGGCGCGCCGGCGGGCGTCCTCGAGTCCCGCGGCGGCCGCCTCCCCCACCGCGTGGTGGCTGGAGGGGTTGCCGAAGGTGGCGGTGAGATAGGGCCAGGCCGCCTCGAGCGCCTCTCGGCGCACCGGGGCGGTGGCGGCGGTGTCGAGGTAGAGCATCACGTCCCCTCAGTCGCTCGCCACGGCGACGGCACCCGCAGCACCGCCGCCGCTCTCGGGACCCGCGGTGACCGTCATGTCCAGCCCCAGGTCGAGGTGGCGGGCGCTGTGGGTGAGGGCGCCGGAGGAGATGACGTCCACTCCGGTGCGGGCGATCTCGGCGACGGTCTCGAGGGTGACGGTGCCGCTGGCCTCGACGATCGCGCGGCCGGCGACCAGACGCACCCCGGCGGCGAGGTCGGCGAGGGAGAAGTTGTCGAGCATGATGATGTCGACGCCGCCGGCGAGCACCGGCTCGATCTGCTCGAGGCCGTCCACCTCCACCTCGATCCGGGTGGTGTGACCCAGCTGGGCGCGGGCCCGACGGATCGCCTCGGTGAGGTCCACTCCCTGCTGCGCGAGCACGGCGAGGTGGTTGTCCTTGGCCATGACGGCGTCCGAGAGCGAGAAGCGGTGGTTCACGCCACCGCCGCAGCGCACCGCATGCCGTTCGAGGGCGCGCAGGCCCGGTGTGGTCTTGCGGGTGTCGGTGATGCGCGCGCCGGTGCCCTCGACGGCATCGACCATCCGCCTCGTGGCGGTGGCGATCCCGGACATCCGCTGGACGAGGTTCAGGGCGATCCGCTCGGCCTGGAGCACGGCGCGGGCTGGACCGGTCACGGCGGCCAGCACCTCACCCGCGGCGAAGCGGTCCCCGTCGGCGCGGTGGGCGGTGACCTCGATGGCCGGGTCGGTGAGGCGGAACGCGGCGGAGACGACGTCGATCCCGGCCAGCACCCCGTCCTCGCGCGCGGTGAGCCGGGCGGTGGCGGTGGCGTGCAGGGGCAGGAACACCTCGCCGGTGAGGTCACCCCAGGGGGCGTCCTCGGCGAGGGCGGCGGTGACGACGGGATCGATCTGGGCGCGGGTCAGCATGCGGGGGCCTCCGGGGTGAGCATGAGGGTGCGGTCGGGATGGGGCACGGCGGGCGTGCTGGGATCGTCGAGCCGGTGGTGGGCGCCGACGGATTCCGGTCGTTCCAGGGCGTGGGCGACGAGCAGCCGGGCGAGGTCGAGGAGGTTGCGATCCTCGAGCGCGCCGAGGTGTGGAGCGCGGCGGGGTCCGGGGCGTGCCAGTTCGCGAGCTGGGCGGCGGCGGCCTCGAGCTCGCTCCCGGTGCGCAGCAGTCCGGCCCGGGCCCACATCAGCTCCTGCAGCTGGGTCCGGGTCCAGGGGATCCGGTCTCGGCGCGGCGCGGGAGCCCCACTGCCGCCCGCGGAGCCCGGTCGACCCGTTGAGGGCTCACCTGTGCCCGTGCGGCGGCAGCGCCGGCGCGGGTCCCGAACACGGCGCCCTCCAGCAGGGAGTTCGAGGCCAGACGGTTCGCGCCGTGCACACCGGTGCGGGCGCACTCCCCCGCCGCGTACAGCCCGGGCAGGGTGGTGCGGCCCTCGAGGTCGGTGCGGATCCCGCCCATCCCGTAATGGGCCGCCGGAGTGACGGGCACGGGCTCGCGGCCCCAGTCGATCCCGGCCGCGCGCACGACGCCGTCGAGGGTGGGGAATCGCCGACGCAGGCGCCCCGCGCCGATCCCGGTGGCGTCCAGCAGCACCGGTCTCCCCTCCTGCGTGGCCATGACCTGAGCGATCGCCCGGGCGACGAGATCACGCGGGGCGAGCTCGCCGCGGGGATCGAGACCGGGCAGGAAGCGCCGCCCGCGCTCGCAGCGCAGCAGCGCCCCCTCGCCCCGCACCGCCTCCGAGAGGAGGAAGGAGGCGTAGCGGCCGGGTACGGCCAGCGCGGTGGGGTGGAACTGGAAGAACTCGAGGTCCTCGAGCACGGCACCGGCCCGCCAGGCCGCGGCGAGCCCGTCACCCGTGGCCACCGCGGGATTCGTGGTGCGGGAGAAGAGCTGGCCGGCGCCACCGGTGGCGAGCACGGTCGCCCGGGCGCGCACCCGGCGGCGCGTCCCGTCGGCTCCGAGCAGCTCGGCACCGACCACCCGACCGTGCTCGAGCCGCAGATCCACCAGGGCGGTGTGCTCGAGCAGCGCGAGGCTGCCGCCTGCGCCGCCTGTACCTGTACCGCCTGCACGGCCCGCACCACCCGCACCATCCGCACTGCCGTGCTGCGACCGCTCGCGCACGGCCTGCACCAGAGCATCGTCGATGGCTCGTCCGGTCGCGTCGCCGCCGGCATGGAGGATGCGGGGCCGGTCGTGGGCGCCCTCGAGGCACAGCGCGTGCGAGCCGTCGTCGGCGCGGTCGAAGCGGACGCCGTGGGCGATCAGGCCCGCGATCGCCGCCGGCCCCTCCTCGCACAGCACCCGCACCGCCTCCGGATCGCCGAGTCCGGCACCGGCGGCGAGGGTGTCCCGGGCATGCGCGGCAGGGCTGTCCGCAGGGTCGAGGGCCCCGGCGATCCCGCCCTGGGCGCGGCGGGTCGCGCCGTCGGCGAGCGCGCCCTTGGTCACCAGCAGCACGTCGGCCCGCTGCGCGGCGCGCAGGGCCGCGGTGAGCCCGGCGATGCCGGAGCCGATCACGAGCACCTCGGCCCGGAGCTCGGACCGCCGCTCGGTGTGCACCGCCGTCCGCTGCGCCGCCACTCTCAGCGCCCCGGGGTGGGACGGGTCGCGGGTCGCACCGCGAGCATCCGCTCGAGCGCCGTCCGGGCGGGCTCGGCGACATCGGGACCCACGGTGATGCGGTTCAGGACCTCGCCGGCCAGCAGCGACTCGAGCACCCCGGCGAGGTAGCCGGGGTGGATGCGATACATGGTCGAGCAGGGGCACACCACGGGGTCCAGGCAGAAGATGGTGTGCTGGGGGTGCTCGGCGGCCAGGCGCTGGACCAGATTGATCTCTGTGCCGATCGCGAAGGTGGTGGGCTCCTCGGCCGCCTCGATGGCGCGGCGGATGTAGTCGGTCGAGCCGGATTCGTCGGCCGCGTCGACCACGGGCATGGGGCACTCGGGGTGCACGATCACGCGCACCCCGGGATGCTCGGCGCGGGCCTTCTCGATCTGCGCGGTGGTGAAGCGCTTGTGCACGGAGCAGAAGCCGTGCCACAGCACCACCTGCGCGTCCTGCAGGGTCTGCGCGTCATTGCCGCCCAGCGGCCGACGGGGTTCCACATCGGCATCCGCTCCAGGGGGATGCCCATGGCCTTGGCGGTGTTGCGCCCCAGGTGCTGATCGGGGAAGAACAGCACGCGGCGGCCGCGAGCGAAGGCCCACTCGAGCACGGCCGAGGCGTTCGAGGAGGTGCACACGATCCCGCCGTGACGGCCGACGAACCCCTTGATCGCGGCCGAGGAGTTCATGTACGTCACGGGGATGACCGGCAGCAGGCCGTCGCCGTCCGCCGCCTCCCCGCCATAGACCTCCATCAGCTGCTCCCAGCACTCCTCGACCTGGTCGATGTCGGCCATGTCGGCCATCGAGCAGCCGGCGGCGAGGTTGGGCAGGATCACGGACTGCTCCGGGGACGAGAGCAGATCCGCGGTCTCGGCCATGAAGTGGACGCCGCAGAAGATGATCGCCTCCGCCTCCGTGCGGGCCTTCGCCGCGGTGGCCAGCTGGAAGGAGTCGCCCACGTAGTCGGCGTACTGGATCACTTCATCGCGCTGGTAGAAGTGTCCGAGCACCACGGCGCGGTCGCCGAGCTCGGCCTTCGCCGCCCGGATCCTGCGGTCCAGCTCCGCGGCGCTCGCGCTGCGGTACTCCTCGGGGATCTCCCTCTGGCGCGGAGCGGCGGCGGGGATCGCATCGGCCATCGAGGCGCCGGGGCCGTACCCGGGGTCACGGGCATCGACGTCCCAGGGCGCGTCGAGCAGCTCGGTGGAGCAGGTGCTCCCGGCCGCGGCCCCGGACGAGATGTCCCGGATCGTCAGGTCGACCGAGGCGGCGGCGTTCGAGATGAGGGTCATGGTGTGCTCTCCGGTGGGGTGAGGGGTCATAGGCCCGTGAGCGGGCCGTTCTCGGCGAGGTGGATGGACTGGTCGTGGCGGTAGAGGCGGGCGGGGCGGTGGCGGCCTCCGGTGCGATAGGCCTCGGTGGCCACGAGTCGCCCGGAGGACTCCATCTGGCGGCGGAAGTTCGCGGGGTCGAGGGTGCGCTGCAGCACGGCCTCGTGGACCCCGCGCAGCTCGGCGAGGGTGAAGGTCTCCCCGAGGAACGCGGCGGCGATGCGGGAGTACTCGACCTTGTTGCGCAGCCGCCACAGGGCGTACTCGACGATGAGCGAGTGGTCGAAGGCGAGCTCGGGAAGCTCGTCGGCCACGAACCAGCGCACATTCACCCCGGCCTCGCCGGCGTCGGCCTCCTCGGGGCGCACGAGCGCCCAGTAGACGACCGAGACGGTGCGCTCGTCGGCCGAGTCCGACCTGTCCGGCCCGCCGAAGGCGTAGAGCTGCTCGAGGTACTGCGGGGTGAGCCGGGTGGTCTCGAGCAGGTTCCTCGCGGCCGACGCGGCGAGCCCCTCGTCGGACGCCAGCGGACCACCCGGGAGCGCCCAGAGACCCCGATGGGGATCTCGGATGCGACGCACGAGCGGGACCCACAGGGCCAGCCGACGGGTCCTCCGATGGGGGCGCAGGGCGAAGATGACCGTCGAGACGGCAAGGGCTGTCCGTGAGCTCATGACGACGACACCTCCTGTTAAAGTCGCGTGCACCTTTACTGGTGACGAGACATTAGGTTCAGGTTGACCAGAAGTGCACGGTGTGACGTAAATCTGTGACCGGGGTCACGACGGCAATGACTTTAAGTGCCACCCAGGGCGTCTCGTTCGACGGTGAACGGGGTGTCGGACGCGGGCGAGCGAACCGCTCGCCTCGTCCGGCACCTGTCGCCGGACCGTGGAGCGCGGTCCTGGTCGTGGCTCAGCCGAGCGCGCTCTCAGCCGGGCGGGATCTGGCCGTCGAGCGCCTCGACGTCGAGGGTGCCGTCCTGGGAGGCGGCGATGACCTCCCGGGCCCGCTCCACCGAGTCCCAGGTGTTCCACAGCAGCACGCCCTCGACCCTGCCGTCCTCGAGGTAGTGGACGACGGCGGCGGTGCGGTCCTCGTTCCACACCTCGCGCATCTCCAGGGACGCGTCGATCCGGCCCACGGCCTCGTAGCCGTCGTCGAAGAGGTCGGAGAAGAACAGCGGGCTGTGCTCGTACGGCTCCTCGACGCCGGCCATGTTCTTCCCGGCAGCGGCGCCGGAGGCCTGGGCGTGGTCGACGTGCTCGACATGGCGCAGGCCCAGCAGCGGGTCATCGAACAAGGCGATGTCACCGGCGGCGTAGACGTCCGGGGCGCTGGTGCGCAGGTACGGGTCCACGACGACGGCCCCGCGGTCGAGGTCCAGGCCCGCCAGCGCGGCAAGGGTGGTGTTCAGCTCGGCGCCGAGGCCGAGCACGGCGGCGTCGGCGTGCAGGGTCTCCGCCGCCCCGGCATGCAGCGCCAGCTCCTGACCGGTGCCGATCCCCATCAGCCGGAACCCGGGCACCACGGTGATGCCGTGCTCGGCGAAGGTCTGCTCGAGGCGCGCGGTGATCGAGGCGGGGAACATGTGCTCGAGCAGGTGGCGGCCGGAATGGGCCAGCGTCACCCGGGCACCGGTGCGGGTCAGCGCCGCGGCGATCTCGGTGCCGATGAAGCTGCCGCCCACCACGACGATCCGAGCGCCGTCCGTCGCGAGCGTGCGCAGGTGGCGGTAGTCGCCGACGGTCCGCAGGCAGAGGACCCGGTCGTCGTGGACATCGGGGAGGTGACGGGCGGAGGAGCCGGTGGCCAGCAGCACCGTCCCGTAGCGGATGTGGTGCCCGCGGGCGGTGACCACGCCGTGGGAGTGGGGCAGCAGCTCGGTGACCAGGGTGGAGGTGAACAACGACGCCCCGGTCTCCTCGACGGTGCGGAGGTCCTGGCTGTCGGGATCCGCGCTCTCGCCGGTCCAGAGGTCCTTGGACAGGGCGGGTCGGTAGACGGGGTCGTGGGGGTCGGCCGAGAGGATCGCGATGGTGGCCTCCGCGGAGGCGGCGCGGATCGCTCGGGCGGCGGAGTCGGCGGCCACTCCGCCGCCGATGATCACGTGGTCGTAGCGGGCTTCCAACTTCGTCATCGCAGGCTCCTTCGCCGACCGGATGGTGCCTCCACGATATTCCTACGAGGTCACGGCGGCAACGGGGCCGATCCCGCTGGGCAGCCAGCCGGTTCAGGAGCTTCGTGGTGACCCGTCGCACGGTCCGGCCAGCGGCTGCCGCTGCCCGTCGGTGCCGCCGGCGTGCTTGGATGAGCATCCCCGCCCCGTCAGCTCCGGAGGTCCTCATGGGACGCGAGATCGGCAGCACCGAATACACCCGCCCCCAGCGCACGCACTACCGCCGCGAGTTGCGCCGCAACCTGGACCTCTTCGAATCTTTCCTGGACACCGCCGAGTTCATCGACGAGGGCACCGTGGGCGTCGAACTCGAGATGAACCTCGCCCGGACAGACACGATGGAGCCGGCGCTGATCGCTGATCTGCTGCTCGAGGACCTGGACGACGAGGACTACGTCCACGAGATCGGCCGATTCAACCTCGAGGCGAACCTGCCCGTCTCCCGCCCCCAGGGGAACGGGCTCCACGAGCTCGAGCAGGAGCTGGGCGAGAAGATCGATCGCGCGGACACCGCCGCGCAAGCCCGCGGTGCACGGGTGGTCCCGATCGGCCATCTGCCCACCGTCACCGAGGAGCTCTTCCAGAACGAGGCGTGGCGGGCGCCCGGGGCCCGCTACGAGGCGCTCGAGAACAGCGTCCTGGAGGCGCGCGGCGAGGAGATCCACCTGAGCATCGAGGGCGAGGGGAAAGGCCGGGGCCTGGAGGCGACGTTCGACTCGATCGCGCCGGAATCCGCGTGCACCTCGATGCAGCTGCATCTGCAGGTCCCGCCGGAGCAGTTCGCCGCCGCCTGGAACGCTGCGCAGGCGATCGCCGGGCCGCAGGTGGCGCTCGCCGCGAACTCCCCTTCCTGCTCGGCAAGCGGCTGTGGCACGAGAGCCGCATCCCCACCTTCGTGCAGGCGCTGGACACCCGGCCACCCGAGTACGCCGCGCAGGGCGTGCGCCCCCGGGTGTGGTTCGGCGAGCGCTGGATCACGTCGATGTTCGACCTCTTCGAGGAGAACGTGCGGCTGTTCCCGGCGCTCATCCCCGAATCGCGGGAGATGGCCGAGGAGCCGTTGCTCACCGAGGGCTCGGCGCCCCGCCTGCACGAGCTGATGCTCCACAACGGCACGGTATGGCGCTGGAACCGTCCGATCTACGATCCCGGCACCGACGTCCCGCACCTGCGGCTGGAGAACCGCCTGCTGCCGGCCGGGCCGACGCCCGCGGACATGGCCGCCAACGCCGCCTTCTTCTACGGGATCCTCGAGTCGCTGGTCCATGAGCGGCGCCCGCTGTGGTCGCGGATGAGTTTCGAGCAGGCCGCCGAGGCCTTCCAGCAGTGCGCGCGCTGGGGCCTGGAGGCCCGGGTCCAGTGGCCCAGGGTGGGGCGGGTGCGAGTGGCGGATCTGCTGCTGGAGCAACTGATCCCGCAAGCCATGGAGGGCCTGCGAGCGCTCGGGGCCGACGAACAGGTCGCCGAGCACTACGGCGGGATCCTCTCCGAGCGGGCTCGCACCGGGCGGAACGGGGCGCGCTGGCAGATCGACACCGTGACCTCGCTCGAGCTGCGCGGCGCGAGCCGATCCGAGGCCCTCGCGGAGATGACGCGCCGCTATCGGGCAGAGGTGGACACGGGCCGGCCGGTCCACTCCTGGCCGGTCCCGGCCCGCCAGCGCGACTGACCCCGGCCCGCCTCGCCGCCGCGCGATGGGGAGCTCTCCCCATCGCGCCGGACGTTCCGCACGATTACCGTCCTGGGAATCAGCGGGTGCACCGGGCGCTCGCGATGATCGTCGGGGGACGAACGAGCATGGGCGAGTTCTGGGGAGCGGACACCGAGCAGCTGCAGGATCTGTACCGCGATTTCGAGCGCGGCTCGGATGCGATGGAGGACGAGTTCAAGCGCCTCGGCAACAGCATGTTCGGCTTCAACCGCCCCTCCTGGGAAGGGCCCGACGCCGACGCCTTCTTCGCGGAGTGGGAGCAGATCTCGAGCCGGGCGCGCGAGCTCTACACCATCGTCGAGGAGATGGGCCGCCAGCTTCGCGAGGAGGGGCAGGAGCAGGATGACGCCTCCGAGCCGGAGGGCGGCCTCCTCGACACCCTGAGCGGCATCGCCGAACAGCTCTACACCGGCTTCAACATCCTCAGGGACACCGCCGAGGAGCTGTGGAAGGGGCTCAAGCAGGGGCGGATCGAATGGCCCGTCTTCCAGGAGAGCGGCAACCGCCTCAAGAACTGGTGGAACGCCGCCGAGTTCGACAAGAGGCTCGGAGACCTGGTCGATTCCAAGGGGTTCAAGCGGATCGCGAAGCTCATCCCGTTCGTCGACATCCCCCTCACGATCGACGGGATCGTCAACGCGGACGACCCGGTGGAGGCCGTCCTGGCCGTCGGAGGCCTGATCGGGTACATCCCCCACCCGGCCACCGTCGTCATCGGCATCGTCTCCGACCTCGTCTCGATCGCCGACTGGGCCGGCGAGGAGTTCTTCGACGTCGACCTGAGCCGTGAGGTCGGCGACTGGTTCTCCGACGTGGCCAATGACGGCTTCGACCTCAAGCGCTGGAACCCTCTGCTCGCCTGACGCGCCCCGCCCTTCCGCCCCGCCCCAGCAACCCCTAGGCAGAGATGACCATCCCGCACATGAGCACCGCTGACGACTCCCCCACACCCGCCGTTCCCTGAGCGCCGCGGCCTCCGTGCTGCGAGAAGGCACCGGCGAACGCGTCGAGCTCAGCTCCTTCCTGGATGAGGAGCTCGCCGTCCTCCTCCAGGAGACCGGGCTGCCCGGGCCCGCCATCTGGATGCCCTGGGAGGAGCAGAACCCCGGCGGGGTCGAGGCCGGCGCCGCGAGCGTGGCTCGGATCCTGAGGCGTCGCCGCCACCTGGTGCCGGAGGCGCTCGCGGCCGAGCTCGAGGATCGCGAGCCCGAGATCGCCGAGGAGGCCCTGGTCACGGATCCCACCACCGCGGGGACGCTCGTCCTGCGTCGCAGCGCTGTCGCGGTGACCACCGCGCGGCGCACGATCTCCGTCTCCGGTGAGCCTCGTGAGCTGCGCTGCTACTTCTACCATCAGAGCGTCGGGGTGACCCTCGAGGAGAAGGTCACCGCTGAGGGGCTCCACTCCTTCGCCGTCCTGCCCACGGCCGAGGTCGGTGAGCGTCTCACGATGCTCGTGGACCCCCAGGGCGTCGCCTCGTCGGACTCGGAGATGCGGGAGATCCCCGCGGGAACGCCGCCCGAGGAGTGGGGCGAAGGGATCGCCGAGGGCACCCGCCACCTCACCCAGGTCGTCACCGCGAGCGCCGACAGCGCGACGGCCCGCAGCGCCGCCTTCCATGCCACCGATGCGGCCGTGCACGTGGCCGTCGCCGATTCCGTCACCGCCGCACCGGACGGCTCCACCGCGCTCCGGATCGCGCAGGTCGGGCCCGAGTCGCTGCAGGACGTCCTGGATCAGATCGTCGGCGGCGGGGACACTGCACCGACCGATCCCGCCTGATCTCCCGCGCGACACCGGTGCAATACTCGGCTCCCATGACACAGCGGAGTTCTCTCGGCCCTCGACTGCAGCGCCATCGCACAGCGGTGTCGGCCCTCGGGGTGATCGGATGGCTGGTCACCGGCCCGCTGATCGTGCTCATCTCCCTCGTGGTTGTCGGAGCCTCCAGGCTCCCGGAGCTGCTGCTCATCGCGCTCGTCGGCGTCGTCATCACGGCCGTCATGGCCGCGTACCTGCTGTGGAGCACCTCCGCCTACCTGGACGTGCATGAGGGCGGTGTGGTGGTGGGGCGGAGCATCTCCGCGGGCCGTCCCCGGCAGATGCGGTTCACCGAGATCCACCCCGGAACCCTCCGCGTGCATACGGGGATCAACAGCCTCCAGCCGACGATGAGCCAGCGCTTCGGTCGGTTCTCGAACGCTCACCTCTTCCTCGCTTCGGGATCCGATCTCGGCGTCACCCTTCCTCGGCCCCGACCGGGATTCCGAGCTCTCGGGGAGGGACAGGCCCCCGGCGGACGGCCGCGGCATCGTCGTGTTCGCCTCCCGCGAGGCAGAGGCGATCGCCGATCAGCTGCGGGCCGGGTTCGAGAGGGCCGGCTGCCCTCCCCACCTGGCGCGGGAGTACCTGCGCCACGGCGTGCGGAAGCTGCCCGGCAACGGGTTCCGTGCACAGCAGCAGATCCCCGGGATGGCGTACCGCTGACCACCTGGTGTCCACATGACGGGACGCCATCTCATAGCGCGGTACAGTGCCTCGCATGAGTACTCAGACCCCGGCGTCCGTGGACGCCGCCCGCACCTCCGAGGACCGCTCCGCGCGCATCGCGGTGACCGTCTTCCCCGTCCTGATCCTCGCCGCCGCCGCGTTCGGCTTCTTCGTGCCGAGCGTCGGCCAGTCCCTCGCGCAGTTCACCAGCGTCTACCTGGGCATCATCATGTTCGCGATGGGCCTGACCCTCACGATCCCGGACTTCGCACTGGTGGCCCGCAGGCCGCTGCCGATCCTGATCGGCGTGGTCGCGCAGTACGTGATCATGCCGCTGGTCGGACTCGGTGTCGCGATCCTGCTGCAGCTCCCGGCCGAGCTCGCCGTCGGCGTGATCCTGGTGGGCTCCGCCCCGGGCGGCACCAGCTCGAACGTCATCAGCTACCTGGCCAAGGCGGACACCGCCCTGTCGGTGGCGATGACCTCGATCTCCACTCTGCTCGCACCGCTGCTGACCCCGCTGCTGACCCTGTGGCTGGCCGGCTCCTACCTGCCCGTGGATGCGGGCTCGATGGCCATGTCCATCGTGCAGATGGTGCTCATCCCGGTCGTGGGCGGCCTCGTGGTCCGGCTGATCGCCGGCAAGCTCGTCGCTCGGATCCTCCCCGCCCTGCCGTGGGTCAGCGTCGCCGGCATCTCGCTGGTGGTCATCGCCGTGGTCAGCGGCTCGACAGAGGCGATCGTGACCGCCGGTGCGCTGGTGCTGCTGGCCGTCGTGCTGCACAACGGCATCGGCTACCTCCTCGGATACTGGGCCGCGCGCCTGCTCCGTCAGGGCGAGCGCGCCGCCCGCACCACCTCGATCGAGGTCGGCATGCAGAACTCGGGCCTCGCCGCGACGCTCGCCGCGAGCGCCTTCAGCCCGGCCGCCGCCCTGCCGGCCGCGATCTTCTCGATCTGGCACAACCTCTCCGGCGCCGTGCTGGCGATGTACTACCGCCGCAGCGCGGACAAGCACCAGGCCGACCGCTCCTGACCGACCACCCGATGCGCAGAAGGGCCGACGCACCGCTTCCGCGGGCGTCGGCCCTTCTGCCTGTCGTCCCGCTCAGCGGGACCGGGTCAGCGCGACTGCGGGCGACCACCCTCGGGCAGATCGGCCTTCGAGCTGCCGGTGCGGGCGGGCAGGGTGCCCGTTTCGGGCACCGCCACCTCGTCCCCGTCCTCGACCTCCTCGTAGGGATCGGTCAGCACCGGCACCTCGGTGGTGAACGTCGGCTCGACGACGTAGTCGTCGGTGTCGTAGTCCTCGTCCTCCTCGCGGCGCTCGTACTCCTCGGGGGCAGCACCTGCGCCCACTCGCGGGTACGCATCGGTGGCAGTTCGCCGGCGTCCTCCCGGAGCGCGCGCAGCAGCGCGTACATCTGGAACCAGCCCATGACGAAGAACGGCAGGCCGACCAGGATGATCGTGGATTGCAGAGCTTCCAGCCCGTCGGTGCCCGAGAACACCAGAAGAGTGGCGGTGACCAGGGCGATCGCCACGCCCCAGAAGATGCGCTGACCCAGCGGGTTGAAGTCCTCGTGGCCGTTGGCCATCGAGTCCGTGACCAGGGCGGCGGAGTCCACCGAGGTGACGAAGAAGATGATCACCAGGACGATCGCGACTACCGAGACGAAGAACGCCGCCGGATAATTGGCCAGGAGGCCGAACAGTGCGCCGGGGATGTCCCCGTCATCGACCACCCGTTCGACCAGTCCGCCTTCGCCGTTGAACTCGATGTCGAAGCTCGCGAAGCCGAAGATCCCGAACCAGATCACCGAGAAGCCCGCGGGCACCGCGAGCACACCGGAGACGAACTGGCGGATGGTGCGGCCGCGCGAGATGCGGGCGATGAAGATGCCCACGAACGGGGACCAGGTGATGGTCCAGGCCCAGTAGAAGACGGTCCAGGTGTTCTGCCAGCCGGAGTTCGCGAAGGTGTCGTTCCACAGGGCGAGCTCGGGCAGGGCCACCAGGTAGTTGCCGAAGGACTCGAAGGTGCCCTTGAGGATGAACAGCGTCGAGCCACCGGCGACCAGCACGAAGAGCATCAGCAGCACGGCCGCGACGATGTTGATGTTGGAGAGCAGCTTGATGCCCTTCTCCAGGCCCATCGACACCGAGATCAGCGCGAGCCCGCAGACCACGCCGATGATGATGAGGTTCCAGCCGGCGCTCTCGGGCACCCCGAACAGCTGGTTCAGGCCGCCGTTGATCTGCAGCGTGCCCAGGCCCACCGAGACGGCGATGCCGAAGATGGTGCCGATGATCGCGATGATGTCGATCGCCTTGCCGATGGGGCCGTGGATGCCCTCTCCCAGGAGGGGCTGGAAGATCGAGCTGACGCGCGGCGGCAGGTTGCGCTTGTGGATGAAGTACGCGAAGCACAGGGCCGGGAGGGTGAAGATCGTCCAGGTGTGCAGCGTGAAGTGGTAATACGTGAAGTTCATGGCGTCGCGCGCGGCGGCCATGGTCCCTGCCTCGATGCCGAGGTCGGTGGCGCGCGGCGGGTCACCGAAGTGGCTGACCGGCTCGGCGACGCCCCAGAACATGAGGATCGAGCCGATGCCGGCGGCGAACAGCATCGCGAACCATGCCCCGCCGGAATGCTCCGGCGGCTCATCGTCCGGCCCCAGCTTCACCCGGCCGAAGCGCCCCGCGGCGATGACGATCAGGAAGGCGAGGAAGACGGTGACGCCGAGGATGTAGAACCAGCCGAGGTTCGTCATCAGCCACTGCGAGGCAGCGTTGGTGGCTCTGCCCATGGGCTTGGTGAAGGCGATCGTGCCGACCACGAAGGCGATGATGATCGCCGCCGAGCCGAAGAAGATCACGGGTGACGTGCGCAGGCGCAATGCGTCATGGAGTTTCGTCAGCAAGGTCCAGTCTCCTCGTGGTGCGGACTTGGGGTGTACGGATCGATGCTCCACCGGGCCCTGCCGTCGCGGCGGGTCCGGGTGCCGGTCAGTATTGCAGGAGATGGGCAGGTGCCGGGGGAGTTCTCCCCATCGCCCGCGCTGACAGGGGCGGATACCGTAGCCGGATCAGCTGAGGAATCACGCGGAGGAAGACGATGAGCAACCCCTACGGAATGCCGAGCGGTCCGCCGCAGATGCCGCTGGCCCCTGCGCAGAAGAACCGGACCGGACTGTACGTCGGCATCGCCTGCGGGTGCCTGCTGCTGGTGACCCTCCTGATCGCTGTCGTCGGCGTCGGCCTCTGGCTGTTCTCGGGCGATGACACCCGCGCGGACCCCACGGACGACCCCACCACCACGAGCGAATCCCCTCGGACGAGCCGACGGACGAGCCCACCTCGGAGGAGCCGACGGAAGAGCCCACCTCGGACGCTCCCATCGAGACGCCGAGCGAGGATCCCTCCGACGATCCGACCTCCAGCCCCGGCTCGTCCTTCTCGATCCACGTCTCCGCACCCTCGGAGGGCGCCACCCTCGAGACCGATGACGAGACCCTCGATACCCAGAACGGGAAGTTCGTGGGTGTGGCGGTGACCCTGACGAACAACGGCTCGGAGGACATCGGGCTGTCCGGGTCGAGGTTCCGCTTCTACGACACCGAGGGCGAGGAGCACTCGCTGCGCTACGCCTCGTTCTCCACCTCCGGGCCGCAGGTCGCTCCCGGGGAGGAGGCCGCCGCCCTGCTCTACGCGGACGTCCCCGCGAACATGGAGCTCGCCTCGGTCAGCTACACGGACGATGTCGGCACCGGCGGGACGGAGATGACCTTCCCCGTCGGCTGAGCGACCGCTCGGTCAGAAGGAGTTCCCCGCTGGTCATGACATCGACAGCGCTCGCAGCGCGGGTGCACTCAGGGAAAGACCAGCCTCGTTACAGCGGTTTACCCGGCAGTGGTTGTTCACTGGTCTCAACGCGTCACCGGAGGACCTGCTGACTGAGGAGGAGGCAGGATCCACTGATCCGGGACGCGGGGAAGGGATGGCCCCGGCTCGTGGGGACGAGCCGGGGCACTTTTCTGTGCGGGCCCGCTCAGTGCCGCAGGTCGATCCCGAACACTCTGCGGATCTGCGCGACGGCATGCCGGGTGAAGCGTCGGTCCGAAGGGGTCGAGGCGAAGGGCAGCACGAGCCCCGGATGCTCCGGATGGGTGACACGGCCGTGCGTCGCGCCCGGCGTCACCACGAATCCTGCGCCTTCCATGCGCCGCAGCAGCTCGCGCCGGGTGGTGGGGTGACGTGTCCCCTGTCCTCCACGGGCGCTCGGCCCGGCGGCATCCTCGGCGATGTCCAGCGCCGGCTGGTAGTCCTCCGGGCGCACCGACAGCGCATAGCGTGCGGAGAACAGGCCGATCACGGCGTTGTCCGCCCGCCGCACCTGCGCCACCAGCCCGTCGCGCAGGAAGTGGTCGCTGGCCCCGGCATCCGCGGTCCAGGCGTCCTGAGGATCGGCCACGGCCTGCACGATCTGCTCGGTGGACAGCTCCTGCACCCCGACGGTGCGGATCTGATGATCGTGGATCCGCAGGGGCCGCGGCACCGGGCGCGGATCCTCGGCGCTCAGGGTGTGCACCGCGTCAGCAGGCGGGGCGGGCAGCGGTCGCGGCAGCTCGACGGTGCGGGGCCGACTGCGCGGCAGCCGCGCCGACGGGCTCGCCTCCGCCTTCCGCTGCGCCGGATCGGGTGCCTGTGCGGGTCGCCGAGGGATCGCGCTCCAGTCCACGGGCCGCACTCGACGGGCGGGGTCGATCCTGCCGCCCAGGGCCTTCGGGGTGGGCCGGCCACCGCTGCCGCCGTCCATGCTCCCACCTCTCGTCGCTGTCGGACTGCTCCCACAGATGGTGGCATGCCGACAGCGTCGGCTAGCGTGGCGCTCGTCGCCGACACTCCCAGCCGTGAGGAACCCGTGCTCGCTCGCACCGCCCGTCCCCGCCCGTCCACCGCCGGCTTCGCCGGCGCGTTGCTGGCCCTGACGCTGCTCGCCGCCGGGTGCGGTGACAGCGACCCCGCCCCGGAGGGGACCAGCTCCTCCCCGCCGCCTCTGATGACGGCGGTGCGTCCGACGCCGGCGGCGCCTCCGACGGGGTGGCCAGACCGCCGCCGGGGTCCCCCAGGACGCGTACCCAGCCACCCCTGCCCCCGAGGACTTCGAGGCGCCTGACGCCTGCTCGGGCGAGGGTGCCTACTTCGCGGACGTGGGCGGGACCGCCACTCCCGAGCTGCCCGAGCGGGCGGGCGAGACGCTGACCATCGAGGTCGCCGGCATCGAGGGCGAGGACGCGCAGCTGACCGCCACGCTCGGCGATGGCAGCCCGCGAGAGGTCGAGCCGCTGACCCTCGGCGAGACGGCGACGATCGACCTGTGGACGATCTCGGTGACGAGCGTCTGCGGCGACAGCCAGCAGGTGGAGTTCGACCTCATCGACTGACGGCAGCGGGGCGTGGAGAGTCCCGGAGCCCGGGAGGTCGCCACCGGCTCGCACCTTCACGGCATGATGGACGGATGCCCGCCGCACCCGCCCAGCACCGCTTCGATCTCGACGCCATCGGCGCGGGCCTGCCCGTCGCAGCGGCGCGCACCGAGCTCGAGGCGGCCGCCCGCAGCGGCGCGATGGTGGTCACGGCGCCGCCCGGGACCGGCAAGACGACGCTGGTGCCGCCGTTGGTCGCGAATCTGGCCGAGGGCCTGACCCTGGTCACCCAGCCGCGCCGGGTCGCGGTGCGGGCCGCCGCGCGCGCCGCCTCGCCCAGCTGGACGGCTCCGCGCTGGGCGGCCCGGTGGGCTTCACGGTGCGCGGCCAGCGTCAGGTCGGTGCGGACACCCGGCTCGAGATGCTCACCCCGGGGGTGCTGCTGCGGCGCCTGCTCGCGGATCCGGAGCTGCCGGGCATCGCCGCCGTGGTGCTCGATGAGGTCCATGAGCGTTCGCTGGAGACGGATCTGCTGCTGGGCATGCTCGCCGAGGCGCGGCAGCTGCGGGAGGACCTGCTGGTGGGGGCGATGTCCGCGACGCTCGATGCCGCCGCGGTGGCCGAGGTGCTGGACGGCGCCGGGATCGTGGAGGTCCCCAGCGCCCTGCATCCGTTGACGATCAGCCATGCCCCCTCCCCCGCTCCGCGGCTGGATGCGCGTGGCATCACCCGCGAGTACCTCGACCATCTCGCCCGCACCGCTGCACGGGCGCAGCGTGAGCAGGGCACCGACGCGCTGGTATTCGTGCCTGGCGCGCGGGAGGTCGATGAGGTCGTGGCGCGCCTGCAGGGGCTCGTCGGCGATGGGGTGGAGGTCCTCGCGCTGCACGGCCGGCTGCCCGCGGCGCAGCAGGATCGTGCCACCGGCGGCCGGCGCCCCGGGAGCCGCCCCGGATCGTGGTCTCCACCGCGCTCGCGGAGAGCTCCCTGACGGTGCCCGGCGTGCACCTGGTGGTCGATGCGGGGCTCTCCCGTGAGGTGCGGCGGGACCGTGGCCGCGACATGTCCGGCCTGGTCACCGTCAGCGCCTCACGTGCTGCCGCTGAGCAGCGTGCCGGGCGCGCGGCCCGTCAAGGGCCGGGGGCGGCGGTGCGGGTCTTCGCCGAGTCGGATCTGGCGGGGATGCCGGCCCAGTCCCCGCCGCAGATCAGCAGCAGCGACCTCACCGATGCCGCCTTGTGGCTGGCCTGCTGGGGCACGCCCCGCGGAGAGGGCCTGGCCCTGCTCACCCCGCCGCCGGCCGCCGAGATCCGCGCCGCCGAGCAGACCCTGCACGCCCTGGGCCTGGTGGACGGGGAGGGCAGGCCCACTGCGTCAGGCACCCGCGTCGCCCGCCTGCCGATCGGGGTGCGGGAGGCGCGGGCCCTGCTCGACGGGGCCCGGAGCCTGCCCGGGGACCAGGCGGCCCGCACCGCCGCCGAGATCGTCGCTGCGGTCTCCGACGACCATCGACCCTCGGGCGCGGACCTCCCCCGCCTGCTGCAGGATCTGCGCGCGGGCCGCGCCCCGGGCGCTGACCGCTGGCGCCGTGAGCGTGATCGGCTCACCCGCATCGCCCGTGACACCGGGACCTCCAGCGCGCCCACGATCACGGCGAGCACCCCGGCGGAGCAGGCCGGGGCGGTGCTGGCGCTCGCCCGGCCCGAACGGATCGCGCACCGCACGGGCGAGGGGTCCCGCTCATACCTGCTGGCCTCCGGCACGCGAGCAGCTCTGCCCGAGGGCAGCGGCCTGCTGGGGGCCGCGTGGATCGCGGTATGGGAGGTGCAGCGGGCACCGGGGCGGGCCGCCGACGGCACCGGGGCGGTGATCCGTGCCGCGGCCCCGCTCAGCGAGGAGGATGCACTGCGGATCGGGGCCGGTCTGCTGGTCGAGGAGCGCACCGCCCTCCTCGAGGAGGGGTCGGTGCGGGCCCGGCAGCGGCGCGCCCTCGGAGCGATCGAGCTGGCCTCGACACCGGTCGCGACGACGGCCCGCGACACCGTCCCGGCGGTCCTCGCGCACGTGCGCACACGGGGGCTGGCCGCCTTGCCGATGAACGACTCCGCCCGTGACCTGCGGGCTCGGCTGGCGCTGGTGCATCGTGAGCTCGGCGCGCCCTGGCCGGCGATGGACGAGGCGACGCTGCTGGAGGGGGTGGGGACCTGGCTGGCCCCTCAGCTCTCGGGGCGCACCACGCGGTTGGACCGGATCGATGTGGCCGGCGGGCTCCGGTTGCTGCTGCCCTGGCCGGAGGCTGCGGCTCTTGAGGAGCTGGTGCCGCAGCGTCTCGCGGTGCCCTCGGGCAGCACCGCCCACATCGACTATCCGGAGCCGGATGCGGAGGATGGCCGCCCGGTGGTGGCGGTGAAGCTGCAGGAGCTGTTCGGCCTCGCCGAGACCCCGCGCCTCGTGCGGGGCCGGGTGCCGGTGCTGTTCCATCTGCTCTCGCCGGCGCGCCGGCCGCTCGCGATCACCGATGACCTGCGCTCCTTCTGGGACGGGCCGTATCGGGAGGTGCGCAAGGAGATGCGGGGCCGCTATCCCAGGCATCCCTGGCCGGAGGATCCGTGGACCGCGCCCGCGACCTCCCGCACCACGCGGCGGCCGCTCAGGTCATGATCGTCGTGGCGGTGGTGGTCGCGATCATCACCGCGGTCATGTCGTTCATCATCTTCTTCACGGCGAGGGCCGCCGGATGGTCGACGTCGAGGCCCTCGATTCGCTGATCGAGCTCCTTGCGGGAGAGCTCCGGCAGGTCGCCGCCGAGGATCCGGTGGGCGACCCCGAGGGTGCGCAGCAGCTCCAGCAGGACCCCGTCCTGCAGGCTCGCGGTGCGGGGATCGCGAACGGCACCTGCGATCCGGGCGCGCAGGGAGTTCTCGTAGGTGTCGTCATGAGTGGGCCAGCTGGTGGTGAACCAGCCATCCTTGCGCTGCACCACGCCGACCGCGGCGAAGCCCTCGCCGATCACCTCGGTGAGGTCCATCGAGCGGTGGCCGATCACGGAGCCGATGGGCTTGCCATCGAGCCCGGCGAGCGCGCCGAGCGCCTGGTCGAGCACCGGCAGGCCCAGCGGGGTGTGGTCGAGGACGGTGACCTTGGGGGTGCGCTCCTCGGTGAGGGCGACCCGCTGGTACAGGGTGAGCTCGGTGATCGCGGCGGCGGCGAGCGCCTGCTGGCGGTAGTAGGTGGAGTCCTGACGGCCGGCATCGTTGGTCAGGAGCAGGAAGAGCTGTCCGGGAATCGTGTGCGTCGTCATCTGTCCAGTGTGAGTGCGGCCACGCACGGGCGGCACCCCTGATCGTCCACCGGCGGTTCCGTCTTTCGTCGGGCCTCGCATCCAGCCGTCACGGAGCAGCACCTGGCACCATCGACCCCATGCGCCTGCTCTCCACCCCCTCTCGCCTGTACCGCGTGCTCGCCCTCGCCGAGGTGGTCACCTGGACCCTTCTGCTGGCCGGCATGTTCCTGAAATACGTGCTGCAGTCCACCGAGCTGCTGGTGCGGATCGGCGGCGGACTGCACGGCTTCACCTTCATCGCATACATCGCAGTCACGGTGCTGGTCGCGGTCGACCAGCAGTGGAGGCTGAAGGATCTGCTGCTCGGCATCGGCTCCGCGGTGATCCCGTACCTCACGGTGCCCTTCGAGCGCTCCGCGCTGCGCCGCGGCCTGCTGGGCGATCGCTGGCGGCTGCGTGAGGAGCAGCCGAGCTCCGCACCCCAGCAGGTGGTGGGCCTGGCCCTGCGCCATCCGATCCCGGCTGCGCTGATCGTGATCGTCGGGGTGGCGGTGGTGTTCTCGGTGCTGCTGTCCCTGGGCCCGCCCACCGAGTGGTTCGCCTGAGACCTCAGCGCGGCGGCGCGATCGGATCGATGCGCACCACCTCCCCGTCACGCAGGTGGAGCCGGCTGATCTCGACCACCGGAGACCGGTGGGAGAGCCGGGGCACCTGCGGCTGATCAGGCTCGGGCGGCAGCGCCTCCCCGAAGCACACTCCGCACCCCTGCACGGCGAGCGCCTGCGAGCGTCTCGCCTCCCAGTCCACCTGCGCCGCGTGGGCGCGCTGGATCCAGGGGCCTCCGTGCGGCCGGCACGGCCCGGCGCCGTCGCGGCCCTGCAACGGGCATTGCGCGGGACGGGCCGTCACCAGCAGGTCGAGCCCTTCGATCTCCGGGACCCGGGGATCGGCGCCGGTGGGGATCACGTCGAGGCCGCCCGGGCCGATCCGCAGCACGGCGCCCTGCCCGTGGTCGACGGCGATCAGCAGCGCTCGCTCGAGCGCCTGGTCGGGATGCGGTGCCAGCAGGTCCTCGCGGGCGGCGGCGGCCGGTTCGAACCAGTCGCGGCGCGGCCCGACGAGGGCTCCGAGCGCGACCGGTCCGCCGCGCCGGCGCAGCGCTGCGGCCACCGCGGGGCGACGGAACCAGCTCAGCTCGGGAGGGCGGACTCGGCGCGGTGCTCCCTCGACGGGCGCGCCTGCCCGCATTCCTTCCCGGCTCGGCCGGGCGGGCTGATCGGCCGGCTGGGCGCGCACCTCGAACGGGGCCGCGCCGCTGCTGACGTCGGCGACGATCGTGCCCTCGGGGCTGAGGGTGGGCAGCACGGGCCCGAGCGCAGGCACCACCAGCCAGGTGTGCTCGAGCTCGAGCGGCCGACGGTCCCGCAGCGTGGCCCGGACGGTCTCGGCCTCGGGCGGGGTGGTGGGCTCCCGCCGCTGATACTCGAGCTCCTCCTGGTCCCCGGGCGCGGCGTCCGGCTCGTCCGCGAACAGCGCCGGATCCGCGCTCGCGGCGATGGGGCCGACGCCCGGCAGGTCCAGCTCGATCAGCTGGTCGCGCCAGGTCGCAGCGAGGGGCTCGTTCTCCAGAAGCATCTGCTCCACCTCCGTCTGTGACGCTATCGGAGGGCTGCGACAGTCGACGCGCACCCGGCGCCGCGCCTCGTAGACTCCTGGTGTGCGGTGCCATCATTTCGACTCCGGCGCGTGCAGGTCCTGCACGCTGCTGGACCTCCCGCGCCCCGGCAGGTTGCCGACGGGCACGCCCGGATCGAGCAGCTGCTCTCCCCGTTCCTCGCCACGGGCACCGGCTGGGATGCACCGATCCTCGGTGCGGAGTCCGGGTTCCGGGCTCGCGGGAAGATGGCCGTGGCCGGCAGCGCGCAGGAGCCGCGGCTCACCCTGCCGGGCCAGGCGGCGGGCGCCGATCTCTGCGACTGTCCGCTCTACCCGCCGGGCGTCGAGGCCGTGCTCGTGGGGGCGAAGGCCCTGATCCGGCGAGCACAGGTGCCTCCTTATGACGTCGCCCGACGCCGCGGCGAGATCAAGAACGTGCTGGTCACCGCCTCCCCCGACGGGGAGCACGTGCTCCGCCTGGTGCTGCGCAGCGAGCAGGCGCTGGATCGCCTGCGTGAGCATCTTCCCCGGCTGCTGGAGGCCCACCCCTCCGTGGTCTCCGTCTCCGCGAACATCCATCCGGAGCACACCACCGCGGTGGAGGGCGAGAGGGAGATCCCGCTGGCCGGGGCCGCGTCGATCGCGATCCGCACCGGTGATGTCACCCTGTTCGCGCGCCCGCGCTCCTTCCTGCAGACCCATACCGAGGTCGCCGGCGCCCTGTACCGCCAGGCCGCGGCATGGGTCTCGGAGATCGCTGACGCGCACGGAACGGCTCCACGGCTGTGGGACCTCTACTGCGGCCTGGGCGGTTTCGCCCTGCACGCGGCGCTCGCCGCCCCCGCGGCACGCGTCACCGGGGTGGAGGTCTCGCCGGAGGCGATCGACGGGGCGCGCGCGAGGCCGCTGCGGCCCAGGGCATCGAGGCAGAGTTCCTCGCGGCCGATGCCACCAGCTGGGCGATCGAGGAGGCTGCCGGCGCCGAGGGGCCGCCCGAGATCGTGATCGTCAACCCTCCCCGCCGCGGCCTGGGCCCCCGCCTGGCCGCCTGGCTCGAGGGCTCGGGGGTCCGCGACGTGCTCTACTCCAGCTGCAATCCCACGACCCTCGCCGCCGATCTCGAGGCCATGCCCTCGCTGCGCATCACCGCGGGGCGCTTCGTGGATATGTTCCCCCACACCGAGCATGCCGAGGTCATCGTGCGACTGCGCCGCACCGATCTGACCTGACACAGTGGGTCCATCACCCCGCCTCCGAAGGAGCCCCATGACCGCCACGCCCACCAGCCAGCTGACCGACGTCACGCGCACCGTCACCCTCACCCGCGAGCACGCCACCGTCGCGCTCGAGCAGACCTTCCCGGTGCACCCAGAGGAGCTGTGGTCCGCGCTCTCGATCGGCTCGCATCTCGAGGTGTGGTTCGGCCGCGCCAGCGGTGAAGTGGTCGAGGGCGGCCGCTTCGAGCTGCCCGATATGGAGACCCGCGGCAGCGTGCTCGCCGTCGAGGAGCCCCACCGCCTGCTGCTGAGCTGGGAGCTCGGCACGAGCAAGAGCGAGATGGAGCTGCTGGTCGCCCCGGTGGAGGCCGATGAGGAGGGTGCCGCCGCCGGCTCCCGCTTCACCCTGCGCCACACCGTCCCGCTCGACGCGCACTGGAAGACCTTCGGCCCGGCCGCGGTCGGCTGCGGCTGGGATGCGGCGCTCTACGCACTGGCCCTCCACCTCGAGGACCCGGCAGCGGATCTGATCAGGCGGCTCGGCGACTTCGCGGGCTCCCCGAGGGCGCGGAGTTCACCCACGCCACGGCGGAGGCCTGGTTCGAGGCGCATGTCGCCACCGGCGTGGACAAGAAGCCGGCCCGCAAGGCCTCGGTGCGCACCGCTGCCTTCTACCTGGGCGAGGAGCCGGAGCTGTCGTGACCGGCACGTCCGCGGCACCGTCAGCCGTCACCCTGCTGACCCTGGGCGGCACCATCTTCATGGCCCAGGAGTCGCCGGGCCGCCATGCCCGCCCCGACGATGCCGCTGGCCGGCGCCTCTCGGCGACGGGGGTGGACGGTGTCGCGCTCACCTCGCACGCGATCGCGAACGTCTCCTCCTCCGATGTGCGGCCTCGCCATCTGCGGGAGGTGCTCGAGCGGGCCCGCGCGGCGGTCGATGCCGGCGCGGACGGCGTGGTCCTCACCCATGGCACCGACACCCTCGAGGAGTCGGCGTTCCTGCTGAACCGCTGCTGGGATCGGGAGGCACCGCTGGTGCTCACGGGCGCGATGCGGCCGGCGAGCGCTCCGGGCGCCGACGGGCCCGCGAACCTGCACGACGCGGTCCGCGCGGCGGCCTCCCCGCTTCCCGGGGCCTCGGCGTGCTGGTGGTGTTCGACGGCCATGCGCATCTCGCGGACCAGGTCTCCAAGGCCTCCTCCCGCTCGGTTGCGGCCTTCACCTCGGCACCGTCCGGAGCGGTGGGGATGATCGATGCAGGACAGCTGCGCCTGCTCCACCGCCCCCTGCCCCGCCCCGACCCGCTGCGGGGCAGCCTCCCGGACCGGTTCCCGCCGGTCCCGGTCCTCACCGCAGGCCTCGATGAGGACTTCGCCCTGCTGGACGCCCTGGGCTCCGAGCACCTGGCAGGCCTGGTCATCGCCGGGGTGGGGATGGGGCACGTCTCCCCCGCCGCGATGCCGCGCCTGCGCCGTCTGCTCGACGCCGGCACACCCGTGGTGGTCGCGACCCGCATCGCCGCGGGCGGCACCTCCACCCACCATTACGCCTATCCCGGCAGCGAGGTGGACCTGCTGGACGCGGGCGCGGTCATGGCCGGGTTCCTCCCGCCGGCGAAGGCGCGGCTGCTGCTGCAGGCGCAGCTCGCCTCCGGTGCCTCCGCCGCGCAGATCCGCGAGTCCTTCGAGGCCTACGCGAGCTGAGCCGCCGGCGCGGCCGGGGTCGACGAGCAGACCACGTGGCACCCGCAGCGGAGTTGCAGGATCAGCGCCTCGCCGGCACCCGCAGCATCTCGCTGACCACGGCGCCGTCGGCCTCGGGGAACGTCAGGCCCAGCAGGTGGGCGAAGGTCACCGCCTCGTCGGGGACGGTGCAGCGGGTGAAGCGCGTGCCCTCGGCGATGTCGGGTCCGGTCATCGCGAACACTGCCTGGATGTCCTGCTCGGGCAGGTGGCCGTGCTGGGAGAGCAGGAAGGTGTAGTCCTCATCGAAGCGGCCGTACAGCGAGCGCCCCTCCCAGAGGTTCTGGAAGTTGGTGCCGCTGGTGCCCTCGAGCACGCCGAGGAATGGACCGGAGTAGCCGTAGTCCGCGCGCATGTCCGCCAGCGGGTGGAAGGCCGCGACGGGGATCTCGGGGTCCTCGACCCACTCCTGGACCAGGGCGAGCACCTTCTCGCGGGCGGCGTCGTCCGCCTCGGGGTTCAGGTGCAGCTGGCCGGTGAGCCCGCAGCCGTGCACCCAGGCGTCCCAGCTGCTGACCTCGCCGGCCTCATCGAGCCGCACGAAGCCCCGCTCGACCAGCAGGTTGTTGGCCCGGAAGCAGCGGCCCACCTCGACGTGCCCGTGGTCGGAGACGATCGCGACGTTGGTCTCCTCCGCGATTTCGGCGTCCTCGAGGGCGGTGAGAATCTCGCCGATCCAGCCATCGACCCGCTCGAAGGCCTCCTTCACCTCGGGGGTGAAGCGGCCGGTGGCGTGGCGGGCGGAGTCCACGTCCACCAGGTGCACGAACAGCACGTCGGGCCGGTCGGTGCGCAGGATGTCGGTCGCGACGGAGGTGTTGAAACGGCCGAAGACGTGCTTGCGCTGCCAGCTGATCTCGCCCGCATGGCGGTCCACGTACTCGCGGCCGCGCGGCGAGGAGGCGTCCCGCAGCACGGCGAGGGTCGGCTCGAGGCCGGCGCGGTCCCAGATCTCGGGCACGGCGATGTCGATCGACGGGGACCAGCCGGTGACCGGCCAGCCCACCGCGGCGGTGGTGAGGCTCTGCTCCTTGGCGAGGTCGAAGATCGTGGGGCTGGCGATGTCGCGGGCGTCCCAGAACCACTCGGGCGTGCGCACTCCCGGGGTGACCTTCTCGTTCGCGTAGATGCCGTGCCCGTCTGCCGTGCGGGCGGTGGTCTGCGCGGTGTGGTTGGGGTAGGTCACGGTGGGGTAGATCGCCTCGGCGCTGCCCCAGGCACCACCGAGGATGCGGGCGAAGTTCGGCAGGGTGCGGGCGAAGGGCACATCGACGTCGCTCATCGCGTCGACCGAGAGCACCACCAGGCGCCGACGCTCTCCGGCGGCGGAGGCGGTGGTCTCAGGACGGTCGGTCTGGACGGTGTCGCTCACGGAAACTCCTCAGGGGCAGCGCGGGTGGAAGCGCTCCCACGGTAGGAGTGGCTGGTCACAGGCCGACGACGCTCTGATGAACGCTGCGGGAACAGGTCCCTCGGTTCTGTTCACGTCGGCCGAGCCGCCCCACCCGTCCGGAGGTGGGGCGGCTCGGCACGTCGGGCTCCTCCTCTCAGGCGGAGCGGCACAGGCAGAAAGGGTGCCCTGCCGGGTCGAGGTAGACCCGGAAGCCGCCCGATCCGGAGGGCTGATGCTCATGGATGACCGCGCCGAGCGCAAGGGCTCGGGGCTCGGCGGCATCGATGTCCGTGACCGAGAAGTCGAGGTGGAACTGCTGGGGGTGCTCACCGGCCGGCCAGGTGGGGCGCTGAAAGTCGTCGATCCGCTGGAAGGCGAGGGAGGCCTCCCCGCCGGGCTCGTCGACCGAGACCCTGCCGCGCGGCGGGAGCAGCTCTGCCCAGTCGGAGTCGCTGCCCTCCTCGACGCGCCAGCCCAGGAGCTTGGCGTAGAAGGTCGCGAGCTGCAGTGCGTCGGGACAGTCCAGGACGGTGACATCGAGGGGGGGGGATGACGGGTTCCTGATCCAGGTTCTCCATGCGCCCACCGTAGGAGCCGCTCGGGCGCAGGGGAAGGGCTTCGCGGATGTCCGCCCAGGGCGAAGGGCCCCGCACGCCATTGTCCGGGAGGTGGTGACAGACTGGGGGCATATGTCGCGTGCCATCGACCGTCGAAAGGTGAACTGATGACCGTTTCTGCTGACCCCACCCCTGCCCTGCAGGAGTACGCCCGCCCCGAGAAGCTGGTGACCACGCAGTGGCTCGCCGATCAGCTCGCCGCCGGGCGCCCGGCGGACCTCGTGGTCGTCGAGTCCGACGAGGACGTGCTGCTCTACGAGACCGGCCACATCCCCGGCGCGGTGAAGATCGACTGGCACCTGGATCTCAACGATCCCGTCACCCGCGACTACGTCGACGGTGAGGGCTTCGCGAAGCTGATGGACGCCGCCGGCATCACCCGTGACACCACCGTCGTGGTCTACGGCGACAAGTCGAACTGGTGGGCGGCGTACGCGCTGTGGGTCTTCGAGCTGTTCGGACATGCGGACGTGCGCCTGCTCGACGGCGGCCGTGCGGCCTGGCAGGCCGAGGGCCGCGAGATGACCACCTCCGACGACGGCCGTCCCGCACCGACCACCGGCTACCCTGTCGTGGAGCGCGAGGACGCTCCGATCCGCGCCTACCGCGAGGACGTGCTGGATTTCCTCGGCGGCCCGCTGATCGACGTGCGCTCCCCGCAGGAGTACTCCGGCGAGCGCACCCACATGCCGGACTACCCGCAGGAGGGCACCGTGCGCGGCGGGCACATCCCCACCGCCCGCTCCGTGCCGTGGGCCCGCGCCGCCGCCGAGGACGGCCGCTTCAAGTCCCGCGCCGAGCTGGAGGAGATCTACCAGTCGGAGCTCGGTTTCGAGACCACGACTCCCACGATCGTGTACTGCCGCATCGGTGAGCGCTCGGCGCACAGCTGGTTCGTGCTGACGTACCTGCTGGGCTTTGAGAACGTGCGCAACTACGACGGCTCCTGGACCGAGTGGGGCAACGGCGTGCGCCTGCCGATCGCGCAGGGCACCGAGCCGGGCGAGGTCCCCGCACGATGACCGAAGGCACCGCACTGCCCGGCGCCTTCGCCGAGATCGCCGACGACTTCCACGCCCTCACCGGCCGGGACCGGCTGCAGCTGCTGTTGGAGTTCGCCAACGGCCTGCCGGCCCTGCCGGAGCGCTATGCGGAGCATCCGGAGCTGCTCGAGCCGGTCCCCGAGTGCCAGTCACCGATCTTCCTGATCACGGAAGTGGAGGGCGGCGGCCGCGAGGCGACTGCGCGTCTGTTCTTCTCCGCCCCGCCGGAGGCACCGACGACCCGCGGCTTCGCCGCGATCCTGGCGGAGGCGCTCGACGGCAGACCCGTCGGCGAGGTGCTCGACACCCCGGAGACGGTCACCACCGAGCTCGGGCTGGCCGAGGTGGTCAGCCCGCTGCGGCTGAACGGGATGGCGGGGATGCTCGCGCGGATCAAGCGGCAGCTGGCCCTGAAGGCCGGGGTCTAGGAACCGTCCTTGTCGTCGCGGTGCCCGTACCGGCCATAGGCCCGCTCGGCACCCGAGCGCAGTGCCCCGAACGCGGCGCGCCCCGCCTCGGACTGGGCGAGGTCGAAGGCGGCCCGGGCCCGTCGGCCGATATCGGCGGGGCTGCGGTGGTCGCCGTCGGCTGTCTGCGCCGCGGCCACGTCGATCTCTCCGCTCTCGATCCGCTCGTGCCGGTCCCGCGCCACCTTCAGCTCGAGCGGGACCCGCACCTGCCGCACCAGGACGCCGCGCACGTCCTCGCGGATCTGAGCGGCCTGCTCCTCCAGGTACTCCTCGAGCTCCGCGGCGCCCTCCTGCAGCACATGGGCCCGCCCCAGCAGGTACGAGGCCAGGTCCGAGGCGACCTCGGGTGAGAGCCCGTAGGCGTCGGAGGAGCCGCGAGCATCGCGCAGATCCACCGCATCGTCGCGCTCCAGCAGGCTGGGGGCGATGTCGACGGCGCTGAGCACATCCTCGACGAAGGCGTGGAAGCTCGCGTCCCCGGCGATATCGGCGCGGCGCAGGTCGGCGCGGCCCGTCTCCTCGGGCAGCGTCACCCGGACCACCCCTTCCCGCGCGAACTCATCCTGCGCGGCGCGGCGCAGCAGACGGCGCGCCGCTCGTTCCAGATGGCCCGCCTCCGCATCACGCGGGATCTCCGGGGCCACGGCCCGGGCGTCGGCGATCACCGTCGTGCGGACATGCGTCGCCTCGGCGCGCCGGCGCACCGTGCCCGGCAGCATCGCGAGCCGCTCTCTGAGGGTGAAGATCTGCACCATGGACGCCTCCTGCGGGATCGGGCGGGATGCCCCCATCGTACGGACGGCATCCGGGAGTTCGACTGATCGGTCGGCGATCCCTCCTGGCGGAAGTTCATGCAGGTGAGCCTCACCTGCGTGAGCGACAGATCACGACCTGCAGGAACACTCGGCTTCCGCTTGTCGTTGGTATGGATGAGACTGACGAGCAAGACCTTTCGACACGATATTCAGGAGATGACATGGCTGACCTCGCTTACACCATTCCCGGCCTCGGCACCGATGACTCGGTGCGCCTGGTGGAGTCCCTCCAGGATCGCCTCCACGCGATGAACGATCTGCACCTCACCCTCAAGCACGCGCACTGGAACGTGACCGGGTCCCGCTTCATCGCGGTGCACGAGATGCTCGACCCACAGGTCGAGCTGGTGCGCGGCTACGCCGACGAGGTCGCGGAGCGGATCGCCCAGCTGGGCGCGTCCCCGTCGTCGGCACCCCGGACGCCTGGTCTCCGACCGCAGCTGGTCCGATTACAACCTCGGCAAGGCCGATTCGCAGGAGCACCTGAAGGCCCTGGACGAGGTCTACAACGGCGTGATCGCCTCCAACCGCAAGGCGATCACCCTCGCTGGCGAGCTGGACCCGGTCACCGAGGACCTGCTGATCGGCCAGACTGCGGAGCTCGAGAAGTTCCAGTGGTTCATGCGCGCCCACTTCGAGGGCTGAGCGCTCTCCTAGGGGTCGGGCGCGGCCGAGTACGGTGAGGGCACCCGACCCCCAGGAGGACCCCGGCATGCCGATCGCCGCCCCCACCGCCGATGAGCTCGCCGTCCTGCAGGACGAGGCGGTCCGCTTCACCCGCGAGCTGATCCGTATCGACACCACCAACTTCGGGGGCAACGACCCCGCCACCTGGGGCAGGGGCGAGAGCGAAGCCGCGGAATACGTGGTCGGCAAGCTGCGCGAGGTGAGCCTGGAGCCGACGGTGATCGAATCCGCGCCCGGCCGCCCCAGCGTGATGGTGACGATCCCCGGGGAGGACCGCACTCGCGGGGGCCTCATCCTGCACGGCCACCTCGACGTGGTCCCCGCGAAGGCGGAGGACTGGTCCGTGGACCCCTTCGGCGCGGAGCTGATCGACGGCATGATCTACGGCCGCGGCGCCGTGGACATGAAGGACATGGTCGCGATGATCCTCGCGATCGCCCGCCATATCGCCCGCACGGGGCAGACCCCTCCCCGCGACCTCATGTTCGCCTTCTTCGCCGACGAGGAGAACGGCAGCGTGTGGGGTGCGCAATGGCTGGTCGAGAACCATCCTGAGCTGTTCGACGGCATGACCGAGGCGATCAGCGAGGTGGGCGGCTATTCGATCACCCTCCCGGAGAAGGACACCGGTCAGGATGTGCGCGCCTACCTGGTCCAGACGGCGGAGAAGGGCATCGCCTGGGGCGCCTGCGCGCCCATGGCCGGGCCGGGCACGGCTCCGTCCCCAATGACGAGAACGCCATCGTGCGCCTCGCCCGCGCGATCACCGCGATCGACGAGCACGAGTTCCCGATCGAGTTCATCGCCAGCGTGCGGGCCCTGTTCGACGGGATCACCGAGATCACCGGCGTGGGCTGGGACGAGGACGACATCGAGTCGTTCCTCCCACTGACCGGCGGGGCGCGCCAGTTCGTCTCCGGGACGCTGCGCGACTCGGCGAACCTGACCATGCTCTCCAGCGGCTACAAGGTCAACGTCATCCCGCAGACCGCCGAGGCCGGCATCGACTGCCGCTTCCTGCCCGGCCACCAGGAGCAGCTGCTGGAACTGCTGGACGAGCTCACCGGGGAGCATGTCGAGGTGATCGTGGACCACCTCGGTGTCTCGGTGGACTCCCCGCGGGAGGGCCCGCTGGTCGAGGCGATGACCGCCGCGATCCAGGCGGAGGACCCGGGCTCACGGGTGCTCCCCTACTGCCTGAGCGCCGGGACGGACAACAAGCCGCTGAGCGCACTGGGGATCACCGGGTACGGATTCGCGCCCCTGCAGCTGCCCGCCGATCTCGACTTCGCCCCGCTGTTCCACGGCGTGGACGAACGGGTACCAGTCGATGCGGTGCGCTTCGGGGCCAGGGTGCTGCTGCGCCTGGTCAGCGACTGCTGAGACAGCGTGTGCTGAGGCAGCGACCGCCTCAGCCGTCGAGGACGTCCTGCGGGGCGTAGGAGCGGCACACCTCGAGCAGCTCCGCCGCGGGGATCGGATCCTCCGGCCCCAGGCCCGTGTACCAGCCGGGGGCGAAGAGCAGGACTTCCTCGAGCAGGCTCGTCGCATCCAGAGGCTCGCCCTCCGCCGCCTGCTGCTCGGTCTCCACCAGCCACCGCCCGGCCAGGGCCAGTGCGGAGCCCGCGATGCTGCGTCCGGCCGACGCGCCCCGCAGACGCGTCGGCACCTGCTCACCGAGCCTGCCCAGGGCCACTCCGTGCAGCCGGGTCATGGTGTCGACCAGGATCATGTAGGTGCGGTGGGAGAACTTCCAGTCCAGCGCGCCGCGCAGGAAGGCGTGGTGCCGCTCGACGTAGGCCACGAACATCCCGAAACCGAACTGCACCGCCTCGTGCAGGCTCCGTCCCTGCTCCGCGAAAGCCCCTCCCCGCTCCCATGCGGCATCGAACATCTGCTGGAGCATCGCGCCCATCAGGTCATCGAGGCCGGAGAAGTGGCTGTAGAAGGCGGCACGGCTGACGCCGGCCCGCTTCGCGAGAGCATTGACGGTCACGTCGCCGTCAGTGGAAGTCAGGTCACGGGCGGCGGCGAAGATCGCGGCCTTGGTCCGTGCCGGGCGGGGGTCCGGAGCGCGGTCACTCGAGCTGGGCATCTGTTCATAGTAGCCCCGTCAAGATGTCCAGGGCCTGCATGTTTACGGCAGGCTGTGCGGCAGGATGGGGGCATGCGCTCCTTCCTGTCCGGGCTGTCCGGCCGCCACCAGCCGCAACGCCATCCGCTGCTCGATGGCCTGCGCGGGCAGACGATCATCCACACCCGCGTCGCCTCCCGCGGCACGTGGACGGTCACCGCCCGCGGCTGGGTGCTGCAGTCGCGGATCCAGCAGCTGGGCGGTCCCGCGCTGGACGAGGACCCGTCGTCGGCCGTCGGTCTGCGCGATCCGCGCCTGGTGGGCGCCACGATCCGCGACGCCGAGATGCTCGGCGACGGCCACCTGACGCTGACCCTGCAGAACCCGCAGGGGCCGCTGTGGCTGAGCACGGTCCCTCGCTGGCAGCTCGAAGGCCCCCGCGGTGCGCTGCTGCATGTCGCCGCGAAGGGGAGCTCACCGATCGCCCGCCCGGGCCTGCGGTGCATGCCACGGCCGAGCTCCTCGCCGCGCACACCGCCTCCTCCCGCAGCGGGATCGAGGAGCGCCTGCTCGCGATGGGGCGCGACCAGTGGCTGCATCCGGGGCACGTGGTGACGGTGCTCGCGAACGCAGGAGCGCTGGAGGACCCGGAGTTCGAGCGGCGCGGCCCGATCCTGCTGGCCCGTCTGCTCGCCCGCGGCGAGATCCGGCCCGGTTTCGTCACCGGCGGCCGCTTCACCGCCTGGGACATGTCGCTCGCGGAGGTGGTCGAGCACATCGGCACCACCTGGACGGCCATCGGCGGGCGCGCCCCGGGACCGGACATGATCGCCTGGTTCGAGCTCACCCGCCGAGGCCGGGACGCGCTGGGCCCCCGCAGCGACCAGACCATGCCGCCGGGGATGTCGGGCTACGACTCCCCGGCGTGGTCGGCGGTTTCCGGTGAGGACGCACCGTCTCACCACCCGCCACCCCTGACGGTTCCCGACCACCGTAATCTCCGCTCCAGCCCGGAGCAGGCCGATTCTGGTCGACTGTAAGGCTTCTCTCCGGTAACCCGACGTAGGGGTGAACAGCGGTCGAACAACGGGCGAGTCTCCACCGGAGGGTGAGCGGCGTTACGCTGTGGGTCGCCCCCACGTCGAGAAAGGCGTCCCGATGCCAGCACGTACCGTGAAGGTCGCGAGCACCAGCGGCCTCCATGCCCGCCCCGCCGCGATCTTCTCCCAGGCGGCCAGCGAACAGCCCGTCGCCGTCACGATCGAGACGGCCGACGCCGGCCCGGTGAAGGCGTCCAGCATCCTGATGCTGCTGACGCTGAACGTCGGCCACGGCGACGAGGTCACGCTCCGCGCCGACGGCGACGCCGCCGAGGAGACCCTCGACGCGCTCGCCTCCCTGCTGGAGAAGAACCTCGACGAGGAGTTCCAGGAGCACTGAGCCCGCCGCACCCGGCACCGCCGCATACGAGAAGGCCCCCGTCGGATCCCGACGGGGGCCTTCTCGTCCTGGTATCTCTCCAGGTCATGGGCGGTAGCGGCGGGATTTGAACCCGCGGTGGCTATGAACCACACTTCATTTCGAGTGAAGCACCTTCGGCCGCTCGGACACGCTACCGTCGAACAGCTTAACCGCCGCGCCGCCGAGCGTTCAAACTGTTCGCCCTCCGACGCGAGTCACATCACGTGCCGACGGACTGGCGGACCACCATCACATTGCCCGTCGCATGCAGCACACTGGCGTGGGCGGTCGAACCGACACGGCCCCGGCTCAGCCCTCGATGACCGAGCACCAGCATCCGTGCACCGGCCGCCGCAGCCAGCAGGCCCTCGGCGACGGATCGGTCCTCGAGCATCCGGGTCTGCACCTCCAGCCCCTCGTGACGCACGGCTGCCCTGTCGGCACCCTCCTCGAGCAGCCCTCGAGAGCGGCTCCCGGCACCCCACGCCTCCGCACTGCTCTCATACGGGGCATGCGCCCCGACCTGCACGTGGACCACCCGCAGCGCGGCGCCCCAGATATCGGCGAGGTCGGCAGCCACCTCCACGGCCTCACCTGCCGCTTCGGAGCCGTCGTATGCGACGAGCACGGGGCCGGCCCGGTGCTGATCGGAGCGGATGATCGCCACCGGGCAACCGGCGTCGTGGAGGATGCCGCGGCTGACCGAGCCCAGCAGCACCCCCATCACCGCCCCGAGCCCACGAGTGCCGACGACCAGCAGGTCCGTGCTCCCCGAGATCTCCTCGAGGACCTCGCGAGGCATGCCCGCGAGCAGCTCTGAGGTGACCGCCACCTCGGGGAAGCGGCCGCCGACCCGCTCGGCGGCGTCCTCGAGCAGGCGGCTGGCCTGGTTGCGGGGGCCGGCGGGGTCGATCACCGGTATCCCGGCCATCCCCTGGCCGATCAGCGGCCAGGTCCAGGCGTGGACGAGGCGCACTCCGGAGCCTGTGTCACGGGCGAGCTCCGCAGCCCAGCGGACGGCGGCCATCGCCGCTGTGGTGTCGTCGTAGCCCACCACGATGTTCGAACCGGTCAGATCCATGATCCACACCTCTCTGCGCAGCACTGCAGCAGTGGCACCAGGATACGCCGAGGAGGCCGAGGAGGTCCGGTCAGTAACCCTCGAGGTCGTCATCCTCCTCGTCGAGCTCCTCCCACGACCACCTCAGCCCGAAAGTTCCGGGACCGAAACGGGCCTCGCTGATCTGCATCCGATCACGCCGATCCAGTCGCACCGACGTCACCGACTCCCCCGCTTCCGTGCGCCGGAACCGCTCACAGTCCACGGGCTTGCGGTCGCCCCGGAACTCGAGCTCCAACAGCACGTCGTTCGCGCGGCGGGGCACGCTGTACATCGCCGCCGTCATGTCCGTGGCCGCCGCTTTCATCTCGACCCGGTAGGCGAAGGTCGCCACCTGACCGGCATCGAGGTGCCCGTCGACCTTCAGCTCCACGCCGTAGGCACGCCGCTCCGGCCACACCACGCGCCGGCCCACCGAGCACCCCTCGAGCGCGATGTACTGCGGGGCGTGGTTCGGCTCCGTGGGCCCGAGCACGTGGACCGCCGGCAGCCGGCAGATCCCCGACTCCAGAGCACGCACCGTCAACCGATAGTCGAAGCGCTGCACATCGTGGGCGGAATCGATCACTCCGAACTGCTGGAAGACCCGCTCATGGGCATACTGCTGGGGAGCTGCGAATCCCAGCTCGTCGAGCGCCTCGCGGAACACCTCCTTGCTGGTCCGTCGGCCCAGGAAGCTGGTGGACTGGACCGCACGACCTCGCAACCGCGGGGAGCCCACCAGGTCTGCGAGCGAATCCGGGGCCTGCCCAGCAGCTCCTCGAGCGCCGCCACCACGCCGAGCGACTGGTCACCGCCGGGCAGGCTGCGGCCGGACTGCCAGTTGCTCAGCGTCGCGACGCTCACCGGGCGATGCCGTGCTCGCAGCCGCTGCGAGATCGCCGTCAAGGACAGACCGCTGTGTTCGATGGCCGCGCGAAGCACCCCCGCGAAACGCTCACCCTCACGAACCGGCATCTCCTCGACGCTCCCTGCATCCACTGGACTTTCGACCTTTTCGGCTCCTGGCCATGCCCTTTTGCGCCCGCCTGCCTCCGTTCACCATTTCTGACATATCTCTAAAAAGCCCCACGTACCCTTCATGGCAGACCTCACATCCGAGGTCCGCATCACGAGGAGAAGAAGGTCGGAGCAGCATGCATCGTGTGATCCGGTGGCATCGACGAGTCGATGGTCGACCGGTGGTCTCCAACGACCACCGTCGATCCTTTCGGCCGCATCGCACCGGACACTCTGCGGTGGCAGCGGCACGCGACGGAACCGCTGAGGTGACAGCAGGTGGACACATCATGCACCTGAGGGTCCCCTCCAGTCGACCCTGCCCGCTGCCGGGCGGCGATGAAGCCGCCGGTTCACGCGGCCCCTGAAAAAGGACACCGCACCCCGATCCCCTTCTGACACATCACGGGCCGCTAGGCCGAGACGCTCCGTGACCTGTCGCCCGCTCAACGTATCGGCCACCTCGAGAGGAAAGCCGAAACATGCCTCAGCACATCGTGTACCCGGCGGGCCCCAGCCGCACCCACCGGGGAGATCATCTCTCGCCGCGCCCCGTCCCGTTCCCCGGCCCCTGGAACGCTCGCTGTTCGGCGAGACCGCTCCGGTCCCCTACCGCTGGCTCCGGGACTCCCGCTCCCCGAGGTTTCTGAACATTTCGCCGCAGAGAACGCCTACACGGACCAGCACACCGCCCACCTCGAGCGACTGAGCGCGGAGCTCGGCGCCGAGCTCGAGAAGCTGGCACCGACCGCGGGGCAGCCCTCGAACCTCGAGCTGTCCGCACCGGTCCTGCTGGACGGCTGGTGGTACATCGACCGTGCCCACCCTGCGGACGGGGCCACCCTGTCACGGGTCCGGGACCGTGCCGAGCTGCGCGGCCCCTCCGGGATCCCGGAGATCGTCCCCGGAACCCTCCTCGACGGCGAGGAGATCCTGATCGCAGACTGCCTCGGGGCGATCGGCATCGCGATCTCGCCCGACCATCGGCTGGTCGCGCGAGCCGAGGCCGCGGTCGGGGGCTGCCGGATCATCGTCACCGAGGCCGCCACCGGTGAGGTGGTCGACCGCTCGATCCGCGGCGCCGGGCCCGACCTGGTGTTCTCCGCCGATTCCCGCAGCCTGCTGCACACGAGGCTCGACGGCCTCGGCCGCCGGCACCAGGTGCGGTGCCACCGGCTGGGCGCCCCGGCCACGGAGGACGCCGTGCTCGTGGAGGAGCACGATCACTGGGCCCACCTGTCGCTGTCACGCTCCCGCGACGGCTCCGCAGCACTGATCCGCTCCTCCTCCCCGCTGGGGAGCGAGGTCTGGCTCGCGGAACTGACCACGCCCTGCGCAGCTCCGCACTCGGTCACCGGCAGGATCTCCGATGCGCATCCCGTGATCGAGCACGCCGGTGACCGGCTGCTGGTGATCCGTGAGGAGCCCGGCACACGTCGCAGCATCCTCAGCCAGGCGCCGCTGGACACCGCCGGCGGCCTGCCGAGCGGCCCCGCTCTGCTCGTCGCCCGCGACGGCGAGCATTTCGAATCGGTCGAGGCCTTCGCCGGGGCCGTTGCCCTGCAGGTGCGCCGCGACGGCCTGCCCGAGCTGCGGGTCATCCCCCGCCTCCCTGACGGTTCCCTCGATCTCCGGAACCAGCAGGTGGTCGGGCGTCGCGGTGAGCTGGATGCGGTGCGGCTCGAGCCCACCCCGGCCTGGGATCAGCGCACGCTGCGGTACCGGCTGGACAGCTTCGCCACCGCCGCCACCATCCTCGAGCACGACATCGACACCGGCACGAGCACCGAGCTGCTGCGCGCCGAGCTGCCCGGCTACGACCCGGCACAGTACGTCGAGCGCCGGCTGTGGGCGACCTCGGCCGACGGCACCCGGGTGCCGATCTCGCTGTTCGCCCGGCGCGACATCCCGGCCGACGGCACCGCCCCCTGCCTCCTCTACGGGGACGGCGCGTTCGGCAGATCGAACGATCCGGTCCTGCAGCCGGAGTCGCTGGCCATCGCCGACCGCGGCGTGGTGATCGCGGTCGCGCACGTCCGTGGCGGCGGCGAGATGGGGCCGGACTGGCACCGCCAGGGCCGGGGCCTGAGCAAGGGGAACTCCTTCGACGACTTCGTAGCCTGCGCGGACCATCTGGTCTCCACCGGCTGGGCGGCCCAGGAGCGGCTCGGTGCAGTCGGCACCGGCGCCGGCGCACTGCTCGTCGGCGCAGCGGCGAACCGCGCCCCGGAGCGATTCCGTGCAGTGGTCGGGGTGTTCCGCTGGTGGATCCCTTGGAGACCCTGCTGGACGCGGACGTGATGCTCACCCTCGAGCAGTGGGCCGAGTGGGGTGACCCGGCCAGCGACGAGGCGAACTACCGCTGCCTGCGCAGCTACAGCCCGGCCGAGAACATCCGCGAGACCGAGTACCCGGCGATCTTCGCCTGGACCGCACTGGAGGGCGCGGACGTCCCGGCGGCCTGCGCCGCGATCTGGATCGCGCAGCTGCGGGAGCGGGTCACCTCCGATCCCACCCAGCGCCCGGTCCTGCTGCGCGCCACCCCCACCATGGGATCCGCCGGAGACCCGCGGGTCGAAGGCGTGGCCTGGCTCCTCGATCAGCTGGGCGCGGTTACTCTCGGGGAATGACCCAGGAGCATCCCGCAGCCCCCGTTCCCGCCCACCGCCCCACCGAGCGGACCTTCCACGGTGATGCCGTCGTGGACCCCTACGAGTGGATGCGGGACAAGACCGATCCCGAGGTGATCGCCCACCTCGAGGCGGAGAACGCCTACGCCGACGCCCGCACCGCGCACCTCGACCAGCTCCGGAGCACGCTGGTCGAGGAGTTCGTCGGCCACACCCAGGAGACCGACCTCAGCGTGCCGGTGCGCCGGGACGCCTGGTGGTACATCACCCGCACCACCGCCGGGAACGACTACCCCGCCTTCACCCGGGTCGCCGATGCGGGCGTGCTGCCGCAGGTCGAGCCGGGGGTGATGCTCGAGGGCGAGCAGATGCTGCTGGATGCGCAGGCGGAGGCCGCAGGCTCCGAGTTCTACTCGCTGGGCGGTCTCGCTCCCTCCCCGACCACGCGCTGCTCGCCTACGCGGTGGACACCGCGGGCGATGAGCGCTTCACGCTGGTGGTCAAGGACATCGACTCCGGGGAGATCCTCGACGAGGCCGTCACCGGAGCCGGCTACGGTCTGGCCTTCTCCACCGATCAGCAGTGGCTGTTCTACGCACGGGTCGACGACGCATGGCGCCAGCACCAGATCTGGCGGCACCGCATCGGCACCGCCATGAGCGAGGACATGCTGGTCATCGAGGAGCCCGACGAGCGGTTCATGATCGGCTTCGACCGCTCCCGCGACGGGTCCGCCCTGGTGATCCAAGCAGGTTCCACCTCCACCACCGAGGCCTGGCTGCTGGATCTCGCGGAGCCGACGTCGGCCCCCGTGCCCGCCGGCGGCCGCCGCGACGGCGTGGACTACGGCGTCGAGCACGCCGGTGACCGCCTGCTGATCGTGCACAACGACGGCCACCGCGGCTTCGCGCTCGCACAGGCACCGCTCGAAGCGCCGAACGCCTGGGAGGAGCTGCTGGCCGCGGGTGAGGGCGAGCGCCTGCTCGCCGTCGAAGCGTTCGCGAGCTTCGTCGCCCTCGAGCTGCGCAGCGGCGGTCTGGCGAGCGTCCGCCTCATCCCGCGGGCGGCCGACGGATCGCTGCTGGTCGGCGAGGCCACCGACATCACCCACGGCGGAGAGCTGGACACCGTCGAGCTCGATGCGAACCCGAACTGGGAGCAGAGCACGGTGCGCTACCAGCTGACCAGCATGCTCACCCCGCCCACGGTCGCCGAGCGCGAAGTCTCAGGCGGTGCGACCACGGTCCTGCGAGTCACCCCGGTGCCGAACTACGACCCCTCGCTGTACGTCGAGCGCCGGGAATGGGCGAGCGCCGAGGACGGCACCGCGATCCCGCTGAGCGTGCTGGCGCGCCGCGAGGTGCAGGCCGATGGCACCGCGCCCGGCTACCTGTACGGCTACGGCTCCTACGAGGTGTCGATCGATCCGTCGTTCGCGCCCACCCGCCTGTCGCTGCTGGACCGCGGCGTGGTCATCGCGATCGCGCATGTGCGCGGCGGCGGCGAGATGGGCCGCGACTGGTACGAGCACGGGAAGCTGCTCGAGAAGAAGAACTCCTTCAGCGACTTCGTGGCAGCCGCGAAGCATCTGACCGACTCGGGCCTGGTCGCCGAGGGCCGGCTCTCCGCGGAGGGTCGCAGCGCGGGCGGGCTGCTGATGGGAGGCATCGCGAACCTCGCTCCCGAGCGGTTCCGTGCGGTCATCGCCGGGGTTCCTTTCGTGGACGCGCTGACCACGATCCTGGATCCGAGCCTGCCGCTGACCGTGGGCGAATGGGAGGAGTGGGGCGACCCGCTGCACGATCCCGCGGTGTACGAGTACATGCGCGAGTACACCCCGTACGAGAACATCCAGGCCGTCGAGTACCCGGCGATCTTCGCCTCCACCTCGCTGAACGACACCCGCGTGTTCTTCGTCGAGCCCGCGAAGTGGGTGGCGCGCCTGCGGGAGACCGTCACCTCCGACCAGGCGGAGCGGCCGATCCTGTTCCGCTGCGAGATGGTCGCCGGGCACGGCGGCCGCTCGGGCCGCTACCGCAAGTGGGAGCAGCGCGCGGATGAGCTCGCCTGGCTGCTGGATCAGCTGGAGGCGACCGCACGTCTCAGCTGACCAAGTACCCGCCGTCGACCGGGATCTCGGCGCCGTTGACCATCGAGGCAGCGTCGGAGGCGAGCCAGACCGCGACGTCGGAGACCTCGCGGGGCCGGGCGAAGCGGTCACTCGGGATCCGGGCGAGCATCGGCGCAGCCTTGTCGGGGTGATCGCCCCAGACCTTCTGCCCCATGTCGGTGAGCACGATGGTGGGGCAGATCGAGTTGGCGCGCACACCGTGTTCGCCCAGCTCGAGGGCAAGGGTGCGGGTGGCCATGACCAGGCCCGCTTTGGCGGTCGAGTAGGCGTAGTGCTCGGCCAGGGGCGCAGCGCGGCGGCGGAGGCGATCGTGAGGATCGCGCCGCCGCCCGCGGCCGCCATCGCTGCACCGGCTCGGGCCGCGAGCAGCGCGGGAGCTCGCAGGTTCACCTGCAGGGTCTCGTCGAAGTGCGCGGTGTCGAGATCCGTGACGCGCTCGGGATGGGAGAGGCCAGCATTGTTGACCAGCACGTCCAGGCCGTCCATGAGAGCTGAGGCCTCGGCCCAGAGCCGGTCGGGGACCTCCGGGTCGGCGAGGTCCGCCGCGAGCACCGCGGTGCGGATGCCGTGCTCCTCAGCCAGGCGTGCGGCCGGCTCCTCGAGCGTGGCCGCGACACGGGCGGTGAGCACGAGATCGGCGCCGGCCGCCGCGAAAGCGCGGGCGATGTCGGCGCCGATCCCGCGGCTCGCGCCGGTGATCAGGGCGCGGCGGCCGGAAAGAGGGTGGGAGGTCGAGGCAGTCACCCCCAGGTTACTCAGAACGCGGGGATGACGGCGCCGGAGTAGGTCTCCTCGAGGAAGCTGCGGACGTCCTCGGAGCGGAGCAGCTCGTCGAGCTTCACCAGCGCCTCGTTGTCCTTGTCCTCGGTGCGGACCACCAGCATGTTCGCGTAGGGGTTGTCCTCGCCGGACTCAAGCGCGAGGGCGTCCTCGGCGGGGCTGAGATCCGCCTCGAGCGCGTAGTTGCCGTTGATCACGGCGATCGCGTAGTCGCCCAGGGTGCGGGGCAGCAGCGCCGCGTCGATCTCCTCGAACTCCAGCTGCTTGGGGTTCTCGGCGATGTCGTCGATCGTCGCTGCAGTGGGCTCGATGCCGTCCATGAGCGCCAGCAGGCCCTCATCGGCGAGCAGTGCAAGGGCGCGGCCGCGGTTGGTGGGGTCGTTGGGGACGCCGACGGAGGCGCCCTCCTCGATCTCCTCAAGGCTGGTGAGCGACTCGGAGAAGACGCCCAGCGGCTCGATGTGGACCCCCGCGAAGGGGGTCAGCTCGTAGCCGTTCTCCTCGATCTCGGTCTCGAGGTAGGGCTGGTGCTGGAAGAAGTTCGCATCCACTTCGCCCTCGCTGAGCAGACGGTTCGGGATCGGGTACTCGGTCTGCTCCTGCAGGTCGAGCTCGAGCCCGGCGTCAGCGGCGAGGTTGTCCTTCACGAAGGTGAGGATCTCCATGTGGGGCATCGGGGTGGCGGCGATGCGGATCGTGGTGGTGCCGCCCTCCTCGGTCAGCGGCGCCTCGTCCTCGCCACCGCAGGCGGCGAGAGTGAGGGCGGCCAGGCCGGCGCCGGAGGCGAACAGGGTGCGACGGGAGATGGTGCTCATGAGGGGTTCCTTCTCTGTGAGGGGTTCAGGATGTGCGGGCACGGTGATCGACCGCGCGGGCCAGGCGGGAGCCGAGCAGCTGCACCAGGATCACGATCGCGACCAGCAGGATCACGGTGACGATGATGATCTCGGTCTGGTAGCCGGTGTAGCCGCGGTTGTAGGCGAGCTGGCCCAGGCCGCCGGCGTTCACGGAGCCGGCCATGGCGGTGTAGCCGATCACGGCGATCGTGGTGGTGGTGATCGAGCCGATGATGCCGGGCAGCGCCTCGGGGACCAGCACCTGGCGGATCACCTGCCAGCGACTCGCGCCCATCATCCGCACCGCCTCGATCTTCCCGGCGGGGATCTCGCGCAGGTTCAGCTCGAACAGCCGCGCAGCGAAGGGCACCGCCGCGATGGTCAGGGCTATCATCGCCGCGTTCGGGCCGGTGGAGCGGCCGGTGATCGCCGAGGTGAGCGGGATGAGCGCGATGATCAGGATGAAGAACGGGAAGGAGCGCAGCACGTTGACCACGAAGCCGGTGACCTGGTTGACGCCCCTCACCAGCGGGGAGGCCGAGCCGTCGGTCTCGAACAGCGCGATGCCCAGCGGCAGCCCTAGCAGCACCGTCAGCCCCATGGTCACGACGGTCATGTAGAGGGTGACCAGGGTGGCTTCCCAGGGACCGCCGTCCCAGCGGGTCAGCAGCGGGTTCGACGCCCATTCCTGCAGGATCTCGATCATGCGAACACCTCCTTCGTGACCACGCCCGCCGACTCGAGCTCGGTGAGGAACGCGGTCAGGCCTTCCCGCGAGATCGGCTGGCCGGAGTGGTTGCGCAGCGCCAGCTGCACGCGGCCCACCTGGCGGCCGCCGATGGTCTCGATGGTGCCGGCGACGAGCGTCGCATCGGCCTCGTAGTTCTCGGCCAGACGGATGAGGTCATCGGTGGTGCGGAACCGTTCGGAGTTGCCGTAATCGCAGTTGACCACGAGGGCGTCGATGCCGGTGGGCGCCGGCGGCAGCGGAATCAGCTCTGCGCTCAGCGGGCCGTGGGGGTCCGCGGCGACGTCCAGCAGATCACCGGTCTGGGTGATGCGGCCGTCCTGCAGCAGGGTGACGGTGTCACAGACCTCGCGGACCACGCCCATCTCATGGGTGATGATCACGACGGTGATGCCGAGCCGCTCCCGCAGATCGCTGATCAGGCGCAGGATCTGGTGGGTGGTGGAGCCGTCGAGCGCGCTGGTGGGCTCATCGCACAGCAGCACCTTCGGTTCGGCGGCGAGGCCGCGCGCGATGCCGACGCGCTGGATCTGGCCACCGGAGAGCTGCGCGGGATGGTTGTGCTCGCGGCCGCTGAGCCCCACCAGCTCGACCAGCTCTGCGACGCGCTCCTCACGCTGCGCGCGGGGGGGACTCCGGCGATCTCGAGCGGGTGGGCGATGTTCTGGGCGGCGGTGCGGGAGTCCAGCAGGTTCGCGTGCTGGAACACCATGCCGATGTTGCGGCGGGCGGCGCGCAGGGCGCGGCCGTCCAGCGCGGCGATGTCCGTGCCGTCCACCTCGACGCGCCCGGAGGTGGGCTTCTCCAGCCCGGTCAGGCAGCGGATGAGGGTCGATTTGCCGGCCCCGGAGCGGCCGACGATGCCGTGGACGCGGCCGGGTTCGAGATGGAGGTCGATCCCGCCGAGCGCGACGACGGGGTCTCCGCCGCCGGGCGCGGGGAAGACCTTCGTGAGGCTGTCGAGAGTGATCACCAATGCAGTCAAGCACCCGCGCCCCGCTCGTCGAAGCATCGCGTCATACTGCGAAACAAACGTCACAGACCTGCAGGCCCGTGTGTGGAGGGGGTCACTGCGGGATGCCCTCGGGACGCTCTGCTGACATTTGTCATCAGCGGGCCGTGAGGGATGCACGCGGGCCGGTGAGCCCGCGCCCTACTGCGAGCGTGCGCCTCCCGGAAGAGTGGAGCCATCACCACCACGGAAGGACATCGCATGTTCCAGGACCTCCTCGCCCAGCTCCACACCCACGTCTCCGGCCTCGAGCCGTGGCAGCAGGTGCTCGCCCTGGTCCCCGCCGGGGCTATCCCCTTCATCGAGAGCTATTTCGGCAGCTTCCTGGGCACCACGCTCGGCATCCACCCGGCGCTCGCGGTCCCCGCCGCTGTGATCGGGAACCTGCTCGCCACCTTCGTGGTCATCGCCCTGTCCGGGCGGGCACGGGACGCCGTCACCGCGGGCCGGGCTCGACCGCGCGACGAGGACAAGCAGCCCTCACGGTTCCGCCAGAAGGTGGCGTCGGCGCTCGAGAAGTACGGCGTGCCGGGCGTGTGCCTGCTGGGCCCGCTGATCGTCGCCTCGCAGATCACCGGCCCCACCCTGGTCGCCCTCGGTGCCGCACGCGGCCGGGTCTACCTGTGGATGGGCATCTCGATCATCCTCTGGGGCGTCGTGTTCGGCGTCTTCGGCAGCCTCTTCCTCGCCGCGATCGTCTGAGCCGATAGGCTCCCGACGACCATCCCGAGAGGACCCCCGTGACCCCCAGCAGCGGCCGCCAGTGGACCGTGTTCTTCGCCTACACGGCGTGGTCCGTGGTGCTCGTGCTCGTGATGGTGCCGCTGGGGGTCCTCGCCCTGCTGGGCCTGTCCCTGCCCGCCGCCTTCGCCGCGCACCCGATCGCGACGACCGTGCTGCTGCTGCAGATCCTCATCGGCGCCTGGTCCGGCCGAAGGACGATGACCGCCTGGTCGCGAGCGGAGCTCCCCACCGGCCGTGACCGCTGGGACCTGCCCCGGGTGGGCCGGCTCCCCGTCGACGCGATGCTGTGGGCCACGGCCGGGCTGAGCGCGGTGATCGCGGTGCTGTACCTGGCGGGTGACGCGGGTCCGCAGCTGCTGACCGTGTCCCTCATCGCGCTGCAGGTCCGGATCGTCATCCGTTGGCGGTGGGAGATCGGCGTGGGCTCTGCCCTCGCGCTCGGGGTGCTCGCCGTCCTGCTGGGCGCTGACCGGCCGATCGCGGCCACGATGTTCGCCCTCATGCTGGCCGCGGTGCTCACGGTGCGGATGTCGCTGTGGCTCGCGGCGATGGTGCGCGAGCTCGACAGCGCCCGGGAGGCACAGGCCCAGCTCGCCGTCGCCGAAGAGCGGCTGCGCTTCGCCCGCGACCTGCACGATGTCACCGGGCGCGACCTGTCCGTGATCGCGGTGAAATCCGAGCTGGTCGCCCAGCTCGCCGAACGGGAGGATCCCCGCGCCGTCGAGCACGGCCGCGAGGTCGCCCAGATCGCCCGTACCTCCCTCGCTGAGATCCGGAGCCTCGTGCGCGGCTACCGCGAGGCTGATCTGGCCACCGAGCTGCGCGGCACTGCCTCCCTGCTGCGCTCGGCACACGCCGAGGTCACGATCCGCGGCGACGCGGGCGACGTTCCGGCCCGGCATGCCGGCACCGCCGCCTGGGTGCTGCGAGAGGGCGGCACCAACATCCTGCGCCACGCCGACCCGTCGGCCGTCACCCTCACGCTCGGCCCCGACGGGGTCACCCTCGTCAACGACGGCGCGCCAGGTGACGACGAGGTGCTCGAGGGCAGCGGACTGACCGGGATGCGTGAGCGCCTCGGCGCCGGATCCGCGCTCGAGGTCCACCGCGAGGGCGGCGTCTTCACCCTTGCTGTCCGTTTCGATCCCCGGAAGGGACCCGATGACCGCCCACTCCCCCGAGGTGCTGCGCGTGATCCTCGTCGATGACGAGAACCTGATCCGCTCGGCGCTCGCGACCATGCTCTCCCTCGAGGACGACCTCGAGGTGCGCGGCGAGGCGGCGACGGTCGCGGACGGTGCACGCCTGGCCCAGGCCGAGCAGCCCGACGTCGCCGTCCTGGACCTGCAGCTGCCAGATGGGGACGGCCTCGAGCTCGCCGCCCGGATCGCGACGCTCTCCCCGCGACCCGCTGCCTCGTGCTCACCTCCCACGCCCGGCCCGGCTATCTCAAGCGAGCGCTGGCCCAGGGTGTGCTGGGTTTCCTGCCGAAGACCACCTCCGCTGACCAGCTGGCCCGCGCGGTGCGCTCGGTCGCCGCCGGGCGGCGGGTGATCGATCCGGAGCTCGCCGCCGAGACGATCTCCTCCGGGGACTCACCCCTGACCCCGCGCGAGGCGGACGTGCTCGAGTTCGCCGCCGACGGCGCCGCGATCGAGCAGATCGCGCGCCGTGCCCATCTGGCCGAGGGGACCGTGCGCAACTACCTCTCGAGCGCGCAGGCGAAGCTGCAGGCCGCGAACCGTCACGAGGCGGTCGCTATCGCGCGGCGCCAGGGGTGGATCTGAGGTTCGTCCCCTCTGGGCGCCCAGAGAGCCCACTGCGCAACGGTCGACGACGTCGGGGTCAGGCGCTCGTACTCTCGGCGAAGCTCGCGTCGACGATCCCGGCCACGTCGAGCGGCTCGGTGTAGGTGATCTGCTCTGCCGCGATCCAGGCCGCCTGCATCGCCTCGAGCTGATCGGGCTGCGGAGCGAGGTCGGGCAGGTAGGTGTACATCGGCGAGGCCTTCAGCACGTCGATCTCCTGGCCGAGGGTGTCGGCGAGGATCTGGTAGACCTCGTCGGTCTGGACGCCATCCTCGGAGAGCTCCTGGGCGCCCTTGGCCAGTGCGGTGAAGAAGCTCTGGGCGAGGTCCGCGGCGACGAAGGTCTCGGAGTAGATCACGCCGGTGCCGGTGGTGCCCTCCGCGGGGACGGCGATCGGGGAGGCGACTCCCGCCTCCTCCATCGCGGTCGAGAAGGGCGCTGAGGGGGTCGCCGCGTCGATCGAGCCGTTGGTGATCGCGGGCTCCTGATCGGGGGTGGCGAGGTTCGAGATTTCGACATCGTTGAGGGTGAGCCCGCCCTCCTCGAGCATCGCCGCGAGCAGGTAGCCGCCGGTCGCGCCGGGGCCGCCGGCGACGCCGATCGTGCGGCCCTTGAGATCCGCGACGGAGGAGACCGTGCCGTCGTCGAGCAGGTCCTGGCGCACCTCGAGAGCGGTGGGCGAGTTCTCGGGATCGCCCGGGGAGATGCCCATCGAGCCGACGATCTTGAAGGCGAGGCCCTGCTCGAGCGCGTTGAACATGCCGGCGCTGAATCCGGCGACCATCACGTCGAGCTGGTTGTTCGAGAGCATCGGGATGCCGTCCTGGCCGGATTTCAGCGGGGTCAGCTCGATCGTGATGCCCTCCTCCTCGAAGTAGCCCATCGAATCCGCCACGTACAGCGGGGAGAACAGGGCCGAGGGGAGGTGGCCCACGCGCACGACGCCGGAGCCGGCCTCGCCGCCGGAGTCCGGATCCTCACCGGTCACGGCGGAGCCGCATGCGGCCAGGGCGCCGCCCATCGCGGTCGCGGAGGCGAGGGAGAGAAGGGTACGACGACGCATGACGTGCTCCTATGCAGGGGTCTTCGGGTGTGCTTGTGGGGGTCTTCAGGCTGTGGTCAGCGCTCTCGGCGCCAGGGCAGCAGCAGCTTCTCCGAGCGGCCCAGCACCGTGGTGACGGTCGCACCGATGACACCGATGACCACCAGCCCCACGTAGAGCTTCTCGGGGATGAACAGCTGCCAGGAGTTCCAGATCAGGTAGCCCAGGCCGGTGGTGGTCGCGCCGGTGAACTCGACGGCGGTGACCACCACCACGGCGGTGCCGGTGGCGGTCTTCAGTCCGGAGAACACGAAGGGCATCGCGCCCGGCAGGACCACGAAGCGGAAGCGGTCGAAGCCCTTGGCGCCGTAGGCGGCGCCCGCTTCGAGCAGCTTGCGGTCGATCGCCCAGACGCCGGAGACGGTGTTGATCTGCATGATGAAGAAGGTGGTGATGAAGACGGCGATGATCTTCGGCAGCTCGGTGGGGCCGAAGATCATCAGCAGGATCGGGAAGATCGCGATCTTCGGCAGCGGGTACAGCGCTGAGAACAGTGGGCCGAGCGCTGCGTTCAGGGCGCGGGAGGAGCCCATCAGCAGGCCGACGATGATCCCGCTGAGCGCGCCGAGACCGCCGCCCACCAGCAGTCTCATCAGAGTGGGTGCGGTGTGCATCCACAGTTCGCCGTCGAGGAGCATCTCGTAGCCGGCGGTGACGATCCGGCTGGGCGGCGGGAAGAAGCGCGGGTCGATGATCTGGCCGCGGGCGCTGAGCTCCCACAGCACCAGCAGCAGGATCGGGGTGACGATCGACAGCACCAGGTCGCGGGTGGCGAGGGAGCGCTCCCGCGCGCGCTGCGCGCTCGCGGCGACGAGGGTGCGCTGCTCGCGATCGTTCTGCAGGGAGGAGCGTGTGGTGCTCATGCGGTCTCCTCGGCGGTGCGGGCGTCCTCGCGCAAGAGGTTCCAGACGCGGGAGCGCAGCTCGCTGAACTCGGGGGTGCGCTCGATCTCGACGGAACGGGGGCGCTCGAAGGGGACCGTGATGTCCTCGCGCAGGGTGCCGGGCCGGCCGGACATCACGATCACGCGGTCGGAGAGGATGATGGCCTCGTCGATGTCGTGGGTGACCATCAGGACCGTCTTGCGCTCCTGCTCCCACAGGGCGATGAGCTCCTCCTGCATGAGCATGCGGGTCTGGGCGTCGAGCGCGCCGAGAGGCTCATCCATCAGCAGCAGCGGGGAGCCGGTGGCGAAGGCGCGGGCGATCGCGACGCGCTGGCGCATACCGCCCGAGAGCTGGTGGGGGTACGCGTCCGCGAAGTCGTCGAGCCGCACGCGGCTGAGCCAGTCGCGGGCGATCCCCGTGCGCTCCGCCTTCCCGGTCCCGCTCATCCGCAGGCCGAACGCGATGTTGTCGAGCACGGTCATCCAGGGGAAGACGCCGTGCTCCTGGAACACGAATGCCGCGGGGATCCGCTGACCCTCATCGGGCATCGTCACCGTGCCTACGGTGCGCTCCTCGAGCCCGCCCAGGATCCGCAGGAAAGTGGACTTGCCGCAGCCGGAGGGGCCGACGATGCAGGTGAAGGACCCCGGTTCAAGGCTCAGGGAGAAGTTCTCGAGGGCCCACACCGGCTCACGACCGGAGAAGAAGACCTTCGAGACGTCCTCGGCGACGACGGCCGACGACGACACACCTGTTCCCATGACTGCTCCTCGACCCGCTCGATGACGGAACCAGTGTAGAGGCGGCGTTCGAATGGCGAGATTCGAAGCCCACGGTTCGGACAGCCTTCTCGGTCCTTGAGGAGAATGGGCTGCGCCGCCCCATCAGACCCGGTTCCCGACCGGCCACGTCACCACGGAGCACACGTCACCACCGAGCACCTGCTGGAGCGCTGAGCTCAGCGGGCCGGCGGTCACCCGAGGCAATCGACGCAGAGCACCACGTGCGTGTCGGCCAGCAGCTCGGCCACTCGCCGCCCTCCCACGCCTGCAGCTCAGCCTCGGGAAGGGCCTCGAATAACGAGTCCGGAACGCTGAACCGCAGGAATCCCTTCGGGCGCCGCCGTACAGCCTCGGGCGACTGCTCGATGGGCACGAGCCGGGCGACCGCAGTGCTGCCCCGCGAGATGGTGATCACGCTGCCCGCTTCGACCTCGCGCAGCAACGAGGAGAGGCTGGTCTTCGCCTCCTGGACCGTCACCGCCCGCTCACAGTGGCCCGGCCTGCCCTCAGGTGCCGCCGCGGTACTCATACGACCACGATAGGTCGCATCTGACCGACGTCGATAGAGGGTGCTCGACCCAGCTCAGTCGATCTGGTCAGATCGCGCTTCTGCAGCCCGCTTCCGCCGCGCTCTGAAGAAGTCCCGCAGCAGGTCACCGCATTCCTGACCACGCACGTCGGTGGTGAGCTCCACCCGGTGGTTCAGACGGGGCTCGCGCACCAGGTCGTAGAGCGAGCCCGCAGCCCCGGCCTTCGGGTCCATCGCGCCGACGACCACCCGCTCCACCCGGGCCAGCACGATCGCGCCGGCGCACATGGTGCACGGCTCGAGGGTGACCACCAGCGTGGAACCGGCGAGGTTCCAGCGCCCGGTGACCTCCGCCGCACGGCGCAGGGCGAGGATCTCGGCGTGGGCTGTCGGGTCCTCGTCGGCCTCGCGGCGGTTCCCGGCGATGGCGAGCACCGTGCCGTCGGGGCCGACGACGACCGCGCCGATGGGGACGTCCGCCGGCTCCCGCGCAGCGGCCGCCCGCGCCTCATCGATCGCCAGGCCCATCAGCTCGTCATCGGTCATGGGGCCATTCTCGCCCCTGGCGAGTCGCGCCTCACCCCTGCCCGGCCACCGGAACGTGCGTGACCGCGGCGGCACTCCGGTAGATTCCCCTCATGCGCGTTCTCCAGATCGACCACCCGCTCGTCGCCCACAAGCTGTCGGTGCTGCGCAATCGCGCCACCCACTCCTCGGTGTTCCGCCAGCTCGCCGATGAACTGGTGACCTTGCTGGCCTACGAGGCGACCCGCAACGTCGCCGTCGCGCCGGTGGAGATCGAGACCCCGGTGACCACGATGACCGGCACCCGGCTGACGAACCCCAAGCCGATGGTGGTGCCGATCCTCCGCGCGGGTCTCGGCATGCTCGACGGCCTCACCCGCCTACTGCCCACCGCCGAGGTGGGCTTCCTGGGCATGGTGCGCAACGACGAGACCCTCGAGGTCACCACCTACGCGAACCGCCTGCCCGACGACCTCACCGGCCGCCAGTGCTTCGTGCTGGACCCGATGCTGGCCACCGGCCACACCCTGATCGCCTCCTGCGAGTACCTGCACGAGCGCGGCGCCCGCGACATCACCTGCGTGACCCTGCTGGCCGCCCCTGAGGGCCTCAAGGCGATGGAGGAGCGGATCGATCCGTCGATCGACCTGACCATCGTCACGGCCGCCATCGACGAGAAGCTCGACGAGAACAGCTACATCGTGCCGGGCCTGGGTGACGCCGGAGACCGCCTCTTCTTCGGGGTCGTCGACTGATCGACGCACTGCGAGCTTGCGAGCGGCAGGAGAACAGTCAATCAGCACAGACTGATCGACGCACTGCGAGCCTGCGAGCGGCAGGAAGCATCCACGGGACTCATCCATGACACGAACCCCTCATAGGGGCTCGCTCCATGGATGAGCCCCGTCGCCATATGAGGGGTGGCTGCCGCTCGAGAGACGGGCGCGAACACCTGCGCCGTTTCACAGTGTGGACACCCCTTGCCCTTCAAGGCCGTCGGGTGCACTATCGATGCCATGACCACGAACGCCGCGTTCAGCGAGACCACCCGCCGGGTGGTCCGCTCCGTGCTGCGCTCGATGATGTCCATGATGATGATGCCGATGATGCATCGTCAGCCGAGCCTCTAGAGCTCAAGACACCTCCAGGGTCGGCTGACAGGAGCCGGCCGGAAGGCGCGGGCTCCAGGTGCTACCGGGAGCACACCCCTGAACGATCCGCCCACAGGCGTTGATCCCAGGGATCCCGGGTCCACCAGCCGCCGCGCTCACCGCGCCGCATCTCGGAGAACTCGCATCATGACCATTGCCCTGGATCGCCCCACCACCTTCACCGCCCCCGCACCGGCTCCGCTCGCCCGCTGTATCGCGTGGGCGGCACGGCCCCGCGGCCGCAGGCCGCCGCCGAGGACACGGTGACCATCACCGTCTCCGTCACCCTCCCCGCCGGCACCGGCGACGTGGAGGCCGCCCTGATCGCCGACGAGCTGCGCACCCACGCACAGCGCCAAGTCGCCGCGCGCGACGGACGCACCACCATCTCGGTCAGCAATCCGCACACCTTCGCGACCACCGGCCGTTCCGCTGCACGCGCACTGCCGCCCCGGGGACGGGCCGCCGCCCCGGTGAGCCCGCTGCGCCCGCGCCGCACCGGCGTGGTCTCCCCGAACGCTCCCGCTCGCCGGGATGCGGAGATCGCTCGCCGCCGCACGCTGCAGGCCACGGCGGTCAGCCCGTCCAGCCCGTCGACGGCGCCGGACGACAGCCTGGTGATCGACCTCTTCGGTCGCCGGGTGCGGATCGATGGGCAGGACGTGGATTTCACCTACAAGGAGTTCGAGCTGCTGTCCCAGCTGGCGCAGAACGCGCGCCGCACCGTGGGCCGCACCGAGCTCATGGAGACGGTCTGGGCCGAGTCGCCCGATGAGACCGGTGAGCGCACGGTCGACGTGCACGTGCGCCGCGTGCGCACCAAGCTGGGCCGCTACCGCCGTCTGATCTCGACGGTCCGCGGCGCGGGCTACCGCCTCGATCCCGGCAGCGACGTCGCGATCCTCGGCTGAGCGCCTGAGAGTCTCGGTCGTTCCCGAGCCGGATCTGCATCGATCCTGGTTCGGGAACGGCCGAGATCCGCGTTGAGCGACGGTCGGTCCCGGAGGGAAATGCGACGAGCGGCCCGGAGCACTCAACCGACATCGTCGGGGGCTCGCGGACCGCTCGTCAGGCCTGTCGTCCGTCAGGGGTGGGTGCGGGCGAACAGGCGGACGGGCTGCCATAGGTGGGGGAACCTGGCGTTATGCCCGTCTGGCCGCTCCCCAGGAGGGGGTCTTGAGGAACGGCACATCTATAAAGTTTTCAACGTCTTCCGACACTCGGAACAGTACCAGTCGAACCGGAGTGGCGCACCGTCCCGATCCTCAGGTGTGCATCTTCCGTGGCGGTCACGTCCTGAGGTCGAGCATAGGCCTTCGACCCGTCGCTGTAAACGCGCCAGCAGAGTCTGTTACCGCAGGTGGCATGCAGGTTCTACTCAGGCTCACCTGAGTATTGGGCACCCCGATCCTTCGTCATGCGCACATCAAATCCCGAGGCCGGACGGCAGTTCTCCGGCGCCCCGGGAGCCCGCCAGGACCCGCGCTTCCGAGCCTTCAGGAGGCCGCTCACAGGGAAACTGTGAGGACCGTCGCATCGTCATGCGGCTTCCTGGGCCGCCGACCGATCGGCAGGGCCCTCTCGGCGGCCCGCAGATCGTGCAGCAGAGCACACGGATCGTCGCTCAGCGCCCGGGCGAGGGAGGCGTCGTCGTGCAGCCCCAGCAGGTCCACGGCGCGGGTGACGCCATCCGAGACCAGGTGCACCGCCTCCAGCTCCGCGAGCGGGGTGCGACCCACCAGAGCCTGCTCGGCGGCCTCGGGTTCATGCCGCGCCACCCAGAAGCCCCCGGGTGCGTTGCGGCGGGCCTCGATCGCCTCAGGCGCCGTCTCGGCACGGACGACTTCGTCGATGCGGAGATCGCTGACCCGCCTGACCTCGCCGTTCCTGCTCATCAGCAGCAGCGAGGAGTCGCACAGCACCAGATGCTCGAGATGCTGCGCGGCGCGTCGGACCACGACCACGGTGGCCGAGGGGCCGCCCGCCCCGAGATCGCACTCGCCCTGATGCAGGCCGCGCACCTCCGAGATCGCGGCGGCCAGCGCGGCGCGGAGCCCGACGCCCGGATCCTGGGCGTTCGCCAGCAGCCGGGCCGCAAGAGCATGGGAGTACCAGGCGACGGTGTGGCGGCAGCCGGAGCGAAAACGCGCGGGCACTCCGGCGCCGTCGAGCACCACGGCGACCTCGCCGAGCACTCCCCGGCGTCCTCATCCGCGCCGGGGACGGCGGGAGCTGTGAGCAGTGTGGTGTGCACGCCGCCACTGTAGGTGGGGATCAGCGGAAGCCCGACGCCATCCGGCCGTAGAGTGGACCCGGACCAAGCCGCCCGTCTCCGGACGCGGCGGTGCCCAGGACGCGGAAGGAACCCAGATGATCGCGCAGGCGCGGATCACCTCCGACACGACTGCCACCGTGCATCTCGCCGAGGAGACCGTCGAGGTCTCCGGCGCTGATCTGCCGGAGATCCGGGACCGGGTGAAGCAGAGCTTCATCACCGCTGCGAAGGCCGCCGGGCACGACATCGACGTGGTCATCGTCGAGCCGCATGTCCACCACCACCTGCGCGTGGAGCCGACGGGCCGGATCACCGGCCGCGAGGCGGACGACCGCCCCCTGCACGGTCCCGCGATCGACGATCCGCTGATCGCTCCGCCCACCGATGACACCGCCGATCTCAGCAGCATCGATCAGGACGCTGCGCGGCCCGGCGACCGGTGAGCACATGGCGATCGGCTCTCCCGCCACCGGTGAGCTCTCTGCGGTGCGCCCGCACGGTGCCCGTCGCCGCCGGGTCGCCGCCACGCCGCCCAGCAGTGCGAGCGCCTCCACCCAGTCCGCAGCCACCGCCTCCGCCACGACCTCCGCACGCTCGGCAGTGTCTGCTGCGTCAGCACCGTCGGCCCCGTCGGCGGCCTCCGCCCGCTCGGCTGCATCGGCCCCGTCGGCGGCGTCGGCGCCGTCAGCTTCTTCTGCTGCGTCGGCTGTGTCTGCTTCTTCAGCTTCTTCAGCTTCTTCAGCCCCGTCGGCCCTGTCACCCGCGGTGGCGCCGACCGACAGCGACTCCTCGGCGCGCAAGCGCCCGCTGCCGCCGGCGCGCACCCTCCCCGAGCGGGACCCGTCCCGCCCCACCCTCCAGGATCTGCAGTCCTCGACCTCGAAGCGCGAGAAGGTCAAGGCCACCCGCGGCATGCCGGGCTTCATCACCCGCCTCACCGGCGGTGTCATCTCGCCGCGTCCCAACCGGCGCGAGCGCAGGGAGACCGAGCGTCTCGAGCGCATCCGTCGGCCGCTCGAGGGACCGCGCAACATCGCGGTGGTGAACCTCAAGGGCGGTGCCCACAAGACCACCGCCTCCCTGATGGTCGCCGCGACGCTCGGCGTGACCCGCGGCGGCAACGTGCTGGCCTGGGACAACAACGAGACCCGCGGCACGCTCGGCTGGCGCGGCATCCCCACCGATCATCACCGCACCGCCGTGGACCTGCTGCACGACATCGAGACGCTGCGCGCACCGCATGCGAGCAACGCGGACCTCGACCCGTACGTGCGCCCTCAGGGGGCGATGCGCTTCGACATCCTCGCCTCCGACGACGAAGACCCGGGCTCGGCCGCCTCGATCGACGAGGAGGCCTTCGCCGACCTCAACGATGCGCTCTCCCGCTTCTACCGCATCAAGGTCATCGACACCGGCAACAACGTGCGCGCCTCGAACTGGCTCGCGGCCGTGGAGAGCGCGGACCAGCTGGTGATCATCTCGACCGTGCGCGAGGACACCTTCAACGCCGCCGCCTGGATGATCGACGAGCTGCGGGCCACGGGCCTGGCCGAGCAGGTCGATCACGCGGTGACGATCCTGTCCCACTCCTCCAAGGGCAAGTTCGATCCCACGCTGCGCAGCCGCCTGCTCGCCCACTTCGGTGCGCACACGCGGGCAGTCACCGAGGTGCCCTACGAGCAGCACTTCGTCGACGGCTCCCACCTGGACTGGTCTCGGATCTCCCCGAAGACCAAGGAAGCCTGGCTCGACGCGACCGCACTGATCATCGACGGTCTCTGAGCGTCGGACCCGCGGCATAGTCTGAAGTCATGCCCGTCCGCCGCCTGCACCTCGTCGTCGATGACGACCTGGGCCCCGCCCTGTGGGTGCGGGAGCAGACCGGACCGGGCCGCTCCCGCGCGCTCGAGGACCTCTCCCCGCTGCGTCGGGACGCTCCCCCGTGCTCGGGGAGGCGCTGGCCGAGGCACCGGACCAGCTGCGTCACCGGGTGCGGATCCCCGGCCGTGACGGCGACCGCCGGGTGCCCGCCCTGCCGCTCGAGGGTGCTGCGCTGACCGGACTGGTCGGCGCCGCGAGCACGCTGCTCCAGGGCCGCTTCGGCGAAGACTTCACGGACCACCTCTCCTCCCTCCTCAGCGATGGCGCCGCGGCGCGGCTCGCGGAGGAGCTGATCGCGATGCCCGACCTGGTGGCGGCGATCGTGCTGGACCTGCGCGCCCGCACGCTCGTCGAGCAGCGCCATCTGCGCGCCCGGGCGGTGGAACGGTACGGGCGCCCGGTGATGCAGTGGCGGGCCCCCGACAAGGATTCCCCGCAGATGCTGCACGCGCTGGTGGACGGGCACGCCCGTCGCGCCTTCGCGGAGCACCTGCACCGCGCCCCGGCCCCGTCCGAGGACCGCCACGGGGTGCTGTGGGCCCTGGCCGACGAGGGCGAGCTGCGCGCTGACCTGCCCGCCCAGCGCAGGATCACCGCGGCGCTGGATGCCTTCGTGGACTCCGGCCGCCCCGGCGTGAAGCTCGGCTCCGGTGACAGCGAGCTGGTGGTGCGCCTGTTCGAGCCGCCGCTGGGCACCGCCTGGCCGCTGCAGACCTGCCTGCGGGAGTCCGACGGGACCGTGCACCCCGTCGCCGATCTGCGCGCCGTGGGGGATCTGAGCACCGCAGGTGCTGCGGAGGCCTCGGCTGCGGTGATGCGCCTCGCGCCCACCGTGCGCGGCGCGGCTGTGGACGAGACCGGGGTGGACTGGCTGCTGACCACCGCGGAGGCCTCCGAGCTCCTCTCCCGCGACACCCCCGCCCTCGAGGAGGCCGGGGTGACGGTGCTGCTGCCCCGCGACTGGACGAAGCAGAAGACGACGCTCCGCCCCCAGGACGTCGAGGAGGACCCCGGCGAGCGCAAGGGCTCCGGGGTGGGGCTCGGGGCGATGGTCTCCTTCCGCTGGCGGGTCGCCGTGGGCGAGACCGAGCTGACCGAGGAGGAGATGGAGGAGATCCGCGAGGCGCAGTCCGAGCTGGTGCAGCTGCGCGGGCAGTGGGTGCGGCTGGATGCGACCACGCTGCGCGCCGCCGAGCGCTTCCTCGACTCCTTCGGTGCGCGCACGAGCGAGGAGCGGGCGAGCCGGCCCCAGCCGCCGGCCCGTGGTGGTCAGCAGTCCGCGCCGCTGCCGCCGGTGCCGGAGCCTGCCGAGGTGTCGGGTCGGGCGCCGTGGATGGAGATGTTCTCCCTGATCCTCTCCCCGACGCCGCCGACGTCGACTTCGGGATCACGGCCCTCACCTCGGGCGGCAGCCAGGGCCTGGCCCGCCTGATGCCCGGCGGCCAGGGCCCGGAGCCCCACCCCCAGCCCCGCTCGCTGCAGGCCACGCTGCGCCCGTACCAGCTGGACGGGCTGAACTGGCTGTGGGCCCTGGACCGGCAGGGCCTCGGCGGGATCCTCGCCGACGACATGGGGCTGGGCAAGACCATGCAGGTGCTCGCGCTGCTGTGCCGGGAGCGCGAGCAGCTCGCCGAGCACGAGGCGACCGCGCCTCTCGGGCCCACCCTGCTGGTGTGCCCGATGTCGGTGGTCGGGGCCTGGCAGCGGGAGGCTGCGAACTTCGCGCCCGGTCTGCGGGTCCATGTGCACCACGGCGGGGACCGGCTGCGCGGCGAGTCCTTCGTGGCCGGCGCCGCCGACCTCGACCTCGTGATCACCACCTATTCGCTGCTGGCCCGCGACCTGCAGGTGCTCTCGGCCGTGGCCTGGCACCGCCTGGTGTTCGACGAGGCCCAGCACGTCAAGACGCCCGCCACCCAGGTCACCCGTGCCGCCCGCACGCTGCAGGCCCTGCACCGCCTGGCGCTCACCGGCACCCCGGTGGAGAACCGCCTCGCGGATCTGCACTCCCTGATGGAGGTCGTGAATCCCGGGCTGCTGGGCACCGCGCACAGCTTCCAGGAACGCATCGCGACCCCGATCGAGGAGGAGGGAGATGAGGCCGCGGTCAGCCGCCTCAAGCTCGTCACCTCCCCTTCATCCAGCGCCGCCTGAAGACGGACCGCTCGATCATCAAGGATCTGCCGGAGAAGATCGAGCTGACCCGGGTGGTGAACCTGACCCCCGAGCAGGCAGGGCTGTACGAGGCGATCGTGCAGGACCTGATGGTGCAGATCGACGGCGCCGAGGAAAAGAGCCGCCGCACGCTGGTGGTCTCCGCCATCACCCGCCTGAAGCAGGTGTGCAACCATCCCGCCCACTACCTCGGGGACGGCTCCCCGCTGGTGCGCGACGACGAGCACCGCTCGGGCAAGCTCGAGCTGGTCGACGACCTGCTGGGCGCCGCCTTCGAGGAGGGGCAGAAGGCGCTGCTGTTCACCCAGTTCACGACCTTCGGGCAGATGCTGGTGCCGTACTGGCAGGAGCGCTTCGCGGAGTACGGGATCAGCGTGCCGTTCCTGCATGGCGGGGTCTCCAAACGCGACCGAGATCAGATGGTCGCCGAGTTCCAGCAGGACCGTGACCGTCCCGGCCTGATGCTGCTGAGCCTGCGCGCAGGCGGCACCGGGCTGACCCTCACCGCCGCGAACCACGTCGTCCACCTGGACCGCTGGTGGAACCCGGCGGTGGAGAACCAGGCCACCGACCGCGCCTTCCGCATCGGCCAGCGCCGCGACGTCTCGGTGCACAAGCTGGTCAGCGCCGGCACCGTGGAGGAGAAGATCGACACCGTGCTCCAGGACAAGCAGTCCCTCGCCGAGCTGGCCGTCGGCCCGGGCGAGGACTGGCTGACCTCCCTCGACGACGACCGGTTGCTGTCCCTGCTCTCCCTCGACGAGGAAGAGGACTCATGAGCATCGTTCGTCGACGAACTGCGAGGAACGAGCGGGAGGAGATGAACTCATGAGCATCGTTCGTCGACGAACTGCGAGGAACGAGCGGGAGGAGATGAACTCATGAGCATCGAGCTGATCTCGCGGCGCGGCCCGGTCGGGAAGGGCTGGCACGCGGTCGCGCTGCGTGACGGCGCGGAGCGCCTGCTGGGTGCGGCGCGGGTGGGCCGCGGGAAGGCCGACGCCCGCGCTGGTCGGGTGCAGTGGTTGGACGTCGAGACGGGGGTCGCGCGCGGCGATGTGCGGGACGTCGACGGCGAGCTGTACCAGGCACGGCTCGAGCTGCCCGCCTTCCGTGACGGCGACCGTCAGGTCTTCCTGCAGGTCGCCCGGTCCCGTCCGGAGCTACCAGCCCGGATGGCCGGGGGACCTATCCGCAGGAGATCGAGGCGGAGCTGGCGAGATCAGAGGTGTCGCTGCTGCCCCGGGACGCCTCCGAGCTCTCCCACGACTGCTCCTGCCTGGACTGGCCCGGGCCCTGCCGCCACGTCGCGGCGCTGCTGTACGTGCTAGTCGAGGCGGTCGACGAGAAGCCCGTGCTGCTGCTGACCCTGCGTGGTCTCACACTCGAGGACCTGGTGGCCCCGGCGGCGCCCCCAGAACCGAGCGGCATCGAGGTCACGGCCGAGGAGCCTGACGCTCCCGCGCCCTATGACCCCTCGCGCACCGATCCCGCGAAGCTGGTCGAGGTGCTCGGTGAGGACGTCGCCGCGGTGATCCACAGCTTCTACGCCCAGCCTCTACAGTGACTGCCATGCCTGAGACCAGCCCTGCCGCCCCTGTCCTGCCCGATGCCGTGCGCTCCGCCGTCGCCGCACTGTTCGACAGTGCTGTCGCCGAGCACCGGACCTCTGGCGTGACCTGGGCGATCATCGGCGGTCACGACCATGAGGAGGCAGTCCTCGCCCACGGCGCCGCTGGGCACCGCGAGCTCGACGGCGGCGTGCCCGCCGCGGGCTCCTCCCCGATGGACCGGGCGAGCGTCTCCCGTATCGCCTCGATGACGAAGTCCTTCACCGCCGCGACGCTCCTCGCCCTGCGAGACGAGGGCCGGCTGCGGCTCGAGGACCCGGTCTCCACCTATCTGCCCGAGGCCGCCGGCGCCTTCGAGCTCGCCGAGGACGAGCGCGAGCCCACCCTCCGTGAGCTGCTGACCATGAGCGCGGGGCTGGTGACCGACAACCCGTGGGGCGACAGGCAGGAGGCCATGACGAGGGAGGAGTTCGCGGCGGTGCTGCGTGACGGGCTCGGGCACGTCCACCGCCCCGGCACCGGCTTCGAGTACTCCAACACCGGGTACGCCCTGCTGGGACGCGTGATCGACGAGGTCACCGGCGGGGACTATACCGGCGAGATCCGTCGCCGCTTCCTCGAGCCGCTCGCCCTCGGCGCCACCGGCTGGTCAGCCGAGGAGATCGACACCGCGCAGCTCGCGACCGGGCACCGCCTGGCCGATCGCAGCGACGCCACCCGCTTCGAGCCGGTGCCGCTGGACTCCCCGGCGTGTACGGCGCGATGGCCGGACTCTTCTCGACCGTCGACGATGTGGCCGTCTGGGTGCGCTTCCTCGCCGCGGCCGACGCGCCCGACTCCGCGCGGCACGAGACCGGCCCGCTCGCCGCCGCGTCCCGCCGGGAGATGCAGCAGCTGCACCGCCATCAGGCGCTCGCCCCGCTGCCGGCGGACCTCGATGACCCCGCCCGCACCTCCCCGGCTTCGACCGGGTGCGCGGCTACGGATTCGGACTGGTCATCGAGCACTTCCCCGATCTCGGGCAGGTCATCTCCCACTCGGGCGGTTACCCCGGGTACGGCTCCTTCATGGTCTGGCACCGCGACTCCGGGGTGGGGGTGGTGGCGCTCGCGAACTCGAAGTACGCCCCGGCCACCACCCTGTCCATGCAGGCGCTGCGCCTCCTCCAGCGGGAGGTCCCCGGGCTGCTCGCACGGCGCTCGACGGTGGCCGCGCCCCGCAGCCTCGAGGCGGCAGGTGCGGCGCTGGACTGGCTGCGCTCGGACGATGACGCGATCGCCGATGCCTGGTTCGCGGACAACATGGATCTCGACGTGCCGCGTGCGGAACGTCGGCGTCGGCTGGACGCCGCGCTCGCGAGCTCCGGCATCGACCGCGGGGCGCTCGAGCGGCTGCGGGCCGAGGACGCGCAGGTGCTCAGCCGTGGGCAGCTGCGCTGGACGCTCCCCGGCCACGGGAGGGGTGCGCCGTCGCTGCGGATCGATCTGCTGATGGACCCGCGGCGAGGTGCGCTGTTGCAGGCGCTGGACACCGCCGCGGTCACCCCGCGCTGAGGTGCTCGGAGGGACCGCTCAGGCGAAGACGCGCCCCTCGCCGCCCGGATCCGTGGTGCAGGAGACGTAGTCGCCCTCGGCGGTCAGGGCGATGACGCCCTCGTCCTCCGCGACGCATTCCTGCCCCGGCTCCACCTCGGCGAAGGCCGCATCGATGCTGCTGACGGGCCCCTCGCCCCCACCGAACATCGCGGAGGCGCTGCCGCCGTCGAAGACCATCAGCAGCACCGCCGCCGTGATCACACCGAGCACCAGCGCGGCCACGACCCCGAGCGCCACGGCGATCAGCGTGCCGCGGCTGCCCGCCCCGCCCTGCCCGGTGGGCCCGGTGGACGTCTGGGCGGCGGTGAAGCCGTGGGTCGGGAAGGGCGCGCCCTGCTGCGGCGGAGAGCCGGGCGGGGTCTGCTGCACCCACTGCGGGCCCGTCTGTGGAGAGGCCCACTGGGGGCCGGTCTGCGGAGAGGGGGAACCGGAGCTGAAGCCCTGCTGCACCTGCCCGGCCCGGATCGCCTCGAGCGAGGAGGGCGCGACCTGGGGCGCAGGACGCTCGGGACGCGCGGCGCCGGGGGCGTTCTCGGGCAGCGGGTCCAGGGTGTCTACGAACTCGAGCGGGGTACCGTCGGCATGGGTCAGCGGGTAGCCCTGCGGGACGCGCGGCAGATCCCGGCGCACCGTCTCGGCGTCCTGATAGCGATCCTCGGGCTGCGCGGCGACGAGGCGACGGATCACCGCGGAGAGCTTCGGGGTCACACCGCGCAGGTACTGATTCAATTCGTCGGGCCGGAAGGCGCCGTCGTGCAGCTTGATCGGGCCGTTCAGCGCCACCAGGGCGACCACGCCGGCCGCATACAGGTCATGGGAGGGCGTGGGCTCAGCCATCGAGAACAGCTCCGGGGCCATGTAGCCGGGGGTGCCGTTGACCATGCCCACATGGGTGAAGCGCACGTCGGTCTCATGGACCGCGATCCCGAAATCGGCGAGCCGGGAGGCGGGATGGGCGCGGCCGCGCGGCTCGAACATGATGTTCGCGGGCTTCACGTCGCGGTGGATCCAGCCCTCCTCGTGCACATGGGCGAGACCGTCCAGCAGCTGATCGAGGATGACCACCACGGCGGGCTCGGCGAGACTGCCCTTCTTCTTCACCACCGATTCGAGCGTGCCGCCGGAGACCAGCCGCATCGCGATCACCACGTGCTCGTCCTCGGCGCCCCAGCCGTAGGGGGTCAGCAGATGCGGATGGTCGAAGCTGACGCCCTTCTCGCGTACGAAGCGCATGAGGTCGGCGGAGTCGCGCTGACGCAGGACCTTCGCGGCGCACAGCTCCTGGGCCTTGGAATCCCAGGCACGCCAGACGGAACCGGAACCGCCCTTGGCGATCAGGTCGATGAGCGCGAAGCGCCCGACAATAACGTCAGCCATAATATTCCCAGCATAACTGCAGGATCTATGGCGGCGTTATGCTGGCAACGATCTCTGCGGCCCCGGCGCTCGGCCCGGGCCCATGCGTCGCGTCCGAAGGAGGGGGAGCTCGTGAGCATCGTCGCCGGGAGCCCGCTCGCCTTCGGCGGCGACCCCTTCTGGGATCCGGTCCCCTTCTCCCTGCCGCTGCTGCTGATCCTGGCGGCGATCTGCCTGCTGCTCACGCTCGGCTTCGTGGTGTGGCTGGTGGTGCAGCCGGAGGAGCCCGAGGTCGACACCAAGCCCCTGGTCGACAAGGCCACCCGGCAGGATCGCGAGACCGCGGTGACGATCCGGCGCCGGCTCGATGCGGACACCGGCCGGACCGATCCCACGGAGCCCGAGCTGCGATGAACCGGCACCGGGCCCCGAGGCTGCGCCGACGCTCGCTCACCTCGCTGCTCGCCGTCTCCGGCGGGATGCTGCTGGCCACGGGCTGCGGCAGTGCCCGCCCCGCCCCCACCTCCGCCGAGGTCCCCCGTGATCCGCTAGCCGTGCTGGATCCGGACGAATGGAACGCGCGCTCCGCCGAGGAGCTGCGCGCCCTGAGCGTGCAGGGAGCCGCGGACGAGCTGGAAACCTGGGCCGATCTGGGCGCCGAGGAGAGCTTCCTCGATCCGGCACGGGACACCCTGACCAGCTTCGTCGGGACCGCGTACCTCTCACCCGAGGAGCTGAGCGGCCTGGACCACGAGGCCGCTCACGACCGCGTCTCGAACGCCGCCCCGGAGTTCTGGCAGGAGGGCCTGCGCACCGCCTGGGACGGAGGCGACCGCCCCTTCTACGCCGCCGCGCTCGCCCCGCCGTTCCGCGCGGTGGGCCGCCCCGCCCTCGCAGCGGACTGGTACCGCACGGAGCAGGAGGACAAGCCCGCCCTCGCGCTGGGCACGACCATCGCCTGGACCGTCATCGACACCACCACCCGCGCCGTCGGCCAGTTCGCCTACCGGCTGGGCATCGTCGCCGAGATCGACGAGGACGGCGGCGCCTCCGCCGCCGCGATCCGCCTGTCCCTCCACGGCATGGACGGCTGCGGGATCGCCGAGCACGAGGGCCTGCTGGTCCCCACCCTCGCCGACGAAGAGGCGCACCGCTCGGTGCAGGAGGCCACCTGGGACGAGGTCCTCTCCTCGCCCCGCATCCCCCTCGAGCACCTCCTCGACAAGGACTCCTCCCTCTTCGCCGGGGACGACACCACCTACCTCCCCTGCGAATGACCCTCCCCGCGCACAGGCTGTTCACCTGACAGTGGCCCCACGCTCACCGGGCCCTCGCACCGCGGCCAGCAAGCCCCCTACGGTGCTCGGAACGCTGTCGAGACCCCCGGAGGAGCTCCATGAACACCGGCCGCACCCTGCTCCTCGCCGTCGACGGGCTCGACACCGGCGAGAACTTCCCGCATCCGCTGCTGACGGGCACCTCCCTGGCCACGGCAACCGCCCTGACGCTCCACCCCGGTGGCCCGTCCGAGCCCGCTCCCGCCCTAGCGAGCCTGGTCACCGGCGCGTCGGTGGCCCACACCGGGGTCGCCACGGCCGTCCCCCTCCCCCGGATCGCCCCGAGAGCCGCTCCACCTGGTACGCCCGCTCGATGGCCGCGCCCACCCTGTTCGACCAGCTGCGGCGCGAGGGACGGGTAGTCGCGGCGCTGCAATGGCCCGCGACCGCCGGCGCTGGGATCGACCTGTGCCTCCCCTGGTGGAGGACCTGCGCCACTACCGCAACCGCTGGGACATGGCCGTCTCCACCAGCTCGCCACGGATGATCCAGGAGCACCTCGAGCCGCGCCGTGAGGCCGGCGTGCAGCTCTCCCAGGTCCCGCCCGACGATCTGGTCGCCGAGATCGCCGCGGAGGCCCTCGGCCGCAGACACATCGACCTGCTCGCGGCGCGGCTGTCCGGCCTGGGTGCCGTGCAGCGGGCCTCCGGCCCGGACACCGCTGCGGTCCAGCGCGCGATGCTCGACACCACCGAAGCGCTCGAGCAGATCATCACCGCCTTCTCCCCCACCGAGGAGGACAGGGTGCTGCTGGTGCCGGGGCGCCCCCTGGTGCGCACGGCGCTGCTGGTGCACCCCAACGCGGCACTCGCCGCGCACGGTCTGCTCCGCACCGAGGGGCCGCGGCTGGCTGATTTCCGGGCCCTGGTCTGGCCCGACGGGCCGCGCGGCGTGGTGCATGTGCGCCGCGAGGAGAGCAGCACCGTGCGGGAGGCAGCTCTGGCCGCACTGCGCGAGCTCGGTGCGCATGTGCGGCTCTCGCTGCGCCTCGTCGAGGACGGGGTCGGGGCGACGGAGCAGACCGATGTCATCGCCGTGCTCGAGGGGAGCCCCGGCACCGTCTTCGGACTGTCGGCGACGCATCGCGCGCTGGTCGAGGGAGATGATCCCTACTATGCGGGCCCGCTCATGGTCAGCGACCCCTCGGCAGCCGCTGTGGCGCTCGCGCGCGGGCCGGGCCTGCCGTCGACGCCGGTCGCCGGCTCGTGGGCGGATCTCGGGGTGACGCTCGCCCGCGCGATCGGGGTCGAGCTGCCCGGGGCGACCGCGGAGGGGATGCGCGCCGCGGCGGCCGTCGCGAAGCACTGAACCGGCTGGCTCAGCGCGCGGCGCGCCATCCGGTCAGCGCCCGTCGGATCCGCGCCAGCAGGCTGGGCGGCGGTGCGGCCATCCGGTCCCGCAGCTCATCGAGGGCCGGCGCATGGTGGGAGATGTGGTGGCGCCCATCGTGCAGCGCCGGATGCGGAGGCCGCCCGATGACCTCTGCGGGTGAGACGTCGACGGAGAGCATGAAGCGCACTCGCCGCGTCGTGTCGGCATCCGTGATCACCTCGAGGGAGTCCACCGTCGTCCCCAGATCGGTGGAGAGCTCCTCCCGCAGGCGGGCCAGAGCCGCGTCGAGGGCGGAGGAGGAGTCCGGATCAGCGCGCACGGCCTCGGCGATCGGCATGACCACCAGGTTGCCGCCCACGTCGACGATCGCGTCGATCACCTCATGGGTCCCCGCCGCACGTCCCTCGTCCCGGAGCGTGAGCTGCTGCAGCACCACGCGCAGCGCGCCCGCAGCTGCGTGAGGGATCACCGCGTCACGGATCGACTCCACTGCCGGCGAGCTGCCGTCCCAGGTCACAAGGTCACCTCGCGTCATGGGGCACACATTAGCCGCACGTGCTCGGTTCAGGCGGAGGTGACCCCGGAACGGTCGATCCCCACTGCCTCGCGCACCGCGGCGATCTGGAAACGGCGGGCCTGCTGGGAGGCCGGGCCCTGCCCGAGGGTGGCCACGCTGCTGCCCGCTCCCGGGATCTCGAGGTGCGCGCGCGCGGCCCGCCTGGAGGAGCGCGGCGTGCAGCCGTCGGCTGTCCTGGATCAGCTCGTCCTCCGCGCCGGTGACCAGGTGCACCGGCGGCAGGCCGGACAGCTGCCCGTGCAGCGGGCTGAGCCGCGGTTCGGTGCGGGGCACGGGACCGGCGTAGAGGCGGGCGGCGGTGCGCAGCTCCTCCTGCCCGTGGTCCTCACAGCTGAGATCCGCCCAGGGGGATTCGAGCAGCACGGCGGCCGGGGAGTCGAGGCTGTCCTCCGCGAGGACCTGAGCGACCGCGAGGGCGAGACCCGCGCCGGAGCCCTCTCCCGAGAGCACCCAGCGGCCGGGCCGCAGCACGGCCTCGGTGCTCAGCGCGTCGAGGGCGCGCAGGACGTCCTCGATCGCGGACGGGAAGCGGTGGCGCGGGGCGAGGCGGTGGTGGATCATCGCGCCCGCCGCGCCGGAGCGCCGCGCGACCTCCTCGAGCCAGCTCCACGACTGCGGGCTCTCACCGCGCAGGTAGGAGCCCCCATGCAGGTGGACGATCGTCGCAGTGCCCGAGAGCTCCCGATCGATCCAGGTGACGGGGACGTGCCCGTGCCGGAGCCGCTGCACGCGCGAGGGCGCCGCGACGGAGCGGGAGGGCATGGACGGCCGCTGGGAGGCCAGGATGCGCAGGGTGCGGACGAGGCTCATGGGAGCATCCTGCCACGGAACCCGGTACGGACAGGGGGCGGCGGCTCAGCTCGCGATCTCGTCGTCGACCATCCGCGGCAGCGCGGCGCGGTAGCCCGAGACCGCCATCACCAGGCCGGTCCCGGCGAGGAACCACAGCACCGCGTCCGTCGAGCCGGTGGCGCTCAGCAGCGCGCCGGCCACGATCGGGCCGAGCGCGGCCAGGATGTACCCGTAGGGCTGGGCCATCCCGGACAGCCGCGCGGTGACCAGCGGGTTCCGTGTCCGGGCGGGGAGCAGCGCGATCGCGGTGGGGAAGACGAACCCGGCGATCCCGAGCACGCACGCCCACAGCAGCGGGCTCACTCCGGGCGCGAGCAGCAGGCCGATGTACCCGAGCGTGGTGAGCACGCCGAAGCCGCTCACGATCCAGCGCAGACCGCGCACCTTGGCGATCACGCTCGGCATCACCAAACCGCCCACCAGGCCCCAGCCGGCGATGACGGCGACCAGCATGCCGGCCCGGGCGGGGGTGACCCCGGCATCGGTGAGGATCTGCGGGAGCATCCCGAACTGGGTGTATGCGTTCAGCGACTGCATCGAGAAGGTCACCATCAGCGCGATCGCGGTGGGTGAGCGGAGCAGGGAGCCTCCGAGCTCGCCCCGCGGCGGAGCGGGCGGGAAATCGTGACCGGTGCGGGTCAGCACGACCACCCAGACGAGCACCGGGACCACCGCGAAGATCCCCCAGAAGCGCAGGGAGTCCTGCCAGCCGTCGGCCCCCGTGCCGGCCAGCGGCACTGCGAGCGCGGCGGCGGCCGAACCGCCGATCGCGAGCGTCACGCTGTACAGCGTCATCAGGCCGACGGTCCGTGCACCGCCGTGCAGCTTGATCCACGCCGGCACCAGCACGTTGCCGAGCGCGGGGCCCAGCAGCGCCAGCACCGACAGCGCCACGAACACCGAGAACACCCCGGAGGCCGGGCGCAGCAGCAGCGCGATCGCGACCAGCACGAACGAGGCCACCAGCGCACCCGTCAGGCCGATGCGGCGGGAGATCGGGACCGCGAGCAGGCCGAGCACGCCGAAGGCGAGGCACGGCAGGGCGGTGAGCAGGCCGGAGGCGAAGGCGCCCTGGCCGAACGCGCCCACCACGGACTCCATGAGAGGGCCGACGCTGGTGGCGCCGGGGCGCAGGTTCAGCGCGATCGTCGCGATGGCGAGCACCGCCAGCAGGGTGCCGATCGCGGTGGTGCGGTCCGGGATGCGCGTGGGGATGTCGTCGCGGGGAGGAGAAGTCGTCACGTCCCCCTCTACCCCGACGGCAAGAGGGAATCCATCTGTTGCCGCCTTGTCCCATCTCACCCCCGGCTCGCTGCCCTCCCGGTCGTACGGAGGCCTACCCTGGTGCGCGGCTCGACTCGTCGGCCCCACCTCCTCCGCCACGTCGAGGACCCTGCCTCGACGACCCCCAAGGACCTCCATGACCACCGCTTCGCCCGCGCTCGACGCACCCCGCACGCATCCCGTCGACCAGGTGCCTCCTCCGGGCCGGCTGACAGTGCTCTCGGTCCAGCACGTGCTGGCCTTCTACGCCGGTGCGGTGATCGTGCCGCTGCTGATCGCCTCGGGCCTGAACCTCACGCCCCAGCAGACGATCCACCTGATCAACGCGGACCTGTTCACCTGCGGCATCGCGACGCTGATCCAGTCGGTGGGCTTCTGGAAGGTGGGCGTGCGCCTGCCGATCATCCAGGGCGTGACCACCACCGCGGTGAGCCCCATCATCGCGATCGGGCTGGCGGCGACGGGTGGCGAGGGCGGCGCCGAGGGACTGCCGATGATCTACGGCTCGATCATCGTGGCGGGACTGTTCACCTTCCTGGTCGCCCCCTACTTCGCGCGCATCCTGCGGTTCTTCCCGCCGGTGGTGATCGGCACCGTCCTGACCACCATGGGCATCACCCTGCTGGGGGTCTCCGCCGGAGACATCACCAACTACGCCGAGGGCACCCCCGCCGCCCGCGACATCGTCTACGCGCTGGGCACGCTGGGGATCATCGTGCTGGTGCAGCGGTTCTTCCGCGGCTTCCTGGGCACCATCGCTGTCCTGCTGGGCCTGGTGATCGGCACCGCGGTGGCCGTGCTGCTGGGCGACACGTCCTTCAGCGGCGTCACCGAGGCCTCCGCCTTCGGGGTCACCACCCCCCGTCTACTTCGGCATCCCCACCTTCTCGCTCACCGCGATCATCTCGATGTGCATCGTCATGCTGATCACGATGGTGGAGACCACCGGTGACGTCTTCGCCGCGGGCGAGATCGTGGGCAAGCGGATCCGCCCGAAGAACATCTCCGAGGCGATCCGCGCCGACGGCCTCTCGACCCTGCTGGGCGGGGTGCTGAACTCCTTCCCCTACACCTGCTTCGCACAGAACATCGGCCTGGTGCGCCTGACCCGCGTGAAGTCGCGCTGGGTGGTCGCCGGGGCGGGCGTGCTGATGATCATCCTCGGCGTGCTGCCCAAGGCCGGGGCTGTGGTCGCCGCGATCCCCTCCCCCGTGCTCGGCGGCGCGTCCCTGGCGCTGTTCGCCTCGGTGGCGCTGGTGGGTATCCAGACGCTGTCGAAGGTGGATCTCACCGACAACCGCAACTCCGTGATCGTGGGCACCTCGCTGGGCCTGGCGATGCTGGTCAGCTTCAAGCCGGACATCGCGGGGGTGTTCCCCTCCTGGGCGCAGGTGTTCGTCTCCTCGGGCGTGACCGTCGGCGCGATCACCGCGATCGGGCTGAACCTGGTGTTCTTCCACCTGGGCCGTCAGCGCGGCTCGATGGTCACCACCACCGCCGAGGGCGAGCGGATCGGTATCGAGGACGTCAACGAGATGGACCGCGAGACCTTCGTGGGCACCTTCGGTTCGCTGTTCAACGGCGCCACCTGGCCGCTCGAGCGGGCCTGGGAGGCGCGTCCCTTCGCCGACGCCCCCGCCCTGCGCGCCGCGATCGAGGACGCGGTGCTCACCGCGGAGCGCTCCGAGCAGGACGCCCTGGTGCGCGCCTATCCGGACATGGCCACCCTGATCACGGCCGACGAGGAGCAGGCGGAGTCGATCAGCCAGGATGTGGGCTCCTTCGCGCTCGAGAACCTCACCGACGAGGACCTCGAGGCGGTGCGCGATCTCTCGGCCCGGTACGAGGAGAAGTTCGGGATGCCTTTCGTGGCCTTCCTGGGCCGCACCGACTCCTTCGCGAAGATCATCGAGAACGGGGTGCGGCGCCTGGACCACTCCCCCGCGCATGAGCGGCGCGTCGCCCTCACCGAGGTCGCCGAGATCGCCGGGGACCGCTTCGTGATCATGGTCGCGGACGCGAACCCCGTCGGCTCCGCCTGGATCCGCAAGTTCGAGTCCCTCCAGTAGGTCGCTGCAGTAGGAGTCCCCGCCGCCTGTGTTCCCGGCGGGCCGATAGCAGCAGGAGCTGGCCATATCGCCAGCTCGCCTCATAACAGGCCCGCCGACGACACACACCAGCAGGGAAGTGGACGAGGTGGGGCGCAGAGGGGCACCGGTCCGGCCCGACCCGCAGCTCGGCTGACCCGACCCGCGACCCGGCGCCGGCGGGACGAAGCACCCCTCCCGCCGACGCCGTGCCCGGGCTACCGTGGAGAGCGAGCGCCTTTCGCGGCAGCGCGGGGGCGACCTGCCACTGAAGGAGTCACCATGCCCCGCACCGTCACCTCCACCGCATCCACCGCCTGGAAGGGCGACCTGATCGCCGGCTCCGGGACCACCACCCTGGAGACCTCGCAGCTGGGAACTTTCGACCTCAGCTGGAAGGCCCGCTCCGAGGAGTCGGCGAAGGGCACCACCTCCCCCGAGGAGCTGCTGGGCGCCGCGCATGCCGCCTGCTACTCGATGCAGTTCTCGAACATGCTGGCCGAGAACGGCACCCCGCCCACCGCGGTGGACACCTCCGCCGACGTCAGCTTCAACATCGGCGAGGGCGGGATCACCGGCATCGAGCTGACCGTCACCGCGAAGATCGACGGGATCGACGACGCCGACTTCCAGCGCCTGGCCGAGGAGGCCAAGAGCAGCTGCCCCGTCTCGAAGGCGCTGGCCGGTGTGGACATCACGCTGAAGGCGTCGCTGGCCTGACCGCCTGAGCGAGCATCCCGACCCCTGCCGCGCCCGCTCCCTGCCCTGACGGGCTGAAGAGCTGACCGGCTACGGTCGGAGGATGCAGCCGATCCCCCGCCACTGGGCCACCGTCCGCGAGACCGTCCGCTTCCCGGGCGCTGAGGAGTGGGCGCTCACAATCCACGGCGCCTCGGATCTCTCCGTCGAGGACGCACAGCGCGACGCCCGTGAGCGCATGCAGCGCGTGGTCGCGGCCGGGGGCCCGGCGCGGGGGACCGGCAGCGGCGTGGAGTACTACCCGCTGCGGCGCCTGCCCGAGGAGCTGCTCGAGGAGCTTCACGGACCGGACGGCACCCTGATCGCCGCGATCACCCGCAACCGCTACGGCTCCGCGGTGCTGAACACTGATGCGGTGCTGATCAGCGACATCGATCTGATCGAGCCGTCCTCGCAGGACCGTGTCAGGGCGAGCGGCGGCGGGCTGCTCTCGCGTCTTTTCGGGGTGGCCGCGCCGAGGAGCTCAGCGAGCAGGAGCAGGATCCGGACGCCTTCGGTCTGCGCTCACCGGGTCGTCGCGGCAAGCATCATGCGCGCGCCCTGGCCCTGATCGAGGGCTTCTGCGCCCGACATCCGCAGCTGGGGGTGCGCACGTACCGCACCCGCAACGGCTTCCGGCTGCTGATCACCGGCAGCGGTGCGGCGCCGTCGAGCGAGCGTGCGCGGGAGCTGATGGGGCAGGTGCACAGCGATGAGCTGTACATGATCCTGTGCCGGGTGCATGACACCTATCGGGCACGCCTGACCCCGAAGCCCTGGCGCGTGCAGGTGGACCGCTTCGAGGAGCTCGGCACCCGCACCGCGACCGACGACATCCATCGCGCATGGGTGGAGCGCTATCGGGCCGCCTCGTCGGAGGTGGCTGTATGCCGGTTGCTGGCGAGCACCGGCCCCGCGCCGGGCCCGGTCGAGCAGCAGATCATCGCGCTGCACGACCGGGCGGTGCGGCCGGAGTCGGGGCTCCGCCTGGCCTGAACCTCAGTGATCGACCGTGGCCTTCTCGGAGCCGGCCCCGGTCATGGAGCGCACCTCCATCTCGGCCTGCTTGACCTCGTCGGTCTCGGCAGAGGTCACCGAGCCGAGCCAGCCGAGGAAGAAGCCCAGCGGCACCGAGACGATCGCCGGGTTCGACAACGGGAACCAGGCGAAGTCGACGCCCGGGATCATCGCCGTCTCACTGCCGGAGACCACCGGGGAGAAGGCGATCAGGAGGACGGCGCTCAGCAGACCGCCGTAGATGCTCCACACCGAGCCGCGAGTGTTGAACCGCTTCCAGTACAGGGAGTACAGGATCGAGGGCAGGTTGGCGCTGGCCGCGATCGCGAAGGCGAGCGAGACCAGGAAGGCCACGTTCTGCTCCGCGGCGAGGATGCCGCCGAGAATCGACACTCCGCCGATCACCAGTGCGGTGCGCCGTGCGACCGCGACCTCCTTCTTCGGATCCGCCTTGCCGTGCTTGAGCACGCCGTTGTAGATGTCGTGTGCGAAGGAGGCGGAGGCGGTGATGGTCAGGCCTGCGACCACCGCGAGGATGGTCGCGAAGGCGACTGCGGAGATGATCCCCATCAGCACCGTGCCGCCGAGCGCGTAGGCCAGGGCCGGGGCGGCCGAGTTCGAGCCGCCGGGCAGGGTGCCGATCACGTCGACGCCCACCATGTACGCGGCGGCGAAGCCGAGCACCAGGGTGCACAGGTAGAAGAAGCCGATGAGGGCGATCGCCCACACCACCGAGCGGCGGGCCTCCTTGGCCGTGGGCACGGTGTAGAAGCGCATCAGCACGTGGGGCAGCCCCGCTGCACCGAAGACGAGCGCGATCGCGAGGGAGACGAAGCCCAGCTTGGTGGCACCGGACTCGCCGTACTGGTGCATCGGCTCGAGGATCGTGGCGCCGTCGGGGTGGGAGTCCACCGCCTGGCCGAGGACCTCGGAGAGGTTGAAGCCGTTCAGGGCGAGGATCCAGACCGTGGAGACGCCGACGGCGGTGATCAGCAGGACGGCCTTGATGATCTGCACCCAGGTGGTGCCCTTCATGCCGCCGATCATGACGTACAGGATCATCACCACGCCCACCACGGCGATCACGATCGACTGGCCCACGCGGCCCTCGATCCCGATCAGCAGGGACACCAGCGCTCCCGCACCGGCCATCTGGGCCAGCAGGTAGAAGAAGGTGACGGCGAGGGTCGAGGTGGCGGCGGCGGTGCGCACGGGGCGCTGGCGCATGCGGAAGCTCAGCACATCCGCCATCGTGTACTTGCCGGTGTTGCGCAGCGGCTCGGCGACCAGCAGCAGCGCCACCAGCCAGGCCACCAGGAAGCCGACGGAGTACAGCAGGCCGTCGTAGCCGTACAGCGCCACCGCGCCGACGATGCCGAGGAAGGAGGCGGCGGAGAGGTAGTCGCCGGCGATGGCGATGCCGTTCTGCCGGCCGGAGAAGGCACGACCGCCGTGGTAGAAGTCCGCGGCGGTGGTGTTCTGCTTCGAGACCTTGATGACGACCGCGAGGGTCACCACCACGAAGGCCAGGAAGATCGCGATGTTCAGGATCGGGTTGCCGAACTCCATCAGAGATCTCCCTCCAGCTCTTCCCGGATCTTGGTGGAGATCGGGTCCAGGTTCTTGTTGGCGTGACGGATGTACAGCCAGGTGATCAGGAACGTCATCACGAACTGGCTCAGGCCCAGAAGGATGCCGAGGTTGAGGTTGCCCAGCACCGGGGTGGCCATGAGGCTCTCGGCGTAGGTGGACATCAGCACGTAGGCGAAGTACCAGACCAGGAACGCGATGGTCATGGGGATCGCGAAGCCGCGGAAGCTGCGGCGCAGGAGGGTGAAGTCCTCCGACTGCTGGACCTCGACGAACTGCTCAGGGGTGGGGCCCTCCGGAGGGGAGGCGGCCTCCGGCTCTGCGCCGGAGGCCTCGGGGGTGGGATGGTCACGGGACACAACTCCTTCGTTCTGCTCGTTGTCCTGGTCCGAGGAGGTGACGAGGACATCCCGGCGACGGTAGCAGGTGTGATGGCGGTCATAGGAAACTTTCGAGGCGTTTCGCCGCCCGGCCGTTAGGTCGGGACCCTCGTTCCGGCACAGGGGCCCGCTTAGGCTGGGTCCGTGCTCGACATCCTGGCCTTCGCCCGGGAGCGCCTGACCTGCGCTCCTGACCCGACGCCTTGCGCCGTCGCGACGATCATCGCGACCGAGGGGTCCGTGCCCCGGCCCGTGGGCACCTCGATGCTGGTCAGCGCCGACGGCTCCCTCCACGGCTCGCTCTCCGGCGGCTGCGTCGAGGGGGCGGTGCTCGAGGCCTGTCAGGAGGCGCTCGAGACCGGTGAGGCCGCTGTCCACCGCTTCGGGTTCAGCGAGGAGGACGCCTTCGCCGTGGGCCTGATGTGCGGCGGTTCCCTGGAGGTCCTGATCCAGCCTTTCGCCCCCTCCGGGCCCGGGATGCCGGGCGCTCTGGGCGCGGTCGAGGACGGCGCGCCTGCCGCGTATGTGGCGCAGCTGCCCGGTGGTGCCGGCTCCCCGGAGCTCGCCCTCCTCGTCGACGACGAGCCGGGTGAGGCGCCCGGGCGCTCGCTCCCCTGCTCCCCCAGGCGCTGCTCGAGGAGGGGACCTCCCGGGTCGCGGAGATGCTGCGCGAGGGGCGTTCCGGCGTCCTCCGCCTCTCCCCGCCCGACGCGGCTGTGCCGTCGGCCGAACTCTTCGTGGAGTCCCGTGTCCGACCGGCGCATCTGGTGGTGTGCGGGGCGAATGCCTTCGGGCAGGCGCTGGCCGAGGCGGCGCATCCGCTCGGGCTGCGGATCACGCTGTGCGATCACCGGCCCGCGTTCACCGATCCCGCGTCATTCCCCGGCGCGGAGGTGGTGCGCGCCTGGCCGCATGAGTTCCTGGCCGCGGCTGCGGAGCGCGGTGACCTCGATGACCGCAGCATGGTCTGCGTGCTCACCCACGATCCGAAGGTCGATGTGCCGGTCCTGCAGACCGCTCTCGGGCTCCACATCGCCTACGTGGGCGCGATGGGATCCCGGCGCAGCGACCGGGACCGGCGGGCCGCGCTGCGGGAGGCCGGGATCAGCGAAGAGGCGCTGGGTCGGCTGCACTCCCGATCGGGCTCGACCTGGGGGCGGAGAGCCCGGCGGAGGTCGCGGTGGCGATCCTGGCGGAGATCCTCGCCGCGCGGGCGGCGCGGGAGACGGTCGTGCCGCTGCGTGACGGGAGCGGCCCGCTGCACTGAGGGGTCAGGCCTCCTCGTCCAGCCGCCACAGCTGCTCGGGGAGGTCGAGGTCCGCGCCGTCCTCGAGGTCGGTGCAGTCCACCAGCTGCACGATCCCCTGCTGGGCCCGGAGCAGGTCACGGGCGCCCACGTCCTCATGCGCGGCCTCCGCAGCGGCAGCGGTCCACGCGGCGTCGAAGAGCACCGGGTGGCCCCGGCGAAGCGTCCCGGAGGGATCACGGTGGGCGGCGGCGGTGATCTCACCGCGACGGTGGGCGGCGAGCACCCTGGCGACCACCTCGGCGTGCAGCCCGGGCCTGTCCACCGGGGCGACCAGCACGTCACGGCCCGGACCGATCGCGGCCAGGCCGGTGCGCAGCGAGCTCCCCATCCCTTCGCGCCAGCTGGGGTTCTCCTGCGCTCTGGCTCCGGGGATCCGGGCCGTCGCAGCACCCACGTGCTCAGCTCCCGCGCCGGTGACCACCACGACCTCGCAGCACCCGCCGTCCAGCAGGGCGCGGGCGACGTGCTCGACCAGGGTGGTGCCGCGCGTCGGCAGCAGCGCCTTCGGGCCGCGCCCGAGGCGGGTCCCAGCGCCTGCGGCGAGGAGCAGGGCGACGGGCCCGTCGAGGGTCACCGGGGCAGGAAGTCGCTGCCGAAGAGGGGCAGGTCCCGCACCCTCACCCCGGTGGCGTGGTGGGCGGCGTTGGCGATCGCCGCGGCGGCGCCGACGATGCCGATCTCTCCGATGCCGCGGGCGCCGAGCGGCCCGGCCTGCGGGTCCTCCTCGTCCAGCCAGTGCACCTCGAGGGAGCGGATGTCGGCGTTGACCGGCACGTGGTACTCGGCGAGATCGTGGTTGACGACGTGCCCGAAGCGAGGATCGAGCTCGCCCTTCTCGTGCAGCGCCATCCCCACGCCCATGGTCATGCCGCCCAGGAACTGCGAACGGGCGGTGCGGGGGTTGATGATCCTGCCGGCGGAGAACATCCCGAGCATGCGGTCCACACGGATCTCGCCGGTGGTCTCCTGGACGCTGACCTGCGCGAAGTGGGCGCCGTAGGAATGCATCGCGAGCTCCTCCTCGGCGGGGTTCTCCTCGGCCTCCCCGGTCGACTCGGCGCCGTCGGAAGGTGCCCGGCCATGTTCGCGGCGGAAGGTCTGCGCGGCGGCCATCACCGCCGTGCCCCAGCTGGCCAGGCCCGTGGAGCCGCCCGCGACCGTCGCGTTCGGCAGGGAGGTGTCGCCGATCTGCAGCGTGATCTGCTCGGGATCGACTTCGAGGGCGTCGGCGGCGACCTGGGTGAGCGCGGTCCAGGTGCCGGTGCCGAGGTCGGCGGCGCCGATGCCCACCTCATAGCTGCCCGCGGTGAGGCGGATGCGGGCCTGCGAGCCCGGCTGGCGGGAGGCGGGGTAGGTCGCGGAGGCGACGCCGGTGCCGATCAGCCAGCCTCCCTCCCGGCGGGCGCGGGGCCGCGGGTCCCGCTCGGCCCAGCCGAAGCGCTCAGCACCCTCGCGCAGGCAGTCCAGGAGGCGCCGCTGGTTGAAGGGCAGTCCGGTATCCGGGTCGAGCACGGGCTCGTTGCGCGCCCGCAGCTCGATGGGGTCCAGTCCGCATGCCTCGGCGAGCTCGTCCATCACCATCTCCAGGCCCACCATGCCCGATGCCTCGCCGGGGGCGCGCATCCACGACGGCACGGCGATGTCCAGCGGGAGCAGGCGCTGGGTGATGCGGCGGTGCTCGCCGGCATACATCTGCCGGGAGGGCTTGATCGCCTCCTCGGGGAACTCCTTGGTGTGCGAGGAGCTGGAGACCGCCTCGAGGACGAAGGCGGTGATGGTTCCGTCGGGCCCGGCTCCGATGCGGAAGTGCTGCGAGGTGGCCGGCCGGTACCCGGTGATCGCGAACATGTGCTGGCGGGAGACCGCGTATTTCACGGTGCGGCCGGGCACGGCGCGTGCGGCGAGGGCCGTGAGCATCATGTCGGCATGCGGCACGCCCTTGGAACCGAAGCCACCGCCGACGTGCGGGCTGATGATCCGCAGCTGCTCGGGCTCGATGCCGAGGATCGGGGCGAGGGCCTGCCGTGCGGGGTGGACGCCCTGGGTGGAGGTCCACAGCGTGAGCTCCTCGCCGTCCCAGCGGGCGATGGTGGTGTGCGGCTCCATCGGGTTGTTGTGCTCGAGCGGGGTGGAGTAGCGCTGGTCCACGACGATCTCGGCGGCGGCGAGCGCGGCCTCGACGTCCCCGGTCTCGACGTCGTCCGCGCCGCCCTCCGCTTCCCGCACCTGGGGATGGTCGTGCCGGAAATGGGCGTCGTGCGGCGCGACGTCGGTGGTGATCTCGACGAGGTCGGCGCCGTGGCGCGCTGTCTCCGGGGTCTCGGCGAGGACGGCGCCGAGGTACTGGCCGCGGAAGCCGATCCCCTCGTCCTGGAGGATGGCCAGCTCGCCGTCCTCGGTGTCGGCGAGCCGGAGGGCGTCCTCGTGGGTGAGCACGAGCGCCACCCCGTCGAGGGCGAGCGCGGCGGCGGCGTCGATCGCGGTGACGCGGCCGCGGGCGATGGTCGAGCACAGCGGGTAGAGGTGCAGCGGGTCCTCGACGGGATGTTCATAGGCGTACGGGCGCGGCCGCGCACCTTGTCGGGGCCGTCGAGCCGCACCCGTCCGGTGCCGATCGCGGAGGCGCGCAGGAGGTCACTCATCACCGGGCTCCTCGGAGTGCTCAGATTCCGCGGCGTCCTCGGCCAGGCCCGCGAGCTCGGCGAGCACGCTCACCATCACGCCCTGGGCCATGGTCACCTTGAACTCGTTGCCCTCGACGGGTCGGGCCTGCTCGAGCTCCGCAGCCGCGGCTGCCCGGAACGTCTCACGGGTCGCGGGGGCTCCGGTGAGGAGCTCCTCGGCGCGGCGCGCGCGCCAGGGCGCATGGGCGACGCCGCCGAGGGCGAGGTGTGCGGAGCGGATCATCGGATGCGGGCCGCTCGTATCGAGGTCGAGCACCGCGGCGACGGACACCAGCGCGAAGGAGAAGGAGGCGCGGTCGCGGATCTTGCGATAGGTGGACCGGACCGTGCGGGCGGAGCGCACCGGGGCGGGCAGCTCGACGGCGGTGATCAGGTCGCCCTGCTCGAGCACCGTGTCGAGGTGCGGCTCCGTTCCGGGGAGGCGATGGAGCGAGGTGAGCGGGATCCGCCTCTCCCCCTCGGCGCCGAGCACCACCACGGTGGCGTCCAGTGCGGCCAGCGCCACCGCCATGTCGGAGGGGTGGGTGGCGATGCAGTCCTCGGAGGCGCCGAGGATCGCGTGATAGCGGGTGTACCCGCCGATCGCGGAGCAGCCGGAGCCCGGTTCACGCTTGTTGCAGGGGTGGTGGTGTCCTGGAAGTAGACGCAGCGGGTGCGCTGCAGCAGGTTCCCGCCGGTGGTCGCCGCATTGCGCAGCTGGCCGGAGGCCCCGGAGAGCAGGGCGCGGGAGAGCATCGGGTGGTCACGGCGCACGCGGGGGTCGGCGGCGAGGTCGCTGTTGCGGACCATCGCGCCGACGCGCAGTCCGCCGTCGTCGAGCTCCTCGATGTCCGCGAGGTCCAGGCGGCCGATGTCGACCAGCAGCTCGGGGGCGGTGATCCCGAGTTTGAGGTGATCGACGAGGTTGGTGCCGCCGGCGAGGTAGGTCGCGCCGGGCCGCTCGGCGACCGTCGCGACGGCGGCGGCGGGGTCGCTCGCCCGTTCGTAGTCGAAGGGTCTCATCGGCCTGCCTCCCCGGTCCCCGGCTGCGCCGCGGCCGCCTGCTGCACGGCGGCGACGATGTTGACGTATGCGCCGCAGCGGCACAGGTTCCCGCTCATCCGTTCGCGGATCTCGTCCTCGGTGAGCTCGACAGGCCCGCCCGGATCGGTGTCCTCGGTGACCACGCTGGGTCGCCCGTCGGCCGCTTCGCGGAGCATGCCGGCGGCGGAGCAGATCTGACCGGGGGTGCAGTAGCCGCATTGGAAGGCGTCCTGCTCGAGGAAGGCCTGATGCAGGTCGGAGAGCTCCCCATCGGGCGCGAGCCCCTCCGAGGTGAGGACTTCTGCGCCGTCGAGGGAGACGGCCAGGAGCAGGCAGGAGTTGAGGCGTCGGCCGTCGACCAGCACGGTGCAGGCACCGCACTGACCGTGATCGCAGCCCTTCTTCGGGGACATGTTGCCCAGATGATCCCGCAGGGCATCGAGCAGCGTGGTGCGGGCGTCCACGATCAGATCGTGCTGTTGACCGTCGATGACGAGGTGCACTGGATGGCCCATCGGGCGCCTCCGGGTCGGGTCGGGATTCGAACCTACTGTCCCCGGGAGGGCCCGGCAACCGCTCCGGCCACCGGCCGACCGATCGTTCGCCTGCGGTCGGAGGGCGGCTCCTGCGCCGCGGCTTGCTACGTTGGCCAGATGGACCTCCCCGATCTCTCCCTGACCGGTGGCGACGACGGCTTCGTGCACGTGCGCGGGGCGCGGCTGCACAACCTGCGGGACCTCGACGTGGATCTGCCGCGGGGCAGGTTGGTCGCGTTCACCGGCGTCTCCGGGTCCGGGAAGTCGTCCCTCGCCTTCGGCACGATCCACGGCGAGTCCCAGCGCCGCTACCTCGAGTCGGTCGCGCCGTTCGCGCGTCGGCTGATCGGCAGCGCCGTGGATCCCCGTGTCGAATCGGTGACCGGGATGCCTCCCACGGTCGCCCTCGAGCAGCGCACCACCGCGGGTGGCGCCCGCTCCACCGTCGGCACCACCACGAACCTCTCGAACGCGGTCCGTCTGCTGTACTCGCGGGCCGGGGAGCACCCGGCCGAGGTGCTCGAGGAGGGATCCCCGCTCCATGGCGGTCGCCTGACCTCGGACTTCTTCTCCCCGAACACGCCGGACGGCGCCTGCCCCCGCTGCCACGGCGTGGGGTGCTGCGCGAACCGACGGAGTCCTCGATGGTCCCCGACCCCTCGCTGTCGATCACGGGCGGGGCGATCGCGGCCTGGCCCGGGGCGTGGCTGGGCAAGAACTTCCGCGACATCCTCGACACCCTCGGCATCGACATCCACCGCCCCTGGCGCGAGCTGCCGGAGGAGACCCGGGACTGGATCCTCCACACCGAGGAGCAGCCCGTGGTGACCGTGCATCCGGTGCGCGAGCCCGGCCAGACCCACGGCCCCTACCGCGGGCAATGGCGCAGCGTCGAGCGCTACCTGCGCGACACCGTGGCGACCTCGAAGGCGGAATCCTCCCGCCGGCGGGCGCTCACCCACTTCTCGGTGACGCCCTGCCCGCTGTGCGAGGGGCACCGGCTGGGCCCGGCGGCACTGCGCGTCACCTACGTCGGCCTGCCGATCTGGCAGCTCACCGCACTGCCGCTCGACGATCTGCTCACCGCGCTGACCTCCCGCTCCGAGGCGCTGCCCGATGAGGAGGGCAGCCCCGAGGAGGAGGCGGAGAGGATCCTGCTGCCCACGGTGCTGCCGGTGCTGCGCACCATCGTGGGCCTCGGTCTCGGCCACCTCGCCCTGGACCGCCCCGCCGGGACCCTCTCCACCGGAGAGCTGCAGCGGCTGCGGCTGGCCGCGCAGCTGCGCTCGGGCCTGTTCGGTGTGGCCTATGTGCTCGACGAACCCTCTGCAGGGCTGCATCCCAGCGAGAAGGGTGTGCTGCAGCACCTGCTGGACTCCTTCCTCGCCGAAGGGAACTCGGTGCTGCTGGTCGAGCACGACATGGCGCTGGTCGCCGATGCCGACTGGATCGTGGATGTGGGGCCGGGTGCGGGGGCCGACGGCGGCGAGGTGCTCTACTCGGGCGTGATCGAGGGCCTCGGCGAGGCCGAGGGCTCGGTGACCGCCCGCTACCTGCAGCCCACCCCGCTGGCCCTGCGGGGACCGGGCGAGGTGCGCCGCCCCCGTGGCCGGCTGGAGATCGACGCCCTGACCACGCGCACACTGCGAGACGTGGACCTGCGCCTGCCGCTGGGCTCGTTCACCGCGGTCACCGGTGTCTCCGGCGCGGGGAAGAGCACCCTGGTCACCCAGGCACTCGGCACCGTGCTCGGCGAGCGGGTGCGCACCACGGTCGCCGATGATCCCGAGCCGGCGGCCGACGGGGGCGAGGACGCAGCGCCCGCAGCCACCACGGGCCTCGCGGAGGACCGGGTGCGGCACGGAGAGGTGCGAGGCACCGACGGCATCGACCGGCTGGTGCACATCACCCAGAAGCCGATCGGCCGCACCCCGCGCTCCTGCCTGGCCACCTACACGGGCCTGTTCGACCGGGTGCGGCGCCTCTTCGCGGACACCCCCGAGGCACGGGCGCGCGGCTGGGGCGTGGGCCGCTTCTCCTACAACGTCGCCGAGGGGCGCTGCCCCGAGTGCAGCGGCACCGGTCATATCGAGGTGGAGCTGGTGTTCCTGCCCGGCTCATACGCGACCTGCCCCCGCTGCCACGGCACCCGGTACAGCCCCGAGACCCTCGAGGTGACCTGGGAAGGGCTGAGCATCGCCGAGGTGCTGGGGCTGTCCGTGGCGCGCGCCCGTCAGGTGTTCGCGGAGGATCCGCCGATCTCCCGGGCCCTGACCGCGCTGGACGCGATCGGGCTCGGCTACCTCACCCTCGGCCAGCCCGCCACCGAGCTCTCCGGCGGCGAGGCGCAGCGGATCAAGCTGGCCACCGAGCTGCAGCGCACCGTGCGCGGGCACAGCGTGTACCTGCTGGACGAACCCACCTCGGGCCTGCACCCCGCGGACGTGGACCTGCTGGTCGAGGAGCTGAACCGGCTGGTGGACGCGGGCCAGACGGTGATCGTGGTGGAGCACGATCAGCGGGTGATCGCCCAGAGCGACCACGTGATCGACATGGGCCCGGGTGCCGGTGACAAGGGCGGTCGGATCATCGCCCAGGGCGCGCCGGCGCAGGTCGCCGCTGTGGAAGCGAGCGTGACGGGGCAACATCTGCGCGACGCGGCCCACGGCGGGGCCGGCTGAGCAGTCAGCTGCGCGGTGTGAGCTGTCCTTGCTCTGTCGCTCAGCGCGCCGTCGGAGCCCGTCCCTCAGCTCCGACGGAACGGTGGTCGGAATCGGGATGATCACCGGCGGGCAGGTCTGCAGGCGCTGGCTCGACATTCGTCGCGTCCCTGTCCGTTCCGGGCGAGGCCGCCCCAGTGCGTGGTGCGAGCGCTCCCATGTGGTTGAGCACGGTGAGCAGGATGGACATGGCGCTGGCAACGACGGCGAAGTAGTTCCCGAGCACGAGGGCGGTGCCCATGCCACCGCTCCAGGTGTTCCGGAACAGCACCAGCTGCATGTCGAACAGCAGCACCACCAGCGCCAGCACCTTCGCTGCGTAGGAGATCATCGCCCCCACCTGCCAGCCTCGGGAAACCTCCCTGTCACGGGCCACGCCCTTGACCCAGGGGTCGAACATCGTGGCGACCAGCAGCACGGACAGGATCTGGGCAGCGGCGAAGGCGGTCTCCGGGGTGATGTCCACGCGGCCAGTGTGTCGCAGCAGTGCACACGTGCCCATTGCTTCCGTCCTCGCCCTTCAAGGACGGATCACGCCCCCGCAGATGGACGACGACACCGAGTACGCTGCCGCGGTCACGCCGACCCTCGAACAGCGGCGAGGCGCTCACCCACGACGTTCCCGCGGGAACGCTTTCGCCGCCGGTGGAGCGGGCGGCGGAGCCGCGTCGATCAGCGGACGGCGCGATCGACTAGAAGCAGCCCGGGGCGGTGCGCATCCTCGGTCTTGTGAGCTGGGCGAGTGTAGCGTCCTGGTGACAGCGATATCTCGCGACGTCGTCATCGACGGGAGGGCTCACGGCCGGTTCGAGCTGCCAGAGCAGCTTCTGCGACCCGTGGTCTCGCCCGTTGGATCTGGTGGGCGGCTGTCCCAGCTCAGCGACCCAGATCTCGAAGAGGGTTATTCCAGGGAGGCTCAATGAACGCGAACGTTGTTTGGGAGCCCTGGCCCACCGCCCCGGACGCGCCCGCCGGGTTGCTGCGTCCCGGCGCGGCCGCCCTCGGCATCCGCCTCCAGGGGGAGCTGCGCGCCGTACTGCGCCGCTGGGTCGGGGACGGATCGGGGTGGTTCACCCGCTGGCCGGGCGACAACCCGTCGGAAGCCCCGGCGCCATCGATGTTCTTCAGCAGGGCAAGCAGCACCGACACCGCCGAGGCCTGGTTCGAGATGACCGACGTCGACGGTCAGGACCAGGTGCTCGCCCGCGCCGCGATCGCGCCCGGGGAGGAACTGCGATGGCTCGACGAGCCGCCCGTCGGCCCGCTCGGCGCTGTGACCGCCGGTCTCGCCGAACTGACCGCCCGGGCGTTCGGGCCGGGCGCCGCGCCGCAGCTCCGCGACGGCGAGGTGCTCGCCCTGCCCGGGCCCGAGCTGCCCGGCCTCGCCGAAGACCTGCGCCAACGCTCGTGGCATGTGCGCGACCATCGCGGATCGGCAGGAGACTCGATGCTTCGAGCCCTTGAAATGCCGCCCCTGCGAGATCCGGAGGAGGGCACTCTACGGGCCCGGCGCGCCCACCTCGTCCACTCGTCGGCCCCGCTCTCCGCACCGGGGCTCATGGTGTGGCGCACCGGCGGCGTCCGCCTCTGGCGCGGCGGCGCGCATCCGCTGCTCGACGCCCCGGTCTCTCCGAGCGATCTCACGGAGGCGGAGTCGTTGCTCGCCGAACACGTAACGGGCGAACCGTTCGGCGACGCCTGACCGAGCGCGGCGAGTCGACCGGTTCAGCCGCTGAAGCCGCCGCCGGAGTGGGCCATGTCCTTGAACCGCGCGTAGTGGCCCTCGAAGGCGACCGGGATCGTCTTGGTGGCGCCGTTTCGGTGCTTGGCGATGATGAGGTCCGCCTCGCCGGCGCGAGCGGACTCCTTCTCGTAATAGTCCTCGCGGTGGATCAGCAGGATGAGGTCCGCGTCCTGCTCGATCGAGCCGGATTCACGCAGGTCGCTCATCATCGGGGTCTTGTCGGTCCGCTGCTCGCTGCCACGGTTCAGCTGTGAGATCGCGATGACCGGCACCTGGATCTCCTTGGCCAGCAGCTTCAGGGCACGGGAGAACTCCGAGACCTCCTGCTGACGGGACTCGACCTTCTTGCCCGAGCTCATCAGCTGCAGGTAGTCGATGACCACAAGCTGCAGATCGTGCTTCTGCTTCAGGCGCCGGCACTTCGCCCGGATCTCCATCAGGGACATGTTCGCGCTGTCGTCCATGAACAGCGGCGCATCGGCGATGCGGCTCATGGCCCGGGCCATCGACTGCCAGTCACGATCATCCATCGAGCCGTCGCGCATGCGGTTCATCGGCACCTGCGACTCCGCAGAGAGCAGACGCATCGTGATCTCGGTCTTGTCCATCTCCAGGGAGAAGATCACCGAGGCCTTGCCGTTGTGGATGGACGCCGAGCGCAGCACGTCCATGCCCAGGGTCGTCTTACCCATCGCGGGGCGGCCGGCGAAGATGATCATCTGACCGCCGTGCAGACCCTGGGTGAGCTCGTCGAACTCGGCGAAACCGGTGGGCACGCCCGTGACCTGACCGCCACGGTTCTGGGTGGCCTCGATCGCGTTGAGAGTCTCGTCGATCACCTCGCCCAGCGGCAGGAAGTCCTCGCTCTGGCCACGCTCGGTCACGGCGTAGATCTGCGCCTGCGCCTCGTTGATGACCTCGTCGACCTCGCCGCCGTCGGCCGCATAGCCGAGCTGGACGATGCGAGTACCGGCCTCGACCAGGCGGCGCAGCTGGGCGCGCTCGACCACGATCTCGGCGTAGTAGCCGGCGTTCGCCGCCGTAGGCACCATGTCGATGAGGTCCGCGAGGTGGCGCCGCCGCCCACCCGGGCGAGCTCGCCGCGCTTGGTCAGCTCATCGGAGACGGTGACGAGGTCCGCCGGCTCGCCGCGCCCGTACAGATCGATGATCGCCTCGTAGATCATCTCGTGGGCGGGGCGGTAGAAGTCGCTGCCGGTCACGGTCTCGACGACGTCGGCGATGGCGTCCTTGGACAGCATCATGCCGCCCAGCACACCGCGCTCGGCGGGGAGGTCCTGGGGCGGGGTGCGCTCCAGACCGCGGTCGGGTCCGGCTTCGAAGGCTTCGGAGGATGTCACCGGGCCAGTGTAGGAACTCCACCTGACCATCGGGACGTGATCTTCTCGGCGGTGGGTGCGGGACCGATGGGGAGGACCAGTCGCGCGCGGTGCGCCGGGGTCATCCGCGCTGTGGCATCCCGAGCACGTAGGCGGCCTGGGCGAGATGCTGGATGGCGTCGTCGACGATGCTGACCAGACGGGCGCCGCGGGTGACGGGCGGGTCCCACTCCTCGTCGATCACGTCGTCCAGATCCGCGACCGTGAGGGTGCCGAGGTGGTCGTCCATCGCGGCGAGCGCGGCGTCGACATAGTCCAGCAGCCCCGCACCGTCCTCGATGATGATGCGGCGCGCCTCGGCGGAGCTGTGCCCGTAGCCCACGGCATCCCCTGCCTCACCGAGGCCGAAGCGCTGGTCGTAGCCCTGCGAGGTCCACACCTGCTCATCACCGGAGAGGGCGGCGAGCTGCACGTCGATCTCACGCCCGGTGTGCCAGAGCAGCCAGGCCACGGAGTTGTCGTGCCCGCCCGGGCGGGCGTTGAGCGTGCTGGGATCGAGGCGGCCGCGCATCCCGGCGGCGGCGTCGCGGGGGCGGGAGGCGAGGTCACGGAGCAGGTCGAGGGAGTCCATGCCTCCGACGCTACTCCGAGATGGACTGTTTCTGGCCTGGACCGACCGCCCGCTCGGCCATCCGGCCCCTTCGCCCGGGCGCCGCCACCACCCATCTCCCCGGAACCGCCACCACTCATCTGTCACTGGTGAGAGCTGAACGCTCCACAGCCGTTCAAAGCTCGCCAGCAGCAGTTTTCTGGTGGCGGGACGGGCGGCGGCTCAGTCGTCGAGCATCACGCCTTCGGCCTGCTCGGGGTGTCGCTGCAGCCAGCTCTCGATAAAGGGGCAGATCACCAGGACGGGCATCGGGATGGACCGCGCCTCGGCGAGGACGGTGCGCACCAGCACCGAGGCCACGCCCTCGCCCCGGTGCTCGGGGTCGGTGACCATGTGGATGAGGTCGATGCGGTGGCGGCGGCGCTCGTAGATGAGGATGCCGACGACCTCCCCGCCGCGCACCGCTTCGTAGCGATCAGCAGCGCGGCGGTCTCGCACCGAGATCTTCTCGTCGGGGCCGTGTTCGTGGACATCGGTGTCGCTGAACATCACCACGGCTCCCTCCGGCAGATGCTCCCACCACGTACGGCAGAGGGCCCGCACTGTCAGGGGCGGACGGCGCCGGTCCCGTGCCGAGGGCCGACACCGGTTCGGCACCGAGGAGCGATGCCCTTTCCGCGGCGAGGGCCGGCACCGGTTCCACATCAAGGAACGATGCCCGTTCCGCGCCGAGCGGCGGTGCCCGCGTGCGACCATGCTGGGCGTGACCGAGGAAACCGCCGACCACCCGTCCTCCCCCAGCGCCGCGCAGCAGGCCGAGCACACCGCGTTCTCCCGCGCCGCCGATGCCCTGCAGCGCCATCGCGAGCATTCGGAGGTCTGGGGTGACGAGCGCGAGGCCGTCAGCATCGCCCTGCGCTGGGCGGCCGCGCACACTACGGTCGCCACCGATCCCAAGACCACCGCCCGCAGCGCGGCCGAGCTGCAGTCCGATGTCGGCGAGACCATCACGGGTGAGGGCATCGGCGCTGAGCGGGCGATGGAGCTGTTCGACCACGTGCTGCTTCCGGCGACCCGCTCCGCAGAGGATCCGATGAACCTCGCCTATATCCCCGCCGCCCCCACCCGGGCCGCGGTCGCCTTCGACACCGTGGTCTCGGCCGCGAACGTCTTCGGCGGGATCTGGGAGAACGGCGCGGGCGCCATCTTCGCCGAGAACCAGGTGCTGCGCTGGCTCGCGGACCTGCTGGGCTGGCCAGCCGACTCGGCGGGCGTGTTCGTCGCCGGCGGCACCCACGGGAACCTCTCGGCGCTCGCCACCGCCCGTGACCATGCGCTGCGCGTGCGCGGTCGGCGGCCGGAGGGCGGCTGGGCGCTGGCCTGCGCTTCGACCGCGCACTCCTCGATCTCCTCGGCCGCGAAGCTGCTGGACATGGACGTGGTCACCATCCCCGTGGACGACCGCGGCCATCTCACCGGCGAGGCGCTCGAGGGTGTGCTCGCGGCCGACGGCCGGATCTGCGCAGTAGTCGCCTCGGCGGGGACCACGAACGCCGGGATCGTCGACGATCTCGGCTCCGTGGCCGAGGTCGCGCACCGCCACGGCGCCTGGGTGCATGTGGACGGCGCCTACGGCGGCGCGGCGCTGGCCGCTCCGAGCGCGCGGGAGCGCTTCACGGGCATCGAGCAGGCGGATTCGTTCATCGTGGATCCCCACAAATGGCTGTTCGCGCCGTACGACTGCTGCGCGCTGCTGTACCGGGATCCGCGTCCCGCCGCGGCCACGCATTCCCAGCACGCCGCGTATCTCGACTCGATCGATCGCGGCGAGTCGAACCCCTCGGACCTGGCCGCCCACCTCTCCCGCCGCACCCGCGGGCTGCCGCTGTGGTACTCGCTGGCCACGCACGGCACCGCTGCGTACACCGCCGCGATCGAGCGCTGCTTGGCCACCTCCCGCACCGTGGCCCGGGCGATCGAGGAGACCGAGCATCTCGAGCTGCTGCTCGAGCCGGAGCTGTCGGTGGTGGTGTTCCATCGGCCCGGATGGACTCCGGCCGCCTATCGCCGCTGGTCGCAGCGACTGGCGAAGGACGGCACGATCTTGTGCGTGCCCACCGCGTTCCGCGGGGAGGTCGCACTGCGGCTCGCCTTCGTGAACCCCGCGACGGATCCGGAGAGGGTGATCGACGTGCTGCGCACCACGATGCTGGAGGCCGACGGCAGCTGAGCCCCGGCCCGGGCCGTTCACTTCCCCGTCAGGGTCTCCTGCAGCGCGGCGATCCGGGCGACGTCCTCGTCCCGGCCGAGGTGGGCCCAGCCTTCGCGTGCGCGCCGCGCGGCCCGTCGTGCCCGGCCCCGAGCGCCCCGCGCGGCGAGCAGGTGGGCGTGGCGGTCATCGAGGTAGGTGGCCCAGTAGCGGGCGCGGGCGTCGTGCCCTGGCGGCATCTCGTCGATCGCCTGCATGGCCTCGCGTCGTCGGAGCTCGCAGGTCTCCTCGTCCACCCCTGCGACCCCGCGGGCGAGGGCGTCGCCGGTGGCGACGAACAAGCCCACCCGCGCGTCGACCTGGTGGTCCCACAGCAGCTCGACGGGCAGCGGTGATCCCCCTCGACGCGGGTGCGGCGTTCGATCGCGCGCACCGCCGCGGCGACCGGGTCCAGGCGTCCCAGGTCCAGCGCGCGGCGCATCATCAGCGCGTTCGCCTCGAGCTCGGTGCGGATCAGCTCCCCCTGGGCGGAGGTGGGGGTCTCGAGGTCGTCGGCGAGCGAGCGTGCATGGGAGGCGAGCTGACGCAGCTCGAGCAGTGAAGCAGCGTGGTCCCCGCGCCGCTCGTGGATGCTCGCTGCCAGGCGCGACGCCTCCAGCAGCGCGTGGTGGTCGCGCTGTTCGCGGGCGATGGTGCGCGCCTGCTCGAGCGGAACCTGGGCGGCGTCGTAGCGCTCCGCCTGCACGCGCTGCGCCGCCACCGCGAGCAGGGGTGCGATGCGCAGCGAGTCCCTGCCCAGGGTGCGCTGCAGGGAGGCGAGGCGGCCTGCGGTGAACGAGGCGTGGGAGGTGGCGCCGGCGGCCATCAGGGCCTGCAGCAGCGCGGTGATCAGCCCGATACGCAGCGGCGGGTCCTCGATCTCATGCAGCATCTCGAGCGCTTCGAGGGCGTGGTGGACCGCGTGCAGGGGATGCTCGCGCAGGAGCGTGCGGGCCAGCACCGCACGGGCGGCGATGGCGGTGCGCGCCGGGTCGCCGAGCGGGCCCCCGGCCGCCGTCTCCTGGTCCTCGATGAGCTCGAGCAGGTCCAGGGCCGCGGTGGTCGCTCCGGCCGTCTCGCCGGCCCCCTCGAGCGCCTGCGCGAGGCGGACGCGCAGCTCCCGCTCCGGATCCACCAGCAGCTTCTCGCGCACGCCCGGGAGGGCCGCCAGCGCCGCCCGCAGCCGGGCTGCGTCCCGTCGCGGATCGGCGACGGCGCCGCGCGGGCCGGCCAGGGCGGACCGTTCGAGTGCGCGCACCACCACGAGCATCTCTGGGGACGCCTGGGGGCTCTGACCGCGGCGTCGGCCGGCGCCGGGCTTCTCGAGCGCTCCCCGGGCCCGGGCGGGTGCGCCCCGTTCGGAGGGCCCCCGCTCGAGCAGCACGGCGAGCGTCGCCGCCGCCTGCTCGGTGAACCGCTGCCGGTGCAGCAGGGAGACCAGATCTGCCGTGTCGCGCTGGACCCGCGCGGGGTCGGAGGTCACCAGCGCTCCGCGCAGCGCGGTGCGCAGCAGATGGAACCGTTCGGCAGGTGCGGCTCGCACCTCGCGGAACTCCTCGGCCAGGGCGCGGGCCTCACGGAGATGCTCGGCGTGGATCAGGTCGCTCACCCGGTGCGCCGCCTCGAGGACGCTGCGCGGGTGGGGCAGCGGCAACTCGGCAGGGCGCAGCGCGATCCGCAGACGGCCCAGGTCCGGCAGGCCGCTGGCGGCCAGGTCACTGTCGGGGCCTGGGAGCGAGGAGGCGCCGGAAGTGATCACAGCACGAAACCTACCAAGCGCCGACCGGTCAGCACATCGACAGCTGTTCTCCGTACAATGACCGAGGCCCTCCTGGCCGCACGAAGAGAAGAGGTGGAAGTGAGCGTCGATCTGACAGGGAGCACCGCGACCTCGGATCCCACCGCTCAGGCGCTCGACCCCCACGCCTCGCTCCCTCGCAGCGGGCCCTACGCGGGGCACCTCCACTTCGACGAGACCGTCGCCCCCGTGCTGCGCACCGACTTCGACGTCGCCGCGTACGTGCGCAGAGGCACTGCCCGGCTCGAGGTCGACACCGCACAGCTCGCGGTCGAGGCCCCGCTCGGCGAGGATCTGCGGCTCGTGCTCGGCGTGCTGCAGCGCCTGGAGGCCTCGGCGCTCGCGGAGTCCCGGGCGATGCTCGCCACCTCCACCGGCAACGAGGCACGGATCACCGCCTTCCTCGCGACCTGGATGGTGGACCGCTTCTGGCAGTCCCGCGCGCTGCGGGACCTGCTCACCGGAGATCACCCGACGGATCGGCCGGAACCGCTGCACCGCCCCCGTCCCGTGCACGCCCTGCGGCGCCTCCACGTGGACCGGCTGCAGCCGCTGCTGAGCCCGCTGTGGACCGGCCTGGGCGGCGAGGCGGTCACCGCCGGGCACATGGCGCGGATGGCGATCCAGGAGGCCTCGCTCCAGGCCGCCCTCGTCACGGTCTCGCGTCGACTCTCCGGTGAAGCGCGACGGGTCGTCGACCTGGTCGTCGGCCGCCATGACGCCGCCGTCGACTTCTTCACCGCCGAGGCGATCGCGCGCCTGACCCGCTCGCGCCGCGAGGCCGCCACCGCCCGGCTGGTCCTGGCACTGGGCTCCCCGCTCGACGGGGGCGGGATCATCGACCCCGATCTGCGTGCGGCGCTGGCCGTCCTCGGCGCGGATCCGCACGATCGCGCCGCCCTGCGTCGCGCCCGGTACGAGATCACCAGGCTGCTGCCCGGACCTGATCTCCCGGACCTCCACCTCAGCTCTCTGCCCCGCTCCGGAGTGTGACATGGCCTTCGACCTCGACCAGTTCGCGCAGACCTCGATCCCCGTCAAATACGAGGACCTCGACTTCGACACCTTCGAGTCCCAGCCGCTGGATGCCCAGACCCTGCGCTCGCTGCGCTACATGTGCGACGTCGAATACCACACCTCCTGCTTCCTGCGCGATCTGCTGGTCACCCCCTCCCACCGGGAGGAGGACGCCGGCGGCTTCATGACCATGTGGAACCGCGAGGAGTTCTGGCACGGCGAGGCGCTGTCGAAGGTGCTCGCCCGGCACGGCATCATCGTCGACTACGACGAGGTCAAGGCCAAGCGCGAGAAGCTGGGCTGGATGGGAGCGCTGGGGCCGCTGAAGCAGTCCGTGCTGACGAACCTCGCAGGCACCGACTTCGTCGCCGTGCACATGGTGTGGGGCGCGGCCAACGAGCTCTCGGCCGTGGCCGCCTACCGACGGCTCTCCGCGATGACCGACCATCCTGCGCTGTCCCCGCTGCTGCAGCGCATCGCCCAGCAGGAGACCCGCCACGTCGCGTTCTACACCACGCAGGGCAGGGAGCGGCTCGAGGCCTCGCAGGCGGCGCAGAAGATCGTACGGATGGTGATGAGCCGGGTCTGGAAGCCGGTGGGAAGCGGCATGATGGACGAGTCCGAGGTCAGGCACGTCATGAACCACCTCTTCGGCGGCAACGGCGGGGAGCTGGACAAGCTCGACAAGCGGATCCAGAAGCTGCCGGGACTGGACGGGCTGACGATCTTCCGCAGCGCCTTCGCGCGGCTCGGCATCCCCGCCTGAGGCGGCCGACGGGTCCGTCGGCCGCGGGGGTCAGGCCCGCCGCTCAGTCGTCATCATCGTCATCGTCGTCGTCGTCATCATCGTCGTCATCGTCGTCATCGTCGTCATCGTCGTCATCGTCGTCATCGTCGCACTCGAGCTCGCCGTCGTCCCATTCGCAGACGCCCGCGGGCCGCGGCGGCTGGGCCTTCTGGCTGCTTCCGGTGCTCCCGCTGCTCGAGGAGGAGCTGTCCGAGCTGCCGCTGCGCGCGGGTGACGGCGCCGGGGCAGGGACGGGGGCGGGCTGGGGCGAGGCCTCGGGCTGCATGGCGCCCACCCCGGTGTCGGAGTGGATGCCGCGCACCGGCTGCTCGGAGGCGCTGGGCTGCGGGAGTGCGATGGCGGTGTCGTCGGCCGTCGGCTCCGTGACCTCCTCTGAGCGATCCATTGAGGCCGAGGCGGAGGCGTCGCCGACGGTGATCCCCGGCCTTGCCGCCGGGAGGCTGTCCGTCGAGGGCAGCAGAGCGAGCACGACCGCCGCGAGCACGACAGCCGCGAGGATCCCCAGAACCCGCAGAGTCTTCATGTCAGGCATCATCGCGCCCCGCGATGAGACGCCCGTGAACGCGTCATGAGGCCTCTCTCATGACAGATCCGACCCGCGACGAGATCGCTCATGCAGTGGGGTCGACGATCTTGTAGCCGGCGCCGCGCACTGTCACCAGACGCGCCGCCCCGAGCTTCCCGCGCAGGTAGCCCACGTACACATCGACCACGTTCGAGGCGCCGTCGTAGTCGTAGCCCCAGACCTTCGACAGCAGCAGGTCACGGGTGAGGACCTGGTTCGGGTTCTCCAGGAACACGCGCGCCATCGTGAACTCGCGGGAGGACAGCTCGACCGAGCGCGCCTGCCCGTCGACCGTGCAGCCGGCGATCCGGGTGCGCAGGTCCAGCGACAGGTCGCCCAGCTGGAGGACGTCCGCGCTGACACTGCCCGCGCCTGCGGTGGCCTCCCGGGCACGCAGCTTCACCCGGGCCAGCAGCTCCTCGAAGCGGAAGGGCTTGGCGATGTAGTCGTTCGCCCCGCCCTCGAGACCCTGCACGGTGTCGTCCACGCCGGTGCGCGCGGTGACCATCAGGATCGGGATCTGCACGTCCATCGCACGCAGCGCCTTCAGCACCTGGAAGCCGTCCATCCGGGGCAGGCCCACATCGAGGATGAGCAGGTCGAAGTCGCCGCTGGAGGCGAGATCGAGGGCGGAGATGCCATCCTCCTCCACCACGGTCGAGGCATAGCCGTTGGCCTTCAGCCCGCGCTCCATGAACCTCGCGATGCGCGCCTCGTCCTCGGCGATGAGGATCCTCATCCCTCGTCCCTCCTGGGTGCAGTGGTGGTGTCGTCCTCGGGGCCGCGCCCCTGCCTCTCAGTATCTCCCGCGGAAGCCGACGGGCCGTCCAGCTCCGTCGGCGTCCTGTCCGCGAACTGCGGGAACACGATCGTGAAGGTCGATCCGCGCCCCGGCTTGGACAGCAGGCGCACCACGCCGTCGTGCCCTTCGGCGATCGCGAGCACGATCGGCAGGCCCAGTCCTGAGCCCGAGCCGCGGCTGCCGTCCACACGGGTGAACCGCTCGAAGATGCGCCGCTGATCCGCGGGCCCGATGCCGATGCCCTCGTCCTGCACCGTCACGTGGATCTCGGGGCCCTCCGGTCCCAGCACCCGGTCCACCCCGAAACGGATCCGGCTGCCCTCCTCGCTGTAGCGCACCGCGTTCGCGGCCAGCTGGACGACCGCCTGCGTGAGGCGCTGCTCGTCGGCGTCGGCGACCACGTCGACGCTGCGCTCCAGGATCCATTCGCGCTCCGCGATGTGCTCGATGCGCGCGAAAACGGAGCGGGTGAACCCTGCCAGATCGAGGGGCCTGGGCCGCACGTAGTCGGGGCGCGCGGAGGCTGCGAGCTCCGAGAGGTCACCCACGACCCGGCCCATCCGGTCGAGCTCCTCGATCGCGATCTCGTGGGACTCCCGCACGTCCGAGACGTCCTCGACGTCGGTGGTCTCCAAGGTGCCGCGCACGATCGTCAGCGGGGTGCGCAGCTCGTGCCCCACATCGCTCATGAAGCGCCGCTGCTCGGCGAAGCCCGTCTGGATGCGCGCGAGCATGCGGTTGAAGTTCTGCGCCAGCGCCGCGATGTCGTCCCGCTCCTCGGGCACTGGGACGCGGTACTCGAGATCGTCGACGGTGATCTGCTCGGTCGCCGCGCGGAGGTCCTCGAGCGGCCGCAGCAGGCGCCCGGTGACCACATACCCCACCCACCCGGCGATCAGCAGGGTGATCACGGAGAGCCCCGCGAAGGTGAAGACGCTCTGCCACAGGTCCAGCCGCTGGGCGCCGATGTCGTTGGCGACCACGAAGATGCCCTGCGCCTCGTCCCCCTCGACGTTCACGGAGGCGACCAGCACCTGCAGCTCCCGGTCATGGGCCTCGAGCGGCACGATCACCGACCGCTGCGGCTGATGGGAGGCCAGCAGCCGCTCGAGCACCTGCGGGGTCTCCGGTGAATCGGGCGGGAGCAGAGCGAAGTCCTGGACCCGCGGCTGGTACAGGGGCTGGTTGTCGATGAAGGTCACGACGGATTCGTAGTCCGAGGGGGCCGCGGACTCCGTCGCCTGCAGCAGCACGCTGTCCACGGTGGTGTGCACGGGCGTGCCGTCATCGTTGTCGCTCTCGGCGATGAGGATGAGCTCGCTGTGCTCCTGCCAGAGCTCACCGTTGACACGCTGCTCGAGGGCCCGGAACTGCGCGGCATAGGTGAGCACCCCGGTGACCGCCAGCCCCACCGTCATGAACGCCATCATCACGGTCAGCACGCGGAGGCGGACGGTCCGGCCGCGGCTGAAGGCGCCGGCGATCCGGGCGCGGAGGCGTTCCTTGGGCATGGTGCGAATCGTAGGCGACGGGGGCGCGGGGCTGCGCCGCGGGCTCGTCAGCCCCGGCCCAGCCGCCGCCTGATGATCCGCACGATGCCGCCGCGCTCCTTGAGGGACCGGCGGTGACCGCCGGGCTCGGGAGCGGTGGCCACCGCGGTGGCGGCGGTGCGCTCGGAGCCCGCAACGGCGTGCTCGGCGCCGACGGTTCGGGCCTGCGCCGGCTGCTGCGCCTGCTGCCGTGCCCGCTTCTCCGCCTCGACCGTCGCACGCCGCTCGCGCAGCTCCGCGGCGCGCTCCTCCTCACGCAGCCGCTTCCGCTCCCCCGGCCCTCGGCGATCCGGTACAGCACCGGCACGATCACGAGGGTCAGCAGCGTCGAGGAGATCAGGCCGCCGATGACCACCACGGCCAGCGGCTGGGCGATGAACCCGCCGTTGCCGGTGATGCCCAGCGCCATCGGGATCAGCGCGAAGATGGTCGCAGCGGCGGTCATCAGGATCGGGCGCAGGCGCTTCGCGGAGCCCTCGTGCAGCGCCTCGTCGAGGCTCATGCCCGCGCGCCGGTACTGGTTGACCAGGTCGATCAGCACGATCGCGTTGGTGACCACGACGCCCACCAGCATCAGCAGACCGATCATCGAGGGCAGGCCCAGCGGCACCCCGGTGATCAGCAGCAGACCCAGCGAGCCGGTCGCCGCGAAGGGGATCGAGACCAGCAGGATCAGCGGCTGGACCAGGGACTTGAAGATCCACACCAGCAGCACGTACACCAGCAGGATCGCGGCGAGCATCGCGATGCCGAGCTGGCCGAAGGTCTCGTCGATGTCCGCGGCGGTGCCGCCGCCCAGGGCGGCGTCGACGCCCTCGGGCAGCTCCGCATCCTCGATCGCGGCGTTCGCGGCGTCGGTCGCGATGCCGACGTCCTCACCCGCCGGGGTGATCGATACGGTGACGGTCTCCAGACCGTCCTGGGTGGCGATCGAGGGGCGGGAGAGCTCCTCCTCGACGCTCGCGACGTCCTCCAGCGGGATCGAGCCCATCAGCTCGATGCCGCGGAGCTGATCGAAGGTGTCGATGGTGTCGTCCGCGGCGACATGGATGTCCAGCTCGTTGTCATCCAGGGTGATGGTGCCGATCGCCCCGGGGTACATCTGCTGGGCGACCATGCCGATCACGGCCTCCTCGGTCAGCCCCAGCTGTGCGGCGGCCTCCCGGTCCACGGTGACCACTGCGGTGGGCTGGTCGGACTGCAGGTCGCTGCCGACCTCGGAGACGCCGTCGGGCAGCGGGTCGAGCTCGGCGAGGATCGCGTCGTTCGCGGTCTGGCGATCCTCGGGGTGGGGCCGGTGATGAGGATGTCCACCGAGCTGGAGCCGGTGGGCGAGGCGATGTCCGCGGCCTCGATCGTCCCAGCCTCGGGCAGCGCTTCGAGCGCTGCGACCATGTCGTCCAGCAAGGCGCCCTGGTCGGCGTCGGGGTCGGTGGTGATCGAGAAGCTGACCTCGTTCCCTCCGCCGCCGCCCATGCCGAACTGGCCGCCGCCGATGGTGGTCTGGACCGTGTCCACGCCGTCGATCTCCAGCAGCGCCTCCTCGCTCTCGGTCGCCTTCTCCGAGGACTGCTCGAGGTTGGTGCCGGCCGGGAGGGTCTGGGTGAGGGAGGCGATGTTCTGCCCGGTGTCGCCGAGGAAGCTGATGTTCACCAGCGGGATCAGGAACACGGTGCCCACAAGCACCAGGATCGAGGCGCCGACGGTGATCAGGCGGCGCGGGAGCGTGTCCAGCACCAGGCGCAGCACCGGGGCGTACATCCGGTGCAGCCAGGTGCTCTCCTCCTTGGCCTCGGCCCGCCGCCGCGTGCCGCGGTGACCTGCGCGGGATCGTCGGGGTCGACGTCCTCGTGGCCCTTCGGGGGCTTCAGGAACCAGTAGGCCAGCACCGGCACGATCGTCAGCGCCACCAGCAGCGAGGACATCATCGCGATGCCGACGGTCAGGGCGAAGGGCCGGAACAGCTCCCCGGCCATCCCTGCGACCACTGCGACCGGCAGGAACACCACCACGGTGGCGAGGGTCGAGGCGGTGATGGCGCCGGCGACCTCCTGGACGCCGTCGAGGATCGCTCGGCGTTTGGTCTTGCCGTAGGCGAGGTGGCGGGTGATGTTCTCGATCACCACGATCGAGTCGTCGACCACGCGGCCGATCGAGATCGTCAGCGCCGCCAGGGTCAGCATGTTCAGCGTGTAGCCGGTGACGTACATGCCGATGAAGGCGATCAGCAGCGAGGTCGGGATCGAGATCGCGGTGACCACCGTCGGCCGCACTCGGCGCAGGAACAGCAGGATCACGCCGACGGCGAAGAGCAGGCCCAGCAGGCCCTCCTCGGCGAGCGCGAGGATCGACTCCTGGATGAAGGGGGCCTGGTCGAAGACCACGTCGGCCTCGGCGTTCCCGCCGACGCCCTCGAGGGTGTCCGCGAGGACCCCTCGACGCCCTCGGAGACGTCCACGACGTTGCCGTCGACGGTCGCGGTGACCATCAGCACCAGGGACTCGCGCCCGTTGGTGCGGGAGATCGAGGTGGCGTCCTGCGTGGTGCGCTCGACGGACGCGACCTCGGCGAGGGTGATCGGCTCGGCGGGCTCCTGCGGCTGGGCGTCGGGCTGCTCGAACTGACCGTCGGCGCCCGGGGCGCCCTGGCCGTCCTGGCCCTCCTGGCCCGGCTGCGCGCCGTCCTGGCCGCCCTGCTGGCCAGCGTCGCCGTCCTCGGCGGGCATGAGCACGATCTGCTCGAGGCTCTCGATGCTCTCGACGTTCTGGCCCAGCACCACGTCGAGGGTGCGGTCGCCGTCGACCACCGAGCCGCCGGGCAGGGACAGCCCATGGGCGTCCAGGGCGGTGGAGATGTCGTTCTCGGTGAGGCCGTTCTCGGCCAGCGCGCCCTCATCGGGCGTGATCCGCACGATCTCCTCAGGAGCGCCGATCACGGCGACGGAGGAGACCCCGTCCACGCGCTCGAGCTCCGAGGTGACCGAGGACTCCAGCCGGGTGGCGAGGTCGGAGGGATCCAGATCCGAGGAGACGGAGAGCACCACGGCCGGGAGATCGCTCGTGCCACCCGAGATGACCTGCGGATCAGCCTCCTCGGGCAGCTGATCCTCGATGCGGGTCAGTGCCGCATCGACCTGGTTCGACGCGCGAGCCACATCGCTGCCGTAGGTGAGCTCGACGGTGACCATCGACAGGCCCGCCTGCGTGCTCGAGGAGGTGCCCTCGACGTTCTCGAGCCCGCTCAGGGACTGCTCGACGGGAGAGGTGATCCGGTCGCGCACCTGCTCAGAGGTGGAGCCGGGTGCGGTGGTCATCACCTGGATCTGGGGAGCGAGACCGAAGGGATGAGCTCCTGGCGCATCGTGGTCATGATGAACATCCCGATGATCGACACCGCGATGCACACCAGCGCGATGAAGGATCGGTTGTTCAGGCTCAGCGTGGCCAGGCGGTTCATCCTGCTCCTCAGGGATCGTCTCCAACAGGGAGGTGCGGCCCGTCACCGCAAGAGCGATGCCCTGTCTCCGAATCCTCCTCGCGAACCTTCTCACGCGAGCCTGGACGGACGGATCCGACGAACGTCGCGACCCGCGTCGCACAATGGAGAGGTGCCCCACCCCACTGCCCCGCGGCCCCGAGGCCTGCCCGCCCGATGAGCCCCGCTGACGCACCCCGCGAGGAACGCGCGCGGCGCACGGTCGACCGCGACATCCTGCGCCTGGCGATCCCCAGCCTCGGCGCGCTGGTCGCCGAACCGATGTTCATCCTCGTGGACTCGAGCTTCATCGCCCGGGTCTCGACCACCTCCCTGGCCGGGCTCGGCCTCGCCTCCACCGTGCTCACCACCATCGTGGGCCTCGCGATCTTCCTGGCCTACTCGACCACCGCCGCCGTGGCCCGCTCCTTCGGTGCCGGCCGCGCCCAGGAGGCGATCGCCCGCGGGATCGATGCCTGCTGGCTCGCCCTGGTCGTCGGTGCGTTCTCGACCGCCGGGCTGCTGATCGCGGGTGAGCCGCTGCTGGCCGCCTTCGGCCCCTCCGAGGAGGTGCTCGCCGAAGCGGTGATCTACCTGCACATCAGCGCTTGGGGACTGCCCGCGATGCTCGCCGTGCAGGCCGCGACCGGCCTGGTGCGCGGACTCCAGGATGCGAAGCTGCCGCTGATCGTGGCCGTGGGCGGCGCGCTCGCGAACATCCCGCTGAACGCGATCCTGATCTTCGGCCTCGACCTCGGGATCGCCGGCTCCGCGATCGGCACCATCATCTGCCAGTGGGGCATGGCGGTGGTGCTGCTCGGCGTGATCGTGCGCCGCGCCCGACAGGAGAACATCCCGCTGCTGCCGCAGCTGTCGAACCTGGTCGCGGTGGGCCGTGACGCGGTGCCGATGTTCGTGCGCACCCTCGGCCTGCGGGTCGTGGTGATCACCGCGACGGTGGTCGCGACCCGGCTGGGGGACGTGCAGCTCGCCGCGCATCAGCTCACCATGACCGTCTTCGCGGTGCTCTCCCTCGCCCTGGACTCCCTCGCGATCGCCGGCCAGGCGCTGACCGGCAGGTACCTGGGCGCCTCAGACCCGCGCACCGTGCACGCAGTCACCCGGCGCCTGATGACCTGGGGCGTGATCGGCGGAGCGGTCGTCTCCGTGCTGCTGCTGGCCGCGAGCTACGTGGTCCCGCAGCTATTCACCCCGACCCCGCGGTGCAGGAGAACCTGCGCGCCGCCCTGTGGGTGCTGGTGATCACCCAGCCGATCGCCGGATACGTGTTCGTGCTCGACGGGGTGCTGATGGGCGCGGGCGACGCCCCCCTACCTCGCGAAGGTCGGCTCCCTGATCGCGCTCGCGATCCTCCCCGGGGCGACGCTCGTGGCCTGGTGGGAGCCGGAGGGCCCGCTGGGGCTGGCGATGCTGTGGCTGGCCTGCAACTTCCTGTTCATGGTGCTGCGCGCGATCAGCCTGGGGCTGCGCGTGCGCACCGACGCCTGGATGCGCCTGGGCGACTGAGTGCGCGCCGCGGGCCGGGCACGGCTCCCCGGCCCCGTGCCGGAACGAGGCCTCAGCCCTGGACCGCCGCGCGGGACGCGACGAAGGCATGCACCGCCGTCTCGATATCGGCCTCGCTGTGCGCGGCGGAGAGCTGCACCCGGATCCGCGCCTCCCCCTGCGGGACCACCGGGTAGGAGAACGCGGTGACGAACACGCCGTTCTCGAGCATCGCGTCGGCCATCCTCCCGGCCAGCGCCGCGTCCCCGAACATCACCGGCACGATCGCGTGCTGCCCGGGCAGCAGCTCGAAGCCCTCCTCGCTCATGCGGCGGCGGAACAGCTCGGCGTTGCGGAACAGGGTCGCGCGCAGCTCGGCGCTGCCCTCGACCAGCTCGAGAGCGGCGAGGGTCGCCGCCACGATCGCGGGGGCCAGCGAGTTGGAAAACAGGTAGGGGCGGCCCTGCTGGCGCAGCATCGCCACGATCTCGCGCCGGCCCGCGACGTAGCCTCCGCTGGCCCCGCCGAGCGCCTTGCCGAAGGTCCCCGTGTAGATGTCCACCCGGTCGGAGACCCCGAAGTGCTCGGGCGTGCCGGCGCCGGTCTCGCCCATGAAGCCCACCGCGTGGGAGTCATCGACCATCACCAGGGCACCGAACTCCTCGGCCAGGTCGCAGATCCCGGGCAGCGGGGCGAGGAAGCCGTCCATCGAGAAGACCCCGTCGGTGACGACGATCGTGCGCCGCGCACCCTTCCCGTCGCGCAGCGCGGCCGCCGCCTCGAGCTGGGCGCGCAGGTCCTCGAGGTCGGCGTTGCGGTAGCGGAAGCGAGCGGCCTTGGACAGGCGGATGCCGTCGATCAGCGAGGCGTGGTTCAACGCGTCGGAGATGATCGCGTCCTCCGCACCGAACAGCGGGGCGAACACGGCGCCGTTGGCATCGAAGCAGGAGGAGAACAGGATCGTGTCCTCGGTGCCGAGGAACGCGGAGACCGCGCGCTCGAGCTCCAGGTGCAGGTCCTGGGTGCCGCAGATGAACCGCACCGAGGCCATCCCGAAGCCCCGCTCAACCAGCGCCCGCTTCGCCGCGGCGACGATCTCCGGATGATCCGCCAGCCCCAGGTAGTTGTTGGCGCAGAAGTTCAGCACCTCGGTGCCGTCGCGGCCGACGGGCCCCGCCGTGATGCGGCCCGACTGCGGGGTGGAGATGACGCGCTCGTGCTTGAACGTGCCGGCCTGCTCGATCGCGTCGAGCTCGGCGGTCAGCTGGTCCTTGAGGTCCGTGTACATGTGGGGTCCTTCCGGGAGGGGGCGGGGGCGGCGACGAGGGGTCGCGTGGGCGGGGGTCGCGGACAGCGTGGGCGGGGTCGCGGACAGCGTGGGCGGTGGTCGCGGGCAGCGTGGGCGGCGGTCGCGGACAGTTCGGGCGGGGGTCGCGGACAGTTCGGGCGGGGGTCGCGGGCAGCGTGGGCGGTGGTCGCGGGCAGCGTGGGCGGCGGTCGCGGACAGTTCGGGCGGGGGTGAGGGGCCGCTCTCGCGATGGTGACGAGAAAAGTACCGCTCAGCTGGAACTTTCCGCCACGTGGGCGGGGTGAGGCGAGGGGTAGAAGCGACGGTGATGAGAAAAGTACCGCTCAGCTGGAACCTTTCGCGACGTGGACGGGATATGGCGGGCGAGGAGTGCGGGTAGCGGGGCGCGGGGCGGACGAACGGGGCGGAGAGGGCGAACACGGGACCGGGGAGCGGGGAGCGGGGAGGGCGAGCTTCGGGAGCCGCCAGCCGCCGGAGGGTCAGTCGTCCAGGGTGCTCCAGTCGAGCAGGACCTTGCCGGCGGTGCCGGCCTTTGCGATCTCGAAGCCGCGCTCCCAGTCCGCGGCGGGGATCACGTCGGTGATGGTGCGCAGGATCGCGGAGCGCAGCACCTCGGAGGTGCTCAGCATCGCGGACATCGCGTTCCAGGTCTCGAACATCTCCCGGCCGTAGATGCCCTGCAGGGTGAGCATGCGGGTGACGACCATGGTCCAGTCGATCTCGAACTGCTGCGCGGGAAGGCCCAGCAGCGCGATCGTGCCGCCGTGGTTCATGTTCTCGATCATCTCCTGCAGTGCCCGTGCCTGCCCGGAGATCTCCAGGCCCACGTCGAAGCCCTCACGCATGCCCAGGCTTCGCTGGGCATCGCGGACCTTCATGGTGGCCACATCCAGCACCACGTCAGCGCCGCAGCCCTCCGCCATCGCCAGGCGCTCCGGGGAGATATCGGTGATGGTGATGTAGCGGGCCCCGGCATGCCGTGCGACGGCGGCGGCCATCTGCCCGATCGGCCCGGCGCCGGTGATCAGCACGTCCTCCCCCACCAGCGGGAACTTCAACGCGGTGTGCACGGCGTTGCCGAGCGGGTCGAAGACCGCGCCGAGCTCGGGGTGATCAGCTCCTCGCCGCCGTCGTGCTCGTGCACCCACACGTTCTGGTGCGGGAGGGTCACGTACTCGGCGAACGCCCCGTCGCTCTGGACACCGACGGAGCGGGTGCGGATGCACATCTGGCGGCGGCCGGCGCGGCAGTTGCGGCACATCCCGCACACCACGTGCCCCTCCCCGAGACACGGTCGCCCACCCATACGTCGGAGACCTCCTTGCCGACCTCTACCACCTCGCCGTAGAACTCGTGCCCCGGGGTGAAGGGCACTGCATCGCACATCGCCTGCGCGGAGGTGTCCCAGTCCAGGATGTGCAGGTCGGTGCCGCAGATCCCGGCGCGCAGCACCCGCACCTTCGCGTCCCAGGGGCCGCAGCCGGGTTCGGGGACGGTCGTCCACTCCAGGCCCGCTCCGGGCGCCGCCTTGCGCAGTGCGCGCATCATCTCTCCTCCTCCTCGCCACGTTGCAAGAGCGCCGCTCCTGGCGGGCGCGAGGCCAAAACTATCGGAGATCGGGAGCCGGGGAGGCCGCATCGGTCCCGACGGCGAAGATCCCGGCCCCGACTCCCTCACGGGAATCAGGACCGGGATCTGCACCTCAGGGCCGTTCAATGGCCGCTCAGGGGTGGCCGCTCAGCGCGGCACGGCGGTCAGCTCACCAGCCGTCGGAGAGCTCCACGGTGAGGGTGCCGTCCTCCGCGAGGGTCACGGTGCCGGAGACGCGGATGCGGTTCTCGTCCGTCTCGTCGGTGGGCTCGTCGTCATCGCTCCATCCCTCGTACTTGTACGAGAACGTCGCCTGACCCGGGCTGTCATAGCTGGACAGGCTCCATCCGTCGCCCCAGTGATCCTCCTCGAGCTCCACGACCGGGTAGGCGTCGATGGTCCAGGAGCCGGAGCCCTCGACCATCCGGCTGCCGGCGTACGCGCTGAAGGGGCAGCCCTCCCCGGCTCAGCCGCGTCGGAGGTCGCGCACTCGTCGATCAGCGCATCGATCTGGGACTGGACGTCGGCGACGCCAGCGTCGTTCAGCGTGTAGGTCGGTGCGGCATGCAGCTCGTACCACTCGTTCGGATCGGCGGTGACGAACACCGTGCTCTCCTCGATGTCGAGGAAGTCCGAGCCGGCTGGCAGGCCCACGGTGTACTGGCCCGGGAGCACCACGGCCATCGCGTAGCCGTCCTCGACGGCGAGGCTGTCCACCGCGACCTCCTGGCCGTTGACCAGGAGCGAGGTGGCGCCGTCGGGGATCTGCAGCGACATGTAGGCGTACTCGGTCTCGCCCATCTGCCACTCGGGAAACACCAGTGCGGTGCGCCCGGCACGCTCGACGTGGAAGTTGCGCGTGGTGGTCACGCCATCCTGCGTGATCTTGGCGGTGACTTCCATCGCGTCGTCCCCGTACTCCTCGGAGCCGACGATCTCGAAACCGCTGATCCGCTCCTCGGCGGAGCTGGCGATCGCGTCGGTCAGGAGCGCCTGCTCGGCGGTCTGCACGTTCGGTGCGGAGATCTCCACCGCCGTGCTCGCGTTGCCGTCCTGCAGCGCGCTGAGGTACGCCTCGACCCGCTTCTCCGGGGAGAACACGGTGTTCGAGACGACGTTGAAGGCGATCGTGATGCCCACGATCAGCACCAGCGCGGCGCCTCCTGCGATGCCGCCGCCGATCAGGAGCTTGCGCGTCCTCGGCGAGAGCTGCACGGGAGCTGCGGCCGGCTGGCCGGAGGTGGCGTCGGCCGAGGCTGCGCCGGCGGCGCCGCCCATCGGCACGGTCGCGTAGGCGGCGCCTGCCGCCGGCTGCTCCGATGGCACGTCGGCCGGGGTCTCCTCCTGCTGCACACCGCCCGGCAGCTCGGTGGGGATCCCCTGCGCGTTCGGCGCCGACGAGGCGTCGGCCGCAGCGTTCGGGCCCGCTCCCGCGGTGGCCGTTGCGGCAGCCGTGCCCGCGAGGGCCGGGGCCAGCGGGCGGCGGAACCAGGAGAGCGCCTTGCCCGGCAGGTACGGCGCGACCAGCGGCATCACGAAGCGTGACAGCAGCTCGACGATCACGCCGGCCACGCCCGCGAGCAGCGGGGTCCAGGCGGCGAGGCCGACGGAGGCCCCGAACCGCTCGCCTTCCAGGAAGCCGCCGGAGACGACCATCTGTGCCGACAGGCGCGCGAGGATCATCAGCACCAGCGCGCCGGTGAAGTACGCGACCGGCAGCGCCAGCCACGAGACCGCGAGCGCGAGCACGTTGTTCGGCACCACCTGGCGCTGGTGCTGCCACAGCAGCGCGGCGACGATCAGGCCGACGGGGATGAGCACCAGCGCGCCCAGCCACGCGTACCACTCCAGCGAGAAGACCGAGATGTATTCGGAGCCGGAGACGCCGCCGAGCAGGCTGTCCATCAGGCCCGATCCGGTGACAGAGGCGCTGAGCGAGGACAGCAGCTCGAAGCCCGTGATGTAGGCCAGGACGTAGCCGCCCAGCAGGGGCAGCAGCAGGATCACGGAGAGCACCGGCGGGACCTCGCCGTTGATCAGCGCCTGGATCGAGGTGATCACCGTGATCGCGAGGAACCCGATCACCGTGACGAACAGGGCGTGGGTGACGGCGAGCTTGAAGCCCGCGGTGAGGTCGGCGACCAGCGGCCACCAGGCGGGGCGCGGGCGCATGCTGATCCGGCCCAGCGCATGCGCCAGGGTGATCAGGAAGAACGCGCCGAAGAAGGAGTCGAAGCCCGCCGCGTGCAGGCGCAGGGTGACGTCATCGGTGACCGGGATCGGCTGCGCGAAGATCAGTGCGGCGAGCACGGTGACCAGCGCGACCGCGAAGCCCGCGATCACTGCGGAGACCCAGATGCCCAGCTGTCCGCCGCCCTGGCGACGCTGCACGAAGCGCCCGCCGTAGAAGCTCAGCAGCACCATCACCAGCGTGATCCCCGCCGGCAGCAGACGGATCGAGAAGCTCGCGCTGACACCCTCCACCGTCTGGGAGAACCCGAACCCGCCGAGCATCGCGAGCGCGACCATCTGGAACGGGAAGCGCAGCGCGGAGCCGATGCCGCTGATCGCCTCCTCGGGACGGAGATCCAGGGAGTCGAGCGAGGCCTCCACCGGGTTGCCGATGCCGGCGATCATCGCGGCGATCGCGAGCAGCACGATGGCCACCACCGACATGATGATGCCGCCGACGTAGGTCGCCCCGCCCACCGCGAGGGAGGGCAGCGGGTTGGTCAGGCCTGCGGCGCTGAGCTTCCGCTTGAGGTCATCCGGGGTCATGCCCGCCGAAGCGGTGGCCACCGGGGCAGCGCCCTGCGGAGCGGGGGCACCCTGCGGAGCAGGTGACGGCGAGCCGTACGGGGCCGTAGAGCCCTGGACCGGCGCGCCGTATGGGGCGGGCGCGGGCGAGCCGTACTGCGGGGCCGGCGAACCGAACTGCGGCGCCGGCGAGCCGTGCTGCGGCTGCGCGTCGTGCTGCGGAGCGGGCGAGCCGTGCTGCGGCTGCTGCTCCCCCTGATGCGGCTGGCCCGAGTACGGTGCCTGCGGCGGGAGCGCGGGGCTCCCTGGTGCCTGCGGGGCCGGCGCCTGCGGCTGCTGGTCCCCTCCTTGCTGTGGATCCTGCGAGTGCGGATCCGATGACGGGTTCTGCCCGTCGCCCGGCACAGTCATGTGCTTCCCCTCGGAGTCGTCGAAATGATGCAGAGCGCCATGGGCCCGATCTACGACAGCACTGCGGAGCGCGATCGAGCGCGCTCTCGTCACACAGTCCCCACCCAGGTTTCCCCCACGACACCTTCAGTTTACTGGTACCCGCGGGGAAGGCCAAAGGAGATGGAAGAACCATGCTCAGCGCCGCCAGAGATCCTGGGCCCGGGCCCCGGCACGGAAGCCGAAGGCCTCGACCATCGCGACCGCCTCTGGGAACCCGTGGGCGAGGGCACCGGGCGCGTGCGCGTCGCTGCCGAAGCTGATCGCGCGCCCACCCTCCTCGCTCCACCACTGCGGCATCCACGGCCAGAGCCGTCGCGTGTTCATCTCCAGCGCGCGGCCGCTCTCGGCGATCGCCCGCAGCGCGGCGCGGAACTCCTCCTCGAAGGCGCGGGGTCGACCGGGCCCTCCAGTTCCTGGGGCCAATAGCGCAGGGCGTAGTCGAGGTGGGTGACGATCTCGAAGGGCTCACTCCCCGAGACCAGGGCGGGGACCTCTGCGAGATAACGGCGCAGCACCTCCGGCGCGGGCAGCCGGCGGTAGAGCGTGTCCGGCTCGGCCCGCCCGCCCTCGATCTCGAGGGTGTGCAGGGAGCCCAGCAGACGGTCGAAGCGAGAGAGGTCCAGCTGCTCGCGGGCGGTCTCCAGGCGCAGATGGGGTTGCCCGATCTCGAGCCCGGTGCCGATATGCAGCTGCGGGAACGCCGCACGGCAGCGCTCGATGCTCTCGAAGTAGCCGTCCGCGTCGAAGCGGGGCACGGCGACACGGCCATCGGGCTCGAGCAGGTGGCGCTCATGATCTCCGAAGTCCTGCGGGTCGCTGAACCAGGCGTCCTCGAGGTCGAGGTGCTCGGTGAAGAACAGCGCCGGCAGACCGATGCGCGCCGCGCGAGCGCAGGTCGCCTCCATCGTGCCGCGGGCGGCGGAATCCGGGCCCCCGGTGTCCCAGGAGAACTCGCTGTGCACGTGGCTGTCGGCGGGAAGGCTCATGGGGTCAGAATCCCACAGCCGCGAGCGGCGCGCCCTCAGGTGCTCAGGGGCAGGAAGAGCAGGCCGTTCCTCATGACGCGCAGGTCCAGAGCGGGTGCGGCGTCCATCAGTGCGGCCATGAGGCTCTCGGCGTGCTCGCGGCGGAGCGTCGTCGCGATCCAGAGGTCGGTGCCGTCCTGGAGTCGGACGGGCCTCGGCCGGGCGCTCAGCGGGAGATCCTCGGCGAGACTGATGGCGCCGTCCTGCACGACCGACGCCGCTCCCTCCCGTTCGGCGACGATGCGGGCGAGCTCCCGCACCACGCGGGGCGCGGGCATCTTCCGGGCCTGGATGCTCTCCGGGCAGTCCGCACCGAAGATCTGGAAGACGACGGGGCGGCGGCGGAGGGAGACCTTGTCCCGCAGCCGGTCGTACCGCCAGCGCAGCTGATCACCGCGGCGGCCCACCGCACCGATCGACTCGGTGCTGCTGATGTACTCCTCGCCGTACAGAGCCAGCAGCTCGTCGTCGAGCCGCCTGACACGGGTGACGGCGGTGGTGGTGTCCATGAGGTCACGCACCTCTGCGCTGTCGATCGCCTCGAGCTCCCGGGCGAGCTCCGTGAGGGTGGTCAGGCCGCAGGCGCGGACCAGCTCGCAGGCGAACTCGATGCCGCGGTCGCTGCCTGCGTTGTCATCGGGGAACCGGGCGGCGAGGAAGGTCTTCAGGGAGGGTGCATCGAGCACTGTCGGCGATGCCTCGGGACCGTCGGCTCCCGTTCCTGCGGCCGCACCGGGAGTGCCGTCGGCCGCACCAGGCTGCGGCTCCGGGGCCTGATCGTCCTCGAACCGGCTCTCCTCGAGCTGGTCGTCGTCCTCATCGGCGTCGACCCGGGTGGGGTTCGCCAGCACCCGCTCGATCGCCGTGAACGTCTCGTCGAGGGCGCGGCGGGCGTCCGCCGCCGCGCCGAAGAGCTGGTCGATCGTCTGCTGGTCGTGCGTGCTGACGTGCCTGTACCCGACCCCCTTGTAGCGGCGCGAGTGCTCGAACTCGGCCCATGCGTGCGCCGCGACGGTGCGCACCTGGATCTCGAGCCCACCGAAGCGGTCGAAGTACCTGCGCAGGTCGCCGCTGGCCACGAGCCAGTCCCGGGCCTGGCTCTCCTGCTCGCCCGTGACCACCAGGTGAGCGCAGTCGTAGCCACGGCGCTGCGGGGGCTTGGCGTCCCCGGGGTTGAAGTCCTCGAGAACCTCGAAGCGCTCGCGGATCAGCTCGACGGCACGGCTCTCGTCGGTGTCGGAGTACATGATCAGGCGCACGGCGACCGTGTCCGTGACCTGCCGCCGCGGATCCTCGTACCCCTTCTCCGCACATTTGCGCTGGAAGGAGGCGATGGACTTCGAGCGGGCCTCGACGACATGGGCGGTGATCGACCCCTCGGTGAGCAGCCGCTCGAGGTAGACCTCGATCTCGGCCGCGGCACCGGGCAGCCAGTCCCAGTCCATGTAGTCGGTGGTGTCGAACGTGCCTGTCATCCGTCTCTCCTCCGCAGCCCCGCCGGGGCGTGCCGGCTGGTGGCGGGTCTCCTGGTCACAGCTCACCACGCTATGCCCCTGGCCGTCCCGGTGGGGAGGGTTCTCGGGTTCGCGAGTTCCCAGCCGTGCCAGCGAGGGTCAGGCGGCCTGCGCGCCCCTCGGCGCTCCCCGACCCGTTCCGGATCCGTAATGTCCGAATTCTACCTTTTTCGCTTTTTGCGAGGTACGCTCCTTGAATGGTCGTTGCAGCAGCAGCGCCGACAGGACGGACCGGGAGGTCAGCATGCGGATCGGATATGCAGCAGGGGGTTCGACCTCTTCCACGTGGGGCACCTGAACCTGCTCCGCCACGCCAAGCAGCACTGCGACGTGCTGATCGCCGGCGTGGTCAGCGACGAGATGCTGCGCGAGGTCAAGGGGATCGAACCCGTGATCCCCACCGCGGAGCGTGCCGAGATCGTGCGACACCTCCGCTTCGTGGACCGCGTCTACGTGGAGAACACCCCGTCGAAGCTGGACGCCTGGCGCGACATGCACTTCACACACTTCTTCAAGGGCGATGACTGGCGCGGAACCCCCAAGGGGCTCCGCCTCGAGGAGCAGTTCGCCGAGGTGGGGGTCAAGATCCAGTACCTCCCCTACACCATGCACACCTCCAGCACCGCCCTGCGGCGAGCGCTGGCGGCCATCACCGAGGGCGCCCGCAGCCCCATCCCGAGACCGTGCTCGCCCGGTGATCCGGGACCTCACGGCACCCACGAGAGAAGAGATCGATCATGCGCGAACAGCCGACGCTCACGGCCACTCCCGCACCCACCATCGCTGAGGGCGCCCAGCCCTCGCAGTCCCGCCCCACCCGCCTGCTCCTGATCGCTTCAACTGGCGGTCACCTCACCCAGCTGATGGCGATGCGCCACTGGTGGGAGGACTGCGAGCGCACCTGGGTCACATTCGACAACCAGCACGCGCGCACCACCCTGGCCGGGGAGGACGTCATCCACGCCCACTCCCCCACCACGCGCAACATTCCCAATGCGCTGCGGAACATGGTGCTGGCGCGGCACACGCTGAAGGACCTGCACCCGGATCTGGTGGTCTCCACCGGCGCCGGGGTGGCCGCCCCTTCTTCGCGATCGCCCACCTGCGCGGAATCCGGACGATGTACATCGAGGTCATCGACCGGATCGCCTCGCGCACCCTCACCGGACGCATGGTCTACCCCTTCGTGGACCAGTTCGCGGTGCAGTGGCGTGAACAGGAGCGCCTCTACCCGGGCGCCGTCGTGATCGGGCCGACGCTGTGACCACGCGGGTCTTCGTGACGGTGGGGACCGACCACCATCCCTTCACCCGCCTCATCGAGTGGGTGGACCACTGGTCGGCATCCCATGACGACCTCGAGCTGGTGGTGCAGCACGGCACCGCCCGCCCCTCGCGGCACGGCGTGAACCACGAGCTGCTGGGCAGTGAGGAGATCGCCGCGCAGTACGCGGCCGCCGACCTGGTGGTCTCGCAGGTGGGCCCGGGCACGATCGCCGACGCCAACCGGGCGGGACACCGCCCGATCGTGGTGCCCCGCGACCCGCACCTCGGAGAGGTGGTCGATGACCATCAGGTCGCCTTCGGCGACTTCATGGCCTCCCGCGGACGCTGCGTGAGCGTGCGCACCCGGGAGCATCTGGTCTCCGAGCTCGATGCCTGGCTGGCTGCACCGAAGCCCCTGACCTGCCCGTCGGCGCTCTGCCCGCAGCCACCAGCTCCGCGGTCGCGGCGCTGTCCCGCACCATCCTCAGCTCCCCGCGGCGCCGGCTCTCGGCCCGTCGGCTGCTCAGCGCCGTGCGGCCCGCCCGGGCTCTCGACGCCCCCAGCTGACCACGCCCGGCGCCCCGGCACCGCACCGCGATGATCCGGTCGGCCTCGCCGCCGTCCCCACCCACCCGCTCCCAGCACGGAGAGGCTCATGAACTCGTTGACCCTGACCCACCCCACCCCCGACGACTGCCCATCGCAGAGTCGCTGAGACGACTCGATGCGGCCCAGAAGCCCGGGGCCGGCGTCCCCGCCTACACCCGCTGGGTGAACCGGCGCGCCGCTCGCTACCTGTGCGCGGCCGCCGAACGGATGGGTGCCACCCCGTCGGCGGTGTCGGTGATGAGCATCGTGGTGACCCTCAGCGGTCTCGGCGCGTTCCTCGCCCTGCACCGCACACCGCTGCTCGCGGGCGGGATCGCAGCGGTGCTGCTGGCGCTCGGGTACGCCCTGGATTCGGCCGACGGGCAGCTCGCCCGCCTGCAGCAGACCTCCAGCCTGCAGGGTGAGTGGCTCGACCACACCCTGGACGCGGTGCGGATGCCGGCCGTGCACCTGAGCATCGCGGCGGGGTTCCTGCTGCAGGGCATGCCGCTGCTGGCGATCGTCGGCGCGGCGTTCTCGGCACTGGCCTCGGCGTCCTTCCTCAGTCAGATCCTCGGCACCGCGCTGCGCGACCGCGCCCAGGGACAGCGGGTCGAGGTCCGTCGGCATCAGTCATGGCTGCTGCTGCCCGCCGATCCGGGGGTCCTGTGCTGGGCCTTCGTGCTCTGGCCGGTGCTGCCGCTGTTCGGTCTCGTCTATCTCGCATTGTTCGGCACCAATGTTCTGCATTTCCTCCTCTCGGCCAGCCGTCGCTGGCGAGAGCTCGGCGAAGGAGTCACGTCATGAGCACCACCCTCAGTCCCCGCCCCGTCCGTCACCGCTGTCGTCGCCTCCCATGGCCGCGCCGAGCTGCTGCGCCGGGCACTGCGTTCGATCGCCGCGCAGCAGTACGCGGGCCCGCTCGAGATCGTCGTGGTGTTCGATCAGAGCCCGATCGATCCGCTCGAGGATCTGCGCACGGAGCTTCCACCCAGCGTCATCCTGAACACCTGCGGCAACGACCGCGCCGCCGGTCTGGCCGGGGCACGGAACACGGGCATCGCCCGCGCGGCCGGGACCCTGATCGCCTTCTGCGACGACGATGACGAGTGGACTCCCCACAAGCTCACCGCGCAGGTCGCACTGTGGCGGGAACGGCCGGACGCAGCGGTGATCGCCTGCGGGATCAGCATCGTCACCCTCGAGGGGACGGTGGACCGCAGGCCGCCGATGCTCACCACCCGCGAAGATCTGCTGCGCTCCCGGGTGGGCGAGCTGCACCCCTCCTCCTTCTTGTTCCGGCGCACCGATCTGCTCGCGCTGCCCGGCGGCGTGGACGAGTCGATCCCCTTCGGCTACGGCGAGGACTACGACTTCCTGCTGCGCGTCACCGAGCGCGGCCCGATCGCGAGCGTCCCCCATGAGCTGGTGATCGTGCACTGGGATCGCGACTCGTATTTCGCGGGCCGCTGGGAGCGGATGGCCGAGGGGCTGAGCTATCTGGTGGCGAAGCATCCCGATCTGCTCCATGACGATCGCAACGCCGGACGCATGTGCGGCCAGGTCGCCTTCGCCTATGCGGCTGCCGGGGAGCAGGGCGCTGCGCGCCCTGGACGCGTCGCACCCTCACCCACCGGCCCCTCGAGCCGCGGGCGTGGCTCGCGATGCTGACCATGACGCGCCTGATCTCCCCGCAGTTCACGATCGCCGCGCTGAATCGGCGGGGGCGAGGGGTATGACCTCTCGCCGCCGGTGGGTGCTGCTCCTGCTGCTGCTGTTCGCGGCCGCCGCAGTGGTGGCCGCGGTGGTGCTCGCGGGCGGTCCACCGGAGGAGGATCCCACCGGGACCTCGGCCTTCGACCCCTCGGTCCCGACCAGCACCCACACCCCGCCCCCGGCAGGTGGCACCACCGCGCCGGCGGACCCCACCGATGCGCCGTCCGATGCGCCCGACGGAGGGGCGGATCCCTCGGATCCGCCCACCGGCACCGCGTCCCCGTCGGCCCCCTCGACCCCGACCCCGCAGCAGCAGGCGGAGATCTCGAAGGAGACCTCGTCGGTGCTGGTCTCGGTGCTCGAGCAGACCGCGCAGATCGATCCTGCGGTGCCGTCCGACGTCGTCGGGGATCTCTCCGACGTCGCCACCCGCTCGTACCTCAGCGAGCTGGAGGCCGAAAGGCTCGAGTTCGAGACAGAGGGGTGGACCCGCTCGGGCGCCTACTCCTTCGGCGAGGTCGAGGTGCTGGAGAGCTCGTCCACGAACGACGGGGAGGTCGCCACGGTCCGTCTGTGCGTGGACTCCTCGGCACTCGTCACCCAGCGCCGACGGTGAGGTCATCGCGACCTCCCCGTCGTCCACCCGCGCCTGGAACATCTTCGTCCTCGAGCGCTCCGACTCCGCCGACTGGCGGATCGTCGGCCGAACGTTCCCCGACGATCCGGCCTGCTGAGCAGCGGAGGAATCATGACCACCTCGACACCCGTCCCCACATCCCTCGTATCGCGGCTCTCCCCGCGGTCCGCTCCCTGCTGGGGTTGCTGGTCGCGCTCGCGACGCTGCTGCCGCTCGCGGCCTCTGCGGACCCGGGGAAGAACTCCCCCACCTCGGAGGATGCCCCTGCTCCGCCGGCCGCTGAGTCCCCTGCGGTCTCACCCGTTTCGCTGGCCACAGCGTCGTCGGTGCCGGAGCCGGACGGGCTGGGCGAGGGCACCGCTGCCGCTTCCTGCTGGGAGATCAAACAGCGTGACCCCTCTGCCGAGGACGGCGTGTACTGGCTGGTCACACCGGAGCTGGGTGCTCCGCAGCAGTTCTTCTGCGATCAGAGCACCGACGGCGGCGGCTGGGTGATGATCGGCCGCGGCCGTGAGAACTGGACCCAGAGCAACGAGGGTCGGCTGACCCCCGTGGACGTGGCGCAGACCCCGACCGGGCCCGCCGCCTTCTCCCCCGCGCAGCTGCCGGCGAGCACCGTGGACGGCCTGCTGAACGACGGCTCCGTGGATGAGCTGGCCGAGGGTGTGCGGCTGCGCCGGGCCCGCACCGTGGACGGCAGCTCCTGGCAGGAGGTCCGCTTCCGCTACTCGACGCAGCGTGAGGACTGGTCCTGGCAGTTCGCGGGACTGCAGGGCATCGCCTCGTGGCAGATGGACACCTCGAGCGGCGGGGGCGGGAACACCGGCAGCTTTGGCGCGGACAACTCCTACCGCCGCGTGGACACCAACGTGGACGGCTCGCGCGGCTGGGCCCGCGGCTTCAGCTACGGCTCGGGCGCCCGCGGCAGCTCCGCCTCGAGCTCGTACCTGTGGGCCTCCTCCGCCACGGCCGGCTATCCGCGGCCCTTCACCCAGGTGTTCGTGCGCCCTCGCCTGATGAGCCAGGACATCTTCGCCTCGATCCCGGATGCGGGCCTGCCCGAGAGCACCCAGGTCGCGACTGCGCAGAGCTATCCCCTGCCCACCCCGTGGGGCGTGAGCGGGCTCGGCGCGGCCGGCGGCGGCGAGCTGAACACCGAGGTCTCGGACTTCGCGGAGTTGAACGGCGTGATGTACGTGGGCGGCAACTTCCGTTACGTGCAGCGCGATGCGAACGGGACCGGACGGGTCGAGCAGAGCTATCTGGCGGCCTTCGATGTCGCCACCGGCGCGTGGATCTCTTCCTTCCGTCCCCAGCTGGACAACCAGGTCAAGGCGGTCGCCGTCCTTCCCGACGGACGGATCGCGGTGGGCGGCGCGTTCAGCACGGCGAGCGGGCGGCCCTCCGCCGCCTTCGCCGTGGTCGATCCGGCCACCGGCGCGGCGGATCCCTCTGCCACGACGCGGATCATCAACTACACCGGCGGGGTGCCGCCGCTGATCCGCACCATGGACGTGCAGGACGGTCACCTCTACCTGGGCGGCCGGTTCACCCACATCACCGGCGGCGGCGTCACCTCGGAGGTGTACCGGCGCAACATCGGCCGGCTGGACGTCTCGACCCTCGCACCCGGCGGGGGCTGGGATCCGATGCTCGACGGCACGGTGGTCTCGATCGATGCGTCCGAACACGGTGATCAGGTCTACGCGGCGGGATACTTCGGCTCGAGCCAGTGGACGTACGAGACGCCGCGCGCGGCTGCGTTCACTGCGCAGGACGCGACGGTCATCCCGTGGAGTGTGGACTTCTCGAACATCGCGGGCGGCCGTGTGGGCTACCAGCAGGCGGTGGCGGAGGTCGGCGACCGGGTGTGGCTCGCCGGAAGCGAGCACATGCTCTTCAGCTACGACCGCTCGAGCATGCAGGAGCTGAGCACCAACATCACCCAGAACGGTGGTGACTTCCAGGCCGTCGCCGCCTACGGCGAGGACGGGGTCGCGGCGGGCTGCCACTGCTCCGAGAACGTGTATCAGGGCGCCCGGAAATGGCCTGGGATCAGCGGGTTCTCGCGGGTCGAGCACATCGACCAGGTGGGTATCTGGAGGGCGTCCGACGGCGAGTACGTGCCGGAGCACAGCCCCCAGGTGAGCCTGCGCAGCGGCTACGGGGCCTGGGCGATCCAGGAGGCGTCGGACGGCTCCCTATGGGTCGGCGGGGACTACACCTACGCCCGCACACCGAACACCCTGAACCAGTGGACGGGCGCGTTCGTGCGCTTCGCGCCGACGGACGCCACCGCTCCCGCGGTGCCGCAGGGGCTCACGGCCGCGAGCGGTGCCGGGACGGTCCAGCTGAGCTGGCAGGGCGTGAGCGACGCCGGCTACGAGGTGCTGCGGGAGGACAGGGTGGTGGCCAGCATCACCGGCACCTCCCTCGAGTTGCCTGCGTCCGCGGACGCCGCACGCTACTTCGTGCGTGCGGTCGACACGGCCGGGAACCGTTCCGCGACCTCCCCGGTGGTGGTGCCGGAGACGGTGGATCCGGGCACGCTCCCGGTCACCGCGATCGCGGCCGGCGGGGACTGGACCTACCGCTACGAGAGCGATGCCCCGGCCGGGGACTGGACCAGCGCCGCCTTCGACGACTCGGGCTGGACCACCGGCACCGCGCCGCTCGGCTGGGGTCACAGCGACCTGGGCACCGAGCTGACGGCTGCGGGCACGAAGCCGCTGACCGCCTACTTCCGCCGCTCCTTCACCGTCGACGACGCCACACAGGTGGCAGCGCTCGAGCTCACCACCCGCGCCGACGACGGGATCGTGGTCTACGTCAACGGCACCGAGGTGGCGCGCAGCAACATGCCGACCGGCTCGATCGGGCACGGCACCTATGCCTCGGCGGCACCGAACGCCGCGGCTGCGCTGGCCAACCCCGTGACCGTCACGGTGCCGGGAAACGCGCTGGTCAGCGGCGAGAACGTGATCACCGCCGAGGTGCACCTGAACTACCGCAGCTCACCGACGGTCAGCTATGACCTCGGCGCGGTGCTGGTGCCCGGCGAGCAGCCCGCCCCGGATCCGGACCCCGATCCGGATCCTGACCCGATCCTGACCCGGAGCCAGAGCCGTCGTCGCTGGTTGCCGCGGGTTCCGACTGGGCTTACCGCTACGAGAGCGATGCCCCTGACGCGGACTGGGCCGGCACCGCCTTCGACGACTCGGGCTGGAGCACCGGCGCGGCGCCGCTGGGCTGGGGTCACAACGATCTGGGCACGGAGCTGACGGTGACGGGCACGAAGCCGCTGACCGCCTACTTCCGGCGATCCTTCACCGTCGACGACGCCACACAGGTGGCAGCGCTCGAGCTCACCACCCGCGCCGACGACGGGGTCGTGGTCTACGTCAACGGCACCGAGGTGGCGCGCAGCAACATGCCGACCGGGTCGATCGGGCACGGCACCTATGCCTCGGCGGCACCGAACGCCGCGGCTGCGCTGGCCAACCCCGTGACCGTCACGGTACCGGGGGACCTCCTGGTCAGCGGCGAGAACGTGATCACCGCCGAGGTGCACCTGAACTACCGCAGCTCACCGACGGCGAGCTTCGAGCTCACCGCCGAGGCAGCGGCGGGAGAACCTGTAGCGCCGCTGCGGGCCACGGTCGCGGAGGAGCCCACCGACACGGCACCTGCCGCCGAGGCCGCGCAGCCGCCGGCGGATGAGCCCGAGGCCGCCTCCCCGAGGACTCCACGACGGAGCCCGAAGGCACGACGGAGGAGAACACGGAGGACGCACCGGCACCGGCACCGGCAGCTCCCGGACCTGCCGACCCGTCACAGGACGCGACGGGTGACGCGGAGGAGCCCGAGGGCACGGAAGAGGACGCGAAGGAGGCACCGGCAGCTTCCTGCGAGGCGGCCCCGGCGCTGCCGGAGGACGGACAGACTCCCGTTCAAGAGGAGCCCGCTGATCCGGATGAGGTGATCGCGGCGGGCTCCGCCTGGAGTCTCGACTGCGGCCCCCTCGCCGGCGAGCCCTCCGACGAGAAGGACTGGACCGGCACCGACTTCGACGATGCGGCCTGGCTGAGCGGCGCAGCGCCGCTGGGCTGGGGCGGGGACGAGCAGCTGCTCGGCACCGTGCTCAGCGTCGGCGACGACGCCCCGCCAACCGCTCGGTTCCGCCGCACCGTCGAGATCGACGATCTGGACGGCGTGCGTTCCCTCCAGCTCACCCTCCCCGCCGGCGCCGACCTCGTGGTCCACGTCAACGGCGTCGAGGTGGAGCTGCCGGAGCTGCCCGATCCCGCGACCGAACCCGACGCCGGCGCCGAACCGGACGACGAGCCGACGCAGATCCTCACGGTCCCCGCGGAGCTGCTGGTCGCCGGCGAGAACACGCTCGCCGTCGAGGTCCTGCCGGGCGAGGACACGGCAGCGGGCTTCGCCTTCGACGCCCGCGGCGTCCTGATACGGGACCCCGCCTGATGGGCTCCACGGCAGCGGTGCCCCGCACCGGCTCAGCACCCGCCGCGGCCCTGCTCCCGGCTCCCGTCCGGGAGCAGGTGGGGCGCACCGCCTCGGGGGCCGTCCGGCTTCCCGCCTGGCCCCTGCTCGCCCTGCTGTACGGCTTCCCGCTGTACTGGGTCACGGGCCTGACCCTGTTCGCCCCGGTCACCTTCGGGGGATCATGGTGATCTTCCTGCTGCTGCGCGGCGGGGTGCGCGCCACCCCGGGCGTGCTGTGCTGGTTCGCGTTCCTCGCCTGGGTGGTGGTGTGCGCGATCTCGGTCTCCGGGCCGATGGAGCTGGTGGGCTACGCCCAGCGCACCTCGGATCTGCTCACCGTGGGCATCGCGTTCCTCTACTACGTCAATGCACGCGAATCCCTCTCGCTCACGCAGCTGCTGCGCGGGCTGACGGTGGTGTGGGGCACCGTGGTCGTCCTCGGCGTGCTCGCCACCCAGTTCCCCGGACGTCCGCCTCACCACGCCCATCTCTCATCTCGTACCCGGCTCGCTGCTGGGGAACGAGCTGGTGCGAGAGCTGGTGATGCCGCGTCTGGCGGAGGTCCAGGACCCGTGGGGCGCGGAGGAGCCGTTTGTGCGGCCCGCCGCACCGTTCCCGTACACGAACTCCTGGGGCATGGCCTATGCGTTGCTGACACCGCTGATGATGCTGGTGTGGACGCGTCTGCGCAGCCGGACGGGTCGGGTGCTGCTGGCGCTGGGGATGGTGGTCTCGGTGTATCCGGCCGCGCAGACCAGCAACCGAGGGATGCTGATCGCCCTGGCGCTGTTCGCGCTGCTGGTCGCCGGCCGGTTCGTGCTGGCCGGCAGCCTCCGGGTGGGCCTGGCGGTGCTGGGGCTGCTCGGCGCCGCGGGCGTCGGCGCGATGGTGGGCGGGGTGTTCGAGGCGATCGCGGAACGGCAGGAGGTCTCACACACCACCTCCGGGCGCAGCTCGATCTACCAGGCGACCTTCGAGAAGGTGCTCGAATCCCCCGTGGTGGGCTGGGCGATGCCGGACATGGACCCCTCGATCGGGATCGCCCTGGGCACCCAGGGCTACGCCTGGACCCTGCTGTACTCCTACGGGTTCATCGGCCTGGTGCTGTTCTACGTGTTCCTGGGCCGGGTGCTGCAGGGCTCGTGGCGGGTGCATGATCCTGCCGCGTACGTGCTCCAGGGGATGGTCGCGACCGTGGGCTGCACCATCTGGTTCTACGGCCTCGGCGTCACCCAGTGCCTGATCATGATGCTGGGCGCCGCGGTGCTCAGCCGGGCCGCCGCGGAGGGTGGTGGCACCGATGGTTGAGGTGAGCGCCCCGCGCCGGGCTCCGGAGATGAAGATGGGGCACGAGTCCGTCCTGACCTTCGCGGGCATCGTCGCCAACGCCGGGATCGCCTTCGTGGTGACCTGGCTGATCGCTCGCGGGCTGGGGGCAGATGCGACGGGGGCGTTCTTCCTGCTCACCGCGCTGTTCATGATCGCCACCGCGGTGATCGGCCTGGGCGCGGACACCGGCCTGGTGCGCGCCCTGTCACGGGCCCGCGCCGTCGGCGAGCGCGAGCATCTGCGGCCGACGGTGCGCACCGCCCTGCTGCCCGTCATCACGCTCGGCGTACTGGTGACCGGGGCGCTGCTGGTGGTGGCCGGGCCGCTCGCGGCCTGGCTGGCACCGGGCGAGGGGGCGGCGCCGACGATTCGGCTGCTCGCCCTGGCCCTGCTGCCGGCGGCGCTGACCGGGATCCTGCTGGCCGGCTCGCGCGGGCTCGGCCGGATCCGCACCTACACGCTGGTGCAGAACCTGTTCATCCCGCTCTGCCGGCTGGCCCTGGTCGGCGCCGTGATCGGGCTGCTGGGCACCACCTGGTCGGTGGTCGGGGCATGGGCTGCACCGCTGTTCCTCGCGGTGGTCATCGCCGGGCTCACCCTCAGGGTGCAGCTGCGCGCCGAGGCGGGCCCGGCCGCACCGCTGCCGCGCGGCGAGCAGACCGTGGTGGCCCGCAGGTTCTGGGCCTTCTCCCTCCCCCGCGGCGCAACGATCATCCTCGAGCGGGCCCTGGACTGGGCGGATGTGCTGCTGGTGATCGCACTGATGGGCCCGGGCGCGGGCGGCGTGTACGGCGTGGTGACGCGGATCGTGCAGGCCGGCAACATGCTCGAGGCGGCGCTGCGGATCGTGCTGGGACCGCGGATCAGCGCCGCGATCGCACAGGAGGACCAGGCCCGCGCGGAGAGCCTGTACCGCCAGGCGACCCAGCTGCTGATCCTCGGCTCCTGGCCCTTCTATCTGGCCATCGCCCTGTTCGCCGATGTGGTGCTGGGCATGTTCGGTGCGGAGTTCACCCTCGGCACGGTCGCCCTGGTGGTGCTCGCCTCCGCCATGGCGCTGAAGAACACCGCCGGCGCGCTGCAGACGGTGCTGCTGATGGCGGGCCGCAGCACCTGGCAGCTGCGGAACAAGGCGATCCAGCTGCTGGTGCTGCTGGCGCTGATGCCCGTGCTGGTGCCGTGGTGGGGCATGAATGGGGCGGCGCTCGCCTTCGCGTTCAGCATCGTGATCGACACGCTCCTGGCCGGCTCCCAGGTGCATCGCTCGCTGGGCTTCGCGGTCCCGCTGCGCACTGTCCTGGTCACTGCGGCGCTGCCGGCTCTGATCGTGATCGGCGGGTCGGTGCTGGTGCGCCTGCTGGCCGCCGACTCCGGCGCGCTGCTGCAGCTGTGCGCCCTCGCCGCCGTACTGGCCGTCTACGGGCTGGCGCTGCTCGCCGCCCACAGGAGAGGGGCTCTGCTCGATGAACGCGCCCAGAGCTGATCCCGGACCCGTGCTCCACGACCCGCACCCCCACGACCTTCCTGACAACTCAGCACCGCTTCACCCACAGGAGATGACCATGTCCTTCACCTACGTCCTCAGCACCCTTCGACGCAGGTGGCTGACCGTGCTGCTCGCACTGCTGCTGCTCGGCGGCCTCGCCGGTGCGGCCTTCGCCGAGACCACCCCGGACCGCTTCGAGGCCACGACCAGCCTCGTGGTCTCTCCCGTGATCTCGAATCCGCTCATCGGCAGCCGCGAGGATGTCAACATCCGCACCGAGCAGGAGATCCTCGGCTCCCGGGAGGTGGCGCGGCGCGCCGCCGAGTCGCTGGGCCTCTCCGATGCCGGCGAGTCCCTGCGGGGCGATGTCGAGGTGGCGGCCCCGCTGGGTTCGCAGATCCTCCAGGTGACGGTGCGTGCGGAAGCGCCGCAGGAGGCGGCCGACGGGGCCGACGCGATCGCCGCCGCCTATCTCGAGCTGCGGCAGGAGGCCGCCGCGAACCTCACCGAGCGGTACCTCGAAGGGGTCGATCAGCAGATAGAGGAGCTGCGGGCCGAGCCCTCCACCCCCACCACCGTGGCGCTGATCGAGAACCTGCAGCAGCAGCGCACGAGCATGGCGCCGTCGGATCATGAGCCGGGCCGCATCATCGGCGCTGCGGTGCCGCCTTCGGCGCCCTCGGGGCCCGGCCTGCTGATCACCGTCGCGGGGGCCGCGATGGCGGGGCTGCTGCTCGGTGTGGCCGCGGCCGTGCTGCGGGAGCGGCTCGATCCGTGGGTGCGCAGCGCGGACCGTCTCGAGCTGGCCGCGGGCCCGCTGGCCGTGGTGTCGAGCGAGCACAGCGATGAGCAGTTCTGGGTGCGGCTGGCCGATGAGGCCGTGCGCCGGGCCCGGGTCAATCCCGCCTGCGAGCCAGTGCGGGTACTGCTGCACGCCGCCGCGCCGATGCCGTCACGGATCGCCGCGGGCAGGCTGCTCGCAGCCGTGCACCGGATCCTCGACGATCCGGGCACCGGGCTGTCGTGGGGCGGGACGGACGCCGCGGCAGAGACGGCGGCCGGGGCATCGACCGGATGCGCCGTGATCGTGCCCTCGGGCCGCTACCGCACGAGCCTGGCCAGCGCCGCCCGACGCTCCGACGTCGCGGTCATCGCCGCGACCCCCGGACCGCACTGAAGGACCTGACGGAGCTGGTGAGCGCGCTGCGGGAGTGCGGGATCGAGGTCGTCGTCGGGCTGGCCGGCGCTCCGGCCCCGCCCCCGTCCGCTGAGGAGAGCGCTCAGGAGCGCCCCGCCCCGCAGCGGCACCGCGCCACCGGCACGGAGCAGCGCACGGTCGATCCGGCCCTCGTCGCCGGCTGAGTCCAGCTGGCCCGAAGCGCCCCACCTCTGTAAAGGGGTGGGCGCTTCGCCGTGCGCGGGGAGCGTGCGCGCAGGCGCAGCTGGTCCGTGCTCATGATCGCGCGACTGGCACTGTTCGGGATCGTGCGGCGAGGCGATGTACCAGATTCTCAGGACGTGCCGAGGTTGCTGCCACGCAGAACCCGCTGTTACCTTTCGCCGAGCGAAAGATTCATTGTTGCTCCCGATCTCGTACTAGGAGAATCTCCGTCATACGCCGTCGAAATCTACTCGCCGCTTCCGAATGACATCCTCCTCCAAGAATCCCAGGCCTGGTCTCCGTGTGGCCGTCCTGACCTTCGTGGTCCTGGCCATCGTCGCCCTGCCCACCGCCCTCTGGTTCGGGCTGGGTGAAGCGCTGTTCGGCGGCTCGGGCCAGGACATCGGCCTGACAGTGCTGATCTTCGCAGTGGGCCTCGGCCTGATCTGGTCGGTACAGTTCCTGTGGCAGTCCCACAAGGAGCGGAGGGCGGATTCCCGGCGCCGCCAGGACTCGGCACCGTCGGGAGGCTCCCGCCGATAGAGCGCCGGAAGAGCCTCCGGACAGCGGAACGCCCCCGCATGAGGGCTCAGCACTTCCCTCACACGGGGGCATCACCCCAACCCGCGGTGCGTCGCTCAGTACGCTCCACGGGAGGCCAGTACGGCGCGCGCAGTGCGCGCCAAGATCAGAAGGTCCTGGGCGAAGGACCAGTTGTCGACGTAGAAGAGGTCCAGTCGCACGGTGTCCTCCCAGGAGAGGTCGCTGCGCCCGGAGACCTGCCACAGCCCGGTGATCCCGGGCCGCACGGCCAGGCGCCGGTGGGCGTCGCCGTCGTAGCCGGTGACCTCCTGGGGCAGCGCGGGTCGCGGCCCGACCAGGCTCATGTCGCCGCGCAGCACGTTCCACAGCTGGGGCAGCTCGTCGAGCGAGTAGCGACGCAGCACCTTGCCCACCCGCGTGATGCGGGGGTCGTCGGACATCTTGAACAGCACGTCGTTGCCACGGTCGCGGGCGAGCTGCTCGAGCTCGGCCCGTCGGGCTTCGGCGTCGACCACCATGGAGCGGAACTTCAGGAACTCGAACGGCTCCCCTGTGCGTCCCACACGCTGCTGGCGGAAGACGACGCCGCCGCCGTCGCTGAGACGCACGCAGAGGGCCACGATGCCCAGCACGGGTGTCAGCAGGAGCAGCAGGGCGGCGCTGGCGACGATGTCGAACAGCCGCTTGCCGCGGCGCAGCGCCTTGCGTGCGCGCGGGAGGTCCATGTGCACCAGCGGCAGGCCGGCGACGGGGCGCATCCGGATCCGGTCGCCGGAGATCTCGCTGACGCCGGGGACGACGATCACGCCGACGTCCAGCCCCTCGAGCTCCCAGGCGACCCGACGGAACTCCTCAGCGCTCGCGGAGGAGCCGGCGGTGAACAGCACGATGTCCGGCTGCTGGGCGCGCACCAGGTCCAGCAGCTCCGACTCGTCGCCGAGGATCGGCACCCCGGCCCCCTCGTCGCGGCGCACGTCGCTGATGGGGGCGATCGCACCGACCACGTCGTATCCCAGCCAGGTCTCGCGGGCCAGGGTGCGCACGATGCCGCGCACGTGCCCGGTGGAGCCGACGACGAGCACCTGGGAGCGCAGCTGCCCGCGGGTGCGGGCGAGGTTGACGCCGCGCCGGGCGATGGCTCTGACTAGCAGCAGCAGCAGGGGGCCCACCAGGAACAGGGCGACGAAGAAGGGTCGCGAGAGGGGGATGTCGGCGAGGAAGAGAGCGGCGCCGACGAGGCCCACCGCGCCCAGGCTGCCGATGAGCACATTGCGGTAGATCTCGGGGCCGGCGGCGACCAGTCGGGGTTCACCCCGCCGGAGACGAGTATCGCGAGCATCCAGGCGGCGACGATGACAGCGGCGCTGCGCACCACGGACTCGGGAAGATCGGGGGCGGGATCGAGCCCGGCGAGGTTCTGCCGGATCACCACGGCGATCGCGCAGGCCAGCACGAGGGCGAAGAGGTCCGCGGCGATCATCGCCGCGATTACGAGGCGGTCATCCCCACGGTCTGTGCGGCGCCCGGCGCGCGGTCGCGCGAGGGCAGGAGCCGCCGGCGCCGGGAAGTGCCCGACGGGCAGCGGGGTCGGGGTTCCGGCAGCGGTCACTGCCTGCGGTGCTGGTGCCACGTGTGCCTCTCGATGCCGGACGGGGGTGGGAAGCCGGAACGGATGCGCGGTCGGTCGCCGCCTCGCGACCTGACTTCGCGATGTCCGTTTCGCCCAACTGTCCCTATTGCCTGTTTCGGGACTATACACCTCGGTGCCCGGAAAGGGGAGCCTCGGGCAAGATCTGCCCAAAGGGTGCTTTTTCCTAAATGTCCGTTTACGATCGGGAGGGTGTCCAGCTCAGCGAGCACCACCCCAGCGCCCGACCACGCGCACTTCCTGTCCACCCGGCACTTCAGCGGGCTGGACGGTCTCCGGGCGCTCAGCGTCATCGCGGTGGTCTGGCATCACACCTCGGGGCGGCCCGGGCCGTGGATCTCCTCGCAGGGCCACTTCGGCGTGGATCTCTTCTTCGCGCTCAGCGGAGTGCTGATCACCACGCTGCTGCTGCGGGAGCGGGACCGGAACGGTCGGATCTCTCTGATCGGCTTCTACATCCGCCGCGCGGGCAGGATCTTCCCGCTCTACTACGTCGTGCTCGCCACCTACGTCGCGCTGGTGCTGGCCACTCGGGCCGACACTTCTGAGGGGCAGTACTTCCTGGCGAAGCTGCCGGCGTTCCTCACCTACACCTCGAACTGGTTCGTGGATCTGGGTGCCGGGGACTCGGTGATCTTCTACTTCGCCTGGTCGCTGGCCACCGAGGAGCAGTTCTACCTGTTCTGGCCGCCGCTGCTGGCCTGCCTGCTGCTGCTGCGTTCCCGCCGCACCGCGCACACCCTCGTCGCGCTGGGCGGGCTCATCGTGGTCAACCAGATCGCACTGGTGAGCTCCTCGAGCAGCCTGGCGGTGACGATCCTGGGCTCGCTCGCCCTGCCGATCCTGCTGGGGGCCGTGCTCGCGATCCTTCTCCATGAGCCTGCGGGCTTCGCCATGCTCCGCGGCACCCTGGGACAGAGATGGTCGGCGCCGGCGCTGGCGGTGACGCTGCTGGTCTCGCTCGCGGTCCCCTCTCCCGAGCAGATCACGCAGGTGGTGATGGCCGCCCTGGTCGCGGCGATGTGCATGCGGGAGGATTCGTGGATCCACCCCGCGCTCAGCTGGCGGCCGCTGGTATGGGTGGGGATCATCAGCTACGGCATCTATCTGATGCACATGCTGGTCGCCAACGCCGCGCGCCTGGCCCTCGGCGAGCAGTTCGGGGTCGCGCTGTTCGCGGTCACCACCGTGATGGTGATCGGGGTGGCGACGGTCAGCTTCCGGGTGTTCGAGGCACCGCTGGTCGAGCGGGCCCGCCGACTCTCGAAGCGGCACATGGAACGGGTGGCCGCAGCGACGCGCGAGGACCCCTCCCCCGCCGGATGACCCCTCGATGCCGAGCGGCCGGCGCCCAGCCGGCCGCGCCCGTCGGCCTCAGCGGGCGTCGCGCAGGGTGCGGCGAGCGACGAGGGCCGCGATCACCATCAGCACCGCGCCGATGCTGCCGGTGACCACCACTCCGGAGTCGAAGGCCTGGTGGGCGGAGTCCAGCATCGGCCCGGCGATCGCCTCGGGCAGACGTTCTGCGACGGCGGTCGCACCGCCGAGGGTCTCGGAGGCCGCCGCGCGCTCGGCCTCGGGGAGCTCGACGGGGAGCTCGACTCCGGTGCGGTAGGCGAGGTTCAACAGGCTTCCCAGCACCGCGGTGCCGAGCACGGCGCCGGTCTCGTACGCGGTCTCGGAGATGGCCGAGGCGGCACCGGCGCGGTGCGCGGGCACCGCGGAGAGGATGAGGTCGTTGCTGATCGTCTCGGCCGCGCCCACCCCGGCGCCGAGCAGCGCGAAGGCGATCATCAGCAACAGGTCGGAGCCCCATCTCCCGGTGATCGCGACCAGGGCGAAGGCCACGGCGTTCAGCAGCAGGGCGATGCTCACCACGGTCGCGGGCGAGACGTGCCGCACCAGGCGCACGGCGAGCAATCCGGAGAGGATGGTCACCACCAGCCCGGGCACCAGCAGCAGCGCCGCGTTCATGGGCGAGTGGCCACTGACCAGCTGGAGGTGCTGGGAGACGAAGTAGAGGAAGCCCACCAGGGAGAAGACGCTGAGCAGGTTCGCGGTCACCGCGCCGCTGAACACTGGGCGGGCGAATAGCGTGACGTCGAGCATCGGCTCGGGGCGCACGAGCTGGCGGCGCACGAAGGCGATGCCCGCCGCGATCGCAACGGCGGCGCAGAGGATCACGGTCAGGTTGATCCCGTTCGCGGCGGCGGTCTTGATCGCGTAGACGAAGGGGGTCATCGCGAGCAGGACCAGCAGCACGCTGAGCGGGTCCACGGGCCCGGGTGCCGGATCGCGCGACTCGGGCAGGAGCGCGGGGCCCAGCAGGAGCAGCGGCAGCATCACGGGCACGGCCAGGAGGAAGACCGATCCCCAGGCGAAGTTCTCGAGCAGCAGGCCGCCGACGACGGGCCCGAGCGCCGCGCCGGCCGAGAACCCGGCCGCCCAGATCGCGATGGCCGTGCGCCGCCGTGTCGAATCCGCGAAGAGGTTGCGGATCAGGGAGAGGGTGGAGGGCATGAGCACCGCGCCGAACACGCCCATCAGGGCGCGGGCAGCGATCAGCGTGGTGGCGTCGGGCGAGAAGGCAGCGAGCGCGGAGACGACGGTGAATCCGGTGCCACCCACCAGCAGCAGGCGGCGGCGGCCCAGCCGGTCGCTCAGTGAGCCCATCGGCACCAGCAGGCCCGCGAGGACGAGGGGGTAGACGTCCACGATCCACAGCAACTGCTGCCCGGTGGGGGCGAGGGCCTCGGAGATCGCGGGCAGGGCGAAGCTGAGCACGGTGTTGTCCACCGAGACCAGCAGCACGGGGAGCATGAGCACCGCGAGGGCGATCCAGGGGTTGCGCGCAGGACGCGCGGGCGCCTCGGTCTGGATGTCGGGCTGCACGGGGACCTCCGGGGCGTGGCACGGATGCTCCACCGGGTGCGGAGCCCCGCCTACGCTAAACCGTCCAGACGGTACAGTTCAATCGTCGGCCCTTCCTCTTCTCAGTAAGGTTGATCTCATGTCAGCTCGGGACGCCCTGCTCGACGCCTATCAGGCGACCCTCCTCGAGGAGGGCCAGCGCGCGACGACGCTCTCAGTGGTGGCGGCGAGGGCCGGGGTCTCCAAGGGCGGCCTGCTCTACCACTTCGCCTCGAAAGAGGCCCTGGCTGAGGGGCTGATCGCCCGGCTGGAGGTGCTCGCGCAGGAGGATCTCGTCGCGATGCGCGAGGCGCAGGGCGGCCCCTCGCGCTATTACGTGCGCACCTCGGTGTGGACCGGCGGCGACTTCGACCTCGTCTTCGTGGCGGTCGCGCAACTCGCCCAGGAATCACATGCAGGGGCGCAGGAGGCGATGCGGCGCACCCGCGCGCAGTGGCTCGAGCTGATCCGGGCCGAGGTGGGCGAGGAGGCCACCGCCCGCGCGATCCTGCTGCTGGGCGATGGCCTCTATTTCGATGCCGCTCTGGGCGGTGCCGCCGAACCGTCGGACGGCCTCTCGATCACTCCCGCGGAGCTGATGCCGATCGTGGACCGGCTGCTCGCGGCCGCTGACGGCTGAGGGCAGGGGCAAGCGGCGCCGACCGCAGGCCTCAGCCGGCGTTGAGGTGCTGCTGGAGCGCCTTCACAGTGGAGTAGCTGGTGCGGAAGTCCCACACGCCGTTGCTGCTGTGACCGATGGCGGCACGGAGCTTGGCCGTGGTCTCGGCGCCGATCTTCCCATCCGGGACGGCGCCGACCTTGCGCTGCAGGGCTTTGATATCTGCGGTGGACAGCGAACCGTCGGCGCTGACACCGACCCACTGCTCGAGCGCGCGGGTGGTCGCGGGGCCGAACTTCCCGTCCACCACGAGGGTGCCGGTGCGGGGCGCGGCCGGCGCCGGGGCGCTCTTGGCGGGGGCGCCGCTGTTCAGGTGCGTCTGCAGGGCTTTGACCGTCGCGTAGTTGCTGCGGAAGTCCCAGGCGCCGTTGCTGCCCAGGCCGATGGCAGCACGCAGCTTGCGGGTGGTCTCGGCGCCGATCTTCCCGTCCGGGGCGGCGCCGACCTTCGACTGCAGGGCTTTGATATCTGCGGTGGACAGCGAGCCGTTGGCGCTGACACCGACCCACTGCTCGAGGGCGCGGGTGGTGGCGGGGCCGAACTTCCCGTCAACCACGAGGGCGCCGGGGCTGGTGCGGTCCTGGTCGCGGGAGGAGGAGCCACCCCGGCCACCGGGCTGCGCGCTGGGGTCGGCGTCGCCGCTGGCCTTGGTCAGTCCCGCGCGCTTGCCGCAGGTGGGCCAGGCGCCGGGGCCCTGCTGGTGGAGGGTGCGCTGGGCGACGGCGATCTGCTCAGACTTGGTGGCCTGGTGGGCATTGCTCGCGTACTCGTGGCCGCCGAAGGCCTTCCAGGTCGAGGGGAGAACTGGAGGCCGCCGTAGTAGCCGTTGCCGGTGTTGATCGACCAGTCGCCGGTGGACTCGCACTGCGCGACCCGGTCCCACACGGCGGTGTCCGCCGTGGCGATGCCGCCTCCGGCCAGGCTTGCTCCGGCGGCGATCACGGCACCTCCGGTGGCGGCGATCATCTTCGGCGCCACGCGCACGTTGCGGAAGTAGGCGGCGGAGCCATCGGCACGATGGGTGGGGACACGGCGCGGCGCAAGCATCAGAGGCTCCTGGGGGAAGTGAGCAGGGACGATGTCTTCACGGTGCCCCGCGCTCGGCCGCATACAGCCGCCGAATGCCAAGTCAGCGCCGCAACTTGGTGAAAGCTTTACCAAAAACGTCGAGGATTCGAATGACAGCGAGGGATTTACGGAGTACAAACGCCGCTGTCATTCCTGCCCGTCACCAGGCCGTTCGCGTAGCGTCGCGGTGCGCGCTTCCCTCGTTCCCCTGCTCCAGGAGCTGCCGGTGCCCTCCCCGCCGATGAGGGCGGACTCCCCGCCGGCGATGGCCAGAAGCTGTGCGAGGCGCTCACGGCCGAGGAGAGCGAGGGGCTGGAGATCTCGCTCGAGGTGCACAGCGACGGGCACGACGGGGCCTGGTGGCAGCCGACGATGCTGCACGAGCTGGCCACGCTGCTGCGCTGACCGGTGCTGCACTGGCCGTGCCCCGGATCCCGATACCCTCAGCAGGTGCCCTCGACGACCTCGCTCCCCCTGGCCTCCCTGGCCTGGCGGGCGCTGGCGGTCCTCGCCTGTGTGGGAGTGCTGACGCTGGGCGGTCTGACCCGTTCGAACGATCTGTTCCCCTTCGGGGTGCTGGACCAGTTCTCCTACGGCACCGACCCGAACGGGGAAGTGGTCAACACCTGCCTGCAGGGCGTGCGCGAGGGCGAGGAGCCCTTCGACATCCGCTTCGGCCAGCGCAGCGTCGGCATCGAGCGGGCCGACGTGGAGAACAACCTCCGCCAGATCGAAGCGGATCCGCAGCTGCTGGCCCCGCTGGCCGCCGAGTACGAGCGCCGTCATCGGGGCGAGGCACCGCTGGACGCGCTGGTGCTGTGCCAGCGGATCACCTCGCTGCAGGACGGCACCGCGCATGGTGAGGACGAGTTCGTGGAGGTCGTGCGGTGGGAGGCGCCATGAGGGGCTTCCTGTTCCCGGCCCTGCCGCTCGCCCGGATCCGGGTGCTGCGGGTGATCATCTACGCCTTCGTGGTGCTGGATGTGCTGACCTTCTCGCGCGACGTCCTCTCCCATGCTGGGAACTCCGGTTTCTACACGCCGCTGGCGCTGGCGCGGCTGCTGCATCTGCCGCCGGTGACCGCTCCGGTGGCGTGGACGCTGCTGGCGGCGATCCTGGCCGGCTGCGCGGCAGGGATCGTGGGATGGCAACCGAGGATCTCGGGCGCGGTGGTCGCGATCGCGTTCTGGCTGTGGATGCTCTACAGCAACTCCTACGGCTACATCGCCCACGACCACCTGGCCCTGATGGTGGCGACCGCCGTGCTGCCCACGGTCGCCGGCGCCCCCACTCGCAGCTCGAGGGCGGGCTCGGTGCACCCGCGCACAGCGAGGCCGCGGGCTGGGCGCTGCGCGCGATCCAGATCGCAGTGGTGTGCACCTACTTCTTCTCCGTGATCCCGAAGATCCTGTACTCGGGCTCGCTCGCGAACTGGGGCAACAGCGCGATCCTCACCTGGGCCTCGATCCGTCGCGGCAGCCCCCTGGCGCATCTGCTGGTGGAGCACACGCCGTGGGTGTTCGTCCCGGCGCAGTGGGCGGGTCTCGCCCTCGAGGCCCTCTCCCCCGTGGTGCTGTTCCTGCGCGGGAAGGCCCTGCACGTCGTCGTCGTGCTCTATCTGGGCTTCCATCTGTCGACCCTGGTGCTGCTGGGGATCCATTTCCTGCCCACCGTGATCTGCTGGGCGGCGTTCCTGCCGCTCGAGCGGCTGCGGGCGCCGCGTTGGGTGGCCGGGTTCAGGAGCCGTCAAGCGCGAGCGTGAGCTGGCCGTCCTCGTGTCACCGCCTCAGCCGGCGGCCTCGCAGGTCACCTCGGACTCCCCGCCGGACCATCCGGTGACGGCCGATTCGCCCTCGGCACAGTCCAGGGTGACGGTGTCCAGGTCGTGGGAGTGCCACTGCGGGGTGAGATTGCCATCGCGGTCGAGCATCGCGAACGCCGAGGAATCGATCTCGACCTCGTGCACCTGTGGTTCGATGCCGTCCGCTGCATCGAGGGTGAAGGTGACCGTACCGATCATCCGCACCGAGTAGATCGACCCCTCGCCCCACGTGTCGAGGACCTCGAGAGCGTCGTCCAGTTCCCAGGTGCCCGAGCCCGTGGCCTCCTGCGGGGCGGCGAAGGGGCAACCGGCAGGGCGCGGGGAGGAGCTGCGCAGGCACTCCTCGAAGGACGCGTCCAGCGCGCTGAGCAGCTGGTCCGTCCCGGCCCCGGTGAGCTCGTAGCCGATCTGCGTGGGAGGGCTGGCCCAGCTGCCGAGCACGGGCGGGGCGTTCACCAGCTCGGGGGACGGGATGAGGTGGTCACCGATCTCCTGCGCCCGGATCTCGATCGTCCCGGGCAGCGCATGCAGCATGAGCGAGCTCAGCCCGAAGGCTTCGTCGGAGCGGTGCTCCGCGGGGATCTCCACCATCTGCCCGTTGATCATCAGCTGCTCGCTGCCCACGGGGATCTCCAGGTTCAGCACCGGCAGGGTCACCGGCTGCAGCTCCCAGGTCTCGCGGCGCAGCAGGCCTTCGCGATGCCGTTCGAGGTGGAGGGTGGTCTCAAGGGCGTAGTCGTCCCGCATGAGAGACGCGATCACCTCGGCGCTGTCACCCTCGATGTTCACCTGGTCAATCGAGAAGCTCTCGATCCGTTCGGGCGCCGCGGTGAGCACCTCGTCGGTCAGGGCGATGTCCAGGACCCCGTCGCTCGGGCGAGGTGCTCGCGCACGATCTCCGCGTCCCCGTCGAGCACGGCCTGCAGGAACTGGGTGGCGGTCCGCTCCGGGAGCCGCCGCCGAGAAGCAGCAGCGGGAGTGCGAGGACGAGCGCGAGGACCAGGAGGATCGCACCGCCGACGAGGAGAGGGCGGCGCGGGCCACGGGGCTCGGGCGCCGGAGCGTTCGTCGAGGAGCCTGCGCTGCTCGGCGGATCGTGTCGGGGCGCTGCCGGATGCGCGGGCTGGTCGGCCTCGGGCGTCGACCACCCCACTGCGATCGTGCGCCCTGCCCCTGCGGGCCGCTGTGCGCGCGCCACTTGGCCCCCTTCGGCCGGTTCCGGTCTGCGTCGCCACAGAGTACTCGCGTGGTGCATTCAAGAGAGGTGCCGGCTCCCTTCCGCGTGCACGCATCCCACGGTCACACGCAGGAGCCCGAACGTCAGCGGCTCCTCGAGAGCGCGAGGGAACCTCCGCCCAGTGACTGGCCATGAGGATGCTGAGTTCGTAGCTGCCGGCCAACAGCTGCAAGACGATCTGCGGCAGGTAGGGAGCCCGGGAGAGCGCCAGGTCCTCGAAAGGGATCGTGACCCCGTTGATCGTCACCTGCTAGGCGGTGCGGGAAACGTCGAACGACGGCTTGCAGGAAGTCCGTGACCGCGGAGCCCGAGGGACCAGCAGGCATTCTCCAGCCGAGCTGGAGGCTCTGTCCCTGCGTGCGGTCGCGTCGTCGCGGCCCCATCTGTTGCCCTCTCGAGGGCGTGGTCTACAGAGCGCCCTTGCCGAGCTTCTCCCGGGCGCGGTCCGCGAAGCTCACGCCCATCGCCGCCAGGGTCAGGGCCATGATGATAGCGATCGCGATGATGAACGCCTCGAACCAGGCATGACCGCCCTCGGTGAGGGAGAAGATGATGCCGGGGATCATCGCAGTGCCGATCGCGGCGCCGGTGCGCTGGCCCAGCTGCAGGATCCCGCCGGCCACGCCGCCGAAGCGGGGATCCACGGAATTCAGGGTGAGGGTCTGGTTCGGGGAGATGGTCATTCCCTGGCTGAGGCCCATCAGCATCAGCGGCGCGGCCAGCCACCAGAACGCGATCATGCCGTTCTCGACGAACCCGGCGAGGATCCCGGTGCCCAGCAGGCCCAGGAAGGCGATCCCGAAGCCCACGATCACCATGCGTCGGCCGAGGGTGAGCACGTAGCGGCCGGCGATCTGCGAGGAGAAGGCGGCCGCGATCGAGGAAGGCAGGCCCATCAGGGAGGCTTCGAAGGCGGTGTGGCCGAGGTGCATCTGCAGGTAGAGCGGCACGATGATCCACACGCTGGTGGCGCCGAGGAAGTACACCGAGACGATGAGAATGCCGTTGCGGAACGCCTTGTTGGAGAAGATCGCGGTGTCCACCATCGGCGGGCGGCCGGCGCGCTTGTAGCGCTGCTCCCACCACCACCACAGGCCCAGCACGGCGATGCCGGCGGGGAAGCACAGCCACACCAGGGCGCTGGTGCCGCGCTCGAGGAAGGGCAGCATCACGCCCAGGATCGCGATGCACAGCAGGAGGCTGCCGATCGGATCGAGGTCCGGTCTGGCCTTGCCGCGCGCCTTGTCGTCAGGGATGAACTTGAACGCGCCGAGGATGGCGATCACGCCGATCGGGACGTTCATCAGGAACATCCATCGCCAGCCCTGGTCGGGGCCGAGGATCTGGATCAGCAGCCCGCCGATCACGGGGCCGACGGCGGTCGCGACCGCGACCGTGGTGGCCAGCAGCGCGAAGGCGCGGGCGCGGTCCTGGCCGCGGAAGTGCTGCTGGATCAGGGCGACCGTCTGCGGGTTCAGCAGGCCCGAACCGAGGCCCTGCAGGATGCGGGCGATGTTCAGGGTCTCGACGCTGCCTGCGAAGCCGGACAGCAGCGAACCGAGGGTGAACACACCGACACCGATCACGAACATGCGGCGGCGCCCGGTGGCATCTCCCGCCCTGCCGGCGGGGACCAGCAGCATGCCGAAGGCGAGCGCGTAGCCGGAGATCACCCACTGCAGCCCGCCGGAATCCGCCTCGAGGCTCTCCCCGATCGCGGTGAGGGCGACGTTGATGACGCTCACGGCGATCAGGGCCATGAACAGCGGGGCGAGGAGGACGGCGAGCAGGGGCTTGCGACGCACAGCGGGGGCCGGTGCGTTGTAGTGGGGGATCACCCGGCCACCTTATGCAGTGAGTGCACTTTGTGGAGGGTGTGGTGACCGGAGGGACACCGCAGCGGCCGGGCGCCACCCGTCGAGGCGGTGACGCCCGGCCGCTCGAGATCAGGACGACTGCGAGGGGCCCTGACCCGGTCCGAAGCTGCCGGGACCCTGCGGTCCCTGCTGCGCGTTCGGAGCCGGCGGCGCAAAGGAGTTCGTTTGCGCTCCGGCACGCGGGTCGCGGGCGTCGTCGTTGTACGGGCCGGGCGGGATGACGTAGCCGGAGCGTCCGCTGAGCAGCGGCGCGGCGGTCTGCACGGCCCGCGCCGTCGGGCGGTGGGGGTCGGCACGCCGGTGAAGCGGCCGAACTGCTCGCCGTAGCCGTCGGGACGGATCTGGCTGGCCTGGTCCAGCAGCGTGATCGCCTCGCCGGGGCTCGGGTACAGGGAGGACCAGCGGTGACCGGCCGGCAGCGGCGAGTTGAAGAGGTGCCCCTTGGGTCGGATCCACAGCGCGCCGGGCTCGGAGCGGTCGCGCAGGACGTGGGCGCGCCAGGTGGTGATCGGGTGGGAGGAGCCCCAGTTGACCCAGTGCACGAAGAAGCTCGGGTCGGTCGCGGCACGGTCGGCGAGCTCGTGGACGTTAACCTCGGTGCCCAGGTACTTCCCGCCCGAGAGCAGCCCCATCACACCGGCGGAGCCCTCGGGCGCGAAGCTGTAGCCGAAGTTGTCGGCGGTGTACTCCTGGGAGCGGGACAGGGCCGGGCCCAGGAGCGGGACCAGGGAGAGCAGGTTGGTGAACAGCAGGCGGAAGTAGGAGACGTGGCCGGCGGCGAGGTGGCCCACCTCATGGCCGATCACGAACTTCAGCGCGTCGCGGTCACGGCCCTGACCGCCGACCTCGAACAGGTCCGAGTGCACCACCACGAAGCGGCGGAACCCGTGGCCGGAGGCGAAGGCGTTGATCACGCCGTTGCCCATGGTCACGTAGGCGTCCGGGACGTTGCGCATCCCGAACTGGGCGGCGGCCTCGGCCACCATCCGGTAGCCCTCGGGGAACTGGGTGGGGCTCATCCGCACGGAGGTCGCGCGCAGCTGGGCGTACATGATCGCGCGCACCCACCAGATCAGAAACGGCAGCAGCGGCAGCAGGAACACCAGCTGAATCACCAGCGGGAGCATCGAGGCGTACTCCCACGCCTTGGAGACCGCGTCCTCGCCCTCTGTGGCGAACAGCCAGATCGTGCCGCCGATCGCACCGCCCCAGGAGAGGTAGCCGAGCACGGTCGCGGCCACGCCCACCCACAGCAGCGGCAGTTCCCAGGGGTGGCGGATCCGGCGCTGGCCGCGGACGCCGTGCGTGGTGGCGCCGTTGAACAGGGACGGCTTCTGCGGCGGCGCGGGGGCCGCCGGCGAAGCGGTGGGCGGAAGGTCATGAGGAGCTCCTCGAGCGCATCGGCTCATAGGGGTCGGAACGGCAGGCCCGTGCGGGCAATGGGAACGACGTTAGACCCGCTAGCCCCGCTGCGCATCACTGAGAGCCCTGGTCAGGCCCGAACATGGCCGCGAGGAGGGGTCACCATCAACATTCGTCGCGGTGAGGTCATCCGCACGGCCGACGGCGGTCGAACGAGCCGAGGCGCCGGCGTCCGCAGCGCGGCGGCTCAGCGGAACAGCCGCCCGAGCAGCGCCCGCTTCGCCCCGCGGTACGGCGGGGTGACCAGTCGCAGCGTGTCGGGGCGCAGCGGCTTCTTCACGACGGGCTTGGCATGGGTGAACACCTCGAGGCTCGCGCGGCCGTGGTATTTCCCCATGCCGGACTCCCCCACGCCGCCGAAGGGCATGGTCTGGGAGCCGAGGTGGGCGAGCGTGTGGCCGAGAGCGAGGGAGCCCGAGGAGGTCTCGGCCGTGAACCGCTCCTCGATCTCGGGGCGGGGACTGAACACGTAGGCGGTCAACGGCTTCTCGCCCCCATTGATGCGGGTGATCGCCTCGTCGGGCCCGTCCACGGCGAGCAGCGGGAGCACGGGGCCGAAGATCTCCTCCCCCATCACCGGATCGTCCCAGTCCACGCCGTCGAGGATCGTCGGCGGGAGGTAGCGATTGGCCCGATCGGCTGCGGAGGTGCCGCCGATGACGGCTTTGTCGTCGTCGATCAGGGCCAGCACGCGGTCGAAGTGCTTCTGGTTCACCATCCGGCCGTAGTCGCGGCTGCGCTGGGGAGTGCGCCCGTACATCGAGGTGACGGCGTCCTTCAGATGGGGCACGAGGGCGTCGAGGGTGGAGCGTTCGGCCATGAGGTAGTCGGGGGCGACGCAGGTCTGCCCGGCATTGGCGAACTTCCCCACACGATGCGGCGGGCGGTGGTGGCGAGGTCGATGCCCGCGTCGACGAAGACCGGAGACTTCCCGCCGAGCTCGAGCACGGTGGGGGTGAGGTGCTCGGCGGCGGCGCGTGCGACGATCCGTCCGACGGTCCCGTTGCCGGTGTAGAAGATCAGGTCGAAGCGCTGTTCGAGCAGGAGCGTGGTCTCCTCGACCGCGCCTTCGACGGCTCTCACCCAGGCCGGGTCGAGGTGGGTGCGCACCAGGTGCGCGAGGGCGGCGGAGGTGGCGGGGGCGACCTCGCTGGGCTTCAGCAGTGCGGTGTTCCCGCCGGCGATCGCGCCGATCAGCGGAGCGAGCGCGAGGTTCACGGGGTAGTTCCACGGGGAGATGATCAGCGTGGTCCCGAGAGGCTCGCGGCGGATCTGCCCGCTGGAGGGCGCGAGCAGCAGCCCTGGGCCGAAGCGCTCCGGTCGCAGCCAGGCGCGGAGGTTCTTCCGCAGGTGCGCGATCTCCTGGGTGACGACGCCCAGCTCAGTGATCAGCGATTCGGTGCGGGACTTGCCGAGGTCGAGCTCCAGGGCCTTCAGCAGCCGGGGACGCTCGGTACGGAGGCCGCGGGCGAGGGCATCGAGCTGGGCGATCCGCGCCTCGAGCGGCCGGGTGGTGCCCGCGTCGAAGGAGTCCCGCAGCGCGGCGACGTCGGCGAGGATCTCGCCTCGCCGGACGGCGTCGAGGGCGGACGGAGCGGCCTGGTGCGCGTCGGTGGACATGGCTCCAGGGTAGGGCCGACGGGTCGCGGTGCGCCGTGGGCGAACGACTGGTCTGCCCCCGCTCCGACGGGCGTCGATGCCCGACAATGGAGGCTGACGCCGTCCCGAAGGCCGGGCCGACGCGAGGAGGCTCCCCGAATGGCTGTGCTGCTGTCGGCACCGATCCTGCTGTCGATCACCCTGCTGATCTCCGGGCTCGCGAAGCTCGGTGCTCGCGAGGGGACGCAGGACGCGATGCGCTCGCTGCGCCTTCCGCTGCCGACGACGCACGCCTCGGTCGCCTCGGTGCTACCGGTGATGGAGATCTTCCTGGCGCTCGCGCTGTGGATTCCTGTGCCTCCCCTGCAGGTGCTGCTGGCAGGTCTGGTGACAGCTCTGATGTTCACCTATCTGGTGATCATCGCGCGGGCGCTGACGTTCGAGGAGCAGGTGCACTGCTCCTGCTTCTTCGGCACCCTCGCCTCCCCCACCGTCTCCCGCACCACGCTGGTGCGGAACGTGATCCTCAACGTGCTGGGCCTGCTGACCGTGGTCGCGGCCGCGAGCGGCGCGATGACCACCTTCTTGGTGCAGGCGCCGTTGGGGCTGATCGGGCTCGGGCTCGCACTGCTGACCGCGATCGCGCTTACCGCCGCCACGATCGGCGGCAGCGTCGCCGAGGCCGATGCCGACGCCGCGACCGCTGCCTCCACTGCCGCGGCCGACGTGGACGAGGACGAGCTGCTGGACTACGAGCGCTCCCCGATCCCGGCGGCGGTCCTGCAGCAGCCGGACGGCCGCCTGATCACCCTCACTCAGCTCACCGCGCAGCGCGCGGCACTGCTGGTGTTCGTCACCGAGGGCTGCGGTCCGTGCGAGCGGGTGTTGGACCACGCCGAGGAGTGGATCGGCGAGCTGGAGCATACGCTGCAGGTGCGGTTCGTGTTCCCCCGCCCCCTAGACCAGCTGCGCGAACGGACGACGGACCGCGTCGAGGGCCACGCCCTGCACGACCTGCAGTTCACCGCCCGGACCACGCTCGGCGGCACGAGTGCGCCGAGCGCGGTGCTGCTGGGGGCCGACGGTCAGCTCGCCGGCGGCCCCGTCAACGGCGGCAGCGCCGTGATCGAGTTCGTGCAGGAGATCAGGGAGCAGCTGGCGGAGGCGGGCGTCAGCGGCGAGCAGGACGCGACCGAGTGAGTGGCGGGACTCCCGCGGAGCGGTCCGGCGGTTCTCGCCTGCTCTTCGTGGACTGGGCGCGCGGCGCTGCCTATGTCTTGATGGTCATCGCGCATGTCGCACCCGGCGACGGTCCTGCGCGCGTCCTGCTGGTCAGCGAGTTCCTCACCGCTCCCCTGTTCGCACTGCTGATCGGAGTGGGCGCTCAACTGAGCTGGTCCACCTCAGGGGAGCACGGGTGGCGGTACGTGCTGCGGGAGGCGGTGCGGGCGGTGCTGGTCATCGCGCTCGGATTGCTGCTCATGCGGTCTGCGGCGAGCGTTCTGATTGTGCTCGTGCATCTCGGAGTGCTGATGTTGCTGTGCCTTCCGCTGGTGCGGCTACGCACGAACGTGCTGGTTGGCGCCGCCATCCTCGCCCTCGTCCTGGCTGTTGCGGTGCCGAGTCTCTATCGCGGTCTCATCGTCGGTCACGGAGCGGCGACAACCGCCTCGGAGCCGAACGTGTTCGTGACGGCGCTGGGCCTGATCGGCGGCACCGGCGGCTACCGGATGACGGGCTTCCTGCTGTGCGCGATCCTCGGGATGCTCACGATCCGGGTTCTGCGGAACATGTCGGCGGCGGAGTGGTGGCGCGGAGCCCTCGCGAGCGCCGCCGCCTTCGCGGTGATGCTGGCGCTGTTGGTCGTCCCGAACCTGCTGGGCCTGTACGAAGTGCACGCGTACGACGGCACTCCATCGGAGCAGATCGGCGTGGCGACTGGGGCGCTCGGCATACTGCTGACGATGTGGACGCTGCAGGCGAGCCCCCTCGGACGCGCGCTGCCGTCACGCGTCGCGCAGCTGCTCGCCGCACCGGGTCAGGCGGCCCTCACGCTGTACGCCCTGCAGATCCTCGTGCTCCACGTCTACCAGGTGAACAATCCGCTGATCCGTGACGACCACTGGTGGATGCTCGCATTGCTCGTCGTGCTTGGCGTGGGCTTCGCGATGGCGTGGCAGACGGTGCTCACACCGCTCACGCATCGGGTTACGGCGGCCAAGAGTTGGGTGCGCGGCCCGCTCGAGGGGCTGTCTCGCGGAGCCGAAGACCTGCTTGTGCCCCGGCCTCGGCGGGACGCCGCGATAGAGGCACCGACAATGAGTGAGGGCTCGCGCACACGGTGACGGCGAGCGTGCCGTGACCGAGTTCGTGCAGGAGATCCGGGAGCAACTGGCAGAGGCGCAGACCTACGGGGAGCTGCCGCCCGGCAGTGGAGTGTGGAGAGGAAGGAGCCCGTCGCGCCATGGCACGACGGGCTCCTTCACAGTCCAGTGCTGATCAGCGAGGGGCGAGCTTCCGGACGGCATCCTGCTCGCGGCCCTCGACTCAGCCTCTGCGGGCGCGGTTCTCCCCGACCGACCCTCGCCCGAGGGAGAGGTTCAGCAAGTCTGCCAGTCCGAGAATCTCAAGGTGGAGCGCCGCGACGTCATAGCGGCCCGACTCGAAGTTCGTGCTGGCATAGGCGGACGGGACGGTGCCACCCGACGAGTTCTGTGCATTCACAGTGATGGCCAGCACCCCGGAAAGAAGGTCCAGGAGAGATGCGAGGAGGTCGCTCACCGGAGTGAGCACGGTCTGCACTGCGCCCTCCGGCCCGAGCAGCCCGTCGAGGGCCCCTTCAACCAGCGAGCCGATCCCACCAAGAAGCGGATTCAGAATCGGGCCGAGAGGAAGCCCGATGAGTCGCACGTCCGCAGTCCCCTCGAGAATGCTGCGCAGCGAAGCGTCGATCTCCAGGGGGTATCGACCACTGATGGGCGCGCGAAGCCCACCTCGGACGCTCACCTGCAGGATGTCCTTCACTCGCTCGAGCAGCGCCTTGCGGATATCGTCTACAAGCTGAACCGCGGCCTCGGCCGGCGCGCGCCCCCTCGATGAGCAGACGGCTGTTGGGAGCGAGATCGTTGAGCCAGGGCGAAACACCGCCACCATAGGCCTCCCCGAGCAGTGCTCCTAGATCGATGGTGACGGGTGACCCCTGCGCCGGATCGCCGCTCAGATTCAACTGGACGGCGGGGTTGAGAGCTTCCGGATTCACCTCGCTCGGCCCCTCGGGCAGAGGAGTCCCGGTGATCTCGCCGGGGTTGAGCGACGCCGTGAGTGACAGGGTGTTACTCCCGAGCAGGGAGAGCAGAGGACCCAGCGCAGGGATTGCCTCAAGACCCTCATAGATCTGATCGGTGCTCAGCGTGATCGTCCCGAGCGACGTGTTGACGAAGTCGAGGAGCCCGCTGGTAGCCGTGGAGTCGACGACGAGAAGCTTCAGATACGCGAGGTTGTACTCGCGGGTGACGTCTTCCTCTCCCGGGTCTTCGCAGCCCGAGTCCATGCTCGCCCTGCCTGCCACGGCTCCGATGTCGAGATCGAGTCCGGCGAGAGTGGAGACAAAGTCGGTGACTCCGGGCGACTCGGTCAGCTCGAGCAGCAGGGACTTGAGATTGATGGTGCCGAGGGACGGCGGATTCGGCGCCTGCTCGTCGAAGGTGACCATCCCGCTGGCCCGATCAACAGCCCCTGCTCCTCCGACCTCGGCTGTGCCATCTCCTCCGAACGCGGCATGGGCAAAGGCGTACTCGTTGAGGATGCCCGCCTCCTGGCCGGTGGTGAGGTCGAGCAGCTCCGAGACGACTCCGGTGAGTCCACCGAGGTTCAGCTGGATGGCACTCAGCAGGCCGACATCGAGCTGCCCCGCATCGAGCGCCTGCGTCGCGGTGCCCCCTCCGGTCGGCGGATCGGAGGCAACCGCATGTGCGCCGCCGACCTCGGCGAGAGCATCGAGGTCGGCCCCTCCGATCATTCCGCTCAGGATCCTCGCTCGGGACTGTGCATCGAAGAGCGTCCCCGCAGGCATGCAGTTCAGCGGTGACGCCGCCATCGCCGGCGCGCTGAGCGAGAACGCGGCGACGGGGGTCGCCCAGGCCGCGCCCTTGACGAGGGTGCGGCGGGTGAAGGCGGAGTGTCCGGCCTCGGCGGGGCGGACACGGGAGGGTGCGGTCACGGAAACCTCTTTTCGGGCACAGGCGTCCCGGCGCCTCACCTCACGAGTGGCCGGGTCGCGTCGAGTGGACGACGGGGACGCTTCGCTCCGGGCGCACCAGCTGGCACCTTCCGAGGGAGGCGCTCTCAGGCGGACAGGTGCGACGGCGGACCGTCACGCCCCCGATATTGTCATGCCCTCGGCGAATAGAAAGGAGGGCGGTCACGATTCTTCGCCTCCGACACCTTTCCGTGACCGTACCGCCGAGTAAGTTTTTCGCGTCGCGACTTTTATCTGGATATTTCCGACAAGTCTCCTGTGGCGTCTAGTCTGTGCGCATGAGCTCTCCCGCCCCCGGACGCCGCCCGGAGCCGCAGCCGCCCTCGGTCCTGTTCGTGTGCACCGGCAACGTCTGCCGCTCCCCTTTCGCCGAGCATCTCCTGCGTGATCGACTGCCTGGCAATCGCGCCGCGAGCAGGGGCATCTTCGCCCTGGAGGGCATGGCGATGGAGTCGCAGATGGCGGGCGAGCTCTCGGCGCGCGGGGTCGACCCGCAGGGCTTTCGCGCCCGTCAGGTATCCGCCGCGGACCTCGGGGCGGATCTGATCCTGACGATGTCGCGTCGACAGCGCGCCTACCTCCTGGATGAATTCCCTGCCGCAGCTCGGCGCATTGGACATATGGGACATGTTCCAGAGCTCGTTCGGATGGCGTCGGAGAATCCGGATTCTTCGCTGAAGGAAATCATCTCCGCGTGGACGCGCCGCGCGATTCCCGCGGGCCTCGACGTCCCCGATCCCTACGGCAAGGACGCGGCGCAGGCGGCGCGGACGGCCGCATTGCTGACCGAACGGGTGGAGCAGCTGGTGCCGGTGCTGCGCCGGGGCATCCTCGCCCCCTGATCAGCCCTGGCGGGCCCAGCCGTGACCCACGAGCTCCGTGACCGCGCCGCGGACCAGGGCCGCGCTCTCGGGATGCTCCCGATCTCCTCGACCACCAGTTGCTCGAGCTGGTCGAAAGTGAGGGGGCCCGCGTCGGCGAGCAGGTCCCAGACCAGTCCCGCGAGGCCCGGCAGGTGGATCGCGCCGTGCTGGCCGAGCACGAACAGCCCGGACTCGACGGCGAGCGCCTGGCGGAACGGAGCGGCTGCGATCGTGCCGGGCGCCGGCGCCGTGTCCTCCCGGCATCCGCGTCTCCGGGACGCGGCTCGATCTCGACCGTCTCGACGTGCTCGGGCGGCGGCAGGCGGCGCAGCAGCTCCTCGAGCTCGGCGGCTTCCCGGTAGCGCACCTCCAGAGCGCCGCCCACGGAGTCCAGCAGGGCGGCGAGCGCAGCAAGGCCGCCGGGCACCTCCCACAGCGAGGAGGTCTGCGGCACGATCCGGGTCAGCGCCTCGGACAGCGACACCCGCGTCACCGAGGCCCCCTCCCCCGCCTCGTCCTCGTCCCGGATCCGCTCGAGCAGCAGCACCATCGCCGGCGCCGGGGCGGCCACCTCATCGGCGGCGCGCAGGCCCAGGCCCGGCAAGGCGAGATCCCGCTTCGCGCCGAGCTCCGGGTCGTGCTTGGAGACGGGCTTGGGATACGGGGTGAGCGTGAAGCTGCCGGGTGTGATGATCGTCAGCTCGTCGGTGAGATAGGCGCCGTCCCGTCCGAGCAGGGAGGAGGCGGTGGACTTCCCGGCCCCGGACGCGCCGACGAGCACGAGGGTGCCGAGCTCGGGGTGGGCGACGGCGCCGGCGTGGAGCAGCAGGCGGGTGCCGATCAGTCGGCGGATCACCTCGCGGGTGAGGTGGCCGGAGATGGTGTAGCTCGCCTCGGGCCGCGCCTGCAGCGGGACGGTCCCGGCGGGGAGGTCGCCGCCGGCGAGCGCGTAGTCGAGGCGGATCTGCGGCGTCGCACCGTCGTCGTCGGCCGAAAGCAGGTGGGACCACAGGGTGTCGATCTCCTCGGCCACGGTCTCCAGGCCGGGCCCGAAGGTGAGCAGCACGCTGTGGCCGGCGACCTCGAGCCGGGTCGCGGTGGCGAGGTCGGCGGTCACGCGGCGTCACCGTCGATCGTCTCGAGGATCCCGCCCGTATCGAGCTCGGCGAGGAAGCTGGTGATGATCTGCTCGGCGTCCTCGGGCACGTCCTCGACCTCCTGCCGCAGCCGGTCTGCGAGCTCGGCGGGACTCGCCGCGCGGTCCGGCGTCTCGGCGAGCAGCTCGAGCACGAGGGCGCCCACGCCCTGGATGCGGGTGATCGGGCCGTGGGGCAGCGCCCCCACCCACAGGTCCTCCCCGTCCCAGTCGCTGACCAGAGGGCGCAGCCGGTAGCGGGTCACGGGACGCTCGCCTGGACGAAGCGGCCGGAGCCGCCGGCGTAGAGCTGACCGGCGGCGGCGGGCACGAACAGGGCCTTGCCGGCGGTGAGCACGTGGCGGCCCAGGTCGCTCTGCACCAGCACCTCGCCCTCGAGGCCGAGGAGGGTGCGGGGTCCGCCGCCGGGGACGCGGTGGCGGGTGCGGAAGGTGCCGGGCGGATCCGTGAGCGTGGTGAGCGACAGCTCGAAGTCGTCGACGGGCGCGTAGTAGGCGACCGACGTCGCGTTCTGCCGCTCCGGCGCGACGCGCAGCGGCGGCGCGGCCTGCACGCTCACGCACTGCAGCATCTCGTCGGCGTCGACCTTCTTGGGGGTCAGCCCGGCGCGCAGCACGTTGTCGCTGGCGGCCATGATCTCCAGGCCCACGCCGTGCAGGTAGGCGTGCAGGGTGCCGGCGGGCACGAACATCGCCTCGCCGGGGCGGAGGGTGACAGGGTTCAGCAGCAGCGCGGCGACCACCCCGGGATCGCCCGGGTGGTGCTCGGCCAGCAGCGCGACGATCTGGTCGATGCGCGGGGAGGGCGAGCGGCCGGAGTCGGCACGAGCCCGGCAGGCCTCGACGACCTGCTGGACCGCCTCGGGGTCGGGGCGCATCGCAGAGGAGACCAGGGTGCGGAACGCGGCGCGCATGCCGTGGGCGGTGGGACTGCGGGTGAGGAGGGTGTGGAGCCGATCGGTGAGGTCGGTCCCCAGCCCCTCCAGGAGCGCGGCGGCGCGGCGCGGGGTGCGGAACCCGCACAGCGCGGTGAACCGGGTCAGCGCGATCAGCATCTCGGGCTTGTGGTTGTCGTCGCGGTAGTTGCGCAGCGGCGACTCGAGCGGGAGCCCGGCCGCGGTCTCCGCGGCGAAGGACTCCTGGGCGTGCTCGCGATCGGGGTGGACCTGCAGGGACAGCGGCTTCTCCGGCGCGATGACCTTCAGCAGATAGGGCAGGCGGGCGCCGAAGGCGCGCTCCACGCCGTCGCCGAGCATGCGGCGCGGGTCCGCGGCGATCGCGGCGTCGAGGCCGGCCCCGGCGTCCTGTCCGGTGACGAGGGTGGAGGGCGCCAGCGGGTGCGCCCCGTACCAGGCCTCGGCCCAGGGGCGCCGTCGGCGGGACGACCCAGGAACTCGGGGATCGCGGTGGTCGATCCCCAGTCGTAGTGCTGGACGCGGCTATCGAGCTCCCACATGTCCGCTCCCCCTCCCCTTCTCGTCCCTGCGTTCTTCTGCGCTCATGACGAGCGTCCTTTCGCCCGCGGGCGCTGCTGCCGGTCCCGCGGCCAGGGGCCGGCGGCTCCTACACTTGCCCCCATGACATCCCCCGTGCAGGTGCCGGTCCCGGTGCGTCTGCGCATGGCCCATGGCTGCCTCGACCATATTGCCCGAAATGCGGGTGTGAGGATCTTGCATCTCAAGGGCGAGGCGCTGCATCCGCTGCTGGCCGAGGGCCGCGCCGGCTCCTCGGACTGCGACGTGCTGGTGGACCCGGCGCAGGTCGCGCCGCTGGTGGCCGCGCTCGAGGCCGACGGCTGGGAGCAGGTGACCACCTTCGAGCACGGCAGCGTGTTCGCGCATGCGGCGGCGTTCCACCACCGCGTGTGGGGAACGGCCGATCTGCACCGCGCCTTCCCGGGTCTGGACCGGGATGCGGCGGCGACCTTCGAGCAGCTGTGGACGCGCCGGGAGAGCGTGGATCTCGGCGGCGCTGCGTGCGCGGTCCCGGATCTCACCGCGCAGAGGCTGGTGCTGCTGGTGCACGCCGCCCGCGATGCGAGCGGCCGCTCCCGTCATGACGTGCGCGTGGCCTGGACCGAGGTGGACGAGGCGGAGCGGTCGCGGATCGAGGGTCTCGCCGCCGAGCTCGGTGCCCAGGTGCCGCTCGCGCTCGCGATCGGTCGCCCGGAGACCGTGGAGGGCCTGCCCGGGGCGCGGGTGTGGCAGGCGGTGCACGACGGCGCCGCCCCGCGGGAGGTATGGCGGGCACGGCTGCGGGACGCCGAGGGACCGCTGGAGACGGTGCGGCTGCTGGTCGAGGCGCTGCAGGTCAATCGCGATCATCTGGGCCTCCGCCTGGGCCATGCCCCGTCTCGGCGCGAGGTGCGCCGGGAGTGGTGGGCGCGCTGGGGGCGCTTCCTGCGCCGCTGAGCCCCGGCTGACGGGCCGGCGCGTCGGCTGGCTGCTCCGTGCGGCAGTTCCGAGCGCGACTCCCGACGAGCCGTCGCACGAGCAGCCCGAGGCCGACGCCGAGCGCGGCCCCGGCGGTGTTGGCGAGGATGTCGACCAGGTCCTGCTCCCGCGTGCCGATCTCGCCCTGGTAGAGCTCGACCGCGATCGAGAGCCCCGCGCCGGCCGCCACCAACCACCAGGTGGGCACCAGCACGGCGAGCGCCGCGAAGAACGGCACGAACAGCGCCACGTTCGCGAGCGCCGCGAACATCTCCGGGGTGACCTGCTCACGCAGGCCCAAGGCACCGGTGACGGCGTACCAGATCCGCACGTTCAGACGGTTCACGGCCCAGCCGTCCGAGGTCAGCAGCAGCGCGCCCGCGCCGAGCGGGTAGAGCAGCAGCACGAGCGCGGCGAGGACGCTGAGGGGGCGGGGAAGGGCAGGGCCGGTGCGCTGCGCGGCCCCCGCCTCCGGGGCGAGCCGGGCCATCGTCAGTAGGCGCCCGAAGAGGCGAGCACGGCCTTGACCGTGCGCATGAGGATCTGGAGGTCCTGGGTGAAGGACCAGTTGTCGACGTAGTAGGTGTCCAGCCGCACCGTGTCCTCCCAGGAGAGGTCGCTGCGGCCCGAGACCTGCCACAGACCGGTGATGCCGGGGCGCACGTGCAGGCGCCGACGAGCGTCGTCGTCGTAGCGCTCCACCTCCCCGGGCAGTGCGGGACGGGGGCCGACGAGGCTCATGTCGCCGCGCAGCACGTTCCACAGCTGCGGCAGCTCGTCGAGGGAGAAGCGGCGCAGGAAGCGTCCGGGGGCGGTGATGCGGGGGTCGTTCCTCATCTTGAACATGACCGTGTTGCCGCGGTCCTGGACGGCGCGCTCGACCATCTCGACCTTCACGGCCTCAGCGTCGGTGATCATCGTGCGGAACTTCAGGAACTCGAAGTGCTTCCCGTCGCGCCCCACGCGCTGCTGGCGGAAGATCACCGGTCCTCCGTCGTGGGCGCGGATGCGCAGCGCGATCACGGCCAGCAGCGGGGAGATCACGACGAGGACGAGCGCGGCGACGACCACGTCGAACAGACGCTTGGTCCAGCGCAGGGCCTGGCGGGCGCGGGGAGATCCATGTGCACCAGCGGCAGGCCCGCGACGGGGCGCATCGTGACGCGGTCAGCGGATATCTCGGTGAGGGCGGGCACCACGATCACGCCGATCCTCTCGTGCTCGAGCTTCCAGGCGGTGCGGCGGAACTCCTCGGCGCTCGAGGTGGAGCCGGCGGTGAACAGGAGCATGTCCGGGTCGGCGGACTCAGCGATCGCCACCAGGTCACGCTCCGCGCCGAGCACGGGGATCCCGAGCCGCGAGGAGTCGGCGATGCCTCCCGGGGTCACGGCGCCCACGATGTCGTAGCCGAGCCACCGCTCCCGGTGCAGGATCGCGGCGATCGCGTCGACGTGGCCGACGGAGCCCACGGCGATCACCGACTGCCGGAAGACCCCCGCACGCGTGCGGTGGCGAGGCCGCGCCGGATCAGCACCCGATTCAGCAGCAGCAGCGGCGGACCCGCCGCGAAGAACGCGAGGAAGAAGGCGCGGGAGAGCTCGAGATCCAGCAGGTAGACGAGCGCGCCGATGACGCCGAAGGCAGCGCCGGAGGCGTGGAGCACGTTGCGGTAGAGCTGGGGGCCGGAGGTGAGCTGGCGCCGGTCGTACCCGCCGAGCACCGCGATCACGGCCAGCCAGCCCAGCGCCATGATCAGGGAGGCGCTGGCGACGTTCTCGCGAAGATCGCCGGCCGGCGGCAGGACGACCTGGCGGACGGCGAACGCGATGCCCACTGCCAGGGTGAGCGCGAGCACGTCCGCGAGGATCATGGCCGGGAGCGTCAGCAGGCGCAGGCGCGCCTCCGACGTGCGCTGGGTCCTCGTCGCGGCTCGACGGCGTGCCGCAGCGGTCCGCTCGGCGTCCAGCTCGGCCATGGTCCCCACTCCCAGGTCCCCGGAAACAGCGTTCAACAGCCCTCCACGGCTCATCGGCGACCACGGCCACCGTCTCACACCCTTCGCCGGACCGTTCGGCCCGACGCCCCGCCGCCTTGAGCGCCCGAAGGAGATAACGGGCGAAGCGACGCTTGGTTGCGACTGTAACGGTCGGTGGCGACAGTCGAGCACAGTTGTACAGAAACCGTGACCAGAGCCGCTGTGCCCACCCGGGCGGCCACCCCGAGAGCGAGAGGTAGGTCCGATGCGTGAGCGCGCGAGAGAGCTGGAGCGGCTGCCGCGTGGTGCTCGGCGTGAGCGTGCCGGTGACGTCGGCGAAGATCGCCTGGTTCGTGATGGACCTCTAGCTCATCGGGCCGGGGCCAGCTCAGAGAAGCGGCCATAGCGGGTGGCCAGTCCTCGCCACTGCTTCGCGAGAGCGAAGGAGCGCTCGACGACGTTGCGTCCCCTTGTAGGCGACCGCGTCGAACCCGGGCGGGCGCCCGCCCCGGGAGCCTCTGCGCTGGCGGGCAGCGATCTCGTCCCGCTTCTGCGTGATCCCGCGCCGGGCGAGGTGGCCGCGGTTGATCCTCGAGGTGTAGGCGCGATCGGCGAGGACCGCGTCGGGGCGAGTGCGGGGCCGGCCCGGGCCCACGCGAGGACCCCTCGGCCAGCACCTCGATCAGCATCGCGCCATCGTTGCGCTGCCCGCCCGTGACGACCACCGCCAGCGGACGCCCGTTCCCATCGACCACGGCATGAATCTTCGTCGTCAGCCCACCCCTTGACCGGCCAATGCCGTGACCCGCAGGTTCACGTGCGCCATAGCGGCGTCGCTTCCAGACCGTCTGCCACGGTCCGAAACGCTCTCGCGGGAGGTCCCGCCACAGGATCCCGGTGCGGTACCGGTAGACGATGCCCTCCACGATCTGGTGACTGTCCCGGAAAGGACGCCCCCGCCGACCATCGCTCGAGGGCAGGCACGGCGGGATCTGCTCCCACTGCCCATCCGACAGGACCGCGAAACTCGACTCACTCACCCCGACATCACCCCGCGAACCTCACCCACCATTGAGGAGACACGCCCTGGTCCAGCGGCAGGCGCCGACGGTTGCGCTTGGTCTCCCCGCACTGCTTCTCCGCAGCCAGCCAGCGCCGCTGCGAGCCGCGGGTCAGCTTCGTCGGCCGACGCGGCACGGGCGGCGCGACGGTCTCGCGCAGCATCTCCTCGAGCCGCTCCCGGCCGTGTTCACGCCCTGCCCGCCGGGTCCCGAGGCGTGCGAGAAGCGCTCGACGAGCTCGTCCCCGGGAACGACCAGTCCACGCGGCGCCCCGGGGCCGGGGGCGACGCGGAGATCGTGCAGGGAGGGCATGGGAGGAGTCTCCCAGGAGAGCCTCGATGTACGAGAGACTATCTTGCAAGATCACGCAAGGGCATCTGGCGTTCATGGGCGTCTGTGGCGGGAAAGTCGGCCCAGCTATGCCTGGCATGTGAAGTAGGCCACGAAACACTCGCAATCACCGGGATGCAAGTTCTTGCAGACGTTTGGGTGTTAGATAGGGTTGAAATCTTCCGAGGAGAGGGTCACCGTGGAAACTGCAGTTCGTCAGGAGGACACGCCGCCGAAGGCGTCCCGAGTCCCCGGCGCGGCGTGCTCGCCGCCGCCGCGTGGGCCGCCCCCACGCTCGCCGTCGCCACCGCGGCGCCGGCCATCGCCGCCAGCCCGCCCATCAATCCGCAGACCGATCTCCTCGTCGACGCCCTGGGCGGTGCCGAGGGCCGCTACTCGCCGAACAACCCTTACACGAACGGTGTCGTAGCACCGAACACCAACTTCCGTCGCATGTTCTCCGTGACGAACACGGGCGAAGGCGCATTCAACGGTTCGTTGCGCATCGACTTTACGATCCCGCGCATGTGGAACCAGGCTGGCGCGGGTAACACAGACGCGTTCAACAACTGGGGCACCGTCGATTGGAACACCGCCAATCTCGGCGGAGCATCTATCGGCGGCGTCACCTCGTGGACGGTTGGTCCGGATGCGCCGAGTTACACGCAGAACACCGGAGACTACGCGTGGACGGATGTCTGGCTTCGGAATGACCCAGCGCACTTCACCCTGACGAACGTGTCGCTTCCCCCGGCGGGACGATCCGCTTCGCTCCCAACGCGAACGTCCCGAACTCGTGGATCGGCGATCCCGGCGTGTACATCAACCCCGGCAACCCGAACCACATCTACTGGCGCTCGGAGGTCGACATCACAGCGACCACAACCGGCGGCGACAACCTGGGCACCTACCGCACGCCGGTCGGCAGCTGGACGAACGGCATCTGGTACTTCAACGGTGGCGGCCCCTACGCCTATGAAGACCCGGCAACGGGCATCTACCCGGGCTACGGCACGGCCTGACCCCTGCCCGGGCGCCCTCCCGCGGTGGGAGGATGCTCCGATGACCGCTACTCTCGTCGCCCACGGCCTCGCCGGCGGCTACGGCCACCGGATCCTGTTCGAGGGGATCGATCTGACCGTCGGCCCCGGTGACGTCCTCGGGATCGTCGGCGCCAACGGCGCCGGGTAAACGACCCTGCTGCGACTGCTCGCCGGGGCCGACGCCCCGTTCGCGGGCAGTCTCACGCTGAGCCCGTCGGACGCGTTCGTCGGCCATCTCCCGTAGGAGCATGAACGGATCGTCGGCGAGACCGTCGGCGCCTACATCGCCCGGTGCACGGGCTGCACGGCCGCGACCCGGGCGATGGACGAGGCCGCCGAGGCGCTCGCCGGTCCGGACGCAGGCGCGGCCGACGCCTATGCCGCCGCGCTACAGCACTGGCTCGCGAGCGGCGCCGCGGACCTCGAGGACCGGATCCCCGCGGTCCTCGCCGAGCTCGGCCTCGACATCCCGGGCACCGAGGTCGATGCGCTGGCGATGACCTCGCTGTCCGGCGGGCAGGCGGCGCGCGTCGGCCTCGCCGCGCTGCTGTTGTCCCGCTTCGACATCGTGCTGCTGGACGAGCCGACCAACGATCTCGACCTCGACGGCCTCGCCCGTCTCGAGGCGTTCGTGCAGGGGCTGCGGGGGCGGCGCCGTCGTCATCAGCCACGACCGCGAGTTCCTCTCCCGCTGCGTCACCGAGGTGCTCGAGCTCGACCTCGTCCAGCGCTCCCACCGGCTCTACGGCGGCGGCTACGACCCCTTCCTCGAGGAGCGCGCGACCACGCGGCGCCATGCCCGCGAGCAGTACGAGGAGTTCGCCGAGAAGAAGGCCGACCTCGTCGCCCGGGCCCGGACGCAGCGCGAATGGTCCAGCCAGGGCGTCCGCAACGCGATGCGGAAGAGCCCCGACAACGACAGGATCCGGCGCCGCGCGCAGAGCGAGTCCAGCGAGAAGCAGGCCCAGAAGGTGCGGCAGATGGAGTCCCGCATCGCCCGCCTCGAGGAGGTCGAGGAGCCCCGCAAGGAGTGGCAGCTGCAGTTCACGATCGGGGCCGCGCCCCGCTCCAGCAGCGTCGTCGCGACCCTCTCCGGCGCGGTCGTCCACCAGGGCGAGTTCACCCTCGGCCCCGTGACCCTGCAGGTCGACGGGGAGAGCGGATCGGCATCACCGGCCCCAACGGTGCCGGCAAGTCGACTCTGCTGCGGCTCCTGCTGGGCCGGATCCGGCCCGCCGAGGGCTCCGCCTCGCTCGGCGCCTCCGTCGCGATCGGCGAGATCGACCAGGCCCGGTCGCTGCTCGTGGGGGATCGCCCGCTCGCGGAGGCCTTCGGGGACCTCGTCCCCGAGCTGCCGCCGGCCGACGTGCGCACGCTGCTGGCGAAGTTCGCCCTCAAGGCGGATCACGTCGGCCGGCCCGCCGCCGAGCTGTCCCCGGGCGAGCGCACCCGCGCGGCCCTCGCGCTGCTGCGGGCCCGCGGCGTGAACGTCCTCGTCCTCGACGAGCCGACGAACCACCTCGACCTGCCCGCGATCGAGCAGCTGGAGCAGGCGCTCGAGAGCTACAAGGGCACGCTCCTGCTGGTCACCCACGACCGCCGGATGCTCGACGCCGTCCAGGTGGGCCGTCGCAGGCACATCGAGGTCGGGCGCGTCACCGAGGCCTGAGACGCCCGACGGGGCGGAACCGCGAGGGCGTGCGGATCTCCTGGAAGTCGATCACATCGGTGATGAACGCCCAGATCAGCACATTCAGCGTGGCGAGGCCCAGTTGCATGAAGGCGAAGCCGACCATGAACACGTGCGGGCTGTCGGTGTGGATGACGAACAGCAGGATGCCGGACACCAGGGCCAGGGGGCCTGACCCTTGTTCGTGGACACGCTGATTCCAGCATCTGCTGGGGAAGCGAGATCATGAACCATGGCCAGGAAGAACTACTCCGAAGAGTTTCGCCAGCAGGCGGTTGACCTGTACGAGTCGACACCGGGAGCGACGCTCCGCGGTATCGCGGAGGACCTCGGGATCGTCCGAGGCACGCTGCGACAGTGGCTCGAGACCGGGGCCTAACCCTTGTTCGTGGACACGCTGATTCCAGCATCTGCTGGGGAAGCGAGATCATGAACCATGGCCAGGCCCCCGACCAGCGGCACGGCATGGTCCCACAGTGCGAACCGTCTGGACCCGGTGGATTCGCAGTCTCGCGTGTACGCCACCGCCCGGTCCGGAGGGCCGATGGTCGCGGCGTCTCCGGCGGGCACGTCTCCTGCTGGGCAGCGGGCGATGCAGTCCTGGACCTACGACTCAACGGCGTTCGCGGTCGGGAGGAACGGGACGACCATCGGCACGACCGCCAGCGGCGCGGTGCTGGATACGGGGACGGCCATGCCCTACATCGGCTCCAACATCGGCAGCGTCGGCTTCTACTCCGGCACGATCGAGCACGTCATCATCATCCGTGGACGGGTGCTCTCGGACACACGCCTCGGCGAGTACGCGAATGCGGCAGGTGTCCTGTGACGACCCTCTACAACACCACTGGCAAGGTCGTCGCGATCTACGACACCACCGGGCGACTGGTTTGGGGAGGGACACCACCCGAGCCCGCACCGGACCCCACCCCGCCGACCGGACCGGACCGCAACATCGCAACCCGCATGGCACAGATGGGCGGTGGACAGAGCATCGGCGCGGGGCGTCTCGTCGCCACCACCCACCTCATCACCGTCGACACCCTCTCGCCCACCCTCGCCTGGGACTTCAGCACCAACGGCATGGGCGGATACTCCTCAGACCAGGAATCCACGGCACAGGCGTGGGTGAGTCGCGGGAACGGCATCCCGGTACCCGTCCACTTCGGCGGCGACCGAGGTGGTCTTCCCCGCGAACGCGGGGATGCCCACCACCATCATCTCGGACCCGATCCCCCTCGACCTCTACGCGGGCGAGGTGCTGCACGTCTGGGTCGAGTCGACCCCCATCGGCACGGGCCAGGTCGCCACCTCCGTCACCCAGTACGTGCCCGGCACGGACCGTGGCTGGGTGCAGGGCGGCACAATCACCGACCCCCTCACCGGCGTCGGCACATCCCCTGCGATGCGGCCCTCCCGAGTCATCGCCCCCTCGGACCTGCCCGCCTGGGTACTGGCTGGCGACTCGATCACGCAGACCACAGACACGTACAGCGAGATGCGGGCATCCAGCGCGGGCCTCGCCGCAGTCAAGACGGGCCGCTTCGGCGACTCGTACAACGGGCGGCACCCCGGCACTGACCGATTCCCCGGCCAGATCGCCCCGCACCTCCCCTACGCGACCCACCTCCTGGACTGCTACGGCATCAACGACAACGGCACCGGACTCGCGATCCCCACGGTCGCGCACGGGTGGTGGGGACAGATCCTCGCCGCCGCACCGGACACCCGCATCGTGAAGACCACCCTCCTACCCGTCTCCACGAGCACAGACGGCTGGCAGACACTCGCCGGGCAGACCGCGACCCGCACCGACCGGATCCACTTCAATCAGTGGCTGCGGGACGGTGCACCCCTCTCGGGCGGCGTACCCGTCGCGGTCGGGACGGTCGGTGCCGATCGCTGCCCCGTCGCCCAGAACGGCGTCATCATCCAGGCGGCAGAGGGCACGGGGCATCCCCTCGCTGGCGTGACCGACATCGCGGACGCAGTCGAATCGTCACAGGACTCCGGACTGTGGAAGACCGGCTGGCCCACCTCCGCATACCAGGACGGCCTCCACCCCCTCGGCGGTGGGCCGATCATGCAGACCCTCGCCAACCGGCTCACCACCGACCTCGACACCCTCGGAGTCTGACCAGTCACGCGAGGCCCCGCACCACCAAGGCGCGGGGCCTCGCCCATGCCCACAGCATGGCCCGCCCGTCCAGTCCGGCAACGGCCGGACACTTCACGGCCGACGAAGACACGTGTCGGTAAGATCCGAGGGCCGCCCCTCTGAGCCGAAGGCCGATATGACTGCGCAAGGTTCCCCGTCACCGATGCCACGCTGCCGCCACGTCGGCTGCATCGGACCTTCACGTCAGCTCTCTCGAGCCAGGACAACGCACTGAATCTTGTCCGCCTCACCCTCGCGATCCTTGTGATCTTCGGCCACGTATTCAGCCTCGCCGGGCTCCAGACATTCGAAGCAGGACCCCTCAAGCACGCCGGGTGGCACGGAGCCGCGGTCCACGGATTCTTCGCGATCTCGGGATTCCTGATCCTCGCATCTGCGATCAAGACTCCGCTAGCCCCCTACCTCTGGCGGCGCTTCCTTCGGATCTACCCCGGGTATTTCGTCGCGATCCTCGCGATCGCGTTCCTCTTCGCCCCTCTCGGTGCCCTACTCGACGCGAGCGTCCGGTGGGACGGGACCGCGGCGGTTCGGTTCGTCATCGGCAGCCTCGACCTCCGACCGAGTGCTTACCCGGTCGAAAACGCCGTGCCTTGGCAGCAAGGCTGGAACGGATCGCTCTGGACGCTCTTCTACGAGGGAGTCGCGTACGTGGGCCTCGGGCTCGCGACAGCGATCCCCTGGGTCAGGAGGAACATCAGGGTCCTAGCCCCCGTGATCGGGGTCCTCGGCACCATCGGATACCTGGGCCCGTCTCGCGCAAGGATCGCCACAGTCCTGCCGGACGACCTCGCCCGCATCGTTCACAACGGGCTCGAGCTGTGGACGTTCTTCGCTTGGGGGATGGTCGCCTACGTCTTCGCGGATCGGCTCCGCCCGCACCTCGGATGGATCGCCGCCAGTTCGGGCGTCGCGCTCGTCGCGCTCAGCGTCCCGGCGATCCCGACACGGCTCTCCGAGCTCGTACTGCTACCTGCCATCACCTACACGGTCCTCGCGGCCGGCGCACTGATCCCCTGGCGTCTCGGCGCCCGTAATGACATCTCCTACGGGGTGTACGTGTACGCGTTTCCGGTGCAGCAGATCCTTGTCATCCTCGGCGTCGGCCAGTTCGGCTGGCTGGTCACAGCACTGTCCTGCCTCGTTTGCACGATCCCCCTCGCATGGGCCTCGTGGAAGCTCGTGGAACAGCCTTCGATGAGGTTGCGCCGAGTCGTCCCTTCCCGCCGCCGCGCGGAGCCGATCCCGCAGTCAGCCTGACCCCGCTTGCCCCCTCTCGAAGGCCCTCACCATCTGGTGGGGGCCTTCCTCATGCCCGCACGGCGGGAGAACGGAGCACAACCATGCCCACGAATGGCCGCGCCGCCGACGCGCTGGACTACCTCGACGGCCCCGAGCCGGAGCTGTACGGCGACGAGCACGAGCCGATGGGGCCTACCCCGGTTCGTGGACACGGGGGTTGTTTACGCTGCGAGCGCGAGTTTATCGGTGTAGGTGCGTTCGTAGGTGTTCGGGGACTGGTAGCGGCACCAGGAGTGGCGGCGCTTGGTGTTGTAGCGGGTCAGCCAGCGGAACATCGTGCGGCGGGCGGTGAGCTCGTCGGTGAAGCACGCGGCGTCGCGGAGGACCTCGCGTTTCGCCGTCGCGTTGAACGACTCCGCCATCGCGTTGTCGGCGCTGGAGCCGACGGCTCCCATCGACTGGGTCACGCCGAGCCGGGCGCAGAGATCGGCGTAGGCCTTCGAGGTGTAGACCGAACCGTGGTCGCTGTGGAAGATCGCTCCTGCCAGAGATCCACGGGTCGCGGCGGCGGGCTTGAGTGCATCAGCGACGAGGTCGGTTCGCATGTGGTCCGCGATCGCCCAGCCCACCAGGCGGCGGCTGTAGCAGTCGATCACCGTGGCGAGATACAGGTTCCCACCCCCGCTGGTCTCGGACAGCGGCAGGTAGGTGATGTCACCGACGTAGCGCCGGTTCGGCGCCTCGGCGGTGAAGTTTCGGCCCAGCAGGTCAGGAACGACCTGGTCGGCAGGCTCCGGCACCGTCGTGCGGTGCCGGCGCTTCTTGACGAACCCGGCGAGGCCAGCGGTCCGCATCACGCGGGCGACCCGCTTGTGGTTCACGCGGTCCTCGAGTGCGGCACCGTCGTTGAGCTCGGCCGTGATCCGTGGGACACCCTGAGCGTCGTCCTTGGCGTGGATGATGCGGATCCGCTCCAGCAGCTCCGCATCGTGGGCGGCTCTCTCGGCCCGTGCCGGGGCGCCTGCCTGCCAGGCGTAGTAGGAGGAACGCTCGATCTCGACGAGCTCGCACAGTCGCTTCACCGGGTAGGTGGCGTGGTGGTCGGCGACGAACTGGAAGCGACTCACCAGCGCGTCTCCCCAGCGAAATACTTAGCGGCTTTCTGGAGGATCTCTCGCTCCGTGGTGAGCTTCGTCGTCTCCGCTCTCAACTGGGCGTTCTCTGCTTCCAGGCGAGCGACGCGTTGCTCGAGCGGCTCATTGGGATCGGCCGTGCTGGGCGTCGGCGCGGACCGCAACGGACTGTCGGTCAGCGTGCCGTCAGCCGCGGTCTTCTTCCCACTGGCGTGGGTCTCGAGCCACTGTCGCAGCGTGCCCCGGACGATCCCGAGGTCCTCCGCGATACCGCGGAGCGTCGCTCCCGGTGTCGACTCGTACAGGTCAACCGCCTGCTGGCGAAACTCTTCGGAGTAGTTCTTCCTGGCCATGGTTCATGATCTCGCTTCCCCAGCAGAAGCTGGAATCAGCGTGTCCACGAACAAGGGTCAGGCCCCCAGCTCAGAGAAGCGGCCTGCGGATTCGAGGGTGTTTCATTAGCTGTGTAAGGGTCCGGTCTCGAACCGAGGTGTGACCTGCTGTTCCGCCTCTGAGAAGGACCGATGACATGACCGATACTGCTGATGCCCAGAACCCTCTTGCCGGCGTGCTGAACGCCGATCAGGTCGATGCCCTCGTCAACGCTGCTGAGGACCTCGGCGAGGGCCGCCACGGGGTCGAGGAGCTTCTCTCACGGATGACCCAGGCCGTGCTGGAGAGGGCCCTGGAGACCGAGATGAGCGATCACCTGGGCTACGAGGCCGGCGACCCTGCTGGCGTCGGCACGGGCAACTCCCGCAACGGTAAGACCACCAAGTCCGTCCAGACCCTCCAAGGGCCGGTCCAGATCACCGTGCCCAGGGACCGCAATGGCTCGTTCGAGCCCGTGATTGTGCCGAAGCGGACCCGCCGGCTCGGGAGGGTCGAGGACATGATCCTGTCGCTGTATGCCCGCGGGATGACCACCCGCGATATCGGCTCCCACCTCGAGGAGATCTACGGCTCCAAGGTCTCCGCCGCCACGATCTCCCGGGTCACCGACGTCGTCGCCGACGAGGTCGCCCAGTGGCAGTCCCGCCCGCTGGAGACGGTCTATCCGATCGTCTATATCGACGCGATCTGGCTGAAGATCCGCGATGGCGGTGTCGTGGCGAACAAGGCCTGCCACGTCGCCGTGGGCGTGGATCTCGAGGGCCGCAAGCAGGTGCTGGGTCTATGGCTGGGCGTCAGCGAGGGCGCGAAGTTCTGGGCGAATGTCCTGACCGAGATCCGTAACCGCGGTACCAAGGACATCTTGATCCTGTGCTGCGACGGGCTGAGTGGGCTGCCGGCCGCGGTGAACAGCATCTACCCCGAGACCGTGGTCCAGACCTGTGTGGTCCACCTGCTGCGCTCGGCGATGAAGTACGCCTCCTACGCCGACCGCAAGACGATGGCTAAGGACATGCGCCCGATCTACACCGCCGCGACCGTGGAGGCCGCGCAGCTGGCGCTGGAGGCCTTCGCAGAGACGTGGCAGACCAAGGCTCCAGGGGCCGTGCTGGCCTGGCGGAATGCGTGGGAGGACTTTATCCCGTTCCTCGCGTTCACTCCGGAGATCCGCAAGGTCATCTACACCACGAACCAGATCGAATCGATCAATTACCAGCTACGGAAGATCACCAAGACCCGGGGCTCGTTCCCCTCGGACGAGGCAGTGATCAAGCTGGTCTACCTGGGCATCCGGAACATCGAAACCCGCCGCGGCGGCCATCTCGGCACCGGCACCCAGGGATGGCACCAAGCATTGAACGCTTTCGCCGTCCAGTTCCCCAACAGACTCCCCTCTGACCACCCGGCAGAGAGGCTGATCGACCGGTACACAGAAAACTTGACACCTCCCGGTGCACCACGATTCAATCGCGCGCGCGAGACACCCGGCCCACTAGCTCACGAGTAGGGAAGACTAGCTCCATGACAGTCGACCCGCAGCTCATGCCCGCGCAGGCCGAAGCCTCTCAGCAAGCGCGCTCCACCGGAGCAAAGACCCGTTTCATTCCTGAGATTCAAGGGCTTCGCACGCTGGCGCTGTTCCTAGTGGTCATCTATCACGTGTGGTTCCATCGGGTCTCCGGTGGTGTCGACGTCTTCCTCCTCGTCTCCGCATTCCTCATGACGGCGTCGGTGATCGCAGTAACTCGCCAGGGTCGGGGCTTCAATCCGGCGACGTTCCTGGTCCGCCGATTCGGACGGCTTCTCCCACTCGCAGGAGCCACAGTGGCGCTGACCCTCATCGGCGCCCTGACTTTCCTCCCTGTGTGGAGATGGCCGTCTTTGCTCGACGATGGCTGGGCGAGTCTCTTCTATGTCGAGAACATGCTTCTGCAGGAACGTGCCGCGGACTATTACTCGGCAGATCTCACCACCTTGTCTCCGAGCCAGCATTTCTGGTCGCTCTCGATCCAGGGGCAGGTATTCGTGCTGTGGGCGGTCGCGCACCTCATCGCAGTCCTTGCGGCTCGGATCACGAAGATTCCACTCAGGGTGTGGCTGGCACTCGGGTTCGGCATCGTGTTCATAGGGTCCCTCACATTCAGCATGTGGATGACTGAGGCCTCCCAGGAGCGGGCGTACTTCGATGTGCGGGCAAGACTGTGGGAGTTTGCGCTCGGCTCCCTCCTCGCGGTGATCGGGGAGGTCCGCATCCGTACCTCCATTGCACGGCTCATGATCTACATCGGGGTCGTGATGATCGCGGCGTGTGGCTTCCTGCTGCCAGTTGGGACGACATTCCCAGGCATCGCGGCGCTATGGCCGCTGAGCGGAGCTGGCCTGATCCTCTTGGCGACCACGCGGCCAACATCCCGGCCCACGCTGTTGGCGCACCCTTGGCTGGTACGGGCCGGCGCCTACTCCTACGCCCTATATTTGGTCCACTGGCCGATTCTGGTGATCGCTCAATCCATGTCGAGCACGGGCCAGCTCGGCATCGCAGGAGGTACCGCCGTCCTTGCCTCATCGTGCGCGGTGAGCATTGCCCTCGTGCATGCGGTGGAGAACCCTCTCGCTCGGTTCCAGCGGTCAGGTTCGGTGTGGCGATCCGCAGGCGTCGTCGTCGCGATCTTCGCTCTCGGTGCCGCCATGCTGGTGGGGCTCAGACCCTATGTGGACAACCGTGCTGCAGCCGACCCCGGCAGCAGTGCGCGCCAGAGCTGGGCAGAGCTCGGCGGGGAGTGCGACACCGATCTGCTGGCCGAGTACTGCAGCGCGCTCCCCGGCTCTGAACCCGATGTCCCCAGGGTGACCTTCCTCGGCAGCTCCCACACCCAGCAGTACATGGCGGCGTTCACACCGACGATCGAACGTGAAGGATGGGCTGCGCAGGCGTATCTCCTCCCGGGTTGCCTGTTCCGAACCACCCCAGGAGAGGGGCGCGATCAGACCTGCTTCGAGGCATGGTCCGCCGCACGCAGCGGAGACCTGCTTGATGACACCGATGTGCTGGTCATTCTAGGAACCGCCAGCACCCCGGAGGGCGACCACTCGCTCGACGGGATCGATGACTTCGTGGAGGACGTACGTGCCCACGGGACGGAAGTGATCACAATTCGCGATGTTCCCCGGTTCCACGACAATCTCTTCGCCTGCGGGGAGCAGCTCGGGCATGACGATGCCGCCTGCACCGTCACGCTAGATGAGAGCTGGGCGGATCCGTACGCCTCCACCGCCGCGAGCGCCAGCCTCGATCTCACCGCTCAGATCTGCCCTGGGCTGGAGTGCACACCGACTCGAGATGGCGAGTACGTCTATTTGGACGACAACCACATCACCGCCACGTTTTCGGCACAGCTCAACAACTCTGTCGATGCAGTTCTCGTCGAAGTGATGGACTCCGCCCGATGATTAGGCTCTGGTCCAGCCATTGCATCAACTGGGTCGACCGCCCCTTCCACACCACTCCACAGAGTGCCCCCGGGGATCGGCCACCAGGAACCAAACCCGTCACGATCCTGGTTCTTTAAGGAGCGCTGCTCATCGGGCTACCGAGTCTCGCTTGCCTTCCACCTTCCAGCGCCCGACCCCGGCGTTGAGGCCCTGCATCGTCATCTGCCTCGAAGCTTCGATAGAACCGGACGAACTCGTCCCCCAGCCCAGTCATAGCCTCGCGCGCGAAGTCGGGCGGCCGCGCCAAGGGCCTCCTTATAGATGGCCCGTGGCCGCTTTCCGCTCTCACGGAGCACACCGAAGCCCTGGTAACGCGTGATCGGCAAACCCATCAATACTGTCGCTACCAGACGACCCATGAGTCGTTCACGCCGTGCAACCTGAGCAGGCTGTGCAGCGAGCACCTCCTCGACGCTCACGGGCTCCAGCTGGATGTATCCGGCGGCCGCAGCAGCTCGCGCCGCCTCAACACCGCGCTGTGTTCGCGCGATAAGCACGCTGTAGCCCTCCAGCTCCTCGAAGAGCGGGTAGCCGCGCTCATCCGTCTCCCAGAGATCACCGGCCACGAGATCTGCAGACTCACCCATGCCATCACCACAGGTACGACATCTCCACGGCACGCTCGGGCCGAGGGTCCGTCCCCAGGAATCGTCGTACTCCGTCTCGACCACTGCACCGTCACTGAGCGCGGCTGAGAACTTGCCCGGCCAGCCCATGCCCCGATAGCGCAGCTTCACGACGTCTTCGGGTTCGCCGCCGAGCCGTGTGATGACGTCATCCGTGGCGGTCTGATTCGGGGTACCGGCGCAGAAGAACGAGAGCAGCAGTGGCCCCGCCCCCTCGTCCACCATCGCGCGCATCGAGGCGGTCTCACAGGGCTTGCTGACGACGGCCTCCTGGCCACTCATCGCTGTCACATCCCGCGCAGCAGCGACCGGAGCGTATCTACTGCTAGCGGAGGCGAGCGCCTGCTCCTTGCTCATGAGCGACACCGGCACGGCGCGGCGAGGTTCCCTCGATGAGGGCGCGACCGTATGGGACTCTCCTCCGCGTGATTCAAGATTCCAGATGCTGAGAGCGGTGAGCACTCCCCCGCTGGATCCAGCGTGCCGAGTCTCCGCATCGCACGCATTGGCTCGCCAGACGGCCTCATACGGTCCGAGAATCGGGTGCCGGTGGGCGGCTGCGCCACGGAACGGCGAGCGCACCGTAACCCCGGGCAGACCCTCCTGAAAGTGGTGACGTCGGTGGAGGAAGGGGTTCCGGTGGCGACCGGACGCATCTGACCTTCCTGCATCTCCATACGCAGCCCTGGATCCAGAAGTGCGCATGCGCCACATCCCGTACACCGTTCTGTGCGTGCTACGTGACTCGCGGCACTGGCGATAGTCTCGTGCTGCGACGCCTGTCCGATTCCACGCATATCGCCATACTAGAGTAGGTCTACAGCCCCACCCAGAACCGATAAGGAGATGTGGAGTGCCCGCGAGCACCACCCCGCCTGGCGAGGACTCTCCTCGTGTCCTCATCCTCTGGGCGAATGAGAGCAATCCGAATCTAGGGGTGCGCACTCTGGCCCTGGGCGCTCGCGCACTGGCCGAGCGTGCATGGCCAGGGTGCGAGACTCGCTTCCAGGGCACGGGCGGGCATGGCGAGGGCGGAAACGATGGCCCGATGCCGCTCACGATCCCGCGCTCCATCCTCAAGGAAGCTGTACTGCGAAAGCGAGGACTCGGAGCCTGGTTCACGAGCTTCGACATCATCCTCGACACTCGAGCCGGCGACAGCTTCGCGGATATCTACACCCTGTCGTACCTGATTCGGATGTCCACTGCCCCGTTCTACGCGATGGCCCTCGGAGTCCCCCTGGTGATGACCCCGCAGACCATTGGGCCGTTCAGCTCCCGCCGCGCGCGACTCCTGGCGGCGCAGACCTTGTCCCGGGCCCGTGCGGTGATGGTGCGTGATGATCAGAGCATCGATACGGTGCGGCGCCTTGCGAATCGGGAGCCGATCCAGTCGACCGATGTCGCGTTCGCACTCCCCCGCCCCCTCGGTCCGAGCAGTACGACGTGCTACTCAACGTGTCCGGGTTGCTCTGGGTCGAGAACCCGCATGTCGATCACCTCGCGTACCGGCAGACGATGCTCGGCATCATCGACGGCCTCGAGAGCCGCGGGCGCTCGGTCACGCTCTTCGATCATGTGCTCGGCAACGGCGCGCTTGACAATGACTCCTATGCGAGCGGGCAGATCAACGAAGCGCGTGCCGAGATGCTCCCGGTAATCGCTCCGCGCACGATCGATGAGGTCCGCGCGAGCACCGCCTCTGCGCGTCTGGTGATTGGTGCCCGCATGCACGCGAGCTTGAATGCTCTCTCTACAGGCACGCCTGCGATCCCGCTCGCCTACTCGAGGAAGTTCGCTCCGCTCTTCGAACCGCTTGGCTGGAACCACACCGTCGACCTCAGACATGGGTCCGGCCATGCTGAACGTGTGCTCGCTGCATCCGAGCTCGATCTCGATGCACAGGTAGAGACTGTTCTCGACAATGCCGACCGAGCACTGGAACGGGCAGTGCTGGCGCTGCGGAATGCCTTGTGAGTTCTCCAGCCCCTTCAGCCCGTAGTCTCGGCAAAGCGAGCGCCAGAAGCGGCGTCACCACGCTGAGCGGCCAGATGGCCCAGCTCGCGATACAGATGACTGCGCTCGTTGTGCTCGCGCGGCTCCTCGAGCCTCGTGAGTACGGCCTGATGGCCATCGTGACGGTGGTTATCGGGATAGGCGAAGTGTTCCGCGATGTAGGCCTGAGCACCGCTGCCGTGCAGGCGAAGGAGATCTCTCCAGCACAACGCTCGAACTTGTGGTGGTGCGCGACCGGTATTGGTTCAGCACTCGCCGTTCTGCTGCTCTGCGTCGCGCCACTCATCGCCGGCCTCTATCACCAGCCCGAACTGCTGCTCATGCTGGTGGCGATGAGTGCCTCATTCCCTATCGCTGGAATGGCCTCTCAGCTCAGAGCAGGCTTCCAACGAGAGATGCGCTTCGGTGCCCTGGCGCTCATCACGATTGTCACTGGTCTTGTGGCTCTTGGCGTTGCCATCCTGGCCGCCTTGAGCGGGTGGGGCGCTTGGGCTCTGGTGGTCCAGAATCTCACCGGTGCCACCCTCAGTCTGATCGCCCTCTTACTCTTCAGCTCCTGGCGCCCACGACGCTACTACCGACCGCTCCGTCTCCGTGAAGAGATACTTCCGTTTCGGCCTCCCCCTTCTCGGGACCCAGATTGCCAGCTATCTCTCGAGCAACGGTGACTCCGCACTCATCGGGTTGATCGCTGGGCCTGGCGTAGTCGGGCTTTACTCCCGTGCTGTGCAGAGTGCGCGCATGCCGCTCAACCAGATCCGCACGCCCATCTCTCAAGTCGCGTTCTCAGCGCTATCCCGACAGCAGGACGACACCCACCTGCTCACCCGCTTTGCCGAGAGGGGGCAGCTGCTACTCGCGTACCCTATGGCGCTAATCGCTGGCGGCATCAGTGCAGCGGCATCTCCACTGGTCGCGGTGATGCTCGGCGCTGGGTGGGAGGGCGTGGTGCCGTACTTGCATTTCATCGCCATCGGCGAAGGTCTGAACACCATGGCGATGACCGGTGGCTGGCTCTACACAGTTCGGGGACGAACTGCGTCCCTGCTGAAGTACACGTTGTTCTCTGCAGCCATCAGAACCGCGCTTCTCATCGCCGGGTTGCTTGCGCTTGGCCCGCTAGGAGCCGCGATCGCTGTCGCCATCGCTCCGCTGATCCTCTGGCCCATCTCCTTGACCTGGGCCGGCCGAGTGGCAGGCATCCCCACTCGCAACATGCTCATCACCTCCTACCGGATCTTCGCGGTCGGTCTCATCTCGAGCTCCACCACAGCCGTCGTGGTGTGGGCAAGCGCCGCACTGACCCCAGTAGCCGGAATCGCCCTGGCTGTGCTGACACAGCTCGTTGTTGCTGGCGTACTTGCAGTCATACCCGCGATCAGACGCGATTATCACAGCATCTGGCGTGCAGCGATGCTCGCTCGTTCCTGAGCAGGAGACCGTGCTAGCTCACCAGCAGACCCATGAGGTCTTCAGAGATATCTCCCCACATCACGCTAGTTGAGTTCCGCTGGAGCACTCGACGTCGCGCATTAGCGGCCACTCGCGTACGCAACTCTTCGTCCCGCATCAGATCCATGAGCATGTCCCGCCAGTCTCCAGCCACGTAGACCCGCGGCATCAGTGCCTCGGTGCCATGAAGAAAGTACTCGCTCATGGCTGGAGTTCCGGTGACCACGACGGGTGTTCCCACCGCGGCACTCTCCAGAGCCACGCTCTGCCCCGTGGGGTACGCGAAGTCATGTGTAGGTACCGCGACCGCCTTTGCGCGACGCATGAGGCTGCGATATTCGCGATGATCCACGGTCCCCACGAAACTAACGTTGTCAGGGATGTCCAACTGAGCAATATTGGTCGGCTTTGCAACGAGGGTCACCTCTATCGGAAGGCCTCGCACGGCGTTGAAGAACGTGGCGTAGTCGCGCCCGGAATCTTGCCCGACAGCGAGTACGTCGATGTCGCGCTCACGGGGTTCCCCGGCGTGAAGAACTCGACGTCGACACCGTAGGAGACCGTCCGGATCTGCTCCTCCCGGAACCCGCTGCCCATGAAGATCTCAACCTGGTTGCGGCTGAGCAGATAGATGCGATCGAGGCTCCGCATGTGCCGCACGATTCTCTGCTTCTCGGTCGAGTCGCCGTCCCGAAGGGTCCGGCCCGCCCAGCACGTCAACGCCGCGAGCGCCTTGCCTCTATACATGGGGACTCTCGCCCGCTTCATCGCCGACGCCGCGAAGATATGGGGCTCGAGGACCCCGATCACCGCGTCCGCCGATGCAACCTTGCCGGATGAGAGGACACTCTCCACCCAGGGATGACCCACTCGATGCGTTGTGGCATCGACGATCTTCCTCGCAACCCGGGATTTGGGCTCGACACGACGAGGGAACGTCACATCCCACGCACTTGAGTCAAGGTGCTCCATCCCGTATGGAAATCTCGAGGGGACCTCGCCTCGGATCCACTTCGCTTCCCAGGACTTCACGTCGAACTCGGAGAGGACTACCGCTTTCGCCACTACCGACCCCCTCCCTATTCGCGCTCATCGCATTACGTGCACGGCGTACCAGGCCCTTGAGTGACTTCATCCGCTCGTCGAGCGTTCCATAGAGCCGCCGGTATCGTCGATTCTGGGAACGGAGTTCAAAAATGTGCTCCCACAGCACGTCGGCATGCTGCAGATAGTAGTCGCCGCTCCCCCTCATGATCCGGGCGTAGGTCTTGGCCATCTCGCCCACGTCTCCTCCGATGCTATGGTTCATCGACGTCGAGGTCTGCCGATACCGGAACAAGACCTCGCTTACGCGCCGGAACCCCCAGCCGGCGGCAGTCATGCGGATCCAGAGGTCGTGGTCCTCGCGTCCACGCCGCAGCGTGTCGTCATACCCGCCAACCTGGTCAAAAGCTCGAGCGCGGACAACGGCAGAGCTGTAGACCATGTTCTCCCAGAGAATCTCTACTGGATCGTACGATGGCAGATCCCACACTCCATCGAGGTCGCCAAAGAACTCGGCGCCCGCGTAGGCAACGCCCACAGCGCTATCAGCTTCCAGTTCGGCCACTGTCGCATAAAGATAGTCGGGGAGGATCTCGTCATCATCATCGAGGAAGAGCAGGTAGTCGGCGTCCAGAAGGCTTCTTCCGAAGTTCCGCGCTCCAGCAAGGCCGCGGTTGGCAATCGCATGCACCTTCACCGGGTACTTCGTTTCTATAGCCCGGAGATGCTCGAGGGTCGCGCTTCGGGTGCTGCCATCGTCCACCACCACGACGTGACCCGGCATCAGCGTCTGACCAAAGATCGTGTCCAGAGCCGCATCCAGGTATTCATGACGGTTATGGACTGTGACGACGACCCCGACCAGAGCCGGATCGATACTTTCTTCTCTCATCGCAGTTCTTTCACTTTCGAAACTTCAGCGTGGAGTGCTGCCAGAAACCGCTCATCTCCGAAGCGCTCGTCGACGTTCGCCTTGATCCTCTGCTCTTCGAACTCTTCGTTGCGTCCGAGGGTGATCGCCTCTGCGATCTGACTGGGCTCGGCCTGTTCGAAGAACAGACCGTTGATCCCTTCCGTGACGGTGTCCAGATACCCACCCGCACGCAGGGCGAAGGTCGGCTTGCCAAAGGCTCCGGCTTCCAGAGGGGTGAGACCGAAGTCCTCATGGCTGGCCGCGATGAGCGCCTCCGACTTCGCATACGCCCAGCGCATCTCCGCATCGGACAGCCCTTCGGCGAACCGCACATTGCTCGGCGCCATCGAGCGCAGCCTATCGCGCTCAGGACCCTTCCCGATGACGAGCAGGCGGTCATCAGGGAGCTGTTCGAACGCCTGGACCACCTTGTCGACATGCTTGTAGGGCTGCAGCCGCGACACCACCAGGTAGTGCCCGTCCTCCGCGCCATCCTCGCCAGCCCATCCCTCAAGGCTCGAGATGGGCTGCTTAAACCCTTCCACGAGGTCCGGGCTGAACGGAGGGAACAGCGTGGGGGCGTCGATCCTGTAGACGCGATTGATTCGTTCACGCACGACGGAGGAGTTCGCGAGGTAAAGGTCCGCGGTCCGTGCGGCTCGCTGATCCCAGCGGGTGAGGAACGGGGTGAGCGCGGTGAGCGCGAGTCGCTTCGGATCCAGCGAGCCAGCCTCGCCGAGGTAGTCGTCGGGCAGATAGAGCCAGCGGGCGGGTGAGTGGCAGTACACGATCTTCTTCCCCGTCGTCGGGAAGGCGTGCGCCCAGCCGGAGGACGAGGCGATCACGACGTCCGCATCGATACTCATCCGCGATGAGGCCGAGGCGAGGAGTGGCAGTGCGATTCGCGGGTCACGGCGGAAGGTTCCGATGCGGTTCAGGCTGCTGGTGCGGATCCGCATCTCCTGGAACTCGGGGTAGGTCTGCTCGGGCTCGTAGAACAGCGTGTGGATCTCCGCCTCGGGGAACGCCTTGGCAAGGGAGAGCACCACCCGCTCGGCGCCCCCGCGCTGCGTGAGGTAGTCGTGCGCGATCGCGATGCGCGGGCTCATCGAGCCCTCCTCTCCTCGTCGACGGAATGGCTCGCACCTGCCACGCCAGCTCCCTCGACCGCGAGGGCGACGAGCTTGCGCCCTACGGGTCTCGGCACAAGCGGAAGCATCCGGTTGATCAACCCTGCCACTCGCTCGACTGCACGCCGGGAGCGCATGGACGCAGCGGTGAGCCGGACTCCCAGTCCCCACACGCCGTTCCCCGTTGCCGGGTCGCCGATAGACGCCTCAGGGTGCAGCCGGCGGAAGGTCGAGCGTGCGCCTCCCGCCTCGAAGGCCTTCACGGAACGAGCGGCGACAGTGCGTGCCGGTCCATGATGCTCAGCCGTCAATGCCTCGAATACCTCGATCGGGATGCCCGCCGCGTGGAGCCGGTAGCCGTAGTCGACGTCCTCCCAGCCATACCCCTGGTACCGATCGTCGTAGTGGCCGACCGATTCCCAGGTCTCCCGCGAGATCGAGCAGCTCGCGGCCCACAGACGCCACCTCTCCTGGGGCGGTCGGCTGAGCGCATGAGCGAGAGACTTCCTCGCCGCGTCCTCTCCGTAGGCCCGGGCGTACGCACTCGGTGCGTGGATGTCCCGCGTCGGTCCGACGACACCGACGGTCCCGCTCGAGGTGTGCGCCTCGACGTGCACGGCGACATAGTCGGGTGGGACAACGAGGTCGTCATCACAGCGGATCAGCACGTCACCGCGAGCTGCCTCGAAACCTGCATTCAGCGCGTCGACGCGCCCGCGATTCTCCGGAAAGACGATGATGCGCAGGTCGAGCCGGGACTCGTTCTCGAGCAGCGCCACCGAGCCGTCGTCGACTCCGTCCACGACGACGATGACCTCGAAGGGCGGCGTGCCCTCCTGCTGTGCAGCCAGGCTGTCGAGAAGCTGCGGGAGCCGATCCGCTCCGCGGAACGACGGCACGACTATCGATGCCAGCGGTTCAACGGCCACTTCTGTCTCCTGCGTTCCGAGTGCCTGCACTCTGGACGAGGCCGAGGAGGAGCTCTGCCACGCGCCCAGCACCAGCCTCCGGCGAGAAGCACTCCTCCCATCGACGACGGGCATCGCGCCGGACACCGTCCACGTCAAGTTCTCCGATCAACGACAGGATCGTCTCCGCCAGTGCCGCGTCGTCGCCTCGACGCGTGACCCAGGGATGCTCCGGGCCTGCCACCTCGGGAAGCGCCCCGGCATCCGAGATCACGAAGGGCACTCCTCGCGCCATCGTCTCGGCGGCGACGAGTCCAAACGGCTCTTCCCATACGGAGGGGAACACTGCCAGGTCCACCTGGTCGAAGAATGCTTCTCGGTGAACCCAGCCCAGATGGTCCACGGATCCGGTGAGCGGCTCGAGCGCGGCCTGGATCTCGCGATCGTCCGCCGAGTCACCGAACCTGTTCTCGCCGGCGAGGACAAGGCGCACCTCGCGCTCCGACTGTGCGATCACCTCGGCCATCGCGCGAGCGAGCACGTGCACGCCCTTGTCCTTCGTGAGCCGGCCGAGGAACCCCACGCGGAACGGCCCTTCAGGTCGAAGCTCTCTGTCCAGGAAGGCGATGTCTTCGGTCCAGTTCTCCAGCACCTGAGTGCCGGGGATCCGGGAGGCCATGAAGCGCGAGGGGACCAGGACCCGTGCAGCGCCGAAGCGACCGATCCGGGCTGCGACCGCGTTCAGTCCGGTGGGGAGGATGTGCAAGTGGGCGATCCTCGGCCCCATCCCGATCGTCGCGGCGGTCGGCACCAGCCCGTTGCACCACAGCGGGACCGTGAGGTTCCGCAGCCGCCAAGCGGCGAGCGCGCGCATGTACCCGAGTCGGGTTGATGCTTTCAACGGCACCACGTCGAAGCCGCGCATTCGTGCCTCGTCGAGCAGCTCTCCTGGCGCGGTCGGCGCCAGCACCGTCACGTCGATGTCCATCGACCGCAGCGCTGTCGCGATGTTGAGCAGCATGACCTCGCCACCGCCCATGTCGCCGTTGTTCGTGGCGATCGCGATCCTCGCGCGCACCGCCTCGACGAACTGGGCCAACCGCGAGTCACGACCGGAGATGTTCGTGCTCATCGCCCCACCTCCCATGGGTGGTGCAGGGCGGCGGGACAGCCGATCGCGCAGCGCCTCCAGCCCAGTCCTTGCCTTCTTCGACAGATACACCTCTCCGTACCGGTGGTAGAGGCAGGCGATGCCGGTGACGGCGGCGAAAGTGATGGCCATCCCGAGCCACCGTCCGGTGACCGGTTCGATGAGGTGCAGCAGCGCGTACCCGGTCACTGCATGACCGATGTAGAGGGAGTAGCTGATCCGGCCGTAGAACTGGATCGGCCTCCATCGGAGGATCGAGGTCCTCTCCCTCGTCACCACGACGAGGAACAGGGCAGCGACCACGGCGACGCATGCTGCCTGCGCCCAGCCGTGGAGGATCCACGACACCGCGATCGTGCCGGCCGCCGCGGTGATCGCCAGAGGGCTGAACCTCCGATCCTCTCGGGCGAGATAAGCCAGCATCCCCGCAGCGAAGAACGGACCCCATTCGACAAGTACCAGATTGAGCAACATCTTCCACGGCGGCGCCTCGACGAACTGAGGCGAGACCCCCAAGGTGTATGGCCGCGCCGCAACGGAGACGGCAAGTGCCATCACTACCCAAACGCCTGCAGTCCAGAGCACGACCTTGTTGGTCAGCCTCGAGCGCGTGATGACGAGAAGGGCGAAGATCACCCCGTAGAACTGCATTTCGATCGCGAGCGTCCAGTACACCTCGTCGACGTTGTCGAAGAGGAGCAGCCGTTGGATCATCGTGAAGTTCATCAGGCGGTCTACCCACCCGACATCGGTGCCGGGTACGCGGAACGTGATCGAGACAATGATGCTCACCGTCACCGCGATCCAGTACACGGGGTAGAGCCGGGCGGCCCGGGAGATCACGAAGTCGCTCGGGACGCGCGCGCGGCGTGCGGACATCAGGATCACGAATCCCGAGATGAAGAAGAAGAGCTGCACGCCGTAAGCGCCCCACCAGGCGTTCGGCACCATGGACTCGCCGCCGTGGTATCTGCTGTCGTAACCGCCGGTGAGGTGTCTGAGCACGACGGCAACAGCGGCGATCCCCCTCAGACCATCGAGTTCGAGGAAGCGGCCGCGTCGAGGCTGAACCCCGGTCACCGCTCCTCCTCGCTGACGGCGATCTGACGGTCTCGTTCCTGGCGGGCATTCGCCCAGAACCAGATCGCAGCACCGACCACGAGCGCCCACTGCAGCGTGAAGAAGACTTCGCCCAGGCGCCATGCGCAGATCAGCACCGCGATCGCGGCCGCCTGCACCGCAAGCTCCGGCTTCGTCAGGCGGGTCTCGAAGGGGCGCAGTGCGAGCACCACCGTGATCCCGAGGACGAGGAGGAGCCAGGGCCAGCCTCCCTCCACCAATGCGCTCCAGTACGAGTTGTGGAACAGCCAGCGACTTCCCGGGTCATCAGGGAAGGACACGTACGCCTCGCCCAGGCCCATGCCGAAGAACCCTGCGCCGTCGACCTTCACTTCGGAGGCGGCGTCGATCCGGCTTCGCAGCAGATCCGAGCCCTCCCGGTTCGAAAAGACGCCGATCTGGGAGTAGTCCTCCGAGACGAGATCGACGCCCAGGTAGATCAGCAGGCCGAACATCCACCGTCCGATGACGGGCAGGCGCGGCGCGATGAGGATCCACCCCACGCCCGCGACCATCGCGGCGATGGAGGTGCGGGAGCCGGTGAGCCACACCATCGCGGCGAAGACCAGCACGAGCGCCACTTTCACCCAGCGTCTGTCGACCACCGCGAGAACCAGCACGCCCACGATCGCGTAGGCCATCCCCGCGACGTTCTTGTCCAAGAAGAAGCCCGAGAGCACGCCCCCGTAGTTGTCCGGCGCCAGGCCCAGGTAGAACGCGATCGCATTGAGGATCATCCCGGTCGCGAGGCCAGCCAGTCCGGAGCGGAGGTCGATGCGTCCCGAGGCCAGCACGAGCAGGAACACCGCTGTCAGCCCGAGACGGAGAAGTCGACGCTCCCAGTCGAAGGCGAACTCCGTCGCCTCGGTGAACATCGAGAGCATCGCCAGATAGAACAGACCGATCACCAGCAGCGGCACCAGCATCTGCAGCCACCCGAGGTCCACCTGCGGCCGACGGGTGATGGCGAGCAGGACGATCCCGACGATCACCACCTGGTTGAGCGGGATCGGCAGGCCGAACATCGATCCTTCGAAGATCAGGCCGAAGAACAGCACCAGCTCGGGGATGCGCAGCTTCCCGACAGAGGACAGGACCCCCGCGGTCTCGCTGCGCAGCCGGGAGCCGACCGAAGTCGCGGTGCGGTCGATCCGCGCGTCCTGCGCGGCGGTGCGGTGGCTCATGCGGCCACCTCCCGGTACACGCCCGCGATCGCCGCAGCCATCTCCGCGACGGTGAGTCCGTGCTCCGCTCCCTCGGGCCGCGCCGCAAGGTCGCTCCCCTGCTCGATGATCCGCGCGGCCACGACCTCCGGCGAGCGCGCCTCCTCGGCCGTGACCAGGCACCGCTCGGGCACGATCTCGCCGTTGCCGCCCACGTCGGTGGCGGCCACGCCGAGGCCGTGGGCCACGGCGTCCAGCAGCGTGTAGGAGAGGTTCTCCCAGGCGGAGAGCTGGACGACCACGTCGTGGGCTCGCAGTGCCTCGCCCGCGTCCACGTGGCCGGGAAAGTCGATCCGGTCCTCGAGGTGGAGGGAGTAGGCGAGGGTGCGCAGCGCGCCCTCCTCCAGCCCGCGGCCGGCGATCGTGAGTCGGGCCTCGGGGTGCTCGCGGGCGACGTGGGCGAAGGCCTGCATCAGCTGGTCGATGTTCTTCTCCGGGGCGAGGCGCGCGAGGGACAGCACGCGCAGGCCCGCGCGGGGCTGCGGGGTGGGCTGCGGGGCGTCGACGCCGTTGCGGATCACAGTGAGCTTCTGCCCGCTCCCCACTGCGCCGCGACCTGCGCGGCGGTGGAGTCGCTGACGGCGATCACCCGGTCGGTGCGCAGCAGGCGGGCGCGATGCGCCCCGGCCTTCACCCGGGCCTGCAGGTCGCCGGACTGGTAGTAGCCGCGCACCCCGGAGATGCCGTGCTCGGTGGAGACCAGGCGGATCCGCTCCCCGCGGCCGGCGCGCAGCCCGGTCACGGCCGCGATCCCGGCGAGGTCCGCGAAGGCGAGATGGGTGTGCAGCATGTCGGGGCGCAGGCGCTGCAGGGTGCGGCGGATCGTGCGCACCGCGACGGCGGTGCCGTCGGCGGGGAGACGGTCCCGGTCACCACGGGCGTGCCCTGGGCGCGCAGCGCCTCGGCAAGAGGCCCCTCGGGGCACAGCACCACGAGGCGCCAGCCGGGAATGCCCTGCCGCGTCGCATCGAGCACGTGCCGTGCCACACCGCCGAGGTCAGAGACGGGCACGCACCACAGCGCGAGCGCCTCCTCGACGAGCACTTCGCTCAGAACCATTCCTGCAGCCGATCCAGGGCCACGAAGAAGCCCTCTCCGTTGTTGACGTGCCCCATCCATATCTCCGGGATGAACGGCGCATCGGGGGCTAGGCGGTCCATGCGCTCGGCGAGGTCCTTGAAGTCGACCTCGCCCTCGCCCACCTGCACTCCTTCTCCGTCCACCCCGACCGAGTCCACGATGTGCAGGTGCTCGGTATAGGGGCCCATCGCCTCGATGTACTCGCTGAAGGGGCGGTGGTAGAAGTTCGCGGCGAGCTTCGAGTGGGACACGTCGAAGGTGAGGCGGCGGCCGTAGGTCTCGCAGAACCACACCGTGTCCTCGGGCTCCATGAACAGGTTGTGGAACTGCTGACCGCCCATCAGCCACGGGAACGGCGGGACGGTCTGCGGAGTCAGGCGCACCCCGGCCTCGTCGATGCGCTCAAGGCCCCGCTGCACCCGCTCGTACAGCGGGTAGCGCTCCTCTGCGCGCAGGTGACGATCGGGCAGGAAGCCGCCCATCGTCACCACGACGATCGGATCCTCCTCGCAGGTGAAGTGCTCACGCATGTCGCGCGTCATGTCGATGACGCGCTGCACCTCGTGATCGAGCGCTCCCAGACCGCGTCATCCGGGGAGGCGAGGTCGATGAGGAAGTCGCCGGGGTACAGGTCCGGGGCGTGCACGGTGAAGGACTGCGGCAGCTTCTCCCCCGCCTCGAAGAACTGGCTGAGTTCGAGGTCCATGTCCTTCCCGCTCTGGTGGAACTCGAGGAAGTCCGGCTCGGACACCTCCAGCAGTGCGCGGAAGTCGTGGAAGCGCACCGGCAGGCCCCAGGGACGGTGGAAGCTGTAGTCGCTCCGGGACTGCGGACGGCCCGCGAGGTCGCCGGGGTAGAAGAAGTCCCCGGCGGGCACGTCGCGATGCAGGGTGACGCCGAGAAGTGCCTCCCGGCGATGGGGCTGCAGGCCGCGGCCGGGGCTCTTGACCTCGACGTCCGCCGCGGTGACCACGTCGCCGGTATGCAGATCCCGTGCGGCCACGAGCGACTTGGCGAGGTTGACTCGGTTCATCAACTCTCCGGTGGATACCTCGCGCGGCTTGTCGGTGCCGAGAGCTTCTTCCACCTCGCGGATCTCACGAACCATCGCCGTGAGCTCCTCGGGCAGCAGGGAGACCTTGTGGTCCGTGCCTTCGAGGGTCTTGTCGAGCGTCACGTGCTTCTCGATGATGTTCGCCCCGCGGGCCACCGCGGCGACCGGCACGTGCCAGCCGCGTTCGTGGCCGGAGTAGCCCACCAGGCAGTCGCCGAGCTCGGCGAGCCGCCCCATGTACCGCAGGTTCACGTCCTTGTAGGGCGCGGGGTAGGTCGACTGTGTCTGCAGCAGGGCAAAGGGGGCGCCCTGTGCGCGCAGCACGTCCACCGCCGCGGTGATCTCCTGTTCGCTGCTCATACCGGTGGAGACGATCATCGCCGCTCCGAAGCCGGCCACATGGCCAAGGAGGTCGTGGTTGGTGAGATCCGCAGAGGCGATCTTGTAACCAGGCATCCCGTAGCGGTGCAGCGCATCGGCGGAGGGGATGTCCCAGGGCGTGCAGATCACGTCAAGTCCCGCTCAGCACAGTGGTCGAACACGCGATACATGTCCTCCACTGACAGGGAGTACTTGCTCAGCAGGTTCATCGTGTACTGCGGACCCAGGTCCTCACCGGCGTCCCCGGCGCTGCTGGTGCGGTACAGCGCCGCCATGTCCCGCAGCTGGAACTTCACGGTATCCACACCGGCTGCGGCACACTCGTCCACGAGCTGCTTTGCGAGCTCGACATCGCCCTGGTGGTTGTTGCCGATCTCGCCGATGATCAGCGCCGGATGGTCCTCGCCCACGGTGCGGCGGCCGATGGTGAGGGTGCGAGTGTTGGGGGTCGCGATCGCGGTGAGCCGGCCGCGCTCGTCCACCACCGGGATGCGGTCCACGCCGCGCCCGAATAGTGTGGTGATCTCCTCCACGGGGGCGCCGGGGGCGACCGCGACGAAGTCGGGGTTCGCGGCGTCCACGGCGGGGGCGCCGAGGTCCGGGGTGGGCTGGGCCACCAGCCAGCGGCGGAGATCCCCGTCGCTGAGGGTGCCCCGCACGGTGCCGTGCTCGTCGACGAGGAACACCACCCGGGACTGGTTTTCGGTGATGCGGCGCAGGGCGTCGAGGACTGTGGCCTGCACGTCCACCGTGTAGGGCGCGGTCTGGCGGTCGAGGATCACGTGGTTCTCCATCCGAGTCGGGCGAGCATGCTCTCTGCGGCGGCGACGTCGGCAAGGGTGTCGATGTCCACGCCCTCCACCTCGTCCAGGACGAACAGTCCGGTGCGGCCGCCGATGCGGTTCTCATGGGTGCGGTAGATGTGCGGCGCCGTGACGTACAGGCTGCCGTTCTCGAAGTAGTGGAGCTGCTCGGGGGTGAGCTCCTGCCGGCGGGGCCGGGCGGTCACGTCATAGGCGGCGAGGGCGCTCTGTCCGGCGGATTCCGGCAGACGCCAGAAGAAGGGTGACTCCGGCACCACACCCACCAGCGAGTCCACCCCCGCGCGGCGGAACTCGGCGATGGCGCGGCGAATCGTGTCCGGCCGGCGCACCGGAGAGGTGGCCTGCAGCAGCACCACCGCGTCCAGCTGCGCACCGTCACCCTCGACGACGTCCATGGCGTGCAGGACGGTCGGCTCGGTGGGGGCGGTGTCGCCGGCGAGCTCGGCCGGGCGGTCGATCACGCTCGCGCCGTGCGCGCGGGCCACGGCTGCGATCTCGGCGTCCTCGGTGGAGACGGCGACGATCACCTCGCCGTCTCCGCGGGCCTCGAGGGCCTGGGCGATGGTCCAGGCGATCAGCGGTTTGCCTCCCACGGGCAGGAGGTTCTTGCGGGGGATGCCCTTGGAGCCCCCGCGGGCGGGGATCACGGCCAGCACGCTCATGCTGCTCCCTCGAGCACCTGGGCGATCACCCGGGAGGGTTCGTCGGCCGGGATCTCCGGGGCCGGGGTGGGCTCGCCTCCGTAACGGCGCATCCCGTAGCGGTCCCAGAACTCATGCACCCACGCAGGGGCGTGAGTCGCCTCCACCCAGCCGGGCAGGCCGCGCATGGCCGCCTCGAGCACACCGGTGGAGAACACCCCCACGACCGGCTGGCGCAGCTCGTGCAGCGGGAGAGCCGGATCCTGGAACTCGATGCCGCGTCGCCGCATCAGGGAGTGCGCGCTGCGGGAGAGGACATCCGTCTCGGCAGGGTGAGGGCGATACAGGGCGTTCTCGCGGCGGCAGAAACGGTAGGCGGTGCCAGCGGTGATCCGACGTGGAAGCTCCGCGCCATGCATCTGGCCAAGGAACACGATCTGCTCGTCGATCTCACCGCCGGGCTCATCGGCGTCGTGGCCTGCCTGCCACAGCAGCTGGGAGCCGACGGTGCGCACCTCGAGGTCGTCGCGGCCCGAGCGGTAGAACTGGGCATCCGCATCGCTCCAGGCGAGCAAGGTGGTGCGGGGCGGCAGCGGTGGGGCGAAGGGGTGAGCGCGCCGTGCTGGACCACGGCGGCCGCCACGTCGCGCTCCCGTGCCCAATCATGGGCCAGGCGCCCCACGTGCAGGTGCCAGCCGAGGCTGAGAACAGAAGAGATGTCGCGGGCATCGAGCACTTCCCGAGGCGAGGCGACGATCTGCCGCGTCCACTCCCCTCCCGTGAGCTCGGGCAGCTCGACCTCAGCCGGGGCCAGCACGTCCACGGCGGAGCTGAGATAGGGCAGGGCGGTGAGCAGGCTGATCCGGGAGGTGGGCGAGGCAGAGTCCACCGCGATCAGGATCCGGCCGCCGGTCTCAGCGCCGGTCCGGGAGTGCAGCACCAGGCCCGGCTGCGAGGGTGCGTCGCCGCGACGGGAGCGGATCGCTCCGGTGACGGCGTGCTTGAGCTGGCGGGCGCGGTGGCGAGACGTCTGCCATTCCTGCCAGCGCTCGAGGCTGCGGGGGTGGATCAGTGCCATAGGGCGTCGACCTCCTCGAGGCGATGGTCGAAGGTGTGCTCGGCCAGGGTGCGTCGGCGACCCGCCTCGCGCATCCGCTCGGCCCAGGCGGTGTCGTGCAGGGCGCGGCGGGCGAGGTCGGTGAGCTCGTCGAGGTCGTGCCAGACGGCCACCTCGGTGTCCACCTCGTAGAACTGGTCCACGTCATCGCGGTCCACGAGCTGCACACCGCCCATGCCGGGGATCTCGAAGGTGCGCATGGCGTGGCCGTTCTGGAGGCCGTGGATGGCCACGGCCGCGGCCGCCTCGGCATGGATCTGGTAGGCGCGCTCGAGCGGCACCTCGCGGGAGGAGGCGATCGCGGGGCGCCGCCACGAGAAGGTGCGGGCACGGTCGATCACGTGGCGGGAGAAGTCGCGGCCCCAGGCGTGGACGGGCAAGCCTCTCTCCCCAGCGTCTCGAGGGTCTCGAGGCGGTTGTCGTAGCCGGAGCCGATGAACACGATCTCGCCCGAGCGACGCCCGGTGGGCGCCGCTCGGTGCGGATCGAAGGCATTGGGCACGAAGTGCGCGTCCACTCCGCGGCGCTGCAGCTCCTCGGCCTCGGAGCGCGCGTAATCCACCACGGGGCCCACCGAGCGCAGGAAGTCTTCGGTGTAGTCATGGCGGTGCAGGTCGTCGTACAGCCACAGGATGCGCGGGGTCTCACCCAGGGCGTCCCAGAAGCGGTCGTCGAGGCCGTCACCCTTGATGATCACCACCCTGTCCGGTCGGACGCCGCGCATCATCGCGATCACCCGATCGGTGAGGCGGCGATTCTCCACGCCCTGGCGATCGCGGGCCAGGCGCAGGCGCTCGGGCAGCTGCACGGTGGCCTTGAGCCGGACCTTCTCCGCCAAGGTGTCGTAGGCGTCGTACCGAGCGGTGTGGACTTCGTAGCCACGGCGGGCGAAGGCGTCGCCGATGCTCTGCCAGTAGCCATGAAAGGAGGGGGAGATCAGCAGCAGCCGAGGAGTGGTGCTCATTCCGGCAGGTCCTTCCCGGCCCGGTGGATCAGCTGCAGCTCGTCGCGGGCCACGGCGAGGGGCGCACCTGGCGCCCGGCTACCCTTCTCCCAGTATTCCACAGCAGGTTCGCGCCCGTGGCCAGGGACATCCCTGCTCGCAGCAGGTGCAGGTTGCCGTGCCTGCGGGCGTAGCGCATGCGGGCGCCCACCAGCCAGCGGCGGCGGCGCTCCTCGTTGCCCGAGGACGCACCTCCGACGTGACAGACCTCGAGGTCCGCGTCGAGCAGGGAGGGGATCCCTTCACGACGCAGCCGCAGCTGGAGGTCGACCTCTTCGGTGTACATGAAGTAGCCCTCATCGAAACCGCCCACGTGGCGCACCTGCTTCAGCGGAAGCAGCAGAACGGCTCCGGAGACCCAGTCCACGGGAACCATGCCAGTGCCGCGCTCGGCATCGAGATCATGGCCCACGGCGCGGTGCAGCGCATCGCGGTGACGCTGCGAGGCGAGCGGGACGAGCCACTCGACGATCTGGTGGCCGATGGTCGGGAAGTACCGGGCGGCGTAGCCGGAGTGGCCGTCGGGGCCCACGATCCGGCAGCCGACCACGGCGGGCTGCCACGGCGCGGCATGCGCCAGAACTGCCCGGCAGAATCCCTCTGGGATCTCGAGGTCCGAGTTCAGCACCAGAGCCTGCTCGATCACGGGATTCTGCGCGAGGGCGGCGAGACCGGTGTTCACCGCGGCGCCGAAACCTCCGTTGGCCCCCGGCGCAGCAGCTCGACCCCAGCGGGGAGGTCGCCGGCGTCGACCGGCTGGGGGCTGGCGTCATCGACCACCACCACCCGGGCAGCTCGATCCGCGGTGGTGACCGAGGGGCCGGCCAGTGCGGTCAGCAGGGGCAGCACCGGGGCGATGTCGCCGTGCACGGGGATGACCACCCCGAGCTGCTCGAGGGTCACTCCTGTTCCCGGTCCGCGGGAGCGGCGCGGCGGCGCCGGGAGCGCTGGGGCGGTTCGGTCGGGCTGGACGTCGCGGGAGCGAGCGGCTCGGCAGGCCCGTCGGCCTGCTCGACGTCCACATCCTCGGCGTCCGGTACGAGCGCGCCGTCGTCGTAGCCGGTGGCGGCGCCGTAGCCGTAGGTGCCGTAGGCGGCGTACCCGTATTCGGCGTCGCCGTAGGCCAGGCGGGTGAAACGGCTCGCGGATGCGCGGTTCAGGACCACGCCGTAGACCTTCGCGCCGATCCCGCGGATCGCCTCGACCGAGCGGGTCAGGCCGATCATCCGGCTCTTCCCGGGCACGCCTACGAGGATCGCGCCGTCTGCGTGCCGGGCCAGCAGCTGCGCATCGGTGACCGCGAGCACCGGGGGCGCATCGATGATCACGAAATACTCGCGGGAGAGTTCCGTGATGAGCTCCTTCATGCGCCGGGAGCCCAACAGCTCGGAGGGGTTCGGCGGCACCTGGCCGGCGGGCAGCAGCGTCAGCTTCTTCACGGAGGAGGGCTGGGTGGCGTCCTCGAGGCTCACCGAGGAGGCCAGCAGCTGGGACAGGCCGATCGCGCCGTCCACACCGAACTGATCGGCCACCATCGGGCGGCGCAGGTCCGCATCGATCAGGAGGGTGGGCTGACCGGCGCGGGCCATCACCCGGGCCAGGTTCGCGGCCACCACGGACTTGCCCTCGCCGGGGGCGCTCGAGGTGACCACGATCGAGCGCGGAGGCTCGTCCACATCGACGTACCGCAGATTGGTGCGCAGCTTGCGGATCGCCTCCCGGGCGCCGAAGGCCTTCGGCTCCGGCAGCGTGCCGTCCTTCGCCCGGATCATCTCCTTGGCCTCCGGCAACGTGCCCAGGACCGGCAGATCGAGGGCTTCGGTGATGTCATCGGCGGTACGGATCCGCGAGTCGTTGCGATCGCGCAGCCAGGCGACGCCGAGCGCGATCAGCAGCCCGGCCGCCGCGCCGGCGGCGAGATACCGGTTGCGGTCCGGGGAGACCGGCGCACCTGGCACCACGGCGTTCTGGTACGTGGTCAGCTGGACGCTGACCGCGGCGTTCTCGTTGCCGCCGGTCTCGAGCGCGTGAGCTTCCGCGGCGGTCGCCTCGACCGCTGCGTTGGCGATCGCAGAGGCCTCCTCCGGAGAGCCCGCTGTGGCGGTGACGGTGATGATCGGAGCGTTGGGGTCCAGCTGAGTCTGCAGCGAGCCAGCGACGGTATCGGGGCTCGAGGACAGGCCCAGCTCATCCACGATGCTCTCCCCCACCGCGCGGGTGTTGAACAGCGGCAGGTAGGACTGCGCCTTGGAGTACTGGAACTGCATGTTCCCGCTCGCCCGCTGAATCGGATTCCCGGCGTCGTCCGTCTGCGCACTGGCGGAGACGTAACCGAGCGCACTGGCCGTGTACACCTCCGGCTTCGTGTATGAGAAGCCGAAGCCGGCGGCAGCACCGAGAACAGTGATCACCACGAGCAGGACCAGGTTGCGCAGAAGCAGCCTGAGGAAGTCTTCGATGGTCACCAGCACTCACCGTTCACGCTGCAGGAAGAGGGTCCTGGCCATCGTAGGTGAGCCGGGCCGGACTCTGCCCGGTTTGACCTCGATGGATGGTCACGACTTGGGAACCTGTGCCCCGGATGAGCCGCTACTCACCGGTAAGGGCGTCGTAGTCAGTGCCCGAGGTGCTCGGCCAACGCCATCCACTGCTCCCTCGGCACGAAACCCGCCTCGTGGATCTTCGAAAGGTCCAAGGTTGACTGCGCCGGTCTCGGGGCGATGCCGGTCTTGCCGGCGTAGTACTCGGCCGTGGCCACGGGGCGCACTCGCGCGGGGTCGTGGCCGGTGAGCGTGTAGACCTCGGCGGCGATGCGGGCCCAGCTGGCGGGCTCGCCCTCGCAGGTGACGTTGTAGGTGCCCGAGGCGGGGCGGGCGGTGAGCAGGTGGTCGATCGCAGCGGCGAGATCTTCGGTGAAGGTGAGCCGGCCGATCTGGTCGTCGACCACTGCCGGGTCGAAGCCGCGCTCGGCGAGGCTCGCCATGGTCGCCACGAAGTTGCTGCCCTCGCCGATCACCCAACTGGTGCGCACGATGTAGTGTCGGGCAGAGACCCGACCAGCTGATCACCGGCGGCTTTGGTCTGCCCATAGACGCCCAGCGGACTGGGCGGCTCGTCCTCGTGGTGCAGCGCGGCTGTGCCGTCGAAGACGTAGTCGCTCGAGACATGCACGAGCGTGGCGCGATGGGTGCGGGCAGCCTCGACCAGACGCGCGACAGCGGTGACGTTCACGGCCCAGGCCTCGCGGCGGCCCTCGGTGGTCTCGGCGGCGTCGACCGCGGTGTACGCGGCGGCGTTGATGATCGCGCCGTAGGGCGAGAAATCGAAGGCGTCGACGCTCGCGGGATCCGCGAGGTCCAGGCGGGTGCGGTCCACGATGTCGACGTCGGCCCTCCCAGCCCAGAGGGCGGCGAGGGCGCGGCCCAGCTGGCCGTTCCCGCCGGTCACCAGGGTGCGGCGCGGCGGGACGGGCACCACTTCGGCCAGGCGCGGGTGGTGCTGGTCCTGGCGGAGAGCTCCGCCTGCGGCAGCGGGATCGGCCAGGGGATCGCGGCGGCCTCATCGGCCAGGTGGAGGAAGGTGTACTGCGACTGCGCCGCCGCAGACCAGTGGTCGTTGACCAGATAGGTGTACGCGGCGGGTGCCTCCAGGGTCTGGAAGGCGTTGCCCACTCCGCGGGGCACGAACACCGCCACCTCGGGGCTGATCTCGTGCCAGTAGGTCGCCCCGAAGCTCGGGCCCTCGCGCAGATCCACCCAGGCGCCGAACACGCGCCCAGTCGCCACCGAGATGTACTTGTCCCACGGCTCGGCATGGATCCCTCGAGTCACGCCCACGGCCTGGTTGAAGGAGATGTTGTTCTGCACCGGCCCGAAGTCCGGCAGGCCCGCGGCGACCATCTTCTCCCGCTGCCAGTTCTCCTTGAACCAGCCCCGCGCATCACCATGCACGGGTAGGTCGATCACCAGCAGCCCCGGGATCGGGGTGGGGTGGACGGCGAGCTCGGTCATGGGGTCCTCTCGATGCCGCGACGGACGCGCCGTGCGATCACTGTCCGGTGGCCTGGTACTTCGCCTCGGTGGCGGCCTTCTGTGGGCGCCACCAGTCCTCATTGTCGCGGTACCAGTCGATGGTCGCGGACAGGCCCTTCTCGAAGTCCTCGTACTGCGGGGACCATCCCAGCTCCTCGCGCAGTGCGGTCGCATCGATCGCATAGCGCAGGTCATGGCCGGGTCGGTCGGTGACGTGGTCGTAGTCGTGCTCGTCCTGGCCCATCAGCTGCAGGATCAGCTCGACGACCTGTTTATTGTTTCTCTCCCCGTCGGCCCCGATGAGATAGGTCCGGCCGATCTGGCCAGCCTCGAGGATGCGCAGCACGGCGCTGGAGTGGTCCTCGGCGTGGATCCAGTCACGCACGTTCAGTCCCTGCCCGTACAGGCGCGGACGGATCCCGTCGATCAGGTTCGTGATCTGGCGGGGGATGAACTTCTCCACGTGCTGGCGCGGTCCGTAGTTGTTCGAGCAGTTGGAGATCGTCGCCCGGACGTCGAAGGACCGCACCCACGCGCGCACCAGCAGGTCGCTTCCCGCCTTCGTGGCGGAGTAGGGGCTGGAGGGGTTGTACGGGGTGGTCTCGGTGAAACGCTCCGGAGTGTCGAGGGCGAGATCGCCGTAGACCTCGTCGGTCGAGATGTGGTGGAACCTCACCCCGTGCCGGCGCACCGCCTCCAGGAGGGTGAAGGTGCCGATGAGGTTCGAGGCCAGGAACGGCGCAGGATCGTGCAGGGAGTTGTCGTTGTGGGACTCTGCGGCGTAGTGCACCACCGCATCGGCCTGCGCGACCAGGGGATCGACCGTCGCCGCGTCCGCCACATCCCCCACCACCAGGCGCACCCGGTGCTCCGGCAGTCCGGCGAGGGAGGAGCGATGTCCCGCGTAGGTGAGCTTGTCCAGCACCGTGACCGTATCCTCGGTGCGGGCGATCACGTGGTGGACGAAGGCGGAGCCGATGAACCCGGCCCCTCCCGTGACGAGCAGATGACGCGACAACGAAGAACCTCCAGAACAGGACCCGCAGGTCAGGGATGCACGGGGTGGTGGGCGCGCTCGCGGGCGAGCACGTCGAGCAGATAGCGACCGTATCCGGATTTCACGAGCGGCTCGGCCCGTTCTCGCAGCTGCTCATCGTCGAGATAGCCCATCCTCCAGGCCACCTCCTCGGGAGCGCCGATGGTCAGGCCTTGTCGCTGCTGGACGGTACGGATGAACTCACCAGCGGCCGCGAGATCGTCGAACGTCCCGGTGTCGAGCCAGGCGGTACCGCGGGTGAGCACCTCGACCTGCAGGCTGCCCTCGTCCAGATACATGCGGTTCAGGTCGGTGATCTCCAGCTCCCCCGCGGGGAGGGCTTCAGGGCTCTGGCCCGCTCGGTCACCGTCTCGTCGTAGAAGTACAGCCCTGGCACGGCAAGGTTCGAGCGCGGCTGCGCAGGCTTCTCCTCGAGCGAGAGCGCGCGGCCGTTCTCGTCCATCTCGACCACGCCGTACGCGGCAGGATCCTTCACCCAGTAGCCGAACACTGCCGCGCCTTCCAGGTCGCTAAAGCGGCCCAGCTGTGCGCCCATCCCGTGCCCGTAGAACAGGTTGTCGCCCAGCACCAGTGCGGCCTTCCCACCTTGCAGGAACGCCTCGCCCAAGGTGAAGGCCTGTGCGAGCCCGTCCGGGGAAGGCTGGACCGTGTACTGCAGGTTCACACCAAAGCGGTCCCCATCGCCCAGCACCCGCTGGAAAGCAGACTGGTCCTCCGGGGTGGTGATGATCAGGATGTCGCGGATCCCGGCGAGCATCAGCGTGCTCAGCGGGTAATAGATCATCGGCTTGTCGTAGACCGGCATCAGCTGCTTCGAGACACCGATCGTGAGCGGGTGGAGCCGAGACCCGGTACCGCCGGCCAGAATGATTCCGCGCATGCGGCCAGTATGTCAGCGTTCATCACCGCGCGAACCGCAGCGCGCTGGCCGCGAGGGCTCTGCGACCCCCGTGGGACTCAGCGCGGCATGTTGCGCAGGTTGGACGCGGCCATGTCGAGCATCTTGCCCACGCCGCCGCCGAGCACCACCTTGGTGGAGGCGCTCGCGAACCCGCGGATCTGCTGAGCGGTGATCTTCGGGGGCATCGAGAGGGCATCCGGATCGGTGACCACGTCGATCAGCATCGGGCCGGGGGTCGCGAGAGCCTCGGCGAGCTGCTTCTTGAGCTTCTTCGGATCGGTGATCCGCACCGAGGGCAGGCCCACTCCGTTCGCGATCGCGGCGTAGTCGACGTCCTCGTGGTCGGTGCCGTGATCGGGCAGGCCCTCCACCAGCATCTCGAGCTTGACCATGCCGAGGCTGGAGTTGTTGAACACCAGGATCTTCGTGTTCAGCTGGTGGAGCTTCACGGTGAGCAGCTCGCCCATCAGCATGCCCAGCCCGCCGTCGCCGCTGAGGGAGATCACCTGCCGGTCCGGGAACGCGAGGGAGGCACCGATCGCCTGCGGCAGCGCGTTGGCCATCGAGCCGTGATGCCAGGAGCCGAACACGCGGCGCTTCCCGTTGGGGGTGAGATAGCGGGCGCCCCATACGTTGCACATGCCGGTGTCCACGGTGAAGATCGCATCGTCCTCCGCGAGGTCATCGAGGGTGGCGGCGACGAACTCCGGATGGATCGGAGTCATCTTCTCGACGTTCTTGGTGTACGCGGCGACCACGCCGGTCAGCGCCTTGTGGTGGGCCTTGAGCTGCTTGTGCAGGAAGCGATGGCTCTTGCGGGAGGTCAGCAGCGGCAGCACCGCCTGCAGTGTGAGGCCCACGTCGCCGTGGAGAGCGAGATCCAGGGGGACGCGGCGGCCCAGGCGGGAGGCGTCGGCGTCGATCTGCACGATCTTCGGGGCCTTCTTCCCGTCGGCCCCCGGCAGGAACTCGCTGTAGGGGAAGTCGGTGCCCAGCAGGATCAACAGGTCCGCCTCGTGCATCGCCTCGTAGCAGGCGCCGTAGCCGAGCAGCCCGCTCATCCCCACGTCGTACGGGTTGTCGTACTGCATCCATTCCTTGCCGCCGAAGGCGTGGCCGATGGGTGCCTTGACCTGCTCGGCGAGCGCGAGCACCTCCTCGCGGGCCTCGCGCACGCCGGCGCCGGCGAAGAGGGTGACCGAGTCCGCTTCGTCGATCAGCTCGGCGAGGCGTCCCACGGGGCCGGCGGCCGGCTGGACGCGGCCCAGCTCGGTGGCGAGGTCGCGGGTGAGCGGGCCGTCCACCTCCTCGTCGGCGACGTCGCCGGGCAGCACGAGCACGGAGACGCCCTGCTTCGCGATCGCGGTCTGCACCGCGGCATGGAGCATGGTGGCACCGTGGCTGCCGGAGTTGACCATCTCGCAGAAGTGGGAGCATTCGCGGAACAGGATCTCCGGGTGGGTCTCCTGGAAGAAGCCGGTGCCGATCTTGCCCGAGGGGATGTGGGAGGCGATCGCGAGCACCGGGGCGTTGTCGCGGTGGGCGTCGAACAGGCCCTGGATGAGGTGGGTGTTGCCCGGCCCGCAGGAACCGGCGCAGACGGCGAGCTTGCCGGTCAGGCGGGCCTCCGCCCCGGCGGCGAAGGCACCGGCCTCCTCGTTGCGCACGTGGATCCACTCGATGCCCTCGGTGGTGCGCACGGCGTCGACCACGGGGTTCAGGGAGTCGCCGACGACCCCGTAGATGCGCTCGACGCCGAGATCGCGGAGCTGGGTGACGAGGAGCTGGGCGAAGGTGCTGCGGGCCATGCGGTGCCTCCTGGGATGGTGCGTCCGGATGGGCACCGGCCCCCAGGCGCGGCGCCCGTCCTGTTCACCCTAGTCGCGCCGGGCCACATCCGCGCAGGGTACGGGCCGATCGGTCAGCTCCGCCCCGCGGAGGCACTCAGTCGCCGCCGGGTTCCTCGAGGGAGCTCTCGGCGGCGGGCTCCGCGGCGGTGAAGCGCACCGTCTTCACTCGTCGTTCGTCGACCTCGGCCACCTCGAGCACACCGCCGTCGACCTCCACCCGGTCCCCCGCCTCGGGGATCCGGCCCAGCTGCGCCATCAGGAAGCCGCCCACCGTCTCGTAACCGCCGGTGTCCGGCAGGGGGATGTCGGTCGCAGATTCGAACTCCTGCAGGATGAGGCCGCCCTCGAAGGTGCCGTCGGCCTCGACGATGCGGTCCAGACCGCCGGGGGCGGGCCAGCTGTCGCGGTCGAACTCGTCGTAGATCTCGCCCACCAGCTCCTCGAGCAGATCCTCGAGGGTGACGATGCCGTCGGTGCCGCCGTACTCGTCCACCACCACGGCGATCTGGTCGGCGTGGGCGCGCATGCGGTTCAGCGCCACCAGCACCTCCACGGTGCCGGGGATGTGCTCGATCGGCCGCACCAGCGAGGAGAGCTTCGTGCCCGCCGGGTCCTCGACCAGCAGCAGGTCCCGCACGTGGGCGAAGCCGAGCACATCATCGACGTCCTCGCCGATCACCGGGTAGCGGGAGTAGCCGGAATCGCGGATCTCCGGGCGGGCCTCGACCACGGTCCGGTCCCCGCCGAGGAAGAGCACCTGGTGGCGGGGCTGCATCACCTCGACCACGGTGCGCTCGGAAGCGTCGAACACGTCGGCGAGCACCCGCGACTCGGCCTGGTCCAGCGCTTCGGAGCTGCGGACCATGGACTTGATCTCCTCGGCGGAGACCGCCTCGCGGTCGGCGTGCGGGTCCCCGCCCACTATGCGCACCACGAGATTGGTCGAGGTTGACAGCAGCCAGATCATGGGACGCATCAGCCGCCCGAAGACGCTCAGCGGCGGCCCGACGACCTTGGTCATCCCCAGCGCGTTCTGCATCGCGAGCCGCTTCGGCACCAGCTCGCCGAACACCAGCGAGAGGTAGGCGATGACCAGCGTCATCCCGATCAACGCCGCAGTGCTCGCCGAGGATTCCGACAGCCCCAGGCCGGTGAGGACCGGCACCAGCGAAGGCGCGATGGTGGAGGCGCCGTAGGCGGAGGAGAAGAAGCCTGCGACCGTCACGCCGATCTGCACGGCGGAGAGGAACAGGTTCGGGTCACGCACCAGCTTCGCCGTGCGCTCACCGCTGGCGCCGCTCTCCTCGAGCTGCTTGATCTGTGATTCGCGGAGGTTGACGATCGCCATCTCCGTACCGGCGAACAGACCACCGATGAGCACGAACACGAAGACGAGGCCGAGGTTCAGGAGCGCTGTCCAGTCCATGGGGCAACGTTACCTGTCGCGCCCCACGCTCACAGCAGCGGCAGCAGCTCCTCCCACACAGCCCGGAGGATCTCTGCCGCACCGCGCCCCTCGAGGCGTGAGGTGATGGTGATGACGGCGTCCTGGGCGGGCAGCACGATGATCAGCTGCCCCATGGCGCCGTCGGCCCGCCAGGCCCCCTCGGCCGTGCACTGCCAGATTCCGTAGCCGTACTGCGCGCTCTCGGGCTCGGGATCGCCGGTGGCGACCCAGGCATCGTCGGCGTGCAGCGCGTCGATCCAGGCGACGGGCACCAGCTGCGCACCGTCATACATTCCGCGCTGCAGCATCAGCCGGCCGATCCGGGCCAGCTGGCCGCTCTTCAGATGCAGGCCGGTCGCGCCCCAGCTGTGCCCGTCGCGCGTCGTGTGCCATTGCGGGTTGAGGATGCCGAGCGGCTCGAACAGGCGCGGCATCAGCCAGTCCCGCATCGTCATGCCGGTGCGTTCGGTGAGCACACGGGAGAGCAGGAAGATCGAGCCGTTGGAGTACTCCCAGCGCTGCCCGGGCTCGGCGGCAAGGTCGTTGCCCAGCAGCAAGGAGGTGAGGTCGGGGTGGTCGCGCTGCTCGTCGAGGAAGCCGAGGATCGGGGAGCCGGACGTCATGGTCAGCAGATGGCGCAGCCGCACCTGATCGACCCCGGCCCCGTAGCCGCCGCTCGGGGCGGGCAGGTGATCCACCAGCAGGTCCTCGACGTCCAGCAGACCATCCGCCGCAGCGATGCCGACGGCGAGAGCGGTCACCGTCTTGGAGACCGAGTAGATGTTCTCGGCGGTGTCCTCGGCGAAACGGTGGCTGAGCTCCGGATGGCCCGCCCGGTGCAGGTGCACCGCGCGCACCCCCAGGCGCTGCTCGAGGATCCGCTGGCGCAGCGGCAGCAGCAGAAGGGGATCCGGAACGACAGGGCTGGAGGCATCGGCGGCGTTCATGGAGCGACCGTACCGCCTGCATAGTCCTGCAGTTGCATGGATCTTTTCCGGATCTCCACCCAAGGTCAGTGGTCACAGCGACCGGTACCGGGAACAATGACTCCGTCGTGAAGTGCTTCACCTCCTCGCAGCGCTCACGGCATCGCAGTCCCCTTCCCCGTCGGCGCCGCCGTCGACCCGACCGAAAGGCACCCATGGACGCCCTGCGCCGCTATGTCTTCCCCGTGATCTGGATGCTGATCCTCGGCCTGATCGCCCTGGCGCTGGTGAAGATGGCCTTCTTCCCCGCCGGCGCCGACGCCGCGGAAGACGATCCCGAGTTCCCCACGGCCGATTTCGACCAGCATGCCCTGGTCATGGTCGAGACCGGGGATGTGTCCTCAGAGCTGGTGCTCCCGGCGATGGTCCAGCCCGACGCCGGCACCGACCTCAAGGCCACCGCCGAGGGTGAGATCAACAAGATCTGGTTGAAGAACGGCGACCACGTCGAGAAGGGGCAGCGCATCCTCCAGGTGCGCCAGCCGGTCGAGCCCGAGATGAGCGAGCTGCCCGCGCCCGAGGCAGAGCTGCCCGAAGGTGCACCCGAAGGTGAAGAGGCCGCGGGAGAGGCCGAGCCGGTCCCGGCACCGCAGCCCACCGCCCCCGAATACCGGTACGTGAACCTCGTATCCACTGCCACCGGCACCATCAGCGGCATGGAGGTCGCCGAATGGGACGCCATCGCCAAGCGCGACACCGTCGCGTCCATCTCCCCGGCACCTACTCGATCGTCGCCGACCTCACCCCTGAGCAGCAGCTGTCCCTGCTGGACGTCGAGCTGGACGCGACCGCGAAGCTGCCCACCACCCAGGATCCCGTCACCTGCACCTCCCCGCCATCACCGAGGACGCCGAGGTCCAGGAGCCCTCGGCGCCGCAGACTCCCGAGGTCGACCCCTTCACCGGGGAGCCGCTCTCCTCCGGCGGCAGCGACGTCTCCGCCGCGCAGCTGACCTGCCCCGTTCCCTCGGATGCACGCGTGGTCCCGGGTCTGAGCGTCGAGGTGACCGTGGACCTCGGCACCCGCACCGGCGTGCTCACCGTCCCCACCACCGCAGTGGAGGGCGAGGGCACCGCCGGCACCGTCTACGCACTGGATGACGCCACCGGGGAGACCGTCCCGCTCGAGGTGGTCCTCGGGATGCGCGACGACGGGCGCATCGAGGTCACCGAGGGGCTCGAGGACGGCCAGGAGATCCTGGAGTTCGCCCCCGGTGTCGATGCCGTTGAGGACTCGATGAGCGTGGAGGGCTGGTGACCGCGCCGCTGCTCGAGTTGCGCGACCTGCGCCGCTCCGTGCGACTGCCGAGCCGGGAGGAGCTGCACATCCTGCGCGGCATCGACCTGACAGTCGATTCCGGGGATCACGTCGCCGTCGTCGGCCGCTCCGGCTCCGGCAAGACCACCCTGCTGAACCTGCTGGGCCTGATCGACCACCAGACCGGCGGCGAGCTGCTGTTCGACGGAGTGGACGTCTCCCGCCTCGGTGACCGGCGGCGGGCCCGCCTGCGCGGCGCCTCCATCGGCTTCGTGTTCCAGCAGTTCAACCTGCTGGACAAGCGCACCGCCCTCGAGAACGTGATGATGCCGCTGATGTACGGCAGCGCCGGACAGTTCTGGCGGCGCGAGAAGCTCGCCCTGGAGATGCTCGACCGGGTGGGCCTGGCCGACCGGGCCCAGCAGCTGCCCTCCCGCCTCTCCGGCGGTGAGCAGCAGCGCGTCGCGGTCGCCCGCGCCCTGGTGCGCAGGCCGCGCCTGATCCTGGCCGACGAGCCCACCGGCGCCCTCGACGTCACCACCGGCGAGGCCGTGATGGCCCTGCTCGACGAGATCGCCCGCGAGTCCGATGCGGCACTCGTGACCATCACCCATGATCTGCAGGTCGCCGCTCTCTCCCGGCGCTCCTACCTGCTGGATGAGGGCGTGCTGGCCGACGTCGGCAGCTCCGGGGCGCACGATGCGCTCTCCGCGACCGTGGGCATCCGCGCCGGCCGCGCGGCCGTCGCCGCCAAGGCGTCCGACGATGCCACGGGCACCGCTCCCCTCCAGGAGGTCCAGCCATGACCGGGTTCCTCGCCTCGATCGTCGAGGCCTACGGCGAGCTGCGCGTGAACAAGGGCCGCATCCTGCTGTCCCTCATCGGCGTCGCATTCTCCGTGTTCGCCCTGACCACCGTGATGGGCGGCGGCGGCATGCTCGGCGGCGCCCTGCAGCAGTCCATGGAGAGGAGCAGCGGTCGCGACACCCTGCTTTCCATCCAGCCGATGGGCGAGGTGGGCTATGCGATCGACGGGGACGGCAACCCGATCTCGATGGCCTCCGGCTCCTCGGAGGAGATCACCCCCGCCGAACAGGACGCGATCGTGCTCGAGCAGCTCGACCGGCTCGGCATCACCCAACGCAGCCGCGAGGCCCACGCGCACACCCGAATCCAGACCCCGCAGGGCGTGGTCGGCACCGACCTGACCGGGGTGGATCCCTCCTACGGCGCGATGTATCGCATGAAGGTCGCACAGGGCCGGTGGCTCACCGACTCCGACCAGCACCGCCTGGCCCCCGCGCTCGTGGTGAACGCGCCGCTGTACGACGCTCTGGGCCGCCCGGAGCTCGGCACCGAGACCATCACCCTGTACGGCGAGAGCGGCTCGAGCGAGTCGGAGCGCGCGACCGTGGTCGGCGTGCTGCCTGCGGATTCCTCCATGGACTGGGGCCCGCGGGCGTACATCGCCGTGGACGGCCTCGCCGCGGTGCCGGGAGTGGACACCAGCATCTCGACGATCTCGCAGTATCTCGCCTGGGTTCCGCCCGAGCAGGGCGAGGAGGTGCGCAGCCAGCTCAGCCAGAGCCTCGCGAACACCTCCGCCGGAGCCTTCGACGTGTACCCCGCCTCGTTCAGCATGGAGACGATGGAGGTCTACAAGATGTTCGGCTACGCGATCGGCGGCGTGGCCGTGGTGATCCTGCTGCTGGGCGCGATGGGCCTGGTGAACATCTCGCTGGTGACCGTGCGCTACCGGGTGCGGGAGATCGGGATCCGACGCTCCTACGGTGCCACCGGCGGGCGCATCTTCTTCGGGGTGCTCATGGAGTCCGTGGTCGCGACCGTGCTCGCCGGCGCGATCGGTGTGGCCGCGGCGGTGGCACTGGTGAAGGCCCCGTTCGTGACGGATGCCTTCAGATCGGTGGGCCTGGTGGATATCCCGCCGTTCCCGGTGGACGCCGTGGTGGTGGGGCTGCTGGCCGCGACCGCGGTGGGCGTGCTCGCCGGCGCGCTGCCCGCACTGATCGCCACTCGGATCAGGGTGATCGACGCGATCCGCAGCTGAGGTGGTTCTATTCAGCCCGCCACCACAAAACTGTTGCCTGTGAGAGTTGAACGGCTATAGAGCGTTCAACTCTCACAGGCAACAGGTGAGTGGTGGCCCGAGCCGGCCGAGCAGGGGCCGGAGCGACAACCGGGTGGCGACGGGACGGGGCGGGGCGGGGCGGGGCGGTACGGCAGGCCCTGCTCAGTGCAGAACTGGCTCCGGGGCGGGCTCTGCTGCGGGGCGCCCCACTGGCTCCAGCAGTGCGATGCCCTCGCGGGAGCTGATCCAGGCGACCGTCGCCGCGGTGGCCAGCAGCAGCGCGACAGCTGCGGCGATGCCTCCGGCCAGGGCTGCGGCACCGGCCTCTGCGGCGGTCGCGGCGAGAGCTGCGGATGAGGTGCCCGGAGCAGCGGCTGCGGCGTTCAGCGCTGCCGCTCCTGCCCCGGCGCCGCTTCCAGCACCCACGGCGGAGACCAGGTGGGAGGCGATCATGACTGTCGCGGTGAGCACGATCGGCAGCTCCAGGCCGCCCGTCTTCCAGGCGAGCACTGCCGCGGCGAGGGCCAGTGCCAGGGCGGGCAGCGTCACGGGGGCGGTGAGCTCGCGACCGATCAGCACCACCGCGGTGGCCGCGAGGATCGGCAGCACGGGGCTGCGCAGCCAGGTGCCGACCGCCTGCATCACCGCTCCGCGCAGGGTCAGCTCGATCCCCACCGCCTGCAGCGGAGCCAGGACCAGCACCACGAGGGCGACCAGCAGCAGCTGCGGGAGGGACGCCCCGGAGCCCGCTGCACCGTCGGCCCCGGAGGTCGCGCCCGCGACCGCGGCGATCAGGACCACCACCGCGCCCATCGCGACGCCCCAGATTCCGTAGGCGCCCCGCAGCTCACGGCGCAGCCGCGCAGCGACCGACCAGACCGTGCCCAGCGGACGCCAGCCACCGAAGCGCACACCGATGATCCCGGCAGGGATCCAGGTCGCGCCCATCGCCAGGGCGAGGGTGACATCCAGCGGGCTGGTGGGATCGCCGCTGGTGACACCGATGGCGACGTTCACGCCGGGCACCACGGCGAGCACCAGGATGGTCAGCACCAGCACCACGGAGATCAGCACCACGTAGGCCACGAAGGCCGCGGCGAGGGTCACCAGCGGCTTCGACCAGCGGCCCCAGGCGGGGCGGAGGGTCGCGATGCGGTGGAAGGGGGTGGGCTTCTCGCTGCGGGCGGGCTGCTCTGCGGAGGGGGCGGTGAGTGGGTGCATGGCGGCTCCACTCTAGATCGCCACGGCTGGGAGGGGCGGGGCGGGCGCGAGAGAGGTCACTGCCGGGAAGCTCGCGCGCTCGTGTGCGTTGGGATAGGTGTGAACACACGAGCTCCTCGCACCCTCGGGATCCTCGGCGCCGGCAAGGTCGGCACCGTGCTGGCCCGCCTCGCCCTCGCCGCCGGCCATGACCTGCTGATCTCCGGCTCCGGTGACCCGTCCCGGATCGAGCTGATCACCCAGATCCTCGCGCCCGGGGCGCAGGCCGTCACCAGCGCTGAGGCCGCTGAGCGCGCCGATCTGGTGATCCTCGCGCTGCCGCTGGGCAAGCACGCCACGATCCCGTCGGACGCCCTGGCGGGAAAGATCGTGGTCGATGCGATGAACTATTGGTGGGAGACCGACGGGATCCTCGAGGAGTTCTCCCACGCCGGCGCCTCCACCAGCGAGTTCGTTCAGGACCAGCTGCCCGGCGCGACCGTGGTGAAGGCCTTCAACCACATGGGCTATCACGACCTCGAGGACCTCTCCGGCCGGGCCGCGCCGCGCGCGGCGATCGCGGTCGCAGGCCCCGCCCCCGAGGCGCAGACCGTGGCGGAGCTGGTGGATGAGCTGGGCTTCGACCCGCTGCTGATCGGCCCGCTCGCCGAAGGGGTACGGCTGCAGCCCTTCACCGAGGCGTTCGGCAGCAGCGGGGACGCCGTGACGCTGCAGGAGATCGTGGAGCGCTTCCCTCAGACCGGTCGCGGGCGCGAGGTCATGGCGGCGCTCGGCCAGAGGGTCTGAACCACCCCGCGACACCGATCGGCTGACCATGCAGGTCGGGGCATCAGCCGAGCGGCTGATCCGTCGGCCTCCCCTGCTCTCTACCCTGGTTCCATGACCGTCCTCGCGCCCCGCTCACCGGCGCCGCCCTCCGTGCGCAGTCCGCGCCAGTGGGCGATCGCGCTCGCGCAGAGTCTGGTGGGTACGGCGCTGGGCCTGCTGATACTCCTCATCAGCTTCGGCTCGCTGCTGGTGGAGTTCTCCGACCAGCCGCCGGCGGGCCTCGTGGGGATGTTCGTCGTGGATGCGCTGATCGGCGTGGTCGCGACCCTGCTCGTCGGTCCGCTGAGGTTCCTGCCGCCGGGCCGGCTGCACACCGGGGCGCATCTGCTGCTCGCCGCTGCCGTGGGCCTCAGCACGTGGTCGTTGCCGGCTGCGGTGCTCGCCCTGTACCGGATCGGGGTGCGGCGCCGCACGGTGCTCGACGTCGCGGCGATCCTCCTGGTCGCAGGTACCTCGTTGGCGTCGATGAGCCTTGATTCCCGGTTCCGGGGTGCGGCGCCGGAGGTCGAGGTGCTCGTCGCGATGGGGATCATGGTGGTGCTCACGCTGATCCCGCTGCTGCTCGGCCATGTGGTGGGGACCCGCTATGAGCTGCTCGCCTCGCTGCGGGAGCGGGCCGCCTCCGCGGAGCGTGAGCGGGAGACCGCCCAGCGGGAACGCACCGCCGCCGAGGGGAGGCCGCCGCCCTGGTGCGCGAGCGGGACGCCGAGGCCGCCCGGGTGCGTGCCGAGGAGCGGGCGGCGCTGGCCCGGGACATGCACGACAGCATCTCCCATCACCTGGCCGCGATCGCGATGCACGCCGGCGCCATGTCCTACCGTGAGGATCTCTCGCAGGAGGCGCTGCGACGCACTGCGGGCACGGTGCGGGATGCCGCGCAGCAGGCGAACCGGGAGCTGCGCACGGTGCTGTCGGGTCTGCGCACCGCCGAGGGGGACGCGCCGCTGGCCACCGCTCCCACCCTGGCCGGCATCGTCGAGCGCTGCCGGGAGGAGGGCCAGGAGGTGGAGCTGGTCTGGGAGGGCCTGGCTGCGGAGGATCTCACCGCCCGGGACCGCAGCACCGTGGTGGCGCTGGCCCGGATCCTCGCCGAGGTGACGCTGAACGCTGCCAAGCACGCGCCGGGCGTCCCGCTGCAGGTGACGCTCTCCCGCCGCGACGAGCAGGTGCGGCTGCGGGCACGGAACCCGCTGCCCCACGAGCCCGCCCCGGCGCTCTCCTCGGGCCACGGCCTGCTCGGTGTGCAGGAGCGAGCACGACTGCTGGGCGGGGACGCCCGCCACGGCACGGACGACGGGATCTTCGAGGTGGAAGCATGGATGCCATGGTGAACAGCGCAGAGCACGAGAACCGCACCGAGGGCACGGCGGTGCGGGTGCTGCTGGCGGACGACGAGGCGCTGATGCGCGCCGGCCTGCGACTGATGATCGACGGGGCGCACGGCATCGAGGTGATCGGTGAGGCGGCCGACGGCGGCGCGGCCCTCCAGCAGATCCGCGCCCTGTCCCCCGACGTGGTGCTGATGGACATCCGCATGCCCCACCTCACCGGCCTCGAGGCCCTCCGGGCCCTGCAGGAGGAGGACAGTGCTGCGCGGGTCGTCATGCTGACCGCCTTCGACACCGATGACTTCCTGCTCGAGGCCCTGCGCGCCGGGGCCGTGTCCTTCCTGCTGAAGGACTCTCCGCCCGAGGAGGTGGTGCAGGCGGTGCTCGATGCCGCCGCCGAACGGCCACGCTTCTCCCCGAGGTGCTCTCGCGCCTGGTGCGCCTCGCCTCCACCGAGTCGAACGGGACCGGCGTCGGCCCCGGTGGCCCCCTCGGGCCGCCGTCGGCCGACGCGGAGGCACCCGCCCCCGAGGGCATCACTGGCCGTGAATGGGGAGGTGGCCCGGTCGGTCGCCGAGGGTCTCGCCAATCAGGAGATCGGCGAGCGGCTGTTCATGTCGGTCGCGACGGTGAAGACCCACCTGGGCAGGCTCTATCACAAGCTGCAGGTCACCAATCGGGTGCAGCTCGCGATCCGGGTGCTCGAACTGGGAGGCTGAGCGCTACACCGCGGTGAACAGCGCAGCGATCCCCACCACGAGCGTGGCCGCCCACAGCCCGAGCACCCAGCGCGGGATCGCACCCGGCCTCGCGGTCACGTTCGTGATGTAGATGCCGCCGATCGATGCGAAGAGCAGCACCCCCGCGAGGATGATCAGCACGAAGGTCAGCACGCTCATGACCCGGCCCCCGCACCGCACTGCTGGCACATCATCCTCGGTCCCTCCTTCGTCGGCGCCGCAGGCACCGGATCGATACGACGGCCGGTCGCGTCAGCATGCGGGTGCCTGCGTCGTTCCAGCTCTGTTCAAGGATACGTGGATCCTGCTTACGAGCAGGCCCCCGGTGGACCGGCCGCGAGCAGTGCTCAGAGGTCGTTGTCGCCGCGTGAGGCCGATTCGGCCATGATGTTGCGTGCCATGGCGGGGAACACGAGGGCGTGGAAGGGGTAGATCCCCCACCAGTAGAGCCGTCCCCACAGGCCGTCGGGGAAGTAGACGGCCCGCTGGCGGTAGCGGGTCCCGCCCTCGGTCTCCTCCACGCCGAGCTGCAGCCACGCCCTCCCGGTCATCCGCATCTCCGCACGCAGCGTGAGGCGGTGCCCCGGCTCGATGCGCTCCACCCGCCACCAGTCGACCGCATCCCCCTCACGCAGGTGATGGGCGTGGCGGCGACCCCGGCGCAGGCCCGGACCGCCGACGAGGCGATCGGCCGCCCCGCGCAGCGACCACAGCAGCGGGGTGGAGTACCACCCGGCCTCTCCGCCGATCCCTTCGATCACCCGCCACACGGTCTGGGGGTCGACGCCTTCCTGGACCCGTTCACGTTCGTCCGTGTACACGGTGTGACCTGCCCAGTCCGGATCCTGGGGAAGCGAAGCAGCCGGGTGTGCGGTGAGGGCCGCGTCATCGTCCCAGCGCGACTCCAGGTCACCAGACCGCTGTGCGGCGAGCGCCGCCCGCACCGCCTGCCGGTACCGGGTGGGGCCGCCTGTGGGCGGAGCGAGCACGTCCTCGATCCGGGAGTCGTGACCGATCGCCTCGTGCTGCATCGACTGTGCGAGCGGCACCGTGATCGACAGCGGGATCGGGGTGATGAGCCCGATCCACAACCCTGACAGCAGCGGGGCGGGCAGCGGCAGTGCCAGCACGCGTCGGCGCGTCAGCGAGGCCTCCTCGGCGTAGATCGTCAGCAGGTCCCTGAAGCGGAGGTCCGTCTCTCCGCTGCCGAGGGAATAGGTGCCGTGCACCGGCTCCTCGGCCAGGCACGCCGAGGCCAGGTGGTGCAGGACGTCCGCGATCGCGACCGGTTCGATGCGGTTGCCGACCCAGCGCGGGGCGGGCATCACGGGCAGGCGTTCGGCGAGGTGACGGATGATCTCGAAGCTCGCCGAGCCGGCGCCGATCACCGTGGCGGCCTCGAGCACGAGGGTGGGCACCTCGCCCTCGCGCAGGATCTTGGCGACGCGTTCGCGGGAGGCCATGTGCTCGCTGAGCTCCGCACCGCGCGGGTGCAGGCCGGAGAGGTAGACGATGCGTCCCACCTCGGAACGGGCCGCCTCCTCGGCCATGATCCGCGCCATCCGCGCCTCGCGCTCCTGATAGCCGGTCCCTCCGGCCATGGAGTGCACCAGGAACACGACCACATCCACCTGCGCGAGCGCACGGCGCACGGCGATGCGGTCGCTCAGGTCCGCTTCGGCGATCTCGACGCGGTCGCCCCATGGACGGGCACGCAGGCGGTCCCCGTCGCGGCCCAGCGCGCGCACCACCGCGCCCTTCTCGAGCAGGCCGGGGATGAGCCTGCTGCCGATGTAGCCGCTCGCCCCGGTCACGAGGATTCGTGGCCCGGGGGCTGTCGCGCTCATCGCCGGGGCCTCGGGTCCCTCGGTGCGGAGCATTCGTGGGCGGTTCGGGCGTGAAGAGGGATCATGCTCTGCGCTCCTCCGGATCGGGGCCGATGCGCTCGAGACTAGCCCCCGCGCCATGCGCAGCGACACCGCCGGGAGCGCGTGCACGTCCCTTCCCGCGCCCACGGGTAGCGTTCGGTGCTGTGAGGACCCGACCGCCCGCCGCCCCCGCGCGCTGCTCCGTCGTGGTGCCCGTGCGGGATGACGAGGCCGAGCTGCGCGGGCTGCTGGAATCTCTGGCACAGCAGCAGGAGCCTCCAGCGGAGATCATCGTGGTGGACAACGGTTCGAGCGACGCCAGCGCGGCCGTGGCACGGGCGGCGGGATGCGTCGTCATCGCCCATCCGGTGCCCAGCATCGCTGCGGCCTCCGCTGCGGGCTACGACGCCGCCCGCGGTGAGCTCATCGTCCGCTGCGATGCCGATAGCAGGCCACCGCCCGGCTGGCTCCGCGCCCATCAGCGGGCGCATGCCCAGGGCGGGCCCCGCACCGTGCTCGTCACGGGCCCCGGTCGCTTCCGGCTGCCCGCTCCGCTGGGCGGGCTCCTCTCCGGCCTCTACATGGGCACGTATCTGCTCCTCACCGCCGCGGCATTGGGGCATTTCCCGGCCTTCGGCACCACCATGTCGATGCGACGGGACTGGTGGCATCAGGTGTGCGAGGAGACCTCGCGGAGCGCGGACGTGCACGACGACATGGACCTCTCGTTCCGGGTGCGGCCGGGGCAGCGGGTGAGGGTGACCGGCGCGGTCGCGGTGGAGATGTCGCCGCGGGCTCTGCGGGCGGGCAGCGGACTGCTGCTGCGCTGGCGCCGGGCCGTGCACACCCTGCGGCGGAACTGGCGCCTCGAGAGGCCGTGGCAGCGCTGGGCGGCGAGGATCGCCTGGCGGGGCGGGACGCGATGACGGAAGGCACCGCGGTGACGACGGGGTGGGTGCAGGGGCTTGCCCTGCTCGTGGTGCGCTGGTCCGGGTTGGCCATGGCCGTCGGGTTCGCCCTCCTCGGCCACTGGGTGGAGGCGGCGGTGGCGATGCTGGTGGCGCTCGGCCAGGTCGTGGGCTGGAGGTCTCGTCTCCCTCTCGCCTGGGAGGTGGCCACCTCTGCGGCCTGCATGGCCGCGGCGGTGAGCTCGTACCTGCTGCTCTTCGAGCGGATCTCCTGGTGGGACATCCCGGTGCACGCACTGCTGAACGGCCTGCTCGCCGTGCTGGTCGCCCGCGTGGTCCGCTCCCCCGACCCCTCAGCGGTGGAGGTCGTCGTGACGGGCGCGATCCTGGCGGTGGTCTGGGAGCTGATGGAGCTGGCAGGGCACTACTGGGTGGACCCCTCCGTGGAGGTGGCCCCGGCCGACACGGCACTGGATCTGCTCGCCGCGCTGGTGGGCAGCGTCGTCGCGGCGCGGCTGTGGCGCCGACGGCGAGCCTCGCAGCCGGCGCGCTGACGGGCGGGCCGCGGGCTCAGGGTTCCGGGACCCCGCGACGAGCTCGACCTTGTGCTGGGAAACGTTCCCGCGGGAACGCCTCTGTGAGCGGAAGGCGTCAGCCGCACTTGCGGAAGGTCTTGCCTCCGGGCATCCCGTACCGCTTGCCCGTGTAGCCGCCAGCATCGGAGTACGGGATCTCCGGGCCGTAGGGGACACAGCCCGATCCAGACGAGGACTCGGACCCGCCGGATGAGCCACCGCCAGAGGACTTCCCTCCGGAGGATCCGCTCGAGGACCCGCCGCCACCGGACGAGGAGCTCTTCCCAGAGGATGATTGCGAGGGCGCCGACGGGGCAGGCTGCTCCTGCCGCTCCCGTTCCTGACGCTCCTGGCGTTCGCGCTCCTCGCGTTCTTCTCGCTCCCTCTCCTCCTGTTCGAGGCGCTCCTGCTCCAGCCGCTCCTCCTCCTGACGGCGCTCTTCTTCCTTGCGGCGCTCTTCCTCGAGACGCTCCTGCTCCGCGTCGTACTCGGTCTTCAGCTCCTCGAGGGTGCTGTGGGACTTCTCGGCCTCGTCGCGCACGTCCCCGGCCTCTTCACGGAAGTCCTCGAAGTAGGAGTCGAGCAGCGCGCCCGCCATCACGGCATTCCCGAGCTCGGGCAGGCCGTCGGCGTCGAGCGAGGCGATGAAGACGTCCACGTCCTCGAGCACGCTCGCCGCCCCGGCGAGCGCGTCGGCCGGATCGCCCTCCACCTCGGCGGGCACCTCACCCACCGCGGCGCTCTGGGCCTGGAGCTGCCCGGGCAGGGTGCATTCGATCTCGTCCGAGAACAGGCCGGCCCCGTTCTCCTGCGCACGCTCGGACGCCTCCTCGACCTCGCGCAGGAACCGATCGTTGGGGGCGAAGTACACCGGGACGCCCAGCCCCGCCTCCGCGATCTCGGCGTTGATCAGGGATTCCGATTCGTAGACCCCGGCGAGCGTGCGGTCATAGCGGTCCAGCCGCTCCTCGTCGTACTCGAGCTCGATCGGGGTGCCGGCCGGCAGGCGCTCGGTGAGGAACTCCGTGGCCTCCGGGCCCAGGCACTGGACAGGCTCGTCGGGGTTCTTCGTCTCCGGGGTGTCGACGTTGAGCAGTCGGATCGTCGTCTCCTCACCGTCGACGATGGCGACGAGCGTGTCGCCGTCGATCACGCGCACCACCTCGCCGCGCCGGTCGCCGTCTCCTCCGAGGGCCCCGAACGCCGTTGCCCCCACCAGCACCGTGGCCACGAGTACCGCTGCGCCGATGATCCATCCGCGAAGCCCGCGGGCCGCAGTCTGCGATGCGCCGCCATTCATGCCCATGACCACCTACAACGCTCCTCAGATCGACCGGACCACCCGATGATCGAAGTATCGCCCATGGGGTCGACATTCCGGACATACCTAGGTCCCACACGTCTTCGCTGGAGGCGTCGACGTCACACGGATTTCAGCGGTCCCGAGCTGAGTTCTCCTTCGCCCGCCTTAGGTCCATGGCGAGAAGCGGGACGAAGCTGACGAAGAAATAGAACGGCGCATGCCGCCAGCTGCCGAAGAGGGCGCAGACCCCCGCGACCACCGCGAGCGACAGCAGGAAGTGGAGCAGCAGGTCGCGGCGCAGCAGGTGACGATGCGCGGCGCGCATCCGCTCGTGCGAGTCCTCTTCGGCCGACGACTCCCACTGGGTGTCGTCTTCGCTGTCCATCAGTTCTCCCCGTCGCGTTCGCGTCGTTGTGCGTCGACCCTACCGGCGCTGAGCTTCCTGTGGCCCGGCGCCGGAACGCTCAGTGCGCGCCGACGATGCGGTGCGGGACGTACGGCGCCTCGAGCGCGGCGAGCTCCTCCTGGCTGAGCGTGAGGTCGAGGGCGCCAAGTGCCCGATCGATGTGGCCGGTGCTGGTCGCGCCGATGATCGGGGCCACCACCGGGTCCTTGGCCAGCAACCAGGCGAGGGCCACATGGACGCGTTCCACGCCGCGCTGCTCGGCGATCGTCGCGACCTGCTCGACGATCTGCCGGTCGGTGTCCTCGGTCGCGTCGTACTTGGACTTCGCCGTCTGATCCGTGCGGGCGCGTTCGGTGTCCGCGTCCCAGTCACGGGTCAGCCGCCCGGCCGCCAGCGGGCTGTACGGGGTGGAGGCGACGCCGAGCTCCCGCAGCAGCGGCATCATCTCGCGCTCCTCCTCGCGGTACAGCAGGTTGTAGTGGTTCTGCATGGAGATGAACTTCGTCCAGCCGTTGACCTCCGCGACGTGCTGGGCCTGCAGGAACTGCCAGGCGAACATCGCCGAGGCACCGATGTAGCGGACCTTCCCCGCACGTACCACGTCGTTCAGGGCCTGCATCGTCTCCTCGATCGGGACCGAGTAGTCCCAGCGATGGATGATGTAGAGGTCGATGTAGTCGGTGCCGAGGCGCTGGAGGCTGGCCTCGACCTCCGCGAGGATCGCTTTGCGGGAGAGGCCGGCACCGTTCGGGCCCTCGTGCATGCGGCCGTGCACCTTGGTGGCCAGCACGATCTCCTCGCGCCGGGCGTAGTCGGTCAGGGCCTTGCCGAGGATCTCCTCGCTGCGACCGATCGAGTAGACGTTCGCGGTGTCGAAGAAGTTGATGCCCGCATCAAGGGCGTGCTTGATGACCGGCCTGGAGTCATCCTCCTCGAGCACCCAGGGATGGATCCAACGTGTGGGGTCACCGAACCCCATCGCACCCAGGCACAGCCTGGAGACGTCCAGTCCGGTGCTGCCCAGCTTCACGTAGTCCATGCGGTGCTCCTCCTGGTGACGGGTCCGGGGCGGCGTCGCCCTCTCCGCCATCCTGTCACCGCGGTCAGCTCCGCAGGTGCTGTCCCACCAGGCGGACGACGCGGGAGAGCAGCGGGATGCCGACGACCAGAATGATCCACCACAGGCTCATGCCCATCTGGTACCCGATGACGGCGAAGATGATCAGGCCGATCATCGAGGAGAACAGGCCGGTCAGCTGGGCTCCGAAGGAGCGTCCGCCCCGTCGGCCGCCCTGGTGCCCGCCGTGCCCCTGCCCGGTGAAGTCCGAGTGCCACTGGGACTGCTGCTGGCCATCCCCGCCCTCGGCCGTCTCTCGGAACCGCGGCGCCATGCTCTGCGCAGGATCGTCCTGGGCGGGAGGGCCGCTCGGCGGGGGCTGCGAGGAGAAGTCCGAGGACCATCCGCTCGAGCTCTGCGGGGACGGATCACGGTCCTTCCCGCCCAGCCATGACGGGTCCCCACCCGGTCCGCTGTCGCTGTTCCCCCAGTTGCGTGCCATGCGCACATAGTAGGCATCCGCCCGCCTGCGGCACGATGTCTGCGGGCTTCGCGGTACGGTCGCCGGATGATCCATCTCGACGATGACCAGGTGCGCAGCCTCCTTCCCGCCCCCACCGAAGCGGTCGCCCTGATGCGGGAGACCCTGCTGGCCCTGGCCGACGGCTCCGCCTCGGTGACCCCGAAATCCCAGGTGGTCCATGAGGCGGGCGGCTTCGCCAACGCGATGCCTGCGGCCTGGCCGGAGCGCGGCCTGCTCGGGATCAAATGGGTGGTGCTCACCCCGTCGAACCGCGAGCGCGGCGGGGAGATGATCGATGGCCTGATGGTGCTCTCCGGGATCGACGGCTCGACCCGCGCCACGATGGGCGCGGCCGAGCTGACGGCGCTGCGCACCGCCGCGGTCACCGGCGCCTCCCTCGTGCTGGACGACCGGCCGATCACCTTCTTCGGCACCGGGGTGCAGGCCCGTTCCCATGCACGGGTGATCGAGGCTCTCGGTCGCGGACCGCTGACCGTGTGGGGTCGGCGCTCCGCCGCGCTCGAGGAGCTGCGCGCCTGGTGTGCCGAGCACACCCCGCAGCTCGAGCTGCGCACCACCACCGACCGTGCCGGGGCACTGCGGGGCGCGGGCGTGGTCATCAGCGCTCTGCCGATCGGGCTCACGGATCAGGCTCTGAGGCCAGGTGAGGTCGCGGCCGACGCGACGCTGCTGCCCGTGGACTACGCCTCGGTGGCCGGCGCCGAGATCTCCCGCACCGGCACCGTGGTGGCCGATGATCCCGTGCAGTTCGAGGCGCTGCGCTCCCTCAAGCACGGCGAGGACTACCCGCACGCGAGCGGCGCCACCGGCGACCTGCTGCGCAGCGGCCGGCCGGAGGGCCTGGTCATCGCACAGAACCTGGGCTCCGGCCTCGGTGACGTGGTCCTCGCCGACGCCGTCGCCCGGGCGGCCGGCTCATCGGTCCCGTCGGCCTCTTCCACGTTCTTCGACACGGGCGTACTCTGAAATCCACAGCGTCGAGCGGATCACCCGCTTCCCAGCCGTGCTGCCGGTGCGAGCACCGCGCCGGCCGACCCGTCGGAGCTCCTGCACGGAGCAGACGAACGGAGGGACAGACATGTTCATCGACGGCCCCGTCCACCCACCCCTGACCCGCGCGGACGACGACCCCGCGCGCGCACCCGTGAGGTGGGCCGCGATCATCTGCGGGATGTTCTTCCTCGCGATCGGCTTCGCAGGATTCTTCCCCGGCATGACGCAGAACTTCAACACCATCGAGATGGGCTACGGCTCCGAGGCGATGGTGCTGGGCCTCTTCCAGGTCTCCTTCCTGCACAACATCGTCCACCTGCTCTTCGGCGCCGTCGCCATCGCGCAGTCGAGATTCTCGAACTCGGCGCGCCGGGTCTTGCGCCTCGGCGGCGGCCTCTCCGCGGCGCTGTGGATCTTCGGCCTGCTCGTGAACCAGGACTCGGCGGCGAACTTCCTGCCCCTGAACACCGTCGACACCTGGGCATACTTCGTCCTGGCGGTCGTCATGATCGGGCTGTCGTTCCTCTCCAGCGACATCACGCCCGCCACAGCGAAGGCCGACCACCGCTCCTGAACCTCGGCCGTGGGCCGACGCGCGTGCTCCGACGCATCTAACGCAGCACGGCGCGCGGCGCCGTGGCATCCGCCGTGCTGCATGGCAGATGGATGAGCGCCGAGAAGTCGGTGGAGGGTCTGCGCACCTCGAAGGTGTCCCGCACGGCCCGTGGGTCAGTGAACAGGGATGTATCCACCTGCCAACCGATGAACCGGCGGGGACCGGGGTGCACGAACTCCTCGCTGGTCACGACGGCTCGGCCGAGCTCGGCGAGCGCGCGGTCGGTGGTGTCCGCGTGGACCGGTGACAGCGGCACGACAGCGTAGTCGTCTCTGCCTGTCGAGGGGTCCACAGCCCGGCATTCACCCTCGCCGCATAGCATCCCCACCGGCACGTACCGCTCCCCGAGCGCCTGGCCGAGCAGGTGCCCCATCGTCGGCCCGCCCCAGCCCTCTGGGTTCCGGGCGAGATGCTCGTTGTGCGCCCAGAGCACGGTGATCCCTTGATGGGGCAGGTTCTCGAGCAGGGTGTCGGCCATGTGGGCGTCGCGGCGGTGCAGCCGGGTGAGGTCCGGCGCAAGCAGGTACGCGTCGGCGTGACGGCGAAGATTCTGCGCGAGCGCCGCCGTCTGCGGATCTCCGTCGGCCTCGAGCGCGTGGCATGCCTCCACCAGCGCGCTCACCCCGACGGCCGTGAGCGCATCGCGAGCAGCGACCGCGCGCAGCGCCGGCGCCTGTGCGCCCCTCTCGAGCAGTGCCCGCGCCGTGCGATAGGGCTTCGAGACGTCGACGCCGAGGAACCGTGGCCGCCGCGCCTCGTCGAGAGTTCCGGTGATCTCCTGAAGAGTGCGCAGACCCTCTCGGATCGTCGCGGTGTTCCAGAGCGAGCTGCCCAGGTCCCAGGCGGCGTCGAGGTCTCCCCATCCGCGCAGCGCGGCATCGACCTGCAGGCCTACCGTGAAGGACTCCTCGAACGCGAGCATCGCGAGGCTGCCCGATCGGGCCAGCTCATGGATCACCTCGAGCTTCAGGGCGAACGCCTCAGCGGTCCCGTGCGTGGGCTCCCCGAGCCCCAGCACCGCGTCCTCCGCGAGGCCTGAGAGGAGTCTGCTGACGGGGAGGCGCTCATACGGACAGCTTTACATCACTTTGGTCACCATCGCGTGAGACCCGCACTCCCAGCCGATATGATGATTCCATCATGCCGCTATCTCAGAGTCAGCGTCCCCTCTACGAGGTCAAGGCCAACCTTTTCAAGGGGCTCTCCCACCCGTTCCGCATCCGCCTGCTCGAGCTGCTCGCCGACGCCGACGAAGTCAGCGTCGCCGCGCTCCACGCCGAGACCGAGCTCGAGGCCTCTCACCTCTCCCAGCACCTGGCCGTGCTGCGCCGTCACCACCTGGTGACCTCCGAGCGTCGCGCGAGCCACGTCTACTACCGCCTGGCCGATCCGCGCATCCGCGAGCTGCTCGCGGTGGCCCGCGCCCTCCTGCTGAGCATGCTCAGTGAGGACCGTGCACGACTGGATGCCGCACAGAGCCTGCCGGAGATCAAGGCGGCGCACCGATGACCGCCCCCGCTCTCTCCGAACGTCTGCGCGCGGCACTGGTGCGCTCCCGCAGCCTGTGGCCCGCCCGCGAGGACTACCGCCTGCTGCCGAAGACCTGGCGGAAGGACCTGGTCGCAGGCGTGACCGTCGGCATCGTCGCGCTGCCGCTCGCGCTCGGCTTCGGGGTCAGCTCCGGCCTCACTGCGGAGCAGGGCCTCATCACCGCGATCGTCGCCGGGCTGCTCGCCGCTGTGTTCGGCGGCTCGAACGTGCAGGTCTCGGGGCCGACGGGCGCCATGGTGGTGGTGCTGGTCCCGATCGTCGCCAACTACGGCGTGGGCGCGATCGCGGCCGTGACACTGCTGGCCGGACTGATCGTCACGGTCACCGGACTGCTGCGGCTGGGGAAGGTCGTCTCGATCATCCCGTGGCCGGTGATCGAGGGGTTCACCCTCGGCATCGCCTGCATCATCTTCATGCAGCAGATCCCGCTGATCACCTCCGCGGATCCGGCCGCGCCGGGCGAGCACAGCTCGAACGCCCTCGTCGCCGCCGCGCAATCCCTCCTCGCCGCAGACCCCACCTATCTGCTGTGGGCGCTGGGCGCGGTGGCCATCGTTGCAGCGTGCATGGTGATCGCGCCGCGGATCCACCCCTCGATCCCCGGGTCCCTCATCGGGATCGCCGTCGTCGCGCTGCTGGCCGTGCTGATCCCCGGCCCGCTGGCCACGATCGGTGCGATCCCCGCGAGCCTGCCCGCCCCCTCGCTGCCGCACATCGACCCCGAGCTGCTGGGCGTGCTGTTGCCGGCCGCCGCCACCGTCGCGGCGCTCGCCGCGATCGAGTCTCTGCTCTCCGCGCGGGTGGCCGGCTCCATGGCGGACACCGGCGCCTTCGACCCCGACCGCGAGCTGGTGGGCCAGGGGATCGCCTCGGTCGGCGCGTCCCTGTTCGGCGGCATGCCCGCGACCGGCGCGATCGCCCGCACCTCGGTGTCGATCCGCGCCGGGGCCCGCACCCGCGCAGCCTCGATCGTGCACACGCTGGTGCTGCTCGCGGTGGTGTACGTCGCGGCCGGGCCGGTGGGGATGATCCCGCTGGCGGCCCTGGCCGGGGTGCTGTTCATGACCGCGATCCGGATGGTGCGACTGGCCACGGTGCGCGCGATCATGACCTCCACCCGCTCCGATGCCTGGATCTTCGCGATCACGGCGCTGATCACCGTGTCCTTCGACCTCATCGTCGCGGTGCTGATCGGTGTGACGCTCGCGGCCGTCGTCGCCCTGCGCGCCGCCTCCCGCTCGACCGGCGTGACGCTCGAGCCGATCCGCGCCGAGCAGCCCAGCGAGCTCGACTCCTCGATCGTCGCGGTGCGCTTCCAGGGGCCGCTGTTCTTCGTCTCCTCCGAGCGGGTCTTCGAGACCGTGATGGGGGTGGGCGAGGTGACCGTGGTGATCCTGCGGCTGGCCCGGCTCGAACGGGTCGACGCCTCCGGCGCCCAGGTGCTGGCGGAGATCGTGCGCGGGCTCGAGCGGCGCGGGATCACGGTGCTGAGGGGGGTGCAGGACAGCCACAGCTCCCTGTTCCGCCAGGTCGGAGTGCTCGCGGCGCTGCGTCACCACAAGCACCTGTTCGTCGACTTCGACAGCGCGCTCGAACACGCGAGATCCCACGTGGAGCGGGCGCGCGCCGCGCAGCCGCCGCACACCGGCGCCGGCTCCTGAGGCCGCGCCCCCTCAGGCCACGCGCACCAGCTCCCGGCGGAGCCGGCTCAGCTCATCCCGCGTGCTCCACCCGCTGAACAGGCCGGCCCCCGGCTCGAGCTCGCGACCCTCGGCGAGGGTGCCGACCTGCACGGGCTCGAAGCCGATCCGCTGCAGCAGCCGGCCCACGGCGTCGGCGGCGCGCTGATCGTCGGCCGCCACCGCGATCGCCCGGCGCTGTGGGTCGCCGTCCTCGCGGCCGTGGTCCTCGACGTCGTGATAGCCGATGTGGTTCAGGGTCTTCACCACATGCGCCGCCGGCAGGCGGGCCGCGAGCAGCTCGCTCGTGGACAGCCGACCGTCGAGGTCACCGAGCTCGGCGCGGGCAGCCGCGACCGCGGCGGCGTCCGCCTCGCCCCAGGGATTGGTCGCATCGATCACCACGGCGCCCTGGAATGCTGCGGGTTCGAGGGCGAGGGCGACATGCAGAGGCACCGTGATCGCGACGACGTCGCAGCTCGACGCGAGGACGTCGGGGCCGACGTGCCGCGCACCGGGCAGCCTCGCGGCGAGCGCGGTGGCCGGCGAGCGCCCGGCCACGGCGACCTCGACGCCGCGGCGCAGGGCGGCGCGGGTGAGGGCGCTGCCGATCTTGCCCGGGCCCAGCACCCCCAGACGCAGGCTGCGCACCGTGCGCGGCGTGGGCTCCGCGGCTGGCTCCCCGGGGGACTCGACGGAGAGGTTCGCCGCGTTCGCCCGCGCCGTCTTGCCGTGGCGGAGCGCGGCGTGCAGCAGGTCGCGGGCGAGGGCGTCGTTGCGGCGGTGGCAGGGGGCGTTGGTGCGGGGCCGGGCGAAGGCGCCGATGGGCAGCTCGGAGGTCCAGGGGCCGACGGCCCACAGCTGCGGCTGCGCGCGGCCATCCGGCCCGATCACGCGGTGGCGGGAATCGACCTCGAGAGTGCCCGGTGAGGCGGCGGACTCCCTGCCCACCGCAGTCCCGCCGCCGGTCACGAGGTCCCGCAGCAGCGGGTTCGTGGACTCGGCCAGGGACGGCTCGGGCAGGAAGGCGTCGACCAGGGCGTCGGTCGTGACGCGCGTGCCCGCCCCGCCGCGGGCGGTGAACAGGCCGGAGGACTCGTCGGCGCTGACCCTCACCCGCGGCCCCAGGAAGTGGACCACCCCGGCGCGCTCGAGCGCGAGCAGCTGGCACAGGCGGTGCGGCGGAGGGCCGGAGTCCACGAAGCTGAACAGGGAGTGCCACCAGCGCGGGTAGCCGCCGGCCGCGCCGCCGCGGAGCCGTGCGGGGGAAGCTGCTCCACGAGCACGCCGAACAGGCGCAGCAGCACCTGGAACAGGGCCCGGGCGGAGCTGACGTCCCCGTGGGTGCGGGAGCGCAGATCGTGCTCGATGTGGCGCACCACGGCGTCGCGGGTGACCTGCGGATGGGCGTCGCCCTCCAGCCAGGACAGCGGGTGATCCAGCCAGTCCAGGGGCTCCTCGCCAGGGGCGGCGAGGGGTGAATCCGGCACCCAGCGGTGGATCTCCTCGGCGATCAGCGGCACCACGTCGGCGCGGAAGTCGAGGAGCCCGTCGGCGTCCTCTCGGGCCCGCAGGGCCTCGGGGGTGACGTGCACGAGGTCACCGAGCCCGGTGGGCTCACCCTCGTCGCGCACCTTCGAGTGGTAGGGCACGCCGCGACGCGATCCCACCCAGAGCCGGGGCTCCCGGCCCGATGGGACGTAGCTCAGACGCCCGGGCTCCCCGGTCGCGGATCCGGCGTGAACTCGCCTCCGCGCCCTTCGGTGAGCAGCGCCATCAGGTCGATGAAGGCCAGGCCCATGCCGCGCACGATGACGTCGTGCCCGGGGGCGAGGAGGTCGAGCTGCGCGTCGGAGGCCTGGGACGGCGCGAGATAGGTGCCGCCGTGGCGGCGGGCGAAGGCGGCCAGCTGGTGCCGGACAGCCGACGGGCGCGCATCGTTGTGTCCCGCGGCCAGGAGCAGCAGGTCCGCGTGCAGCGGGTCACGGCCCTCGAGCTCGACAGCCCAGCCAGCCCCGTCGGCCTCATCGAGCCGGCCCTCCCCAGGAGCGTGCGATTCCGCGACCGCGAGAGAGCCGTGAGCGGCGGCGGGGCGCACCGCGGTCGCCATGGTGCGGTGCACGGTGACCGTGACCGCCTGCGGCAGTCGTGTGAGGACCTGGCCGAAGAACCATTCGAGGTAGAGGGCCTGCACACGGCGGCTCGGGAAATCCTCAGCCTGGAGCGCCTCGATCTCGGCGAGGCGCTCGGTGCCGGCGGTGGGCGCCTCGATGGTGCCGCGACGGATCCCCTCGGCCCACTCCGCGAGCGAGGGGCCCGCCTGGATGGGGCCGGCGCAGTCGACCGTGTCATCGGGATAGATCGAGACATCCGCCGCGCGCGAGTTCATCAGCAGCAGCGGGCTCTCCGCCGCCCGCCAGATGCGTCCGGCACCGGGCATGTGCGGATCCACGATGTCGACATGCAGCGGGGCGCGCGCGAGGGACGCACAGCGCGGCATTCGCGCCGAGCCGCTCGAGCACACCGATCGCCCGCGGTCCGCCGCCGATGATCGCCAGGCGCGTGCTCGCTGCCCTGATCGAGGAGTTCATCCGTCGGGATCCCTTCTGAGGTGCTTCTGTGTCACACAGTGACGGCCCATAGCCGCCGCCTTGCATGTTCATTAGATTGGCTTATACCGTCTGGTACTGCAAGCCCGGACCACCCTCCGGTTCACGTTCCGTCACGGAAGGCACCCCATGACCTCGTCCGTCGTCTCCCCGAGACCGCACGCCGCACGCCCTCGGCCACCCCGGCCACCGGGCATGCCCCGGCGAGGGGACCGCACGAGATGTCGTGCCCGAACGGCCAAGAACCCCCGAAGATCTCTCCCACCTGCGGGTCGTCCCCGCCCGGCATCCTGGCCGCGTGGTGCTCGCCGTGGCCGTCGGCCTGGTCGTCGCAGCCGTGCTCTACTCCTTTGTCACCAATCCGCGGTGGGAGTGGGGCGTGGTCGCCCAATGGTTCTTCGCGGAGTCGATCATCCGCGGCCTGCTCGAGACGCTGAAGCTGACCGTCCTCGCCGGCGCCCTGGGCTTCGGCCTGGGGCTCCTGCTCGCCCTGATGCGACTGTCCAAGTCGCCCCTGATCTCGAGCGTGAGCTGGACGTTCTCCTGGGTGTTCCGGTCCACGCCGCTGCTGGTGCAGCTGCTGCTCTGGTACAACCTCGGCTACCTGTACGAGCAGGTGCGGTTCGGGATCCCGTTCACCGATGCGACCTTCTTCGAAGCACGCACCAGCGACCTGATGACGCCGATGCTCGCGGCGGTGCTGGGACTGGGCCTGCACCAGGCGGCCTACTCCGCAGAGCTGATCCGCGGAGGCATCCTCTCGGTGGACCAGGGGCAGCTGGAGGCCGCGAGCGCGCTCGGCATCCCCGCCCGCGACCGCTCACTGCGGATCGTGCTGCCGCAGGCGATGCGGGCGATCCTGCCGCCCGCCTTCAACGAGGTCATCGGGCTGGTCAAGGGCACCTCGATCGTCTACGTGCTCGCGCATGCGGAGCTGTTCTTCACCATCCAGCTGATCTACGGCCGCACCCAGCAGGTGCTGCCGATGCTGCTGGTCGCGACGGTCTGGTACGTGGTGATCACCTCGGCGCTGTCCGTCGGCCAGTACTACATCGAGCGCCACTACTCCAAGGGGCGGTGCGCACCCTGCCACCCACCCCGCTGCAGTCGCTGCGCGCCCGCCTGGCCCGATTCCGCGCCACCCCGACGGGAGCTGCCGCATGAGCACCACCGACATCACGGCACCGGCCGGGGACTCATCGAGATCCGCGGCGTGCACAAGTCCTTCGGGGATCTCGAGGTGCTGCGCGGCATCGACCTGCGGATCGAGCCCGGCACCGTCACCGTGATCCTGGGCCCCTCCGGCTCGGGCAAATCCACCCTGCTGCGCACCATCAACCACCTCGAGCCCGTCACCCAGGGCCTGATCAGTCTGGACGGCGAGACCATCGGCTACCGCCGCGAGGGCGATCTGCTGCACGAGCTGCACGAACGGGAGGTGCTGCGCCAGCGCACCGCGATCGGCATGGTGTTCCAGAGCTTCAACCTCTTCGCCCACATGACGGCACTCGCGAACGTCGCCGAGGCGCCCCGCCGCGCCCTCGGCGTGCCGCGGCGCGAGGCCGAGGCCCACGCCCGCGAGCTGCTCGCCCTGGTGGGACTGTCCGACAAGGAGCGTGTCTATCCCCGACAGCTCTCCGGCGGCCAGCAGCAGCGGGTCGCGATCGCCCGGGCCCTCGCCCTGCGACCGAAGGGTGCTCCTGTTCGACGAGCCCACCAGCGCACTCGACCCCGAGCTGGTCGAGGAGGTGCTGGCGGTGATCCGTTCACTGGCGCGCGCCGGCACCACCCTGGTGATCGTCACCCACGAGATCTCCTTCGCCCGCGACGTCGCCGACACCGTGGTCTTCATGGACCACGGCCGGATCGTCGAACAGGGACCGCCGGCCGAGGTGCTCGACCGGCCCCGCCACGAGCGCACCCGTGCGTTCCTGGCGAAGGTCCGCACCGGCGGAGACACCCCGTCGGCCGCCCCCGAAGCCCCCACCGATCTGCTCCACCATCTCCCCGAGGACCACTCATGACCCGATCTCTGCTCTCGCGCCGCGCACTCGCGGCCTCCGGCCTGCTGCTGCCCGCCGCGCTGCTCGCAGCCTGCTCCGATCCCGCTCCCGCCGCGAGCGCCGGCGGCGACTCCGGCTCCGGGGCGTCCGACGGAGGCGGTGAGGGCACGGGAGGCATCGACACCTCCGGCGCTCAGGAGCTGATCCGTGGCACGGCCGATGAGGAGATCGCCGCTCTGCTGCCGCCCGAGATCGCCGAGGCCGGCGTGCTGCGGGTGGGCATCAACGGCACCAGCGCCGCACCGCTGTCCTTCCTGGCCGACGACAACCAGACCTACATCGGCTCCGAGATCGACATCGCCCGGATCGTTGCGGACAAGCTCGGCCTCGAGTTCGAGCTGAAGCTGACCACCTGGGAGAACTGGCCCCTCAAGCTCGAGGCCGGAGAGTTCGACGTGGTCCACGCCAACATCGGCGTCAACGAAGAACGGCTGCAGAAGTTCGACTTCGCCTCCTACCGCGCGGCCTTCATGTCGTTCCTGGTCAAGAAGGGAGCGGACTTCTGGCTCGAGGACGCCGACTCCCTCAGCGGCCGCATCATCGCCGTCGGCAACGCCACCAATCAGGAGCGGATCCTCACCGACTGGAACGCCGAGCTGGAGGCGGCGGGCAAGGAGCCCGCGGAGCTGAAGAACTACTCCACCGACGCCGACACCCTGCTCGCCCTCGGCTCCGGGCGCGTCGACGGCTACATCTCCCCTTCGCCTCGCTGAGCTTCATCGCCGCGCGCCGTGACGACTTCGAGCTGCAGGGCCGGATCAACGCCGGCTGGCCCGACGAGACCCTGGTCGCCGGGACCTTCGCCGGCGGCAGCGGCCTCGCCGAGCCCTACGCGGCGGCGCTGAACGCCCTGATCGCCGACGGCACCTACGCCCAGGTCCTCGAGCGCTGGCAGCTCAGCGAAGAAGCACTGACCGAGTCCCGCGCCCACACGAAGGAGAACCCGTGACCACCACCCACGAGCTGCCGGATCACACCGCCGCGGCCTCCGACCGGGTGCTGCCCGTGCTCGCCGTCGATCTCGTCACCGACCCCGCCCTGCTGGGCGGCCTCTCGACCTGGCCCGCGGCCTGGAGGACTCCGGCGTCGGTGCCCTGACCCTCAGCGACGGCGGCCTGCACCCGATCCACGTCGCCGCCCACCTCGCACCGCTGACCGGCTCCATCGGCCTGCTGCCGCGCACCGACGCGGTCTACGTCGAGCCGTTCCACCTGGCCACGCAGCTGATGAGCCTCGACCACATCAGCCACGGCCGGGCCGGCTGGCTGCTGAGCGCCGAGACCGACCCGGCGGTGCCCGCGACCGTCGGCCGCGCCGTGCTCGACCTCGACGCCACCGCCCGCGAGGCGGCCGACGTGCTCGAGGCCGCGCGCCGCATCTGGGACTCCTGGGCACCGGATGCGGTGGTGCGCGACGTCGAGCGCGGGCTGTATGTGGACGCCTCCCGCCTGCAGTACGCCGATGTCGAGGCCGAGACCTTCTCGGTGCGCGGCCCGGCCATCACGCCGCGCTCCCCGCAGGGGCTGCTCCCCGTGCTGGTCGCCGATGCGGATCGCGCCGCCGCCGGCGAGCGCGTGACGACCGAGCTGGCCGACGGGCGGGTGCTGGACCTGGACGTCTCCGGCGGTGCGCTCACCGGTGCGGTGAGCACTCTGATCCGTGAGGCCACCACGCGCACCTCCGACGCCGCCTCGGTGCGGCTGGTGCGCCTGGTGGGCCTGGACCTCGAGACCGACCCCCTGGGCACGGTCGCCGAGCTCGCCACCTCCCTGCGCGCCGAGGGCCTGATCGCCCCGGCCCCCGCCCCCGGGCAGGACCTGCGCGTGCAGCTCGGACTCGAGCCCGCACCGTTCCGCCCCGATCCCGCACGGCGCGGCGACCGCGCCCGCCTGACCCGCGAGGAGTCCGCATGACCACCGCCTTGTCCCCCGCCCTCGCCACCGGCCCCACCGCGCACCCGATCCACCCCGATCACACCCCCACCGGGCAGCTCGCCTTCGGCGCGTTCTTCCAGGGGTGAACTCCTCGACCATCTGGCGCCTGCCCCAGAGCGGGGACCAGGTGGCGTGGGAGTCCTTCGAAGCGCTCGTACGCACCGCCGAGCGCGGGAAGTTCGCCGCCTTCTTCCTCGGGGAGGGGCTGCGGCTGCGCGAGCACCGCGGCGTGCCCTTCGAGCTCGACGTGGCCGGCCGGCCCGACGCGCAGACGCTGCTGGCGGCGCTCGCCGCGATCACTGAGAACATCGGCCTGGTCGCCACGCAGAACACCACCTACAACGACCCGGTGGACCTCGCCCGACGCCTGCAGACCCTCGACCTGCTCTCCGGCGGCCGCGCCGGCTGGAACATCGTCACCACCGACAACGCGTGGACCGGGGAGAACTTCCGCCGCGGCGGCTACCTCGACCATGAGGACAGGTATATCCATGCCGAGGCGTTCGTGCAGGTCGCCGAGCAGCTCTGGCGCGGGGACCAGATCAGCCACGACGGCGCCCACTACTCGGTGCGCGCCCAGGGCGAGCTGCCCCGCTCCGCCCAGGGACGCCCGGTGCTGTTCCAAGCCGGGGCCTCCCCCACCGGGCAGGACTTCGCCGCCCGCACGGCGGACGTCATCTTCTCCCCGCACGGCACCCTCGAGGCCGCGGTCGATTTCCGCCGCAGCATCGTGGAGCGCACCGTCGCCGCCGGCCGCGACCCGGGCAGCGTGAAGATACTGCCGGGCGCGGAGATCGTGCTCGCGCCGACGGAGAAGGAAGCCGACGAGAAGATCCGCTGGGTGCGGGACCTGCAGATCGGCCCTGAGCAGGCGATCGCGCTGCTCGAGCAGTACTGGGGCCGGGACCTCTCCGATTTCGACCCGGACGGTCCGCTGCCGGACGTCGCCCCGGAGGTCTCCGAATCCGGGGTGACCCGCGGCGCCGGCTTCCAGTTCGCGAAGGCGGAGGAGCTCACCCGTGCCTGGCGTGAAGAGGCCGCGGAGAAGGGCCAGTCGATCCTCGAGTTCGCCCGCACGAAGGCCGGTTCGCGGCGCGGCAGCTTCAGCGGCAGCTACGACGCGGTCGCCGAGCGCCTGGTGGAGTTCGCGCGCCTGGGAGCGATCGACGGACTGAACATCACCCCGTGGCTGATCCCTTCCGGGCTCGACGACATCGTGGACGAGCTGATCCCCCGCCTGCAGGAGCACGGCGTGTACCCGGCCGACTACGCGGGGTCGACGCTGCGCGAGAACCTGGGGCTGCCGGTGCAGTGAGTCCGGCACATGTCACGGTTCACGCACGCTTGCTCGCGCGAGCACCTGCCCCGGTGACGCAGTGACGCGGGGACCGGATCACCAGGTGCCCGCGTTCTGGGAGTTGCGGATCCGCAACTCGCTGAACGGCCGGGCTCCGTGCCGGCACCAGGCCGGTCGAGCGGCCATGAGTACTGTGCCTGAACCCATAAGCCAGGCTTGCTACCCGCGCCTAGAATGGACCCATGGATCCTCGTCGACTCCTCATCTTCCGCACTGTGGTGCGCAATGGCTCGATCGGTGCCGGTGCCCGCGAGCTGGGCTGGACCCAGCCCGCCGTCTCCCAGCACCTCGCCGCACTCGAGAAGGAGGTGGGCACCCAGCTGCTGCTGCGTTCCTCCTCCGGCATCACCCCCACCGAGGCGGGCGGGCGACTGGCCGCGCACGCGGAGGCGATCGCGGCGCAGCTGCACGCCGCCGAGGAGGAGCTCGCGGACATCACCGCACTGCGTCGCGGCACGGTGAAGTTCGGGACGTTCCCGTCGGCCGCCGCAGTGGTGCTGCCGCCGATGCTCAAGCGGCTCTCGGAGACGGCACCCGATCTCGACGTCACCTTCTCCGAGCTCGAGCCGCCGGACGCGGTCGTCGCACTGCGTGAGGGCGAGCTGGACCTCGCCCTGGTGTTCCGCTACCCCTGCAGCGACATCGGTGACGAGGGCACCCTGGAGTGGACCCCGCTGATGGAGGACAGGGTGATGGCGGTGCTGCCGCGCGATCATCCCCGCGCCGAGGATCCCGATCTCACGCTCGCCGACCTCGCGAAGGATCCGTGGATCGCGGGCTGCGAACGCTGCCGGGCGAACCTCATCTCGAGCGCCCGCAAGGCCGGCTTCTCCCCACCGTGTGCGCCACCTCCACCGATGACACGATCGTCGTGCAGCAGCTGATCATGCACGGCGGTGGCGTCGCGCTCATCCCGGAGATCGCTCTGGAGGCCGCCCCGCCGGCCGATCTGGTGGTGCGTGCGCTGCCCGACCTCGACGACCGGATGATCGGGCTGCTGAACCGTCGTGGCGCGCTCGCGATCCCGGCCGTCGGCGCCCTGCGGGACGCGCTCGTGGCGGAGACCAACGAACGCCTCGCCACGGCGGTGATGATGTGAGCTCCCGGACCACAGGCATCCCCGCGAGCGCCTGGCTGCGGCCCGCACTGCTGCTGGTGGGCGGGCTGCTGCTCACCGCGCTGCTGTTCCTGGCCGGGCAGAAGATCGCCTCGGTCGCAGTCGCGATCTTCTCCGTGTTCATGGCCTACTGGACGAGCCCCCTGCGCTCGGGCCCGCACATCCCGCTCACCGAGGCCCGCACGCAGCGCGCGGACACCGCGATCATCCTCTGGGCCCCGGGCAACCCGCTCTCGGCCCGGCTGCAGGCGGCGATCCGCGGCCCCCGCGAGGATGTGGCCTGGGTGAACGTCTTCCGTGACCCGCATGCGCAGGAGGTGCTGGCCTCCCACGGAGGCACCGGCGCCCTGCCGCTGGTGATGGTCGGCGGGCAGACGATGATCAACGCGACGGCCGGTGGAGTGCTGGACCTGCAGGAGACAGTGCGGCGTGGGCAGGCCGACGGCGGCAGCGACACCGACCGGTAGCGCCCGCCCGTGGTGAGGTGCGGGCCGCTCAGGCGCCGGGCAGCTGCCCGATCACGACGGTCCATTCCCGGGCGCTGCGGTCCACGATGACGCGCTCGCGCATGAAGGGATCGCCGTCGAGCTTGGCGAGCGCCTCCTCCTCGGAGTCCGCGACGACGATCAGCAGCGCGGCCGGTCCGCCGCCCAGGGGCCCGGACAGCAGCAGCGTGCCCTCGCGGTGCAGCTCGGCGAGGTGCTCACGGTGCTCGGGCCGGAAGGTCGCAACTCTCTGCGCATCGTCGGTGTAGGTGTACTGGACGGCGAAGGTGGCCACGTTTTCTCCCTGGGTGCGTGGGCCGACGTCATCGCACGGCCCATTGGTCTCTGCCCTCATCGTGCCGTATCCGCCGGCGTCGCGACGGGTCGTCCATCGCCGGAGCTGGCGAGCGTTCCTGAGCCTCGGGCTGTTCAGCCGCGCAGCGGCAGCCAATCCAGCACGTCCTGGATGCTCTGGTCCCAGAAGTCCCAGGTGTGGGCGCCCGGGCGCAGGCGCGAGGTGAGCTCGACGCCGCGCTGCTCGGCGGCGGTGAGGAAGCGGCGGTTGTGGTCCAGCAGCTGATCCTCGGTGCCGCAGTCCAGGAACAGGGCGGGCAGCGTCGCGGGATCAGCCTGCTCGAGAAGTCCGAACAGGTCATCGGTGGTGCCGGCGATGTCGCGATCACCCCAGACCCGCTCGGCGAGGTGACCGGTGTTCAGCTCCAGGCTCAGCGAGGAGGGGTCCAGCGCACCGGAGAGGCTCGCGGCGGCGGCGAAGCGGTCCGGGTGGTTCAGGGCCAGCTTGAACGCACCGAAGCCGCCCATCGACAGTCCGGCCACGAAGGTGTCCTCGCGGGCGGTGGAGATGCGGAAGGTGCGGGCGATGAGCTGCGGCAGCTCCTCGGCGATGAAGGTCCAGTACTGCTCCCCCACCGCTTCGTCGGTGTAGAAGGAGCGGCGCACCTCGGGCATGACCACGGCGATGCCCTTCTCGGTGGCGTAGCGCTCGATCGAGGTGCGGCGCTCCCAGATGGTGCAGTCATCGCTCAAGCCGTGCAGCAGGTAGAGCACGGGCACCCCGGGCCCGCCCTCCGGCGCGCCCGCGCCCGCGGCGGCGTCGGCCCCGCCCATCCCGATGCCGGCGGCGGCCTGCGGCATCAGCACCACCATCGAGGTGCCCATCCCGAGGGACTCGGCGAAGAAGTCGGTGCGCATGCGGATCATCGGTGATCGCTCCTGGGTCGCGAGGCAAGGTCCTGGACCCATTGAACACTCCCGCGCCTACGATGGCGCCATGACTACCGCGACAGCCCCGTCCTGGATCCGTGACGCGATCTGCTGGCAGGTCTATCCGCTGGGCTTCTGCGGTGCGCCGCGGCAGCGCGAGGATCTCACCGGCGAAGGGTACGGCGGGGCCGACGGGGAGAACGTGGTCCACCGCCTGCCGCGGCTGCACGGCTGGCTCGACCATCTGGTGGGCCTGGGCGCGAACGTACTGCTGCTGAACCCGATCTTCGACTCCGTCTCCCACGGCTACGACACCCTGGACCATCGCCGCCTCGATCCGCGGCTCGGCGACGCGGGCGACGTCGACGCGTTGATCGCCGCCTGCCACGAACGCGGGATCCGGGTGGTGCTCGACGGAGTGTTCAACCATGTCTCGGACCGTCACCCGGTGGCGCGGCGCGCGATCGCCGCCGGTCCCGGCACCGAGGAGGGTGCGCGGATCCGCTGGTCGGAGGGGCAGCCCCTACGGATTCGAGGGGAACGACGACCTCATCGAGCTGAACCTCGCGGACGCCGTGGTGCAGGACAGGGTCGTGGAGATCATGGGGCACTGGCTCGAGCGCGGGGCCGACGGCTGGCGACTGGATGCGATGTACGCCGCGGGCGCCGAGGCCTGGGCCTCGATCCTCGAGCGGGTGCGCGCCGCGCACCCCGAGGCGTGGATCCTCGGCGAGGTCATCCACGGCGACTACCCCGCGTTCGCCGCCAGCTCCGGCGCGGACTCGATCACCCAGTACGAGCTGTGGAAGGCGATCTGGTCCGGCCTGCACGATCAGAACCTGTTCGAGCTCGCCCATGCGCTGGGCCGCCACCAGGAGTTCCTCGACGCCGAGGGCGGCACGCACCCGCTCACCTTCCTCGGCAACCACGACACGACCCGCATCGCCACCCAGCTGACCGACGGCCGGGATCTCGCGGCGGCTTATGCGCTGCTCGCCCTGCTGCCGGGCATCCCCGCCGTCTATGCGGGGGACGAGTTCGGTGCCGCCGCCCTCAAGGAGGACCGCGCCGGCGGCGACGACGCGATCCGCCCCTGGTTCCCGGGGAGCCCCGACGAGGTGGTCTCCGCAGCGACTTCCGCCGACAGCGCCCCGGGAGGCCCGCACCACCTCGCCCTGCTGAAGCCCGACGCCTCGGAGCGGATCCTCGAGGTCCATCAGCGGCTGTTCTCCCTGCGCCGCCGCGAGCCGTGGCTGGCGACCGCCTCGGTGCGCGTGGACGAGGATTTGCTCGAGAACACCTGGGCGCAGATCGTCCTGGCACCCCGCGACGAGGACGGCGTGGACGGTGCCGACGGCGAGGCTCCCGCGCCGCTCACCCTGGTGCTGAACCTCGGTGATGAGGCCCGCCCCGCCCCCGGCGAGGTGCTCGAGGCGGTCAGCGGCGCGGACATGCTCGACGGCGTCGGCCCCGCCGCCCCGGGAATGGTTCCCGCGCACGGCGTGGCCGTCATGCGCTGATCCGCACGGCACCAGCGAGGGCGTCGTAGGCTCATGCCATGAGCATGTCGATCAAGCCCGCAGCATCCGTGAACACCGCCCCCGTCGTCGCCCTCGGGCTGGTCGGCGGCTGGCTGACCGCCCGCGAGACAGGCATCCGTCCCCTCGGCGGCGTGGTGCTTGCCGCGGCCGGGCTGTACGCCGGCCGCACCTGGCTGGCCCGCCGTGGACCGGCCACCACCGCCGTGCTCGGCGCGACCTACGTGATCGGCTTCGGCCTCTCCCACCCGCTGGCGAAGAAGATCGGCCCCTGGCCTGCGGTGCTCACCGTGACCGCCGCGGCCGCCGGCGCCGCCGCGATGCTCTCCGACGCCGCCTACAGCGACTGGTCACCCGCCGACCGCAAGGACTGATCGCCGAGCTCGTCCGAGCTCCCAGCCCGCCTCAGCCGTCGCCACCTGCTCCGCGCAACAGCAGCTCCAGCAGGGCACGCGGCCCCACCGCACGCCACAGGAATGCGCTTATCGGGTTCCGATCGTCGGGATAGTTGACTAGGCTAAGCCTCTGGCCCCGATCGTCGGGGCCTCCCTGTCCCCGAGGTTCTCTCTTCCCATGCTCGGCACCATGCGCCGTCTCTGGCAGACGGTCCGTCCGATCCGCTTCCGCCTCTACCTCGGCCTGCTCAGCGCCATGACGGCGTCGATCGTCGCGCTGATGATCCCGCAGGTCCTCGAGTTCATCGTCAACCGACTGGGCTCCGACGCCACCGCCGCAACCCTCTGGACCGGCGGCGCGATCGTGCTCGCCCTCGGCCTGGTCGAGGCCTCCCTGATCTGGCTGCGCCGCACCTTCGCCGTCGCCCCCTCGACCACCGTCGAGAAGCAGATCCGCGTCCACTTCTACGAGAAGGTCCAGAACCTGCCGGTCTCCTTCCACGACGGCTGGGGCTCCGGCCAGCTGCTGTCGCGGATGATGAGCGACATCAACCAGATCCGCCGCTGGATCGCCTTCGGCATGATCATGGCCGTCACCAACGTCGTCACCATCACCGTGGGCATGGCGCTGCTGATCCGCTCCTCAGCGATCCTGGCGCTGATCTTCTTCCTCGCCGCCGTGCCGGTCACGATCATCGCCTACCGCTTCAACCGCAGCTACTCGGTGCTCTCCCGCCTCTCACAGGACCAGAACGGCGACCTGGCCACCACCATCGAACAGTCGGTCCAGGGCATCCGCGTGCTCAAGGCCTTCGGGCGCGGCCCGTCGGCCCTCGAGGGATTCACCGCACAGGCCGAGGAGCTGCGCCGCACCGAAGTCCGCAAGGCCACCGCGATCGCCCGCTTCGACATGTTCATGTTCATGCTCCCCGAGCTCGCGCTCGGCGTGGCACTGCTGGTGGGCCTGCATCTGACCGCCTCGGGCGAGATCTCCACCGGCCAGCTGGCCTCCTACTTCGCGACCGCCACCCTGGTGGTGGGCCCGGTGCGGATGCTCGGCATGCTGCTGGGCCAGGCCGTGAACGCGACCACCGCCCTGGACCGCCACTACGAGGTGATGGACACCGCGAACACCATCACCTCCCCGGCTCCGCGCAGCACATCGACCGCGCCGCCGCCAAGGGCGCGGTGCGCCTCGAGGGCGTCCACTTCCGCTACGAGGACGCCCCCGACCACGTGCCCGACGTGATCGACGGGGTGGATCTGGAGATCCGCCCGGGCGAGACGATGGCCCTGGTGGGCGTCACCGGCAGCGGCAAGTCCACCCTGCTGCAGCTGGTGCCGCGCCTGTACGACGTCACCGGTGGGACGATCACGATCGACGGCGTCGACGTTCGCGAGATGAGCCTGATGGACCTGCGCTCCCTCACCGCGGTCGCCTTCGAGGACGCGACCCTGTTCTCCGACTCGGTGCGCGACAACGTGCTGTTGGGCGCCGACCCCGCCCTCAGCGAGGAGGAGTCCGAGGCGCTGCTGCACCTCGCGCTGCGCACCGCCGACGCCACCTTCACCTACGACCTGCCCGTGGGGGTCGACACCCGCATCGGCGAGGAGGGCATGAGCCTCTCCGGTGGCCAGCGCCAGCGCCTGGCCCTGGCCCGCTCGATCGCCGCCAAGCCTGCCGTGCTGCTGCTGGACGATCCCCTCTCGGCCCTGGACACCAAGACCGAGGAGATCGTCACCGAACGCCTGCGCGAGGTGCTCGAGGGCACCACCACCCTGATCGTCGCCCACCGCACCTCGACCGTCGCCCTCGCGGACCGCGTCGCCCTGCTCGAGGGCGGCCGGGTGGTCGCCGTCGGCACCCATGCGGAGCTGATGGAGACCTCCGCCCGGTACCGGTGGGTGATCGCGCACCAGGCCGAGGAGCGGCGCCGCGACCAGGACATCGAGACCCTCACCGGCGAGCTCGAGCTCCGCGCGATCCAGGAGGAGGGCCGATGAGCACCCCCGCAGTGAAGAACCCGCAGCCGGGCCAGAACGATCCCGAGCACCAGGCCTACTCCGACGCCGAGAACAAAGCCTCCCGGAAGCGCTCCTTCGCCCTGCTCGGAGAGCTGATCTCCCCGGTCAAGCGCCAGTTCCTGCTGATGGCGATCATGGTCGTCATCGCGCAGCTGGCCGTCGTGGCCGGGCCCGCGATCATCGCCTGGGGCATCGACCACGGCCTGCCCTCCCTGATGGCGGGCGATCCCGGCCCGGCCTATCAGGCGGCAGGTCTGGCCGTCGGCGCCGCGATCGTCGGCGGTGTGCTGACCTACGGGTACGTGCGCCAGTCCGTCGTGGTGGGCCAGAAGATGCTGCTGGCGCTGCGCCGGAAGGTCTTCCGCTTCACCCAGAAGCAGGACCTCGAGTTCCACGAGTCCTACACCTCGGGCCGGATCGTCTCCCGCCAGACCTCCGACATGGAGGCGCTGCGCGAGCTGCTCGACTCGGGCGTGAACGTCATGGTGGGCGCCTCCCTGTCGATGGTGTTCACGATCGTGCTGATCGTGACCATGGACCCGGTGACCGGCATGGTCATGCTGCTGATGCTGATCCCCTGCGTGGCGCTGACGGTCTGGTTCCAGAAGCGCTCCCGCGTCGAGTACCGCGCGATCCGCACCCATTCCGCGCGGCTGATCGTCCACTTCGTCGAGGCCATGGCAGGCATCCGCGCGGTGAAGGCCTTCCGCAAGGAGGACCGCAACCAGGCGGAGTTCGACCGCCTCGCCCAGGACTACCGCGACGCCTCGATGCGCTCGATCAACGTCTTCGGCATCTACCAGCCGGCGCTGCGCGTGCTGGCGAACATCACCATCGCCGCGGTGCTGGTCGTGGGCGGGTTCCGCGTGTTCAGCGGCGACCTGCAGGTGGGCGTGCTGGTGGCGCTGGTGCTCTACTCGCGCCGCTTCTTCCAGCCCGTCGACGAGATCGCGAACTTCTACAACGCCTTCCAGTCCGCGGTGGCCGCGCTCGAGAAGATCGCGAATCTGCTCGCCGTGCAGCCGCACGTCAAGGAGTCCCGCACCCCCACCCCGCTGCCCACCTCACGCGGGCAGGTCGACTTCGAGGGCGTCTCCTTCCGGTACACCGAGGAGGGCCCGCTGGTGCTGCAGCCGACGGACCTGCACATCCCCGCCGGCCAGACAGTCGCCCTGGTGGGCCAGACCGGTGCCGGGAAGTCCACCGTCGCGAAGCTCATCGCCCGTTTCTACGACTCCACCGAGGGGGCGGTAAAGCTCGACGGGGTGGATCTGCGGGACATCTCCATGACGGACCTGACGCGCAATATCGTCATGGTCACCCAGGAGGCGTACCTGTTCTCCGGCACCGTCGCGGACAACATCGCCCTCGGCAAGCCCGGAGCAAGCCGCGAGGAGATCGAGGCTGCGGCGCGCGCCATCGGTGCGGACTCCTTCATCGAGAAGCTCCCCTACGGCTACGACACCGACGTGAGCAAGCGCGGCGGCCGGGTCAGCGCAGGGCAGCGGCAGCTGATCTCCTTCGCCCGCGCCTTCCTCGCCGATCCACGGGTGCTGATCCTCGACGAGGCCACCAGCTCCCTCGACATCCCCAGCGAGCGGATGGTGCAGGAGGGGCTGACGAAGCTGCTCGGGCACCGCACCTCGTTGATCATCGCCCACCGCCTGACCACCGTGATGATCGCGGACCGGGTGCTGGTGGTGCACGGCGGCGAGGTCGTCGAGGACGGCTCGCCCGCCGAGCTGGTCGCCGCCGGCGGTCGCTTCGCCGCGCTGTACCAGGCGTGGCAGGACTCGATGTGAGGTGAGGGTGCGGTGCGCTGGTGCGCGACCGGTGTGCCGCGCTCTCATCCTGACCGTCTCTGCAGAGTTCTCGTGGCGAGAGCACGAGGACATCACCGCGCCCGAAGCGGCGGCGCACTACCCTTCGATCGCTGACACGCTCGCCGAGGCACTGAGCACGGAGATCACCCCGATGACCTCGGACGATGCCTCCCCGCAGATCGGCACCTCGTCCTCCGGCTGCAGAGTGACCGGGGCCGCGCACCTCAGCGCGGACCTGCTGGCTGATGCCCCTGGCGAAGCCCCCGCGGAAGACGATCTCATCGCGGTCGCGAACCCGGTGCTCTCGGAGCACGGCTTCTCCGAAATCGGCCCCGAGAGCGAAGATCCCTCCCCGGTCCGGACCCTGGTAGCGACCGACGGGCAGGGCGGCGCGATGCGTCTGGTGCTCGAGTCCCGGCCCGGCCGTCCGACGCTGCGCCTGTGGTGGAGCGCGCACGTGGACACCGACGGCGCCGACTGCACCGACGAACTGCTCGGCTGACTGCACCGCGCCTCGGCGCCGGGCGCGTCCCTTTCCTCCGCAGTATCCGCCGTCGTCGGCGTCGGGCGTGTCCCACCCCTTCGCCGTACCCACTGTGCTCATGCGTACAGCCAGCCGCTATATGTGCCGACGTGTACCTATGAGGACACTCGATGCACCAGTCCCAGCCCGACCCGGTCCGGCCCGCTGTGCGCCCGCAGTGACCGTCCCGCCCACCCCCTGTGATCCACCCGCCAGTACTCGTGCCGGAGGTCCCTATCCCAGGGGCGGAACGCGCGCTACATTTCTCCCAGAATCACTCGATTCAGATCCTGAGGAGCCGGAGGAGCGATGCCGCTCCTGCGGCCGGTCACCCGCGGATCCCCGGCATCCTCAGAGGCACCCATGATCACCTCCCCCGTTTTGCGCGCTCGATTCCTCGCCCTCCTCCTCGCTGCCCTGATGGTCGCGGTGCTGGTGGCGATCGCCCCTCCTGCGGCCGAGGCTGCGGTGAAGAAGCCGCTGGACATCGTGAAGGTCTACTACGACCCGCCCGGCAAGGACCACTCGAAGAACTCCCATTACACAAAGGAGTACATCCAGGTCAAGAACACCGGGAAGAAGACGCTGACGCTCACGGGCTACGTCATCCGTGACAACGGCCCGCAGAAGTTCACCTTCCCCAAGGGCACGAAGATCGCGCCGGGCAAGACCCTCACGATCCGTTCCGGCAAGGCGAAGAACACCTCGAGCACCCTGCATTGGAACAAGTCCAGCTACATCTGGAACAACACCGGGGACACCGCCCGCCTGTACACGAACAAGGGCAAGCTCCTGGAGTCCTGCGCCTACAAGGGTGGGACTCACAAGAAGGCGACGAAGAAGTCGGTGCGCACCACGACGACCACCGCGTTCTGCTGAGCCCCCGGCCCCACCGCAGCCACAGCACGCCGGCCTCTCCGCTCAGGCCCCGAGCATCTCCCGCAGCTGTGCGGTGATCCCCTCGACCTCGACCGGCGCGTGCGGCCGGCGGAACGTCTCGGGCGTCACCAGGAATCTCTGCTCGAGCACCGCGGGGCCGGGCAGGGTGGACATGTGGGTGCCGTCCTCGCGGTATCCGCAGGCGTGCGAGACGCCGAAGGAGGGGCGGTTCCCGATCGCCGCGGCGGATTCCGCGCGCTGCGCGCCGAGGTGGTCGAAGGCGAGCACGAGCATCGCCTGGCGCATCAGCGTGCCGTAGCCCTGGCCGTGAGCGTCGAGGGTGAGCCACGAGCCGGAGGAGACGGTGCGACGCTCGGCGAAGCGCTGGGCGGAGACGTCCTGGCAGCCGATCAGGCGGCCGTCCGTCCAGATCCCCAGCGGCAGCGTCCACTTCTCGGGGCTGAACGTGCTGCGCAGCTGCCACTGGAAGCTCAGCGCGTTGCGCACCCGGGTGTCGGGCTCGGCCCGGTACCAGTGGAACATCGCCGGGGACTGCGGGTCCTCGAAGATCGGCCGACGCAGCAGCTCTGCATACTTCGGCAGGTCGGCGTCGGTCAGCGGGCGCAGGGTGAGGTCCCCGGCGCGCAGGACGAGGCCGAACGGAGGGTGCAGGGTCGCGAGCGTGGGCGGCGTGGGCGGCGCGGTCATCGGGTGATCGTAACGCCGGGGGCAGTGCCGGTCACGGCGTTATCGGCGATCGCTGCGCCTACGCTGTGGCCATGACGATCGACGTGCTGCTGTCCGGCTTCTCCCCTTCGCCGGAGCGGCGGTGAACGAATCGCGGGAGATCGTCGCGCTCGCTTCGCCGATGCTGCGGGAGCGGGGGCTGGCGGTGGTGGATCTCGAGCTTCCGGTGGAGTTCGGCCGGGCCGGGGAGCTGCTGGCCGCAGCGCTGCGGGAGCATCGGCCCCGCCTGGTGATCGCGACGGGCCTTGCGGCGGGCCGGTCGGGCATCACGCCGGAGCGGGTCGCGGTGAACGTCCGTGATGCCCGCATCCCTGACAACGCCGGGGCGAGCCCGCTGGATGAGCCGGTGGTGGCCGGAGCGCCTGTCGGATACTTCTCGAGCCTGCCGATCAAGGCGATGGTCGCCGCGCTCAGCGATGAGGGGTGCCGGGCTCGGTCTCGCAGACCGCCGGGACCTATGTGTGCAACGACGTGTTCTTCCAGCTGCAGCACTTGCTAGCCACCGAGCCTGCGCTGGAGGGGATCCGCGGTGGTTTCGTCCACGTCCCGTCGGGGGATGTCGTCGGCCCCGCGGCGGGTGCCCGTGCCCTGGTGCGGATGGTCGAGGTCGCTCTGCGCAGCGAGGTGGACGCGCCGCTCGCGGGCGGCGCCGAGCACTGATCTCCACGCTCTGTCAACTGCCGGAGTCGATGGGGATCACGCGTGTCCGTCCACTGCCGTGCGGTGTGCACAACTGGTGCATGAGGGGTCTCGTCGGCCTGAAACTACCTCTTTTCCACGCCCCTGGGGAAGTTATCCACAACGTTATCCACACCAGTGGATGAATGACAGACATGTAGTTCCGCAGGTACCGCGACTTCGCCGGGCGTGTCGCGGCCGATTCGTTCCGCGCCCAACCCTCCCTGCGCGGCGCCAGGCAGGTCCACCGCACTCACCCCCGCCCCCGACATCACTGCAGGTCAGCGTCGCTCCCTTGGGAGTGATAAAGACCGCTCTCTTGACGTCGAGAGACGTTTGCGCAGGCTGGACGGCTTTGCGAGCCCCGGCATCCCGATGGGGACACGGAGCGGTCCGAGAAGTTGTCCCCACCGCCCGTCCACAACGAAACCATGGTTATCCACAGCAATTTCCTGTAACCCCCAATGGGGCCACGAGTTATCCCCAAGTCTGTCCACATCTGGGGAAAACCACATGCGTGTAGTTCCCCGCAGACGCCACGCGAGAGCAGCGAAGGAGGTATAGCGGGGACAGCGACGGGCCGGGGCAGCTGCTCCAGCCGCCCCGGCCCGTCCGGTCCCTCAGATCCTGCGCCCGCTCACAGGCGGCATGTCACAGCGCCATCACCATCAGCGTCTTGACGATGATCAGCACCAGGCACAGCACCGTCGCCGCCGCGATCACGGCAGCGTGCAGGAACGCGGAGCGCCGGGCCAGGGCCTGCCGGTCCGCCCCCGGGGTGGCCTTGGGGCGCAGCGCGAACATCCCTGCGGTCACCGCTGCGCCGAGCACCAGGCCACCCAGATGGCCCTGCCAGGAGATGCCGGGGATGGTGAAGGTGATGACGAGGTTCAGCGCGATCAGCACGAGGATCTGCGCAGTCTGCCCGCCGAGCTGCCGATTGACGATGAACATCGCGGCGAACAGTCCGAACACGCCCCCGCTGGCCCCGAGCGTGCCGGAGACCCAGGCCGACTGGAACGGGTCGGCGATCAGGTAGATGGCGGTGTGCCCGCCGAGCACCGAGACCAGGTACACGGCGACGTAGCGATAGTGCCCGAGGGTGCGTTCGAGGTGCTGCCCCACGATCCACAGTGCGTACATGTTCAGCAGCAGGTGAAGGATCCCGCCGTGCAGGAACCCGGCGCTGAAGAACGTCCAGGGCATGACCACCGCACGGACCGGGATGAACAGGCCCAGCTGGAGGACGATCTGCGGCACCAGCATCTGGCCGACATACGCCAGGACGTTCAGCGCGATGAGGGTATAGGTGACGTACGGGGTGCCCCGGCCCATGCCGCCGCCCATCGCGTTGCGCGGCCGGGTCGAGGCCTGCTGCCGAGACACGTCGCGCTCGCAGTCCACGCAGAGCACACCCACCGGGGTGGGGCGCTGGCAGTCCGGGCAGGCCGGGCGCTCGCAGCGCTTGCAGCGCACGTAGCTCACCCGGTCCGGGTGGCGGGGGCAGACGGGCTGTGCCTGCGGCTCCGGGGAGTTCTCGGCGCTGTAGCCGTAGCTGGGTCGGTCCATGCCGTCCATTCCACCACGTGCGACTGGGCTCGGGCCGAGGATGCCTCGGCGCTGCAGAGGCGCTGGTTCAGGCGGCTGTGCACGGGAAGGCGGTGAACAGCGTCCCGAAGCGGCGGCTCTGCGCCTCTCTCACGGGCCTCAGCCCCTCGAGCACGAGCTTCCGCTTTCCGGCAGCGAGGTGGTGTCGCTGCGTCATGAGGCGAGGGCAACGCTCGCTGCAGGGTGGAGCCGAGGCTCCATCAAAGGTTGATCCGCTCGCTCGGCGCTCTCCATAGCGTGGAAGACACCCGACCCCGGGACCGAACCTCGGCCGCCACCAGCGGTCTTCTCTCGAAGGATCCACAGTGACTGCACCCACGTCCACCCCCGCCGACATCGGGCCGGGGACCCCTCCACAGCACCGACCACCGTCGCCGGCCGGATCGCCTCGGTCCTCACCGGCCGCCGCTCCGCCTGGGCGATGCTCGTCGTGTCCGTGGTGCTGCTGCTCGCCGTGATGGGCGGGATGCGGGGTGCCGGTCCCGCCGCCGGGATGGACGCGCTGCCGGAGAGCTCGGAGTCCTCCCGCGCGGCCGCGATCGCCGAGACCATGGAGGGCAGCCGCTACCAGCCGGTGTTCGCCGTGGTCACCCGCGCCGACGGCACCGCCCTGACCGCGGAGGACGCCGCCGCCATCGAGACGCTCCGCACCGATCTCGCCGAGGTCGCCGGCCGCGACGCCGTCGGCCCGATGCCTGCCGAGGACGGTTCCGCGGATCTGGTGATGACCACCGTCGACTCGCAGGCGGACAAAGAGACGGTCGACGCGATGATCACGGATCTGCGCGCCGCGGCCGACTCCTCCGTCCCCGCCGAGCTCACGGTGTCAATCACCGGTGGCCCGGCCGTCGCCTCCGATATCCGCGGCGCCTTCGCGGGTGCGGACTTCACCCTGCTGGCCGTCACCATCGCCGTGGTCGCGGTGCTGCTCCTGCTCACCTACCGCTCCCCCATCCTGTGGCTGCTGCCGCTGTCGGTCGTGGCCCTCGCCGACGGCGCCGCAGGCGCAGTCACCAGCACCCTCGGCGAGCAGTTCTCCCTCGCCTTCGACACCGGCGTGATCAGCGTGCTGGTGTTCGGTGCGGGCACCAACTACGCCCTGCTGCTGATCTCCCGCTACCGCGAGGAGCTGCGCCACCACACGGACCATCGCGCCGCGCTGGCCACCGCCTGGATCCGCACCACCCCCGCGATCATCGCCTCGAACGTGACCGTGGTGCTGGCGCTGATGACCCTGCTGGCCGCGGTCATGCCCGCCACCCGCGGTCTCGGGATCGCTGCGGCGGCCGGTCTGCTGATCGCCCTGATCGCCGTGCTGTTCCCGCTCACCGCGCTGCTCGCGGTGGTGGGCCGACGGGTGTTCTGGCCCTTCGTGCCGCGCCCCGCGACCTCGCAGGACACCGCGACCCGCCGTGACGAGGCCGAGCACGGCCCCTTCGCCACCGTCGCCCGCACGGTCACCCGCCGCCCCGCCTTCGCCGCCGTGGTCTCGGTGCTGCTGCTGGGTGTGCTCGCCACCGGCCTGGCGGGCACCCGGGTGGGCCTTGCGCAGGACGAGCAGTTCGCCTCGCCGAACGAGTCCTCCGTCGGCTTCGCCGCGATGGCCGAGCACTACGGTGCCGGGGAAAGCGCACCGCACCAGATCGTGGTGCGGGAGGGGGCGGCAGATGCCGCCGTCACCACCGCCGAGTCCGTGCCCGGCATCGACCGTGCCTCGATCAGCGGCACCACGCCCGAGGGCTGGGCCGTGCTCTCCGCCGTCGGCACCGCGCAGCCGGAGTCGCCGGAGGCGATCGACGAGGCCGCCGGGCTGCGTGACTCCCTGCACGCCCTCGAGGGGGCCGATGCCCTGGTGGGTGGCACCACGACGAGCGCGATGGACGTCCGCTCCGATTCCACGCGGGACCTGCTGGTGGTCGCGCCGATGATCCTCGCGGTGGTGCTGCTGGTGCTGATCGGCCTGCTGCGCGCGGTGGTGGCGCCGTTGGTGCTGCTGACCGTGAACGTCGCCAGCTCCGTCGCCGCGATCGGCCTGGGCCTGTGGGCCGGGCGTCTGCTGTTCGACATCCCCGCGCTCGACGTGACCGTGCCGCTGCTGGCCTTCCTGTTCCTGGTGGCTCTCGGTGTGGACTACACGATCTTCCTGGTCCACCGCGCCCGCCATGAGGCCGCCGTGCACGGGACCACGCAGGGCATGGTGCGGGCCGTCGGTTCCACCGGCGTGGTCATCACCAGCGCGGGCGTGGTGCTCGCCGCAGTGTTTGCGGCGCTGGGGGTGCTGCCCCTGGTGGTGCTGGGCCAGCTGGGCCTGATCGTGGGCCTCGGCGTGCTGCTGGACACCCTGCTGGTGCGCACCGTGCTGGTGCCGGCGCTGTTCGCACTGATCGGGGACCGCATGTGGTGGCCCTCCCGCCCCGCCTCCGTCGACGCGGCAGGTGTCGGTGCCGGCGTCGGTGCCGGTGCCGGCGCGGCGCCCGTCGCGAGCGCCTGATCCCTCCGGGTGGGGGCGAGACCCCGATTGCCTTCGCGAACAGTCGTCGTAAAGGTATTCTGGCCTGCGCCCCCACCCTCGACGAAAGAACCCCATGACGCCCCGACGCCCCTCTCTCGCGCCGCTCGGCACCACCTCCCTGGCACGCCGCGGCGTGCTCCTCGCCGGTCCGACTCTGCTCCTGGCCGGGTGCGGACTGCTCCCCTCCGGCACCGAGGACGAGGACCCCGCAGGCGGTGCTCCCGACGAAGAGGCCGCTGATCTGGAGGGAGCGGCGGAGACGGAGGACGAGTCCTCGCCGGCGCCCGGCACCTCCGCCACCATCGAGATCGACGTGCTGGAGGTGGAGGACGAGATGACCGCGGGCGGGCTGATGACCCGCATGTCGGACTCCGAGACGATGATCCATCCGCACGCCCAGGCCACCGTGGTCGCCACGACCCTGCTCGACAGCCTCACCGCGGAGCAGTACACCGCGCTGACCGGGAAGGACGTCCCCGAGGTCGACAACCCGGACCCGGAGGCAGAGGAGGAGCAGCTCGCCACCGTGATCCTGCCCGGTCAGCTGAAGAGGTTCCTGCTCACGGCATGGGAGTCGACCGACTCGGAGTGGGCGCCCAAGGTCGACCCCACCTACGCCGATCTGGACATCACCTACGGTGGGAACCAGGAGATCCGCCTGGACTCCCCAGCAGCGGCGATGCCGAGCGCAGCGGGACCGTGCTCGCGATCGTCGACGCCACCCCCAGCCCGGTGCCGTCGCCCTCCGCGCCGAGATGGGCGGCGGCATCCAGGAGCTCTCGCTGGTCGACGGTTCGCTCCTGACCACCCCGGCCCCGCGGATGTATGACGGCGGACTCGAGGTGGAGGTCTCCGACGCGACCGTCCTGGACACGAAGGTCCCCGACGGCTTCGGACAGGACTACATGACCCTCCACGGCACGATCGAGGAGGCGTACCTCTCCCCTACGTCGACACCAGCCTCGAGTACGGCGGAAATCTGGGCTGGGCCGACGAGGACGAGATCCATCTGGTGGTACCGCTGGTGTGGGACCGAGACAGCTCCTCGAACGTCAAGGATCTCACCGAGGTGGTGCTCGTCCTCCCCGACGGCACCGAGCTGCCCCCGGCCCAGGACCAGTCGTGGACGTTCAAGCACATGCCTCGGACAACCGTCGCTACCTTCACCATCCCCGCCGACCTGGAGACCGCGACCGTGAAGGTCAAGCCGCGCTTCGGGCAGGTGCTGAACGACGACTTCGAGCAGATCGAGGACCCGGTCACGGCGACGCTGACCTTCCGCTGAGGCCGGCCGCGGCCGGCCGCACCGAGCCCTCCTGAGCGAGCCCGGGCGGCGGAACGCCGACGGCGCGGGCGCGGCAGGCCGGGGCCCGGTCTGAAGGACGCCGTCGGCACATGTCACGGACGGGTCGATGGTGAGGCGAGCCGGCGATACTGCCAGGGCTCGTCGCCATAGGCCTGCGGAGAACACCGCCCGGCCCGCGCCCGTGCGCCCATGCACCCCGGCCCACCGCACCCCGGTGCGGACAGCAAGCAGCCCGCCACCGGTGTCCGGGGCGGGCTGCTCAGCGCATCGGGCGGTCCGCTCAGCGCGGAACCGGCCCGGGCGGGATCACTTCTCGATGGTGACCGAGTTGATGACGACATCCTCGAGGGGACGGTCGCGCATATCGGTCTTGACGGCCTCGATCGCGTCGACGACCTTCTTGGAGTCCTCGTCGGCGACCTGACCGAACACGGTGTGCTTGCCCTGCAGGTGCGGGGTGGGGCCGACGGTGATGAAGAACTGCGAACCGTTGGTGCCGGAGGGCTGGCCGGTCAGCGCGTTGCGGCGCTTGCCGGCGTTGGCCATGGCCAGCACGTAGGGCTCGTTGAAGTTCTTCTCGGAGATCTCGTCGTCGAAGTTGTAGCCGGGGCCGCCGGTGCCGGTGCCCAGCGGGTCGCCGCCCTGGAGCATGAAGCCTGAGATGATGCGGTGGAAGATGACGCCGTCGTAGAAGGGACGGGTGACCTTCTCGCCGGTCTCCGGGTCGGAGAACTCCTTGGAGCCCTCGGCGAGGCCCACGAAGTTCTCGACGGTCTTGGGAGCGTGGTTGGGGAACAGCTCCATGCGGATGTCCCCGTGAGTGGTGTGAAGAGTTGCGAACATGGCGTCATCCTCCCATACGCGCGCCTGACCGATCGGACGGGCTGGCAGGCCTCCTGGTTCTTCGCATCCCCTGTGAGGGTGCATGCTCGCTCGCGTTAGAGTTGAGCCACACGGGCCCGTGCAGCCACCGGCTGTCCTGGCCCAGGGACCACCGTCGGCCCGACCCGACGGATTCGACGAAAGGGGAACCCCATGGCGCTGACCACCAAGCGGAAGGCCAAGAAGGCCGCGAAGCAGGCGGAGAAGGTCACCGACGCGGCAGGATCGACCGCGCAGAAGGCGGAGAAGGCCGTCGAGGAGCTGCAGAAGCTCGCAGCCTCGGTGGGCCCTGTCGTCTCCGAGGGTGCGCGCGAGGCACGCACCCGGGCGACCGACTTCTACGACCACTACGCCCCGGAGGCCCAGCAGAAGCTGCGCGACCAGTCCGACAAGCTCCGAGACCAGGGCGAGAAGCTCTCGCAGAACCTCGGCCCCCGCGCGGACAAGCTCCGCCACGACGTGCAGGATGACTACATCCCGCGTGCCCGCAAGACCGCCGAGACCACCGGCACCGTCCTGAAGGCGGCCGTCGACGCCGCCCGCAAGGAGCTCGACAAGGGGCAGGGCGACATCCGCTCCGCCGTCCTCGAGCCCACCCCGCAGCCGAAGAAGGGTCGCGCCGGCAAGGTGCTGCTCATCCTCGGCCTCGCCGCCGCGGGTGCCGCTGCCGGCTACGTGGTCTGGCAGAAGACCCGCCCGGTCGAGGATCCGTGGGCACCGCCCGCCGATTTCGCCCGTGCGCACTACCCCGCCTCTGCGGCGAACGAGTCCGACTCCTCGACCGTCTCCGACACCGTCGGCTCGGCCGATGCCGGTGACGTCGCCTCGGCCCTGAAGGGTGAGGACCGCTCCTCCGACGTGGAGCCCAAGGAGGTCAAGGTCGATTCCGATCCGGACGCCTCCTCGGCCGACGACGAGAAGCGTGGCAACCACCGCGGCGACTCCTGAGTCAGCGCCCCCGGCGCCTCACGGAGCAGTCCGTGAACCACAGCGCGGCGGTCCCGTCCCCGGACGGTGACCGCCGCGCTGTCGTCATCTCCGGGATCGTCACCACCCGCCTGCACCTGGCACCGGTGCGCGCGGAGGATCTCGAGGAGCTGTTCACGCTGCACTCCGATCCCCGCGCCTTCGCCGAGGACACCACCGCCCCGCTCACGCAGCTCGCCCAGATGCGGCAGGTGCTCGCGCAGTGGTCCAGCACGTGGGAGCGGGACGGGCTGGGGTACTTCACGGTGCGGGCACGGGCTGCGGCGGAGCCCGACGCCCGGTGCGAGTCGCCGCGCGGCGGCCCACAGGGTGCCGATGGCGGCGCCGAGGAACTGCCGGCGGGCCTGCTCGGCGTCGTGGGTATCACCGCTCTGCGAGCCGACGACTCCGAGCTGCTGAGCGCCTACTGGCGGCTGGATCCCGGGGTGACCGGGCGAGGCGTGGCCAGCGAGGCGATGCGCGCCGTGCTCACCGATCCGCACTGCGGACCGGGCGGTCGCGAAGTGATCGCGGTGACCGCCTCCCGCAACCTCGCCTCGCGCACCCTCGCGGCCCGTCTCGGCTTCCGCCCCGCGGCAGCTGCGCGTCCCGTGCCCGGCGGGCGGGTGGGCGATGTGCTGCTCGTGCGTCCCGCTTCCTAGACTGGCGGGCATGTCTGCCGTCCCGACCCCGCCCGGCGCGGGCCGCTACGCCCCCTCCCCCAGCGGCGACCTGCACCTGGGGAACCTGCGCACCGCGATCCTCGCCTGGGCACTCGCCCGCCGCACCGGCCGCGCCTTCCATCTGCGCGTCGAGGACCTGGACCGGGTCAAGGAGGGCTCCGAGCAGCGACAGCTCGAGGATCTGGCCGCACTGGGCCTGGACTGGGACGGGGACGTGGTCCGCCAGTCCGAGCGGGGAGCGGCGTACGACGAGGCCATCGCCCGCCTCGAGACGCAGGGACAGGTCTTCGAGTGCTACTGCACCCGCCGGGAGATCCTCGAGGCTCCCAGCGCCCCGCACGCCCCGCCCGGCGCCTATCCCGGGACCTGCCGCGACCTCACCCCCGCCGCGCGCGAGCAGGGACGGCAGCGGATGCGGGAGCTGCGGCGCGCACCGGCTCTCCGACTGCGCACCGAGGTGGAGTCATGGCAGGTCCACGATCTGTGGGCGGGAGAGGTGACGGGGACGGTCGATGATCTGGTGCTTCGACGCGGCGACGGCGTGGTCGCCTACAACCTGGCCGTAGTGGTCGACGATGCCGCGGCCGGGGTGGACCAGGTGGTGCGGGCCGATGATCTGCTCAGCTCGGCTCCACGACAAGCGCACCTCGCCCAGCTGCTGGGCCTGCCGGAGCCGAGCTACGCGCACGTCCCGCTCGCGGTGAATTCCGTCGGGGCCCGGCTCGCGAAGCGCGACGGCGCGGTGACGCTGCGGGATCGTCTGGAACGCGGGGAGAGCGTCCGCGAGGTCGTGGGCCGGATCGGGGACTCGCTGGGGCTGCGCGGCTGCCGTGCTGCGGCCGATGTGCTCGAGCGATGGGACCCGGCCGCATCGCCGCGGCATCCGTGGGTGGTCGAGCTGCCGAGCTGACCCTGCCGGTGTCTGCCGGCGTTTGCCGCACCACACTTATTTCCGAACAGTAACGCTTCTCGATACACGAATGTATCGTGTGCGGCGTGATGCGACTCCTCCGTGCACTCCTCTCCGCTCTGTCCACCGTCCTCACAACTGTCCGCCGCGCTGTGTCCTCGGCCGTCGGCGTCCTGGCCGGTGCGCTCGCCCGCGCCCTCGGAGCGACCGGTCGCGGGCTCTCCGCCGTCGGCCGCGGAGCCCTCGCCCTGCTGCCCGGCGAGTGGAAGAAGCCGATCGCGGCACTGTTCGTGACCGGCCTCGCCCTGGTCCCACTGATCTACTCCGGCAACATGACCTGGTCGTTCCTCGACCCGAGCAACAAGCTCGACCAGGTCACCGCCGCCGTGGTGAACGAGGACGAGGGCGCCACGGCCACCTCCCCGGACGGCGAGGAGAGCCAGCTGGACGTCGGCGCGGAGTTCACCGACACGCTCCTGGACCTCGACAAGGAGACCGTGTACCGCTTCGTGGAGGTCTCTCCCGGTGAGGCTCATCGTGGCCTGGAGGACGGCACCTACGGCGCGACCGTCGAGATCCCCTCGGACTTCTCCGCCAACATAGCTTCCCTCGGCGGGGATGCCGAACACGCGGCCCCGGCTCTGCTCACGGTGACCACCAACGACTCGGTGAACTACGTGGGCGGGAACTTCACGAAGTCCGTGGGGACAGCGCTGACCGATTCGCTGCGCTCGAGCGTGCTCGAGCAGTACCTGGGCCAGATCTACGTGGGCTTCACGACCATCCACGACGGCCTGGGCGATGCCGTCGACGGCGCCGGCGAGCTCACCGACGGTGCCACCACCCTGCACGACGGCACCGGAGACCTGGTCGACGGCAGCACCGAGCTGGCTGACGGCACAGCACAGCTGGTGGACGGCGGCGCGGAGCTGGCCGACGGCGCGCACGCCCTGCACTCCGGGAGCCTCGACCTGGTGGTGGGCTTGGATCAGCTGAGCACCGGCGCGGTCACCCTGCGCGACGGGACCGCGACCCTCGACGCCGGCGCCCGCGAGCTCCGCACGGGCCTGGTGACCCTCGACGAGAACGGGCAGCCGCTGCGCAGCGGGGCCCAGCAGCTCGCCACCGGCACCTCGGAGCTCGCGACCGGGGCGGGCACCCTCGCCGACGGCGCCGGGCAGGTCGCCGAGGGCACCCGCCAGCTCGACGAGACCGTCACCGCCGCGCAGCAGCGGGCCGACGAGCTCGGCGTGACCTCCGAGAGCGTGCAGCGCACCAGCGAGGACCTCGTCACCGCGATCGACGCTCTCGAGGGCATCGCCACGGACCTGCCGGGACGACTCGCCGACCCGGTCACCGCCGCCGGCACCGTCTCCGAGACGGCCACGACCCTCGACGAGACCGTGACCAGCCTGGATGAGACCGCACAGGACCTCGACCAGACCACGACCGACCGCACCGAGGACGCCCGCACCCTGCGCGACGCCGCCTCCACCATCGGTGAGGACGCCACCGCACTGGACGAGGACGTGCAAGGCGCGCACGAGGCCACTACCACCGCCTCCGAGAGCGCCGCCACCAGCGAGCAGAGCGTGCGGGACTACACCGAGGAGGTCGACGTTCTCGCCGCACGCTGCGAGGACTCCGGCGCCGAGGCGTCGTTCTGTCAGGATCTCGCGAGCACGGCGGACTCCTCCCAGCAGGTGCGCGACGACGCCGAGCAGGCCTCCGCCGACACGACCACGGCCCAGGAGGCCACGGGCACCGCGGCCGAGCAGTCGACCGACATCGCCGGCACCGCCTCGGACATGACCGACTCCGCGGAATCGATGGTCACCTACACCGAGGGGCTCTCCGAGACCACCGGGGCCCTCGCCCAGGGCACCTCCTCCCTCTCCGAGACCACCCGGACCCTCGCCGCGGACACCTCCACCCTCGAGCAGGACCTCAGCACCCTGCGCGACGACGCCGTCACGGCCGCCCCCTCCCCGAGCAGGGGACGAGCGCCTCCGACCTCGCCGCAGACCTCGCGGAGCAGGCCCGCACCGCAGCCGAGGCCCTGCCCCAGGCCTATTCCGCTCTCGAGCAGGGCGCGCAGGACGCGCACCGCCTGAACACCGGCGCCCGCCAGGTCTCCTCGGGCGCCGACCGGCTCGCCGAGGCGAGCGGCACCGCGAGTGAGGGTGCCCAGACCCTGTCCAGCGGCGTCACCCGCTACACGGACGGAGTGGGGACCGCCCGCACCGGCGCCGAGCGGCTGGCAGGCGGCACCGGACAGCTCGCCGACGGCGCCCAGCAGCTGGCCGAGGGAAGCGCCGAGGCCGGCGACGGGGCCCAGCAGCTCGCCGACGGGGCCGGACGCCTCGAGGACGGGGCCACGCAGCTCCATGACGGCGCGACGCAGGTCGACGACGGCGCGAACGAGCTGGCCGACGGTGCGGTCGCCCTCGATGACGGGGCGGGCGAGCTCGCGGACGGCTCGGAGGAGCTGCGCGACGGACTCGCCGAGTCCCAGGGCGACATCCCCGCCTATACCGACGACGAGAGCGACGCGCTCTCGGAGACAGCCGCAGAGCCTGTGCAGATGAGTTTCGAGCGCGCCCACGAGCTCACCCGCTTCGGCGAGGGCCTGGCGCCGCTGTTCCTCGCGATCAGTCTCTGGGTGGGCGGCATGGCCATCTTCCTGATGATGCCTCCGTTCTCCTCCCAGGCCGCCGCTCGCGGCGTGGGCCCGGTACGACTGCTGGCCGGCGGCCTGGTGCCCGCACAGCTGCTGGGCCTGGTGCAGACCGCGATCGCCGTGGGCGCCCTGCACTGGCTGGTGGGCGTCTCGATGGATGACCTGCCACTGATGATGGGCCTGGCGGCGCTGACCTCGGTGGTGTTCGTGGCGCTGAACCACGGCTTCGGCGCTCTGTTCGGGCCGGTCGGGAAGTTCGTGGCGCTGGTGCTGATCGCGATGCAGATCTCCGGTGCCGGGGGCACCTACCCGGTCTCGACGCTGCCGCAGTTCTTCCAGGTGATCCACCCGTACCTGCCGATGACCCACGCCGTGGACGCCTTCCGCGGAGCGATCGGCGGAGGCTGGATCGACCCTGCCGGGGATCTGCTGTGGCTCGGCGGGTGGCTGCTCCTGGGCATCGCCCTGGGCCTCGCCGGCGCGCTGAAGGAGGGGCGCCGGGCCTCGGCCCCGACACCGCAGGACGCGGAGCCGCTCCCCGCCTGAGCGGCCCTCGCCTCCCCGCTCAGGCCAGGGCGGGCTCTCGCTCGGGGAGGCGGGTCGCCGGGAGGGCGGCGGCCCGGCCCAGGGAGCTGATCTCCCAGCCGGCGTCGCGCCACTGCCGCGGGTCGAGCACGTTGCGGCCATCGATCATCCGCGCTGCCGCGACCAGGCCGGCAGTCCGTGCGGGGTCGAGGTCGCGGTACTCGTCCCATTCGGTCAGCAGCACGGTCAGCTCCGCTCCGCGCAGTGCCGAGGAGGTGTCCGGCTCGAGCTCCACCAGTCCGCCGAGGCGGCGCTCGGCGTTCCGCAGCGCCTCGGGGTCCTGGTGACCGTGACCAGGGCCCCGGCAGCACGCAGGCGGCAGGCGACATCGAGCGCCGGCGAGTCCCGGGTGTCGTCGCTGAGGGGCTTGAAGGCTGCGCCGAGCACGGTGACCCGGCGTCCAGCGAGGTCGCCGAGCATCTCACCGGCGAGGGCGACCACCCGGGCGCGGCGCCGCTCGTTGACGGCATCGACCTCGCGGAGGAAGCCGAGGGCCTCTCCCACGCCGTTCTCTTCGGCGCTGGCGAGGAAGGCGCGGATGTCTTTGGGCAGGCAGCCTCCGCCGAAACCGACCCCGGCGCGCAGGAACTTCGCGCCGATGCGGTCATCCATGCCGATCGCGCGGGCCACATCGGTGACATCCGCCCCGGTGACCTCGCACATCTCCGCCACAGCGTTGATGAAGGAGATCTTGGTGGCGAGGAAGGCGTTGGCCGAGGCCTTGACCAGCTCAGCTGCCTCGTAACCCATCACCAGGCGGGGCGCTTCGCGTTCGAGGATCCGGGCGTAGACGGCGTCGAGCATCGCGACGGCCTGCGCGGCGACAGGGTCCTCGGTGTCGTGCACCCCGTAGACGAGCCGATCGGGATCCAGGGTGTCCTTCACGGCGAAACCCTCCCGCAGGAACTCCGGGTTCCACATCAGCGTCACGCCCTCGACCTGCTCGAGACGGCCGGCGAGCATGCGCGCGGTGCCGGCGGGGACGGTGGACTTGCCGACCACCAGCGTCGGCGCACCGCCGCGGGCGGGCAGCACCTCGGCGAGCGCGTCGACCGCGGCCTCGAGGTAGGACAGGTCGGCGCCGAAGCCGTCGGCCTGCTGCGGGGTGCCGAGGCCCAGGAAGTGCACGTCGGCGTCGGCGATGTCGGCGTAGTCGGTGGTGAAGCGGAGCAGATCGGCATCCAGGCCACGGGCGAGGATGTCCTCGAAGCCGGGCTCGTGGAAGGGGGCGCGCCCGGCCTGGAGGGTGGCGATGCGCTCGGCGTCGATGTCGAGGCCGACCACGTCGTGGCCGAGGTCGGCCATGGCGGCGGCGTGCACCGCACCGAGGTATCCGACTCCGATGACGGAGATCTTGGTGGTCTTCACGACATGCTCCTTTCGAGGTGGGTGGCGGTGCCGCCCAGTGGGGTGTCCTCTGCCGCGGGTGCGCGGAGGGGGCCGGGGATGCCGGGCCGGGGCCGGCCGGGTCGAGGGAGGCGGCGAGGATGCGGGCAGCGCCGCGCCACCGTGGTCGGAAGGCGTAGACGCAGGCGAGCCGGGCGATGGTGCCGCTCTCGTAGGCGGCGAGGGTCTCGGGTGGGATGCCGCTGCGGGCGGCGGCCCGGTCGATCTCCTCGCGGACCACGGCGGCCTGCTCCTCGGTCCAGATCCCCTGCAGCTCGCGCCAGGTGGCGTGCGCGCGGAGATTCGCGGCGTCGAGGGCGGGATCGCCGGCGGTCGCGGTGTCGACATCCAGGAGGGCGGGACGGTCGCCCTCCCGCCAGAGGATCTGCTTGTCGTGCAGGTCGCGGTGGATCAGGGCGGGCCGCTCGACGTCTCCCAGGCGCAGCAGCTCCCGGCGGGCCAGCGCCAGGGCGCGGCCGCGCAGGACGGCCCCGGAGGGGTCGACGGCGTCGGCACGTTCACCCCAGGCCTCGAGCACCTCGGCCTCGGCGGCGGGTCCGTGGAGGGTAGCGGCCCCCACGTGGTCACGGGAGGTCTCGACGGCGGTGGTCCAGGCGTCGAGGGTCTCGCGCCAGGCGCGGCACCAGGTGCCGTCAGCGGTGGGGAGCCCGTCGTGCAGGAGGTGTCCGGGCAGCTCGGCGAAGGTGACGGTGTCCTCGTCGGCGTCGAGCACCCGGGCTGTGCGGAAGGGGCCCTCGAAGGCGGTCGAGCGGCTGATGGCGTCCAGCAGCCGTGCGGCGCGGCCGGGGCGGACGATCTTCACGTAGCGGGTCCCGGCGGGTTCGCCCTCGCTGCCCTCTCCGGCCCCGCCGGCTCCGCCGTTCTCGAGGCGGACCACGGCGCGTTTGCCGGGCCGGTGCGAGACGACGGTGCCGCCCGGATGCTCCTCGAGCACGCGGGCCAGTGCGGGCAGGCGCGGATCGGTGCCGTCCGCGAGCACGGTGACCTGGCCGGTGGCGGGGTCGAGGCGGGCTGCGCGCAGGCGGGCTCCGGAGCGGGTGGGGGCGCTGTCCTCGAGCTCGAGGGGCAGGCCGCGGCCGTCGTCGGCCCAGGCGCGGTGCACGGTGAGCACGCGTCCGTCATGGGTGACGGTGGCGGGAACCAGGGTCTCCTGCTCCCCTGTGCTCGAGGCGGCGGGGGCCGGGGCGGGCAGCGGCAGGCGGCCGGGCCGTTCGAGGACGATCTCGGCGAGCGCGAGGCGCCGCTCGACCCGCTCCATCCAGTCCTCGCGGTGACGGCGCAGCGGGTCCAGGGCGGAGGAGAGCAGGGCGCGGGCGGTCCAGGCTGCGAGCTCGGTGCTCGGCGGCAGGGCGAGGCGGCGGGTGTACCCGCGGAGGAAGGCGGTGGCCTGTTCCTCGACGCCGGCGAGCAGGCAGGAGGCGATCCAGGAGCCGAGGTCGGCGCTGCGCGGCCCGAGGCCGGAGCGGTCCAGGTCCACCACGCGCAGGGGCAGGTGCCCTTCGCCGGGGACGGCGGTCTCGTCGACCGAGACCAGGACCTGGTCCGGGGAGAGGTCGCCGTGGATCAGGGCCTGGGGCCCGTCGGTCGTGAGGGTCTCGCGCAGTCGCTGCGTGAGCTGTGCGATCTGCTGTGCGCGGTGGGGCAGCAGATCGGCGACGGCCTCGGTGGTGGCGGGGACCGGGTCGCCGATGCGGGCTGCGGACAGGCCGCGGCCGGAGACGTCGGCGGCGTGCAGGCGGGCGATGATCTCGCCGAGCCGGGCGGCGGCCGGCATCGAGAGAGGATGGCAGGACATCCCCGCAAGATCTCCCTGGCCCCACTGCTCACCGATCAGCACGGAGGGGCGACCACGCCAGCGACGCTGGGCGACGGTGGGCAGGCCCAGCTCCCGCCAGCACTCGCCGACCTGCAGCAGGTCATCCAGCGGCCTGGCCGCGATGCGCAGCACCTCGCCGGAGTCGGGCAGGAGCAGCACGGCGTGGCGGCCGGGGTTGTAGCTCAGCACCCGTAGGGCGGTCTCGTCGCCGCACCGACGCAGCAGGCGGTGGATCTCGCGGCCCAGCCGCGGGTCGCTGTCGAGGCCGCCGCTGAGCAGGTACGGGCCGTCGGCCGCGGTGGTGTGCTCGAGGATCTCCGTCCCGCTGCGCTCGGCCCGGTCCAGGATGTTGTCGCGCTTGTCGCGGGAGGCGACCAGCTGCACCCAGCCGGCGCCTGCGAGGTCCTGGCCGCGCGTCCCGGCGGGGACGGTGGCGCGATAGGAGACGAGCACCGAGGCGGTGGGCTTGATGCGCACCCGGTCCAGGGCGATCTCGCGGCTCAGCAGGGCGGAGAGCTGCTCGGGGTCCAGCAGCGCCGCGGCGCCGGGCAGGCGGGCGTGGTCGCTGAGGAGCTGCAACGGGGTGGCGGTCATGGTCATCACCGGATCTCCTGTCCGTTCGGCTGGGGGCGTCGGGGGTCTGCTCCGCGGCGTGCTGCTCGACGATCCAGCGCGAGTAGTGGGAGTCGGGGTCGGCGGTGAGCTCGGCGGGGGTGCCGTCTTCGAGGATCCGGCCGTCCTCGAGCCACAGCACCCGGTCCAGGCCCGCGACGGTGGTGGCGTCGTGGGTGATCGAGATGGTGGTGCGGGAGCGGGCGAGCTCCCGCAGGGACTCGTTGACCTGCGCCTTCGAGGCCGGGTCGAGGCCGGTCGTCGCCTCGTCGAGCACCACCACGGGGGCGCGGCGGATCATGGCGCGTGCGATCGCGATGCGCTGGCGCTGCCCGCCGGAGAGGGTGTCCCCGCGGTTGCCGAGCACGGTGTCGTACCCCTGCGGCAGGCCGACGATGAAGTCGTGGGCGCCGGCGCGGCGGGCGGCCTCCTCGATCTCGGCGTGCGAGGCGTCGCGCCGGCCGAAGCGGATGTTCTCTCGCACCGATTCGGTGAACAGCACCGACTCCTGCGGGAGGATCGCGACGTGGCGGCGCAGGTCGGCGAGGCTCACCGAGCGGGTGTCGTAGCCGCCGATGCGGATCCGGCCCTGCTGCGGCTCGTTCAGGCGCAGCAGGTAGGAGACCAGGGTGGACTTGCCACCGCCGGAGGGGCCGAGGATCCCGATGTGCTGGCCGGCGGGGATCCGCAGGGTGAGTCCGTCGAAGAGGGGGCGGCCGTGGCCGTCGGGTGAGGTGATGTCCGCGAAGTCGATGGTGCCGCGCACGTGGCGCATCGGGACGGGGCGTTCCGGGCCCTGGATCTCGATCTCCTCGTCGAGGAGGTCGGCGATGCGCTCCCCGGAGGCGGAGGCGCGGGCGATGCGGCCGGTGTACTTGGCCATGTCGCGCAGCGGCTTCATGGCGATCTTCAGGTAGGTCAGGAACAGCACCATGTCGCCGGGGCTCATCTCGCCCCGCAGCACCTGCAGGCTGCCCACGACGAGCACGGCGCCCTGGGCGATGCCGACCAGCACGTCGGTGGCGCGTTCGAGGCCGGCGGCCAGCTTCTTGGCCTTCACCCCGGCCTTCATGGCCCTTTCGTTGCCGCCGGCGAACTCGTGGGCGACGGTCTGCTCGAGCCCGTAGGACTGGACCACGCGGATCGCGCCGAGCGCCTCGGCAGCGGCGCCGACGAGGGAGCCCTCGCCCTTGCGGGTGCTGCGGGAGGCCCGCACGATCTTCGGGGAGGAGCGGCGCGAGAGCAGCAGGTAGAGCAGGCCCGTGGCGATCACGATGCCGGAGAGCAGCGGGTCGAGGATCAGCATCACCACCAGCAGCACGGCGAGGGTGATGACGTTGCCGATCAGCGGCAGCCCGGCGGTGACGGCGACATCCTGGAGGCGGCCCACGTCCCCCACCAGCCGCTGGGAGGTGTCGCCGATCGAGGCGCGGGAGTGGTAGCGCAGCGACAGCGCCTGGACGTGGTCGAAGACGCGGGTGCGCAGCTCAGTGGCGATGCGCGCGCCGACCTTCGCGAACGAGATGGTGGCCAGGTAGTTCGAGCCGGCGCGCCCGGCGATGATGACCGCGAGGCCGAGCGCGGCGGCGATCACGGTCTGCTCGATGTTCAGCCCGAAGGGCGAGGCGTCGGAGGGGAGATCCGCGCCGAGCGCCGAGGTGACGGCGTCGACCGCGTACTTCAGCGGCCACGGCTCGAGCACCCGGAAGGCGACGTCGAGCAGCAGCCCCACCATCCCCAGCAGGCACAGCAGCAGGTGGCGCGGCAGGTGCGGGCGGGCGACCTGGAGGGTGCGGCGCAGGGCCGACGGGTCCAGGCGCTCCTTCTTCGGCACGGCGGAGCTGCCCCAGAGCCGGCGCAGCGGCGACGGTCGCTCGCTGCGGGCCACGGGCTGCCGCGGGGCGGAGCCGGTGCGGGAGGTGCCGATGGCCATCACACCCTCGCCCCCCGGCCGGGGCCGCGGACTCCAGGCGCTGCAGCAGCTCCCGGCAGCGGATGCGCCAGTCGTGCTCGCGCACCGCGGCCTCACGGGCGGTGATGGCGAGGCGGGTGCGGTGGGCGGTGTCGGCGGCGAGCTCATCGAGGGCGCAGGCGAGGTCCGCCACGTCGCCGGGCGTGACCAGCACGCCCAGCTCCCCGTGGCCGAGCAGCTCGGGGATGCTGCCGATCGCGGAGGCGATCGTGGGCAGGCCCGCGGCGAGGTACTCGTACACCTTCAGCGGGGAGAAGTAGTGCTCGCCGGCCGGGTAGGGCGCGGTGGCGATGTCGAGGCCGTGCAGGATCTCGGGCACCTGCTCGGGGGCGACGGCGCCGAGGAAACGGACCCGCTCCTCGATGCCGAGCTCGGCGGCGAGCACCTCGAGCTCCTCCTGCTGCGGGCCGGTGCCGCAGATGTCCAGGCGCAGGTTCTGCTTGGTGCGGGCGAGGGCGCGCAGCAGCAGGTCGGTGCCGTGCCAGGGCTTGAGGGTGCCCACGAAGCCGACGGTCACCGGGGCGTCCGCGGCCGGGGCGGCCACGGCACGATCACCGGGGGTGATGCGGCGGGTGTTCACGCCGTTGGGGGTGACGACCACGCGGGCCGGATCGGCGCCCTCGTCGAGGGTCCACTCCGCCACGGCCTCGCTCACGCAGGAGATGACGGTCGCGCCGTGCAGCTGGCGGAGCGTGGCGGCGAGCGCCGCGGACTCGTCGACCAGGCTGCGGTGCTGGCGCTGCTCGGCGATCAGCGGGGCGTTGACCTCGAGGATCGACGGGATCGAAGGAACCAGGGCGGCGCCGTCGGCGAGCGGCTCTGCGGGGTTCGAGAGCCGCGCCGCGGTGTCGGAGAACAGCGAGTAGCGCTCGTAGACGAGGTCGAAGCCGCCGGCGGCGATCTCCTCGGCGATCGCGGCGGAGGCCGCGGCGACGGCCTGCTCGCGCTCGGCACCGGTGCCCTTAGGCAGGCGGTGGCGGCGCACCTCGAGATCGGCGAGGTCGGCGGGGATGTCGTCGTTCGTGCGGGTGCAGAAGACGGTCACCTCGTGGCCGTCGGCCCGCAGTGCGCGGATGACCTCCTGCACGTGCACGGAGGCTCCCTTGGTGCCGAACACCCCGATGCCGGGGTCCAGCAGTGCGTACGCGATCCTCATGACTGGGTCCTTCCGGCGGGGGTGAACGGCTGGGCGGCCGACGGCGACGCGGCCGGGGACAGCGTCTGCACGGGGGCGGCCGGCGCGGCCGGGGCGGCGGGGGCGGCGGGGGCGGCGGCGACTACCTCCAGCGGCTGGGTGAGGATGTTGCGATGCGCCGAGCGTTCGGCCAGCGCACGCAGCCTCGTCGCCTGGCCGCTGGAGTCGTAGTTCTCCGCCACCAGCTCACGGGCGGCGGTGGTGAGGGCGAGGCGATCGGTCGCGGGGTCCAGCGCCTCGCGGACCGCGTCGATCAGGGCGGGGGTGTCGCCGGTGGGGACCAGCCAGCCGGTGCGGCCGTCGATGATCACCTCGCCGACGGCGGTGACCGAGGCGGCGACGCACGGGATGCCGGTGGCCATCGCCTCGAGCAGGACGGTGGGCAGCCCGTCGGCGTTGCCGTCGGCCCCGATCACGAACGGTGCGACGAACAGGTCAGCCTGCTCGAGCAGCTCGCGCACCTCCTCCTGGGTGCGGGGGCCCAGCAGGCGCACCTGCTGCTCGAGGCCGAGCTCGTGGATCTGAGCGTCGAGCTCCTCGCGCAGGGGCCCATCGCCGACGATGTCGGCCCGCACCGCACGGCCCTCGAGGCGGAGCGCGTGGACGGTGTCGATCAGCTGGTCGAAGCCCTTCTTCTCGACCAGGCGACCCACGCCGAGCAGCTGCGGCACCTCGGCCAGCTCGGTGCGGCCCCGGAAGGGGAAGCGCTCGAGCTCGAGGCCGTTGCGCACCAGCTCGAGCCGGGCCGTCTCCGCGGCGCCGAAGCGGGCGCGGAGGTGGCGGCGGTTGTACTCGCTGATGGTGACGGCGTGGTCGGCGTCCGCCAGTTTGCGGCGCAGGTCCTCATCCTCCACATCGCGGTGGAAGATGTCCTTCGCGTGGGCGGTGAAGGAGTAGGGCAGGTCGGTGACCAGCGCCGCGAGGCGGGCCACGGTCGTGGCCATCGAGGCGAAGTGGGCGTGGAGGTGGGTGACTCCGTGCTCTCGGGCGAGCAGCGCGACGGCGAGAGCCTGCTCGGCGTCGTCGGCGCCGGCCGCGACCAGCTCAGGGAGCTGCGCGGACATGCCGCGGGCGAGCTCGGGTGCGGACATCGCCTCGCCCCAGACCTCCCACAGGCGGCGCGGGCTCGAGGAGCGGCCCACCTGGATCACGGGGGCCTGGACCCGGGCCAGCTCCGGATGGAAGCGGGCATCGTTCGGGGGTCGCAGCGAGAAGATGACGATCTCCTCGCCTGCGGCCTCGCGGGCGAGGATCTCCGAGACGATGAACGTCTCCGAGAAGCGGGGGTACATCTTCAGCACGTAGCCGATGCGGTGGGGACGGTCAGCCGACATGGCGGGACACCTCCGGGAGTGCGGGGACGGATGCGGGCAGGAGTTGGGCGGCGAGGTGTGCGATCACGCCGAGCCCGCCGAGGTCGATGTGGCTGCGGTCCGTGCGGCCGGTGACCGAGCGGGCCCACCAGTCGGTGATGTCCGCGGCGGTGACCGTCTCGGCGTCGCTGGTCTCGACTGCGCCGACGGCTGCGAGGGCGCGCGCACGGCGCGGCTGCTCCTGACGCCGACGGCTGCGGGGCACCACGAGCGCGGGGGTGTCGGTGGCCATGACCTCGGTCATCGTGTTGTACCCGCCCATGCACACCACCGACGCGGCCCCGGCGATCAGCTCGGGGACGTCCGGGGCGCTGCGCACCACGGTGGTGGCCTCGCTCGTCGCGGCGGCCAGCTCCCGGATCTCGGTGATCTCCTGATCGGGCATCTGCGGTCCGGTGATCAGCAGCTGACGGTGCCCCTCGGGCAGGTGCGAGCTCGCGGCCAGGCGGGCGAGGCCCGCGCCGTCGGAACCGCCGCCGAGGACGGTCAGCACATAGGGCGGCGGCGGCTTCAGCGAGGTGCGCCCCGAGGTCAGCGAGCGACCGGCAGGCCGGCCATGGGCGAGGTAGCCGGTGGCGGTGGCCAGCTGCGCGAGGGTGGGTGGCAGCTCCCCGGTGAGGCGGGGGTCGTAGACCCGGTCGTCGCCATAGATCCATACCTTGTCCAGGAACGACGCCACATGCTCGGCGCCGCCCAGCGCCTCCCATTCCGCGGCGGCCACGCGCGGCGCATCGAGCACCTCGCGCAGGCCCAGCACCGTGGCGGTGCCCCGGGCGCGGAGGTTCGCGAGCACCGGCAGCAGCTCCCCGTCGATGCCGAAGGGGTGACGGTCGGCGATGAACAGGTCGGGGTTCAGCGCGGTGAGGGCGGCGTCCATGGTGGCGCTGCGCAGGTCGCGCAGGGCGGCGGGGTCCATGCCGAGGCTCCGCGGGCCGTAGCCGCCGCGGGTGCGGGTCATGCCGGGCAGCACCAGCCAGTCCCAGCCTTCGGGGAGCGGGTCGCGCCCGGCGTCGGCGTGGCCGGCGATGAGCAGCCCGCCGACGCTGCCGCCGGTCAGGGCGGGCAGGTGCTCCGCCAGCGCATAGGCGAGAGCGCGGTTGCGGCGAGCATGGCCCAGACCCACGGAGTCGTGGGAATACAGCGCGATCGTGGTGTCCATCGTGCTCTCCTGATCGTTCGGTGACGATCAGAAGAATGACAAGGGGCGATGAGTCGTCGATGAGCCGTCGATGAGGAGGCTCTCATCGCACCGGGGACAGGGTTCAGGCGGGGAGGAGCACCTCCTCGGCGCTCTTCATCTCACCCCGACCCAGTGCCCGCAGCTCCCATCCGGCCTCGGCCCAGCGCCGGGGATCGAGCACGCTGCGGCCGTCGAGCATCCGTGGCGAGGCGACCAGGCCCGCGGCCCGGACCGGGTCGAGATCGCGGTACTCGCGCCATTCCGTGAGCAGCAGCGTCAGCTCGGCGCCGCGCAGTGCGGAGCTGGTCTCCGCGTCCACGGCCAGGCCCGGCACCCGCTGGGCGGCGTTGGTGAGGGCCTGGGGGTCGGTGACCGTGACCTGCGCACCGGCTCTCATCAGGCGGTCGGCGACGTCGAGGGCCGGGGAGTCGCGCACATCGTCGCTGTCGGGCTTGAAGGCGGCCCCAAGCACGGTGATGCGCCGGCCGGCCACCCCGCTGAGCATCTCACCGGCGAGCTCGACCACCCGGACCCGGCGACGTTCGTTGATCATGTCGACCTCGCGCAGGAAACCGAGCGCCTCTCCCACACCGTGCTCCTCGGCGCTGGCGATGAAGGCGCGGATGTCCTTGGGCAGGCAGCCGCCGCCGAACCCCACTCCGGCGCGCAGGAACTTTGCCCCGATGCGGTCGTCCATCCCGATCGCGCGGGCCACGTCGGTGACATCTCCGCCCATGGTCTCGCACAGCTCGGCGATGGCATTGATGAACGAGATCTTGGTGGCGAGGAAGGCGTTGGCGGAGACCTTCACCAGCTCAGCGGTCTCGTAGCCCATCACCAGCCGGGCGCCCCGGCGGTGAGCAGGGCGGTGTATACCGCGTCGAGCATCGCCACGGCCTGCTCGGCGGCGGGCGTCCCGGGGTCGCGCACCCCGTAGACGAGCCGGTCCGGCTCGAGGGTGTCCTTCACGGCGAAACCCTCCCGCAGGAACTCCGGGTTCCACATCAGCGTCACGCCCTCGACCTGCTCGAGGCGGCCGGCGAGCATGCGGGCGGTGCCGGCAGGGACGGTCGACTTGCCGACCACCAGCGTCGGCTCCCCTCCGCGGGCCGGGAGCACCGCGCGCAGGGACTCGGTGGCGGCCTCGAGGTGGGAGAGGTCCGCGCCGAAGCCGTCCTTGCGCTGCGGGGTGCCGAGGCCAAGGAAGTGCACCTCGGCGCCTGCGATGTCGGCATAGTCAGTGGTGAAGCGGAGCCGACCGCTGGCGAGCCCGCGGTGCAGGATCTCCTCGAAGCCGGGTTCATGGAACGGGGCCCTCCCTGACTGGAGCGCGGTGATGCGCGCGGCATCCACGTCCAGTCCGATCACCTCATGGCCCAGCTCGGCCATAGCGGCGGCATGCACCGCTCCGAGGTATCCCACTCCGATCACGGAGATCACCATCAGCGTCGCTCCCTCCTCGCCGGCCCACGACCGGGCCAGGCCCTGGACCTCACGGTGTCAGGCGCAGGTGACGGTGAGGTGACGTCGCGGTGGAAGGGAGGGAAGGAGCTGGGGTCCGGTCACGCCCCCGGTGACCTTGTGAGCACCCCCGGTCGCCATGACGCGCGGGGCCACTCAACAGGAGCACCACCATGACGACCTCCGTCTTCGACGTCGCCGAGTACGTCCTCAAGAAGTGCATCGCCGCCGGCGCCCACGCCATCAGCGCCATGAAGCTGCAGAAGCTCGTCTACTACTGCCAGGCGTACCGCCTGGCGTGAGACGGCCTGCCGCTCTTCGACGAAGAGATCCAGGCCTGGCCGAGCGTTCCGGTCATTCCTGCGCTCTAGAAGCGGTGGTCGCACCCAGTCGCTCTGAGCATCGTTCCACGCGACTTGGGCTACATCCCCTCAGCGATCATCTGCGAGACGACTAAGAAGAGCGCGATGGGGAGGAAGACCTCGAGGACCCCCAAGAGGGCACCTCCGAGGGACCGCACGATGATCGAGTAGACGATCGTGATCAGACCCATCACGGGCGCAAGCAAGTATGTGTAACTATCCGTCAGGGGGCTGATCACACACGCGCCCACCGCCACGATCGCAAGGATTGTGAACACCAGGCCCTTCTGTTTTTCGAGCGTTGCTCGCATCGAAACAGAATCATGCGAGGCGCGCATCGTAACCCCCTTCGTCAGCAGCCGTTCACCGTCATCGAGGCACTGATCGCCATTGTGATTCCCACACTCACGGCCTTCGCTTTTGCGCTCAATTTGGAGTAATCCTTGCCCACGATGTAGAGCAGACCCTGATCGCACCCGCAATCGAAGTAGCCCTGCCGTGCGTAGCACTCATCGTGGTTCTTGCACATTCTGTCAAGAAGATCGATGGGTGCTCCCGGTCCAGAATGGCCAGGACCGCACCAATTTCCGTAGACAGGAAAAGAGGGGCCGCGAGCAGCAATTCCCTCCGGGACGAACGCCGCGTCCAAGTAATTATTGTATGCCTCTGCTGCAGTCAGAACCTCTTCTGCCTCGCCTGCACCCCTTGCCGCTTCGAGGTCGACACGGGGAAGACCGTCATCGCCAGCGCGGGTCTCATACTTCTCCAGGGACTGTTGAATCCGCTCACGGGCTGCATCCGCGGATTCCTCGGCATTCGCCGTGCCGCTCGCACCGAGCGCGGCAAGCAGTGTGACACCACCGGTAATCATCATTCTGCGCTTCATTACGCCTCCTTTGCCATCGCGCCGGCGCCACACACACGCGCCCCTCCCTACAGCATGAGACAATGTGACGTGGAGAATAACACGTGGGGAGTCCCTGAGTGGTCCACCAGACGCGCCGACGCGTGCATTCGAATTACCGCGACCGTCACCCGTTGCCTTGTGAGCACCCCGCTCGCCGGGGGTCTGGCTGCTCGGCCGGGTATGGCTTTGTTGCCCTGCCATCAATGGTCCGGGGTGTTGCCGCCTGGTCGAGAGACACGCGCTGAACCGGATCCGGTGACGCAGATCCATCCCGCGCTCGAGCGCGTCTTCGCCGGCGGCAGCCTCGCCCCCGGATTGGTGCTGGACCTGTTGGAGAAGTTCGGCGGCCCCACCGGGCTCAAGACGGCAGGCCGGGCCGAGGTTCTGCGTTTCGCCCGGTCCCACTCTCGCCGCGATCCCGAAGCGCTGATCGACCAGATCTTCACGGCGCTCGGCGAGCAGACCGTCATCGTTCCCGCGACCGCGGCCGTAGAGCTCGCGATCCCCAGAGCCGCTGGTCAGGTCAAGGAACTGAAAGAGCAACGAGCGACCGTGGCCAGGGAGGTCGTGGCCATGTTGGAGGACTTCCCTCTCGCATCGGTCTTGATGAGCATGCCGGGGATCGGCATCAAGACCGCCGCCCAGACCCTCCTGAACATCGGCGACGGCACCGCGTTCGACCGCCCCAACCCCGAGAAGGGTCAGCGGGAGCTCTCGGCGGTGGTGTGGAGCCAGACCGCGAGCCAGCTGTCCGGGTCGGCGGCGAGCCGTGCGGGGGCGCCGTCCTCGGCGAGGACTCCGCTCTCGAAGCACAGCGCCCGGTCGGCGCCGAGGATCGTCTCCGGCTCCCGGCTGCTGATCAGCGCGGTGCGTCCGGCGGTGAGGGAGGCCAGAGCCCGGTGCACCGCGTCGCGATCGGCGGGGGCGAGGTCGGCGTCGGCGTCGTCGAGCACCACCACGGGGGCGTTGCGCAGCAGGGCGCGGGTGATCGCGATGCGGCGGCGCTGCCCGTCGGACAGTGCGGCGCCGCGACGGGCGAGGTGGGTGTCGTAGCCGTCGGGCAACAGGGTGATGAACTCGTCGGCCCCGCTGCGGCGGGCGGCGTCGACGATCTCGTCGTCGGTGGCGTCCGGCCGGCCCACGCGGATGTTCTCCCGCACGGTCTCGCTGAACAGAGCCGACTCACGCTGCACGACGGCCAGGCCCCGGCGCACGTCCGCGAGGGACAGGGCGCGGGTGTCGTAGCGGTCCAGCAGCACGCGCCCGCTGTCGGGCTGGTCGAAGCGCAGCAGGTAGGAGATGAGGGCGGAGGCCTCGTCACCGTCACGGCCCACCAGGGCGACATGCTGACCGGCCGGGATCACGAGCGAGATGCTGTCGAACAGCGGGCCGTTCTGACCCTCGGCACTGAGCGCCGAGTACACGACCTCGCCGCGCAGTCGGCCGATCTCCTGGGAGCGGCCGGGCTCAGTGATCGCGGCGCGGTGCTCGAGCAGCTCTCCCACCCGGTCACCGGCGGCGACGATGGCGCGCAGACCGGTGGAGTGCTGGACGACCTCGCGGGCGAGGACCACGGCGATCAGCACGGCGGCGACCACCATCGTCAGCTCTCCGGGGGTCATGGTCCCTGCGTTCATCCGCCAGCCACCCAGGAGCAGTGCCGCGCCCACGCCGAGGCCGGTGATCAGCTCGGTGAGGAAGCTGCCGACGGCCCGGCTGGACCGGGCGGCGGAGCGGGAGCGGCCGGTGCGCTCGCCGAGCTCGGCGAGGCTGTGCGCGGCGCGCTCCTCGAGCCCGTAGGACTGAATCGTGCGGGTGGCGGCCAGCAGCTCGTCGGCGGTCTCCGCGAGGAGGGTCTCGTCGGCCGCGGCGGCCGTTTCACGTCGACGCTGCCGGTACAGGGAGGCGCGGGCGACCAGGGCGAACAATCCGGCGGTGACCAGCACGATCGCGGCGGCGATCGGTTCGACGACCAGCATCATCACCAGCAGGGAGGCCAGGGCCAGCAGTCCGGTGAGGAGCCGCGGGCCGGTGTGGGAGACCAGGTCCCGCAGCCGGGCGACGTCAGCGACCAGCGGGGAGGTGGTGCGGCCGAGGTCGTCGATGTCCCGCCCCGGGCTGAGGCGGTGGAGGTGGTCGAGGAGCTGTCCGCGCAGGTCGGTGGCGACGCGCCCACCCATCCGGTTCAGGGTCGAGACCGACAGGGCGCGGAACCCCGCCTGCAGCGCGACCAGGGCGGCCAGCGCCCCGGCGGCGATCAGCAGGGCGGTGCCCGGGTCGGAGCCGATGCCGGTGGGGGCGGTGGATTCGCCGCCGGCAGCGGCGAGGGCCGCGTCGATCGAGTACTTCAGCGGGAACGGCAGTGCGACCAGCATCCAGATGCTCAGCACCAGCGCGATCAGGCCGACGATCAGGGACGTGCGACGGGCCTGGAGGTGGGGGAGCACCAGGTCGAGGGCGCCGCTGAGCGTGCCGGGGTCCTGGCCCCGCCGCGGTCATCCGACGCGGCGGCCGGCTCGTGGGCGGCCTCCGGGATGGGCTGCGAGACGGGCTGCGGGGCGGGCTGCGGGACAGGCTGGTGAGCAGCGGCCCGCGGCTCCGCCGGGCGCTCCGGGCGCGCCTCACGCTGGGAGGCGGGCGGCGTGCGGTTCCCGCGCAGGTGCAGCGGCCCGGTTCCGGGCACGGGATACGCCCGGGGCCTGTGCGGCGCGCCGGGCCGCGAAGGCGCCGGGCGGGTCGTGGCAGGGGCCGCCGCCACAGCGGGCGCCGCAGCAGGATCCGCTGCGGCCGGCGAGGGCGCCTCGGGATCGGCCGACGAGTCCGGTGACGCGCCGCCGCGGACGACCTGCCAGCGCTCCCCCGACTCCGGGTCTTCCGAGCGGCTCGCCGCAGGCTCCACGGCGTCCTCGGTGACCTCGGTGGCGTCGAGGATGTCGGTGACCTCAGCGGGTTCCACCGCTTCGACGGCCTCGTCCGGGTCCGGAGCCTCGGCGCTCTCGGTGACGTCAGGGACCTCTGGGACCTCGGTGGAAGAGATCACGGCCGGGAGCTCATGGGTGGAGGGCGTCGGCTCCCCTGCCGGCTCCTGCACCCAGACGTTGGACGGTTCGGCATCCTCCTGCACGGCGCTCGGCGAGGACTCCGCGGCGGGTGCGGGATCGGCGGAGGGCGCAGTCTCGGCAGAGGAAGCGGTGTCGTCCTGGATCTCCTGCTCCTCCGTGACGGCGGGCGCCGGGTCAGCGGCCTCGTCGGCCGAGGCGGTGGCCTCCAGCAGCTCGAACCGTGCGGGGGCTGCCGAGAGTGCGGGCTCGTCGGCGGAGCCCGTCGCCTCCCATGCGTCGTGCGCCACCTCGTCGGACCAGGCTGGGGGCGTGGTGCGGCGCTTCGGCGATCCGACCTCGATCCAGGTCGGCTCCGTGGAGGGCGACAGGTCCTCCGAGTCGTCCTGGACGGGGCTGTGGGGGTGGCATTCGCGTTCATGCGCTCTGCTCCTCCTGGCGTCGCAGGGCAGCTCGGAGCGTCGCGGAAGGTGCGGCGCCGAGATGCCCGGCAGAGTGGTTCATGGTGGTCATGGCGGTCCTGAGGACGTCGGAGAAGCGGCGCCCGGAACGGGGCGCAGGGCGGGGACCGCTCCAGTCTGACACCGTCCGGGAGTCCCATCCTGCGCGGAGCGGGTGAACTGCCGGTGAGACGATGTGGAGGACTTCCTCAGCCTGCGCCATCAGCAGAACATCGCTCACGCGCGACCCCTCCCAGCACCTCCGCAGTACAGTTTTCAATGATACCGAGGGGTGCCGTCGGCGCCCACCCACCGATGGAGGACCACGATGACCCAGGCCCCGGGCCCTGCCGCGCCGAGCGATCCCGCAGCACCGCTGATCACGGTCGACATCTGGACGGATGTGGTGTGCCCCTGGTGCTACATCGGCGAGTCCCGCCTGATCGACGCGATCGAGGCGGAGGGGCTGACCGGTCAGGTCCATCTGCGCGCTCACTCCTTCGAGCTGGATCCCACCTCCCCCACCGACAGCGTGAAGGACAGCGTCGCCCACCTGGTCGAGGCCAAGGGCATGCCGGAAGCGAAGGTCCACGAGATGGAGTCGCAGATCCAGCAGATGGCGCAGGAGATGGGCCGCGAGTACGTCATCGGGCGTCCGATGGCCAACACCCGTGCGGTGCACCGGGTGATGCAGGCCGTCGGCGAGGCCCGCGGCATCGATGCGGCGACGGAGTTCTTCCTGCAGCTGCAGCGCGGCTACTTCACCGGGACCGTGAACCCCTTCGAGACCGAGGTGGTGATCGCCCGCGCGGTGGAGTCCGGCCTCGAGGAGTCGGTGGCACGCGCCGCCCACGCGGGCGACACCCACGATGCGCAGGTCGAGCAGGACGTGCGCGAGGCCGCCGCGATGGGCGCCCGCGGGGTGCCGTTCTTCCTGTTCAACGACAAGTACACCGCCCCCGGCGCGCTCCCCTGGAGTCTTTCCGGCAGGCGCTGCGACAGATCGCGGACGAGGCCCGGGCCGAGCGGGCCGAGTCATGAGCGGCGCACAGCACGGCGCCGACGGCGTCGCTGACAGCATCGGCGCCATGGCGGGTGGCGCCATGGCGCCGACGGGCGCAGAGGGCGCGGCATCAGCCGACGCAGCAGAGGCGGCACCCGCCGGGCGGGTCGACCTCCCCACCCCGCTGGCCTCGCTCACCTCCCTGCTGGGCGGCACGATCGAGGGTGGGACGGCCTGCGCGACGGACGGCAGCTGCGACTAGAACGCACGATTGCAGGGCAGTGCCCGTCGGCCACAGCACGCCACGACACCACATGGGCGGGCAGCATCGAGAGCGTCCGCGATGCCCAGAATCTCCGGTCGGGCCGTGTGAGCACAGGGAGGGCGCGTTCGCGGGGCTCAAGGAATTGCGGATACGCAACTTCGGGAGCGTCGCGCATCGACACCTCTCCCCGCACATCCCTTCCTGCACGCCCCGCCTCGCCGAACGGTCCGCCGCCCCTTCCTCACTTCTGACCGGCGAGCGGAGGGCGAGAGCGCCGTCGACCAGCTGCCCCGTCACGACGAGAACGAGCCCGGACGCACCGACAGGGCGCGCCCGGGCTCGTGCCGCCCAGCGGCGGTCAGTGGGGGTCAGCGGGCCAGGAGCTCCTCGGTGCTGGTGCCCGGCAGGCTGAGGGTGACCGGGGTGCCCCAGGGGTCCTCGACGGTGACGGCGCGGCCCTCGTCGACGAAATCGAGGCCGGCCTTCGTCAGGCGCTCGGTGAGCGCATCGAGGTCTTCCCGTGCGGGGAGGGTGATGGCGACGTCCGCCAGTCCCAGGCCGGCGGCGCGGGGGCCGGCGCCGCGGCTGTTCCAGGTGTTCATCGCGACATGGTGGTGGTAGCCGCCGGCCGCGGCGAAGAGGGCGCCGGGGTGGTTGCCCGCGGTGACCTCGAAGCCGAGGGTGTCGATGTAGAACTGACGGGCGACGTCGACGTCCCCGACCTGCAGGTGCACGTGGCCGACGATGCCGGGGCGGAGGCCGGGATCGGTCTGGACGGCCTCGGTGAGGTGCTCGCCGAGGTACTTGTTCGGGTCGATGAACAGGGAGTCCATGGCGATCTCGCCGTCCTTCCACTGCCACTGGTCGCGGGGGCGGTCCCAGTACAGCTCGATGCCGTTGCCCTCGGGGTCGGCGAAGTAGAAGGCCTCGGAGACGAGGTGGTCGCCGGTGCCGACGAAGCGGGAGCGGGGATCCTGGGCGGCGCGCAGCACGGTACCGGCGAGCGCGGCCTGATCCTCAAAGAGGAAGGCGGTATGGAACAGCCCGGCCTGGCCGGGGTCCACGGCAGGCAGACCGGGGGTGGCCACGAGTCGCACGAAGGGGATGCCGGCGCGGCCGAGGACACGGTGGACCTCTCCTCCCGCACGCGCCTTCTCCTCGATCGGGGTCAGGGCGAGGGCGTTCTCGTAGTAGGAGCTCATCAGCTCGAGGTCGCCGACGCGCGCAGGGTGACGGCGTCCATCGCGAGGTCGCCGGAGAGGTGCTGCTCGCCGATTGCGGCTGCCCCGGGCGCGGTGAGGGGTGAGGAGGTCATGGCGATCCTTTCGAGCGGCGGCTGATGAGTCCATCATCCCCGAAGTTGGTAGAACTTTCAATCAATGGGGATGTGGGGTGGCTCATGGGCCCTCGGAGCGCTCGCTGAGGAGGAGTCGCGGCGCAGCGCCCCGGGGACGGCCCAGGGCGATGAGCTCAGCCCACCGCCCTGTCACCGAGCCCGCTCACGCCTGGGCGAGCTGCGCGGCACGGTCCAGGATCCCGGCGCGAGATCCCGGAGTGGTGGCGACGTCACGGATCACCCAGGCCATCGCGACCGCGGCGTCGTCCATCAAGCGATACCCCTGCTCGGAGGCGGCGTGGGTCGCGAACTCGCGGGTGTGCAGCGCTCCCCCGGCGCCGGTGATGCCGACGAAGGGATGCAGCCCGGGAACCCGCTGGGTCACGTTGCCCATGTCGGTGGAGGCGGCCATGATCCCGAGCGAGCCATTCAGAGGCCGACCCAGGCGCTGCATAGCCGCGTTCCAAGCGGCGCCCAGCACCTCGTCCTGCTGCAGCGGCTCGTAGACGGGTTCGGTCTGCTCGATTCCGAGGGTGGCGCCGGTGGCGAGGGCCCCGGCCTCGAGGCAGGCGAACAGCCGGTCGCGCAGCTGCTCGAACTCGGGCATCGTCAGGGCCCGGCACTCGAGGTCGATCACGGCGGTCTCGGGGACGATGTTGGTGACGCCCGACTGCTGCGGGACCAGGGCCAGGCGCTGGCCATCCTTGACCCGCTGGCGCAGCATCCCGGCCGCGACCTGCGCGATCACGGCGGCATCGTTGGCGTTGATGCCGTCGGTGGGGTTGGCGGCGGCGTGCGCGCCGCGCCCGGTGTAGGTGGCACGCCAGCGGCCCACGGCCTGGCTGGTCGATCCGAGCACGTCATAGGTGTCGGTGTGCGGGGTGGGGTGGCTCATCAGCGACAGGTGCACGCCGTCGAAGATGCCGCGCTCGATGAGCAGCTGCTTGCCGCCGCCGTGCTCCTCGGCGGGCGTGCCGATCACCTGCAGCGTCACGTCGAGCTCGTCCACCACCTCGGCGAGGGCGAGGGCCGCGCCGACGGAGGCGCCGGCGATGAGGTTGTGCCCGCAGCCGTGACCGATCTCGGGCAGGGCGTCGTACTCGACGCACAGCGAGGCCACCAGGGAGCCGGTGCCGAGGGTGGCGCGGAAGGCGGTGGGCAGCTCGGCGATGCCGCGCTCGAGCGTGAAGCCGGCCTCTTCGAGGAGGTCGGCGCAGCGGTCGTGGGCGCGCTGCTCCTCGAAGGCGATCTCGGGATCGGCGTGGATCGCGCGGGCGAGGGCGTGGACTCGTTCGCGGTGCGCGGCATAGGCGTGGGCGGGATCCGCGGCGAGGAGATCCTGGCGGGCGGTGGCGTCATCGGTCACGCGATGATCCTGCCATGGCGCCCGTGGCCCCGGGCGGGAGACGCACGGGACAGGATCAGCTGCCCACGGCTGGGCGGAGCAAGTTGCGGCCGAGTGATGCGGAGTTGGGCAGATACCTGCCCTGTTCCCCCGGCTCTGCCTCGCTGGCGGGGGAGGGAGGCGCCACTCGCAAGAGAGCGGGTCTCAGTCGCCGGAGCGCAGCAGCGGGGGCATCAGGGAGGTGCCCTGCCCGGCGCGGTAGAGGCGGGCCGGGCGACCGCCGGTGGGGGCGGCGTGCCGGTCGAGCTCGTCGAGGAAGCCCTCGCTGCGGGTGGCCTTGCGATGGAAGTTGCCGGCGTCGAGGGTGGTGCCCCATACGCTCTCGTAGACGCCGCGCAGCTGCGAGACGGTGAACTCCTCGGGCAGGAAGGTCACGGCGAGGGTCGTGTACTCGAGCTTGCTGCGGGCGCGCTCGATCGAGCAGTCGAGCACCTGGGCGTGGTCGAAGGCGAGCGGGATCTCGCCGAGGTCCTCGAGCGCCCACCAGCGGGCGTCCGCGACGTCGTCACCGCGGCGGGGGTCCGGGAGGTTCGCGCCGAGGGCCATGAAGGACACCGAGACCACGTGGCCGCGCGGGTCGCGGCCGGGGTGCCGAAGGTCCGCACCTGCTCGAGGTGGACGGCGCCGCTGCCGAGCGAGGCCTCATCGGCCAGCACCCGGTAAGCGGCTGCATCGAGGTCCTCCCCGAGTTCGATGAAGCCACCGGGCAGCGCCCAGGCGCCGCGGTGCGGTTCATCGTCCCGCTGGATCAGCAGGACGTTCAGCGCGCCGTCCCGGAGGGTCAGGACGGTGAGGTCGACGGCGACGTGGATCTCGGATGCGGAGGATGCCATGTGCCCAGATTAGGCACACTGATTGTCACGATGACTCCAACTGCAAGGCGACTCACAGGTAGTGACCGAGCGGTCGCCTGCTCAGTCCTCGAGCCAGCGTCCCCACTTCTCCGCACGGTGCTCGGCCTCGACGATGCGCACGGTGCCGGAGGTCGAGCGCATCACGATCGATTCGGTGATGATGCGGTCGCTGCGGTAGCGCACCCCGCGCAGCAGGTCGCCATCGGTGATGCCGGTGGCGGCGAAGTAGCAGTTGTCGGTCGCGACCAGGTCATTGGTGGTGAGCACCCGGTCGAGGTCGTGGCCGGCGTCGATCGCCTTCTGCTTCTCGGCATCGTCGACCGGCGCGAGCCGGCCCTGGATCATGCCGCCGGTGGCCTTGATGGCGCAGGCGGCGATGATGCCCTCGGGGGTGCCGCCGGAGCCCAGCAGCATGTCCACCCCGGCGCCGCGGGCGGCGGCGATCGCGCCGGCCACGTCACCGTCCATGATGAATTTGACGCGCGCCCCTGCCGCGCGGATCTGCTCGACCAGCGGCTCGTGGCGAGGCCTCTCGAGCACGCACACGGTGACCTGGCTGACGGGCTTGTCCAGCGCCTTGGCGACCAGCTTGATGTTCTGCTCGACCGGCAGGCGGAGGTCCACGAAGTCAGCAGCCTCGGGCCCCACCACCATCTTGTCCATGTAGAACACGGCGGAGGGGTCGTACATGCTCCCCTTCTCCGCGACGGCGAAGACGGCCAAGGCATTGTTGTAGCCCAGCGCGGTCAGGCGGGTGCCGTCGATCGGGTCCACCGCGACGTCGACGTCGGGCCCGCGGCCATCGCCCACGGACTCGCCGTTGAACAGCATCGGTGCCTCGTCCTTCTCCCCCTCGCCGATGACGACGGTGCCGTTCATCTGCACGGTGTCCATGAAGGAGCGCATCGCGTCGACCGCTGCGCCGTCGGCCCGGTTCTTGTCCCCGCGCCGACCCAGCGCCCGCCGGCGATGGCGGCCGCTTCGGTGACGCGGACCAGTTCGAGGGCGAGGTTGCGGTCGGGGGCGTTGGGAGAGGTGGGGGTGTCGTTCATGGATCCTCCGTCATCGTCGTCGACTTCGTGGGAGCGTGCCAGGCGGTGCCCGTCGGGCCGACGAGGATCGCGCGCCCGAGGCACCGGTCTTCGCCTCGGACTCTACCTGCCCACACGTCACCGCTGGCGTCCGGCAAGCAGACATCGCCGTGGAGAGCGGAGCCTGCACACCGGACGCCAGTGGACGCGCGACGGTGAAGCCGCCGGGCCGGGGTGACCCTCAGTCGGTGAGGGGTTCTTCTCGACGGTCGTGGTGAGAGCGGCGGAACGCTCCTTGAGGCCGGCGCAGGGCGACGAACAGTGCGACTAGGCCCACGGTCAGGATCATGTGGCCCAGGCCCGCGATGCCGGGGATCGCGGCGGTGGTGGTCGCCGGGTCCTGGCCGTCGAGGGTGAGGATGCCGCGCACGGCCTGCATGGCCACGGTGACCAGCAGCCCGATGTTGTAGGTCCAGTAGAAGACGGTGAAGGAGCGGCGCCCGGAGAGGGAGAAGATCGCATCCAGGCCCAGGACGATCAGGAACATCAGCATCCCCAGGGCCAGGAAGTGGGTGTGGAGGGTGCTGAGCTGGGAGTCGACCCCGAGGTTGCCGGTGCCCTTGGTGTACTCGCGGTAGAAGAGGCCCGAGATGAGGCCGAGGATCATGTAGACGCAGGAGGTGCTGAGCAGTCGCTTCATGTCTACGGCTCTAGAAAACCTGCAGCGCGAGCGGATCAACCGAATGATGGATCTTGGTGGTCTCGAGGGGAGGGCGCGGCACGCTCACCGCCCGCCGGCGGCCGCCCCGCTCGAGGTGGGTCGCACGGCCCGTCGGTGCCAGGTCCAGAACGCCCAGCCCAGCACCGCGAAGCCCATCGCGGTGAGGGCCAGTGCGATAAGGCTCGTGCTGACCAGCGGTGCGACCGCCCCGGCGAGCACGGCGTTGAGGATAAGGCCGAAGAAGGTGCCCAACGACGCCGCGGCGCCGCGCTCATGGGGGAACAGGTCCATCACCTCGAGCTGGATCGGTGCGAACACCAGCGCCACCGTGAAGGCGATCGCCATCGGCCCGATCACCGCCAGCAGCAGCGACCAGCTCAGGCCGCCGGTGAAGGGCGGGGCGATCGAGACCAGCACCAGGTTCAGGAGGGTCGCCCCCACGGCCCCGAGGAAACCGATGGAGATCAGTCGGGCCCGCTCCATCCGCTCGGCCATGCGACCCACCACCCACGCCCCGCACATCATGCCCAGGATCAACGGCAGGAACAGCACCCAGAAGTCCTGCTCACCCAGACCCAGCAGGTTCACCATCATCAGGGAGGATGCGACCACGAACAGGAACTGGGCGGCGAAGCCGAAGGCGGAGGCAGCGGCGATCCGCATCATCACCGGCGAGCGGCCCACATGCACCAGGGAGCCCATCAGCGAGCGCACGCGCAAGGGGGTGCGGGCCTCGGGCGGGAGCGTCTCCGGCAGGCGCGTGGCCAGGAGCAGGACCACCAGCCCGTAGAGGCCGACCCCCGCGAACACCCACCGCCAGTCCCCCAGCAGCAGCAACCAGCCGGCGCAGATCGGGGCGATCGCCGGAGCGACCGAGAAGATCATCATCACCTGGGCCATCAGCCGCTGCGCCTCCGCCCCGGCGAACATGTCCCGGATGACCACGCGGGAGACGATCGTGGCGGCGCCCGCACTCATCCCCTGCAGCACGCGCAGCAGCACCAGGCTGCCCAGGCTCGGCGCGAACACGCTGCCGAAGATCCCGATCAGGTAGATGACCAGCCCGCCGATCATGACCTTCTTGCGGCCCAGCGCATCCGAGAGCGGGCCGTGGAAGATCGACATCACCGCGAAGGCCGCGAGATAGGCCGAGACCAGCTGCTGCAGGGCCACGTCATCCGCCACGAACTCCTCCCCGATCTGGGTGAAGGCCGGGAAGACGGTATCGATCGTGAACGGCCCGATCATCGCGAGCGAGGCGAGGGTCAGCGTGAGCCGGGCACCGGCCTTCTGGCGGTGCGACGGAGTGGGCGGTACGTGGGAGGAGGCGAAAGGCGGGGACACCAGTGCCATGCTAGAGACGTTGCGTCCCGCAGGCACCGGCGTCCCACCTGGCTCTCCGGCCTGTCACGCTCTTTCCGCTGAACTCCCCTGCGACCCGAGGTCACACCATGAAGCAGTTCACCATGCCGCACACCGACATCGCCGCCCCGAACGTGGTGCTCGGTCTGATGCGCATCGCCGAGAAGTCCGATGAGGAGATCCGCACCCTGGTGCGGACCGCGCGCGACGCGGGCATCGACTTCTTCGATCACGCCGACATCTACGGCGGCACCACCCACCGCTGCGAGGAGCGCTTCGCCGAGGCGATGCAGCTGAGCCCCTCCGAGCGTGAGCAGGTGACGATCCAGTCCAAGGCCGGGATCGTCACCGATGGCCCCTACTTCGACTACTCCTACGAGCATCTGGTGCGCTCGGTCGAGGGCTCGCTGAAGGCCCTGCAGACTGACTACCTCGACATCCTGCTGCTGCATCGCCCCGATGCGCTGGTCGAGCCCGAGGAGGTGGCCCGCGCCTTCGACGAGCTGCATGCGGCCGGCAAGCAAGGTGAAGCACTTCGGCGTCTCCAACCACACGCCGCGCCAGATCGAGCTGCTGCAGAAGCACCTGAACCAGCCGATCGTCGCCAACCAGCTGCAGCTGTCGATCACGCACTCGACGTTCATCGCCCAGGGCGTGGCCGCGAACATGCAGGGCACCGAGCAGTCCGTGGTGCGGGACGGCGGCGGGATCCTCGACTTCTGCCGCCTGCACGACATCACCGTCCAGGCCTGGTCCCCGTTCCAGGCGAAGTTCTTCGACGGCGTGTTCCTGGGCCATCCCGAGTACGCCGAGCTCAACGCCGTGATCGACCGGCTCGCGGCGAAGTACGAGGTCACCCCGAGGCGATCGCGACGGCGTGGATCACCCGCCATCCCGCGCAGATGCAGGTGGTGCTCGGCACCACCACGCCGCAGCGCGTCGCCGACTCCGCGGCCGGTTCCGAGATCCCGCTGACCCGCCCCGAGTGGTACGAGCTGTTCCGGGCCGCCGGGTGGATCGTTCCCTGAACCCTCTCCCCCGCAGCGAGCACGACAGCGCCCGCCGTCCCCGTGCAGGGGTCGGCGGGCGCTTTCGTGAGGGGGCCGGATCAGATGATCATGCGGCCTTCCTCGCGGGCTTCCTTGGCGTCCTTGGCGAAGCCGCGGGCGATCGTGATCAGGATGCCGAGCACGAGCACCGGCCACATCAGCACGTAGGCGGTCAGAAGAGCGGTCATGGCTGTTCTCCTCTCAGGAGGGGCGGCGCGGCGACAGGGAGGTCGCCGCGGGCGGAAGGGTCAGTTCTTGTCGGCGCGCACCGCAGCGGCGGCGCCCTCCGGGCGGAGGACGTCCTCGTCAGCGGTGAGGGTCTCGTCGTCGAAGTCACCGGTGACCTTGCGGATCATGGAGAAGTCGAAGTTCTGCGTGGACCGGAAGCTGAGCAGGTAGCAGACCAGGAAGGAGACCGAGTAGGCCACCAACGAGCCGGAGAGCGTTTCGTAGTCACGCAGGAACCCGAAGCCGAAGGGGGCAGCGTCGCGAGCATCGAGACGGTGCCGACGATCACGGCCACCCGCTTCCCGAAGAAGCCGAAGGACATGATGCCCAGCACCACGCCCACGCCGATGATGGCGAGCAGCTCGACCACCAGTGCCCACGCACCGGTGATCGGGATCAGCGTGAAGCGCACCGGCAGGAAGACCGCCAGGGCCGCGACCACGGCGAGGGAGAAGGCGAGGTTGGTGACCTTCTTCCAGTAGAAGGAGGCGATGACCGGGAAGACCAGGCAGCCCCACATCGCGCCGACGAAAACCAACAGGTCCAGGATGTTGAACTTGGCCGTGGCGAAGTACAGGGCCAGGCCGGTCGCGACGATCATGGTGATGCGGCCGATCAGCAGCATCAGCTTGGGGTTCACGTTCTTGCGGCCCACGGACTGGCCGTAGATGTCGGTCATCACGATCGAGCTGAGCGCCGAGAGGTCGGAGTCCGCGGTCGAGGACAGCGAGCCGATGATCATGATGAACGCGAGCGCCACCAGTGCGACGGGCAGGTAGGTGCCGACCATCTGGGGCATCAGGTTGTTGATGTCGCCGCCCATGGGCTCGATGCCCAGGTACAGCGCCATCACACCGAGCATGCCGATGCCGATCACGGTGCCGCCGTAGCCGACGGTGGCGGTGATGAAGGTGGGCTTGATGAGGTCCTCGCGCACAGCGAACAGGCGCTGGGCGATGGTCTGGTTGCCGATCGCGTAGGCGAGCACCGCGGCGATGTACGGAGCGCCCTGGTTCATGAAGGCGTCGGAGGAGAAGAAGCTCTCCTGCTGCGGGGTGACGTTGCCGTTGGCGACCCCTTCGGCGAACATCGAGGGCCCGCCGGCGAGGAAGAAGACCGCGGGGATGATGATGACGGCCGCACCGAGCATCGCCATCACCTGGGCGAAGTCCGTCAGCACGGAGGCGCGGAAGCCGGACCACAGGGTGTACATCAGCACGCCGGCGGCGATGATGAGGATGCCGGCGCCGAAGCTGAGCGGGGAGAGCATCGCGATGATCGCGCCACCGGCGATGAAGTTGGAGGTCAGCGAGATGACCGAGCCGAGCACGTTGGAGCCGGCGAGCATCAGCTGCGAGGAGCGGCCGTGGCGGGCGTACATCACCTCGGCGAGGGTGTGCGCGCGGGGGCGACCTTGCGGATCCGCTTCCCGAAGGGGTAGATGAACAGGATCATCAGCGCGCCCCAGAGCCCGTAGTGGATGGGGCCGGAGACGCCGTAGGTGTAGCCGGCGGTCACCGAGGCGTACATCGAGGACGCCCAGATCCAGGTGGCGGTCATCGAGGCGGCGGAGACGCCGAAGCCGATGTTGTTGCCGGCGGTCATGTAGTCATCGGCGTTCTCCTTCTTGCGGGAGATCGCGACCGACATCCACATCGTGCCCCCGTAGAACAGGAGCAGGAGGGCGATGACTCCGATGATCCCGAGCTGAACTATCTCTCCTGAAGCGGGCGGCATAGTACTTCCTTCCGTAGCGGCGAAACGATCTCCTTCACCCGGTACTCCACCTGCTGTGCTGCGCGCACCGTGGTGCGGCGCAGTGCGCGCTGCGCTCAGGGGTGGCGCCACCCGTGGGCCGACCGGCAATCGACCCCCTGGGCGCGTGCCGTCCGGCATCGACTCGGGCGGTGAGAAACACCTGCTCCGAGGATGGGACCGCAACGGCGAGGGACTGGCGCCGACCCCTCATCGGGGCGGCTCCGCCAGCACTCTCCGCGCTTGGGGCCGTATAGATACTCGCACAGAGGTCCCGGCATAGCCACCTCATCGGTAACTTATCGGATACATCTGCAGGTCAGAGCGCTCAAACTCATTGTCGGACAACTAGATCGGGGCAGTGTCCTGCATCTCCATTCACAGGAATGCACTCCTCCCCGGGATGGGCGCATGATGATGCACCCGGCCGCACGAGCCCTGGGAGGAGCCGCGTAAAGTGGCGGAGCATCGACGTCGGCCGCGCCGCAGCAGCGGCCAGGAAAGAGGACACATGGCGAGCAAGCGCATCGGGCTGATCGGCTGCGGAGATGTCTCGGTGGTCCACTTCGAAGCGATCCGGGACATCGAGGGCCTCGAGCTCGTGGGTGTGGCGGACACGGACCCGCAGGCGCTCTCCCGCGCCACGGAGGCCACCGGCGTGCCCGGCTTCGCGAGCACCCAGGAGCTGATCGATGCGCTCGCACCGGACGCGGTGCACGTGACCACCCCGCACGACGAGCACGTCGATCCCTCGCTCACGGCGCTCGCCGCCGGGGTGCACGTGCTGCAGGAGAAGCCGCTCGCGCACACCCTCGCCGAGGGCCAGCGACTGGTGGATGCGGTCGAATCGACCGACGGGCGCGCCGGCGGCGCGAAGGTCGGCATCTGCTTCCAGAACCGCTACAACCTCGCCAGCCAGCGCCTGCACGAGATGCTGGCCTCCGGGCAGCTCGGTGCGGTGCGCGGCGCCTGGGCCTCGGTGGTGTGGACCCGCAGCCCGGATACTACTACCGCGCCAAGCCCTGGAGGGGCACGTGGGCGGGCTCGGGCGGCGGCCTGCTGATCAATCAGGCGATCCACACCCTGGACCTGGTGCAGTGGCTGCTGGGCGGTGTGGAGCGCACCGACGGTCACGTGGCGACCCGCAGGTTCGGTGATCTGATCGAGGTCGAGGACACCGCGGAGCTGCTGCTGCATCACCCCGGCGGCGTGACCACCTCGTTCTACGCGACACTCACCGCGCCCCAGCACCGTCCGGTCGAGATCGAGCTGGACTGCGAGAACGCGTACGTGTGCCTGCGCGGCGGCACCGAGGGCGGGCTCACGATCCGCTGGGCCGACGGGCGCGTGGACACTCTCGGCGAGCGCTCGGTCACCTCCGGGGGCCGCTCCTACTGGGGCGTCTCACATGAGCTGCTGATCCGCGACTTCTACGAGCATCTCGAGGATCCGGAGCCGTTCTGGATCGGCCCGCGCGAGGCGATGGCCTCGATGGAGATCCTCACCGAGGCCTACCGGCTCAGCGGGGCGGGCCCGGGCGCCTGAGGCGCGCCCCGGCCGGTCAGGGGAGGGGGCCCTCGAAGGTCTCCGGATCGATCGGGCGCAGCCTGCGCGGCAGCGCGGCGACGACGAGGCGGTAGGAGTCGGTCACGAGGTCGACGAGCAGCTGCTCGCAGCCGACGGCGGAGTGCGGGCCGACCCGCTGCAAGGCGGCTAAGCCGCTGGGGCCGCTAAGGTCGCGCCATGTCATCCCTCGGCCTCGTCGTCACCGATCCCGCACGCTTCCCCGCGGCCGACACGATGCTCGATGCCCGCCCGCTGCTGCGGGCGCTCCACGCGCGCGGCGCGGAGGCCCGGGCCGTCGACTGGGCCGACCCCGAGGTCGACTGGGCTGACTTCGACCTGGTGGTGCTGCGCAGCCCCTGGGACTACTCGCTGCGGCCAGCAGAGTTCGATGCCTGGCTCGACCGAGCCGGAGCGGCCACCAAGATCCTCAATGAACCCGCCCTGGTGCGCTGGAACATGGACAAGCACTACCTCGCCGAGCTCGAGCAGGCGGGGATCCCGGGCGTCCCCACCACCTTCCACGCGGAGGAGGCCTCCCTGATCGCAGCGCTCTCCGCGGCGCACTCCGGTCCCGGTGGCGGGCACGTGGTGCTGAAGCCGACAGTGGGTGCGGGCGCGCAGCTGGCAGGGCTGCTGCGCCCCGGCGATCCTGCGGCCCTGGCGCTCGGGCGCGAAATCTTCGCCGAGCAGCGCACGGTGATGCTGCAGCCCGAGGTGCCTGAGCTCTCCGCAGGCCACGAGAAGGCGCTGTACCTGGTCGATGGGCACTTCACCCATGCGATCTCCAAAGGTGCGCTGCTGGCACGAGGCGGCGGGCTGCGTGGGGGAGCTACCGGGAGACCCCTCAGCAGGTGTCTGCGGATGCCGCCGAGCGCGCCTTCGCAGAGCAGGTCCTCTCCACCATCGCCGAGGTCACCGGGCTCGCCACTCCCCTGTACTCGCGCATCGACCTCGTCGATACGGCAGCGCACGGCCTGCTCCTCCTCGAGGCGGAGCTGTTCGAGCCGCTGTTCAACCTGCAGCTCGTCCCGGAGGTTGCCGAGGTGTTCGCCGACGCGATCCTGGCCAGGGTCTGAGGACGCTCGCATCACCACCGTCCCGGCGGCCGACGACGCCGCGCCGCGGGTCATGAGCTTCAACGCGCTCTTCTAAACCGACCGCGGGAGATCGGCTCGGCGACCTGGGGGAACGCAGGGCCGCACGTACACGGTGCTGGTCGACGAGTTCGGGCTGCAGGACTCCTGGCTCGCGGCCGAGCGGCAGCTCAGCCCCGCCTGGAGCACCTTCCCCCATTTCGGGGAGGTCGAGGAGTCCGAGTTCCGCATCGACTGGATCCTGCTGAGCCAGGGCGTGCGAGTGCTGGACGCGCGGATCGACGACTCCCGCCCCGATGGGGTGTTCCCGAGCGATCATCTGCCCGTGCGGGCGCGGGTGCGGGTACCGATGTCACCGAGCTGAGCTAGTCAGCACCGTCCGAGCTCGCCGCACGATGTTCCGCTGCCCTGAAAGCGTTCCCGCGGGAACGTGTTCAGGCACGCCATCGAGCGGACCGCCGCACCGGTCGCCCTCACAGAGGAGAAGTCGCTGGCCTGGCCTCGGGCAGACCCAGGTGCTCCCGCAGTGTGGCCCCCTCGTACTCGCGACGAAACCGGCCGCGCCGCTGCAGCACGGGCACGACCTGGTCGACGAAGTCCGTGATCCCGCCTGGGAGGGTGGGCGGCATGAGGTTGAAGCCGTCGGCCGCGCCCGCGTCGACCCAGCGCTCGATCTCGTCGGCCACCGACTCCGGCGTGCCGATGACGGTCGCGTGGCCGCCGCCGGCGGCGAGCAGCCCCAGCAGTTCGCGCACGGTCGGCCGCACGGAGTCGACGATGCGCAGCACCGTGGCGTAGCGCCCCTTCGGGCCGGTGAACTCCTCGAGCGGCGGGAGCGGTGGCACGGTGGCGTCGAGCTCCCAGTCCGAGGCGTCCTGGCCGATGAAGAAGGAGAGCTGGCGCAGGGAGTCCGCGACCGGCAGGCGGGAGTCGAGGTCCGCGCGCATCCGCCGGGCTTCCTCCTCGGTCGAGGCCACGTGGACGACCAGGCCCGGCATCACCGCGATCGTCTCCGGGGCGCGGCCCAGCGCGGCGGCCCGGGCGCGGATGTCCGAGCGGTAGGCGAGCGCGGACTCGAGGTCCCAGGCCACCGCGTAGATCCCTTCGGCGTGGCGGGCGGCGAGCTCGCGGCCCGGCTCGGAGGCCCCGGCCTGGAACAGCACCGGGCGGCCCTGCGGCGGCGTCGGCACGTTCAGCGGCCCGGCGACCTGGAAGGACTCCCCGTGATGCTGTGGCGGTCGCAGCAGGGACGGATCGACGTACACCCCCCGGATCGGCCAGGATGCTCTGGGAGGGCCATGAGTCCCACAGCCCCTGGAGCACCTCGATGAACTCCCCGCGGTGGCGTAGCGCTTCGCATGATCGGGCAGCGCGGGCATGCCGTGGTTGCGAGCCTCATCGTCGGTCATCGAGGTGACCACGTTGATCCCGACCCGACCGTGGGAGATGTGGTCGAGGCTCGCCAGCAGGCGGGCGGCGTGGAACGGGTCCCAGAAGGTGCTCGAGACCGTCGTGACCAGCCCGATCCGCTCGGTGGCGCGGGCCATCGCCGTGAGCGCCGTGATCGGTTCCAGGAACCATGTCGGCCCGCGCTCGGCCCCGGCGGGCGCGATCGACTGGCCGTCGGCGAGGAAGATCGCGTCGAGTCGGCCGCGCTCTGCGATCCGTGCGAGCTCCTCCCAATAGGTGATGTCGCCCAGACGCGACACCGAGGAGCCCGGCGCCCGCCAGGCCGCGGCGTGGTGGCCGCACGCGTGCGCGAACAGGTTCAGCCGCACCTGGCGGCGGGGCGCGGCGGCCATCAGTTCTTCACCAGCCCGCCGTCGACGACGAGATTCTGCCCGGTCACGGACCGGGACCAGGGAGAGGCGAAGAAGAGCACGGCGTCGGCGAACTCGGCGGGCGTGGTGACCGACTGCAACGGGTGCCCTCGGCGATCGCGTCGAAGACCGCCTCCGGGGTCGCGGAGCTCGCGTCGGTGGTGCGCAGCAGACCGCCGCTGACCATGTTCACGGTGATGCCGCGCGGGCCGAGGTCGGCGGCAAAGGTGCGGGTCAGCGCCAGGAGCGCCGCCTTCGCCGCGGTGTAGTCGTGATAGGGAACGACCGGGTTCTGGAACAGGTTGGTGCCGACGTTGACGACGCGCCCCGAGCCCGCCCGGGCGAAGCCGGGCAGCGCGGCCTGGATCGTGTTCAGTGCGCCCTGCACGGCGCCGGAGAACTGCGCGGAGAAGGCATCGTAGGCGATCTCGTGCGCCTTGGCGCGGGCGTCGCCGTTGAACGAGAAGCCGGGCAGGGCATTGTTCACGACGGTGCCGACGGGGAGGCCGAACTCAGCCTCGGCCCTCTCGAACAGGGTCTCGACCTGGCCCCGGTGCCGGACGTCGGCGCGGACGGCGATGGCCCGGCCCGGGTGGCGGCTGGCGAGGTCATGCGCGGCGTCCTCGCTGGTGAGATGGTTGATGACGACCCGAGCGCCTTTGCGCAGGAAGGCTTCGGTGAGCGCGCGACCGAGGCCGCGCGCGCCCCCGGTGACGAGAACGACCTGCTCAGCGATCGCGGGGACGGTGCGGGAGGTGGGGTCGAGGGTCGGCGAGGTCATGGTCAGCCGGTCCTTTCAGGCAGGCGAGCGCATCCGCCGCACAGCGGGTGGGAGCGCAACGCGCGAGGAGCGGTGCCGTGCCGGGGCTCGGCACCGCGCGGGAACGGACACGAGGACCTGATCGTCGGGTCCGAGCAGCTCGGGCACGGAGCGAGGCCGCCTCCGCCGCCGCGGCAGGCGGGGCCTGCGCCGCGAGGACCAGTGCATGGGACGACGGCGTGCAGCACAGCAGCACACAGCTCATCGACGACATCCCTCCGCGAGTACGAACTCGATCAGGTTCACCGGGTGTGATCTCAGCCCCGTCGGGGCACCCCGTGTCGATCATGGATGGTAGCAACACATCCACGGCTGCGGGGATGCCGCCCCACCGCGGCGCGGCGGACGACCGAGCCTGACAGACGCAATCACCTAGAACGATGCGACACAACGGAAAGCGCATGACGGACGGGTGCGTTTATCCACCTTCCTCGGTGCGACCGACGAGCCCGGCGGCGAGGTGCTGCTGATTCCTGCGAGATCCTCTCTCCCGCTCACGCTGACCCTCCGCCTCAGCGCGCCGCACGCCGGCTGATGCCCCCACTGTCCCGCACATTTTGCACCGTGCTGCGAGACGTTCCCGCGGGAACGTCTGACCAAGCAACCGACGGTCGGGAGGCTTCTCGAGCCCGCACGGCATCTACAGTGAAGCCTTCCCACGCGAAGGGCAGGGGCGAGACATGGAAGAGCACCCCGCCGCCGGCCCGGCGCCTCGCGCCGGAGGCTACGCGCTGAGCCTCGGCATCCTCGCCGTCCTCTGCGCGCTGATCCCCGTCATCGGGGACTACTTCGCAGTGCCCGTTGCTGTGCTCGCGATCGTCCTCGGGGTCATCGGCGTCGGGCATTACGATGCAGGCCGTGCCCCACGGCTGCTCCCCTCGGCGACGGGCGCCACGCTGGGCGCGATCGCCCTGCTGCTGACGACCATGTCGTTCCTCGCGACGACGACGTGAGGCTGCGGAGCGGTGAGGGGTCCCGGCCCGGCGCTCCTCACGCCCAGCTCTCGGTGCGCTCCTTCAGTGCGCGGTACGCCTCGAGCACCTCGGGCGTCGCCTCGCCGCCGACGGTCCGGGAGCCGGTGAGCTCCCAGGCGGGGGCTCCTCGGTGCCGGCGAGCGCCCAGGCGGCCTGGCGGGCGGCGCCGAGGGCGACGTACTCGGCGGGCGGGGCGAGCGTGACCTCGCGGCCGAAGATCGCGGGGGCGAGCTGCTGGACTGCTTCGCTGCGGGCCGCTCCGCCGATCAGGGTGATGCCGGCGGCTGCGGTGCCGGTGCGCTCCTCGAGCGCCGCGATCCCGTCGGCGAGCGAGCACAGCAGACCCTCGACGTAGGCGCGGGCGATGTCCTCGCGGGTGGTGGCGGTGCTCATGCCGGTGAGCGTGGCGCGGGCGTCGGGCCGGTTCGGGGTGCGCTCGCCGTCGAAGTAGGGCAGCAGGGTCACGCCGTGCGCGCCGGGCACGCTCGCGAGCGCGAGCTGCGCCATCTCCTCGTGGGAGACGCCGAGCAGGGTGCGGCCGGCCTCGAGGATGCGAGCGGCGTTGATGGTGGTGGTCATCGGCAGGAAGCGACCGGTGGCGTCGGCGAAGCCGGTGACGGTGCCGCTGGCATCGTTCGGGCGGGTGGGGCTGACCATCGCGCAGACGCCCGAGGTGCCGATCGAGACGGAGACGTCGCCCTCGCTCTGGGACAGGCCGAGCGCCGCACCCATGTTGTCGCCCGTGCCGGCGGCGATAGCGGCACCGTGCGGGGTGCGGGCCATGACCTCCTGCGGCGAGCCGGGCAGGCGCGGCAGCTCGAGCGAGCGGCCCAGCGCGAGCTCGACCAGCTCGGGCTTCCACTCCTCGGTGGCGGTGGAGTAGTAGGCGGTGCCGGAGGCGTCACCGCGATCGGTGAAGGCCTCTCCCCGCCCGCGAGGTGGCGGGAGACGTAGTCGTGGGGCAGCAGCACGCTCGCGGCGCGCTTCGCGTTCCCGGGCTCCTCGTCGCGCACCCAGCGCAGCTTCGAGGCGGTGAAGGAGGCGACCATCAGGCTGCCGATCTCCTCGACCGACGCCTCGGGCCCGCCCATCTCTTCGATCAGCGCAGCGGCCTGCGGTGCGGAGCGGGTGTCGTTCCACAGCAGCGCGTCACGCACCACCTCGCCCTGTGCGTCGAGCAGCACCATGCCGTGCTGCTGGCCGCCGACGGACACCGCCTCGGCCCGCTCGAGCAACGGCCCGGCAGCCTCGTCGACCGCGGCGAGCCAGACCCGAGGATCGACCTCGGTGCCCTCGGGATGGGCGGCGCGGCGCTCCTCGAGCACCTCACCGGACTCCGCGTCGACGAGGAGGGCCTTGGTGGCCTGGGTGGAGGAGTCGATGCCGAGGACCAGGGGTGCCATCGAGAGGCCTTTCCGTCAGTGGAGATGATGGGAGCGAGGATATGCCGGACGTGGGGAGAGGTCACGGGCCCGGCATGGGTCGGGCCCGGCACGAGCCGAGGCGGCACGTGCCGGGCCCGGGACGACTCAGGCGCGGAAGCCGAGCAGGTGCTGCATGGCCAGCTGCTGCAGGCGCACGAAGCCGTAGTTGCGCTCGCCGGCCTTGTCGGCGTCGAAATCCTCGAAGGTGGAGCGGTCCGCGATGAGGTCGTCCAGGGTCTCGCCCTCGGCGAGGGTGGACTGGGCGAGCTCCTCGATGCCGGAGTACTTCATCGCCTCCTGGACCTCGGAGTCCTGACGGAACGCGAGGGCGCGCTCCTTGAGCATCAGGTACATCTCCATGTTCGCCGCGGCGGAGTCGTACTGACCCTGCTCGTGCTCGGTGCGCGAGGGCTTGAAGTCGAAGTGACGGGCACCCTCGTAGGCGCCGGGCTTCGACGCGAAGCCGTTCTCGAGCAGGTCGACGGTGAAGAAGGCGGAGATCAGGTCGCCGTGGCCGAACACCAGGTCCTGGTCGTACATCGGGCCGTGCTGGCCGTTGAGGTCGATGTGGAACAGCTTCTCCGCCCACAGCGCCTGGGCGAGGCCGTGGGTGTAGTTCAGCGTCGCCATCTGCTCGTGGCCGGTCTCGGGGTTGATGCCCACGATGTCGCCGTGCTCGAGCTGCTCGATGAAGGCGAGTGCGTGGCCGATGGTGGGCAGGAAGATGTTGCCGCGGGGCTCGTTCGGCTTGGGCTCGAGGCCGATGCGCAGGTCGTAGCCCTTGGACTTGATGCCCGGCGACGGTGTCGACGCCCTCGGCGTAGCGCTGGTGCGCGGCCATGAGGTCCTTGGAACCGTCGTACTCGGAGCCCTCACGGCCGCCCCACATCACGAAGGTGGTCGCGCCGAGCTCAGCGGCGAGGTCCACATTGGCGAGCACCTTGCGCAGGCCGAAGCGGCGCACGGAGCGGTCGTTGGAGGTGAAGGCGCCGTCCTTGAAGACGGGGTGGGCGAAGGTGTCGGTGGTGACCATCTCGATCACCAGGCCGGTCTCCTCGGTGACCTTCTTCAACTGATCGATGATCGCCTGACGCTCCTGCGGGGTGGCGTCGAAGGGCACGATGTCGTTGTCGTGGAAGGTGAAGCCCCAGGCGCCGAGCTCGGCGAGCTTGCGCACGTGGGTGGCCAGCTCCAGCGGCGGGCGGGTGGCGGAACCGAACTGGTCCTGGGCCTGCCATCCGGTGGTCCACAGACCGAAGGAGAACTTGTCGTCGCGGGTGGGGGTGGGGGCAGTCATCAGAAGGCTCCTTCGTCGTTGGTCGGCGGTGCGCCGTTGTTAGTAAGTTACCGTAACTAACGTCGGCATGCCAAGCTGTTCACAGAAATTTCGGGGTTCCGCGCCACAGCCGCCCCGTCCGGAGCCATCGAAGGGGGCACAGGTGCAGTCCGCACATCTGCGCGAGCACAACCTGTCGACGGTCCTCGCCGCGCTAGCAGCCGCCTCCACCTCCGCCGCCCCGATCTCCCGTGCCGGGCTCGCCAAGCGCACCCGGCTCACCAAGCCGACCGTCTCCAAGCTGGTCGAAGAGCTGGTCAACGCCTCGCTGGTCGAAGAGGGCGAGCCGATCTCCGCGGGTGCCGGGCGGCCGATGGTGCCGCTGACCCCTGCCCGCGGCACCCTGCTGGCGATCGGGCTGGAGATCGCCGCGGACCACGTCGCCTGCCTCGGCATCGACCTGGCCGGCGAGGTGCTCAGCCATCAGATCGAATACCGGAAGGTCACGGCGAGCTCCGCCGAAGACGCGATCGATCTCGCCGCCGAGCTGCTGGGGAGGGTGCGCGCCGAGGCGGGCGACCTGCCCGTCGTGGAGGTGGTCGTGGCCGTCCCCGGCCGTATCGCCCCGGACGACGGCCGGGTCCTCTCGGCGCCGAACCTCGACTGGACCGAAGTGCCGCTGGTGGGGCGACTGCTCGCCCATCCGGAGCTGGCGGGCCTGTCCGTGCGGGCACAGAACGACAACCGCCTGTCTGTCCTCACCGAGATCGACCATCGCCCCGGCGAATCCTTCATCTACCTGCGCGGCTCGACCGGCATCGGCGGTGCCGTCGTGCTCGACGGCGCCCTGATGACCGGCACGCACGGCTGGGCCGGCGAGTTCGGGCACACGGTCATCGAGCCGGGCGGCGCCACCTGTCGCTGCGGTCGGCAGGGCTGCCTGGAGGCCTACGTCTCGTACCACGCGCTGCGCGAGCGGGCGGGGCTCGGCGACGACGTGCTCATCGAGGACCTGGTGGAGGCGCTCTCCCTCCGCAGCGACCGCGCCGAGGTGATCGGGATGATCGGCCGCTCCCTGGGGCTCGCGATCGCCAACGCCTTGAACGTGCTGGATCTGACCACCGTGGTGCTCTCGGGATACCTCGCCCCGATCGCGGACGAGCTGGAGCCGGTGATCCGGGAGACGGTCGAGCAGCACGCCCTCGCGGTCGAGGCCGGACCGGTGCTGATCGAGCGTTCGGACGGCCATGCGGATCCGGCCCTGCGCGGGGCGGCGCGGGCGGCGCTGCAGCCGGTGTTCAACGCGCCGGGGGCCTGGATCGGGCGCACCTCACCTCGATCCCACTGAGTCCGGAACACAGAGATCACTCCGCGGGGATTCTCGCCGAGTACATTGTTTCGCTAAACATTTCGGACGACGCCTGAGCGCACCGTCTGAGCACAAGTCTCTGACCTGCCCCTTCGCTCAGCGGCACCGCAAGGCCGCCCACATCCTTGACGCCTGACTGCAGGCTGAATAGCCTGGCGTTGTCGGCATTCGAGTTAAATCTTTTCGGAAATGTTTCTCCGGGAATGTCGGGGCAGGGAATGGCATGGACGCCGTTCCGCGGCTCCGGCGCACTGCATCCCGCACGTCCCCCGCCGACGTCGATCACGCCCCGCTCATCCCTGCCGGGCCCCTCCACACACCGGGAGTCACTGATGACCACCCCCTGCCGCCCCTTCCCCCATCGCTCACCAGCCGTCGCGCTTTCGTCGGGCTGACCGCCGCGGCCGCCGGCTCTCTCGCCCTGACCGCCTGCGGCGGCTCTGCGGAGGAGCAGATCGACGCCGCCTCGCTGGACGTCGGCGCGATGGACTCGTACGAGGCGGGACAGCAGTTCACGGCGACTGAACCGATCACCGTGTCGATGCTGTGGACGGACTGGCCCGAGCAGCCGGTCACGGAGACGTGGCAGGTCTTCGACCGCATCGAGGAGCTGACGAATATCCGGATCGAGCTCACCCATGTGCCCTTCAGCGACTCCGTGGAGAAGCGCAGCCTGCTGATCAGCGCCGGTGATGCCCCCAGTGTCATCCCGCTGATCTACCGCGGGGACGAGACCCCGTTCGTCGCCTCCGGCGCGATCCTGCCGATGAGCGACTACATCGAGCACATGCCCCACTTCCGCAAGTATGTGGAGGAGTGGGACCTCGGCGAGATGATGGAGAACCTGCGCCAGGCCGACGGGAAGTACTACATGCTCCCGGGCCTGCAGGAGGTCTGGGTCCCCTCCTTCTCGCTGATCATCCGCACGGACGTCTGGGAGGACGTGGGCATCGGGATCCCCTCCACCTGGGAGGAGGTGCATGAGGGGCTCGCGCTCATCAAGGAGAAATACCCCGATTCGCTCCCCCTGGCCGACGGCTTCGAGGGGCAGTCGCTGATCAACTACGGCGGATACGCCTTCGGCACGCGCGCCGGCTGGGGCTTCGGGGACGGCATGATCGGCGGCCAGGACGGCGAACCCCTCCGTTACGCCGCGACCACGGACGAATACCGCTCGATGCTCGAGTACTACCGCACGCTCGTCCAGGAGGGGCTGCTGGATCCCGAGACGCTCACCGCAGCGAACGACGGCAGCGGCGCCGGCGGGGTGGTGGAGAAGTTCGCGGCCGAGACCTGCTTCGCCGCCTCGGGCTCCTCCGGCACGGCGATCGAGTTCGCGCAGGCGCTCGACGAGACCGTCGGACGCGGCAACTACGACCTCCAGCTGATCCCGCCGCCTGCCGGACCGGCCGGCAACCTCATGGGCCCGCGCAACTTCTGGCACGGCTTCATGCTCGGCTCGCAGATCGCGGAATCGGAGAACTTCCTGGCGATCCTGCAGTTCCTGGACTGGCTGTACTTCAATCCCGAAGCGCGCGAGATGCTGCGCTGGGGCGTCGAGGGCGAAACCTATACGAAGGCGGAGGACGGCACCATCGAGCTCGCCGAGGGCCACTCCCTCGACTCCTTCGACCTGAACACGGGCGCGCCGGAACCGACATCCTCAAGGACCTGGGCTTCTCGACGTTCCTCGCCGAGGCCACGGAGTCCCGGGCGCTGAAGGAGTCGTACAACTCCGAAGCGTTCTCCACCTTCGTCGACGGGGTGGTGGAGAACCTGGAGTCGATGCCGCCGTGGGCGCCGGCACCGCTCGAGGAGGCGGAGCTCGAGCAGGCCTCGCTGATGGCGACCCCGCTGAAGGACATGGTGGACACCAACACGCTGCAGTTCATCGTCGGCGAGCGGGACCTCGGGGAGTGGGAGACGTTCCATGCCGAGCTCGAGGCCAGCGGCCTGGACTCCTACGTCGAGCTGATCAACAGCGCACGGGACCGCTTCGTCGAACAGTCCTGAGCCGCCGGGCCGACGGGCCGCCGGGCCGCCGGGCGGGATCAGGCGTCGTCGCCCCGGGGGCTGCAGTGGACTCACGCTCGATGAGGTGGGTCTCCAGCTTGAAGGGGTGGGCGAACAGCCCGGGGTCCGAGGACAGCGCGAGCAGGCGTTCGATCGCGACCTGTCCCATCGAGAACAGCGGCTGCCGCACGGCGGTCAGCTGCGGATGGGTCCACTGGGCGATCATCGTGTCGTCGAAGCTGATCACGCTGAGCTGCTCGGGCACGTCGATGCCCTGCCGGCGGGCGGCCCGCAGGGCGCCGACGGCGAGGGTGTCGGCCACGGCGAAGATCGCAGTCGGCGGCTCGGGCAGCTGCAGCAGGCGCTCGGCGCCCTTCTGCCCGTCCTCGTAGGAGAAGTTCCCGTGCTCGATGAGGTCGCGTTCCCACACCACTCCGGCCGAGCCGAGCGCGGAGTGGTAGCCCTGGACGCGCTGGCGGGCGGGCACCGAGTCCTTCGGCCCGGCGAGCACGCCGATCCGGCGGTGCCCAAGGTCCAGGAGGTGCTGGACGGCCGTGCTGCCACCCTCCCAGTTGGTGGCGGAGATGGTGACGATGCCGTTGACGTCCGGATCGATGGAGACCGGGTCGATCGCGATCAGCGGCAGGCGGAGATCCTTGCTCCATCGTGCGTGCTGGGCGCCGATCGGAGTGGTCACCAGGATCACGCCCTCGACCCCGCGGGCGGCGGCATCCGCCATCCAGGCGCGGGTGAGCCCGGCGGGGGTCTGATCGCCGCTGATCACCAGCAGGTCCACGCCGGCGCGATGCGCGGCCTGCTCCGCCCCCTCGAGCACCTGGAGCGAATAGGGGCTGGTGAGGGTGTCGAAGTGGATCAGTGCGGAGCGCCGACGGTCGGTGTCGCGACGCTTGGGCTCGTAACCCAGGTCGCGTGCGGCCTGCGCGACGGTCTCGCGCGTCGCCTGGCGCACGTCCGCTCGCCCGTTCATCACCTTGGAGGCGGTCGCCAGGGAGACCCCGGCCTTCTCCGCCACATCCTTCAAGGTGACGCGTTCGCTCCGCGTCTCGTTCTGCGCCATGTCCTCACCTCTCCCCTGATCCGGACGCACCGACCCCGGTGCATCTCGTCGAACGGTACCCGCATGGGCAGGCCTTGACCGGCCCCTCCGCCAGCCTTAGCCTAAACCACGACGTAACTTTCAGTAGTGTTTCATGCCAGTTTCGCCTACCGGTGCAGGAGTCAGGCTCCGCCCGGTCCTCACCGTGGAGGCCGCCCGCATGGCGCTGTTCGACATGCCCCTCGACTCGCTGCGGGATTACCGCCCGCAGCTCAGCGAGCCCGAGGACCTCATGCCCTTCTGGGACGAGACCCTCTCCCGTGCCCGCACCGCGTCCTCCCCGATTCTCTCGATCGAGCCGGTGGAGAACGGCCTCACCCTGATCCGGACCTGGGACGTCACCTTCGCCGGCCATGACGGCTCCCCTGTGCGCGCCTGGTACAACCGGCCCGCCGGAGTCGAGGCGGAGCTGCCGGTGGTGGTCGAGTACCTCGGCTACGGCGGTGGCCGCGGCGAGCCGCTCGAGCGCCTGGCCTTCGCGGGCGCCGGTTACGGCCACCTGGTGATGGACACACGGGGGCAGGGCTCCAGCTGGGGAGCGGGCGGCCACACCGCCGACCCGGCCGGATCCGGCCCGGCTGCACCCGGAGTGATGACCCGCGGCATCACCTCCCCGCACACCGCATACCTGACCCGTCTGTTCACCGATGCTGCCCGCGCCGTCGATGCCGCCCGGGCGCTGCCCGGGGCGGATGGCCGCGTTGCGGTCACCGGCAACAGCCAGGGCGGCGGACTCGCGCTCGGGGCTGCGGGCCTCGTGCCCGACGTCGACGCCCTGCTCACCAACGTCCCGTTCCTGACTCACATGCGCCGCGCGGTCGAGATCACCGACGCCGACCCGTACCAGGAGATCGTGCGCTACCTGGCTGTCCACCGGGGCCTCGAGGAGCAGACCTTCCGCACTCTGTCCTACGTCGACGCCCTGCACCTGGGGCGCCGGGCGACCGCACCCGCGATGTTCTCGGTCGCGCTGCGCGATGTCATCTGCCCGCCCTCGACCGTGTTCGCCGCCTACAACCTCTACGGCAGCGCCACCGACACGGACCCGGAGCGCGAGATCGTCGTCTACCCGTACAACAACCATGAGGGCGGCGGGCCTGCTCAGCAGCGCCGTCAGCTCGACTGGCTGCGCGGGCGCCTGTGAGCACCGCCCCCGCTGACCTCGCTGACCTCGCTCACCTCGCCTGGTTCGGTGAACACGCCGCCGCGCGCCTGCCCCGCGAGGTGCACCTGCACGCCGACGGGCCGCTCGCGGCCACCGTCGGCTCCGAGATCACGCGGCTGCGCTCCCTCGCGGAGGGCGCGCCCGGATCCCTGGCCCTGTACGACCTGACCGCAGCCCGTGCGGAGGGCACAGGCACGGAGGTGCTCGACGAACTCGAGGCGGCGGGCGCCGAGGCCTTCGCTCTGCGGACCGACGGCGAGCACCTCACCTTGGTCGGAGGCGGGGGCCGGGGCCTGCTGTACGGCTTCTACGCCGTGCTGCGAGGCACGGGAGGCACAGCGGACGGCGACTGGAGCGTCCACTCCCCCGCGCACGCGATCCGGATGCTCGATCACTGGGACAACATGACCGTCCACCCCGTGATGGGGCAGGTCGAACGCGGTTACGCAGGAGGCTCCCTGTTCTACGAGCACGGCGAGCTGCGCACCGATCTGACACGCGTGGAGCACTACGCACAGCTGCTGGGCTCGATCGGCATCAACCGCGTCGCGCTCAACAACGTCAACGTCCACGCCCATGAGGCCACCCTGCTCACGACCCGGCTGGACCAGGTGGCCCGCCTCGCGGAGATCTTCCGGGCGCAGGGCATCTCGGTGCTGCTGTCGGTCTCCTTCGCCTCCCCGATCCTGCTGGGCGGCCTGGAGATCTCCGACCCCCTGGACATCGAGGTGCAGGACTGGTGGCGCCAGGCGGCCGACGCGGTCTATGCGCAGATCCCCGACTTCGGCGGCTTCGTGGTCAAGGCCGACTCCGAGGGGCAGCCCGGGCCCTTCGCCTACGGCCGTGATCATGCCGACGGCGCGAACCTGCTGGCCCGCGCCCTGGCCCCGCACGGCGGCGAGGTGTTCTGGAGGGCGTTCGTCTACGACCATCATCAGGACTGGCGCGACCGCCGCACGGACCGCGCCCGCGCCGCCCACGACCACTTCGCGCCGCTGGACGGCCGCTTCGACGACAACGTGATCGTGCAGGTCAAGCACGGCCCCATGGACTTCCAGACCCGTGAGGCCGTCTCTCCGGTGATCGGGGCGATGCCCCGCACCCGCCTCGCGGTCGAGCTGCAGGTCACCCAGGAGTACACCGGGCAGCAGAAGCACCTGTGCTACCTCGCGCCGTGGTGGAGCGAGAACCTCCGCTTCCCCTTCGGCGATCCCGGCTCCGGCGCTGCGACGCTCGCTCAGATCGTCGCCGGCACCGCGGAGCGTCCCGGCGGGGTGGTCGCGGTCTCGAACGTCGGATCCGACGAGTTCTGGACCGGGCACCCGCTCGCGCAGGCGAACCTGTTCGCACTGGGGGGCGGCTCGCCTGGGACGCGGAGCTGCCTCCCGAGCAGATCCTGGAGGAGTGGATCGCGGCGACCTTCGGCTCCGATCCCCTGATCGGGGAGGTGCTGCAGGAGCTGCTGGCCGGGTCGTGGCTGCTGTACGAGCAGTACACCGCTCCGCTCGGGGTGGGGTTCATGGTGCGCCCGGGCCATCACTACGGGCCCGACGTGGACGGCTACGAGTACACCCCGTGGGGCACCTATCACTTCGCGGACCGTGACGGCATCGGCGTGGATCGCACCGTCGCGACCGGCACCGGTTTCGCGGGGCTGTACCCCGAACCGTGGGCCTCGCTCTACGAGTCGGCGGAGACCTGCCCCGATGAGCTGCTGCTGTTCTTCCATCACGTGCCGTACACGCACCGCCTGCACAGCGGGAAGACGGTCATCCAGCACATCTACGACTCCCGGGCCGACGCCTTCGAGCAGGTGCTCACGCTGCGCCCGCGCTGGCAGCAGCTCGAGGGCCGCGTCCCCGCGGCTCTGCATGCACGGGTGACGCAGCTGCTGCGCAAGCAGGAGCGCTCGGCCGAGGAGTGGCGCGATCAGCTGCGCACCTACTTCTTCCGCGCCTCCGGGATCCCTGACGCCAGCGGCCGCCCGATCTACTGACTCACTCCACTGACCCGATCCACTGACCAGCGCGCAGCAGAACGGGGGCGGCGCCGTGGCACCGCCCCCGCATGGGTCCTGCTCGAGACGCCTCGGAGGCGTCGGTCAGCGCCGCAGCGCCGGATGCCCCGCGTCCGCTCGCCTCGGCGAGCGCGTCCTGGACCGCGTAGTAGGCGGGCTTGCGGGAGAAGTCGTCCCACAGCACGGTCGCCGCGGCCTCACCGGGGAAGGTCACCGGCACCCACGAGTACTTGTCCAGCACGCCCCACAGGGTGAGCGAGGAGCAGCCCTCGACGGACAGCGCCGCCTCGGTCACACGGCGGTAGTAGTCGGCCTGCTGCTCGAGCTGCTCAGGCGTCGCGCCTCCCCCTCGGCCACATCCATCCGCACGTCGAGCTCGGTGACGGCTGTCTGCAGCCCGAGGTCGGCGAACCGCTGGAGGTTGTCGGCGAGGTCGTCGGGGAACCCGTAGCGCAGCGACAGGTGCCCCTGGGTGGAGAAGCCGTGGACCGGGACGCCGTCGGCGAGGAGGTCCACGATGAGCGCGTAGTAGGCGTCGCTCTTGGCGTTGATGCCGTCGACGTTGTAGTCGTTGAAGAACAGCAGCGCCTCCGGATCGGCCTCGTGCGCCCAACGGAAGCAGTCGGCGATGATCTCCGGGCCCAGCTCACGGATCCAGATGTTCCCGGTCGTGCGCAGCTCGGCGTTGTCGTCGAAGATCTCGTTGACGACGTCCCACTGCTGCATGCGGCCCGCGTAGCGACCGGCCACCGTGAAGATGTGGTCCTTGAGGATCTCGCGCAGCTGCTCCGGGGTGTGGTCGCCCTGCTCGATCCACTCGGGGTTCTGGCTGTGCCACATCAGGGTGTGTCCGCGCACCACCTGGCCGTTGGCCTCGGCGAAGTCTGCGATCGCGTCGGCGTCGGTGAAGTCGTAGGTGTCCGGCGCGGGGCGCAGGTGGTCCCACTTCATCTGGTTCTCGGCCGAGAGCGAGGTGAACTCGCTCGCGAGCACCTCGCGGTAGGGCTGGTCGCTGGTGAACGGGTCCGGGTAGTTCTCGTCCGTGTGGTGCCCACCGCCGGCGACGGCGCAGCCGATCTTCAGCGTGTCCCCGGCGGCGAAGGCGAGGTTGTCCTTCTTGGCCAGGCCCGGGGGCTTGCTGCGTCCGTTGCCCGGAGGCTTCTTCGGGCCTCCGCCCCCGCCCGGAGCGGCGATGGCTGCCGGGGCCGCGGCGGCGAGCGTGGTGGCGACCGCTCCGGCGGTGAGGATCTGGCGGCGTCTCATGGTGTCTCCTTCGACGTCAACATCTGGTCCTGCATGGGTGTATTGCTCGTGCGAGCGCCCCGCGGCCACGGGGGGGCGACGGGGCGCTGGGGCTCAGCCCTTGACGGAGCCGAGCATGATCCCCGAGACGAAGTACCGCTGCACGAACGGGTACACGCACAGGATGGGGATCAAGATCAGGATCATCGTGACCGACTGGATGTTGGCGTTGATGTCGCTCACGGTGGAGCCGGAGGCCGCAGCGCCCTCGGAGGCCGCCGTCGAGGCTCCGGCTATGAGGTTCCTCAGGAACAGCGTCACCGGGAACAGGTCGGTGCGGTCCAGGTAGAGGAAGGCCGCGAACCAGTCGTTCCAGTACTGCACCGAGTAGAACAGCACCATCGTGGCGATCACCGCCTTGGACAGCGGCATCACGATCCGGAAGAAGATCCCGAACCAGCTGAGGCCATCGATGTGCGCGGCCTCCTCCAGCTCGTTGGGCAGGTTCTCGAAGAACGCCTTCATGACCAGGAGGTTGAAGACCGACAGCGCCGGCGGGAGGATCACCGCCCACATGGTGTTCTTCATCCCCAGCGAGGAGATGAGCACGTAGTTCGGAACGATGCCGCCGTTGAAGAACATCGTGAACACGGCGATGCCGATGAGCAGGCCGCGCCCCTTGAGATGCTTCTTCGAGAGCACATAGGCGTAGGTCGTGGTCAGCACCATCGCGATGGTGGTGCCGATGAGGGTGTAGACCACGGTGTTGCCGTAGGTGCGCCAGAAGTTGCTGTTGTTGGCGACTGCCTTATAGGTGTCGAGGTTGAAGTCGACGGGGAAGAGGTTGACCTTCCCCGCGTTGATCGCCCCCGCGGAGCTGAACGACTGGGCCAGCAGCATGATGAACGGGTAGAGCATCAACGCGCACATCAGCACGAGCACGGTCATGTTCACGACCGTGAACACCTTGTATGAGGTGGAGTCCTTGATCCGGGAGGTTCGGGCTGTCACGGGCGCCGGGCGGGGTGCGTCCGGGGCCATTGCTTCGATCACCACAGGCTCGTCCCCACCAATCGCTTCGAGATGTAGTTGGCGGACATGACCATCGCGAATCCGATGATCGCCTGGAACAGGCCGATGGCCGCCGCATAGCTGAGGTTGTTGGACACCAGACCCACTCGGTACAGGTACGTCGAGATCACGTCACCGGTGGAATAGGTCATGGGGTTGTACAGCAGCAGGACCTTCTCGAACCCGACGTTCAGGAAGTTGCCGATGTTGAGGATCAGCAGGGTGACCATCGTCGGCCGGATCCCCGGGATCGTGACGTGCCAGGTCTGCTGCCAGCGGTTGGCACCGTCGATGCGGGACGCCTCGTAGAGCTGGTCGTCCACGGCGGTCAGCGCGGCGAGGTACAGGATCGTGCCCCAGCCGACGGTCTGCCAGGCCTCGGAGGCCACGTAGATGAACCGGAACCACTCGGGCTTCTGGAGGAACGAGACCGCGTCCCCACCGAAGGCCTCGGCGATCTGGTTGACAGTGCCCTGCAGGGAGAGCAGCTGGTAGACCATGCCCACCACGATCACGACCGAGAGGAAGTGCGGCAGGTAGCTGATCGACTGCACGATCCGCTTGAAGTGCGTGCGCCGCACCTCGTTGAGCATCAACGCGAGGATGATCGGCAGCGGGAAGCAGACCACCAGGGTCATGCCGCCGATGATCGCCGTGTTCGTGAAGACGTTCCAGAAGGCGGGATCGTGGATGAACATATCCACGTAGAGCATCCCGACCCACTCATCGCCGAAGATGCTGCCGCCGGCCCGGAAGCGCCGGAAGGCGATCACGTTGCCAAGCATCGGCAGGTATCGGAAGATCGCCAGGAAGATCAGCGGCGCGATCGCGAGGCTGTACAGCGGCCAATCTCGCTTGAGCGCCCTCTTCCACCCTCCCGGCCTCGGTTTCAGGACCGCGGGTCGCGGCGCAGACTCCTGCGCCGCGACCTGCTGGGACTCCGCCAGAGTCATGTCCTCAGCTCCTCCCTCAGTGTCTCAGCGCCGCTCACCCGTTCGCCTCGACGAAGCGATCGCGCGCGGTGTTGTTGAGCAGCTCGAGGTAGCGCGGCACGCCCGCCGCCTCCAGCTCGCCGAGGAAGGAATCCCATTCGCTCATATCGCGCTCGCCCATGATGAACTGCAGGGTCGCGGTATCCACGGAGTCCTTGATCGGAGTGGCCAGCAGCGAGGCCTGCTCAAGCTCGGTCTCGTCCATCGGCGTGGGCGGGAACGGATCGCGCGGGGTCCGCGTGGTCAGGACGTCGTCGATGTACTCGACGAACTCCGGGGTGCTGTAGGACTCCTTCAGCGCCCGGGACTCGGAGGACTCGGCCGGGAAGGTGGAGAACCCGAGATCGATCTTGATGTCGGTGCCGGCCCCGGTGTTGATCGCGTAGTCATCCAGGGAGAACCCGTCCATCAGCTCGATGGTGTCGTCCTCGGCCTTGGTGTAGTGCACGTCCTTCTCGCCCCAGCGCAGCATCTCGCGAGCATCGGGGTTGAAGTAGAGCCAGTCGACGAACTGCAGCGTGGCCAGGAAGTTCTCGGACTTCGTGATCTCCGAGCTGAGCATGAATCCGTGCCAGAAGTTGCGGGGCTCGACCTTGTCGCCGGCGGGACCGGCGGGCGGCGGGATGAGGCCGACGGAGAAGTTGCCCTCGCCCACGGTCTCGTTGAGCGCCGTGGCGAATTCGATCGCCGTGCCGGAGGACCCGGAAGCGGCGAAGCACGACTCATTGGCGAACTTCTCGTCGACGCCGGCGGCTCCGCTGCCGTCGTTCGATTCGGTGAGGGACTCCCTGTCCAGCAGGCCGTCCTCGACCAGACCGCGGAAGTACTCCACCAGCTGCTTGTACTCGTCGGTGGTCGCGACGTAGGTGAGCTTGCCGTCGGCACCCTCGATCGCACCGTCGCCGAAGCCCCAGCCGGCCTTGGTGCCGAAGGCGTGAGCGGCGTAGTTGAGCATGGACTGAGCCTCGAAGCCGTCGGCGAGCGGGACGGAGTCCGGGTACTCCTCCTTGATGAGCTTGAGTGCCTCGTGGAGCTCCTCCCAGGTGTTCGGCACCCCGCCTGCGACGTCTTCGAAGACGTCCTTGCGCACGACGAGGCTGAAGACGGGGACCGAGACCTCCTGCAGGCCCGGCACCATGTAGTACTTGCCGTCCTCCTGCTTGAGGTTGTTGATCATCTCGGCGAGGTCCCACTCCTCGACGTACTTCTGGAAGTTGGGCATCTTGTCCGCAAAGTCGCTGAGCGGGACCACGGCGCCCGAGGAGACGAACGGGGCGTCCTCACCGGTGTAGACCAGCGGGATCAGCGTGGGGGCGTCGCCGGCGCTGATGAGGAGGCTGCGCTTCTCGGTCGCATCGCTGAAGGGGATGTGCGTCAGCGTGATCTCGACGTTCGTGATCTCCTTGATGTGCTCGAAGAGCCGCCAGGAGTCCTCGACGGGGACCTCGGGCCAGTCGGTCCACAGCATGCTGACCTGGATCGGCTCGGTGGCCTTGAACTGGGTGTCCGCGGCGTAGTCATCCATCGCGCCGACGTTCTGGCTCTCGACGTCGACCTCCTCAGCGGAGTTGGACCCGCAGGCTGCCAGCGCCACCGTGGCGAAGGCCGCAGCGGAGAGTCCGACGAAGCTGCGTCGGGTCGGGGCGAAAGGGAAGGGGCGGGGCGTGGTCATTGCCGTCTCCTCATGAGGGTCAAAGCCGGACCGGATGGTGCGGCGAGGGGCGAAGCGAATCGAACCGGTGCTGCGGGGCGTCCACGCTCGGGTGCCTCCACGTCACCGTGGAGACGACCCGACCGAGCGGGACGGGTGAACCTCTCGTCTGCGACTCCCTCCAGCGACTGTGCCGCAGGAATTGCCGAGACTTTCGTCAAGCTTTCGTTGTGGGCCTTAACTTAACCGTCGATGTGATCTTGGTCAAGAAGTTCCCGAAAACTTGCAAGCACGGCAGGTGAATCGTCCCGCATCGCCGTGACCAGGTGCGCCAGACCGTAGCGCCACCCCCTAAGCCCTCCCGGCCGGGCCGGCAGAAGGTAACGTTTCTGCAACTGCGGCTCGACAAAACCCGAAACTTTCGGACATAATGAGATCTTGTCGTGTCCGGCGGCATCCTGCACGTCTCCCTGCACGTCTCCAGGAGGAGCAATGACGCCACCCAGTCGCCCGCGCGGTCTGTTCACCGAGATCACCGAAGGGGTCTACTGGTTCCTCGCGCTCGACGTGCTGCTCGTGCTCGCCGCCGCACCCACCCTCCTGCTGTGGACGGTGCTGTCCCCGGGGCCGCTGAGCTCGCTGCTGTTCGTGATCGGGGCGCTGCCGCTGCTGCCGGCCCTAGCCGCCGGGCTGTACGCCTGCCGGACCTGGCGGGAGGACCAGGATCTGGCCCCGGCCCGCCAGTTCCTGCGCGGCTATCGGCTCAATGCCCTCGACAGCCTCAAGGTGGGCACCCCCGTGCTGCTCGTGCTGGCCCTGCTGGCCTTCAACCTCACCTACTCCGACGCGGTGGGGACCAGCCTCCTCAACGTCGTCTTCCTGGTCGTGGGTGCGGCGGCGCTGCTGGTCCTGGCGCGGGTGCTCTCGATCGTCTCGACCTTCAGCTTCCGCACGCGGGACGTCTTCCGCCTGGCGGCGTTCACGCTGCTGGTGAAGCCCCTGTCCACGCTCGCCCTGCTGTCGCTGGGCGTGCTGACGTTCGGCATCATCCTGTTCGTCGGGGAGTTCCTGCTGCTGTTCGCGGCGTCGCTGCTGGTCTTCGCGCTGTGGGCCTCGGAACGGCCGGTGGCGCAGCTGCTCACCACGAAGTTCGTCAGCCGCGCGGAGCCCGACGGGGACGGCTCAGCTGCTGCTCCCCGCCCCCTCGAGGGATCGTGATCTCGACGCTCTCCCCGTCGTGCTCGAGCGAGTAGTCGCCCGCGAAGCCCTCGAGCGTGAGAACGCCCTCGCCGTCGGTGCGAAGGGAGCGGTCCTTCACCCACCACTCATCGGCGATCAGCGCCCGCAGGGCGTCGTAGCTCGGCTTGGGCGTGCCGTCGGCGCGCACCAGGCCCGCGGGTGCCCCGAGCCAGGCCCCGGCGTCCCCGAGCCCCCAGTACGTGAGCGACTCGACGGCCGGCTGGGCGAGCACGGTGCGGTAGTGCCGCTCGAGCTCGTCGGCCTGACGCGCTTCCCCCTCCGGGGTGGAGGGCCAGGAGTCGACGACGTGGTCGTTGAGGTCCCCGACGTGCGCGGGCATGAGGTCGCCCGAGACCAGCGTGGTCTCGGTCAGCTGGAGCGGCAGGCCGAAGCGGGAGAAGCGCTCGATCACCTCGGTGATCTGCTCCTCTCCCCGGTAGCCCTGGTGCATGTGGGTCTGCAGACCGATCGCGTCGATCTGCAGCCCGGCCTCCAGGCACTCCTCGATGACGTCCTCGAAGGCGGGCGAGAGGTCGAAGTCGTTCAGGACCAGCCGTGCTGCGGGGTCGGCTGCTCGTGCGGTCTCGAAGGCGAGCCGGATGACGTCCATCCGCCCTCGTGCCTGTGCGAGGCGGGTGACGGCGTTCTCCTCGGCCTCGAAGACCGGGAGGATCACGGTCTCGTTGATCGCGTCCCACTGCTCGATGATCCCGGCGAAGTCTGTGACCTCACGGGTGATCCGGTCACGGATGAGGCTCTCGACCTCGGCGTCGTCCTTCTCCAGCAGCCAGGAGGGCGCGAGGGTGTGCCACAGCAGCGGGTGCCCCTTCAGGCGCACCCCGTGGCTGCGCAGGCCCTCGGCCAGGCGGAGGATCCGCTGGGTGTCCGGGGCGCCGGGGGTCTTCTCGAACCATCGCCAGTAGAAGGGGAGGGTGGCCATGTTGAACAGATCTAGCCACTGCCGGGTGTGTTCGTCGGGCTCCTCGGGACGCAGCTCGAAGGCGGAGCAGCCGAAGCCGAAGGCGTGGCTGACCTGCTCGATGCGGGCCTCCTCCCCCGCCCGGGCCTCGCCGTGCTCGTCGACGATCCTGAGGCGGAGGGTCTCGACCCGCTCGCCCGGTGTCTGCGGCGTGCGGGCCGGGGTCATCGGTCGCCCCCGCCTGCCGGGGCGGCCGCGCCGGCGGCCGCTGCCTGGTGCTCGGCACGCAGCGCGACCGGCGAGACGGACACGGGCGTGTCCAGCACGGCGCGGCCGGTCTCGATCTCGCGCACCTGACCGCTGATGCGGAAGGAGCCCTCGAGGGTCATGTCCTCGCTCGAGGCGCCCAGCCGCACCCGGATCTCGCCGGGCTCGACGATGCGCTGCAGGTCGGGGCCGGTGAAGGAGGTGCGGTCGGCGTGCAGGCGGAAGCTCACGCGGGTGCTCTCCCCGGCCGCGAGGCCCACCTTGGTGAAGCCGACCAGGCGCTTCAGCGGGCGCACCACGCTGGCCACGGGGTCGCTGAGGTAGAGCTGGACGACCTCCTGCCCGTCGCGGTCACCGGTGTTGGAGACGGTCGCGGAGATCTCGACCGTGCCGTCGTTCGCGATCTCCGACGCGGAGAGCTCCAGCTCGCTGTACTCGAAGCGGGAGTAGCTCAGTCCGTGGCCAAGGGGAACAGCGGCTTGGGGTCGAGGTTGGAGATCCCGTCGCTGACCCAGGCGAGCACGGGGGCGAGGTAGGTGCCGGGCTGGCCGCCCACTCCGTTGGGGATGCCGATGGGCAGGCGACCGGAGGGGTTCACCCGTCCGGAGAGGACGCCGGCGATGGCGCTCGCGCCCTCCTCGCCGGGCATGAAGGCCTGGATGATCGCCTGGGCACGGCCGGCGTAAGCGCCGAGCGAGTAGGGACGGCCGGTGACCAGCACCAGGACCACCGGGGTGCCGGTGGCGAGCACCGCTTCGACCAGCTCGTGCTGGACGCCGGGCAGCTGCAGGCTCTCGACATCGCAGCCCTCGCCGGAGGTGCCGGCGCCGAACAGGCCCGCGATGTCGCCGACGGCGAGCACGGCCAGCTCGGCGGCCTCGGCGGCGGCGACTGCCTCGGCGATGCCGGAGGTGTCGTCGTCGGAGAAGCCGGTGCCGCCCACGGTGGTGATGCTCGACTGCGGGAACTCCTGCGTCAGGGCATCGGTGAGGGTCGGGACGTCCACGGAGCTGCCGTTGTCCTCGAGGCGGGACAGGACGTGGTTGGTGAAGCTGTAGCAGCCCAGGAAGCTGCGGGGCTGCACGGCGGCGGGGCCGATCAGGGCGATCGAGGCGGGGGCGCCGCCGTCGGCCGGAGCGGCGAGCGGGAGCGCGCCGTGGGGGTTGTCGAGCAGGATGATGGACTCCTCGGCCATGCGCTTCGCGAGCGCGCGGTTCTCGGCCGGGTCCAGGTCGATCGCCTCACCGGTGGCAGCGGCGTCGAACTCCGGGTCCAGCAGGCCGAGCTCGACCTTCTGGCGCAGGATGCGGCGCACGGCGGTGTCGAGCACCTGCTCGTCCAGGTCGCCGTCGCGCACGGCAGCGACCAGGTGCGGATAGGCGGTGGTCTCGGGCAGCTCGATGTCGAGGCCGGCGCTCAGGGCGGCGATCGCGGCGCCGCGGTCATCCTCGACGACGCGGTGCATGGATTCCAGGAAGCTCACAGCCCAGTAGTCGGCGACCACGGTGCCGTCGAAGCCCCAGGCGTCGCGGAGCAGCTCGGTCAGCAGCCAGTGGCTGGCGGCGGGCGGGGTGCCGTCGAGGTCCGCGTAGGAGTTCATCACCGAGCCGACCTCGCCGTGGCGCACCGCCATCTCGAAGGGGACCAGGTCGATGTCGTGCAGCTCGCGCATCCCGATGGAGACCGGGGCGTGGTTGCGGCCGGCGCGGGAGGCGGCGTGGCCGGCGAAGTGCTTGAGGGTGGCGATCACGCCGGAGGACTGCAGGCCGCGCACATACTCGGTGGCCAGCACGCCGGTGAGGTAAGGGTCTTCGCCCATCGTCTCCTCGATCCGGCCCCAGCGGTAGTCGCGCACGATGTCGAGCACCGGGGACAGTCCCATGTGGGCGCCGATGCCGCGCATGTCGGCGCCGATCCGCTGCGCCATCTCGCCGATCAGCTCGGGGTCGAAGCTCACACCCCAGGCGATCGCGGCGGGGTAGGTGGTCGCGCCGTGCGCCATGATCCCGGTCAGGCATTCCTCGTGGACCAGCGCCGGGATGCCATGCGGGGAGCCGGCGACGACGGCCTGCTGCATCGCGCGCAGGTTCTCCACCCCCTCCTCGGGCTCGAGCGGCGCGCTCCCGTAGGGGCGCGTGAGGTGGCCCAGACCGCCGTCGACAGCGGCCTCGAAGGGGTCGCGCCCCTCGTCGAAGGTCGACTGCATCGGGGCGAAGCCCTCGGCGTCACCGAGGGTGGGACGCTTCCAGTAGCTCCCGAGCTGGGCAGCCTTCTCCTCGAGGCTCAGCTCGGCGAGCAGCGCCTCGACACGCTGCTCGGTGCTGCGGCTCCGGTCATTCCACGACGGAATGGTCATGACGCTCCTTCGCACGGCCCGTGACGGTCGCGAACGAGCGGCCGACGACAACGTCGGTCCCGATCGCCGCGAGGCACGCCCCGGAGGCAGTTTCAGTCTAGGTTTAGCAATCTTTTCGACTGCTTTCGGTGGCGTGAGCGTACGACAGCGAGGATCATGGGGTCAACAGCTTCCCTCCGCTAGGGTGGGGGGACAACGCTTCCACGTCGGCGATCCCGTTCGAAGAGCGCTCAACACCCACTCTCCCCGCTGGTCGGGGAGGTTCTCGGCGCAGACGCCGCGTCGAGGCCACGAGATCGTACGAACCTCCAAGACCACCGCTCACCCCTTCCGAAACTTTCACTCAGGAGCAGTGCTTCACCGATGACCCCCACTCAAGCCCGCGCAGGCACCCTGAACGTCGGCATGATCGGCTACGGCTTCATGGGCGCCGCGCACTCGCATGCCTGGCGCAACGCCCATCGTTTCTTCGACCTGCCGCTGACCCCGCAGCTGCGCACCCTGGCCGGGCGCACCGAGAGCGCGGTCGCCGAGGCCGCGGAGCGATTCGGCTTCGCCTCCCACACCACCCGCTGGCAAGACGTGGTCGAGGATCCCGAGATCGACATCATCGACATCTGCACCCCCGGCGACACCCACTACGAGATCGCGATGGCAGCTCTCGCGGCGGGCAAGCACGTGCTGTGCGAGAAGCCGCTGGCGAACTCGGTCGAGCAGTCCGAGGAGATGACCGCCGCCGCGGCCGCGGCACGCGCGCAGGGCAGCCGATCGATCTGCGGTTTCTCCTACCGCCGCACCCCGGCCCTCGCCTACGCCCGCCAGCTGATCAGCGAGGGCGCCGTCGGCGAGATCCGCCAGATCCGGGCCCAGTACCTGCAGGACTGGCTCTCCGACGCGGACTCCCCGATGACCTGGCGCCTCGACAAGGAGCAGGCCGGCTCCGGCGCGCTCGGCGACATCGGCGCCCACATCATCGACCTCACCCAGTGGCTGACCGGCCAGCGGATCGCGGAGGTCTCCGGCACGCTGCAGACAGTGATCCCCACGCGCCCCGCGGCGGGGACCTCCCAGGGCCTGGGCGGCCGCGGCGACACCTCCGGCGAGCGCCAGAACGTCACGGTCGACGACGTCGCCCTGTTCACCGCACGCTTCGAGACCGGGATCCTCGGCTCCTTCGAGGCGACCCGGATGGCGCAGGGCCGCAAGAACGCGATGCGCGTGGAGATCAACGGCTCCGCCGGCTCCGTCGCCTTCGACTTCGAGCGGATGAACGAACTGGAGATCTACGACGCCACCGCCGCGGGAGGCCGTCAGGGCTTCACCCGCGTCCTCACCACCGAGCCGGAGCACCCCTACGCCGCCAACTGGTGGCCCACCGGCCACGGGCTCGGCTACGAGCACACCTTCACCCACCAGATCGCCGATCTCGTCACGGCGATCGGGGAGGGCACCGACCCCTCCCCTCCTTCGAGGAAGCGCTGCAGGTGCAGCGGGTCCTCACCGCCATCGAGGCCAGCTCGGAGCACGGCTCCAGCTGGCAGAGCACCGATCCGCAGACCCCCACCTCCCAGGAGAGCACCCGATGACCGAGCAGACCCCCACCGCCGCCACCGGCGCACAGAACGCGTCCCGGGTGGCGCTCGTCGTGCGCGGAGGCTGGGACGGGCACCAGCCCGTCGAAGCCACCGACCTGTTCATCCCCTTCCTCGAGGAGAACGGCTTCGCCGTGCGCATCGAGGACTCCCCCGCGGTCTACGCCGACGCGGAGTACATGGCCACGGTCGATCTGATCGTCCAGTGCAACACCATGAGCACCATCGAGCGGCCCCAGTTCGAGGGCCTGCGCGCCGCGATCGAGGCGGGCACCGGCATGGCCGGCTGGCACGGCGGCATCGCCGACTCCTACCGCAACGAGTCCGACTACCTGACCCTGATCGGCGGCCAGTTCGGCTGCCACCCGGGCAAGCACCCCGACGAGCGCACCGGCGAGCAGTCCGACAACTACATGCCGCACACGGTGAACATGCTGCCGGCAGCGGCCTCGCATCCCATCACCGCGGGCATCACCGACTTCGACCTGGTCACCGAGCAGTACTGGGTGCTGGCCGACGACTACATCGACGTGCTGGCCACCACCACGCAGAAGGTGCGCGAGTGGGACCCCTGGCACCGTGAGGTGACCTCCCCGGCGCTGTGGACCCGCCAGTGGGGCGAGGGCCGGATCTTCGTCTCCACCCCCGGCCACCGGGTCGAGGTGCTCGAGGACCCGAACGTCCGCACGCTGATCGAGCGGGGCATGCTGTGGGCCGCCCGCGGCTCCGAGCAGCCCTACGGCGATCACGTCCGCACGGAGGCCACGCGATGAGGGTGGGCATGATCGGCTGCGGAGTCATCTCCCGGCAGTATCTCGCCAGCTTCGACCAGCTCCCGGACGTGCAGCTCGTCGCCGTCGCGGACCTCGACCCGGCCCGCGCCGCGGCCGCCGCCGAGGGTCGCGAGGGGGTGCGGGTGCTGAGCGTCGACGAGCTCATCGAGGACTCCGAGGTCGATACGATCCTGAATCTCACCATCCCTGCGGCGCACGCCGAGGTGGATCTGAAGGCGATCGCAGCTGGCAAGAACGTCTACTCGGAGAAGCCCTTCGCCGTGACGGTGCAGGAGGGTGCCGAGGTGCTCGCCGCCGCTGAGGCGGCCGGGGTGCTCGTCGGCTCCGCACCGGACACCGTGCTCGGCACCGGCACCCAGACCGCGCGGGCCGCGATCGACGAGGGCGTGATCGGCACGCCGACCGCGGCGATGGCCACCATGGTCTGCCCCGGCCACGAGCGCTGGCATCCGCAGCCGGACTTCTACTACGTGCCCGGCGGCGGCCCGCTGCTGGACATGGGCCCGTACTACATCCACGCGCTGGTCACCCTGCTGGGACCGGTCGCCTCGGTGATCGGTGCGGCCAGCCGCACCCGCGATACGCGCACCATCGGCTCCGGCCCCCGGGCCGGGGAGACCATCCCCGTCAGCACCGACACCCACGTCACCGGCGTGCTGGTGCACGAGAGCGGGGTGCTGTCCACCCTGGTGATGAGCTTCGACGCGGTCGCCACCTCGGCGCATCCGATCGAGATCCACGGCACCGAGGGCACCCTCGCGGTCCCGGATCCCAATCATTTCGACGGCGAGGTGTCGGTGCGTCGCCTGGGCGGTGAGGGCTGGGAATCCCTGCCCGTGAACGGCGGCTACGCCGGGGCCGGTCGTGGCATCGGCCTGCAGGACATGGCTGTGCGTGGCAGGGAGCTGCGGGCCAGTGGCGAGCTGGGCCAGCACGTGCTCGAGGTGATGAACGCGGTGCTCGAGTCCTCGCAGAGCGGGTCCCGGATCGAGATCGCGAGCACCGTCTCCCGTCCTGCCGCGGTCCCCTCGACCGAGCACCTGACCACCATCAGCTGAACTTCCGGAAAGGCATCACGCCCATGCTCTCCATCGGGATCATCGGCACCGGGAGCATCTCTCGTGCCCATCTCGCCGCGTACCTGGAGTTCCCTGAGGACGTACGGATCGTCAGCCTCGCGGACATCTCCCCCGCCAAGGCTGAGGCCGCGCGCATCGAGCACGGCCTCAATGGTGCCCGGGTCTACGACGATGCCGCGTCGATGCTCGCCACAGAGGACCTTGACCTGGTCTCGATCGCCACGCCCCCGGGCACTCACTGCGAGCTGACCATCCAGGCGCTCACGGCCGGGGTGAATGTCATCGTGGAGAAGCCGATGGCACCGTCTCTCGAGGAGTGCGACCGGATGCTCGAGGCCCAGCGCCGCTCCGGCAAGCTCCTCTCGGTCATCGCGCAGAACCGTTTCCGCGATGACATGGCACGGCTGAAGGCCATGCTGGAGACGGGGAAGATCGGCCGCGTCGCCCACACCCGCATCGCCTCGGAGTGGGTGGCGCGGCCGCTCCTACTACGACCTGTGGTGGCGCGGGACCTGGGCGTCGGAAGGTGGCGGGCCCACTCTGAACCACGCCATCCACCACATCGACCTCGCTCTGTGGCTGCTGGGTCGGCCCCAGGCCGTCGCCGCGATGATGACCAACGCCGGGCACGACAATGCCGAGGTCGAGGATCTGTCGGTGGCGATCCTGCAGTACGAGCGCGGCCTGGCCGAGCTGACCAGCTCGGTGGTCCACCACGGCGAGCAGCAGGAGGTCGTGATCCAGGGCGAGCACGCGCGGATCTCGCAGCCCTGGAAGGTCGTCGCCGAGATCGCGCGCTCCAACGGCTTCCCCGATCCCGAGGGGAATCCGCAGCTGGTCGAAGAGCTCGAGTCCCTCGCGGACGCCAGGCCCCCGCTCGAACACACCGGACACACCGGGCAGCTCGGTGATGTGATCGCCGCGCTCCGCGAGGACCGGGCACCCCTGGTCGACGGGGAGGACGGCAAGGACGCGATCGAGCTGGTCACCGCGATCTATGCGGCGGCGATCGAACGCCGGACGATCGACCTGCCGATCCCTCCCGAGAGCCCCTACTACCGTGCCGGCACTCTCACCGAGCGCGCCCCGCACTTCTACGAGAAGACCTCCTCGGTGCTTTCACAGGAGGGCGAGACCATCATCATCGGCGCCACCCACGCCTAGATGTACTGACCGGAGACGTTAGTAGAGTGACTTTCTCTGGGAGCCTTGACCTTGACACTGTGTGATGCGGTCTGGTGGGAGTCGACATGTTGAGCATCGGAGAGATCGCGCATAGCACCGGTGTCTCGCGGCGCATGCTACGGCACTGGGAAGACGAGGGGTTGCTGACCCCAGCTGTAACCGACCCCGTGACCGGCTATCGGCGCTACCAAGACAGCCAGCTAGGGCGCGTGCGAGCCATCACGGAGCTGCGCGCGCTCGGGTTCGGTTTGGCCGAGATAGGGCAGCTGCTCGATCCGCAGATCGGGCAGTCCACGCTGGAATCGCTTCTGATTCACCAGGTAGATGCCTTGCAGCGGGAGATCACCGAGGCTTCAACACGTCTGGTCCACGTTCAGCACCGGCTGGACATCATCCAGAACAAGTCCATGGAGATCATCATGAATCTGTCCCTCACCGCACTGCCCAGCCTCAATTTCTGGGGGCTGAGCACCGCCGTCCTTGATGAGACCGAGATCGGTCACGCCGTGAGCGAGTTGTACCGGCGTCTCCCGCAATCCGATGAAGAGATCGTGCTTCTGTACGACGGCACGCGCGACGACCAGATCACCGTCTCGGCCGGGACTATGACGCAATCCGAATCTGAGGCGGTCAGCAGGATCGTCGTACCGGAGGTCCCGGAAGGCGTAACGGTCACGTTCGATGTGCCCCCAGAGAGCATCGCGGATGCCTGGATCCTCATCGAGACCGAGCTGGAGAAGCGACACCTGACCAGCTTTGGAGTCTATCGGCAGGTCAACAGCGCGACGGGGCACGTCACCCTGCAGGCCCCTGTTCGCGAGCGGCACTGATTTGTCGGCCACGGCAAACGGGGCCAGCGGCGTTGTCGAGCCGTCGCCTGGATGTGAGCCTCAATGAGCCATGCAAATGCGGCCCTTACCCCGCGCCACAGGCTGAAAGTTGCCCACCTGGTCGTCGACCAGGGGTGGCGGATCAGTGAAGTAGCGGCCCGCTTCCAAGTGTCCTGGCCGACGGTCAAGCGCTGGGTCGACCGCTACCTCGCCGGCGAACCGATGCAGGACCGCTCCTCGCGGCCGCGGAGATCTCCGGGCAAGACACCCAAGACTGTGACGAAGAGGTGCGTCAGCCTGCGGATGCGTCTGCGGGAAGGGCCGGTCCAGCTCGCTGCGAGACTCAACATCGCGCCGTCGACGGTCCATCGAATCCTGCGATCGGCCCGATTGAACCGACTCGCCTATGTCGACCGCGAAACCGGTGAGCCCATCCGCCGGTATGAGCATGACCATCCGGGATCGATGGTGCATGTGGACGTGAAGAAGCTCGGCAACATCCCCGACGGTGGCGGCTGGCGTTACGTCGGCCGCCGCCAAGGCGAGAAGAACCGCGCCGCGACACAGGACAAGTCACGCAACGCCTACGGCAACCCAAAGCTCGGATACGCATTCGTACACACCGTCATCGACGACCACTCCCGCGTCGCCTACACCGAGGTTCACGACGACGAAACAGCCGTCACTGCCGTCGGTGTCCTACGTCGGGCCGCCAGCTGGTTCACCGACCGTGGCGTCACGATTGAGCGAGTGTTGTCAGACAACGGCGGTGCGTACCGCTCGTACCTTTGGCGCGACACGTGCGAGGTCCTGTCGATCATCCCGAAGCGCACCCGCCCGTACCGCCCACAGACAAACGGAAAGGTCGAGCGTTTCCACCGCACCATGGCTGACGGGTGGGCCTATGCCCGTTGCTACCGCAGCGAGCATGAGCGCCGCGACGCGCTCAATGGCTGGCTGCACCACTACAACCAGCACCGCCCCCACACGGCCTGCGGTAACCAGCCGCCCTTCTCGCGATTAATCAACGTCCCCGATCAGTACACCTAGAGGTTCCAGATGACCGGGACCAGCAGGATCTTCACCACGATCGAGAAGGCGAAGAGGGTGGCGTAGGCGGCTTCGATCGCTCGTCGGCCCGCTTGGAACTCGCCGCCTCGAGCACGGCGGGCTGGCCGAGGAAGCCGGCCACCGCTCCCGCGGCGCGCGGGGCGGAGAGGTCCAGCACCCAGCGCCCGGCCACCAGCAGTGCGAGGCAGCTGAGCAGGGCCACGACGGCGGAGAGCAGCGCCGCGCGCCACGCGGTGGGCGAGGCGAGCATCATGGCGACGTCAGGTCCTGCGGTGAGGCCGAGCCCGGCGAGGAAGAGCAGCAGGCCCAGCTGGCGCAGGGTGCGGTTCGCGCTGCCGGGCAGCGCCCACACCACGGGGCCGGTGCGGCGCAGCGCGCCGAGCACCATGCCCACCAGCAGCGGCCCGGCGGCGGGCCCGAGGGCGAAGGCGCCGCCGCCCGGCATCGGGAAGGAGATCAGTCCCAGCGCGACGCCGAGGGCGAGCCCGAGGCCCAGGGAGAGCACATCGAGCTCGCCGGCCTTGCGGTCGGAGTCGCCGAGGAAGGAGTGGACGGCGTCCAGCTGGCTGCGGTCCACGACCACGGCGATCCGGTCCCCCGGTTCGAGGACGAGGTCGTCGCGGGCCAGCAGCTCGAGGTCACCGCGACGCACCCGGGTCACGACCGCGCCGAAGCGCACCGGGAGGTTCAGCTCGGCGATCGAGCGGGAAGCGAGGTCGGGGTTGGAGACGGTGAGGCGGGTGAACTCCACGAGCGAGCGGTCGTGTGCGATGTGCCGCTCGCTGGTCTCGCCGAGCGCTGCGGTGACCGCCTCGACCGGGTCGGGCATGCCTACGGCGACCACCTCGTCGCCGACCAGGAGATCCTCCCCGGCACGATCACCCGCACCCGGCCCTCGCGGCGCAGGTAGGAGAAGCGCACCTGCTGCTCGTGCCATTGCGGGACGTCCCGGAGGTTCACGGAGCGCTGCACCCGCACGGTGGTCGAGGACAGGCTGGCGCCGGCCAGGGCCGGGGTGTCCTTCCGTCCGGGCCAGTTCCGGGTGACGATGCTGGACCAGCATGATCCCGACGATCACACCGATCGGGTAGCCGAAGGAGTAGCCCACCGACGGTCCCGGGGTGCCGGTCAGCCGGGCCGCGGCATCGAGCGCGGGCGCTGCGGTGAGCGCGCCGGTGAACAGGCCCAGGGACAGGTCCCGGGCCAGGCCCAGCACCTGCCCGAGCACGAGGGTGGTGATCGCGGCGAGGACGGTGCTGACGGTGGCCGCGGCGAGCAGGGGCAGCTGGCGGTTCAGGGAGCCGAAGAACGCCGCGCCGGCGGAGATGCCGACGGTGTAGACGAACAGGGCCAGACCCAGGGTCTGCACGATTTCCATGCCGGCGCCGAGGTGAGGGGCGATCGCGGAGAGGGCCAGGCCGGTGAACAGCGCACCGGCGGCGCCGAGACGGATCCGGCCGAAGGGGATCGCGCCGAGCACGGCACCCGTGGCGACGACGAGGAACAGCGTGAGGAGCGGGCTCCCCTCGAGGGCGTCGATCACGGTGAACCTTTCCAGGGCCCGCGGCGATGCACCGGGAAGGTGCGCGCGTAGCGCAGGCACCGCTGTGTGGAGTGGCCTCCCACGATAGACCCGGGCCGGGGCGCTCGGGCAGTGGAGTTGCGCGAGGTCACTGCGGGGCGTCGCCTCGGCGGCCCCGCACCGTGCCGCCCGCCGGGGTCACCCGAAGGCCAACGGCAGCATCTGGCCTCGCACGCCGAGGTCATCCAGCGCGGCGCGCTCGGCCGGCGTCGCCTCCGCTCGCCCGGTAGCGATCCGCAGCGCCTCGGCGTCGGTCCAGTCCCCGGGCAGCTGGATCCGGAGCCTGCGCTCGACCAGCTCCCGCGCGGCGGCGAGGCCCTCGGCGGGCGGTGCCTCGGCGCCGGGCAGCGGCGCGATCAGGTCGAGGTGGTGCAGGGTCGCCTCGAGCACGAGACCGCCGAGGAGGTCCCGCACCGTGAGGGTCCTGTCCCCGGCGGTGACCGGCAGGTCGGGGTGGGCGAGCTGCGCGGCTCGGCGGCGGCCGCTGCGACGTGTTCGAAGCCCTCGCGCACCTGGGCGGCGCTGTCGTGGGCATCGGCCACGCGGGCGAGCAGAGCGTCGTCCGGGGAGCGGCCGTCGGGGATGGTCGGCGCCGGGGTCCACCAGCTGAGGGCGTCGGCGGTGGGGGAGGTGTCCGCGGGCGTGGCGAGGGTGATCAGCAGCTCCTGCGCCTGGAGGCTCAGGTGCTGCACGAGGTCCCGGACGCGCCAGCCCTCGCAGCCGGAGGGGCACTCAAGGGCGGCGTCAGGAAGCTGTGCCACGGCTCGGCGCAGCGCTGACCAGCTGAGGGTGAACAGATCCACCTCGCGCACGCTAGCAGCAGCCTCCCCGCGGGAGTGGGTTCCCCGCCCGTCGGCCCGCATGCGCGCTGGACCTGGCAACATCCGGCACCTCGCACCCGCTCCCGAGGTGATGCAGGACACTGGCGTCGAAGCCACCCGCGGCGCCCTGCGCCCCTCCCGCGACGACGCGGTCCGTCGTCCGCGCTCGACGGGGCGGAGGATGCCGGTCCGGAGCAGAACCGCTGCCGGCGCGCCGCACCCTCGATGGAAAGGACGTCCCCATGGCTGTCTCCGAAGGAGCCAACTACGCCCCGGATTCGATGCCGAAGCCGGTCGTCGAGCCCGGTCAGTTCATCTTCGCCGCGATGCATCTGGACCACGGCCACATCGGTGGCATGACCCAGGGCCTGCTCGATGCGGGCGGCACCCTGAAGTGGGTCTATGACCCGCAGCCCGAGCGCGCGGCAGCGTTCCAGGAGAAGTTCCCGCAGGTGAAGATCGCCGCCAGCGAGGAGGAGGTGCTCGCCGACGAGGAGGTGCACCTGGTCGCAGCCGCGGCGGTCCCCGTGGATCGTGCACCGCTGGGCATCCGCGTGATGGAGGCCGGCAAGGACTACTTCACCGACAAGACCCCGCTGATCAACCGCGAGCAGCTCGCGGAGGCGAAGGACGCCGTGGAGCGCACGGGCAAAAGTACGCCGTGTACTACTCCGAGCGGATCCACGTCGAGGCCGCGGTGCTGGCGGGCCAGCTGATCGAGCGCGGCGCGATCGGCAGGGTGCTCCAGGTCCAGGGGATGGGCCCGCACCGCATGGGCGATCCCTCCACCCGCCCGGACTGGTTCTTCGAGCGGGCGCGCTACGGCGGCATCCTCACCGACATCGGCAGCCACAACTTCGAGCAGATGCTCACCTTCACCGGTTCCGACGACGGCGAGATCCTCTCCAGCTCGATCGGCAACTTCGGCAACCCCGAGCACCCTGAGCTCGATGACTACGGCGATGCGCACATCGTCCTGTCCAGCGGGGCGACCGGCTTCGTCCGCGTGGACTGGTTCACCCCGGCCGGGCTGCGCACCTGGGGTGACGGCCGCACCTTCATCCTCGGCACCGAGGGATACATCGAGCTACGCAAGTACATCGATGTCACCACCGACAACGGCGGCGGCCAGGTGATCCTGGTCGACTCCGAGGGCGAGCACCGCATCAATGCCACCGGCGAGGTCGGCTACCCCTTCTTCGGCGAGCTGATCCTCGACGTGCTGAACCGGACCGAGAACGCCATGACGCAGGAGCATGCTTTCAAGGCCGTGGAGCTGGCTCTCGCCGCGCAGGAGCAGGCCCGGGAGCTCACCGGACGCGCCTGAGACACTCCGCCGCGGCCCGATCCGCCCCCGCCTCGAGCCCTCCGACTCTCGCCTTCACGGTGGGGAGCGGGGGCTCGCTGCTGTTCGGAGGGGTGCCCACGGAGCACCGTCTCAGCCGATGTTCCTGAGTTGCGCACGAAAGTTTTCTCTGCCCGTGGGCGCACCGAACGGCGAGCGACAACCCGCCCCTGCCCTGCACATGTGCACGCCAGAGCACGCCGTGACGCAAAAGAGTCCCGCACCGCTTGACCCAGGACGGTAAGCAGGATTAACTTACCCATACCGACATAAGTTTACGAAACCTTTCTACAATGTGTCGGACCGTGATCCTGGAGGCAGCAATGATGCAACCCACTCGCCGCGCGACTCTCGCGGGCCTCGGCCTGACGATCCCCGCTCTCGCCGGACTCAGCGCCTGCGGCGGCGGCACCCAGCCCAGCGGTGGCGGCGGTTCGCCGTCGAGCCTCTCCGTCTGGGCCCTCACCGGCGCGAAGGAGGACACCTACCAGGGGTCCTTCGACGCCTGGAACGAGGCGAACCCCGACAACGAGTTCGCCGTGGAGTTCTTCGCCAACGACTCCTACAAGGAGAAGATCCGCACCGCGATCGGCTCCGGCAACGCCCCTACCCTGGTGTTCAACTGGGCCGGCGGCACCCTGGCGGACTACGTCGCCAACGAGTCCGTCGTGGACCTCACCGGCAAGGTCGATGACGTGCTCTCGCGCAGCATCGACTCGATCGCCACCATCGGCGAGGTCGACGGCAAGCAGTACGGCGTGCCCAACAACGACACCCAGCCGGTGGTCCTCTACTACAGCACCGCCCTGTTCGAGGAGCACTCCGTCACCCCGCCCACCACCTGGGACGAGCTGATGACCGCGGTGGAGACCTTCTCCGCCGCCGGCATCACCCCGATCTCGCTGGCCGGGCAGAGCGTGTGGCCGGAGCTGATGTACATCCAGTACCTCACCGACCGCATCGGCGGAGAGGGCGTGTTCCAGAAGGTCATCGACGGCGAGCCCGACGCCTGGTCCGATCCCGCGATCACCTCGGCCCTCGAGGCGATCATCGAGCTGGTCGACGCCGGCGCCTTCGGCAACGCCTTCGGTTCGGTCGCGGCGGACGCCGGCGCGGACGCCGCACTGGTCCACACCGGTCAGGCCGCGATGCTGCTGCAGGGCAGCTGGGTCTACGGCACCTTCAAGCAGGACGCCCCTGAGTTCGTGGCCGACGGCGGTCTCGACTTCCTGAACTTCCCGGCGAAGGACGGCGGCACGGGCGATCCGGCCAACGTGGTCGGCAACCCGGCCAACTACTGGTCCGTCTCGGCGGACGCCGACCCGGAGGTCCAGGAGCTGGCCATCCAGTACCTCAACGATTTCAACCTCAACGACGACATGGTCGACAGCTTCCTGGCGATGGGTGCGATCCCCGCCGTCGAGGGGCTCGAGGAGAAGTTCGCCGGCCTGGAGGACGAGGCCTTCCTCTCCTTCGCCTACGACATGGTGCTGAGCGCCCCGCACTTCCAGCTCTCCTGGGACCAGGCGCTGGCCCCTGCCCCCGCACAGGAGCTGCTGAACAACCTCTCCCGGATCTTCCTGGGCGAGATCCAGCCGGAAGAGTTCGTCTCCAACATGAACGCGACGCTGGACGCATGACCGCCGGGCAGTCGCACGCACCCCTTCCCGGTGCCGCAGCTGCCGACCCCGCCGCCGCGTCGCACGAGGGCACCACGCCCCCTCGCGACGCGGACCGCGGACCCGTCGGCTCCCCGCGCGGCCGGCGCAAGACGTTGAAGACGGGCCCCAGCAATTGGCTGCTGGTCCCCGCACTGAGCTTCTTCGGCGTCTTCGCGCTGCTGCCCCTCGCGGGCGTGGTGGCGCTGTCATTCTTCGCCTGGGACGGCCTCGGCACACCGCAGTTCGCGGGCCTCTCGGCCTGGGTGAAGGTGTTCCAGGACCCGGTGACGCTCAACGCCATGTGGCTGACGCTGCTGATGACCGTGCTCAGCTACGCGGTGCAGTTCCCGCTGAGCCTGCTGCTGGGCACCTTCATGGCCGGGCATCAGCGCTACCGCGAGGCGTTCTCGGTGCTGTACTTCCTGCCGCTGCTGTTCTCGGCGGCGGCGGTCGGCATCGCGTTCAAGGCACTGCTGGATCCGAACTTCGGGATGTCCCGCGCCTTCGGCCTGGACTTCCTGCGGCAGGACTGGCTGGGCTCGCCGAACTTCGCCTTCTACACCCTGATCATGGTGATCTCGTGGTCGTTCGTGCCCTTCCACTCGCTGCTCTACCAGGCGGGCGTGCGGCAGATCCCGAAGTCGATGTACGAAGCGGCGACGCTCGACGGCGCCGGCCGGGTGAGGCAGTTCTTCGCCGTCACCCTGCCGCAGCTGAAGTACACGATCGTCACCAGCTCCACCCTGATGCTGGTGGGTTCGCTGACCTACTTCGACCTGGTGTTCATCCTGACCGGCGGCGGACCCGGCAACGCCACGAGGATCCTGCCGCTGGACATGTACCTGACCGGTTTCCGCTCCTACCAGATGGGTCCGGCCAGCGTGATCGCCGTGATCCTGGTGGCCGTCGGACTGACCCTGTCGCTCGTCCTGAACCGCATCTCGGGTGCGGACCGCATGGAGAGCCAGATGGAGGGCGCCTGAGATGAGCACGAGAACACACCGCTCCCCCAACGTCATCGGCGGTCTGCTGGGCTTCGCCTGGCTGCTGGTGATCCTGGTGCCGATCTACTACATCGTCGTCACCAGCGTGCGGCCGCGCGAGGACTACTACTCCTCGAACCCGCTGTCGCTGCCCTCCGAGTTCACGCTCGAGCCGTTCCGCTTCGTGCTCGAGAACGACTTCCTGCGCTACTTCGCGAACTCGGCGTTCGTCACCGTGATCACCGTGGTCGCCGTGGTGACCGCCTCGCTGCTGGCCAGCTACGTGATCGTGCGCTCGAAGACCCGCCTGGCGAAGTTCAGCCAGAAGCTGTTCCTGATGGGCATCGCGATCCCGCTGCAGGCCACGATCATCCCGATCTACTACCTGATCGTGCAGCTGGGCCTGTACGACACCCTGTGGGCGCTGATCCTGCCGTCGATCGCCTTCGCCATCCCGATCACCGTGCTGATCCTGACGAACTTCCTGCGGGATGTTCCCAAGGAGCTGTACGAATCGATGACCGTCGACGGCGCCTCGGACTGGCAGATGTTCCGCTCCCTGGTGCTGCCGCTGGCGAAGCCGGCCGTCGTCACCGTGGGTATCTACGACGCGCTGCAGGTGTGGAACGGGTTCCTGTTCCCGCTGGTGCTCACCCAGAGCTCCGAGAAGCGCGTGCTGCCGCTGTCGCTGTGGGCCTACCAGGGCGAGTTCACGGTGAACATCCCGGCCGTGCTGGCCGCGGTGATGCTCTCCGCACTGCCGATCCTGGTGCTCTACATCGCCGGGCGTCGCCAGCTGATCAGCGGTCTGACCGCAGGCTTCAGCAAGTAGGACCGGACAGCAGCGGGCCGACGGGCCTGCCGCGATCCTTCGACGACGCCCGGGCTCCCCTCTGAGGGGGCCCGGGCGTCGTCCATTGTCACGCCGCCCCGGCTCTCCCGGCCAAGCTGCCCGCGGGGTCGATCACGTTCTGGCAGAGCGCATCGACGCAGTCAGCGAGGCTGAACCCGGCACCGTCGCCTGCCGCCGCGATCGGCCCCGGCACTGGGACACGAGGGGGCATCTCGCCCGTCTGCCTGCGGACCCGGAGGTGCTCCAGCATCGCAGGCCATCGGGCCTGGACGGGCCGTCCGGTGCTGTCGAGCACCTGGAGCCGTGGTTCGTGGGGTGAAGAGCGGGAGGGATCGTGCACCACGCGCATCCCGCCCTCGTGGACCATCACGTGGTGGCGACGGCACAGGAGCGCGAGCCCATCGATGTCCGTCATGCCGCCCTGCGACCACGGGATGAGGTGATGGGCGTCGAGGTGCTTGGTCTGGTGGCAGCCGGGGAACGTGCAGGTGGTGTCGCGAAGGCGCAGAGCACGGCGCTGGGCCCGCGAGGCCAGGCGCTGCTTCCTGCCCAGGTGCAGGATCTCTCCTCCCGCGTCGGTGAGCATGATCGAGACCTGGCCGGTGCAGGCGAGACGCTCCGCCGTGGTGACCTCGAGCGGTCCTGCCCCGAGCGCGCCGCAGCGTGGAGGCGTTCCCGCGGGAACGTCATGAGCGCGCGGACGGGGCGTTCCCGCGGGAACGTTCTGTGCGAGGGTTTCGGCGCTGACCTGGACGATCACCAGATGCCGGTCCTCACCGGAGCGGTCATCGGGCTCGGCGGCAAGGTAAGTGCGAGCGAGGCCGTGCAGGGCATCAGCCTTGCGCTGCTCGAGCGTGGCAGTGGTGGTGATCTCGGCCGCGCGCTCGTCGGCAGAGTGGTCGTCGGCAGAGCGTTCGTCGGTGGCGTGATCGTCGGCGAAGCCGGCCTTCTCGTCGAGCCCGTCGGACGGTGCGCGGGAGGGGGACTCTCGCTCGAGCGCGGGAGGCGCTGATCCGTCCCGGTCCATCGCCAGTTCGAGCGCGGTGACCAGCTCGGCACCGATCTCTGCAGGCAACACGGCACGGACCTCGACCATCCCGTCTTCGCGCACGAACCATTCCGCCCGCCGCACGGCGTCCTGCCCCCAGGCGACTGCCGTCGGCCGCCCGGAAGCCCGCGATGGTGCGCATGAGCTGCGAGGCGGTCATCGCCCGCGCCATCTCGACCAGCACCTGCTCATCCACCCTGTCCGCGACGCGGGTCATCTCGCGGACCTTCGAGTAGGACAGCCGCCCCGCACGGAACTCCGTCACGGTCAGCGGCATCGACAGCAGCGCCCTGGCCACCCGCACGTGCTCCCGCGCAGTGCCGGGAGCCATCGAGCAGGACCACGACAACCAGTGAGCCGTCGACTTGAAGCCGACGAACCAGCCCACCGCGCCCCGGGCATCGAACTCACCGACCATCAGCAGCAGCTCGCAGGTCGCTGCCGCGATCGCCGCCGCGTGCTGCTGAATGCGGTCACCGAGCGACTCGGCGCCCGTGCGGTCCAGTCGGTCGATCTCGGGGCCGCTCGGGGATAGCGGAACGATGGTCATGACGGTCTCCCACCTGCCGGTGAACTCGGGTCCGTCACCAGCCCACCAACCTCCCCTCCGCGCCGCCAGGCCGCCGACGGGAATGTGGACGGGACAGGCGTGTGGAGGATCCGTCGAGCGCGAGGGCCAAGCGCTGGCCTGCTTCTCCACGGCGCCGGAAGAGCAGGTGGTCGGTCCCTGTCGCCCCCGCCTCCCCTGCGCCTAAGGTGGCGGTACCGACACTTCCAGGAGGCTTCCATGTCCCGCACCGCCGACCGCGCCACAACCCTTGCCGAGCAGCACGAATCCGGCGAAGTGCTGGTCCTCCCGACCGTCTGGGACACCTGGAGCGCCCAGATCGCCGTACAGGCAGGCTTCCGCGGCCTCACCGTGGGCAGCCACCCCGTCGCCGATGCGATCGGCAGCGCCGACGGCGAGAACATGGACTTCGCCGACTACCTCGCCGTGGTCGCCCGGATCGCCGACTCCGTCGAGGTGCCCATCAGCGCCGATGTGGAGTCCGGCTACGGCCTGGCCGCGAAGGAGCTGATCGAGCGGCTGCTCGAGGCCGGAGCCGTGGGCGCGAACATCGAGGACGTCGTCCACAGCGAGGGCAAGCGAGTCCGTGACCGCCAGGAGCACGCCGACTACATCGCTGCAGCCCGCAGCGCGGCCGACGCCGCCGGGGTGCCGTTCGTGATCAACGGCCGCACCGATGCCGTGAAGCTCGGCACCGATGTCTTCCCCGATCCGCTGGCCGAAGCGGTCGAGCGCATCCGACTGATGGAGGGAGCCGGTGCTCGCGCCGTGTACCCCGTCGGGCTGACGACCGCCGAGCAGGTCACCACGCTCGTCGGCGCGGTGTCGGTGCCGGTCAACGTCACCGCCCACCCGGTCGAGGGCCACGGTGCCGGCTCCCTGGCCGAGCTGACCGAGCTCGGCGCACGCCGCATCACCTTCGGCCCGCTGTGGCAGAAATGGCTCGGCGAGGTCTCGGCGGCGCAGCTGGACGAGTGGGCTCCGCAGAAGTGATCGGGGGCCGGTCACCGGCCCGAAGCCGGCCCGCTGCTGCTGTCCAGCTGCGGGCCGGCGCGGGCCGTGCCCCGGTCTCAGCCGTCGATCGCCGTCACGTCGATGCCCAGGTCGACGCCGTCGCGCACGTACAGCGGCAGGGTCATGAAGTCGTGCTGCTGGCGCAGCCAGCGCCCGCCCGTCTCGACGCTGCCGTCGAACACTGAGGTCCAGGTGCCCTCGGGCAGGTAGATCTCGACCTCGCCGTCGGGCTCGAACACCGGCGCGACCAGCAGCGAATCACCGAGCATGTACTGGGTGTCGATCGCATGGCAGGTGCGGTCTTCCGGGAACTCGAGCACCATCGGGCGCAGCATCGGGGTGCCCTGCTCATTCACCTGGACCGCCATCTGCTGCAGGTACGGCACCAGTTGCTGCTTGAGCAGGGTGAAGCGTCGCGCCACGGCGACGGACTCCTCGTCGAAAGCCCACGGCACCCGGTAGGAGCTCGAGCCGTGCAGGCGCGAGTGCGAGGAGAGCAGGCCGAAGGCGAGCCAGCGCTTGAACACCGTCGGATCCGGTGCCCCTTCGAAGCCGCCGATGTCGTGGCTCCAGTAACCGAAGCCGGACAGCGCGAGCGACAGGCCGCCGCGCAGGGTCTCCCCATCGAGGGCAGCGAGGAGTCGTTGTCCCCGCCCCAGTGGGCCGGGAACTGCTGGCCGCCGGCGGTGGCGGAGCGGGCGAAGACGATCGCATCCCCCTCCCCGCGGCGTTCCACCAGCAGGTCGAACACGGTGCGGTTGAACAGATGCGTGTAGTAGTTGTGCATCTTCTCGGGGTCCGAGCCGTCGTGCCAGGCGATGTCCCGCACCGGGATCCGCTCGCCGAAGTCCGTCTTGAAGCAGTCCACACCGATGTCCATCAGGCCCTCGAGCTTGCTGCGGTACCAGGCGACGGCGGCGGGGTTGGTGAAGTCCACCAGCGCCATCCCGGCCTGCCACAGATCGGTCTGCCAGAGGTTCCCATCGGTGGTGCGCACCAGGTAGCCGTGCTCGAGGCCCTCGTCGAACAGCACCGACTTCTGAGCGATGTAGGGGTTGATCCACACGCACACCTTCAGACCGCGGTCGTGGAGGCGGCGGATCAGGCCCTCCGGGTCCGGGAAGGTCGCCGGGTCCCACACGAAGTCGGTCCAGGTGAAGCCGCGCATCCAGAAGCAGTCGAAATGGAAGACGGACAGCGGGATGCCGCGCTCCTCCATCCCGTCGATGAACGACATGACCGTGGCCTCGTCGTAGTCGGTGGTGAAGGAGGTGGACAGCCAGAGCCCGTAGGACCACTCCGGCACCAGCGGCGGCCGGCCGGTCAGGGCGGTGTAGCGGCGCAGCACGTCCTTGGGGGTCGGGCCGTCGATCACCAGGTAGGTCAGGGACTGGCCCTCGACGGAGAACTGCACCCGGGTGGTCATCTCGGAGGCGACCTCGAAGGAGACCCCGCCGGTGTCCTCGACGAACACGCCATAGCCGCGGGAGGTCAGGTACAGCGGGACGTTCTTGTAGGCCTGCTCGGAGGTGGTGCCGCCGTCCTCGTTCCAGATGTCGACGCTCTGGCCGTTCTTCACGAAGGCGCCGAACCGCTCGCCGAGCCCGTAGACGCTCTCCCCGGCTGCAGGCTGAGCTGCTCGTGCATAAACCGCTGCCCGTCGGGTGCGATCACGTGCGCGATGGAGCGGGGCATGGAGCTGGTCAGCGCGCGGCCTGCGGAGGTGAACTCCGCCAGCCACTCTTCGCCCTCGCCGATCGCGAGGGCGAGGTCGCCCGCACGGAGCGTGGTCCGCCCATCGTCGGCGGTCTCGACGGTGCCGCGATAGTCGGCGTCGGCGTCGATCTCGAAGCGCGGCTGCGGGGTGCGCACCCGCGGTGGTTCTCCACCCGCACGCGGATCACGCCCTCGGCCACGGCCTCGTAGGTGACGGTCAGCTGGGGGTTGTTCAGGGTGTCGCCGCGGCCGCGGACGGCCCGGATGGGGGCGAAGGCGCGGAGCTGGCCGGCCTCGGCATCGACCTGCAGGTCGTGGACCTGACGGCCGCGCTCGACGGTGAAGCCCTCTCGGTCCATCCAGTATCCATTGGTGAAGCGCATGGTCAGCGCTCCTTTCTGCTCAGAGTTCGGGGTATCGGGAAGTCACTTGTACGCCCCGCGGACGATCTCGAAGACGGTCTCTCCGGCCGAGACGGCGAATTCCGGCAAGTGGAGGGCGAGGATCCGGGTGCGCGGACTGGCGAGGCTGCGCGCGATCGCGTTCGGGCGGTACCCGAGCTCCTGCATCGCGAGTTCGGGTCGCCCATCACCAGTCGAAGCGCTTCGACTCGCAGGAGTCCGCCACCCCGGACTACCAAGGGGAGGGGATGTTCAGCGAGAGTCGAAGCGCTTCGACACCGTCGTGGCAGCAAGTATGCGGCGCAGCATCGGGGGCGTCAAGCGCCCGTCAGGCAGGGGGCCCTACCAGCCTCACAAGCCGAGCACGGCTGTGGCGATCGAGAAGTAGATGATCAGGCCGGTGGCATCGCAGAAGGTGGAGATGAAGGGGTTGGAGAACACCGCCGGGTCCGCACCGACCTTCTTCGCGACCAGCGGCATCAGTCCCCGACGATCGCGGCCATGGTGCAGATCGACATCAGCGTCAGCCCCATCACCGTGCCGATCGCCATGCCGTAGACGACGAGCCCGGCGACGACGAATCCCAGAGAGCCCAGCACCGCCCCGAGCACCGCGCCCACGCGCAGCTCCCGCCACACCACCCGCGGCAGGTCGCGCACCCGCACCTCCCCACGGCCAGCGCCCGGGTCACGGTCGTCGCCGCCTGGTTGCCGGTATTGCCTCCCGTGCCCGTCAGCAGCGGGATGAACAGCGCCAGGATCACCACCTGATCCAGCCTGTCCTCGAAGATCTCGAGCACCTGCACGGTGAGGATCGCCGAGATCGCCAGCACCAGCAGCCACACGATGCGGCTGCGCACCACTCGCAGGATCGGGGTGGAGAGATAGGAGCGGGGCAGCGGCTCGGAGCCACCGGTGCGCGCGCTGTCCTCGTGGTTCTCCTGCTCGAGGATGTCGACGGCGTCATCGACGGTCAGGATGCCCACCAGGCGATCCTCCCCGTCCACGATCGGCATCGCGAGCAGCTTGGCGTCGAAGAAGCGCCGGGCGACGAGTTCGCGGTCGTCGGTGGCCGCTGCACGGACCGCCTCGTGGGCGAGATCGCCGACGAGGAGGTCCTCCTCGGCCACGAACAGGCGCCGCAGCCCCAACACGCCGAGCAGAACGCGGGACCCGTCGACGACGGGCAGCATGTAGATCGTCTCGGGCTCCTCGGCGTGGGCGCGCACGTGCGCGAGCGCCTCACGGACGGTCATCCCGGGGCTCAGAGCGAGCACCTCGGGCGACATATAGCGCCCGATCGCATGGCGCGGATAGCCGAGAACCGCCGTGGTCATGGCCCGTTCGCTCGCATCGAGCCCATGCATCAGCCGCTCGGCGACGGAGGCAGGCAGCTCGTCGAGCAGGGAGGCGCGGTCGTCGGGGTCCAGATCGCCGATGATGTCCGCGACCTGCTGGGTGCGCAGCGCGGAGATCAGCTCGGCCTGGTGGGATGCTGGGAGCGCCTCGAAGACAGCGAGCGCCGTGGCCTTGCCGAGCACGCGAAACAGGATCGCGGCCTCGGTCGACGGGCGCGCCTCGACGAGGTAGACGAGCTCCCCGATGGGCAGGGTTTGCGCCTCGCGGGCGAGCTGCTCGAGCTGGGCTTCGTCCTGCGTCTCGCCGCGCAGGAGGGCAAGGACGGTATCGATGGTCGTGCTGGCAGGAGTCACGGAGCCATTGTGACGGACGGGCGGAACCCGGGGGTGAGACGCTGCGAGAGGAGAGACAGGCCGACTAGCCGACCTTTAGACTGTTACCAGATTCAAAACTCAAGTTTTGCATGATGGAACGCGATGGAATGCCGAAGGTCGGGTGGCGCGCTGCGAAGCCGCTCCGCGCTCTCCGCGACATCGCACCGACCTGGAGGTTCACGTGCCGGATCCCGGTTCCACCCCCGCCCTCGATCGATCGCGTTTGGACGGGCTCCCCCTGCTCGGGGCCGCAGCCCCGCAGGACCCGGCGCGCGCGGGCATCATCCACCTGGGGCTGGGCGCATTCCACCGCGCCCATGCCGCCGTGCACACCGCCCGCGCCCTCGCCGCTGAGCCGGGTGACTGGGGGATCATCGGCTTCGCGAACCGTTCCCGCTCGGTCGTCGACGCGATGGCGCGCCAGGACGGCCTGTACAGCGTGCTCGAGCTCTCCGAGGCCGGCACCCGCGCCGATCTCGTCGACGTGCATCGCGGTTTCGGTGTGATGACCGAAGATCCCGGCGCTGTGATCCGCGAGATCGCCGACACCCACCGCCGGATCCTCACCCTCACCGTCTCCGAGGGCGGCTACTACGTCTCCCCGCGCACCGGACACCTGGACGTGGACGCACCGCTGCTGCGCGCGGATCTGGCGGACCCGTCGGCTCCGCGCAGCGTGATCGGACTGATCGCCGCCGGGCTCACCGCGCGCGCCGCCGCCGGCGGCGAACCGTTCACGGTGCTGCCCTGCGACAACGTCGCCTCTGCCGGGCAGACCGCCCGGCAGATGATCACCGAGTTCCTCGAACACTCCGGCGCCGACGACGCCGTGCTCGCCTACGTGCGGGACAGCGTCTCCTTCCCCGACGCGATGGTGGACCGGATCGTCCCCGCCACCACGGCTGGCACGAGCGACCAGGTGGCAGAGCTGCTGGGCGTGCGCGACGACGCCCCGGTGCGGGCCGAGCAGTTCTCGATGTGGGTGATCGAGGACGACTTCCCCGCCGGCCGCCCCGCCTGGGAGCGCGGCGGCGCGATCCTCTCCGACGAGGTGGAGAAGTACGAGCAGGTCAAGCTGCGTATCCTGAACGGACCGCACTCCCTCATCGCCTACCTCGGCGCGCTCGACGGGCGGGTCACGATCCCCGCATCCTTTGCGCAGGACTGGATCGCGGAGGCGACCCTCGCGCTCATTCATGACGAGAACCTGCCCACGATCGACCTGCCCTCGGGCTTCGACGTCGCCGGGTACATCGAGGACCTCACGCACCGCTGGCGCAATCACGATCTGGGCCACCGCACCCGCCAGGTGGGCTCGGACGGATCGATGCGGCTGCCCCAGCGCATCCCCGTTCCGGCGCGCTTCCATCTCGGGGCCGGGCGGATGCCTGCGCTTCTGGCCCTCACCGTCGCCGCCTGGTTCGCCTGCGTGGTCCCGCCGCGCGGCTTCGACCCCGGGGAGCAGGCCCGTTCGATGACCGATCCCGCGCAGGCGCGCCTGCAGGAGATCGGCTCACGCGCCACGACCCCAGCCGAGCACGCCCGCATCCTGCTCGAGAGCGGATGCCTCTCCGAGGAGCTCGCCGAGCACGAGGACTTCGTCGAGCTCGTCGGCGCACTGCTCACCACGATCGTCTCCTCGGGTCCGCGCGCCGCGGCCGCCGAGGCCCTGGCCGCGTCCATGAAGGAGAACCACTGATGAAGGCCCTGAGCATCCACGCCGCAGAGGACATCCGCTGGGAGGACGTCCCGAACGTCGAACCCGGCCCGGACCAGGTGCGCCTGCGCATCGCCTACGTCGGCATCTGCGGCTCCGACCTGCACTATTACTACAACGGCGCCAACGGGGCCTTTGTCATCACCGAGCCGCTGACTCCGGGCCATGAGCTCTCGGCCGTGGTGGATATGGATCCCAGCGGCGAGTACGCGCCCGGCACCCCGGTCACCGTGCACCCGGCCCGCTACGGGACCAGCGCTCCCGGCATCGAGGACCGCCCGCACCTGTGGCCGGGCGGAGACTACCTCGGCAGCGCGAGCGTCATCCCGCACAAGCAGGGCGCGGCCGCGGAGTTCCTGATCGTCGAGCGGAAGAATGTGCGCCGGCTGCCGGACTCGCTGCCGCTGGCGCGCGGTGCGCTCGCAGAGCCGCTCGCCGTCTCCCTGCACGCCGTGACGATCGCCGGTGATGTGGCCGGGAAGCGCTGCCTGGTGCTCGGCGCGGGACCGATCGGCCTGCTCGCCGTCGCCGCCCTGCTGCACCGCGGTGCAGCCTCGGTGGACGTGACCGATGTGCACCCCGAGCCGCTCGAGCGCGCGAAGGCCCTCGGCGCCGATCGCACCATCCTGGTCACCGAGGGCGCCCCCGGAAGCCAACGCCTACGACGTGGTGCTCGAGTGCTCCGGAGCGCCGGTCTCCCTGTCCTCAGGGGTAAAGGCGGCACGCCCCGCGGGGATCATCGTGCAGGTCGCGATCCTCCCCGATGCGGAGATCCCGGTGAACCTCGCCTCGCTGGTCGCCAAGGAGATCCAGCTGCGCGGGACCCAGCGCTTCGATGCCGAGATCGATGAGGCGATCGAGCTGCTCGCCGATGATCCGCGCTTCGACGCGGTGATCACCCAGAGCCTCCCCGCGGCCGACGCCGTGAACGCCTTCGCCACCGCGAAGGACTCCTCCCGCTCCGCCAAGGTGCTGCTGGAGCTCTGAGCCGCCCCGAGCCGCCCTCCCCGAGCCGCCCCTTCGTTCCCTCCAGGAGACCTCTCATGACTCTCGCTTCTCGCCCGTCCCTTCCCGAGCGCACCGCGGCCGCACGCCTGATCGTCGTGATCCGCGGCGAGCGCGCAGACCAGTACGCACCGGTGCTCGATGCCCTGGCCGGAGCCGGCATCCGCTCGGTGGAGCTGACGCTGTCCACCCCGGGCACGCTCGATGAGCTGCCCGCGCTGCTGGAGCGCTTCGGCGACCAGCTGGACATCGGCATCGGCACCGTCACCGACCCCGATGACCTGCGCGTCGCCGCGGAGCGCGGGGCGCACTACATCGTCACCCCGATCACCCGGGCGGATCTGCTCGAAGCGGCCGACGAGGCGCGGATCCCGATCGTGCCCGGCGGCCTCACCCCGAGCGAGCTGCACGCCGGCTGGGCCGCGGGGGCGGCCGCGGTGAAGGTGTTCCCCGCGTCCGTGGTGGGGCCCGGCTACGTCAAGGACCTGCGCGGTCCGTTCCCCGGCATCCGCGTGATCCCCTCGGGCGGGGTCGACCTCGAAGCGGCCCGGGCATGGCTGCAGGCCGGTGCAGAGGCCGTCTCCGTGGGCGGGCCGCTGCTGGGCGACGCGCTGAAGGGCGGCAGCCTCGAGGCGCTGGCCGATCGGGCCGTGCAGTTCGTCGGCGTCACCACCCGTGAGGCAGGGGCATGAGCAGCGCTCCGCGCGTGGTGACCGTGGGGAGACCATGGCGCTGATGCGCTCTGCGGTGATCGGCTCGCTCGCCCACCTGCCGAACGTGGACATCTCGCTCGGCGGCGCGGAGTCGAACCTCGCGATCGGGCTGCGCCGGCTCGGCGTGCCGGCCGCCTGGATCAGCCGGGTGGGTGATGACCCGCTCGGGCAGCGGGTGGTGCGGGAGATCCGTGCCGAGGGCGTCGAGGTGCACTGCGGCATCGATCCGCAGCGACCCACGGGCCTGATGGTCAAGTCCCGCCCCAGCGCTGCGACCACCAGGGTGGACTACTACCGAGCCGGCTCAGCCGCCACCGCCCTGGAGCCCTCGCACCTTCCCGAGGAGCTGATCGAGCAGGCCGAGATCCTCCACATCAGCGGCATCACCTCGCTGCTCTCGGCCAGCGCGCACGCCACCGTGGTCACCGCCGCGCGCCGCGCTGCGGCCGCCGGGGTGCAAGTGAGCCTGGACGTGAACTACCGGTCCCGGCTCGGCTCGCGAGAGCGCCTGGCCCAGCTGCTGGGCGAGATCCTCGAGCACACGGATATCCTCTTCGGCGGTCCGGAGGAGCTGTCCCTCCTCGCTCCGGACGCTGAGGAATCCGCACCGCACACCCCTCCTGCGCGCCCTCGCCTCGGAGGGCCGCCAGGTGGTCGCCAAGCTCGGAGCCGACGGCGCCGCCGCCCTCTCGGACGGCCGGCTCCATGAGGCGCCCGGCCTGGTCGTCGACGTGGTCGACACCGTCGGCGCGGGGGACGCCTTCGTGGCCGGCTACCTCAGCGCCCAGCTGGACGGGCTCGACGTCCCGGCCCGGCTCGCCCGGGCGAACGCCTGCGGGGCGCTGGCCTGCACCACCCCGGCGACTGGGAGGGCGCTCCGCGCCGGAGCGATCTCGAGGCACTGCTGACCGGCGGTGCCGCGGACCCGGTCAGCCGCTGACCGCCGGGGCCGACGGGTCCGCGGGGCTGCGTGGCCGACGGGCCGGTTCGCCGCAGGCCCGGCTCAAACGCTGAGGGGCGCCTCGGCCATCGTCGGGTAGTCGGTGTAACCGACCGAAAGCGCCTCACCCGTGTCCGGGTAGAAGGTGGGCTTGTGCTGCGGGTTCGGGGCGCCGCCGGCGGCGATGCGCTCGGCGAGGTCCGGGGTGGCGATGTAGTCGCGGCCGAAGGCGACCGCGTCCGCCGCGCCGGCCTCGATCAGCCGTGCCCCGTCGGCCGCCTCCATCTCGTCATTGGCGATCACGGGGCCGGCGAACAGCCCGCGGATCTCGGACAGGAGGCTGTCCTCCTCCTCGACCTCGCGGATGAACAGGAACGCGACCTTCCGCTTCCCGAGCTCCTCGGCGACGTGGCCGAAGATCGCGCGGGGGTCGCTGTCGCCCATGTCGTGCTCCTCGCCGCGCGGGGCGCAGGTGCACGCCCACCCGGCCGGGGCCCCACACGCTGGTGACCGCATCGGTGATCTCGAGCAGGAAGCGCGCCCGGTTCTCGACGGATCCTCCGTACCGGTCGGTGCGCTGGTTGGTGCTGTCCTGGAGGAACTGGTCGATCAGGTAGCCGTTCGCGCCGTGGATCTCGACCCCGTCGAAGCCGGCCCGCTGCGCGTTCTCGGCGCCGCGTCGGAAGTCCTCGACGATGCCGGGGATCTCGGAGGTCTCCAGCGCCCGGGGCTGGACGTACGGGCGCTTGGGGCGCAGCCGTGCCACGCGCCCGGCAGGGGTGACCTCGCTCGGGGCGACGGGCCGCTCACCATCGAGGAGCTCGGGATCGGAGATCCGGCCCACGTGCCACAGCTGCAGCACGATCCTGCCGCCGGCGGCATGGACCGCGTCGGTGACCTTCCGCCAGCCCGCCACCTGCTCGTCGTTCCAGATGCCGGGGTGCCGTGGTACCCCACGCCCTGGGGGCTCACGGAGGTGGCTTCGCTGATGATCAGCCCGGCCCCTGCGCGCTGGGCGTAGTACTCAGCGTTCAGCTCCCCGGGGATGCGGTGATCGCCGGTGCGGGCGCGGGTCAGCGGGGCCATCACGATCCGGTTGGGGAGGGTGAGCTCGCCGAGCTCGAGCGGGGTCATCAGGACGGACATGCGGACTGCTCCTTGGTGGTGCGGGACCGGGACGGGCCTCGGCGCCCCCGCTCGCACGCGGCGGCGAGAGCTCTCGCCCCCACCAACGAGCTGCTCTCCACGCCTATTCCTCACGATGATGCAGGTCCCAGACCCGCCCCACCGCATATGCGATCCTGACACCGGGCTCCACCCCGTGGAGAGGTGCCCGACGCCGAGAACGGAGGGGACACGCGATGGGAAGAGCTCATCACGTAGGCACTGCGCTGACGTGGCTCGGGATCGCAGCGAGCATGCTCTCGACCGTCGTGCTCGCACTGCCCACCTGGCGGCAGTGGTGGTTCGGCGACGCCCTGCGCACCGATGTCTCCACCCTGGAGTCCTGGGCGAACCCCGCCCTCTTCGACACCAGCAACGGGTTCAGCTTCCTGCCGATGCAGGCGTTCCTCGCTTCGCTGGTCACGGTGCTCATCGCCGCCCTCGCCCTGCGGCGGCGGTGGCTGTCGCTGCTCGGCGCCGCAACGGCACTGTTCTCGCTGTGCACGATGCTGCTCGGATGGGCTGTACGGGCCGGGCACGCGCCTGCGGCGACACCCGCTCTCGTGGGCCTCGTGATCGCCGCCTGCGCGCTCTTCGCCGCCCTGGTGCTGCGTGCCGTCTCGGAGCTGCGCGCTCCGGCGACGGCGCAGCCCTCCGCGCCCTCCCCGACCTCCGCGCCCGAGCCCCGACCCTGAGCCTCGTCGTCGCAGGCGCGGCCGCGCCGCTCACCAGTCGTGCACGGAGCCGTCCCGCAGGCGGTTCACCGGCAGGTACGCCGGCTGATACTCGTGCGCGGCCGCGGCCTCCTCGTCGAGATCGACGCCCAGGCCCGCGGTCTCTCCCGGGTGCAGCAGGCCGTCCTCGAAGCGGTAGCTGGTGCGGAACACCGACTTCGTGGTCTCCGAGTGCGGCATGTACTCCTGGATCCCGAAGTTGTGGATCGCCAGGCCCAGGTGCAGGTTCGCAGCCATGCCCACCGGGGAGACGTCCGTAGGCCCGTGGAAGCCGGAGCGGATGCCGTACACCGCCGCGAAGCTCATGATCTGGCGCAGCCCGGTGATGCCGCCGGCGTGGGTCGCCGAAGAGCGCACGTAGTCGATCAGTCGCTCGGTGATCAGGGTCTGATAGTCGTAGACGGAGTTGAACACCTCGCCGATCGCGAGCGGGGTGACCGAGTGCTGGCGCACCAGGCGCAGCACTGCCTGGTCCTCGCCGGGTGTGCAGTCCTCGAGCCAGAACGGGTCGTAGGGCTCGATGTCCTTCGCGAGCTTCGCCGCCTCGATGGGGCTCATGCGGTGATGGCCGTCGTGCAGGAGCCGCAGCTCCGGCCCGAACTCGGCGCGCACGCCCTCGAACACGGTGGGCAGGTGGCGGAGGTAGGCACGGGTGTCCCAGGTCTCCTCCGTCGGCCGCATCGCCGCGCCGGCGGCCGCGCGACCAGCCGGTTCGTACTCGTACTTGCCACCGGGCTCGGAGTCGTGGACGCCGTAGATCTGGTCCATCCCGGGCACCCCGGCCTGGATGCGCACGGCCTGGAAGCCCTGGTCGACGTAGCCGCGGATCGCGTCGTTGAGCTTGTCGATCGTGGTGCCGGAGGCGTGGGCGTAGCTGAGCAGGCCGGTGCGGGAGGCGCCGCCGAGCAGCTTGTACAGCGGCTCCCCGGCCTTCTTCGCGGCGATGTCCCACAGCGCCATGTCGATCGCGGCGATCGCGCTCATGGTGACCGGCCCGCGCCGCCAGTAGGGGCCGCGGTAGAGGTACTGCCAGATCGATTCGATCTGCGATTCGTCGCGGTCGATCAGGGTGGGGGCGACGTGGTCGCGCAGGTAGGAGACCACCGCCAGCTCGCGCCCGTTGAGGGTGCCGTCGCCGAGGCCGGTGATTCCGTCGCTGGTGGTGACCATGACGGTCACGAAGTTGCGGCCGGGGCTGGTGACGTTCACGTCGATGCGTTCGATGGCCATGCGGGGAGTCCTCCGGGGCGAGCACCGGGGCACCTCGTCGACGAGGCCCTCAGCGTTTTCTATGATGGAACGCGCGTTCTGCTTTCCGTGATGAGTCTAGGGGCGTCCGCCACCGCCCGGCAATCGCCGTCCGACGAGGAAGAAGGTCTCCCGATGCCCCTCTCCGCACCTGGCCAGGATGGCACGCCCTCCCCGTCGGCAGCGTCGACAAGGCGCTGATACTGCTGGAGATCCTCGCCGGCGCGGGTCCCGAGGGGATGACGCTGCGGGACATCGCCGAGGCCGGTGGGATGAACAAGGCCTCCGTGCACCGCCTGCTGCGGGCGCTCATGCATCGCGGCTTCGCCGAGCAGTCCGCGCTCGATCAGCGCTACCGGTTCGGCAACGCACCGCTCGAGCTCGCGCACGCCTTCGGGGCCGGGGAGAACCTGCCCACCCTGTTCGCGCCGGCGCTCGCGGCGATCTCCGAGCGCACCCAGGAGCTGGTGCACCTGGGGCGGATGGACGGCACCCGCGTGCTCTACCTCGACAAGGTCGAGCCCGAGCGCACGCTGCGGGTGTGGTCACGGGTGGGCAGCCGCGCTCCGGCCGCGCGCACGGCGATGGGGCGTGCGATGCTCGCGGCCGACGGGGTGCGCGGCCCCGCGCTCGAGGCCTACGCGCTGGCCACCGTGCCGCCGGCGGGCGAGGCGGGCGGCGCCGTCGAGCTCGCGCATCTCGGCGAGGTGGTGGAGACGGCGGCGGAGCGCGGGTGGTCGGCCGAGATCGAGGAGAACGAGGCGGGGATCGCGTGCGTGGGCGTGGCCCTGACGCGCCGCGACGGATGCTCGGTGGCGGTGAGCGTGACCGGCCCGATCGAGCGGATGGGCCAGGCACGTCGGGCCGAGGTCGGGGCGCTGCTGCGGGAGGAGCTGGAGCGCCTGGCGCCGAGCGGATTCGAGCTGACGCCGCTGCACTGAGGGATCCAGCGGGGACGCTGCCCGTGCGGCCTCCGTCCGGTGGCGCACCCACCGTCCGGAGGCCCCTGTGATGTGAGGATCAGGGACCGTGGACCAGGTCGTAGGCGACGTCGGGCAGGAAGTCCCCGGCCGCCGACCCCTCGCCCACGCCGCAGTCCCCATCGGACTCGCCGGGGGTCTTGATCCACAGGAGCATCTCCGCCGCATCACCCCACTGGCTGGGCTCGCCGATCTGCTGTCCTGCCGGATTGCACCAGTCGGCGTCGTCGGGGCCCTGTCCGTTCCGACTGGTGTCGATCACGAACGGCTTCGTGTAGCCGTACTGCTCCTCCAGGACGGCGTTGATCTCCTGCCCGTAGGCGGTGTTGTCCTCGGTGCTGCGGTAGTTGGAGACGTTCAGGGAGAAGCCGTGCGCGCCCTCCAGACCTGCGGCGTCGAGGCGCTCGGCCATGAGTTCGGGCTCCACCCATCCCGGGTTGCCGGCATCGAGGTAGGTCCAGGTGTTCGGGGCCCGCTCGGCGAACTCGCCGATGGCGCCGATCAGCATGCCCTCGCGTTCGGCGACCTGTGAGTCGCTCATGCACTCGTAGTCACCCAGCGCATCCGGCTCGAGGACCACCAGCGCAGGGCGCTCCCCGATCCCTCCGGCGAGCTCGGAGATCCACGCGCTGTACGCCTCAGGGGATCCTGCGCCACCCCCGGAGTGTCCGCCGCAGGCGTCACGCCCGGAGATGTTGTACGCGACCATGATCGGCAGCTGCCCCTGCTGATGGGCGGCCGAGGTGAGCTCCTCGGCGGAGTCGCCGTGGGACTCCGTCCAGTTCCCCAACCAGCGCGCCATCGGCGTACCCGCGATCTCCGTGCGGATCGCCTCTGCACGGGGGTCCGAGTCGTTCTCCTCTGCCCACTGCAGCGGGGTCGAGCCCGCATCGACGTAGAACGGCTGTCCCGGCGAGGGGGCGGCGTGGGCGTCGGCCTGGTCGGACTCGAGCACCTCGTCGGGCTCCGGGGCTGCGGCGACGCCGTCGTCGGACCCGGGTACTTCCGGGCCGGTGGCCTCCTGGGTCGCGCCGCACGCGGCGAGCGACATCGTCAGGACGGCGGCGGCACCGAGCACTGCTCGGCGCTGGCTGATTCTCACGAGATGTTCCTCCACTGTCGTGAACCGCTGAGCCTCTGCGCTCAGTCGGCTCCTGGATCGGCGCCTTCGTCGCACCGGCGAGACTGGATGCGCTTCCGGTGTCCTACCGGTTGCGTCCGGTTGATCATGCACGAGGGATTGCGAGGCGTCAACACGCCGTTCGGGAGAGCTTCGGCCCCAGTAGGCTCCTCGTCATGCCCTCCTCTCCCGATGACGCCCCGCCTCCCGGCGCATCCGCTGAGCGCGGACCGGGGGAGGCACTGCCCAGCGCCGGCCCACCCTGGATGACGTGGCCCGCCGGGCCGGGGTCTCCCGCACGGTGGCCTCCCGCGCGATGAACAACACGCGGGACGTCAGCGCGGCCAAGCGCGAAGCGGTCCGACAGGCGGCGCAGGAGCTCGGCTACGCCCCGAACTCCTCCGCCCGCGCCCTCGCCACGAGGCGGGTCGGGTCGGTGGTGCTGGCGGTGGTGGACGAGGAGCCGGCGCTCTTCAGCGACCCGTTCTTCTCACAGGTGGTCGTCGGGATCACCACCGTGCTGGCACGGGCTGAGCTGGACCTGACCCTGATGCTGGCCTCATCCCTCAGCAGCCGGGAACGCCTGGAGCGCCTGCTGCGCTCCCCGGATACCGACGGGGTCATGATGATGGCACCACGGGGCGATGATCCGCTGGTCCGGGTCGCCGACAACTCCGCGGTGCCGGTCGTCTTCGGCGGTCGTCCGCTGCACGGTCGGGCGGAGCACTACATCGACGTCGACAACCGCGGCGGAGCCCGCCGAGCGGTCGAGCACCTCGTGGCAGCGGGCCGTCGGCGCATAGCGGAGATCTCGGGGCCGATGGGCCTGGAGGCCTCGGTCGCACGGCACCGGGGTTCACCGACGCCCTGACGGTCGCCGGGCTGCGGGCGGACCTCGTCGAGGAGTCCGATTTCAGCTTCACCGGCGGGGAGGAGGCAATGGCACGGCTCCTCGCCGCCCACCCCGATCTCGACGCCGTCTTCGCCGCGTCCGACGGTATGGCCGCGGGGGCCCTGCGCGCGCTGAAGGCCCACGGTCGCTCGGTCCCCGAGGACGTGGCGGTCGTCGGTTTCGACGATCTCCCCTCGCCGAGCAGTCCGATCCGCCCCTGACGACGGTCCATCAGCCGTTCCATTCCTTCGGCTACGAGATCGCCACCATGCTGGTGCGGCTGATCGACGGGGAGCCCACGAGCCCGCTCATCCTGCCGACCCGCCTGATCATCCGGGAGTCGGCGCCGTGACGGGCACGCCCGGGAGTGCATCCTCGCCCGCCGAGGCACTGCTGGTCGCGGCGCGGAACGGTCGGCCGCTCGATGCGCTCGAGGTACTCGAGCCGCTGCCCCTCGCGCAGCGCAAGCGCGCCTGGACGCCGGCGCTACGGGAGGCCGCGGACGCGATCGACATGTCCCCGGACAGCGCCCGCGATCCTCAAGGGCGCTGGGTGGGCAGGCTGCGTCAGGCGCACTGGGATGCCGCGACCGTGGCGAGGCTGGGCACCCGCGAGGCGCAGATCGCGGCCAAGCGGGTGCATCCGATTGAACTGCCGGTGGCGAGGGATCTCATCCCACGGCTGTTCCCCGAGCATCTCGACGTGTTCGTGGAGGTGTGGTCGCAGGCCTTCCTCAGCAACCCCAGGGCCTGGGACCGGCTGCGCGGCGTCGAGGCGATGTTCGACTGGGCGCAGCAGGGCCTGGTCCCGCCGCCCACCCAGCGCGGCGCAGTGCTGCTGCTCATCGCGCAGCATGACCTCTCCGGATACCTCGACCAGCACCCGGTGCTGATCGGGACCACGCTGCCGCTGCTGTTCACGGTCGAGGGCCGCTCGGGGGCGTCGGCCGCGCAGCGGGACGAGACGATGCCCGGACTGAGCCTGGGCCGGCACCTCGTTCCGCGGCTGATCCGGGAGGGGCACTGGGAGCGTGAGCAGGTGCTGCAGTGGTGCGAGCAGGCGCTCGCGATGCCCCGCAGCGCGTACGAGCTGCGCTGGTTCCGGGCGCTGCGGGAGCGCGTGGAAGCGCTCCGCTGAACGGGGCGACGGCCCGGCTCAGGCCTCCTCGGCGGGGGCCTGCTGCCGGCGCGCCGTGAGCGTGCCGAGCACGCCCGCGACCACGGAGCCGATCACGAAGGCGGCCAGCGCTGCGATGAGCGTGGCACGCAGCGGCAGGTGCGGGGGCGAGGCGTCGGTGGCCAGGCCGATCACATGCAGCAGCACCGCGACGCCGAGCACCAGCGCGGCCACGGCACCTCCGGCGGCGACGCCGATCTGCAGCGCCCGCACCCGCCGGGCGACGGCCACCAGGAAGCCCACCAGGGCGACCAGCACCACCGCCTCGACCACCACCGCGGCGATCACCACCAGCAGCGAGGAGCTCAGGCCGAAGATCGTCGGCACGGTCTGGATCGGCTCGCCCAGACCGACCAGCACGCAGGCGAGGATCCCCAGCACCGTGGACAGCACGGTCCCGTCATCGAGCACCACGATCATCACGGCGGCGGCGATCGCGCAGCCCAGGCCCAGCAGCATTCCGATCCCGGCCAGCAGCTGCAGCGGGCCGGCGCCGAGGAAGAGGCTCCCGGCGGCCAGGAGCACCCCCAGCAGCAGGCTCACGCCCATCGCCAGTCCGGTGCGGTTCCAGGCACGGGCGGGGGCGGTGATGATCCCGGCGGCGAGCGGGAAGGCGAGCGGGATCGCGAGCATCGCCGCGGTCAGCACGGCGGCCAGCAGCTCGAGGGGGTCCAGATCGAACGACATGCTCCATGGTCTCCCGAGGAGCGCGGTCCGCGCGGGGGTTCACCGAAACGGGATCTCAGACCGGGGCGTCGGCCAGCAGGCGTCGGCGGTCGGCCAGGTGCCAGGCCCACAGCAGCGCACCGATAACCACGCCGATCAGCGCCGCGATCGCGACCACGGTGAGGTTCGGGGTGATCAGCGGGGCGATCACTCCGGAGAGCATGGCGTTCATGACCAGGGTGAAGAAGGTGCCCAGCGATGCTGCGGCGCCGCGCTGGTGCGGGAACAGGTCCAGGATCTCCAGCTGGATGGGGGCGAAGAACAGCGAGGCGGTGAAGGACATCAGCATCGGCCCGGCGAGCACCGGCACCAGGGTCGCATCGAGCTGTCCGGAGGGGTCGGGGAAGGCCATCACCAGCACCACGTCGATCCTCGAGATCGTGCGGCGACGCTCCGAGACCAGCCGGGTGGAGATCTCCCGCGAGCTCGGGGTCACCCCGGCGACGGTCACCTACGCGGTCAAGCGCCTGCTCGCCGCCGGCCTGCTGCGCGAGGCCGGATTCGCGCAATCCAAGGGCGGCAAGCGCGCCTCCCTGCTGCGACTGAACGATCAGGCCCGCTGGGCGATCGGCTGCACGATCGACGCGGACCGGCTCTCGCTGGCCGGCGTGGACCTCACCGGCGCGCTGCGCGCCCGGATCGCGGTGCCGCTGGGCGCCTCCCCGAGCCGGCGGAGGTGGGCAGGGCGCTGCACCGGGCCCTGACGATGATCCGCCCGGAGGGCCAGGCGCACTCGGCCACCGGAATCGGCCTGGCGATCCCTCACGGGTTCGGTGACCACGGTCCGGAGCTGCTGCGTGAGCTCACCGAGGGCCTGGAGATCCCCTTCATCAGCGCGAACGCACCGGCCTGCGCGGCGCTGGGCAGCTTCTGGAGCGGCGAACAGCCTGAGAGCGGTCTGTGCGCGACGGTGCACGTGGACGCGGGGCTGGGCCTGGCGATCCTGCAGGACGGCCGGCCCCTCCAGCCCGGCCCGAGCAGCTCGGCCACGCTGGACCACGTGGGCATCGATCCCGAGGGGCCGCCCTGCGCATGCGGCGGCCGCGGCTGCCTGCACCAGTACGCCTCGGCCCGCGCCATCATCGAGCGCGCCTCCCGCACCGGCGATCTCGCGCACGATCTGGGACTGCGGCTCACGGACTCCTCCCTCAGCAGCGATGTCGTGCTGATCGCACTGGCCGCCGCGCGCGGCGAGCCCCGGGCGCGGGACGTGTTCGTCGCCGCGGTCTCGGCGGTCGCGCAGGCGGTGTGGTCGGCGACCAGCGCGCTGGGGATCCGGGCGGTGGTGCTCTCGGGGCCTGGCATGCAGGCGGCGCCGGTGCTGGTGGGCGAGACGATGGATCGCCTGTTCACCGCGCGCGCCCGCAATCTCGGCGCGGAGGTGTCGGTGTCGGTCTCGCAGGTCCAGCCGCACCCGTGCGCGGTGGGCGCGGCGGTGCTGGCGCTGCAGACGTTCATGACCCCCGGCCGCGCCTCCCGCAGCGAGCCGGCGGGCGGGGTCTTCCCTGCGCAGGCGGTCTGACGCCGCACTCTGCAGGTTGGAGCGACACTGCAGGCCGGGCCGACATCACACCCTCCTCGAGCGCCACCCACGCCCTAGGACGATCACCGCGCCGCGGGCCTCACCCGCGATGGGCCCACAGGTCCCGCAGCAGGGCGATCTCGGCGAGGTGGTGGATGAGCTCGCGGTTGATGTGGGCGACGAGGGTGGCTCGGGAGTGGTCAGCCCAGTGGTGCTCCGCCTCGCCGACCGCGAGCTGGAGCTCCTCCTGGCCCCAGCCGCGCACGCCGTCGATCCAGCGCTTGTACTCGGCGTCGAACTGGGCGAGGGCCTCCGCGGCCGTGGCAGCGTAGTCCCAGGTCATGTAGTCCGCGGGCGGCCCTCCGTGGTGGGAATGGTTGCGCATGGCGAGCACGCCGACGATGAGGTGCCCCAAGCGCCAGGCGATGGTGGTCAGGGGCGCTGGGTCCGGTTCGGGGAACTCGAAGTCGATGGCCATCTGCCCCGAGCCGCCCTGGAGCGAGGTGGGTGGTTGCTCGCCGTCGGCCGCACGAGGGTGCACGGTCCAGGCCCGGCCGGAGCCGCCGGGATCGAAGAAGTACTCCTCGTCGGTGAGCCCCTCGAGGCGGGGCCGCAGGTGCTCGCGGACGTGGAACTCGATCTGGTCGAGCAGGACGGTGGGCAGGTCGCCGCCGAGACCGCGGGGCTGGTCGGTCTGAGTGATGTCGGGGCTGGTCATGAGGGTTCTCCTGTGAGGGTTGGAGCAGCGAGGCGTGAGGACTGGAGCCGTACGACGGGAGGGATGGAGCAGGGAGGCGGCGCCGGCGGGCGACGCGAGGGAGCGGGAGGGGTCACCAGCCGGCGGGCGGCCAGCCCTCCCCTGCGGCGAGCGCGTTGAGCTCGTAGGCGGTCTTGCCGTCGATGCTCTCCCGCAGGATGTCCGCATGGCCGGCGTGGCGGGCGTTCTCCTCGATCAGGTGCAGGGCGTGCCACCGCAGGCTCCACGTCGTGCGCCCCTCGAACCAGGGTTGGTCGGGGACGGGACCCCTGGTCTCCAGATCGACCTCACGGATCGCGGCGGCGAGCCCCGCACCGGCCTGTTGGAGCTGCTCGATCAGCGAGTCGGCGGTGTCCTTCTCGCGCAGCGCCTCGGAGGAGATGGTGCCCTCGGCCATGAGCTGATCCAGGGTGCTGGCGGGCGCCGGGGGCGCGTCCGGCGCGGCGTGGAAGGACTCTGCCGCACGCTCGGAGATCAGCAGCACGTGCCGTGCCAGGGCGCCCAAGCTCATCTCGGAGGCGCTGGGGATCTGGGCGAGCTGTTCCCGGTCGAGCCTGTGGAGGGCCGTGGCGATCTGGTCGATCTGCTGCTGGGCGAAGGTGGCGAGGCTGTCGCGCTCGTCGGTGGTCTCTGCGGTGAGGAAAGGCATCGTGCTCTCATCTCTCGTCTGCTTGGGGCCGGGACACGGTGCTCTGCGACCCTCCGGTGGTTCGAGACCCACTCTTCGCCCCCATGCGGACAAGTGCTGTCCGCGAAGTCACCCGGCTGCCTCGATAGCACCCCACTAGGATGCTGGTCATGGCCTCCGTCACAGCACGCTACCGACAGATCGTCGAGGTGCTGGCGCGCAACGGCCTCTCTGCCCTCGCTGCCCAGATCGGTCTGCGCGATCACCTTCCGCAGGCGCTGCGCCACCATCACGCGGAGGAGCGTCTGCCCATGGGGCCGGAGCGCCTGCGCACCGCTCTGGAAGAGCTCGGCCCCACCTTCGTCAAGCTCGGCCAGATGCTGTCGACCCGCAGCGATCTGCTGCCAGCGGACTACATCGCCGAGCTGACCAAGCTCCAGGACTCCGCGACCCCGGTTCCCTACGAGGCCATCGCCGCCTCGATCCGTCGCGAGCTGGGCGCCGACCCGCATGAGCTGTACCCGAGCTTCGCGGAGGCACCGCTGGCCACCGCCTCCATCGGCCAGGCCCACCGGGCCCGCCTGCATGACGGCACCGAGGTGATCGTCAAGGTGCGCAAGCCCGGGGTCACCGCCGAGGTGAGGGCGGATCTGGACGTGATGAAACAGCTGGCCTCGCTGGCCGCCCGCGAGTGGGAACTGGCGCGCGATGTGGACATCGAGGCCCTGGTCGACGCCTTCCACCGGATGATGCTCGGGGAACTCGACTACCGCACCGAGTCCGCGAACGCCGAGCAGTTCCGCCAGAACCTGGCCGAGAATCCCGCCGTACGGATCCCACTCGTCGTCGAGGAGCTGACGACCTCCGAGGTGCTCACCGAGGAACTCGTGACCGGCCGGAACATCACCGATTCCGTGGGGCTGGATGCCGCCGGCGTGGACCGTCGGACGCTCGCGCATACCGCCACCGACGCCCTGATCCGGATGGTGCTCGTCGATGGGTTCTTCCACGCCGATCCACACCCGGGCAACCTCTTCGTCGCCGCGGACTCCACGATATGGCTCATCGACTTCGGGATGGTCGGCCGGCTCAACCCCGCGGCCCGTGAGGATCTGCTGTGGCTGCTGCTGGCGATGTCTCGTCATGATGAGGAGGCCATAGTCGCCTCGCTGCTGAGGCTGGCGCCCCCGCGCCGAGGGATCGACCGTCGGCGCCTCACCCGGGACGTGGGGGCCCTGGTCGAGTCGATCTCCGGGCATCCGCTGGCCGAGGTGTCGGTCTCACGGGTCGTCGAACAGATCTATGCGCTGTTGCGCCACCACCGATTGCAGCTGCCCGCCGAGGTGTCCTCCATGCTGCGGATGCTGGTGCTCACCGAGTCCACCGCCGTGGTGCTGGACCCCGACTTCCACCTGGGAACGGTGCTCCAGAGCGTGATGCCGGTGGCGCTCGTCGAGCTGCTCAGCCCGGAGGCGCTCCTGCGACGGGCCAGCTCCGCCGGGATGCAGGCGCTCCGCGTCGGGCACGAGCTGCCGGGCCGCGCGGCACGGCTGCTGGACGACTACGAGGCCCACGGCATCGACATCGGCATCCATGCCGAGGACCTCGACCGGGCCATCTCCCGCCTGGAGGGCACCGCCGACAGGCTGATCGTGGGAATGACCCTCAGCGCCCTGCTGGTGGGCATCGGCAGCTTCATCTCCGCCGCCCCTGGACGACCCTCGCAGCTGCGCGGCCCCGCGCTGCTCGGCGTCGGCGGAGCAGCCGCACTGCTGGGCACGTACCTCGCCGCGAGCGGCGGCCCCGCGCGACGGGCTGGCCGCTTCGTGCACCGCAACCTCACCCGGCGCTGAGCGGGTCAGGCGGCGGCCACTTTTCGCACACCTGCGGACAGGTCCTGTCCGCGAAGCCGGGCAGACTGTCCCCATGAGCAACGTGACGACTCGAGCGCTGCGGCTGCTCGCCCTGCTGCAGTCGCGCACGGTGTGGACCGGGCCGGAGCTCGCCGCGGAGATGGCCGTGACCACCCGGACCGTGCGGCGGGACGTGGACCGGCTGCGGGAGCTGGGCTACCCGGTGCTCACCTCGGCCGGGCACGGCGGCGGCTACCAGCTTGGCGCGGGCCGGGCGCTGCCACCGCTGCTGCTGAGCTCGAACGAAGCGGTCGCAGTGGCGGTGGGGCTGCGACTGGCGGCGTCCTCCGGAGTGGACGGCCTGGACGAGGAAGCACTCCGGGCCCTGGCCGCGCTGGATCGGATCCTGCCCGCGCCGGTGCGGGCGGAGGTCGGTGCGATCACCGAGGCGATGGGCGTGATCACCCGCCCTGCCGCAGGCACCCGCTCCGAGGTGCTGATGACGCTCGCCTCCGCGGTGCGGGACGGGGTGCGGGTGCGGGTGGACTACGAGCGGGCCGACGGCGAGCGCGGCGAGCGCCGTCTCGAGCCGTACCGGGTGCTGTCGATGGAGGGCCGCTGGTACCTGTTCGCCTGGGACCTGGGACGGGAAGACTGGCGCACCTTCCGCCTGGACCGCATGCACGCGGTGCACGCCTCAACCTTCCCGATCGCCGAACGTCCCACCCCGGACATCGAGGCTGCGGTGCGGGAGTCGATCACGGCGGGTGGGTACACCCGCGCGGCAACGGTGCGGATCCTCGCCCCGCTCGAGGAGGTCGCACCGCACGTCCCGGCGAGGTCCGGAACGGTCACGGCCGACGGGCCGGATGCCTGCATCCTGCGCGCTGGCGCCGATGAGCTGCACTGGGTCGCGATGTACCTGGCGTGGATCGGCGCCCCGATCGAGGTGATCAATCCGCCCGAGCTGCTCGAGGTGATCGAGGAGCTGGGCCGGTGGGCGGGCCGGGCACGCGGGGCACCGGCCGAGGACCGCCCCGACTGAGAGCCGCGTGGCAGGCCGGCCTCGTCACATGGCGAGCAGCCCGATCGCGGCGGCGACGGTGAGGGCCAGGATGAGGTTCTCGAACACCTTCTGCGGGATGCGACGAGCGACCTTCGCCCCCGCGTAGGCACCGATCAGCACCACGGGGATCAGCATCGCGTCCATCACCAGGGTGTCGCGGGTGATCAGGCCCAGGCCCGCGGAGAACGGCACCTTGAAGAGGTTCACGATCGCGAAGTACCAGGCGGAGGTGCCCAGGAAGGTCAGCACCGGCAGCCGCATCGCGTAGAAGTACAGCGACATCACGGGGCCGGCGGCGTTGGCGACCATGGTGGTGAAGCCACCCAGCAGGCCGTAGCCGATGCCCTGGGCGGTCGCGGCGGCGCCGGGCTGCGATCCAGCGGCCGCGGCGCGGGTGGGCGGCAGCTCCTTGCCCGCGGCGGTGCCGGCGGCCTCGCGGCGCTGGGCGAGGCGGCGCCGGCCCACGGTGACGATCACCAGCACCAGCAGGATCAGGCCGATGGTCAGGCGCACCCCATCGCCGTCCACGCGGGCGAAGTAGAACACACCGATCACCACGCCGATCATGGCGCTGGGCAAGAGCCTGATCAGCGTGCGCCAGTCCGGTTCGCGGCGGTAGACCCACAGCGCGGTCATATCGCCCACGATCAGCAGGAGCAGCAGCGCGGCGGTGGATTCCTTCGCGGGCATGGCCAAGGCGAAGAGTCCCACCGCGATGGTGCCGGCGCCGGGCAGGGCAGTCTTGGAGAAGCCGACGATCAGGGCACCGAGGATCACCAGGAGCCAGGCGGACGAGCTCAGGGCAGGGATCAGCGCGGCGAGATCGGACATGGTGGGTGAACCTATCAGCGCGCTGCAGCGGCAGGTGGGGCGGTCCGGCTCAGCGCTCCCGGGCGGCGTCGGCCCCGACGGTGATCGCCCGGTCCAGGAGCCCGGAGATCTCGGTGAGGACCTCGTCGACGGGCCGTTCGGCGAGGGAGGCCATGAACGGCTCGATCTTCACGGGGCCGGTGTAGCCCGCGGCCGTGACGGCGCGGAGGAAGCCGTCGAGGTCGATGACGCCGGTGTCGAAGGGCAGGCGGCGGTCGAGGTCCTGCTGCTCGTCGAGCTCGCGATCGGCGCGGGCGTCGTTGAGGTCGACAGAGACGATCTCCGCGTCGGTCAGGCCGTCCAGCTGTGCGGCATCCTCCCCAGCGGTGTGCCAGTGGTAGCTGTCGAGGATGAGCCCCACGTTCCCGGCGCCGGTCTCAGCGATCAGCTCGCGGGCCTCGCGCAGGGAGTGGATGAAGGGGAAGCGTTGTGTGGACCAGAGGGTCTTCGGGCCGATGTACTCCAGTCCCAGCCGGATCCCGGCGTCCTCGAGCAGGGCGGCCACGAGCGAGATGCGGCCCTGGTGCAGGCGCCAGTTCTGGCGGTGGTCGAGCTCCTGGTGCATCGGGCGGATCCAGGTGCCCACGCGGGTGACACCGGCGGCCTTCAGCAGCTCGAGAGCGGCCGGCAGGTCCACGAGCGCCTGGCGGAACTCAGCGGCGGGAGCATCGAGGGGCACGGGCAGGCCCGCCATCCCCCACTGCAGGCCCTTTTCGCGGACCTCGGCGGCGTGCTCGGCGGTGCCGGAGGGTCCGAGGGTGCGGAAGTGGGCGAGGTCGGGATCGACGCCGCCGAAGCCGTGGGCGGCCGCGAGGTCGACGGCGCGGGAGTGGTCGAGGTCGAGCCCGAGGGCGCCGGGCGAGAGGGTCGAGAACATGGGTGCTCCTTCGTCAGGGGGTGGCGAGGCGGGAGGGGGCAGGTACGGGGACGCGGCCTGGACGACGAGGCTCCGCTGATCATGCCGGTGGCGTCCATCCCGGTGGCGTCCATGCGGGTGCTGTGCATGCCGGCGCCGTCCATCCCGGCGCCGATCATGCCCTGGCCTTCGCGCCGGCACCCGGCCCACGGCGGGGAGAGCTCCTCCTCCTCGAGGAACAGGCAAGCCGCGCCGATCGCGCCGGCGGCGTTGCCGAGCTCGGAGAAGTGCAGCGTGCACCCGGAGCTGCCGAGCCAGTCCGCGGTGCCGGCGCGAATCCGGGGCGCGGCCAGCGGCAGCAGTGCTGACAGCACCGGGCCGCCGACGATGATCCGCTGCGGGTCATGGATGCGGGCAAGAATGTCCAGCGCGGTGACCACGGCGGCGAGGTGCTGCTCCACGGCCTCGAGCGCGCCGCTCTCCCCGCGCACGGCGGCGCCGGCGATGGCGCCCACCGCGGCGGGGATGTCGTCCGGGCGGCGGTCCAGGCCCGCGGCGGTGGCGCGTTCGATCATGCGGCGCGCATCGGTGAAGAGGTTCAGGCAGCCGTGGCGGCCGCAGCGGCAGATCTCGTCGGCGATACCGGTGGGCAGGTGCCCGATCTCGCCGGCTTGGGTGGTGCCGCCGCGGAGGACGCGACCACCCGCGCTGACCGCGGAGCCCGCACCGTGGCTGAGGTAGAGGTACAGGACGGTCTCCTCAGCAGGGAGGTGCCCGGCCCAGATCTCGCCGGTCAGGGCCGCGTTGGTGTCCTTGTCCAGGAGGACGGGCAGGCCGGTGGCGGCTTCGAGCTCGGCGGCCACGGGGATGCCGTGCCAGCCGGGCAGCCAGGGCGGCGTGGTGATCACGCCGGTGGCGACGTCCAGCGGGGCGGGGGCCGCGACCCCGATCCCGAGCACCACCCGTCGGGGCGGGCCCTGGGGCCGGGCCTCTGCGCTCGCGCCCGGGACGGGAGCTGGCAGGTCGTGGATCTTCACCGCGCCGTGGCGGGCGCAGAGACGCTGGATCTCGGCGGCGATGCGGGCGAGATCCGCGGCGGCGTCCTCGGTGGGGGCGCCGAGGGTGGCGGTGTCCACGGCTCTGCCCTGCAGGTCGCAGATGACGACGGTGAGGTGGGCGGGATCCACGTGGACACCGACGGTCCAGCGGGAATCGGCGACGGCCCGCAGCGTGGTGGTGGGCTTGCCCGGCCCGGCGATGCGCTGCCCCGCAGTCTCGATGAGCCCCTCGCGCAGGAGTCGGCGAGCGATCAGGGAGACCGTCTGCCGCGACAGGTCGCTGCCGCGCACCACCTGGGACTGGGACATCCCCTCGGGCTCCGAGCGGATCATCTGCAGCACCAGCTTCTCGTGGTAGGAGCCGATGTCGGCCATCGATGTCCCGCGCATGCCGCTCCTTCCAGCTGTAGCCCTGTGGCGATCCCGGGTCGATCCCGGATCGATCCCGGGCCGATCCTGTCCCCGGCGGATCCTGAGGGCGCCTCCCCGCGTCGGCGCACGAGACGCAGGGCCCGTGGGCACGGCGAGGACATTCGTCGGCGCCGACCCGTTGATTATGTCAATCGGCGTGAGTAACCTACCTCACCAACGGCGGACGGATCATCCGGCCCGACTCCCCGACCCCAGGGCGTCGGGGCACCGGACCCGACTCTCCCGCTGCCCGGCGGAGCCGGTCAGTGCGGCGGGGCCCGTCCCCGAGCTGACGTGCGGCGCTAAGTCCTGCGGGCATGCCGCGACCCCTTCGAAAGATCGTGAGGAAGAATGTCCGCACCACTGCGCATCGCCGCACTCTCGGCCTGGCACGTCCACGCCGAGGAATACGCCCGGGAGGCACAGCAGCATCCCGGCACCGAGCTGGTCGCCGTCTGGGACGACGACTCCGCGCGGGGCAGCGCCCTGGCGGAGACGCTCGGGGTCGAATTCGCGCCGGACCTCGAGGCGCTGCTGGCCCGCGAGGATCTGGACGGGGTCACCGTCACCACCGCCACCAGCGACCACCGCGACGTGATCGGGCGGGCGCTCGCGGCGGGCAAGCACGTGTTCACCGAGAAGCTGCTGGCCCCCACCGTCGCCGAGGGTGAGGAGCTGATCGCCGCGGCGCGCGAGGCGGGGGTGCGGCTGACCGTCTCCCTGCCACGTCTGAGCCACGGCTATGCGCTCGCGCTGCGCCGGGTGCTCGAGGAGGGCACGCTGGGGCGCCTGACCTACTCGCGGGTGCGGCTGGCGCACAACGGCTCGACCGGCGACTGGCTGCCGGCGCGCTTCTACGATCCGGCCGCCGCGATCGGCGGGGCGTTCAGCGACCTCGCCGCGCACCCCGTCTACCTGACCCAGCTGATCCTGGGCGCCGACGTGCAGGTGCGCTCGGCGACCTTCGCGGACATGACCGGCCGCGGCGTGGAGGACAACGCCGTGGTCACCGTGACCGGCTCCGACGGCGCGATCGGAGTGATCGAGACCGGGTTCGTCACCCCCACGAGCCCCTTCTCGATCGAGGTGCAGGGCACGAAGGGCTCGTTCCAGCACGGGCTCGGGGCCGACGGCGGCACCACCGTCGACACCGGCGAGGGCCCCGTCCCCCTCGACCTCCCGGAGGACGCCGAGAACCCCTTCGCGCAGTGGGTCGAGGCGATCCGCACCGGTGAGGACACCGTCGAGAACCTCGAGCGGGCTCAGGCCCTCACCGCCCTGGTGGTCGCCGCGAACGCCGCGGCCGCCTGAGGCACACCTGCACGCGCCCGAACCAAGCACGTCCAGCACGACCCCCACGACTTCTGAGGAGCTTCCCATGAGCACGACTGTCCCCTCCCCCGTCCGCATCGGAATCCTGGGCGGCGGCGGCATCGCCACCGCTCACCTGAACGCCTACGCGACCGTCTCCGACCGTGCGAAGGTCACCGCCATCGCCGACGTCGACCCCGAGGCGCTCGCCCGGCGCGAGGCTGAGACCGGCGCAAAGGGCTACACCGACTTCCTGGAGCTGGTGAAGGACGAGAACGTCGACGCGATCGACATCTGCCTGCCCCACCATCTCCACACCCCGGCGATCCTCGCGGCCGCCGCGGCGGGCAAGCACATCCTGTGCGAGAAGCCGCTGTGCCTCACCCCGAGGAGGCGAAAGAGGTCAGCGACGCGGTGCAGAAGGCGGGCGTGACGCTGATGTGCGCGCACAACCAGCTGTTCATGCCGGCCGTCGCGAAGGCCAAGGAGATCCTCGACGCCGGCACGCTGGGCGAGGTGTACGAGGTGCGAACCACCGACTCGTTCTACAACGACTTCGATCCCGACTCGATGGGCTGGCGCGCGAACGCTGCGACCTCCGGCGGCGGCGAGCTGATCGACACCGGCTACCACCCCACCTACCTGATGCTGCACCTCGCGGGCGCAGTGCCCACCAGCGCCTTCGCGATGCTGTCCACCCACCGCCTGAAGTTCATGGAGGGTGAGGACTCGGCGCAGGTGCTGGTGCGCTTCGAGAACGGGGCCGTGGGCCAGATGGTCACCTCCTGGGCGTATCAGGCGGCGCCGGGTACGGACCGCTTCTCGGTGGTGGGCGAGAAGGGCTCGCTCAGCTCCGACGGCTCGACCCTGCGGGTGCAGGTGCGCGGTGAGGAGGAGCAGGTCTTCGAGCACGAGGAGGTGGAGACCTTCGCTGCGGAGATCGCGCACTTCGTGGACTGCCTGCTCACCGGCGAGCGCCCGATCAACACCGAGGTCGAGGGGGTCAGCGTGCTCGGCGTGATCCTCGCGGCGTACGAGTCCTCCCGCACCGGGAAGATGGCCGACGTGATCCGGCTCTGAGACCACCCGGTCACAGCGCCGCAGGGCCCGTCGTCCAGCAGTGGACGGCGGGCCCTGCGCTGCGCTGCTTCCACTGATCTGGAGCGTCTCGGCGCCATGGAGGCTCGGCCTGCAGGAATGCCCGCGAGGATGCCCATCCACAATCCTCGCCGGACGGTCGATCACCCGGCCCCAAGTGGGACGAGGTCGACGTGAAGATGCTCTCGGAGGCGAACGACATCCTGATCAGCGAAGTTCTGGACAAGCTGTCGCTCGAGACGAGCGTGCCGGAACCCCTACCGCCACGCGTGATCTGTTCAGTAGACTGAAGGGCCTGGCCCTCCGAAGGAGGTCACGATGAGTGTCGACAACCCGACACGGCGCGCTCGGAAGACCACGCCGTACACCGTCGTCATGAAGTCTCGGAACAACCAGCGCGTTGTCGTGCGGGATCCCTTGGATGCGCAATTCCTCGAACTAGCCGATGCGTTCCAGATGAAGGCTCGGAAGATCACCGGCGAGATCTCCGACGACAAGCACAGCTCTCGCGACTCTCACTGAGTCGAACAGGCTGACGCCGACCAGATCCGTAAGGCCCACTCAGCCGATCCAGGCGGTGCCCACGTCTCCTCCGTCGGCGGCGGCGCGGGCGGCACCGATCACGAGCGCGATCGCGGCGGCGCCGGGGTCGATGACTCCCCGCCACATCGCCGACGTAGCTGGCGCGGCCGCGGCGGGCGACGGTCTCAGCGGTGGCGCGGGCAGCCTCGACAGCGGCCTGTTCGGCCTCGGCGAGCGCGGAGGATGCGTCCTTTCCGGCGTCGACGGCGCCGCGCAGCGCGGTGACGGCGGGGTCGAGGGCGTCGACCATGGTCTTGTCCCCCACCTTCGCCTCGCCGTACTTCTGCACGGTGGCCTGCCCGGCCCCGAGGGCGTCGGCGAACTGGGCGAGGGTGGGCGCGCCCTCGCCGTCGGCAGCCTTGGCGAGGTCGCGGAAGAACATCCCGAACAGGGGCCCGCTGGTGCCGCCCACGCCGAGCCAGGCCATGTACATCGCGGTGACCCATTCGCGGTAGCTGCTGGGCTCGCCGTCCTCGATGTTGCGGTCGGCGAGCTTCATGGCGGTGCGCACGTTGGTGCCGAAGTCGCCGTCGCCGGCGCGGCGGTCGAGGTCGCCGAGGGGCTCAGCCGCACCGCCGAGGATGTCGCGCAGGCCGCGGATGAAGCTGCGACCGAAGTCGTCGGGCAGGGTGTCGTTGTTGGTCATCAGGGTCTCCTCACCAGGTCAGGGCAGGGGTGCGAACGGCGGCGTCCCACAGCCGGCGCTGCTCGTCATCCAGGGGCATCAGGGTGATCGAGAGGCCGTGCATGTCGAGGCTGGTCACGTAGGAACCGACCAGGGAGCGCTCGATCGAGATCCCGGCATCGGCCAGGTGGTGGTGCAGGGCGCGGGCGGCGAGCTGCAGCTCGAGCGGGTAGGTGCCGCCCAGGCCGTTGACGATCGCGAGCACCTCCTCACCGCGGCGCAGGTCCAGCTCCTTGCGCAGCGGCTCCACCAGCAGCTCGACCAGGCCGTCGGCGTCGCGGAAGGGGACGCGGCCGCGTCCCCGCTCGCCGTGGATGCCCACGCCGAGCTCGACCTCGTCATCCTCGAGGGTGAACTGGGGCTCCGTGTCGCCGGGGTGGGTGCCGGCGGAGAGGGCGAGGCTCATGGTGCGGGCGCGGGAGGCGGCACGACGGCCGATCGCCGCGACCTCGGCGAGGCTCGCCCCGGCCTCGGCGGCGGCGCCGCACAGCTTCTCGACGATCACGGTCGCGGCGGTGCCGCGGCGACCGGGGCCGTCCTCCTCACCGAGGTCGGTGGCGAGGTCGTCATCCACCAGCACGATCTCGGTGTCGATCGCGTCGTCGCCGCTGATCTCCCCGGCGATGCGGAAGTTCAGCACATCGCCGGTGTAGTTCTTGACGATCTGGACCACGCCGCGGCCGGAGTCCGCCGCCTTGGTGGCCTCGAGGACCTGCAGCGCGGTGGGGCTGGCGAAGACGGCACCCGCGACGGCGACGTCCAGCATCCCGGCACCCACGAAGCCGGCGTGCAGCGGCTCGTGGCCGGAGCCGCCGCCGGAGACCAGGCCCACCTTGTCGGTGGCCCGCTGACGGCGGGTGACGAAGCGGTGCTCGGCCTCGAGCTCGAGCATCAGGGGATGGCTGAGCACGAGCCCCTCGAGGGCCTCCGGGACCAGATCCTCGGGGTCGTTGACGATGGTGCGGCGCATGCTGCGCTCCTTCCAGGCGGGGCAGGTGCCTCCGACGCTACCGCGAGACACAGCCCTGCAGTGATGCAGACCACCGCGGCCCGTCGCCGCTCGCGCCTGCTGAGGGCGCACCCGGGGCTGTTGCTACTGGTGCAGATGGGATCGCTCCCATGGCTGTGACCTGCGCACCCAGAGTTCACCTGGCGTCCATCGAACGCGTCGGGGGATCGCGTACGGTGCCGTCCATGCGACTTCTCCTGATCCGTCATGGCCAGACCCCCAGCAACGTCGAGGGCATCCTCGACACCGGCTACCCGGGCCCCGGGCTGACCGCGCTCGGCCATACACAGGCCCAGGCCGTGCCCGGCGCCCTGCAGCACGAGAAGATCGCGGGTCTGCACGTCTCCCGCCTCCTGCGCACCCATGAGACCGCGGCCCCGCTGGCCGCTGCACTGGGAACGAGCCCGCGGCTGACCGAGGGGCTCGAGGAGATCCAGGCCGGGGACGTCGAGCTGCGGCGCGACGAGGAGTCGGTCGATGCGTACCAGCAGAACCAGGCTGCCTGGAGCGGCGGCGAGCTCAGCGGCGGCCTGCCCGGCGGCGAGGTCGGCCATCAGTTCCTGGACCGCTACACGGGCGCGCTGCGCCATATCGCCTCCCTCTACGCGGAGGATGCGACCGTCGCCGTGATCAGCCACGGCGCCTCGATCCGGGTGTTCGCCTCGCTTGCGGGGAACCTCGGCGCGGCCACCCGTCACGACCGCCCGCTGTTCAACACCGGCATGGTCAGCCTCACCGGCCACCCGGACGAGGGCTGGGTGCTCGAGGACTGGGTGAGCATCCCGATCGGCGGCGCGCACCTGCTGGGCGAGACGGAGCATGACGTGACCGCCGATCCGAAGGCCGAGTCCGCCGCCTGACCGACCTGCGGCGATGCCGAGCGGGCGCCTCTGACGTGCTCTAGAGTGAAGGCCACACCGTCAGCCGAGAGGGGCCCTCGTGGGATTCGAGAATTTGGGGATTATGTTCGTGATCGTCCCCGCGTTCATCGGCCTGATCGCTCTGCTGATCCTGCTCAGCGGGGTGCGGGACCTGCTGCGCGGGGCACGCCTCACCTCGCGGGGCCAGCAGGTCCGTGGCGTGGTGATCTCGGCGCAGGTTCACATCTCCGGCAGCGGCGACAACCGCAGCTCGACGATGGTGGAGACGATCGAGTTCACCACCGACCGCGGGCAGACGGTGCGCACCAACCCGCTGCGCGGTGACACCGGCATGCTGGACCGCACCGGGCAGGAGGTCACGGTGTTCTACGACCGGGAGCGGCCCGAGCGGATCATCGCACCGAAGAACGGGCGCAGCCTCTCCCCGCTCAGGCCGCTGATCAAGATCGGCGGCACGCTGGTGATGCTGGTGTTCGTCGGCTTCTTCGTGAACTTCAGCCAGGGGCTGCTCCGCGGCTTCCCGTTCTGAGTGCTGCCTACCGTCCTCAGGCGGTGGACCACTCCAGGCGCGGGTGCCCGGGCCGTCGTAGGGCGCGTCTCCATATTCGGCTTGCAGCTCGGCGGTGAGGGCCTGCATCTGTTCGAGGATTTGCGCATACGCAATGTCGTGAACGACGTTGGTCATCCCGTGCGGGTCGGCGACCAGGTCATAGAACTCATCCTCGACCGGCATGATGCGGTCCGAGGAGCCGGGGTGCCCAGCCCGTCGTTGTAGTAGCGGATGTACTTGTGGGTGGGGGTGCGCACGCCGTAGTGGGCGGGGGCGTATGCTCGGGGTCGTCGTGCTCCCAGTAGCGGTAGTAGACGGCCTGCAGCCAGTCCGGCACCTGCTCTCCGTGCAGCTCGCGCAGGAAGCTGCGGCCCTGCTGCGCGGGAAGGCTCTGCGACTCCTCCCCCGCTGCCTCGAGCAGAGTGGCAGCGAAGTCGACGTTGGAGATGGTGTCGGTGATCCGGGTGCCCGCGGCGATCTGGGCGGGCCAGCGCACCAGCATCGGCATCGGCATCGGCATCGGCATCGACTCATCCAGCATCAGGCGTCATCCCGGGTGCGCTCTGGGAGGGATCGGCATCTCCGAGGGGGCTGCGCGGCCGGTGACGGGCCGCGCAGCCGGTGGGTCACCAGCGCGGGTGGATGGACTCGCGCAGCAGCTCCTCGTAGGTCTCGCGCACGGCGGCGTCGAAGCGGCCGACGATCCCGGCCTGCGCGGGGGTGGGGGCGCTGCCGGCGGCGGCGTTGCGGCGGGCCTGCTCGCCGCTGCTGGCGCCGGGGATGGCGGCCGTGACCCCACTCTGGGCGAGGATCCAGCGCAGGCTCGCCTCCGCGAGCGGCATCGCCCCGCCGAGTGCCTGCTCGAGCCGGGCCACGGCGGCGAGGCCCGTCTCGTAGTCCACGCCGGAGAAGGTCTCGCCCTGGTCGAAGGCTTCGCCGTGGCGGTTGAAGCTGCGGTGGTCGTTCGCGGCGAAGCTGCTGCTGGGTGAGAACTTGCCGGTCAGCAGTCCGGAGGCGAGGGGGACGCGGGCGATGATCGCCACTCCCTTCTCGCGCGCGAGCGGGACCACCTCGTCGAGCGGCTTGAGGCGGAAGGGGTTCAGGATGATCTGGATCGAGGCGAGGTGCTCGCGCTCGAGGCTGATCAGCGCCTCCTCGCAGGTTTCGACGCTGACGCCCCAGGCGGCGATCTTCTTCTCCCCGGCGAGCGCGTCCAGCACGTCGAACACGCGGTCGTCGCGGTAGATCGCGGGCGGCGGGCAGTGCAGCTGCACCAGATCCAGAGTGTCCATGCCGAGGTTCTTGCGGGAGCGCTCCACCCAGGTGCGCAGGTTCTCCTCGGTGAAGGTTTCCGGGGCGAAGGGGTCGGCGCGGCGGGAGGCCTTGGTGGCGACGAACGGGAGATCGGCGGCCGCTCCCCCGTCGAGGGCGGCGTTGCGCATCTGCCCCACCAGTCGCTCGCTGCGGCCGTCGCCGTAGACGTCGGCGGTATCGAAGAAGGTCACGCCCGCATCGAGCGCGGCGCCGAGCACGGCCTGAGCGGAGTCGTCGGTGACGTCTCCCCAGTCGGCGCCGATCTGCCAGCAGCCCTGCCCGATCACGGACAGCGGGCGGCCCAGTCGGGCGGGTGTGCGGTACGGCATGGACATCGTCGACCTCGCAATTGTTCGGAGAGCCGCTGGAGGCGGCGTTCGAGGGACAGTGTTCCAGGTCGTGCCAGTTCCGCGGCGGCGCGGACCACCGGAGTGCGTCTGCGCGAGAGCTGCGGCCGGGCAGCGAGCGCTCCCCACCTCCTTGCCGCCGACGGGACGATGATCTACGCGGGTAGGGCAGGAGGGAGTCGATCCGGCATGATGAGCGGTGCGGGGCCGGCCGATCGCAATGCGCCGACCGTAGGAGACTCCGCAACAGACCACCGATGAGACGATCGACCCGAAGGAGGCGCAGTGGCCACACGCTCCGCCTCCGAACGCCCGAACATCCGCCAGGTCGCCGAGATCGCCGGGGTCTCCCACATGACGGTCTCCCGGGTGCTCAACGGGCACACGAACATCAAGGAGAGCACCCGCGAGAAGGTGCTCGTCGCGGTCGATGAGCTGGGCTACCGCCCCAATATCGCTGCCCGCGCCCTGGCCACGCAGAAGACGCTGCGGATCGGCGCGATCGTGGAGACAGAGACGGAGTTCGGCCCGGCCAGCGCGCTGCGGGCGATCCACCGCGCCGCACGCCAGCGGGGCTACTCGGTCAGCTCGATCGCGCTGGACGAGGACGATTCGACCGATGCCGGCCGCGCCTTCGAGCAGCTGGCCGGGCTCGGCATCGATGCGCTGTGCCTGGTCACTCCGCGCTCTGCGTCGCTCGCGGCGCTGCGGGCGATCTCCCCGGACATGCCGGTGCTGGTGGTCAAGCCCGAGCGGGAGGCGGAGCTGCTGCGAGTGTGCGTGGATCAGCAGCTGGGGGTGACGATGGCGGTGGATCACCTCGCGGCGCTTGGGCACCGGGACATCCTGCATGTCTCTGGTCCGATGGACTGGCTCGATGCGCGGGCACGAGAGCGGGCCTTCCGGGCCCGGACCCGCTCCTGGGGCATGCCGGAGCGGCCGATCGTGGCCGGTGACTGGTCTGCAGATTTCGGCTACGACTTCGCGGTTGGCCTGCAGCGCCTGCCCGACTACACGGCGATCTTCGCGGCCAACGACCAGGTGGCGCTCGGGATCGTGCACGGCCTGCATGACCGCGGGATCCGTGTCCCGGAGGATCTCAGCATCGTCGGCTTCGACGACGCCCCCTTCTCCCGCCACTCGATCCCTCCGCTGACCACGGTGCGCCAGCCCTTCGATGCGCTGGGCGTCGCGGTGGTGGAGGTGCTGCTGGCCGCGATCCAGGGCCAGCCCATCCCCCAGCGCACGAAGATCCCGCCAGAGCTGGTGGTGCGGCTGTCCACCGCGAAGGTGAGGCAGGGACCGTGAGCACGCGCGAGGTGGACGGGGGTGCCAGCAGGGGCCCGGGCGAGAGCGCAGGCAAGGGCACAGTCAGTGCCGCCGACGGGGCCGCAGTCACGGCGGAGATGAGGGGCATCGCCGTGGACTTCGGGCCCGTGCGCGCACTGCACGGGGTGGATCTGGACCTGCGGGCCGGCGAGATCCACGCGTTGATGGGCGAGAACGGGGCGGGCAAGTCGACTCTGATCAACGTGCTGGCCGGGGTGGTGGTGCCTTCCTCCGGCAGCATCCGCCTGGAAGGACGCCCGGTGCGCTTCTCCTCGGCGGCCGACGCTCAGGCGGCGGGAATCGCCGCGGTGCTGCAGAACGTGCCGCTCTCGCAGCACCTGAGCATCGGCGAGAACGTGATGCTCGGCCACGAGCCGTACGGACGCTGGGGCATCCACTGGAACGCGCTGCACGAGCGCGCCCAGCAGATGCTGAGCGAGCTGGGGCTCGGCGCGCTGGATACGCGGCGGCCGTTGCGGGAGCTCTCCCCGCGGTGCGGCAACTGGTCTCGATCGCGCGGGCCATGGCGACCCGCCCCCGCGTGCTGCTGCTGGACGAGCCCACCTCGAGCCTGGACGCGGCGGAGGTCGAGCAGCTGTTCGTGGTGCTGCGCCGGCTGCGGGACCAGGGGGTCGCGATGGTGTTCGCGTCTCACTTCCTCGAGCAGGTCCTCGCACTCAGCGATCGGCTGACGGTGCTGCGGGCGGGGGCGAAGGTGGCGGAGTTCCCTGCCCATCAGGTGGAGCGCTCCGAGCTGATCGCGCTGATGATCGGGCGCGATCTCCAGGACCTGCGGCGGATCGGCTCGCTGCGCCAGGAGCACCGCACCTACCCCGAGGGCACGCCCTTCTACAGCACGCGCGGCCTCGGTCAGCAGGACGTCCTGGCGCCCACGGATCTGGACCTGCACCGCGGCGAGGTGGTGGGGATCGCGGGCCTGCGCGGCTCCGGCCGCACCGAGCTGGCGCGGCTGCTGGCCGGGGGCGCGCGGCCCGACTCCGGCCGCACCGAGGTGGACGGCCGTGAAGTCTCCTTCTCCTCCCCCGCCGCGGCGCTGCGCCACCACATCGCGATGGCCAGCGAGGACCGGCTCAGCGAAGGCGTGATCGCGGGGCTGAGCATCCGCGAGAACATCACGCTGGCGCTGCAGTCGATGCGCGGATGGGCCCGGCCGCTGTCCCGCGCCGAGCGCGAGGAGCTGGTCGCCGCGTACATCGACGAGCTCGGGATCTCGCCCGCGGATCCGGCCACCCTGGTCGATCAGCTCTCCGGCGGGAACCAGCAGAGGTGCTGCTGGCCCGCTGGCTGGCCACCCGGCCGCGCCTGGTGGTGCTGGACGAGCCGACCAAGGGCATCGACATCCCTTCCCGGGTGGAGATCCAGTCCCTGATCGCCCGCCTGGCCGCGAGCCACGTGGGCGTGGTCATCATCTCCTCCGACCTGGACGAGCTGATCCGGCTCAGCGACCGGATCGTGGTGATGAAGGACCGGGTGAAGATCGGCGAGGTCAGCAACGGTCCGGGGTGAGCGTGGACACCATCGTGGAGATGATCGCGGCGCCCGCCGAGGAGGACGATCTCCCGCCGATCTCCGGGGCCGCGCACGGCTGAGCCGGTCCGCCGCCATCGGCGCTGGCCCACCTGGGTCACATCCGCTCACCCCTACCTGCCCGTTATGCGGCCGTGTCCATTTCGTGATGTGACCTACCTTGCGCCCAGTGATGTTCCCGGTAACATTCCTGGAACATGGTGCGGCACTCCGCCGCTCCCCTTCCGTTCCACACCCCTGAGCCCGGTCGATACCGGGCAGGCGCCTCCCGCGCCCTAGATCTCAAGGAGGAGATCATGACCCCCACACGTCGTACCCTTCTCGGCCTCGGAGCCGCCGGCCTCGTCGGTACCGTCCTGGCCGCTTGCTCCTCCGATTCCTCCGGCGGTGACGCTGGCGGCGGTGACTCCGGAGAGACGATCACGATCGGCTTCGTCGCCGTCGGCCCCGAGGGCGCCTGGCGCCAGGCCAACGAGGAGAACATCCAGGAGACGTTCACCCAGGAGGCGGGCTTCGATCTGAAGTACGCACCCGCCACCAGCCTCGACCAGAAGTCCCAGATCGACGCCTTCACCTCGTTCGTGGACGAGGGGTGGACGTGATCCTGCTATCCGCCACCGAGGGCTCTGGCTGGGAGGAGTCCCTGAGCCGGGCGCAGGAGGCGGAGATCCCGGTGCTGCTGATCGACCGCGGCATCGAGCCCGATGACACCGACCTGTACGTCACCCGCCTGGCCCCGGACAACATCGCCGTGTCCACCTCGGTCGCCGAGTGGGCGCTGGAGACGTTCCCGGAGGGCGCGAAGTACTTCGTGCTCGAGGGACCGGCCGGCGTCTCGGTGGTCAACGAGCGCAACGAGGGCTGGAACGCGGTGATGGAGGGCGAGTCCTCCTTCGAGAACCTCGGCGCACAGACGGCGAACTGGTCCACCGAGGAGGCCAAGAGCGTCTTCGAGACGGTGCTGAAGTCCAACAGCAACGATGTCCAGCTGGTCTTCGCGCAGAACGACGAGATGGGCCTCGGCGCCGCTCAGGCGGTCGAAGAGGCCGGGCTGGTGCCGGGCGAGGACGTCAAGATCGCGACCATCGACGGCACCAAGGCGGCGCTCGAGGCGCTCGCGGCGGGCACCCTGAGCTTCGTGGCCGAGTACAACCCGCTGTTCGGCGATCAGGCGATGGAGGCGGTCAACACCGCGCTGGACGGCGGCGAGGTCGAGTCCTACATCCAGGTCGAGTCCACCACCTTCGACTCACCCGAAGCCGCCGAGGAAGCCCTTCCTGACCGCAAGTACTGATCTGCAAGCACTGACCCGCGAGCACTGCCCGCAGGCACAGACCCGCAGACGGTCCTGAAGGCCGGTCCGGAGCTGACGGACGGCGGCCGTCCGCTCCGGGCCCCGGCCACGGGGCCGACGACCGCCGTCCGCACCAGACCGGGCACCGCCGCCCGCAGAACGCACGGAGAGAGACACGATGCCCGCACCACCGATCGTCGAGATGCAGGACATCTCGATCTCCTTCCCCGGGGTCAAGGCCCTGGACCGGGTGAGCTTCCGGCTCCTGCCCGGTGAGGTCCATGCCCTGATGGGGGAGAACGGAGCCGGCAAGTCCACCCTGATCAAGGCGCTGACCGGCGTGTACAGCATCGATGAGGGCACCGTCCTGATCTCCGGCACCCCGCAGCGGCTCCACGGCACGGCCGATGCCCAGGCCGCCGGGATCTCGACCGTGTACCAGGAGGTGAACCTGTGCACCAACCTCTCGATCGGCGAGAACGTGATGCTCGGCCATGAGCCCCGCGGGCCGCTGGGCATCAACTGGGGCGCGACCCATCGGCGAGCTTCCCAGGTGCTCGAGAAGGTGGGCCTCGGCGGGCTGAACCCGCGCCTTCCGCTGTCCTCGCTCTCGATCGCGCTGCAGCAGCTGGTCGCGATCAGCCGCGCAACGGTCACAGACTCCAAGGTGCTGATCCTGGATGAGCCCACCTCGAGCCTGGATGCGGCGGAGGTCGCCCAACTGTTCGCGGTGATCCGCTCGCTGCGGGATGAGGGGTGGCGATCCTGTTCGTCTCCCACTTCCTGGACCAGGTGTACGAGATCAGCGACCGCCTCACCGTGCTGCGCAATGGCGTGTTCCAGGGCGAGTTCCTCACCCGGGAGATCAGCCAGGCCACCCTCATCTCCACCATGGTGGGCAAGGAGATGGGGGCGCTGGACTCCCTCGAGCGCGCCAGCTCGCGCCGTGAGGTGGACCGCAGCGGCGACCCCGTCTACAGCGCCGAGGGGATCGGCCGCACAGGCTCCCTCGAACCCACCGACGTCACCTTTCACGCCGGGGAGGTGCTGGGCATCGCCGGCCTGCTGGGCAGCGGCCGCACCGAGCTCGCACGCCTGGTCTACGGGGCGGACAAGCCTGAAACCGGGACGGTGCGTATGCGCGGCGAGGACACCCAGATCTCCTCCCCCGCCCGCGCGCTCGCCGCCCGCATCGCCTACGCCAGCGAGAACCGGCGCGACGAGGGGATCATCCGCGATCTCACCGTGCGCGAGAACCTCATCCTCGCCGTCCAGGCCGAGCGGGGATGGGCCCGCCCGCTGCCCGCTCACGAGAAGGACGCCCTGGTCGAGAAGTACATGAGCGCCCTGAACGTGCGTCCCGCCGATCCGGACCGGCCCATCAGGAACCTCTCCGGCGGGAACCAGCAGAAGGTGCTGCTGGGACGCTGGCTGGCCACGCAGCCCGAGGTGCTGATCCTCGACGAGCCCACCCGCGGTATCGATGTGGGCGCCAAGACGGAGATCATGGAGCAGGTGATCGCCCTGGCCGATGAGGGCGTGGCGATCGTGTTCATCTCCTCCGAGCTCGAGGAGGTGGTGCGGCTCAGCGACCGCATCATCGTGCTGAAGGACCGGCGGAAGCTGGCCGACCTCACCGTGGATGAGAGCGTCTCGACCGACTCGCTGATCGCCACCATCGCCGAGGAATCCGCGCCGGGCCGGCCCGGAAGTCCTCACCCCGCAGGAACAGGAGTCAGCTCATGAGCCCCGACGGCACCCAGGGGACCTCGGCGGTGAGGGACCTGATCCGCCGCCCCTACTTCTGGGGCATCATCGCGATCGCCCTGCTGCTGCTGGTCAACACCCTCAAGGACCCCGGGTACCTGGCGGTCAGCTACAACGAGACCACCGGCAGCCTGGTCGGCAACGTCATCGACATCCTCCGCGCCGCCGCCCCGATCGCGATGATCTCGGTGGGCATGTGCTTGGTCATCGCGACCGCCGGCATCGACCTCTCCGTCGGCTCCGTGATGGCAGTCGCCGGGGCGGTCGCGATGGAGCTCCTCGCCTCAGCCGGCGGCTCCCCGGTGCGGCGGCCGCCGCACTGGCGCTCGCTCTGCTGCTGGGAGCGGCGCTCGGCGCGGTCAACGCCGTGCTGGTCTCGGTGGTGGGACTGCAACCGTTCATCTCCACCCTGGTGCTGATGCTCGCCGGGAGAGGGCTGGCGAAGGTGATCACCGGCGGCCAGAACACCGCCGCGAGCAACGAGACCTTCCGCTGGCTCGCCAACGGCTACGTGCTCGGCATCCCGGTGGTGTTCGTGCTCGCCGTGCTGATCGTGCTCGCGGTGGGCCTGCTGGTGCGCCGCAGCGCGCTGGGCCTGATGATCGAGGCCATCGGCATGGATCCGCGCGCCGCGCGCCTGGCCGGAGTGAACCGGCGCGGTCTGCTGTTCGCGGTGTACATCGCCTCGGGCACGCTCGCGGCCGTGGGCGGCGTGTTCGCCACCGCGAGCGTGATGACGGTGGACGTCTCCAACACCGGCTACCAGCTGGAGATGGACGCGATCCTCGCCGTGGTGATCGGCGGGACCTCCCTCGCAGGAGGGAAGTTCAATATCACCGGCGCCGCGATCGGGGCGCTGCTGATCGCCACCCTCGACAAGACGGTGGTGTTCCTGGGCATCTCCTCCTCCGCCACCCCGGCGTTCAAGGCGATCGTGATCATCGCGCTGTGCCTGCTGCAGTCCGAGCGGGTGCGCACCCTGTTCCGTGCCCGCCGCTCCCGGAAGTCCGGCGCCGGCACCGACGCCCCGCAGAAGGAGGCCGTGGCCGCATGAACACCGCCATCACCACCCCGCCCGCGACCAGCACTCCGCCGCGCACCACGCGCCTGCACCGGATGCTGAGCTTCTTCCGCGCCGACTCGCTGCCCACTCTGGCCGCGCTGCTGATCTTCGTGCTGATGCTGATCTACGGCGAGACCGCCTACGGCCGGATCTTCCAGCTCAGCACCGTCTCGAACCTCTTCATCAACAACGCTCACCTGATCATCCTCGCCGTGGGGCTGACCTTCGTGATCATCAGCGGCGGGATCGATCTCTCCGTCGGGGCGATCATCGCGCTGTCCTCCGTGTGCGGGGTGATGCTCGCCGGCGCCGGCTGGAACGCGTGGCTGGTCATCGTGGTCATGATCGGGATCGGTTCGGCGATGGGGCTGGTCTCCGGCATCCTCATCCAGTACTTCAACGTCCAACCCTTCATCGCGACCCTCGCCATGATGTTCCTGGGCAGGGGCCTGGCCTCCATGCTCTCCACCGTGCCGGTGCGGCTCGAGGAGGACTCCGGGATCCTGCTGCTGGGCACGAAGCTCAAGATCATCGACGGCCCGAAGGTCAACGACCTGGTCATCACCCCCGGCGTGCTCATCGCCCTGTTGGTCGTCGTCGCCGCGTTCGTGGTGCTGCACCGCACCCGCACCGGGCGCACCGTCTACGCCATCGGCGGCTCCGAGCAGTCCGCCTCCCTGATGGGCCTGCCGGTGCTGCGCACCAAGCTGCTGATCTACGTGATCAGCGGGACCCTCGGCGGGATCGCCGCGGTGGTCTACACCGCCCGCCTCGGCTCCGCCCAGAACATCACCGGCATCGGCTGGGAGCTGGACGCGATCGCCGCGGCGGTCATCGGCGGCACCCTGCTCACCGGCGGTTTCGGGTACGTGCTCGGCTCCGTGGTGGGCGCGCTGGTCCTGGGCCTGATGAACGTGCTCATCACCCGCGACGGCAGCATCCCCCAGAGGCGACCACCATCATCACCGGCGGGATCCTGCTGATCTTCGTGCTGCTGCAGCGCGCGGTGATGGCGAGGCAGCGGGAATAGCGGGAGGAGCAGCCGCGCTCGGGACCGCCTCTGACGGTGACGGCACCCACGGCGAGAGGGTGCCATGACCTTCTCGTGCTGTGGAGTCTCATGAGCGGGCAGGTGTCTGACCCACCACGACGCCGGGAAGAGAAACGACGCCGCGGGCGTTGTCTCCGAAGGTGCGGAGCCGTCCGGCGCCGCCTCCCGTCGAAAGGTGCTTCATGCCTGTCCCGCTCTCGATCCTCGACCTCGCCACCGCCGCCCGCGACCAGACCGTCGCGCAGGCACTGGAGGGCACGGTCGCTCTGGCCCAGAAGGCGGAGGAGACCGGGTATCGGCGGGTCTGGTACGCCGAGCACCACAACATGCGGTCGATCGCGTCCTCGGCCACCTCGGTGCTGATCGCGCACGTCGCCGCGCACACCACGTCCATACGGCTCGGAGCGGGCGGCATCATGCTGCCCAACCACGCCCCGCTGGTGATCGCCGAGCAGTTCGGCACCCTCGAGACCCTCCACCCCGGGCGGATCGACCTGGGCCTGGGCCGGGCGCCGGGCACCGACCAGAACACGATGCGCGCACTGCGCCGCAGCGGCGCCAAGGCCGACACCTTCCCCGAGGACGTCATGGAGCTGCAGGCCTACCTGCGCGGCGAGTCCCGGATCCCGGGCGTGGACGCCTATCCGGGCAAGGGCACCGACGTCCCGCTGTACATCCTCGGCTCCTCACTGTTCGGCGCGGGCCTGGCCGCCACCCTCGGCCTGCCCTACTCCTTCGCCTCGCACTTCGCCCCGGGCGCCCTGCACGAAGCGATCGCGCTGTACCGCCGTGAGTTCACGCCGTCCGAGCAGCTCGATGCGCCCCACGTCATCGCTGCCTACAACGTCATCGCCGCCGATGACCAGGCCGACGCCGAGCGCCAGCAGCACGAGATGATGCGCAGCCGGGTGGCGCTGCTGCTGCAGCCGGGCACCGAGTACACCGACGAGCAGGCCGATGAGCTGCTCGCCGCTCCCCAGGCCCGGCACCTGCACGAGATGGCGACCTACAGCGCCGTCGGCACCCCTGACGTGGTCCGGGACAAGGTCACCGAGTTCGCCGAGCTGACCGGCGCCGACGAACTGATCATCGCCCACCAGGGGCCGCAGGTGGAGCAGCGGCTGCGGTCCGCGGAGCTGCTCGCCGAGGCGTATCTGGGCTGAGAGTCGCTGCCTGCTGCGGCTCGTCAGCTCGTCACTCGTCGCGGCTCCACTCCTGGGTGGGGAGGGTGTCCCAGAGGGAGGTGTCCGCCGCATCGATCGATCCGTCGGCCAGCGCCCGGGTCGCCGTTTCGAGGGTGATCACGGTCTGCCTGATCAGGTATCCGCTGCTGCGGGCCCCGAGGACCGAGCCCTCGTTGGAGTGGTCGGACATGCCGCGCATCTCGAACAGCAGGGTGGCGATGTCGTACTCCACGGCCAGCCCGTTGCGGCTGATCGTCTCGGCGGAGCCGCCGGCGTACTTCCCGAGCAGGCCCCAGCCCGTGGAGTCGACCGCGTCGTAGACGATGACGCCCAGCCGCTTCGAGCGCTCGACCAGATCCGGATCGGCGTTGGGGCTGGTCAGGTGGAGGATCGAGCCGGAGACCCACTCATCGCCGATCGCGTTGTAGGCACCCTGGTGGTGCAGATCGATCATGTAGTCGATGTCGTAGGCGGCGAGCGGGACCTTCCCCGACTCGCGACTCGCCTCGAGCAGGGCGGCGAAGCGGGAGGCATAGGCGGGGTCGTCTGCCGCAGCACCGACGGGCGTCAGCGCGGCGAGGAGCTGGTCGGCGATCACCTCGGCGCTCCACCAGGCGGGGATCGACCTGCGCCATGGCGTGGTTTCCACTCGAGGTCGCTAGTTTCCGGTAGTGCCGGGAGTCAGCTGGGCGAACACGCCCCGGACGAACCCGCCGCCGCCGAATGCCGCTCCGGTGCGGACGACTGAGGGGCATCACCCGCTCGCGGGGAAAGCCGGTGACCCACACCAGGTTCGGCGTCCCGTTCATCCTCTCGGGCTCACGCAGCAGCGGCATCAGCCTGGGCCGGCTCGTGGCGAGGTGCACGGTCTCGCTCCGCCCCCTGTGTGCTCGGAGCGCTCGCAGAGCCGACACGATGGCGACGAGATCGACCACCTCCTGCAGGAGCGCACCCGCCACTGCGGGCAGGTAGCCGAAGGCGGCGACGAGCATCAGGACCACCGAGATGATGATGCCCATCCAGATCGACTGCAGCGCGATGTGCACGGTGCGCCGCGACACATAGGCGACGTCTGCCACGCGTGCGATGTCGTTCGAGGTGATGACCGCTGCGGCCGATTCGCTCGCGACGGTGGCCCCCGGCCTGCCATGGCGATGCCTATGTCCGCAGCTGCCAGCACCGGGGCGTCATTGATGCCGTCACCGACCATGAGCACCGGCCGCGGCCGGATGGCCTGCACGATCTCGACCTTGGTCTGGGGTGTGGTCTCGGCGTGGACCGTCTGGATGCCCACCGTCTGCGCGACGGACTCGGCGGTCGGCGCGACGTCGCCGGTCACCATCACGATCTCCGCCACGCCGGCTCCCCGAAGGCGGGAGATGGTGCCTGCCGCGTGCGGACGGATCGGGTCCGACAAGATGATGGTGCCGGCCAGTTCGTCACCGACCGACACATACACAGCCGTCTCCCCGGCGCGGAGCTCGGGCCGGTCGATCGACCCGGTCGCCTCCTCGATGAAGGCGGGCTTCCCGACCCGCACCACGGCGCCGCCGGCCAGGTGGGCGAGCACCCCGTTCGTCGCGACCTCGTCAGCATTCGTCACGTCCGGCAGCTCGAGCTGCTGCGCTCTCGCGGCTGCCACGATCGGATCGGCGAAGACATGGACGGAGTACTGCTCCGCGGCAGCTGCCAGCTGAAGCGTCTCGCTGCTGCTGCGGGAGGCCGGGTGGATATCCACCACGTCAGCCTTGCCCTGCGTCAGGGTGCCTGTTTTATCGAACGCGGCGGAACGCACCCGGGCGAGCATCTCCAGGACGCCACCGTCTTTGATGATGACGTTCAGCCGTGCGGCGGAGCTCATGCCCCCATGAAGGCGACCGGGGCGGCGATGAGCAGCGGGCAGGGCGTCGCCACCACGAGCACCTCGGCGAAGCGCACCGGGTCCCCGCTGAGGAACCAGGCGAAACCAGCGATGAGCAGCGCCACCACCGTGAAGGGCACGGCGTACCGGTCGGCGAGCCGCACCATCGGTGCGTGGGATTCCACGGCTCGTTCCACCAGTCGCACGATCGACGCATAGTTCGAATCGGCCGCCATCTTCTGCGCACGCATCGTGAAGCTCGCGGTGCCGTTCACCGTGCCCGAGAGGACGTGGTCGCCGGCGCCATAGCTCACCGGGATCGGCTCACCGGTCACCGAGGATTCATCGATCGTCGCGTGCTCCGACAACAACTCGCCGTCAACGGGGAGGATCTCCGAGGATCGCACCAGCAGCTCGTCACCGACCTGCACTTCGTCGATCGTGATGCTTTCCACCTCGCCTGTGCTGGGGTGGATTCGCTGCGCGAACGCTGGAGCTCGGCTCATCAGCTGGTCGAGCTCACGGCTGGCGCGGCGCGCGGCCAGGTCCTCCAATGCTTCGCCACCGGTGAGCATCAACGCGATGATGAGCCCCGCGACATACTCCTGCACCGCGAGGGTCGCGATCATGGCGATGACCGCGAGGATGTCGAGCCCCCAGTGCCCGCGCATCAGATCCCGCACCATGTCGATCGCCGTCACGACGATCACGATGCCGAGCACCAGGTACGCGGTGACGGCGAGAGCGGTGGTCTGGCCGGTCGCCCAGAGCACCAGCCCGGCCGTGAGTCCGATGATCACGAAGATCATGAACTTGCGGCGGCGGAGGAACTCCACTGCCCGCGACGTCGAGGACGGCGCTTCTCGGGTGGGTGAGGCGATGGTCTGTGTCGGCATTTCTACGCCCTCGATCTTTCTTCCTGAATGTGGAGAGCGGGCTGAGGGGACTGGTGCGCGATCAGATGTCCGTTGAGGTCAGGCCGCCAGAACGACCGCTGGCTTCATGATGGCCTCGTCTTCGGGGGTCAATCGGCCGACCGTGCTTGTCTGCGGTGATGACGCTCAGCCGCGTTCATCCTCGGTGAGCGGCACCGTGCGAGCAGCGGCGTGATGCTCGAAGAGATCCTAGATGTATGAGGTCATGACGTTGTCGACACGTTCGTGGACTCGGGTGGCCGGGGGCTGATCGGCGCAGGCGGTGTGCGGCCGATGATAGCTGTAATGGTGGACCCAGACGCTGATCGCTTCGCGGCGCTCGTTCTCGGAGTAAAAGGCGTGGGCGTAGAGGCATTCCTCGGCAAGGATCCGCTGGTAGCGCTCGACTTTCCCGTTGTGCCGGGGCATGTAGGGCCGGGTCCGCTGATGCCGCGAGGCATGCGCGTTCACGGTGCGAACGAAGGTCTTCGCGCGGTAGTTGGAGCCGTTGTCAGTGACCACTCGGACGAGGCGATTGATGCCGTGAGCAGCGAAGAACGCTCTCGCCCGGGAGAAGAAGCCGATGGTGGTTGCCGCGGTCTCGTTCTCCAAGTCCTCGGTGTAGGCGAGGCGTGAGTAGCCGTCGATCACGGTGTGCAGGTAGGTGTAGTCCACGCGCTGCTTGCGCGCCTTCGCATGGCCGCGGCCGTGAAGCCTCCAGCCACCGCCGTCGGGGATCCTCCCGACCTTCTTCACGTCCAGGTGGAGCATGTGACCGGGGAAGCGAGCGATGATCTTCCCAGTTTCGCGGTTGTTCTCCCCGGTCGGGTCGAGGTCACGGCGGCGGGAGATCCCGAGGCGCTGCAGCCATCTGCCGATGGTGCGGACACAGAAATGGTGCCCGCGTCCGGCGAGCTCGAGGGCGATGCGGCGGGCAGACCATTTGCGGTCTCGTCGCCAGGCATCGATGAGTTCGATGACCTCGATCGGTATCCGCGAGGGCCGTCTTGCGGGGGCGCTGGTGCGGTCTTCCAGGGCCTCGACGCCGTCTTCGCGGTAGCGGTGGACCCACTTCGTGAGCGTGGATCGAACTACTCCTGCTTCAGCGGCGACGTGGGCGATGGGTCTGCCATCATCTTCGACACGTTGGACCAGGCGGAGTCTTCCGGCAGGGGTCAGAGGCGAATTACGGTGGGTCATGGAACGGGTTCCTCCCGGGCGACGGATGTCTAGACACCACCCATCGTGCCGGTCAGGGACCCGTTCCTTCATCCCCGTTCCGTGACTACAACGTCATGACCCGCAACAACTAGACTCCGAACCAGACCGCCGCACGTCCAGTGGTGCCACGCAACAAACTTTCGATTCAGATTGATGGCACCGACTCTAAAAAAGTGATCGTATAGGCGCGCGCCGCCCACCTAGTCTCCACTCAAGGAGCCGTCAGCTTCGAACCATTGTTCAATCGAGTCACGGGAACACCGGCGTTCCGCAGACTTCGCTCCCTATGAGTCGTGATACAGCATCAAACATGTACGCCTCCTGCACGCAGATGGCGCTCAGAATTCGCACGCTGGAGACCCCTCACCACCGGCGAACCCGTCTTGACGGCTCCGCGGCAGTCGAGGAGTTGCCGCAACGATGGAAAGCTGAGTCGGCCTACCAAGGCCCGAGAGCGCAGCCAGCGGCTATAATTGCGGGCAGCTTCACGCCCAGACCCGAGGACTGAGATGGAAGAAGAGGCCGCAGTGGTAGACGACAACGAGGGAGCAGAGTTCACCTTTAGTTGGCTCGCGCTAAAGCTTCTCGGCCGAGGACTGTACTCTAATCCATGGAATGCCCTCTCCGAACTCGTTGCGAATGGCCTCGATGCCGGCGCAGACGCCGTACGAATTTATATCGATGCGACCAACAAGACTGACGCAACGATCGAGATTCTAGATGACGGCGTGGGAATGTCACGTTCGGACATCGACTCATATGTGACAGTTGGCCGCGATAAGCGCCAGGCAAACTCTGACAACAGTGGCGTCAACCACCCCATGGGCCGCAAAGGCATTGGGAAACTCGCGGCCCTATTCCTTTCCCCCCACTTCTTCATATCGACCAAGCACTCTGAGGGAGAATCGAAGTGGGAGCTGGACGCACGCGATGGAACCATAGGTGACAATGACCATCCGAGCCTCGCCCGTGTGTCCGCAACCCCGTCCACTCCAAACAATTATTTGTGGGACGACACCAGTACGGGCACACGAATCACGATCCTCGGCGTAGATCTAACAGGGTATGGACCTCAAGCCATAAAGGCGCTTAGCACGAGGCTCGCGAATCAGTTCTTACTTCCTGCCGCCAAAGAGGCGGGACTCTTCCTGTGGGTGCACACAACTGGACATGCAGCCGAACCTGCTTACAAGCCAGTCGAAAAATCGATCGCCTTCAACAATTTTAGCGAAATCCTCCAAAGCTTCCGCAACGCCAGTTACCGACCTATTGAACTAGCCGAAGCCGCCCCGGTCGTAAAGATTCCCGCAAAGGGCCTACCCGGCGGCACTTTTTCCTTCCCTCAAGAGCGCGAACCTTTCGGGACCCTAACTGAGGAAATAGACGGATGGAGCGAACTAGGGGACGATCTGAACCTGGAGGCTCAAACTTACAAGGGTCGCCCTTTCGCGCTGACCGGGTGGCTAGGAATGCACGCAACAATCCATCCGGATTCCGCAAAAGCCAACGATGAACGATTCACTAAGAACAAGTTCTATAACCCCGCGCAGATTCGCCTATATGTGCGAGGCAAGCTCGCAAGCGATAATCTCCTCTCACAATTGGGCCTGACGGGCACATATGTCAATTATGTCGAAGGAGAGATCTCGTTCGACGTGCTAGATGACGATCTTCTACCCGACATCGCGACTGCCAACCGACAAGACTTCGACCAAACAGATAGACGGATACTCCTCCTTCGCGCACTGGTGCGACCATTGGTGCGAAGATTAATGCAGGGCCGCACACACTTGGCAGCAACAATCACAAAGAATACTGAAGACGAGAGGGGTCGACGAGACACCGCGGGTAAGAAGCATTTCACGCAGCAGTTGCGTCTCGACTTTGATCAGTATGAAGAAATCTCACAATCCGTACGCGACGAACTACACTCAATAATCTCGAATAAAATCCAAGGTGACGTCACGCCAAAGCAAAACTACAAAGTTTTTATCTCTCACGCTAGCGCAGACCACGCCTTTGCCACATTGATAGACGAGCTATTGCGCTCGCGCGGCGCTAATGAAGAAGAGATTTTTTACACCTCTCGACCCGGCACAACCGTTGTCACCACCGACGCGCGAGCCTTGAGTGAGGTCGTAAGAAGGAATATAACTGACGACAACACCCTTGTTTTCTACCTAACGAGTAGGAACTTCATGAAGAGTCAGTACTGCCTTTTTGAAGGCGGCGCGGGGTGGGCCACCCGCGCAGTAAGCGAGTACCTGAAGCTCAACGTAGAATTTGATGCCATTCCCGGATGGTTAACTAACCGACGAGGTGAAGCGATTTTGCTTGGCGGTGACGGCAAAATCTCCCTTACTCCCGAAACGCACAACTATCTGATTGAGGGCGTTCTGAACCCCATGATCGACCACCTCAATCGCGGCAGGGACATTGGCGGCAAAGACGCGATTCGCCATTTTGTCCGCCGCGACGTACCGCTGGCGGTTGAACTGTCGCGCAATTCGGAGTCCCTCGAAGACTATTTCGACGAAGACATAGTGGAGCACTGGAATACTATTATAGAACCGAGAATGCCCGAGTATCTATCCCATTATTACGCGCCTTCCAACTCGATGTAGTAGCGCCAGCGGGTAGTGGACGCTCTGTAACGGCTCTCACGCGAGTAGTGATCGGGAGTCGCAAGACTCACTCGGCAGCGATGGCTCTACCCCTGCCAGATGTCGGTTGCTCGACTATGCTCGGGCAGATGGGAGTAATCACGCCTCTGCACAGCGCCCGACCGAAGGCCCTCGAGTTCTTTGCAGGCATCGGCCTTGCCCGTATGGGTCTGGAGGCCGCTGGGTTCCGCGTGGCTTGGGCAAACGACTACGAGGCCAACAAGAAGGCAATGTACGAGGCCCAGTTCGGCGGGCAAGACGATCACACCTTTGCCCTAGGAGATATCGGTCAGGTAGGCGTTGCTCAACTGCCGCGCGACGCTTCACTCGCCTGGGCCTCTTCCCCCTGCACTGACCTCTCCCTTGCGGGTGGACGAGCAGGCTTCGCTGGCGCACAGTCGGGCACCTTCTGGCACTTCATCCGTCTCCTCAAGGAGCTAGGGGACGACCGTCCTGAGGTCGCTGTCCTCGAGAATGTGACGGGATTGGCTTCGTCGCATGGCGGCGACGATCTCGCTGCGGCAATTCATGCTTTCAACGAACTTGGTTACTCTGTTGATGTCCTCGCAATCGACGCCAGGCGATTCGTGCCCCAGTCGCGGCCACGACTGTTCCTCGTCGCCGCCACCAATCCTCCGACCGACGTCGCGGACCCGAATTCTGAGCTCAGGCCGGACTGGCTACAGTGGGTTTTCGGCGACAAGAGCCTTCGCACACACCGTGCGGCCCTACCCGCGCCGCCGCTTCCGCTCACTGAAGGCCTGAGCGACCTTGTGGAGGAAATGCGACTGGATGATGAGCGTTGGTGGGATGCGGACCGAGCTCGAACCTTCTCCGATTCCCTCTCGCCCTTCCAGCGTGAGCGCGTTATCTCGATGCGACACTCACGCGGGGTCAAGTACAGAACTGCCTACCGCCGCACACGAAAAGGGGTTGCAGTATGGGAGGTTCGGCCCGACGACATCTCGGGATGCCTGCGCACGGCTCGTGGTGGCTCCTCGAAGCAAGCTGTCGTGCGGCTTGGGAACGGGCGAATGCAAGTCCGCTGGATGACCCCCAAGGAGTACGCGCGTCTCATGGGTGCTGGCGAGTATAACTTGAGCTCGGCACGACCCAATCAGGCGCTGTTTGGTTTCGGCGACGCTGTTGCCGTCCCTGTCGTCTCCTGGCTGAGCGAGAGCTATCTGCTTCCACTCATCAACGGCACCCTGGCTGACGGGCATCAGCGACAGCTTGAACTTAACGTCGAGGCTCTCTGATGGCAAGCCGGGGAGTCGCTAGCTACAATGACCCTGACCGCAGGCCTCCGACGAAAAAGTCCATGCCGACGCGATTCGTGCGGGGATTTCGAGAGCTGCTTACCGAGGCCCTCGATTCCATTGATCCGCTTAGCGGGGAACGACTCGGAAGGTGCATCGGTGTGTACGCCTTCTACGACTACGACGGCGAGCCGATCTACGTCGGACAGACCACCGAGGATTTCGCAACCAGGGTCGGCAGGCACCTTCGCGGCCAGCGGTCCGACACGATCGCCTACAGGATCCTCGATCCGCTCGAAGTTGCAGACATGGAGCTATATCCCCTAGAGCATCTGCGAGAAGCTCCAACGAAAGAACGGAATGCGCAGGTCGACGCCGTCGAATATTCGGTGTACGTAAATGCAATTCGAAACTCCAAGTATCAGGCAATTCTCAATGAGAAGATCCCACCAGTATCCCCTAGTTGACCTGCCGGCCGCGCATCGCTTCACGCTTATCCCGGAGGGCATGCGCGAGGACAGAGAGCATCCAGACGTGCGCATCGCGCGGCGCGCAGAGACACTCGCCCGGGTCGCCGCGGTTGCTCACGAGCGGGGCGAAGTGTCCGCGGGACTGCGACGTGTCATCGTGATCCAGGCAGTACGCCTTGCGGACCTCGCCGCAGCGAGACTGGCATTCGCCGAGGGGAGGCACCGACCCTCTCCTGAAGCGATCGATGTGCCCGAGCTGGTTGGAAGCGTGACTGCAGAAGCCGGCGAACGTGGAGGCAACTTGCATCGTGCCGACTACATCCCACTTAGCGCCGGTGCAGCCCAGAATCAGCGAAACGAAGAGCAGCCGCTGGGCAGAGACACAAAGCCCGCTAAGTAATTACCGAGACTCGAAACGCAGCCGTCATTTACATAGACGTAACGAGAATCCATTAAGGTGTGTGGATTCGCCTGTTCAGAAGAGACGCGAGCGGCCGTTAGCGGTCTGACACTCTTATCTACTTTCGTTTTTGCTTTTTGCCTCAACGCTCATTGCGCGCTAGTCGTCCCCGGCAGATTTTCGTGCCAACATTCGCACCGTCTTCCGGGAACCCTCATCTCGCACCGTCGCCACCACCCCAAACACCACCATCCCCACCACCGGCAGCAGCGGCCACCACCAGGTCACGCCGCCCTCGCTGACCACGCCCACGTTCGCCATCACGGCCAGCCCGGCGATCACGGTCACGCCTGCCGCGAAGGGCTTCCACAGAGGGGGCGCCGGCCTGTCGTCGGCCCGCGGGGTTTCGAACCGGCCCATCACCAGCACCACCACCCCGGTGAGCGCCAGTAGCGCGAGTACCCACAGCGGCCTGCTCGCCCACCACGCACCGCTCAGCGGTTCGGGCAGCAGCGCGCGGGCATCGAGGGCGAGCAGCACGTGCGCCACCCCCACCATGACGGTGAGGTGCCACAGGAACCAGGTCATGATCCGCTGGTTCACCAGCACCGTGACGAACCACAGCCCGGGCTTCTTCAGCAGGGCGGTCAGCGGCTTCTCGAGGGAGAGCACCAGCCCGGCTTGCAGCATGCCCAGGAACGCCATGGTGATGCGGGTGGGGCTCGAGTTGGAGATGTCGTCGGCTGCGGACGTGATCATCGAGACCGGATAGGGGCCCACGCTCACCAGCAGCAGCAGGCCCACCAGGCCGATCGCGGCGAGCAGCAGACGCCTGCCGGCGCCGGAGAGCCTGCCGTCGAGCCAGGCGTAGCCGACCTGGTGGAACGCGGCCCACACCAGCAGGTAGTTCGGGTAGCCGAGCAGCGGCTGGTCGGCGAGGAGACTGAGGGTGTCCACGGCGGCGGCGAGCGCGAGCACGCCGAGGATCGAGAACCAGCCGAACCGCTCCCACAGGATCAGGCAGGGCGGGGCCACGATGATCACCATCAGGTACGCGGCGAGGAACCAGGTAGGGATCAGCGCCATCTGGGAGGCGAGCTGGACGGTCGCATGCGGGGCACCGGCTGCCACGGCGACCATACCGATCACCAGCCAGGCCAGCAGCAGCGGGATCAGCGGTATCCCGGCGGCGGCGCAGCCTCGTGCGCAGCCATTCGGCGTAGCCCACGTCCTTGCGCCGGGCGGATCGCCAGGACAGGGCGTTGGAGTAGCCGCCCACCAGGAAGAAGATCGGCATCACCTGGAAGATCCAGGTGAGCGGATGGGTCAAGCGGGCCTGGTCGAGCACGCCGTGCGGCATGATCCCGCCGTCGGCGTCCACGGCGATGATCGTCCAGTGTCCGAGCACCACCACGGTGATCGCGGCGGCGCGCAGGAAGTCCACCACCCGGTTGCGGGAGGCGGGGGTGGCGGCGTCGACCTTCTGGGCGCGGCTCAGGCGCGGACTCGTCATCTCAGGCATCCCCTCGTCTCGCCCCGGCCGCGCCGGCGTCGGCGGGGAAGTAGCGGTCATGACCGGGAGCGGCGCTCCTGGATGAGGCGACAATCTACCCGTCCGGCGCCCCGCGCAAGAATGCAGTGCAGCTCTGCGGCGCGGTGCGCACGAGCCCTTCCCCGCCGTCACCACATCTGCCAGGCTCGCCCCATGACAGCTCACCACCATCACGGCGCAGGCCACGCCGCCGAGGACCCCCACGCCCACCTCTCCCCCACTGAGTACTGGGAGAAGCGTTACTCGGAGACCGAACGGATCTGGTCCGGGAAGGTCAACGCCAGCTTGGCCGCCGTGGTGGGCGAGCTGACCCCGGCACCGCGATCGACCTCGGCTGCGGCGAGGGCGGGGATGTGCTGTGGCTGGCCGAGCAGGGATGGCAGGCCCACGGCCTGGACATCTCCGAAACCGCCGTCGGCCGCGCCCGCGCGGAAGCCTCCGCACGTGGCTCCGACACCGCAACTTTCACGGCGACGGACCTCAGCACCTGGCAGCCGGAGCCGGAGTCGGTGGATCTGGTGACCGCCTCGTTCTTCCAGTCGAACGTGGCGCTGGACCGCACCGCGATCCTGCGCACGGCGGCGTCGGCCGTGCGCAGCGGTGGGCGTCTCGTGGTGATCTCCCACGCCGCCGGGCCGCCCGGTTCCTCCCACCGCGGCCCGAACATGATCACCGCCCGGGACGACGCCGCCCAGCTGGACCTGCCCTCGGATCAGTGGACGATCGAGGTCGCCGACGAGCGCAGCCGCCCGTCCGTCGGCCATGACGGGCAGCCCTCCGAGCTGGCGGACGCGGTGCTGGTGGCGCGCAGACGCTGAGGCGCACGCCCTACGCGCAGCCCACCCCGTCGCCGTCGCGGTCCAAGTGCTTGCCGTAGCCGGGATCGTCCGCGCGGACCGGGGCGGCGCCTGCGGCGCGGGCGGCGTCGCAGTTCTCGAACGGGGCTGTCTTTCCGCCGGCCCCGGAGGCCGGCTCCTCCGCCGAGGGTTCGTCGGCGTCCGGCGCCGACTGGTCCGCGCAGTCGGCGAGCACGCGCCGCATGGCGTCGGCCTCGGCGGGCTTCACCCACAGCTCGTAGCGGTGCTTGACCGCGATCTGCCGGGCCACGTACTCGCAGCGGCTCTCCCGCTTCGGCGGCAGCCAGGTGGCGGCGTCACCGTCGCCCTTCTGGCGGTTCAGGCTCGCCTCGACCGCCAGGAGGTTCAGCGGGTCGTTCGCGAACTCGCGCTTGGTGCTGTCGTCCCAGGTGGCTGCGCCCGTCTGCCAGGCGTCCGACAGTGCCACCACGTGGTCGATGTCGACCGTGGAGGCAGTGCGGTCGAAGGCGACGCTCTCGCCGCTGAAGGGCGAGAGGAGGGTGCCGGTGAGCACCACGCATCCGTCGGTGCCGGGCTTGAGCGTGATCTCCTCCAGGTCGCGGCGCAGGATGTCGTTGCGGGTGTCGCAGCCGTTGCGGTCCATGTCATCGCGCCAGCCGAAGGAGTCGCGGTCATAGCCCGTCTTCGGGGCGCGGCCCTTCTCGTCGAGCTCCTCGAGCAGCGCGAGCGCCGTCCCGTCGGCCGCCGGGACGGCATCGGGCTGCTCCGCAGTGTCGGTGAGGGGCTCGCACGCGCTGAGCGGCGCGAGGAGGAGCAGGGCGGCCAGGACCATCGGCCACAGCGCGCGAGCGCAGTGCCGGTCCGGGCGGGTGCGGCGGTCGTGGCGGAGGGGAAGGGTCAGTCGCGTGTGCAGGGAAGATCCTTCGTGCTCGTGGGGAAGGGCCCGGGCAGCCGGATGACCTCGAGATCACCCGCTCGGCCGCCGCGCCGTCGGGAAGCCTACGGCGCGCCCCTGACAGACGAGTCAGGCGTTATCCCTGCTCACTCCCCGTCCTCGAGCCCCTCCCAGAGCCCGAACCGGGCGAAGCCCGCCGACCTCGCGAGCGCTGCCGAGGGGGCGTTGTCGAGGTCGCAGCGGTACTGCGGCTCATATCCACGGGCCAACGCGGCGGCGCTGATCGCGCGCACCGTCGCCCGGCCCAGGCCCTGGCCGCGGAACTGCGGCAGGGTGATCACGCCGAGGTCCGCGATCGCGCTCTCGCCCCACGGGTACATGCTCGAGACGGAGACCAGCTGCTGTTCGCGGAAGGTGCCCACCACCAGCCAGTGATCCAGCTCCACGAAGGCCTCGTCGAGGTCGTCCTCCGGGGCGCGGGTGGTGAACGCGGCGAAGGCGTCGGCGTCGGCCGCGGTGAGCTCGCGGGTGCCCTCACCCCAGGGCTCTGCGCGCAGTCGCTCCTGCTCGGAGAGCGGGAGGTGGAACAGGTGGTCGGCGCTGGCGAGCTCGAGCCCTGCCCGTTCGAGGCGCGCCTCGAGCTCTGCACGGTCCAGGCGCTCGTCGGAGACGAGGCCCAGCTGCGCGGCCAGGTACGGGGCGAGGGAGAGGACCCCGGCCGCACCGTCCAGGCGCAGCAACGACAGCGGGAGCTTCTCCGAGCGAGTCGGATCGATGACCACCAGCAGCTCGCCGTCAGGGCAGGGCTCGAAGGCGGCCGGGAGCCGCTGGCTGGAGATGAGTGCGGAGAACACAGCGGCGGCCTCTTAGGGCTCGGGAACGTGGATCTCCACGGAAGCTACCGGAGACTGCAGCGACCTGGTAGTTCTTTTCGTTGGCCCGCTGCCGGACCGTCGGGGCGGCACGCTCGGGCGCGCCTCCGCCGTGACTCAGAGGCTCAGAGGCTCAGAGGCTCACCAGGGTGACGGCCACGAAGGCGGCCACGAGCGAGGCCGCGACGGCCAGGCTGCTGCGCCAGGTAGGTGCCTGATCGCTCGAATCCGCAGTGGCAGGGACCGCCGGAATCTGCGTGGTCTCGGTAGTGGCCTGCAGCTCCTGGCCGACAGTGACGTCATGGCGCGACTCCATACGTGGGTCCCTCCTTCTCGCAGTGGTTGGGAGCACCGTTCTCGAGGCCGAGTATCGGCTGATCAGATGCGGTTTCCGGGCATCTTTTGTGCTCGCGACCAGAGTAGGGCCGCGGGGGTCGCAGAAAAGGGTCCGAGACCATGGGTCAGGCGAATCACACCGGCGGTGACGGGCCTGGTTACGCTCGAGTCATACCGCGTGCTCGCCGCCGTGCCCGCGCCCTGTCCCGTCGGCCGCGAAAAGCCGCCGCGGCACCCCGCGAAAGGATCCGAGATGACCGCTCTGACCGACCGCATGACCGCCGCGCTGAAAGAGTACCGCGCCTGGCAGGAGCCGCTGCTGACGGACCTGCACCGTCATCCCGAGCTGTCGATGCGCGAGGAGCGCACACGGCGAATCATCGCCGCGCAGCTGGCCGAGTTCGGGTACGAGGTCCAGCAGATCGGCGGCGGCGTGGTGGGGGTGCTCTCCCGGGGCGAGGGGCCGACGGTGCTGCTGCGCGCGGACATGGACGGCCTGCCCGTGCAGGAGGCCTCCGGCCTGCCGTACGCCTCGGTGCACAGCCAGCAGGATGCCGACGGGACTCTCCAGCCCACGATGCATGCCTGCGGCCATGACTTCCACATGGTCGCGGCGCTCGGAGCGGCGAGGCTGCTGGCCGAGCATCGAGGGGACTGGTCCGGCACCTTCATCGCCCTGTTCCAGCCCGGGGAGGAGACCGCCGCCGGGGCCGCGGCGATGGTCGCGGACGGGCTGATCGACAAGATCCCCACGCCGGATGCATACCTGGGCCAGCACGTGCTGACCAGCCCCGCCGCAGGGAAGGTCGCCGTGGCGCCCGGCCCGGTGCTGAGCTCCTCGGTGTCGATGCGGGTGCGGGTGCACGGCGCCGGCTCGCACGGCTCGATGCCGCATCTGGGCGTGGATCCGGTGGTGCTCGCCGCCGCGATCGTCACCCGGATCCAGACCCTCGTGGCCCGCGAGATCGCCCCCGGCGACTTCGGGGTGGTGACGGTGGGCGCCCTGCACGCCGGGACCAGCGCGAACATCATCCCGGACCAAGCCGAGCTGGCGCTGAACTTCCGCGCCTACAGCGAGGAGATCCTCGACCACCTGGTCGAAGGGGTGCAGCGGATGGTGCGCGCCGAGTGCGAGGCGGCCCGCTCCCCGAAGGAGCCCGAGTTCGAGCTGTTCAACCGCTACCCCGTCACCGACAACGACCCGCAGCTGGCCGCACAGGTGCGCGAGGCGTTCATCGCCCAGTTCGGGCCGGAGCGGGTCGAGCACATGGACCCCGTCACCGCCTCCGAGGACTTCTCCACGATCCCGGACGCCTTCGGGGTGCCGTACTGCTACTGGGGCTTCGGCGGCTACGCCCAAGGGCGGGAGGCGGCGCCGAACCACTCGCCGCTGTGGGCCCCGGACCTGCAGCCCTCCCTGAGCACAGGCACCGAGGCCGCGGCGAGCGCCGCGTTCGCGCTGCTGGGGCGGGGCTGACCGGCGGGCCGACGTCGGCGCTCTGCCGACGCCGGCCCGCACGCGCGGCGGCGCGCCTCAGACCCCGAACGCGGCGAACTTGGCGTTGATCGCCTCGTCGTTCCAGCCCCACACGTCCTCGCCCCGCAGCACCGCATCGGCGCCGCCGTCGGCGTAGAACGTCTGGCCGCAGCAGTGGGAGTTCTCCACCGACGTCAGCCAGATCAGCAGGCGCGCCACGCTCTCGGCGTCCTGATGACCGTTCAGCGGCATCGGCACCACCATGTCCATGAACGCCGCGTACTGAGGATCGGCGAGCATGTCCTGCGTCATCGGGGTGCGCACGATGCCGGGGGCGACGGCGTTCAGCGGGATCCCGGCCCCGGCCCACTTCGGCCCGGTGGACTCGCGCCGCACCCAGCGGGAGATCGCCCGCTTCGAGGAGGCGTAGATGAGGTTGCCGGTGGCGGGATCGGCGGCGAGCTCCTCCGCCCGGGCGAGCGCCGCGGGCTCGTCATCCGCCATCAGCGCCTCGACCAGCGCGGGGTCGAGCGGCTGCAGGGAGGACATCGAGGAGACCAGCGCGACGCGCGGCGCCTCGGAGCGGGCCAGCGCCGGCTGCAGCGCCTCGAGGAACTCGGTCATCCCGAAGTAGTTCACCGCAGCGGTGACGGCCTTCGGGGCGGCGAGCCCGGCCGACGGGATCACCGCATCGACGATCCCGCCCGTCGCCTCGAGGGCGAGCCGGGCGGCCTCGGCGCGGCCGTCCGGGGTGGAGAGGTCCGCGGAGACCTCCACGCCCTGCAGATCGACGCCGACGACCGTGTGGCCCTGCTCGCGCAGCAGTTCGGCGGTCTTCGCCCCGATGCCCGAGGCTGCTCCGGTGATGATGTAGGTGCGGGTCATGACGGACCTCCTGGTGAGCGCACCGCATCGAGCAGTGCTCGTACCTCGACACTATCCACGCGCACGCATCGGATCCAGGGTCATAAGTCACCGGTTCACCGCATACCCTGGCCTGCGTGATCGATCCGCAGTGGTGGCAGCTGGGCCTGGCCGCGCTGGCCGTCCTGGCCGGGGCGGTCGCGGTGCGCACCACCGGAATGGGCTTCGCGCTGCTGTCCTCCCCGTTCCTGGTGATGGCGCTGGGCCCCTTCGAGGGAATCCTGGTCACGAACGTGTGCGGGATCGTCGCCGCGCTGCTGAACCTCTCCGTGGTCCATGCTGATCTCGACTGGAAGCGGGCCGGAAGCGTGATCCCCGCCGGGATCGTGGGCACCGTGCCCGGGGCGCTGCTGGTGCTGTGGCTGCCGGCGCCGGTGCTCGCGATCTCGATCAGTCTGCTGGTGATCGTCGGGCTGCTGTTCACCCTCGCCTCGCGCCGGCTCCAGGTGCCGAACTCACCGTGGGTGGGCGTGGGCGGAGGCTTCGCCTCGGGACTGATGAACGTGACCGCCGGGGTGGGCGGTCCGGGGCTGGTGGTCTACGCCCTGGCCACGCAGTGGAGCATCGCCGCTTCGCGGCCACCGCCCAGCTGCACTTCGCCGTGCTCGGCGTGGCGGCGCTGATCGCGAAATGGTCGCTGCCCTCGCTGCCCATCACGGGCTGGGCGACGCTGCTGGGGCTGCTGGTAGTGGGGCTGATCGGCGGCAACGTGCTGGCCCGCTGGGTGCACGGCGCCCGGGCGATGCGCTGGGTGATCGTGATCGCGATGGTCGGTGCGCTGATCTCCCTCACCCAGGGCCTCATCCAGCTCTGACCCCGGCCCCAATCACCCGCCTCGCGCACCGGGCACGAGGCCAGGGGCAGAGCGTTCCTCGCCGCCGGATCGTCGGCCCCCACCGTCGATCCTGCGGCTCCCGCTCTGCGTGAGCCTCGTGCCGGTGCCTCTCCCCCAGGAGAGTCCCGCACCCGCCACCTGGAATCTACGGGTCCGGGCCCGGGAGCGCGATGGGGTGAACTCCTGGGCAGAAGTCCCCGGGGAGAACTCCCCATGCAGGTCACCGGCCAGCGGGGACCGAATCTGATCGGGGCCGGCGCGATGGCAGGGCTCGCGCCGGCGCGGCCGCAGCAGCCGCTGGTGGCGCCCCACCCATGGCGATGCGCCGTGTAGAGGTCTACACTCCGGGACCCCTTGCGCCGATGCTCTCGGAGGTCGTGAGCGCGGCGAGGAGACACTGCTCCGCGGCCATCGAGGAGGCCCTGTGCGTCCGCTCGTGATCACCCAGAACATGACCGTCGACGGTTCGATCGAGATGCTCGATGACTGGTTCGACCCGTCCGGCGCCCCACCGGACCAGCACGAGATCCTCCAGCGGGACAGCGCCGCCTGCGATGCGCTGCTGCTGGGCCGGCAGACCTTCGAGGACTTCCGCGGCTACTGGCCGGCCCAGACCGATGACACCACCGGCATCACCAACGAGCTGAACTCGCTCGAGAAGTACGTCGTCACCTCGACCATGACCGACCCCGCCTGGCAGCACACCACGCTCCTGCCTGGCGACCCCGTCGCGGCGGTGCGCGCCCTGAAGGAGCGGACGGGGGCTGAGATCTCTCTGACCGGCTCCATCCAGCTGTGCCATCCCCTGATCGCCGCCGGGCTGGTGGACGAGTACCGGCTGTGGACCTACCCCTACGTCCAGGGCCGCGGGCGCCGGCTGTTCCCGAACGGCCACCCGGAGCGGCTCGAGCTGCGCGAGCATCACGCCTTCAGCTCCGGCGTCACCTATGCCTGCTGGACCCGAAGAAAGGATTGACATGACCGCCCCGACCCCTGGGGGAGGAATCGCCTGACGACAGGCCGATCGGAACGATCCCACCCCTCACCCTTGCAACATTTCTGTTGCGCGCCCATACTGGGGGCATGAGCACCACCGACCATCCCGTGAAGCCCGACGCCGAACTGCTCGCACTCAAGGTCCGATCGGCCTCGCGAGCGCTCGGAAGCCAGGCGAAGCTCGCGGCGTGGGTGGGCGTCGGCCGTTCACAGGCGACCAGGTGGGTGGACGGAGCCACGCAACCCAGCGCTGACACCGTGCGCGCCGTCACCGACCTCGAGTTCATCGTCTCCCGCGCCCGCTTGGTCTGGGACGATTCCGTGATCCCGGACTGGTTGAACGGTCACAACGCGTTCCTCGAGGGAGCGACACCGCTGGAGTTGATCCGCCATGGCCGCACATCGGAAGTCCTCGATGCCATCATCGGCGACGAGGCGGGCGTCTTCGCCTGATGCTGCTCTACCGCGTGCACCCGTGGATCGACGGCGTCGATCCCTCCGCACCGTACGGCCCGCTGTTCATCCCGCCCGGGCAGGGTGCGGGACGTTGGGACAATCCCGACCTCTACGCGCTGCGATACTTCTCGACCACTCCGGAGGGAGCGATCGCCGAGACCTTCGGCCATCTGGCAACGTGGTCTTCCGGCATGCTTCTCGTGCCGAGCAGCGATGACGCGGTCCGAGCGCTCAGCACCTACGAGATCTCCGATTCGACCCGCCTCGCCGACCTCGCCGATCCGGAGAGGCTCACAGCCCTCGGGATCCTTCGCGTCACCGAGGTGACCGAGCGCAACAAGCGCCGCACACAGCGCCAGGCGGCGAGGATCTACGACCAGGGCACCTGGGACGGGATCGCCTGGTGGTCGTACTACCATCCCGCGGTCACCCTGGTTGCGACGTGGCTGGAGGAGGGCATCCAGTGCACGCAGACCCGTCCACTGAGCATCGAAGCGCCCGAGATCACGAGGGCATCTCAGCTGATCGTGCGCACAGTGCGGTGAGCCCGCCACCCTACGATCACCCCCGGTTGTCGGTGGCGGGTTCCCACGTTCCCCGCAACTCCCTGAACGCAGACCAGGAGGTGGGAACGTCCGCCGAGGCGTCGTCGCGCACCTGTGGCTCCGGCACGCTTGGCTCGACGTTGCGATCGACCCGTGGGAACGGTGCGTCTGGGACACCCCCAGGCGCCCATTTCCCACGACTCGACCCCGCGGGAGGGCTCCGACGCCAGGGACCCGCTCAGGGTTGCCGCGTCAGAGGCTCCGATGCCAGTGCTCCCGCGTCAGCGCCGCCGGGTCAGTGCTTCCCGGCGTCGGAGCGCAGCGCGAAGGTGCCCTGGGCGCGGCGGCGGCCCTGGACGGGATGGTCGGGGACCACGGCGTCGAGGAACTGATAGCCGCTGCGGGTGTAGGCGGCGCGCAGGTCGCCCTCCGCCGCGGCGGAGCTCAGCGAGCGCCACCAGTCGGTGATGTCGCCCCATCCCGGTGCGGCGAGGGACCCCCGAACTGCTGGACGGCCAGCGCCGAGCACAGGGAGGCGAACCGCAGCCGCTCATCGAGCGGCCAGGAGGCCAACGTGCCCAGCACCATCGCGGCGGCGAACACGTCCCCGGCGCCGGTGGTGTCGATCGCGGTGACCGGCACGGCCGGGCAGTAGGCCTCCTCGCCGGTGGAGCCGTCGATCGCGTACGAGCCGGAGGCGCCGTCGGTGACCACCGCGAGCGGCACCTTCTCGGCGAGCGCGCGCACCGCCCGGTCAGGACTGTCGGTGCGGGTGTAGGCCATCGCCTCGAGCGCGTTGGGGGTGAAGGCGTGGCAGTGGATGAGCGGGGCGAGGTCGGACTCGTCCCAGCGGCCGGTCTCGTCGAAGCCGATGTCGGCGAAGATCATCGGAGCCGCGCTGGGCGAGCTGCGCCCACCAGGAGGTCTCCCCGCCAGGTCCACCACTGCGGCGCGGGCGTCCGGGGCGCGGGCGATGAGGGAGGAGAGCGGCTCGGGCAGGTCGTGACCATGCGTGGCCATGGCGCGGTCGCCCTCGGCGGCGATGGAGACGGTCAGCGCGGAGTGGAAGTCTGTGAAGCGGCGCGAGGCGGTCAGGTCGATGCCTTCCTCATGCGCCATGGTGTGCCACATCCAGTCGGCGTAGGCGTCGTCCCCGAAACCGGCGACCAGTCCGGTGCGCAGGCCGAGGCGGGCGGCGGCGGTGGCGAGGTTCGCGATGCCGCCGGGGCTCGAGCCCATGCCCTTGGACCACAGCTCCTCGCCGGGGCGGGGCAGGCGGTCCATGCCGGTGAAGACGATGTCGAAGAACACCGTGCCGGACAGCAGCACGTCCAGCGGCGGATCCTCATCGGTGCGCTGGGCGGCGAGCGGGTCCCAGTCGTCGCGCTCGGCCGCCTCGGGCGGGGCGGGGGTGGAGGCGCCCGGGCCAGGGGCCGCCGGAGGGTCGGGCGTAACGGGGTTGGTGGGCAGAGCGGGATCGTCGGTCGTCACTGAGAGGCTCCTTCGAGCATTCCGCGGATGAAGTGGCGTTGGAGGAACAGGAACAGGATCACGGTGGGCAGGGCGACGATCACGGCGCCGGCGGCCAGCAATGCGGTCTCGGAGGTGTACTGGCCCTGGAAGTTCGCCAGCCCCAGCGGGGCGGTGCGCAGGCTCCCGCCCGGTGCCATGACCAGGGCGATCAGGAACTCGTTCCAGGTCCACATGAACACCAGCACCAGCATGGTGAGGATCGCGGGCCGGGCCGCGGGCACCATGATCCGGGTCAGGGCGCGCATCGGGCCTGCGCCGTCGAGCGCCGCGGCCTCCAGCAGGCTCACCGGCATCGCCCGGAACTGGGCGCGCAGCCAGAAGGTGCCGAAGGCGACTGACTGGGCGACCTGCGGCATGGCGATCGCGAGATAGGTGTCGGTCAGGCCCAGGGTGCGCAGGTCGAAGAACAGCGGGAAGACCGTCGCCTCGGTCGGGATCATCAGCCCCAGCAGGAACAGGTAGAACAGCGGCGTCGAGCCGCGGAAGCGCATGGTGCCGAAGGCGTAGCCGGCACCGATCGCGAGCACGGCCGCGAGGGACACCACGATCGCGGCGACCACCACGGAGTTCCCCAGAGAGCGACCGAAGCCGCCCACGGTCCAGGCTTCGACGAAGTTGGAGAGGTAGAGACCGTCCGGTTCCCCCAGCGGGGCGGAGACCGAGGTGAGCAGGATGGTGAGGACGGGGGTGAGCGCGAACAGCGCGAAGCCCAGCAGGATCACGTAGTTCAGCGTCGTCTCGGCGCGGGAGACCCTCATGACTCACGCTCCCCGATCCGGGAGACGCCCACGTTGATCACGAAGATCAGAGCCGTCAGCACGATCGCGACGGTGGAAGCAGAGCCCACCTCGCGCAGCTCGAAGGCGCGGAAGTACACCTCGAAGCTGGGCACGGTCGTGGTGTTGCCGGGACCGCCGGAGGTGGTCATGTAGACCAGGTCGAAGGTCTTCAGGGCCGCGATGATGGTCAGCACGAGCGCGACCGAGATCTCGCCCCGTACCGCGGGCAGGGTGATCGCGAAGAACTCCCTGACCGGCCCCGCGCCGTCGAGGCGGGCGGCTTCGAACAGTTCGGCGGGGATGCGGCTCATCCCGGACAGGAGCAGCAGCATCACCAGCCCCATCTGCACCCACGTGCCGATGAAGCCGACGGCGGCCAGGGCCGTGCTCGGATCGCCGAGCCAGCCGCGGGTGAGCGCGTCGAGCCCGACGGCCCGCAGCGCGTCGTTGAGCAGGCCGTGCGGGGAGTAGATCTGCCGCCACGCCACGGCGACCACGACCAGCGCGATCACCTGGGGCAGGAAGATCACGGTGCGGAAGAAGCCCATCCCTCGCACCTGCCCGCGCCGCAGGATCGCGGCCAGCACCAGTCCCACCACGAGCGGGATCACCGCGTAGAAGACGATCAGGAGCAGCGCGTTGGCGATCGCCGCCCGGAAATCCGCGTCCCCGGCCAGGTCCAGGTAGTTGTCCAGCCCCACGAAGGTGGAGGGGCCGAATCCCTTCCACTCGAACAGGGAGAACTGCGCGGCCCGGCCCAGCGGGTACAGCGCGAACGCGCCGTAGACCAGGAAGGCGGGCAGGAGGAACAGGTACGGGGCGAGGGGGCCGCGCGCGACTGCGGAGGGGCGGGCGGGCGCCGACGCGGCCCGGCGCGGGTGGTCCCGGCGGGCCGATGGTGAGGCGAGCCGGCAGATAAGCCACCTCTCGTCGCCAGGGGCCCGTCGGCGTCACCGCCGGGGCCGCGGCCTGGTCCCGCCATGGGTCAGGATCCCTCCGTGAACGCGCCGTAGTCCTCCTGCAGGGCGTCAGCGGCGGCGGCCGGCTCGGCCTGGCCGCCGATGACCTCCTGGATGGTGGCGCCGGCGGTGTCGGCGAAGGACGGGGTCGCGTAGTCGAGGTAGGGCAGCAGCGTGCCCTCGGTGGAGACGGCGTCGAACGCCTCGTAGATGTCCTTGTTCACGCCGGAGTCCGGGGCGAGCTCCGCCGCGCGGTTGACGGGCATGCCGCCGTTCTCCGCGATCATCTCCATCGCGTCATCGCTGGTGATGAAGTCGATGAACGCAGCGGCGGCGGCGGGGTTCGCGGCGGCGGCGGGGATCGAGAAGGGGATGCCGGTGCCGCCGGTGGTGGCGACCTTCCCGTCGACCCCGGGCGGAGGTGCCATGAACCGCAGGTCCTCGCCCATCACGGCCTCCATGTCGGGGCCGAGCCAGGAGCCGCCGATGAGCAGCACACCGCTGCCCTCGGCGAAGGCCGGCCAGGCATCGTCGTAGGCGAGGCCGTTGGGCGAGTCGCCGAGGCGCCGCTGCTGCCCCATTCCGCGAGCTGGGTGAGCGCGGTGACGTTCTCCTCGCTGGTCCAGTCGGCGCCGGCGTTGCCCATGCCGAGGGTCACGATGGTCTCGGAATCGACGAAGCCCGCCTGCAGCGGACCGAAGACGTGCAGGGCCGGCCACTGGTCGAGGTTGCCGAGCATGATCGGCTGCTCGCCGGCCTCCAGCGCGGTCTCGACCAGGGAGAACACCTCGCCCCAGGTGGTCGGCGCCTCGAGGCCGAGCTCGTCGAGCTTCGCCTGGGAGTAGTAGATCCCGCAGACCTCGCCGGTCTGAGCGAGGCCGTAGAGGCTGCCCTCGCCGAAGGTGACGCCATCGCCCGAGTAGCTCATCTTGCCCAGCACGCCGGGCGTGAAGCGGTCCGTCCAGCCGTAGGCCTCGGCGTAACCGGTGAGGTCGGTGAGCAGGCCGTCGGCCACGAAGGTGCCCATGTCGCCGCGGGCGTTGTTGACCTGGAGCACGTCCGGCACCTCATTGCCGGACAGCGCGAGGCCGGTCTGCTGCTGGAGGTCGTCGAAGGACTGCGAGTTCCGGTCGATGGTGACGTTGGGGTGCTTCTCCTCGAAGGCGCCGATCAGCGCTTCGATGGCGTCGTTCTGTGCGCCGCGGACCTCCTGGTCCCACACCACCAGGGTGATGTCACCCAGCGCGGAGATGTCGGTGTCGACCTCGTCGGCCGCGGGAGCGGGGGCTTCGCTGCCACCACTGCCGGAGTCCGAGCCGGGGGCGCAGGCGGCGAGGACGCCGATCCCGCCGAGCACGGCAGTGCTGCCGAGGAAGTTCCGTCGTCGCATGTTCTCCTCCAGAGATGCTCGCGCTGCCCGGCACCCGCGCGGGCTGCGATCGGTCCGACGTCCTGCGCCGGTCACGCCCCCATGATCGCACTCCGCCGGTGCTACGGTGACGGCGCTATGAAGCTCGCCATCCTGGGCGGCGGAGGATTCCGCGTCCCCCTCGTGTACGAGGCCGTCGCCACTGCGGCCACCGGCCTGCAGGTCGACGAGATCGCCCTGCACGACGTCGACCCCTCGCGCCTGCGCACCATCACCGCCGTGATCGAAGGACTCGGCGCACAGCTGAGCGCCGCCGGGCCCGCGACAGCATTGCCCCGCCTCACCGCCACCACCGACCTGCGCGAGGCCGTGGTCGGCGCCGACTTCGTGTTCTCCGCCGTGCGCGTGGGCGGTGCCGGGGCCCGCACCGTCGATGAACGCGTAGCACTGGACCTGGGCCTGCTGGGCCAGGAGACCATCGGCCCCGGCGGGCTCGCCTACGCCCTGCGCACCATCCCCGTCGCACTCGACATCGCCCGCGTGGTCGCCGAGGTTGCGCCGGACGCGTGGGTCATCAACTTCACCAACCCCGCCGGGATCGTCACCGAGGCGATGCGCACCGTGCTCGGTGATCGGGTCGTGGGCATCTGCGACACCCCCATCGGCCTGGTCAGGCGGGTGGGAAGGCTGCTGGACGTGGATCTGGTGGCCGGAGAGCGGGGGCCGACGGGATCCCCGCCGCCTTCGACTACGTGGGGATGAACCACCTCGGCTGGCTGCGCTCGGTCACGCTCGACGGCCGAGACCGGCTGCCGGGACTGCTCGCGGACGACGCCGCCCTCGACGAGATCGAGGAAGCACGCCTGATCGGCAAGGACTGGGTGCGGGCCGACGGCGCCCTGCCGAACGAGTACCTGTTCTACTACCTGCACACCTCGGAGGCGATCGACCGGATCACCGGTGCCGCGACCACGCGAGGGGAGTTCCTGGCCAAGCAGCAGGGCGACTTCTATCTCGCGGCAGACACCGCACAGCCCGAGGGCAGCGAGCCGAACCCGCCCTACGACTCCTGCTGCACGTCCCCGCTGGACCTATGGCGCTCCACCCTCCACGAACGAGAAGCGACCTACATGGCCGAGTCCCGGGACGAGGAGCGGCGCGAGGAAGATGTCGCCGGGGGCGGCTACCAGGAGGTCGCGCTGCGGCTGATGACCGCGATCGCCACCGGCCGCTCCGAGCGGATGATCCTGGATGTCGGAAATGCTCCTGCGGGCAGCGACGCCCCTGCGGAGGAGCGGATCATCCCCGAACTCCCGGCCGATGCCGTGATCGAGGTGCTGTGCCTGGTCGACGGTGAAGGCATCCACCCCAGCCGGTGGCCCCGGTGGAGCTGGGAAGGCTGGGCATGATGAGCGCCCTGCGCGCCTCAGAGCGCAAGATCCTCGAGGCCGCGACGACAGGCTCGCGCGCGGCCGCCTGGCAGGGCTTCTCCACCCACCCGCTGGTCAGCTCGCCCACGCTCGGCGCGCAGCTGCTCGACGGCTACATCGCCGGGCACCCCCAGATCGCGGAGCTGTTCGGCGAGCGCTGAGCACTCCCACCGCCGCAGCTCCGCGATCAGAGCGCTGCGCTCAGATCACCGGGCTCAGATCACCGGGCTCAGAAGCCCGGGTTCGCGGGATCCGCGCCGATCCGGCCGTCGGCGCGATCCAGAGCGTTGATCTTCTCGATCTCCTCGGCCGTGAGCTCGAGCTGGACCGCGGCGAAGTTCGAGACGATCCGCGCGGGAGTGACCGACTTGGGGATCACCACGTTGCCGATCGCCAGATGCCAGGCGATGATCACCTGACCGGCGTCGGCCCCGTGCGCGGCGGCGATCTCGGTGATGACCGGGTTCTGCAGGATGTCGCCACCCTGACCCAGCGGGGACCACGCCTCGGTGAGGATGCTCTTCTCGGCGTGGTACGCACGCAGCTCTGCCTGCTGGAACTCGGGATGCAGCTCGATCTGGTGCATCACCGGCACCACACCGGTCTCAGCGATGATCTCCTCGAGCTGCTCGAGGGGGAAGTTCGAGACGCCGATCGACCGGGCCTTCCCTTCCTGCTGGAGCTCGATCAGCGCCTTCCAGGACTCGAGGTACTTCCCGCGCTGCGGGCTCGCCCAGTGGATGAGGTAGAGATCCACGTAGTCCATGTCGAGTTCGGCGAGAGAGGCCGCCAGCGCTTCCTTCGCGGAGTCGAAGCCCTGGTCGCCGTTGTCCAGCTTGGTCGTGATGAACAGGTCCTCGCGGGAGACGCCCGAGGCCTTCACCGCGCGGCCCACGCCACCCTCGTTGCGATAACTGGCCGCGGTGTCGATATGCCGGTACCCGGCCTCGATCGCCTGGCGGACCACGTCCGCGGCGACATCATTCTCGACCTGCCACACGCCGTAGCCGAGCTGCGGGACGGACGAGCCGTTATGGAAGGGAGCAGTGGGAACAGTGGTCATGCGTGAGCCTCCTGGTATGCGGTTGCCCAGTACTCTACGGCGCTCCCGTGTCACGGGCACTCCCCGGCCGGCCCGATACGGTGGCGGGGGTCCCTTCCGAGGCGCCCCGTCCTGGCGGCCAGGGCCGACCCCTGCCGAGGACCGCGCGCCGTGCGGGACTCCCCTCCTGCGTGAGACGAGTGTGATCTGTGAGCCTGTCCGTGGCGTTGACCCTGATCGGCCTGGTGCTGCTGGCCGCGGTGATCCAGCGTGCGGCCGGGCTGGGCCTGGGCATGCTGTTCGCCCCCTACGCGGTGGTGCTGATCGGTGCGCATGAGGGGATCATGCTCGCGAACTTCCTGGGCACCCTGATGCCGATCCTGCTGCTGCCGCGGATCTGGCCCCAGATCCAGTGGCGCACCGTCGCCTGGATCGGGCTGCCCGCGGTCGCGGTGATGCCGGGCGCGGCGTGGCTGTCCTCCATCTCCCCGCCCGGCCCGCTCTACATCGTCACCGCCTCCCTGGTGCTGCTGAGCCTGCTGATCTCGGTGGCGCTGGTGCGGGTGAACACCACCGTCGAGGGACGCGCCGCGCAGGTCATCACCGGGATCGGCTCGGGGCTCGGGACCGTGCTCGGCGGCGTCGGCGGACCGGCGGTGACCGTCTACGCGGCGCTGTCCCGCTGGCCGGTGCTGCCGATGGTCGCCACCCTCCAGCCGCTGTGGATCCTGATCTCCTCGGTGTCCTTCACCTCGAAGCTCGCCTGGGACGACGGCAGCTGCCGGACCTTCCGTGGTGGGTGTGGATCACGATGGTCGCGGTGGTGATCGCCTCGATCTTCCTCGGCGAGGCGGTGCAGGAACGGCTGAGCGAGCAGACCATCCAACGCTTCGTGATGGTGCTCGGCTTCGTGGGTGCGCTGCTGGCGCTCGGCACCGGGGTGTCGCTGCTGGCGGGGTGAGCAGGCACGTCATGAGCACACCTTCGCACCTCCTCGAAAGGCCGCAATGAGCATCCTCCTGCCCCGCATCGCCATCGCCGGTATCGCGATCGAGTCCTCGACCTTCACCCCCTACCGCTCCAGTGCGGCGGACTTCGAGGTGCGCCGCGGGACCGAGGAGATCCTGGCTCGGTACCCCTTCACGGCGCCCACCGCCCAGTACGTGGGCGTGCTCCACGCCCGGGCTCTGCCGGGTGGGCAGCTGGACCGCGACACCTACGAGGGATGGAAGGCGGAGATCGTCGCGGGGCTGACCGCTGCGACCGAGGCCGCGCCGCTGGACGGCTTCTTCTTCGACATCCACGGCGCGATGAGCGTGGTCGGTCTGGACGATGCCGAGGGTGATCTGATCACCGCGATCCGCTCCGCGATCGGCCCGGACACCGTGGTGGGCACCGCGATGGACCTGCACGGGAACGTCTCCGAGATCTTGTTCGAGGCGTGCGACCTGCTGACCTGCTATCGCCATGCGCCGCACATCGACGCCTGGGAGACCCGCGAGCGCGGTCTGCGCGACCTGGTGGTCGCGTCCGCGAAGGTCGCGGCAGGCGGCGCGCGCCCGCACAAGGCCCTGGTGCACCTGCCGATCCTGCTGCCCGGGGAGAAGACCTCCACCCGCATCGAGCCGGCCAAGTCGCTGTACGCCCGCATCCCGGAGCTCACCGCCCGCGAGGGCGTCACCGACGTGTCCTACTGGATCGGTTTCGCCTGGGCGGACCAGCCTCGATGCAAGGCCGCGATCGTCGCCTTCGGGGACGATGCCGGCGCCGTCGAGGCCGCCGCGCTGGAGCTCGCCGGTGCTGTCTGGGACAAGCGCCACGACTTCGAGTTCGTGGCTCCCACCGGGACCTTCGATGAATGCCTCGAGCAGGCTGTGGCCTCCGACCAGCGTCCCTTCTGGATCTCCGACTCCGGGGACAACCCCGGCGCGGGCGGGGCCGACGACACCACCTACGCCCTGGCCCGCCTGCTGGCCCGGCCCGAGATCCGCTCCGGTCAGGTCAGTGCGCTGATGGTCTCCCTGGTCGACCCGGAATCGACCGACGCCGCGACCGCTCTCGGCCTCGGGGACGCGGGGAGTTCACCGTGGGCGGGCGGATCGATGCCCGCGAGCCGGGCCCCGTGGCGCTGCGCGCCGAGGTCACGGCACTGGACCAGGCCCCGAACACGGGACGCTCAGCCGCGCTGCGCGTGCTCGACGACGACCGGGAGACCGGCCTGTCGGTCGTGGTCACCGGGCGGCGCTCGCAGTGGGCCACCCGCTCGATGTTCGAGCGGCTGGGCCTGTCCATGACCGGCTTCGACGTGGTCACGGTGAAGATGGGCTACCTCGAACCCGATCAGTACGAGGCGGCCGCAGGCTGGCTGCTGGCCCTCACCCCGGGAGGTGTGGACCAGGACCTGCTGCGGCTCGGGCACTCCCGGATCGACCGGCCAATGATCCCCTTCGACGCGGAGATCCCGGCGCCGACGGCGGCCGACCTCATGACCGGCAGGGACTGAGTCTGGTGGTTTGCGCCTACCGCTGAGTCATGTGCGCCCCAGCGCCGAAAGGGGCACGGAGGCGCTCATGACTCGGCCGTGCCCATCGCAAGGCGCGCGGTGGGGCTCCACCCTGCCCCTCACGAGTCGACGAGCGTGACCTCGAAGGAGTACCGCGAGGCGCGATACACGTGGTACCCGTACTCGACGACGGTGCCGTCGTTGGCGAAGGACTTACGCTCCATGGTCAGCAGCGCCGCACCCAGCTCCTCATCGAGCAGCTCGGCGTGCTCCTCGTCCACGCCGCGCTTGCGCACCAGCATGCCCTTGCCCACGAGCTCCTGGATCCCTTGCCGCACCGTCGGCCGTGAGAGGCGCAGCCGCTTCGACAGAGCCAGCTCGTTCTCGAGCCGGCTGCCGGGGGTGAGCACGCCGTTGCGGATCGCGTCCTCGATCCCCCGGCCAGCTGCAGGTACAGCGGGGTCTGGCTGCCGCGTTCCACCGTGAGGTCGAGCGTGATCGGACCGCTCTCGGCCGTGATGGCGTCAGTCTCCACGACGCCCTCCTTCACAGGTCGGGTCGGCCCAGCACGTGACCGGGCAGCGGTTCGCCGAGGTCACTGCGACCACGGACATCTTCATCCCGGAACGGCCGATCCCCACCAAGCTCGGGGTGGGCCACGGCGGCTTCGAGATCGGGGACGAGCGCGGCCCGGTGCAGAACGAGGACTGGGTGGCCGCGCTGGGCACGCTGTCCGGCGGAGCGCATGCCACGCTCGAGTCCTCGCGGGCGGCCCGCGGCCACCGCAACGACTACGCGCTCGAGGTGTTCGGCACCGAGGGCTCGGCCCGCTGGTCCTTCACCCGGATGAACGAGTTCGAGGTGATGATCGGCGAGGGCGGCACCGAGCACGGCTACACCACCGTGTTCGCCGCCCCCGGCCACGGTGACTACGCCCGCTTCCAGCCCGGCCCCGGCATCCCGATGAGCTTCGACGATCTCAAGACGATCGAGGCAGCCGCCTTCCTCTCGGACGTCGTGCACGGCACGCAGCGGGCCCCGAGGGCGGCCGACGGGCTCTCCGCGGCGGAGATCTGCGAGGCGATCGTGCGCTCGGCGGCATCGCGGTCCTGGGAGCAGGTTCCACAGGACTGAGTTCGCGCCCCGCGAATCTTCGGACGTTGCCCAGTGGCTCGCGATAACCTTTCGGCACGCCCAGGACGAGGCTCGCATGGTGCCGGAAGCAGTGACAGCACAGCTCCCCCACGCCATACCGGGGGCGTCCACCACGCCTCGAGGAGGACAGCGGGAACCAGTGAGCGCAGGACATGACCCGTCGGCCGAGCGGCCGACCAGTGGGAACAGTCGCTTCCCCGATCCTTTCGCGCCCGTTTCCGGCGACCCCGAGGCTGATGCGGAGCTCGCCTTCGCTCCCGGCGACCAGGATCTGCCGTGGAAGGCCACGGCGGAGCGCCGCGACCTCTGGGGACCGCTCGAGAAGCCGCTCGAGGGGAAGATCCACTCCCCGCATCGAAGGACGTGAGCCGCCCGCGCCGCTCACCGCTGGTGCGCTTCGGCGCGCCGGTGCTGCTGGGCGGTCTGGCCGCGGTCGCGACCGTGGCGGTGGGGCTCGGTGCCGCGCTGGCCGGCCCGCTGCTGGTGCTCGCCGCGGCCGCCGGCATCGGCGCGGTGACCCTCGGCGGCAGCGCACTGGTGCTGAACGCGCCGCGCCGCGGCCCGGGTGAGGTCCCCGTGCTGGGTGCCTCGGTCCCCGAGAGCACCCGTGCCGTGCTCACCCGGATCCTCGAGGCCGACGCCACCACCCGCGAGCGCATCACGCAGCTGCGACCGCAGGCCTTCGTACCCGCCGCCACCGAGGTGCTGGATGACGTGCAGTCCCTGATCACCCGGATCGACGCGCTCGTCGGCTCCGAGCAGCTGCAGTCGCTGCGCCCCTCCGCGGGCGAGGTGACGATGCTCGAGGGGATGGCCACCCGTTACGTGCCCGAGCTGGTCGACGCCGCGAGCGACACCCTCGGCTTCCTGCAGACCTTCGAGGGCTCCGCCCGTGAGGAGGCGCTCGAGAACCTCGAGAGCATCGATCGGCAGCTGCATGTGCTGGCCGAGGGGGTCGAGCAGATCGAGAGCGACATCGTCGGCGGGGTCTCCCGCTCCCTCGAGGTGCATTCCGAGTTCCTGCGCACCCGCTTCGCCGATCAGCACCTGAACCCGATCATCGACGTCTGACCCACCCCTTCACGAACGACTTCCACCCACCGCACCGCCCAGGAGGCACCGATGGACAAGCTGCAGCCACCCACCCCCGCCGAAGAGATCACGCCCGCTGAGCCGGTCGAGCAGATCAGCGACGACGACGCAGTCTCCGTACTGCCCGATCTGCCCGCCGAGCAGCAGCAGGAGCTCGAGCAGCGGGCCGACGCCTGGGTGGACCAGGTCGCTGACCTGAACCCGCACTCGCAGGAGTTCACCGCGCAGGTCAACGCGCTCGGCGCGGTGGCCCGCCGCACCTTCGAGCGCACCAGCCAGACCTCCTCCCGCTTCATGCAGCAGTCGCTGCGGGAGTCGAAGGAGAAGGGCAATGCGCAGGCGTCGGTCGCGAAGTCCCTCTCCGAGCTGCGCACCACCATGGAGGACCTCGCCCCGAAGGACGAGACCTTCGCCGAGAAGGCGCTGTCCTTCCTGCCCGGCCGCAACATGGCCAAGCGCTACTTCCGCAACTTCGAAACGAACCAGGATCAGCTGGATCAGGTGCTCGGCGCGCTCAGCCGTGGCCAGGAGATGCTGCAGAAGGACAACGCCGAGCTCTCCGTCGAACGCCGCGCCCTCTGGGAGGATCTCGGGGCGCTGCAGAAGGCCGCCTACCTGCTGAGCCTGCTGGATGACCGCACGGTGCGCCGCGCAGAGCAGCTCCGAGGCGAGGGCAAGGCGCAGGATGCCGACGCGATGGAGCGGGACGTGCTGTTCGCCGTGCGTCAGCGCCGCCAGGATGTCGCCACCCAGATCGCCGTCACCGTGCAGGCTTACCTGTCGATGGGCCTGATCGAGGACAACAACACCAAGCTCCAGCAGGGTGTGGAGCGGGCCCGCACCACCACCGTCACTGCGCTGCGCACCGCGGTGATCACCGCCCAGGCGCTCGAGAACCAGAAGATCGTGCTGGACCAGATCGATGCGGTCAACCGCACCACCGACGATCTCATCGGCCGCACCTCGCAGATGCTCGCGGACAACTCGCTGAAGATCCAGGAGCAGGCTGCGACCTCGGGCGTCTCCCCGAGACGCTGCAGAAGGCCTTCGACAACCTGTTCACCACCATGGACGGGATCGACGCGTTCCGCACCAAGGCCAACGAGAACTTCCTGACCACGGTGAACAGCCTCGAGCAGCAGGTGCAGCGCGCCCAGCCGTACCTCGAGCGGATGCAGAACGAGCGCCCCGAGCACGAGGAGATCGAGAGCGCCGCGAGCCTGCTCGAGATCGAGGACCGGCCGTGAGGGGAGAGCTCTGATGGCCTCCGCGGTCACGGATCGCGCGATCAGCGCGATCAAGCAGATGGTGGTCGATGGGACGCTCAAGCCCGGCGATCGCCTCCCCACCGAGAGCGAGCTGTCCGAGACCATCGGCGTCTCCCGCAACTCGCTGCGCGAAGCGGTCAAAGCGCTGTCCGTCATCCGGGTGCTCGACGTGCGCCAGGGCGACGGCACGTACGTGACGGCCCTCGAGCCGGAACAGCTGCTGGAATCCCTCGCCTTCGTCCTCGACCTCCACCAGGACTCCAGCCACGTCGAGATCCTCGAGATCCGCCGCCTGCTCGAACCGGTCGCGGTCGAACAGGCCTGCCCCCACCTCACCGAGGACGACTTCGCGAAGCTCGAGCAGACGATGGCAGACCTCGACGCCAGCTCAGGCATCGAGGAGCTGGTCACCGCGGATATCGCGTTCCATCGTCTGATCAACCAGCGCTGCCCCAACGACTACCTCAGCACCCTGCTGGAAAGCCTCGCCGGCTCCACCGCACGGGCCCGGGTATGGCGCGGGCTCACCGACGACTCAGCGGTTGAACGCACCCTGTCCGAGCATCGGCGGATCCTCGACGCGCTGCGAGCACGCCGCCCGGACCTCGCCCGCACCTACGCCGCAGCGCACGTCGCGGGCGTCGAGTCCTGGCTGCTGCACCAGGGAGAGCCGCCGGCCGAGTGAGGCCGGCGGTCCGCCGCGGCGGGGCTCAGGCGGCCGGCAGGGCCTGCTCGCCGAGGCGCCGGTAGATGCGCGCCGCAGTGCCGTGCAGCATCGCGCGAGCCGCCGGCTCGTCCCGGTCGCGCACCTGAGCGAGCAGAGGTGCGAAGCCGCTGCTGAGGTCCAGCGAGCGCGGGGCGATCGGCCAGTCTGAGCCGACCATCAGGCGATCCGGCCCGAACAGGGTGAGAGCGTGCTCGACCGCCTCGGTGAAGTCCCCGTCGCCGCTGGTGGCGAGCCCGGAAACCTTCGCGACCACGTTCGGGCAGGCCGCGATCTGCTCCAGCTGCTCCTGCCACCGGCCCATCGCCTCTGCGTCGCCGAGCGGTGGCTTGCCCAGATGATCGAGCACCACCGTGAGCCCTGGATGGCGCTGCGCGACCCGCACCACCTGGCCCATGTGGCGCTCGAAGGCGTCAGGGACATCGAGCGGGAGGCCGGCCGCGGCGAGCAGGTCGAGCGAGCGGGCGACCTCGGGGCGGTCGAGGAATCCCGCATCGGGCTCGTCGTGCACCAGGTGCCGCACCCCCCAGGGTGATCGGTCCGGGCCGGGTCGGCGAGCGCCGCGCGCACGGCGCCTGGGTCCACGAGCGGCAGCCAGCCCACGACGTCCGCCCGGGCGATCCCCGCCCCGGAGTCCGTCGCGTGGGCCTCGATCGCACGGGCCGTGGCCTGCATGTGCGCGGTGTCCTCGGGGGTGTCGTCGGCCTGCACCAGGATCACGCGGGTGACGCCGTGGGCGCGCAGATCCTCCCGCACGTCCTCGATGCCGACCGTGCGGCGCAGCGGGGCGGGGGCCCCGGCGAGCCACGCGTAGGGGCTCGCCTCGAGATCCCACAGGTGCAGGTGCGCGTCGGTCACCGGGAGGGCGGGGATCATCGGGGCTCTGCCGTCTGTGCGACGTCCTCCCAGGCCGCGGCCGGGATCTCGGTGCCCATCCGCTGGGCGTTGGAGCGGACCTGGGCGGCGGTGCGCATCCCCAGCACCACCGAGCGCACGGCGGGGTGGCGCAGCGGGTGCTGGACGGCGAGGTCCGGGAGGGTCACGCCGTGCCGCTCGGCGATGCCCGCGAGTTCACGTGCGCGGGCGAGCAGCGCGGCGGGGGCCTGGGCGTACTCGTAGGTGGCGTCGTCGGGCACCTGGTGCTGGGCGAGCAGGCCTGAGTTGAACACGGAGACGGCCACGATGCCCACGTCGTGGCGCACGCACTCCTCGAGCAGCTCGGCGGCCTCGGCCTGCTCGAGCAGGGTGTACCGGCCCGAGAGCATGATCAGGTCGATCAGACCGGTGCGCACGGCCCGCAGCAGGACGGCGGTGTCCTTGGAGCCCACACCGATCGCGCGGACGAGCCCCTCCTCCCGCATCCGGGCCAGGGCGGGCAGCCCCTCGTCGAAGGCCTGCTGCGTCGGCCCCTCCTCGGGGTCGTGGGCGAACAGGATGTCGACCCGGTCCAGGCCCAGCCGCTCGAGGGACTCTGCGTGCGAGCGTCGCACCCCGGCCTCGGAGAAGTCCCATTGCCGCACGTGATCGTCGTCGGGGACGGCGAAGGCGTTCGCCATGTCGTCCCCGGTGCCGGGCCCGGGCAGCAGCAGTCGCCCCACCTTGGTGGAGACCAGGTACTCCTCGCGCGGATACCCGGCGAGGCGCTGTCCGAGACGGCGCTCGCTGGTGCCGATCCCGTAATGGGGCGCGGTATCGAAATACCGGATCCCGGCATCCCAGGCGGCGCTGACCGCGCCGCCGGCCTCCTCATCGGTGGTGGGCCGGTAGAGGTTGCCGAGCTGGGCGGCGCCGAAGCCCAGCCGGGGCAGCTCGAGGGCGGGGCCGCGGCTCATGCCTCGCCCGCCGTCGGAGCGTGCGCAGGCAGGGACCAGACGGGCCGGATCCCGGAGTCCTCGCCGCCGTAGTCGTCGACTACCTCGAGGAACTGGTTGATGTGCTCCTGCCAGCGGAGGTTCGCGGGGTCGCCAGCGAGCTGCCGTCGCATCGCGGAGTAGTCCTCCACCTCGACCAGGTGGAAGATGTCGCGGCCATCGCGCCAGATCCCCCAAGCGTGCACCCCGGCCGCGCGCAGGGCCGTGTCGACCTCGTCGGGGATGCGGGCGTGCTCGCGGTCGTAGTCAGCCTCGTGCCCCTCGGCGATGCGGGTGTGCAGGGCGATCCGTTCCATCGTCATTCCTTCCGAAGACACAGAAATCCTGATGTGCGGTGAGTCATGAGGCATTCTCGCCCACCGCTCAATCATCGGACCTATACGCTCATGCACATCCTGCTCGTCGACGTACTCGACGTCAACTCCTGCTAGAAGGGTTCGGAGCCCGGACCTCCTGCACCGCGAAGCACCGCGAGAGTTAGGATGACTGCGAAGAAGATCCCGACACTCGATGAGGAGTCATCCGTGAGCCAATCCCCCAACCGCGCGTGCACGATCCCGCAGCGGAGTACGCCGGCATCCGCGCCCTGGTGACCGGCGGGGCCTCCGGGATCGGTGCGGCGACGGCGTCCGCACTGCTGTCCCGCGGGGCGCAGGTCGCCGTACTCGATCTGAGCCCCGACGGCGCGCCCGACGGCGTCTTCGCCCTGCAGTGCGACATCTCCGTCTCCAGCGAGGTCCAGCAGGCGGTCGAGAGCGCCGCCGCACAGCTCGGCGGCCTGGACGTGGTCATCAACAACGCGGGGATCGGCGCCCAGGGCGACGTCACCGCGAACGACGACGCCGAGTGGGCCCGGGTCATGGACGTCAACGTGACGTCTGTGGCGCGTGTCATCCGATACGCGCTGCCCTACCTGCGCCGCTCGGAGAACGCCGCGATCGTCAACACCGCCTCCATCGCCTCCGCGATCGGCCTGCCGCAGCGGGTGCTGTACTCGGCGACCAAGGGCGCGGTGCAGTCCATGACCCTGGCCACGGCCGCAGATCTGATCGGGGAGGGCATCCGCGTCAACGCCGTCCTGCCCGGCACAGCGAACACACCCTGGGTGGGCCGGCTCCTGGACCAGGCCGACGACCCCGCCGCCGAGCGTACGGCCCTCGAGGCCGCCAGCCGCACGGGCGCCTGGTCGAGCCGGAGGAGGTCGCCGAGGCGCACTGCTACCTGGCCTCGCCCCGCAACAAGTCCACCGTGGGCGTGCTGCTCTCGATCGACGGAGGGGTGACCGGCGTGCGCGTGGCCCGCTGATCCACCCCGGTCCCGGGTCGCCGTGCCGCGGCCCGGGGCCGGACCGGACACGAGAGGGTCGACAGGCAATCGCCTGTCGACCCTCTTCTGCGCTCAGGCGCGGGCGCGGAAGGTCTGGCGCTGCTCGCCAAGACCCTCGATGCCCATCTCCACCACATCGCCGTCGGCGATGTACGGGAAACGGCCCGAGAGCGCGACGCCCTGGGGGTGCCGGTGTTGATGAGGTCACCGGGCGAGAGGACCATGTACTGCGAGAGGTGATGGACCAGCTGGGCGACGCTGAAGATCATGTCCGCCGTGGTGGAATCCTGGCGAGCCTCGCCGTTGACCGACGACCACAGGCGCAGCGCCTGCGGGTCGACCTCATCGGCCGTCACCAGGGCGGGGCCGACGGGGTTGAAGCTCTTGGCGCACTTGCCCTTGGACCACTGACCCCCGGACTCCGCGATCTGGAAGTCGCGCTCGGAGACGTCGTGGCTGGTGACGTAGCCCGCGATGACGTCCAGGGCCTCCTGCTCGTCGGCCAGGTAGGACGCCTCGCGACCGATCACGACCCCGAGCTCGACCTCCCAATCCACCTTCTCGGCGCCCGGGGGATCTCCACCTCGTCGTGGGGGCCGACGACGGTATTGGGGTGCTTGAAGAACACGATCGGGGTCGTGGGCGGCTCGGCGCCGGACTCGGCGGCGTGCGCGGCGTAGTTCTGGCCGATGCAGATCACCGCGGTGGGGCGGGCGATCGGCGAGCCGATACGCTCCGAGTCCGCATCGCTCCAGACCGGGAGCTCCCCCGCCTCGAGGGCGGCGCGCACCTTCGCGATGCCGTCGGCGGCCAGGAACTCACCGTCGATGTCTCGGGGTGATCCCGTCGAGGGAATAGGTGGTGCCCTCATGGACGAGGGCGGGCTTCTCCTGGCCGGCAAGGCCGAGACGACGCAGCTGCATTGTCACTCCGTTTCAGGGGGTCTCGGCACCTCGCCGAGGCGTACAGGGGGTCTCCAGTCTCCCAGCAACTGGCGCGCCGTGGGCAACTGGACACCATGCAGACATCCGATGACTCAATGCCGAGACGCGGATTGTTACCGCACGGGCTCACGTGAGGCGCAAACGAGCGTCCAATGGGACCTCGCCAGTCCTCGGAGGTCTTCGTCGCTGAGGCTCAGCGCGCGATCAGTGCGACTCACGATGCACCTCATTGCCGCTGCCGCCTCGCAGGAAGTCGAGGTCGGCGCCGGAGTCGGCCTGGGTCACGTGGTCGACGTAGAGCTTCTCCCAGCCGCGCTCCGGGCGGGCGAATCCGGCCTCGGAGGCCTCGCTGGGTCGACGCGCGGCGAGCTCCTCCGGGCTGACCTCGATATCCAGACGTCGCCCGGCGACATCGAGGACGACGGTGTCGCCGGTGCGGACCAGGCCCAGGGGCCCTCCGTCAGCAGCCTCGGGCGTCACATGCAGGATGACCGTGCCGTACGCCGTCCCGCTCATCCGACCGTCGCTGATGCGCACCATGTCGCGCATCCCGCGTTCCAGCAGCTTGCGCGGCAACGGCATGTTCGAGACCTCGGGCATGCCCGGGTAGCCCTTCGGGCCACAGCCACGGAGGACGAGGACCGAGTTCTCGTCGACCTCGAGCTCGGGGTCGTCGATCCGTGCGCGGAAGTCCTCGATCGAGTCGAAGACGAGCGCCGGGCCGCGATGCTGGAGCAGCTCGGGCGTCGCCGCGGACGGCTTGACGATCGCGCCGCCAGGGGCCAGGTTGCCCCGCAGGACCGCGATCCCCGCATGCTCCTGGAGCGGCCGACCTCGCGGGAAGATGACGTCCTCGTCCCACACCGGGGCAGCGGCGAGGTGCTCGACCAGGGGCCGTCCGGACACGGTCAGCGGCGTCGGGTCCAGCAGGTCCTGCACCTCGCGCAGCACCGCGAGGAAGCCTCCGGCGCGGTGGAGGTCGTCCATCAGGTGCGTGCCCGAGGGCTGCAGATTCACCAGCAGCGGCACGTCGGAGCCGATCCGGTCGAAGTCGTCCACAGAGAGATCCACCCCCAGCCGGCCGGCGATGGCCAGCAGGTGCACGACCGCGTTGGTGGATCCGCCGATCGCGGCCAATGCGACGATCGCGTTGTGGAAGCTCTGCTCGGTGATGATCGCTTGGGGGTGAGTTCGGCTTCGACCATCTCCACGATGCGCCGCCCGCTCTCGTGGGCTCCCACGAGCAGACGCGAGTCGGGGGCCGGGGTGCCGCCGAGACCGGGCATGACCATCCCCAGCGCCTCGGCCATCAGCGCCATGGTGGAGGCGGTGCCCATGGTGTTGCAGTGCCCCTTGGAGCGGATCATGGACGACTCGGAGGTGAGGAACTCCTTGGCGGAGAGTTCTCCGCCGCGCACGTCCTCGCTGAGCTTCCACACATCGGTGCCGCATCCCAGGGCATTGCCACGGAAGGATCCGGAGATCATCGGGCCGCCGGGCACCACGATCGCGGGCAGACCCACCGAAGCCGCCGCCATGAGCAGCGCCGGAACAGTCTTGTCGCAGCCGCCGAGCAGCACGACCGCGTCGACGGGATTGGCGCGGAAAAGCTCCTCCATCTCCATCGCCGCGAGGTTGCGCCAGAGCATGGCGGTGGGACGCACCTGCGTCTCACCGATCCCCATCACCGGCAGGTCCAGCGGGATTCCGCCCGCCTCGTAGATACCGTTCGCGACAGACTTCGCGATCTCCCCGAGGTGCATGTTGCAGGGCACCAGGTCGCTCGCGGTGTTCGCGATGGCGATGTGGGGACGGCTGCCGTCGAAGGCGGAATCCGGCAGTCCTCGTCGCATCCACGCGCGATGGATGTAGGCGTTGCGGTCGTCTCCGACGTACCACTGGGAGCTCCTCAGCTCGGACATCGTCACTCCCCTCAGGATGGTGCGGTCAAGGTACTTATCATCCTACGTCTACCGGGCCCCTCAGCTCGTCAGTTCGAGACTGACACCGGAGAATCGGAATCCCCGCCAGGTCCGACCGTGCCGAACTTCGGAGAGTTAGGATGTCTGGGCTTGGTCCTGCCGGGCCGCGGTGGCCGAGCAGAAGGAGGCGGGCGGGGGCGGATCAGCCCTCGCCGCGGCGCAGCACCTCATACACGATCGAGTCGTCGCGGCGGTCCCATCCCAGCTCGCTGCCTCGCTGATAGGTCTTCTGCGCGGAACTCGTGAGCGGGACCTCCTGGCCGACCTCACGGGCCGCTTCGGCGACCAGGCCCATGTCCTTGACGAAGATGGTCAGCGCGGAGCGGACGTCGTCGAAGGCACCGTCGACCATGCGCTGGCCGCGGTCGCCGAACATGAACGACGCCGCCGCGCCGGTGCCCAGCACCTCGTGGACCTGCTTCAGGTCCAGGCCCATCGAGTCGGCGAGAGCGAGCGCCTCACCGGCTGCGGCGATGTGCACGCCGCACAGCAGCTGGTTCACGATCTTGAACCGCTGGCCGTCGCCGGGCTTCTGCCCCACCACGGGGGCGTTCGAGGCGAGGGCGTCCAGCACAGGGCGCACGGCGGCGACGTCGGCGTCGGCCCCGCCGACCATCACCAGCAGGTCCCCGGTCGCCGCGCGGGCGGCGCCGCCGGAGACGGGCGCATCGACCACGTGGGAGGTGATGCCCTCGAGCGCCGTGAGGGTCTGCTCGATCGCGGCAGGGCCGACGGTGGACATGATCAGCAGCGTCGTCGCCTCCGTGAGGACCTCGCTGATGCCCTCCTCGCCGAAGAGGACGGCATCCAGCTGCTCGGGGGTCGCGACCATCGCGACCACGACGTCGGCTCCGGCAGCGGCCTCGCGGGCCGAGGCGGCAGGGGTGGCGACGTCACGCACGGCCTCGCGCGGGCGGCGGGGTTCAGGTCGAAGGCGGTGACGGGGAACCCGGCGTCGGCGGCGGTGCGGGCCATCGGGGTGCCGATGGCGCCCAGTCCGATCCAGGCGACGGAGGTGGGGGTGGTGGCGGGGTCAGTGGCAGTGGCAGCGGCAGTATCCATGGGAGCTCCTCAGCGGTCAGTGATGGGACGGGCGGGCCGCGACGGCGGCGGTGAGGGTGTCCACGACGTCGGCCAGGGCCTGCGCCCCGCCCACGTTGCCGGGGAAGACGACGTACGGCATGCCGAGGACCTCCTCGGGGGCCTGCTCGGCGGAGAACAGGGAGACCTGCCCGGCCCAGAACTGGCCCTCGACCGTTGCGCGGCGGATCCCGAGGCCGTTCGCGGCGACCTCGTGCGAGGTGATGCCGCCCTTGGCGACGACCCAGGCGGGCCGTGCCGTGCGCACCTTCTGGACCACCTCGACCACGGCGTCGGAGACGCTGCGGGCGATCGCGAGGGACTCGGCGGGGTCGTCGGTGCGCACCAGGTCACGGCTCGTGTAGAGCACGCAGTCGCTGCCGGCGAGCGCTTCTCGCACCTTCTCCACGAGGTCCGTGAGGTGCTGCTCGCGGCGCTCGTCGAGGACGGAGGGGACGTGGATCTCGAACTCGGTGAGGGTGCCGCGCTCCTGCACGGCGCGCAGCTGGGTGGTGGTCAGGCCCACGTGCGAGCCCACCACCACCAGGCCGTGATCGAGCCGGCCCGCCGGGATGGCGATGGCATCCGCGTCGACCACGCGCGCACCGGACTGGCCGGTCAGCGGCCGCACGAAAGACGGTGCGCAGCGGGTGACGTAGGTGCGGCCCTCGGCCTCGAGCACGGCCATCGCCTCGGCGACGACCTCCATGTCGGAGTACTCGGTGGCGTTGACGACCACCCAGGCCCGCTGGCGAGCACCGGTGAGGATCTCGCGCACCCGGGAGGGGCCGCCGGTGCGGATGTCCTCGAGGGAGATGCTGAGGACGCTCGCTGCATCGATCGTGCCGGCAGAGCGCTCGGCGAGGAACTTGCGCAGGTCGGAGTGGGTGTAGCCGAAGGTGGCGTCGCGGGCGAAATCGGTCTCGGCGACCTCGACCGCCTTCCCCTCCACCGTGGCGTAGTGGATGTCGCCCTCGGTGAAGCGGCCCGCCTCGATCATCGCCGGGCACAGCACGAAGGCGTCGACCTCGACCCCGTGGGCGGCGAGCTCATCGGCGATCGCGACCGGTTCGGCGATCACGTGCCCGCGCAGGGTGGAGTCCGAGCGGGAGACCACGTGCAGGCCGCTCGCGGGGATCCCGCCATCGAGCACTCCCCGACGATCCGCCGGTTCATCGCCACGGCCGCGTCCTCGTCCAGGGCACGGGTGTTGGTCAGCACGAAGCAGGCGCTGCCCGGGGTGGAGAGCACCTCGACCGGGATCGAGGGGTCGTCGTCGAAGGCCACGTCGATGCCAGCCACGCACTGCGAGCCGGTGGGGTCATCGTCGAGGACGAGCAGGCGGCGGGAGGGGGCGACGGTCACGAAGGCCTTCTTCCGAGGGTCAGTGGGTGGAACGGGAACAGGTGAGGGCCGGTGCGCGATCATGCACCGGCCCTCACTGTCTCAGACGCTGGTCATGCGAAGATGACGAACACCACCGCCGACAGCGCGAAGCCGACGAGCGAGATGGTGGTGCCCACGACCGACCAGGTCTTGAAGGTGGTCACGGTGTCGAAGCCGCAGAACTTGCCGATCAGCCAGAAGCCGGAGTCGTTCACGTGCGACCAGCCGATCGAGGCGGCACCGATCGCGATGACCATGGCGGACACGGCGATCGCGCTGAAGTCGCCGCCCATGATGGCCGGGGCCATGATCGCAGCACCGGTGGTGGCGGCGACGGTGGCCGAGCCCTGCGCGATGCGCATGGCCATGGTCACGAGGTAGGCGGAGACGATGAGCGGCAGGCCCATCGCATCCAGACCGTTGGCGACCTCGTTGCCGATGCCGGTCTCGGTGAGGATGCGGCCGAACGCGCCGCCCGCACCGGTGATCAGGATGATCGAGCAGACGGGCGCGAGCGCGTCATCCACGAGGTCCTCGAGCAGTCCACCGACCTTCTCACCGCGGCGGCGCCGCGGGATCACGTACAGCAGCAGCATGGCAGCCAGGGCGGAGAGCGCCATCGCCACCGGGGTCGCGCCGAGCAGGCGAGAGAGATGGAAGAGGGCGTTGTCGGCGCTGATCGAGCCGGACTTCTCCATCGTGGCCATGCCGGTGTTGAAGAAGATCAGCACCAGCGGCATCAGCAGCACCAGGATGATCGAGCCGAAGGAGGGACGCTCCTCCTCCGGGACGTCGCGCGGCTCGCCGAGCAAGGCCGGCACCGGGGTGTTCGGGTAGCGCTTGGCGATGGCACGGGCGACCAGGTAGCCACCGAAGTACCAGGTGGGGAGGCCGATGAGCAGTCCGACGACGATGACGAGGCCGACGTCGGCGCCCATCATGATGGCGGCGGCGGTGGGGCCCGGGTGCGGGGGCAGCAGCGCGTGCATCATCATGAACGACGCGATCGAGGGCAGCACGTAGAGCATGAACGAGCCGCCGAGACGGCGGGCCACGGTGTAGATGACCGGCAGCATCACGATGAAGCCGGCGTCCAGGAAGATCGGGAACGCGTAGAACAGCGACGCGACGGAGAGGGCCAGCGGTGCCCGCTTCTCCCCGAAGGTGTCGAGCATCTTGTCGGCGAGCACCTGCGCGCCGCCGGTGATCTCGACGAGTCTGCCGAGCACGGCGCCGAAGCCGACCAATAGCGCGACTGTTCCGACGGTCGTGCTGAAGCCGGCTATCACCACGTCGATGACGTCGCCGACCCCGATCCCCGCAGCGAGGCCGGTGGCCACCGCGATGATCAGCAGGGAGAAGAAGGCATGCAGACGGGCCTTGATGATCAGGACCAGCAGGAGGACGATCGCGACGACCGCGATCGTCAGGAGCAGCCAGACCGGCCGCTCCGCGAGGACGAGTTCTTCCACGGATATCTCCAGAGGATGGGCGGGCGCGCTCCGTCGGGAGCCCCGAAGCAGAAACGCTCGGGACCCGGGCTCGTGCGCGGGTCCCGAGCGTTCAGCTCAGTTCCCGGGCGACGATGCCCGGCCGACGGGCAGAGCCCGCGGGGTGAGGGTGGGTGAGGGTCAGGCGTTCCTGGGGGTGGGCTTGGGCGCCGGGCCGAGCTCTGCCAGCAGCTGCGACATCTTCGCGTAGGCCTTGTTGCGGTAGGCGACCAGCTCCGCGGCGGTCTCCTCGTCGTAATCGCCGAGCAGGCCCTTGCCGTTCTTGACGCCCTTGCGGTCCTCGGCGACGGAGTCGGTGAGGATCTTGGGGGTGGACAGGCGATCGCCGAAGGCACCCTCGAAGGTCACGAAGGAGCTCGCGTACACGTCCAGCCCAGCCTGGTCGACGATCGCGAAGGGTCCGAAGAAGCCCAGGCGGAAGCCGAAGGTGGTGCGGACGATGGTGTCCACGTCCTCCGCGGTGGCGACGCCCTCCTCGACGACGGAGGTGGCCTCCTTCAGCAGCGCGTACTGGAGGCGGTTCAGGACCATGCCGGGGGTGTCGGCGACCTGTGCGCCCTGGTTGCCGGACTTCTCCAGCAGCTCCTTGACGGCCGCGACCGCCTCAGGGGTGGTGGTCTCGCCGGCGACCAGCTCGACGCCCGGGATGAAGGGTGCCGGGTTGGAGAAGTGCACGGTGAGGAAGCGCTCGGGGTTCTTCACGGCGCTCTCGAGCTCCCTGACCGGGATGGTCGAGGTGTTGGTGCCGATGATCGCGTCCGGGCGGGCGTGCTCGGAGATCTTCGCGAGGACGTCGCGCTTGACATCGATGCGCTCAAACACAGCTTCCTCGATGAAGTCGACATCGGCCACGGCGTCCTCGATGGACTTGCCGGCGGAGATGTTCTTCGCGACGAGATCGGCGGAGCCGGGGGCGTACAGGCCCTGCTCCTCGAAATCACGGGCCTCCTTCTGGAGGCGCTCGAGGGAGGCGTTCGCGTTCTCGACGCTGACATCGGCGATCGTCACGTCGAAGCCGGCGATGGCGAGGACCTGGGCGATCCCTCCGCCCATGTAGCCGGCGCCGACGATCGTCACGGTGGAGATGGTCATCTGGGGGACTCCTTCGTCTGTACGGGTTGCCGCCACAGTGGGCAGCACCGATGCCTACGCCCCTGCTCGGCGTCTGCCGAGAGTCCGCGCGGTCATCTCGTTCACGCGATAATACAGATCCTATTGGATATCGCCGCGCACGGATGTGACGAACGTCCCGGGACCCTCGTCACATCATCTCCCGGACATGACCACCTCCACCACCCTCGTCCCGCCCTGCGGGACCAGGCCCTCGCTCAGTGGGTGTAGGGACGGGACCTCGGAATCTCCGGGTTGAACTCGACACCGAAGCCGGGCGTCTCAGGCACGCGGATCTTCCCGTTCACGGGCACCGGCTCGCCCAGCAGCATCGGGGAGAACATCGGGACGATCTCCTCGGCCGTCGGATGCATCATCAGGAACTCCGAGAACGGGCTGTTCGTGCGGGTGATGACGAAGTGGTACGAGTACACCGAGGAGCCGTGCGGGACCACCATCGCGCCGTGGGCGTCAGCGAGCGCGGAGATCTTGAGCAGCTCGGTGATGCCGCCGCACCAGCCGACGTCCGGCTGGATGATGTCCGCCGCGCCCATCTCCAGCAGCTGGCGGAACCCCCAGCGGGTGGCCTCGTGCTCGCCGGTGGTGACCAGCATGCCCTTGGGCACGTTCTGGCGCAGCTGCTGGTAGCCCCAGTAGTCGTCGGGGATCAGTGCTTCCTCGAGCCAGCGCAGCCCGTAGTCGTGGGCGCGGTGGGCCAGGCGGGTGGCGTAGTCGACGTCAAGCGACATCCAGCAGTCGTACATCAGCCAGAAGTCATCGCCCACCCGCTCGCGCATATCGGCCAGCAGCTCGATGTTCTTGTTCATGCCCTCCTCACCGTGGGCGGGGCCGTAGTGCAGCGGCATCTTGCCGCCGATGAAGCCGAGCTCCTTGGCGATGTCGGGGCGCGCACCGGTGGCGTACATGGTCAGCTCATCGCGCACCGGCCCGCCCAGCAGGGCGTAGACCGGTTCCTGGCGGAGGCGTCCCAGCAGGTCGTACAGCGCCAGGTCCACCGCGGAGATCGTGTTCAGCACGATGCCTCGGCGCCCGTAGAACAGGGTCGAGCGGTACATCTGGTCCCAGATCCGCTCGATGTCGGTGACCTTGGCGCCCTCGAGGAAGCGGGCCAGGTGCTTCTCGACGATCCAGGCGCCGAGGTCGCCGCCGGTGGAGACGGCGAAGCCGACGGTGCCGTCGTCAGCCTCGATCTCGACCATCAGGGTGCCCAGCACGTTCAGGCCGAAGGACTGGCGGGACTGGGCGTACTCGGGGTAGATCGACATCGGGGTGGCGATGTGATCGTCGATCCAGTGGTCCGCGCCCTGGTCGTGGTAGTCGGCCCCGCCGCCGGTGACCGTGTAGGCGCGGACGTGGGCGATGGTGCGAGTGTGGGTGGCGTTCATCGGGTGGCCTCTTGAAGGGTCGGTGCGGCGCTGGTGCCGAGATCGTTGCGGGGTTCGTCGTCGAAGGCGACCAGGATCTTGCCGGGCGGTCCATCCCCCGCAGCGAGCGCGGTGAAGGCCTCGTGGGCCTGCGTCGGCGGCACGGTGCGGCTGACCAGCGGGGCGAGCGCAGCGGCATGGGCTCCGGCCCACGCGGTCGCGTCGGCGAAGTCGCGTGCGGTGTAGGTGAAGGAGCCGACGATGGAGCGCTCCTCGGTGCTGACCGCGAAAGCGGGGATCTCGAGCGTCGGCGAGCCCATCCCCACCAGCACCACGCTGCCGCCAAGGCGGGTGGCCTTCAGCGCATCGGCCATGGTGGCAGAGACGCCGACGGCGTCGATGGCGAGGTCCGCCGGGGCTCCGAGCGCCTCGGCGGCCTGCTCGGGGACCGGTCCGTCCGCGGGGTCGAGCACGGTCACGCCTAGCGTGGAGACCAGCTCGCGACGGTCCTCGGCGGGTTCGGACAGCGCGATCTCGCGGACGCCGGCCATCTGCAGGGCGATCACCACGCTCTGGCCGATCGGCCCGCCGCCGATGACCAGCACCTTCGAGCCCGGGGTGGGGCTGCCGAGGCGCACGGCGTGGACGGAGACGGCGAGGGGCTCGATCAATGCGCCGAGGTGGAGCGGGAGCTCAGGATCCAGCAGCAGCACGTTCCGTTCGGGCACCACCAGGTAATCGGCGAAGGCCGCCTGAACGTCGGGCGCCACCCCGATGACCTGCTTGCCGGGAGCGTGCTGCTCACGGTCACGGTAGGCCTCCGCCTCCTCCGGCGGGACCACCAGGGGTTGAAGGTGGCCGGGGCGCCGAGCGGCAGAGCCTCGACGTCGACCCCGGGGCCGTGCGCCGCGATCGTGCCAGCCGCCTCATGGCCCATGATCTGCCCGGGGAAGCGCCGGCCATTGTCCCCGGTGAAGCCGTGGAAGTCGGACCCGCAGATGCCGGTGGCGGCGATGCGCAGCAACACCTCCCCCGCGCTGGGCCTGGGCCTGGGCCGCTCGACGACATCGATGTGGTGGTAGTCGGACAGGACGAGAGCACGCACGGGAAAGCTCCTTCGTGAGATTCCGGGGACGGTGTGGAGACAGAGGGGTAGCGGGCCCGGGGCCGCGAACGACGCGGCCCCGGGTCCGTCTCGGGTCAGGAGCTGATGCCGGCGTCGGCGTTGACAGCCCGGTTGCGAGCGGCCTTGAGGGCCGCAGTGCGCTCGGCACGCTTGCCCAGCCAGCCCATCACCGGTGCCGAAGCGATCGCGAGGGCCACCAGGATGATCAGCACCGCGCTGATGGGACGGGTGAAGAACTGGGTCAGATCCCAGTTCGTCTTGATCACCGACTGCATGAAGTTGCGCTCGACGATCGGCCCCAGGACGATCCCCAGCACCACCGGCGCCAGGGGGATCCCACCCTTTTCGAACAGGTAGCCCAGGATCCCGAAAGCGACCATCAGCCCGACCTCGAGGTAACCGTTGTTGATCGCGAACGCGCCGCAGATCGAGATCGCCACGATCAGGCCCATCAGCACCGACCGCGGGATCCGCAGCACGAAGCCCGAGGCCCTGATCAGCAGGAAGCCCAGCGGCAGCAGCAGCAGGTTGGCGATGATGAAGATGAGGTACACGGCGTACAGGGTGTCGGTCTGGTACAGGAACAGGTCCGGACCAGGCGTGATGCCCTTGACCAGGAGCACACCGATCAGGATCGCGGTGATGGTGTCACCGGGGATCCCGAAGGCCAGCGTTGGCACGTAGGCCGAGGCGATGCCTGCATTGTTGGCACTGGAGGCGCCGGAGATCGCTTCGATGCGGGCGTCGTCGGCGGTCTTGCCCTTACGCACCCGCGAGGTGGCGCGGGTGAAGGCGTAGGAGATCCAGGCCGCGATGTCGGCGCCGGCGCCGGGCAGTGCACCCACCACACCGCCGATCACGGACCCCGAGCCCACGCGGCCCTTGTTCTTCCAGATCGCCTTGAGGGTCTGGCGCAGGGCGCCACGCCCCTCGAGCCGGGGGATCGGCAGCGATTGGCCCTTCTTGGCGGTGACCGCGCGCAGCACCTCTGACAGTCCGAACAGGCCGATCATTGCGGCGATGAAGTCCACGCCCCGGTACAGCTGCTCTTCACCGAAGGTGAAGCGCGGATGTCCGAGGGTCACGTCGAGGCCGACGGTCGAGATCAGCAGACCGGCCATCAGCGCGATGCCGCCCTTGAGCTGCGCTCCCTTGGAGACGATCACCGCGGCCGTCAGGCCCAGCACCGCCACCCAGAAGTACTCGTAGCTGGTGAACCGCAGCGCGAACTCGCCCAGGATCGGGGAGACGAAGATCAGCACCACTGAGCCGAACAGGCCACCGGCCACCGAGGCGACCAGTGACACGCCCAGGCCGAGGGATCCCTTGCCGTTACGGGTCAGCGCGAAGGCATCCTCCGTGTACGCGGCCGATGACGGCGTGCCGGGAATCCTCAGCAGGGCGCTGGGGATGTCGCCGGCGAAGATGGCCATCGCCGACATCGTGATGATGGCGGCGATCGCCGGCACCGGATCCAGGAAGAAGGTGAACGGCACGAGGAGTGCCGCCGCCAGCGTCGCGGTCATGCCCGGCAGCGCACCGATCACCAGACCGAACACGCCGGCCAACACGACCACCAGGATGGTGGTGGGGTCGGCGATCAGCAGCAGTGCGCCTTCGAAGTTCTCGATCATGTCAGAACCCCTGAACGGGCCGTCGGGAAGCTGGACCATCAGGCCCTGCTCGAACATCAGCCACAGACCGATCGCTGTCAGCACACCGGTGATCACGGCGACCCACCACTTCGCCCGCAGCGACCCCACGATCGCGGCCACCAGGATCGCCATGGTCAGCGGGAACCCGAGAATCTCGGCGAAGAGGACGAAGAACACGATCCCGCCCATGAGGATGGCGCCGTTGATCCACCGCCTGATGCCGTCGGACCCGATGTCGGTGTCCGCCACGGCCTGGGTGGCCATCTCCTCCGTGGAGACGTCGTCGTCGCTGGTCGGCACCGCGCTGATGCCCTCATCGGCCGGAGCCGATGGGGTGGCGGCGGCCGGCGGGGCCTCCGCCTCGGCCACGGCCATCTGCTCGCCGTGGAGGCGTTCACGCCGGGCCGAGAGCGCCGAGGTCAGCAGCAGCAGGACACCGAAGATGATCAGCAGCCCGCCGATCATCATCGGGAACAGTCCCGGCCCGGGGATCCCCTCGCGAATGAACGGCATGCCCGCGCCGTAGGGGATCACCACCGCTCCGACGGCGATCGACGCGATACCGATCACGAGGTTGCCGCGAGCCGAGACCTCAGCAGCGGAGGGATCGGCAGCGGTCACTTCGCGAGCCCCGCTTCCTCCATGACCTTGCCCTTCTGCTCATCGTCCTCGCGCATGAGGGTCTGGAAGTCCTCGGCGCCGGCGTACTTCACACCCAGACCCGAGTCCGACATGAAGTCGTTGAACTCATCGGACTCGGCGACCAGCCCGAGATGGCACTCGAGCTCCTCGACGACCGTCGGATCCATGTCCACGGGCCCAGCGATGCCGCGCCACACGCTCATGGAATAGTCCGAGCCCGTCTGCTCCTGGAGGGTGGGCACGTCGGGGAAGTTCGGGTCGGCCTCGGTGCCCATCACGCCGAGAGCCTTGGCCCGGTCGGAATCGAGCATGACCTTGGACTCCCCAGTGCATTGGTGGTCATGTCGATGCCACCCGCCACGAGCTCCTGCAGGGCCGGGGCCGCACCGTCGGAGGGCACGAAGTTGACCGCATCCAGCGGGAGGTCGTTGTCGATCAGCATGCCCAGCAGGGCCAGGTGCCAGATGCCGCCCTGGCCGGTCCCGGAGGAGGTCACCTCGCCCGGGTTCGCCTCGATGTAGGCCAGCAGCTCCTCGGCGCTCTCCCACTCGGCGTCCGCGGCGACCGTAATGCCGGCGCCATCCTCGTTCATCTGCGAGATGGCGGTGAGGTCCTCGCCGCTGATGTCGGTCAGGCCCTGGTGATGCATCATGCCGATCTCCACGGTCACGAGACCGATGGTCTGGCCGTCGGGGTCGGCGTCCACCATCGCCTGGTGACCGACCACGCCCGAGCCGCCGGTGCGGTTGACCACGTTCACGTTGGTCCCGAGCTGTCCGGAGAGCTGGTCGCCGATCAGGCGGGCGACGCCGTCGGTCCCGCCACCGGCAGTCCAGGGGACGATCAGCTCGACGGGTCCGGAGGGGTACTCGGCGTTGATGTCATTGCATTCCTGCACGGCCGCATTGTCGGCGCCGCCTTCTCCGGCACCGCCGGAGCAGCCGACCGCCACCATGGTGAGTGCGGCGGCTCCGGCGATGCCGGACATGAGGCGGCGGGTACGAGGGGTTCGCATGATGAGGTCACTCCACTTCGTCTTGCAGATCTGACACCGGACATCGGTTCGGTGAGGGGGCACGAGGTGGCGAGCCGGGCGCACGTCGGTGTGCACCGGGAGGTCGGGGGAGGGATCTGCTCTCCACGTCGGACTGATGAAGCTATCAACGTGTGGTGCCGGACACAGCCTCGAAAGGATCCGCGATCCGAAAATCCTATATCCAGGATTGGTAATGTGGGTCACGGCAGGGCCGCGACCTGGAGGGACGCGGCGCCCCGCACCGACCGCGTCACCGAACCGTGACCGCCGGGAGCACCCGCTCCCGCCCACCCCAAGACACCTCCCGGACGCTCCGGGAGCCCCCGCACCGCCTGAGGAGTCAATGTGCCCAGAGTTGAGCAGACGGACTGGCTGGAGACCTTCGTCGCCGTCGTCGACCACGGGAGCTTCTCCGGTGCCGCGCGGGCCCTGCACCGCTCGCAGTCGCGGGTCAGCACCCATGTCGCCAGCCTCGAACGGGCCCTCGGCGGGCTCCTCATCGACCGCACGCATCGCCCGATCGGGCCCACCGAGCTGGGCACCACCTTCCTGCCCCACGCCCGCGCCGTGCTGGAGACCCTCGAGCGCGGCGTCGAGGCTGTCGATCAGCACACCGGCACCCTGCGCGGGCGGGTCGTGATCGGCTGTCACCCGAGCGTCAGCGCCGGGTTCCTGCCGGACGTGATCGCCTCGGTCCACGCCCTCCACCCCCAGGTCAGGGTGGAACTGACCGAGCACACGACGCCGGACCTGATTTCCGGGATCGTCACCGGACGCTTCCACATCGCGATCCATTCGCTGGCCGCGGACCCCCGTCGGAGGAGCTGCAGAGCGTGCCGATGTGGACCGAGCGCTACGTGGCCGTGGTCCCCGCAGAGCATGAGCTCACACGGCACGAGATCCTTCCGGAGGGCGGCCTGGACCCGGAGCTGGTGGCAGATCACCCGTTGATCGCCGTGGCACGCCCCGGCGCGGAGGTCGACCCCGACACCGGCAGCGCGCTGCGCGCCTGGGGCCTGGAGATCCCGGTGACCTGGCAGACCGAGCAGCCCCAGACCGTGGTCAACCTCGCCCGGGCTGGGCTCGGGGTGGGGGTGCTGAACTCCCTGGCCGCACACATCAGCGACACTTCCGGGATGGCGGTGATTCCGGTGGGGACGCTGGCCGAAGGGCGCCAGGTCGCCGTCACCCGTGACCGGCGGACCACCGCCTCGCCGAGCGTCGACGTGGTGTTCGAGACGATCCTGGCCACCGCGCCTCCGGCGGGGGTGCGCCCGGTGGGCGACCCTTGACGTTCCCGAGGGAACCGTAGATCCTATAGGCCAGGGAGGCCATGCCTTCCGCCGCCACTGGAGTCGGTTCATCGACCACGGCCCGCCAGCCTCACCGGCGAGCGCTCGCTGTGACGTGGCGGTCCCCTGCTCGTGATGAGGCGACAAGGAACTCACCGTGACTGAGACTTCCCACCAGGAGCCGCAAAAAGCTGCGCTCACCCCTGTACGGCGCGATGGATAAGATCCCCGGCGGCACCATGGTGATCCCGCTGGTCCTCGGCGCTGTTGTCGGTACAACGGCCCCGGGATTCCTCGAGATGGGCAGCTTCACCACAGCCCTGTTCGCCACTCCGATGCCATTGATGGCGCTGGTCATCTTTGCGACCGGCATGCAGATCACGCCACGCTCGATCGGACCGGTTGCCGGTACGACGGGCGCGATCCTGCTGGGCAAGACCATCGTCCCCGGCCTGCTGATCGTGGGCCTAGGATTCCTCGTCGGCCTGGACGGCCTCCTCGGCATCTCGATCGTGGCGATGCTAGCCACCTTCGACAACTCCAACGGAGGCATCTGGCTGGCCTTCACCGGCAAGTACGGGAACAAGACGGACCGCGGCGCTTATGTCGCCTCCGCCGTCAACGACGGCCCGTTCTTCACCATGCTGTTCATCGGCGCCGCCGGCCTGGGCTCGATCCCGCTGGATGCCTTCGCCGCAGCGATCATCCCCCTGGTCCTGGGCATCATCGTCGGCAACATCGACCACAAGTGGACTGAGGTGATGCGTCCGGTCCCGAACATCGTGATCCCCTTCTTCGCCTTCGGGCTGGGCACTGGGATCGACATCAGTGCCATTCTGACCGGTGGCCTCACCGGCATCGTGCTTGGTCTGCTGGTCACGCCGTTCACCGGCGGCACCACGTACCTCGCCTACCGCTTCCTGCTGCGCCGCGGCCCACGCTCCGGCATCGGCTTCGTCGCCGGCACCACAGCGGGCAACTCCATCGTCACCCCCGCGATCATCGCCTCCGCCGATCCACGGTTCGAGCAGTACGTGGACGTGGCGACAGTGCAGGTCGCCACGGCTGTACTGATCTCCGCGATCACCGCCCCACTGGTCGCGGCGTGGTTCCTCAAGCGCAACGGCGCACTGAACAACCCCGATGAGCTCGAGGACACCGCCGAGGCGGTCCCCGGTCAGTACGCACCGTCGGCCCTCGAGGCGGGCGCCGACGCCGCCGAGGCGACCGCTCCGGCAGCGAACAGCGACAGCGCCGCGGCCCGGTCCGAGGGCCCGGCGCTCGGCCGACGACGGCGCGAGCCGGACGGCTCCTGACCGCGCCGATCGGACATACTCGGTCCAGACAGCTCTGCGGACCGGTGACCAGCGGCTCGGGCCCCTCGACGGGGTTCGGGCCGCTCGCTGTACCCGGCACGACCCCTTCGTCCCCGACATGATGAGGACATCTCCATGAGTTCCGCCGGCCCCGGCTCGCGCGTGACCCGAGCCCACCTGGTGTGGGCGGTCGGTGTCTTCGCGTACCTCTGCGCCGTCTCCGGACGCGCCTCCTTCGGTGTAGCGAGCGTCGAGGCGTCCACCCGCTTCGGTGTCGACGGCGCCGTGCTGAGCCTGTTCGGGGTCGTGCAGCTCGGCACCTACGCCGCCGCGCAGATCCCCGCCGGGCTGCTGCTGGACCGCCTCGGCCCCCGCCGCATGATGGTGCTGGGCGCGGTGATCATGGCGGCCGGGCAGGTGCTGCTCGCCTTCGCCACCGACGTCCCCACGGCGCTCGTGGCCCGGCTGCTGACCGGTGTGGGCGATGCGGCCACCCTGATCAGCGTGGTCCGTCTGATCGCCACCTGGTTCCCCACCGGGCAGGTGCCGGTGTTCACCCAGTTGGCCACCATGATCGGCCAGTTCGGTCAGGCCGTCGCCGCGGTGCCGTTCCTGGCTCTGCTGATCAACGTGGGCTGGACCGCCGCCTGGGCGTCGCTCGCCTTCATCCTGGTGCTGAGCGTGCTGCTGGTGATTGCGGTCGTCCATGACGAGCCGCCCGAGGAGCCCGGCGCCACCCCGGCCCCCGTGACCCGACCGGGCAAGGTGCTGAAGGACGTCTTCACCTCGCGCTCGGCCTGGTCCGGATTCTTCCTGCACTGGATGTGCCTGGTGACGGTGAACTCGTTCATGTTCATGTGGGGTGTTCCGTACATGACCAGCCTGGGCATCGGGGCCGCCGAGGTAGGCACGCTGCTGACGATCAACGTGGTGATCATGGTGGGCCTGGGCCCGCTGATCGGCGTGTTCACCGGTCGCTTCCCCACCACAGGCCGATGCTCGGATGGATCGCGGGCACAGTCCTCACCGCAACCTGGACGATCACGCTGCTGGTGCCAGGACAGCTCTCGGCATGGCAACTGATGCCGCTGATCACGGCGATGGCGATCGGTTCGGCGACCTGCTCGGTCGGCTTCGACCTGGCCCGCACCGGGGTGCCGCGGCGTGCGATCGGCACCGCCACCGGCATGGTCAACATCGGCGGATACTCCGCCTCGCTGGTCTCCGTGCTGCTGATCGGCATCGTGCTGGACCTGCGCACCGGTGACGGCGCTGCGGACCTGTCCGACTACCGGGTGGCTCTAGCCTCGCAGCTGGCGCTGATGGTGGCCGCCGGCGTCGGACTGTGGATCACCACCCGACGCCGGCGGAAGGACGCCCTGGCACCACAGGAGGCCTGAGGGGCGCTGGGGCACAGCGGATGTGCCGAGGGTCAGCCGACCCGCATGCCGCCGTTGAGGTTGTAGGTGGCACCGGTGGTGAAGCCGCCGTGCGGCCCGACCAGCCATGACACCAGTGCGCCGAGCTCCTCGACGGTGCCCAGGCGCCCCACCGGGGTGCGGGCGACGAACTGCTCGCGCCGCTCCCCTTCCAGGGGGCCGCCCATGATGTCGGTGTCGATGTTGGCCGGGGAGATCACCGCGGTGGTCACACCGGTGCCGGCGGTCTCCTTCGCCAGGCCCCGCAGCAGACCCTCCACGCCCGCCTTGGAGGCGGCGTAGGCGGAGGTCGAGAAGTTGCCGCCACCGTCCTGCGCCGCGGTCGAGCCGATCGCGACGATCCGTCCCAGGCCCTGCTCGAGCATCACCGGCAGCACCCGCTGGGCGAGATGGAACAGCCCGGTGGTGTTGATGGTCAGGATTCGCTGGAAGGACTCGCTGGTCATCTCCAGGAACCGAGTGGGATCGGCGATGCCGGCGCAGTTGACCAGCGCGCCGATCGGCGGAGAGGTCGCCTCCACCGCGGTGATCGCGGCGTCGACGCTGGCCTGGTCGGCGATGTCGACCTGCGCGGTCACCACGTGGCTCGCCCCGGCCGCCCGGGCCTGTTCGGCAGCCTGCTCCAGCCCTGCCACGTCCCGGTCCAGCAGAGCCAGGGGACGACCCTCGGCCGCGAGGAAGCGGGCCACCCCGCGACCGATGCCGCGGGTGGAGGCGACGCCCGTGACCACGGTGGTCAGCTCGGCGATCCGGGCCTCATCGGCCGCGGAGCGCTCGATGCTCATGCGGATTCCCCTGCTGCGGGCCGCCGGGAGTTCACGACGTTGCGCGGCTGCTGTCCGGTGGCGATGGCGATGACCTCGCCGCGCATTTCGGCGGAGGTGTTGTCGGTGAAATCCTTCGTCCAGCACAGCGAGTGCGGTGCCAGCACGACATTCTCCATGCCGATGAACGGGCTGTCCGCAGGCAGCGGCTCGACCTCGAACACGTCGAGGCCGGCCCCAGCGATGGTGCCGTTGCCCAGTGCAGTGATCAGGGCCTGCTCGTCGACCACGCTGCCCCGGGCGATGTTGATCAACGCAGCGCTGTCCTTCATCAGGCCGAGCTCGCGCTCCCCGATCAGGTGGCGGGTCTCAGCGGTGGCTGACACCGTCAGGATCAGGTAGTCGCTGCGCTCGAGCACCTCATCCAGCTCGAGCTGCTGGATCCCGACCTCCTCGCAGAACTCGGGGCGGGGTGAGCGGTTCCAAGCCACCACCTCAAGATCGAGGGCACGCAGCTGGCGCACGGTCTCCTGACCGATGCCGCCCAGCCCGATCATCCCGACCGTCGCCGTGGCCAGGCCCGGCCCGCGGTACTCGGCCTTGCGCTCCCACTGCGCCTCGCGGACCAGGCGGTCCTTGGGCAGGAGGTTGTGTGCGAGGGCGAACAGGAAGGTCAGCGCCGTGTGGGCCATCGGCACCCGCAGCCCGGTGGGGGCGTTGGTGACGGTGATGCCGCGGGCGTCGCACGCCGCCAGGTCGACCTGGTCGTAACCGGCGCCGAAGCGGGCGACATGCTTGAGGGTCGTCACCCCCTCGAGCTGCTCCTCGCCGAGGGCGAGAGAGCCCAGCAGCACGAGCGCGTCATAACCCTCGAGCTCCTCCCCGCGCAGCGGGGAGCCGTCGGCCGAGACCAGCGACCATTCGATGCCGTGCTGCGCGAACTGGTCCAGTCCGATGTCTCCGTAGATCGTCGAGCCGTCGGCCTTGGCATAATCGCCGGTGACGGCGACCTTCCAGGGGCGTCCGGTGGTCCCGGCGGCGGAAGCGGAAGCGGTGCTGGGCGTGTTCATGACATGAACTCCTCGGTGACCTGGGCGGGCTCGGGCTCTCGGTGCATGCCGAGGCCGTGCCATGCCTCGGGGTACTCCACGAAACTGCGGTTCAGCGCCTCGACGCTGGTGGCGCCGAGCTGCCCCATGGCCAGGGACAGCTCGCCGTCGAGGATGTCGAGCACGCGCAGCACGCCCTTCTCTCCGGCGGCGGCGTTGCCGTAGCCCCAGGCCCTGCCGATCGAGACCAGGTCGGCGCCGACGGCGAGGGCCTTGGCGATGTCGTCACCGGTGCGCACGCCCGAGTCGAAGATGACGGTCATGCGGTCGCCCACGGCGTCGGCGATCATCGGCAGTGCGCGGATGGAGCTTGGCGAGGAGTCGAGCTGGCGGCCGCCGTGGTTGGAGACGTAGATGCCGTCGGCCCCGGCGCGATGGGCGCGCAGCGCGTCCTCGGGGGTGAGGATGCCCTTGATGTAGAGCGGGCCGTCCCACTGCTTGCGCACGTCCTCGATGCTCTCCCACGTCAGGCTGAGGTTGGCGAGGTACTTGGCGACGAACTCCTGGTGGGAGACGGCGTTGTTGCCCTGGACCTCGTCCTTGAGGTTGCGGAAGCCGATCGCCGGCGGGCGCATGATCGCGCGGGTCCAGTTCAGGTGGCGGACCGCCTGCACCGCGTTCTGCGGAGTGATCTTCGGCGGGATCGACATGCCGTTGCGGTGGTCGCGGTAGCGCTTGCCGTTCAGCGGCACGTCCACCGTGACCACGAGGGTCTCCGCACCGATGGCCTTGGCACGCTTGATGAGGTTGGAGACGATCCGCTCGCTCTTGTACATGTACAGCTGGTACCAGAGCGGCCCGGTGGCCTGCTCGGCCAGCTCCTCCATCGCCCAGTTCGACGCCGTGGAGATGGTGAAGGGGATGTTGGCCTTGCCTGCGGCGCGGACCGCGCCCATCTCGCCCTCGCCGCCGATCATGCGCTGCAGACCGAGCGGGCCGAGCACGTAGGGGCGATCCAGGGCCTGACCGTCGACGGTGGTGGACACGTCGACGCTCGAGATGTCAGTCAGCCAGCGCGGTCGGAAGCGGACCTCGCGCAGGTCGGAGACGTTCTCCTCGCTGGTGAGTTCGTGGTTCGAGGCGCCGTCGATGATGTCGAACGCCATGGTCGGCAGGCGTCGCTTGGCTATGCGGCGGATGTCCTCGATAGAGGGGGCGGAGTCCAGCGGATCCAGGCGGAAACCGCCTGCGGTCAGCATCTTCGCGAATTCGAGGGCACTGGACAGAGGGGAGTCGGCCATCACTTCTCCTTGATCGGTGCCGGGCGGCGGTGCCCGGAGAGGTCCTGCGAGGACGGCCCGAGCAGCGTGCTCAGGCCGAGGTGGTCCTGGTCGCGCCTCGTTGGCGACCAGTGGGCCCGGGCGTCCCGGGAGACGGGAGGCCCGGGGCTCATCGGAGCCCCGGGCCTGCGCCGGATCAGTGCATGTGCTTGCCGCCGTCGACGTTGATCGACGTGCCGCTGACGAAGGAGGAGTCCTCGCTGACCAAGAAGCTGATCAGCCCGGCGACCTCTTCAGGCTGGCCCACGCGGTGCAGCGGGATATTGGCCGACATCGAGTCCTTGCGGTCGTCCGTCAGAGTGCCGCCCATGATGTCGGTGTCGATCGGGCCGGGCAGGATCACGTTGGCGGTGATGCCATGCACGCCCAGCTCCCGGGCCGCGCCGCGGGTCAGTCCCTGCACGGCGGCCTTCGCGGCGGCGTAACCGGTCTTGGAGAAAGTTCCGCCGCCGTCGAGGGCGGTGATCGAGGAGGTGTTGACGATGCGCCCACCGATGCCGCCGTCAATCATGCGCTGGGCTGCAGCCTGCATCATCAGCAGGGTGCCCTTGCCGTTGACATTCATGACGCGGTCCCAGATCTCCGAGGTGATCTCGAGGATCGAGTGGGGGCTGGGGATGCCGGCGAGGTTCACCAGGGCCACCAGCTGCGGCAGCTCGGCATCGACGCGCGCGAAGGCGGCGTCGACCGAGGCCTGGTCGCTGATGTCGACGCCGACGCCGATCACCTTCAGACCGGACTCGGCGGGGATCTCGGCGTTCAGCTCAGTGGCGAAGAACTCCTCGACGGCCGCGCCGTCGATGTCCGCTGCGGCCACGTGCCAGCCCTCGGCGACGAGCTTGCGCACAACGCGCCGGCCGATGCCGCGGGGAGCGCCAGCGCCGGTCACCAGCGCGGTGCGCTGGGCGGGGAAGGGCTGGATGGTCTTGATCTCGATGGTCATGTGGGTTCTCCTTCGAACGGGGCTCGGCTCAGGCGGTCGGCTCAGCCAGCGCGGAGGCCAGCACCTGCCGGATGTAGTGCACGTTCTCGGCGATGACGCCGAGGGAGTCGGAGCCGTAGTGCTCGCAGCAGAACGGGCCGGTGTAGCCGAACTCGAGGGCGCGACGGATGACCTTGCGGTAGTTGATGTAGCCGTACTTCAGCGGCATGGGCGCCGAGGAGTAGGCACCGGTCGCAGGGTCGAAGTCGCGGGTGTAGTTCTTGATGTGCCAGAAGTTCGAGTGGGGCAGGACCTTCTCGAACATGTCCTCCCAGGGCTCGACCTCGCGGTGCAGGCGCACCAGGTTGCCGATGTCGGGGTTTAGTCCCACAGCCTGATGGTCGACGTCCGTGACGAAGGAGACGGCCTCGTCGGCGGTGCCGACGTAGGTGTCCTCGTACATCTCGAGGCTGAGCTGGATGCCCTGCTTCTGCGCGGCGTCGCCGAGCTGCCGGACCCGCTCGATCGCGAGGTCGCGCAGCGCCGGGTCGTCGACGTGGCCGTCCTCGAGCCAGAACCAGATGGCATTCTGCTGCGCCTCCGTGGTGGCCTGCATGAAGCCCGTGTTGACCACGCTCACGCCGAAGCTCGGCGCGATCTCGATGAATCGGTGCGCGTCGCGCAGGTTCTGCTCGCCGTTGTTCACGTCCACGACGGAGTTGCGGGTCATGGAGATCGAGGCCAAGGACAGGCCCTCGCCGTCGAGCACGCGACGGAACTCCTCGAGGCGGTCGTCGCTGAGCTTCGCGAGCGGCAGCCAGGCGTCAGTGGGGTCGATCTGGTCGACGCCCAGCTCCTTGACCTGTCGCAGCTGAGAGGCCCAGACGGTGGACGGAGCCTCCAGGATGGGGGTGCCGTCCGGTGCCTTATTGCCGAACGAGAGCATGTTGGCCCCGATCGGCCAGTTCTCTGCAGAGAACATCGTTGTCCCTTCGAAGTCGAGGAATGATCTTCTTGATCCTATAGGATCGATGTACCGAAAGGGAAGAGGGAGAATCGGGCGAACTGTGGGCTTGGCCGGTGGGTCGGCAGTCCTCGGGGAAAGCGGGTGGTCACGGAACCGTGGCGCTCACCGGCACCCTGTGGTCAGGTCGAGGTCTGACTTTCGGTCGAGTTCCGCAGCACCCGGGCGGACGCCGCACGCATATGGCGGGACATCGCCGCAGAGACACGCTCGACATCACCCTCGGCGATCGCATGCGCGATCTCCTCATGTTCCGTGATCGCATCTTCGATGTCCTCACGCCGGTCCACTGCGTGCTCGAACCACACCCTCAGCAAGGTGCGCGTAGTCGAGAGGATCTCCGACAGCAGCTTGTTCCCACTGTTCGCCGCAAGTTCGCGATGGAAGGCGATATCGGCCTCGACATAGCGCTCAGGGTCATCCCTCGCCTCACGTTGGCGTCGGACCAGCTCCGGCAGCTGCTGCGCCTGCTTCTCGGTGCGCTCGAGAGCAGCCAGCTCCGCGGCGCTGCGCTCCAGGGCGGAGCGTACGACGGTCAGCTCAGGCGTGCGGTCCTGATCCAGCAGCAAGGACCACGACGAGGTGCTGGGCAGCAGCTCTGACGTGCCCGATCGCAGATAGGTGCCCGAACCCGCCCGAGTGTCGACGATGCCGAGAACCTCGAGCGCCGATATGACTTCTCGCACCGCACTTCGCCCCACTCCGAGGCTCTCTGCGAGTGCACGCTCCCCGGCCAGACGATCGCCGGGACGCATGCTCTCCCCCAGCAGGAGATCCAGCAGGCGATAGGTCACCGCACTGCTCGGCGACCGACTGATGCGGACGGGCCCTCCCGGGGTGCCGGGCTCCACATGGGCGGTCCCGAGCACCAAGTTCCTGGGGATGTCGGTAGCCGACGGCATCAAGACCTGGACCGTGATGTGCACCATCCTCGGAGCAGCAGGCATCGTGATCCTTAGCCTCGTGTGGCTGATCGTCTGACCCTGCAGTCATCCGCAGTTCGTTGCGCCGGACGGGCGGGTCCGGACATCACTGTCCTGCGCAACTTAATTCCTATAGGATTAAAGGGCTACGGGCCCCGTCCGCCCCGGCCCGCCCACGACTACCCGCCGTCGGTCCCCCGCGGCAGCCTTCGGAGGAAACCACGATGACGTACCTCTTCAACGATCCCGCCGACTTCGCGACCGAGGCCGTCGCAGGTCTTGCCGCGGCGCACCCCGACCACGTCGCAGTCGTCCACGGCGGCGTGGTGCGCGCCACCGAGACCCCGAAGGGGCAGCCCGCCCTGGTGATCGGCGGCGGCTCCGGCCACTACCCCGCCTTCGCCGGCTGGTGTGGGGCCGGGCATGGGCCACGGCGCGCCCTGCGGCAATGTCTTCGCCTCGCCCTCGACCTCGCAGGTGTACTCCGTGGCACGCAACGCGGAGAACGGCGGCGGCGTGATCCTCGGCTTCGGCAACTACGCGGGGGACGTGCTGCACTTCGGCGGTGCGGCGGAGAAGCTGCGCGCCGAGGGCATCGACGTGCGGATCATCAAGGTCAGCGACGACATCATCTCCAACACCCCCGAGAACCATCGTGACCGTCGCGGCATCGCCGGTGACCTGCCGGTGTTCAAGATCGCCGGTGCCGCGATCGAGGCCGGCGCAGATCTGGACGAGGCCGAGCGCATCGCGCTCAAGGCCAATGACGCCACCCGCTCCTTCGGCGTCGCCTTCGACGGCCCCACCCTCCCCGGTGCCCCGGAGGCACTGTTCCACGTGCCCCAGATGCAGATGGGCGTGGGCCTGGGCATCCACGGCGAGCCCGGCGTGCGCGACGAGCCGATCGGCACCGCCGACGAGATCGCGACCCTGCTGGTCGAGGGCGTTCTGGCCGAGCAGCCGGAGCGCGTCGAGGGCGGCTACCAGGGCCGGGCCGCGGTGCTCGTGAACGGTCTGGGCACCGTGAAGTACGAGGAGCTGTTCATCGTCTACGCGAAGGTCGCGGAGCTGCTCGAGGCCGCCGGCATCACCCCGGTGCGGCCCGAGGTGGGCGAGCTGATCACCAGCCTCGACATGGCCGGACTGTCCGTGACCCTGGTGTTCCTCGATGAAGAGCTCGAGCAGCACTGGCTCGCCCCCGTGGACACCCCCGCCTTCCACCGCGGTGCCATGCCGCAGATCGCTCGCCCGCGCCGCACCGAGTTCTGGCAGGCCGGGGCCGACGAGACGCCCACCTCGACCGAGCAGTCGCGCGAGGTCGCGCAGCAGATCGCCGGCGTGCTGGACCTCTTCGAGGCCGTCTGCGTGCGGGAAGAGGCCGAGCTGGGCCGGATCGACGCGATCGCCGGCGACGGCGACCACGGCCAGGGCATGGCCTACGGCACCAAGGGTGCTGCGGCCGCTGCGAAGACTGCGCTCGAGGCCGGCGCCGGGGCCCGCACCCTGCTGGTCCGAGCTGGCGATGCCTGGTCGGAATCCGCCGGAGGCACCTCCGGAGCGCTCTGGGGAGCGGCCCTCATCTCCGCCGCCAGCATCTTCGACGACCAGGCGGGCAGCGAGCCGCGGAACATCGTGGACGCGATCGACGCCGGGATCGATGCGATCCAGCGCCTGGGCGGCGCGCAGGTGGGCGACAAGACGATGGTCGATGCCGCCGCCCCGTTCCGGACCGCGATGGCCGAGGCCTTCACCGGTGACAACGCCTCCGAGGCGATCCTCTCCGCGGCCACGGTGGCCCGCGAGGCCGCCGACGCGACCGCAGACATCACCGCCGCCCTGGGCCGTTCACGCGTGCTGGGCGAGAAGTCGCTGGGCACCCCCGACCCCGGCGCGATCTCCTTCTCCATCCTCATGAAGGAGCTCGGGCAGCACCTGGCCTGATCCCTCGGGGCGTGCGGGACCGGACTCCCGCACGCCCTTCCCCGCCGGCGTTTCGCCTGCGACCCTCGACTCACGACTCACGACTCACCAAGGAGAAGCCCATGGCACTGAAGATCATCGTCGGCGGCGACAACGCCGGCTACGGCCACAAGGAAGAGCTCAAGGCACTGCTCGACGGCGACGACCGCGTCGAGTCCGTGTTCGACGTCGGCGTGGGCAGCGCCGATGACGGCACCTTCTACCCGAACATCGCGGTCGCCGCGGCGGAGAAGATCGCCGCGGGCGAGGCCGACAGAGCGCTGCTGATCTGCGGCACCGGACTGGGCGTCGCGATCGCAGCGAACAAGGTCTCCGGCGTTCGCGCCGTCACCGCGCACGATCTGTACTCGGTGCAGCGCTCGGTGCTGTCGAACAATGCGCAGGTGCTGTGCATGGGTCAGCGCGTGATCGGCCTGGAGGCCGCGAAGGAGCTGGTCAAGGTGTGGCTGGACCTCGAGTTCGACCCGAACTCCTCCTCCGCCGAGAAGGTCGACGCGATCTGCGCCTACGACGGCTCTCTCGAGCAGGCCTGAGAACCCCTGGGACGGAAGGACGGCACATGAGCACCCTGTGGGTCGGCACCAGCTGGAAGATGACCAAGACGCTCGCCGAGGGCCGCGCCTGGGCGAGCGGCCTGCGCGATCACTTGGCCGGGAAGGCGCCCGCCGGGGTGCAGCCGTTCGTGATCCCCTCGTTCACCGCCACCACCGCTGTCGCGGACATCCTCGGCGAGGACTCCCCCGTGCTGCTCGGTGTGCAGAACGCCCACTGGGAGGACGCCGGCGCCTGGACCGGCGAGGTCTCCGTCCCCCAGGCCAGGGACGCTGGAGCGCAGATCGTCGAGATCGGGCACTCGGAGCGCCGTGAGCACTTCGGCGAGACGGTCGAGACCACGCGCCTCAAGGCCGCCGCGGCACTGCGCCACGGGCTCACCCCGCTGCTGTGCATCGGGGAGACTCTCGAGGTCAAGGATGCTGGCGGGTCGAGCGAGTTCATCCTCGGCCAGGCCCGCGGAGCCCTCGAAGGGCTCGACGACCAGCAGCTCTCGCGCGTGGTGATCGCCTACGAGCCGATCTGGGCCATCGGCGAGAAAGGCCGTCCCGCCACCACCGAAGAACTCATCGAGCCGTTCGCCGCGCTCGGCGAGGAGTACGCGGGGAAGGTCGCCGGGCTGCTGTACGGCGGCTCGGTCAACCTCGACAACGCCGCGGACCTGCTCGGCATCGAGCACGTGACCGGACTGTTCGTGGGCCGCACCGCCTGGCAGCTCGAGGGCTATCTCGAGCTGCTGCGGATCGCGGAGGCGCACGCCGCAGCCTGAGATCGTGCGCGCTGGGCTCGTCATATCGCGGAAGGCCGAGCATCCCCCTGGACACCGGCCCCAGGTGACGGGGGATAGCCCCCAGACCGCTCCCGGAGCTCCGCGTTAGCCTGGTGCCTGTCATGAACGCACAGAGCAGCTCGCCGAGAGACCGACCGGCCCGCAGGGACCAAGGGCCCGGCCCCGGCGCGCCGCGAGGCATGGGCGGCGCAGCGAGGGGAGCCGCCGGGCGCAGCGCCGGCCCCGGTCCGGGCCGTCGCCCTCTCGAGGGCAAGATCCACGCCCCGTACTCGAAGGCCGTCTCCGCGCCGCGACGGCGCGGTCGCTGGCTCACCGTCGGCGTGCCCTCGGTGCTGGGCGGCAGCTTTGGGCTCGGCAGCTTCTTGGTGCTCGGTGTGAGCAGCCTGATCGGGGTGCGGGGCTCCTGGTGCCCCTGGCCGCCGGGGCCGGCGTCGCGCTCGTGGTGGGCGGCGGCACGGGCCTGCTGCTGCGCAACCGCCCGCCGCAGTCCGTCCGGCTGAACCGGGCCGCCGGTGAGATCCCGGCGGGTACCCGCGCGACGCTCGAGAAGATCGTGAAAGACTCCCGCTCTCAGCGCCGCCGCCTCCATCGGATGCGGCGCCGGGCCCCCAGCCCCGTGGTGCGGCAGGTCCTGCACCGCACGGAGACGCTGCTGGTGCGGATCGACGCACTGCTGGGCTCAGCCTCCCTGCAGTCGCGGCGCTCTTCCGACGGCGACGTGATGGTGCTCGAGGGGATGGCTGATCGCTACATACCCGAGCTGGTGGACGCCCTGGAGACCACCACCGGGTTCCTCTCCCCCACCACCACCGCAGCCGCGCGGGACAAGGCGGTCGCGAACCTCGAGAGCATCGACGAGCAGCTGACCGTGCTCTCCGAGGGGATCGACCGCATCGAGGAGGACATCGTCTCGGGGGTCACCCGCACGCTCGATGTGCACTCCGAGTTCCTCAGGACCCGCTTCGCCGACGGGCGGGACGACCCGTTCGCCGGTCGCTGACCTCCTGGGAGGTCAGCTCAACGGCCGGTCGCGACCGGCTGCGGCGCCGGTTCGCCCATCTGCTCCGCCACGTGCTCGGCCTCGGTGATCGTCAGCGAGCGCTCCAGCACGGCGTCGAGGTGGTCGACCAGCGCCTGCAGCGCACCGTCCTGATGATGACGGCGCACCTTCTCCAGGATCCGGCCGTGCTCGGTGTACGCCTCGTGGATGTCGAGCGCCGGAGGTCCTCCGGCCCAGGTCTGACGCATACGGTGCGTGTGGGAGCGCAGGGTCTCGACCATCTTGCCGAGGTAGCGGTTCTCCGCGCGATCGAAGAGGATCTGATGGAAGTGCCAGTCCGCGCGGAAGTGTTCCTGGAGCAGCTCGTAGGTGACCTCCCCCGCCTGCTCGATGCTCGCGATGACGTCGCCATGCGCGCGGTGGGCGGCCTCGAGATCCTCCAGCAGCGCGTCGAAGTGCTCGAAGGCGCGATCCAGCGCCGCCGCCTCGACGGCCTTGCGGGCGTCGAGCAGCTCGGTCATCTGCTCGGCGTCCAGCATCGGGGCGACCACGTAGCCGCGCAGCGCGACATACTCGACCAGTCCGGAGCGCTCGAGGGAGACCATCGCCTCGCGCACGGGCGTGGGGGACACCTCGAGATCCCGAGCGAGACCATCGATGCTCAGCCTCGACCCCGGGGCCCAGCGGGACTCTAGGAGCCGCTCCAGGATCAGCTCCTCAACCTCGGCCCGCAGAACCTGTCGGTGGACGGCCATGATGGCGTTCCCTTCATCCCTCGTGGGCGATCGCCGGGTGTCGCACCCGGCGATCGACGATCATAGAGTCCATAGGATACTTGGACCCTCTGCCCGGCGGAGCCCTCAGAGGATGCCGAAGCTGTCGAACACCTCGCGGACAGTGCGGCCCTCCTCGAGCAGCGAGCGGACATCGCCCTCCCGGCCCGCCTTCTCCTCAGCAGCCACGACGGCCTCCTCGATCCTCTCTGCAGGCACGACCACCACACCGTCGAGGTCCCCCAGCACGTAGTCCCCCTCGCGCACGGTCACCCCGGCGCAGACGATCTCGCCACCGACCTCGCGCACATCGATCCGGCCGAGGGAGTCAGCGGCGTGGACCCCGGCGAAGAACGCGGGGAACCCCAGGTCGCGGATGCCCTGCACGTCGCGCGTATAGGTGTCGGCGACGATGCCGGCGGCGCCCTTGAACTGCGCTGCGGTGGAGAGCAGCTCACCCCACAGGGACCCCGGGCAGGTCGAGCCGATCAGCACGTTCCCGGGCTTCACCGAATCGACGGCCGCGATCTCCGCGAGGTAGCGGTCCTCGTCGGCCGGCGGACCGTCTACCTCGACCACCCGCATCGTGTGGGCCCGTCCCACGATCATGTCGGTCTCGGCGAGGGGCCGGATATGGGGCGCCATCACCTGCTCACGCAGCCCCATCGCGTCCAAGCAATCAGACACCACTGCCACCGGCAGCTCGGCGAGCCTCGCCATCCACGGATCATTCATCGCTCTTCTCCTTCTCGGTGAACCCGGACGTCGTCGTCCGGGGAGCAGGTCCCGCCCGCGATCAGCCTCCCGCGATGGTCGAACGGTGTCCTGCGCGGTCAGTGGATATGCGAGCCTCCGTTGATGTCCAGCGTGACGCCCGTGAGATAGCCGCCGTCGCGACCGAGCAGGAAGGCGATGCCGCCGGCGACGTCCTCGACAGTGCCCACGCGGCCCACGGGCAGCTCCTGCAGCAGGAACTCCTTGCGCTCGTCGGTCAGCCGACCGCCCATGATGTCGGTGTCGATCGATCCGGGCGCGACGGAGTTCGCGGTGATCCCGTACTCGCCGAGCTCCCGCGCCCAGGTCTTGGCCATGCCCAGCAACGCTGCCTTGGAGCCGGAGTAGGCTGCGCGGCCGTACACACCGCCGCCGCGCTCCGCCGAGGCGGAGGAGACGTTGACGATCCGCCCGAGCTGGTGACGGCGGAACAGCTTCACAGCCTCTCGGGTCACGTAGAAGGTGCCGTGGACGTTCACGTCGAAGACGCGCTTCCACTCCTCGGTGCTGACCTCCGTGAACGGGGTGGGCGACGAGAGATCCGGCATTGTTGACCACGCCCACCACCTGCGGGAGCTCGCGGTCGATCCGAGCGACGGCGTCGATGACGGCCTGCTCGTCGGAGATGTCCACCCCGAGGCCGAGGGTCGGAGTGCCGTGCTCAGCGGCGATCTGCTCGGCCACCCGCTGCGAGGCGCTCTCGTTCAGGTCGAGCACCGCGACGGCCCACCCGTCGCGCGCGAGTCTGTCGGCCGTCGCACGCCCGATGCCTCGCTCGGAGGCGCCACCGGTGATGATCGCGGTGGGCGTGGTGGGGAACGCAGAGGCCGGGTAGGGGGAAGAGCCACGGTGTGGGTCCTTTCGAGACGGGAGAGGGGTCGGCCAGGGATCGGAAGCTAGGGTCGGACGACCGTCAGGGCAACGATGCCGCACGCGGTCCGACGACTTCAGGAGAGCAAGACCATGTCATCCCGACCATCATCGCCCATCGGTCCCACCGGCGAGAAGAGTTCATCACAGGGCGATATCGCCGGCGTCGGGCCGCGTCCCGTGCGATCGGTCGCCGTCCTCGGGCTGGGCCCGATGGGCCTGCCCATCGCCCGCAACCTCCTGGACGCCGGATTCTCCACCACCGTCTGGAACCGCACCCGGGCCCGGGCCGAGGAGCTCTTGGACGATGGAGCGATCGTCGCCGACGACATCGCCGCGGCCGCCTGCGACGTGGTGCTCTCCGTCCTGCCGGACGTCGGCCCGCTGCAGGATCTGCTCGACGAGGCCGCCCTGGCCGCATTCGCGGAGGCAGGGACGGTGCTCGTGGTCATGTCGACCACCGGCCCGCAGCAGGTGCGTGCGCTCGGCGACCTGCTCAGCCCCCACGGCATCCGGGTTGTCGACGCGCCCATGTCCGGTGGGGTGGCGGGCGCGGCCGCTGGCGCGCTCAGCCTGATGATCGGCGGGGACGACGCGGACGTGGCTCGCATCCGCCCGGTGCTCGCCCCGCTCAGCCAGGTCGTCACCCATCTCGGGGCCCTGGGCGCCGGCTCCCTGGCGAAGCTCTGCAACCAGATCGTCGTGGCTGGCACCCTGGCCGCTCTCGGTGAGGCGTTCGGCCTCGCACGCGCGAGCGGCATCGATGCGGCCCAGCTGGCCCAGGTGCTCGGCGGCGGTCTCGCTTCCAGCGAGGTCCTGACCCAGAAGCAGGACAAGCTCCTGCGTCGCGATTATTCGCTGGGAGGGAGCACCGACAACCAGGTCAAGGACCTGGTGTACGCGACTGAGGCGATGGGTGCCACGGAGGTCGAGGCCCGCTTGCTCCCGGTGCTGCTCGAGGCGTACCAGGAGATCGTCGACCGCGGCGACGGCCAGCTGGACCATGCCGCTGTCCAGGAGCTGTACGCGACGGACTGAGGGTAGGGAGCTGTGCGATCCTTCAGGTCCTACAGGATGTGGGATGCCTTTTGCGCGAGTGAGCGAGTGAGGAGCCGAGGGCGCTGACGCCTGAGCGACGGCGTCGACGGATGCCCTATCCCCTGACCACTCGCTCCTCGAGGATGCGCCCACCCAGGCCAGCCAGGGCTGCTGACGCAGCACTGTGCTGGTCCGCTCGACCGTAGAGTCATCCCAGCTTTTCGCTGTCACCGCCGCATTTCCTGACCGATCCCCTCCGTCCGGCCACCGATGACGCCTGCAGACATAGGATCTATAGCGCGTTACGGCTTGTCAAAGCAATGTTTGTTCTATACCTTGGCCGTAGTCCACAGGACCCCAATTTCCTATCGCGAAAGGTCCGTGACGATGACGTCACTCCGTTTCGAGGTCGCCGCTCTGCGCGATTTCGCCCGCTCCCACCTCGTCGCGGCTGGTGCGGCCTCAACCGACGCCGACCTGGTCGCCCGCTCCCTTGTGGATGCGGACCGCGCCGGGATCTTCTCGCATGGTCTGCTGCGCCTGCCTCTGTACCTCAGCGCCATCGAGGCTGGCGGCATCGACGTCCGCGCGCGCCCCCGCATCACCCGGGAGCACGGCGCCGTCACAGTGATCGACGCGGGCTCCACCTTCGGTCAGGTCGCGATGCAAGAGGCCGTGGACCGAGCGATCTCCGTGGCCCCCGTCCACGGGATGGCCACGGTCTCGGTCCGCGGCTCCACGCACTTCGGCGCTGGCCGCTTCTGGATGGAGCAGCTGAACGCCAAGGGCCTGGCCGGCATCCTCACCTCGACCACCGGCCCCGTCGCCACACCCTTCGGCGGAGCGCACCCGATGCTCGGCACCAATCCGCTGACGATCGGGCTGCCCTCCGACGGGCCGTCCCCGCTGCTAGCGGACCTGGCAACGACGGCCGGCGCCTTCGGCAAGGTGGTCTCCGCCCGGAACGAGGGCACCGAGATCCCGGCGGGCTGGGCGGTGGACGCCTCCGGTTCCCCCGACGGACGGACCCGGGCGCGGCGCTCGACGGCGGTGCGCTGGTCCCGTTCGGCGGGCACAAGGGATCCGGGCTCTCGGTGCTGATCGAGGCGCTGTCCGCAGCGCTGAGCACCGCATCGTTCGCCATGGACACCGTCGACATCTGGAACGACCCCGGCTCCCGCATGAACACCGGCCACCTCCTGATCGCCCTGGACGTGTCCGCCTTCGGCGACGCCTCGGCCGTGCAGAAGAAGGTGGCCCGCCTCCAGGAGTCGGTTCGCAGCTCGAACGCCGGCTCTCCTGTCCACGCCCCCGGTGACCTCGAGCACGCCTCGCTGCAGCAGAACATCGAGTCCGTGGCCCTGGCGCAGTCCACGGTCCTCCAACTCAGCGAACTACCGGTCGACGAGAGTCTTCCGTTCCCCACACCCATCGAAGAAGGGACTCCGTGATCGACATGCGCGATACCTCGCCACATGCACCACGCTCAACGGCCTCCGACTCACCCCGCTTCCCCCGTCGGGGCCTGCGCCGCGCCCTGGCCATCGCCGGCGTCCTCGCGCTGACCGGGTGCGGATTGCTGGAGCCCGTCGACACCAGCGCTATCCAGGCCGCCGAGATCGATCCCGACGCGCGCGTGATCCGCTTCGCCCATCCCTACGAACCCACCCACCCGGTGGAGACCTGCGGCGTGGCGACCCTGCGCGAAGAGCTCGTCGACGACGGCATCCACATCGAGAGCTACCCCTCCGCGCAGATCGGCTCCGAAGCCGAGACCACGGAGCAGGTCGCCACCGGCGGGCTCGAGCTCGCCGTCGTCGGCCCCTCCTTCCTGGGGGTCTGGCACGAGGACGCCGAGGTCCTCGACGGTGCCTTCATCTTCACCAGCGTCGACGAGTTCGACGAGGCCACCACCGGCCCGATCCTCAACGACCTCTACGACGAGGTGGCCGAGGAGACCGGGCTGCGCGTGACGAGCACCTGGTACTACGGGACCCGGCACATCACCTCGAACGTGCCGATCACGTCTCCGGAGGACCTGCAGGGCCTGAAGGTCCGCACCCCCGACGCCCCCTGTACCTGACCAACTTCGGGATCATGGGCGGCAACGCCACACCGATGGCGCTGAGCGAGCGAGGCGTACCTCGGGCTCCAGCAGGGCGCGATCGATGCCCAGGAGAACCCGATCCCGACCATCGCCGCGCAGAACTTCCAAGAGGTCCAGGAGTACATCAACCTCACCGCCCACTCGGTCCAGGGCATCCATATCGTCGCCTCCGAGCAGTTCGTGACCGAAGCACTGGACGAGGACGAGCGTCGCGGCTTCGACGCGGCCCTCGAAGAGGCCCGCGTGGCCACGCGCGACTGCATCGTCGCCCAGGAGGAAGAGATCCTCGCAGGGTGGGAGGAGAGCGGCGCGATCACGATCAACGATGACGTCGACGTCGCCGCCTTCCAGGAGCTGATCGCCGGGGAGCTCCCATCCCGGGTGCCGTGGGGCGATCTCTACCTCGAGATTCAGGAGTCCGTGTGATGAGCATGCAGTCCCCGAAGCCACTCGAAGGACAGCGGGATGGACAGGTGCCCCCGCTGGACACTTACATCGAGCGCGACTACTACGAGCGGCGGTTCCCCGCCTACGCGCGGCTGGTCGATGCGGAGCGATTCCTCTCCGGCATCCTGTTGCTGGCCATCTTCGTGATGATCATCTTCCAGGTGTTCACCCGCTACGTGCTGAACATGCCGCTGTCCTGGAGCGAGGAGCTGGCCCGGCTGATGGTGGTCTGGCTGACCTTCATCGGCGCCGGATTCGTCGCCTCCCGCAACGCGCACATCGCCGTGGACCTGCTGGCGGTGTACCTGCCCAAGAAGCTCGCCACCGCCACTCAGATCTTCGCCATGGTCATCGTCGTCGCGGGCTCCCTCTACATGGTCGTTGCCGCCGCCTCCCTGATGCTGCTCACCGGGTCCCTGACGATGACCGCGACCGCACTGCCCACCCCGATCCTCTACGGATCGGTGCTGGTCGGCTACCTGATGATCCTCGGGCACACCGTGCTCAACGTCGTGATGTATCTGCGACACCCGGATGAGATCCCGGACGCGGTCGAGAAGGCCGCCTCCATGGAAGGACTGTGACCCGATGGTTCTGCTGATCATGTTCGTAGCACTGCTGGTGCTGCTGGCGCTGCGCGTCCCGGTCTGGATGGCGCTCCTCATCCCGTCGATCGTCTACATCATCCTCGACGACACTGCGACGGCCGGTCTGGCCGCCCAACAGACCGCTTCCGGGGTGTTCGACTTCGCGATCCTCGCGGTGCCGATGTTCATCCTCCTGGGCAACATCGCGAACATCTCCGGGGCCACCGACAGGCTGTTCGATGCGGCGACCTCCGCCATCGGTCACGTCCGCGGCTCGCTCGGCTACGTCAACATCGCCACCTCCTTCGGCTTCTCGTGGATGAGCGGGGCCGCGATCTCGGATGCCGCCGCCATGGGCCGCATCCAGGTGCCGGCGATGAAGAAGCGCGGCTACCCCGAGGGCTTCTCCCTGGGCATCACCGGGGCCTCCTCTCTGATCGCGCCGATGATCCCTCCGAGCATCCCCGCGATCATCTACGCGGTCACCGCGGGCCTCTCCGTCAGCAGCCTCTTCATGGCCGGCATCGTGCCGGCGCTGGTCCTGGTCGCGGTGCTGTGCCTCATGGTCTGGCTCCAGACCCGCAAGCGCGACGACCTGCGCATGGAGAAGCCCCCGATGGCCAAGCGGGTGAAGGACATCGCCAAGGCACTGCCCGTCGCGGGTGCCGCCGTGATCATCCTGGGCGGCATCCTCTCGGGGATCGTCACCCCCACCGAGGCCTCCGCGCTGGGCGTCGCCTACGTGGCGATCCTCGCGATCTGCTACCGCAACCTCGGGCTCAAGAATCTCGGTCGCGTCGCGGCCTCGACGGTGGAGACCACCGGCAGCGTGCTGGTGATCGTCACCAGCGCCGCCCTGTTCGGCTGGGTGCTGGCCCGCGAGCAGGCGCCCCAGGTCATGACGGACGTGATCCTGCAGATCACAGATCGCCCGCTCGTCTTCCTGATCCTGATCAACATCCTGCTGCTCGTCGTCGGAGCGGTCCTCGAGCCGACCGCAGCGATCCTGATCCTGGTCCCGGTGCTGGTCCCGATCGCCGAGATCTTCGGCATCGATCAGACGCACTTCGCCGTCATGGTCATCTTCAACCTGATGATCGGACTGCTCACCCCGCCCGTGGGGCTGGTGCTGTTCGTGCTGTCCTCGGTGACGCAAATCCCGGTGACGCGCGTGATCAAGGGCGTCCTGCCCTTCTTCATCCCCATGCTGGTGGTGCTGCTGCTGATCACGTTCGTGCCGGCGCTGAGCACCTGGTTGCCCTCCTTCGTGGGGTAGCACCGGCTCCAGAGCAGTCTCGCGGCACTTCCGCACTCCGGCCGTCCTGTGGCGCATCGCGCAGCAGGGCGGCCGGCGCCGTCCCGGCCCCGCCGCGCGGAGCACCAGGCGCGGGTGAAAAGAGTAGTGGGCATCATAGGTCGGAGGACTCCCTTGCTCGCCCGTCAAAGATAAGCCCTGACCAGCGCCATTACCTTGCGGTCCGGCACCTTTCTGCCTACACTTTCCCCAAACATGGGATGATGCCGGGGTCGACCCGAGAATGCGAGAAACACATGTCAATCTTCAGCGACCTCCGCGTGAGTGATGTTCGGTTCCCGACGTCGCGAGCCTTCGACGGCTCGGACGCGATGAACCCGGACCCCGACTACTCCGCCGCCTACGTCGAGCTGGTCACGGACGCCGGCGACTCGGGCCACGGCCTGGTCTTCACCATCGGCCGCGGCAATGACGTACAGGTCGCCGCGATCAACGCGCTGCGCGACCACCTCCTCGGCCGGGACGTCGAGGCGACGCTGGCGGACCTCGGCGGCCTCTCCCGTGAGCTCGTGGGCGATTCCCAGCTGCGGTGGCTGGGCCCGGAGAAGGGCGTCATGCACATGGCGATCGGCGCCGTGGTCAATGCCGCCTGGGATCTGCGCGCCCGCCGCGAGGACAAGCCGCTGTGGCTGCTGCTGGCCGAGCTGACCCCCGAGCAGATCGTCGATCTGGTGGACTTCCGTTACCTCACCGATGCACTGACCCGCGGGGAGGCGCTCGAGCTCCTGGAGCGTGCCGCGAGCACGAAGGAGGCGCGCATCGCCGCTCTCAAGCAGGAAGGCATCCCGGCGTACACGACCTCGGCCGGCTGGCTCGGATACAGCGACGAGAAGCTCGTACGGCTGCTGCACGAGGCCCGCGACGAGGGCTTCGAGATGGTCAAGCTCAAGGTCGGGGCCGATGTCGACGAGGACGTCCGTCGCATGCGGATCGCGCGCGAGACGATGGGATCGGACTTCCCCATCGCGGTCGACGCGAACCAGCGCTGGGACGTCGCCGACGCGGTCGAGTGGCTTGAGCGGTTGGCACCGTACGACCCCGCCTTCATCGAGGAGCCCACCAGCCCGGATGACATCCTGGCGCACGCCGCGATCCGCAAGGCCGTGGCGCCGCTCCGTGTCGCGACCGGTGAGCAGATGCAGAACCGGGTCATCGCCAAGCAGCTCCTGCAGGCCGAGGCGATCGACGTGCTCCAGATCGATGCCTCGCGCGTCGGCGGCGTCAACGAGAACATCGCGATCCTGCTGCTCGCGGCGAAGTTCGGCATCCCCGTCTGCCCGCACGCCGGGGGCGTGGGGCTGTGCGAGATGGTCCAGCACCTCGCGTTCTTCGACGCCGCGGCGATCGGTGCCGAGGACCCGCGTCGATTCGTCGAGTACGTCGACCATCTCCACGAGCACTTCACCGATCCCGTCACCGTGGAGTCCGGGCACTACCGGGCACCTTCCCGACCCGGCGCGAGCGCCGAGATGCACCCGGGGTCCATCGCCGACCACCTCTTCCCGGACGGACCGGTCTGGAAGGACCCCTTCTACCCCGCAGCTCCCGCCGTGGTGCCCGTCTGAGATCCTGGGACCAGCGCCGGCCCACTCCACCGACCTCCAGAGGAACAGTAATGACGATCAGCGGCATCCTTCCCGCGCTTCTCACCGCCTATGACGATGAGGGGTCGATCAGCCTCGATCGCACCTCCATGCTGGTGTCGAAGCTCGTCGACACGGGCGTGGACGGCTTCTTCGTCTCGGGGACCTCCGGGGAGTACTACCTGCTCAGCACGGCCGAACGGCTCGAGCTGCTCGAGACAGTCGCCGCACATGCCGGTGACAGGCACGTCGTGATGCAGGTGGCGGCCTCCGACCAGCGCGACGTGCGCGAGATGGCGCGGCGCGCCGCGGACCACGGTGCCACGGCGATCAGCGCCAGCATCCCGCTGTACTACACGTACTCCGACGAGTCGCTGGTCGACTACTTCCGCGACATCCGCTCATGCAGCGAGCTCCCGCTCATCGGTTACACGATCCCCGGCTTCACCGGCCGGGTGCTGAGCGCGGATCTGCTCACGGGCCTGGCCGCCGAGGGCACGCTGGCGGGCCTGAAGTACACCTCGAGCGATCTCGCCGTGCTGGCCCGCGTCCGCGCGGGCACGCCGGAGGGCTTCTCCCTGCTGCTCGGTTCCGACGACCTGCTGGTCGCCGCCCTGTCCCACGGGGCGGATGGCGGGATCGGGGCGACGTTCAACATTGCTCCGCGGCTCTACGTCGACCTGCATCGCGCCTTCCGGGAGGGAGATCTCGCGGAGGCCCGCCGGCTCCAGGAGCTGGCCGTGGCCCTGCTCGGAGCGCTCGCGCAGGGCGAGGTATATCCGACGCTGAAGTCGGGCATGCGCGCCCGCGGCGTGGACATCGGCCAGTCCCGTGCGCCCATGGCGCAGCACACCCCGGAGCAGGACGCGCAGGTCGCCGGTGCGCTGGCTGCGGTCGACGGCCTTGAGGGCTACCTCATCAGCTGACCCGGGGGCGGTGCTCGGGTTCCCGAGCACCACCCCCGGCGCCGTCATCTCAGGCGCCTGCGATCGCCACCGGTTGACCGGTCCGCACGGACTCCTGGGCCGCGGCGACCACCGCGACGGTGCGCAGGCCCACCTCGCCGGTGGGATCCACCGCCTCGCCGGCGCGCACTGCGTCGAGGAAGGCGTCCAGCAGCAGGGCGTCGGTGTTGGTCCCGTAGGGCAGCCACTGGCCGTGTCCGCCCACGTGCTGGGCGAAGGCGTCGATCTGCAGCTGCCCGCCGGTGCCGAGGGCCTGCAGGCGCAGCCCGCCCCAGGTGGGGGCGTCGGCCGGCTGTGACCAGGAGCAGTCGATGGTGGCGACGAGTCCGGAGTCGTAGGTGAGGGTGACCAGGCCGCCGGTCTCGGCGCCCTCCCCGGCCCGCTCGGCGTACAGGATGCGGTTGGTGACCGCGTGGACGGTGGCGGGCGGGCCGAAGACCGAGTCGAGGATCTCGGCGATGTGCACCGTGTGGTCGACCATCGCGCCACCGCCGGCGAGCTCGACGTCGGTGAACCAGTCGCGGCCCGCGGGCAGCTTGCCGTTGTTGGTGCCGGTCAGGCCGATGACCTCGCCGAGGGTGCCGTCGGTGAGCGCGGTGCGCAGCGCCTCCACCTCGGGGGCGAAGTGCACCGGGAAGGCAGTCATCAGCACCACCCCGGCCTCGCGGCAGGCCTCGACCATCGCTTCGGCATCGGGGAGGTTCGTGGCCAGCGGCTTCTCGCACAGCACGTGCACGCCGCGGCGGGCCGCCTCGAGCACGAGATCCTTGTGGTGTGCGTTGGCGCTGGTCACCACGATGGCGTCGGGCCCCTCGGGCCAGGCGTCCCAGGCCGCGGCGTAGGAGGGGACCACGCGCACTCCGCGCACGTCGCCGTAGCCGTCGGGGTCGGCGACCACGAGGTCCACGTCGGCCCGGGCCTCCAGCAGCCCGGCGTAGCCCACGGCGTGGGTGTGCGCGCAGCTCATCAGCGCGACCTTCATCGGGGTGGCGGGGTCGATCGTTCGTGCGGTCAGCATGCGATGCTCCGTCCGGTGCGCAGGGACTCGAGGGCGGCGCGGGAGACCTCCACGGCGAGGACGCCGTCGGCCGCATCCACGCGGGTGGGGGCGCCGGCTCTCAGCGCCGTCGCGAATTCGACGATCTCCGCGGCGTAGGGGTCGCGCAGGGTGGAGACGTCCGGGAGGAAGCCGTCACCGCTGCTCTGGCGGGCGGAGGCGACGTCGTCGAAGACGATCCCGGGGTCACCGGCGCTGTCGTACTGCAAGTGCCCTCCGTCCCCGGCGAGGTCGAAGGTGTAACGGAACTTCGTTCCCACCGGCCCCCAGAATCCGCGGCAGTGGCTGATCGCGCCCGAGCGATGGGTGAGCACCACATGGGCGGTGCGCACGGTGCTGTCGGAGCTCGCGATCGCCTGCTGGGCATAGACCTTCTGTACGGGCCCGGCCATCCACAGCGCCTGGTCGATGTCGTGGATCATCTGGTCCATGACGATGCCGCCGGAGAGCTCCTCGTCGGCGTACCAGGAGCGGTCCGGCAGCGAGCCGGTGCGCTCGAAGCGCAGCACCGCGAGCTCACCCACCACGGCGCCGGTGTCGATCGCTCGCTTCGCCGCCGCGTACTGCGGGAAGAACCGCACCACGTGCGCCGGGAAGAGGCGCCGGCCAGCGCGCTCGGCATGCTCGGCGAGGTCGCGGGACTCCTCGGCGGTCAGGGCGAGCGGCTTCTCGCACACCACGTCCTTGCCGGCGTCCAGCGCTGCGCGCACGATCTCGGGGTGCGCGGGGGTGGGGGTGCAGACGTCGACGACGTCCACTGCGGCCAGCAGGGAGTCGAGGCTGTCGTGGGTGGTCGCACCGGATTCGGCGGCGAACTCCTCGGCGCCGGTGAGGCTGTAGCAGTGCAGCTCGGCGCCGAGTTCGGTCCAGCCGGGCAGGTGGGCGCGGGAGATCCCGCCGGTGCCGACGATGCCGACGCGCGGCGGGTCGGCGTGAGCAGTGGTCGTCATTGTCAACCTTTCATTCCCGAGTGGGCGAGACCTTCGACCACTCGGCGCTGGAGGACGAGGAAGAGGATCAGGATCGGCGCCATCGCCAGGAGGCTCGCAGCCATCATGACGGGATAGTTCGTCATGTGCTGTCCCTGCAGAGTCGCGAGGCCGACCGCAAGCGGCATGCTCTCCTCGTACGTGCTGACGACCAGCGGCCACAGCAGGTCGTTCCACGAGGCGATGGTCGTGAGGATGGCGACCGAGGCGAGTGCTGGGCCGGACAGCGGGAGCATGACCTTCCAGAAGATCTGCCACTGGTTCGCCCCATCGAGTCTCGCCGCTTCCTCGAGCGAGTCTGGCATGGAGCTGAAGTGCTGGCGCAGCAGGAAGGTCCCGAAGGCGCTGAACAGCCCGGGCATCGCAATGCCCAGAACAGTGTTCAGCAGGCCCATGTTCTGAATGATCGAGTACTGCGGGATCAGGTAGATCTGGCTCGGCACCATCAAGATCGACAGGAGCAGCGCGAAGATGATCCCGCGCCCGCGGAACTGCATGCGGGCGAAGGCGTACCCGGCCATCGCGCACAGGATCATCTGCACGACCACCCGCATCACGGTGACCAGGGCAGACACCGTGAACTGGCTGGCGGCGAACGGCAGCAGATCGAACACGTCCACGTAGTTGCGCCACTGCACTGCCTCCGGGACCAGGGTGGGAGGCACGCTCGTCACCTCCGCCTGTGTGGACAGCGACATGATCAGCTGCCACACGAACGGGAAGATCATGATCAGCCCACCGAGCGTGAGCACCAGATAGGCGTCGATGTTGCGCGGGCCGCGGGACCCGCGTCGTCGCGTCCCGCCCTGCAGAGCGCGAGTCCGAGCGCGACCGGTGGTCGCGGAGGCGACGGCGGTGTCAGGCATAGTTCACCCACTTCTTCTGGAGCCGGAACTGGACCACCGTGATGAGACCGATGATGGCCAGGATGAGCATGGCGATAGCTGAGGCGTACCCCTTGTCGTTCTGCCCGAAGGCCTGTTCGTAGAACAGGTAGACCAGGGACTGGGTGCGCGACATCGCGGGATTCGTCGGGCCCATCAGCGCGTACAGCAGGTCGAAGAGCTGGAAGCCGTTGATCGCCGTGATGATGGTGAGGAAGAAGATGCTGGGCGTCAGCAACGGCACCGTGACGGAGAAGAACTGCCGCATGGGCGCTGCACCGTCCAGTGAGGCAGCCTCATACAGCTCCGGCGGGATCCCGCGCAGGCCGCCGGACAGGATGATGATCGAGAAGCCGAGCGATGCCCACAGGCCGACGATGCTGACGGCCGCAAGCGCCCAGCCGGGGCTCGCGATCCAGTACGGGCCATCGATTCCGATCAGCGACAGGAGATAGTTCAGCATCCCGAAGTCGCTGTTGTAGATCATGCGCCAGACCATGGCGATAGCCGCCGGCATCGCCACGATCGGCATGAAGAACATGACCCGGTAGAACCAGGCGAAGCGCAGGCCCGGGCGGTTCAGCAACGATGCCAAGTACACCGAGAGCGGGATGCCCAGCATCACGACCGCGGTGTAGATCAGCGTGTTCAGGACGGCTCGAGGCACCTCGCCGTCCGTCAGGAGGGTGCGGTAGTTCTCCAGCCCGGTCCACTGGGTGCCGCCGAAGGCACCGAACTCCGTGAAGGAGTTGTAGAACGTGCTGAGAAGCGGCCAGAAGTAGAAGACCGCCACGCCCGCCATGAGCGGACCGATGAAGATCCAGGCCCAGGCGTCGTCCCGCTTCAAGGCTCGAGTGCGGTCACTGCTCATCGGCCAGTGCCTGGTTCATCTTCTCGGCGAGCTCGCCGAGCCCGGCCTCGACCTCGAGCTCGCCGTTGAGGATGCGCGGGAAGTAGTCGCTTTCGAGGCTGAGCCATGCGCCGGTGTTCTTCGAGACAGGGTAGGGGCGGGCGTCCGCCGCATTGTCGATGAACTTCTGGAGATCGAACTCGGGCAGCGCCTCGACATAGGCGGTGGCGGTGCCCTCGTACGCGGGGTTGGCGGCGCCCTCCTCGGCCTGGATGATGTTCGCCGCCTCACCGGAGACGAAGGCGAGGAAAGCCGCGGCTGCAGCCTTGTTCTTCCCTTCGGCGGCCATGGCATTTCCGATCCCATGGATCACGTTGGCGGTCTCGGAGCCCTGCGGGAGCGGGGCTGTGCGGATCGACTCCTTCACCGGGGAATCCTTGAACACCGCAGCGGACCAGTTGCCGGACCACAGCATCGCCGACTTCCCGCCGTTGAAGACGTCGGAGGGCTTGTTGTCGGTGAGATAGGCGATCGAGGGATGCGCCTCCTCCTCGACCAGCGAGCGCGCGAAGGTGAACGCCTCGATGGTGCCCGGGGAGTCGTAGCCGGAGGTGGTGCCGTCCTCGGAGATGATCTCGCCGCCGGCCTGGAAGCTCAGGGGGTAGAGGTACGCCTGGTTCTCGATGCTGTTGCAGCCGCCCCAGATCCCCTCGGAGCCGAGAGCAGCGGTGATCTCTCGAGCCGCCTGGGCGTAATCGTCCCAGGTCCAGTTCCCATCGGGTGCGGCTACTCCTGCCCGCTCGAAGAGCTCTTCGTTCCACCACAGGGCGATGGTGTCGAAGTCCTTCGGCGCCGCGTACTGACGTCCTCCATGGTGTAGAGGTCGTTCATGGCCTCGGGATACTTCGAGGTGTCGATCCCGGGGACCTCCGCGAGATCCTGGAGCTTGCCCTCTGCGGCGTAGAGCTGGAAGTTCGGGCCGTTCATCCAGAAGACGTCCGGGAGGTCACCTCCGGTCGCCTGGGTCTGGAGCTTCTCGAAGTACTGGGCGAAGGGGGTCACGCTGATGGCGACCTCGATGTTCGGGTACTCCTCGTTGAATGCGGCCACGATCTTCTCCATGGCCGGTTTCTGCGCCTGATCCCAGATGCTGTAGGCGATCTTCGCCGTCTCGTCAGCGGGGACCTCCTCGGGGATGCTTCCGCCCCCGCTCTCACCTCCGCCGCAGGCGGCGAGGGTGCTCGCGCCCAGGGCAACGGTGCCGCCGAGGAAGAGTCGTCGGGTGGTGAGGGTCATCGGTATCTCCTTGGGATGGGCCCAGCGATCGCTGGGTGTTGTGGTCTGGCAGAGAGCGGGGGTCAGCGGCGGATGGTGGGGACCAGCGGACTCGGCACTCCGAGGACTCTGATCAGCGCCTCTCGGAGGGCCAGAGCCAGAGCGCCGCTCATGGTGAGGTCCGCGCCGTGGCTCGCGGCGAGCACCGTCGGTGCGTCCTCGGTGACCGCGTATGCGTGGAAACGTTCTGCGAGGTCCTGCAGGGCGTGCGCTCCGGTGGTGGTCGCTCCGCCATGGACGATCACTGCCTCGGGATCGACGGTGTAGCAGAGGAGCGCGAGCACGGTGGCCAGCTGGTCATTCAGGGCCGGCAGCCATGACGCGTCGAGCGTGCCGTCATCGATGCCGTGCGCGACCTCGAAGTACTCGACAGTTCGGCCGTGCACGGTCAGCTCGGTCGAGACCGCGCCGCTGCGGGAGAGGATGTCGCCCTCGCCGACCACGCGGTGGTGGCCATGCCACAGGGTCCGATCCAGGACGATCGCCGGCCGGTGGAAATCGTGGTTGGTGAGATACACGAAGGAGGAGAGCTCCTGCGCGACGCCGATGCGCAGCTCCCCCATCGCCCGGAGGTTCATGTCGTTCTCCACCTGGACCGAGCTCAGGCGGATGATCTTCTCGGCGCGGCGCCCGAGGGAGTACCCGGTCAGCCCGGGGACACCGTTGGACAGCAGCACCCGGCCGTCCTTCGCCACGATGCCGGGAACTCCGATCACCGTCTCCAGCACGTCGGCGTGGTCGATGTCGTGCTCCGCGAGAAGTGCGGCCACGTGCTCGAGGACGAGCCCGGGCACGGCACGTTCCTCCTCGTGCCGATCCGGTGGAACGGGCGTTCCGACGTCGGCGGCCAGCAGCGTGTCATGACTGGTCACGACATCGAGGAGGGTTCTCCCCGTCAGGCTGGAGACGGTCACGTGGGATTCAGTCCGTCGAATATCCACGCCCAGGACCATCTGCGGCCCGCTGGTCGGGCCCCAGGTGCGCGCAGGCCGACCGGACCCTGTATGCCGCAGCTCGCTCTCGCGCAGCAGCCCCAGCTCCTCGAGCTCCCCGAGCGCACGCTGGACCGTCGGACGGCTCACCTCTGCGACCTCCGAGAGCTCACCGATGGTGGCGCCTCCCCGGTCGCTGACCTCCTTGAGGATGCGGGCGAGCGCGGTGGCGTACAGCCGCTGCGCCTCAGGCCGCAAGGCCGGATCGACCGTCACCGCTGGAGCGGTCCGGACCTGAAGGCGGTCATGCTCATCGACCGGGCTGAACGCCATGGCAGACCACACCTTCCACATCGAAGAACAGGCTGGGCGGGGAGTCGCCAGCGGCCTCGCTGGCGCTCCACACAGGTTATGAAACCTGTTTGCAGAAGTTATGCGGTGGATCACTCGCTTGTCAAGCGCGGGGCCTCTGGTCTCAGGCCAGGGCCGCCGCGAGGTCCTCCACCAGTCGTCGCCTCTCGTCGGCGGTGAGGTCGTGGACCGTCACCCGCAGGTGGCCTGCGGCATCGTCACCCGCAGCCCCGGGATCGAAGCGGAACTCGTCGTCGGTGCGCACCCGCCAGCCGCGACGGGCGAGCCGGGCGGCGACCTCCCGGGCGGGGCGCGGCACCGGCACCCACAGGCTCATCCCGTCCCCCGCGACCACCGGGAGCCCGTGCGCGGTGAGCAGCCGGGCGGCCTCGGCGTTGCGGGCAGCGTACTGCGCACCGGCGCGGGCAATGAGCTCGCGGGCGGAGTCGTCGGCGAGCACCCCGTGGGCGAGGCGCTGCAGGAGGTGGCTGACCCAGGTGGTGCCGGGGCTGAGGCGCAGCGCGAGCCTGTCCGCGGTGTCCGGGTCGGTGGCGGTGACGGCGAGGCACAGGTCCGGGCCGAGGAACTTCGAGACCGAGCGGACGAGCGCCCAGCGTCGATGGTCCGCTCCCACCACTGAACGGAAGGGTGCGCGGGAGAGGAAGGAGAAGTAGTCGTCCTCGATGACCAACACGTATGGGTGTTCGGCGAGCACGTCTCGCAGCTCTGCGGCGCGTCTCGCGCTGAGAGAGGCGCCGGTGGGGTTCTGGGCGCGCGGGGTGAGGACCACGGCGCGGGCGCCGTCCTCGAGCGCGGTGCGAAGGCCGCCGGTGGTCATGCCCTCCGCGTCCACCGGTACGGGGATCGCACGATAGCCGCCGTGGCGGACGGTCTGGATGCTCGCGAGGAAGCACGGGTCCTCGAGCGCGACGGCGTCCCCTCGCACCAGGGCCTGGGCGAGCAGCCGCTCGATCGCATCGACTGCGCCGCTGGTGAGGGTCAAGCGCACCTCGTCCCCGGCGGGGACGTCCGGGGCCATCCAGTCCCGCGCCCAGGCCTCGAAGTCCGGATCGATGACGGGTTCCCCGTAGAGCACGGGGCGGCCGACGGCGCCAGCGAGCGCGGGGGCGAGATCGGGGATGAGGGCGGGGTCGGGGTTCCCGGAGCCGAGGTCACGCAGAAAGGCTGCGGGCATCCCGGTGTCCGCGCTGGCGTGGATGTCGGCGAAGCCTTCCTGGGGCAGGGACGTGCGCGCGGCGACGCGGGTGCCGGCGCGGCCCTGGGCGATGACCACGCCGGAGCGGGCCAGCATGCGATAGGCGGCGACGGCGGTGTTGCGGTGGATGCCGAGCCGTGCGGCGAGGACGCGCACCGGCGGCAGCGGGTCGCCGGGGGCGAGGTCTCCGCGGTCGACGAGGGCCCGCACGCTCGCGGTGATCTCCGCCGCGGTCCCGCCGCTGATCGCCTGCTCGTCGCCTGGTTCCACGCCGTCGAGTCTAGGTGCCCCTCCTCGCGACGACAGCACGTCGCCCCGCGGCCGTCCGACCCGCGTTCACAGCGCCTCCGGACATCCCGCGGCGTATGGCACATGCCATGCTATTTTTGGCACAGATCAATGTGGTGCAGGGAGGGCCGACGCGTCGGATGCCGTCGGCCCGCGCCGCGAGAGCGACGGGAAGAGACCCCATGAGCACCAGCACTTCCACCACCCCCACCACGGCCAGCGCCCCCGAGTCCGGGCTCACCGAGTCGCTGAAGGGCGGCGTCATCATGGACGTCGTCACCGCCGAGCAGGCGAAGATCGCCGAGGACGCCGGCGCGGTCGCCGTGATGGCCCTCGAGCGGGTCCCCGCGGACATTCGCGCCCAGGGCGGGGTCTCCCGCATGAGCGATCCCGACATGATCGAGGGCATCATCGCGGCGGTCTCGATCCCGGTGATGGCCAAGGCCCGCATCGGCCATTTCGTCGAGGCGCAGGTGCTGCAGCAGCTGGGGGTGGATTACATCGATGAGTCCGAGGTGCTCTCCCCGCGGACTACGTCCACCACATCGCCAAGCACCGCTTCACCACACCGTTCGTGTGCGGCGCGACCCACCTCGGCGAGGCGCTGCGCCGTCTCACCGAGGGCGCGGTGATGATCCGCTCGAAGGGCGAGGCCGGCACCGGAGATGTCTCTGAGGCCACGAAGCACATCCGCACCATCACCTCCCAGATCCGGGAGCTCGCGGCGAAGAGCGAGGATGAGCTGTTCGTCGCTGCGAAGGAGCTGCAGGCCCCCTACGCCCTGGTCAAGCAGATCGCCGAGGCGGGCGCGCTGCCGGTGCCGCTGTTCACCGCCGGCGGCGTGGCCACTCCGGCCGATGCCGCGATGATGATGCAGCTGGGGGCCGACGGGGTGTTCGTGGGCTCCGGGATCTTCAAGTCCGGCGACCCGGCCAAGCGCGCCGCCGCGATCGTCCGCGCCACCGCGTCCTACGACGATCCGGCCGTGATCGCCGAGAGCTCCCGCGGGCTCGGCGAGGCGATGGTGGGGATCAACGTGGCGGATCTGCCGGCCCCGCACCGGCTGGCCGAGCGGGGCTGGTGACCGGGCCCGAGCTCAGCCCGCCAGCAGCGGCGCGATCTCCAGCCCCCACGCCTCGACGGCCGGCAGGTCCCTGAAGTCACCGGTGGGGGTGCGCATGGACTTCAGCAGCAGCCGCTCATGCAGCGGGATCTTGTCCATCAGCACCCAGCCGGGGAATTTCTTCACCGCCACCGGGGAAAAGCCGATGGTCTCCAGGAAGGTGTCGGTGGCCTTCTGCTTGCCGCCCTTGGCGGGGTCCGCCGCGGAGCCGGAGCAGGAGAAGAAGGCCATCGGCCGCTCGAGCAGGGCTGCGCGGTGTCCGGTGACCCACTGCACGGCGGATTTCTCGATCGCCTCGATGCGCACACCGGATCCCAGCACCACCGCGTCGTAGGCAGAGGGATCGGGGTCGGTGGCGACGTCGACGAGCTCGGCGGAGAGGCCTTCGGCTCCGAGCGTCGCGGCCAAGGTCTCGGCCAAGGTCTGGGTGGCGCCGGAATGGGTCGCGTAGGCGACGAGAACGGTCATGGGCTCATGATGGCACTGCAGAACCCGCCCGACCAGGGACCGAGGGCTCTGCGAACTGCGTGCGATGCAGCTCCTCGTAGCGACCTCCGGCCGCCAGCAGCTCCCCGTGGCTGCCGGTCTCAATGATCCGCCCGTCCTCGACGACCAGGATCTGGTCCGCCGCGCGGATCGTGGACAGCCGGTGGGCGATGATCACCGCGGTCCGTCCGGCGAGCGCTTCGGTCAGCGCCTCCTGGACCGCCGCTTCCGAGCTCGAGTCCAGATTGGAGGTGGCCTCGTCCAGGATCACCACCTGAGGCTGGTCGAGCAGGACGCGCGCGATCGTCATCCGCTGCCGCTCGCCGCCGGAGAAGCGGTATCCGCGTTCGCCGACGACGGTGTCCAGCCCGTCCGGCAGCGCCGACACCACAGGCACCAGGCGGGCCCGTTCCAGGACCTCCCACAGCTCGTCATCGGTGGTGTCCGGGCGGGAGATCGACAGGTTGGCGCGGACGGTGTCGTGGAACAGGTGGCCGTCCTGGGTGACCATGCCGACGGTGCGCTGCACCGAGGCGGTCGTTGCCTCGCGCACGTCGAGGTCCCCGATGCGTACGGCCCCGGCATCGACGTCGAACAGGCGCGGGATCAGGGAGGCGATGGTGGACTTGCCCGCCCCGGAGGAGCCGACCAGGGCCACCGTCCGCCCGGGCTCGACCCGGAAGGAGATGCCGTGCAGCACCTCGCGGCCCGCCCGCGGATCCAGGATGGCGACCTCCTCGAGGGAGGCCAGGGAGACCTGCTGCGCCGAGGGGTAGGCGAAGCGGACGTCATCGAGCTCCACGGATACCGGGCCCTGCGGCAGCTCCCGCGCGTCAGGGGCCTGCCGGATCAGCGGCGGGAGGTCCAGCACCTCGAAGACCCTCTCGAAGCTGACCATCGCGCTCATCACCTCCACGCGGGCGTTGGCCAGTGCGGTCAGCGGTGCGTAGAGCCGGGTCAGCAGGAGGGCGAGCGCGACCACGGCGCCTGCCTCCATGCGTCCGGTCAGCGCGAAGTACCCGCCGACCCCGTAGACCAGGGCGAGGGCCAGTGCCGAGACCAGCATCAGGGCGATGTAGAAGACCTCCTGGACCATGGCGCTGCGCACGCCGATGTCCCGCACCCGCGCGGCGCGCGTGGCGAACTCGGCCGACTCCCGGGCGGGGCTGCCGAACAGTTTGATCAGAGTCGCGCCGGGGGCGGAGAAGCGCTCGGTCATGCGGTTGCTCATGGTGGCGTTGTGGTTGGCGGCCTCGCGCTGCAGCCGGGCCAGGCGCGCCCCCATCCGGCGGGCGGGCAGCACGAAGATCGGCAGCAGCAGCACGGTCACCAGGGTGATCTCCCACGACAGGCTGACCATGGCGATGAACGCGAGCAGCAGCGTGACCACGTTGCTGACGATTCCGGCGAGGGTGTCGCTGAAAGCGCGCTGGGCGCCCAGGACGTCGTTGTTCAGGCGGCTGACCAGCGCGCCGGTGCGGGTGCGGCTGAAGAAGGCCACCGGCATCGCTTGGACGTGGTCGTAGACCGCGGTGCGCAGGTCCAGGATCAGGCCCTCGCCGATGGTGGCCGACAGCCACCGCTGGACGATGCCGAAGGCGGCCTCGGCCAGAGCCACCGCGGCGATGATCAGCGCGAGCGCGAGGATGGTGGACAGCCCGGCCGCGCCGGTGATGGCGTCGATCACCCGGCCCGCCAGCAGCGGGGTCGCGACGGTGAGCGCCGCCGTGATCACACTGACCACCAGGAACCCTGTCAAGCGCCGACGGTGCGGGCCGGCGAAGCGAGCGATGCGTCCCAGGGTGGCCCGGGAGAACGGCTGGCGGTCCTGCTGGGCGTGCATCGTCGAGTACAGCGATTGCCACGCTGCGGTCTCCATGCTCATCGGGGGCGCTCCTTCTCGGTCGAAGGGCCCCAGCCTCGAACTTCACGCACGCTTGAAGTCAAGAGCTGTGATCTCACGAGCGGAGTGCAACCGGCCACCGCCGCTGCTCGGCCCCTGCGCGCCTCAGCTCTCGGGCCGCCGGACCTCGATGATCAGCAGAACCGCCAGGGCGACGCCGGTGAGCACCAGAGACCACGTCACTCGCTGACCGGCGTCACGCTGCTGCCCCTGGACGGGCTTCCAGGAGGCGGCGCGGATATCCATCAGCGCATGGTCTATCGAGCACATCTCGAAGTGCTCGTTCCCGGTGGTGCCCGCTCGCGTTTCGAGAATCCGCTCCGCGGCGAAGCCCGGCCGAGGGGCCGTCTATTATGCGTGCATGATCGATGTCTTGAGGGGGATGGGATGACGGAGGCGGTGCGGTCGGGGCAGATCCGTGCACAGGACCTGGCACGAGTCGTGGGCTCCGGCCTCGCCGCGGTGTTCCTCGCCGGGACGAGCCTGGTGTACATGGACGTGCCGGACCTGGACTCCCCGTGGGGCTGGCTCCTCGGGGTCCTCTTCTTCGCGGCGCTGCTCGCTGCCGTCTCGTACCGGCACATCGCCTCGATGGCCACCGCCGGGGCGGTCCTGGCCGGGCTCGGTTTCAGCCAGATCCTCATGATGCAGATCGCCCTGCGTCATTTCGAGGTCAGTCCGCGGCGGCACAACTTCCTCGCCATGATGCCGCCGACGACCCTCGCGCTGCTGGGATGCGTCCTGCTGGGCGCCGCGCTCGGGTGGGCGGTGCAGCGCTCGAATGCCGCGGGCAAGTGGTCCCATTACGGCGTGGGGCGGATCCTGGGAGCATTGGCCCTCGGAGCCGGGCTGGGCTATGCGTTCGGGCGGGCCCTGGAGGTCGAGATCCACCTCGGAGGAGTGCTGCAGTTCCCGCCGCTGCTGCTGTGTGTGATCGTCGCGCTGGGCATCGGGCTGCTGCCCGCGCTCTCCCCGGCGGGGCTGCTTCCCGCGCTGGTGCTGTTCATCGTGCTGTGGGCGACCGGAGCGCCGGCCGATCTCTGGTGGGGCGCGGCCGTGCCGGTGACCCTCCTCGTCCTGCTGTCCGTGCTCACACACTTCGTCGGGTCCGTCGCGACGACGCGCATCACGCGTCCTGCGCACGATCGGTACCTGGCCACGCCGGGCTGAGCCCGTCGGTGCCCAGGGTGAGCCAGGTGTCGATGCCCAGGCGGTCCAGGAAGGCATCGTCGTGGCTGACCACCAGCAGCCCGCCGCGGTAGGAGTTCAGGGCGCTGACCAGTTCGTCGATGCTGTGCAGATCCAGGTCGTTGGTGGGCTCGTCGAGCACCAGCAGCTGGCGGGAGGGCCGGGCGAGCAACAGCGTGGCCAGCGCGACGCGGAATCGTTCGCCACCTGAGAGGTCGCTGATCCGGCGGTGGACGGTGTTCTCACGGAACAGGAATCTCGCCAGGTCGGCACGGATCTGCTGATCGGATGTGCTCGGGGCGGCGGCGCGCACGGCCTCGAGCACGGACATCTCGTCCTCACCGCTCGCGAGATGGTCGAGTCGTTGGGGCAGATAGCCGATCAGGTCCGTCCGTGGCACGGCGTACACCTCACGACCCTCTGCGGCAAGTGGGTGCACGAGTGTCTCCACCAGGCGGGTCTTCCCGATCCCGTTGGGACCGGTCAGAGCCGTGCGCTGCGGGCCCTGGAGCACCGAGACGACGCCCTGCGGGCCCCCGCAGCTCGGCCAGGCGCCGAGAGGAGGGGACATCGGGGTCGGGCAGCTCGACCGTGATCCGGGCCTCACGGCGCACGCGCTGTGCCTGCTGGTCGACGGCCCGCTGGGCGGAGTCGACCTTCTCATCGAGCTCGGTACGCAACCTGCCCTCCGACTCCTGGGCATCACGTGCGAGCTGGTTCATGATGACCTTCGGCCGACGCTTGTTCTCGGAGTCGGAGCGGGCGTAGCGCCGTCGCCGAGCGAGCTTGGTCTGGGCTTCTGCCTTCTGACGCTTCTCAATGCGCAGCAGCTGCTCCGCACTGCGCAGGGCCTGCTGAGCCGCGGCCTGCTGCTGCGCCACGTGCTCCTGGAAGGCGCTGTAAGGACCGCCATAGATGGTCAGGGAACCTGCGCGCAGCTCGGCGATCTCGTCCATGAGGTCCAGCAGCTCGACGTCATGGCTGACCACCAGCAGGGTGCCGCGCCAGGTGGTGATGGTCTCGTAGAGCCGGTGGCGAGCCCGTCGGTCGAGGTTGTTGGTCGGTTCGTCCAGCAGGACGATCTCGTCTCCGGCCAGCCTCAGCCCGGTCAGCGCCCCCAGCACGGTCTCTCCACCGGACAGGGTGCCCACCGACCGTTCGAGGCCGATGCCCACCAGACCCATCGCGTCCAGGGCGGCGAGCGCACGCGCTTCGACGCCCCAGTCGTCGGCAAGGGCATCGAAGTGCTCGGCGGAGGCGTCGCCGGCCTCGATCGCGCGAAGGGCCCGCAGTCGGTGGTCGATGCCCAGCAGCTCGGCGACAGTCGCGCCGGTGCGCAGAGTGAGCTGCTGGGGCAGGTAGCCGACCTGGCCCCGCACAGCAATGGTTCCCGCCGTGGGTCTCAGCTCGCCGGTGACCAACCGCAGCAGGGTCGTCTTCCCGGTGCCGTTGGCACCGATCAGACCGGTGCGGCCCGCGCCGAAGGTGGCGGTGAGCCCATCCAGGGCACGACTGCCGTCGGCCCAGGTGAAGGTGGTGTCGGTAAGGGTGATCGCAGAATTCTGAGTGGTGGGCACGTGGACTCCAGGGCTCGTCAGCAAAAGCGCTGAGGCCGGAGGTCCGGGCAGGGGAACGACGACGTCAGCGCGCGGGCGGGAACACCAGGCGGTAGAGCATCGTGAACAGTCCTCACTCAGGGGGAATCGGTGCCGGCGACGCTAACAGAGACAGGAACGGCTGAGCACCTGATTTTTCGAGGGGTCAGCGGATCAGCCGGCGCTCGCGAGCCACGCGGATCGCGGCGGTGCGGCTGTCGACGCCGAGCTTGCCGTAGAGGTGGACCAGGTGGGTCTTCACGGTCGATTCGGAGATGAACAGGGCCTTGGCGACCTCACGGTTGGTGGCGCCGGTGGCGAGCGCTGCGAGGATCTCGGTCTCTCGCGGGGACAGGGCGGTGGCGGGATGGGTCATTCGGCGGACCAGGCGCTGCTGCACCTCGGGCGAGAGGACGCTGCGACCGGCGGCGGCCTCACGCGCCGCATCGATCAGAGCCTGGGTGGGGGAATCCTTGAGCACATAGCCGGTGGCTCCGGCCTCCAGGGCGCCGACGATGTCGGCCTCCGCATCGAAGGTGGTCACCGCGAGGACCTGGACGCTCGGGTGGCGCTGCCGCAGGGTGCGGGTGGTCTCGATGCCGCCGATCCCGTCGCCGAGGTTCAGGTCCATCAGCACCAGGTCAGGGGCACCGTCGGGCGATACGGCCAGCTCGTCGAGCACCCGCAGCCCCTCGGTGCCGGAGCCGACCTCGGCGACCACCTCGATCCCCTCGTCGGCCTCCAGCAGGGCGCGCAGCCCGGCCCTGACCACGGGATGGTCGTCGACCATCATGATCCGGATGCTCACGGCGGCACCGTCCTTACTCATGCGCCGACCTCCTGCCGGTCGGTCGGCAGGGTGATGCCGACGGTGGTGCCTTCCCCCCGGCCGAGTCGATCGCCACGGTGCCGCCGGCGCGGTCCATCCGGGCGCGCAGCAGGCGCAGCCCGTCACCGCCGTCCCGGCCGCGCAGCGGGGCGGAGGGGTCGAAGCCGCGGCCGTCGTCGACCACGTCGAGGCTCACGCGGTCCGGCCACCAGGCCAGGGTGAGCACGCAGCGCTGAGCTCGGGCGTGCCGCTGCACGTTGGCGACCAGGGACTGAGCGGCGCGCTGCAGGGTCTCGACCTGTTCGGGCCGCAGCTCGCGCGGGGTCCCGTCGATGCGCAGCTCCCAGCGAGGCTGCTCCCCCAGGTCATCGAGCGCCTCGACGCGGGTGATCACGGTGCGCAGGGCCTGTTCGAGGGTGGTCTGCGGGGCTCTGTCCGCGAGGTCCCGCACCAGGCGGCGGGCGTCGGCGAGGTTCTCGCGGGCGGCGTCCTCGATGCGACCGAACTCCGCGACGGCCGAGGGGTGGGTGCGGCGCGCGCCGCGGCTGAGCATCACGATCGAGTTCAGGCCCTGGGCGAGGGTGTCGTGGATGTCCTGGGCCAGGCGCTGACGCTCCTCGGCGATGCCCTTCCGACGCTCGGAATCGGCCAGCTCGCTCTGCGCGGCCTGGAGCTGGGCGACCAGCTGCCGGTTGCGGTCGGTCTCGAGCAGGAGCCGGCTGTACACGGCGTGGGCGATCAGGGAGAAGGCCGCGCCGACCAGCGGGCCGAGGATCTCCCCATCCCCAGCGAAGAGCGCTCGTGGGCGAGCAGCGGGGAGACCACCGCCCAGAGTGCGACAGCGGTCAGTGCCAGTGGGCCGACGACCCGGCCGAGCACGAACAGGACCAGGAAGAACAGGGGGAAGGCGACCCACACGAAAGCGGCGGAGACGAAGGTGCTCGCCATCCATGCCGCGGACAGGACCAGCACCCAGGCCGGCGAGGGCAGCAGCAGATCGGTGTGGGCGGATCTGCCGGCCGCGCCGCGGGTCAGGGCGCGGCGGGAGCCGACCAGGTAGATCGCGGCGATGGCGGCGGCGACGAGGCTCGCCAGCAGCACCTGGACACCCTCGGCGGTGATGGCGCGCAGAGCGCCGACGGTGGGCAGCACCAGGAACGCCACGTGCATGGCGCCGCGCAGGGTGGCGGCGAGGGTCGAGGAGGTATCGGCGCCCGCCGCAGCTGACGCGGGGGCCGGGGAGGGGGCACGGTCGAGGTCCACTCCGTCACTGTAGAGCGGGCCGGGAGGCCGGGGCATCGTCCGAAAGGTCCGGTGCGGGGCGATGAGCACCCAGAAGCGGTGGGGCTGTTCGCTCGTCCCCTGGTCGATACGGGCGCGGGGGCGAGACAGCGCAGCGGCCGGCCCCTCCACGAGAGGGACCGGCCACAGCACGGAGCGGGCCCGGCATCGCACCGGGTCAGCTCAGGAGATCAGGCGCTGGGGATGACCAGGCCGGACGCGTTCTTCCGCGCGTTCTCGAAACGTGCCTGGACATCAGCCCAGTTCACGATGTTCCAGATCGCCTTGACGTAATCGGCCTTCACGTTCTGGTAATCGAGGTAGAAGGCGTGCTCCCACATGTCCAGCTGGAACAGCGGGATCGTCGCCACGGGCACACCGTTCTGCTGATCGTAGAACTGCTCGATCACGAGCTTCCCACCGAGGGGCTCGTAGGCGAGCACAGCCCAGCCCGAGCCCTGGATGCCCAGCGCCGCAGCGGTGAAGTGCGCACGGAACGCATCGAAGGAGCCGAAGAACTCCTCGATCGCCTGCGCCAGCTCACCGGTGGGCTTGTCGCCACCCTCGGGCGAGAGGTTCTTCCAGAAGATCGAGTGGTTCGTGTGACCACCGAGGTTGAACGCCAGATCCTTCGAGAACTGGTTCACCGTCCCGAAATCATTCGCCTCACGCGCCGCAGCGAGCTTCTCCAGCGCCGTGTTCGCGCCCTTGACGTAGGTCGCGTGGTGCTTGGAGTGGTGCAGCTCCATGATCTTCCCCGAGATCGAGGGATCCAGCGCGCCGTAGTCGTAATCGAGATCAGGAAGCGTGTAGTCAGCCATGAACAGTCCTTTCGTCGAGGTATTGCCCCGACCCTAAGACCTCAAGCGCACTTGAGGTCAAGCGGGGTCATCCCCATCGAGCCCCTCGTCCGAATCCTCGACGACGTCCTCGAGCCGGCGCGCCCCGGGCCGATCTCAGCGAGGGCGTCATCCGGGTTCAGCAGCGCGCAGGCCTTGAGGGAGAGGCAGCCGCAGCCGATGCATCCGGTGAGCTCGTGCTCGAGCCGCTCGATGGCCCGACGCCGCTCCTCGAGCCGCTTCTTCCAGCGGCGCGAGGCTCGCTGCCAGTCGACATGGGAGGGTGTGCTCTCCATCGGGACGTCGCCGAAAGCTTCTCCGACGTCGGCGAGCGGCATGCCCAGGCGTTTGGCGACGGTGATCAGGGAGACGCGGCGCAGCATGTGGCGCGGGTAGCGGCGCTGGTTGCCGGCGGTGCGCACCGAGCCCACCAGGCCGAGCTCCTCGTAGTAGCGCAGAGCTGACGCCGCGACGCCGGTGCGGCGGCTCATCTCGCCGATCGTGAGCAGCTCATCGGGCTCGTGGGCGGGGTTCACGCCCTCACCTCCCCTCCCGCTTGACCTCAAGTGCACTTGAGATCCTACGCTCTAGCCAGCTTCGACCGGAAGGACCCTGCTCGTGACCTATGTGATCGCGCTGCCGTGCGTGGACGTCAAGGACCGCTCCTGTGTGGACGAGTGCCCTGTGGACTGCATCTACGAGGGCAACCGGATGCTCTACATCCAGCCCGACGAGTGCGTGGACTGCGGAGCCTGCGAACCCGTCTGCCCCGTCGAGGCCATCTTCTACGAGGACGACACCCCGGACCTCTGGGCTGAGTACTACAAGGCCAACGTCGAGTTCTTCGACGACGTCGGCTCCCCGGCGGCGCCGCCGGCACAGGCGTGATCGACAAGGACCACCCGATCATCGAGGCCCTTCCGCCGCAGCCCAATCCCCTGGAGTGAGCTCCGCGGCGGGCCTCACACCCGTGTCACCCCTGGCGACACGCCCGTGACCTGCATGGATCCCGGGCCTCCCGGTCGTACAGTGCAGGCATGACCGCCGTTGACACCCGTGTGAAGCCCGCCGTCGCGGAGGCCCTGAGCATCGGCGACCTCTCCGCCCGCACCTCGGTCAGCGCCCGTTCCCTGCGCTACTACGAGGAACAGGGCCTACTCACTCCGGGCCGCACTGCAGCCGGTCATCGCCGCTTCGACGTGGAGACCGTGTACCGCGTTCTGCTGATCCAGCGGCTCTTTGCCGCCGGCCTCACCAGTGCGGATATCCGGCCGATCCTGCCCGCGCTGCTCGGAGCTCAGGAGCACGACCCCAGCCCCCTGGTCGCCCTGCGTACTCACCGTGAGCGGCTCGCCCACGAGATCGCACGTCTGCGCGACACCGCGGAGATCCTCGACGAGGTCATCGAGGAGCACGAGCGGGCCTGAAGCCCGCAGCTGCGTCGGACTCTCCGGTGCCCCGGATGTCGAGAATCGTCTTCCGGTTCCGTCCCGAGGTGCACGCGACCACAATGGGTCGCACCCCTCGAAGGAGAGACCGATGGCCAAGTACCTGTTGCTCAAGCATTACCGCGGCGCACCGCAGGGCGTGAACGACGTCCCCATGGACCAGTGGACGCCGGGCGAGGTCACCGCCCACGTGCAGTACATGGACGACTTCGCGCAGAAGCTGACGGGCACCGGCGAGTACGTGGATTCCCAGGCCCTCTCTCCCGAGGGCAGCTGGGTGCGCTATGACGGGGAGGGACGTCCCCGGTCACCGACGGCCCGTTCGCCGAGACCAAGGACCTGATCGCCGGGTGGATGATCATCGACGTCGACAGCCACGCGCGCGCCGTCGAGCTCGCCGGGGAGCTCTCCGCAGCGCCCGGCAAGGGCGGCAAGCCGATCCATGAATGGCTCGAGCTGCGCCCCTTCTACGGCGTGAATCCCCCGACAACCGGATGAACGAGCAGCTGCTGCGGGAGCTGGTGCCCGCAGTCATCGGGATCCTCCGCCGCCGCGGAGCAGAGTTCGCGGCGGCGGAGGATGCCGTGCAGGACGCGCTGGTCGAGGCGATCGCCTCCTGGCCGAAGGCTCCCCCTCGGGATCCGAAGGGCTGGCTGATCACCGTCGCCTGGCGGAAGCTCCTCGACCGGATCCGCAGCGAGGACGCGCGGCACCGGCGCGAGGAGCAGCTCGAGCAGCTGCCCGAGCCGGGACCGGTCAGCGCGGCCGACGACACCCTGCAGCTGTTCTTCCTGTGCGCGCACCCGTCCCTCACGTCGGCCTCCGCAATCGCCCTCACCCTGCGGGCGGTGGGCGGGCTGACCACCCACCAGATCGCGGCGGCGTACCTGGTGCCCGAGGCGACCATGGCGCAGCGGATCTCCCGTGCCAAGCGCACCCTCGCAGGTCAGAGCCTCGATGCTCCCGGGGATGTCGCCACGGTGCTGCGGGTGCTCTACCTGATCTTCAACGAGGGCTACACGGGGGACGTGGACCTCGTCGAGGAGGCGATCCGGCTGGCCCGTCGGCTCCATGCCGCGATCCCCCACCCCGAGGTCGCGGGGCTGCTGGCGCTGATGCTGCTGCATCACGTCCGTCGGCCGGCGCGGTTCTCCCCGGCGGGTGCCCTGATCCCGCTGGCCGAGCAGGATCGCACGCTCTGGGACACCCGGACGATCGCCGACGGGATCGGGATCCTGCAGGCCGCCCTCGCGCAGGACCGGCTCGGCGAGTTCCAGGCCCAGGCCGCGATCGCGGCGCTGCACGCCGACGCCCGCAGCGTCGAGGAGACGGACTGGCCGCAGATCCTCGAGTGGTACGACGAGCTGGTGCAGCTGACGGGGAGCCCGATCGCCCGCCTGAACAGGGTCGTCGCTCTCGGGGAGGTCGAGGGCCCGCGGGCTGGCCTGGCCGCGCTGGCAGAGCTGGACGAGACCCTGCCGCGCTATGCAGCGGTCGCGGCGCACCTGCACGAGGCCGCCGGGGACCGCCCCGAGCGGCGGCGCTGTTCACCGAGGCCGCGAACGAGGCGGCCAGCACCGCGGAGCGGGACCACCTGCGGCGACAGGCGGCAAGGCTGAACTCGGCGTGACGCTGCGGCCGGTCAGTCACCAGGACAGCTCGCGGCGCGGCCTCACATGGATGTCAGTGAGCTGGACGTCCTCGCTCGCCATGATCGCGGTGAGGATCGCGGCGGCCACGGAGGCGGGCTTGATCAGGGCTTCCCGGTCCACGTCCCCGGTGAACATCGGGGTGTCGGTGGGGCCGGGGTAGACGGTCGAGACCCGCACCCCGTGCTCCTCCTCCTCGACGCGCAGACCGTTGGCGAGCGCGCGCAGGGCGTGCTTGCTCGCGGCGTAGGGGTGTTGCGGGGCCGAGCCGCGGTGCCGGCCCCGGAGTTCACGAGCACGATGGTGCCGCGGGCGCGGCGCAGGGCCGGCAGGGCATGGCGCACCAGCTGCGCCCCGGCGGTGACGTTGAGGGCGAACACCCGGGACCAGCCCTCGGCCCCGGTGTGCTCGACCCCTCCGTCGGGGGAGATGCCAGCGGCGTGCACGAGCGCATCGACCCGCTCGGGGACGAGGGCGGCGAGGTCATCCTCGAGCAGATCCGCGGCGCGCGCGGTGATCAGCTCGGAGGCCTGTGCGAGCTCGGTCAGTGCCTGCTGGTCGCGGCCGACGGCGATCACCCGCCAGCCCGACGCGGCGAGCTGCCGGGTCACCTCGCGGCCGATCCCGCTGGTGGCCCCGGTGACGAGGGCGGTGAGGGTGCTGTCCTGGGAGGTGTCCATGGTTCCAGTCTCCCTCCGGGGACGGTCAGTGGCGAGCGACCTCGATGATCAGCAGCGAGGCGAGTGCGCCGTAGACGGTGCCTGCGGCCGCATCCAGCGCCAGGCGCACCTTCCGCCGGCCGAGCACGGCGTCCCGGAAGAGACCGGCCGCGCTGCCGATGGCAATGTCCGCGACCAACCCGGTGAGCTGGAGCAGCAGGCCGAGCATGAGGATCTGGCCGAAGGGGTTCTCGCCCACCGAGCCGAGGAACTGCGGGAGGAAGGCGACGAAGAACAGGGCGACCTTGGGGTTGGTGAGGTTCACGACGAAGCCGCGGCGGAACACGTCCGGAGCCGTGGTCGCCTCTGCGATGGCCGCTCCCGCGTTCCGCCATGTGGAGATGGCCAGGAAGATCAGGTACCCGGCCCCGGCCAGGCGGATCGCGTCGAGGGCGGAGGGAAGCTGCGTCAGCGCCACTCCGAGCCCGGTCGCGGCGACGAGCACCCAGATCGTCATCCCTGTGGTGACACCGAAGGCGCCGCGCACCGCGGCCCGGCGGCCCTGGCTGACACCGGTCGCGATGAGGAACGCCATGTCCGGACCGGGAGTCACCAGGATCACGAGGACAGCTGCCAGGAATGCAGGCAGGACCGACACATCGAGCACTTCGCCACCTCGGACACTCAGCGGGAGAAGCTCCCGGAACCACGCCCTCACCTGGGCCAAGAGTGAAGGTAGAGGTCGGCGATGCGGCGCCGCAATCGCCGAGTTGCGGCCAGAACGCGGAACATCCGAGCACTCTGCTGGGTGGCGTTACGCTGACTGCGTGCTCGACGACCTGGACTACCGCCTCATCGCCCTCCTGCGCTCCAACAGCCGCACCCCGGTGGCGGTCCTGGCGCGCGAGCTGGGGATCAACCGCTCGACCGTGACGTCACGGATCGATCGCCTCGTGGACACCGGCGTGATCGAGGGATTCACCATCCGGGTCAGCAGCGATCTGGAGCAGGACTCCGTGCGCGGGGTCATGCTGGTGGCGACCGAGACCCGCCGCAACCACGACATCGTCCACGAGATCCGCGGCTATCCCGAGATCGAACAGCTCCACTCGACCACCGGCACCTGGGACCTGGTGATCCAGCTGCGCTGCCGCAACCTCTCCGAGTTCGATCTCGCCCTCGAACGGATCCGCGCGATCCCCGGCGTCAACTCCACGCAGACGAGTCTGCTGTTCAGCTCGCTGCGCACCGACTGAACGGTTGCCTTCGAGCGTCGGCGCCGTTCCGACTGATCGGTCGAACTCCTCGACAGTCCCTCCCGCCGGGTCGAGCATGGCCGGACAGGCCGCTCGACCCGCCGACGGAAGGACGCCACCGATGACCGACCTCTCAGCCCTCGCCCTCACCTGCTCCCTCACTCCCTCCCCGGAGCCCTCCAGCAGCGATCTGATCGCCCGCCAGCTGCTGGAGGAGCTCGAGCAGCACGGCGTGACGACCTCCTCCGTGCGGGTGGTCGACCATGACGTGAAGCCTGGCGTGGCGGTCGACATGGGCGCGGGCGACGCCTGGCCCGCCCTGTACGAGAAGGTGCTGGCCGCAGACATCCTGGTGCTGGCCACCCCGATCTGGCTCGGCCACCCGAGCAGCATCGCCCAGCGGGTGCTGGAGCGGCTGAACGGCGACTCCGAGACCGATGAGGACGGCCGTCCCCGAGTGTTCGACAAGGTCGCGCTGATCGGCATCGTCGGGAACGAGGACGGTGCGCACAAGGTGACTGCGGATCTCGCTCAGGGCCTGAACGATGTGGGCTTCACGCTGCCCGCACAGGGCGCCACCTACTGGGTGGGAGAGGCGATGGGCTCGACGGACTACCAGGACCTCGACGAGGTGCCCGAGGCGGTCTCGGCGACGACCGCCACCGCCGCCCGCAACGCCGCGCACCTGGCACGGCTGCTGCGCGGCACCCCGTACCCGGCGGTCGGCTGAGGCACTCGGGCCACCCCGCCTCAGGCGGCACCGAGCAGCGCGGTGATCCTGTCGTAGAACGGGGCGGGGTCCTCGCTCAGCGAGGCCTTGACCATCGCGCTCCAGTCATCGACCACCACTTCGATCTGCCCCGCCGTCAGGGCATCGAGCGAGCAGCGCGGCACCTCGCGCGCCGCGATCTTCGGCCCGTCGTACCCGGCGGAGATGTCTGTATCCGCCGCGCCGAGGTGGACGCCCTGGACGAGGGTGCCCTGCGCGGCGAGTTCGATCCGCACACCGTTGGTCATGTTCCATTCGGCGGCCTTGGCGGCCGCGTAGGAGCCGGTGCCGGGTGAGGCGAACCAGGACAGGGCCGAGAGGACGTTCACGATCGCGCCGCCGCCGTTGCCGGCGAGCACCGGGGCGAAGCGGCGGATCATCTCGAGCGTGCCCCAGAAGTGGGTGTCCATCTCCCGGCGGAGCTCGGCCGGGTCGCCGGTGACCAGCTGCGCGCCGGTGGCGATGCCGGCGTTGTTGACCAGCACGGTCGTATCGGAGGCGGCCTGGGCCGCGGCGATGATCGAGTCGTGGTCCAGGAGGTCCACCCGCAGCGGCACCACGCGCGGGTCCTCGACGTCGAGGGTCTCGGGCCGACGGGCGGTCGCGTAGACCTTCGCCGCGCCGCGCTCGAGGAGCTCGAGCACGTACTGGCGACCGATCCCTCGGTTCGCTCCGGTGACGAGGGCGATCTGTCCGGTGATGTCCATGTCTGTTCTGCTTCCTGTGCCTGTGGCCTGCGAGGCGTCTCCACGCGGCCGATGGCGAGTACCGTAGGACCTGACGTTGACGGCAGGGGCAAGGATCAAGCAGGGTCGGAGAGGCCCAGATCACACGGAGGAGGCAGCATGCGCATCGGAGACGTGGCATCCCGGGCCGGGGTCAGTCCCCGCGCCCTGCGCTACTACGAGGAGCAGGGCCTGCTCACCTCGGAGCGCAGCGCGGGCGGGCAGCGCACGTATCCCGCCTCCGCCGTCGAGCGGGTGCGGCTGATCCAGACGTTCTTCGCCGCCGGGCTGTCGAGCCGCACCGTGCTGCAGCTGCTGCCCTGCGTGGACTCCGGCACGGGCTCCCCGAGGCTCTCGAGCTCCTCGCCCGGGAGCGCCGAAGGATCACCGAGACGATGGCGGACCTGCACGCCGCCCGCGACGCCCTGGACGAGCTGGTCTTCAACACCTCCCACCCCACGCCCGAGCACTGCCCGGGCCTGCGCGAGCCTGCCTGGTCGGCCTACGAGGCTGCGCCCGTCGAGTCGGCCCGGGCATAGCGACCCGGGCATAGCAAGAGGCCCTCCCCGTTTCCGGGAAAGGGCCTCTGTGCGGTGGTGGAGACTAGGGGGTCGAACCCCTGACCTGAAGCTTGCAAAGCTACCGCTCTACCAACTGAGCTAAGTCCCCGTATGTGGTTGTCAGGCGCGGCGCGCGGCCTGGGCCGCGGCAACCTCGTCCTGCTCGGCGAAGGCCCGTTCGGCCTCCGTCCACAGATCGTTGCGGATCCGGTCGGATTCGACCTTCCGCCAGGTGAGGATCCCGGCAAGGGACGTCCCGAGAAGGACGACCGCAGCGGTGATGAACTTTTTCATGAGTTCCTCCGATCCTCGAAGTGGGCCTAACTGGACTTGAACCAGTGACCTCTGTCTTATCAGGACAGCGCTCTAACCGACTGAGCTATAGGCCCATGGGGGCTGATCTACGAAGCCTACCGGTGTCAGCCACCGACGAACTACGTTACCGCGACGCGGGCCGCCGCGTCCAACCCGTCTGCCGGGGTGTTTCCGAGGTCACAGCGTTCCCGTCGGCGGGCCTCCTGCCGCACCGCCTCCGCGGACATCAGCGAAATGCGTCCAATCCGATCACAGGCCGGCTCCGAACTGCCGATGTGACCTCCCCTTCCGGGGACGTCCGGTGCTCGGTCCCCGAGCACGCCAGCAGCATCAGCAAGGAGATCGTCATGAACACTCGCACCGCACTTCCCCGACTCGGGGCACTGGCAGCGACGGTCGCACTGATGAGCGCCTGCTCAGGCGGGATGAGCGATGACCCCTCCACCGCCGAGGGCGACCCTCCCGCCGCCACCGAGCAGCAGGCCTCCGACGGCGGCGGTGAGGAGATGGTCATGGGCCCCGCGGCGAACCTCGTCGGCCCCGGCTGCGCCGACTACGCGGCGATGGTGCCCGACGGTGAAGGCTCGGTGGAGGGCATGGCTCAGGATCCCGTCAGCGTCGCAGCCTCGAACAACCCGATGCTCACCACACTCACCTCCGCTGTCTCCGGCGAGCTGAACCCGGAGGTGGACCTGGCCGACACCCTCGACGGCGACGAGTTCACCGTGTTCGCACCGGTCGACGACGCCTTCGCCGGGATCCCCGAGGAGGATCTGAATGCCTTGGTCGGTGACGCCGACGCCCTCACCGGCGTGCTCACGTACCACGTGGTGCCCGGGCAGCTCTCCCCGACGAGATCGCCGGCACCCACACCACGGTGCAGGGCGAGGACCTCGAGGTCACCGGCAGCGGTGACGAGCTCATGGTGGGCGAGGCGACCGTGATCTGCGGCGGCGTGACCACCCAGAACGCGACCGTCTACCTCATCGATACCGCGCACTCCTTCGAGGAGACCGCTGCCGAGCTCGCCGGGAGCCTCGCCCCGCTCGCCCCGCGTCCGGAGCTGAAGTCCGCGGTGATGGCCCGGATCGGCACCACTCGTCAGCTGTCCCCGTTGCCGGAGGAGGACACGGCACCGGAGGAGGCCCCCGCAGCGACGGCCGTCCCGTCGGCCCCGTCGGCGGAGGTGGTCCCCCTGGACCGCTACCGGGCGAGTGTTCGCCGCAGCCGCTGGGCCGCCGTCGCCGCGACCCTGCTGCTGGTGACCACGATCGCCGGTGTCGGGCTGTGGAGCGGGGAGAGAGCCTCCGAACGGGAGGCGCGGGCCTCCCTCGAGGCGATCGCCTCCCAGCAGGCGAACACCGAGGAGGAGCGTGCGCTGATCTCGACGATCATGGCGTCCGAGGACGTCTCGCACCTCACTGTCCCGTCCCGGGACGGCGGTTCCCTGCAGCTGATGTACTCCCGGGAGCAGCAGGCGATGGTCGTCCAGGGCGCGGAGCTTCCGGCGCTGCCCGAGGGCGAGACCTATCAGCTCTGGATGATCGACGGCGCCGACATCGCCGACGCCGGGCTGCTCGAGGACCCGGGTGTGGCGGTCACGCATGAAGGCGCCATCCCCGAGGAGGTCACCATCGGCCTGACCATCGAACCGGCCGGCGGATCGGTGCAGCCGAGCATGGCCCCGATCGCGGCCGAGGTGCTGTCATGACCTCTCCCGTGCGCCGCGCCGCGCCCGGCTGGTCGGCCGTGTCCGGCGTGGTCGCTGGGATGGTGCTGGTGGCGGTCGCGGAGCTTGTCTCCCTCGCGTTCAGCTCGTCCTCCGCGCCGTTCATCGCGGTGGGCGGAGCCTTCGTGGACGTGGTCCCGCCTGCGCTGAAGGACCTCTTGATCAGCCTGTTCGGCACCTGGGACAAGGTGGTGCTGTTCGGGTCGATGTTCGCCGTGTTCGCGGCGCTCACGGGGCTGATCGGATGGATCGGCGATTCCCGCCCCCGTCTCGCCTCCATGCTCCTGGCAGCTCTCGGGGTGCTCGCGATGATCCTCGTGCTCACCCGCGCCCAGAACACGGTGCTCGACGTCCTGCCCACCCTGGCGGGCACCGTGATCGCGACGCCGACCCTGCTGCTCCTGCTGCGGACCGCCCACGCACCCGCCGCGGAGAGTGCTGGCGCCGGCTGGATGCGTCGCCGCTCGCTGGTGGGCGTCGGCGCCGTGGGGGCACTCGCCCTGGTCGCCGCCGCCACCGCACGCGGTGTGAATGCGGGCCGTGAGACTGCCCGCCGCGCGGCGCAGTTCGTGCTCCCTGCCCCGCGCACCTCCGCTCCGCCGATCCCGGAGACCGCACAGGTGGACCTCGAGGGGATGCCGCCTTTCGTCACCCCGAACGGAGACTTCTACCGCATCGACACCGCCCTGGCCGTGCCGCGGGTGGACCCCACCACCTGGCGGCTGCGAATCCACGGGCTCGTGGACCGGGAGCTCGTGCTGAGCTTCGAAGAGCTGCTGGCCGAGCCGATGATCGAGACCAATCTGACTCTGACCTGCGTCTCGAACGGCGTCGGCGGCGATCTCGCGGGCAACGCCGTCTGGCTCGGGGTCCCGGTGCGCACCCTCCTGGAGCGCGTCGGAGTGAAGGACGGTGCCGATATGGTCCTCTCCCGCTCCATCGACGGTTTCACCGCCTCCACGCCGCTCGAGGCGCTCACCGATTCCCGCGACTCCTTGATCGCGGTAGGCATGAACGGGGACCCGCTGCCCGCGCAGCACGGCTATCCGGTGCGGATGGTGGTCCCGGGCCTGTACGGCTACGTCTCGGCGACGAAGTGGCTCACTGAGCTGAAGGTGACTCGCTTCGCGGACGACGTCGCCTACTGGACCTCCCGCGGCTGGTCCGAGCGGGGCCCGATCAAGATCGCCTCCCGCATCGACGTCCCCCGGTCCTTCGCGGATCTCCGACCGGACGCCGAGGGCGCCGTGATGCTGGGCGGGACCGCCTGGGCGCAGCAGCGAGGGATCGCGGCGGTCGAGGTGCGGATCGACGATGGGGACTGGCGAGAGGCCGAGCTTGGGGCGGAGGTCTCCGAGGACACCTGGACCCAGTGGTCGCTGCGCTGGGAGGATGCTGCGCCGGGCGATCACAGTGTGACGGTGCGAGCCACCGATGGCGAGGGCGAGGTCCAGACCGACGAACGAGCAGACCCTGTGCCGAACGGAGCGAGCGGCTGGCACACGGTGCGGTGCACCGTGGTGTGAGCGCTGCTGCTCAGCGGGGCAGACCATCCGCAGCGACCAGGCTGTGCGCGGTGATCAGCTGGTGCAGCGCCTGAGGGGCGGCGGCGAGGACGTCGCACACCTCGGCGGCGTCCCCCCCCGGGTGAGCGGGGAGTCGGTGAGTCCCACCAGCTCGTCGAACAGCTCCTGCTGGCGGTGCCGCAGCGGGATCGGCTGCTGCTCCTGGGAGATCACACCCCAGCGGGAGGCGTAGACGTCGAACTGGACGGGCCGTTCCCCGGTGGCCAGCGTGAGCGGGAAGTCGTCGGTGGACAGGCGCACCCGGTCGTAGTTCGGTTCGGTCTCGTCCACCACGGCCAGCTGCTCCTGGTCGAACCATGTCGCCACGAGCTCCATCCTCTCCCCCACGGCCCGGTACGGTGCGGCCGGCACGTAGCCGGGCGCAGCGACATGCGCGACATGGCCGACGGCGAGGTCATGCACCGTGCAGCGGACGAAAGGCGTGGTCAGCGGGATGTCACGGCTGGAGCGGCGGTATTTGCGGGCGATGGTCTGCGGGGTCTGATTGGAGCCGACGGCGACCACGAGGGTGCGCTCGGCCAGCGGCGCCACCCCCCCGCTTCGAGAGCCTGCTCGATCGCCACGGTGTCGACGAGGGCCTCGTCGAAGTCCTCGCTCGGGGCGCCCACGCCGTCGCTCGGATCCAGGTCCACGATGCCCGTGCTCAGAAGCAGCGCCGACCTCACCGCGGGCCCCACCCAGGGGTAGTCCTCGGGGGCGTCGGGCCGTGCAGGAGCATCAAGGGTCGAGGTGGGCATCCTTCGACCATAGCGAGATCGATAGACCCGCTCCAGGATCCCGCGACGACCCTCGCCCTTCCCGGCACCGGGCCTACGCTGGTCCCATGAGCGAGCAGCGTGCGTTCGATGCCCTGGAGGCCTCAAGCCTGTCCTTCGAGATCACCCGGCACGGCCGGGTGGGCTCCCGCTGAGGCCGCGGCGGCCCGCGCCGTGGAGCCGAGGGACATCATCAAGACCCTGGTGGTGCGGCGAGGGGAGGGTGACTTCCTCTTCGTGCTGGTCCCGGGCGACCGGGAGATCTCCTGGCCGAGGCTGCGGGCGCTGCTCGGCGTGAACAGGCTGTCCATGCCGGACAAGGATGTGGCGAAGGAGGTCACCGGCTACGAGCGCGGTACCATCAGCCCCTTCGGCGCGACCACCGCCTGGCCCGTGATCGCCGATGCCTCGCTCTCCGGCGATCCTCAGCGTCGGATCTCCCTGGGTGCCGGCGCCCACGGGGTCGCGGCGACGGTGTTCGCCGACGCCGCGCTCACTCACCTCGACGCCCAGATCGCCGACGTCACCGACCTCGCCGACCTCCGGGGCGCCTGACCCGCCACTGGGGGTGGGGTGGCTGCACCTCCCCGGCCAGTCGTCACTTCAGTACATCTCCAGAGGCCACAGTGCACTGAACCCACGACTCGATGCTGAACTGGCACGATGCTGCGGTGGTGGGGGCAGCAGGACGGGCGCGCACCCGAAGGTGCACGCCCGTTCGCAGCTGAGCGACGATGGCGGCCGATGACGGTGACCAGCCGGGCCACCGCCGAGCTCACTCGTCCGTGAAGGTCATCTTCAATCCACCCAGCAGCGCGGCCACCAGGTTGTACAGGAAGGCCAGCAGGGTGCCGAGCGCGGTGATGATGACGACGTTCACCACCGCGACGATGGTGCCGTAGCTGGTCATCTTCGAGAAGCTGAAGAACTCCATGAAGGGCAGCGGGTTGCCGCCGTTGAGGTCGCGGCCCAGCTGATCGATCTGGCTCCACAGGCCGATCGCCTCGACCAGGTTCCACAGCAGCACCACCGCGATCACGGTCGCGATGCCGATGGCGATCGCGGCGAGGAACGACAGCTTCATCACCGAGAACGGGTCGAGCCGGGCGAGGGTGAGGCGCACGCGGCGGGGACCGCGGCGCTCGCCCTCGGCGGGGTTCGCAGTCCCGGTGGCCTTCTTCGGGCTGCGGCTCGCGCCCTTGGCCGCGGATCCGCGGCCGGAGCCGATCCCCGTCTCCGAGGGGGAGGAGGCACTGTCGAACGCCGGGAGCTTCGTTGTGGACTCCGCCGGGTTGGAGGACCCGGTGGCGGTCCTGGAGTCACTGGTGCTCACGGATCACTCCTGCTTCGCGTCGGCGTCGCCCTGCGGCGACTGGTCGGACTCGTCAGAGCCTAGAGCATCGCTCTGCCCGGATTCGTCCTGCGACTCGGTCTCTGCGGAGATCTCCACAGCTTCCTCGCCTTCGCCGGTCGAGGGATCCGCGTCGACGATCTCGGGCGCCTCCGCCTCCTCCTCGTCGACCTCGGTCTCCTGTCCGGTGGTGACCAGCAGGATCCGGTCGCCCTTGTCGGGCTTGGCGAACACGACGCCCATGGTGGTGCGGCCCTTGGCCGGCACCTCGGCGACCTTGGAGCGGACCACGCGGCCGCGCTCCATGACCACCAGCAGCTCGTCGGACTCCTCGACCACAGCGGCGCCCACCAGGTGGCCCCTGTCGTCGGGCAGCTTCGCGACGCGGATGCCCAGGCCGCCGCGGCCCTGCAGGCGGTACTCGTCGACGGTGGTGCGCTTGGCGAAGCCGCCGTCGGTCACGGTGACCACGAAGGTGTCGGGGCGCACCACCTCCATCGCCAGCAGCTGGTCTTCGTGGCGGAACTTCATGCCGGTCACGCCGCTGGTGGCGCGGCCTGTGGGGCGCAGCGTCTGGTCATCCGCCGGGAACCGCACGGACTGGCCGTTGCGGGAGACCAGCAGCAGGTGCTCGCCCTCGTTCACGGCGCGGGCGCCGATCACACGGTCCGGGCGGGTGCCGTCGGCACCGTCGACATCGCGCAGGTTGATGGCGATGATGCCGCCGGTGCGGTTGGAGTCGAACGCGGTCATGGCGGTCTTCTTGACCAGTCCGGATTCGGTGGCGAGCACGAGGTACTCGGCGTCCTCGTAGCTGTCGATGGCGAGCACCGAGGCGATGTTCTCGTCGGGCTGGAAAGCCATCAGGTTCGCGACGTGCTGGCCCTTCGCGTCCCGCGGCGCTTCGGGCAGCTCGTAGCCCTTGGAGCGGTAGACACGGCCCTGGTTGGTGAAGAACAGCAGCCAGCGGTGGGTGGTGGTGGTGAAGAAGTGCTCCACCACGTCGTCCTCGCGCAGGGAGGCGCCGCGCACGCCCTTGCCGCCGCGCTTCTGGGCGCGGTACTGGTCCTCGCGGGTGCGCTTGACGTAGCCGCCGCGGGTGATGGTGACGACCATGTCCTCCTCGGGGATCAGGTCCTCCATCGCCATGTCGCCGGCGTGGGGCAGGATCTGGGTGCGGCGGTCATCGCCGTAGCGCTCGACGATCTCCGCGAGCTCCTCGGAGACGATCTCGCGCTGCCGCTCGGGCGAGGCCAGGATCGCGGTGTACTCCTCGATCAGGGCCTGCAGGCGGTTGTGCTCCTCGGTGATCTTCTGGCGCTCGAGGGCGGCCAGGCGGCGCAGCTGCATCGCGAGGATGGCGTTGGCCTGGATCTCGTCGATGCTCAGCAGGTCCATCAGGCCCGTGCGGGCCTCGTCCACGTCCGGCGAGCGGCGGATCAGCGCGATGACCTCGTCGAGCGCGTCGAGCGCCTTGAGGTAGCCGCGGAAGACGTGGATCTGCTCCTCAGCCTTGCGCAGGCGGAACTTCGTGCGGCGCACGATGACGTCGATCTGGTGCTTGGTCCACTCGCGCACGAAGGAGTCGATCGACAGGGTTCGAGGCACCCCGCCCGCGAGCGCCAGCATGTTCGCGGAGAAGTTCTCCTGCAGCTGGGTGTGCTTGAAGAGGTTGTTCAGCAGCACCACCTTCGCGACCGCGTCGCGCTTGAGGGTGATGACCAGGCGCTGGCCGGTGCGGCCGGAGGTCTCGTCGGTGATGTCGGCGATGCCCTGGATCTTGCCGAGCTTGACCATCTCGGCGATCTTGCGCGCGAGATTGTCGGGGTTGACCTGGTAGGGCAGCTCGGTGACCACCAGGCACATGCGGCCGTTGATCTCCTCGGTGGAGACCACGGCGCGCTGGGTGATGGAGCCGCGGCCGGTGCGGTAGGCGTCTTCGATGCCGGAGGTGCCCACGATCGTCGCACCGGAGGGGAAGTCCGGGCCCTTGATGAACTTCAGGCAGGCCTCGAGCAGCTCCGGCTTGGTGGCCTCGTGGTTGACCAGCAGCCACTGGACGGCCTCGGCGACCTCGCGCAGGTTGTGCGGCGGGATGTTCGTGGCCATGCCGACGGCGATGCCAGAGGAGCCGTTCACCAGCAGGTTCGGGAAGCGGGCGGGCAGCACGGTGGGCTCGTCCACGGTGTTGTCGTAGTTGCCCTGCATGTCGACCGTCTCCTGGTCGATGTCACGCACGAGCTCGAGGGCCAGCGGGGCCATCTTGCACTCGGTGTATCGCGGGGCGGCGGCGCCGTCATCACCGGCGGAGCCGAAGTTCCCCTGACCCAGGATCAGGGGTAGCGCAGCGACCAGGGCTGCACCAGGCGCACCATCGCGTCGTAGATGGCGCTGTCGCCGTGGGGGTGGTAGTTGCCCATCACCTCGCCGACGACCTTCGCGGACTTCGAGAAGGAGCGATCGGGGCGGTAGCCGCCGTCGTACATCGCGTAGACGATGCGGCGGTGGACGGGCTTGAGGCCGTCGCGCACGTCGGGGAGGGCGCGCGAGACGATGACGCTCATCGCGTAGTCGAGGTAGGAGCGCTGCATCTCCTGGTTGAGGTCGACTTGGGTGATGCGGTCGATCTCGGCCTCGTCCACCGGGTCCACGAGGGTGACGGTGCGCGAGGCGGCCTCGTCGGCGGTGATCTCGTGGGCGCCCTCGGGCGTCTCCTGGCCGCCGACGCCGGCGCTCTCCGCCGGGGTCGGGGTCTCGTCGGGGGTGCTGTTCTCGTCTGGGTTCTGCGGGGTGTCACTCATGGGGCAAGAGGCCTTTCGGGTGGGGCCGGTGGTTCGAGGGTCCCCGGGGGCGCGCGGGCGGGCCGGCGCCGCCCCGGGGGCCGACGTCAGATGTCGAGGAAGCGGACGTCCTTGGCGTTCTCCTGGATGAAGCGGCGCCGCGACTCGACGTCGTCGCCCATCAGGACGGAGAAGATGGTGTCCGCATCGGCGGCCTCGTCGACCGTGACCTGCTTCAGGGTGCGCGTGGCGGTGTCCATGGTGGTGGACTGCAGTTCCTTCCAGTCCATCTCGCCCAGACCCTTGTAGCGCTGGATGCCGTTGTCCTTGGGGATCCGTCGACCGGCGGCGCGACCGGCCTCGAGTCGCTCATCGCGCTCGACGTCGCTGAAGACGTACTCGTTGCGGGGCGTTGGACCACTTCAGGCGGAACAGCGGGGGCATCGCGATGAACACGTGGCCCAGCTCGATCAGCGGACGCATGTAGCGGAACAGCAGCGTCAGCAGCAGGGTGCAGATGTGCTGACCGTCGACGTCGGCATCGGCCATGAGCACGATCTTGTGGTACCGCAGCTTGGTGGCATCGAAGTCCTCCCCGATGCCGGTGCCGAAGGCGGTGATGAGCGAACGGACCTCCTGGTTGTCCAGGGCCCGGTCCAGGCGCGCCTTCTCCACGTTCAGGATCTTTCCGCGGATGGGCAGGATCGCCTGAGTGCGCGGATCCCGGCCCATCACGGCCGAGCCGCCGGCGGAGTCTCCCTCGACGATGAAGATCTCGGATTCGGCGGGGTTGCGCGAGGAGCAGTCGCGCAGCTTGCCGGGCATGCCGCCGGTCTCCAGCGGGGACTTGCGGCGGGTGGCGTCGCGAGCCTTGCGGGCCGCCTCCCGGGCGGCCGCGGCGCCTGGCCCTTCATGACGATGGACTTGGCCTCCTGCGGGTGGGAGACGAACCAGTCCTGGAGCTGATCGGTCATCACCTTGACCATGAAGGTGCGAGCGATGGTGTTGCCCAGCTTGGTCTTGGTCTGGCCCTCGAACTGCGGCTCGCCGAGCTTCACCGAGACGACCGCGGTCAGGCCCTCGCGGATGTCCTCACCGGTGAGGTTGGCGTCCTTCTCCTTGAGCAGCCCCTGTGCGCGGCCGTAGCGGTTCACGATCGAGGTGAGCGAGGAGCGGAAGCCCTCCTCGTGGGTGCCGCCCTCGTGGGTGTTGATCGTGTTGGCATAGGTGTGCACAGACTCCGAGTAGGCGCCGGTCCACTGCATCGCGACCTCGACGGAGATCTTCGCGTCGGTGTCCTCGGACTCGAAGGAGATGATGTCGGGGTGGATCACCTCGGCCCGCTTGGAGGTGTTGATGAATTCGACGAAGTCCTGCAGTCCGCGCTTGTAGTGGTACGAAGATCGTGCGCGGACCGTCGTCCTTCTGGGCACCCTCCGCCTCGAGCTCGACGTCGATCAGATCGTCGTCCTCGGAGTCCTCCGTCTCCGGGGCGCGCTCGTCGGTCAGGGTGATGCGCAGGCCCTTGTTCAGGAACGCCATCTGCTGGAACCGCTTGCGCAGCGTCTCGAAGTCGTAGACCGTCTCGTCGAAGATCTCTTCGTCGGCCCAGAAGCTGATGGTGGTGCCGGTCTCGACGGTCTCCTCGCCCTTCTCGAGCGGGCCGAGCGGGACGCCTCGGCTGTAGGCCTGGCGCCAGACGTGGCCCTGGCGGCGGATCTCGACCTCCATCCGGATGGACAGGGCGTTGACCACGGAGGAGCCCACGCCGTGCAGGCCGCCGGAGACAGCGTAGCCGCCGCCGCCGAACTTGCCGCCGGCGTGGAGCACGGTGAGCACCAGCTCGACCGCGGGCTTACCCTCGGTGGGGTGCATGTCCACGGGGATGCCGCGGGCGTGGTCGACGACCCGCACGCCGCCGTCAGCCAGCAGCGTCACCTCGATGGTGTCGCCGTGGCCGGCCATCGCCTCGTCCACGGAGTTGTCGACGATCTCCTGCACCATGTGGTGCAGGCCGCGCTCACCGGTGGAGCCGATGTACATGCCCGGGCGCTTGCGGACCGCCTCGAGGCCCTCGAGGACGGTGATGTCCGAGGCCTCGTAGTGTTCCGGGGCGCGGGCCGCCCGCTCTCCGGCGGTGGGCTCCGTGGGGCCGGACTCGGCCGGCACGGCACCCTTGCCCGGCACGGGGGTTGGGTCCGGCATGCTCACGGGCACGTCCTGATCGGGCATGGGGCGGTCGCTGTCGCTCACCTGATGTGGCTCCTCGCAGTCCAGGTCCCCTCGGTCGGGAGAGCGCCGAGGGCGGTTCGGAGAACCACGCGGACGAGGACCACCGGCTCATCGCACAGACGGCCCACCGATGGTCGCCACGCGCGCGCGCGCGCGAGCGAATCCACCTCTGCAGGCCACAGCGATCGAGCCGACAGCATCGAGTCCACGAGGACGTCGGAGGACGTCGGCCGAACCTCCCTGATTCTAGCGGAAATCGTCTCCCGAACCTATTCACCCGGTGATTCTGTGGACAACGCGACCCGGAACGGCCCCCAGGCGACGTGTAACCGCCTCGATTTCGACATCTCGGGGCCTTCGATGAGGTCCCGTACCCCTCACGGGGTGCTGTCGCGGCACAGGGGCGCCTAGCGCACCCGCGGGGGCCGTCCGGGCCGGGTCAGTCCCGCTCGCGCTCCGTTGAGGCTCCGGTGCCGAGCTCGGCCAGCACGCCAGTCGTGATCAGCGCGGCCGCCCCTGCCTCGTATCCCTTGTCCTCCTGGGATCCGGGCAGCCCCGCCCGATCGAGCGCCTGCTTCTCATCATCGCAGGTCAGCAGGCCGAAGCCGATCGGTACGCCGTGGTCGAGGGAGACCCGGGTCAGGCCGTCGGTGGCAGCGGCGCACACATACTCGAAGTGCGGAGTGCCGCCGCGGATCACGACCCCGAGGGCCACGACCGCGTCGTGGTCGCGGGCCAGGGCGTCCGCGATGACCGGCAGTTCGAAGGAGCCGGGGGCGCGCACCACGGTGGGTGCGGCGATCCCGGCCTCGGCGCTCGCCCGCAGCGCACCGGCGAGCAGACCGTCCATGACCTGCTCGTGCCAGGACGCGGCGACGATCGCCAGCCGGGTGTCCGGCTGGTGGGGGATCTGGGTGGTGGGGCTTCCGTGGCCGCTCATGCGAGGTCTCCTTCAGTGAGGGTGGGGAGGCCGACGAGGTGGTGTCCCAGTCGGTCCCGCTTGGTGGTGAGATAGGTGAGGTTCTCGGGGGTGGGATGGGTCTCGAGGTCGATGGTCCCGGCCACCTCGACTCCACCGCCGACCAGGGCATGGGCCTTCTCCGGGTTATGGGTCAGCAGCTCGACCGCCGCCACTCCGAGATGGGCGAGGATGCCCGGGACGGCGGCGAAGGAGCGGGAGTCCACGGGCAGGCCGAGCTCGAGGTTGGCGTCGACGGTGTCGCGGCCCGCGTCCTGCAGGGCGTAGGCGCGCAGCTTCTCGACCAGACCGATGCCGCGGCCCTCATGGCCGCGCAGCAGGATCAGCACTCCGCGCCCCGCCTCCTCGATGCGGGCCAGGGACTCCTGCAGCTGGGGGCCGCAGTCGCAGCGGCGCGAGCCGAACACATCTCCGGTCACGCATTCGGAGTGCACCCGGGTCAGCACCGGCATCTGAGTGGTGACGTCTCCGCGCACCAGCACCAGATGCTCGGCGGTGCCCTCACGCACTGCGCGCGCCTCGAAGGTGCCGTGGGGTGTGGGCAGCGGCACCGGCGCGGTGATCTCCAGCGCGGGGCGGTCGTGGCGCCGACGGTGCGCGGCGAGGTCCTCGATCGAGATCATCGGCAGGCCGTGGTGGTCGGCGAACTCGCGCAGGGCGGGGCCGCGCATCATCTCGCCCTCGTCATGGACGAGCTCGACGATCATCCCCACCGCAGGCAGCCCGGCGAGCCGGGTCAGGTCCACGGCGGCCTCGGTGTGGCCGCGCCGCTCGAGCACGCCGCCATCCTTCGCGCGCAGCGGGAGCACGTGCCCGGGCCGGATCAGATCCCCAGGCACGGTGCTCTCACCGGCGAGGACCTGCAGGGTGCGGGCGCGATCGCTCGCGCTGATGCCGGTGGTCACGCCCGAGGCGGCATCGACGCTCACGGTGTAGGCGGTGCGCAGCGGATCGGCGTTCTCGCGCACCATCAGCGGCAGCTCGAGGGCATCGGCCCGGGCGGCGCTCATCGGTGCGCACAGCAGCCCGCTCGAGTGGCGGACCGCGAAGCCGATCAGCTCGGGGGTGGCGGCGGAGGCGGCGAGGATCAGGTCTCCCTCGTTCTCGCGATCCTCGTCATCGACGACGACCACGGCACGTCCCGCGGCGATCGCGGTGATCGCGTCCTCGACGGGGTCCAGGCGCAGGGCGGTCATCGGCTCTGCTCCGCCCCGGGGAGCAGGCTCGCGGTGAGCTTCTCGACGTACTTCGCGAGCACGTCCACCTCGAGGTTCACCCGGTCGCCCACGCCGCGGACGCCCAGGGTGGTGCGGTCGAGGGTCTCGGGGATGAGTCCGATCGTGACCTCGTCACCGTCGATCTCTGCGACGGTGAGGCTCACGCCGTCCACGGCGAGCGAGCCCTTCGCGACGACGTAGCGGGCAAGGCCCTCCGGGAGCAGCAGGCGCAGCAGGGTGGTGCCGCCCTCCTCCCGCACGGTGACCACGCCGACGCCGTCGACGTGGCCCTGCACGATGTGGCCGTCGAGGCGGCCGTCGGCCCGCACGCAGCGTTCGAGGTTGACCCGGTCCCCGAGGTGAGATCGCCGAGGGAGGTCGCGGCGAGGGTGGTGGAGATGACGTCGGCGCTCCACAGCTCGCCCTCATGTGCGGTGACGGTCAGGCAGCAGCCGTTCACGGCGATCGAGTCGCCGAGCGAGATGCCGTCCAGGACCCGCGGGGAGCGGATCTGCAGGCGAGCAGGGTCGGTGCCCGGGGTGAGCGATTCGACGGTGCCGAGTTCTTCGATGATTCCGGTGAACATGGTGGTCCTTCCAGGTGAGGCGGGGTGGCTCGGGTGGGAGCCGGATCAGGGGGCGCGGGGGCGGAGGGTGAGCCGGAGATCGGTCCGGCCCTGCGGGGAGGGCAGCGGTGAGGCGTCGACCAGGTCGAGGTCGAGACGGTCCGTGAGGGTGGTGATGGAGAGGTCTGCGACCGCCGCGCGGCCGGCGCCGAGCATGGTCGGAGCGAGGTGGACGATCAACTCGTCGATCAGTCCGGCGCGCAGGAACGCGGCGGCGAGGATGGGTCCACCCTCGAGCAGGACGTGCCGGGCGCCGCGGGCGAACAGCTCCGCGAGGGCGGCCAACGGGTCGCGGGTGAGCAGCCGGATCTCCTCACCGGCGCCATCCATCTCAGGCAGTGCAGGGGCGTCGGAGGTTCCCATGACGGCGCGCAGCGGCTGGCGGGGGTGGAGGGCCCCGTCGGGTCGGCGGGCGGTGAGTGTCGGGTGGTCGGCCCGAGCGGTGCCGGTGCCGACCAGCACGACGTCGCAGGTGGTGCGCAGGAGGTGGACCTCCTCGCGGGCGGCGGGACCGGTGATCCACTGGCTGGTGCCGTCCGCCGCGGCCGCACGGCCGTCGAGGGTCAGGGCGATCTTGGCGGTGACCAGGGGGCGGTGGTGCTGCAGGCCGTGCGCCCAGCCCCGGTTGAGGGCGGCCGTTGCGACGGCGAGGTCCTCCGGGATATCGAGCTCGACATCGATCCCGGCCTCGCGCAGGCGCTGGATGCCGCCGGCGGCCACAGGGTTCGGATCGCGATGCGCGATGACCACCCGGCCGATACCGGCCTCGATCAGCGCCTCGGCGCAGGGCCCGGTGCGGCCGACGTGCGCGCAGGGCTCAAGGGTGACCACGGCGGTCGCCCCAGCCAGCGGGACGGACGCGGCGATAGCGCTGGCCAGAGCATCCGCCTCGGCATGCGGGGTGCCGGCGCCGCGGTGGTGGCCCTCGGCGAGGAGCTCTCCGCTCGAGCTCAGCAGCACGCAGCCCACCCGAGGGTTCGGGCCCAGCGCCACGGCGGGATCGCCCGCGATCTCGAGGGCGCGGCGCAGGGCCCGGCGCTCGGTCTCGTCCAGCATGATCTCTCCTCCGGTCCGCTGCTCGCGTTCCCGGAAGGAGAGGAAGGTGTGCGGGAACGGCGTCGCCCGGGGATCGCCGCTCAGCGCACCAGGGGTGCGCGGGGCAGGCTCGCCCGAGGACGTCGTTCGCGTGCGCTTCCCATCCGGACTCTGACCGTCGGTCCAGGAGTTTCACCTGGTCAGCCGAAGGCCAGAGGCCATCGGGTCGCGGACTATCACCGCCGGCTCGGAATTTCACCGACCCCAGTACACGCGAGCTTCATCAGCTCGTCGGTTCCCACCGTAGCAGGGGCCGCAGCGGTGTGACGGGGCATGAACTGCGCTCAGTCCCACCTGCTGATCTCCTACCGCTCGTCCCTCGCAGCACGTCGATCAGCCATAGGTATCCCGGGGGCCGCGCCAGGTCACCGTTCGGCGTCCCTTCTTCCAGCTGCGCTCGGCGGCTGCGGGCCCGGTGACCTTGAGTTCCGAGATCACGTGCGAGCCCACGTGCTCCTCGATGGTCGTGATCAGCTGCGGGGTGAGCATCCGCAGCTGAGAAGCCCAGGCCGAGGAGGAGGCGCTGACCACCAGCACCCCGTCCTCGAGGGACACGGGTCGGCAGTGGGTCGAGAGCCGTTCGCCCACGATGTCGTCCCACTCCTCGAGCACGCGCCCGGCGTTCATCCCGGCATTCCAGCCCAGGTTCCCCAGCACCTTCTTCAGCACGTTCTCGATGCCCTGGGGGTCGCGAGGATCTGGACGGGAACCGGAGTATCCCGGTGCGCGGCCGGAGCGGTCCCGCACGTCTCTGGCCTGGGTCTTCGCGGAGATCGGGAACAGTCCGCGGTCGCGAGCGGCGGCGCGGGAGCGGTTCACGGTGCGGCGCGCGAGCTCGAAAGGGTCTGTCGGGGCGGGCAGCTCCGGCGGATCGAAGAGCACCTCCGTCACGGCGCCGACGACGACGGCGTCGTCGTCGTGAGCGGGGCGCTCCCCCGTCGGGGCCGCTGCTCCGGCTCCCTCGTCGCGCGCTGCGGAGCGGCAGCCCGCGAAGCCGGCTGGGGCATCGGTCCGGCCTGCGGTGCATCGCTCGGCGGCGCCGACGCCGACGCTGCGGACCAGGTCCCCAGGTCATAGGGGTTCGCAAGCCGCGGACGAGGTGCCTCGTCGCGTCGGCCGGAACCTCCCGCGCGGCCGCTCACAGCCCCCGTCCCTCGCGCGGCGCCGCCTCGCCCAGGCTCACCTCGACCACATGGATCTCACCATCGAGGGAGTCGGGGATGTCGGTGTCGTTGGCGGTGGTGATCAGCACCTGCGAGGCGCCGGTGACGATCCGCCCCAACCGTTCACGACGGTGCGCGTCGAGCTCGCTGAACACATCATCGAGGATCAGGATCGGCTCGCCGTCACCGAGGTCGCCCTCCTCGAGGCGCAGCAGGTCGTAGGAGGCGAGCCGCAGTGCGAGCGCGAGCGACCAGGACTCGCCATGGCTCGCATACCCCTTCGCGGGGAAGTCGTGCAGGCGGATCTCCATGTCATCGCGGTGAGGCCCGGTGAGGGTGGCGCCGCGGTCGATCTCCTCATCGTGCCTGTCCGCCAGCATCTCGAGCAACTGGTCATGGATCTCCCGCGTGCTGGGAAGAGTGCCGGGCAGGGCACCGAGGGCGTCCAGCACATCGGAGCGGTACAGGATGTCTGCCGGGGAGCTGCCCTCGCCGCGTTGATCAGGTGGGAGGTCCAGCGCCGGATCGGCGCCCTCGTCGGTCGCGACCCGCAGGTACGAATAGCCCAGGTGGGGCCGCAGACGGTTGACCACAGGTGGAGCCGGGCGCGCAGCAGATCTGCGCCGTGGTGGGCGAGCTGCTGGTCCCAGACCTCGAGCGTCGCGGCGGCGGTGTCCGCCGGGTCCAGACCGCCGACGCTGCGCCCGCTCGCCCCACGTCGCATCGACCGCATCTGCTTGAGCAGGTTGCCGCGCTGCTTGAGCACCCGGTCGTAGTCGGCCTTCACCGAGGCATAGCGGGGGCGATGACGAACAGCAGCTCATCGAGGAAGCGGCGTCGGCCGTCGGGGTCGGCCTTGATCAGGCCCAGGTCCTCGGGGGCGAAGAGCACCGCCCGCACCTCGCCCAGCAGGTCACGGAGGCGGGAGACGTTCTGGCCCTGCAATCTGGCCCGGTTGGATTTTCCTGGTGTGATCTCGAGGTCGACCTGCAGCGCCCGTCCGGCCCGCACGAAGCTCGCACGGACGATCGCGGTGCTCTCCCCGCGGTGCACGAGGGCCGCGTCGTGCGGCACCCGGTGGCTGGATAGGGTCGCGAGATACCAGACGGCCTCGACGACGTTGGTCTTTCCCTGCCCGTTCTTGCCCACCATCACGGTGATGCCGGGCTGGAACGGGAGGGTGAGTCGCCGGTAGGAGCGGAAGTCGGTGAGGTCGAGCGCGGTCAGCTGCACGGAGGGAGCACTCCCTCCCTCAGATCCGCATCGGCATGATCAGGTACTTGTACGAGGTGTCGGGCTCTCCCTCGAGGGATTCCTGACCGGTCATCACCGACGGCTTGATCGAGTCGGTGAAGGTCAGGCGTGCGAACTCGGTGCCGAGCGCGCCCAGACCGTCGAGCAGGAAGCCGGAGTTGAAGCCGACCACCAGGTCCTCGCCCTCCAGATGTGCCTCGAGCACCTCGCTGGCCTGCGCGTCATCACCGGCACCCGCTTCGAGGGCGACCTGACCCTCCGTGAAGGACAGGCGCACGGGGGTGTTGCGCTCGGCGACCAGGGAGACGCGCTTGACGGCGTCGATCAGGGCGCCGGTGGAGAGACCACCGCGGTGATCGCGGAGGTGTCGGGGAAGAGCCGTCGCACCGGCGGGTAGTCGCCGTCCACGAGGGTGGAGGTGGTGCGGCGACCACCGGCCTCGAACCCGATGAGGTTCGCCGAGGAATCGTCGGACAGGGCGATCTCCACGCCGCCGCCGGTCGAGAGCGAGCGGGCGACCTCGTGCAGGGTGCGGCCGCGCACCAGGGCGGTGAGCTCGGTGCCGGGGGTCGAGGGGTTCCAGGTCAGTTCGCGCAGCGCCAGGCGGTAGCGGTCGGTCGACATCAGCGTCATCGTCTCGCCGGAGATCTCGACCTTCACACCGGTCAGCAGCGGGAGGGTGTCATCCTTCGATGCGGCGACGGTGACCTGCGAGATCGCTTCAGAGAAGACGTCTGCCGCGACGGAACCGGCGACCGGCGGCATGGCCGGCAGCTGCGGGTACTCCTCGACCGGGAGCGTGGCGAGGGCGAAGCGGGCGCTGCCGCAGCGGACCTGGAGCTTCGTGCCCTCGAGGGCGATCGAGACGTCCTTGTTCGGCAGGGCGCGCACGATGTCGGAGAGCATCCGGCCCTGGACCAGGACTTCGCCGGGCTGCTCGATCTCGGCTGCGAGCCGGATCTGGGCGCTGACCTCGTAGTCGAAGGTTGAGAGCTGCAGCTCGCCGCCGGCTTCGGCGACGATCCGCACACCCTGCAGGATCGGCATCGCCGGTCGGACGGGGAGGGTGCGGGTGGCCCAGGAGACGGCGTCGCCCAGGACGCCGCGATCGAGGTGGAACTTCACCGTTGCCACTCCTTCGCAGTGGTCGAATGACGGAATGTGCCGGACGCTGTCGCACGTCGCGGCCGAACGGAGCACAGCGTATCGGTTCCCGAGGTCTCCCGCCGACACACCGAGCGCCATCCTTGACTTCTCGACCTGTCGGCCGCGGTTTGCGCGGGTGCAGCCGCTGCCCAGCGCCACCGATCCGCGTGGCCGGACCCCTCCTCGTCAAAGCTCAGAGACGTTCCCCAGCACCTGGAATCACATGATCCGCGATCGCTCCCGAGCAGCCCTCCCCGTCCACATCCCCGCCGAGCAAGTACTTACAGTCCTCATCATCACGGCTGTGGATCCAGTGGATAACCCACATCAGTGCAGGTCAGCTTGAATGACACGGGAGTGGATGGATCGTTGAGGACTCATCGAGCTCCGTGCGCGGACTGTGCACGGACGAGCTGTCACAGCTGATTCTTGTCATTCGACCGTGCACATCGGCTCCTGCGTGGATCCTTGTCGTTCCACACTATCCACAGAGTTATCCACAATTGGGGAGAACTACTCCGTGACCTGCTGTGTTGTTCGAACAGCCCGATTGGGGCCCAAAAGTCACTGACGCGAGGCGGAGCTCGAGCTCTTGATCCTCGCGGTGAGCTCGGTGACCTGGTTGAAGATCGCCCGTCGCTCCTTCATCAGCTCGCTGATCTTCTTGTTGGCATGCATCACGGTGGTGTGGTCGCGACCACCGAACTCGTCCCCGATCCTGATCAAGGGCATGTCCGTCAGCTCGCGGCAGAGGTACATCCCGATCTGCCGGGCCGACACCAACCGGCGAGACCGGCCGGTGCCCACGATCTCCTCGACGGACAGAGCGAAGTACGTCGCCGTCTGCGCGATGATCGTCGAGGCCGTGATCTGGGCTCCGTCGTCATGGGAGAGCAGATCCTTCAGGACGCTCTCGGCGAGGGTGACGTCCATCGGCTGCCGCGACAGGGAATGCAGCGCCTGCACGCGGATCAGCGCTCCCTCGAGCTCACGGATGTTCGTGGCGATGTGCGAGGCGATGTACTCCAGGACGTCGTGCGGCACCTCGCCGGTGTTCTCCTGAGCGACCTTCTTGCGCAGGATCGCGATCCTGGTCTCGAGGTCCGGCGGCTGGACATCCGTCATCAGGCCCATCTCGAAGCGTGAACGCATCCGGTCCTCGAAGCCGCCCAGCTCCTTGGGAGGGAGGTCCGAGGTGATCACGATCTGCTTGTCCGAGTTGTAGAGCGTGTTGAACGTATGGAAGAACGCCTCCATCGTCTCCGGCGCACGCTGCAGGAACTGGATGTCGTCGATGAGCAGGATGTCGATGTCGCGGTAACGGCGCTGGAACTCCTGCGCCTTGCCGAACTGCCCCGACTGCACGGAGTTGATGAACTCGTTGGTGAACTCCTCGGAGTTCACGTACCGCACCACCACATCGGGGTAGAGGCTCTGCGCGTAGTGGCCCACCGCGTGCAGCAGATGCGTCTTGCCCAGTCCGGAGCCGCCGTAGATGAACAGCGGGTTGTAGGCCTTGGCAGGGGTCTCCGACACGGCAGAAGCTGCAGCCTGGGCGAAGCGGTTCGAGGAACCGATCACGAAGGTGTCGAAGGTGTACTTGCTGTTCAGCCGCGAGTCCTCGCCCGTCCCAGACGATCCGTTGCGCGCCGGGCGGCGCGGCGCGGGGCCGGGAGAGGGTGCCGAGGAACCGGTCAGGGCGGAGAGCCCGGAGTAGGCGCTGGGGTCGTCGGCGGCGCGGCCGCGGTACCCGGTGTGGGTGGCGAAGCGATCAGCTGCGGAGGCGGTCGAGGCAGAGCTCGCCGAGCCATCCGTGGGCAGGGCCGGCCGGCCGGGACGGTCCCCGTTCGAGGGAAGGATCGAGCCTTCGCCCCGCCGGAACGGGGTGCTGTGGAGATCCTGGCGAGCACTGTCCACATCGTTGTCCACAAAATGTGCACCAGTGGCGGTGGAGGACGAAGTCACAGGGGGTACCGAGACCGGATCGTCGGAGTCCCCCTCGAGCAGCAGGGACTCGTCGACCGTCACGGCGAAGCCGACGTTCCTGCCGACGGCCTCGTTGAGGGCGGCCTTCAGCGAACCGGCGATACGGTGCTCGAACAGCTCTTTTGCCGAGGTGGAGGGTGCTGCGACCAGCGCAGTGTCCGCCACCACGGCCATGAGTCGGGAGAGCGTGAGGAGGGCGATCACGCGCTGCGACACGGTGTCGTCGCGGCGCAGGGTCTGGAGCGTGCGCTCCCAGATCGCGTCGGCGTTCGCCTCGTTCATCAGGTCTCTCCCTAGGGGTCGAGCGGGCGGTCGGGACAGTTTTCCACAATAGCTTCTGTATTGTGGATCGAGGATGTGGATAACGGGGGTGAGGTCGGACTCCCGCAGGCTGGGGAGGCACCCGACGCCGGGCGTAGAGTGAGAATCGGGCCACAACCGGGCTTCTGACGGCCTGGGCCGTTGACCCCGTGCACCCTCGCGCCTAACATCGTTCAGTCAGCGCTGCGCGCCGTCCCGATACGGTTCCCGGATCCACTGAGGGCCCACTCCGGCATCGGATCGGACCTCGGCAGCCGCCCCGTCTCGGCGGGTGCGCCCGGACTTCCCGTTCGTGCAGCAGACCAGACCACCGCGAGGGCATGACCGTGCCCACGATCGAGGAGAACCATGAGCAAGCGCACGTTCCAGCCGAACAACCGTCGCCGCGCCAAGAAGCACGGCTTCCGCGCCCGTATGAGCACCCGCGCCGGCCGCGCCATCCTGAACGCACGTCGCGCCAAGGGCCGCGCCGAGCTCTCCGCCTGAGGCGAGCCGTCGAGGCGAACCGCGGCGTGCTCCTCGTGGCGCCGTGAGCTGGTCCACGCACCGGCTCAGCTCCGCGGACGAGTTCCGCGCCGTCACCCGCGGTGGCGCGCGCAGCGCCCGATCCCACGTGGTCGTGCATCTCACCCAGCTCACGCAGGGCGAGGATGCACCCCGCGTGGGATTCGTCGTGTCCAAGAAGATCGGCAACGCCGTGGTGCGCAATCGCGTCACCCGTCGGCTGCGGGAGATCATCCGTCCGCATCTCGCGACCTTGCCCGCAGGTTCCGCGGTGGTGCTGCGGGCACTGCCCGGGATCGAGGACCAGCCCTTCAGTACGCTGAAGGATGACGTCGACTCCGGTCTCGACTCCGCCTCACGCAAGCTCTCCCGACGTCGGGAGAAGAGCCGGTGAGCGGGCGCGGGGTGCTCCGCATGATGCTGCGGCTGCCGCGGAGGCTCCTGATGCTCCCGGTGCGCGGGTACCAGGTGGGCATCTCGCCCTACACCCCGCCCGCCTGCCGTTACGACCCGGTCTGCTCGCAATACGGCATGGATGCCCTGCGGGTGCACGGGGCCGTGAAGGGAACGCTGCTCACCACCTGGCGAATCCTGCGCTGCAACCCCTTCACCCACGGGGGCCCGGACCCGGTCCCGGCCCCCGGCATGTGGACCAATCCACGCCGACTGCGGCACCCAGCCCGGTAGGGCCTACCCTTGTCCCAGATTCCCGATCACAGCCGGCACCTCGTATGAACGACATGCGCATCCGTGCGGCAGGAAGACCAGGCCGATGAACCCCCTGTATCCCATCGAGTGGGCTGTCGCATGGCTCATGGTGCAGTTCCATGCGCTGCTGTCCGTGTTCATGGACCCCGACGCCGGCCTCACCTGGGTGCTGTCCATCTGGGACTCACCGTCGTGGTGCGTACTCTGATCATCCCGCTGTTCGTGCGCCAGATCCGCGCCTCCCGCGCGATGCAGATGGTCTCGCCCGAGCTGCAGGCGGTCCAGAAGAAGTACAAGGGCAAGACGGACCAGGCCTCGAAGCAGAAGATGGCCGAGGAGACCATGGCGGTCTACAAGGAGGCCGGCGCCAGCCCGTTCTCCTCGTGCCTGCCGGTGCTGCTGCAGATGCCGATCTTCTTCGGTCTGTTCCGCGTCCTGTTCATCAAGCTCCCGGCCGCCGCCGGCGGCGAAGCCTTCGGGGCGCTGAGCGCGGACCTGGCGCAGAGCGCGAGCACCGCGACCTTCTTCGGGAACGTCACCATCGCCGACAGCTTCCTGAAGTCGGGCGACGGCGGGGTCACCACCAAGATCGTCGCCGGTCTGATCATCGCGTGCATGTCCGGAGTCACCTTCTTCACCCAGAAGTCGCTGACCATGAAGAACATGCCCAAGGCGGCCCTCGAGGGCCCCATGGCCAGCACCCAGAAGATGATGCTGTACATGCTCCCGTTCATCTACGTGATCACGGGGCCGAGCATGCCGATCGGTGTGCTCATCTACTGGCTGACCACCAACGTGTGGACCTTCGGGCAGCAGTACATCGTCATCCGCGCCACCCCCACTCCCGGCACCGAAGCCGAGAAGGCCAAGCACGAGCGCATCAACGCCAAGCGGGAGAAGAAGGGCCTCGAGCCCCTCGACTTCACCCCGCCCAAGAAGGTCTCCGCCGAGCCGGAACCCGAGGCCCCGATCCGTGTGCAGCCCACCAAGGGCAAGAGCGGCAAGAAGCTCTCCGACGAGGAGAAGCTCGAGCGGGCCCGCGCCCTCCGCGCCAAGGCCGCTGAGGAGCGCCGCAAGGCCCAGGAGGCCGCCGGTGAGGTGCCGGAGTCTCCGTCGCAGGGATCGAACGCCCTGAACAAGAACAAGGGCGGCAAGAAGAAGCGCAAGAAGTGACCTCGCCCCGGGAGCACGGTCGCTCCCGGGGTGCAATCCCACATCCAGCATTTCCGGAGGATCCTGATGAACCTGAACGAGCCCCTGGCTGACGCCTCTGCGGCGGCGGAGAACGATACGCCCACCCCGTCGACGACGACGTGAGCACGGCCGAGGGACAGACCGCGGCCGAGGCACCCGCGGAGGAGACCGAGGCCGCTGCGGAGAGCGACGAGGAGCGGATGCGCCGTCTCGAGGAGGAGGGCGACATCGCCGCCGACTACCTCGAGGAGCTGCTGGACATCGCCGATCTCGACGGCGACATCGACATCGACGTGGACGGCGACCGCGCCTCCGTGGAGATCGCGGGGGCCGACAAGCTGGCTCGTCTGAACCGTCCCAAGGGAGAGCTGCTCGACGCCCTGCAGGAGCTCACCCGTCTGGCGGTGCAGACCCGCACCGGGAATCGTTCCCGCCTGATGCTCGACATCGGCGGGTTCCGGGCCGAGCACAAGGACAGCCTCGAGGGGCTCGCCGCGACAGCGATCTCCGAGGCGAAGGAGTCCGGCGCCCCGGTGCCGATGCGCCCGATGAACCCCTTCGAGCGCAAGGTCGTCCACGACGTCGCAAAGCGCGAGGGCCTACGCTCCGAGTCCGACGGTGACGGCAAGAACCGTCACGTCGTGATCTACCCGGCATCCTGAGGCAGCCCGTGCAGCCCCTTCCCGAATCCCTGCGCCCCACGGCCGAGCGGCTCTTCTCAGATCGCCTCGAGCTCGCGGAGCGCTTCGTCGCCCTGCTCGCCGAGCAGGGTCCGGAGCGTGGTCTGATCGGCCCGCGTGAGGTGGATCGCCTGTGGGAGAGGCACCTGCTGAACTGTGCGCTGATGGTCGACGCGATCGATGCCGCCGCCCCTGATGCGACCACGCTGGCGGACGTCGGCTCCGGCGCCGGGCTGCCCGGTGTGGTGATCGCGATCGCGCGCCCCGACCTGAAGGTCACCCTGATCGAGACGATGCAGCGCCGCACCACCTGGCTCGAGGAAGTTGATGCCGAGCTGGGTCTGGGCCTCGAGGTGGTCCGAGCCCGTGCGGAGGATCTGCATGGTGAGAGAGACTTCGAGGTCGTGACCGCTCGCGCGGTCGCCGCGCTCGACAAGCTCGCCCGATGGACGCTGCCGCTGGTGGCCGAGGGAGGTCTGCTGCTGGCCATGAAGGGGTCCTCGGCGGCCGACGAGGTGGAGAAGGCGCAGAAGGCCCTCGCCAAGCTCGGCGGCGTCGATCCCACCATCTCCCTGTACGGGGTGGGCGAGGTCGAGGTTCCCACTACAGTGGTCCAAGTGCGTCGCCGTGCGAAGGCGACCAGGAAGGGAGACGCACGTGGCTGAACGGCGCGATGATTCCTCCCCGGGACACGGCGCGATGGAAGACACCCCGCTGATGCGTGAGCTGACCCGGGATCTTGCCCGCAAGAAGAAGCTCGAGGGTCTCGACCTCCAGCGGCCCGAGAGCACCCGTGTCATCACGGTTGCGAATCAGAAGGGCGGCGTCGGGAAGACGTCGACCACCGTGAACGTCGCCGCGGCCCTGTCGATGGGCGGCCTGAACGTGCTGGTGATCGATGCGGACCCGCAGGGGAACACCTCGACTGCGCTGAGCATCGATCATCACGCTGAGGTGCTCAGCATGTACGAGGTGCTGGTGGAGTCCGCGCCGCTGAGCGATGTGGTGCAGGCGGTCCCGGATATGGAGCGCCTGTTCTGCGCGCCTGCCACGATCAACCTCTCCGGAGCGGAGATCGAGCTGGTCTCCCTCGTGGCCCGGGAGAACCGCCTGCGCAATGCGATCCGGGATCATCTCGAGGAACGCGAGCAGCGGGGCCTGGAGCGTCTGGACTACGTGCTCATCGACTGCCCGCCCTCGCTCGGGCTGCTGACGGTCAACGCCCTGGTGGCGGCGCGTGAGGTGCTCATCCCGATCCAGGCCGAGTACTACGCGCTGGAGGGTCTTTCGCTGCTGCTGAACAACATCGAGCTGATCCGTCAGCACCTGAACCCGGAGCTCGTGGTCTCCACGATTATGCTCACGATGTACGACGCCCGTACCCGCCTGGCCGCTCAGGTCGCCCAGGATGTCCGTGATCACTTCCCGGACCAGACTCTGGAGACGAGCATCCCGCGTTCGGTGAGGATCTCGGAGGCACCGAGCTACGGACAGACGGTGCTGACATACGATCCGGGCTCCAGCGGTGCACTGGCCTACCGCGCGGCCGCGTACGAGATCAACACCCGACCAGCCCCTTGATCCCCCACCGGGGCCGCGGCGACGGCGCATGCGGACCCGGGTGATACCCCTACGGCGACGACATTTCTCGGAAGGACAACGGCCATGACGCAGAAGCGAGGACTCGGTCGAGGACTCGGTGCCCTGATCCCGGGCGCCGGTTCGACCTCTGCTCCTGAGCAGGAGCTTCGTACGCGCACGCGTCCGGCCGACGAGACCGAGGGACGCTCCGGCAGCACCCGGCCGGTCGACATGTTCTTCTCCGGGGAGAGGGTCGACGCGGATGGCCGCCCGCAGCGAGGGCGTGCCGATGCGCTCGACCTCGCCACCGGGATGGCACGCGCCGCCGCTGAGCGTCGGGGCCGCACCGCCAGCAGCACCCGTGCCGCTGCCGCCTCCGGTTCCAAGGCTCCGGCCACCGAGACCGCAGAGGAGGAGCCGACGACCCGCAGCGCAAAGGCTCCGGTCCGTTCCTCGAGCAGCGCCTCGAGCGGAACGACAGCCAAGAAGCCGGCGACCAAGACCGCTGCCACCAAGAGCTCTGCGAGCAAGGCTTCCGCTGCGAAGACTGACGCCACCAAGAGCACTGCCACCAAGAGCGCACCCGCCAAGAGCACCGCTGCCAAGAGCGCGCCGGCAAAGCCGGCAGCGGCCAACCCCGCGGCGACGAAGACGACTGCGGCGAAGAAGTCCACCAGCCCCGCCGCCGATGCGACGACGCCGGAGACAGCCTCCCCGGCGGCCGCTTCCACCGAGGACAGCCCGGTCGTCGACGTGGAGCCGGTGACCCCGTCCCCGGCGAAGGCCCAGGCATCCGAGCCTGCTGAGACTCCGGCTCCGGTTCAGGAGAGCGACTCCGCTGTCGAGTCCGACGGATCCCCCGCAGACGGCGAGCCCCTCGGGGACTCGGGCTCGGAGCAGGCGGCTGACGGAGCGTCGCCGGAGCAGGGCCCTACCCCGGCTCTCTCTGCTGTGAGCCAGGATCTGGTGAGCGTCCCGGGCGCGGTGTTCGCTGAGATCCCGATCCACGAGGTACGGGAGAACCCGCGTAATCCCCGCACGATGTTCGACGAGGACGAGCTCGATGAGCTCGCCTACTCGCTGCGCGAGGTCGGTGTGCTGCAGCCGGTCGTGGTTCGCCCGATCCCGGTCACCGAGGCCGGCGAGTCCTTCGAACTAGTCATGGGCGAGCGTCGTTGGAGGGCTGCGCGTCGCGCGGGCCTTCCCGCGATCCCGGCGATCATCCGAGAGACCAGTGATGACGATCTCCTGCGGGACGCACTGCTGGAGAACCTGCACCGCACGCAGCTGAACCCTCTCGAAGAGGCCAACGCCTATCAGCAGCTGCTCGAGGACTTCGGCTGCACACAGGACGAACTCGGAGAGCGCATCGGGCGTTCGCGCCCCCAGATCACCAACACGCTGCGCCTGCTGCGGCTCCCCCTCTCGTACAGCGTCGCCTCGCCAGCGGTGCGATCAGCGCCGGTCACGCACGAGCTCTGCTCTCCCTCGATGATCCTCACCTGATGGAGGAGCTCGCTCAGCGGATCGTGCAGGAGGGGCTCTCCGTTCGTGCCGTGGAACGTCTGGTCGCGGGGGCGGGCAGCAGCCGGCCACGCGGACCGTGCGCCGCAGCACCTACGATCCTCACGTCGTGGACCTCACCAGCCGCTTGTCCAACCGCCTCGAAGCCCCGGTGCGCATCGACGTGGGCAAGCGCAAGGGCCGCATCACTCTCGAGTTCAGCAATCTCGAGGATCTTGAGCGCTTGGTCGAGAACATGGGACTGGACGTTCCTCTCCCGCACACAGATCACTGATCTCCGCCCTCTGACTTCCTGAGAAGGGGCCCGCGACTGCGCGGGCCCCTTCTTGGTTGCGCTGAGGACCAGAAGAAGCTACGGACGAGTAGTGGCCCCGTCCCGCCACGGGTTATGACGAAAGTATCGGTAGTGTCAGTACAGATTGGGCTCTAGTCCTGCTTCGGGTCTGCCTACGCTTACATAAGCGGGCGTCTGTCCTGGTCATCGACGCTTTTTCCGACTATCCACCGATGTGCACAACTCTGTGGATAGTCGCTCCAGCAGCAGCGGTGGAATCCTTGAAGGCACCCTCGGCCTTGGAGAGCGGACCTTTGTCCCCCTGACCGATATAGTCCTCGGCAATGCGGAGAAGGACATAGACGCTGGCGGGCTTACGGGACCTGCGCAGTCCCGCGCGACGTTTCACGCGAAACTTCGTACCCAGTGGCACACAACGGGGAATTGATTACCCTCTCTTCGCCGGCTCTCTTGTGTCACGTGAAACAACGTAGTGCGGATAGAAGGCAGCACGGAGGATCCTCGCCGCGGCGGTACAGCTCATCGTGGGCGACGCGAATACGTGAAGCAGCGGGCTTGCCAGCCCGCGTTTCACGTGCAACGGGCTTCGCCTGGCGACTGAAGCCCGCCCGAATGTGCTGGTTTCGGTGATTCCCGGAGGCTTCTTGCATGGGATAGCGGAGACCCACGGCGCACTCGCAGCCAGTTTCACGGGAAACTAGCTACTCTGCGCACAGGGGTTGCAGTGTGCATGCCCCTGGCCCGGCGGCGAGCGGGACGTACCACCGGCACTTGGAGGCGGAGTAGGCGACGACTCGACCCTTTCTTGCGACGCAGTTGCACGTGAAGCGTTCGCTACTCCTCGAGCCACGAGAATGCTAGCTGAACGGCAGTTCGGCTTAGGCGCCTCCTCCGGCGAGGCTGACCCTCGGTTGAGGAATGAGGCCTCGGAAGGAGATGCGCGATCGTTCCCCGTGAAACCCATGCTTCGGACGCATTCAATCCATCCTGCCCTGGACGGCTGCCCACCGGGTGCGCCCCAGGTGCGTTTGCGATGAAGCGCATGTTCCGGTGAGGGTGAGCTCTCGCTTCACGTGAAACGCGGCATCAGCGTCAACTGAGCGCGTTTCGCGTGAAACGCACCTGACTGTCGGGGATCTACACCCGACCTGGGCCGACCTGACCCGGGACCGAACCTGTACCTCGGCGGCTACGACTGCCAGGGATGTTCGAGTTTCCCGTGAGACCTCAGCGGACACGCCATTTACAGACCATCTTCGTCACCCGCTGATCTCGAAGCTGGCCCGGGTACTCCAGAACGGGCTGGCGATAGAAGAAGTAAGCGCGCTTTCGTGACGACAACTAGCACACGTTTGGAGCAGGTTTCACGGGAAACCGGCCAGACGCCGCCGGGCATGAACATAGGCGAGCCGTACGTTTCACGTGAAGCCGGGCAGAGGCCGACGGGCATGAGCACGGGTGAGCGGAACGTTTCACGCGAAACGATCGCTGCCCCTGGCGATCACTTCTGCAGCCACCCGGAAGCACGCCGGCGGCTCATCTCAGTTCATGTACGCGAGGGCAAGGCTACTCACAACCTCTCTTGGAGCCTCACCCGAAAGGCTTGTGGGGGGCCGAGCAGCACGGAGCAATGCGTCTGCCCCAGACGCTGCAGTGTGGCCCTTCGCTTCTGCAGCGGTCCGACTACGCACAGGAGCGGCACGAGCTGAGAGATGACGACTGTTTCCCGTGAAACGTGGGCTTCGGCCTGAACAGGCTCTGCCCTGTCCAAGACATGCCGCCCGAGGTGCGCCGCACCGGTCTCGCTGTAGCGAGCAGGTTTCACGTGAACCCGTACGCGCGCGCCGCTACCGTCACCCCTAGGGCTGCGACCAGACACGGACACCCGGCAAGTTTCCCGTGAAACGTGCGCGTGCCCGATCTGTCACCCGACATCTGGCCCACGGGGAGGCGGACGTTTCACGGCAAACACCTCTCTCAGGAGGAGGGGTTGCTGGGCAAGCTACGGGCCCAAAGAACGGCCTCCATGAACAGCTGGTGTACAGGGGATGGAATGCAGCGCGGCCAGCACGTAGCAGAGTGAGTTGCATCGTCACGTGGAACTGCGGTGGTGCGGGACTCCGGCTGGGCTTCTCTGCCGCCGACTCTGTCCTTCATGCCGCGCAATGGCCCTCATGCACAGTGTGAGTATCATTGTGGACAAGTCCTGATGGACACGTGTCCAACTATGTGGTCAACCGCGCGAAGCGGTGGATATCACGTGGAACCGGATTGGACAGCAGAACCTTACTGGCGAGCATCAGTGCAGGTCAGAGGCATATTGTCGCCAAAGCATACGCAAGAGAATTCCTGCTGGTTATCCACAATCCGTTGTGGACAACCCTGTGGATACACTCATCCCCGGCTGTGGAGAACCATGTGGACAGACATGTGGATAGCGCCGTTCCGGCACGTCAGAGCTGGTCGTCCCGCCCAGATTTGACACGGTCGAAGTCAGCCAGCTCTCCAGATCAGAGGCGTGGGCCGAACTCCGTCTCGACCACATGCTTGGGAAGAGCTCCACTGCGTCGGTGGGTGAGGGTCCACGGCCCCTCGAGGTGGAGCCCCTCCCCGCCCGGGCTCGCACCACTCAGGTGCGTCACGGTGAGCGTCTCCTCGTCATCGAGGGGCTCACCTGGTGTGAAGCGGAGCCAGGTGGGGAGCATGTCCACATCCCACAGCTCGAGCAGCTCGTCATCAGGGTCCTCCACGAGCACTGCGTGCACGGAGGTGCCCCATCGCCTGCTGAGCTCCTTCAGCACGGTCGGGGCCGGGCCCGATGGCCCGGCCCACTGCGCGCTGAGGAGGACCACTGCATGCGCAGCCAGCGCACGAGTGGTCGGCGGGTGCGACGGTGAAGTCACTGCCCGGCGGCGGCCGCCACTGCCCTCTCGGCGTGGAGGTTGGCTGCGGTGTCCGCGAGCCAGCGCTCAGCATCCAGCGCTGCCTGGCAGCCGGTCCCTGCCGCCGTGATGGCCTGGCGGTACGTGTGGTCCACGACGTCGCCCGCCGCGAAGACCCCCGGCACGGAGGTGCGGGTGGTACGGCCCTCGCACACGATGTACCCCTCGTCATCCAGCTCGAGCTTGCCGCGCACCAGATCGGTGCGCGGGAGATGCCCGATGGCTTCGAAGACGGCGGAGGTCGCCAGCACGCTCTCCTGACCGGTGACCGTGTCACGAAGGGTCACGGATTCAACCTTGTCGGTGCCGTTGATGCTCACGACCTCGCTGTTCCAGGCGAAGCTCAGCTTAGGATCGGCCTCGGCGCGGCGCGCCATGATCTTCGATGCTCGCAGCTCGTCACGGCGGTGGACGAGGGTGACCGACTTGCCGAAGCGGGTCAGGAAGGTCGCCTCCTCCACAGCGCTGTCGCCGCCGCCGACCACCACGATCTCCTGATCCTTGAAGAAGAAGCCGTCGCAGGTCGCGCACCAGCTCACGCCCTTGCCGGAGAGCGTGTCCTCACCGTCGACGCCGAGCTTGCGGTACGCGGATCCGGTGGTGATGATCAGCGTCTTCGCACGGTAGACGGTGCCGTCGTCCAGGGTGACGGTCTTGACGTCCCCCTCCAGCTCGAGCTCCACGGCATCGTCGTAGATCACCTCGGCGCCGAAGCGCTCGGCCTGCTCCTGCAGGTTCGTCATCAGCTCCGGCCCCTGGACGCCTTCGGGGAAGCCCGGGAAGTTCTCGACATCCGTGGTGGTCATGAGCGCGCCTCCGGCGTCGAGGGCGCCGGCGATGACGATCGGCTTCATCTCGGCACGCGCGGTGTAGATCGCAGCGGTGTAGCCGGCGGGACCGGAGCCGACGATCACGACCTCATGGACGGTGTCGTCCTGGGGGCCGCGACCGAGGGAGCCGGGGCGGTCTGTGCGATGGGCGCGGGGCCGCCGAGGATGTTGAGAGCCTGGATGGGCTGCGACATGGTGGATGTCCTTCCGTGGGTGTGGTCGTGGGCGGTCAGCGGGAGGCCCGTCACCGAGTATCGCGCAGGGCCCGCTGTGGTGGCCCCGTCGCGCTGTGGGTCATAGGGAGCCGATCATCACGTCCCCGGACCAGAGTCGGACGTCCTGCGGCGAGGTGTTGTCGTCCGAGGTGCCGCAGGTGGGAAGGACAACGGTGGCCGAGACGATGCCGCCGTTGGCGCGCAGGGTCTCGCGGTCCATCGGACCGTGCACGAGCAGCCAGCTCGCCGTCTCCTCGCCGCCCCATGCGACCTCCTCCATGATCAGGATCGATTCCGGGATCCCCTGCTCCTTGAGGCATTGTGCGGCGTCGAAGCTCGTCATCGGTTGGATGGTCCCGGTGTCGATCAGGCGCTGCACCTCGGTGCCGAGGGTGGTCTCAGTGATAACGGGTACGCCGGCGGAATTCTTCCCGCCTGAGATCGAGTCGACGGATGCTGCTGAAGCATGGGATCGGCTCGAGGTGGACAGCTCGAGCGCTCCGGCCAACTGGATGCCCAGCAGACCGGCGACGACCAGGGTGACGACGATCAGCGGGAGCGGGATCCCGAGGACTGTCCCGAGGCGCGGCTCGCGGTCTTCGTCCCCGCGCGCGGAGGGGCGGCGTCGGGGCGAGGAGCTCATTCGACCTGGATCTCCGCGATGCGGGCCCGGAACCGCCCTTGTTCATTGCTGTCGGGAGGGAGCTCGGAGATCCACAGGGCGACCTGCTCGGTCTCGAGGGGCTCGGGCGCCGTGAGGCGGACCTCGCCGTCCCCGGCGAGGTCGCCGGTGGCCAGGACCTCGCCGAGCGATCCGTCGCCCTCCAGCGCGCGCAGCTCGATCGTGCCACCGTTGTTCCGGGCGGTGGTGATGGTGACTGCGGTGAACGTCGAGGGTTCCCCGAACTCGAGACGGACGCCCACGTCGTCCTTGAGCCCGCCGTATTGGGGGCTGCCGTAGTGCTTGCTGGACCAGTACGTCGAGGGGTCGCCGTCGGTCATCCGCTCCTGCTGATCCGCGTTGTCCGGTTCCCGGTCGCTGCCCGGAGCGAACAGCTCCACGCCGGAGAGTTCGGGGCTGGCAGCTCGGGCTCTTCGGTCGCCTCCTCCGTGGGTTCCACGGGTGCCTCGCCGGTGTCCTCCTCGGTCGGGGCGGTGGAGCTCGGCGGGGTCGCGGTGGCCAGCGGATCGTCCAGCAGCCCGCCGATGTCTCGGGTGATCGAGGTCAGCGCGAAGACCAGGGCGACCATCACGACGATGGCGCCGCCGATGATGATCCACTGCGACTGCAGCGATCGCTTCTCGTGGTCCTGAGGGCCCATGGCGAAGGTCCCCGGTGCGTCGGCGTCGACAGCGACACCGACCACGTCCCGCAGCAGGGAGCCGCGCGAGGAGGGCACGGTGCTCTCCTCCGGTGTCTCCTCGAGCAGCGAGCGGTCCCGTCCGTGGATCACGATCGGTTCGTCCCCGCGCGCCGCTGCGACCGGCGCGGCCCGGCCGGCGACAGGGACCGGGCTCGGCGACTGACTGCCCGCACTGTGCACCACGGGATGCGTCGGGGTGGGCACGGAATGATCCGGGGTGGAGGCGGTCGAGGACTCCGAAGGAGCGTCAGAAGGCTGCTGTGCACGTCCGTCCGAGCCGTCCGGTGACTGCAAAGGCGCGAGAGCTGTGCGCTCACCCTGCTCGGCGTCGCCGGCGAGCGGCCACTGGGTGCCGGATGAACGGGCGGGAAGCTCGCTGTCCTGCGGCTGCGGGGAATCACCGGTGGTTCCGGCGGCACCGGCTGCGAGGCCGCCTGCCGCGAGGGTCCCGGCACCAGCGGCCGACGGGGAGTCCGGTGCCGCAGGGGGCTCTTCAGGGGACGGGAGGGCGAGATCCAGCTGGCCGGGGAAGGCGGTGCTGGACCGCTTCTGATCGAGGCGCAGATCTGTGACCAGCGACTTCGCCTCTTCTGAGGCGCGTTGCGCCTTCTCCTCCGCGGCCTGTGCGGCACGCTGCTGCTCGGCCTCGTCAGCTCTCTGCTCCGCGACGGTTGCTTCCTCGCCGTCGGCATCGTCCTGATCGCGCTGTTCGGCAGGCTCGGCAGACTCGGTGGACTCGGCAGACTCAGCGGCGACGGCCGCCGCTCCCGCTCCAGCCATGCCGACCGCGCTGGCGGCTCCGGCGGCGGCAGGGAGCTCCGGAACAGAGGGAACGCTCGGCTCAGGAGCCCGGACGACGGTGTCCTCGTCCGGGAGCTCATCGGGCACGGAGTCCATCAGGGCTGTGCTATCGAGCTCGTCCTCGTCGGCCATATCGGGCTCGGCGGATGGCGACGGCGACGGATCGTCCCGCAGGGCATCGGCGGGGGCGGAACCCTCCTCCACCATGCCCTCCTGCGAGACGGGCTCGTCGACCGCCGGAGCCGCCGGAGCGGCGCGCGGATACGCCTCAAGGGTCACGGGGATCGACTGCCACGGTTCGAGCGCTTCGATCAGGCCCCGCGTGGTCTCGGGGATGTCATCGGCCGACTCGTTCAGCACGAGGTCGCACAGCAGATCCAGATCCGCGGGGATCTCGGTGTCCACCACCGTGGAGGGCCGTGGGACGTCGCCGCTGGCATCATGCTGCGGGCTGCGGCCGGTCAGGGCGCGGTACAGCAGCGCGACGAGCGCTGCGGTGTCCTGGAAGGAGGCCACCTCCCGCGAGCGGTCCAGACCGGGGTGGGCGGCGGCCTCCACGCCGATCCCGAGGATCGCGACCGCTCCCGTGCGGGTGTCGACGAAGAGCCGGTTGGAATCGATCAGCTGATGGCGCACACCGCGTCGCCGGGCGGCCTCGAGACCGGTCGCGGCCTCTCCGATGATCGCGCGCGCCGTCTCCGGATGGAGCGGTCCCTGGGCCAGCAGCGCCGCGAGCGGCGGGGCGGGGGGGACGCGGATACTCCACCACAGTGGTCGGGCCGTCGGGATCCGCGGGCGCGGCCTGCTCGGCGGTGGCCTCCCGCGGGTCGTCCAGCACGACGATCTCCTGGACCGGCAGCAGGTGCGGATCCTCGACCAGATAGGCACGACGCACGGCGTCGGCGGCCTCCAGGGCGGCCTCGCCCCGCACGATGAACAGGACTACGTCCTGGCCGGTGGCCACCGACCGGGCGCGGCGCCACGAAGCGCCCTCGGCGACGCCGGACAGAGGGATCTTTCCCTCCAGCGTCCAGCGGGACCGCAGTGCGTCCGGCTCTGAGTTCGTGTCCACGGACCGTCCTTCTCCTCGTCCAGCGGGGGTGCGCCCGTCACGTGCATCGACCATGTTACGAGCTGACCGCCGTCCTGCGAGCCGTCAGGCGCTTCAGCTGGCGCTGCGTCACCCTGACGAGCTGCCGCATCTCGGGCACGTGCAGCAGGTAGGCGACCACGCTGAACACCACCACCATCACCCCCGCGACGAGAGCGCCGAGCAGTACGGCCAGCAGGCGATGCGTCCAGAACAGGTCGCCCGCGAGGGCCACCAGTCCGGTGCCGACGGCCCAGCTCACCACGGCGGCCACGCCCAGCTTCCCGAACATCAGCGCGCCGGTGACGGCGCTCGGAGGGGTCGTCCCGTGCCGCGCCGCATGGCGGCGCAGCAGCCACATGCCCATCAGCCACGCGACCAGGTTGCCGACGCTCGTGGAACCGGCCGCGGCCATCGCCGCGTACATCGGATCGACCGTGGTCAGGATGATCGGGACCGACAGCACGGTGATCGCCGTGATGGGGATCTGGGCGAAGAACGGGGTGCGGGCGTCCTCGTACGCGTAGAACAGGCGCTTGATGAGATAGAGCGAGGCGAAGGGCACCAGCCCCAGCATGTAGGCGACCAGCACCGTGCCGTTCGCGCGCGCGCCGATCTCACCGGTGCCGCCGCCGATCACCCACATGATCGGACCCGACAGGGCGATGAACACCGCGGTGCACAGCATCATCGGGACCGCCAGCATCCGGTTGGTCTCCGCGTAGCGGGACAGCGCACCGGCGTGGTCTTCGTCGGCCGCACTGCGGGAGATGGAGGGGAACGCGGCCGTGACCAGCGTGACCGCGATGATGCCCTGCGGGATCATGAATGCCAGGTAGGCCCATTCCATGGTGAGCAGGGCCGGGTACTTCGCGGCGAGCTCGGGCTGGCCCTGGAGCAGCTCCGTCTGCCGCACCGCCCCGCCGGTCGCCCAGCGCGAGGCCCAGATGCCGAGCTGCCCCAGCCCCAGCATCGCCAGCGACCACAGCCCGATCCGGCTGAGCTTGCCCAGCCCGAGGCCGCGCAGCCCCCACTTCGGGCGCAGGCGCAGATCGAGCTTCTTGACGTACCAGAACAGGAACAGCACCTGGGCGGCGGAGCCGCCCACGTTGATCACGGCCATCGCCACGACCATCGGCATCGTCCACTGGCCCGGATCGCCGACGGTGCCCCACAGGCCCAGGAACAGGCCGGCCCCGACGATGCCGACGAGATTGTTGACCACCGGTGCCCACTGGTACGGGCCGAAGGACTCATGGGCGTTCAGCAGCTGACCGCACATGACGTAGAGCGCCGAGAAGAAGATCTGCGGCATCATCCAGTAGCCGATCTGGATCGCGAGCGCGTAGGTCGCCGGCGGCAGCACACCGCTGGTGAGGGTCAGCAGTAGCGGCACCGCGACCAGGCAGATGGCGGTGACACCGAGAGACACCGCGGCGACCAGGGTCATCAGGCGCGAGATGTAGTCGCTGCCGCGATCGGGCCGTTTGACCGCACGCACGATCGCGGGGACCAGGATCGCGTTCAAGGTGCCGCCGCCCACCAGCAGCCAGATGGTGTTGGGCAGGGTGTTCGCGGCGCTGAAGGCGTTGGCCGCGGCGGACATCGAACCGCCGAGGATCGCGCCGAACAGGAAGTTCCGCACGAAGCCGAGCAGCCGCGAGATCATCGAGCCCGAGGCCATCAGCACGCTGGCACGCAGCAGTGTCGAGCGGCTCGTGGGGACGCCCTGGCGGCGGTGGCGGGGTATGTGGCGGACCCGGCGGGCGGTGCTCATCAGCGGTCCTCCTCGGTCTTCTCTGGTGCGGACCGGGGATGCTGCTCCCAGGCGTCCCGCGTGGCGTTGGGGTCGAGGGTGGAGCGTCCTGTGCGGGAGAGCTCCAGGGGGTCCTCGGGCCCGCGGACCGCAGGCGCCCGGGTCGAGGACCCGGTGCGTCGGGCACGGGCGACACCCACCACCACCAGCAGCCCCATCGCGATGACCAGCAGCAGGGTGGTCCAGTTCTCCCAGGACGGGTTGACCGTCAGCGGGACGCCGACCGGCGCGGTGAGCGGGCGTCCGTCCTCGGTGGTGAGGACGGTGGTGAGGGTGACGGAGCCGTTGGCGATCGCCTCGACATCCACCGCCGCGTCAGTCTGTCCGCGGGCGGGGACCTCCACCACCATCGGTTCGCCGATCTGCACCAGCGGCCGGTCGGAGGTGACCTGGACGCGCACCGTGATCGGGGTGTCGAGGCCGTTGGTAATGGTGATCGGGACGGCCACCGCGTCGGAGATGACGTTGTACCCCGAGGCGGGGACCACATCGATCCGGTCCTGCAGCTCGGCGGCGAGTGCGGAGGCCCTTCGCCCGCGCTGCCGGGATCTCCGGGTCGTCCCGCCAGCGCATCGAGGTGCCCGCCAGGATCTCGAGCCGTGGTGCGTCCAGCGGTGACTCGTCCTCCATCGCTGCGGCGAGGGTGTCGACGTCCTCCCAGGCCGTGTCGAGCTCGGTGAGAGCCTCGGGGGCGAGCAGCGGCGGTGCGTCGGCCTCGTCCTGATGCTCCCAGCGGCCGTTCTCCGCCGGGGCGCTGGCGTGCACATCCGAGGCGGTGACGCGTCCGATGGTGTACAGCTCCTCGCTCTCGCTGCGGGGGTCCGTGGTCCACTCCTCGCTGTCGGCGGCGTCCAGCAGCGCATCGGTGCGGCTCTGCTCGATCCAGGGCGCTTCAGCCATGGCGTCCAGTGCGGCCTCGGCCGCCACCGGATCCAGCATCGCGTCCGGTGAGGGGGAGATCAGCAGATGGCGGGGGCCGTCGCGTACTCGGAGGCGATGGTCGCGGTCTCCGCGAGCAGCCGCTGCTGGGTCTGTTCGGTATCGGAGCCGGAGGTGAGCAGGGAGAACTCGGCGGAGAGCTCAGGGTCCGGGGCCAGCAGCGGCAGCTGCGCCCCTCCACCGCTCCGGACTCGTAGAGCCCGACCGAGCTCGGGGTGACTGCGGAAGCGGGTTCCGCACGCAGGGAGCTGGAGGGCACGATCGCGGCAGTGCTGCCCGCCTCGAGCGCGGACTCGAGGGCCGCGGCGTCGGCGCTTCCGCCGTCCACCCGCAGCGCCGCTGCGCGGGGCTCGATCTCCCTGCCCTGCCAGACCTGCTCGCCCCGGTCGCGGACCACGCCCTCGAGACGCTCGGACCCGGCGTGGCGGAGGCTGATCGTGTCGGCCTGGGCGTACGGCATGGCGAGCACGGTGCGTCCCTCTGCGGCCTGGGCGAGGGTGTCGGCGAGCTCGGCGGAGAGCGGTGCGGCCTCGTACTCGCGCACCGGCCCCAGGGAATCCTCCTCCTCATCGGTGGCGTCGGTGTCCGACCCCTCGGTCCCGGTGTCGATCGGCACCATCGGCGGGTCCAACAGTGCCGGATCCAGCCACCAGTCGACGTCGCCGCGCGGGGCGAGCCGGCGCACCGAGGCCAGCCGGCCCGACTCGACGGAGCTCGCGAAGCTCTCGGGATCCGTGACGACAGCGGATGCGTCCTCGGAGGCGAGCGGTAGCAGCACCGACTGGGTGATCGAGTCGTCGGCGTCGGCCGGTCGCCACACCACGAAGGTGCGCAGGGAGGTCAGCGGCTCCTCGTCGGCGACGACGGTCAACGAGAGCCGGCGGGTCCCCCAGAAATAGGACTCCTCGAGTAGTTCAGCTCCTCCGCGTCGATCTCCACGGTGAGCACGGTCGATTCCCCGGGAGCGAGCCGCCCATGCTCCGCGGAGCTCGCGAGCGCGGCGCCGGAGAGGTCCGGGGAGGCGTCGGACTGCCAGTCGGCCAGGATGGTGCGGTCCGTGACCCGGGCAGTGCGGGTGCGCAGCTCGAGGGCGAGGGCCGACAGCGGCTCGGAGGAGGTGTTGGTCACTTCGAGCTGCGCCTCGACGGTCCCACCGGGGGCCAGGGAGGTGGGCGTGAGGGAGACGAGATCCATGCTCACAGGGGCGTCGCGCGCGGGATCCGCAGGGGCTACGGGGGCCGCTGCCGCACTGTTCCCGGGCGTGGCATGAGCAGGCGCCATAAGGGTCGCCGAGCCGCTCACCAGCACTGATGAGGCCATGACCAGTGCCGTCAGCAGTGCCGCGAGCACCGGGCGCACGGACGGCGGGAAGGACGGCATGCTGACACTGTAAGCGGCCGCTACCGTAGAGGGGCTGCAGGGGCACGAGACCTCTACATCGTGGAGAGCACCGCCGCGCAGCACCGGAACACCTCCCAGGACAGGACCTCCCGTGACCGATCCCCTCGACGAGACAGCTGCGCGCCTCGACACCGCCCGCACCCGGGCGGCCTCCATGTTCCGGGCCCTGCCCGAGGAGATCCACGCGCTGGGACGGCTGTTCGAGGCGGCGGGGCACGAGCTCGCGCTGGTGGGCGGTCCGGTGCGGGATGCGGTGCTGGGCCGCTCGAGCGCCGATCTGGACTTCACGACCTCCGCCCGCCCGGACGACACCGAGGCGATCCTGCGCACCTGGACCCGCGACGGGGCGATCTGGGACATGGGTCGCGACTTCGGGACCCTCGGTGGCGTGCGCGACGGGGTGAAGGTCGAGATCACCACCTACCGCACCGAGTCCTACGATCCGACGAGCCGCAAGCCCCAGGTCGAGTACGGCGACACCCTCGAGGGCGACCTGTCGCGCCGGGACTTCACCGTCAACGCGATGGCGGTGCGGCTCCCCTCGCTCGAGCTGGTGGACCCCTTCGGCGGGCTCGCCGACCTCGCCAACACCGTGCTGCGCACCCCGGTCGCCCCCGCCCAGTCGTTCAGCGACGACCCGCTGCGCATGATGCGTGCGGTCCGCTTCGTCGCACAGCTGGGCTTCCGGATCGAGGACGCCACGGCCGACGCGATCGAGGCGCTCGCCGAGCGCATCACCATCGTCTCCGCCGAGCGGGTGCGCGAGGAGCTCGTCAAGCTCATGCTCGGCGCCCATCCCCGCGGCGGCCTCGAGCTGATGACCGAGCTCGGCCTGGCCGCCCATGTGCTGCCGGAGCTGCCCGCGCTGCAGCTCGAGATCGACGAGCACCACCATCACAAGGACGTCTACCAGCACACGCTGACGGTGCTGGACCAGGCGATCGACCTCGAGAGCCCGGCCGGCTCGGGCGGCCCCTGCGAGGGACCGGACCTGGTGCTGCGCCTGGCCGCCCTGATGCACGACGTGGGCAAGCCCGCCACGCGCCGCTTCGAGGAGGGGGCGTGGTCACCTTCCGCTTCCACGAGACCGTGGGCGCGAAGATGACCGCGCGCAGGATGAAGGCGCTGACCTTCGACAAGGACACCACCAAGAGGGTCGCCCGCCTGGTGGAGCTGCATCTGCGCTTCCACGGATACGTCGAGTCGCCCTGGACGGACTCCGCAGTGCGCAGGTACGTGACCGATGCCGGCGATCTGCTGGAGCATCTGCACCGCCTCACCCGCGCCGATGTCACCACCCGCAACCGTCGCAAATCCCGCACCCTCGCTCGTGCCTACGGCGAGCTCGAGGCCCGCATCGACGCGCTGGCCGAGCAGGAGGAGATCGGCCGGATCCGACCTGACCTCGACGGCAACCGGATCATGGAGATCCTGAACCTGCCGCCCGGCCGGGACGTGGGCGAGGCGTACAAGCATCTGCTCGAGCTGCGAATGGAGCACGGGCCACTCGGCGAGGAGCGCGCTGAGCAGGAGCTCCGCCTCTGGTGGGACGCCCGCTCCAGTTCCTGAACGGCCGCTTCGTGCGGTGCGCGTGATGTGAGCGGCGCCGCACCAGACGTGCACACCCTGTGTGCTTCGACGCGGCGCCGTTCCGTCGGTCGGGACGTCGTGCGCATACTGGGAGGCCGTGCACCTGCTGGGTGCAGGGACCCGTATGCCCCCTCGTAGGACCAGGAGCAGTCATGAGCGATTCCCGACGCTCGTCCCGCGGCTCGTCGAAGAACTCGTCGGGCGGTGCTTCGCGCCGCGCAGCAGGTGTGCGCCGCGCATCCTCCGCGAAGCCTGCCGGGAAGCCCGCGAAGGCCTCCGGGTCCAAGGGATCCAGCCGCACCGCTCGCAGCACCACCGGGGCCAAGAGCTCCCCGGCACCGAAGCGCACCGCCGCGTCGAAGGTGCCGAGCAACCGCACTTCGGTCAGCGCCCGCCACGCCGGCGTCGCCGCCTCGGCCGCCAGTCGCGGGGGCGCGAAGAAGGGTGGCGCGAAGAAGAAGGCCGCCGCGACGAATTTCCTGAACTATCCCCGGGCCGGGGCGAAGAACCCTTGGCGCTGGATCCCCTCCCTGCGCATGATCTTCGGCGCGATGGCGCTGATGGTGCTGGCGGGTCTGGGCTTCGCCGCCTGGCTGTACAACGACACCGAGGTTCCCGAACCCTCGGACTTCGCCCTCGCGCAGACCTCTCGCGTCTACTACGCGGACGGCGAGACCGAGATGGGCCAGTTCAGCGAGATCAACCGCACCGAGCTGCCGGCCGACGAGATCCCCGACAGCATCAAGCAGGCGGTGGTCGCGAGCGAGGACACCAGCTTCTACGAGAACCGCGGCGTGTCCCCGCGCGGCATCGTGCGGGCGATGCTCAACAACCTCCAGGGCGGGGCCCGCCAGGGCGGGTCGACGATCACCATGCAGTACGTCGAGCGGTACTACACCGGCACCGAGACGTCGTACGTGGGCAAGGCCAAGGAAGCCATCATGGCCCTGAAGATCGACCAGGAGATCAGCAAGGACGAGATCCTCTCCCGCTACCTCAACACCATCTACTTCGGCCGCGGCGCCTACGGTGTGCAGGAGGCCTCCCAGGCCTACTTCGGCAAGGATGCCGCGGACCTCGACGAGGCCGAGGCGGCGCTGCTGGTGGCCGTGATCCCCGGCCCTTCCTCCTACGATCCCGCGAACGACCCCGAGAAGTCGGTGCAGCTGTGGGATCGCGTGATCAGCAGGCAGGTCAACGAGGGGCAGATGACCGCCGCGGACGCCGATGCCCTCGGCTTCCCCGAGACTATCGAGCCGCGCAGCGAGAACTCCCTCGGCGGCACCAAGGGCTACCTGCTGGCCCAGGTGCGAGGTGAGCTGATCGAGGAGGGCTTCACCGAGGAGGAGATCAACACCGGCGGGTACACGATCGTCTCCACGATCGATCCCTCGATCCAGAACAACACCGTGGAAGCCATCGGCAACCTGCCGGATGACCGGCCCGAGAACAACCGGGTCGGCACCGTCACGGTCGATCCCTCGACGGGCGCGATCCGGGGCATGTACGGCGGCCCGGACTATGTCGCCCAGGCCCAGAACGACGCCTCCCAATCGCGAATGCAGGCCGGATCGATCTTCAAGACGTTCACCCTGATCGCCGCCCTCGAGGACGGGTTCCCGCTGGACTCCCGCTGGGACGGCAACTCCCCGAAGTCCTTCCCCGGCTGGGAGGTCAACAACTTCAACAACACCGACTACGGCCGGGTGACCCTCGAGAAGGCGACCGCCAACTCGATCAACACCGCCTACGCCGAGGCGAACATCGAGATCGGCCCGCAGCGGACCATGGAAACCGCGGTCTCGCTGGGGCTGCCGGAGGAGACCCCGGCCTGAGTGCCGACGCCTCGAACGTGCTGGGCTCCGCCTCGCCGACGGTCCAGGAGATGGCCGAGGTCTACGCGACCATCGCTCGGGCGGCGTGCACCGCGACGCCTACATCGTCCAGTCCGTGACCCGGCCTGACGGCTCCTCGCGCCACGAGCACGAGATCGAGGAGACCCAGGCGATGGACGAGGAGGTCGCGATCAACGCGACCGTCGCGCTCCAGGGGCCGCCGAAGGTGGGCTCTGCCCGCTCGCTCGCCGGGGTGATGGACGGCCGCCCCGTGGCCGGCAAGACCGGCACCTCGGAGAGCTTCCGCTCCGCCTGGTTCGTGGGGTTCACCCCGCAGCTGGTGACCGCCGTGGGCATGTTCCAGCCCGGAGAGGACGGGTCCGAGGAGACCCTCACCCCCTTCGGCGGTGCGCAGAACATGACCGGTGGCACCTTCCCCACCGACATCTGGGGCGACATCATGGCCCCGTCGCTCGAGGGTCAGGAGATGCTCGACTTCCCCGAGAGGGTCCGCCTGGACAACGAGACGCGCGAACGCAGCTACGTCCCGCCGCCCCCGCCGCCGCCGACCACGGGGCGCCTGAGCCGACGGAGGAGCCCAGCGAGGAGCCCTCCGAGGAGGAAGAGCCGAGCGAGGAGCCCTCCGAGGAGGAAGAGCCGAGCGAGGAGCCATCCGAGGAGGAGCCGAGCGAGGAGCCGTCTGAGGAGCCGAGCGAGGAGCCTTCTGAGGAGTCGTCGGAGGAGGAGGCGTCGAGCGAGGACGGCGCTAGCGCCGGCCGTGACGAGCGCGACGACGCCGGAGACGGGCCCCCGGAGGCCTGACCCGGAGCCGACCGATCGGCCCGTGACCTCGCCGGATCGAGACGCGTAACCTCCACCGATGGACTCGCTCTGGCACGACACCCTGGACCGCTCCGAGATCCCGACCTCCGACCTGCCCGCAGGCGTCTCCTTCGACGTCGCGGTGACCGGCGCCGGTCTCACCGGGCTCGCTGCCGCGGTGATGCTCGCCCGCTCCGGCCGCCGGCTGATCGTGCTGGAGGCACGCACCGTCGGCGCCGTGGCGACGGGCAACCCACCACCGCGAAGCTCACCCTGCTGCAGGGCACCCGGCTCTCCGAGCTCCGCTCCCGGCACGGCCTCGAGACGGCGCGTGCCTACCTCGAGGCGAACGCCGCGGGGCAGCGCTGGCTGCTGGAGACCTGCCAGCGCGCGGCCGTGCCGGTCCAGCGCCGGCCCGCGAGCACCTACGCCACCACCGTGGACGGCGCGGAGCAGGTGCGTGAGGAGTGGCGCACGGCGCGAGAGCTCGGGCTGGACGCGGAGTTCACCCAGACCACCGAGCTGCCCTTCCCGGTCACGGGGGCGGTGGTGCTCGAGGACCAGGCCCAGTTCGATCCGCTCGACGTCCTCGCCGCCCTCGCGCGGGAGCTGCACGAGCTCGGAGGGGTCCTGGTGGAGGGCGCGCGGCTCACGGCGGCAGGGCGACTACTCGGGGGTCGCGCCGTACCAGCCGAACACCCTGGACGGCGGCTGCCCGTTCATGGCCGGGGAGATGGACGGCGCGTTCGAAGACCTGCCCGTCCGGGTGCCCGAGGGAGTGAAGGAGCGGGAGCTCTCGGTGACCTTCGAGGACCACTTCAGCCAGACCCGCCTGTTCTGGCGCAGCATGACCCCGCTCGAGAAGGACCACATCGTCGACGCCTACTCCTTCGAGCTCGGCAAGTGCTACGAGAACACGATCCGCGAGCGTCAGCTGCAGTGCCTGGCGAACATCGACGGGGAGCTGTGCGCCCGGGTCGCGGCGGCGCTCGGCATGCCCGCCCCGGCGCCGACCATCCCCTTCGCGGACCCGGCCGGCGGCCAGGAGACCAGCGGCCCCCTGTCCCAGCTGGGCGGCACCTGGCCGGCCGACGGCCGCCGGATCGGCATCGTCGTGGACCCGGAGGAGAAGAACCAGGATCTGCTCGCCCTCCACGAGGCGATCGCCCGCGCGGGGATGATGCCCGTCGTCATCTCGACCCGCGGCGGGGAGGTCGCCGGGGTCCCGGTGGGACGGACCCTCGCCACCGCCGCCTCCGTGGAGTTCGACGCCCTGCTGCTCGGCGGCAACCCGCTCTTCGCCCCCGATTCGCGCCCGACGGTCGATGCGAAGGCCGGGGCACCGGGGAGCGGGGACGTCGAGCCGCGCGTGGGCAAGCTGATCGACGAGTGCTGGCGTCATGCCAAGGCGATCGGCGCCTGGGGCACCGGCCGAGAGGCTCTTGAGGCGCGCACCGCCCCGGGTGGGGCCGGGCTCGTGCTCGGCGACGACGGACGCGAGGTGCTCGAGGAGATCACCGCCCTGCTCGGCGCGCACCGGGTCTGGGAGCGGTTCCCCGCGGGAGCGTGAGCGTCTCAGGCGCGCCGGCGTCGCCAGGCGGCGACGCCGGCCAGGACGGCGGCCACCGCCAGGAACGGCAGTCCGAGCCGCCACACCGCCCACTCGACCTGCGTCATCAGCAGCACGCATGAGGCGAGGCCGCCGATAGGCAGGATGAGCGGGGTGCGGAAGTGGCGGTGCTCCAGGCGATCGCGGCGCAGCACCAGCACGGCCGCGTTCACCGAGAGGAAGACGACCAGCAGGAGCAGCACCATGGTGCCGGCGAGCACATCGATCGTGCCGGTCAGCGCCAGCGCGATCGACAGCGCGGTGGTCGCGAGGATCGCGACCCACGGCGTGCGCCGCTCGGGCAGCAGCCGGGTCAGCACCTGCGGGAGCAGCCCGTCGGACGCCATCCCGTACGCGAGGCGCGAGGACATGATCCCGGTCAGCAGCGCACCGTTGGCCACCGCGATCAGCGCGATCACGCTGAACACGAACGGCGGCACGATCCCCGCGGCCTCCACCACCAGCGCGAGCGGCGCCGAGGAGCCCGCGAGCTCCTCGGTGGGCACCACGGCCGCGGCGACCACGCCAATCAGGGCGTAGACGACGCCGGTGACGATCAGCGCCCCGAACAGGGCGCGCGGATAGGAGCGAGCCGGATCCTTCGTCTCCTCGGCGATGTTCACGCTGGTCTCGAAGCCCACGTAGGAGTAGAACGCCAGCACCGTGCCCGCCAGCACCGCCGCGACCGGCCCGTTCTCGGGGGTGCCGAGATCCGTCAGCCGCCCGAGATCGCCCTCGCCGCGGAAGATCACGATCCCGCCCAGCACGATCACCAGCAGCAGCCCGCCCACCTCGATGAGGGTGGCGACCCGGTTCGCGCCGAGCGACTCGCTGATCCCGCGGGCGTTCAGTGCCGCCAGCAGCGCGAGGAACACGATCACCACCAGGAACACCGGCAGGCTCACGAAGGCGCCCAGATAGTCCCCGGCGAACCCCAGAGCCAGGGCACCCACCGAGACCACCCCCGCGGACAGCATGCAGAAGCCGACCAGGAACCCGGCGAAGGGGCCGAAGGCGCGGGTCGCGTAGTGCGAGGAGCCGCCGGCCCGGGGGTACTTGGTGGCCAGCTCCGCGTACGACCCGGCGGTCAGCAGCGCGAGCAGCAGGGCCACCACCAGCGGCACCCACAGCGCACCGCCCGCAATCCCGCGATCTCCCCGGCGAGCACGTACACGCCCGCGCCGAGCACGTCCCCGAGGATGAACAGGAAAAGGCCCGTGGTGGTGACGGTGCGTCGCAGCGTGGTGCGGTCGTCGGTGCTGGTCATGGGCCCACGCTAGAGGGCGGAGGTCGAAGGCCCCGGACCGATCGGTCGCCCCTGGTGGGCAGGGGTGGCACCATCGGGGCATGCGATGCGAACAGTGCAGCAAGAAGATCCGAGGCAGGGCGTACACCTCGATCACCGGGCGGAAGCTCTGCGACCGCTGCGGGACGCGCCTGCACGGCCGCACCGCCGGAGCGGTGGCCGGTGGCGGGATCGCCGGGGCCAGGAGCACCGGCGGCTGGTACGCCCGGGTGAAGAAGGCGATGGGGAGGGGCTGACCCCTCGCTCGACGGCCCGGTCTGTGATGCCGGGCGCACCCATCCCGTCGCCCTGGCCGATGTGGGGACGCGCAGGTAGGCTGACCCGGTCCGTGACGTGCATCGCCGATGCCCGTGCGGATGGCATGAACCCTCCTGCCACGGAAATACCGTGGCCGCAGAGACCACAGGAGGTGGGTAACCGAACATGCGCAAGTACGAAATGGTCGTCATCCTCGACCCGTCCGTCGATGAGCGGACCGTCACCGGAACTTTTGAGAAGCTCGTCCAGGTCATTCCGACCGAGGGCGGCACCATCGACAACGTCGACATCTGGGGCAAGCGGAAGTTCGCCTACGAGATCGACAAGAAGACCGAGGGCATCTACATCGTCCTCAGCTTCACCGCGAAGGCCTCGACCGCGCAGGAGCTGGATCGTCAGCTCGGGCTCAACGAGTCGGTCATGCGCACCAAGGTCATGCGTCTCGACGATAAGGCCACAGCCTCACCCGTCGACGACAAGTGACCCGCTGCCGCTGACCCCCGCAACATCCCACCCCATCCTGGAGCAGAGGAGCCCCCATGGCGAATGACACCGTCATCACCGTGATCGGCAACCTGACCGCCGACCCCGAGCTGCGTTTCACGCAGTCCGGCATCGCGGTCGCGTCGTTCACCATCGCGTCCACCCCCGCATGTTCGACCGTCAGGCGAACGAGTGGAAGGACGGCGAGGCGCTGTTCCTCCGCTGCTCCATCTGGCGCGACGCCGCGGAGAACGTGGCCGAGTCGCTCGAGAAGGGCACCCGCGTGGTCGCTCAGGGGCGCCTCAAGCAGCGCTCCTTCACCGACCGTGAAGGCCAGAACCGCACCAGCATCGAGCTGGACGTCGACGAGATCGGCCCGTCGCTGAAGTACGCCACCGCGAAGCCCAACAAGGTGCAGCGCGGCGGCGGAGGCGGAGGCGGTCGGGGCGGTTTCGGAGGCGGCGCTCCCCAGGGAGGCGGCCAGGGCGGCTTCGGCGGCCAGGGCGGTCAGGCCAGCCAGGGTGGCCAGGGCGGCTACAACAACGCGCCGCAGGGCGCACCGGCTGCCGACCCGTGGGCCGGCGGCGGCAACCAGGGCGGGTACGACGACCCGCCCTTCTGATCGCTTCGGCGATCGACGTCACATATAGATCCATTCCATCCCGGGTGCATGCCCGGGCTCCCCTCAGAAAGAAGGAGCACCACGATGGCCAAGCCCTCTCTTCGTCCCCCGAAGAAGAAGCAGAACCCGCTGAAGGCCGCGGGAGTCGAGACCGTCGACTACAAGGACGCTGCGCTGCTGCGCAAGTTCGTCTCCGACCGCGGAAAGATCCGCGCCCGCCGGGTCACCGGAGTCACCGTCCAGGAGCAGCGCAAGATCGCGAAGGCCGTGAAGAACGCCCGCGAGATCGCCCTCCTGCCGTACTCGACCTCCGGTCGCTGA